>NZ_CP070897.1:0-2147500 GCF_018128485.1 Leptolyngbya sp. 7M | reverse complement strand
CAGAGTGCTTGAGCTTGGCTGCGGCAACGGGACAAACCTTATCTCATTTGCATATACGCATCCCGAAAGCAGTTTTCTTGGGATCGACCTTTCTTCAGTTCACATCGTAAAAGCTGATGACACAAAACAGCGGCTAGGTTTGAAAAACATCAAGTTTCAATGCCTGGATATTTTAGCGATCGATCCAAACGAGTTAGGCAAATTCGATTTCATCATTGCTCACGGATTGTTTTCATGGGTTCCTGAAGAAGTGCGCGAACGCATATTAACCATCTACTCCGAATGTTTAGCACAGAATGGTATAGGATACATCAGCTATAACGCGTATCCGGGGTTTCACATTCGCGAGATAGTGCGCCGCATAATGCGGTATCACACCCGGACGATCGAGAGTCCGCTCGAAAAGGTCGAAAAAGGTGTTGAGATAATTCGTCTTTTGTCGAACGCCCGTCAGGACGAGATCCGCATTCTCTCAGACACGGATCACGGGGGAGAAGACTATGTCAATGAAGTTAGGCGATATGATGCCCTCATTTGAAGGGGCAACTACTTGGTTCAACGGTTCGCTTGAGGAGACGAGAAGAGCCATACAGGGCAGACCGGTACTTGTTCATTTCTGGGCGGTATCGTGCGGTATTTGCAAAGACAAAATGCCGCAGGTTCAGGAACTGATCAGGATGTATAGTGAAAACGGGCTGCAAACCGTGGCCGTCCATATGCCGCGTTATGAGGCCGATACGGATCTGGATACGGTGGGTCTGGCCATTCATGATAACAACATCACCGAACCCGTGGCGGTGGACAGCCTACATAAATTGAAAGGTGCCTTTCAGAATGAACAGGGCTGGGTACCGGTCTATTATCTTTTCGACGCGGAAGGAAAATTGAAAACGCGTGCCGCCGGTGAATTCGGGGTTACCGTTTTGCAAACCGCTCTAGAAAAGTTGTTCGTACCAAAAGCCGAAGCCGCCGGTGGTTAGAGCACACCAAAAACGAATGAATGGGGAAATGATCTCAGGTATTGGCCGAACATCAGTTCCCCTAAGTATTTATCTGTGAAAGTATAAATTCAGATATTTCCTGTAAAGATCTCCCAAAATATAACGCTGATTATGTAAATGCTCACTAAGATCGAACTTATCAGAAGCAGTATGAGCAAACCGATGATCCCGAGCACAAAAAGGTAGTCAGTTGTAGTGCCGACCTTTCCGGTCGCCCGCGTTCGGATCAGATCCATATTCTGCTTGTTCGACTTCCAAACAAAATCGAAAGCATCGCCGAGGAAGGGGATCATCCCGACCAGGTAATCAAGCCCGATATTGAAACCCATTCGAAGAAGAGTGATCTTTGGCACACCGTAACGCACGCCTGCAAGTAAAATATAGAAAGAAGCAAAGGACGTAAGCGTATCGCCAACGTTGGGCACCAGTCCGATCAGCGAATCAAGCCCAAAACGCCAAGTCGTGCCCGGGATACGGAAAAGGCCGTCAAGGTAATGGGCCAAGCTATCAAGGCCTTCGTCAATCTGAACCTGCCGGCGGTCGAGCTGGGCGTCATTCATACTATCTTTCTACTATCCGCACGGTCAGGATCTTATCGCCGCGGACAATGTTATCTACGACCTTCATATCATTTTCGTTCACTCGGCCGAACACCGTGTACCCGCCGTCAAGGTGCGGCTGCGGAGAGTGGGTTATGAACCATTGCGAGCCGCCGGTGTCTTTCCCGCTTAGGGCCATTCCCACCACGCCGCGCCCGTAGGGCACCATATTGACCTCACAGCGAATATTCCAACCTGGACCGCCGGACCCATTGCCGCGCGGATCGCCGTCCTGCATCACGAAATTCGGCACGACGCGGTGCACCTCGAGTCCGTCGAAATACTTAGCGTTTGCCAGCTTGATGAAGTTATCAACGGTTAGCGGCGCCTCCTCAGGCAGAAGATCAATGGTAAATGTTCCCTTTTGTGTCGTCAGCACAGCCTTCGCCGATCCGTTCTTCCGTCCGGCCGCCCGTCTGTAATCGGCGTCCGTGTTTAGGATGACCCCGAGCTTTGAACCGCTGCGCGGATCATAGTTCCGGAGCGGTTCGACGCGATTTGTAGCATCTTTAAAACTTTCCGTGAGCTTGTTCGCGACTATCAGATCATACGCCCGTTTCCGAACAAGATGGTTAGATGAATTTAAAGCAAGACGGATCGCATCGAACGAACCGGGCGTATCCAATTTTACTGCAGAGGAAAGCAGGGCAAGCGACGCATCATCTTCAGTCTTATCATCGACCAAAGCACGTCCGAAAGCGGCTTTTGCTGCATCGGCATTTTCTTTTGTCGGCGGCAGTTCAGCGATCAGCGAAGCCGCAGTGGCCCTGATCTGCACGTCCTTGTTGAGAAGTGCCTTTCGAAGGATCTCTCCCAGGTCGTCCGTTTTGAAGCGGGCGTACGCGTTTAGCACGTCAGGAGCCGCCATTATCGTGTCGGCCTCGTCTTTTGGATCTGCTTCGGCATAGGCCTTTGCCAGCGGACCGAGTACGGTCGGGGCTTCGGCTTTCATTGTCTTACCTTCTTCGGTTGTCGGCTCGATGTTCGCGAATTCGCCTATTATCAGCGCAAGCGTCCGATACTGCTTCCAGTTTGTAAGTTCCGGCGCGTCTCCATCACCCCTGCCGGGTGCTATGCGTACCCGCGCTACATATACTTCGGGCGTCATACCCTTATCGAACTTTCCAAATTCTCTGAATAGCTTGACCGCATTTTCGTTAAAGCTGCCGGGAATTATCTGGCCGAGAGCAACTGCCAGTTCGACAAACTCACTGTGTTCCGCTGGAATGAGGTCCGGCTTTGCAGCCTTTGAATAGTTCTGCATTAGTGTGGCGCCGTATTTGATCAAAGGCTCTCCAGTTGCCGCTATCTTCAATGCACCGAGCGAGCGTATCGCAGAAACACGAACACGGCCGTCTTTGTCATTCGTCGCAGCATTTACGAGGAGTTCGGCCGAAGCCTTGTCCTCGCCGGTACCGAGTAGTCGGGCCGCATTAGCACGCACGATCGGATCGGCGCTTTTTGTCAAAAGTTCGCGGGCCTTTTCATTTGCCCCTTTATAACGAAGCCGTACGAGCGCATTCAACACATCGGCGAGCAACGCGTTGTCCGAATGACCCATGAATGCCGTTAACGCTTCGGCTCCGGCTTCGGGTCGACTTCGGAGAATTGCCGTTGCGCCGGCACGGACGACCTCGGTCGAAGGCGAAATCGCGCGTTCCTCGCGTTCTTCGTTGAGCACCCTAACAACAGCGAGACCTAACTCCTTCGAAACAGCTTCGTTCGGATTTGCGGCAGCTATCTTCCCCGCGGCCTCCACAGCCCGGGCAAGCATGACACGGTCCCTCTTTGCAAAGCCTGACTCTGACTTTAAGATGTCTATTATCATCTCGGCTCCAGCTATCGATTCGATCTCGCCCATCGCGAACACAACTGAATGCAAAACGTTTGGCGTCTCTGCCTTGTCCTTAAAGATCTTGACAAGCTCAGGAACCGCTGCCGAATTACCGATCCGTCCCGCGGCAATCACGGCGCGTTCCTGTACAGCCGGATCTTTGCTGGCCAAGAACGGCTTTAGTGCATCAAAGTCCCTGGCATCCTCGACCTTTAGTATCGCAACCTGAGTCGAGATTGGAACTTGTGAGTTAACAACTGACAAAAGAAATAATACGAGACTAAAGGTTAGGACCAGTGGTTTAATCATATGTACAAATATAACACTTGCGGGTAAAACAGAATATGTTTTATCAAGCCACCGCAACACACATTCAGCTCAGGAAACGATCAGAAAAAGATATCTACTAAGAAGGATAAGTGTCTATAAAGCTATAGAAAACAGCTATGTTCAGGAGAAATATCGACACTGTATTTTTATTTGTGTTTGGTGGTTACACAAATAGGCTAAATTGTTTTTGCTATCTGTCGGATGGCTCCCAAATGATACGCGCTGTGCGCGAGAAGCCCCAATGCCATTCCGATCTGCATTTCGGTCCATTCGCGTTCTTGAGCAAGACATATTAGAGCGTTCTGATATGCTGCCCGAACACTCTGCCGCAACGCATTCCACTCACCTTCGTTAACTCTCTCTATAAGCCAACTATCCTCCCAGTTAACTTCTTCCGTGCGGCCATTCATGTATTCGCAAAGCCTATCCAAATAGAACTTTGCGTGTTCGGTCTGCGCGGCGACGGTAGTTCCAAAATGATCTTTCGATGCTTGTTCCGCTGAAATGTTGTCGAGTGTTGCAAAAAAACCGACACCTCTATCAAGATATGCGCTTGGCGTTCCTTCAAGTGAACCTTCGAAAGTTTCGCGGAGCAGATATGCAGTTCCGCCGACGAACCGCTTTGTTTGAATGAGTGATAAGCTCTCGTTCATTTATGTTAGTCTTTTCACTTAGAGCATTATGAAAGATGCCCGACAGAAATTCATAGATGCCTTAAGCATATCGCTGGCGCAAGGCACGTTTGTAAAGCTCACGCTTGGAAATTATAAGGGTGTCGAACCGCAACTGCAAAAGGTCCTCGTACGGCAGATCGAAACCAGAAAAGGCCCACGTCTATTTGTTCAGGCAAAATACTCACAGCGCGATATTGTCAAGAACTATCCGGTTGATGAAGGTATCCAGATCGTTAATGGGATGATTGAGAGCGGATTTCGAAATGCTCACCTTTTCACAACGTTGAATGATTTTCAGCTCGACATCGGAAAGCGGAGTTCGCGCTTAAACATTGGCCGCCCAACATTTTTGGAGACAATTGTTGAACATCACGATCGGAAGAAGCGTTATCTTGTGGATCAGAACGCCGCTTACCTTAAGCCTCTTGGGATCACCAACGATTCAGGACATATACGAGCCGACGGCCGTGATAAATGGAAACAAATGAACAAGTTTGTCGAAGTGCTGAACGGTATTTTTAGGCGTTCTGCTCTCTTCACGAAGAATGAGATCACCATAGTGGATATGGGGTCAGGAAACGGCTATTTGACATTTGCCACCTACGATCATTTTACACGTTATTTAGGCAAGAAAGCTAAGATTAGGGGTATCGATTTACGTGCGGATCTTGTTGAAAAATGTAACGCCATATCGGAGGCATGTGGTTTCGATGGGCTCCGATTTGAAGCAGCGTCGATCACTGAAACGCCGATAGAGACCATCGATGTTCTCATTTCCCTCCATGCCTGCGATACAGCCACTGACGACGCTCTCTACAAAGGGATCAAGGCAAATGCCGAGATAATCATTGCGGCCCCCTGCTGCCATCGGGAGGTCCGTAAGCAGCTGAAGCCGCCCGAACCTTTGCAGAGTATATTGAGACATCCGGTTCTTCTTGAAAGGACCGCCGAAAGTATTACTGACGGCATCCGTGCCCTATTGCTAGAGAGCGCCGGATATTCCACAAAAATGTTCGAGTTTGTCCCAACCGAACATACGCCAAAGAACAATCTTCTCGTGGCTAACAGGCCCCTCAACAAACATAATTTCCGCAGTAGTGAACAGGAGATAGCAGCATTACTGAAAAACTTTGGTATCTGCCGCCAAACTCTCTACAACCACCTTTATCATGCAGCCAAACAGAAAAAGTCAGGAGTGCCACTGGAACAATAATGAAAGACCGCTTGGAGGGAATGTCTCCAAGCGGTCTTTGTGCCTTAGATAGAGTTGGTTTGAACTAACCTGAACTAATTAGAGTTAGAATGGAAGCGGGAACGGAACCCGATTGCGCCAGTCGCCGCTCCGATCATTCGGATAACGGTTATTCCGATTGTATCCGTATGTCTGGGCGACCATGTTCAGGTCTCGACGCATCCGGCTAAAGTCCGAACGTAGGTGCTTCCTGATGCCGAAGCCCAATTCTGTATTTTCGCTTAAATCACAGCGCTTTTTTGCATGAGGTTTGACCAAGTTTGATTCGATCATTTGACTAGACCAATGCAAACGCTCCAGACAGGATTCGAACCTGTGGCCGACCGCTTAGAAGGCGGTTGCTCTATCCACTGAGCTACTGGAGCAGAATCAGGATGACCAGTCAAAGGTTAGCTAGGCTGGTGATGGTTTAGCCGGTTATGATTTGACTAACTTAACTTGACTAATCTGAACTTGACTAATTTGGCTAAATTTTGGGCAACCTAGAGGCAAATCCCCGTGTGGTTGGCTTCCCTCGTGCACCACTATAGCATCTATACCTCATACCATCTGGAACAAGTCTTTATATCACCGATATCAACTGCTTATTTCCTGGCTTATTTCAATCCTGATTAGGAGTTGCTTGACCGCACCATGTTCATCTTGAAACGGCAGGATGTTGAGATCTACAGCATTCAGCATCCCAAAAAAGATCAGCAGGTTCCAATTCTCCAATATCAGGGACAAACGTTTCGTCTGATCAACGTGTTCAATGCCGCTCAGGAAGAAGAAGCCCGCGCCTACTGGCGAGATTTGACCGACAACCGGGGCAAGGCCTGCGTTTTACTCGAAGAGCCAGAACGATACAGCGTTTGGGGCAAGATTCGGCTGGAACAGCTCAATGCCGAGACTGCAGAGGTGCAGGAGACGGCTGGTGTGATTCCGCCCTGCTGTGTGCAGGCTTGTTTGCTACTGCTGCAAGCTGTGTATATCGATATTGAAGATTTGCTGGGTGCGAGGCAAAGCACTGCCTTTCGCAAAGAGCTGATGGCTGTGTTTCAGCAATACCGCTTACCTCAAGCAGATTCGTCCGATGGGTTAGAGCAATTATTGACGACCGATCCGCTGGCCTTGGTTCAGGTTCCGGCTTGGCAAGAGTTGCATCTCAATCGGTTGCTGCAAGAACTATACCGCCTCGGGAAGCAGCATTTCGGCAATAGTAATTTTGTAGAGCGGGCAATGGAAAGCTTACAGGATATGCCGTTAAAGGAACGGGCCTTTTTTTTGGCTTGGTTGAAGCGATCAGGAGCAGGCAAACTTTGGCAGTAGTCAACAGGCTGCGATGCAGTCGATCGGCAGTCCAGGTTAAATTTTCGCCAAAAGCCGATCGGGAATCGAATTTAGCTTTTCGACTTTGGGCATAATGGGTAATGCTCAAGACATGATTGACTACTGTCGAACCTCTATTCGCTTCGAATCTGGTCACTGTGAAGCTAGCGAACGCTTCATAGCTTGACTGCTTTGCCTTAGGTGCTTAGCTGGGAATGGTCTGATAGCCTGTCTAAGTTTTGGCCTCGTGTCCCTGGGCAGGTTTGTGGTTCAGTTCCTGCTGCCCCCTCTATATAAAGCCTTTTGAGGAACAGTCCCTTGAAAAAGAAAACCTCCTTGCGTGGCCCGTCCCTACTATCAGTCCAGAGTGTTGTCTTGGCGGCTGCCGCTTGGGCAGTGCTGGCTCTGCTGTTCTTCCTGACATTTAGTGTTTCAGCGCCAGGGACAGAGCGTCCGGAATGGTATCAAAAAATTACCTACATTATGGAAAACATGGCGTTTTTAGGCGCTGGTGTTCTGTGCTTTCGCAATTGGCGCAGTAGTCAAATTGTCAGCGGTGGTACGGTCTGGCTGGCTCTGGGGCTAGGGATGTTTTCCTATTTTATTGGCAATTTGCTGCTGGCCTACTGGGAGGTGGCACTGGGGCAAGAGCCGGAAGTGTCGCCGGGTGACTTATTTTTCATCCTCACCTACATCTTTCTGGGCTGGGGTATGTTGCGGGCAGTGATTTCCAGAGAGTTGAATTTGACTCCTCTCCAGTGGATTTTGCTAGCCATTATTGCCGTTGGCGGTGTTGCGATTGCGATCATCTCGGCCACGGCTCCGCCCGATATAGCAGTTCTTGACACTGCTACTGAACTAGTGCCTGAAGTGCCAACCGAGGCAGAGACAGTTGCTCCCACCTGGGTGGCGTTTGTGGAAGAACAGCTCGCTCCGATTGCGGCTCCCTTGAAATGGCTTTACATCATTGGAGACGTGATCTTGGTGGTAATGGCTTCAACGCTGCTGTTGGCTTTCTGGGGCGGACGGTTTTCGCTCTCTTGGCGCTTCATTGCCCTGGCTGCTTTCTCGTTTTATATCGCCGATATCTGGTTCAACTACGCTACCAACTACATTCCTGATTATCAAACGGGTGCTCTGCCGGAAGTATTTTGGATTTTTAGCGGTTGCCTATTTGCCATTGGTGCGGCCCTGGAATACGACCTTTCCACTCGGCGGCAAACCCGACGTAGACGCTCATAAAAGCTAATTCATGCAGCTGAATTGCCAAATTTGACATAAAGTTGTCAGCAGTTAGTCAGAAAGTTGTCAAAACCTGTTAGTACAAGCCGGAAATAAGCGGAAGGCACGCTGTTGTGCTTGCTACAATTTGAGAGCTGACGACATCGCTGTTTGGAACTCCCGGCATGGCTGCTAAGAAATTGTCTGATTTGGATAAGCAAGAAATTCTTGATCGCTATCGGCACTCGGATGAGACGACCGTGTCGCTGGCGGCCCAGTATGGGGTCAGCACCAGTACGATTAGCCGGATTTTGAAGCAGAGTCTACCGGAACAGGAGTATGAATCCTTGGTGCAGAAAAAGCGACAGGGGACAGGCAGGTTGTCACCAGACCAGGACATGCTGCCCGGTCTTTCTGAGGAGTTGCTAGTGCCGGAAATACGGACTAAACCCGTGATTGCGGAGCCGGAGCAGGTGGTGGGCAGTCCCCAACGGCGTCAGCGCAAACGGTCTACAGCCGGCATGATCTCAGCAGAACAGCTTGCTGCCTCTGCAGCCCATCTGTCCCAACTCGATCTGGCTCCAGGCGCGAAAAAACTCAGCGAATTGGAATTACAGCCCGAAGGACTCGACCCGGTTCAAGAAGCTTCGCTGGTTGCGGCTGAGGCATTTGAGGAAGAGCTGGACGAGGATGAACTAGAGGATGAACTAGATGGGGAACTAGACGAGGACCTTGACGAAGATCTAGAAGACGACCTCGATGACCTGGAAGACGACCTCGATGACGAGGAGTTTGACGAGGCGGAATTAGACGGGGAAGATGACTTGGTGAGTTTGGGCACCAAACAGCCGGCTGGTAAACTGCAAATTCTGCCCCTGAATGAAGCCTTGATTCCTCGCACCTGCTATGTGGTGGTCGATCGCTCATCGGAACTGATCACCCGCCCTCTAAAGGATTTTTCGGAACTGGTGCAGATTCCTTCTGCCGAAGTTCAGGAGCGAACGCTGCCGATCTTTGATAATCATCGAGTGGCAAAGCGGTTTTTGAGACGGATGCAGCGGATTATCAAAGTGCCGGATGGTCGCATTTTCCGGAAGGTTTCCCCATACCTTCAGGCCAAGGGGATCACCCACCTGCTGATCGACGGTCAGGTTTATTCGTTGCAGTAGTCAAGCAGTGTGAA
The DNA here is from genome assembly GCF_018128485.1 of Leptolyngbya sp. 7M. Taxonomy (NCBI): domain Bacteria; kingdom Bacillati; phylum Cyanobacteriota; class Cyanophyceae; order Leptolyngbyales; family Leptolyngbyaceae; genus Leptolyngbya; species Leptolyngbya sp. 7M. The sequence continues at coordinate 2,138,098 of NZ_CP070897.1, read as the reverse complement.
GCCGTAGTCAATCGGCTAGCTCCCAGAGCGCCAAATGCCGATCGCCAAGGCTGACCCAATCAGACCGAGCGAGGTACTGAAAGCGAGAACTAGCCCCAGCGGAATTTCAACTGATTGGACGTTCAAGAATTGGAGAGAAATGGGAGTAGCGTTCTGAATTGCGATTAAGGCAATCGCACTAATCCAGATAGCTAGAACTAATGAAGTTAAAAACTGAGACATAATCTGCAGAGTTAACTCTTTCGTTAACTACTAGGGGAAGGTTGGACAGAGGGTTGGACACAGTCTTCTGTTAGGCACACCACCAGAATGGATTGAATTGCAGCATCGGGCTTGAACTGCTCTGTTTCATTGTAGTCACCCGTGGGCGAAGCATAGATCCCAGCTAGGGAAGCGTTGCCGTTGCCGGTACTGAAGGACAGATTGCCAGCCGGTTGATTAGCAAAGCGAGCATATTCCCGCGATTCGTTGTCTGTGTTGTAGGACAGTGTGACGTTACCGTAGGTTTCTTCCGCGTCGGCAATCAAAGTGCCAGGCCCGACATCTTCGGCAGTGCGAAATTTGGCATTGTCGGTCAAAAGGCCCTGAATCACGTCTTGATCGGTAAACGACTGACCTGCTAGGTAAAGAATGTAAAACTGCACTTCGCCAGCCTGACGCACGGCAATTGCGTCAAAGTCCACAATAAAGGGCGACTCCACCGTAAATTCGGCTTCAGTTCCCAGTTTTTGCTTCAGTTCGCCTAGGGTCATCCCTAATTGTGCTGTGCCAATTCCTCTGGGAGAGATCAGCCGATCTTCAGTCTCACTGGCGACAGTAGCGGGGGATTGGTCTGGCTGACTTTGAGGTGTGGCTGGAGCGAGGCTAGGGCTGGTGGTTGGGGTCGGTGTAGGGGATTCGGCGACCGTGGATGGCTGAGGCCCATTACAGCCTGTTAGCAGCAGTGGCAGACTAACCAAGACAAAGCGGAGTTTCAAAAACAAATTCATCAATTGTCCAGCTAAAACGAAGGGAGGCGAACTCTCAGTAGCTACATCTCACGGTTACAGAGGTAGCTTAGACAGTTGCCATCCCTAACTTAACGGTTCTAGAAGTCGAATTGCCACTCTTTTTGATGGAAGGAATGGCAATGAATAGACTGACTACCAGGAGGTTGACTAGTTGACTAACAGTTAGGACTAAGTACAGCCATCCTTTCTTGAGTTTGAACGGGGTGCAGGGGTGGAACCCCTGTGTGGGGGCGAAGCCCCCACACCCCCTTGTTCGCAACCAATTTGTGAACGCTGTAGGTGAGCATAATTAAATATAAAACCCAAAACCCTGCGCTGCCCGCAGCGCGGGCAGCGCAGGGTTTTGAATCTGATTTTTAATTATGCCGAGGTACTTAGTAGGACTAAAACTAATAGGACTAACAGTAGGAACGGATGTCTTCCCCACATTCATCTGCTAGATAGCAGAGTGCTCTAAATCGTAAGGTTACAAACTGTTCATAGAGGGGATTGAGCTTGCACAGAGGGGGAATATGAGCAATTGTACGACCGAGGAGTTTAACATCTCGCTCGAAGGGGCATTGAGCCGGGATCAATTTGGCGATCCAGCGAGCGGTCTTGACATTGCGGACTTCTAAGCTATCAATCCAGCGACGAATGGGTTGTAACGGGTTGGAGGGAGAGGTTTGGGAAAGCAGTGAACGGAATACGAACAAGGTGGACATGATTTCACCTTCTAACTTTTCAGACGGAACGACCGAAAGGCCGCACTTTGGGTAGCTGGGTTGCCTCTAGCATAGGCAGGGGATCGCTGTTGTAGGTTAAGGGAAGGGCAAATCCTGCTGAAATTTCGCTAAAGTTCGATGAAATCTGGGCTGATGAGTTGTGGCCTCAGAGAGGCGGCATGATCTCGCCGGCGTCTGAGACCGCAAGCAGGTCTTGCATGGTTGTGGGATAAAGTGAGAATGCGATGGCTGCCTCGCCAGAATCGACGATCCGTTCAAGCTCTTCTGTACCTCTACCGCCACCGACAAAACCGATCCGTTCGTCCGTTGTCGGGTCCATGATGCCGAAAACCGGCTCCAGCAAATATTTGTGCAGGATCGTTACATCAAGCCGCTCTACCGGATCGGGCTCTGTGAAATAATTTACCGCAAAGTTCAGCTCGTGCCATCGCCCATCAATGTACATACTGATCTGGCCGTGTTCCCGCGGCGTACTCTCATTCCCATCAAGGAAAACGAAATTTTGCCTGATGGCGTCGAAAATTTCTTCTTTCGACAAACCATTCAGGTCCTTGATGGTGCGGTTATATGCTAGGATCCGCAATTCTTCGGCCGGGAACAAGCCGGCCATAACAAAGTTCCGTTCGTCCGCAGTTTCGGCCTCACCGCATTCCGTGTTAAGTACCTCGCGAGCCTTTGATGCACTTTCAAGTCGATGGTGTCCGTCAGCAACATAAAGAGCTGGAACCTCGGCAAAGGCTTCGGTTATCGGCTTTGTATCCTCTGCCCGCCAAACCGTATGCCGCACATTTTGGGGGCAAATGAAATCATATACAGGTGTGCCTTCTGCAGCGTCTAGGGTCAACTTTCTTAGCTGCTCAGTACCGCGAAAGGTTAAAAATATCAAACCCGTCTGTGCACGAAGTGCAAGCATATGGCGTGTGCGGTCTTCCACCTTGTCAGGACGTGTTCGTTCGTGTTTCTTTATTAGTCCATTTTCATATTCATCAAGCGAACAGCAAGCTACAATGCCCGTTTGCCGGTGTCCGCCGGATTCAAGCCGATAAACAAAATATGCCGGCTCATCATCTTGGACCAGAACGCCGGAGGCAAGGAACTCCTTCAGGTTCTGCTTTGCCTTTTCCAGGCTTTCGCAATCGGCGTCCTCAGATTCGGGGCGAGTTATCCTCAGAAAGCTCAAACGATTTTCCAGCACGGAACCGCGTGCCTCCGCTTCATGTACTACGTCATATGGAACGCTTGAGACCTGCTTTGCTTTCTCGGGGACGGGGCGGAGAGCCCGAAACGGTTTAACTAAAGACACGCGTTATCCTCTCAATCCTATCGAACTTAAAATGGCGTCGGGCTATCGGTATTTGAATTCGTGTTGGTCGGGATCTGGCTGTTCACATCGTTCAATTCGATACGGTCCTTCTGAAATTCTTCTTCGGCCCTTCTGTTCGCTTCTTCTATCTCGCGCGCCAGGCGGTCAGCATAGCCTTTTTTATCGATCTTCCATTGGTTGTCTTCAAAGACGAAGGGGATGGTCTCCCAATCGCCGCGCAGATTCTTTACTTCGAGCGTGGCACGCTCTCCATCGATCGTCTCATTCCTATACTCGACACGTGTCTGAGTTTCATTGAAAAGCGATTCGCGCTTTACGATCTCATCAACGGTTGTGCCCTGTGCCTTAGCCTGCTGCTCATGCATTCGGAGTGATTCGCCAGAAAGCAGCAGCTTCATCGTGGTAGTATCTTTCTGTTTGACGGCTTTAGTGTAGGTCCTGTAGGTCTCAAGCGGAGAGGCAGGCTTTGTTTCACCCGCGCCACAGCCAAAGATCAATAATGATGCCAGTGGTCCTAAGATAAGGTAGTAAAGTGAACGCATTTGAATGGACTAACTCAAAATTTAATGTAAAATTCTCAAAACTTAAATTATAGCCCAACACAATTGGCATAAAAACCTATGGAAAGAAGAAAACTTAGCCGTGAGGAAATAAATGATCGGCTTGCAGATATAGCTGGTTGGACATTTGAAGATGAAAAACTTGTTAAGCGCTTCGAATTTCCCGATTTTGCCGCAAGCCTCGCCTTTGTGAACAAGATAGGCGAGATAGCAGAGGCGGCTGACCATCACCCCGACATAAAGTTTGGCTGGGGCTACGCGAATGTAGAGACAACAACGCACGATCGCGGCGGCGTGACGGATCACGATCTGGATCTTGCACGGAGGATAAACCAGATAGGGGTCGAGTCTGATTGATTGGGCTTCCTGATTCGGTTACACTTTTGGATTTGGCCATTTACACAAATCTATTTCAAGGAAGAAGCTGAATATTATTATGTCTAATGTTCCCATTACGGTTGCTCACGGCGATGGAATTGGTCCAGAGATCATGGCCGCGACGCTGCACATTTTGAAAGAGGCTGGAGCACGGATCGATATTGAAGAGATCGAGATAGGTGAAAAGGTCTATCTGTCAGGCAATACGGCAGGGATAGCCCCTGAATCGTGGGAATCGCTCCGCCGAACGAAGGTTTTCCTAAAAGCACCGATCACCACACCGCAGGGCGGTGGGTTCAAATCGCTGAATGTTACGGTCCGAAAAACGCTCGGGATGTATGCCAACATTCGGCCGTGCGTTTCCTATCATCCATTTATCGAGACCAAGCATCCTGTTATGGATGTTGTCATCGTTCGCGAGAATGAAGAGGACACCTACGCCGGTATCGAATATCGACAGTCCGATATGGTCGAGCAGTGCCTAAAGCTTATCACTCGTCCGGGTTGTGAGAAGATCGTCCGCTATGCATTCGAATATGCGCGCAAGAATAATCGAAAGAACGTAACTGTCTTCGTGAAAGACAATATTATGAAACAGACCGACGGCTTGTTTCACAAGGTTTTTGATGAGATAGGTGCGGAATATCCGGAGATCGAAAAAGGTGATTGGATCGTTGATATCGGCGCTGCAAAGCTTGCGACCACACCGGAGCAGTTTGATGTTGTAGTGATGCCGAACCTCTATGGAGATATCCTTTCTGACGTCACGGCGCAGATGACCGGCTCGGTCGGGCTCGCAGGATCAGCAAATATTGGCGAAAACATTTCAATGTTCGAAGCTATCCACGGATCAGCTCCGCGGCGCGCGGGACAAAATTCAGCAAACCCATCCGGACTATTCCTTGGGTCTGTAATGATGCTCGTTCACATTGACCAGCCCGACATCGCTGAACTTGCCCACAATGCATGGCTGCGCACGATCGAGGACGGCGTTCATACCTATGATGTCGCCCGCGAAGGCGTTACAAAACAGATCGTCGGTACTAAAGAATTTGGCCAAGAAGTCGTAAAACGCCTCGGACAGAAGCCTGAAACTCTAAAAGCCGTCGAATATAAGAAAGCGGATGCGGCAACAGATGCAGATAAAAAACCTATCTATTCCATTCGCGAGCCGCAAAAGAAAGACCTGGTCGGCGTGGATGTTTTCCTTAATTGGTGGAACGGTAGCTTTTATGGCAGTGCCAACGAACTTGGTCCGAAGGTTGAGGAGGCAAATGGCGATGGAGTAAAGCTCGTGATGATCTCCAATCGCGGAACTAAGGTATATCCTAAAGGCCAACCTGATACGTTCTGTGTGGATCATTGGCGTTGTCGCTTCATGGCCGAAAGCCAAGGTGACACCATCACACATCAGCAGGTCATTGACCTTCTTGGCCGCATTTCCGGGTTAGGACTCGATTTTATCAAGACCGAGCACCTTTATAACTTTGATGGCCAGCCGGGATATTCATTAGGCCAAGGCCAATAGTTCGTTGTAGATATTTTGAGTGGGTGGGCAGTGACATTTGCTATCATTGCCCATCTTCTTTATTTTTAGGATGATGCGGAGAATAAAGATACTCGAATCAAGGGTATTGCCCGTCACCATTTTGTTATTGGTGATATATGGTTTCACCGCAGTAGGTCAATCGGGAACTGGCTCATTGACACAGCAAACCAGATTCCTGGATTCAGATGGTAGAGAGATATCGAATAATGAATTTGTTGATATCCGAATGGCCAACTTTCATTTACCTGATCGAACTTTAGTAAGAACGCTCGAGGATGGAACCATAGAGTTTCGTCTCCAAAAGGTTCCACAAGAGGGAATGCCGCTTCCGGAATTTACGGTAACAACGCTCGATGGAAGGACCATTTCTACAACCGAACTGACTGGCAAGGTCATTGTATTGAATTTTTGGTTTATCGGGTGTCCGGCTTGCCTTGCACACAAACCACAACTCAACCAGCTTAGGAAAAGATTCTTCGGAAATGATGAGGTCATATTTTTAGCCATGACCGCCGATCCAACATCAGAGGTAAGGAAATATCTTGCAAAGGAACGTTTTGACTATCTGCACGCGCCAAATGCGAAGCAGGCCATGGACCTTTTTGGGTTCACGGGATATCCGAAGAATATTGTCGTATCCCGAACGGGTACCGTCGTCTATTGGCGGAGCACAATAAAGGCGTGGGATAGATTCGAGAGCGTAATTCTTAGCGAACTTGAAAAGAAGTAGATGGCGAAGAAACCAATCGTATCGATAATAATGGGCAGCAAGAGTGATTGGCCAACGATGCAGCACGCAGCGTTGGTCCTTGATGATCTTGGGGTGTCGTATGAATCTAAGATCGTTTCGGCCCATCGAACACCCGATCTGCTGTTCGAGTTTGCAAAGACTGCTGAGGAAAGGGGCATCGAAGTAATAATCGCTGGTGCAGGCGGTGCGGCTCATCTGCCCGGAATGTGTGCTTCGCAGACCGTGTTGCCGGTGTTGGGCGTGCCGGTTGAAAGCAAAGCGCTAAAGGGCTTGGATTCGCTTCTTTCTATTGCACAAATGCCCGCCGGTGTTCCGGTGGGAACACTTGCGATCGGTGAGGCGGGAGCGAAAAATGCAGCTTTGCTTGCGGTTTCGATCCTATCAAATTCTCGCCCGGAACTAAGAAAAAAACTCCACACGTTTCGTGTGAAACAAACAAAGACCGTTCTTCGTTCAAAGCTGGAGACGGTGAAAAAATGAAGAAGGTATCTGAAGTGTTTGATTTCAAGAGCATCTATCTCGGTTTCTTTCTTGCCATTTTGATCTGGGCATTTGCGTTTGTGGCAGCGGGCCAGGTCGATGAAGTTGATAAGGTCGTTTCGGCTGAAATGCAAAGGCAAAAGATCCCTGGGCTTGCTGTGGCAGTGATACGCAACGGCAAGGTCGTAAAAGAAAAAGGCTACGGTATCGCAAATATCGAGTTGAAGGTGCCCGTTACAACCGAAACTGCGTTTAAGATCGGTTCGATCAGCAAGCCTATTATCGCGATAGGTGTAATGAAACTTGTCGAAGAGGGTAAGCTCGGTTTGGAAGATCCCGTTTCTAAGTATTTTCCAGACGCGCCGGAAACCTGGAAAGGGATACAGATCCGCCATCTTCTCAGCCATACGTCCGGTATCGTTCGCGAAGCTCCCGGATTCGACCCCTTTAGGATCCAAACGGATCACGATGTGATAAAAACCGCCTATCCTGTTCCTTTGCTCTTCGGCGTCGGCGAAAAATATCAATACTGCAATGTCGGGTACTTCGCACTGGCTGAGGCTGTAATGACCTCTTGCAGGCGAGCGTTGGCGGTGCGCACTCGTACCCAATCATCAACTAAATCCACCAGTTCATCCATTAGGCCGGCTACATTGCGGTTGAGAGTCGTGAAGGCCAGAAGCTGGCCAATACTCAGCTCTTGATTGATGACAAGCAGGGCACCCAGCCCCAAGAGAATCGTACTGCCAATATCGGAGACTAACCGGCTGAAGCTGCTGTTGATAATACCAATTTGGGTCGTGCTAAACAGTAAATGAGCCAGACGACCAAAGCGGCTTTGCAGTTCATCCCAAAACTGAGGCGCGGCTGTGGTGGTCTTCAGCGTCAGGGCACCTTTAAATGCCTCTACCAACACACCCTGATTTTCCGTTTCTAACACCATCGCTCGCCGTGTTTTTTGTTGTAACATCGGCTGAAACACTACCGTTGACAGCACCATTATCAGCGCCACCAGCACCGCCACTAACGCCAATTTCCAGCTATAAAACAGCATTAGCCCCAAGGAGGCAATCGCAATCAGCACCGAACTAGGCAAGCTAACAATCACTTGGGAAACTAGCCGGTTGATTTCTTCAATGTCGCGCAACCGGCTCACCACTTCTCCACTGCGTCGGGTTTCGTAATAGGTCAGAGGCAATTGCAAAATTCGCTGTCCAAATTCCAGAACTAGACCCAGTTCAAGGCGCTGGGCAAAATGGGCAATCAGGTGATCGGCTACGAACGAGAGACCACTGCGAATTACATACAAAATGATAATGGCGATGACGATACCGGTGAGGAGACGAGTATCTCCCTGAATCAGCACATTATCAGTTAGAACTTGAATAAAGAACGGCGATGCTAACGACAGTAACCCAATTAGGGTGACGCAGAGCACCGCTTCTAGTAACATGACTCGATAGGGCCAAACCCGCCGCCACACCTGCTCAATTCCGCCTATCGGATCATCGACCTGAGTATAAAAGCGATTCGGATCGGGCTGCACCAACAGAATCACCCAATCCACCCAGCCAGCCAGCAGTTCATCTTCTGATAGATACCGCACACCGCTAGCTGGATCGGCGATCACGTATTTGGCTTTCCGCTTGCCGTACAGCACTACCCAATGATTGCCTTGCCAGTGAATGATCGCCGGTAGCGGCATCTGACTCAGGTGATGCAAAATTTCTTTTGAAGCCACTGCCGACCGCGCCATGAATCCCAACGCTTCTGAACCGCGCCGCAGCCCCAGCAAGGTTGTGCCCAACTGGCCAGTGCCCACCGCTTCTCGCGTCCGGGTCAGGGTAAAAGTGCGTCCGTAGTGTTTGGCAATTGAAGCTAAACAGGCGGCTCCACAATCGGCTTGGCTATGCTGCAAAACAAGCGAATAGTTCATCTCCTTGGCGTACTCTCGACTTCCGTAAGTCCTAACTCCAGAAATAATGAGTAAATCAGGTTTTTGCTTCCTGTCCATCTAACGCAGTATAGAGATCCTGCCGCTGCGGGTTGAGATAGGGCCGCTGCCAGTCGATGCCCTGCTGCGCAAACTGATGTTGAATTGCTTGTAAACGGTTCTCTGGCGACTCATCTCCCGTTCGCCAAACAGACAACAGCGCTTCGGCCACCCACTGCAACCGATTCAGGCCAAACTCGGCAGGTTCGCTTTCCGGTTCCTCGGCCAATCCCAATCCCGGTGCCAGCGGTTTAGTGAACAGCGGTACGGCGGGCTGAAGCTGAGAGCGCACGCTTGGATAGATCGCTTGCAGCACCGGATACACCATCCCATACTGATGTTGCGCGATCTGTAAAACTGCCGCATCGAGCCGATCATAGGCATTCGGATTGGCCAACACTTTGAAGCTAAATGGAATGGCGAGGTGATTGAGTCGCTTGGTGAAGCAATCCATTAGTTGAATTGCTCCGGCTGATGTCACGTTGAAGTAGAGGTCTAGAGCAGGTTCCGTCACCCAGCCGCAATTGCCTACGGCAATGTAAAATTCGGCCTCGACCCGTCCGGCAGGCAGCCGCAGCGCGACCGCATCCTGTAAAGACTCTGACACTACATGAGCGCAGTCCTCTGGCTGGAGGTGAATGGTTAGCCCTGCTTTCTGCAATACCCAACCGCCATTTGCTTTCTGCCTCAGTACTTGCCATGCTGGATCAAAATAGCCTTTGCCATGATTGCTGGCCTCTAGCTGCTGGTAAAATGGCAAATGCAGCCCCCGCAGCGTATTGTTCTCTAGTTTGGTGAAGCTATCTGAAATAGAAACAGCAACCTGTTCGCCACTAAAGTAGAGATCGTACAGGTAATCGCGCAGTTGCATTCTTAAATACTGATGCTGTAGGTTGCCGGGAAGCTGATTAAGATAGATCGACGATTCAAATAACTCTGAATTGCCATAATTGGAATGAACCATCCAGCCATTTGAGTAAATTTGAATATGATTCACCAGATCGTCCAGAATAGAGGATCGCTCGAACGGTAAAGGTGGCTTAAAAGCGATAGGTTCAATCGGTGAAATTGATACGGGGGGGTTAACAGAAGCTAGCATTCGCTCATCGGTTAAAGCATTCGCTTCCGGTTGCTCAACTTGATCAATTCGATCAACCTGATCAGTCGCCAGTAGCTCGGCAGCAGTGCGACCAAACACGGTTGGAATCGATTTAGTTGGCATACACAACAACGTTTTAGCAACCTGAAGCATGCAAATTTCAATATTGCCAAACGGTTCGTAATAATGCAGTTTAGCCTGGATCGCCTCAATCAGCTCAAATCCTGCGAACCGCGTCACTCGCGGCAAGAAATCGGGAAATCGCTCTAGCACCTGAGGAAATTGCGCTAGATAGGCTTGGGTAAGGGCTGATAGGGAAGGATGCAGTTTTTCTAGCGGAGTAGTTGCCAAATGGAGAGCCAAATCCAAATCGATGCCTGCCTTGACGGTCAGACTCTTTAGCCACAGTTTGAGGTAGCTAGCAATCAATGCACCTAAATCAGCGGCAGGATCGCCCCAAACCGACTTTTCCCAATCAATCAAGCGAATCAAGGGCTGACTCAGGTTGAGCGACAATGGCAGGGTAGTAGCCGGAGCCGCCGTTTCCCAGTCATGCAACAGCAAAATGTTATTCAGCTTTAGGTCATTGTGGATCAGACAGCACGGCTCGTAGGCGTCGTTTAACTCGGCAATTGCCTGAATCAAACTTTCGTAGCGCTGCACTAATTCATAAAATTTGAGCGCATCGGTCGAGGCAGCCGCAAACTGTTGATAGGTTAAGTATTCTAATCCGTACAGCAAATCCGGAACCTGCTCGTCTGCTTCGCCGTCGGGATTCGTGACCGTTGGTTCTAAACAGCGCTGATAGTCCTCCCGATCCAAAGTAGCTTGATGCACGGCTGCTACCGTCGCTCCTAAAGCTGCCGCTGCCATAACTGGAAAACTCTGCCGCCGGTGATAAAAATCGTCCAGATCAGAGTACTCGGTTAGGTAGTCAAAAATAGCAATCGAATCCTCTAGGTTGAAATCAACCATCCTGGAGAGCAGCGGACCAATAGACTGTAATTCTGATTGCTGTACAAGTTGATGTATTTGCCATTCATGCAATAGGTCTTTATGGGCGCTGCCGTTCTGATCATGTGGTTCTTGTTTAATTAAAAAATGGCGTTCATCAGCTAAATGAACGAGTAAATTAAAGTTCTTACAGCTTTTCGATTCTATTTGACTATCTGACTGTGATTCTCCATCACAAATTCCTCGTGCTGCCAAATATTCAAATACGTTTTCGCTACTGAGTAAGAACACCATTTTCCTAAGTGAAATTCTGATTTTTCAATTTAAGCAATAAGTACCTCGGCATAATTAAAAACCAGATTCAAAACCCTGCGCCGCCCGCGCGGGGTTTTGGGTTTTATGTTTAATTATGCTCACCTGCTTAGACCCAACAAAACAGCAAAATTTGATGCGGTTAACTTGCGATGTTTTCATCTAATTTTTTAGAAGCAGAGACACAGAATCTAAAGCTTTTTTAACCCCATTTCTGCCCTCTGCTTCTTGACAGTCAGCCGATTTGACTTAACATTTTTTGGCTGTGCTTGAACCAATTCAATCACTAAATTGAATGGATTGACTCAGGCTCTAAGTCCGGCTCACACTCCGAGCGGGACGCCGCCGCCGCGGACGACGACGTGGGCGACGCCGCGGACGACTACTATTAGAACCTCTACCTCCAGTAATCACCGATTCATCTTCTTCAGAGAGCGCGCTCAAAAAACTCTCTGAACCAAATAGTAGAGATGAACCGATTGGTTGCAGCTCGGATAAGTTGTTAGCCATTGCTAAAACTCCCTTCCTTTCAATCAACAACTTAAGGACAGTTACGCAAGCATTTGTTCAAACATTTGCTTCAAACATTTGCTTGTTGTCCTTACTTCCTTAGCTTAGTCTCCACTAATTTTATGTTCAATGTTTATGAGACCTTTCTCATCGTCTCCTTAATCTCATCTTAAAGAACATCTATTTGCTGAGTGATGGCAGTATCAACACAGCAGATGAGACTAGGTGGCGAATGCATTTAGACAGACAATTCTAATTCATACCGTGATGCTCTAATTGCTGTGAGGTTAAGTTCCTATATCTGTTTACCCAAATGCTCATGCAATAGTCGGTAGTGTCAGCCCAATTTAGCAAAATCCTACCAATAGGAGATGTTTTAAAGGCGTCATAAATTACTGTCCTACCACTGCTGCGAGTCGTTTCAACACCTGAAGCACCCGTTCCAAATCTCCTGGATTTTCCAGCACAAACTCCTGAGAGCGAGCATAGCGAGGATTTGCTTGCCAGACTAGCTTCAAAAAAACAAAGTTGCTGCCATTCGTCACTAGCCCATAGAGCGGGCGATCGTGGTCTGGTGTTGTCAGCATATAGGATAAGACTTGGGGGATTCCTACCTTCAGCGAGAATTCTGCCCGTTTAGACTCAATCACCAGGAGCCAAAACTGTTCTTTCAGCATCAGCACATCCATCCGACCCCGAATTGTTAATTCCCCTTCTTGGGCCGTCAGTTCCACCTCATCTTCCGTGCTGACATAGAACGGCGGCAAAAACAAACCAGCCAGATCTAGTAGAGGAGCCACTACAGCCAGTTTGACTGTGTTTTCCAAAACCGATCGCTGGGTTAAGTTAGCAAAGGCTGCTCTAACTCGGTCTAGCCGCTGCTGCTCTGATGGCGTCAGGGCTGGCAATTCCTGCTGCCATTCTAGAAACGCAGACGCAGACTCAACCTGCCGCAGACCGAACTCTGCCTCCAGTTGATATAGCGTTAACCGATCGGCTGAAATTGTTTGAACCATCGCTTGTTTCTATTCAGGTTTCGGCTAGCTCAGATTTCGGCTAGCAACAAGCATAGCGCAGCCAGCACCCGACGAGGATTTCAAGAGTTTTCCAGAGTTCTAACCAAAAAGTTGATGTCTTCTATGTCTTTTAGGCAATGCGGATGAAAGGACTTGAACGCAGTGCTTCAGAAGCTTCTGGAGAGCCACTCAGCGGTAATCCCTGCACGGTCGGGTTGCTTTCCAACTGGGCAAACTGAGCGCATTTCTCTCGACCCGTCACTACAAGGCAGCTCTGATGGCGGGTTTCGGCAACGGCTTGCAGTAGTTCTTTGTAGGCTGCATATTCTGGACGATATTGCCCAGCCCGATCGCCTGTTTCAAGCAAGACTTCTGTGTTGTCGAGAATTACCAAACAGCGCCTGTTGCGCAGACATTGCAGCAAAGTACCCAAATCTGCCTGAGTCTCTTGCTGGTCTGAGAGGAAGGGAACTAATTCTGCTAATAGGGTTTCCAGTAGCGGAGCGTTACGAACCGAACGCCAGATCACCCGCGTAAAATGCTCTTGCATCTGCTCTGCGAGCTTGACCGACAGAACTGTCTTGCCGACTCCACCAATCCCAACAATGCCAATCAAGCGGCAGCGATCTTGCAGAATCCATTGGCTGAGCGTCGTCAGTTCGGTCGTGCGTCCGTAAAAGACAGAGACATCGGGGGCTTCTCCCCAATCTTGGGCAGTTGACTGCGGTTCGGCTGCATCCTCCGGCTGGATGTAGTCCTGTTTGGTGAGCGCCAGATTAAAAGTGCAAAATAGCTCTTCCAGAGATTGGCGATCGACGGCTACTTTACCGCTGCGAATCCGTCCAATTGAACGAACGCTCAGTCCCGTCAGACTGCTGATCTGCTCCAAAGTGTAGGCGAATCCGCCGTTTTTCAGAATTGCTAATTGTTCTTGAGCCTCCTGAAGCCGCTGCGCTCCCCAAGGTGAAAGTATTACACCTCGACGTTTACGCTTTTGCACCGATTGAGTCATATCTTATACTTCAACTTAAACTAGACGCGAAGCTGTGATTATGTTCGGCTGGCTTTCCCAAATCTCAAGATGAGAACAGTACTCTAATCAACGTTAAGAATATTGTTCTTGGAGAAATGATACCCATAAGGGTACTAGTAAACGGCTAGGATCTGAGGCATGATTGTCAATGCTGTTTCTCAATAGAAATTGAAGCAATCGCGATCCTCATTTATTTGTCTATTTTTCTCTTCGATGCCAACCTATAAGCTTCATTCAAAACTAGAAAAGCACCATCTCAGGATACTTCCCAGTCTTATATGAATATTTAATGTAGCTACCTAACTTTATGTCATATTCTAGATAGAAGTTCAACTCGTCATTTGCCGTAAGCGATTGTTAAGAAGTTGATACAGAGATAGACGATCGTTTTCCCTGAAGATTCGCATAGTTTCACGACTGATTTCGCGGCTGTTTGCCCATATTCAAGTCATTCCCCCAATGATGCCTGTAGGCTATCTCAAAACAATGCAACATCTCAGTCAGGATGATTTTCAACAGTTTTCTGAATGTCTTCACGAACTCTATCAGATCTGTAGCATATCTGATTTTCCATCCCGTTTGCTTTCGATTACCTCAAAAATGATTGCGGCGATTGACTACACATACAATGTGCTCTCTTTCAAAATGCATCGGTCAGATACAGTAAATTATCAGGCTGCTCCTGGATTTGATCCGATGGATATTGCAGATTTTGATCAAATCGCCTATCAGCATTTCTATGAGCATCCCCTGGTCGGCAACTACCTGCGTACACGTGACGGACGAGCATACAAGGTTTCAGATTTCCTGAACGAACGGCAGCTACATCGGCTGGAAGGTTTATACGGCAGACTAATGCAGCCCAGAGGCATCAAGGATCTGATCGCAATTGCTCTACCGATTACTTTTGCTGACAAACCTCAACGCTATGGCCAAGAGGATATTGTTGCGGTAACGCTGATGGGAGATCAGATCTACACTGAGCGTGATCGATTTATTTTTAATTTGCTCCGTCCACATGTGCTGCAAGCCCAGAATAATCTACAGCAGTATACTCAGATTCACCAAGGCTGGATGCAACAGCGTCATACTCTAGATACATTGGGAGTGATTGCACTGAATAGCGATGGACGAGTTCAGTTTGTCAGTCAACAAGCTGGACGATGGTTGAAGCAATATTTCTCTGACTTAATTGGTGCAGTCCATTACCTGCCAGACTATTTGCAGCGATGGGTTAACTATCAGCTCTCGCTAACCAGGCAAACTGATGAGGTGCCGTCACCTCATCTGCCACTAAAACTAGAGCAGGATGGCAAACAGTTAGTGGTACGCTTCGTCATTGAGCAACCAAGGGAGCGATATTTGCTGTTGCTAGAAGAACGACAGCTATTAAACCTATCTGCAGCATCTTTGGAATTACTGGGGTTAACCAGGCGTGAAGCAGAAGTGCTGTTTGAAGTAACGCGGGGTAAAACTAATGCAGAAATTGCCGTAATTCTAGATTTGAGCGTTGCGACAGTTAGGAAATATTTAGAGAATATCTATTCAAAGCTGGCTGTAAAAACTCGTGCAGAGGCTGTAGTGTATGCCTTGAAGCAGTTAGGAGCGATAGGGTAAAGAGAATTTGAACCTATTCGGAAGCTTGCAACTTCGTTAATTTCCAACAGCAGACTGTTAGCCCGCACGGCGACGGAACAGCCCAGTGAATGAGCCGCTAGGGTAGTCTACAGTCTGTTGAGCCAGTCTGGGTGATCGTTTGAACTTCGCATTTAACGTTGAGCCGGGATCGTTTAGTATCGACCAACGGAAGAGAGTAGGCCGTCTCACTACTTAACGGACAAGTTGCAATGTCTAGATTCAAATTCTCAACTGGTGCCTTTACGGGGACGAAGGCGACATAACAACCGAACAAAACGCGATGTGCAACTTACTTAAAACCCCGATCGGTGCTGCATCGCCCTCATCCCCTGCCCTTCTCCCAAGGTTGGGAGAAGGGGGTAAGAATTTGCTCAAACTCCCTCCTCTCCTAGCTTTGGGAGAGGAGGGCTGGGGAGGTGAGGGCAAATATAGTTGCACATGGCGTAACCTGTTTCTGATCTCGTTCCTGAGCTTGTGAACGTTGAAGGTCCGGCAACTCTAGGCTTTCTGACCTACTTCCAGCACCAACTGCTCGACCTCACCCCGGCGATACACCCAAGTGCCGTCCCGTTTGCGCCCAACAAACCGCGTGGAAGCGCCGGCCGCATCTAGTTTGGCTTTGGCCTCTTCTGGCGAACAATTCAGCAGCTTAGCTGCCTCCTTTAACGGAATCACCTGACGAGCGAACCGCGCCAGCAACACGTCATCCTCTTCGTTCAGCAGTTCGGTGAACAGCCGCTCAGCTAGCATCCAGCAGGCCAGCGTATCCGCCTCTGCTCGGTGAGACCGCCCCACCTCAAACTGAAAATGCCTAACCAAATGGGGCAATTTCCGTGAAGGCAGATCCGGCAGCATCAACCGAGCCAGCTTGACCGTACAGAGTTGTTCTGTCTCAGGCCGGACAAATTGAATGCCCAATCGGGCAAACTCGGCCTGCAAAAACGGATAGTCAAACTCCAGATTATGGGCAGTCAAAACACCGCGACTGAGCAACGGCAGATAGGGGGGCAACACCTCAGCCGCCGGAGGTGCCGCATCGACCATCGGCTGCTTGATGCCCGTGAAGTGAGCCAGCCGCAGCGGAATTTGGGTCAGCGGATTGATTAGATCTGTTTGCTGCACCAGCACCCCTTCGGCTAGCGTCGCCTGCAAGACCGACACTTCCATCACTCGATGCTGCCAAGCATGACGACCTGTCGTTTCCAGATCGACAACAGTAAACATCTGCTGGCTCAGATTGCGGTAATAGGTCAAAAGCTGAGTGGATAGCACAGAAACTCAACATTTATTGAAGTGGCAATTCGGCCACAGAACTCAAGAGCAGAATCACTAAAATGCACTAAACAACTTAACTGAGAGCATTGATTGCATAATCAATGTATCTATTTGTCTCTGAAGCAGCCAATCCAGTTAACCCATGATTGCCCTTAATGTACTTCAAAGCCTCTACATACCAGCTAGGTGATAGTTCAAATGTTCTATTTATTTCGTTTAGACCATTAAGCAGATAATCATCGATTGGACCCGTACTTCCTGCAACCAAACAGTAAATGATTATCCGAAGGTAATAGCCAATGTCACGAGAGCATTTAGCCTTACCTTGTGGTGTAGATGCATACTGAGATCCTGGTCGTTGAGTGGTGTAAGGAAATTTTTGATAAACAGCTTGTGCAGCATTCTCAATCAAGAGTTCGGCATTGCTGGAGAGTAATTTAGCTGCTTCCAATGACGCTGTAGCCTGCTCGTAACGCGACGCCACTGCCTCAAAATTAGATTGCGTCAAAAAGTTGGACTGTTTATTCATTTGTGTTTCAAAGGCTTTTACTGCGTCGCTAAACATACAGCTTTACCTCTACTGTAAGTAATCTAATAAATATGGATTTTTTATGCCTAATTTAGGTAGTGTAAATACACATCCCACTATAAATGTACATCCCACCAGCTTAGTTCTAAAAAAGCACTTTCAAGAAATCAATGAACCTAGCTCAGTTTTATGGATCCCCTGAAACAAGCCTTGAAACAAGCAGTGATAACTCGCTATGAAGGAATGGTTAGAGATCTTAAGAAAGGCTACGATGAGAATCTCTTAGCTGCAAACTGGTGGGGAAAGCTACATATTGTACTTGGAATATCAGCTGCTCTATCTTCTTCGGCTGGCGCAGTCTTCACGTTCTTCGATGGCAGCAAAATATTAGTTGTGAGTCTAGCCTTACTTTCCACACTGCTTGCTTCAGGTTTAACATTTCTAAATCCTTCCAATCGAGAAGGAAAAAGACGTTCCACAGCACTACTATTTTTGATTGAATTGAACCGTCTTGAAGACGCCAAGTTGATTACTAACTACTCCTCTCTCTCAGAGGTAGAAATACTTCAGAAACTTCAAGAAATGTCTTCTCGAATAGAAAACCTTGTCAAAGAATCATCAAGAGTGCTGATCTCAAACCTCTAAGTTGGACTCTAAGTTGGGGTTGAGCAAAAATTGTAGCAGCTAAGAATCTTGAACTATTGCCTTGCAAGCAAGGTGAGGATTAAAGATATGGATCTTAATCCTCACCTTCCACATTCACTACTGCGACGATACCGGCGCTTTCCGCTTCACGGGTTTCGGCTTCGGTGCTCCTGGCCGGGTTCTGGTTTCGTCTCCAGCCGGATCGTCTGTGTAACCATGCTCCACCCGCATCCAGCTTGGTCGGGTTTGGTCATAGGCCATTTGCAGGGCCGCCGCCGCAATTGTATGGGGTTCAAACTCTTCGCTGAGCTGAGCCACAATCGGCACGAACGACGCAATTCGCTCTCCGGCCAGCGCTTCCCGGAGCTGATCTTGCAGCTTTTGCAGATGGCGAGCTTCGATTTGGGCACGAGTCGGGATGGTGCCAATTTCTAAACGCTGACGAATATGGCGTTCAATATCCCGCAGTTTACGCTTATCGAGTGGATGAATCAGCGAAATCGCCGTGCCTTCCTTACCAGCGCGTCCGGTGCGGCCAATCCGGTGCACATAGCTTTCCACGAATGCCACGTTCTTTAGCGTACTTGATGAACTCCCAAACTATCAGGAAGTACCCTGAGTAACGCATATCTTTGATAATCTCTATTTCCCGTTCCAACCGCTGATAGTAGGCAGACAATGGGTATTTTAGCCGCCCTTCGGAAGCAAGCGGCTGCAATGTCTCGGTCTTTAGTGTTTCGAGACCATCACGGGTTACTTCTTCAAAGTAAGCATCTACGGTTTTGGCTTTAGAAGTGTCGGGAATAGGAAATATGGGAAGCTGAAGATTGTCCGGTCCGGTCTTTATTTCAAGTGCGCATTCCTCGGCGATCTTTAGGGTGTTGGTCAATGCCTCGGGGTACGTATCGCCGAAGATCTCCCACATTTCCGCTGCGCTTCGGACATAACGCTTTCCTGTAAAGTCGGCTCCGTTATGTCCGCTAAGCGTGCGGCCCTCGCCGATACAGAGCAAGGCCTGACGTGCCCGTGCATCGTCACTATGCAAATAATGGGAATCGTTCGTTGCCACCAGACCACACCCAAGTCGTTTTGCGAACGAGGCCAATTGCTGATTTATCTGTCCGCCAGCTCCTTGCCAATTTTCCTGGATCTCAATATAGAAATTCGAGGTGTCGAACACATCCAGTAGCTTGTTGGCTACCTCGACAGCGGAATTTTCATTTGCATTTTGAAGATAATGATTCAGCGGTCCGCCGGGCCCTCCGGAAAGCGCTATGAGCCCTGCTGAATGCGTCTTTAGAAGTTCAAGGTCAACTCGAGGTTTATGATAAAGTCCCTCAGTGAATGCCTTAGATGCAATATAAACCAGATTTTGGTAACCTTCGTTATTCTTTGCAAGCAAGATCAGATCATAGAAAGGCTTCTCACCGGCTGGTACAGAAAGATGTCGATCAAACCTACTTCCCAGCGTAAAAAACGCGTGATATCCGATTATCGGGCGAATTCCCGCAGCCTTCATTGCAAGATAAAAGCCGATCGCACCGTATAAATTACCGTAATCCGTTATGGCACAGGCCTTCATTTCCAACTCTTTCAGGCGGGCTGCAAGCGGCTTTAGTTGGATAGTGCTTTGCAACAAGCTATAATCCGTGTGCAGGTGAAGGTGGACGAAATCTCGGGATTTGAACTGCATTTTTTCCATCCTTGTTCGGTAGGTTATGAAGAGAGTTTATCTTGAAACTTTTGGGTGTCAAATGAATGTCTCGGATTCCGAGCGCGTCGCTACATCGCTAGCCCAAAAAGGTTTCGAGATCGCTGATTCTGAAGACAATGCGGACATAATTTTGATCAATACTTGCTCTGTTCGTGAGAAGGCCGAGCAAAAACTCTACACGCGTGTAGGTGAGGTAAGGGCAGGGAAGCGACAGAAGCCGGTAGTCGGTGTGATGGGCTGTGTAGCCCAGCTGGAGGGCGAGACGCTTTTCAATAAGATACAGGGCATTGATATGGTCATCGGAACGCGAGCGGTAGGTCGTGTAGCTGAGGCGATAGAAAATGTCTTTGATTACGGTTCGGGATACTCTGATCTTGGCGAACGTGATCCTGAATATGACTGGACAGTCGCCGAAGAACAACGCCATTCGCCATATGTCGCATTCATTCCCATCATCGAAGGGTGCAATAAATTCTGCACTTATTGCATCGTTCCCTTTTCACGCGGAAGGGAAGTGAGTCTTCCGGCTTCCGAAATAATTCGCCAGGTACTTGAGCACCGACGAAGCGGAGTAAAGGAGATTCACCTGATCGGTCAGAATGTTAACAGTTATCGCCCCAAGACCGAATCTGGATTGGAATCCTTTTCAGGAAAAACGCCGTTCTCAAGGCTGCTTCGAGCGGTTGCCGCGACTGGCATCGAAAGGATCAAATTCAATACTTCTTTTCCGCGGGATTTTCATCCGGATATTGTTGATGCCATTGAGGAGAATGAGAATCTTTGCAACTGGGTACACCTGCCAGTACAGTCCGGCAGCGACCGAGTGCTTAAAGCGATGCGTCGGCTTCACACCATCGAAAGTTATTTCAAACGGATCGATCGGCTGAAGGCGTCGTCGCGGGATATTTCATTGACCACAGACATAATTGTCGGATTTCCAGGCGAAACCGAAGAGGATTTTGAAAACACGGTAAGAATGGTCGAGTATTGCGAGTTTGATTCTGCCTATATTTTCAAATATTCGCCGCGTCCGGGAACGCCTGCATATGAGATGCCGGACGACGTACCGAATGAAGAAAAAACCAGACGTTTCAGATCGCTGGAAGCGGTTCAGAGAGCGATCCAGTCCCGTCGAATGCAGCGGTATCTTGGCAGATCGATCTCCGTTTTAGCGGAAAAACACTCGGCGCGATCATCGGAGCATCTCACAGGACATTCTACCTGCCATAGAGTTGTGAACTTTCCCGCATCCGATGATATGCTTGGAAAGATAATCGACGTCACGGTTACTGGGGTCAAAACCAATTCCTTGTTCGGTGAAGTAAAGTAATGCCGAAAGATGATTCAAGAGATCTTATCGAGGTCAAGATCGGAGCCCTTATAATGGATCCGAACACGAATACTCCGATCGTTGTGCTTAAAGGCGTGGGTTCTGAGGCAGTGCTTCCGATCTGGGTTGGAGCGTTCGAAGCAAACGCCATCGCCCTCGAGATAGAGAAGATAGTACCGCAAAGACCGATGACGCATGATCTTTTGAGAAACGTGATCATCGAATTCGGGCTGAGCGCGGTAAGGGTTGTCGTGACGGACCTCAAGGACAATACATTCTATGCCTCGATAGAACTTTCAGATGAGAACGGAGAACTTGTAACTCTTGACGCAAGGCCTTCAGATGCGATCGCACTCGCATTACGATTAGATTGCCCTATTTATGTGGAGAGACACGTGCTGGAACTTTCGGCGGCATCTACGCAACAGCAGCAGGATCAGGACGTCGGCGACCCCGGCGGCGTCGATGAATGGCCGGAACTCATCGGTTGATCCTGTGATGTTAACTTTAGCTCGTTATCGGCCGTAATGGCCATATCTACTAATGATTATCGCGATAGCAAACCAAAAGGGCGGTGTCGGAAAAACAACGACCGCGATCAATCTCGCAGCAGCGTGTGCCGGAAGGAAGAAGCGTACACTGCTCATTGATCTTGACCCGCAAAGCAATACCACTCTGTCATTTCTTCAGCCGGAGGAGATCAATGCTGGCGCTTATGAGCTGTTTACAGAACCAGACCGAGATGCCAGGGAGATAATCTACCAGACCGACGTCCCTGGACTTTCGATAATTCCCGCGCGAATCAATCTAGCCAAGCTCGAAGCAAAATTGATCGGCGACTTTGATTCCGCATATAAATTACGCGATCGGCTCCAGCGTATCGTATCCGAGTTTGATCTGGTCATAATCGACACGCCACCGACCCTGGGCCTGATAACTGTCAACTCGCTTGTTGCCGCCCATTACGTGATCGTCCCGATCCAATCCTCCTATTTTGCGCTGGAAGGGACTGATGATCTTCTGGAGACGATCGAAAAGGTCCGGTCACGCCCAAATCCTGAATTAGAGCTCTTAGGCGTTTTGGTAACCCTCTTCGATCGACGAACAGCGCTGTCTCGGGATGTCGATGCTCATATACGCCAAGTATTTGGAAACAAAGCATTTAATACAGTGATTACGCGTTCGGTCCGGCTTGAAGAGGCGCCTGCCCACAAAAAATCAATATTTGAATTTGCTCCGAAATCCTCAGGATCAGCCGAATACGAACAGTTAGCAAAGGAGGTGCTTAAACGTGTCCAAAAGAGGGCTTCCAACGGGCGTGCAAATGCGGCATGACTCTCATTATGTTGATATTCTTGCGACGCAAAGCAGATCTATCGGCAAAACAATACCGATCGACCGCTTAGAACCTAATCCTGAACAGCCACGGAGGGAATTAGGCGATCTTTCCGAACTTACTGCATCCATCCGCGAAAAAGGGGTCTTAGAACCGCTTTTGGTCAAGCCACTTGGTGATGCCAAGTACATGATCATTGCAGGAGAGCGTAGATGGCGTTCATCCAAGCTTGCGGGACTAACCGAAGTTCCGTGCATTGAAATGGATCTTGACGAAGAAGAGATCGCCGAGATCGCTCTGATCGAAAATCTTCAGAGAAAGGACCTGAACGTTTGGGAAGAGGCAGACGGATTGCTGGCCCTACAGCAAAAGTTCGGTTATACACAAGAACAGATCGCTCAAAAGATAAGTAAAAGCCGTTCAACGGTAACTGAGTTCTTGACCATCGCAGGCCTTCCGGAGGATATACGGAAACGGTGTAACGAGAATAAGATCAACTCTAAGACGACACTTTTGGAGATCGCACGTCAATTCGATGATGCAGAAATGCACGCGCACGTCGACCGCCTTATCGGAAAGCGCTCCGAAAAGTCGGCATCGGGTCGGCCGCAGGTTGCAAAAGAATCGGGAAAAAGTTCTGGAGCCATTCCAACCGTTAATGAAAAAGCCACCTTTGAATACAGTGACGACGGCTTCAAGGTCTCGGTTATATTCAATGACCCTGCACATAACAAACGGCCTGAGATACTCAAAGCGCTTAAGGCGGCATTTGACTCTGTGAAAACCGGCTCCTAGAATTTACATAATCTATATTATCAGACGCAGAATATTTCTCGAATTGTTACTTGAAATGACCTGCCTCGCCAGGCCCTCTACCGATCTTGCTAATCGCATCACTGCGAAGCCTAAATAATTACCCACCCCTTTTGACATAAAACCTTACTTAAATGTATGATTTTCGTTTGCCATCACAAGGGGATTTGGATCTAAGCCCATTTTCACATAAGGAGTTCTAGTATTTTGAGTAACGGAAATTTTTTGTTCACATCGGAATCGGTAACTGAGGGGCATCCGGATAAGATAGCTGACAACATCTCTGATGCGATCTTGGATGCAATTCTCGAGCAGGACCCAACTGCTCGCGTTGCCTGTGAAACTTTAGTTACTACCGGTATGGCTGTAGTTGCCGGTGAGATCACGACAACTGCTGACGTCGATTACAAAAAGATAATTCGCGATACAGTTCATGAGATCGGCTATAACGACGCTGAATTCGGCTTTGATTCGAACACTTGTGCTGTTATCGATGCCATAGGCAAGCAATCTCCGGATATTGCCCAGGGTGTTGATACTGGCGGTGCCGGTGACCAAGGCTTGATGTTTGGGTTTGCCTGTGACGAAACGCCGGAGCTGATGCCGATGCCTATCCAATTGGCTCATAACCTTACCCGTAGGCTGTCACAGGTGAGACGCGACGGGACAATTCCCTATCTTCGTCCAGATGGTAAATCGCAGGTATCGATCGAGTATCGCGATGGACGTCCGTACAGGGTTGAGGCGGTCGTCATCTCTACACAAACCGCAGATCTGGACATCGAAGACATCCGCAGGGACGTGCTGGAGCATGTTATTAAACCTGTCATCCCAGCAGAGCTTCTGGACGACGAAACCAAATATCATATTAACCCGACCGGGAAATTTGTTATCGGTGGGCCGATGGGACATTCGCGAACGGGAAAAATACAACGACACCATAAAAAAGGTCGAGTCGCAGAATCAGATACGCAAGCGGCTTGATCTTAAAGATGCGAACGAGCCATTTCCGAAGCTGCCAAATCCGCTCAAAACCGCGCCGCGCATCGCGATGTACAAGCCCTACACTTCATCGATGGACGAAGGCTGGACGCGGCTTGTTTTTGACAACCATCAAATACCTTTCTCTTCGCTAAGCAACACTGATATCCGTGCGAACCGCCTGAATTACGACGTGATCGTACTGGCATCAGACAATGAAAGCACGATCATTAATGGTTTAAGTCCGAGCCGTTATCCCGACGAATTTGCTGGCGGCATTGGGACTGAGGGTGCGGCTAACCTGAAGAAATTTGTCGAAAATGGCGGGCGGTTGGTGTGCTTGGCGGCTTCGTGCGGCATGGTGATAAAACAATTTGGGCTTCCGATAAAGAACGTGCTCGATGGACTGCCCCGAACGGAATTTTACAATCCCGGCTCGATCGTTCAGCTTGACCTGAACCGGCAGCATCGCATAGCTAGTGGTTACGCTGAAACCACGCCTGCTTATTTTATAAACAGCGCGGCGTTTGAAGTGACCGATTCGGCAAAGGTCCGGATCGTTGCAAGCTACGCCCGCGAAAACACACTTCTTTCAGGCTGGATGCTCGGCACCGACAGGATGGCAGGCAAGGCAGCGTTGGTCGAAACCGACCACGGAAAAGGACACATCACCCTTTTCGCCTTCCGCCCACAGCACCGCGGCCAGACATGGGCAACGTTCAGGCTCTTTTTTAATGCTCTCGAAAAATGATCACGGAATTATGGAATCTTCGAAAGTCGTTTGTGATCGTATCCCACATATGGACGGAGTTTAAAAAGACATCTTCACTAAGAGAGAGTCGAATTCTGCAATTGAAATGTCTTTTTCTTTGAGTTCGGTATAAATGATGTCTCGCTGCTGTGCGTTTGAGTTAGCTCTCTTAAAAAGTGTGGTTGCCGAAAGGTGATGAATTATTGCTGGATGTTTATTATCTAACAATATCTCTATTGTTGACCCGATTGCCTGTTTCGAAAGTTCATTATCCAAACAAGCCAGTACGCTCAAGGCCCAATAGACTCTTGGTCGATTTTCGACAGCAGTTCCGTTATTTGCCATCTCATTAAGAATTCTTTCAGCATCAGCAGTAAACTTTGTCTTACTCTCTGCTGACAATTGTCCGAGAGCTTTAAGATTTAGGTCAAACTTTCGACCAAGCTGTGCCAATATTTTTTCTGATGTAAGGAGCCCTCTTCCTTTTGAAGCTTGCAATTCCTCAAGGATCGTATTTAATGAAGTATGTCCAGGAGTTTTTGTCCGGTTTTCAACTAATTCTCTGATAAGTTGCCCGGATGCTCCATATAAAGACATTGTGTTCCAACGAGCCTTCCACGAAGGTAAGCAACCGGACTTTTCTTCTTCATCTGGTATTTTCCAATTCCACAGTGCTTCGCGAATTTCTTTTCGACTAAGACTTACCTCAGGAAAAGTATTCCAATAGTCACGATCAAAAACAGACCTCGCATGCTTTTTTGAAATAATCGTCTCCACATATTTCGCAACGCCCTCATCGAACCAGCGGATGATGTCATCGTTTGGATCGATCAACTCGGCTAAAGCAATGTGCGTTAGTTCGTGCGGAAGCACAGCGAAGACCTCATCGCAAATCTGGGAATACCTTTCGCATCCTAGATCTATCTCTGTTTCATCAGAATAATAAATCACTAACGGATAGTAACGATTGCGCCGATTGCTTGTTATGCGGTAGTTTGAGGGCTTATCACTTAATTTGATCAAAAAAACTTCTACATTCGGAACCTTGAGTGGATGAAGTAATTTTTTCGTTGTGTTGTAAACCTTTGATACAGAATTCGCTAGATTACCGATCGCAACGGGATTACCTTCGCGATAACGGACCTTTACGTTCCCACCATTTCCTTTTTTCTGATGCGTCCGCTTTAAAGAATTATTGGCCATCTCAGTAATGTCAATAACCCTTTCGTTTGCATCCGATATCTTTGTTACATTTATTCGACTTGAATCGAATTCTACAACCGTGGAACTAAGATTTTGGGATGAAGCGTCCCATGAAAGTAAGAAAAAAAGAAGCCCAGTAATTGGAACCTTTAAATAACACAATCGACGCATAACTCATTGCGCTAATGGGGAATTTGATACTTAGTTTTACTCTGAAGAAATCCATTTGCATCAAATTCCCATCCAATCGAAAACTACTTCAAGGTTATTTCGGCTTGAAGACATCTATCAGAACCTTGAACATTGTCTGGAACTGAATATTGGAAAGTCATGGAACTAAAGAAGGTAACCCCAGAACTGTCAAGAGACCGCAAATAACTTGTATAATCCCCATTCGGAATCTCACAGTCAACTTGAGCCACCGTAAATACAAACTCAACTTCGATCTCCGTTTCTGTCAAACCTGCTTATTCTTGGCTAATGAAGTCGGCGAGTGCTTGTTCATCTTGAACAGAAACAGAGAAGTAATAAGGTTTAGTGTCTTTATCAACAGGAGCCACAGTGCTTGAGGTCAGCACCATTGCAAATGTTTCCTGAGCAAATTGCCTATCTGCACGTAGTACCTTTACTACTGCATTCGGGGTTGAAATGGAGTCTGGCTCCCAAGAATTCGCAAGATCCAGAATTCCTGTGGCCATGTCGTTCGCGATCTGAGAATTCAGTTCGCTTACGGGGACTAACCCTTCGATGGTTGTCTAATAGTAACGCGGGTAGGCGGATGTTGAACCTCTCCAGTCGTCGTTTGCCGTCGCGGACAGCCCACCGAAACGAGTACACATAAGGCGACGCAAAGCACGATAATTGAACGCGTAAAACTTATAGATTTCGTCATTTTTATTTGCTCCATAATCAATTACTTGGTCGACAATCGAAAAATTTGCGGACAAAGCAAAATTTTTCGGTATTCGAAGTTAATAAAGCATTGTATCGCTGCCGTGTTTTACGCTAGGATGGAGATGCTTTGGACGCCCATCTGTTGTCCTCTACACAGAAGAGACGGTTAAAAACAAGCAAGCCCTGAGAGTTATCTCAAGTAACCTTCAGGGCTTTTCTTGTTGAGCGATATGAAACTTTTCCTTTGTGCCGCTATCTTCCAGGCCGTTGGTTCTGCAAATCTGCCCGTCGCTTCCACGGGAAACAGATTCAACCGAAAACCGAAGCAGGAGATATGCGGGAAACATAATTCTTAGTTCAAGTGTTGCTTAAAATGTTAGGGTTGGAGTTGTGTCAAGCCGAATTTGCACTCTCGTTTTTTTTTGAAGGAGACTAACTGCTACAAATAAGTAATTTACAGTCTTTATTTTTCAGAGCGACTACGCTGGGTTTTACCCGACGCTTAGCCTGCCCAACGCAAACTTCCCTTTTCCGGCTAGAGTTGTGAGTTGCTGGCGAAAGAAATAGTGGTTTGGTTGCGTGAAGATTTAACTCGCGGGGATTGGGCCTTAAATAATATAATTTAAAGAAGAGCAATTAAGTCGATTCAATAAGGCGTTGATTGGCATTGTATAATCTATTGGCATGTCTTACCGGGTCTTCATCGCCACTGCATTTATTCTCATCTTTTTCGCAACAAGTTCTTTCGCCGGGAACGGTTTTGGCTATTTTCGGCTCGATAAGGAGCCATTGATCCGCATTGGGCTTTCGACGAATTCGGGTTCGGTTACGATCACCACGCCCGATTCGCAGCTTGTCGCTTTTGCGCCTGAAGAGGCTTCGCGCTACTTGGGAACAAATCGCGTAACGGTCACGGCCCGTGCGTATCGGCCGGACGTTGTGGATCATTTCATCTGTGAGATACAGGGCATCGCGACTGCTACTGAAGCAAATGAGATCGCCGAACAGGTCAGGCAGGAAACCGGCGAGACCGCTTTGGTCAGCGTCGATCCGGCAAAGAACACCTGGCGGATATGGATCGGTGAGCCGAAAACATCGCGTGAAGAGGCGGACGCGTTCAAGGCGATGTTGAATGAAAAAGGGTTTCCGGACGTCGTTATCCTGCTCGAAAAAAGAACCGTGCATTCGGACGATGCGGTCGCACTTTCGCGGCAGATCCGAACCGCCGGAAGATCGGAGGTCCGGAGCATCGTGCGGCCGACAACCTCAAGCCAGCCGGTCGGCCCGGACGTTGTCGCAACAAACCTTCGTGAGGTCTTGGTAAACGGTGCGACCGAGGCCTCGCGTTACGGCTCGCTAAAGGCCGTTTCCTTTGGTTCGCTCAACGAACGCGCGGTTCCGGTTCGGCTAAATGGAAAAGAATATCGCGGCAAGATCGAAGTTTTTGTTAATGCGAACGGTTCCCTTACGGTGGTAAATGTCGTTCCGGTCGAAGACTATTTGCTCGGCGTGGTTCCGGCAGAACTTTCGCTCCCAAGCCTCGAAGCCCAAAAGGCACAGGCGGTCGCCGCCCGTACATATGCGATCGCGAACATCGGCGGATACGGAACAAAAGGCTTTGATATGGTGCCGACTGTTTGGTCGCAGGTTTACAAAGGCGTTTCGATCGAAACTAAAATGGGAACGCAAGCAGTCCGCGAGACCGCCGGAATGGTTGCGATGCACAACGGCAAGCCGATAATGGCTTATTTTACATCTACTTGCGGCGGACGGACCGAGAATTCCGAGAACGTTTTTGATCACGCCGAGCCGTACCTGCGCGGCGTTGAATGCTCGCTCGAAGGCAAACGTCATTTCGAACCATTTACTATCAAAACTGTTAGAAAACCTGCCCGGCTTCGCGACGACAGCGGCCTCGACCTGGTCCGCATAATGTCGCTCCTCGCGGTCAACGGCTATTCGCTGACGACCAATGAGATAAGCCATGATTGGCTCGACGAACATCCGACCGTTGGTGAGATATCTAATTGGATGAACAATCTTGCCGCTCGGTTCGGAAAGCCATTTCCGAACGTAACAAAGGATACGGCAAAGCCGCTCGAACTCGCCCGCGTGCTCGCGTCTCTCGCCTACACTCCGGGCACGTCTGATATACTGCTCTCGAATTCAGACATCAATTATCATCTTTCGTTCGATGACGCTTCCGAAATCCCGGCCAACCATCGAGCAGAACTAGCGATGCTGATGCGCGATGGTCTTTTCACGCTGCGGCCAAACCTCACGCTCCAGCCAAATCGCGCTTTTACCCGCGCAGAGATGATACGTCTTATCCGCCAGATACTTGAGAACAAAAAGTGGATGCCAACGCTTCAGACCGGTTCGGCACGCCCTTCGGTTGACGGAAAGCTTGTTCTTCGCGTCGGCCGTACGGATCGTCCGTTGACCATCCGGCCTGATGTTTTTCTATTTCGGCAGTTTGGTTCCTCACTGTATTCAATGCGTGAAGCCGCGATAGTAGGTGGTGAAGAGGTGCGGTATCAGACCGATCCGACCGGAGCAGTTTGGTATCTTGAAATAGTTCCGACGACCATGCCGACCGTCGCTGAAAATATGTCGCCGTTCACAAACTGGCGCGAAACGCTTTATGAATTAAGCCACCAAAAAGATGCCCTATCGAGCCTGCGCTACCAGCAAGTTTTACGTCATCTAGGCAATACATTGACGGCTGCTACCCCGCTGCTGAAACAGGAACAATGGCAATTTGAGGATGACTATGAAACCATTCCCCTCGCTAGCCTAATGAAGCGGTCTCTAGAGCGGCTCGATCACCTGATCAAACAGCGGCAGCTCTGGTCACAGGTGCATAACGAAGCCAATCTCAGCATCGGCGGCAATATTGCCAAAATTGAGTGTATTGTGCATGAAATCCTGATGGCGGCCTGCTTGCGTTCTCCTATTGGCGGGCGGCTCGATGTCTGGTGTCGGCAACTGGATGACCACTGGCTAGAGATGTCCATTACTGACAATGGTTTGATTGAACCCCAATTATTGGAGCAGATGAACATTGGGCGAGGTGGAGACCTGTTGGTTCCATCGCTGCTTGACGAACCCCCCGGACTGCATCTTGCCATTTGCCAAGCCTTGATCCGACGCATGGGGGGAGAATTTATGCTGGATCAACTAGAAGACGGACGCATGCTAAGCCGTTTGATTATCCCGGTTGCGATTGGTGCAACGTCCCCAATCCGCGGTGAGCACGAAATCAGCGGCTTTTTCTAGTGGGCTTAATTTTAAGTTTTTTCAGCATCCCGATTTCTAGTCTGGGAATACTAAGGATGAGTTGTTCAAATAAGTTGTTCAACTCGGGGCAGCTTCTGAGGAAACTCTAAACCTAAGTTCACGGGAAGTTTACAATCAGCTGCCTATAATCGATCTGTTCACCGTTCTATCCCTCATGGTCTGATTTCTCAGCCGTTCTATCCTGAATTAGGTGCTTACCACTTACTCACATGACGCTTACACGTCTTTTCTCATACAGCACATAACCTGCTCACTTACTCAAATTCATTATGTTGGCAACCGAAGTTATTCAACTCAGCGGAATCCTAGATAGCACTAAGACCCAAGAACTACGCGACCGGGTTGACCAAGGCATTGAACAAGGAGCAAAGATCATCTTGGTGGATCTCAAAGACGTGACGTTTATGGATAGCTCAGGCTTAGGCGCTTTGGTGACGGCTTTGAAAACGGTGCGGTCGGAAGGAGGAAAGCTATGCGTATGCTCAGTGAACGATCAAGTGAGAATTCTGTTCGAGCTAACTAGCATGGATCGGATATTTGAGATCTTCCGAGATCAAAACGATTTCTATAAAGTCAATGGTCAGGTAACGAGCAGCGCCAACCTGAATTAGCGCACGAACTGCGCCAAAAATTGCGCCAAAAATTACTAAGTAGGTGAGCATAATTAAACATAAAACCCAAAACCCTGTGCCGCCCGCGCCGCGGGCGGCACAGGGTTTTGAATCTGGTTTTTAATTATGCCGAGGTACTTAGGCAAACTGAATTTTAAGCAGCGACACATCGTCATTAAACGTGCCAACGGCATTGTTTTCTTGCACCTGCTGCAAAATGGCATCGGGACCGAGATCAGGGTCGAGCTGGGTCAGTAACCGAATGAAGTCATCTAAACTCCAATTGTGATGCCCTATTGGATTAAGTTCATAGACACCGTCACTAAATACATAAAGCGTTCCATGCACAGGTATGGTGCAGCGCTCGCAGGTGAAGGCAACGTCTGGAAGCATGCCAATGGGTAACGATGGGGTTCGCAAATGCTGTACCTGTTGACTAGGTTGCTCTGGAGTGATCAACACAGCGGGTGGATGGCCCGCACTGGCATAGGTGAGCTGGCGCTTGACTCGGTTGTAGACCCCGTACCAGATGGTGAAGTACTTTTCGTTCTGGGTGCTCATCTGAAACGTGTCATTCAGCCCCTTCAAGACATCTTGAGGTTGATAAAAGTTAACGTTGGGCAACGATTGGGAGCGCAGTAGATTCAGCACCAGAATTGAAGGCAGAGCTGCGGCTAAACCGTGGCCTGAGACATCCAGCAGATACATAACCAGGTAGTCGGGATCGAGCCAAAAATAGTCAAAACAGTCGCCACCTAACTGCCGCGAGGGGATAAAGCGAGCCTCGACCGTGACTTCACCGCTCATGGGAGGAGGCAAAAGTGCTCGGACATAGGCAGCCGCCTCGGCCAATTCAGCTTCTAAAATTTCCTTCTGCGTTTGCAAATCCTGGCTGACCTGATGTAGCCGTAAGCCAGCCCGCACTCGGGCTTGCAGTTCAGCAATCTCAATCGGTTTTGATAAAAAGTCATCTGCGCCAGTATTGAGTCCTTCAATCCGGTCATCCAGACCAATTCGAGATGTTAAAAGCAGAAAAAAGGTAGTGGACAGGTGGGGATTGGCTTTCACCTGACGGCAAACTTCTAGCCCATCAAGATAGGGCATCATCCAGTCGCAAATGATTAGGGCAGGCTGATTTTGGCAGGCCATCTCTAATCCTTCTCTACCGTTGGATGCTACCAGCACCTCATGCCCCTGATGTTGTAGCGCTCGCTGAATGATCTTTAAGACAGTTGGGTCATCATCAATTACAAGAATTCTAGACATCTTAAAAATCGAGCGGTGCTAAACAGTTTTGCCAAACAATTCTTTCAATCAGCCCTTTCAAACAGTTCATTCAAACAAATCTGCCACTCAAACTGACTACTTACCCTAGGATTAAGAGCAAGCAAGACGGCAATTCATAATCGGGCATCCTGATTTATTAAAAATAGCATTAGTCGGTTTTTTTGTTTTTTGAATTTCGTTGATAGCACCGGCATAATCAAAACTGCCTGAGCAGCGCAGTGTTTGGACCCAATAGCAGAAGAACCTTAGATCGGTAGAATCTTTGGCGGTTAGGGGTAGATTCTGGTTTAATCTAGCTCTTTTCAGCAAATAGATGGGTGACCTAATTTTAATTATTAAAAATGCTTTGATCGGAGCTACTAAAAAGAGCTTGAAGTTGATTGAAAGCTTGATTTAATTGCTGCATCGAGTGATCGACCTGATCTAACTGCTGCTGTTTAGCGTGGTGCTCCAATTGCTCAGCAATTTCGGTTAACATTTTGGCCCCAACGCTGGCGCTAGCTCCTTTGATGTGGTGAGCAATTCGCTCAATATGCTGAAAGTTCAGCTTACTGTGGGCCTGCTGGAGCTGCTGAAGCTGGTCCTGGGTATCTGCATGATAGAGTTGCAACAGTTCTTGCTCAAATTCTGGATTGTGATCGGAGAGTTGATGAAGTTGAATTAGGTCGAAGTGAAGCTCCCATAGCGCAGATCGATAGTCGGGGAACATCGGCTGCTCCTCGTTGACCGCCATCAGCGATTGGGCAGAAGAACTGGTTTGACGCAGATATTGGTTCCAGCGGTTTAGAGTCGCAGCTAGAACCTCTCGGCGCAGGGGCTTAGTCAAGAAATCATTCATTCCGGCTGCAATCGCCTCTTCTTTGATGCGAGGATCATCACTGGCTGTGAGAGCAATAATAATGCTTCTGTTTCGGTTGAGCTGCTGTTCGCGCTGACGAATCAGACGTGTGGCGGTATAACCATTCATTTCAGGCAGACAACAATCCATAAACACAATGTCGTAGCAGCGTTGGACGATGGCATCTAGGGCTGCCTGACCTGTGGCAACAGCATCGGGGTGATAGCCACAAAATTGCAATTGCCGCATAATTACTTTCTGATTTGTCAAATTATCTTCTACCACTAGGATATTGAGCATCGGCAACTGAGTCGCTGATGCAAGCGGCTGCGGATGGGATGGTAATTCTGGTTCAATTCCCATAGTGGCTACGATGCGCAATCAATTAATAGTATTCTGTTGCAACTAGCAGTTTTTAGACCAGCCCACCTCCACTAAACCTACTCCAACAGCCTTTGTTCCTGTAATGCTATGGAGTAACAATGTGCTTTCTTCCCAGTTTAATTGAGCAAAACGATCAGCATCCAGTACAGATGATTCGTGACAATTTTCGTTTGGATTGCTAGTGCAGATTAATTATTCCCCAATCAGCCAAGCTAATAAGCTCAGGCTGAGGGTAAGCATCAACCAGGAAGGCAAATGAAACGAAGCTAAAAACTCAAGCGGCTCTAAAAGCAGCTTGTTAACAATCAGTACAAAAAACAGCAGAATGCTAGCAAGGGTTAAAAAAGTCATTGTGATTTCTATCCTTCATACTCGCTGCTAATTTCAATGTCTAAGCTCTCTTCGTCAATGTGGATGTAGAGAATGTTGGGACGGCAACAAATTTGGCAGTCTTCGACGTAGGATTGATCACCACCCGCACTGAAATCAATGAACGTTAAATTGGGTTCACCACAATAGGCACAATAATATTCGGCTGTATTTTGCATTATTGTGTTCCTTTGCGAGCATGAACAACCTGCAAACTTCCTCCAGCATACAGGGTGCGTTCTGCTTCCTGAAAACCCACTCTTGCTGATAGATCTAACAAATCGGTTTTGATGAATTGCCAGGCTGTCTCGGTCTCAAACAATAGCAAAAATAGATTTAATCCTAAGCTATATAACCAATTCACCGGAATATAAAAATCAATCAGTGTGAAAACGCCTCCTGGTTTCAGCACCCGATGCACTTCCTGTAGGATTCGCCATAGCTGAACTGGACGCATTTCGTGTAGACCAAGGCTGACGTGGACCAGATCAAATTGCTGATCTTCAAATGGCATAGCTTCTGCCCAGCCTCTGACATACTTGGCTTCAGGCACATTTTGGTTGGCGCGTTCAATTGCAATCGGTGAGGCATCAAACCCAATGACATGGGCAGAGCGTGTTACTAAAAACCGCGTGGCCTGACCATCGCCGCAACGCAAATCTAGGAGGTGCAGATCGGGGGTAATTTCTAATCCGTCTAGAGCTAACTGACGAAATTTGATTTCTCCTCCTACCGTAAGGGCTGCCAATCGAATCACCCCATCATAAAACCAGGGGTAGCGATAGCTCCACTCTCTAAGAATTGTTGCCACAATTGACAAATCCTAGTGATTCTATGTATTTATAACCAACTTTAAGGCTTTTCCCAGCTTTCTGTTCAGGAGGGGCAAGTTATTTCCTGCTTTTATGACAAATTGTCCTCCGGTTGAGGTGCTTGCAAATTGCTGCGGCTGAGGGCTGTTTTTACTGCTTGCTGCTGGTCGCGCAGGGTAATCCAGCGATGGTAAGTCCGGTTATGAATCGCCACCGAGTGCCCCATCATGCGAGCAGCCACCGCATCGGGAAGGTCGAAATGGATCGTTCGGACTGCCCAAGCATGGCGTAAATCGTAGGGCGAGAACGGAATTTGATAGCGGCGAAACTGACAGTTAACCTGTTGCCCAATCCGCCGCAGCGTGGTTTGGCTCAGGTCAGTATTGAGTGCGGGTAGAGTTACCTGCCGTAAATTGAATTGCTCAACCCATTCTGGATAAAACGGCCAAACAGCGTGGCTGCCAGTTTTGCTAGTCTCTAGCACTTCAATCACCGCCTCGGATTGACCCGACACCAGCCCGCTGTAGTCACAGAAAAATACCTCGTGATTCCTCAAACCATAGGTTGCCATGATGCCGTAGACAAATTGCCAGGCTGGGTTGGGAATTTTACCAACCTGTCTTGAAAACATCTCATAGTATCTTCCCTTAAGATCCATCAGCTCTTTATGAGTTCCAGATTCAAGAATGCTTCCATTCTCTAAAACCAGTAGGCGATTTGCAAATTTGGTAAGTGCTAAACGGTGGCTAATAATTACCGTCGTTTTCTGCTTCGCCATATCTTGAAGCATTTGATAAACTTCATACTCAATTTTTGGATCGAGGGCAGCCGTAGGTTCATCAAAGATTAGGAGCTTGGCTTGAGATAGCCGCATAAAGGCACGAGCAAGAGCAACTCGTTGCCATTGTCCACCAGATAAATCAACTCCCCCTTCTAATTGCTTTCCTAAGGGGGTATCCAAACCCTGTGGTAATCGGTTGACTACTAACGCAAGTCCTGCTTGCACAGCAGCATCAATAATAGCATTATCGTCATCAAGCTTTGACAATAATCCAAAACCAATATTTTCACGCAAAGTAACAGGGAAACGAGCAAAATCTTGCATGACAACGGCAATGCACTCTCGCCAATAGTCGAGGTCTAATGATTGCAAATCATTTCCATTCCAACAAATAGAACCTGTTACCGGATCATACAGGCGACATAATAATTTGGCTAGCGTTGTCTTACCAGCACCATTCTCTCCTACTAGCGCAACTGTTTCCCCTGCCTGAATATTGAAGGTGATATTACTCAGAGCTTTTTTCTCACTTCCAGGATAAGCAAACGAAACATTTTGAACCGATATTACTGAACTGCCAGCATGCAAACTTGTTGAAATTTCATTTTTCTGATAAATCGCAAAGTTTGCAAAGTTGGGACGTGATCCTGATTGAAGCTTTGACTGAAGGTTTAATAACGCAAATATTGGGGCAGTACTTAGAGCCACATCATAAATGTCAGCAGTATTACCAATCAGAATAAAAAGACTACGGCGTATTTCAAAAATAAGTCCAGTGTAAAGAGCTAGATCACCTAGAGTATAAGTGCGATCTAACACTCCCTTAAGAACAAAGAAATAGGGGATTGCTATCCCTAAGCCACTTAGCATAGAACAAGCTAGAATAACTACTAATCCTTGCTTTCGGACTTGTCGCATTTGAATAAAGGCACTCCAAAATAAAGCTTTCCATCGCTCAAGCAAGAGGGATTGTAGCTTAAATAGTCGCAGTTCTTTGGCGTAGGATTCCTCACTTAAAACTTTTGTGTATAAGTTCATTTCACGAACAACACCAGCTTGAGCACTTTCAACACTCCAGCTTCGCTCTTCATAATGAAGCTGAGTATAAATTGATGGAACTGTCAGAAGAAACAATACAAGCGGAATCCACCAGCCAATAGAAGCAGAAATTAAGAACACTGGAATGAATGTAAATACACCAGTTAAAAGATTTCCAGTGACAGAAGCAAGTCGTTGCATCTGGCTTACTCCCTGCTCAGCAAGTTGTACAATGTTAAGAAGTTCAGGGCTTTCAAACAAGGCGATATCATCAAATGTGGCGATTTTATGAAGAATACGACCTTGAACTGAACCTTGAACTCGATCGCGTAATGAAGAGAGTGCGAATCCAGTTACAGTTTCAATAGAATCAAGGATGAAATTTAGTACGATCAAGCCTATAACTGCCCAGAAAAGATTAGATTGGTAGGAAATGATAGTCAGGAAACCTTCAGTGTTGTTTTGACCTAAAAATTCAGTGACTTCATCAATTACAATTTTACTTAAAAATAAAGTAATTGCAGGACCAGCACCTAAGACCAAATTCAGCAGTGTCACGCTTCCGAATTCAAAGGGTGCAGCTTCTATAAGCAATTTGATGCTGTGAATGAAAGCTTGCAGAAACTTGGGTGAGGAGTATGACATAATTATCTTTATCTACCTTCTTTGCACTTTCAAACTAAATTACTATTACCAACAAATTTATGAATGAGTAGTTGCAATGATTGAGCCAGACTTTATCTTGCAGAAGCTGTAGATCAAACAGGAATTGCTTTATGCCATTTATGCAATGCATCAACAAACTCTTTGCCAACATTCGTTAGCTTTGCATACCGATCTATTGTTGCAAGAGCTTCTGAAACCTGGTGATAATAGGAATTAATACGATTTTTTAAAAAGCCATTAGAGTCATTAATGGAATTTTGCAAATCAACAAAAGCATGACTGACACATGTAAAAACATAAGCTCCATGTAAAATTCCTTCCATCGGGCGTAAATCTTCACGCCAAGGTGAAATGAAAGTACTGCCCTGTGTTGGTTCTAGAATTGAGTAAAAATCGTTTATCATGTCAAGTTTATTATGAGCGGTCTCATGAATAAGGTGGTCAACTGTATCCAAAATATTATTTTCCACTGTGATAAATATCAATCCTCTGCATATATCAACACTAAACCCTGTAGCATAAGGAGTTTCAATTGGGACTATGACTTTTGTGAAAAACTGAAGATCAAAGTACCAATCAGGAAGATGCATCAAAATCAAGTTTAAACTTTGGTATAAACGATTATTTAAATTGGGGCAATGTAAATCTGAAAATGCTGATCGTGTACTTAAAGCAGAGTTCTTATTACTATATTTTTCTAAAAAGTGTTCACCAATTTCTCGATAATAATCACCTTCACCAAAACGAAATGATGCATGAGGAAGATCAAGTGCTAAAGATTCCAATTTTGATCTTTGTTTTTCCTTTTGAATCTTGATCTTCTTCTGTTGTGCTAAATCATACTCAAGTGTACTTTGCACTGAAGAAGTATTTTGATAGCAAAAAAAGAATTCTATCTCTACATTGAAAATCTCTATAATTGATTCGATGTAGCACCAAGATCTAGAATCGCCTAACAATTCTTTGTTGCTTGCAAAGTGTAGCAGCCTATTCACTGCGTATGAGAACAGAGGCTCTCTGGCAAGATTGAGACGAACTTCAGTAGAAAGGTGCCAGTATGAATCTACTGCACTAAACAGTTCTTCATGATCAAAACAATTCCATTTCAGCATAGAGACAGCTACAAAAAGCTGCTGTTCCACTAAAGTTTTCCATCTATGCTCTAATACCTCGTATATTCTACTATCGTGAATGGGTGTTAGCAAATCCGACACTTTAACTTCAGATTGGTTATTTATCTCAGGTACAGTTTTCATGAATTATCTCGACTTGTTTAATAGAAAAATTGATGCTGCTCATTGAGCAGCATCAGATCCGTTAACAAATTGTGCCGCTTCTACAGCCGTTTTGGGTACGATCGCTTCCTGAAGCAGAGCCGCGGCGGGTTAGATCCTGGACAGAACCAAGTTCCTCAATAACGGGAGGAACCCAGCTACGTTGCGTCTTTTCAGTCGTAATTTCCATAGTTTACCTCTTTATGTTTGACTTGACTGGTATTAATATACCAACTAAATAGGATAATAGCGCAAATATCTTGATTCGTAAAGTGACTTTGAAATCCACGATGACTTAAATTTAGTGGTATTTTCCTTTAGTAAGGGATAGAGAAAAATAGTCAATAGTTGAGTTTTGCCTTTAGATTGTCAGCGATTAAACCTTGCCTG
This sequence comes from Leptolyngbya sp. 7M, assembly GCF_018128485.1. Lineage (NCBI taxonomy): Bacteria > Bacillati > Cyanobacteriota > Cyanophyceae > Leptolyngbyales > Leptolyngbyaceae > Leptolyngbya > Leptolyngbya sp. 7M. The sequence continues at coordinate 2,099,545 of NZ_CP070897.1, read as the reverse complement.
CTTTCCCCTAGCTGTGGCTCAGATGACATTACGAAAAACGGCATGACCCGACAAGGCAAGCAAAACTATAAATGCCGGATTATGGTCGTCAATTTGTCGAAGACTTGCAATGTAAGCCCATCGACCTAGACTGCAAAGCCATGCTTGGTAAGCTGCTGTTGGAGAAGATTTCCCTAGTGGGTGCGCGCGTGATAAACCATCCGAAGACTGGCTTCAACGCTGCGTTAACCGCTGCTGTGCCCAGCACTGGAACGGTGCATGGATTAACGCTCGTGCTCACCAATCGCTTCAACTTGCCTTACCAATTTCCAATCCAGGCTTCAACTTTAGCCTTGGGGTCTTCATTACTTGTGGGAGGCGGGGCAAGTTTCTTACCTGCCTTGAGAGCCAGCCAGATTGATCCGGTACAAGCACTTCGATCTAATTGTCTTTATGAGCGCTCACAGAACTGTTGGCTGCAAACCTCGAGGCAATGCATTTGTAGAGGTTGTTGCAGCAAGTGTATTCAAGGACTGATTCCCTTCTATCGAAGCGGCAATATGCAATAGGGTGGGCTGAAGCCGAAACTAGAGTCCAACGGTTTCCAGCTTGCGGTCTGTCACTTATATTACCATCCTAGCATGATACTCCATACCGTTTGTATAGTAAAACTTCCACACTCTGCCAACAATGAGCTTGCCCAAGCGCAGCGGATAGGTGTGGCGATGGAAGTAACGCTCTTCTCTAAGCAAAACCAGATCATGAAATTCCAGTTCGGCTTGAGCATAGATGCCTTCTATCTCGGACCGGAAGGTTACCGAGTCTAGAAATTGGTCAGCTACGGTTTTCAGTACCTGCTGGTCATCTAGAGTAGTGAAAACAGTGGTAGCCAATCCCCACAGTTGAACGAATTCATAATTCCAGCCAACGATTCGGCGGTGGCGGTCTACCACTAAGATAGCTTCCTGAAGCAGTGGCGCTTCTGTCAGATAACAGTTACTGGCACCGTACATGACGAATTAGGCAATGAAGGATGAACGGTTGAGCAGATGTTTTTGACTCCAAACATTACTGGGAGCTATCTCTTCATCCTACCCCTTAACCATTCGAGCGGGTTGCTGTCCCAAACACCAGATCGATGCTATAAATATTATTTGAGTGGTATTTTTAACCCACCCTACCATAAATGACTGGTTTGGTACCTTTCTAACTAACGGATGACGGACTTGATAGCAGTAAAAGCAAGATACTAGGAGTCTGTTTATGGAATGGCTGTTGAACCTAGCTGAAGAATATCGTGCAGGAATTCGTTCAGGGCGCTTCTTTAGAGAATTGGAAAGGATCAAGAAGCCTGAAGAAGTTAAGGGATGGATTCATCAGCTCTACTATCAATCTCGCGATTTCACCTCAGCTTTATCCATGCGCTACGCCATGTGCAAAGATCCTCGGTTTCAAGGCTGCTTTGCTAAACATGCAATGGAGGAAGTGGATCACTGCGATCAGTTGCTAGCCTGGATGCGTAAACATAATTTTCTAGCTCCTAACGAAAGTCCGACCCATACGCTTCCAACTCTAGAAACAAGTTTGGTGAGTGCTTATTGTTTCCGCTCAGTTCTGCGAGAATCTTATGCTCACCAAGTTATTGCTATGAACCTTATCTCAGAAGGGGTATCTTATGATTTCTTCTCAGCAGTTAATCCGAAACTGAAATCTCTAGGATTATCAGTCGGACACTACTGGCAGGTTCATAAAGAAATTGACCAGCAACATCTTGCCCTGGGACTGGACCTGATCCCCCAGTGTGAAAAAGATTCAGATGAAGGGCAAATCTACACTCAAACTGCTTGGGAAATGGCGACTTTATATCAGAAGATGTTGGATTCTTGGAGTGAAATCCCTAGCACTCAATTTGTTGCTCAAACAAACCAGAAAACAATCCCGGCTTTATTTTAATCTCTTCACTAGATAGTAGAGAAAGCGGTCGGCTCTGGTCAATTAGATCCGGCCGCACAGTCGCTGGAAGTCGGCAGCGGCACAACGAACAGGATTGTCTCACTATCGACGAGAGCAAGATACCTCGGCCGCCATTCATTTTTTCAAGATACGTGGCACCAACTTGAACGGACATTCGGCCTGCAACCTCAGACATCGGCGTCAACAGTGGGAGCTTACCGTGCATGTCTGTGATAGTTTCGTAAGCGACGCCTGTCACATTACGTTCCATCATTTGCTTAGTAAGTTCAAATTCGGGTGCGAGGTGCAGGTAGGTAAATAGCAATTGATTCTCGCGCATTCGCGGATATTCCGGTGCGATCGGCTCCTTTACCTTTACGACCATATCGCCTTCGCCCCAAGCGTCGTCCGCCGTTTCAACCAATGTTGCACCTGCTCCTTTGTACTGATCGTCAGAAAACCCGGAGCCTTCGCCCGCTGTTTTCTGTACAAAAACCTGATGTCCCGCACCAACCAGCGCGTGAACGCCCGCCGGTGTTAAACCGACCCGATATTCATTGTCCTTGATCTCTTTCGGCAGTCCGATCTTCATTTTGATGCTCCAAATATAGAGTGAAAATTTATGTATTTACCGCAAACCAACAAAGTATCATTATGGCAATCCGAAAACAACGGTAAATGGCGTATTTTATTCTGTCAGAACGGCCAGATGACCGGGATCGCTATGGTAGCGATTATCCAAAACATTAAGTTGAGCGGAGATCCAATCTTTACGAAATCAACGAATTTGTATTGACCGGGACCGTAGATCATCGTATTGGTCTGATATCCGACAGGGGTCATAAAGCTTGCCGAGGCAGCGAAAGTTATCGCCATTAAAAAGGGAGTCGCGTCCAATTCCAATGTCTTTGCCGTAGCGATGGCAATGGGAGCAAGTAGTGCCGCGGTAGCGTTATTCGACATTGTTTCCGTCAAGATAGAGGTAAGCAGATAGAACGCAGACACTAAAGCAATCGGGCCCCAAACGCCTACGTATTTCAGTATGTTTGACGAAAGCAATGCCGCCGCCCCGGATTGTTCCAGAGCAACGCCTAACGAAAGCACGCCAGCAAGCAGAAATATGATCTTCCATTCGATGGCTTCGTAAGCTTCCTCGACTGAAATGCAACCGAGAAGTATAAGTCCGATAGCGCCAAGTATTGCGGTAACAACTATAGGCGCTAGTTCGAATGTAGCGCCCAAAACTACCGCTGCAACGATCGCGATCGCTAAAAGCGCCTTATTTCGTCGGAATTCTGTCCTTTCCATTTCGGACGTTATTATGAAATCACCGCTTCGCCGGAAGTTAGGTATTCGATCTTGTTTGATCTCGACAAGGAGCACGTCGCCGGCACTAAGTTCCGTATCAGAGAGTTTTTGACGCAATAGCCGCCCTTTATGCCGTATGGCAAGAACGGTTGCGTCGAAACGCTCACGGAAATTCGACCTCATCAGCGTACTGCCGACCAATCGCGAGGTTGGCAAAAGAACAGCTTCGATCAATCGATAATCAGCTGAGGTAATGGTTTCATCGCCCCACTTGTTCTGAGCCTTGAAAAGAACCCCTTCCTGTTCTTGGAGAGAACGGATCTGCTCTATGTCGCATCGAACCAGAAGCACATCAAACGCCCGCAATATCTCGTTCGGAGAAGGCACCTGGATCACTTTATCATCGCGTTCGATCTTTACGATGGAGAGCTCCAGGTCTTTAACAAGCGGTGCTTCACGAATGTGTTTTCCGACGGAGATAGAATCGGGTTGAAGCACGACCTCAGTAAGGTATTCATTTAGCGAAAAGTCTTCGACAAGGTCGCCGCTGCCGCGGCGTTCGGGAATGAGGCGGATCCCAAAGATCAACATATAAGCGGTCCCGACGACGAACATTATCAGTCCAAGCGGCGTGAATTCGAACATTGTGAAGGGCCGCAAACCGCTTTCCTGTGCGATGGAGCTGACAAGAATGTTCGTGGAAGTGCCGATGAGCGTGCAGACCCCGCCGAACATCGAGGCGAATGAGACAGGCATCAGTATCTTGGATGCGCTGATGCCATTTTCACGGGCAACGCCGAGCAGAATGGGAAGAAATATGGCGATGACTGGTGTGTTATTGATGAAAGCCGACAGAACGCCGACGATCAGCATCACAACAATGATCCCGAACCAAAAACCGCTCTTGAAAACACGGCCTGTAAGCTCTCCGAGAAAGCTTACCGCACCAGTCTTGAAAAGCCCGGCACTGAGGACGAACATCGCTCCAACGGTAAGCGTCGCTGCGTTACTGAATCCTGAAAGACCTTGAGATGGCGTGATTATGCCGCTTACGAGCAACAATGCCATTACCAACAAAGCCACTACATCCACACGCAACTTTTCAGTTACGAAAAGAAATACCGCGAGTGCCAGCGCGGCCAGAACTATGCCTATCTCCGCAGTCATAAAAAATGGCGTCCTCTGACGCCAAAATTGTACAGCCAAATTCGGATAGTTCCCAAGCAAGTACCTCTAGATCTCTACCTCATCGATCTGGGCTTTTTGCAGTTTGCCGGAATAATCGACATAAAGGGCTTTCCATTCGCTAAAGATGTCGAGAACTTGTGTTCCAGCTTCGCGGTGACCATTGCCAGTCGCTTTTGTTCCGCCGAATGGCAAGTGAACTTCAGCGCCGATCGTTGCCGAATTCACGTAACAGATGCCCGTATATAGTTCCTGCATTGCGTAAAACGCCTTGTTTACGTCTTGAGTATAGATAGCAGACGAGAGTCCATATTTCACGCCGTTCACTATCTCAATAGCCTCATCAAGAGCACCAAACGGGATGATCGCCGTGACAGGACCAAATATCTCTTCTTGCTCGATACGCATTCCGGGTTTGACGTCTGTGAACACTGTCGGCTCAATGAACCAACCTTTATCAAGGCCGCCTTTGGTGATGCGACTGCCGCCAGTCGCAAGGGTCGCTTTATCAACTTTCTTGCCGATCTCGATATAACCGAGGATCTTTTGCATTGCATCCTCGTGAATGACAGGTCCAACCTCTGTTTTCGGATCTAAGCCGTTTCCGACCCGAAGGGCTTTGACCCTTTCAACAAATTTTGTAACGAACTTCTTGTAAATCTTTTTGTGAACTACGAGCCGTGATGAAGCCGTGCAGCGCTGACCGCTGGTTCCAAACGCTCCCCAAACGGATCCCTCGACCGCATTATCGATATCCGCATCGTCCATCACGATGATCGCGTTCTTGCCGCCCATTTCTAAAGAAACTATCTTGTTTTCGCGGGCGCATGTCTCAGCTATTTTGCGTCCCGTTTCGGTGGAACCGGTGAACGAGATAAGCCGAACGTCCTTGTGATCGACCAGTGCCGCGCCGGGCTCGCCAAATCCATTAACAAGATTGACAACGCCTCTAGGAATTCCTGCTTCTTCGCAAGCTTTGACCAAGTTCAGTGCCGAAAGCGGCACGTCCTCGCCGGACTTTATTATCACAGTATTGCCACAAACGAGCGCGGGGATCAGCTTCCACGATGGTATTGCCATCGGGAAATTGAACGGCGTGATCAGGCCGCACACGCCGACCGGCTGGCGAACGCACATCGCGAACTTGTTTTTCATTTCTGCCGGCGTCGTAAAGCCATGCAATCGGCGGCCTTCGCCGGCTGTGTAATACGTGCAGTCGATGGCTTCCTGTACGTCACCGCCCGCTTCTTTCAACACCTTACCCATCTCGCGGGTCATTTCCTCGGTGTAACGATGTTTGTTGTCACGAATTATCTCCGCCAGCGTGAATAACAACTCGGCACGCTTCGGTGCGGGTGTCTGCCGCCATTTACTCGCCGCATCCTTTGCGGCCGCAACCGCCTTATCGACATCCTCAGCGTTCGACTTCGGAAATCTTCCTATTATATCTGTTGTATCTGCTGGATTTACGTTGTCGAACCATTCTCCCGACGAGCTCCTCACCCACTCGCCACCAATGTAATTGTGATAACTTTTCGTTGTTGCCTTTGCCGACTTCAGTGCTTTCTTCTCTTTTGCCTGTTTTGCCTTTGCCATATTCTTTTAGTCTAGTTTGCTGGTACGAAAAATCAAAGCATCTACGGAGTTTCCTCCGGTTGGCGATGCGTTACCTGCGGGTTCGGGAGAGGAGACTTACCTGTAAGCAAGCGAGGATGCTTCCTCAGAAAAGAAAAATACCTCTGAAATTGAGATGCGAAGAGAGGTTTTGAATGGAAACATACATTAAAGTTGCATAATTTGCAGAGGTCACTTCTTTGAAAGATGCTTGCACCTCTCAGGTTCCGATCGACTAGACTTAAAGAAAAGATATATTACTGCACCGTGAACTGCACGATCTTTAGCTGCGAAGTTCTTGTCCGGGCGTCGAAGGCCATGACGTGGAGCACCACTGGATCGCCTTTCTTAAGTTTCGCAACGGCTTCTGCAAAGGCCTTCTCACTTCCTACAGGGGTGCGGTTTATCCGAACAATTACATCGCCTTCACCGAGAGCGTCTGCACCGCCAGTCGTCTTTACATCGGCGATAAAGCTTTCGGGATTGATCTCCTTTACAACAACACCTTTTTGCCCTTCGATCTTGTAGGTAGTTGCCATTTGCGGTGTCAACTCGACCAGAGTAAGGCCGAATGGCTTCGCATCTTCCTTGGTGCGATCGACTGGCAAACGCGTACGATCAGGGTTACGTCCGGTATCCGATGCCGGGATCGGCCGTTCACCGAGACGCAGATCGATGGTACGTCGCTCAAGTTCATCGCCATTTTCACGCAATATGTCGATCCTGACAGGGTGATCTGGCGATGTAGAGCCGACCTTTGCGATGAGGTCTTGAGCGCTTATAACGGGTTTTCCGTCAAAACCAACTACGATATCGCCGGTTCGCAATCCGGCCGCTGCCGCAGGCCCGACTGCGGCTCTAACATCTGTAATTATTGCCCCACGCGTCTCGCCCATCTTGTAAACTTTTGCAAATTCAGGCTTTACAGTGTCAAGAAGTACGCCGAGAAATCCTCGTTTCACCCGGCCATGCTGAAGTATCTGGTCGTAAACAAAGCGCGCCTCGTTTGATGGAAGAGCAAATCCGACACCGTTGTAATCACCTGTTGATGTTGCGATCTGTGAATTAACACCTATCACTTCGCCCTGAGCATTCACCAAGGGACCTCCAGAATTTCCTCGGTTTATCGCGGCATCGGTCTGAATGAATTTCTGGAATGGAGAACTATTTGGCGTCTCACGATGACGGTTGGAAACGATTCCCGCAGTTACAGAACGTGCCAAGCCAAACGGCGAACCTAGTGCCAATACCCATTCGCCGACGCGAATTTTGTCAGAATCTCCGAGAGCGACGTAGGGGAGGTCTCTGCCCACATCGATCTTCAAAACTGCGATGTCCGTTTCGGCATCGGTTCCCAGCACCTTTGCCAGATATTCTTCACCATTATCAAGTCTCACTGTTATTCGAACAGCGCTGTCAACAACATGGGCGTTTGTAATGATATATCCTGCTTTATCTACAATGAACCCGCTTCCGACGGAGAGCGGAGCCCGTCGGGGCATTTGCCTGCGAAGAAATTCAAGGATATCATCCGGAACCTCTGGTGGCGTTTGGGTTCCGGGCTGACGGCGCGTCGTAAGTTCGGGCAGGGGGCCTTTCGTGTCTATGCTAACAACGGCAGGTTCTACAATATTCCGCAAGTTTCTTTTCAAAGCGCGTAAGCAAAGCAAAGGCATCGGCCGTCGAGCCGGCGAACCCAGCCAGGATATTGCCCTCAGAAAGACGCCTGACCTTGCGGGCGCTTCCCTTTATTACGGTTTCCCCAAGTGTTACTTGTCCGTCACCCGCCATCGCAACGCGTCCATTTCGTTGCACGAGAATGACTGTGGTTGAGCGGATCCTGTCGCTGATGCGTTCATTTCCCATAAAAGGCCAATCATAAGTCTTTAATTTCAAATGCTCAAATTGACAGCCTGAGCGAATTGCACGAACATTAAATTTTATGCACAAACGACCTCGGATAGGCATCTCTATGCGTATTGAGCACGAGAGCAGGCGTTTTTATCTCGGTCGCGATTACAGCGAGGCGGTCTGGGCGGCGGGCGGTGCTCCTGTTCATATACCACTGATACCGGAGCGTGATCTTATTTCGACTTTAGTTGCCGGGCTTGAAGGTGTGTTATTACCAGGAAGTGATTGTGATCCTGACCCATATCTTTTTAGCGAAGAGCCATCTCCAGCTCTGAGAAAGGTATTTCCTGAGAAGGATAAGACAGATCTTTTACTTCTGGAGGAATGTCAGAAAAAGGGACTTCCTGTCTTCGGGATCTGTTACGGTATGCAGATAATGAATGTATTCCGTGGCGGAAGTCTGATCCAGGACATCTCCTCGCAGGTGGAAGGAGCCATAAACCATGAGCAGGGCACTCCGCTTGACAGGCTTTCGCATCAAATAAATATAGAACCTGATTCTCTGCTCTCAGAGCTGGCGGGTAGTAAAGTAAGAAATGCCAGAGTCAATTCACATCATCATCAGGCAGTAAAGAAGGTTGGAGATCGCTTGAAGGCCGTTGCTCATACAGCTGATGGGGTTATCGAAGCGATTGAAAGTACCGAACCTACTGAATTTTTTGTTGGCGTTCAGTGGCATCCGGAACTAAATTGGCGGGGAGAGGATCTTTCAGCAAAATTGTTCAGGCGGTTCGTTAGCAAATGTGAATATAGATAAAAATAATAATTGCATAGGTTATTGGGTTCTCATTAAGGTTGATTGTGAATTTACTTTATGTGCAGGAGATATCTAGAAAGTACTTAAGGAAATGTTGTAAGCCGTTTAATTTGAACAGATAAGTAATAGAGTATGCAGCATATTCTAGAAGTTGTAATCCCGACATTTACAGTAACTTCTTAATTGATTTGGACAGCAGAAGCTATGAATAACCCTTTCGTCATTGCCATCGCAGGCTGGTTTCTACCGGGGGCCGGGCATTTGGTACAAGGACAGACCGTTCGTGGGGCGGTCGTCGCATTCGTGGTATGGTCGATGTTTATTGTCGCTATACTAAGTGGAGGAGCATATTATCCTGGTTTCGAATTTAAGGATGGCCAGTTACTCTACATCTTGAATATGTTTGCCACCTTCGGAAATGGCCTCGGCGACCTTCTAAGCTTTGTTTTTGCAGTGAATCCTGATCCGACGGTTGCTGCACGGGCGAGTTTTGAATATGGGGGGCGTTTCTTGGAGGTCTCAGGATTGTTGAATTATTTGGCGGTTATCGACGCTTTGGATATCCATTATGGGAGGAAAGAATGAGCCATTTCCTTTATCTGGTCGGATTCGGATTCTTTGTATCTGTTATGTTTGCTGTCTTCAACAACGGCTCGGTTCGTGACCGTTTTTTGTATGGTTTGAAGACCTTCGCTCAATTTGTTGGAATCAGTCTTCTCATAGCGTGGATCTTATACTTCATACCATGGTAAATGCTTGATGCCGGTTCAATGTCTCAGAGCCTTTCTCTCTTTCCCGAACAGAAACTAAATGTCGTTGATCGAAACAGAAGGGATCGTATTAAAGTGCCATGACCTTGCGGAGGCGGATCGTGTGGTCGTGGTCTTAACGCCAGACCACGGGATAGTTAGAGCCGTGGCAAAAGGCGTAAAGCGATTGAAGAGCAGGTACGGCAGTTCACTAGGGCCATTCAATCATGTCCGCCTGACCTATTTTCAAAAAGAAGAACGCGAATTAGTATCTCTGCAGGAATGTGAGCTTTTAAGATCGAATTTTCAGGTCGCTGCAGAACCTCAGATGCTCCAACTCTATTCGTATCTTGCTGACCTTCTTCTTGCGCTTGTCCCGCCTAACGATCCTAATGCATTGGTGTTTCGAATGACAAAAGCCTGTATGGCATCTGGTAAGTTGAATGAATGTGAGATCGGCCTGATAAAGACATATTTTGAGATCTGGCTTCTTCGTCTGTCGGGATATTTAATTGAATGGCGCAAATGTTATAAATGTGAACGCGAATTTTATCCGGACGAAAGACCCTACGTAGAGGCCGGTCTGCGTTTTGTCTGCTCCGCCTGCCCCAAACGGACTTTGGCCGAGTTTGCTCCTGACGGATGGTACAAAGTTTTCCACAATGTGGAAAAGCTGCCACCGACGGATGTTTTAGCAATCTCTGATGAGCTAAATGCTGCTAAAGAGGTTTCACAACTTCTTGTTCCCGTGATTGAACGCGCCTTAGATAGATCTATAACGACATTGCGTTCGGTGGCGGTAGATGGCTTGATTCGATGATCCGAACCGGGAAAAGTATCTCATTTTATCTTCTCCGGACTGTAGTGCCGTATGTGCTGATGTCCTGGGCACTCCTGACCGTAGTGCTATTTGTACAACAAGCAGGTAAGTTTAGCGATATATTCCTTGATTCCCAGATCCCGTCCAGATTTATTTGGCAACTTGCAATGGCACTTGTGCCAAGTGTGGTTTCGTTTACGGGCCCAATGGCCGTACTTGTTGGCGTAATAATCGGTCTTTCAAAAATGCAGGGTGACGGTGAATTGACCGCGATCAGGGCAGCTGGCGTAGGAAACTTTGGGATAGCGTTACCTGTCGCGTTAGTAGGTGGAGTACTTTCTCTTGTAGCTCTTCTTGTGAACTTATTCGGATTGCCTTTAGCGGCCAGTGTAGTTCGAACGGTCGCTGTACAAGCAGCGATCCATAAGCTTGAATCACCGATCGAGCCCGGAACCTTCAACGCAGATATATCGGGGTACACGGTATATGTCGGGCGTGGTGATAGGGAGACTGGGCAATGGAAAGACATTTTCATATTTGCAGAGGAACCGAAAAGCGGCACTGTGCGTCTGATAACGAGTCGGGAGGGTCGGGTTGATGCATCTGAAAAGCATTCCGAACTTGTGCTGAGTAATTCGGAATCGTTGACCCTAACTAAAAGTGAAAAAGGTACTAAAGCTATTCGTGAAACACTGGGAGAGGTGAGGCTTGCGATCCGGACTGAGCGTGACGAGTTAATAGAAAGACTGGGTAAACGGGAACTGAATATCGAGGAGCTTGGCCTTGCTGAGCTTTCAGCTGCGGCGACGAGTGATAATGTCGAGACTAGGCTTGAAGCAGGTATAATATGGCAACGCCGTCTGGTTCTTACCATTGCTCCGTTAATGTTTTGTGTTCTGGGTACAGTGCTCGTATTGCGTTTCAATCGAGGTGGGAAGGGGTTTGGAATAATCCTCGCTCTTGCGACCCTAATAGGTTTTTATTTGATCGCATTTCTTGGTGAGCAGATCGTTAGGACAGGAAAGTTTCCGATTATCGTGGCATCGATGCTTCCTATATCAGCTGCGATCTCTGCAACTATATGGTTTGCATTCGGGTCCAGGCTCGGACTCGGTGAAAGGCTATTGTCTTTAGGTTGGTCGCGGATGCCGAAAGCGACAGACCGAACCTCACCGAAGCGTTCTAGCGTGTTTCTAGATCTTACGACAGGCCTGCGTGATTTTGATATTTTGATCGGGCTGATTCGCTATTATGTTTTATCACTTATCTTTCTAGGTTCGATATTTATTATTTTTACCGCATTCGAATTATGGCGATTTGCCGGTAAGATCGATGGGGGAGAGGTTCTTCTCGGGAAGTACATATTCTTTTTACTCCCTTACGTTTATCTGAGCCTTGCACCTTCGGCGGCTTTGATATCAATCCTTGCCACGTATGTAATAAAATCGCGCCAGAATGAGATAATCACTTGGATATCATCCGGCCAAAGTCTTTATCGCCTTTTACTTCCATGCTTTGTCTTAATGTTATTTCTAGGTACCATAAACTGGTATATTCAAGAGAGCGTGGCCCCGATGAGCAATCGGGCCCAGGATAGGTATCGTAATGCTATTCGAGGTAAAGGGGAGACTAAGGAGGTATCGGGAAGGTATTGGGCTCGGATCGGTGATCGAATTTATACATTCAGAGCAAGAGGTTCGAGTAATAATGTTACAGCGTCTGATAATGAAATATCTCGATCTTCATTAATTTCGCGGCTTCCTGAGCCACCCATGATGATAGACCTGATAATTTTTGAGTTTGATGCGGATAAAGGGCACTCGCAAAAGATGTACCGTTCCGCTATCGGTGATTGGATGGATGGAAGGATCGAGTTTCTGGATCCGGGGCGATCAATCATTGATGTACAAAGCGGTGAGGAGAAGATTGGAATGGACGCTCCATCTTTTCTGCCTGAGGTGGCCGATCCCAGGGGAGGAGCGATTCGAAAACCGATCCAGATGAGTTCAGCGGAGATTAGAGAGCAATATCGGATCGGTGTTTCCGAAAGTGGTGAACGGCTTTACGATATTGCTCTGCAAAAGCGCAACTCGACCATCTTTTTGCCATTTATAATCGCTCTTTTTACCGCGCCATTTTCTCTCTCATTAAGAAGAACGGGAAAAGTATTGAGCGTAGCCCTAGCTATAGCGCTCTGGCTAGTATTTCTCGGCGTTACCACGCTTTCGGAGCAACTCGGCACCAGCGGGATGCTTGACCCGGCTGTGGCGGTCTGGGCCCCGCTTTTGCTTTTTGCCGCTTTGGGATCATTTCTCATAACTAGACTTCGCACCTGAACGTTCAGATTAGTATATGGGCGGTCGATTAGTATGAATACTTAGAATGCAAAGTTTTTTTGCTACGTTTGTGAAATAGATCGAAATATTTCAATTCTGTTACAAACAACATTTTGCTGTTCAACAATTTTTGTTATAATCCTCTAGCCATGCAGCGGAGCAGGTTGGGCGGTCGCTTCTTTTGAAGAAGAGGAAAGTCCGAACACCGTAGGGCAGCGAGCCGGATAACATCCGGGCACCCGGCGACGGGTGACGACAAGTGCAACAGAGAGCAGACCTGCCTCAGAAGAGGTAAAGGGTGAAAGGGTGGGGTAAGAGCCCACCGGCATGTGTGGCAACACGCGTGGCCAGGTAAACTCCTCGTGGTGCAAGATCAAATAGGGAAATGTGATATGGATGGCCCGTCCAAAGTTGGCATTGCCGACAGCATTTCGGGTAGATCGCTGGAGTCGGTCGGTAACGTCCGGCCTAGATGAATGATCGCCGACAGCGAAAGCTGTAACAAAATTCGGCTTATAGACTTGCTCCGCAGCTTGGGCACTTTTATTCATCTTAGGATCATTTCCGAAAAAATTATGGCAAACCGAAAAGGTGTTTTTATCGGGGCATATGTTCCGAACGAATTGAAGGAATCTTTGCGTCGGCGGGCGGCGGCGGAGCATAGGACTCTTTCGCAGGAAATAACATGACTGGTTGCAGGGTAAACCCAAATTCAGCCGCCTTACGGTGCAGGTTTTTAACGACCCGTTGACGATATTGCTGTTCATAGTGGTTCGCACCCGGGTCAACATAAGCCATGCCGTAGCGAACCGCATTGTAGAAGAGCACCGCCAGCTTGCGGGCTGTCGCGGTCACCGCCTTTGCCTTGCCAATACGTGCAGCCAGACGGCGATAAAAAGCACCCAGAGCAGTATTGGTTTTGCCCACTGCGACAGTGGCTCGCCGTAAATGGACTGTGACCCGATTGGTTGTTTTGCCGGTATGAGACGAGAGCACTTTGCCTCCGGACTTTTTACTGCCAGGCGAGAGCCTGAGCCACGAGGTGAAGTGCTTAGCCGAAGGCCATCGACTCAAGTCAGTGCCACACTCAGAAATCAAACGAATCGACAGGTAGGGACCTATCCCATGAATTTGAGTCAGGTCTAAGCCGATGAGCTGATAGAGGGAAGCTCGCACATCAAAGGCTATCGCAATTGTACCGCCAGCACCGATATTTTGGATGACTTTGTGAAAGGAGATCGCACTCACCACCCCAACCACAAAAACTATAGCCGCAACCCAAAAACCGCACTACTGAAACTCAGCAACAAAACCAGAAATGAACTGGATTAAAAATTAGAACCTACTGGTGAGGTCTAACGGCCTCAAATGGAGCGGTGGCCAGAAAAATAATCATCTACTCAACTGTCACAAGTTCCTCCATTATCGCAACTACCACCAGAAAAATGGCCACCGCCATCATACCCATAGATTGCTTGATTGATGACCATTGAAGAAGAAACAACTTCATTAAATGACACACGATTACGAGAAAATTGTGCTGCTATTTCATTCCTTATAGAATCATAATCATCATATGCTTCACCTAGATCAATATGATATTGAATGAAGCTGCTGCGATCACAATACATGCAGAGTGCATAACGTACTAATTTTAGATCAAGGCCAGCTTCTCGAACCGTTGTTTTAACTTGCCCTGGAGTGTAGTATCTGGATGCCCCATATCGCTTTCTGAGTTTAGAGCCAAGATTCTTCGCATAACTGCGGATAGCTAGCCATTTTTGAATATGTTGTATCATTGCTTTTTCTATCCTAGTGATGTCTAAGTCCTCGAAGTGAGTAGTGGCTAGAAAAATAAGCCACCAACCCGTGTGTTTCGTCCATCCGCTCCACTGAGTAGTTAGACACAGAGAGCAAGGCAACTTGAACTAGGAAGATTATACCGCCAGTGCCGAGGTTTTGGATGACTGGGTGAAAGGCGATCGCCCCACCACCCCCACAACAAAAACACCAGCCACACCCCAAAAACCCTGAAACTAAAACTCAGCAACAAACCCAGAAATAGACTGCAGAGAAACTAGAAACCGCTGGCGGGGTCTAACGCCTCAAATCAGCGGCGGCAACCAACCTTGAACTCAGCACCAGTAGATTTCAACTGTCCGCTGCATTTGAATTATGGGGAGACGCACACTAGAAAGGGCAGAGGAGACGACCATGCATTGGGCGACAGTATTCATGTCTACTAACATATCGTTCGCTCCTCATCTCCTACCCTAAAGCGACTGAAGAAAAGCTTACAGTAAAAAAGCGGGAGAACCTGCCAGGTTGAGAGGGCGACTATGCAGCGCAAGTCAGAAGATGACCTTACCCCAATAAAATGGACAGTTTAGTTAAGCTGCTGTGGCCTGGGTGGATTGTTGCAGGGATGACCAATACTGCTCCTCGAACTGAACCGGGGAAAGATAGTTCAACGTCGACTGCAACCGCTCTCGGTTGTAGAATACCTCTATCCATTCCACTATTGTCGTCTTGGCGTCTTCTCTTGTGGCAAAATCTCGTAGATGAACTAATTCTGTTTTCACTGTACCAAAGAAACTCTCGGCTACAGCATTGTCCCAACAATTCCCCTGGTATGTTGAGAGAGTGGCAGACCGCAATCCCCCCGGTTTCCAAAACCGTCCGCAAGCTTGGGTCGCCACACCAGCTCGAAGTGCTGAGAACTCGTAAAATCGCCTGGAGCTTAAGCCCGCATGGAGCCAGAGAGAGTGCAGTCTTCGATTTGTTTTACTTAATTTTGTTTTATTTAATTCGGAGGTCAGGGTGTGAATCAAGCCGAATCGCAGTGGGTTGGAATTGATGTCAGTCAAGCAACCCTAGAGGTTTACCTACGACCCAGTGGAGAACAGTTTCAGGTGTCTAACCAAGCATCAGCGATCGCAGAGTTGGTGCAACGGCTGCAAGCGTTTGAGATTCGACAGGTGATTGTGGAATCGACAGGCGGCTTAGAGCTAGAAGTTGCCCAAGCGCTCCAGGATGCAGGGCTAGCAATTTCCATCATCAACCCTCGGCAAGGACGAGACTTTGCCAAAGCCAGTGGCAAATTAGCCAAAACCGACCGCATTGATGCTGCCGTGTTAGCCCACTTTGGAGAAGCGCTCCGACCGCCGATTACGGTGTTAGCCAGTGATCAAGACCGAGCGCTGCAAGACGCAGTGACCCGTCGCCATCAACTGGTGGAGATGATGAGTGCGGAGAAAAATCGTCGCAGCAGTCTGCGGGGCAAGATGCGAGAGAACGTGGATCGTCACATTGAATGGCTAGAAGAGGAGATTCAACAGTTAGAGGAGGAGATTGAGCAACTCGCTCAAGCACAAGCCGAATGGCGATCGCACCTGACGTTACTGAAGGGTGTGCCTGGGGTGGGTTCGGTGGTGGCTACGACCTTAATCGCTGCGTTGCCGGAACTAGGTAACGTCAGTGATAAACGGATCAGCGCCTTGGTGGGGGTGGCTCCGTTTAACCGCGACAGTGGCAAGTTTCGCGGTAATCGCACGATCTGGGGAGGACGGGCGAATGTGCGATCGGTGCTTTACATGGCCACGCTGTCGGCGGTGCGGTTTAATCCCAAGATCAAGGCATTTTATGACCGTCTGCTGGAGCAGGGGAAAGCCAAGAAGGTGGCATTGGTGGCTTGTATGCACAAGTTGCTGCGAATTCTCAATGCGATAATCCGCGATCGCCAACCCTGGCAAGTTTCTACCTAATTAGGGGCGATCGCCCACCTTGTTCAGGGGGTCAGTGTTGTTATCTTATCCACCAGGTTTCTTATCCACCAGGTTATGGAGAGATAATCCTCGCCTTTATCTCAATTGATTCGTCAATCATGTTGGAGATAGTGTGGCTCATGTGTCTGCTTGAGTCGCTCATTTATCCTGCTCTAAAACATTTTTTGCATTCGTTTGTTCAACCCCTTAATCATTCATTGATTTCTTGACTTTCAACATAATCGCTTGCGGGGAAAGGAATCAAACATCTAAAGCCTCGCAAATAACAAAAATTAGCTTGTTGTTTCCGTCCCCTTGCGGGGAAAGGAATCAAACATCCCGGGGTACGGTACGTGGACTACACGTTCTACTTGTTTCCGTCCCCTTGCGGGGAAAGGAATCAAACATCAGGGTGCAGATTGGTACCTGTACATGGCCTCGGAGTGTTTCCGTCCCCTTGCGGGGAAAGGAATCAAACATGAATTGAACAGCTAGTTAGGAAGTGCCACGAAGAGTTTCCGTCCCCTTGCGGGGAAAGGAATCAAACATACCCCACGCAGAAACCCTAGGCTTAGTTCTAGAGGGGTTTCCGTCCCCTTGCGGGGAAAGGAATCAAACATAGTCCACGATGAACTAGGCACTATTTGTCAAGAAGAGTTTCCGTCCCCTTGCGGGGAAAGGAATCAAACATACCGAATAACCTTAAAAGACTACGACAGGGCCTATTTAGTTTCCGTCCCCTTGCGGGGAAAGGAATCAAACATTAGTAGGAGCCGTCGAAGCCTGACATACCTGACTTGTTTCCGTCCCCTTGCGGGGAAAGGAATCAAACATCTCAAGTCAGGCTATCCCAAATTCAAGTCAGCTCGTTTGTTTCCGTCCCCTTGCGGGGAAAGGAATCAAACATGGTACAACTCAGAAGTGTGCAGGCCCTATCTACTCTATGTTTCCGTCCCCTTGCGGGGAAAGGAATCAAACATAACCAAGAACTACCTTTGACTTCAATTCCTTTCGAATGTTTCCGTCCCCTTGCGGGGAAAGGAATCAAACATCTGAAGTCGCAGATCGGTTTAACGAGCTTCTAGCAGATTGTTTCCGTCCCCTTGCGGGGAAAGGAATCAAACATACAGCTTAGCCTACGATTTGTTAGAGGCTACTTTAGTTTCCGTCCCCTTGCGGGGAAAGGAATCAAACATAAAGAGAATAGCTGTACCACTGGGCATCATATCCACCAGTTTCCGTCCCCTTGCGGGGAAAGGAATCAAACATCTTGAAGGCTCTAGAGCCTCTGGATTGGAACAACCCAGAGTTTCCGTCCCCTTGCGGGGAAAGGAATCAAACATCCGTTTAAGGTTCTGGTCAACCAAATTCTTCACGAGTTTCCGTCCCCTTGCGGGGAAAGGAATCAAACATCTCTACATGCTACCGGAGTACTACCCGTATCCCTTGTTTCCGTCCCCTTGCGGGGAAAGGAATCAAACATAAACAGCGAAAGCTATCGCGTAAACAAAAAGGATCAATGTTTCCGTCCCCTTGCGGGGAAAGGAATCAAACATGACGTTAATACTGGATTGCTTATCAGCAGTTTTCGGGTTTCCGTCCCCTTGCGGGGAAAGGAATCAAACATAACACAGAGTTCGATTCCTTTATTATTTACGTAGAAGTTTCCGTCCCCTTGCGGGGAAAGGAATCAAACATAGGATTTACAGAGGCTTCAAGAGACTGTAGACAGTGTTGTGTTTCCGTCCCCTTGCGGGGAAAGGAATCAAACATTGTAGAGTCGCTGGCAGTCAAGAATATGGTGAAGAATGTGTTTCCGTCCCCTTGCGGGGAAAGGAATCAAACATACTACCAAGAGGCTAAAGGGGACTTTGAGCCGTATTGGTTTCCGTCCCCTTGCGGGGAAAGGAATCAAACATATACTCATGCAAACCCTAAGAACCATAAGGAAATCGTTTCCGTCCCCTTGCGGGGAAAGGAATCAAACATAGCGCCCTCCAGAATGATTATGTAGCAAAGCTCCTAGACAACATTTTCAAGGAGGTCAGATGATCAGCTGAATAAATGAGAATCGCTTCTAATAGGCCAGTGGAGAATAAACCCCAAACCCAGACCTGGAGAGCGATTCAAGCAGGTCAACGGAGTTATGCGGTTTTCAAGGTTCAGCAGACATCCTTGAAACGGGTTAAAAGTGTTCATAGCATAAACATTTTCTCTCAAACAGTCAAGCCAGAGCAAAGAGACCACTAAACTAGAGCAGCAGACCTTGTCCGAATGGCAACCGTTTCTCCACTGTCAAACTTCTATGGATGCTCTTCCCCTTCTCCCCCTTCCCTGGGACACCCTCCTGCCTCATCTCTCCCTCTCCGCCGCTCCTCACCTTCCTCTCACTTGGAACACCCTCCTCTGCCAAACACTTCCCTCAATTAAGCCAAGACACAAGAGAATTTCGAGGCTTAAAGGCTCGCGGATTTCAAAATGTCCGGCCCTGCCAAACGCTGGCAGAGCTGCGCCGTGCCCCGGCAAATGTAGTAGTCCTGGATCTAGAAAACTGGACGACCGAATTCATTCGGTCTTTCCGCAGAAAGCGAACATCGTTTTTGTTAAGGTGGTTGACCGCGAGAACATTGAGATCCGGATCTGGGAAAGGGCCGCGGGCGAGACATCTTCGTCAGGAACGTGTTCCAGCGGTGCAGCAGTCCTGGCAGCTTTTACAGGTCGCACCGGTCGAAAAGTGTCAGTTCACGCGGTCGGCGGCACGACCGAATTTCTTTGGCGCGACGACGATGAGATGCTCATCACCGGCCGAGCAGACCTTTCCTATTGTGGCGAGTGGCCTCTGCACAAGGGTAAAATCTAAGGCTTTTCTTCAAGCTGTTTCTTTAGTTGAACAATGAACGAACGTACGGCAGGAGACTCCACCGCATCAGGAAAGTCAGTCAAGAATCGCTCGTAGAGAGCAATCGCTTCTTTGTATTTTTGCTGTTGCTCAAGAATGCGCCCAAGCATTTGGTAAAGCACTCCGGCATCGGGAGCCGACCCAAGCTGTCTTATCGCCGCCGAGAAATTCTTTGCGGCTTCTTCATAGGAGGCGTCGGCCGTGGTTATCTCACCATCGGCTAATGCCTGTTCGGCGCGATCCTGAAAAAGCATTCCAAGACCGGTATGAGCTTCAGGCTGGACGCCTCTTCCTTGAGTGATCGCACGGCGAAAAGCCGCGATCGCCTTCTGCTCATCGCCCGTATCCTTCAGAAGCCGGCCTTCGACTGCCGAAGCTTCCGGATAAATGGGTCTTAAACGAAGCGCCGAACGAACCGCCTTGAACGCCTCTTCAATGTTGCCAATGTCTGCTTCTACACGGGCAAGTCCAAGATATGCCTCGGGATAATTGGCGCGCAGACCAATAGCTTTTCTATAAAATTCGGCAGCTTTGTTTCGATCTATCGAGGTGTGGCGTTCGCCATCCTGAAATGCAAGCTCGGCCTCGTCATTGGTCTTTGTCAAGCCGATCGTTATCTCACCGATCTGCGTCGGGAGAAGATTCCTTATCGCTTCTTTGAAACCGTACGCTCTGACGCGGATCGTTTTGCGACCTGGCGGAGGTTTTGGGATAGTGAATCTTCCGTCATCGCCGGTCTGGCCGAATTTGATATCATTGATCCAAACCAACGCCTTAGGTTCCGAAACTATGGTCAATGGGCCGGCTGCCGCCTGACCGAATAGATCTGTTTCCGCCAAAAACAACGCGAATACAGCCACAAAGACCACAAAGGATTTGCGAAAGCGAACCATTCCCACACTATATCGATGCAGCCGGAGACTCGCGGGTTTATCCGATCCTTGGATACATCTCTGATATATCCGTCTCTACTATTACGTCGTCTATACCGTCCTGATCCTTATCTTCTG
Organism: Leptolyngbya sp. 7M; assembly: GCF_018128485.1. NCBI lineage: Bacteria > Bacillati > Cyanobacteriota > Cyanophyceae > Leptolyngbyales > Leptolyngbyaceae > Leptolyngbya > Leptolyngbya sp. 7M. The sequence goes on along the minus strand of NZ_CP070897.1, from coordinate 2,079,260 downwards.
AATAGAGCATCTTGATCAAAGGCGGCGCAATGAGCGTTGTCGCAACGGCCATGAACAGCACAGCCGCAAAGAATGTCTCTGTTATGACCGCAAGACTCAGGCCGATCTGAGCGACGACGATGCCGACCTCACCGCGCGGCACCATTCCTACGCCGACCTGTGCCATCTCTCGGCGAGACATTCCCCACGCACCGAGTCCGCAGCCGACAAATTTGGTCAAAACTGCAGCGACTGTGATGATCACTGCCAAAAGCACCACGGACCAATCCCTGAACACCGCGATGTTCAACTGCATCCCTATATTTACCAGAAAGAACGGAACAAGGAATTCCGTTACGCCGGAGGTTAGCTGATGCATCTTATGGTTTCCTTCCGTTGCCTCAGCCAATGCCATTCCGGCAAGGAAGGCACCGATGATCGCGGCAACACCTACGTATATCGATGCCACAGAAAGCCCCAAACACAAAATCAATCCAAGATTGAAGAATGGCTTGCTAAGCTTTAACTGCCTTACACGCGGAGCCAGTTTGTTGATAACATGCGATCCGACGGTCGCGACCAACACAACAAAGAATATCGCCATCGCGGCCGTTTTACCGAGTTCCAAGTAATTGACCGTTCCGCTGCTAAGAGCAGAAACGATCGAAAGTATTATCAAGCCAAGAATGTCATCAATGACTGCGGCACCGAGGATTATCTTCGCCGTTTCCCTATCCAAAAGACCCATCGAGCCTAACACCCGGGCAGTGATGCCGACCGACGTCGCAACCATTGCAGCACCGATGAACATCGCTTCGACGAACGAGCCGTCCCATGCCATCGCGATGAAGTAACCAGCCACGAACGGCAGAATTACACCGAGTGTACCAACCAGCAAGGCCTTTTTCCCGACCCGATAAACGCTTTGGGGCTTCGTTTCTAGCCCGACCATAAAGAGCAAAAAGATCACCCCGATCTCGGCAACGATGCTTATTAATTCAGACGGTTTTACTAATCCGAGAACACTGGGACCGATTATGACCCCGGCAAGTATCTCACCGACGACCGCGGGCTGACGGAGACGTTCGAATATCTCGGCCATCAGCTTCGCGGCCGCGATCATCAGGAACAAGGCAAGAAGTACGCTCGCGTGTTCGACCGCGGCGGCAAATATTACGGGCATATAACGATAAGTCCAGTTATGCTAACTGTGACGTGATATTCTAGCAATCGCTGTTTAACAATTCCAAAACACCAAAGCGTACGAGCGGAGTACCGCGTCTGGATCGGGTTTCTCGGCATAGCGGAGAGTGCCCCCAAACCCCAATTAACTTGATTTTTTCGGAGGTGAAACTATAATCAAATGTTCGTGGCTGGGTAGCTCAGATGGTTAGAGCGTGGGATTCATAACCCCAAGGTCGGGAGTTCGATCCTCCCCCCCGCCACCAATCTATTTGTTTTGAAAGACGGGATCAGGTGACCCGTTTTTTTTTGCCGAAGAATCCAGATCGCATTGGTTAGACCTATAAGGCAGATGGCAGTCAAGGCTGGAATTAAAGACAAGCTTGAGCAGGTGGAATGTTGTATGTCTGTTTTTGGGCTTAAGCAATTATTGGCTACCCCTACAGTGGCGACAAGAATATTTTACGTCGGCTGAAATGAATATAGTAGATGGCACGGTGTGCGGCCTGAGCATATATTGAAAAATATAGGAAAGCTCTTAATTTCAAACGGAAGTTACTGTGTGCCTTTTGGTAATGTATGATCTAAAATCGAATTCAAGTGACTTTATCCAAATAGCCCATGAAGAATACTTTTTCTGCTTCGATCCTGCTCATCTTTTTTGGTTTTACCGCTGTTTTCGGACAAACCGCTATATGGTCAGTAAATTCTCGTGCTGATGTTCTTAAAGGTGATGCCGAGGGCGTTTCTATCGATCAGAACGGGGCCGTATCGATCGCACCTAAGCTTTCTACGGCCTATGAGACTGGGCAGCCCTATATTTGGTCAACAACGATCGATGCGGCGGGAAACATTTTTATCGGAACAGGAAGCGAGGGCCGCATCTATCGTGTAGCAGCGAATGGTAGCGGGACACTTTTTTCGGATCTACCAGAACTTAACGTTTCCGCTCTTGTAATCGGTCGCGGCGGTGAGCTTTTCGCAGGGACCTCACCCGACGGAAAGGTTTATAAGATCGATTCCACAGGGAAAGCTGAGGTATATTTCGACCCGAAGGAAAAGTACATTTGGTCGCTTGCGGTGATGGCGGACGGAGGCTTGGCCGTCGGAACTGGTGATGCGGGAAAGCTCTATCGCGTTCGGTCGGCGAATGCGTCTCCGGAGTCCTCACTAATTCTTGATTCAAGCGAAACGCATATCTTCCGTCTTGCCGCAAGCCGCAACGGAGAAATATATGCCGGAACCGATCCCGGAGGGCTGGTTCTACGGATAGATGCGAATGGGAAACCATTCGCTCTTTTGGACTCTCCGCTAAGAGAAATACGCGACCTAGTTTACGCGTCTGATGGCTCGCTCTATGTTTTGTCCCTAGCCGATTCGGTCTCATCAGCAAAGTCGGCTGAGTCTTCTGATGAGAAGCCGGCGAACAATACGGTCTCCGTTGAACGTCCTTCTCTCGCCGCACCACCGCAACCCGCAAAGAGCAAGTATGATCTTTCCGGAGCAAAATCAGCGGTTTACAGAATCTTGTCAGACGGCTCGCATGATCTCCTGTGGTCATCCCCAAATGTTGTAGGATTCTCATTGCTACCAAAGGTCGATGGGGGCGGAGTGTTACTTGGAACATCAGACAAGGGCAGGCTCTATAGTATCTCTAATGAAGGGCGTGAAACACTGCTTTTGCAAACGGATGCCGCGCAGATATCCCGGCTATTTCGACGCGATGCAACGATCTACGCAGCGACCAGCAATCAAGGCATGTTAATGTCGATCGGGCCGGAATCGGCGGCAGAAGGCGTGTTCAGATCAGCCGTGCTTGACGCAAAGACACAGGCTAACTGGGGTGACATGTGGTGGCGTTCGGCGGGCAATGTGCTCATCGAAACACGGAGCGGCAATACCGAGGTCCCAAACGAAACGTGGAGCCCGTGGACCCAAGTTAGCTCAAGCGGGACGCGCGGACGGGTAGGCGTTCCGAGTTCGCGATTCATCCAGTGGCGTGCTGTTTTGAGGCCCGGGAGCTCTGCGGCTGTTTTGAATGAGGTCAACTTGGCATTTGCTGGTAGGAATCTCGCTCCGGAACTTCTCAGTGTATCGATCCTGCCGGCGAACGTTGGCTTGCTTCCAAACCCGCCGGCCCCGATCGATCCGAACATCGAACTTTCCGGGATTGCCCCAGCGGTCTTTGGCATCCCGAACCAACCGATCCCGCCGCGGCGCGCCTATCAACGCGGTGCACGGGCATTTCAGTGGGTGGCCGAAGACAGGAACGGTGATTCCTTAGTGTTTGATATTTATCTGAAGGAAGCAAATGATACCGAGTTCAAACTCCTGAGATCAAGCCTATCGGAGAACTTCATCACTTTAGATGGTCTCTCACTCGCTGATGGACGTTACAGACTGAAGATCATTGCCAGAGACTCGCCATCGAACCCTGCCGGGCAAAGTCTTTCAGGCGAAATAGTTAGCGAGCCATTTGATATTGATAACACGCAGCCTGTGGTTTCGCTCATCGGAACACCGCAGGTCAGCGGCGGACGCGGACGTGTAACCTTCGCAGCACGTGACGCTTCCGGTTATTTAGTAAAGGCTGAATACAGTATTAACGGAGGTTCGTGGAAAAGCGTGACCGCGGAGGACGGGATCTCTGACAGTCCGGAGGAAAGATATATGGTCGAATTCGATCTAGGAGAGGCTCGGGAAATTTCCGTTACTCTGCGAGTATTCGATTCGGTCGGCAATATAGGAAACGCCCGAGCGCTGATCCGTCGATAAGGATCTGTATCAATTCTTTGGCAACGCCATCGTTTCGTTCTCGCGGTCCAATTCAAGGTGACGTGTCGTGGTCTCCGTAACGCTCGGCGGGACAAGATCGCCGGTCTTATATCTAGAATCCGGCTCGATGTAGTTTGTTCGGATGGGAGGTAATGCTGAGGTTTCGGGTGCATTACTGATCTTTGCAAAACTTTGCGATGAGACAACTGCAATAGCACTTTCCATTTTTCGCGATCTCAACACTTCAGAAATGCCTTTGGCAAATGCAAAGAATGAAGGAAAAAGCATTGCCCACCACCACGCCTTTCCGCCAGCGACGCCGGTGAAAAGGAGCGCGAGCGAAACCACCAAAAATCCAACGTCTTCGGAGTATAGCTGAAGATCATTCGGATAGCCTTGAATAAGATGGAACGTTTACAGAAATTGATCTCACAGGCCGGGATCGCTTCGCGTCGCGCAGCTGAGGAACTGATCCGTTGCGGCGACGTGACGGTAAATGGTGAGGTCATCAGAGAAATCGGCACAAAGGCCGATCCAGAAAAAGACCACATCAAGGTCCGCGGCAAGCTCATCAATCCGCTCCTGGCGCATCGCGAAAATGTATATATTTTGCTTAACAAACCTAAAGGTTACCTCTCAAGCGTTGCCGATCCCGAAGGCCGAAAGGTGGTTACGGATCTCGTAAAAGGCTTAGGGAAACTTCACCCCGTCGGCAGGCTGGATCTCAATACCGAAGGGCTTATCATTTTGACCAACGATGGTGAATTTACGAATGCTGTTGCATCTTCGAAAAAGATCCCGAAGGTTTATCTCGTAAAAGTCAAGGGTTTGCCGTCCGATGTAGCGATACGAAAGCTCACAAGAGGAGTTAGGTTAAAGGATGGATTTAAGACTGCACCAGCAGAGATCAAGACTCTTAAGCCTACCGACAAGAATGGTTGGTATGAGGTAACGCTTTACGAAGGTCACAATCAGCAGATAAGGAAAATGTTCGATTCAATAGGCCATTCGGTCGTCAAGCTTCGCCGTATTCGAATTGGTTCGATCGACGACCCGAGACTCCCGGTCGGACGTTACCGAAGGCTCAGAGAAGATGAGATCCGTTCGCTTTTTCCGTCAAAGAAAGCCAGCTATTCATCGCATTAGAGCCTTATGCTCAACCAAAAGACATCTATCTTGAACAACATTGATCCCAGCATCAATGAATGAATTTGCAGCAGCCTCATTCCTGATGCCCAACTGAAACCAGACCGATCTTGGTTTTGCCGCGATTATTTCATCAATATGCTTGTCGATGTCGTTGGGACGGCGGAAGACGTTTACCATATCTAGCTCCGAATCAATTTCGCGGAGATCTCGAAATACAGGTGCTCCTAGTATTTCGGTAACTTCTGGATAATAAACCGGCACCGGTATAATTTTGTATCCGGCATCCTGCATATACTTTGAAACATAAAACGCCGGCTGTGTTGCGTGCGTTTCCGGCTTAATACCAAGAACCGCGATCTCCCTTGTTGCATGAAGCAATCCGCGGATCTCATCGTCGGATGTAAGTTCCCTTCCCATTTTCTGCATTTTGTGATTCTAACTGTTCGCTGATCCGCGAAACAATTTCGCAGAAGAAATTTGCTCTGAAAGCTGGCATTATGCAATCATAATATTTCCTTATATGCATATGAATTTTGAACTATCGGAAGAACAACAGCAGATCAAATACAGCATTAGAGAGTTTGCGGAAAGCGAGATCCGCCCGAACGTGATGGAATGGGACGAGTCTCAGCACTTCCCCATCGAGCTGCGGCCAAAGCTTGCCGAACTCGGCCTGATGGGGATCATCTTTCCCGAGGAATATGGCGGCGCAGCGATGGGTTATGTGGAATATGCCACTATCATCGAAGAGCTTGGCCGCGTATGTGGATCTGTCGGGCTTTCCGTCGCCGCGCATAATTCGCTTTGTTCAAACCACATTTATATGTTCGGTACAGAGCAGCAGAAGAAGGATTACCTTGTTCCGCTCGCACAGGGTGAGTCCTTTGGGGCGTGGGGACTGACTGAATCTCAAGCGGGATCAGATGCTTCGGGCACACGTACAACGGCTATTCGCTCGAACGGCGGCTGGAAGGTAAATGGTTCGAAGAATTTCATTACCCATGCCATCGCCTGCAATACGCTTGTTGCCGTTGCAGTAACGGATAAAGAGAAAGGTAACCGCGGCATCTCGGCCTTTATCTTCGACAAATCGATGGAGGGTTTTCGCCCTGACAAAAAGGAGAACAAGCTCGGGATGCGCGCATCGGAAACCGCGTCGGTCGTCTTTGAGGATTGCTATGTCCCTGAAGAAAATATGCTAGGGAATGAAGGCGAGGGGTTTCTTCAGGCAATGCAGATACTTGATGGCGGGCGGATATCGATCGCAGCACTTTCTGTTGGGATTGCTCAGGGAGCTTATGAGGCTGCTGCGAAATACGCAAAAGAGCGTGAGCAATTCGGCAAGCCGATCGCTGAATTTCAGGCGATCCAGTTCAAGCTTGCGGATATGGCAACTCAGATCGAGTGTGCTCGCCTTTTGACCCTGCAGGCTGCTGCGATAAAGGATTCCGGGAAGCCTGTTACTCAACGATCTGCCATGGCAAAACTCTTCGCTTCCGAAACTGCTGTTCGCGTAGCGGAAGAGTCTATCCAGATACACGGTGGCTACGGCTACACGAAAGATTATCCTGCCGAGAAATATTGGCGAGATGCAAAACTCTGCACTATTGGCGAAGGAACCAGCGAGATACAGCGTCTCGTAATCGCCAAACATTTGTTGAAAGCCAACTAGAAACCCTGTATTTTTGTCCTGTGCTAGTGAACCTGTGCCGTCTAACTGCGATCTCGGCGGCTGCACTTTGCATTGCGACGATTGTTTTTTTGTCGTCAGGGTGTACGAGTGCGGAGGAGAGAGAGGCACGTTTGCTGGTTGCAGATTCTGCATCGAACTCCGAATTAGCCCGAATAGAAAAGGTCCTTAGCTCCGGACAACCATTTCTTCCAAAAGATTTCGAATCGCTTAAGTCCATTTTGGCTAAGTTCCCGCATACCACAAGGGTCATAGAATCCTATAAATCTGCCCTGATCAAGCGAGAGGATTGGGCGGCATTGGCTGATTTTCTTATTGCTCAGCCCCCGGGCAAACTGTCTAGGACAGACAGAGCGAATCTTGCCCGAGCGGCTCTTAGACTTGGTCGATACGATGACGTGATCACAACGGCGAAGCCGCTAGTAGATGAAGATCCGAATGATGTGGATACAGCCAGTATATTGGCCTCTGGCTACTATAATATTGGCCGTATGGATGAATCCGCTGCCATTTTCGATCGGCATTGGTCTGCGATTGTTGACCAGAAGCGCATTTCTGAGATCACGCTTCGCGGCCTTATTCATCATCGGCAGGGTAATGATGAAAAGGCCATTGAGGTACTATTAAAATCCGCTGAACTTTCGCCTGACAATATCACGGCTCTGAACACGCTCAGCAGGATATACAATGCCCACGGTGACCTTGCACGGGCAGAAGAGTTTCGGAGACGGAATGAGGCTGCTCAGGCAAAACAAGCAGCAGAAGCGGCTCGTGCGCATCATCAGGTCCAAATGCTTTATGAACTGCAGGATAAGTGGGAACAGCAAAAATTCACTGATGTGATCATAATCGCACGCAAAGCGATCGAATCTGCAACTGAATCTAATAAGCCGGTATTGTATCAATATATTGCGGAGTCTTATTCGAAACTGGGCAGACCGCAAGATGCGCGCGCCGCGCTGATGGAGATCGAACGTCTTAAACAGAAACAATGAAACGTTTTTTGATTCATGCCGCCCTTTTAGGCAGTTTGGCGATCTTTGGATGCCAAGACGAGGGGTCCGGGAACAATCCAGGAACCGATGAAACGGTTTCTACATTTATCCGCTTTAATGATGTTACAAGAACGAGCGGCATAACGTTTCGTCATGAACCAACCCGAACCGAAGAGAAGCTTTTGCCGGAGATAATGGGTAGCGGTCTTTTGGTGGCCGACCTAAATCGGGACGGAGCACCGGATGTTTTATTGGTTAATAGTGGAGCATTGAGTTCGGAGGTTAGGAATGCTGCCCATGGAAACCGACTGTACATAAACGACGGCAAAGGTAATTTTACCGATAAGACGGATGAGTGGCAGCTTCCAAGCCGGGGTTATGGAATGGGTGCGGCTGTTGGTGATTTTGACAACGACGGTTTCCCGGATGTTCTTCTTACACACTTTGATGGCAATGACCTTCTCTTGCGGAATACGGGCGAGAGATTTGAAGATGTGACCGCAAAGGCGGGGATAACCCCTGACGGCAAATGGTCAACAAGCGCGGGTTTCATTGATATAGATAATGACGGCGATCTGGATATCTATGTCGTACGGTATGTTGAATTCTCGCCAATATCGTCTCCGAGGTCATTCCGAAATCGAATACTAATTTATCCGACCCCTTTGCTGTTCGATGCGGTGCCGGATCGAGTTTGGCGGAATGACGGGAATGGGCGGTTTACAGATATTACCGAACCGGTCGGGATCAAAGACTCGCCGCAAAAAGGACTTGCTCTTGCCATCGGTGACATCGACCTGGATGGCCATTCCGATGTTTATATTGCAAATGACACTACCCCAAATCAGCTTTGGATGAACACTGATGGCCGATTCAAAGACGTTGCACAGCTTGCCGGGGCCGCCTACGACGAGATGGGACGAGAAGAGGGCAGCATGGGGGCTGACTTCTCTGATCTTGACGGGAATGGGTTGCCGGATATCGTTGTGACGAATTTCCAGACAGAAGTTACAAGTTTATATTTGCAAACCGGCAAAGGTTTATTTGCGGAGCGGTCAGACGTGTCCGGAATGGGCAGAACTTCACGCGAACGTTTGAGTTTCGGTATAGATGCATTTGATGCCAATAACAACGGTCTCGAAGACATTCTGTTCGTAAATGGCCATATCGAGGACAACATTCATTTGAATTCAGATACAGTTACTTTTGCCCAGCAGAATTCACTGTTCGAGAATTTGGGCGGTGGGAAATTTCGAGACATAAGCGGAGCAGCAGGAGATGCGCTAAGCGACGTCCAGGTGAGCCGCGGGCTGGCGACGGGCGATCTTAATGGTGATGGGTTGATCGACTATGTTGTGAATAATAACGGCGGAACGGCGCAAGTTGCTTTTAATGCGACCGAAAAAGCCGGGGGCTTTGTGGTTTTCTGGTTGGAGGGAAAGAAAGCTAATCGAAGCGCTATCGGAGCACGTGTCGTAGCAAAGATGGGGGAGCGCTCTATCGAACGACAGGTTATGGGTGCTCAAAGTTATCTTTCGGTGGGTGATCTTAGGCTGCATTTTGGATTGGCTGATGCTGAGAGGATCGATGAGCTGACGATCTACTGGCCGGGCAGCGAAAAACAGGTGATAACGAATATAAGTAGAAATGGTTTCTATTACATCCGCGAAGGAGCGGAGCCTGTTGGCTTTATCCCAGGAGAGAAGCGGATCGAACCCTGAACACGCTTACTAAAATGTTCCAACGTTGCTGCTTAATATTACTTATTACCTTCTGGCTTGGTGCATGCGGAGACTCCGATCCCTCACGGATCAATGCTGATCCTGAGGCGATAAGGAGCTTTTATGTCGGTCTTGCCGCGCTGGACGTCGGTGATGACAGACGGGCTCGCAGCGAACTTGAAAAGACCATAAAGCTTGCTCCGAATGAGCCGGCCGGATGGAATAATTATGGCGTTCTTCTGCTTCGTCAGCGCGATCTAGAGAAGTCTCGACCTGCGCTTGATCGTGCGGCAGCATTGGACCCGAATAATGTCTCTATCAGTCTGAATCGAGCCGCCCTTTATCTGCAGATCGGCCAAGACGAGGATGCTGCCAAGGAACTTGAACGCACCATCAATCTAACATCGGGCGGGGATAAAGTTGCGAAGTATATGCTTGCCGAACTCAGGGAGCGTAAGCTGTTCATATTAAGAACGTTTCGACTAAGGCTTGCGGATAAAGGCTCACTGGAGAGAAAGTTATGATTCAGATGCAAACCTCGCTGACCGTCGCGGATAATTCGGGAGCAAAGCGGGTTGAAATGATAATGCCGATCGGCGGCTCGACAAGCAAGATCGCACGGCTCGGCGACAAGATAAAGGTTACCGTAAAAGAGGCGGCGCCGGATGGCACAGCAAAGAAAGGAAAGGTCTATAACGCTGTTATCGTTCGAACCCGAAAGGAGGTTCGCCGAAAGGACGGAACCTATATCAGGTTTGATGAGAACGCCGCGGTATTGATAAAAGACGATGGTACGCCGATAGGAACGCGCGTTTTTGGACCGGTTGCCCGCGAACTTCGTGAGAAGAATTTTATGAAGATCGTGAGCTTGGCCCCAGAAGTGATCTAGATTTAGGTAAATTGGATCGGATGAGCGAGTCCGATGTCTGATAAAAAAATGAGAACTGCAAGAACAGGAACGGTAAAGAGCAAGATCAAACGCGGCGATCAGGTCGTCTTCATTGCGGGTAAGGAATATAACCGTTATGACAGCAATGGCAGGCGACAACCTCTTCGCGGGCGTGTTATAGCCGTTGATGCGCGTAACGGCAAGGTCAAAGTTGAAGGCGCTATGATCGTAAAAAGACATCAAAAGGCTGTTCCTCAAATGAATCGCGAAGGCGGGATCATTGAAAAGGAAGCTTGGGTAGATGTATCGAACGTCGCGGTAGTTGATCCAGACACGGGACGTCCGACGCGGATCCGTATAGAAGAGCGCGACGGTAAAAAGGTTAGAGTTGCAAAGAGCGGTAAGGTCATCCCAGAACCGGACGTATTCGGGATCAAAGAGAGCAAGAAAGAAAAGGACGAGACCGCCGAATAGGCAGTTTGATGTCCGGTAATGCGGTAACGCAGGTCCCGGGCGAGGAAAGGTCAAACAATGGCAAGACTTAAAGAAAAATACAGGAAAGAGGTTGCACCAGCTCTGGCTAAAGAGTTCGATATCAAGAATCCGATGGCGGTGCCGAAGATCGAGAAGATCGTTGTCAATATGGGGCTTGGTGAGGCGAGCTCAAACGCAAAGATACTTGATACGGCGACAGAGGAGCTGAAGGCCATTACAGGGCAAAAGCCTGTGGTTACAAAGGCGAAGAAATCTATCGCAGCATTCAAACTGCGGCAGGGAATGAGCATCGGCACCATGGTAACGCTTCGCGGCGACCGGATGTACGAATTTCTCGACCGTCTTATCTCGGTTGCGCTGCCTCGTGTCCGCGATTTTCGTGGCATCTCCGCTAAAGCCTTTGATGGCCGGGGGAATTATACGCTTGGGATCCGGGAACAGCTTATATTTCCGGAGATCGATTTTAACAAGGTCGATAAAACACGAGGAATGAATATTTCAATAGTTACTACGGCCAGGAACGACGAAGAGGCTCGCTCGTTGCTGCGTTCAATGGGAATGCCGTTCAGGCAATAATAAAGGCATGGCAAAGATCAGCAAAATTGTAAAGAACGACCGAAGAAAAGCAAAGGTCCAGCTTTGGGCAGAGCGAAGAGCGGCACTCAAAAAGATCATCAATGATCCGCGATCGACACCTGAACAAGTCGATGAGGCGGTTGTGAAACTTCAAAAGATGCCGCGGGATGCAAGCCCTGTTCGTGTAAGGAACCGATGCTCGCAGACCGGAAGGCCGCGTGGTTATTTGAGAAAGTTTGGTATTTCAAGAGTTGCTCTTCGCGAGTTGGCTCTCGAGGGCCAGATACCGGGTGTTGTTAAATCGAGCTGGTAATAAGATTTCTGATCTAAAAAGATCGAAAGTAGATTGACGGAGTAGAAAAGAATGACCGATCCAATAGCCGACATGCTTACGCGAATCAGGAATGCGATAGCCGCGAATCATCCGCGCGTCGATATACCGGGTTCGAAGTTAAAGCTTGAAGTCGCAAAGATCCTTAAGGAAGAAGGGTACATCAATAACTTTACGACAAAGGGCGAAGGCCCCAAGTATGTTATCCGAATTTTTCTGAGATATGACGCGAAGGGCACATCATCGATAACGCATCTTTCGCGGGTTTCAACACCAGGCCGTCGTGTTTATGTTGGGGCCTCGGATATTCCAAAAGTTCTTGGTGGTTACGGGATCAACATTGTCTCGACCTCAAAAGGCCTGATGAGCGGCAAAAATGCCAAAAAGGCTAATGTCGGCGGTGAGATCTTGGCGGAAGTTTATTAAGTTGTGATACAAGGTTGCCGGATATTTCGCTCTTTCTTATGGTTGGACGCAATTCGGGAACGATAAAACAAAGTTATGTCTAGAGTAGGAAAAAAGCCGATCACGATACCCTCCGGTGTTACTGTTACTATCGGGGATTCGAACCTTGAAGTAAAAGGCCCCAAGGGTACGCTTAGTACGCCGATCCCTTCCGGTGTTAAATTTACCCAAGAAGATGGGGCTCTAGTTGCCGAGCGGCAGGGAGATGAGTTTGCTGCATTTCATGGCCTAGCTCGGGCTCTTGCCAATAATGCTGTTGTTGGCGTGACAGAAGGATTCGAGAAAAAACTAGACGTCGTTGGGGTTGGTTACAAGGCGGAAGTACAGGGCAAAAAGATCGTTTTTGCGTTAGGGTATTCACATCCGGTCGAATACTTGCTTCCAGATGGAATTGAGGCCAAAACTGAAAGGGTCAATACTAAAACCTCGATAAATCAATATCAGCTGACGATCACGCTCAGCGGCATCGATAAGCAGAAACTTGGACAGGTCGCTGCGGAACTTAACCGCCTGCGTAAACCCGATGCTTACAAGGGTAAAGGTGTCCGGTACGCTGATAAATTCTATAAGTTGAAGCCCGGTAAAACAGGGAAATAGTGGATCGTAGATCGTGAATAAAGGCCGTTGTCTATGGCCTGTGATCGACGAATAAAAAGATTATGGCACAGAAGAGCAGAGCAGAGATTCGCAAGGGCGTCCACAGCCGAATCAGAAAGAAAGTGCGGGGAACGGCGCAACGTCCGCGCCTGGCAGTTTATCGCAGCCTGAATCACATTTACGCTCAGATCATTGATGACGACAGCGGGCGAACGCTTGCCACAGCGTCAACCACAGAGAAGGCATTTGATGGAAAGACAGGCGGTAACATTGACGCAGCCCGAAAGGTCGGAACGACCATTGCCGAGCGTGCGGTAGCTGCAGGAATTTCCAGCGTGGTTTTCGATCGCGGCGGATATGTATATCACGGCCGAGTCAAGGCATTACTTGATGCTACTCGTGAGGCAGGTTTGAACAAGAATGAGACGGCTGCAAAGGCCGTGAGCGAAACAAAGAACGATGAAGAGTAAACAGAGAATTTCGCCAAGCGGCCTTATCCTTAAGGACCAGCTTATACAGATCAATCGTGTTACCAAGGTCGTAAAGGGCGGCAAGAATATGTCATTCGCAGCCCTCGTGGTCGTCGGTGATGAAGATGGTCACGTCGGTTTTGGGACCGGAAAAGCTAAGGAGGTCCCGAACGCCATCAAAAAAGCTGTTGAGGCGGCAAAGAATAATCTGATCCGTGTTCCGCTGATAGATGGCACGCTTCCGCACGAACTTATCGGTGAATATGGCGCTGGTCGGGTGCTTCTGAAGCCCGCAGCTGAAGGAACCGGCGTCATTGCCGGAGGGGCGGTGCGTTTGGTGTTGCAGGCACTCGGCGTTCATAACGTGCGAACGAAGATCCTTGGTTCAAGCAATGCTCATAACGTTGTTCGTGCTACGTTCAACGGTCTGATGAGAATGAAGGATCCGCTTGAGGTCGCAAGGCTTCGCGGAAAACAGGTCGAGGAATTGGTTTAATTTGAGGTCTTGGGCCAATAATGTTTTGACGGTCTACTGATCGCAAGCGATTTCAGGTCCGGAATATGAAGATGGCAAAGAAGACAGAGAAAAATGAGGCGGCTACGATAACGATCCAATATTACCGTAGCTCGATTGGCTACGCGCAAAAGCAAAAGGATATTGTTAAAAGCCTAGGTATCACAAAACTTAATCAAAAAGTTACGCGGCCTGATACACCTTCGATGAGGGGTATCGTGGCAAAGGTACCGCACCTGTTGCGGATAGTGGAATAAAATAAGAGGATAGCTGCCAAATACGTTCAGAGCTATGCTCCGTGTGGCAGGCGGCAGGTATTTCCTGAAAAGGGGAAGCAAAAATGGCATTATCACTTAATAATCTCAAACCAGCTCCGGGGTCGACCCATAAAAAGAAGCGCGTAGGAAGAGGTCCAGGATCAGGGCTTGGCAAAACCGCAGGCCGCGGGCACAAAGGACAGAAGTCACGGTCCGGATACAGTAGCCGGGCAGGTTTCGAAGGCGGCCAGATGCCTTTGCAGCGACGTCTGCCTAAACGTGGGTTCACAAATAAGTTCAAGAAACAGTGGATCGAGATCAGCCTGGCGAAGATAGATGCTAATTTCAATGCCGGAGATGAGATCACCCCTGAAATACTTCATGAACGGGGGCTGATCAAGAAAGCGAAACACGATCTTGTGATACTTGGGAACGGCGATGTAACCAAATCGCTGAAGGTTTCCGCACATCGTTTCACGAAAACCGCAAAAGAAAAGATCGAAAAGGCAGGCGGAAGCATCAGTGAGATAGCAAAGGCTGTTGCTGCTGATGCGTAAATGCCGCTTTGTATTTGGTTGATTATGGATTTTTTGAGGTTCAGCGCAGCTATTGCGACAAATTAGCGGAAGTATATGGAGAAGTTTCTCGCCGCAATTCAAAATATGTTCAGCATTCCGGAGCTGCGGAAGCGGATTCTGTTCACGCTTGGAATGCTTGCCATCTATCGCCTAGGCGCTCACGTAACGGCGCCGGGAATTAATAAAGCCCAGCTTGAAAGGGTATGGGGTGAAGTTGCCGGTACGCTTTTGGGCGTGCTTGACCTGTTTTCAGGCGGTAACTTTCAGACGATATCAGTATTCGCTCTAGGCGTAATGCCGTATATAACGTCATCGATCATTATGCAGCTGATGCCGGTGCTCTCGCCTGCGGTCAAAAAGATCCAGGAAGAGGGCGAGGTCGGGCGTCAGAAACTGAATCAATACACTCGCTATCTGACAGTGGTCCTGTGTCTTGTGCAGACCTTCTTTGTCGCGACCTGGCTCAGCCGGAACGGTATCATTGCCGAAAGCTGGTGGGCAACCGCGATGATAGTTGTTACGCTTACAACCGGAACTGTTTTTGTAATGTGGCTCGGTGAGCAGATCACGGAGCGAGGCGTTGGTAATGGTATCTCGCTGCTGATCTTTGCCGGTATAGTTATCGGACTTCCGAACGCGGTCATTCAGGTATCGGATAGGGTAAGGGGTGGTGATCCGTATCAAACGCTTGGTGTTATTTTCCTTGTTGCGGTGCTCATCGCTTTGATCGCTTTGATCGTTTACGTGGAATCCGCGAGGCGCAAGATCGCAATCAGCTATGCAAGCCGACGCATCGGAAACCAAACATTCCGCGGACAAGAAACGAGTCTTCCGCTGAAGATCAACATGGGCGGTGTTATCCCGGTGATCTTTGCGTCATCCGTGCTGGCGATGCCGACTACGCTACTGACCGCATTCCCGCCGGACCCGAACGAGCCGAATTCTTTGCTGTCCAGGGTTCACGCCTTCTTTCAGCAGTTCCATGGCGGCGACCATAGTTGATCCCGGATTATCCTTCGGATTCCTTCGAAACGAACATGAAAAAGCCCGAGAATCACTCTCGAGCCTTCCTTGCCCTGCTGTTGAAAAATGTACGATCTGCGGAGTCTGTCCAAGTACGTGGCTTGCCGATGCTCCGCCCTCGCTTATTCAGATCCAGCCAGCAAGCGTTAAGGCAGCGCTGGCTTCATAGCATTATTGTTTTGTCAGATAACCGCTCGGAACAGCCCGATAATCGAAGTTATAGGTATATGTGTAAATACCGAAGGGTAGTATGCTGACAGGCTTTGAATAGACAACATGCGCCTGAATATAACCGCCGGCGGGCTTTATCTCGATAAAAGCATCGGACGGCACGTTGTAATCGTACGCCGCCTTTTGGATCGTCGCCTTGACGGCTTCCAAAGGCTTTATGTTACCGCTGGCGGCGAGCCCCTTTACGACAGCAACATCCATTTCCTGTTTGAAACTCGCACCATCATAGGCAACCGGAATGTAGTTATACCCCGCGTTTGCTACAAGAACGATCAATAAAAATACTGCAAGAAACTTTACACCTGCGCTTCCGCGCTCGGAGTACGATTCGTAATTTTGTTCTTTCATTTCTGACACTCCTTATACTTCAGGCGACATAGGAGTCTAAGGTTAGATCACGAAACAAACTTTCTAAGAGTGTGGCTTATTGCAGTTCGTCCGATGTCTTTTTCCGACAGGATCAAGGGCTTTCCGATGTCTTTGAGAACCACCCAGTTGATGCCGTTCGGGGATGATTTCTTATCGGATTGAAAGGCATTCAATAGTTCGTCTCGATCGATGTGTTTTATCGGCGGCAGAACACCGACCCGATGCACAACATCGTTCAACAATTCTAGCGTATTTTTATCTAGCAGTTCAAGCTTTTTTGATAGTTCCGCAGCAAATAGAAGTCCATAGCCGACCGCTTCTCCATGCTTTAGGTATCGGTAATTGGTCACCTTTTCAAGAGCATGGCCGAAGGTATGTCCAAGATTCAATATCTTCCTTGACCGCGGATCTGTCCGAGCCGGATCCTCCATCTCGTCACCCCGAACCACCCGAGCCTTGAACCGTATCTGTTCGGCGATCAGGGCATTCATCTGCTCACGCAGCACATCCTTCGTGAGAACTTCCTTTACTCCCTTTTTTTTAATGACTTGCAGTGTATCTACACTAGCCGAAAACAGCTTCCCACCAGACAATATACCGTGTTTAAGTACTTCATACGCCCCGGCATTCAACTCCCGCCGCGGCAGCGTGGAAAGCAGGCAGATATCTACGAAAACCGCATCAGGCTGAGAAAATGTCCCGGCGAGATTCTTTCCAAAGCTTAGATTTACGCCTGTTTTCCCACCAACGGATGAATCGACCATTGAAACGAGCGTGGTCGGAATCTGAACGACGGGAATACCGCGTTGATAGACAGAAGCAGCAAATCCTGCTGCATCACCTACCACACCGCCGCCGAGGGCTAATATAAGATCAGAACGTTTGAGACCTGCTTGCGCGAATGCATCAAGCAGCTGACCTATGGTCCTAAGGTCCTTAAAGCGTTCACCATCACCAATTAGATGGATATACGTATCAAATGATGATCGGTCCAACTCCTTCAATAAACTATCACCATAAAAACCGAAAACACGCTTATTCGATATCAGAAAGATTTTCTGATGTCTTTGCCCTGACTTACCATTCACCCACCGTGGCACCGCCGCAAGAGCTCCAGATCCTACCTTTATTGGGTAATTTGTGCTTTTCCGGGAGATTTTTACAGTGATCTCGTGATCCATTTGTTTTCAACTAATGTTCTGTGTCTGAAGATGGTCGGCAATTATTTCCAGTTGGACCTCAGGAAATGCTTCTGTCACCGCCCTGGACATCGTTTGCCGAGCGAAGGACATTTCCGCGTCACCCGATGCGATCTGGCGAGCTTCAACACTTGGCCATTGCGCATAGGCATAAAAGATATCGTCGCTGCCGCGATGAAGACGTGACCCGTACGCTCCAAAGTTTGAGACATAATGCTTGGTCACAAGTTCCCATGCTTCAACGAAGTCGTCCTCTTGGCTCGGCTCGATCCGCCACCTATAGAGTACTGTAAACATCAGCCTAATTCCTCTTTGATCACCTTAGCCAAATGATCCGCAAGCATAGCGATCTCGTTCTCCTCTGGACCTTCGATCATGATCCGCGCAAGATTCTCGGTGCCTGAATATCGAAGAAGCAACCGACCGCGGCCTTTAAGCTGTTCCTCCACTTGAGCAGATTCAATACTGATGCGATCGTTTTCCGCAAACGGCAATTTCGCTCTTACTTTCACGTTAACAAGCGTCTGAGGAAACCGTTGGAATCCACTGGTCAGATCTGAAAAACTCGCTTGGTTCTCTACTGCCGCATTCAGCATCAATAGAGCAGTAAGCATTCCATCGCCAACGATGCTAACCTCCGGATAGATGATATGCCCTGACTGCTCGCCACCTATCTCTGCATTGCTCCGAAGCAATTCTTCAAGAACATACTTGTCGCCGACCGCGGTTCGGACCAATGTAATGCCTTCTTTATTTAGCGCTATCTCAAGCCCAATGTTGCTCATCACGGTCGCAACAACAGTTCTATTCTTTAGTTTGCTGGAACCTTTCAATAAACGGGAGATAACCCATAACGTTGAGTCGCCATCTACTATTTCCCCATTCTCATCGACAAAAAGTGCTCTGTCCGCATCGCCGTCAAACGCAATGCCGCAGAATGCCGTTTCCTGAATTACCCGCGACTGAAGTGGTCCAAGATGAAGCGAACCGCATCCTGCATTTATATTCCGACCCGTGGGCTGATCAAATATGGTAACGACCTCTGCACCAAAACCGCTGAATAACTGATCAGCAAAACCCGATGCAGCCCCATTTGCGCAATCGATGACGAGCTTTTTCCCTGACAGGTCAAGTCCTTCGAACCGGCTAGCGAGAAAAATGAGATATCCTTTATGGATTTCATCAGACATCCGCTCGTCTATTCCAACCGGATGAGCATCTATCGGCAATATCAGATCTGATCCTCCGATGGCCTTTTCAATAAAGTCTTCAGTTTCCGGGGGAGCTTTATGTCCGTTTGGGAGAAAGATCTTTATTCCGTTATCCTCGAACGGGTTATGTGAGGCACTGATCACGACCCCGGCATCTTGTTCGAAGGCGCGTGCCGCAAATGCAACACCCGGCGTAGTTATGACGCCGGCAGATATTACATTCGCAGAACGCGCTTTCATACCCGCGTGGAGCAGGCCTTCGATATGAGGTCCTGATTCGCGCGTGTCCCGACCAGTTACAAACTTCGGCTCCCGAGACGTGCTTTGCCTGAAGAATTCAGCCAGAGCTGCTCCGATACCAAATACCGAACGATCATCCAACGGACATTCGCCGGCCTTTCCCCTTATTCCATCCGTTCCAAATAGTTTTCCAATCATCTCAAAGTAAATTGATATTCAATTTTTGCAGGAAGCAGGCCAATGACAAAATCCCATTGCCATAAATTTTCCTTGTGCTATCGATAAACTGATCAAATTGATTTGACAACTCTTTGTTGAATCGTGGAATCTATATACTACCGGGGCCTTCATACCTCGATTCCATCGTAAATCACGAGACATTCTCTCCTAAATACTTATGCCTATGGTCAGAGTAGTTTTCTGCATCGCATTGTCGTTCTCATTTTCACTCGCTACCGCGGGACAGTCTGCTGTTGAGCCGACGCCGACGCCGGTCCGTGTGGTAATAACAGAGAATATCCCGTCTCCGCGGCCAACACCGATAGTTGTCGGCAAGACTGCTTCCTCCGAAGCGAATGAGATAGAGCCAGCTCAAACAACCGTGGTCGTCGGAGCCGGACAGCAGAATGCGTCGCTGCAACGTCCGCGCGAAGTAAAAAATGCAGAGAACTTAAGCTTCCGAGAGATCAAATCTCTTATTGCCGATGCAAAGCGCCAGCTGCAGACCCGCCCGATCACGATAGCTTCGGCGGGCAGCATTTATGAGGGTGTGGAGATGGTACGCGTCGCTTTCCTTGATAAGCGAACACAGGATATCGACTTTGTAACGCTTGAAAAGGCTGCCTTCCTTTCGACCGCGAGTGATAAATACGTGACCTCGATGAACGGGAAGCCGCTAATTGTTCGCACCATTCGCGGCAACGGCGTCAATACACCCGTGATCATTACCGAACCGGACGGCACCCAACATTTTCCTCTGCTTGTTCAGTACCCGCGTGTTACGAATCGCCGATATGAGGAAACTGCCTATTATGTTTCCACGCATCCGGGTCTGGTAACACCTGAAGTGGTTAACGCGGGCAAGCTTTATGTTCGGAACGTGATCGAGATAGCACGCGAGAGACTTCGCGAAAAAGGCATAAGGATCGACCCGGTTATCGCAGATATTGCTGAGCGGCTTGCTGCGGTCGAGCATGTAGATCATCTCCGATTCCGAACAGAACCGCATTCAAAGATCTATGACGACATTTATACCTTATTCGCTCTGAACGAAGGTGATACGTATCGCTATGCTGTTAGCACCGCAGGAGCAGGCGGCATGGTACAGATGATCCCGTCAACATATCGAATGGTAAGATCGTGGCACCCCAATGTCGGCTTGATGGAAGATTTCGTCGAAGGAATGCGAAACCACATCAATGCCTCGCAGGCGATGCTTCTTTATATGCAACGGACCTGGAATGACCTCGCCCGAAGCCCGGCAGTTCAGAATGCGATGATCTCGGGTTTTGCCACACAGAAGCACCTGTTAGCTGCCGGCTACAACTCGAATCCGGCTCGTCTTCCTGGTTACATAACGCGAGGCGGAGAGAATTGGGCATCTCTGATCCCAAGAGAAACAAGGATATACCTGCAGATCTACGATTCGATAGAAGCACATGTTCCGATGACGCCGCGTGCTCGGTAAAAGCTTTATCTGATCCGGAAGGGCGGCAAAAGATGCCGCCTTTTTAATTTCTATGAGCCGACAAGGTCCGCAACGCGTTCTTGTATAAATGCAAAATCCTTGTCGTAGATCTGTTCATCCTGCAGATCGCCTTGGTTTGTGATCTCCAGATCAGAGCCATTTCCTGGCACGAATTCGCTCATTTCCCTTTCTGAAGAAAACGTATAGATGGCCCGATTCAATCCCCAAAGCGGACCCAAGTAAACATCGTATTCAACCCTTACACCTTCGACGTCAAGAAAATATCGATTCTTGCGGATCTCGTTGCCCTCCAGATGTTCTAACAATGTGTGTTCTGCGTTGTTCAGCCGAATTTCTGCGATGTGGCGCACACCGTTCACGACATCTGATGCCGGCATCGATTGTTGAAATAGATACATCCACTCCTTTGTTTCAGGCACACGGATCGAGCGCAGCCTGAGCCTTGTTCCCGGCAAATAATTGTCGAAGATCTGTAGATGAGTACTTGATCTTGTCAATGGCTCCGGCAGATCTTCAATAAAGAAGATCCGTCGATATTCAGTTTCATGATATTTGTCCATGATCGTCGATTTTCCTATAATTCTAAGGTTAATTTCAGGCAAAACAGAAATATGAATAAAAAATTTTACTTTCTTCTTTTTAGTCTCGTTATTTCGATAGCATTTGCCGCGTGCGGTGGTTCTTCAACCGAAACGCCGGCCAACAGAACGAATGCCAACACGGGAGCGGCAAACACCGCCAATGCGCATCTGCTGCTAGATGGCCACTAACAATCCATTTGTTTAATCCAACACTTGACATAAGAGATGCCCCCTGATTTGGTTAGGTTATGTCTCTATTTTCAACATGCCCCACTTCAACCAAAAATCAACAGAGCCATTTATTAAAAACGATTTCGTCTTGCTACTAAGAGTGTATGAATGCAAAAAGGACTCCTTAAATGAGGAGTCCTTTCTATAAATCACCTGGCACCGAGCTATTTTTGCGGGAGGCAGCCCTCCAACTATCTTCGCCGCGGGTGCGTTTCACCACTCAGTTCGGGATGGATGAGCGTGGGTCCACACCGCCATAGGCACCAGGAAAACGGGTTGAGTTCAAGAATGAACCCTGAAGGCTGCATAGTGAACGTAATTTACCAATGTAAGAGGTCAAGCCCTCGGTCTGTTAGTACACCTCAGCTTCGTACATTACTGCACTTCCACTTAGTGCCTATTAACGGGTTGTCTTCCCGTGACCTTACTGGCTTATGCCATGGGAGCACTCATCTTGAGGTGGGCTTCCCACTTAGATGCTTTCAGCGGTTATCCGCTCCGCACTTGGCTACCCTGCGTTTACCGTTGGCACGATAACAGGTACACCAGCGGTGCGTCCTTCCCGGTCCTCTCGTACTAAGGAAGGCTCCTCTCAATGCTCCTACGCCTGCACCGGATATGGACCGAACTGTCTCACGACGTTCTGAACCCAGCTCACGTACCGCTTTAATGGGCGAACAGCCCAACCCTTGGGACGTACTACCGCCCCAGGTTGCGATGAGCCGACATCGAGGTGCCAAACCTCCCCGTCGATGTGAACTCTTGGGGGAGATCAGCCTGTTATCCCTAGAGTAACTTTTATCCGTTGAGCGACGGCCCTTCCACTCAGTGCCGTCGGATCACTAAGACCGTGTTTCCACCCTGCTCGACTTGTCAGTCTCACAGTCAAGCTTCCTTGTGCCTTTACACTCTGCGGCTGATTTCCAACCAGCCTGAGGAAACCTTTGTGCGCCTCCGTTATCGTTTAGGAGGCGACCGCCCCAGTCAAACTGCCCACCTGAAACTGTTCCCATGCCGGGTCACGGCAATGAGTTAGAATTCTAGCCTTGACAGAGTGGTATCTCACTGTTGACTCCATTGCCCCCACAAGGGCAACTTCTTAGTCTCCCACCTATCCTGCGCAGTCAAAGCCCGAACCCAATTCCAGGCTACAGTAAAGCTTCATAGGGTCTTTCTGTCCAGGTGCAGGTAGTCCGTATCTTCACAGACAATCCTATTTCGCCGAGCCTCTCTCCGAGACAGCGCCCAGATCGTTACGCCTTTCGTGCGGGTCGGAACTTACCCGACAAGGAATTTCGCTACCTTAGGACCGTTATAGTTACGGCCGCCGTTCACCGGGGCTTCGGTCGCCAGCTTTGGTTTCCCTAACCGACTTCCTTAACCTTCCGGCACTGGGCAGGCGTCAGCCCCCATACATCGTCTTACGACTTCGCGGAGACCTGTGTTTTTGGTAAACAGTCGCCTGGGCCTCTTCACTGCGACCAGCTCTCGCTGGCACCCCTTCTTCCGAAGTTACGGGGCCATTTTGCCGAGTTCCTTAGAGAGAGTTATCTCGCGCCCCTGAGTATTCTCAACCATCCCACCTGTGTCGGTTTCGAGTACGGGCAATTTTGGATTAACGTGGTTAGAGCTTTTCTTGGAAGCTTGACATCACACACTTCGAGTCCGTAGACTCTCGTACTCACACCTCAGCTCAAGACGTTTTCGCCGTCTCTCATCGCCTCGAATGCTTAAACCGCTAACCAACATGCGGCTGTGCTAGCCTTCTCCGTCCCTCTGCACAATCCAAAATCGGTACCGGAATGTTGACCGGTTGTCCATCGACTACGCCATTCGGCCTCGCCTTAGGTCCCGACTAACCCTCCGCGGACGAGCCTTCCGGAGGAACCCTTAGGATTTCGGGGCATTGGATTCTCACCAATGTTTGCGCTACTCAAGCCGACATTCTCACTTCCGTTTCGTCCACATCTGCTCTCGCTAATGCTTCTAACTACCACGGAACGCTCCCCTACCGATACATCGATAGATATATCCCACAGCTTCGGTACACAGTTTAGCCCCGTTCATTTTCGGCGCAGGAGCGCTTGACCAGTGAGCTATTACGCACTCTTTTAAGGATGGCTGCTTCTAGGCAAACCTCCTGGTTGTCTATGCACTCCCACCTCCTTTATCACTGAACTGTGATTTGGGGACCTTAGCTGGTGGTCTGGGCTGTTTCCCTCTTGACGATGAAGCTTATCCCCCACCGTCTCACTAGCCATGTGTTCATCTGGTATTCAGAGTTTGACTCGATTTGGTACCGCTCTCGCAGCCCGCACCGAATCAGTGCTTTACCCCCAGACTATAATCATGACCGCTGCGCCTCAACACATTTCGGGGAGAACCAGCTAGCTCCGGGTTCGATTGGCATTTCACCCCTAACCACAGCTCATCCGCCAATTTTTCAACATTGGTCGGTTCGGACCTCCACTTGGCTTTACCCAAGCTTCATCCTGGCCATGGTTAGATCACCCGGGTTCGGGTCTATAACCACGGACATCTCGCCCTATTCAGACTCGCTTTCGCTTTGGCTTCGACATTCTCGTCTTAACCTGCCCGTGCCTATAAGTCGCCGGCTCATTCTTCAACAGGCACACCGTCACCCGTTTAATCGGGCTTCGATTGCTTGTAAGCTGATGGTTTCATGTTCTATTTCACTCCCCTCCCGGGGTTCTTTTCACCGTTCCCTCGCGGTACTGTTTCGCTATCGGTCACACAGGAGTATTTAGCCTTACGAGGTGGTCCTCGCTGATTCACCCGGAATTCCACGTGCTCCAGGCTACTCGGGATCCAGCTAGTATCCTTACGCTTTCGACTACAGGACTTTCACCTCCTCTGGTGCAGTATTCAGCTGCTTCGTCTAGCGGCCAGATTCCATATCGCTGTCCCACAACCCCAGAAGTTAAAACTTCTGGTTTAGGCTCTTCCCGCTTCGCTCGCCGCTACTAGGGGAATCGAGTTTTCTTTCTTCTCCTACAGCTACTAAGATGTTTCAGTTCGCTGCGTTCGCTTGTGCCGTCCTATGGATTCAGACGGCCATCTTTAGGGTTGCCCCATTCGGAAACCCCCGGATCAAGGCTTGCTTCCAGCTCCCCGGGGCATATCGTCGGTAACCACGTCCTTCTTCGCCTCTGTGTGCCTAGGTATCCACCATCAGCCCTTTGTAGCTTGACCACTTGATTCTTTCAATCTACATTGGTGTCTGTTTCCGCTTAATGTCACCTCATTAGCCCGACTGAACCTTCGCCCAATCATCACCAACAATGTGTCACTAAGGTTTCTACCTGACATTGTTCACTATGCAGTTTTCAAGGTTCTCGCTGGACCAATCCCAGCAGGCTATCTTGACCTCATCTCACGATGCCTCAAGACTAATTGCTGAAATCTCTATCTCACGCACAATTAACCATACTAGCAAATCCATTCACAACATGCAAACTTCATTCACTAACTTGATTAATCTCGCTTGGGCGTCCTACCCAGTGGAGGTTAGCAGACTCGAACTGCTGACATCCTGCTTGCAAAGCAGGCGCTCTACCAACTGAGCTAAACCCCCATATCCCAAGAGTCTTGAATCTCGAACTAGCGTCGAAACTCGAATCTCCTGTTAAGGTGGGCCATCCTGGACTCGAACCAGGGACCTCACCCTTATCAGGGGTGCGCTCTAACCACCTGAGCTAATAGCCCATTCCTCGAACCAAATAGTTTGAAAGCCCTAGCACCCATTCCGACCGACCTTGGGATGACCTCAAGCTTGATTTAGTCCAAATTGGTTCAATCAAGTTGGGTTCAGGTCTCCCTAAAAAGGAGGTGATCCAGCCACACCTTCCGGTACGGCTACCTTGTTACGACTTCACCCCAGTCATCAGCCCTGCCTTCGGCGTCCTCCTCCCGAGGGTTGGAGTAACGACTTCGGGCGTGGCCAACTCCCATGGTGTGACGGGCGGTGTGTACAAGGCCCGGGAACGTATTCACCGCAGTATGCTGACCTGCGATTACTAGCGATTCCGCCTTCATGCAGGCGAGTTGCAGCCTGCAATCTGAACTGAGCCACGGTTTATGGGATTAGCTTGCTATCGCTAGCTCGCTGCCCTTTGTCCGCAGCATTGTAGTACGTGTGTAGCCCAGGACGTAAGGGGCATGCTGACTTGACGTCATCCCCACCTTCCTCCGGTTTGTCACCGGCAGTCTCTCCAGAGTGCCCAACTCAATGCTGGCAACTAGAAACGAGGGTTGCGCTCGTTGCGGGACTTAACCCAACATCTCACGACACGAGCTGACGACAGCCATGCACCACCTGTGTTCGCGCTCCCGAAGGCACTCCCTGCTTTCACAAGGATTCGCGACATGTCAAGCCCTGGTAAGGTTCTTCGCGTTGCATCGAATTAAACCACATACTCCACCGCTTGTGCGGGCCCCCGTCAATTCCTTTGAGTTTCACTCTTGCGAGCGTACTCCCCAGGCGGGATACTTAACGCGTTAGCTACGGCACTGCCCGGGTCGATACGGACAACGCCTAGTATCCATCGTTTACGGCTAGGACTACAGGGGTATCTAATCCCTTTCGCTCCCCTAGCTTTCGTCCCTCAGTGTCAGTGCAGACCCAGCAAGGCGCTTTCGCCACCGATGTTCTTCCCAATATCTACGCATTTCACCGCTACACTGGGAATTCCCCTTGCCCCTATCGCACTCTAGACATTCAGTTTCAATTGCCCTTATGGAGTTAAGCTCCACGCTTTAACAACTGACTTGAATATCCACCTACGGACGCTTTACGCCCAATAATTCCGGATAACGCTTGCCTCCTCCGTATTACCGCGGCTGCTGGCACGGAGTTAGCCGAGGCTGATTCGATAGGTACCGTCATTGTGTTCTTCCCTATCAAAAGAGGTTTACAACCAGTAGGCCGTCTTCCCTCACGCGGTCTTGCTCCGTCAGGCTTTCGCCCATTGCGGAAAATTCCCCACTGCTGCCTCCCGTAGGAGTCTGGGCCGTGTCTCAGTCCCAGTGTGGCTGATCATCCTCTCAGACCAGCTACTGATCGTCGCCTTGGTGGGCCATTACCCCCCCAACTAGCTAATCAGACGCGAGCTCATCCTCAGGCAATTAATCCTTTCACCTCTCGGCACATCGGGTATTAGCGACCGTTTCCAGTCGTTGTCCCCGTCCTGAGGCCAGATTCTCACGCGTTACTCACCCGTCCGCCACTAAGGTCCGAAGACCTCCGTTCGACTTGCATGTGTTAAGCAGACCGCCAGCGTTCATCCTGAGCCAGGATCAAACTCTCCATGTTGTTAGAGTGTTTGATTCATACTCCAGGACCTTTCCTATCCCGGATTCATTCTATTGACTCAAGTATCGCTACTCAAGCCCTATTGCTTTGACGGAATAATAGTGCTATTCTGGCTTCCAAACTATTCTCTTTTCTAGGTTCGAGACAGCTTAGTTCGCGCTTCGCTAACTCCTCTCTCGATTCGTCGCTCGCGCTCGCCTCACCGCTTTATTAATCTAGCGAATCCCTCCCCTAACTGTCAACAGATTTGTGGAAAAATTTTGAGACTCTTGAAAGGTGCACTCGATAAGACTCACAGGACCTCTACTGAATTGGGAGTGATGCGGGACAGTTGCTCCTAAAGGGAGGCTCTGGTTCGAAACTGGTTGGCCTGCTTTAGATCGGGAATTTCCGCCGCGAGGGATTCGATCAGGGCGGTGGCAGTGAGCTGGGGCTGCTGGGTCAAAATATCGTCCAGGATATAAGCAGCCATTGGTCCGATGCAGTGGGTGAGTTCGCGCTGGCAGTGGTCCAAAAAGGTAGACGATAGAGCGGGAGCTGCTGGCTGGGGAGCGAGGGTGACTGCGTCCGGCTGGGGTTGGGCCGTGGTTTGTTCTGGAGACGGCTGAAAGGACAACAACACCTGTAGATCGGCGAGGGCGGCTTGCGCCGAGGGATAGCGGTGACGTGGATTTTCGGATAGTAGTTTGGCGAAAATGGGACGCAGTTTAGCACTGACCTGAGAGTGCCAGCGTGGTTCCGAGTTGGTTTGCTCTAGCAGCCACAGCGGATTGCGTCCGGTCAGCAGAACCAGGGCCGTCATCCCCAAGCTGTACAGGTCACTTGACGGAAAGCACTGCCCTAGCTGCATTTGCTCTGGCGGCGCGTAGCCCGGTTTACCGATGCGAGAAGCCTGATGCAATGATTGCAAACTGCCAAGCTGCCGCGCCCAGATCTGGCTGGCGACCTCTTTGACAATGCCAAAATCAATCAGCACCGGAGGCGAGCGCCGCTGCGGCAAGATCACATTTCCAGGCGAAATATCGCGGTGGATAATATTCATGCCATGCAGATACTGCAACACCGGCAGCAAATCCTGCAGCCATTGAATTACTTCGACTTCCGAAAAGGTTTCGCCCTGCTGCTGTCGTTCTTCCAGCAACTCGAGGTATGTTTTACCGTCAATATACTCTTCTACGATAAACAACCGATTCTCCTGGGTAAACCAGGCCAAAAACTTGGGAATCTGGGGATGGCTGATCTGATAGAGCACTTTGGCTTCGCGTTCAAAGAGCTGGCGCGAACGCTGCAACACCGTCGGATTCCGATTCGCGGGCGCGAATTCCTTCAACACACACAAATCGCCAAACCGGTAGGTATCGGCAGCTAAATAGGTGCGGCCAAACCCTCCCTGCCCGATCTGGCGCTGAATCTGATAGCGGTCGTTGATCAGGGTTGGCTCTGGGGCAGGCGGCAGCGGCTGGAAGGGGGCTTCCTCTAATAAGGGCTGAGTTGGGGCGGCCAAGTGGCGCAGACGGCCACCGAGTTCTTGCCAAGTAGGTGGAATCACGGCTGGATTCTGGCAGATCACCGGCAACCACGTAGCGCAAGGATATTCGTCTTCGATGCCCTGGAGAATTTCTCGCGCTTCCCGCACGGCCAAATAGAAGGGTTCTCCTTGAGCAAAGGCAGTCAGAAACGACTTAAGAAATTCCTGCGCCACCTGATCCGGCACGGGTTCCCGCATCACAATGATCTGGGGAATATGCAGATCCTCGAGTTCGCGAGCCAGCCCCAAGCCATCGCACGAGTTGAAGATCGCTACCTGCAGCCCCCGTTCGACCACGCGCCGCAGGGCATATTTGAGCTGATCCAGGGTGAGGCTGTCGGTTTGGTTGAGGGCAATTTGGCCCCGGTTGCCGTCAGTATAGCTGTGGCCAGCGAAGAACAAAATATCCCAGTTTTGTCGCCACAGTTCCTGGGTGAGGGCTTGACGGGTCGGTTCTACTAAAAAGCTGACGGTCGCTCCCGAAAGTTGCTCCAATAGCCGCCGGTCGGTCTGGGTATCGATGCCGTTGCTGTTGCCCAGAATCGCCAGCACATTGACTCCTAGCTTATCGGGCCGGATCGCCGCCACCCGTTCGTAGATCGAAGCTCCCAGGGCAATTTCGCTTTTGGGATAGCGGTCGCAAAAATCCCACAGATGCCAGGGCAGTCGCCGCACATCCAGGTTGGGGGTTTGTACAATCATCCGCACCTGATCGGAGGGCATGAGCTGCTCCAGCAGTTTTTCCCGAATCGGACGAAATGAGGCAGCATAGAGCCAACCATTCAGGCCATCGGTGAGGGCATGAGCGGCACTCTGACAGGCTTCGCGCTTAGAAACATTCAGATGCTGGATAGTTTCCGCATCGAGCCGAAGCCGCTGGTTTAAGCTACGGTAAGCCCCAGCCCAGTCCTGATAGGCTTGATACAGCTCTGGTGCTGCCGGCAGCCGACCAATCGTTTCCACACTGGGATGCTGCCCCTCTTCACCAAACTGGAGCGCCACTGGAAATCCTTGCTCAAGACTGCCATCGCCTAACTTTAACAGGACGAGCTTACCCACAATTGCTTTGTTCTAACCATCCTTTTGCTGTATTTACTTGTTGTATCCACTTGCTGTATCTGCCTTTTGTATCTACCTTAGCGGAGATCAAATCACAAAAATCACACCATAAAATGCTCGCTCAGCACCGTATCTTGCAGCTCAATTTCTAGCCTCAGTAGTTCTCCTGGTCTGCCTCTAAACCGCAGTTGAATGTAATCATCCGCTTGACGTGTCCGGGTTTCTAACACAACCGAACCAGCTTGATCCAGTCCGACCAGTCGCAGCCCTTCTGGTAAACCTGTCCCTGCTTCAATGGGGTGGATCTGCACATAGACACTGCGCTGTTGCTCAGAGCGGGGCCGCACCTCGACGACCAGCACCAATGGGTAATCGACAGTAGCAGTACTGAGGTGAATCAGCTTGGCCCGTCGCAGAGCCTCAGACTCAGCCGGAATATCTTCTGAGGTGGTTTCCGCAGCACTGCGGAAGGCAAAGGCTGGTTCTGTGTGGAGCGAATCCAGTAGGGATTCAATCGTCTGCCAGCCGGCGGTCGCCTGTCCGATTAGCCACTGACCTAAATCGGTTGCCATGCGGTTAACGCTGGGGACCGCTTGTTGCTCCATGTGAACTCGGTCAATCAAGGCATCAAGCGAATCGAATTGATCCAGCGGCAAATGTTCCGTCGTTACGGTAGGCACAAATCCCAGCAAGGTGGCTTCTAGATTTACCGGATCAAGCCGCACGGCTACATAGCCAATCCGATCGGCCCACACTTCTGGCGGAATCAGACAAACCGGCTCGTCTAGCTCTACGGGGCGGCATTCCAAGCGACCCACACCGACCAATTCCAGATCGGCTACATTAGCGGCCAACCGTTTGAGTGGCTGCCAACTGTCACCTGCAGTCAGGTCGGTAGCGATGCCCAGCATCTGGCAATACTCTTGAACCGCATAAACCGCGAGCGTATTTTGCCGTACCTGTTCGGCTTTGGCAGGGGTGGGTTGCTGCTGTGCAAACTGATCGGCCGTTGCTCGCGCCAATTGCGTCATGGGCAGCGTAACCGTAAGCTGTTGGGGAAAAGTAGTAGTCATGGCTCTAAATATCCTTCGGCTTTGCCAAATTGACACAAACGCGGCAAACACTGACGCTGATAAAAATTGCTGAGGGTTGAGATCGGTAGCTTGAATTCTGCCGAGAGGTCTTTCCAGCTTACTTCAGGCGGCAGCCGACGCAGCAGCAAGACCTGACAGTTCACTTCAGGATGATTCGCAATGTGGGTACGACGCAACTCCCTAGTAACATCCCGTTCTACCCATTCTCGCACGTCTTCCAGTAATGGAGGTAAATCTGCCGGAGCTGCGAGCCGATCAATCGGGTCAGTCACTGGATCGCTGCTATCTGCCGGAACTGAACTGGCGCTGATGGTTCTGATCTGCTGCTTTTGCACCTCTAGATAAAACTGCTGCAACTGGCGTTTCAGATAAAAATTCAACCAGGTGATCAGGCTGCTGCGCTCTGGGTCGTAAGCTTCGCCTGTATTTGCTTCACAGATGTTTTGACAAAAATACATCCAGGTTTGCTGGAGCGCATCTTGGTAATAGGCGGTTGTATCTCGCCAGAGTTTGGGCTGGACTAGATTGACAATTCGGGTGAGATATTTTTGCCGTGCTGAACTACCCGGTGGGTGATGACAAGCCTGGATCACGAGCTGGTGGAGCTGTGCTCGCAACCCTTCGCGTCCCTTCCCTCCACTATTTTCTAGGGGGCTATCAGACGAACTATCGGACCTCATTTGGCAACTCATAATTTCGCAACCCGTATCAGTAATTCAGCCATTGCTCACTCAAACAGCGGCCTATTCTGCATCATTCAACGACTGCAATCGCAATTAAGGCCGTCTTTCGTAAAGTTTTGTGAATAACGAGGTAAAACTTCTGCTTGGCTCTAATAGCTCTATAGCGGTGAACGAACTCTCTCTGAAATGTAAACCGACTCTCACAAGTAACATTCTATAAATCTTAAGGAGAACAACCAATGAAATCGAATCGAATCGCTCGCGTAACTGCTACTGTAATCGGATTTGCACTACTAACAGTAATGGCTGCCGATCCTGCCTTCGCCTCTCACAGACGCCATCACGGTCATCATGGTCATCATGGTCATCACGGTCATCATGGTCATCACGGTCATCACGGCTGCCACAGATACCGCTGAATCATCAATCCGTGAACGCAAAGTTGGATGGGGTTGTCAGGTGTCATTGGTCTCTAGTTGTGAATTGCTAATTACAAGCAATGCCTAGTTCTAGCTATACCTGCAAGTTCATTGTCCGTAACCACCTGTAACCAATCAGCAACGACTCGTGATAACCCTCATTCCCGTGTTCACGCAATTACTCGAATTGTCAGTTTTTAGCTCAAGAACGGTCACTTTTCTACTACAAGGAGAACAACAATGGGAACTTATGTTGGTAATGATTCAAATAACGTGAAAACCGCCACAATGGAATGGAACGATGGAGATTGGTGGAATCCGTTTGATGGCTATTATGAATGGCGCTCCTGGACGATGGTGGGCAAAGGCGGCAGCGATCAGTTAACCGGCGGTGCAAAAAATGATTACATCTACGGTGACTATAAACTGGGTGGCTATTCAACTACTGGCATTCCGGGCAATGATGTGCTAACTGGACGTGGGGGCGATGATTATCTCTATGGTGAAGAGGGCAACGATACCCTCTACGGCGATTTTGCCTTCGGTAGCGGTACTGGTGCTGGCAACGATTATCTCAACGGCGGCAGTGGAAATGATATTCTTTACGGTGAAGCCGGCAACGACACACTTGTAGGTGGCTACGGTGATGATTACCAAGATGGAGGAGCTGGCAACGACGCACTTTACGGTGAATCAGGAAATGACAGCTTAGTAGGCGGCTCCGGCAACGATTACATCAACAGCGGCGATGGTAACGATAACCTTTTTGGTGGATCGGGAAATGACACATTAGTAGGTGGCTATGGTAACGATTACCTAGACGGGTACGGCAACACGCTATACGAGAAAGATCAACTTATAGGCGGGTATGGGGCTGATCGATTTGCGCTTGGCTCTAGCACCAATGTGTATTACAAAGGAGATGGCACCAATGGCTATGCTACGATTCAAGACTTTGTATTTGGCGATAAAATTCAGGTTAAAGGTGCACTGAATGGTTATACCCTAGAGAAGAACTATGACTGGGGTGTTGGCACTTCGGCCAAAGATACGGCCATCTTCCAGAGCGGCGACCTGATTGGCGTGGTGCAAGACAATACCAGCATTCAGCTCAATTCGTCCTATTTCACGACGCTTTAATTCGAACTCTGCAAAATTGAGCAAAGGCATATAGGCATGTAAGCAGGTAATACAAATTAGGTCACTTAAGGGGTCAAGACTAGTCTGGCCCCTTTCTGCTGATCTCGCTCCACAAGCTGGATTATGCGACTTCCTCCACCCGGCCCGAATGCATCACCACTGGCGTCAAATGACCACCAGCGCTTCTAGCAGCCCGTAATAGGTCGGAGATTCAATCGCTACCGTATCGCCGGGTTGGGTGACAGCTCGCAGAGCTAAAAACACCGACTCGAATGTACCGTTCGTGGTGACAATTTCATCCGGCGTAATCGAGCAGCCCGCATCCATCAGGCGACGGGCCACTTCATGCCGCAGGGGTTCACAGCCAGGAGGCACATCATACTCGTGGGCAAAAACTTGATGCTGCCGCAGAATCTGTCCGGTGAGACGGTTCAACGCCGCAATTGGCAACAGTTCCATGCTCGGTACAGCAGCCCCTAGCTTGACCGTTTGGGAATCGCGAATCGAACAGATCACCTGAAATCCCAAAGAATTATCGACATGATAGGCTTTGCGAGGCGGAGTAGATTGCTGTGGTTCGCTGGGTGCCTTCAGCGTCGGTTGTTTGACGTAATAGCCCGACTGAGGCCGTGCAGCAATTAATCCCCGATCTTCCAGCAGCCGATAGGCTTCCAGCACCGTTGAGATGCTAACCGACCACTGCTCATGCAGCTTCCGCACCGAGGGCAACCGATCGCCGACTTGTAATGTACCTTCGGCAATCAAGCGCTGTATCCGGTCGGCCACCTGTTCGTACAGGTTCTTATCGTGGGGATGATCGAGTAGTTGGATAGCCATAGGGGTGGATGGGTGGTTGGCGGAGCCGGCGCGCAGTGCATAGGGTGGATGTAATGCAGGGTGGCGATCTTTGCGGGTTAGGGTAAGGTGCAGTGGTTGCGAACCAATACAGTTATCGCCAGTCGTGACCATAACAGTTTGTCACGGCTCAACTGTTATCATAAAAATTTAGCGCAACTGCATCTGTGCAGATCAGTTTTGATCGAGGAAAATTCAAGTTATTAAAGCAGTGATGGTTGTTTAATTGATTCAATCGCCCAAGCTTGGCTCCGGCAAATGCAGAAGGGCGATCAGCTTCTTAGAAGCTCTGATAGTGGTTTAAAACATAGAGAAGATTAGTTTCTGCATTTATGTCTTTATTCATTCAACTCTATGGCTACATATTCTTCTACTAAGCTTGCAGAAGTTGTATGTCTTAGGCTACTATGTAGGGCAGTGATTTCCCGGTAGAAAATCGCAGATTAAAATTCCCTGAGATGGCTGAAAGGCTTTAAATTGCTTTATCTCAAGGTTCTACTGTCATGGTAAAACTAGACAACAAAGTTCCGTTACCCCCGACTGAAAAGTTATGGATTGATGATCCATACATGACAGAGTGTGACGCAACTATCTTGCATGCACAAGATAATATGGTCATTACCGACAGAACCATATTCTATGCTGAGTCTGGAGGACAAGTTGCTGATCAAGGATGGATCAACGACACACGTGTTGTTGATGTACAGAAGCAGCCAGGTAAAGTAATACACCTTAGCCATCCGAAGGTTATGGTACCATCAGTTCATATAGACACTGTGGTAGTTCACTTTCTTGAAGAAACATCTACTTTTTCAGTTGGACAGAAGGTCCAGATGCGTCTTGACTGGCCTTTGAGATACATTCATATGCGTTACCACAGCGCGTCCCACTTCCTTTATCATGCTGTTGCTCAAGTTTATGGAGATAATGGGAAGTCACCTTACACAGAGGGTTGCTACATATACTCTGAAAGTGCTCGGTTTGATTACGGAATCAGTTTAGATTCAAGTCTTATTCCTAGTGTTTCGCAAATTGCTAATTCCCTGATCGCAGAGGGAAAAGAAATCATTATGGAACCAGACCCAACAACGAGGGAAGTATCTTATTGGAGATATGGAGACATCATCATTCCTTGCGGTGGTACTCATGTAAAAAGTGCCGCAGAAATTGGCCCTATAAGGGTTAAGAGAAAGAAGGTTGGTAAAACTACTACTCGTATATATGCTTATCTAGAAGATTTAAAAAACTAGGAGCAAGTTTAAGATAGATGCGTTGTTCAGGTTCTACTTACTACAGTTAATTACTTAAGTGAGTAGACTAATTTGTTGCCCTATTTTTTCCTTTCTCTATAAATTTCTCTGACTACAGAAGTCTATTTTCAATTAAATAATTAGCCTCGAAACTCTACTAAAATACCCCTTTAATGCCATTGAAGTATGACAGCACTGTTATCTGCTCTTTACACATACTTCTAAGGCAATTCCACTATCTTTCAAATAGTGTTCAAATAGTGCAATCACATCAAGCCTAATCAACTGAATTTATTTAAAGGAAGTATTAGGTAGAGGACCTTGCATTATGGAATGTATTTCGAGTATCAAAAGAAGTATTTACTTTGAAATAAGTCGGATTCTCAGCTGCCACTTCGATACAGAGAATGTAGGGAATACCAATAAGGAATTTCTTATCAAAGAGGTTGCTCCATTAATACTTGGAGACTTGTTAGCCTTTTCAGTTAAAGATCCAGCAGCAAAAGGTGACTATAACTATATTCTCAACTCCTATCGGTGCTTCAAAGCTGTAATGCATTACAGAATAGCTCACGCTATTTTAAAGCACAGCATCACTCCAATATCAGCAGAAACATTAAATACCACTAACCTTTTGAGAGTTGCTCGCGCCATTTCAGAAGAAGCAAGAGTTCATACAGCAGTAGAAATACATCCAGCAGCTAAAATAGGACCAAGATTTGTCGTAGACCACGGGACAGGCACGGTGATCGGAGAAACCTGCGAAATTGGTTCAGACTGTTATATTTTACAGGGGGTTATTTTAGGCGCGTCTAAAATAGCAAATAATCCTACTAGCAAAAGACATCCTACAATAGGAAATAACGTAGAAATAGGTGCATTCAGTAGAATCATTGGACCTGTCACTATAGGCAATAATGTCTTTATTGGACCTGGATGTTTGATTAATAACGATATTCCTGGTGACACCAAAGTGTTAATTGTGAACGAATACCAGATTATTCGGTCAAGTGAAAGCGAAACGTATTCGTCACCAATTGAAATTTATAATATTGATATGGGAGTAGATACTGGAAGTATTACCATTTTGGGCAAGGGACTTAGTGACGTTTCTGTACTGTTAATTGATAAAAATCATGAAGAGATTAGTTCTATCAATTTAAGAATTATTGAACATACTGATTATAGAATTATCTGTAATGCTGAACTATTAAAAAATTCATCGACGTTTGCAAGCAAAGTTTCTCTTATGGTTAAGAAAAGGTATAGCTGCGCCAGTGTTGTTCTAGTGAATTCCCTTGCGCTACAAAAGATGATAGCTATTTTGCAAAAAGATTTTTTTTGTAGTTCTAGCTTAAGCTAATCCTTCAGCTAAGACCCGAACAAACATGTTTTTCGAGCAGGGCTTAAATTGAGTAAGTAGACCATGAAGCAAACACCTTTAATCAAAGTGTCTGAGAATATTTTTGTTAAGCTTGAACAGTTTAATCCCACAGGTAGCCATAAGTACAGAGCTGCAAAATTCATTGTGAATAGAGCGATTAAAGATGGAGAACTGGCACCTTATGGAGAAAGAAGGATAATTGAAAAAAGTGGTGGAAATCTGGGCTTAGGGCTAGCATTCGAGGCTAGAAAGAAAGGTATAGGTGTAGATTTAGTCATTGGGCTGTCATTTTCTCCCCTAAAGAGATGTTTGTGTGAGCAGTTTGGTGCTCGATTAATAGGGCAGGAGCTTTTAGAACAGGGTATGCAGCCTAAACAAATTATAAATCAGATTCTAGAACAGCATGGTGAAAAATATTTTTATACTGACCAATTCAACAATCCTGAGAATCTAAGAGCACATTACGACGAAACAGGTCCTGAGATTGTCAAACAATTAGAAGAAATGGGATTGACAAACAAAGAAATTATTCTAGTTAAAGGAGCTGGAACCGGTGCTAGTGTAACAGGTATTGGGCGAAGGTTGAAGGAAAAGCTGAACAAGGCCAAAGTTTTTCTTGTTCAACCAGATAATTGTGATATTAAACAGAGACTTTTCTGTGAGCATCATATTGAAGGAATTATGGTGGGTATTTATCCTCCTTTTCTAGAGGCTGATTTAATAGATGAGCTTATCTCAGTTACTGAACAAGAAGCTATCGAAGGGCAAAAAATGTTCGCTCAACAGACGGGACTATTTCCTGGTATCTCAAGTGGTGCCAACTTTTATGCAGCTTCATCAATAGCAAAACAATTTAAAGATTCCGTTGTCCTGACAGTATCCTATGACTATGGTGAAGGGTATTTGTTAAGAACCTTGCTAAAAGAAAAATCTTCTCTTTTGAACGTCTATATAGGGTAATTCAGATAAAGATTATTTCACTATAAGTTAAAGATTGAGTAATTCTATGAACACCTTTATTCAAATTCCAAAGCAAGCTTACTTGCTATCAATTTGTCAGGGGTTAGGTATTACAGTAGCTGTTATTGCTGTAACAGTATCCGCATTGGCAGGAGAAGAAATTTCTGGCAGCTCTTCCTTGGCTACAATCCCTTATGGTTTTCAATTTTTTGCAATCATATTAATGTCTTCTTTTCTATCCTTGTTAGCTGAAAGAATAGGTAGAAAAAAGATGTTTTTACTAGCCGCACTTATTGGCTTTTTTGCAGGAGCTTTAGCAGTTATTGCTTTAGATCAAAAGAGTTTTCTCCTCTTGATAGGAGCACATTTTTTACTAGGATTTTTTCTAACAAGTGTTAATTTATATCGATTTTCGGTATTGGAGATTACTCCAGAAGCCGCTCGCCCATACGCTATCAACCTTGTTCTCTTTGGAGGAGTTTTAGCATCATTACTGGGTCCATTTATATCTAGGAATGTGGAATCTATAGTTCCAATAGGTTTATACAAATCAATCTATGTTTCGATATGTCTTATATGTATTGTTATTATAATTCTAATCAGCTTCCTTCGTTTTTCCACAATAAATTCTAATTCGGCAAATGTCAATGAATCTGTAAATAACAATAAAATCTCAAGCTCATTATTATTTATCTTCTCAGCTACTTGTGGAGGATTATCTTATGGACTTATGAATCTTCTTATGACAGCTTCATCATTGGAAATGAAAAACCTGGGTTTTGATTTTAACTCAATTACTTGGATTATTCAAATTCATGTTTTCTCGATGTTCTTTCCTTCACTATTCTCAGGTTTTCTAATTAAGAAAATTGGTATTAAGAAGCTGATAGTTATTGGAATACTCATCCAAGTAATTTGCAATTTGATTGCTTTTCAATATTTAGATAATACTGGTTTCTTACTATCGCTGCTTTTACTAGGAATATCCTGGAATTTCCTTTATGTTGGAAGTAGTTATATTGTCGGTCAGATATTCACATCAGAAGAAAAATTTAAAGCTCAAGGTATTAATGATACGATAGTACATATATTTTCAACTTCAGGAGCAATGTTTGCAGGTTGGTTGCTTGCTTTCTTAGGATGGCAGTCCCTTAACCTATTTTCATTGTTTTTGATAACTGCTTTATTGTTGGCTTATTTATCTGTGATGAGACAGCCAAGTACATCTGGATTGCGCTAAGAAGTTGCTGAAAGGGTAATGATTTTAGCGGATAGAGGCATTGTTCGAGCCTTCAGGTGCTGACAATCTGACCTTCGTCGCAGAGTTATTCAATTTCGTCAGAGTAAGCCCACTGACAGTAGGATCTAAGGAATTGCTGAGTGGATTGCTTGCACCGATAGCGTTATCGGTCTTGGCAGTGCCCGGTGATCTTTGGTTTCCAAATTCTTCTATCTGTTTTATTCATAGAAGCTATCGGTCTAGCCTTTTGAATCAAAATGCCAAGCCGGTCAAGAAAACTGATTGTAGGTTCGACACCTGCCTCATCATGGCCGCGAGACCTAATTCGGCCATCGATAAATTCAGTGGTCGCCGGTTTACCAAAATCGTGTGCTAAAGCCCCGAGCATTACGGTTACCTGACGCGGATAATCCAGATCGTCAATAAGCCGGCGAGCCTCATCAACCACCATCAGCGTGTGCACATCAACATCGCCTTCCGGATGCCAATCGGGTTCCTGCGGGACACCGACAAGGGCCTGAAGTTCAGGAAAAAGCTGCCGAATCGCGCCCCACTCATAGAGCAGCTCCAAGCCTATTGAAGGTTCGTCCGGAAGAAGCAGCAGCTTCTCAAGCTCGCCCCAGATCCTTTCACGCGGCAGATCTGTAACATCGATCGTCTTGCAGAGTTCGGCAGTTTCGGCCTCGACCTCAAAACGAAACCTGGCTGCGAACTGAGCCGCCCGCAGCACACGCAGGCTATCTTCGGCGAACGTTTCACGCGAGACCATTCGAAGAATGCCGCGTTCAATATCGCCCTGCCCGTCAAAAGGATCGACGATCTCACCTGTCAAAGGGTCTTTCAAAATAGCGTTTATCGTAAAATCACGCCGCGAACACGCCTCATCAAAGGTCATGTCGGGATCGCCTTCAACGGCAAATCCGCGATGCCCACGGGCGGTCTTTCGTTCTCGTCGCGGCAGCGACACGTCCAGATCGTTGCCGATTTTGTAAACGGCAAAGACTTCGCCGACCGCATTGACCTCGCCAAATTCGGCGATGATCTCGCGCAGTATCTTCGGCTCGACGCCGTAAACCTCAACATCCCAATCCTTTACCGTCACGCCCATCAGCTCATCCCGAACACATCCACCGACAAGCATCGCACGCCCATCCGCGTGACGTATCGCCTTTGCCAATGTTTCGATCGTATCGGGGATCATAACGGTGCCGAATCTAGATTCTGCACCGTCAGCCAAGCTAAATCAAAACGCCCGCTAGATCTCGATCTGTTCCCCAAGCTCGACTACACGATTTGGCGGTATCGAAAAAAACGACGTCGCACTCCGTGCGTTTTTTAGCAAAAGCGAAAATAGCCGCTCACGCCAGCGGGACATCGTGGAGTATTTCGATGTAGATATGACTGTTTCACGCCCGAGGAAATACGTCGCAGTAGATGCATCAAATCTGAATTCCGACTCTGATATCGACATTAGTTCACGTGGTATATCCGGATCTTCCATATAGCCGTAATAGACCTTGATACGTGTAAATCCATTGCCGAGCGGCTCACAAATGTAGCGTTCAGTCGGGGACACGTAAGGTATCTGTCGGGTTTTGACGGTCAAAAATATAACTTTCTCGTGCAGCACCTTGTTGTGAATGAGATTGCGTATCAATGCCGGCGGAGTCTTGCTGGCATTGCCGTTCATGAATACTGCCGTCCCCGGCACACGATGGATCGCTTTGTGCTCAAATTCATATAGGAAATCCTCGAGCGGCTGCGTTTCCTCTGAGATGCGCGTCTGCAAAATGCTGCGGCCCTTTTTCCACGTGAGCATCACGGTGAATATCGCCGTTGCAAGCACGAGCGGGAACCATCCGCCGTCGGCGAGCTTGATGATATTCGCTCCAAAGAACGCGAGATCGATCACGACAAATATCGAGCACAATGCCAACGTTGGTGCCGCACGCCAATTCCAAAGCTCCCTCGCCACGACGTAGAACAGGATCGTCGTGATTACCATCGTCGAGGTTACCGCGATGCCGTATGCCGCAGCCAAATTGCTGGATGTACGAAATCCGATAACGAGCGCGATGCAGCCGATCATCAATGCCCAGTTCACAGCCGGCAAATATATCTGGCCGATTTCGCGGCTTGACGTATGCTGTATCTTTAGGCGTGGCAGAAAGCCTAATTGTACTGCCTGTCGAGTAAGCGAAAAGGCCCCTGAGATGATGGCCTGAGAAGCAATGATCGCAGCTCCT
This sequence comes from Leptolyngbya sp. 7M, assembly GCF_018128485.1. Classification (NCBI taxonomy): domain Bacteria; kingdom Bacillati; phylum Cyanobacteriota; class Cyanophyceae; order Leptolyngbyales; family Leptolyngbyaceae; genus Leptolyngbya; species Leptolyngbya sp. 7M. The sequence goes on along the minus strand of NZ_CP070897.1, from coordinate 2,038,614 downwards.
GTCGCCAGTGCGATCAGCGGATACATAGCCCACGTTGGTGCTAGATTGTAGAACGGATTCTCGGCCGTGGCCGGGTCCTCCAATAGCAGTGCTCCCTGCCCGAAATAGTTCAGCAGCAATGCCGGCAATGCGACCGTGAACCATGCCACACGTATCGGCATCCTGCCAAAATGCCCCATATCGGCATAAAGTGCCTCGCCGCCCGTCACCACTAAGAACACCGACCCCAGAATGATGAATCCGTGCCAGCCGTTGTCAATAAAGAACTGAACACCGTAATAGGGGCTCACCGCCACCAAAATGTGTGGAAAGTGCCAGATCTGAGCCGCACCCAATAAGCCTATAACCATGAACCAAACTAGCGTAAATGGCCCGAAAATCTTGCCGATACCGGCAGTTCCTCGCTTCTGGATCAGAAACAGTCCGACCAATATCGCGATAGTTATCGGCATCACGAAAGGCGACAAAGTCGGCGTCGCAACGCTCAATCCTTCCATTGCACCAAGGATTGAGATCGCCGGCGTGATCACGCCATCACCATATAGCAGCGAGGCCCCAAAGATCCCAAGTGCGATCAGCAGCCAGCGTTCAGTTCGTCCCGATGGTTTGATCGGAGTTGCTAACGCAGCAAGCGATAAAATGCCGCCCTCACCATGATTATCGGCACGCAGAACGAACACCAGATATTTGATCGAGATGATTATTACAAGTGCCCAAAATATCAACGATAGAACCCCGAGAACATTCGCCTCAGTCGCTGAGATGGCATGCGGCCCGTGGAAACATTCGCGTATTGCATAAAGCGGTGACGTGCCGATATCGCCATATACAACGCCTATAGCCCCGAGCGACAAAAGGGCCAAATAGCTGCCCTTTGGAGACTCGGGCGGCTCTGACACGTCAGAGTATGTCAGATGGACCTCGGGGTCTACGTCACCGACGATCTCGTCGATATTTTCATTAGCTTTCATAATTCCCTTTTTTGCTCACTACATTTCGCCGACACTCCCTGTCGTCGATATCGAGGAAATGTGCCCCTAACATCAATAGCGGGAACGCCGCGATCAGAGCCATCGTCACAAAACGCGGCACCCAGACACTGCCCGGTAGAAACAGACTGACGACACTTAGAAGCAATCCGGCACAAGCTGATGTTATGCCCGACATAAAGAGCGCTATCGAGGCGATTACGTATCGCGAACTGACGCTCATCGCTCCTTTCGTTGCTGGATGGTGGTCTGTTTCAGGCCTTTCGGAGAGTGAGCCCATGGATCCAGGCTACTCGTCCGACTGTAAGATTGGGGTAAAAGGTGTATAAAAAGTTCGTAAAAAGCTTAGGCAGAGGTGTTGAATCGATAACCGATCCAAGGTTCAGTAAGTATTAAGGCGGGCTTTGTAGGATCGGCCTCGATCTTTTTTCTTAGTTGGCCAACAAGGACGCGCAGATATTCGTTCTGTTCGGTAAAATTGCCGCCCCAAACGGCAGCCAAAATTGTCCGATGTGTAAGCACTTTGCCGCGATTTCGAAAGAAAAAAAGCAGAAGATCATACTCCTTGGGAGTGAGATAGACCCTGCTGCCGCGGATAATGACTTCACGGGTTGCGGGGTCTATCAAAATATCTCCTTCGATCAAGCGAGTTTCTTCATGTTCGATCGGCACCCTTCTCAGGGCAGCTCGCACACGTGCCAAAAGCTCGTCTATACCGAAAGGTTTGGTTACGTAATCGTCGGCTCCCGCGTCCAGTGCCTCGACCTTAGTCCGCTCTTCCCCTTTCACCGATAGAATTATGATCGGTGTCCGGGAAATCTTTCTGATCTGCCGACAAAGCTCGATGCCGTCCATTTCAGGCATTTGCAGGTCCGTGATTATCAGATCCGGATGCCAATCGTGAAACGTATCGAGAGCCGAGATGCCATCGGCTGAAGTACGAATGTCGAACCGGTGGGCAACGAGACTATGCCTTAGAACACGGGTGATCTGGGGTTCATCGTCCACGACCAATATCTTATGAGTTTCGCTCATACTTTTTCTTCAATACGGGCACCGTCAAGGTTACTTTCGCCCCGCCGCCTTTCGCTTCTCCGATCTCGACCTCGCCGTTCTGAGCTTCAACGATCCCACGAACGATGGCGAGGCCCAGCCCATGCCCATCCACTCGCCCGCCACCGGATCTATAAAATTTCTCAAAAACTTTTTCTCTCAATGCCACCGGTATGCCACCGCCTTGATCCTCGACGCTAATTTTGACCGCGTCCCCGTCAGCTCCAGCAGACACAGTTACGGTCGAACCGACGGGCGAGTACTTAACTGCATTTTCGACAAGATTATACAACGCCTCCGCCATCGAGCGAGGCTCGGCCGCGACCCCAGGTAATCCGCCCTCTACATTTACGACCAATCGGTGGCCAGCAAGTATAGATTCAGCTCGTACTACACCGGACCATATGATCTCATCGACACTCGATCCTTCCGATATGCCGCCCGCAGTATTAGCCTCAACGCGTGCGACATGGATCATGCCTTCGATAAAGGTATTCAATCTATCTGTCTCTTCGTTTATGATCTCAAGAAATTCTTGGCGGCCCTCGCTATTCAATTCGATCGTTCGGTGTCCGCCTTCGCTTTCTAACAATGTTGTCACAGACGCCTTTATCGAGGTAAGGGGTGTCCGGAGATCGTGACTGACCGCATCCAACATCGCCGATTTCAGCTTTTCGCTGCGCCGAAGAGCCTCAGCCTCGGCTGCTGTCTCAAACGCGTTCTGAAGTTCGTCGTAGAGCCGTTCGGCTTCTCTTTTGCGCCGTTCTGCGTATGCAGACAGTTCTCCGGCAATTATGGCGGTTATTGTGAATCCGGCCCATGCGACCAGATTTTGAGGGTCGGCGATATGCCACGTCATTACAGGCGGGACAAATAGAAAATTAAAACTCAACATTGCCGCAAACGACGTAACAAGAGCCGGATTGCGTCCAAAAAAGGTTGCAGACGCTAACACGACCAAAAGCAATGCCAGAGCAACCGTCGTCAAATTTATGTGCGGCTCAAACGCCGACAAGATCGCCGCCACGACACAAACTGCGAACGTCGAGAGAGCGTACCGAGCGAGCTTGGACCTCACGATCTTGTCCACTTATGACCTCTGCGGCTTAGCCGATTTTACCGTTCACGATCGACATTATCTCGCTCTCTGCTTCGATCGCCCTCCTTTCGATCTCAGCTCCGCGAGCGATGATGTCATTTGCAAACGCGCGCTCTTTGAGGCCTGCCGCGTTTATCTTCACGTTCAGATATGCTCCCATCACCGCCGACCGCGCACACAACGCACCGACGCCTGCATCCGAGACCGAGTTCGGATTGCCCTGCTCCGCCATCGCCTTGATGACTTCGAACGAATCGAAAGCTCGCTGCATCGTTCGGAACGGAACTTCGGTCGCGTATTTCGTGGCCTCCTGAATTGCGGCGGAGCGGGCTGCTTTTTCCTCTTCGGTTCCTTTCGCCAGGCCGAATGCATCCATCACGCGGTTAAACGCAGCCGTGTCCTCATCGACCAGAGCGAGCAGGTCGTCCTTGATCTGCTGAGCTTTGACCGCCCAATCGGAGAACTCTTCCCAACGCTCGTCCCAGCCTGCTTTGTGCGATGAAAGATTCGCGACCATGGCAGCCAGAGCCGCCCCGAGCGCACCCAAATACGCCGATATCGAGCCGCCGCCGGGAGCCGGCGATTCCGACGCGGTCTCGTCCGCAAAGCCACGGCACGTCATATCGACAAGGCTCGCTCTGCGTCATTTGCGGGACCTCAGTTACGAAGAGATGGTTGAGGTTACCGGACTTCCGTTAGGGACGGTCAAGAACAGGCTTTTCCGTGCACGCGAGATGATGCGAAAACTTCTTGTCGAACGCGGCATTACTAGAAACTGAGCCCTTCGCTTCCGATTCGATCCTATAGGTCGATAATGAAGCATTCAACAGCAAAAAAAGGCCAAAGTTGTTTAGGCGTTGAGCTGCAAAGTTATCTTGATGGCGAGCTTACCAAGTCGGAAGAGAATCTTATTGAAGAACACCTTTCGTCATGTAAGAGTTGTAGGTTGCTCCTAAATACAGAAAAGCAACTCATCCTGGCATTAGAGAACGCCTTTCAGAAAGATCAAGATACTTTTTTGCCAAAGGATTTTGCCCGGACGGTTTCTGCTGTGGCTGTTAATGACATTCACGGGTTGCGAAGTGAAAGGGAAAGAAGTCTGGGGATTTTGATCGCCATTCTCTTGTCTTTTCTCGCAACGATCGCCGTTGTTGCATCAGGCTCAGGAGGTTTTTTTGTCGTTGATAGGGGGTTGGCACTATCTGCAGCCGTTTTCCACACCCTTTATCTCATAGCATCCGGGATGGTGGCAATTATCCGCCCTCTTTCTTCGCATCTGCTCACCACGGGTTCGGTGTGGTTTGCCGCGGCAGTTTTCTTCTCAATGATAATGCTTTTGTTCGCCAGACTGTTTTGCGGACGTCGTAAAGGATCTGCTTAAGGAAGGATCAAGAGATCATTATGCAGGCCCCATCCACTTCATTATTCAGCAAGCTCTCCGTTATTTTGCTTAGTCTTTCAGTGATCCTGCTGCTTTGCTCTCTAGCTGTCTCAGCTCGCAACAGCCAAATGTCCACTTCAGAGGATGGCAGTACCCTTATAATCGATGATGCTCCTGAGATGCAGGTCATTGCAGTCGCAAAGACAGTTGTAGTTCGCGGCCGAGCAAAAGAGGTGTTTTCGTGGGGCGGAGATGTTTATATTGAAGGTCAGGTTCATGGTGATGTTGCCTCGATCGGCGGCAACGTCATTCAGCGGGGAGAAGGTTACATAGGTGGGGACGTGATAGTGCTTGGTGGAACCTATAAGCCTGACAGTGCGTTCCCGCTCCGCGAAAGCGGCAAGGAAACAGTTATTTTCGGGGTCTTCGAAAGTGAATTGCGTGAATTTGCTCAGAACCCTTCTCAGATATTTTCACCTGCCTTGACCTGGGCATTCTTTGCCCAAAGGCTACTTTCTATTTTGTTTTGGTTTATTGTTACGTGGCTGGTTGCCTCTATCGCTCCCGGAGCTGTCGGGCGGGCGGTGGCCCGATTTCAGTTGTCTCCTCTGAAGGTGCTGGGCCTCGGGCTGATCGGGTTTGTTCTAACAACTGTCGGCTCAGTCGTAATAATGAGCTTTTTGCCGGAGTATCTTTCGGTTCTTGTTCTTTTAATGTCTTTTGCTCTGCTAATGTTGAGTTATGGCTTTGGCCGGATCGCCCTTCAGGTTAGCGCAGGGAGGTATCTTCAAAGACATTTTCTCGGAGAGGGAAGACACTCCGAAAGCATTGCGATATTGATTGGCGTAATTCTCTGGGCGATCCTTCTTTCAATACCCTTTCTTTGGACTTTGGGGGTCGTTGTCCTTTTTGCGGCCGGTATCGGACTATTGTTTACCTCACGCCCAACCGGAACGCGAAATGGGGCTTAACGTAAGAGCCTCAAGGTCTTACAAATCTTTACAATAAAATAAAAACCAGATTGCATCCAAATACGTCATAATCTACGTATGTGATTGCAGAATAGCGATCACCACTTAATCGTAGATCATTTTTAAGACACGTTAAATCAAAATGATGATTTCAAGATCATTTGCGTTAATTGCACTATTCATTTTTGCAGTATCGGTTGGAGCTCAGGAAGCAATAAAGCCTGTTGCACTTACTGGCGAGGTTGTGTCTATCACAGATTCCTCCATCGGCTTCAAGACCAACGAGGGCTTGGTCGAGGTTAAATTGACCGAGAAGACAGAGTTCAAGCGGGTGCCACCCGAGAACCCATCGCTTCGAGCTGCGGTTGATTCTTCGAAATCCGAGATAGGCGAAGGTGACAAGCTAGTTGTAACGGGCGTTCTTTCTGAAGATAAGAAGACACTTCCCGCCCGGGCGGTTTATCTGATGACGAAAGCAGACATCGCTCAGGCTAAACAAGCCGAAGCCCAGAGATGGGCAGCTCGTGGCATGTCTGGTCGAGTCGCTTCGGTCAACAAAGATACCGGACAGCTTACCGTCGAAGTGCGTGGGCTTGTGGGCTCGCAGTCTGTAACCGTTACACCAAAACCGGGAGCGAAGTTCCTCAGGTATCGGCCTGATTCTGTCCAATATAGCGACGCCTTGGCCAGCAAGATCGAGGATATCCAAGCAGGCGATATGATCAGAGTTCTCGGCGACCGAAGCTCAGATGGTCTTAGCTTTGCCGCCGAAGAACTCGTCTCAGGAGCCTTTCGTACCGTTGCCGGAACCATCAAGTCCGTGAATCTTGAAACCAACGAGATATTAATTACCGACCTAGGAACCGAAACTGATGTTACCGTCAAGATCGGCCGCAACTCGGCAATGAAGCGTTTTCCTGAAGAAATGGCTATGCGGATGGCGGCATTTGGCGGCCAGTCGGGAGCCGGTGGTCCGCAACAGGGACAGGGCGGCCAGGGTATGGGACGGCCCGCAGGTCCTCCGACTGGCGTACAGCCAGGTGGCCAGACAGGAGGTCAGCCAGGGCCCATGGGCGCTGGGCGGCCGGGCATGGCAAATGGTACGCGGGGTGGTATCGACGATATGTTCGAGAGATTCCCGACAATAGCTCTTGCCGACCTCAAGGCCGGCGATATGATAGCCGTTTCTAGCTCGCGTAATGGAAATGGCAGCGGCATCACGGCTATAAAACTTCTTGCGGGAGTAGAACCATTCGTCAGAGCGGCGCAAATGCAGCAAGCTGCATCCGGAGGTCGCGGACGAGGCGGTGCCGGTCTTGGCAATTTTACGATTCCCGGTTTAGACGGGTTTGATTTTCCATAAATTTATACCTACGGGCCGGCAGGTCTTTAGCCGGTAACCGTTTCAGACTATTAATAAAAATTAGGCGGATCGATATGAAATTCATTAATCGGATCATACTTCTTTCCCTGATCTCGCTGTCACTCAGCTTTCCGACATTCGCTCAGCAAACGGGAAGCATCACCGGACAGGTTCAGGATTCTCTTGGAGCGGTGATCGTTGGGGCAACCATTACCATTGTTTCCCCGACCGGACAGCAGAGAACTGCAACAAGCAATCAACGCGGGGAATTTTCTGCAACAGGATTGGCTCCCGGGAATTATACCGTTAAAGTATTTGCTACAAATTTTGCACTTTATGAGAACACCGAGGTCCAGATAACCGCGGGTCAGCGCACCGAACTTTTCGTCTTGCTAACGGTTGAGGCTGTTACCGAACAGGTAGATGTCGAGACGGATAATTCTGTATCGACAGACCCCGAAAATAATCTCGGTGCCACTGTGCTTCGTGGCTCAGACATAGACGCATTACCGGATGATCCCGACGAGCTCGAAGCTGCGTTGCAAGCACTCGCAGGACCTTCAGCCGGTCCGAACGGAGGCCAGATCTACATTGATGGGTTTACAGGCGGACGACTTCCGCCTCGTGAAGCGATACGTGAGATCCGCATAAACCAGAATCCATTCTCAGCTGAATACGACAGGCTGGGCTTCGGACGTATTGAGATCCTTACCCGTCCTGGATCAGATCGTTTCCGTGGGAACGCATTCTTTAATTTCAACGATGCTCGCTTGAATTCGCGAAATCCGTTTGTTGCGACGCGTGCTCCAAGCCAGACCCGATTTTTCGGTGGCAATATTTCGGGGCCCGTTCAAAAAGGCAAGTCGTCCTTCTTTATGGACATCAACAACCGTGATCAGGACAACAACACGGTTTTGAATGCCCGAATACTTGATGCAAACCTAAATACGGTTCCGGTAACTCAAGACATTAAAGTTCCAAGTAAGAGATTTTCTATTGGACCTCGGTTCGATTACGCGATCGACCAGAACAATACCCTAGTTGCCCGCTACAACTTTTCAAGGTTCACATCTGAGAATCAGGGAGTTGGTGGAATCTCGTTGCTTTCCAGAGCATTCACGACCGAAACAACGAACCACGAATTCCGTTTAACGGAAACGATGATCATCAATCCGAAGACGGTCAATGAGACGCGTTTTGAATACAGCTGGAGTGACCGCGAACAGTTGGGTGATAATTCTATCCCGACAGTAAGCGTTGCAGAGGCATTTTCCGGCGGCGGATCGCAGATAGGACAGAGTTTCAATAAACAGCGTTCGATAGAGATCCAAAATTTCACAACGACGACATTAGGAAAAGCTTCGAATCACTCGATCAAGTTTGGTGGCAGACTTCGTTATAATAATATTACGGACCGCTCAGAGAATAATTTTAGCGGTAACTTCACGTTCATCAATCTCGAGAACTATCGGCAGACGATCTTGGGTAATAGCTATCCGTCTCAGTTTTCTATAACCGTTGGTAATCCGCAGCAAAAAGTGACTAGGACCGATGTCGGACTCTTTATTACTGATGATTGGCGCGTAAATCCGGGTTTGACCTTGAGCTTTGGTTTGCGTTACGAGAATCAGACCAATATTAGCGACAATTTCAACTTTGCTCCGAGGCTTTCGTTTGCGTGGTCCCCCGGAGCCGGTGGTGCACGTGCACCGAAGACGGTCTTCCGTGGAGGTTTTGGGATATTCTATGACCGTTTTAGCGAGAATCTGACGCTTCAGGCTCTTCGCTTCAATGGCCTTGAGCAGACAAATCTTATCGTAAACAGTTTGGATCCGGATCCGGATCGTCGTGCGGCAGCGGTCGCCCTGCTTCAACAGGCTGTGTTTACCCTAAACGGTGTGACAAACGTTCCGACAGCAGACCAGATCCTTGCAGCATTGCCGCAGTCGAACACTATTAGGACCATTTCACCGGATATGCGTTCGCCTTACACGATGCAGATCGCATTGGGAATGGAGCGTCAACTTCCAATGAGGACGAACCTTTCCGTATTTTACATCGGGGCGCGGACCAATCACGTACTTCGGACGAGGAACGTTAATGCTCCTGTTTGTGCGTCACCAGTCGATTGTCTGAATGCTATTCGCCCGATACCAGATGCAGGTAACATTTACCAGTATGAATCGAGTGGTATTTCGAATCAGAATCAGATGATCATCAATTTCCGGACGAATTTTAATCCACGAGTGTCACTGTTCGGAAATTACAGACTTGGTTTTGCCAATAGTGATGCGGATGGAGCGGGTAGTTTTCCGGCATACAGCTATGACTTGAGCGACGAATACGGAAGGTCGAGCTTTGATATTCGCCATAATTTCTTCATTGGCGGTAATATAAACTTGCCGTGGCAGATATCGCTGAATCCGTTCATAAATATGAATTCTGGACGGCCGTTCAACATCATACGAGGTTTTGACAGCAATGCTGACTCGCTGTTTACCGAACGGCCTACTTTCGGAGAGCTTGCCGCACGATGTGCTCAGCTTGGGCTCACCAATTCGTTCTGCGATATCGGCGGAAAAGATCCGAATGCGATCATTCCGCGAAACTATGGAAACGGACCGAAATTCTTCAGCGTCAATATGCGTCTGAGCAAGAATTTTGGATTCGGAAAGACTGCTGAACCCGCTGCAGGCTTCTAGAGCAAATGCCGCTTGCGCCTGGTCCAATTCTGCTAGTGTTCAATAAGGTTGATCAAGTTGGCGGAGAAACTTTGCAATTTGCGCAAGACGAGTTTCCTCAGGCTGCCTTCATTTCAGCTACAGACCGCTTGGGCTTAGAAACATTGCGTCAGCGCTTAGTACAACTTGTTCAGTATGCGGTTCAGGCTAGATAAGTGCCATTCTTGCCGAGATCTTGCTAAAGCGATGTTGGTTACTGCTGCCACTGCCACTGGCTTAGGTGTAGTAAACAATTAGTGTTAGACACCCTGCTAAGGCTACTACTGGAAAATCTAGTTCTGGTTGCCATAAAGATAGGCGATTGAAGTAGAGCGCGTAGGCAATATAGGTCAGCCATTCAGTTACTGCAATTCCAATAATTACCCCCTGAGGACCTGCCAATGAATAACCCAGCAGCATCGAATTTAATTGAAATAAAGCGCCAATACTGGTTAGGAGCATTGTTTTGAAGGTTTGCCCCTTGGCGAGCAGAATGTCCTCGTAGGTAACGCTAAGAACACGTCCTAGAAACCCAATAGCGAGAACTCGAAGAATCCAGCCGGCCTCTAGGTAACGCTCGTCATAGAGTAAGTCGATCAAGGGCTTACCAAAAAGGACCAAGAAAATAGCAAAGCTTGAACTCAAGGCCATCAGGATCAAACGAGCTTTTCGTAGGACTCGATATAACGCTGCCGGTCGTTCTCGAATTAACTCAGCATATGAAGGAAACAACACCTTACTATTCATCTGGGTAACAATACTCTCAACTGCACTAGACAGGCCTAATGCAACGGTATAAATACCAAGGAACCGAACGTCAAGTAACCATCCTAGAACTAAGCGATCACCTTGCAGTGCAAAAAAGGCAATAATCGTGCTGAGAAAAATCCATTGTCCAAATTGTTGCAGTTCATGAAACGCTTCTTTATCCCAACAGAAGGAGTTTCTCTCACCTTTCAGTAGAACATGGCTGGCAATAGATTTGAGAAGACTGCCAATTAAACCACCGAGCAACAGAACCCATACAGATCGGTAGAGCCAAGCTCCCACGATCATTACGCTCAGACTGATCGCGTAGATGCTAATTTCCAATGTTGTCAATTGCTTCAATGCAAGTTGACGGTTTGCTGTTGCTAGTTTAGTAGAAGCAGTGCCATCAATTAGCGCTGATAGGCCAGCAACGGGTAATAACTGCATCAGCATGGGTTCATCATAGAATCGAGCAATTGGTGCTGCAATGATGCAGGTGCCAATCCACAATACTATGCCTCGAATTACCTGAAGCGTCCAAGCCGTATTCAGAAACGCTGGATCCTCGCCACGTTTGCTGTGAACAATACTGGGAAATATACCGAGGTCTGAAAACATTTGTAGCCCAGTCAAAAAAGTCTGAACTAGAGCCATCAACCCAAAGGCTTCAGGAAATAGCAGCCGAGTTAGGACTAAATTGCCGCCCAGCCTCAAGATTTGGCTCGATCCATATCCTAAGAAAGTCCAAATGGAACCTCGAATCGCTCTTTGTTTAAGCGTTGGCTTTTGCTCTTTGCTTTCCCTGATGTAGCTGTCTGCCTGACTAGACATATAAAGTCCTAAACTCTACCAGTGATGTACTGCATCTCTATTGAAGAGCCTTCTAGATGAACGCGATATAAGGGTGGGATAAATTCTGTAAGAGGATCTCTAAAGATCTTTGCAAGCTCTAATTTCTAAATCAATATTTCCTAAATCAAGAAGCAAACGGCAACCATGTCAGCCTCAGAATTTTTGAATCATCTGCCAACGGAAAATCAAAGCCATATCTCGCCGCTGGCACCCCCACAAAGATATAGCAATCCTGCTGAAGCTGTGAGGCTCTCCAGTGACAATCTGCTGAGATACAGCCAAGGTGGTATCGGCAATACATCCACTACCTGGATGTTCTACAGGATCATTGCAAAACAGCTCTAGGATTGCTATATGGGTCAATAGTTACAAAATTAGTACTCACCAAGCGACCAGCGCCAGATCGGTGCATCAAGAGCCGCCACTGCACGTGAACCAAATCGACCTACGCTGTAACCAAGGTCAGCTAGATATTTCAAACAAGCTTCCCGATCCCGCAGGCAGTTGTATTCAAAACAGATAACAGGGGGTTTGATACGCTCAAAAGGAAACATCTTGATGATTTCAAAGTCGTATCCAGGTGTAGCCAATGCAAACAAATCAAGCTTATCAATATTGTGCTTGGACAGTAGGGTGCTGATGGTCATTTGAGGAATTGGAATCTCCTCAATCATGCTATCTAGATCATCGGGAAGATTTTCAACTTTTCTAACATGCTTCCAGAAGTAGAGTGAGGCTTGAAGATGGCCTTTGTCTAATCCGCCCGACTGGGGCAGCCAAAACGGTAACCCTGGAATATCTTCACGAACAGTATAAAAAGTTGCTGTTCCATCCTGCGCACCGATCACCAACTGCTCGAATATGAGCTGATCTTCACCCTTGTAGTTTTCAACCAACTGCTTGAACGAAATGGGTTGTGGTTCGATCAAAATACCGCGCCAGTGATATTTACGAATCAGTCTACCAACTGGATCGGCTGAAATCCCGTCATGGGCACCAATCTGAATACAGAAGACATCTGGTTGGTGTTGCATGTAGTCCTGCATTAGCAAATCAAGCAAATCAATACAGGGATAATCGTGCAGTTCAGGTTTTTCAGGCTGGTCTGTCACTTTTTTAATTTCGTACCCAAAAGACTTGACTACTTGTTGAAGGACTTGCTTCATCGTATTTCCTCAATATTTATGACTCGCTAGAGGTTGGACAAACTAATGCATTGCCACGAGGCAAAGTTGTTACTTTGCCTAGAGTTCACTCCAATAGTACGGAAATGAACAATCGGCAGTAACAGTTCTTCCTGTTTATCAATACATCAGGCAGGATGATATATCAGGTAACTTTGCGGTTTTGCACCTCAGTTACCAGGTAGGATGCGGGGGGAAATAGCTCAACCTGGCCTAAATTTCTGGAGAATATCAGTAATACAACTGAACTTTATGCAACTGCACTTTATTCAAATCTAAAGAGCAATTTCTCTACGCAATTTAGCGAAAACCTTTAGCATACCACTTGTCGTTGCTACGGATAGTGTCGCGTCGATACAATCTAGTAGCCGGTTTATGCCCAGCCAAGAAATTATAGCTATTCGTCTATTATTCTAATGATAGCCACAATGGAATGTTTAGGGCTTGGGGAAGCTTTCACGCAGTTTTCATAGAGAAAAATACTTTGTTCACCCCGCCTTTACAGCTTGCTAACGCGCTTCTTGTTAGTCTCTATAGAAGAGTCATGAAGCTCGGAACAGTTTGTCTGGGAAAACAAGGAGAGGTCATATGGTTGTATGCTGGCTTATTCCAATTCAAGGGAGCATTGTTGGCTGCTACTGATTTGTCAGAAACGGAATGAGAGCAAGGTGTACTGAGCTTTTCTAGGGTTTAAGTTTCGCACGCATTTAAAATATTCCAGTCGAATAATAAAGACCTGTTGCTGCAGTAAATGCTCAGGGAATTCTACGGATGACATGTTTTGAGCTTCATTGACCAAGGATTACAGCACACATTCACACTAAATTCATCATCTTTAAAGAGGTAGGTGCATGAAAGCAGTCATACTAGCTGGTGGTCTGGGTACTCGCTTGAGTGAAGAAACGTCTATCAAGCCTAAACCAATGGTCGAGGTCGGTGGACAGCCCATTCTCTGGCACATCATGAAGATCTATGCAGCCCACGGCATCAATGACTTCATTATTTGCTGTGGGTACAAGGGATACGTGATCAAGGAGTATTTTGCCAACTACTTCTTGCGGATGTCGGATGTTACGTTTGACATGCGGTTCAACCAGATGAATATTCATGCTGGTAAGGCTGAACCTTGGCGCGTAACCTTGGTAGATACTGGGGAAAATACGATGACCGGAGGACGACTGAAGCGAGTTCGTGAACATATCGGCAATTCTACTTTCTGCTTCACCTATGGTGATGGAGTCAGCAATGTGGATGTTACTAAATTAGTTGAGTTCCACAAGCAGGAAGGCTCACTAGCCACTCTGACTGCTGTACAACCTCCCGGACGATTTGGAGCCATTTCTCTAGGCAAAGAACAAACCAAGATTCATCAATTCCATGAAAAGCCCGGTGGGGATGGTGCGTGGATCAACGGGGGTTATTTCGTGCTGGAGCCGGAAGTGATCGACTACATTGCAGACGATTCCACGATGTGGGAACATGAACCCCTCGGGAAACTCGCTCAGGATGGTCACCTCTCTGCCTACAGGCATGATGGTTTCTGGCAACCAATGGATACCCTCAAGGACAAAAACTACCTGGAAGATTTATGGAAGAGTGGCAAGGCACCCTGGAAGGTGTGGTAACGTCCTAAATTTTCGATTGTCGGCTAAGTTGTTTATGTCTCTCAATTGAAGGTGGCAAACTCTATGTACGATTTTGCGATCATCGGTGGTGGCATCGTTGGTCTTTCTACGGGCATGGCTCTGGGTAATCGTTATCCGGATGCCAAAATTCTAGTGCTTGAGAAGGAGAGCCGCTGGGCTTTTCACCAAACCGGCAACAATAGTGGAGTCATCCACTCTGGCGTTTACTATAAGCCTGGCAGCTTCAAAGCAAAATTTTGCCGTGATGGTTGCCAATCAATGGTGGAGTTTTGCCAGCAGCATGAAATTCCCTATGAGGTGTGTGGCAAAGTCATTGTTGCCACAGAAGAACGAGAACTGCCGTTGCTTGAGAATCTTTACCAAAGAGGATTGCAAAACGGTATCAAAGTAGCTCGGATCACTGCTGAAGAAGTAAAGGAATACGAGCCGTATGTCAATTGCTTAGCGGGCGTGCGCGTATTCTCAACAGGCATTGCTGACTATAAGCGCGTTTGCCAAAAGTATGCAGAGTTAATCCAGAAACAAGGTGGTGATCTACGCCTCAATACTAAGGTTGAGAAAATTATTAGAACCGAAGAAGGTCAAGTTCTTGAGACTAACCAAGGAACATTTGAGACACGGTTTGTAATCAACTGCGCTGGTTTACACAGTGACCGAGTCGCCAAGCTTGGTAAGGTAGATCCTCAAGCTAAAATTGTGCCGTTTCGCGGTGAATACTACGAGCTTGTGCCGGAAAAGCGGTACTTGGTGAAAGGGTTGATTTATCCTGTTCCTAATCCAGCATTCCCGTTCTTGGGCGTGCATTTTACCCGTATGATTGATGGCAGTGTTCATGCTGGCCCCAACGCGGTTTTGAGCCTGAAGCGAGAAGGCTACAAAAAAACCGACTTCGATTTACGCGACTTTGCCGAGGTCATGACCTATCCAGCTTTTTGGAAGCTAGCTGCTAAACACGCCGATGAAGGGATGAAAGAAATCATTCGCTCCTTCAGTAAGGCTGCTTTTGTGCGTAGTTTGCAGCGCCTAATTCCAGAGGTCAAATCGGAAGACTTGGTTCCCACCCATGCGGGCGTGCGGGCACAAGCCTTGATGAACGATGGCAAATTGGTTGATGACTTTTTGATCATTAAAGGACAGAATTCTGTTCATGTTTGTAATGCCCCTTCTCCGGCGGCAACATCCTCGATTGAAATTGGTAAAGCCATTGTCGAACAGATTCCTGCCCAACAGCATTTGCAATCCACACTTAACGTATAGACGCAATAGGAAGATTCATGAAAGTACTTGTCACTGGCACAGAAGGATATCTAGGCTGCTTATTCGCCCCCCTTTTGCTAGAGCGAATATATTTTGTGATCGAATTTTGTGTTTCGCTTCAAGCCACCGCGATCACCTTTTCGGCAGAATTCTCTGTCAATCGAACCTTTAATACACGTCTTTTGGCAGTCTGTTCGATGGTGAACTTGTGGCCATTGAAGGGAACGGTATCCCCCTCGGCAAGCAACTGCCCAGATTCTGACATTAAAAATCCTGCCAGAGTCGTGTAGCCCTCTGACACAGGCAGATGAAGGCCCAATCGCTTGTTTATATCGCGAACAGCGGTATTGCCGTCGATCAATACACTACCATCGGGCTGCTCGTGGATCTGTTCATTTACCTCCTCGTCGTGCTCATCGGATATCTCACCGACGATCTCTTCCAGCAGATCCTCGAGCGTGATAATTCCCTCGACACCGCCGTGTTCGTCCACGACAAAGCCGAAATGGAATTTCTCACGCTGCATCTGTTTCAGAACGTCCTCAAGCCGCGCGGTATCCACAACATACATCGGCTTTTGGAGCACGCGTTCGAGCCTGAAAGCCTTCGGTCGAAGAATATAGGCAAGAATATCTTTGCTGTGGATAAAACCCACCATATCATCTAGTGAATTCCGATAAACTGGTAATCGAGAATAACCATGCTGGCGAAATGTTTTCACAATATCTTCAAGAGAGCTGGTTTCGGGTACCGCAACTATCTCGGTCCGCGGGATCATTGCCTCCTTGACGGTGGTTTCTGAAAATTCGAATACTTGGTTTATTAGCCTCTGCTCGTCCTCATTAAGCAAGCCCTTTTCCTTGGAGGCGTTTATCAGGCGTCGGATCTCCTCTTCGGTATAACTTGCTCCGTGCTCGCCCGAGGGCTCTAATCCAAACGCTCTGGCGGTGCGCGTGCCGGCCCAATCCAGAAGCCGGATCGGATAATAGAAAACCTTGTAAAAGATTTGAAGAGGTACTGCGATGAAATAAGAAACCTTTTCTGATATCTCGAGCGCCGCTGTTTTAGGTGCAAGCTCCCCAAACACAATGTGCAAGAATGTTATGAATGAGAAAGCTACGATAAATGATATAGTGTGCACGACCGCGGGAGACGATATCAAAGCGATTCCCGAGGCCGACGCGGCCCACATAAAAAGAGGGTCAAGCAGGCTGGCAACAAATGGCTCTCCGATCCATCCAAGTCCGAGTGAAGAAAGTGTTATGCCAAGCTGAGTTGCAGAGATATAAGCATTCAAATTGTCGAGCATCCCGAGCAGACGCTCGGCGGACTTGCTCCCTTCGGCAGCCTGCGTTTCAATTCGCGAACGCCGAACTGCAACAAGGGCAAATTCACTTGCTACGAAAAACCCGTTCGCCAGAACCAGCGAAACAACTATCGTCAAGCCCAAAATACTCCAGATCGGGTCAGGGGATTCGATCAATGCCGAACTATCGGCAAACAATAAGGTGAAAGATAAACTAGCGGGGTCGTCCATGGACTGGCGATATTTTGTGCCGGATCGCTGCCGGTAAACTCATCTCCTCTTATCGGCCACCTCTACAGGCCGATCTTTATTAACCACAGATTATACCATACTCGAAAAACCTGACGTAAGTCATTCAAGCGCTCTTAATACTTGTCCTTCCAGTTGATCCTGGATAAGCATTCGGCAAGAGCCGCAGCCTGATCCGGCCCTGCAGTATGTCGTTATTTCCTCTAAAGTTCGTACATTATTACTGCTGATCATTTCGTCGATCTGTTCCTCCGTAACTCCGAAACAGGTACATACAAGAGGGCTCTCTCCAACGAATTCAGCCGACACTCTTTCACGATGAGAAGCCAGGGCGGCACGAAATGCATCTATCGCAGTCTCCACGCATATGACACGTTCTCCAAATTCTTCGCCTATTTCCAATTCAAAAAGTAATTGTTGTATTTCGATCTCGCCTCCGCCTAACTCCTTCAATTCGGAACCGGAAAAGTTCTTGGCCAATATCTCAGCCGCAGCTACCATGAATCCGCAACCGTTTGATCTGAAGCGAATCGAACTGATCGCCGTGTCGTGTATGGTTGTGTGAAATTCGACAACGCAGCCACACTTTAGATCGACCGCGCGACCTATATCGGCAATATCCTTTGGAGCACCGCAATGCTGAAGTGTGGAAAGCATCTGTGCGATCTTTTCGGGATAGACGGGCATTTCAATAAAAATAGGCCCCACGCTGGATTAAGTAAAGCACGGCTCGTTCATCTCTGTGCCCGTCTAAACATACTCGGTCTTCGGACATCACCGGTATTCAATGTAAAATAGCAACAATGAGGTACCTTGCTAGTTTAGCCATTGGTATGGCATTTATATCGATCGTCGGCTGCCGATCGGCAGCAACGCCGGTTGCGATCGGCGAAAAACCGGTTGCCGTGAATGGCCGACAGATGAAAGATGCTCAATCACGCCCTTGGAAACCGGTTACGGAGATGGGCTGGACCGGATTCAATGATAGGGTAACGAAGGTAAAAGATCTGAAAGGAAGGGTCGTTATCCTTGATTTCTGGGCAACTTATTGCGAACCATGCATTCGAGCCATACCACATTTACGTTCATTAAAGGCCCAATATGGAGATCAGCTTGAGGTGATCGGCCTTCACGTTGGCGGAGAAGAAGATCGTGCAAAGGTTCCGGAGTTTGTCGAGCGGCTCTCGATAGACTATCCGCTCGGCACACCGGAAGATGCACTTTCTGCCTATATCTTTGGCACCGACACGGCCATCCCGCAGACCGCTATCCTGGATCGCAACGGAACGCTGGTCAAGAAATTCGTTGGGTTCAACGACGAGATCCAACAACAGCTGGATGCTGCACTAGCGGAGACCATTGCCGACGGAAAATAACAATTAGTAAAGTAGCCGCGAACATCATTTCAGCACGGGACACCAAAATGAGCGCAGAAAAAGAAAGGTCAGAATTTGCCCCGGTCGCGATCCAAAGGTCCGCCGGCGGCGTGGCTGTTCGCGATGGCAAGGACGGATACGAGGTCGCTATCATCCAAATGCTTCCGGAAATGCGGTGGCAGCTTCCGAAAGGCATAATTGATCCGGGAGAAACACCGGAGGTGGCGTCCCTCCGCGAAGTTCGCGAAGAAGCGGGCATCGAATGCAGGCTTATCGCTCCGATCGAGCAGATCGAATATTGGTTTTCTGCTGATCGGAACGGTGTATGGACCCGGATCCACAAATATGTGCACTTTTTCCTGATGAAATACGTCTCAGGCGATGTCGCTGATCATGACCACGAAGTAGCCGAAGCACGTTGGGTTTCGCCGTCCGTCGCTGAAGAGATGCTTGCCTTTGAGGCAGAACGCAATATTGCAAGAAAAGGTATCGCAATGTTCGAGAATCTATAACCTATGCGCGACATACGCGTCGGAAATGGATCGCTGCTTGTCAATTTCGATCGGAAATACCAGATCCGGGATATCTATTTTCCTCACGTCGGACAGGAGAATCACACATCCGGATTCCCTTGCAGATTCGGCATCTGGGTAGATGGAGCATTCTCTTGGATCGCTGATCCGGTTTGGGAGCGAGATCTCAAATATCTGCCGGAAACCCTCGTAACAAATGTTGAGCTAAGGAATTCGGAACTTGGTATCCGCATCAACTGCAACGATACCGTAGCAAGCCATGAAAATATTTATCTGCGACGGATAAAAGTTACTAATGAAAATAGTGAGCCTCGTACGATACGGCTGTTCTTTCATCATGATCTAAGGATCTATGAGAACAGCGTTGGTGATACGGCGATGTACGACCCAAGCACCCATTCGATCATACACTACAAAAAGCACAGATATTTCCTTATAAATACTGAACCTCATTTCGATTCTTTCGCTACGGGCCGAAAGGCGTTTCAAGGAAAAGAGGGAACGTGGCGCGATGCTGAGGATGGCGATCTGCAGGGCGGTGCAACGTCCGAAGGGTCGGTCGATTCAACCATTGCCGTTCACGTTTCGCTCGATGCCGAAACCGATACTACTTTTTACTATTGGATCGCGGCGGCAACAGACATAGAAGGCGTCTCTCGGCTGAATCGGATGATCAAAGACCGAAAACCCGAGAGATTTTTGGATTACACAGCCAATTATTGGCATGCGTGGGTAAATAAGAACGAGGTAGATTTTGGTGTACTGCCGGAGAAAATAGTTGATCTTTATAAACGCTCGCTTTTGATCGTCCATACCCAGATCGATAAAGGCGGGGCGATCCTTGCGGCCAATGATCACGATGTAACCGAACGGGCAACCGATCATTACAGTTACCTTTGGACACGCGATGGCGCCTTTGTTGCGCACGCTCTGGATTCGGCAGGTTATTCCCACATTACCCGGAAGTTCTTCCGCTTTTGTGGCGACATCGTTCATAAAGAAGGCTACTTTCTGCAGAAATATAATCCGGACGGCACCGTCGCATCCGGATGGCATCCCGCTTGGGACACACGGCATAAACTAAAGCTTCTTCCTATCCAGGAAGATGAGACGGCTCTTGTCCTTTGGGCACTCTGGGAACACTACGATAAGTTTCGCGATATCGAATTCGCACATCGTCTGTACACGTCAATGACCCTTCCCTGCGCCGATTTTCTGCTGTCCTATCGCGACGAAGAAACAGGACTCCCGCTTCCTAGCTGGAATCTCTGGGAAGACAGGCACGGCGTTCACACCTTTACATGTGCGACCGTCGTTGCCGGACTGCGCGGTGCAGCAAATTTTGCAGTTCTTTTCGCCGAATACGAACGGGCAGAAAGATATTCAAAGGCTGCCGATTCGATGGTCACTGCAATGAAGGGACATCTCTATGATGAGCAGCTAGGCAGGTTCATCCGTTCGCTTCAATCTTCGGACAATGGAGAATCCTTCCCCGATCCGACTGTGGATGCTTCACTTTTTGGGCTATTTTATTTTGGGTGTTTTTCGGCTGATGATCCCATGGTCATCAATACGATGGATGCCGTCAGGTCGAAACTCTCGGTCGGCGGCGGTATCGCGCGGTTTGAGAATGACGGTTATCAAAAGGGCAACGGAAATTTTACGGGGAATGCTTGGTTCATCTGCACTCTTTGGCTTGCCGAGTTTTATATCGCCCGAGCAAAAAGCGCTGACGACCTGAAGATGGCCCTTTCTCTTATCGAATGGGTAGCAGACCAAGCTCTAACATCAGGCGTGTTGGCTGAACAATTGGACCCTGAAACAGGAGAACACGTATCCGTTTCGCCCTTGACCTGGTCACACTCAACTTTCATTTCGACCGTGTTGGCCTTTCAGGACCGTTGGGCCGAGCTTACACGTGAAATGTAAGTTAAGATCGGGGGCCGAAAAATACCCTTCGCGTTCGCGCTGCGATAGAATGTCACTTTACCAATGAGGAAAGCAAAAATAATAGCCACGCTCGGCCCAGCTTCGAGCAGCGAACTAACGATCGAACAGCTTCTAAAAGCCGGAATGAATGCCGTTCGCATCAATATGTCGCATGGCACGCATGAAGAACACGCCCAGGTACTAGAAAGAGCCCGATCTGCGTCTAAGCGACTTGGAATCCCGATCTCTGTTCTCGCTGATCTCTCCGGACCAAAAATCCGAACCGGTGCACTAAAGGACGGGATACCGATCGAACTCATCGCCGGAGAGAAGGTGATAATTTCAGCTGAACAAAAAGATTGCAATGGCACACGCATTTCGACCAACTTCGTTCAGCTTCCGCAGGTGGTCAGTTCCGGAACGCGCATCCTGCTTGATGATGGTGCTCTTTCTTTGGAAGTAGAAAGCGTTAACGGTTCGGACGTCAATTGCCGGGTTCTCGTCGGGGCGTACAGACCTTCAACAGCCGGAAATGGAGGCTTCATCCTTGGATGGCCGCGATAGCCTTCGAGCGAACTCAAAAGAGCAGTCTCTTCACCGCAAATGTAAGCGCCGGCCCCGGTATGAGTGTGAATTTCCATCGAGAAACCTGAACCGAGAATGTTCTCTCCGAGCAGGTTGGCCTCTCGTGCTTCCCTCAAAGCGTTATCCATTATGTGAATAAGATAATTGTATTCACCCCGGTAATAGATGTAGCCGGCAGAGGCGCCGAGAGCAAAACCCGCAATGACCATTCCCTCGATGAGAGCATGCGGGTCATACTGCAGAAGATACCTGTCCTTGAAAGACCCGGGCTCTGATTCATCGGCATTGCAGACTATATATTTAGGCTTGTGCGAATCACGCGGAACGAACGACCACTTCATCCCGGTGGGAAAGCCTGCGCCGCCTCTTCCCCTAAGTGCCGAGTCCTTTACTTCCTGAATGATCGCATCCTGCGTCATCCCAAAGGCTTTCTCCATTGACTTGTAACCGCCAGTGTCTTTATACACCTGCAGCGTGTGGCCATTTGCGATATGGACACGCTTAAGCGAAAGCGGTTCGCAGCCTATTGCTTTGATCTCCATTTATTTACAATCCGCCAAGATCTGATCAACCTTCTCGATAGTCAAATCCTCGTGAAAATCAAATCCGATCTGCATCATTGGGGCAGTGCCACAGCTTCCGAGGCATTCTACCAGCGACACAGTGAACTTGCCGTCCGCAGTGGTTTCACCGGGCTTGATGCCGAGCTTCGAGCAGATATGATCGGTTATCTTCGGTTCACCCATTATCTTGCAAGAGAGTGTCTTGCAGATCTGAATGTGGTGTCGACCGACTGGACGCAGGTTAAACATCGAGTAAAATGTCGCCGTTTCCCAAACATCCGTGATTTCAAGATCCAGGAACTTTGCCAAAAAATTTACACCCGGGTTATCTATCCAACCACGCTCTCGCTGAATGACGAACAATAATGGTATTAGTGCCGATCGGCTGCGTTCCGGTGGATATTTAGCGAGGTGTGACCTCATCTCGTCGATCACTTCTGAGGAGAATTCCGCCACGTCGTCAGTGACCACGATCTTGTCTGTATAGCTTGTCGGTGTTGCTGCTGCCATTTCTAACAATGGGAAATCGGGACCAGATACCTAAAGATGCTTGAATTCAAACTTTGTCCGATAGCCGGTCTCAATTCTGTGACCCCCCTAACGATCGATCTCTCCTAAAACAATATCCAGACTTCCGATTATCGCAACGACATCCGCGACCATTTCACCTTCGCTCATTACTGGAAGAGCAGATAGATTAACGAAGCTTGGGCCTCGGAAGTGGACTCGCTCAGGTTTTGGGCCTCCGTTTGATTTCATATAGACACCTAGTTCGCCTTTTGAGGCTTCGATCGCGTGATAAACCTCACCTTCGGGCACATTGAACCCCTCCGCAACGATCAAAAAGTGATGTATGAGCGAATCCATATGTTTTCGCATATCATCACGGTCGGGCAACACAACTTTAGGGGCATCAGCCTTGATCGGGCCTGGCTTCAGCCGTTCGAGAGCCTGCCGTACGATCTTATGTGATTCGCGAAGCTCCCGCATGCGAACCAGGAATCGCGACCACACATCCCCATCAGGTTCAGTCGGGATGTCAAAGTCGTAGGTTTCGTAGCCCGAGTAGGGATTATGTCGGCGAAGGTCCAATTCGACACCGCACCCTCGTAAACAGGGTCCGGTCAGTCCCCAATCTATAGCATCTTTTCGCGAGATTATACCAATGCCCTTCGTCCGATTCTGCCAAATGACGTTGCCGGTTATCAAAGTGTCAAATGTATTTAACGCGTCGGGGAAATTGTCAAGAAATTGACGGACTCGATTCTCGAATCCAGCGGGAAGGTCCATCATCAAGCCGCCTATCCTAAAATAGCTTGGCGTCATACGTCCGCCGGAGGCTGATTCGATTATATTTAGGATCTTTTCGCGTTCCTTGAAAGTAAACCAAAACGGGGTCATTGCTCCCATGTCAAGGCATGACGTTCCGAACCAGACCATATGGGATGCGATCCGCTGCAGCTCGCACATTAGAACACGAATGACCTGGGCACGCTCTGGTATTTCAATTCCGAGCAGTTTCTCGGCTGCCATTACGTATGCGAGATTGTTTCCGAGAGGATTCAAATAATCCATCCGGTCTGTGATGACAATACCCTGCTGGTATTTCTTGTATTCAAAGAGCTTTTCCATTCCGGTGTGCAGATATCCAATATCTGGAATGGCCTTTACTACCAACTCTCCGTCAAGTCGCAGATCAAGCCTCAGCACTCCGTGAGTTGACGGATGCTGAGGGCCCATTGAGAGCGTCATTTGCGTCTCTAGTGCCTCATCGACAACATCTATATCAGCCGGGATATCTTGAACCGCTGTTTCCATAAACTAATTCATGCTGTAAGGCTCATAGCCTCTCAGCGGATAATCCTTTCGTAATGCGTGGCCATCAAAATCAGATGGCAGTAAGATCCGCCTTAGATCTGGATGTCCTTCGAACCGGATACCTAACAGGTCGTAGGTTTCACGTTCATGCCAGTCTGCGGTCTTCCAGACGGAGGTTACTGAACGTATTCTTGCATCGTCTTCTGCAATCAATGCTTTAAGTCTCAAACGCTGAAAATGAACTGTCGAGAATAGATGATAATTGACCTCAAATCTTGGGTCTTCTTCCGGGCCGCGATCACATCCGCAAAGATCGGCAAGCATATCAAAATCACATGAGTCGCGAAGAAATTCGCAGATCTCGACCATCGAATCACCGGGTACGATAATAGTTACCTCAGATAGACGATCGATGACGTCTCTTACCCAATCCGCGTTCTTTTCCCTTAACTTCTCTACGAAGCCGTGGAGCTTTTCAGTCATATTTGAAACTTCTAACTACAAGTTACGAGGTTCTTCTGCGTTCGTGCCTCGACGGGACCGTGTAGGGGCGCGTCGTTTGCTTTTGAGCGACCTCGATCTCTGTTTCGCGTTCTAGAGCTGTTCCTTCGGTGACCGGAAGGGTTCCGGGCACCTGAGCATCACGCGATTCTTCTTCGAAAGTGTCTCTGCGATCCTTGACGGATTCCTTCATTATCTTTTCCTGGAGCATCGTGATCGCATGAACCAACATTTCAGGGCGTGGCGGACATCCAGGGACATAAATATCTACGGGGACTACTTTGTCCACGCCTTGAACGATCGCATAGTTGTCAAATACGCCGCCCGAAGTGGCACATGCCCCCATTGAGATAACCCATTTAGGCTCAGGCATTTGGTCGTAAATCCTTCTTAACACCGGAGCCATTTTTCGCGAGACCCTACCGGAAACGATCATCACGTCTGCCTGCCTCGGAGAAGCTCGAAAAGTTTCTGCTCCAAAGCGTGAAAGGTCGTTACGCGCGGAAACAGTATTCATCATTTCAATCGCACAACACGCTAAACCAAAGGTTGCCGGCCAGAGACTAGACTTCCGGGCCCAGTTCACAACCGCGTCAAGTTTTACGGTAACAACATCTGGAAGCGAGTCGAATACTGTATTTTCCAAGCCCATAAAGATTCAATAACAAGTTGCAGGTATAGACTTAAGCGGCCTGACGGAAGTTGCCGTGGTCAAGGTGCTCGTGTTTTTTGCCTTTTCTTAGAGCGATGGCCTGAGCCTTTGCTGAGGCGCGTGCCTGTGTGCTCCATTCGAATGCACCCTTTTTCCAGTCGTAGATCAATCCCACAACGACCGTAACAAGAAATGCCATGATACCCACGAATGCGATGGTACCGTAAGGTATCCCTGCCACCTGTTCGAGGCCCAATAGGCGTTTGAACGCGACGGCAAAGGGAACCATGAACAAGATCTCGAGGTCAAAAAGAAGAAATGTCACGGCAACTACGTAAAATTTAATCGAAAACCTGTCACGTGCGCCGCCAACCGGATCCTTGCCACACTCGTAGGGCATAAGTTTTGTTGCCGTCCGTTTACGCGGACCGATAAGCTGAGTAACAAGGATCTGGCTTACAGCAAATCCCACGGCAACCAGAAACATAATGCCAATTGGGGCATAATCCATCAAACTAAAGTCGTTCATTTTGACCTCAAAAGTTGATGTGCGCCGAACGGGCGAGTAGGCGGTAAAATTGCTCTACCTAACACGGAAATTGAAGTTTCGGCACAAACTAAATCGTAAGTTAAGCAATAATGGGTGTCAAGCTAGGGGTCGTTTTGTAATTTTCACTTTCTGGCAGTTTCATTTGTAAAGAGGTGCTCATATTTGGCCATCCTATAAGTATCTTTTCATTGACCAAACTACTGATATTATGTTACTTTTTCATCTGGCCGGATAAACCGGAATTCGACTCCCAACTCTCAAAAACCGACCGCAAACCGTGATCACAGGATTCAATACAGACATCGAATTTAACGGTGTTACATACCACGTGCAGACCGAAGACAAAGGGCTGTCGCGGCCGATCATTCTTTCGTTGGTTTATGACCGAGGAACGATACTCGCAAGCAAGCGATCGCCCTATGACGACCTGTTGGCCAATGGCTTTGATGAGACAGCTCTCTCGGAAAGACTTCAGAAACAACATCGGCTGATCTGTGCGGCGATCCAAGCCGGACGAATAGAGGACCTCAAGAAACTTTCCAGCAAGCAAGAAACGCAAGAAATAGTCTCTGATCGAGGCAAGAAGCCTAAAAACAAAAAACAAGCAAGAGAGAACCCAAACGACCAAAATTCTGAGGAAGCCCATTCTGAACAAATCTCAGATGGAGATGCCGAATATTCGATTCCGAAACCTGACCTTGATTCTGAACCATTGCCGGAACCTACGCATGGTCCGCTAGTGGACGTGATCAGTGTAATTGATGAACCATCTTTGATACCGCAAGAGGCTGTGGCGATCGTCAGCGACCTGGCTGGCAAAGATCGGCCGACGAACAATAGGCTTTCAATAGACCTACTTGGCGATCCAGACCTTAAAGGCGGCCAAACAAAGACAATAACAATGCTGGTCAGCCGGGGAAGCGGACGGAAGATCGTTCCGGGTGCAGAGGTAATGGTCAAGATAATCGGTTCGGCTTTTCGTCCTTTGATATTTCATTCCTCAACAGACAAGAATGGCCTTGCGCACGTTACGCTGCAGTTTCCTAAGTTCAAATCGGGCAGGGCCGCATTTCTTGTCCGAGCCATGAGTGATGGCGAAGAGGTCGAATTAAGACGGCCGATCGTACATGGCTGAAACGGGCTTTTTCGTAGAGCTTTGCAAACTTTCGTGAATAAGAGAGAATCCTTTATTAAGGATGATCACGATAGTTTTGAACGGAGAAAAAAAAGAGATCGAGTCCGAGGTAACGATAGACCGGCTGCTCGATCTTTTTTCATTGCCAAAGCAACGCGTTGCCGTTGAGTTGAATAAAGAGGTGATCAGCCGCAGGGACTGGGAGCAGACTAGGGTGGGCGAATCAGACAAGATCGAGGTTGTTCATTTTGTCGGCGGAGGTTAGCTTTGCGTTCTTTTCTGCTTTCGGTGAGAATCTCTTTATAAATGTCAGACAGTTTTTTGCTTGCAGGAAAAGAATTCGGCTCGCGGCTGATAATCGGCACGGGGAAATATCGCTCGTACGATGAGATGAAGGCCGCGCATAAGGCCTCCGGAGCCGAAATGGTGACGGTCGCGGTCAACCGCATTCCGCTCGACCGAAAGACAGAGTCGTTCCTCGACCATCTTGACCCGGCGATGCAGATCTTGCCGAACATCATCGGGAATGGGAAAATTTTCCGCTTTTGGATATTTCATTTGAGGAAGCGGCCGCCAGGTATAGACAGCCGCATCACGAGGCTTGAGTTCATTCCGCTGTGTTATCGGCAGGTTTCTGCTTTAGTGCTTCGATCCTAAGATCGACCTTTACAATGTTTGCAATTCCAGGTCTGCCGGCAGGAGCGTTCTTTCCATAATCGACGCCGAAATCGAAACGATCTATCTGCGTGCTTGCCGTGGCCCCCATTCGCATGCCCTGGCGTTCATTTCCCGGAAGAAAGCCTTTGATCTTGAACGGGAATGAGACCTCTTTGGTAATACCGCGCATCGTCAGATCGCCGGTAAGATAAATGCTACTGCCGCGTTTTTCTACCTTCTTGCTAACGAATGTCATTTCAGGGTATTTCTCAGCGTCGAAGAAATCCGCTCTTCTTAAGTGAGCGTCACGACCTTCGACACCGGTGTCAACACTAGCGATCTTAGCGGTGAATTTTACCGATGACTTTGTTATGTCCTCGGCATTGTAATTGATCGTTCCTGAAAAATCGCGGAAATAGCCCGGAACCTCGATCAGTCCCAGGTGGTTGACGTGAAAGCCGATAAAGGTGTGTGCCCGGTCGAATTCATAGACGCCGGTCTCTCCCTTTGTGTCAGCCGTATTATAACGGTCGAAAAAGGCGATCTTGCCGGCTTGAGTGCTGTCGCCTGAATAAGCGAGAACCAGGACAACAGCCGCTGCAAAAAATAGTGCGAAACGTTTCATTATTTCCTCCTCTGCGTCGATAAGAGATTCTGTTCTTGGGTTCTGATAATATACCGCATTATGAGAAGACCTGAGAAAAGTGAATACGCCGAATTTTATACAGGGTATATTGATTCCGTGCCCGAGGCCGATGTGCTTTCCGTACTGCGAGAGCAAGCGGACGAGCTCTCGTCCGTATTTGGCAACATTCCGGAAGAACGTGGTAATTATGCGTACCAAAACGGGAAATGGACCGTAAAGCAACTGCTCGGACACCTTATCGACGGCGAACGGGTCTTTGGCTATCGTCTTCATCGGTTCTCGCATGGCGATCCGACGCCGCTTGCCGGATTTGACCAAGACGTGTTTGTAACGAACGGGCGATCTAATGTGCGTTCGATCGCCGATCTGCTTGACGAATTCATTACACAAAGAAGATCGAATCTTGCGCTGATCGCCTCATTAAGCGACGAGGACTGGGACCTCCGCGGAACGGCCAGCGGAGCTGAAGTTACTGTTCGAGCTCTTGCCTTCATAATGGCTGGTCATGTACGGCATCATTTACGGATCATTAACGAGCGATACCTTAGCTAAGTGAGATTTGACGTAGCGATCATCGGCGGCGGTGCGGCGGGGCTTTTGTGCGCGATAACTGCAGGCAGGCGCGGACGCCGGACCTTGGTGATCGAACACAATGATCAGGTCGGCCGAAAGATCCTGATCTCCGGTGGCGGAAGGTGCAATTTTACCAACACAAATACCACAGCCGAGAATTTCGTCTCAAAGAATCCACATTTCTGCAGATCCGCACTCGCCAGGTACACCCCGGATGACATCATCGAGCTAGTAAAACGTCACCGCATTGAGTTCTACGAAAAAAAACTTGGCCAGCTATTTTGTCGCGATTCATCGCGGCCCTTCGTTGAGATGCTCTTGACGGAATGCAGGAACGCGGGTGTGTCGATCAAGACCAATTGCTCTGTCGAGCATGTGGAGAAAGATAAGAGCTTCCGGCTTCAGACGAACCTTGGCGAATTCGAATGCGAGTCGCTTGTCATTGCGACCGGTGGACTTTCGTTTCCAAAGATCGGCGCAACAGATCTTGGATACCGGATCGCGAAACAGTTCGGCCTGCGGATCGAATCCACGCGGCCTTCACTCGTGGCACTGGTGTTTAACAGGAAACAGGTATTCTCAAAATTGGCCGGTGTGACCATTGATGCCGAGGTTACCGCAGGCGGCAACAGTTTCCGTGAGAATATTCTTTTTACTCACAGAGGTTTATCAGGTCCGGCGATACTTCAGGCGTCGAACTATTGGACGCAGGAAAACGAAGTGATGATCGATCTCATTCCAGATCGTTCGATCGAGGCAGAGTTGAAGATAATGCGTTCAAGCAAAAAGATGCTATCGACGTTTCTGGGCTCAATGCTTCCTGAACGATTTGTCGAGCTGTTTGTTTTACCAAAGCTACGTAATAAGTCCTTAGACCAGCTAAGCCGAATCGATATCGACATTATCGCTAATATGATGCATAAATGGAGTGTAGGGTTCCGGGAAACAGAAGGTTGGCACAAAGCGGAAGTTACGCTCGGCGGTGTTTCTACAGACGAACTTTCTTCGAAGACAATGGAGGCGATAAAAGTTCCGGGACTGTATTTTATCGGTGAGGTTATTGACGTTACCGGATGGCTAGGCGGATACAACTTCCAGTGGGCTTGGTCATCAGGTTATGCGGCGGGAAGCTCCGTTTAGGTCTTTGCCGGCGCCGAAAAGTTCACGAAATGCCTGCATCTGTTCGGCCGTCCCGAGTAGGTCAAGCCGGGCGTAGGCCGGAAGTTTCGTGTCAGGTGAAGGGTTTTCGATGGTCTCTGAGCCAACCTCAATAGCAAGTACGATCAGGCCGGTCTTACTTCCGATCCCGCTCTCTAACAATGTTCGACCGGCTAATGAAGGAGGCACCGTGGCGACAAAGAACTCCACGCCTTCGCCCATTATTATCGGCTGTCGTCCTTGTACAAGTGCCATCACGGATTCGGCTCCAAGCGGAGCGTAACTCAACACGAAATCAGCTCCGGCACGATGGATGGCTTCGATATTTCGATCGTAGGTTATACGACTGATGATCCGCACATCCGGCTTCAGTTTTCGGCAATAAATAGAAAGATAGATATTTACTGCGTCATCATTCGTAGTCAGTAGTACGAGCGAGGATTCCATTAGACCGCCGCGCATCAGCGTTTCGCGATCTGCGGCATCGCCTACAGTAAGACGGTCAAGCGAATCACAGATCACATCGCAGCGGCCGGGTTCCTGCTCGACCATAAACACTGTAAGTCCCTTTTTCTTGAGCGCGACCGCCGCAGCTCGCCCTACTTTTCCGCCACCAAGTATGAGGACCGAATCGGAGAGAGGTTCGTCATGTTCAAGAAAACGCTCCAGTTCACGAACCTGGTCTTCCGTTCCGACTGCTAGAGGTACATCAAAGTTACCTAAAGTGTGATCGGGCTCAGCAGGCACAAGGCGTCCGCGCTGCCAGATGCCGATGATATTCATCCCAGTCCGCTCCCGGATCTCTGTTTCACGGATCTTCTTGCCTTTGAGCGAAGTGTTGTGAACGGTGAATTCGACGACGAGCCAATTACCAAAACTTCCGATGACGTGTGCACGCTCCTCACCGACGCTGATGCGATTAGCCAAATATTCGCCGAGCCTTTGCTTAAGCGGCAGAACGTGGTTAGCTCCGCTTAGTTCAAGGATGTCGATAGAGTCCGGATCCGACACGATGGCGGCAATGGGCACGTTAGGAGCCGCCTCACGAACTGTTAGCGTGATGTTGGTGTTAATCGTGTCTTCAAGATTCGCAAAAACTAGAAGCGCGTGTCTTGCTCTCAGGCGCTCGTATGTTGAACGTGCGTCGATCTTCCCCGTAACCGCAGAGATACCGGATTGGTTCAATCGTGCGCCTTCGGCGGCGTCCTCCTCAATCACGTAATACGGAATGTCGTTCTGATTCAGTCGCTTTATCAAGCTTGGAGCGATCGTATCGTAGTTGCAGATGAGCACGTGTCCGGTGACGTCAGGTGGCACCTCGCGTGGACACTGAACGTGTATTTGTGCTTCAAGCCATGGCGCGTAGAAATATCTGATGAACGCGAAGGGAAGCATTATCAGAAGAAGAACAACGCCCGATAGAAGAACGAGAATGCTAAAGGCACGGCCTATATCGCTTTCGAACGTGATGTCGCCGAAACCTAACGTTGTCATCACGGTCAGCGTCCAGTAGAAGCCGGTAAGCCAACTGTAATATCGCCCTTCGGCGACCACCATCAAAAGGTGAAATAGCACCGAGTAAAGAACGATGACGCTGCCGAGAAAAACCAGATACTTGAGCAACGCAGAGATGTTCTGCCGGCTTTGCGTTTGGCTTAGGAAATAACTTACCTGGCTGACGAGAAACTTCATCGACGGGATATTAGGTTAGCACAGCTATCATACTGAGCAATGAACGAGCGTCTATTTCCTGAATTCTTCGATGTCCAATCCATACGTGGTCTTGACGTGTTCCTCCTGCGCGGCGGTAACATTTCGAAGGTTTATCAATCGACGCTCGGTCTTTTTTATGTGCGTTTTCGCACGTTCAGCCATGTGCTTCAACAGGTCGCGGCCTTCGGCTGACTCAGCCTCACACTTTTGAAAGAGTTCGAACAATTCTGAAGAGATAATGTTTTCCTTTTCAAGGTACAGTTCCTGAAATCGCCGCTTTACCTGATATAAGCGGCGAACAGCCCGGACGAGCTGATCACCGATCGTATCGCCGGGAACAGCCTCCGGGCCGATACGCAGGTTCGCCGCCAACTTGTTCAGTTTCAATTGGTCGCCGGAAGTATATGCTTCATTGAGCTCAGCCATCAATCCGTGACGGCGTTCTTTTTCAATGTCGTCGATCGCGAGGTCAGGGTGGATCATGCGTGCAAGGTCGTGATAGGCCTTGCGGGCCTCTGGCGTCGGTTCCCATTTTTCCTGCTCGGCTTCTTCTGCGGCCTTTAGCCGTGCGGCGGATTCTTCGGCAAGTCGGCGGAGCTCTTCGACCCGTTTCTTTATTTCTTCGTCGTCGGGAACAAGCTTCAGCTCTTCTTCGGCGATCTGAGCATCAAGCTCATCTTGCTCGGCATAAAGCCGCCCAACCTCCATCGTATAACGAGCCTCGAATCGCTCAAGCTGCTCCTGAAGGTCTGCGATCTCTTCTTCACGATCAGCGAGACGGTCCTTTAGCCGCTCGAGTAAGCGAAGTTTCTTCTCCAGTTCAATTTGTTCGGGCAATAACTCGCTCATCTAAGAATACAAGTTCATCGGGCGCGAAAGCAGCTCGAGCGGATCTTCGATATTCAGTGCTTCACGAACAAAAAATGGTTCACCGGCTTCTACGCCAATAAGCGATCCAAAATATCTTGAACGATTCTCTAGTTCGTTAAGAAATCTCTTATCAGTCAAACGCGTTTCAGGTTCCGTTGAGTTCGGGTCGTAGAACTGAGACGAATGAGCGCGTATCGCAGCCATTTTCTCTGCGAGAAAAGGCGAAATATCAACAACGAACGAAGGCAGAACGTGACGTGAGAAGATATTGTGTGCAACGCGGGGCACGACGATCTTTTCATCGCCGGTCTCGGGATCATAGTTCTTCATGCTCGCAAGCCGAGCGGATTCGCGGACAAGCCGAGCGATGTGGTCATGATCCGGATGCGGATCGTCCAGCTGGTGCGTCAGGATCAATTTAGGTTTAAGTCGGCGAAACACACGAACCATCGCCGTTCGCGAGACATCGTCAACAAAAACGCGCCCATCCGCGAGCCTGAGGTTCTCGCGCAAATCTAGCTTTAATATCTTTGAAGCATCCTCTGCTTCTTTCGATCGGCGCTCAACCGTTCCCCGTGTTCCCATTTCACCGCGTGTTACGTCCAAAGCACCGGTGCTGTAACCGAGCGACTTCATTTTCAGCATCGTGCCGCCAACGGTAAGCTCAAGATCGTCCGGGTGGGCAAAGACGCCTAGAATATCGACCGTTTCCATAAGCCTAAGCGTTTATCCAACACGGCATAGAGCCGTCCGGTTTCGTTGACATAGCGGTTGATAGCATAGGGTATTTTCTCAGGAGCATAGTGGCTAAAGTGATGATTTTGCCCAGCCATTGGTCCCAATCCGCCCATCTGCCAGAACAGCCATTGCAGCACCTCGGCTCGTCCACGCCCCTCCTTGGGAATTAATTGACCAACCTTATCAGCCAAGTAGAGTAGAATTGCCCCTGACTCAAACACAGAGATCGGTTCGCCACCATCGGCAGGGGCACGATCGACAATTGCTGGGATCCGATTGTTGGGTGCAATTTTGAGAAACTCTGGTTGAAATTGGTCACCTTTGCCGATGTTGATCGGTACAATCGTGTAGGGCAGCCCTACTTCTTCGAGAAACAAGGTGATTTTGTGGCCGTTGGGTGTTGTCCAATAATAGAGATCAATCATCAAAGTGCCTAATGGTAGAGAACCTGAACGTTAAACTGAACCTAGCTTGTAAGCGATTGGTCGGGCAAGTGCTTATTCTGACTCCTAACTCCTAACTCCTACTCCAGAATTACACTCATTATAAGCAGCATTCTAATCGATCTAAAGCCGCCAGAATCGTGGTTTGGCAACTGGCCAAATTAGCTCACAAATCACACCGTGAGGTGAGTTTGACCGCCGTTGAAACCGTCCACCCAATTGTCGCGCCAAGGACTCTGCCTGTTCTGTGCCTCGGCCTCTAGCCGTTAGGGCTGGATTTTCTAACATAGACGTGTAATCGATTGCTGTGCCATTATCAATCACCCGAATCATGTTTTTGCCGTTCTCTTGTTTGCAGATTACCTCTAGTCTGGTGACTCCTTGTGCATGTTTACCGACATTACAGAGGGCTTCCTGCAAAAATCGACACAACCCTTTCTTTTGATCAATCGTCAGATGTGGGTCATCCATCTGATCAAATGTGGGTAGCTTCAGGCGCAGCGTTTTAAAGTTTGGTAAATCACGCCTCACCGTATCGCTATAGACCGCATAGAGAATTTCGCGCAGCGGACTGTCGAGGTCCAGGGTTGTCTCCTGACTGATCCGAAACCGATTCTCCTGGCTGAATGCCTCTTGTTGAACTGATTCGCAGACTGTGCGCAGTTCTTGATTCAGTTTTTGCAGTTCTCCATAGAGGAATTGCTGGGATGGCTCCTGATCTTGCACAGTGCGCAACAGAATTGCCAAGGTTTGCAGCGGGCCGTTATGAATTGCGGTGAAGGTTTGGTCAATCACAAGCTGACGTTCCTGAATTCTGGCTTTTAGGTTCTGTTCGTGACGGTAAAATAGGGCTGCCGTGAGTCCGGCCCCATTTGCCAGCAGCACCAGCAGAGCCGGAGCCACTGGAACCCACCAGCCCAGCAGCAGCAAACCATAGCAAAGCCCAATCAAGACTACACCGCTGACGCCTAAGCCTAGCAGAGTCAGAAAAGGTGCGCGAAGCCACCGCCCTAAACTGATGCCCAATATTCCCCAGAGCACAATCCAGGCATACTCCCAACCTTCCGGCCATACTTGCAGCAAGGGGCGTCCATCCAGAACCCCACTCAGGATCTGGCTCAGCGCATGGGCTTGAATTTCCACCCCATGAACCAAATTCGGGTTACGGCCTATCAAGGCTCGTGAGTTGACAATATCCTTTTCGCTGAGCGACATGACGCCAATTAGCACCACCCGATCGCGAATCCAATTTGCGTCTACAGTGCCCGCCAAAATTTGTGCCATCGATACGGTGCGAAACGGTTGGTAGCCACTCCGAAAGTTGATCAACACTTGATTCGCATTGGCATCAGCACCGACATATCCCCCAGTATTAGCGGTGAAGCGGGTTAGTTCTATTTCACCAAACCGCATGGCCCTAGGATCGCGTTTGCCATTGCTAAGGGGAATGCCTCGTTGTGACAGGTACTTTTCCGCTAAGCGAAACGTGAGCGAAAACTTGTATTCTCCTTGTAAATTGGGTGTGCCAAGTAAATTGCGCCGCACATAACCATCAAAATCTAGCACTGTATCCACAAATCCGATTTGCTCGGCTGATAGATAGGCCGGTGGATTAATCGTCAAACCGCTGGTATCTGGTAAAACTTTTTCAATCGCAATCAGGTTGGAAGATCGCAATACCTGCACAAATTCAGCATGACCCGGTTCCACCGGCAGATCACGAAAAATATCTAATCCAATTGCTGCCGGTTGATATTGTTGCACTTGGCGGATGAGGGCAGCTAGCTGAGCATCGGGAATTGGGTAAGTCTGGGCTTGGCGAATATCGGCTTCATTTATTCCAACAATTAAAATTCGTTCGTCAGTAGGTTCAGCCGGACGAAAACGCAGCATGTAGTCGAGGGCTATCAGCTCTAGATATTGCAACGTTCCAGCTAGCCGTCCTACCGTAATCAGGGCAATAATTGCCAAGCCGGGTAACGCTCCCACTCGCCAAACGTTCCACTCCTGACGCAGCGTTTTTCTCAAATTTCTTGTTCTCAAATTTCTAAGAAGCCGGTTCATTAGCCTTCATTAATCGATTAACCCTTCTTCTCGCGCTCGTTTTTCTGTTTGGATGCGAATATTCTTACCTGTTTCTGGATAAACTCCCAATGCATCCTGTACCTGAGTCCAATAGTGGCGCACTGTCCGCTCCGAAACGTTCATCTTTTCAGCAATCGCTTTGTCCTGCAAACCCTGTTCACAGGCTAACTTCAGGACTTCTAGCCACTCCGGTTTCAGCTCTAGGCCAGTCCGCATTTCCTTAGGGGTACAAACTAAGCCTTGCAAAGCCCAATCTACTTTCGTCAGCATGTCCTTCAGCGGCAGGCTTTTATCGGCAATCGTGAACCCCGCTTCATGGGCATTGATCATTGGCTTCAGGCGGACTAAGGCTTTAGCGTAGGCGCTTTGAACCACAATATTCAGGGTAGGATAACTTTCTAATAAGCTGCGCAAAAGCTGAATGCCAACCTCCGGACGACCACCCTCCAGATCAATAGCTGTTTTCGGCATTGATAGATCCATCAGTACCAGATCGGGATGCAGCATGGCTACAAGTTGCCCAGCATCGTATGCATTTTGAGCGGTTGAGATCTCTGCGGCTGGATAGGCTTGCTGCAGCGCGTTGACGGTCGCGTTCAGGACAAGTTCATGATCATCAATCACTAAGAACTTCTGAGTTGTTTGTCCGGATGTTTGCTTTATCATAACCCTCCACTCTATACCTCACAATCAACTTGACGCTGCAATCGTTACTCCTGAGTAGAAACTTTAGGGCAACTGCCAGCCAAAATGCCAGATTATCACCTCTCGCTGTAGCCAACGGTCAGATTGCCCCGACAATAGCATCTGAAATACCCGTTCCAAATAGGTCAGTTCTACTAAGTGGCACACCTCAGACGAGGTCGCTGAATTAGGGTAATTCACCTGAATCATCAGCTCAGCGGCAGTCTGATGGCAAGCCAGCTTGACTTGAAACGACACGGCATGGGGGGGTAAAACCAGTTGCAGCAGTTCATCCAGAACGGTGATAACAAGCCGATTGTGTGCTGACGGCGGCGGCCACTGACTGGGTAAATCTATCGTCATCCTGACCTCGGGGTAGCGGTTTTCCCACTGTTTGAGCAAATACTGAAGCGCCAACGGCAAACTTTCTTCAATGTAGGGAGATGAGATCTGGTGATCTAGCTGTTCTAGCGATCGTTGCAGTTTCTCGACTTGATCTAACCAGCCAGGATAGGCTTGAGAGAACTGATCTGGTACTGCTAACTCCAAACTTCGTCGCATGGTAAACAACTCTTGCAATAGATCATCTCGGATTTGTTCAGCTTGGCGCTTGAGGCGCAACGCTCGCCTATCCTCCCACCATTGCCAAGCTGGCTGTGCATCCAGACGGGACACAAAGCGGTAGATTGGGGCAATGAGGTGAGAGAACGCCAACGTTAGAACCTGCTTACTGAACTAGATACTGAACTCAACCCTACCGGATTGAGCGCTTTACGGTTTGTCGCCTCGGCAACTTACTGTTGTAATCTAACCATACAGGCAATCGTTGGCTTCTGGATGCCCTTTAGCGGCTAAGGCACTGACACAAAAGCACGATCTTACTTACCGAATTCTGCCAACCCGGTTGCAGAAAAGTGCAATCACTGGCTGTACCACTGTTGTTTCCACTGCTGCATCTGATCAATTTCTGACTGCTGACTGCTGATAATGTCTTGTGCTAGTTTTTGGATCTCTGGCCGTTCGCTCTTCTCTACAGCCTGATTTGCCATGTCAATTGCCCCTTGGTGGTGGGGAATCATTGCGTCAATAAATCGCAGGTCAAACTGATCGTCCGCGGTTCCCAGATCGCCTGCCATCATCATGCTGGTGCGCATCTCATCACTCATCGGCATCATATGACCCATGCCCGTATCATACATCATTGGTGTGTCATCCATTGTAGGATACCAAGCCTTGCGCCATTGCCGCATTTGGTTGATTTCCTGATCTTGAGCAGCAATGATTGTCTTGGCAAGCTCCTGAATCTCCGGGCGTTTTGACTTTTGTAGTGCCTCCTGCGCCATGTTCACCGCTCCTTCGTGGTGGGGGATCATCGCATCAATAAATCGCAGATCAAAGGTCTCATCCTTCGGCCCCAGATCCATACTCATATTCATACTGCCGTGATCCATTCCGGGCATTGAATGTTGAGCTGTTTGAGAAGAATTAGACTCTCCATCTGCTGTTTCATTTGCTGTTTCAGCGGCATTACAAGCCACAAATCCAAATGACAAAAGCATTGCAGCACTAGCAGTAATCCACATAGGTGTTTGTTTCAAGCGCATCATCATCTTTACCGTTTCTAGCTAAATTTTCTGTTGCTTGCAGTATCGTCCAAAAAGATGAAACCAGGATGAAATAATGGTAGGCTATTCAACCTGATGTAACTGTGATGATCACTGGTCTCAGTTACAGCCTTTTTCAGGCTAGTGAAGTACGAAAAACGGGGTGCAGGGGCACTGCCCCTGCGTGGGGGCTTCGCCCCCACGCCCCCTGTACCTCACATGAGTGAAAAACGCTGTATTGGTCAATGTTTTCACTAATGACTAATGACTAATGACAATCCTAAGCCCATCGACTCAGGCTGAAGCCTTACTTGCGGTACTCGCAGGATTCACTGATGGTTGTAACAGGGCTGTGGGTGATACTTTGATCGTACCGCGAAACATGTTCATACCACAGGTGAAGGTATAGGTACCAGGCTGGGTAGGAGTAAATTCAATTGCTGTGACCTGATGCAGTGGCAGAGCTTGAGCAATTTGAAAGTCAGGCAAACGGATTTCCTCAAGGCAACTACTCGGATCCTGACGATTGAACTTCAGCCGCACGGGCTGTCCGACTTGGACCACGACTTCGCTCGGTTCATAGCCGCCATCTACTGTAATCGTGACTTCTTGAATGCCAGCAGTGGTCGTGGCCCGTTGTGATGTTGGTTGACTGAACAGAAACCACCAGAGTTCTAACCCAATCAGTCCCAGTCCTCCCAGCGTTATTGCCACTCTATTCGCTAAAGGCTGCTGTATGCGTTGAAATTGCCCTGTACTGTGGCCGTTCATTTGATTTTCGATGTGGGTTGAATGCTCGGGTGCGGCAATGGTGCGGGACATATCTCTCGATATAACACCTGGTATATCTCCCAGCAAAGTTCCCAATCCAGCCAAGCTAGCGATGAAAAATGCTCGCTTCATGGTTGCCTCCTAACTCAACGTTGGTTTGAAGTGGCGCAGGCGCAGGGCATTGGTGACCACCGAAACAGAGCTAAACGCCATCGCCGCTCCTGCAATCATCCAAAAGCAAGAGTTAGCCCAACAGTATGGCTATAACCCGCTCGCGTTGAAAATCGTGACTAGCTCAATTCACGATATGTTCGAGGGCGATATTGAAAAATTTCTCAAGCAAGACGTGATTTTGTTCAACGGCATCCGGCGGCTGTTAGAGCACCAGTTTAAGCGGCTGTCGCCCCTAGAACAAAGCATCATGTACTGGTTGGCCATCAACCGGGAGTGGACAACTATTGCCGAACTGGCTGAAGATATTGTTGCTTCAGTGCCGCGAGTAAAATTGCTAGAGGCTCTGGAATCCCTAAGTTGGCGGAATTTGATCGAACGCCGTCAGGGCTACTACACCCAACAACCTATTGTGATGGAATATATCACCAGCACATTAGTAGAAAAAGTCGGCAATGAGATAGTTGGTCAAAACATCAATTTGTTTGACAGTTATGGTCTGATCAAGGCGAACGTCAAGGAATATATTAGAGAAACACAGAAGCGGTTGATTTTGTCGGGCGTTGCCACTCAGTTACAGTCCCAATTGGCAACCTCAGAGCAAATTGAAGTGCGGTTGCAGAAAATCCTCAGGCTGTTGCAGAGCCGGTCTGTGTCACCAGTCTATGCAGCGGGTAATTTAATCAACCTTTGCTGCCATCTGCAAATTGATTTGACGGGCTATGACTTTTCGCAGCTCAGCCTTCGCCACGCTCAGTTACAGGGCCAGTGGCTGCAATTCGTCAATTTTCAAGACAGCCAGTTTGAAACCTCCTCGTTTACCCAAGTTGTCAAAGCCTCGTTCGCGTTGGCCTTCAGCCCGGATGGGACCCTACTAGGGAGCGGGAACAACAGTGGTGATATCTTTCTGCGGCGAGTGGTCGATAATCACTTGCTTTTATCCTGGCAGGGGCACTCTAACACGATATGGACTTTGGTCTGGAGCCCGGATGGAGAAACTTTCGCAACGGCTGGTAACGATGGCATGATTCGGATCTGGGATGCCTATACCGGCGAATGCTTGCAGGCCATCCAGGGACCAAGCGTTGTCTGGTCGGTGGCCTGGAGTCCCAATGGTCAGATGCTGGCAAGTGTTGGCGCTGAAGCTGCCCTGCGGCTATGGGATGTGGATACAGGGGAATGCATCCAGATTTTGAGCACGC
Source organism: Leptolyngbya sp. 7M (assembly GCF_018128485.1). Taxonomy (NCBI): domain Bacteria; kingdom Bacillati; phylum Cyanobacteriota; class Cyanophyceae; order Leptolyngbyales; family Leptolyngbyaceae; genus Leptolyngbya; species Leptolyngbya sp. 7M. The sequence goes on along the minus strand of NZ_CP070897.1, from coordinate 1,998,837 downwards.
AAGATCATGGTAACAAAGCAGTTGTCTGGAGTCCGGATGGACAGTGGGTAGTGACGGGTGGTGATGATGGTGCGATCAAGTTTTGGCATGCCCAGACTGGCACCTGTGGGCAAACATTATCGGGTCATGGTCATGGCATTTGGGATTTGGCGTGGAATGACAGGGGCGATTATCCCCAATCCAACCATCCGCTGCTGTTGGCTAGCGCCAGTGCCGATCATACGATTCGGATCTGGGAACCCCACACAGGGCAATGCCTGCAAACATTGCAGGGCCACATCAATGCGGTTTTGCGAGTGGCCTGGAGTCCGGACGGTTGCACCCTGGCTAGCAGCAGCGATGACAGCACGGTGCGGCTCTGGGGTGGTCAGACAGGCCGGTGCCTGCGCATCTTGCAAGGACATCAAAATACCGTTTGGTCATTGGCTTGGAGTCCGGTAGAACCGCTGATTGCTAGCGGCAGTTTTGATCACACCACACGGCTTTGGGATGCTCAGACAGGAGATTGCTTAAGCATCCTCCAGGGATACAGTGCTTGTATCCGGGCACTGGCTTGGCATGCCGATAATCAAACCCTGGCGGCTGGCTCAGATGATCGCATCATTCGGTTATGGAACACCAGCACTGGCGAATGTTTGAAAAAGCTACGCGGGTCTGGCAACTGCATCTGGTCAATAGCCTGGAGTCCTGACGGTGAGCGGATTGTCAGCAGTGGTGATGACCAGACGATTCAACTGTGGCATCCTCATACAGGACAATACCTGAAAACGCTGGTTGGACACACCAACTGGGTTTGGTCAGTGGCCTGGAGTCCAGATGGTCAAACGATCATCAGCGGCAGTAATGATCAATCCATTCGGGTCTGGGATGGTAATACTGGACAATGTTTGCAGCGCTTCCAGAGTGATGCTTGGGTGACGGCAATTGCGCCTAGTCCCGATGGTAGACTCGTGGCGAGTGGCGGCATGGATTGCGCCGTTTGGCAGGTGAACGTCTCATCTCATTACAGGGCCATCATGGTTGGATCTGGTCGGTGGCTTGGAGTCCGGATGGCAAAATGCTGGCAACCGGTAGTGAAGATGGTACCACTCGGCTATGGGATGCGCAAACCGGCGACTGTCTGCGTGTGCTTCAAACCAGCTCGATGCGCATTTTTTCTGTGGCCTGGAGTCCGGATGGGCAGCAGCTAGCCTGCGGTGGGGGCGATCCAGCGGTTCAGATCTGGGATGTTCATACCGGGAAATGTGTGCAACGACTGGAGGGTCATACTCATTCACTCTGGACTGTGGCGTGGCAACCCGCAGGACATCTACTGGCGAGTGCGGGAGACGATGATACGATCCGAATCTGGCAGGCCAGCACCGGCCAGTGTTTGAATATTCTCAGAGCAGATCGACCCTACGAAGGCATGAACATTACGGGAACGATCGGTTTAACCAAGGCACAGAAAACTAGCTTGAAAGCATTGGGAGCAGTTGAGCAAATCAAACAGACTAATGATACAGTCACTCTTGCTCAACGCGCCTGAATGTTCTGATCCGCCAAAAGTGACGTCGTTCCCCTGCTGCAACATTTAACTCAGGAAGATACAGTAATCCTTTGTAGGATCTGAACGGGTCTGAACGGGGTGCAGGGGTGGAACCCCTGCGTGGGGGCAGCGCCCCCACCTCCTGTTTACAACCACTTTGTGAACGCTGTATGTTTGCTTGAGCTACGCGGCTAACCGAGAATGATAAACGCTGATGGTTCAAGCATGAAACTGCTGTTTGATCAAAACCTTTTGCCATGATTGGTCAATCGCCTTGCTGATTTGTATCCTGATTCTCAACATGTTTTTAAAGCAATCGTTCACCGTCGAGGTTGGCTATCTTTACCTAAAAATGTACCCAGCCGCCGCAACAACTGCAACCAAAAGCGAGATCCCATCGCGATCGCAATACTGGTAAGAGACCAGCTGCCAATAGTTCGCAAGAAGATTACTCCATCGAGTCGAGCAAACTGTTTGCGGCGATTCGAATCCTGCCATCCCACCGGAATCGTGGTGCTTTCCATCAAACCTGATAGTCGCTCTGTACATTGCGGTGAATTGAGGCTAGCTTTACAGCCCTGAATCTGGGTAGCGTTTTGTGTTGTGATGGCTCGCATGGCTGTGTTCTCGCTAATGCGTCGAATGATATACAGCGAATCCACATTCATGGCAATCGTCAGTCCTAAACTAACGAAAAAGACAACTAACTTGTAATGGTGCTTGTAGATGGGCGACATCTCTGCCATCGCGTGACCATACCAGCGGGCAATCTCGTGTTTCAAGCGAGCCATTTGCCGTTGGGGATTGGGTTCCCAGGTTTCTACCTGACGAATCAGCCTTGTTAGATTAGCCCGCAGGGATGGGGATAGAGTAGAAGACTCTTCCACAATCGTTTGAATTGACTGTAGCTGAGTGTTGGAATGGTCTATTGTGTACTGTTGAATTCTGCTTGAACTGGATTGAGAGAGGTTTTGTAAAACCTCTAATAATGTTTCTGAAAATAGTAAAGGAGGCACATCGGATAGCATCATGGCTCGGTTGCGATAACGGACTGATTGCATAACCGAAATAATGCGTGGAGTGAGCAAGATTCTACTTGTGATTGTGTCTTTGAACTGTTCTGGATCGCCGATGAGGGATGATTCGCCCAGCAGGATCATCAGGCAGCGTCTGAAATACTTCTGCTTCCATTTCAGGGTCGTAATAGTGTATTCTGTCAGTTCAGAGGCCAGCAGACTTAGGCTGGTGTAAATCAGGGATAGCCCAATCACAATGTCCAACAGGGGAAGGTTCTCCACAGATCGCTCCAGAATTGAGACGGATTTGGATCAGAATGGCTAGAATCTCCCTGATTCGTGATTATACTGATTGATTTAAGAGTTGTTTAAGACGAATGCTGCTCCTCGACACTATCCGGTTTTTCTCCTGTTTCTCGCACATGAATGAGCTGGTCGAGAATCTGGAACCAAAAACGAGACCCCATCGAAATGGCAATGCCGGTCAGTAACCACCCGAGTCCTGCCTTCAGGCTATACATCGGATTGAGCTGGGGAAACTGCTGTTGGAAATTCACCGGGTGCCAGCCAATCGGAATGGTAGTCGTATCCAGCAGGTCGGCCATTTTCTCCATACACTGGGATGAACTGAGGTCATTCTCGCATCCTTCGATTTGAATCGCATTTTGAATAATCACCGTGCGCGTGGCTGTATTCTCACTGATGCGTCTGAGCATATACAGCGAATCCGCGTTAATCAGAACTGCCAGGAGGAAACCAATCAGGACCGTAAAGACTTTGACATTGCGCCGATAGGTGCCAGAGAGCCGGTCCATCGAATGGTCATACCACAGGGCGATCTCATGCCGGAACTGCTCCATCTGCTGTTGGCTTGACTGGATCTGTGCTTGGGTGCGCTTCGCCAAAAGAGTGAGGTTCTTTTTTAAGCGAGCAGGAAGTTGATCTGAGTGCTCGACCTTCGCTATGAGTCGAGTCAGGTCATTTACGGATTGATTCACACCCTGTTGGAGTTGAGCCTGATCCTGTTCTACTTCCGGTAGGGCCTGCAACACTTCGAGCAAGGCATCGGCAAACACCTCAGCGGGCAAGTAAGAGGGACCCACTGCCCGCCTGCGCCGTCTGAAGGGCTGAGTCATGGAGCTAATCAAAGAACTAGCATACAGTCTGCCGGTAATCGTGTTCTTGAACTGAGCTGGATCTCGCCTCAGAGCTGAGGATTCTCCCAACAGAGTCATGATACCCTGCTGCAGGTGATTAGCTCGCCACCGCAACATGGTCGTGATGAATTCGGTTAACTCGGAAGTTAATAGACTCAGGAAGGTGTAGATCAGGATCAACCCAATCGCAATATCCAACAGCGGAAAATTACTCAACATTTGGTTTCACCCCTACCATTCAAAAAATGGTTATCCACAAACTCCCGATGCGCAGACACCGCTCATATAGCCGCCGCCACAGCTAGCCGAGTGCGCTGCCACAATCGCCTCAAACTGGCCTTCTACAATCGCACCGACGAGCCGCGCCAAGCGTTCTAGATGAAGTTCTGGAGAGTCTCCTACAATCATGTGCTGATGCCACTCGATAAACTGAAGCATGCCCACCGGACTATAGTTCCAGGTTTCCATCCTCTTAAAGAATTGTCCGAGTTCAGGCAGGTGAGCGATGGCCTGGATAAAGGTCGAGTCCGGTACGATGTGAGGCACAATGTCATTGCCAAACTCATAGCGGATGTGATTGGGAATTTCGAGTTGATAGTGGCTGGCAAAGGTGGCATCTCCGGGATGGGGTGAGGCATAGGTATAGATGGCTGTAGGCACAATGCCTGCCTGCAGCTTGAGCCGCAGAGCCGCCAAACTAGACAACGCCCCGCCTTTGCTGTGTCCGGTGATATAGAGGGGTAGGGGGGCTGCACCTGCTTGCATTTGCTGTTTAACTTCCTGCACCAGCGGTTCCCACAGAGCCGATAGCGCCTGCCAGAAGCCGTCGTGCACTTTGCCAGGCATACCGGCTGCCGCCACGGGTTCATCGGTCAGATCGCTAATCCAGTCGAGCATACTTTCCTGGCTGTGAATATCAGGTGGAATAGTGCCGCGAAAGGCAAGGATGACGCCTTGGTCGGTAGTGCCGACTAAACAAGCATCAATATCATCCTCTCTCATCGAATGGTCTGATGAGCCCTCGGTCTTCGCGGCAAATGCTCTTTCACCGGCTAAGGTTTCTCAGGTTCGCATTACTGACATCGAAAATCGTGAAATGGATGTAATCGTCGGTGAGGATCAGCTAAGTCTTGCCATCGGGAAGAAGGGACAGAATGTCCGGCTTGCAACACGGCTCGTGGGTTGGAACATAAATATCGTAAGCGAAGACCTTCTTAAGAAAGAGATCGCCCAGCAAATGGGAAGAATGATGGCTTCTGGCGAAGCCGTTCCGATCACGGCCCTAGAAGGGGTTACTTCAAATCAGGCGGAGATACTTGCTGAAAAAGGCATAACGGATGTCGAGTCATTGGCCGCGGCGACTCTCGATGATCTGGTGGACTATCTCGATCTCACCTATGACGAGGCCCAATCGATGATCTCCTCTGCGGCAGCTATCGTTGAGGCTAAGAATGCGGAGACGGGACTTGCCGAGATAGAAACTAATGAAGATGTCGTGCCGGACGGTGAATCCGTTTTAGAGCATTCTGTCGGGTCGGAAGAAGTCGCTGATGAATTTGCGGAGACTGAATTTTCTGCCGAACAGGCTTCTATCGATGACGAACAGCAAGTAGCTGGTGAGACAAACAGGAAAGATGCTCAGGAAACGGTTTCGGATGAAGTAGCTGAGAATTTGGAGGGGTCTGTTGGTAACGAAGCTGAGTCTTCTGAAAACGAACCGGTAGATCCAGAAGTTTCGGCGGATGACAAAAATGAGTAGCATCCGTCTTATCTATTACGAAAATCCCGGCGGTTAACGCCGATCCCGCACAATTGTCGGATCAAAGCCGGGTTTTGCCAAAGTTGGAATATATGCCCATTGGGAAAAAAATTCGGGTTTACGATCTGGCACGCGAGCTAAAGCAAGATACAAAGCGTGTGATGGAAGATCTGCGTCGTGAAGGCGCAGATGTTAGCGTTCCTTCGAACTCGGTAAGCGCCGAGCTCGCGGATAAGGTGCGCAATAAATACTTTCCGAAGGCTGACGCAGCACCGAAGCGAGCGATCAAGGTCATCAAAGGCGCCAAAGTAGTGAAAAAGGCCACGCCTGAGCCTGAGCCTGAGCCGGAAGTTGAGGCCACACCAGCACCGGAACTAGAAATTGAAGAATCGAAGCCATTGGAGGCTCCAAAAACTGAGGAGATGCCGTTAGAGCTGCCTGAACCGGCAACGGTCAAGGAATCCGCTCCTGTCAGGAAGGTGCTTCGTCCAAAAGTTAAGAAGCCGGCGGAGGAAGAAACTGCGACGGCGGTCGCTGCTGCTGAAGAGTTCATTGAGGAAGAGGCGGTCATCCCGGAAATTAAAGACATCGAACCTGAGCCCGAGGAGGTTCCTGTCGAAGAGCCGAAACCGACCGTAAAGACCGGTGGGACTCAGATCAAAAAGCTCACATTGACACCGGATGCTTTGAAGAAAGGTGTCAAACCGGGAGAGCGGGTCGTGACTGCCGCCCCTACAAAAACCGGCAAACTTAGCGAACCTGTCCGTGATACTCGTGCAGGACGACGAGGTGAATTCCGCGGCACCCCCGGCGAGACCGCCACGCCGCAAATGAACTATACGCCGCCTGCGGACAATCGTCGCCGGCCAGGTCGGTCAGGTGGCAGAAAAACACGCCCCGGCGATGTCAAAACAGCACGTTTTGCCGAACGTGATATCGAATTGCCGCGTCAGCGCACGATCGAAGAACGTGTTATGGATCAGGTCGGGCCTAGGGCTGAGGGCGAATTCAAATCCGTGCGTTTAACGGAAGGAGCGACCGTCCGGGAGTTTGCGGAGGCTTTAGGTATCACACCTCGCGATATCGTTCAATTGCTTATCAAGAAAGGCATCTTTGCTACGCTCAATCAACCGATCGGCGAGAACATGGCCATCGAAATGGGAATGGACTTCGGTTTCGACGTCAGCTTTGTTCCGTTCGAGGAAATGGTTACCGAACAGGAATTTGAGGAATTGATCGAAGCCGGTGCTGATGACATTGAGCTTCCTCGTGCCCCAGTCGTTACGGTGATGGGACACGTTGATCACGGAAAGACATCGCTTCTCGATGCCATTCGATCGGCAAACGTGGCTGAAGGTGAGGCCGGCGGGATAACGCAACACATTGGTGCGTATAGCGTTTATGTCCCGAATCCTGAAGCCCCTGAGGAGCAGCGTCGTGTTGTGTTCCTCGATACACCGGGCCACGAGGCGTTCACGATGATGCGTGCGCGGGGTGCAAAGGCAACTGATATCGTCATTCTTGTGGTTGCGGCGGACGATGGTGTTATGCCGCAGACCATTGAAGCGGTAGAGCACTCAAAGGCCGCTGGTGTTCCGATAATTGTAGCAATAAACAAGATCGATAAGCCGGACGCAAATCCAGATAAGGTGAAGCAAGGCCTTGCCGGGCTCGGCCTGCAGCCGATCGATTGGGGGGGCGACGTTGAAATGGTTCCGGTATCAGCAAAGAATCGACAAGGACTTGATACATTGCTTGAAACCGTTCTGCTTCAGGCAGACATACTTGAATTGAAGGCCAGCCCGACACGACGCGCTTCGGGTGTTGTACTTGAAGCAAAGCTGGACAAAGGGCGTGGCGCTGTTGCAACGGCACTTGTTCAGCAGGGCACGATGCGCGTCGGCGATCCGTTCATTGTGGGACAGTTTTACGGAAAGGTGCGGGCTATGTTCTCGGATCGCGGAGAGCAAGTTAATGAAGCATTGCCTGCAACACCGGTCGAGATCCTTGGTTTGCAAGGCGTTCCTCAAGCGGGTGATTCTTTCCAGGTAGTTGCCGACGTTGATCGGGCCCAGGAGATAGCACATCAGCGGCAGATGCACGCACGTCAGGCCGCGATGCTCAAGACCACGAAGCGAGGTATCGAATCACTCGGACAGGCTGAGATCAAAGAACTCCTCGTTATCCTTAAGGCTGACGTGCAGGGCTCGGTTGAAGTTTTGCGGGCGACGCTCGAAAAGCTATCGACCGAAAAGGTCAAGGTTCGCGTTATCCGTGCGGGGGTAGGAGCTATTGCGGAATCTGACGTCTTGCTCGCCTCTGCCACTCAGGCAGATAGCGCGCAGACAGCGGTTGTCATTATCGGGTTTAACGTTCGTCCGGAATCTCGTGTAGCTGAGATCGCGAAGCAGGAAGAGGTTGATATTCGTCTGCATTCGATCATTTATAAGGTTGAAGAAGAGATAAAGGCCGCGATGATCGGAATGCTCGATGCTATTGAGAAAGAGGTAATCCTCGGCAAAGCTCTTGTTCAAGAGACATTTAAGGTCTCAAGGATCGGTACCATTGCAGGCTGTCGCGTTACAGAGGGTTCGGTCCGGCGTCAGGCAAAGGCCCGACTCATTCGCGATGGTGTTGTTATTTGGGACGGTGATATCGCCACGCTTAAGCGTTTTAAAGACGATGTCAATGAGGTCAAGCAGGGCTATGAATGCGGTATAAGCCTTGTGAACTTCAACGATATTAAGGTTGAGGACGAGATTGAGGCCTTCGTGATCGAAAAGATCGCCGCCACTGAGTTGTAATATGCGCCGGCCCGAGCGTTTAGCTGAAGCATTGAAGGAAGAGATCGCCGAGGTTGTCGGCTATGAGCTTGACGATCCGCGTCTTGAGGCGGTTACCGTAACTGAGGTAACGGTAAGCGACGACCTCCGTGATGCGAAGGTTTATGTGTTGATAGACGGTTCTGAGGATCAGATCGCTGTTGCCTTAAAGGCGCTGCGGCATGCGGCTCGCTTCGTGCGTCAGCAGGTGGCTTTGGACCTTGAGCTACGGTACGCCCCGCATCTCCATTTCGTGCGAGATACTGCCGAGGAGAACGCGACACGTGTAAGTGAGCTCTTGACAGGACTTCGCGACAATGGGGAACTGGAAGTAAAAATGGAGAGTTAAGGCTCATCGAAAGATCGAGCCGTTCTAAAGTGTTAAGTCAAGTAGTTGAGCTAATTGAAAATAAGAACAAGTTCGGAATCACGACGCACATAAAGCCCGATGGTGATGGTGTTGGTTCATCTCTCGGACTGTATTGGCTGCTGAGGTCTTTAGGAAAAGAGGCTGAAGTTATCGTTCATGGAGATGTACCTCAGTCTTACCGCAGTCTTCCGGGTGCCGAAATGATTCGGGATGTTCGTTCGATCGATCGTGAATATGATGCGGTCTTCGTGATCGAGTGTTCGGATGTTTCGAGACCGGGCATCGAAGGTCTTGAGAAACAATTCACGGTCAATATTGACCACCATTCTACAAGCGAACATTTCGGAACGGTTAATTGGATCGATTCCACCGCTTCGGCCGTCGGAGAGATGATCTATAACCTCTGCAAGGCCATTGGCGGGAAGATCACCCGGGAGATAGCCGAGTGCGTATATATGGCGCTTGTTACGGATACAGGTAGTTTCCATTTTTCAAACACGACTGACCGAACACTTAAGGTTGCTTCCGAATTGGTCAAGGCCGGTGTTAAGCCTGCAGAGATCTCTGAGGCTGTTTACAATAACTATCCATGGTCACGAGTCGAACTGATGAGACAGGTTGTTGCAACGATAAAGAGGCACGACAATGGCCGGATCGCAACAATGCGTCAAACGCTTGAGATGCGACGGATTGCAGGCGCAGTCGATGGTGACAATAACGGCTTTGTGAACATTCCGCTTGCCGCGCGCGAAGTGGTGGCCTCGGTCTATATGCGTGAAGTTGGTGAAGGGAAATATCGTGTTAGCCTGCGTTCAAAAGGCGATATAAATGTTGCTCGCGTTGCTGAAAAATTTGGCGGCGGCGGCCATAATAATGCTGCCGGCCTTAGTATCGAGGGTGATTGGGATACGGCTGAAGCTGAGATCGTGAACAAGCTGCGGATCGAGATAAATCAGTACGACATCAATTCAACCGAGGCCGACTAGCGATAACTGTGACTACCGGAAGTATGCACATCACCGGTGAATCTGAGGCCATCAAGAACTCTGACACATCCGGCAGAGCCCCGCTTGCATTCCGTTTCCTTCGTCTTGTGCGTTCATACACTTCGCGAACACCCATTAAGAAAGGCCGAGGCCGCATCTTCCGGGCCGCTCTTTCGTTGGTAAATGATCGTCCGACTGATGAGATCATTCAACTCCCAGACGGACGTCGGTTTTTTATCGATCTGACGACAGGGATGCAGGAAACCGTGTACTTTCTTGGCGAGTACGAGACCGCGATCTCGACCATCTTAGAAAAACTTATCGGTCCGGGTGATATTTGTATCGATGCCGGGGCCAATTTTGGCTGGTATACGACGCTTATGTCAATGGCTGCGGGTGAAAATGGTTCAGTTCATGCGTTCGAACCAGTTCCGTCCAGCTTCGAGATCCTTAAAAGAAACAAGGAATTTGCACAGCTTTCGAATAATATTTTTATCACAAATGCCGCTCTCGGAGATCGAGAAGATAGCGTTACGATAAATCTTTTCGATGGACAGCCGACCGGACATGCATCTTTGTCGGATAAGGGCGAGCCCACGAGCGAATCATATGAATGCCAGATGATCACGCTTGATTCCTATCTTGCAGAGAATCAGATCAAAAATGTTGCTCTGGTCAAGGTGGACATAGAGGGCGCTGAATTAATGTTCCTTAAAGGTGCTGAATCCCTGTTTCAACAGCTTGTGCCGCCGATTTTCATCATGGAAATGGCACTAAAGCAGACCACTGGTTTCAATTATCTGCCAAACGATATCCTCACGTTCTTAAATGAGCGAGGAGCCTATGATTTCTACCGGGTCGATGAGCTGGACGGGCTGCTGGACAAATTTGAAGTTTTTGCTTCCGTGCAATTACTTTCTGGCTTATTCGGGCGCAGAATGACGTTAGAGAGATCCCTGAAGGGAAAACGCTCCTGACGATCGGGTTTTCAGAGATATGGGAAACCTTGAAAGAATTAAAAAGGTTAAGGCTAACTGCTCTATTTTTGGTCGGGTATCTCTGCTACAACGACGGTATCCAAACCGTTATTTTAATGTCATCAGCGTTCCTCTCGAACGAACTTTTCACTGCATCTGAACGGCTCGAAGGAGCTGACCAATCTTTTCTTTTTACGATATTCCTGATCGCGCAAATAGCTGCATTTGTCGGTGCAATGGGTTTCGAACGTATCGCCCGTCTTATCGGCGCAAAACTGACTATCATAATTTCACTACTGATATGGATAGGTATCGTAATTTATGCATACGCGTTTCTCGCTACGCGGACGCAGGCAATGTTCATGGGCGCGGCGATCGGCTTAGTTCTCGGTAGCGTGCAGGCACTTTCACGCTCCTTGTATTCACAAATGATACCGGTCGGACGTGAATCAGCATTCTTTGGGCTTTATGAGATCTCGGAAAAGGGAACTGCTTGGATGGGCCAGCTTCTTTTTGCCGTTATAGTAGGTGCAACTGGTTCTTTCCGCCAGGCAATACTTGGATTGATAGTGTTCTTTATCGTAGGTATGGTTATTCTGATTTTCACGAATACCACTAGAGCCATCCATAATGCCGGCAATCTTACGCCAGAAGAAGCATCCGGAACAGGATGAGTTTGTCATTTCTATGTTGCCGGATATAATTGTCCTTGATCGCACCTATCATAAGCGGCTGCAAATTATTGCCCAGTGGAAAGTAAATCTGAAGAAAAGATCGTAACGATATTTGGCGGTTCAAAGTGTAGTGAGGACTCAGTTGAATACCGAGAGGCGATGGACCTTGGACGCCGGCTCGCAGCTGCAGGCTTTACTATATGCACCGGTGGTTATCTTGGAATAATGGAAGCTGCCTCCAGGGGAGCTCGTGACGCTGGCGGACGTGTTTTCGGTATCGTTATGAACCAGTTCCGGTCGGAACCCAACCGATATCTGACCGACAAGGTAGCGACAAATCATTTTTACGAGCGGCTTCAAAATCTTATAACGCGCTCCGTCGGGTTTGTTGCTTTTAAGGGTGGGATGGGTACAGTTACAGAGATATCTCTTGTATGGAATAAACTCCAGACAGGCGTACTTGAACGGCGTCCGCTTGTGTTGATCGGCGATTGTTGGAAGAACGTTGTAGAATGCTGGCATCAGAATCTGGTTGTCTCAAGGGACGACATCTCAATGCTGCATTTTGCCGATACCGCCGAACAGGCCAGTAAGATCATTATTGAACGATCCAAGGTAAACATCATATGAATTGCCCAAAATGTACAACTCCGTTACTACCAAACGCACGCTTTTGCGGTTCCTGCGGATTTACCTTGGCCGCATCAACCGGAGCTGCTCAGCAAGCCGTCGGTCAAAAGCCTCCTGCTGTTGCACAGCCTTCACAGCCCCATTCCAGTGCGCAGACGACGACTGGAGGAGCTTTTCATGTTGACCTTGATGGGAAAGGACAAGGACGCGGTTACACATGGGAGATAAAACATGCCGGATCTTTTGCTTTGGCGATAGTTCATTTGGAGCCCGAACAGTCCATCTCTGCCGAAGCCGGAGCGATGGTTTCAATGTCCGGAAATGTCGAGCTTTATTCAGAGATGAAAGGAGGCGTTTTTGGGGCTCTTAAACGTGCGGTCGGTGGTGAGTCTGCCTTTGTTTCTACTTTCACTGCGAAGGGCGGCCCCGGTGAGGTAACGCTTGCCCCCGGATCCCCCGGAGACGTTGTTGGGATCGAGATGAATAACCAGTCTTTTAAGGTGCAGGGAAGTTCTTATCTTGCCGGAGACACAAGCCTTGTCGTCGATACCAAACTCGGCGGAGCCAAGACCTTTTTTGGTGGTGAAGGATTATTTGTTCTTCAGGTGAGCGGGACCGGGCTTCTTCTAGTTTCTTCGTTTGGGGCGATCCATCGAAAGGTGTTGCGACCCGGAGAGCAATATGTCGTTGATACCGGACACCTTGTTGCATGGGAAGGACATATGAATTACAACCTACGCAAAGCGGCCAAAAGCGGATTTTTCCGAAGTATGATGAGCGGTGAAGGTCTCGTTGCGGAGTTCGTAGGGCCGGGTGAGATCTTGATCCAAACTAGAAACCTTTCCGCGTTTGCGAGTCTTTTAAGGCCGTATTTCCCGTCGCAGGGTTAGATCCTCGGCATTTGTTCTCCCAAGTTTGCTGCCTCAAGATGGATTTTAACGGCAGTTACCAAATTCAGAACTCTCCTGAGGGCGAGACCAAGTTGACGGGACTTCCCGTTGCAAGAGGGCTTGCCATCGGGAATCTCATACCTCTTCACGGTGGAAAACGCCAGTTTTTTCGGGCTGTTATTCCTAAAGAAAAGATAGTCCATGAAATAGATCGTCTTGAACGCGCAATAGCCCGATCTTTTACTCGACTTAAGCGACTCTCAAAAGAGAGTTCCGATCTTCCATCGCATGCAAATATACTTGATGCTCAGTTGGCGATTCTTGAGGGCGGTTCATTCATAGATCGGATACGTGAAATGATCCGTGACGATAAGGTGAACGCAGAGTGGGCTGTATCTATTGTCGGAGATGACCACATCGCGCGTATCCGAGCTCTTCCTGATGAGCACCTCCGGGAACGGTATCTTGATGTCGAAGATGTGGTCGATCTGATTCTTTCTTCCTTCTCTAAGCAGAAGGGAGCCGTTCGCCATGTGCCGCACGGTTCTATAATCGCGGCAGAGGAATTGAGGCCATCTACTTTGGTAGACCTTGGCCGGAATATCGCCGCATGTATAACGGAACATGGTGGGTGGACATCACATACTTTCATTCTTGCCCGTGAAATGGGAATTCCCGCCGTTACCGGGATCGCAAATCTTTTGCGACTTGTTGAACGCGGACAGCGCGTTCTGATCAACGGATTCAATGGTGAAGTGATCATCAACCCGACGAACGCTACCATTGAACATTACGTCGGCCGTCGAAGATCGACGCCGTCCCGAGGGGCGGCAGCTATTACATCAACAAATGGTCCGATAAAAACACTTGACGGACGTGAAATAACTATACGTGTGAATGCAGACAGCGCTAAAAATGCAAGACGAGCACGCACGATAGGAGCAAAGGGTATAGGCCTTTTCCGTACAGAATCACTTTTCAGTCGGTTTAATGGTTTTCCAACGGAGCGTCAACAATATGAAACCTTCATACGCCTTGCAGATGCGGCCGGTTCCGATGGTATCAAAGTTCGCACATTTGATATAGGCTCTCGTCAAGCAGAGACGGCGATCGCTCTCCGCGAAAAGAACCCAGCCCTTGGACTTCGAGGGATAAGATTGGCACTAGAGGAAACAACTCAGCTTAGAGCTCAATTTCGGGCAATTCTGCGTGCATCAGCGCATCACCCTGTTGACGTTATCCTGCCCATGGTCGCAGGTATTCAAGAGATACTAGATGCACGCTCGATCTTTGATACTGAACGCGATCGATTAAAAAATGTCGGTGTTAGTGTCGGCAATCCTTCGTTTGGCGTGATGATCGAAGTGCCATCTGCTGTATTGATCGTCGATAGGATATTAGAGAACGTGGATTTCCTATGTCTTGGAACAAATGATCTGGTGCAGTACCTTCTTGCCGTGGATCGAGACAATGAAGGGGTAGCAAATTGGTTCCGAACGCTACACCCCGCTGTTATCGCAGCAATATCAACGGTACTTGAAGCGGGGAAGCGGGCTGCCAAACCAGTGATAGTTTGCGGGGAAATGGCCGGATCGCCCTTTTATACGCCTTTGCTCATTGGCCTCGGGGCTGTTGACTTCAGTATGAATCCTAACTCGATCGGACGAGTTACAAAGGTCATTCGTGGCATTGCCTATGAGGAAGTCCTTGAGCTTGTTAAACAGGTAAGGACCCTATCGATCGCGGAAGAGATTGAAAAGCATATGATGACAACTATTCAAAAGAAATGGATCCATCTTTTCCCTGAGGATTTCCTAACGCTCCGAAAGATATAAAAAGGCCCGACGATCGTCGAGCCTTTTGCAGTCACTTGCTGTGGATCGGAATTTAGGTTCCCGTTTCCCAGCTATTCATATATTCGATCATTTCTGGGGTCAGTTCGTCAATGGAAACACCCATCGCACGCAGCTTAAGCGAAGCGATCTCTTGATCAACCTCGGCCGGGAGTACATGGACCCCTGCCGGCAACTTGCCCTTGTTCTTAACTAGATATTCTGCAGAAAGTGCCTGATTTGCAAAAGACATATCCATAACAGAGGCCGGATGCCCTTCCGCAGCGGCAAGATTTATCAATCGCCCTTCACCGAGAACTATCACGCTCTTCGTGTCATCTTTTGAACGATATTCTTCTACGAACGGGCGACGAGTTATCGAAGGCTGCGACATATCTCTGAGAGCATCAAGATTTAGTTCAAGATCGAAATGCCCAGAATTGCAAACGATAGCTCCGTCCTTCATTACCTCAAAATGTTCTTTGTCAATAACGTGGCGGTTTCCGGTGACTGTGATAAAGAAGTCTCCGATCTTTGCTGCTTCTTTCATTGGAAGAACTCGCATTCCGTCCATAACAGCCTCGATAGCCTTGATCGGATCGATCTCAGTAACAACGACGTTAGCCCCCATACCGCGGGCACGCATTGCAACGCCTTTACCGCACCAACCATAGCCCACAACAACGACCGTTTTGCCTGCTAGCAGGATATTGGTCGCGCGGATAACTCCGTCGAGCGTTGACTGACCAGTACCATAACGATTGTCGAAAAAGTGCTTGGTTTGTGCGTCGTTAACCGCTATGGACGGGAAGTTCAGCACGCCCGCCTTGACCATTGCTTTTAAGCGAACGATCCCAGTGGTGGTCTCTTCTGTTGTCCCGATCAAGTTCTTGACAAGCTCCGGCTTTTCCTTGATCATGGTCGCGACAACATCAGATCCATCATCGATTATAAGATTTGGATTTGTTTCAAGTGCTGCTTTAACATGACGAACGTAAGTCTCTGTAGACTCACCTTTTATCGCCATTACTGGAATGCCCCAATCTGCCACGAGAGAAGCAGCAACGTCATCCTGTGTTGAAAGTGGATTAGACGCAATAAGGGTTGCATCGGCCCCGCCTGCCTGAAGCGTTCTGGCAAGATTGGCGGTCTCGGTAGTTATGTGTGCACAAGCGACGAGCTTGACGCCTTCCAGAGGCTTTTCCTGTTCGAACCGCTCACGAATGAGCCGGAGGACTGGCATTTCTCTGTCGGCCCACTCGATACGCTGTTTCCCCTGCGAGGCTAGGTTGATGTCTTTTATATCGTATTGCATTGATGTGCCCGGTGTTGTCATAGTAATTTTCCTTAAATAAATACGAAAAAGGCGGGGCCAGAAGGGAACTGACCGATCGCCTTAGAAGTATATCTATGCAGCTGCAACTCCTTTTTCTGCTGCAGTCCTTAATGCCTCTGCTTTATCGGTCTTTTCCCACGAGAACTCATCATTAGCACGACCAAAGTGTCCAAAGCGTGCCGTCTGTTTATAGATAGGCCTGCGAAGATCAAGTGTTTCAATGATGGCTTTTGGCGTCAGCGTAAAATTCTCTCGGATTATGTCCGATATCCGTTCATCGTCTATCCGTCCGGTGCCGTGAGTATCAACCAAAACGGAAACCGGTTCTGCAACGCCGATCGCATACGCAAGCTGAATAGTGCACTTGGTTGCAAGTCCTGCAGCAACAACATTTTTGGCAATGTAACGAGCCATTATGGCGGGAGGCTCACATTACGTTACCTCGCTTTTCGAAATTGCAAAGCTTAGTTCAGAGATCATCGGGTCGGGTATTCAGATAAAGAATATACGCAGAGGCCTGATCGATGCACCGATGTTGGCTGGCGGCCGAATAGTCTTGCTTTGCTGGCAATTGGGGGAACCCGACCATTTCAGCTGGTGGCATGAGACCGATGCCGGTTTTGCAGGGCGAAAGCCACTCGAAGCTTTGTTTTTATCAGAAAACCAAGATTAATTTTCCACAGACCTGGTCATATATTTTTCCAAAACACGATCACCTTCTAAACTTAGTGCTGTGTGCGCTTTAGTATTGACTGCTTAAAGTAGAATCTGATATTATCAGGCAGATTTGCTTCTTCGCGCTCAAATTTCAACAACCTAGATCTGACCGAAAGAGAATGCTTATGACGTGTCCCGTCTGTAAACGCGAACTCGCACCCACGCTATCAATTTGTCTGACATGCGGTGCGATGATGAATGATTCTGTTCGTGAAGAGCTTGAAACGAAGATCACCAGCAATTCCGGCGAACTGAACCGCAAGAAATCATTACCAAATCCGCCGCAGC
Organism: Leptolyngbya sp. 7M; assembly: GCF_018128485.1. Lineage (NCBI taxonomy): Bacteria > Bacillati > Cyanobacteriota > Cyanophyceae > Leptolyngbyales > Leptolyngbyaceae > Leptolyngbya > Leptolyngbya sp. 7M. The sequence goes on along the minus strand of NZ_CP070897.1, from coordinate 1,981,855 downwards.
CCGAATTCCTATCCGGTGCGACCACCTCAAACGAAGCTGCTGTAACTGGCAACAAGACATTGACGTCGGAGCTTTCGCGAAAACACACTAGTCCAACCTTGGTTGAGTTTCAGAGTAAGAATTCAGCATTGCCGGATTGGCGTTTACAGATGCAGAATGCCGTTCGCCAGCGCGGTTCCGCTGTAACAAGACATGCGAACCCATCGCAGAAGCAGACCCTCGCCCAACCCGCATCTGCCACTGCGGCCAATGGTCATAAAGCTTTGAAGCTGGAGATCGAGAGCGTCGGTAACAACGGTTCAGCAGACAATCCACGACTTCGTTCGGCTATGGAGAGGATAGAACGCTCCAGACAGCAGTTCCTCCCTAAGGCTTCTGAACGGTCAGCACGCGGAGAAAACCTTTCCCGACAGCGGAAATTCCCCTTTGATGTTGTAACACCGAAAAAGTCGCAGTCTCTTCGAAATGACCAAGTCCCTAGATCTGCATATGGCTCAGATCAAATTGCGATCGCCAAAGTACGATCTGAAAACAAAGCGTATGATACGAACAAACTCCCGAAACTCGAAAGTGTTATAAAGGAGCCGCGAAAACTTGGCCTTATAGTCGATGCCGACGATTTTCAAGAGCCTTTATTCACTGATGAGCGTGAAAATTTAGAGCACTACATAAAAGAAGGTGATCCTGAAGTACGAGACTTAGCGGATGAGCAGGATGTCGAAGATGAATTTGATGATCTTGCTCCGTTTTCGATGCGGTTCGGTTCGGGATTGTTCGATCTTATAATCGGCATTTTCGCGACTCTCATAATTCTTTCGCCGTTTATGATGAGCGGGGGTTCGTGGGCAAGTATATCCGGCGTTTTGGCCGTCATCGGAGCACTTGGGATATTTATGTTCCTTTATCTAACGGCTTCAATTGCGTTCTGGGGCAAAACCTTCGGTATGCGCCTTTTCTCGCTTGAACTAATAGATGCCGAGGCAAATGCCTATCCTACAGTTCATCAAGCTGCCGTTAATTCAGCAGTTTACCTTCTTTCCATAGCGCTTGGTGGTCTGGGGTTCGTTACGATTCCTTTCAGCAATGAGCGACGAGCTATTCACGATATCGTATCCGGTACTCTCTTAGTTCGAGAGGCCTGAAACGAAAGCATCTATCCAGCGAAGATCCAAAGCAGTGTTGCAAGGCTTTGGATTTTTGCTTTTTGGCAAACTACACTCTATGTCGTGAACCGAAAGGCATTAAACGCAGTTTTTCCGGAATTGCAGAATTACCTCGAAGGTAGGCGTATTGGCTCTATCTTCTCAATCGCTCAAAACCAATTTCTATTCGACCTTTCTATTCCGGGAGATATTTGGTTGCTTATTTCGGTGGATCCCAGATCACCGCGAACTCACCTGATAAAGCGCCGTTTCCGTGATCTAAAGAAACACATATCAGAACCGACGCCATTTACGGCAGCTCTCACAAGATCGCTGAATAGTGCGGAGATCAGTCGCATCAGCGTTTTGCCTGATGATCGAATCCTCACATTCGAGGTTCAGAAGTCATCTGGCGATGCACTGGGAACAGCCAGCCGGATCATAATCCAGCTAACCGGCTCATCTTCAAATCTTTTTGTCGTGGATAGTGAAGATCGGATACTTACCTCGGCTCGGCCGGTAATGATATCCGGGCAAGCGATCGGTGAAGTATACTCACCGCCAAAAAGAATCAAAGGGGAAGACCGAAAATCGCATGGGCTGGCGAGTGGGCTTAACATAATAGACGCCCCCGAAGGCGGGTCAGTCGCAATGACAGTATCTGAAAAATTAGATTCGTTCTACGAACAGCTTGCAGCCAAACGGAAATTTCAAGAACAGGCTAACCGAATACGCACCGCATTGCGGGCGAAGATCAAACAGAAACAGCGGCTGTTAAAGAATCTCAATGCTGATCTTGAAGAACACGGTGACCCTAAACAATGGAAGCGATATGGCGATCTCCTCCTCGCAAACATCTCCACCGCGATAAAAGGCGACGGACATTTCCTAGTTACCGACCATTTCAGTGAAGATCTGCCAACGTTAGCGGTTGCTTTTGAGAATGACGATCCACTCACGAAAACAGCGGAGAAGTATTTTAAGCGATATGCCAGGGCCCGAAATGCGTCAGTAAAGATCATAGAAAAGATCACAGAAACGGAAAACCAACTCTGTGAGCTGGGGTCGGAATTGGCGGAGATCGAACGGATCATTGAAGAAGGGGATGAGAATGCTATTAGAGAATATGGCTCAGAAACGACCGCAATAATACCCCACAAAAAGAAAATTGGTTCCGCCGGAAAACGAAAGTCTGGAAGGTTTGAGAATGCTTATCGAACATTCATCTCATCAGACGGTTTTGAGATCATTGTCGGGAAAAAGGCACGAGACAATGACGTTCTAACATTTCGCGTTGCCCGTTCACTAGATATATGGATGCATGCGGCAGATTATCCGGGGTCGCACGTGGTGATCCGTGATTCTGGAAAGAAGACTGTATCTGATCGAACTTTGATCGAAGCTGCGGAACTTGCTGCATTTTATTCGCAGGGCCGAAAGCAGGTGAAGGCGGCTGTCAACTACACGCAGAGAAAGTTTGTTAATAAGCCAAAGGGAGCCGCTCCCGGTCTTGTTTCACTTGCAAAATTCAAAACCATACTGGTCGAACCAAAGGTGCCAGCCTCCGTCCAAAGAGTTGATAGATTCGAATAAAAATCGGGAAGCCTTTTCTTAAAGCTTCCCGACACTTCCTAAGCGTTATATCTTTCAAATAACTTGTTTTAATTCTCCGGCCCAACTTCCTTTAATTCCATTTTCTGGCCGCCGTTGTTCACGCTGCCTGCACCGACACCCTCTTTCGAAACGGCCTCAGATTCATCGCCTGCGATGACTTTGGAAACAAGATCCTTGAGCCGAGCTATCACACGATCGCTTCCACCAACGAAGATGCCCCTAACTCGAGTTTCACGATCTACTACAACGGTTGTCGGAACCGCTTCACTTTGAGCCATTTTGTAGAAATCCTTCGTTATCGATTCAGGGATTGTGGCCATTTCGTAATCGAGTTTCAATTCAGATGCGAATTTCTTGATCTTTTCGGGATCTTCGGGTTTCCCCCAATCATCGCCAACGTTCAGGCCGAGCACCTGAAAACCCTGATCACGATACTTTTCCTGAAGCTCCTGTAAATGTGGCATTTCCTTGCGGCAGGGGACGCACCAGATTCCCCAAAGATTCAGCACTAGGACATTCCCTTTCCGGTCTGCGATCTTGGTCGTCGTCCCGTCAATGAGACTTAGTTCGGCATTTGCGATCGAAGACATCAGCATCGGTGGCTTTGGCTTTCCGGACGTGTCTGGCTGTGGCTTTCCATTCTGACCAGACTCCGAAGAGCCACTATTAGCATTGGTGCCGTTGCTTGTATTGCAACCGGTTAAGGCTGTAAACATAATCGCAAGGACTAGAAAAAAAGCTATTTTTTTGATCACAGATCTCATTTAAACTCCACATCTTATCTGGCATCCCTCAACTTCAGCACGATCAATGTGAAAAACACCAGTATCCAAAACATTAACATCAGCACCAGCTGATTTAAAACTTCATTCATCCATGGGTGCATGAACGTTACATAGCCGCTGAGGTCGTCAGGAATCCTCTTGATCTCCGGCACTTTTAGTCGTTCAGCCAGCGGCGTCGGATTGCCTTGTTCGTCAACCGGACTTGCTCCTCCGCTCATTTGCTTGTAATCGGCAAGATCGCGTTCAGCCTTTTTCAGCGTTTCGTCGTTCTCTTTCTCAATGAACTTATAAAGGCCTAGCCCTTTCGTCGAATCTCCCGGCATAGCTCCTTCAGGTTCGAGCGTTTCAAGGGTAGAGAACCGCTTCATCGTATCGAATGACCATGCAGATGGCATCGTCAATCCAATAACCTTGTTTATCCCTTGCGGAACTCCGACCAATCCTGAAAATAATATTTGAGGGATCAGTATCAGCGGCACCAAACTTGTCGCGATCTCTTGAGTCTTGAAAAGAGCGGAGATCAACAGCCCCAATGCCATCCCAACACTTGCGGTGAGAAGCATTGTCCAGAACTGGGGAATTCCCAATAATTCTCCAGGCATTAGCATCGCCCCGATCAGGTCAAAGAATTTCAAGGGGACGAAAAACATCAAGCATTGGATGAAAACGATCACACCAAGCACAAAAAATTTTGAGGCAAGATAGGGAATAATGCCCAAATTGAACATTCTCTCCCGCCTATACACAGGTCTTTCCCTGATGATCTCCCTTGCTGAAACGCTGGTTCCAAACCATATTGAAACTAGGGACAGCACAAAATAGACAAAATCACGGGGAGACTTGGCGCCGATGACGAGAAAGGTCATCAACGCAATTATGGGTGCTTGCAGAAACAGTATCGCCAAATTCAGTTTATCTCTAAGCAACACCTCGAAATAGCGTCTCGAAAGATCGAAGAATTGGCGAACAGAACCAAACAGCCCAAGGCGCGATCTCGACCGTCGTCCCGATGACGAAAAGGAGCGGATCTCACTAAGCGGTTTCTTTATTAATTCGGAGTACTGCGATGTCTTTAAGTATCTCTGTTTCCATTCTTCGGCGATAACCTCGCTCGATACACTATTTGTTTTTACACGACCGTCTGAAACAGGAGTTTCTAAGCGGTCATAAAGTTGCTTAAAGCTTGACGCACCAAGGTGCTTGAGGGCATCGTTCGGCGTTCCAAAAAAAACTAGCTTGCCTCGCATCAGAACGACGATCTTGTCAAACAGCCCTACGTTCTCCATCGCATGGGTCGTCATTATTACCGTCCGGCCCGACTCGGCGATCTGCCGGAAGAGCTTCATTATCTTATCTTCCGTTGCCGGGTCTAGACCTGATGTCGGCTCATCAAGAAAGATCACCGATGGCTTTGTGATCAATTCCACAGCCATAGAAACACGCTTTCTCTGCCCACCGGAAAGGTCCGAAACCGCCACGTTACGCCGTTCAGAAAGGCCCGTTACGTCAAGCACCTCTTCTATGATGCTCACTATTTCTTTTCTTGAAACATCAGAAGGAAGCCGTAGCTTTGCGACGTAATACAATGTACGAAAAACGCTTAGTTCTTGATGGATTATGTCTTCCTGGGGAACATAACCGATCGACTGTTTCAGCGAATCAAGGTTTCGGTAAAGATCTAGATTGTTGATCCGAACATAACCGGACGTAGCAGGCCGAACCCCATTGAGTGCTTCGATAAGGGGCACTTCAAACGGGCAAAAGAGTTTTTTGAGCCAGCAGGTTATACCGTAGGTCTTCTCACCGGAAGCCTCCGTGCTGCGGCCAAACGTAAACTTTACTCAAAGATCAGAGATGGTGAGGTGCAGGTCGTTGTTGGAACACACGCGATGATCCAGGACGCCGTTGAATTCGATAAGCTCGGACTAGCAGTGATCGACGAACAGCATCGTTTCGGGGTGCTCCAGCGGGCTGCGTTGAAACGCCTTGGGAAAAATCCCGACGTCCTTGTTATGACCGCGACCCCCATCCCGCGTTCGCTAGCGATGACCGTCTATGGTGACCTGGATATTTCGATAATAGACGAACTTCCGCCAGGACGAACGCCTGTAAAAACAGTCGTGGTAGGTGAGGATAAACGCAAAGGGGTTTACAAAGGCATCGAACGTGAACTTAAACTTGGGCGGCAAGCGTACGTGGTTTATCCACTTGTCGAAGAATCAGAAAAGCTCGATCTGAAGGCTGCCTCGGAGATGTATGAAGAATTACGCGACAAGGTCTTTCCAAGATATCGTGTCGGACTGCTTCACGGCCGCATGAAGGCCGATGAGAAAGAAAACATAATGAAAGCATTTGCGGCGGGCGAGATCAATGTTCTTGTCTCCACAACTGTGATCGAGGTCGGTGTAGATGTTCCGAACGCGTCGATAATGGTTATCGAACACGCCGAGCGTTTCGGGCTTTCTCAGCTTCATCAGCTTCGTGGGCGGGTCGGACGCGGTGCCGAACAAAGTTACTGTGTATTGCTGACCGGCGATAAAAAGACAGCAATTGCTAAGGAACGGCTTGGAATAATGGAAGAAACCAATGACGGCTTCAAGATAGCAGAAAAGGACCTCGAGCTACGCGGCGAAGGTGAAATACTTGGAACACGCCAATCTGGAATTCGGATCTTCAAGCTTGCGAACATTGTGCGTGATATTGAGATACTGATCGACGCCCGGGCCGAAGCCGAAAGACTGCTCTCTCGTGAACGAAACTCAAAGGAGACTCGGTCTTTGATCGAACGCGTGCGCAGCGATGCAAAATATCGTCTTGCTGGGATAGGATAGAAGTATGCGCGTAATTGGCGGTACCTATGGCGGTAGAATTTTGAAAAGCCCTCCTGATAAAAGGACACGTCCAACATCTGATCGGCTGCGTGAGACGCTTTTCAATATCCTTGCTACGCAAATTAATGAGACTACTCGCTTTCTCGATCTCTGTGCCGGTACAGGGGCGATCGGCATCGAAGCCGTTTCACGGGGTGCTGAGCATGCGACATTCGTTGACCGCTCGCGCAAAGCCTGTGCGTTGGTGGAAGAGAACCTTGACTCACTCAATATTCCTGAGGAAAAAACTGAGATTCACGCACTTTCCGCCGAAAATTTCTGCGGGCGTGAGCACCGTTATGGATGGGACATAGTGTTCTATGATCCGCCATATGAGACTGATTACACGGTCGTACTTCTGGAGTTCGCCCTGCCGGAAAGCCGACTTTTGAATAAGAGCGGGATCTTGATAGCGGAACACCATTCAAAGAATGCTCTGCCGGACGCGATCGGCCATCTTCGACGGTGGCGTATTCTAAAGCAGGGCGAAACGTCATTAAGCTTTTTTGAACGAAGCTAGAGAGAAATTTAGTCTCGCCGCCAAACTGTGGAGGCGGGTAACTAAGCCAATATGAAAGTATTTGTCTGGCTTCTCCTTTGTGTTATCTGGGGCACAACGTGGATATTTATAAAGATCGGGCTTGATGATCTTCCGCCTATAACCTTTGCATCTGCACGTTTTGTCCTCGCTGTGGCGATCTTATTGCCCATCATTTACTTTCAAAGATTGCCGTGGCCAAATTCCATAACCGAATGGCGGTTGATCGCTTTGACCGGCATTCTCCAATTTTCTGTGAATTACAGCACGGTTTTCTGGGCTGAACAATATATCACGTCGGGTCTTGCGGCGGTTCTTCAGGCGATGATCACTGTATTTGGCCTCGGGCTCGCTTGGATCTTTCTGCCGAACGAACGCATTACGAAACAAAAGATCGCGGCGGTTCTGATCGGGATAGCCGGCGTCGCAGTGATCTTTTACGATCAGCTTCGAGTAGAGAGTATTTTGGCGTTTGCCGGTTCAGTTGCGATCGTCGCAGGCTCATTCGCCGCTGCGCAGGCCTCTATTCTGGTCAAGGCGAAAGGCGGAGGCATCCATCCCGCAAGTTTGTTGACCGGACAGATGCTTTGCGGCCTGCCTATCCTATTGACCTACGTGTTTATTGCCGAGGGTGGTCCGCTGGTCCACAATTGGTCTGCACGCGCTGTTTTCTCAGTATTATATTTGACCATAGCCGGGACGATCGCAGCATTTTGGCTCTATTATTGGTTGCTTGCCCGAATAGAATCAACAAAGGCAATGATGATCTCACTTGTAACGCCGCTGATCGCAGTATTGGTCGGGAATATTTTTCTGGGTGAAACGATGCCGCCGCATACCATCTTCGGCGGAGTGCTGATACTTACCGCGATCGCACTGATAGTCCTTCGAAAACGTGTCTCACCCATCGTACTGAACGAAGAGGCAGGAGAAAAGAAGGTCGCGTAGGCTACCTTAATTATTTTCTTACTTCTATTTCAGATTGAACTTATCGATGTCCTATGTGGCAAAATCGTTTTGATGCATTTTAAGTTCACAACTGCAGGCGAATCTCACGGACCGGCACTTATTGCAATAGTAGAAGGAGTGCCCGCTGGTCTTCGAATAGAGTCTGTTTTGATCGATCGGGAACTTTGGCGCCGACAGCAGGGTTACGGACGCGGCGGGCGAATGAAGATAGAATCGGATACGGTTCAGATCCTCTCCGGCGTCCGCCACGGCAGAGCCATTGGATCACCTATCGCGCTTATGATAGAAAACAAAGATTTCGTTCATTGGCAAGACATTATGTCGCCATCTGAGTCCGGAATTACCGAGTCTGATCCTGTTGTGGTTGAAAATGCAGATGCTCCGCAGGTGCGGCGTGTTGTTACCCGACCACGGCCCGGGCACGCTGATCTGGCGGGCGGCCAGAAATTCCAAACCCGTGATCTGCGCGACATTCTGGAACGTGCTTCTGCCCGTGAGACCGCGGCTCGTGTCGCTGCAGGTGCGATCGCAAAACAGTTTCTTGCTGAGTTCGGCGTAGAGATCAAAAGTCATGTGGCAAAGCTCGGATCTGTGCCTGATGTGCCGTTGGAAGCAAGCTGGGACACTATAGCTGCCATTAAAGAGGAATCGCCTCTTCGCTGCTCAGACATTACGATCGAGGCCAAAATGATCGAAGCGATCGATGCGGCGAAAGCGAAAGGAGATACGCTTGGCGGGGTTTTCGAAGTAGTAGCGCGGGGTGTTCCCGTCGGTCTCGGCTCACATACGAGTTGGGAAGAGAAGCTGGATGGTCGCATCGCTCGAGCTATAATGTCGATCCACGCCGTCAAAGCTGTCGAGGTCGGTTCTGGTATCACAAATGCCGCCAAGCCGGGATCTGAAGTTCACGATGAGATCTATTTGGATCTCTGGTTGAAAACCCGACAAAAGACGATGTGCAAATTCCAGCGATTGATGCTGGCGATCCCGGTTTTGTTCGTCGCACCAATCGTGCGGGAGGACTGGAAGGTGGCATAACCAACGGAGAGGAGATAAGAGTTCGTGGATATATGAAGCCTATCTCGACTCTGCGAAAGGCCCTTGAGTCAGTAGATATAAATACCAAAGAACCTTCACTGGCTGCATTCGAACGTTCCGACATCACCGCCGTCCCAGCGGCAGGCGTGATCGGAGAGGCGATGCTCGCCGTGGTGCTTGCCAATTCGATGCGCGAAAAATTCGGCGGCGATTCGATGGATGAGATCGGAAGGACTTTTGAGAGTTATAAGGAAATGTTGAGAACCTACTAATTTGCTGGTGGAGCTGCCGAAACATTTACCTGATCTGCTCCCGATTCCATCGGGTTTCAGACATTCGCCCAGTATGACAAAATATAAACTATGAAAAGCTTCCCCGTTTCCCAGAACGTTGCCCGGATGCAGGCGTCGTCCACCCTGAAGGCAGCGCAGACCGCTGCCGCACTGCGTGACACAGGCAAACAGGTAATTGACCTGACAGTCGGTGAACCTGATTTTGATACGCCGGAGTTCATCAAGCAATTCGCTATCGAGGGTTTACAGAAAGGACTTACTAAATACACCTCGAGCGCGGGGATGAAGCCGTTTCAGGAAGCGGTCGCAGGGTTTTTCAGTGAAAGATTTGGTTCATCGTTTTCCGCATCGGCAGTTGCCGCGTCGTGCGGCGGCAAGCAGGCATTATTCAACGCTGCCTGCTCTATACTTGATCCGGGCGATGAGGTCCTGATCCCGAAGCCTTATTGGGTCACATTCCCTGAGATCGGGGCATTTTGCTCTGCAAATAATGTATTCATCGAAACTGAAGAAACGGATTTCGTCCTGACCGCTGACCTAGTTAAAGATGCGATCACCGACAAGACAAAACTCCTGATAATAAATTCACCGAACAATCCTACCGGACGTGTCATCCCTGCGAACGAAATGCGGCGGATCGTCGAGACGTGTGCAGAGAATGATGTTTATGTGTTGACCGATGAATGCTATCTCTTCTTTGCGTATCCTCCAGCTCAGGTTTTCACATCAGCGGTCTTGCCTCCGGAATTGCTGGAATACGTTTGTATAGCAGGAAGCTTTTCGAAGACATTTGCTATGACCGGATGGCGTATCGGATTCACTATCGCAAATGCTGAATGGACGAAACAGATGGTCAAACTGCAAAGCCATTCTGCCACTCATCCGGCCTCATTCGTGCAATATGCCTGCGCAAGAGCCTTGAATGAACGCGAACAGATGATGACCTCGGTCGGAGAGATGCTCGCCGAATACAGGGATCGAAAAGAATGGCTCATTCCTGAATTGAATCGAGTTCGTGGATTCAAATGTGCCATGCCGGAAGGGGCATTCTATGCCTTTGTTGATGTGAGGGAGTTGCTCGGTGATGACTTTCGAACGTCTGCAGATGTCGCCGATCATCTTCTCAATGAGGCTTACGTAGTCGTTACCGACGGGGCCGGATTCGGAGCAGACGGTTTCCTGCGTGTATCTTATGCAAGCTCGATGGAGAACCTTGAACTCGCGGTTAAAGGAATAAGAGGTTGTTTTAGCGACAGTTCTGTTACAGCACCCTGAAAATAAATATCACGTATTAGAGGTGTCCCCTCCTTCATTTTTATTTGTTTTGATCATTGCTGAGAGACATTGAAAAACAGTAATTAACGAAAATAGCTTGCATTTCTTATGTGGAGCTTGGCAGGCCTGTCGATCGTTACACTGAAAGATTATTTATGGTCAGACCTGATAGATCAGAGGACTATCTGATGACCGATAAGCAGACCTGTTTTTTAGATGAGCAGGCTGTGGGTCAAGAACGAAACTTTACGATCAATCCATTGGGGCCGACAGCCCAAACTGCGTTGCGGCCTTTTACAGCGACGGCGTTCAGATTCTCGTTCCCAACGTGTTTCCACGTTTTGCCGCCGTCCGCAGAGATGTCTGTACCATTTGTACCAACCGCGATGAGAGTTTGTGGGTCAATATAGGCAATAGCGGAGCGATAACCGTTTAAACCGTTTCCGGCAGTCCAGGTTCTTCCGCCGTCAGAAGTAAAGGCAAGGTTGTTTTCGCTTTTTTCCGGCTCTTGATAATTGCCGCCGACAATAACGCCGTTTTTTGCATCACGCATCGCGATCGAAAAAATGCCGCTTCCGGGTGAGCCTTTGATCAACGGGGTATCCGCGACGAACCATGAAAGACCACGATCATTTGAGCGAAATACCCTAGCATCACTTCCGCCCGAAACGAGGAAAATGTCATTCTTCCGTATTGACCCATCGTTTTTTTGGTTTGATCATCTTGCTTGGCGTCCTGTTGGCGATCTTCCAGACGATATTTTCGTGGGCTGCGGTTCCGATGGACCTGATGGATCAGGGCTTCGGAGCACTGGCAGATACAGTAAGATCATCGATGCCAGAGGGTATTTTAGCCGACCTCCTGGCAGATGGCATAATTGCCGGCGTTGGTGGTGTGCTTGTCTTCCTTCCGCAGATACTTTTGCTTTTTCTTTTCATTTCGATACTTGAAGATTCCGGATATATGGCGCGTGCGGCATTCCTAATGGACAAATTAATGAGCCGCGTCGGGCTTCATGGAAAGGCTTTCCTGCCGCTTATAAGCAGCTTTGCCTGTGCGATCCCGGGAATAATGGCAACGCGGACGATCGAGAATACGCGTGATAGATTCGCTACGATATTGATCGCACCGTTTATGAGCTGTTCGGCAAGGCTGCCGATCTATACGCTTATGATCGCAGCGTTCTTTTCTTCTCAGCTCGTTTTTGGGTTCCTATCGCTGGGCGCGGTGATAATGCTCGGTATGTATCTTTTGGGCATTGTCGTAGCAATATTGGCCGCATTCATCTTCAAGCGAACTATTCTCAAGGCGCCGCCGCCGCCTTTCATTATGGAAATGCCGCCCTATCGGATGCCGAACGTCCGAACCGTAGTCCAGAATATGCTGGAACGCTCATGGTTGTTCGTTAAACGTGCCGGAACGGTGATCCTTGCCATATCGATAATTCTGTGGGCATTGGCATACTTCCCAAGATCCGCTCAACCCTCCGCAATAACTGACACGGATAATGCCGGGCGGATCGCAGAATCTCAACAGCTTGCAAATAGCTATGCTGGAATGCTCGGACACGCGATCGAGCCAGTTATCGCACCGCTCGGATTTGATTGGAAGATCGGTGTGGCCTTGATCGCAAGCTTTGCGGCGCGTGAAGTGGTCGTTTCTACATTGAGCATAATCTACAGCGTTGGGAAGGATGCGGATGAGAGCTCAGAGACATTGCTTTCCGCTATACGGAATGCAAAACGTGATGACGGTTCTGCAGCGTTTACCCCTCTGACGGCGATAACCCTGATGGTATTCTTTGTACTGGCGATGCAGTGTATGTCAACTATGGCAGTCGTACGGCGGGAGACGAATTCCTGGAAATGGCCGCTGTTTATGGTCGCTTATATGACAGCTCTCGCATACGTCGGTGCTCTGATAACATACCAAGGCGGGAAGCTGTTAGGTTTTGGATAGCCTATGGATCTGCAGAGCATCGCCGTTTCTCTGATCGTCGCCGGATCGCTACTTTATTTTGGTGTGCGTTTAGCGCGCCGATCGCATCAATTCAGGGTCAAGCCCGGCTGCGACGTTGATTGTGGCTGTGGCTCTCAGGATGCCGAACGATCTTGAACGCAGACCGCACATTCCTTACCGCAGGCGTTAGAGCGATGTTTCTCTCTACGCTGTCATTTTCGCTCGCAAACGTTTTTGTAAAACAGGTCTCACATCTTCCGGCGATGGAAGTTGTGTTCTTTCGCTGTCTGCTGGCAACTATATTCTGCCTGATCGGGCTTTACCACGCCGGTGCGGATTGGAAAGGATCGAATAGAACATTCCTCCTGTTAAGAGGGATATTTGGAACGCTTGCCCTGGCATTGTTCTTTATTACTGTTCAGAATATTCCGCTGGCTTCGGCGATGACCATCCAATACCTTTCACCGATCTTTACTACAATAATCGCGATATTCGTTTTGAAAGAGGGCGTGCGTCCTGTCCAATGGCTGTTCTATGCGATCGCCTTTTCGGGAGTGTTATTGATAGAACGTTTTGACCCAAGAATATCCTGGTTCTTTTTGCTGATAGGAATTATCTCGGCATTTGGTTCGGGGGTCGCTTACAATCTGGTCCGCAGCCTAAAAGGAAAGGAACACCCGCTGACAATAGTCCTCCACTTTCAACTTGTAGGGGTGCTTGTGGGCTTTGTTTCGCTATTCTTTGATTTCAAAATGCCGACTGGCTGGGACTGGCTATGGCTTTTTCTGATCGGGGTTTTCTCTCAATTGGGTCAGATATTTTTGACGAATGCTTTGCAGAAAGAAGCCGTTGCCGGTGTCGCTATAGTGAACTACACTGGCCTGATATATGCAGTAACGATCGGCTGGATCATATTTGGTGAAGTCCAGAATATCTCATCGTTAGCCGGTATGTTTTTTGTTGTGCTCGGTGTTTTCCTTAGCGTGCTTTACAGCCACCGCCAGCGTGCTATAGAAAAGATCGAAACGACGGTAGGTTGATCAATGACCAGATCTAAGACCATCATACGGTCAGCAGTGTTGACCGCAAGCGATACGCGTCACTTGGATAACGATGTCTCCGGCACAATTCTCGTTGGATTGCTGGTCTCAATCGGAGCGGAGATAGTTGATCGACGCATAGTTAAGGATGATCTGGATTCCATTCGCCAAACGCTGACTGAATTCGTGATCCGAGACGACGTTAACCTTGTTCTAACGACCGGTGGCACCGGATTCTCACCGCGTGACAATACGCCGGAGGCGACGTTATCGGTCATTGAACGCCAAGCTTCAGGAATTGCTGAGGCTATCCGCAGAGCTTCGATGGAAAGGACACCCATGGCGATGCTTTCCCGCGGTGTCGCAGGAATTTGTGGCAACACGCTTATTATCAACTTTCCCGGCTCTCCGAAGGCCGTTGCAGAATGCTTTGATGTCATCAAACCGATACTCCAACACGCAATTGACCAGATATCAGACTCCAGCTTCCATTAAACGATCCCCAAATTCCCGCAGTTGGAGTTTTTGGCAGTTTTTTGTATCTTCAAAGCCATGAAGCGACTGTTCATCTTGCCGGTCTTTATTGTGTCTGTCGGTCTTTTTTTCATATCGACGAGTGCCCAGACATCTGTTAGTGAATTAAAACTTTTAGGATTAAAGGAACCGGTAACGGTAATTCGTGACGGACGCTGGGTGCCATACATTGAAGCAAAGAGCGAGGCCGACCTGATGTTTGCACAGGGCTACGTTACGGCAAGCGATCGGCTTTGGCAAATGGAGATGATGCGGCGGGTCGCGCGGGGCGAGACGGCGGAACTTTTCGGCAGGATCAGGCTGGATGAAGACAAGCGTTGGCGACGATTCGGTTTTTCAAGTATTGCTGAGCAAACTTTGAAAGAAACGGACAAGCCGCTTCGCGAAGCGTTAGAGCAATATGCTCGCGGAGTAAACGCCTACATCGATTCGCTTACGAGTGAAACCTTGCCTCCGGAATTCAAGATATTGCAAGTCAAGCCTCGCCATTGGACGCCAGCAGACTCTATCGTTATTGGTAAAATACTCGCTGATGCATTGAGCACGACCTTTCGTGCGGACCTGATCCGGGAATCTCTGATTGGCTTTGATGCTGGAAAACTTGCCGACCTGACAAATCCTATAAGCCGCTATGACGTCATCCTTTTTGGCAAAGACGTCGAAAAGGGTTCTTTAAACACCGGTTACCCTCCATCCGTCGATAACCGCTCCGATCGATTGAATGCTCTTCTCGCGATTGCTGACGAGCAGATGCGGGTTAGAAAGAGCTCACTTGGATCGATCGGGCTTTATGCTGAGGATCTTGCGGCAAGCAACAACTGGGTTATTTCCGGAAAACGAACAGCAGACGGAAAACCGATCCTTGCCAATGATCCACATCTTGCACCGACGGCTCCGGGTATTTGGTATATCGTTCAACTTGCGATGCCTGGCAATCGAGTTGCGGGTGTTTCGTTGCCCGGTGTTGCCGGCGTTGTTCTAGGTCATAATGAGCACATCGCGTGGGGTGCAACGAACGTCGGTCCCGATGTGCAGGATCTGTATCACGAAGAGTTCAATTCAGAGGGTAAGTACAGGACACCGACCGGGTGGGCAGAGCCGAACATCAGACGGGAAGAGATCCGCGTCCGTGAAAATCTTCTAAGCCCGAATACAGTCGCCGAAAGCTTTGAGGTAAAGGAAACAAGAAATGGACCGGTAATAATCGAAACCGGCGGACAGGTGCTTTCGCTCAAATGGACGGCATTGGATCCCAAGAATCGAGAGTTCGATGCTTTTTATAATCTAAATCGAGTTCGGGATTGGAATGAGTTCAAGAAAGCACTCAGCAATTACGGAGGGCCGACGCAGAATTTTGTTTACGCCGATGTAAAGGGGAATATCGGTTGGCACATAGCCGGAAAGATCCCGATCAGGAAGGAGGGGGACGGCGGCCTACCCTACAAGGGAGCCACCTCGGACGGCGACTGGATCGGATGGATACCCTTTGATGAATTGCCGAATCTGTATAATCCACCCGCAGGTTTTATAGTGACAGCTAATCAGCGGATAGCCGGCACAGGGTATAGGTATCCGCAGCTTATTCGAGATTTCGCACCGCCGTGGCGTGCTCGTCGTTTGCAAGATCTGTTGTCTGCCGATCCCAAGGCTACGATGGATTCGACAACGGCCGCACAGATGGATTCTTACAGTATTCCCCATTCGATGCTTGCTAAAGAGATCGTTGGGTTGGGCTCCGCTTCAGAAGATACCATCAAGATACTTAGGGAATGGGATGGTCGAATGGTGCCGGGATCCCAGGCCGCGTTGCTTGTTAATGAGATCCGAACCTGCGTTTCAAACAAAATAGCTGCCGCGAATCGTCCGGTTCCCGCGAACATCATACGTGAACGGCTTTTGCATTGGATTATAGGTGAAAATGTGAAACGCTGGCTCCCAGCAGGTTATGATGACTACCCATCACTTTTGAGGGCATGCGACACCGAAGCAGCGGCGGCATTTACGAGGTCTTACGGAAACGATCGCGGCCAATGGACATTCGGGAAAGTAAATCCTGCACGTTTCCAGCATCCGCTGGCGGCTGCGCCGCTTGTCGGCGGTCAATTCGCGACGCCGTCAGCGCCGACACCAGGCACTGGATCGACACCAAATGTCGGATCAGGAGTGTCTATGCGATTGATCGCATCGCCCGGGAACTGGGACGCCACACGTCTTGTGATCCCATTAGGTCAAAGTGGGCTTCCCAATTCTCCCTATTACAAAGATCAATTCGAATCTTGGTTGACCGGGATGCCAGCGGTCCTTCCTTTCTCTCCGGAGAGTGTAAAGAAGGCGGCAAAAAGTGAACTGCGGTTGGTTCCGTAGGAGTTGGGGAACATTATCCCTGTCTGTCCTGTTCAACAGCCGTGAGGAAATCGGTGAGGATCAATGCTGCGGCTTCGCTGTCAACCCGATCACGGGTTTCGCGGAGAGAAATGCCTCTTTCCCAGAGCTTCGCTTTTGCTTCATAGCTTGTAACTCGCTCATCTTGCAGGAAAACTGCGATCTCCAATGAGAGTTCAAGTTTTCTAGCCATATCACGAGCCTCCGCAGACATCTCGCTTTCAGTTCCGTCGGATGCGAGCGGCAAACCAATCACCAGTGCCACGGCATCAAACTCGCGAACGATGTCCTTGATGTCCGCAAGCAGGTTTTTCCAGGAAGTTCTCTCCAAGCGACGGATCGGACGCGCAATTGTTTGCGATTCATCAGATACAGCCACACCGACCCGTTTCATTCCCGGATCAATGGCAATGATCCGCCCAGACAATGGAAAGGCACAACGTTCTGCAATCTGCTGGGGATTAGTTGTATCTATTTGTTGCGCCACGTAGTTCGATGTTGGATAATTTTTGAAAAGCGGAAATGCAACCAGTACGTATTTTCGCCCGTAGTATCAAAGAGGTAATTATATGTCATTTCGTGGAAAGATGTGGACCTTGCTAGTCTCGTCGGCAATTGCGTGCTATGTGATGATCGGCGGCTTACCCTTTGTGGGCAATCTGCTTCAAACGCAGGCTCAACAGCCGATCAATGATGCGAACGCGCAGCTTAGGTTATAGGAGCTTTTGGGCACTAGAGCGTTAATCGTTTTTCCGAAATTCATCAAAGTGAGGAACCAATTTAAGTGGTCTATCACGTTTGAGAACAATAATGTAACAGGGTAATTTAAGTATTTACTTTAAGACTGTTTTGTGGTAGAAAGTTTTCACACTTTAGTTTTTCTTTGTCCGAACATTCGCGTTTGTGCGAACTTCGTCGGATTTTTTAATGGGGCCGGAATCTAATTTTGACCGGCTATTGGAGTAAAGAGCTTGTAGGAGAATATTATGTCTAGATTCCCCCAACGGAGTATAGGAGCGCTGTTGAGCGCGTCGTTATTGATAGTTTTACTTTTGATCCCGGTAGATTCGCTATCCCAAACCGGAACATCTTCGAACGAAACGATCCCGTCCGGCTCGCTGATCATAGCGATGGATAATGAGATGCAGGGTAATGCAGGGTCAGGCTGCAGTGGTCCCGCATTTAACTTGAAGGCTTACGGTTTAGCTGTACGTCTACTTCACAACAATATCCCGCTAAAGTGGGCTATCGCTAATAAGGCGTCGAAAGATGCAACTGATTTCACTGCGAATGTTACCCGGATCTCGGGACAAAATTGTCTTACAGGGCCGGCAGATAGAAACTTCGCCGGAGGTCCGTTGATAATTACACAAGAATATGCGGCACTGGCAAACCCGATAATAACTACATTCAACAATGAGATCTCAGGGACCGCCGACGATGTCCGCGTATATCAGACGAATGCACAGATCACTGCTCCGATTCGTTATACCCTGACGCACAAGCCGCTGGTTGCGGTAGGCCCTGTGAACGGCGGTTGGGGCGGAGATCCGCACACGGTGCTTTTTAACGAGGCCAAACTTCAAGGTTATTTTGCTCCTGTTCAGGACATCGATATCGGCACGAACAGTTGCTACACGATGGCTACTCAGGCCCACGCAACCTCAGCTCCGTTTTATAACGCTTTCAAATCATTCGTTGAGAACGGAGGGAATTTCCTGATCCAGTGCGAATCAATAACTCATTATGAGCAAAACCAAAGCCCAAGATTTCTATCAGCCAATGGTTTTGACTTGTTTGGAGCCAGCAGCCAATTCCCGAGCAGGCCTACGGGTACTGACTCCACCAACCAGATATTTCCTAATCCATCAATGCCGTTCAATCAGTTCGTAGGGGCATTTCCGGGCGATGTTGGCGGTGCCGTTTCAGAATGGAGCGTTGTAGGCGGTTTCGGCAACTATTGGAATGGTGCGGCCTCTGCGGTCCGCAATAACAATTCCGGATGGACGAATACTGATATTGCAGCCATCGGAAAAATTCCAACAACAACCGGCGGCGGTGGACACGTAATGACGCTCGGTGGGCACGATTACTATCGCGACACCACTCCGGCCAATGCGAATCTTGTTCGTCGGAACGCTCAGAGGATGATCTTGAACGCAGTACTCATTCCTGCAAGACGTCCGGCCTGTGCTTTGAGTATTCCTGTGGTGCGCGGTTACAAAGCGGTTAGGATGCATACCAATACCGGGCCTATTACTCTCTCCCCGGGCGATACTGTTGAATGGACCATTCAGTATATCAATGCTGGGCAGGCTCCGGTCGTAAATTTCCAGATCAATGATCCTTTGGAAACTCCGGATCTTACATTTGTATCACCGCTTACGATGACCCTTGAAGGAGGAGCAGTTGCAACCTTAAATCCTTCATATAACGGGATCGGCGTTACAAATATGCTTCAGCCCGGAGCGGCACTACCTCCCGGAGCCCGCATTACTATCAGAGTAAAAACCGTGGTGAACAATTATGGTGAACACCTAAATCAGGCCACCGCGACCGGTACAGGAATGCCGGACGGCGGAGTGAGAACGGATACGACCGACAATACCCCCCAGCCAACGGTTGCTGGCTACTCGGTCCATTGTACGACGAGTGACTGTTTCTCTCAGGTGGGTTATCAAACGCCTTCGGACTCCGATCCTACTGGTATAGCTCTGCTGAATCCCTCATCAGCCCCCGTTGATATTGGTGGCCGTGTTGAGGATGATGCTTCAACGGGACTCGCTCGTGTTAGTGTATCGATAGTGAACCCGGAAAATGGCCAATCCTGGACCACGATGACCAACACCTTTGGTTATTTCAGGTTTGAAGGAATTCCATCGGGCGAGTTCTATGTGGTGTCAGTTAATAATCCACGTTACTACTTCCCGGAACCCAGCATTGGAATAAGCGTGTCTGATTCGATCTTTGATCTTAGATTCGTATCCGGCACTCAGCAAGGAAAAGGCTTGGTGAAGGAAGTTGAAGTGAAAACTTCAGGCAAGACCGGCAAATGGTAGGTACAGGCGCTGGCCTAACTTCCTACATCTTCGAATAAACCTTAGCAGCCGTTCAATTGAGCGGCTGTTTTTTTATTATTTCTCAGTCGCGATCTCAATTCGCTCTGATATATCCAACGGCTTATCGCTTGAAACGTCGTGTTCAATATTTTCGCTTCTCAGCCGATTCTCCCATGCAGCCTTGATGAAGGATGTAAAAAGAGGATGCGGATCAAGAGGTTTTGACCTGTATTCAGGATGGAACTGACAGGCGATAAAGAACGGATGGACATCCCGCGGCAGTTCAATTATCTCCACGAACTTCCCGTCCGGCGAGATGCCGCTGAAAACCATGCCTTGGCCCTCAAGCACCTGTCGATATTCAGGATTAAACTCAAAACGATGCCGGTGACGTTCACTAATGCGTTCTGCACCGACATATACTTCACGTGCAAGAGCCCCCTCCTTTAGGTCGCAATCCCACGCGCCGAGCCTCATCGTGCCGCCGAGTTCATCAACTCCGACAAGATCGCGTAGCTTGAATATTACGGGAAATGGAGTGTTTTCATTAAATTCGGTCGAATCCGCATCGCGGAGACCGCATTCGTTGCGGGCAAATTCAATGCAGGCGGTCTGCATTCCAAGGCAGATACCAAAATATGGCGTGCCCGAACGCCTGGCATATTTTATTGCCCGAAGCATTCCGGAAATTCCGCGTTTGCCAAAGCCTCCCGGAACAAGTATAGCGTCGAAATCCTGAAGGTCGCTCTCGTAATTTTCCTTCATCAGATTTTCGGATTCGATCCAGGTAACATTCACCCGCAGATCATTCGCGACGCCGGCATGGGTCAGGGCTTCGCGCAGCGATTTGTATGAATCTTCCAATTCTACATATTTGCCGACGATAGCAATACGGACAGCTCCGGCGGAAGGATCTTTGATCGTGGCAACTAGGTCACGCCAACGTTTCAGATCAGAATTCGGGAACTTCTCGCTCAGATCAAGGTCCTGAACGATCAGCTCATCAAGCCCTTGTTCATGGAACGCAAGCGGAACTTCATAGATCGTGGGAACATCCAGAGCGGAGATCACGGCATTTTCCTGCACATTACAAAACAAGGCGATCTTCCGTCGCATATCCGGCGATATCGGCCGGTCAGCACGGCACAGCAGAATGTCCGGAGCGATACCGATCTCGCGAAGCTCGCGAACGCTATGCTGCGTCGGTTTTGTTTTCAGTTCGCCCGCAGCGGCAATATACGGCACGAGCGTCACGTGTATAAAGATCGCGTTTCCACGGCCAACTTCGTTGCCCATCTGACGTATCGCTTCCATAAAAGGTAAGGATTCGATGTCGCCGACCGTGCCGCCGATCTCAACGATCAAAACATCCGGGTTATGCATATCCGCGACCGTGCGAACTGCCGCCTTGATCTCGTCCGTAATATGCGGAATTACTTGGATGGTCTTGCCGAGATAATCGCCGCGGCGTTCCTTTTCGATCACGGAAAGGTAAATGCGGCCGCTGGTCCAGTTGTTCGCCTGCGAAAGTTTGGCGTGAGTAAAGCGTTCGTAATGGCCGAGGTCGAGGTCAGTCTCCGCACCGTCATCCGTAACGAAAACCTCTCCGTGCTGAAATGGCGACATCGTACCCGGATCGACATTGATGTAAGGATCAAGCTTCATCATCTGAACGCTCATTCCGCGTGCCTCTAGCAAGCAACCCAGCGAACTCGCCGCCAAACCTTTACCAAGGCTGGAAACCACACCGCCCGTTACGAAAATATACTTGGTCATATTCTTGTATCTTCTGATTAAGCTACTATTTCATGTGCCTTTTGCTCAGCTTCAAGCAACGCACGGACAAGTTTTAGATCAGCTTCCGTATCGACGCCAATCGACCGTGAGATCGATTCAACGGCTTTTATTCGCGCACCATTTTCCAAAGCGCGAAGTTGTTCGAGCATTTCAGATCTTTCCAATCGCGTCGTCCGCATTTTCGTGAACCTCAAAAGAAACTCTCGGCGATAAACGTAAAGACCTGTGTGTTTATGAAACGATCTTAATAGTTCCGGCTCGTGCTGCACGGCATTCACTAGATCACCGCCGTGCCGCATTGCTGTCTCTCGTGGAAACGGTATCGGCGAGCGTGAGAAGTAAACCGCATTGCCATTTTCCCCGACCGCGATCTTCACGATGTTTGGATCCAAAAGCTCCTCAATGTTACCGATCTTTTCGAAGGTCGTCGCCATCTCCGCCGATGGTTCGTCGATCAAAGCTCGAACCGCCTGATCGATCGTTTCCGGCGAGATCACCGGTTCATCGCCCTGTACGTTTACGATGACCGAAAATTCGGGTAAAGCTTCCGCAACCTCTGCAACACGATCACTGCCTGATAAATGGTCGGCCCGGGTCAAAAGCGCTTCGTGTCCAGCATCCTCAGCCGCTTTAAGAATACGTTCGTCGTCGGTGGCAACGATCACGCGCGAAACCGATCCGGCCTCCCGGGCACGATCCGCCGTATGCACGATCAAAGGTTTGCCCACAATTTCAAGCAGCATTTTGCCGGGCAAACGGGTAGATGCATACCGGGCAGGTATGATCGCGACTACGTTTTTTGGTGGATTTTCCCCGTGTCTCTCCACGGGCTTTCAGTTTATCCACCTTTTTCATCAATTACAAGAGAGGATCTGCGATACTTGGCGGCTGGCTTTTGTTTGATTAGACTTTTTACGTGGAAGACGCACATAACCTAGAAAGTTCCGTTACTGCTAACCGAAATACCGAAGCAGCCTATTCACCAAACAACCCTCCTTGGGGTGGCTGGGCTGCCTTTGGCGTGTGGGTTGCCAGCATCCTGTTTATCGTTGTATTTCAGAATCTTTTCCTCGCTCCGTACGTTTTCGCGAGTAAGGTTCCGCTCAACGACCCAAACGCCATCCTGGAGTTTTCCAAAACGGACCCGATCGCGGTCCTGCTAACTTTTGTCTCGGTCATCCCGGCACATATTTTTACATTTGTTCTGGCTTGGCTTGTAGTGACTAGGTTCCGGCGATTTTCATTTCGCGAGATGCTTGGCTGGGAGTGGGGCGGTTTCAAGGTATGGCATGCTGTCGCTCTCTCGGTTTTGTTCTACCTTATCGCGCTCGGTGCTGTGCAAATTTTCGGCGACGTTGAGAACGACCTCGATAGAATGCTCAGGTCGTCTTGGTACATAAAGTACGTCGTGGCAGTTATTGCGATCCTGTCGGCTCCGCTTGTCGAAGAGGTCGTATATCGCGGGGTACTTTATTCAGCATTTCAGAGGGCATTTGGCGTCGTGATCGCGGTGGTTGCGGTAACGCTTTTATTCTCGCTTGTTCACGTAGCTCAATATAGTCAGAATGCAACGCCGGATTATGCTGTAATGAGCGTGCTCACATTATTAAGTCTTTTGCTGACTTTGGTGAGGGTTTGGACCGGTAATCTATTGCCGTGCATCGTGCTGCATCTGGTGTTCAATTCATTCCAATCTGTCGTGATGATAGCAGAGCCATATCTTTCAGCACAATAAAACAAAAATGGCGGACCAAAGCCCGCCATTTGTCTAAACTAAACAATTTTTATGGCCTGCCGCCGCGAACTTCGCCGCGTCGATTGATCAATTGATCTGAACCGCTCGAGCCGGATTTAATGGTGATCTCAGCGTCCGGGGGAAAAACCATTCCTTGGATCGCCTTTACCCAACCCGACTTTCCGTCGTCAGCATTACTTCGCCTTCTACCTTGATGATCGATACAAGTGTCTCGATCCCATTCATAGCATTTTCTCCTTTCTGTAACGATTTATGTATAAAGGCCTTAGGGACGATTGTTCCACAACTAAAATCTATCCCAATGCTAAAAAGGATGTCCCCACCCGGTTGGGCGGTAATTTGCTTCTACGCTTAAAGACGTTTTCCAAAGCCATCTTCGGTCAAAGATGCACCCTGGTCTATCGAGATCTGATAAGACGGCATACCATCGATCGGCTTCCTATCTGGAGCGAAAACAAAAAGTGGGTTAACTTTATTGGGTATAGTTTTTTGGTGAACAATGATTCTTTCGTTTTTCCTCATCTCTATCATTACTGCCGGAGGAATGGCGATCACTTATCGCCTGGCTGACGAAGAACCGTTACTCTGGCGGCTTGCGGCGGGCTGTGTAATAGGTTCTGCGATATACGGTACCGCCGGGGCGATCATCGGCCTGGTATTTGGGTTGACTACTGTTTCTGCGGCACTTCTTACCATGGGAATGCTGCTTCCGCTGCTATTATTTTTGAACGAGAGCGATCTCCGGTCATTCGCGCGCGACCGCATCAAAGCAGCAGAGCGGTTGCAAGGGAAAAGCTTCCAGAGACTGCTTCCATTTCTTTATTACGCATTCTTTTTTGTTCTGTTTCTGCTCTTTTTTGAGCGGGCAATGTTCCTTCGCGAAGGAGCCATTCTTACCGGTGCGTCGAATAACCTTGGCGATCTTGCTTTCCATCTAGGTGCCATATTCTCGTTTACCGAAGGAGCGAATTTTCCGCCGGAGAACCCCAACTTCGCCGGGGCAAGGTTTTCATACCCTTTCATTGCGGACCTCACGACGGCTTATTTTGTAAAACTCGGGGCTGACGTAAGTGACGCGATGCTTGTCCAGAATGTTGCGTGGGCTTTTTCGCTACTGATCATTCTTGAACGGTTCGTTATTCGGTTACTAGATGATCGGATGGCGGCTCGGCTAGCTCCATTTCTGTTGTTCTTCAGCGGAGGGCTTGGCTTTATTTGGTTCTTTGGTGATTGGTCCGCACAGCAGAAAGGCTTTATAGATTTCCTTGATTCGATCCCGAAAGACTACACGATCGGCGATCAATTTCGTTGGGGTAACTCGCTTGTCACCCTATTCATAACACAACGAAGTCTTTTGCTCGGAATGCCCATCACTTTGATCGTTCTCGGGTTTCTTTGGCGATGGATCTCTGCTTCAAGATCGGACCAAGAAACAGGAGGGGACGGCAGGTCGATGCCCCGACCGGGGTTCAGACAGCTGGCCCACTACGTTTCTATCGGTCTTCTCGCGGGAATGCTTCCGCTGGTTCATCTGCACAGTCTTTTTGTTCTTTTTGTTGTTACCATCGTGTTCTTTGTGTTTCGTCGCGATCTGTGGGCGCAGTGGATAGCTTTCGGCATCGGTGTCTGCGTCGTGGCGGTACCGGAATTGTTGTGGTCTATAACAGGCAGCGCGTCTAGTGCCGGCGATTTCATTTCACGACATTTTGGCTGGGATTCGCGTGATTCGAACTTGATCTGGTTTTGGTTCAAGAATACCGGGCTGTTCATACCTATGCTGATCGCGGGTGTATATCTAGTTTGGCTGCAGATCGGTTCCATGCCCGCAACGGATGCATCAGGTGAGGTTAAAACGAAGTCTAAGAAAAAAAGATCGGTGCAAGAAACTGCTGTCGGGATCGTTCCCAGAGCAAATCCGCTGTTACTTTTTTATGTTCCTTTCCTCTTGCTTTTTGTTGTCGCAAATCTATTCAAGCTTGCACCGTGGGAATGGGACAACATTAAGGTATTGATCTATTGGTGGATCGGGTCTATTCCATTTGTTGCTTATGCGTTAGCAAGTCTATGGCGAAACGAGAATGCGTCACGATATCTAGCTCCAATTATATTTATGGTGCTGATCTTTTCCGGAGCGTTGGACGTATATCGTACGGTGTCAAAGCAGATAAATATTACCGTGTTTGATCGTGAAGCAGTAGAGATCTCCGAAGCGATCAAAACGCGAAGTGCATCGAGTGCAATGGTGCTGTCTGCTCCAACTTACAATACGGCAGTCGTGCTTTCGGGCCGCAGGTCGGTAATGAGGTATCCGGGACATCTTTCGTCGCACGGCATTGACTACACGTCGCGTGAGAACGACATTAGGACGATATATTCGGGCGGGCCGGAGGCAGATAGCTTACTTGGGAAATACGGTATCGATCTGGTCCTTTTCGGTCCTGAGGTTGCCAATTTTGCTAATGACCGCAACCGGCCATTTGCCTTGAATGAGGAGTACTTCAAGAAATATCCGCAGCTAGCGGCAACCGGACAGTATCGGATATACAAGATAAAGTAGGTGACGATAGCTTAACTACGCTTCGATGAAGTTTTGTGAAGATGAAAGGTAATAGTCAACCGGAGGATGCAAAGTCGTTCACGAATTCTGGGACCGACCTACGATGGATAGCAGTCTGCTCGGCCGTGGCGGTTGTTGGCTTTCTGCTGCGGTTTGTAAATCTTGGGGTAAAGCCGCTCCATCACGATGAGGGAGTTAATGGCTGGTTTCTAACGAACCTAGTCCGGCAGGGCACATACGCATACGATCCTGAAAACTATCACGGCCCGACCCTTTACTACATATCGCTCGCATTTGTAGAAGTTTTTGGATTGGAGACGGTTTCCATTCGCTGGAGTGTTGCCATCTGGGGGGGGCTGATGGTACTGCTCGCGCTCTGGCTTAGGCGATACATTGGCAGTATCGGAAGTCTTTTCGCGGCGCTGTTCCTGGCGATATCGCCGGGAATGGTCTATATCTCGCGGTATTTTATTCACGAGATATTCTTCGTCTTCCTTGCCTTGGCGGTAGTTATCTCAATACTTCAGTTCATTGAACGTGAGAAAGCCGGACCGTTTGCCGTGTTCTGGACGGGACTTATCCTGCTTGTATGTTTTTTTCCGGGCACCTACGGGATCGCCGGCGCAATTGCCGATGAAGGGGTACTATTTACGGTAGTTCAGGTCTTTGTTTTCGCTGTTGAGACAGTTCTGGTGCTCCTCATTCTTCGCTCGCTGCTTTCGTGGCGAGACGGACGCCCGATATACGCATTGCTGGCTGCGGCGAGCGCTTCGCTTATATATGCAACCAAGGAGACGGGGTTCATCACGCTCGGCACGATGATGCTTGCGATCGCGTGCGTGATCCTATGGGAAAAGATCGTAAAAGCTTACTCACTAAAGGCGAATACTTCTAGATCATTGATCGCGATCTTTGCTCTTCCCGTGCTCGTTGGGTTGTATAAATATGATCTGGTGTTCGATGGGATCGAATGGTTCTATACAAATTACGTGAAGGATCCGTCTGGAGAGGTCTGGCTGCATTATTTGATAGCAGTGCTGACGATGTCTGTAATAGCTGCATTTGTTTATTTTCTCGGCTCACAGCAAGTCAGTGACAGGATCGACGAAAACTCGGAACCAAGTTGGCCGAAATTCCGAGCAGCATTGGGTACAGGTATCGATCGTTATTTGGTTGTGGTCGCATCGCTCACACTGTTCGTCTATCTGTGGGTTCTTTTTTTCTCGTCGTTTTTTTCATTTCCTGAGGGAGTATCACGGTCATTTGAGGCCTACGCGATCTGGGCAAAGACAGGCAACCGTGATCACACGCAGGGCGGGCCGTTCGGTTATCTTCGCTGGTTAATGGAGATAGAGGCACCGCTTCTAGTATTGTCGTCGCTCGGGCTACTGATCGCGTTAATAAGAGAACGTCACAGAACTGCTTTATTCATCGGATTTTGGTGGTTTGGTCTTTTCCTCGCTTATTCCATCATTCCTTACAAAACGCCGTGGCTCATGCTTTCATTCACACTCCCGATGTGCCTCTCGGCGGGCTATGCGATAAACGAACTTGCCAGCTCGAAGGACATAGCCAATCGCATAGTAGCGGGTGTTCTTGCGGCTCTAGCGTGCGTGATCTTATCGTGGCAGGCATACGACCTAAATTTTGTTAACTATGATAACGAAAAGCTGCCATATGTTTACGCACATACGGACAGGCAATTCCTATTTATGGTCGCGGAGATCGAACGATTCGCCGAACTTAGCGGGAAAGGAGAGCAGGCAAGCATCAAGGTAGTTTCGCCGGATTATTGGCCGCTCGTTTGGTATATGCGCAATTATCCGAACACCGGGTTTGGCGGAACAATGACCGATCCTGACGGTGCCGATATGATGATCGCCAAGGCAAATGCACAGGAAGTCGAGGCCCAGCGGCGTTTCGGACGCGACTACCTGCATTACGGAACATATAAACTGCGTCCCGGTGTGGAACTAATGCTCTGGGTGCGAAAAGATATTGCAGCGAAACCAGCGAAGGGAATAGCTACCGAGGAAATTCCGTGATCGATGGTGTAAGAACGGGCACGCGATGCCCATCAGATCCTAATATTACCGATCTTCTCCGGTTTCTTTTCTGATGTCGGTTTCAGGTAGGGAGCATTATTCTGAGAACGTTTAGCGGATTCGCCTTCAGAATGCCACTTTAACCATTCGGCGGGAGCATCAAAGGTCTCTCCGCCATGTTTAGTTATTCGTGGTCTGATGCGGCAAAGGACCGGTGTGTTCGTTCCAACTCCCGCAATTATCGCTTGGCCCTTTGTGAGAGCCGGTAGCTCTGCCAGCATTGAGCGCCCGGCACCTTCGACCGATTGAGCGATCGTTTGCTGATCGATCGGATTCACGATGCGCATAATTATCTGCGTCATACACTGTGAAAGAACGTCCTGATCCAGCTTGCCCGGCCGCTGCGTTATAAGGCCAATGCCCACGCCGAATTTTCTCCCTTCACTGAGTATTTGTCGGAGGACCTTCGTTGAAACAACACTTGCGCCTGCAGGTGCGAACCTATGAGCTTCCTCAAGCAATGTAAAGACGGGATAATCCAGAAAATTTTCGCCCGAGGCAGCTTCACCGCGGGTGGTAAGCACTCTTGCCTTATTCACGCGCCTTAGAAGCGTTCCTACTATCACTTGCTGTTCCTGCTGTTCAATATCTGAAAGATCGAGGATCGTTACGCGGCCCGGACGGTAAAGTTCTGTGAGTTCAAGATGCTCGTGCGGGTGAAAGATAGAATCATTCCTATCGAAGCGTGAATCAAGCCGCCAAAGCAATCCTTGGATCGAAGAAACATTCCCACCGTCGCCCGCGTCACGGTCGTCTTTGCCGTATTGCTGTTTCGCGACCTCATCGCGGAGGTCTTGATAGCTGTAGAGATATTCGCGTCTCCCCTCTGCCGTAAGCCGTTCCCGAAGACTTCGATAGGCCTGCCGTAGAAAATGCAGCATTTTGTCCGATGTTCCTTCGGGCAGCAGGTAGCGGACATCAGCATCTGTCAGGCTTGAAAATCTGACTCGGATGCGGTCAGGCGTATAGATCTTCACCTCCGGCAAATAGCCGTCTTCGCCGCTGAACGTTTTATCACCTTGAATAGATGCCAGAGTGTGATATTCGCCGTGGGGATCTACAATTAGCACCGCGGCACGATTGTAGGAATTCAGAAGCTCTTCGATCAAAACTCCGGCGGTATAGGATTTCCCTGAACCCGTTGAGGCAAGGATAGCGAGATGAGTTGATACGACATCACGTACGGAAAGCACGACGGGTACTTCACCCGGTTCACGTGTAAGCAGCGAGCCGATATGAGCCGATCCGGTTTCCGAAACACGCTTCGCACTCAACATCCTCGACAGGGTTTCACTGGAGGCCAGGAAAACCCGATCGCCCGGCATCGGCGGGATACGCGGATATGGGCATTGTTATGAAAGCAGCACTTTCAAAACTGGCCGGAAAAAATGCGGACGGGAAGGCCGTGAGCGATATGGTCAAAGCAAAGCTTGCATAAAAATGGGTGCTTGGCACACCCATAATTTCGCAGATAAGTTGATGGTCGATGAAATGGTCGCGAAGCTAGCCGAAGATGTTTCGCACCTTCTCCATGAACGATGCGTCGTTGAAGTCGGTATCTTCGATCTCAGCTAGTTGCTCCAAGAGCTTCCTTTGTTCTTTCGTCAGCGACTTCGGAGTTATCAACGTTACTGCCACGAATAGATCGCCTCGGCCTCTTCCACCTAATGCAGGCATTCCCTGTGACTTGATGCGGAAGACCGTCCCGGTCTGCGTGCCGGCGGGGATCTTCAGATCCTCCTCACCATCCAGTGTTTTCACCTTTATCTCGGCACCCAGGGCCGCTTGGGCGAACGTGATCGGAACGGCGGAATAAAGATTTGCACCCTGACGTTCGAATATCTCGTGTTCTTTAACATGAACAACGACAAAAAGATCACCTGACGGCCCGCCGTTCATGCCGGCTTCCCCTTCACCGGAAACACGGAGACGCGAACCGGTCTCAACGCCGGCGGGCACCTTTATCTCAAGGGTCTTTTCTTTTTCGACTCTGCCCTGTCCGCGACAGTCTTTGCAGGGAGTACGGATGATGCTGCCAGTGCCGCGACAATTCGGGCAGGTGCGCATAACACTGAAGAATCCCTGTTGAAACTGTGTTTGTCCTCGGCCACGGCACGTGATGCACGCTTCAGGGGAGGTTCCCGGCTCTGCACCGGAGCCCTCACAGGTCTCACACTTTTCCAATCGCGGGATACTGAGTTTTTCGTCCTTGCCGTTCGCTGCTTCTTCAAGCGTGATTTCCAGATCATAGCGGAGATCAGAGCCGCGTTTGACCGTGCTACGGGTGCGTCCGCGTGAACCGAACATATCGCCAAACCCGAAAAGATCGAAAATATCCTCGATATTTGAGAATCCGGCATCAAAGCCACCTCCGCCCATGCCGGCATGGCCGAATCGATCGTACTGGGAGCGCTTCTGCGGATCGGAGAGAACCGCGTACGCCTCCGCGCATTCTTTGAATTTCTCTTCGGCAGCTGCATCACCCGGATTTTTGTCCGGATGATATTGAACTGCCATCTGGCGATACGCACGTTTTATTTCCGTTTCGCTTGCCGTTCTCTTGATCCCTAAGACTTCGTAATAATCCCTTTTTGCCATATCGTTAATGATCTAGTGCCGCTCCGGGAACACCGATCCAAAATCACCAATGGCGCCAGCCCAAAGAATTGAACTGACGCCAAAGCGTATTCTAGCGAAACTGGGCCGAGCCATTCAAGTTAGGTTCGGGAACACTTCGATATAGAAGGTTGTAAAGAGATTAGATCCGATAGAGTCTTTGCTCCCGCAAGACCTAGACCGCTGTCAGCATCGCTGAAGTTATCTTGCTGGCAGCTTCTTCGACTTTCGTTAATGCTGACTGCACCTCGTTCATATCAGAGCTCGAAAGAACGCTGTCAGCATTGTTGAGAACCCCATTTATTTCCTGCTGTTCTTCTGTCGAGAACGATTTTCCAAATTCGAGCATCGCCTTTCGAGCGTTTTTGATCATATTCTCAAGACGGTTTTTCTGAACTATCAATTCACGCTCTTCACGATCACGTTCAACGGAACTCTCCGCTTCGAGTATCAAGCGTTCTATCTCATCCGGAGCGAGGCCTGAAGAGGGACTAATGGTCATTGCCTGCTCAAGCCCCGTCATTTTATCTTGTGCAGAAACGTTAACGATCCCGTTTGCGTCTATTTCGAAGGTTACGTCGATCTGCGGCACGCCACGTGGAGCCGGCGGTATTCCGACAAGTTCGAACTTCGCAAGGCTGCGATTTTCGCGGGCGATCTCTCGTTCGCCCTGCATAATGTGGATCTCTACCGACTGCTGATTATCGACGACGGTCGTAAAGGTCATCGTGTTTGTAAGCGGTATGGTCGCATTTCTATTTATCAATTTTACAAACAGTCCGCCGCGCGTTTCGAGGCCGAGGCTCAACGGCAGTACGTCCAAGAGCACAATGTCTTTGACGTCGCCGGTCAGAACCCCTCCCTGGATCGCTGCTCCCATTGCGACGACTTCGTCGGGATTGATCTCAGCGGACGGGTCTTTGCCGAAAAGTTCGGCTACGGTCTTCGTGATTATCGGTGAACGCGTCTGTCCGCCAACGAGAATTACCTTGTCGATGTCCGAGGCCTTCAGTTTTGCGTCCCAGAGCGCCTTTTGGCACGGCTCTATCGAGGCTTCGACAAGATCGCCGACGAGTTCCTCAAACTTCTCACGGGACAGCGTGGCATTGACATGCTTCGGGCCGGTCTGGTCGGCTGCGATGAACGGCAAACTGATATTTGTTTCGTTTATGCTTGAAAGCTCACATTTGGCCCTTTCGGCAGCTTCTTTAAGTCGCTGTAGGGCCAATCTGTCATCCTTCAGATCTATGCCGGTGTCAGTCTTAAACGTCTCAACCAACCAGTCTATTATTCGCTGGTCAAAATCCTCACCACCCAGAAATGTATTGCCCGACGTCGAAAGCACTTCGAAAACTCCATCGTTTATCTCTAGGATGGATATATCGAATGTGCCGCCGCCAAGGTCATAGACGGCCACCTTCTCTGACTTGCTCTTTCCGAATCCGTATGCCAGGGCGGCCGCGGTCGGCTCATTGATTATCCGTTCTACCTCAAGCCCGGCGATCTTTCCAGCGTCGCGGGTCGCCTGCCGCTGCATATCATCGAAATAGGCCGGAACCGTAATTATCGCCTCATCGATCTTCTCCCCGAGAAATTCTTCTGCAGCAAGTTTAAGCCGTTGGAGCACGATCGCAGAGATCTCTGGCGGGCTATAAACTCGGTCGAGAACACGGATATGGGCATCACCGTTCGGAGCTTCAACTATCTCGAACGGAACGGTCGACCGCATTTTCTCAACCTCGGGTGAATCGAACTTGCGTCCGATCAGTCGCTTTACTGCATAGAGAGTGTTGACCGGATTTGTAACGGCTTGGCGTTTCGCGATCTGCCCAACCAGACGCTCGTCTTTGTCCGTGAATCCGACAACCGATGGTGTCGTCCGTCCGCCCTCTTTATTAGAGATGATCTGGACGGTGCCGTTCTCTAGTACAGAAACGCAACAGTTCGTTGTTCCAAGGTCTATTCCAATAACTTTACTCATATATCAAAGGTGGGCCTAATGGCCTATGGCACTGTTAAATAGGGAGGTTCAATCATTCGAGACCGGAGGTTCGGGCTTAATATATTCGGATTGTTCAGAAGAGACATTCGCTGAAGCTAGAGGATCTTTTCCGCGTTTTACAACCTTTACCATCGAATGGCGGACAACGCGATCCCCGATTCTGAAACCGCGCAAAAGCTCTTCTGAGATGGTATTGTCCGGAAGATCTTCA
This sequence comes from Leptolyngbya sp. 7M, assembly GCF_018128485.1. Classification (NCBI taxonomy): domain Bacteria; kingdom Bacillati; phylum Cyanobacteriota; class Cyanophyceae; order Leptolyngbyales; family Leptolyngbyaceae; genus Leptolyngbya; species Leptolyngbya sp. 7M. Next base: position 1,949,313 of record NZ_CP070897.1, on the reverse strand, counting down.
CGAGGATCTGTTGCAACCGCTTCGTGCAGATGAGGGTCAAAAAACTCCCCCACGGTCGGGATAGTCTCTATTCCCATCTTTCCGAGGATGTCGTAGATCTGCTCGTTCACCAGCACCACTCCGTCAAAAAAATGCTGAAATTCAACACTTTTTGCTTCGTTGATACCCTTTGCCGAGTCGATCGCGCGATTGAAATTATCCAACGCTGGGAGCAGGTAGGTAGCCAGGTTGGCGAGTTGGTTCTGGAAGGTCTCACGGCGCTCGCGTTCGGAGCGAGCTTTGAAATTCTCAAAATCTTTTGCCCGCCGCTGGGAATTCTTAAAGATCTCCGCCCTCTCAATTTCCATGTTAGAGATGGTCCCACGCAGCTTCTCGATCTCTGACTCAAGCTGGGTTACGCGCTCATTCGAACTTTCTTTCGAGGAAGTATTTGTTCCAATCTCGGCTGGTACATTTAGGTCTTGGACAAGAAAATCAGGCAGGTTCGCGTCGTCGAATGATTCAGCTATCTCGATGATCGATGTTTCAGCGGTTATATGCAGGTCTTTTTCGCGGGCCTCAAGTTGGCGAATGAAATCATCGACCGACGAGGCATCGTCACTGCCGCTGTATGATTCATCGATCAATGATTCTATCTCTTTTTTATCCGGGTCTGGGTTCATCGTGAATGGACAGCCGTTGGACGGCGTTGAGGAGGGATGGTCAATTTGCGGAAATATCGCGTGAAAGCATTCTTTCCAGCACACGCGCGACGTATGAGATGACAGAGATCATTCGCGCGTATTCTATGCGGGTCGGACCAAGAACGCTCAATGTTCCAACGGCGGATCCGTTGCCGATTCGATAAGGGGCTGAGATAAGCGTGCAATTTTTGAATGAAGGTGTTCGGTTCTCACTGCCTATCATAACCTGTACCTCACCATTTGCCGCGTTCTCCTTATCAACGCATTCGTTCAAGATCTGCAAGAGCCTCGATCGTTCTCCAATAGTAGCAAGAAGTTCTCGAAGACGTTCAAGATCTGCAAAATCTCTTTTTGTAAGAATGTTGGTCGTTCCATCAACATAAACGTCGCCTTCGCTGTTTGTGGCGTTATCAATGCTCTCTGAACACAAGATAACGGCGTTCTGAAGCAGCTTATCGAACATCGATCGCTCCTCGTGCATCAGCCTAAGTATCTCCGAACGGATATGCGAAAGGCTGCGACCGACAAATTCACTATTCAGATAATTTGCGGCCTGCTCGAGTTCATCTTTCGTGAAGTTGACCTTCAACCGGATTATCCGGTTATGCACAATGTTCGGATGGGAGACAAGCACCACAAGGATCCTGTTTTCCGAAAGACCAACGAATTCGATGTGTTGAAGGCGGTCATTTGCAATGCTGGGGCTGACCACTATTCCTACATTATTTGAAAGAGCAGATAACAATTGCGAAGTGCGTTCCATCAGCCGATCCGGGCATTCGACAAACTCGCTCGGATTAAGTCCGAACTCGTCGCCGATAAGGCCAAGGTCGTCACTGGAAATGCTCAGAACGCCCAGCAGATTGTCAACATAATACCGATATCCAGCATCGGTAGGGATCCGACCGGCTGAAGTATGCGGCTGTTCCAAAAACCCCATTTCTTCTAGCTCGGCCATCACATTGCGAATGGTTGCCGCGCTCATTCCTGACGCATTTGCAAATCTATCCGCAATAGCCTTAGAGCCAACGGGCTCGCCCGTGACAAAATGTTCGTTGATGATCGCCGAAAGGATGGTTTGGCCTCGAACGTCTGGAAAATTTGGGGTATCCTCAACCTTTAGGCCATATTCGCGGTTCGGCATCTTGTCATCTTATGATCAGAACTGATGCCTCTACGAGGTGATCAGCCAACTAAATGAATAGCACTCTTTTGCCCTTGATGTCAACAAATAATCGTTTAACGGTGAATAACACAAGTGGTGATGAAGACCTAAAAAAGATAGCAGATCTATACTCAGAGGCCTTCTCTCATTACGACAATTCTCGAACCCCGCCGCCTGTTCGCGTGGAATATTACCCGTATGTGGGTATAAATCACACAATTAGGATAAGATCGGGTATCGCACTTGTTCGTATCGGCGAGATCTGTCGTGGAATGCCATTGTCCGCGCATAGATCACTGGCGTTCATTCTTGTTGCGAAGCTTTTCAGGCGGCGTGCCGCAAAGCGGCTTTCTGCGGCATACTCGGAGTATATTCAGCAAGAGGAGGTGCGGCAACGGTCGTTGGAATGTCGGCGAGACCGCGGCAGGAAAATAGTTACAGGGCCGACCGGGGATCACTTCGATCTCGACGCGATCTTTGATGAACTAAATAATACATATTTTGCCGGAAAGCTAGAAAAACCGGTGCTGACCTGGTCGGCTCGGCGAACCTATCGGATCTTGGGGCATCACGATGCAACCCACGATACGATCGTAATAAGTCGCTCTCTTGATTCTGCAGCCACGCCGCGATTTGTCAAACGCTGCGCTGGAAACATTACTAGTGAACAAAGCACCGGCATCAGTCTTACCAGGCTGCAGCAGCACCGAAGCTACCAATACAAGGCATGCGATAAAAAATAATGCGTAAAGTATATATAACAACTCTTTATCTCTCTCGATAGTCAGTCATCTGTTCAAGACCCTAAAATTGGGATCAACCAAGACGCCGATCTACCTATAATTTACGATCTTAGCAAAGCTTTCGGCATCAAGGCTTGCTCCCCCAACCAATGCACCATCTATGTCCGCCTGTAACATCAGCTCCGAAATATTCTCTGGCTTTACAGAGCCACCGTAAAGTATCCGGACTTTCGCGGCCACTTCACTGCCATGATCTTTTGAAACAAAGCGCCGAATACAGCTATGCATTTCTTGAGCCTGTTCCGGCGTGGCGGTTTTACCCGTACCTATCGCCCAAACAGGCTCGTAAGCGATTATGATACGTTCCATATCATTGGCTGTCAATCCTTCGAGCCCGCCTGATAACTGTTCTGAGACCACATTTTCCGCATCACCCGATTCCCGTTCTGCCAGATGTTCGCCGACGCAAACTATCGCGGTCAAACCCGCTCCGATAGCTGCCTTAGCCTTATGATTAACGCTTTCATTGGTCTCACCATAAAACTGCCGTCTTTCACTGTGTCCAATTATAACGTGGGAACAACCCGCGTCCAGAAGCATTGACGCTGTGATCTCGCCAGTATGTGCTCCGAAAGTATTCTGTGTCGAGCAGTCCTGGCCCGCAACTAGGATATTCGATCCTTCAATCCTATCGGCAACGCTTTTGAGTGCCGTAAAGACCGGAGCGATAATCACGTCACAATGAGTCGCGTTGGCGACCAACGGTTTCAAATTCAAAGCAGTATCGACTGATTCATCGATAAGCTTATACATTTTCCAATTACCCGCAATAACCGGTTTTCTTGTCATAGTCAGGAAACTTACAATCTGAAAATATCAATGCGTAAATTTTGAGATTAGCACAAAATAAGGCAGGTCTTGAACGGCGATACCGGAAGGTCAGAGATCGCGAATCTGAGTAAATTAGCTCATGCTCTCGGACGCGGGCGACGGGTAAAAAATCGAAATACATATGTCGTATCATCGATCGGAACATTGATCACCACCAGTCCGGCCTTTCGAAACCGATTGAAATAAACAAGGCCCTTTGCGCTCTCCCCCGCGCCGACCCATTTTTGCGTAAGCGCTGTTTTGCGGATACGTTCTTGTTCCCTTTCGGTTAAGCCCTTTCTAGCCTCAGTTCGCATTCGAGCAAGTTGTTCAGCTTCACGGTCATTTGTCTGTACGATCTCGCGTGTTCGGGTCCCTTCAGAGTTTCTTAGATCTCGGATCGTGTTGGTCCTGCTAACCCCGGCTAGATAATTGTCCCCGGAACTATCTATCAATGCGCCTGATGCGATCCCACGAACTAGATCGCGTGAAGGTATTGACAGCTCAGCAGAAAGCGGCCTCGCGCCTTCATGAAAGCTTGGAGAATCCTTGTAGTATGCGGCTCCCCATTTATCGGGATCGAATCCGATCGGTTCAGTTGTTTCATTACTGATCTGTGCGGCAATGATCACATATTTATCATCTTCGAGCATCGCCATCAACAATGAAAGGCCTCTGTGGTGCAAGATGCTGATCTTACCTCGGGGTGTGTCTTCAGTCTGGCACCTAACGCTTTCTTCTTCAGAAATTGCTGGGCTTCGGTAGCCGCATCTCTCCTCTCCGCCCCAGACGATCACACGGCTAGACGCTTGCTGGCCAAGCGACGTTCCCGCGACACATACGATAATCAAGCCTAAAAAAAAGATAGAACGCATCGCTTGCCCTCCCCTAAGACAGCACCTAACAAAAAGACACCGCACTAACAATGTCCTTATATAATCAACTGATCTAGGAGTCAATAGGAGAGTGAATCGGCACCAATGACGATGTTCTGATCGAAATTCTATCGATCTTCCAGCGCCGCCACACCCGGCAAAACCTCCCCGGCTAAGAATTCAAGCGTTGCACCGCCGCCGGTAGAAATATGCGAGATACGGTCTGCAAGCCCTGCCTGATTGATGGCGGCGACAGAATCTCCCCCACCAACGATCGAAACGGCTCCTTTGTCAGTAGCTTCCGCTACAGCATTAGCAATCGCAAATGTTCCTTGGTCAAAAGGTTTTTCTTCGAACATTCCCATTGGGCCGTTCCAAACAATCGTCTGTGCTCCTTCCAGGGCGTTTGCAAATACCCCGGCTGTTTCCGGCCCAATGTCGAGTCCAACATGTCCTGCGTTTGTGAATTCTATCTGGATGGCTTTTTGTGAGTTTATGGGGTCAAAAGAATCAACCACGATATGGTCTGTCGGCAGCAAAAGCTCCACCCCGGCCGCCTCGGCTTTCTTGACCACTTCAAGGGCCGTCGGCATCATTTCATCTTCCACAAGTGATTTACCGACCGTGTAACCATTTGCCTTGAAGAATGTATAGGCCATAGCTCCGCCGATCAGAAGTTTGTTCACTTTCCGTTCTATCAGCGCCTCGATGACCGGAATTTTATCCGACACCTTAGCTCCGCCTAGTATGGCCACAAACGGCCGCTCGGGGTTGTTAAGTGCCTTGCCAAGAAATCTAAGCTCTTTTTCCATCAGCAGGCCTGCTACAGAAGTATCAACATAATGTGTGATGCCTTCTGTTGAAGCGTGTGCCCGGTGAGCCGTTCCGAAAGCATCATTCACGTAAATATCGATCCCTTTCGATAGCTGTTTTGCGAACTCGGGGTCGTTCTTTTCCTCACCTGCGTTAAGCCGAAGGTTCTCGCGCATCAGGATATTACCCGATGCTAAAGATCCGATCTGGGCAAGAACATCACCTTTCTCGAATGCAACATCCTTTCCAATAAGTTCGGAAAGCTTTTCAGCGACAGGACGGAGGGTGTATTTGGACGGATCAAATTCTATCCCCTTTTCCTCAGTCTTCTTTTTATCTTTAAGGGGGCGGCCGAGATGAGACGCCAGCACGACTTTTGCTCCTTGTTCGATCGCATATTCTATCGTCGGGATCGCTCCGCGGATACGCGTGTCGTCTTCGACAACACCATCTTTAAGTGGGACATTAAAATCAACCCGGATAAATACAGTCTTTCCTTCAAGACTAATATCTTTGATGCTCTTTTTATTCATTCGTCAGGGATAGCTTATAGCTATCAGTTAATAGCTATAAGCTTTCGGAGTATTATATTTTTACTAAAGTCCCTTTGCAGCTATGAACTTGACCAGATCACGTACTCGGCAGGAGTATCCCCATTCGTTATCGTACCAAGACAGAACCTTCACACACGTCCCGTCGATCACCTTAGTATTCTCCGCGTCAACGATCGACGAGTTCGGATTACCGCGAAAATCGATCGAAACTAGCGGTTCTTCTGAGAAGGCAAGAATGCCCTTGAGCTCCTCATTTGCGGCGTTCTTGAGAACCTGATTAACTTCCTCTGTCGAGGTTTCCTTCTCGACATTCATAACGACGTCAACAAGGGAAACATTTGGTGTCGGGACGCGGACCGAGATGCCATCAAATTTACCCTTAAGTTCCGGGATCACCAGGGCAACGGCCTTCGCCGCACCTGTTGATGTCGGGATCATTGAAAGACCTGCAGCCCGAGCACGACGAAGATCTTTATGAGGCAGATCAAGTAATTGTTGATCGTTTGTATAGCTGTGGATCGTGTTCATCAAAGCATTCTTGATGCCGAACTTTTCGTGGATCACCTTCGCAACAGGAGCAAGGCAGTTGGTCGTACAAGAGGCGTTTGAGATGATATTATGGCTTGCCGGATCATACATCTCCTCGTTAACACCCAGCACTATCGTTACATCCTCGCCTTTAGCAGGTGCCGAGATGATGACCTTTTTGACAGACCCTCGAAGATGTTTTCCGGCATCTTCCGCTTTCGTAAAACGCCCCGTAGATTCGATCACGACATCAGCACCTACCGACTCCCAATCGATTAACGCAGGGTCTTTCTCGGAGAAGACCTTGAACGAATCACCATCAACTGTTATGGTGTCGCCCTCTGCTGATATGTTGTTATCAAGATTTCCCATCACCGAATCGTACTTCAATAGATGAGCGAGCGTTTTTGTATCCGTAAGGTCATTAACCGCTACAAAATCAATATCCTTGTCACCCAAACAAGATCGAAGCACATTGCGCCCGATCCGACCAAATCCGTTTATGCCAACTTTGATACCCATTACGTTATGATCGCCTCCGAAGTGAGTTGTGTTAAAACCATAAACCATATCGCAAAAATGGGTAAACATCAAAAGTCGCTCTCAGCTGAGAGGCCGGTCATTTACCCTTCAGCAGAGCCGCAAAATTGTTGAAACTATAAAAGTTACCAAGTCGTAGTAACCGATTGAGTTTTTGGACTCGGTTTCAAGGGACAAACACGATCGGAGCAATTTCTAATGACAATTTCGCGGGTCACGTTCAATCTTATTATTGCGGGCGTACTATTCACTTTTTCATTGTCCGTGTCGGCTCAGGACGATACTGGGGCGGTCATAAATTTATTGCAATCAATTGTTGTCAAAGATAAGGAATCGCTTTTGGCAGAGTCTCGTAATTCGGAAAGGCGCAGCAATGATTCTGATTCAAAAGCGTTAGCACGGATCGGTGTTCAGACCACCGAAACCATTCCGTTAACATTGCGCGAGGCAATTGCCCGAGCGCTTGAGAATAACAACACCGTCGAATTATCTCGCGATGATGTTCGGTTTCAGGAAACACAGGTCCGCTCGTTAAAAGGTGCGTATGACCCAGTTTTCAACCTTACGCCGAACTATACCCGAAGTTCCACGACAGGTTCGACCGCGACAAATGACTTTAGCGTAAATTCAAATGTCTTCAGTCTGATCCGTCCAGGCGGCGGCAACTATAGTGTATTCTTCAATAATAGTCGCACAGAGAACGCCTTTGCACAGGCACAAGTAAGCTCCGGATCGCTGAGTTCCAGTTCGAGCGCGATCTATTCCTCTGGTCTAGGTATAAGATACAATCAGCCGCTTTTTCGCAATCTTTCGATCGACAACACACGAAGAAATATAAAGGTCGCCAGCAAACGGCTCGAACAGACCGAATTCGACTTTCGCCGTCAGACGATCGATACGATAACACTTGTACAAAGGGCATATTGGGAGCTGGTATTCGCGTTGCGCGATCAACAAAATCGAGTTGCTAACTTGGATCTTAGTCGTGAGAACCTAAGGCAGATCGAAGCAAGGATTGCGGCTGGAGCAGCTGCTCCCATTGCTAAAGCAGAGGTCGAGACGGAGCTTGCAGCACGGGAAGCGGATGTTTTGGTCGCGACACAACAAGTATCGATCGCGGAGAACAATTTGAAAGAACTTCTTATCGGTGCCCCCACATCGGCAGATTGGAACAAGTCTTTCATACCTACCGATGCACCTGTCGTCAGCCCAGAGCAGATCGATCTTGATGCTGCGATGCAAGATGCCAGGAATAACCGATTCGAATTGCGAAGGCTTCGTATCGCAAATGAGATAAATGATATAGACATCAGATTCTTTAGGAATCAGATCCGGCCCCAGATCGACCTTAACACGACCTTTTCGCTTTCCGGATTTGCCCGAAGCGGACGTGCAGAGGCCACAACCTCCCCGCTTTTCACATCGCTGGCGGATCTCGTTCTTCTGGCAGCTATAAATGACACGCGTGCCGCAATTCCTAATCTTCCGGCGATCCCGAATCCAACCCTCACTTTTCCGGCACCTCCCGGATATCTTTTTGGAGGATTCAATCGCTCGCTTGGCAATCTTTTTAGAAGCGATTCGCCAAATTTCTCTGTTGGATTGACGATATCCTTCCCTTTTAGGAATCAGACTGCCAAGGCAAATCTTGCCGGTGCGGAAATAGTAAAACGGCAAACCGACACACAGCTCAAGGCTACGATGTCCGTGTCGAAAGACCTTATCCTGTTGTCGTTTCTGACCAATCTGCTCTTTTGATAGTTCACTGATGTAGTCAGCGGATCTATCGGTGTCCATTGGATCTGTGCCTGTGCTCCAAATTGTTTGCCGGCGCCCGGGTTTATTTGTCCGTTACCTGCAGGGAAGAAATAATCAAAGGCATTGTTGGAGTAATTTGCAGAAAGGTAATAACTGAACCGCTTATGCAGTTTTTGGTTGAATTCTGAGTAGATGAACGGCTGCCATGCAGATCGCGTCGGCTCTCCGGCAAATCGGCCCGGCCTGGTCGGCATACGTTTCAGCCCAAATTCCTCCTCGTAGATCACCTCCCGAATAACTCCTGCCTCAACAAAGACGAAAGCAGATCGCTGCAACGAAACACCGAGGCTTGAACCAGTACGGAACCTCTGCAGGCGCCCTGACCAATCGTAGTCGATGCCAGTAAACTTTCCCCAGTTCGCTCTTACGATCGGGGCGTCTGGACGTGACTTTGTGCTGTTGCGGTGATAGAAAAATGCAAAGTTCGTGTCAGTCCGGCGCGTAAAGCCGACATCAGCTCTGAAGTCGCGTGTTCGTCCGCCAACTTCTAGAAACCAGCCATTCGTATCATCAGAGCTATCGATGTTCGCATAATACCCGATCGCGTTCCCGGTCCGATAACGGTTGTATGTGCCATTGCTCAACGGATTTGCAGATGTGTTCCCTGTTCCGCAGATCTCGCGATTCCTTTGCGCCCCGATCGGATCAACAGTCGGCTCAAAAGATGCATCAAAGAAGCACCTACGAGACGTCGTGCCGACAAGCTGAAACTGCGCCGTTGTTTTAGGGCCGAGCTTTACACGGGAATCAAAGCTGGCCAATAGATTTCGCTGCTCCGGAAAAGACCGATAGGTGGCGAAAAATCCTATGTGGTTCTCCTTGCCAACGTCGCGTTTTAGCCGGACCACACCGAATAGAGCATTCTTATCAAGAAATTCATCTATCCGCGGTCGTACATTCGGATCATTTCTGTCGTTTTCTTCAAAATTGCCCGGGGCTTTATCTGAAGCGACCATCAAGCCAAATGAATTCTTGCCGACTTTCCCCGTAAGCTTTGCCGCAAAATCGGGATCGACTATCGAACGCGAATCAAATATTGAGAGCGGCGTCTGGAAGATCTCAGCACCTTCAAGAAAGAACGGACGTTTTTCCTGAAAGAATATTGGAAATCGCTGATTAGCGGTGATCACAGGAGCATCGGCCTCGATCTCAGCAAAGTCAGGATTGATCGCGGCGTCCAACGTAATATTCGGTGAGAGTGTGTATTTCAAGGTCAAACCTATGTCGTGCTTTATCGGTTGGTTCACCCAACGTCCGCCAACAAATTCGATCGCCGGAACCCTCCTTCCGGTCTGCGATAAGGTAACGCTCGGCGTTATTTCCAGCGTTCGCTCGTATTTTATCTCGTCTAGCCCGGTTATCTTTCCGAATTTGATAAGGAATCCGTTGATACTTCGGTCATCCGGCATCCAGGCATTGAATTCATCATTGAAGCGATCTATATTACGCGCCACATTGAATCCCCAGTTCTTTCCGGGACCTGCAGCATACCGAAGCGATTTGAATGGTATCTTTACCTCAACAGACCAGCCCCAGTCCTCGATAACGCCTTTGGATTCCATCACGATATCGACTGAGAAATCCGCTCCGCGTCCTTCGGTGTAGATACCGTCCTGCTGTATGCCGAGCGGATTGAACCCGAGCACATAGGCCCGCCGCTGATCATCGTAAGTATCAAGCCAGACGCGAACATTATCCTCACCGAAAACATTGTCACGCTTTGCGACCGTTGCCCTGATCTTGTCGCGCTCATCCCAACATTTGAAGCCGATGTACAGGTGCTTTTCGTCATACATCATGTAAACTTCGGTCGGCTTCGACGGTGCGATATTGTCGCCGGGAGAGGTCTGATAAAAATCCTTAAAGACCGCCGCTTTTGACCAAGCTTCTTCGTCCAATCTGCCATCGATCACTATCGGCGTAGCGAGTTTCGGCACCGAGACCGGACTTTTCTTTTCAGGCGGCAAGATAATTTTCCCGGATCGAGCCGGAGGATCGTCTGGCGACGTCGCTATCGCCTTGCTTCCAGATGTACCTGTATTTTGGGACTGGGAGGAAATGCTGGCCGCTGAGACCAAACACACAAGTATTGTAAGAATGCGCTTCATTATTACACCGTCCTATTGTTTTACGTATAAAGGGGGGCGAAAGAGGTCATATATAATAAAGGTATAAATTGCCCCCTGACCAGAACCTATTTCCTCTCGGAAAGTTTCAATGTGATCGCTGCACGGGCAGTCTGCGCGTTACTAGAATTACTTAATTTGTGCCGAGCGGGACGGAGTTTCGGATATTGATTGTGGCGTTTTCTACCAGGAATTCGTACATTGCTTCGCCCGACCCGATGCGCCATTCCCCCTTGTTGGGATCACGGATCAATGGGACACCATCGGCGGAGAGTTCTCGATTCGACCGGATCGTTGCCCCGGCATTCTGGGGCACGGTGAGATAAATGCTGCCGCCTTCAGCATGGGATCGGATCGAACTAAAGCTTCCGTCAAGGGAAATTAGTCCATTTTCAGTATTTGTAATAAGCCCGCCATTGTATGCAACAACCCTTACCTGTGCATCGGCGGCATTTATCTTAAGGTCGCCGGAAGAGTCGCGAATGCTGACGGGTGCGTCCTCGGCATTGATGATCATGGACCCATTGAGTCCGGTAACGCGCACCTCCGCATCAGTCGTTATCACTATGTCAGAGCGTTTCGGTACAAAAACCTCAAGTCGAAAACCAGTGCGCATTCCGCCGATACCTTGAAAAGGAACAGCATCGGCACCATTAACAATAAGCCTTACATTTGAACCTTTACGCTGCTCATCGACCTCCGGATCCGCACGCCTCCCATCTCTTGAGATCTGAGTCAGTACATATCTGATGGATGCATCGTTGGTGCCGCGAATGTTAACATCGCATCCCGCTGCATCTATCGTAACGGTCGGCTTTCCTTCCACTGAAAATGCATTCGAACGTTTTTCGATCGTCGGCGGACCGGATGTCCAATTCGCTTCCTGAAGCATCTTCACAGATTCTGCCGCTGCTTTTATCCCAGCGGTAACTCCGGTCGAAATAACCGTAGGCAATGTGGACTTTAGGCTCTCGAGTTCGATCAACTTTAGGTTCTCGATCTCCGGCTTTATCTTTTCTATCTCTTTTTCAGCCTGCTTCATCGCCTGCTCGGCATTCTGTCGCGCAGCTCTTGCAGACCTCACGGCTTGTTCACGCTCCTGACGGGACACAGCAATAGCAGCTGTTCCCGATGCCGGGAGCAGATTGACCGCCGGATTAGGCGAACGGCCATCATTCTTCCGAAGTATTGAGAGCTGGCCGTTGACGCTGTCCAGCTTGATATCCACCTCACCGGTACCGATCCTGCCGTACAGATCACGGCCAACATACTCACCCTTCCGCACCGGCAGACCAAAATCATTCACGATATTGCCGTTGAGCGTATCTGCTTTAAGAGTGGCATTTATATCCGAAGGGAGCGTCAGGTTCACCCTGCCATTAACAGTATTGAGTGCGATCTTTGTTCCTGCGTCAGCTCGATCAAATTCACAGTTCACGTCGCCGTTGACCGTAGAAAGATTTGCATTTCCTCTTAAATTCCGCGCTGTAATCGTACCGTTGACGGCAGAGATCTTTGTGAAACTCGTTAAGTTGGCGACTGAAACGGACCCATTGACCGTTTCAACTTCGTTGACTATCGCGTTGCGGGGGACAGATATCTTGAAATCGATCACGGCCTTTCTTCCCACATCATTTCGCCGCCATATTGCTCTTGCTCCGCTAAGATCAACATCTATAGAAAGTCTTTCAGGTGTAGAACGGATCTTTACCTCCATCAAAGCCAGAGTCTCAGCGCTATCCGCCGTTTTTGTAGCCTCAACTCGGACCTCGTTGCGGTCCCATGCCATAACCTCTACCGATCCATTGATGTTCGAAAGACTGACCCGGCCATTCGGGTTCAGTGGATAGGTCTGGTCAAAACGTTCGATGATGTCGCTTTGGTGTAGCTCCGGAGCCTGCGATCCTGAAGTAAAAAGTTCGCTTTCCGGGGCTGTCCCGCTAGAGACGAATGCGATACTGGCAAATATGAATGAATAGATCCAACTCATCTGTATGAATGCTCCGATGTATCTTTATCCTGACGGATTTCCCGCTTTTCAAAATGTAAACACCAAGCTTAGCAGTTTTGTGACACCCTCCACCCAGAAACCTGAAAATTTCTCTTAGTAGTTCAAAAGTTTGCGCGATCGAAGCCTGGGTAAAAAGATCGAACCATCTAATTTGAAAAAGCTTGTTCAACCCGTGTCATACTTGATATTGTATAGGTTTACTCTGATGATGAACCGTTCGATCATTAATAGCCTCAAAAAAAAGCTCGCCACCGAAGAAGGGTATGTCGTGCGGCAGGGCGCCGAACTGCGGATCGCACTTTGCTACCCGAATACTTATTCGATCGGAATGGCGAACCTAGGCTTACACACGATGTATGAGCTGTTTAATAGCATTCCCAGTGTCAGCTGTGAACGGGCATTTCTGCCGGATAGTTCAGACCTTAAGGAACACGAGAGAACCGGCACACCTTTGCTTACTCTCGAAACCCAGACCCCGATAAAGGATTTCGACGTTGTTGCATTCTCAATTTCATTCGAGACAGATTACTTAAATATGGCTCGAATGCTGCATCTGTCAGGAATACCTGTTTGGTCAGCCGAACGCAGCCACTTTCATCCGTTGATCGTGATGGGCGGAGCCGCATCTTTCCTTAACCCCGAACCGATCGCTGATTTCACGGATGTTATAGCCGTTGGTGAAGGTGAGATTCTTGCTTATCAGCTGGTTGATGCCATTTTTGATAACGAGACAAAAGAAGAGATCCTTCTTTCCTTGGCAGGGATCGGTCGCGGATTCTACGTGCCATCGTTCTACGATGTTGTTTACAACGATGATGGAACAGTTTTCGATTACGTACCGAACCAGCCCGGTGTGCCGCGCCGAGTAGGCCGGGCTCTGGCTTCCGTCAACCCAAAGGAAGGCACTCTTCGCCGGGCATTGAAGCGCGGCGAGAGCGAGCTTTCGGACTTTTTGGTAGGTCAGGATATCTTTTGTCCATCAACCGCCGTGTGGGCTCCCGAAGCCGAGATGGGAGACAGGCTGCTCGTGGAGATCTCTCGCGGGTGCTCTCAGGGCTGCCGGTTCTGTTGGGCCGGTTATAACTATTATCCTCCGCGGGTAGTGCCGGCAAAAGATATTTTGGCGAAAGCCGCGGAGTGGCGTTCCAAGACCGATAAGATCGGACTTGTTTCTACTGCGGTCTGCGATCATCCGGAAATTTCCACCATTCTTCGCGAACTACGCGCGATGGACTACCGCATATCGGTTTCGAGCCTGCGTCTTGACCAAATATCCGATGAACTTCTGGATGCGTTGGTGGAATCGCGGGATCAGCAGATCGCGGTCGCTCCGGAAACCGGAAGCGATAGGCTGCGGCGCGTCATCAATAAGAATCTGACGAATGACGAGATCGTGGACATTTGCGGAGCCGTGTTCGACCGAGGAATGCTCACCGTAAAGCTGTATATGATGGTCGGACTGCCTACAGAAACAGAAGACGACCTTGACGAGATGTTCATTCTTGTTGAAAGAATCAAAGACAGAATGCTGGAAGCAGGAAAGCGTTTTGGCCGCGCCGGCACCATAATCCCATCGTTGAACGGTTTCGTTCCGAAACCCAACACACCTCTTCAATGGGAACCGATCTATGAAGAAAAAGAACTCAGACGAAGATTAAAATACGTTTGCAAGGGTCTAAGCCGGATACCGAATGTCAACGTTCGTTTTATGTCAGCTCGCATCGCACACGAACAGGCGCTTTTTTCATCTGATTGCAGAATTTTGATAGTTGTACAGGAATTTGATAGTTGAGTTTGGATGACTTACTTAAGCTGAAGGGGTAAGCAATCTGAGCACAAGAAATCTATGAAAACAGCAATGACTATTGCCGCTTTAATGACTTTAATGCTGAATCTTTTTAGCAGCAACGCTTCTGCCAGCGCCTTTTGTCGAGAAGTCAGAGATCAAGCTCCTGTTTGCCAACGGTGACAATATCAAAGGCCGTTTTTTTAAGGCTACTTGGTAAAAAACCACACACTTCAAGTCAATAGGAAATTACTAATATGTCACACTTGTTGCACCTTGATGCCAGCCCTAGAGGAGAACGATCGCATTCTCGCCGCATGACAAAGGAATTCATCGAACAATGGAAAAAGACCCACCCAAACGATACCGTTACCTATCGCGATATTGGTCGCAATCCTATTCCCCATGTCGATGAACTCTGGATTGCTGCTGCATTCTCACCACCGGAGCAACACACGCCTGAACTGCGCGAAGCAATTCGCTTAAGTGATGAACTCGTCGATGAATTCTTGGCGGCTGATGTCTACGTGATTGGTGTCCCGATGTACAACTTCAGTGTTCCCAGTGTGTTCAAGGCTTACATTGATCAAATTGTGCGAGTTGGACGCACTGTTGCTTTTGAACCTAATGATACTGCCAACGTGTTTAAGCCGTTAGTGCTGGGTAAAAAGATGTTTATCATCGAATCTCGGGGCGATTCTGGGTTTCATCCCGGTGGACAGTACGAGAAAATGAATTACCATGATCCTTATCTGGTTACTGTTTTTGGATTTATGGGTATCACGGATATCACTTTTATTCATGTAGAAAACGATGAATATGGTGGTACAAAACTAGCCGAGTCAATTGCTAATGCCCGTGCCAAAATCACTGAGCTAGTTGCCGCATAGAGCGAGGGATGTTGCAATTCACTGGTTTTGATGTTCTTGCTCCGCAGATTGTCTATGCCCCCGCCCGACAAACCGATGTAGTTCGTCAACGTATCCTGAATGGTTTTTTGCAACGATTGCGAACCATCGAACGTGAGTTGCCGATCGCGGTAGGTCAGTATTGATCGGCTATGTAAGTTAAACCTAGAGGAAAGTACATCGTGCCCAAAGTTGTGAAATTCTACGAATTTGGTAGTCCCGACGTTCTCAAAGTTGAAGAAGAAGCGCTGCGTGATCCACAGCCTGGAGAGGTACGAATCAAGGTTCAGGCATTGGGACTTAACCGTGCAGAAGTGCTGTACCGCACCAATGCTTACACTGAGCAAGCCCAGTTTCCATCTCGGATTGGCTATGAAGCAGCAGGCGTTATTGACGCTGTGGGTGAAGGAGTAACTGATTTCCAGATTGGCGATCGCGTCAGCACTATTCCAGGCTTCAGCCTGAACCAATATGGTGTAGCGGGTGATACCGCTGTCATTACTGCAAGGCATGTGGTTAAATATCCGGACCAACTTTCACCAGAAGAAGGAACGGCGATTTGGATGCAATATCTGACGACCTACGGTGCTCTGATTGAATTTGGTAAGCTCAAACCAGGAGATGTGGTTGCGATCACAGCGGCGAGTAGTAGCGTTGGACTTGCTGCCATTCAACTGGTGAATGATGCTGGGGGAATCAGCATTGCCATCACTCGCAAGAACTATAAGCGCCAAGGATTGCTCAAAGCGGGTGCTCAGTATGTGATCGTGACGGATCAAGAGAATATGGCTGAGCGGGTGAATGCGATAACAGGGGGCAAGGGAGCCGCTATTGTCTTTGACCCGGTGAGTGGATCCTACCTGGAGAAATTAGCTGATATCGTTGCTCCCGAAGGTTTGATCGTTGAATACGGTTGGCTTGCCGCAGGAACACCCGTTTTTCCTGTGGTTCCGGCGCTCGTGAAGGGCTTTCGGGTACAGGGTTTCCACTTGGGCTTTCATGTCATCGCTCACCCGCAACGGTTGCAGTCAGGAATAAACTATGTCAACCAGCGATTGCAGTCAGGCGCGTTGCGTCCACTGATTGCTGAAAAACGATTCACCCTCGATCAGATCAGGGATGCTTACCGATATATGGAGTCGAATGAGCAACTGGGAAAAATCGTGGTTACAGTCTAATGTCTGCGCCTCTCCTAATAGCAATTCATACATTTTGTTTAAGCGAAAACATATGACAAATCGAACAATTGCTAAAACCTTACTCAGTCCCTTTGATTTGGCAGGCTTGCCTCTAAAAAACCGAGTGGTCATGGCTCCTTTGACTCGCGGTCGGGCAGGCAAGGAACGAATTCCCAACGCTTTAATGGCAGAGTATTACGCTCAACGGGCTTCTGTCGGGTTGATCATTTCTGAAGGAGCTACCATCTCGAAACAGGCGAACGGTTGGCTGAATAGCCCTGGAATTTACTCAGAGGAACAGACACAAGCCTGGAAGCCAGTTGTCAATGCGGTTCATACCAAAGGCACGCCATTTTTTCTGCAACTCTGGCATACCGGGCGAGCGTCTCACAGTAGTTTTCAGGAGAATGGTCAATTACCCGTTTCTGCCTCTGCCATCAGATTGCAGGATGACGACATTCATACTCCCATTGGCAAACAACCCTACGAAACGCCTCGCGCTTTAGAGACGAACGAAATCCCTTTGATCGTAGAAGATTATCGTCAGGCTGCTCAGAACGCTCAAGCAGCTGGTTTTGATGGAGTTGAAATTCATGCGGGTTATGGCTACCTCATTGATGAATTTTTGCAATCGAAAACCAACCAGCGCACGGATCAATATGGCGGTAGTCTGGAGAATCGCTATCGCTTCCTCAATGAAATTGTCGAAGCAGTCCTCACCGTGTTTCCGGCTAATCGAGTGGGAGTCAGACTATCTCCGAACAGCACTTACAATGACATGGGTTCGCCAGATTTCCGAGAAACGTTTCTCTATGTTGCCCAACAGTTGAATCAGTATAGTCTAGGTTACTTGGCTCTGATTGATGGACTGGAGTTCAACGGCTTTCATCAGCTAGGAAAACCAATGGGGACAGCCGAATTCCGTGATGTATTCACGGGTGCAATCATCGCGAACGGTGACTATACCCAAGAAACTGCCTCAATCGCTGTCCATGTTGGCAACGCTGACTTGATTGGCTTTGGACGACTCATTATCAGCAATCCAGATTTAGTTGAACGGTTTGCCAATGGTTGGTCGTTAAATCCACCGGCTGACCCAAGTGTTTGGTTTTCCTTTGACAAAGAAGGCTACACGGATTTTCCAACGTACTCTGAATCTCAAAACATTCAGATCGTTCAAGATCAGCAGATCAGTAGCGATGTGACTCGAACTGTAGTCAAGCAATATTTCGATCGCCTCCAGTCCGGTGCAGAACCCGAAGCGATCGCTGCTCTCTTCAGTGAGGATATCGATTGGAATATTCCTGGAAATATCAATTCAGTTCTCTGGATTGGTCGCAGAAAAGGACGCAGCGGTGTTGCGGATTTCATTCGTGAGCTGAGAGAACAAGATGAGCCGATTCGGTTTGAAATTCGCTCAATCGTGGTTGAAGGAGAACAGGCTGTCGCGCTGGGTAACTTCGCCTCACAAATTAGAAAAACCGGAAACATCATTGAAAGTGAGTTTGCCTTGGAGTTTATCGTTCAAGCTGGCTTAATTGTTCGTTATCGGTTATTTGAGGATAGTTTTGCAGTGGCACAAGCAGCACAAGGCAACCCTATCGAGCCGATGTTTAGCTCTTTTGAGAAGCGGTAGAAATCATTCGCTTTAGCACTCGCTGCATCACCTCAAGTTCTTCATCATTCAGGTGAGCGCCAAACAATTCTGCAATTCCGGCTGAATACACTGTCCACATTTTCTGTTGCAAAAAATTCAATCATATTGAGGTTGAAACGATGGCAATTAAACCGCTTCATCCTGCCTGGAAATCTTGGTTCAACCTGAAACGATTTTCGCCGAATTGGTTGGGACTGCTGGCAATGATCTTGACTGTGGTTGCCTGGGCGATCGCCGCGAATGTGGTGAATTATTTGTTTCTCACCGGAGTACAGCCGCTTGAACTCGCTGGAGCCAGTGCAATGATCGCTACGTTCGGGCTGGCTCTGCTAGATTGCTTGTTCGGACGCACCCAAGCTCGACCACTCAGCCGTCAAAACTTTGCTTTGGGGCTAATTCTGGTTGGATTAGTAGGTGCCGATTATTTGGCAATTCAACGGTTGCCTGTCGCGGTTGCGATCGTTCTACTGTTTACGGCTCCTGTTTTAGTGGTTCTGTGGACAGCTCTAACTGCTCGAACTCTCCCCTCTCGATCGGTATTGGTGGCACTCAGTCTTGCGATTGCGGGAGTGTTGCTGGTGTCGAATTTGCTTGCTCCTGATGAAGAACCTGTTGAGTGGACGGGAATTGTGATTGGTTTAAGTACAGCGATATTTTTCGCGGCCTACATTGTAATGAATGAGCAGATCAGTGCAACAAATGAAACCATTGGTGTGATGTTGAAGACATTTGCGGTTGCCAGCTTATTTTGGCTTGCCTACCAGGTGACTCAAGGCGTTCCCTGGCTGTTGCTCACTCCAGAGAATCTTCTAGAGGTTATCTACGTCGGTCTTGCCGGAAACTTGTTACCCTATCTGCTGTTTTTCTGGTGTATTCAGCAGGTTCAAGCAGAACGAGCCGCAATTACTGCCACGCTGGAACCTGTGATTGCAGGTGTTCTCGCCTGGGTGTGGTTTGGTCAAACTTTAACGGTGATGCAAATGATCGGTGGCGTTCTAATCATTGCAGCAATCACCTGGATGCAGTTTCAAACCGCAAAAGAAGCAGGACACAACAACTTGTAAAGTAAAGCGAACGAACCCGATGAAGACACAAGATTTACTCACAGAAGCCTACACTGCCTTTAACAATCGTGATATTGATGCGGTTCTTACAGTGATGCACCCAGATGTACAGTGGGCAAACGGTATGGAGGGTGGACATATCCACGGACGCGAGGCAGTACGGGATTATTGGATTCGCCAGTGGAACTCGATCGATCCCCAGGTCAACCCTCAAGGATTTCGATCTGATGAGAATGGGCAAATAGTCGTTGATGTTCATCAAGTGGTGCGGAATCTGGATGGAAACTTGCTGTTGGATCAAATCGTTCAGCATGTTTACACCTTTGAAGATGGTTTGATTCAACGAATGGATATTACGGGACTTTGAGCTAACTATGACTTTCAAACAACTTTTCTCACCGCTTCAAGTTGGTGCGCTTCACCTGCCAAACCGCATTGTCATGGCTCCCCTCACGCGTGGACGGGCTGGGGCAGAGCGAATTCCCAATGACATGATGATGGAATACTATACACTCCGGGCTGAGGCTGGACTGATTATTACTGAAGCCACCCAAATTTCGGAGCAAGCCGCTGGTTGGAACGAGTCACCTGGCATTCATACCGATGCTCAAGTCAAGGGTTGGCAGAAGATTACAGATGCTGTTCATCGCAATGGGGGTCGCATTATGCTGCAACTCTGGCACGCAGGACGAGCATCCCATCCTGATTTTCAGCCTGGAGGTATGTTGCCTGTATCAGCTTCAGCGATCGCCATCAATGGTTACAGTCACACTCCGAAAGGCAAGAAACCTTACCTTACGCCTCGCCCACTGGAGCTTGACGAGATTCCAGGGGTAGTGCAGCAATATGCCACTGCAACCCTACGAGCACAGGAAGCTGGCTTTGATGGTGTCGAAATTCATGCCGCCAATGGTTATCTCATCGATCAATTTCTCAGAGATGGGGTCAACCAGCGTACTGATGCCTATGGAGGCAGCATTGCCAATCGCGCCCGGTTTTTGTTGGAAGTGACGGAAGCTGTGGTCAATGCCTGGAATGGCGATCGAGTTGGGATCAAGCTTTCGCCGAGTAATGATGTCTTCAATGACATGCGAGACAGCGATCCGAAGGCGACATTTACCTATGCGGCTGAGACATTAAATGCATTGAATCTTGCGTTTCTCGACATTCAAGAAGCACTGCCAGGACGTAGTATTCAGAGTAGTATTCAGACCTGTAGGAGTGCTAATCACAACAGTAAGCGCTGTGAGCAGAGCGGTGACTAAAGCGCCAAAATCGTAGAACGACAATTTCTGGGGATGCATGGTTTGCTAGTGAATGTATGCAGATAATGTATGCAGATAATGTATGCAGATGATACGTCGGCTTTATGCAGACTCTGTGCAGCTCGAAATGGGCAAATCTAGGTCGGTAAAAAGCATGACAAAACCGAATGGCTGTGGGGCTACATCCTAGGCTGTTGAAGCGCTGATTGGCTCAGCCTCTATGAACGCTATCCTGGCACAGGACTTTTCTGACTCACCAGCATTTCTGGGCAATCTTTAACGAAAGTATGAGGTTTGTAAAGCCCAGGCATCAAACCAATTTGGCATCGTCTGACTTTGCTTTTTGGAGTCGCCGTTCGGTAAACCGTACTCCCAAAGATAGAAGAACGGGTTGCAGTTGGGCCACTTGTCCGTTAAATTAGCACTCAGGAGTGGAGAGTGCTAATCTCGAAACTCAGGTTTAAGTATTGTGGGTTTTCAAAGCGACGAGATTGACACCCCAAATCCACCAGGAATTGGGCTTATGTTGATGCTCGCCCTTTGGAGTGTTGAACTTGAGGATTGAGATTTTGAGTCCGTTGCGTTTATTCACTCAAAATTGAGACCCAAGGTTCAAAGCTTCTAATCCTAGATTTGTATAGTTGGAGAATTCTTGTATGGCGGCTGTATCTCTGAGTGTTTCAACCGTTAAGCCTCTAGGAGATCGTGTTTTCGTTAAAGTGAGTGCTTCTGAAGAGAAGACTGCAGGCGGCATCTTCCTGCCCGACACGGCTAAAGAAAAACCCCAGGTTGGGGAAGTGGCAGCTGTTGGCCCTGGTCGTCGTAACGATGATGGCTCTCGCCAAGAAATGGAAGTGAAAATTGGCGACAAAGTGCTGTACTCCAAGTATGCCGGTACTGACATCAAACTCGGCACTGAAGAGTATGTTTTGCTGTCGGAAAAAGACATTTTGGCAATCGTTGCTTAAAAAGTTTTGAGTTTTAAGTTTTGAGTTTTGAGTTGGATAAAGCTCAGAACTCAGGATTCAAAACTCGAAGCGACTTGAAGCTTGCAGACTGTTTGCAACTCGAAACTAAGAACTTAACACTCAACACTCAACACTGATTGAACGTTATGGCTAAGCGCATCATTTACAACGAAAATGCTCGTCGTGCCCTGGAAAAGGGAATTGATATTCTGGCGGAAGCGGTTGCGGTCACTCTTGGTCCTAAGGGTCGCAACGTGGTGCTGGAGAAGAAGTTTGGTGCTCCTCAGATTGTGAACGATGGTGTCACCATTGCTAAGGAAATTGAGCTGGAAGATCACATCGAAAATACGGGCGTCTCTTTGATTCGTCAGGCTGCTTCCAAGACCAACGACGCGGCTGGTGACGGAACCACGACCGCAACCGTACTGGCTCATGCGATGGTGAAAGAAGGTCTGCGTAACGTGGCTGCTGGCGCTAATGCTATTTCGCTGAAGCGCGGTATCGACAAGGCAACTGGCTTCTTGGTGGATGAAATTGCCAAGCATGCCCGTCAAGTTGAAGATTCCAAAGCGATTGCTCAGGTTGGCTCCATCTCGGCTGGTAACGACGAAGAAGTGGGTGCCATGATCGCTGAGGCGATGGAGAAAGTAGGCCGCGAAGGCGTGATCTCTCTGGAAGAAGGCAAGTCGATGACGACTGAGCTGGAAGTGACCGAAGGGATGCGCTTCGACAAAGGCTACATCTCGCCCTACTTCGCCACCGACACCGAGCGGATGGAAGCAGTACTAGATGAGCCTTTCTTGTTGCTAACCGATAAGAAAATCACGTTGGTGCAAGACCTAGTGCCGGTGCTGGAGCAAGTCGCTCGTTCTGGTCGTCCACTGCTGATTATCGCTGAAGATATCGAGAAAGAAGCCCTGGCAACGCTGGTGGTGAACCGTCTGCGGGGTGTGCTGAACGTGGCGGCTGTGAAGGCTCCTGGCTTTGGTGATCGTCGCAAGGCTATGCTGGAAGACATCGCCGTGCTGACGGGTGGGCAGGTGATTACCGAAGATGCTGGTCTAAAGCTGGATAACGTCAAGCTCGACATGCTGGGCAAGGCGCGCCGCATCACCATCACCAAAGACAACACCACGATTGTGGCTGAAGGCAACGAAGCGTCTGTAAAGGCTCGCTGTGAGCAAATCCGCCGTCAGAGGGAAGAAACCGAGTCTTCCTACGATAAAGAGAAGCTGCAAGAGCGGTTGGCGAAGCTGTCGGGTGGTGTCGCTGTAGTGAAAGATGGGGCAGCCACCGAAACCGAAATGAAAGACCGCAAGCTGCGCCTGGAAGACGCGATCAACGCCACCAAAGCGGCTGTAGAAGAAGGTATCGTTCCTGGTGGTGGTACCACATTGGCCCACATGGCTCCTGGTCTGGAAGAATGGGCTAAGGCGAACCTGGCGAACGAAGAACTGATCGGTGCGCTGATTGTAGCTCGTGCCCTGTCGGCTCCGCTGAAGCGGATTGCTGAGAATGCTGGTCAGAACGGCGCGGTGATTGCTGAGCGCGTGAAGGAGAAAGACTTCAACGTTGGTTATGATGCCGCCAAGGATCAGTTCGTCGATATGTTCGAGGCTGGTATTGTTGACCCAGCGAAGGTAACTCGCTCGGCTCTGCAAAACGCTGCGTCTATCGCTGGCATGGTGCTGACCACCGAGTGCATTGTGGTTGACAAGCCTGAACCGAAGGATGCTGCGGCGGCTGGTGCTGGTGCCGGCATGGGCGGTGACTTCGATTACTAAGGCTACTACAATTAAGGCTACTACAATCAAACCGGTGTAATTTCACCGCAATTTGATTGAACTTAACGATCGTCTTCTGTAACGGAGGCGATTGTTTTTCATTTCTGGCATCTCAGTTAAATGACAAATACTGGCTGTGAATGTAGCCTCTTCTTCCATCAGGTAAGACAATCGGATACCAACCTGTTCCTATCATTGCTGCTGATCGCTCTTGTGCTGAAAAAAAGGTAAAAATTTCAGTGTCCACCCCTAAGCAAGTGCCGTATAGAACTTGTCCAATTACCTCACCTTCTAAACTTGGACTTGCTCGCACATTAACTATTTCCCCAACAACTGTAACAGTAGGCTCACAGCAGAATTGGTTTTGAATCTGGTTCTCAAATTGCTCTTGCTCGTCTGCCTGATCAGCGGCAAGAAGTTCTTGAATTAGTGAAGGATCACAGTCTGTAATAGTTTTGCGTAGCTGTTGAATCTGTTTATACAAAAGTCTGACTTGTCTTTGAGTCTCGGTGATGGAATACTCATCTTCATTGGTTAAAGATTCAACTAGGTCAGAGAGTTCGGGAACCCCTACTAGGTTTTTAATATTTTCTTTTAAGCAGTCTCTTAATCTTTTTTCTGCCTCTGGGGAAAGTCTATTTCTATAGCGATTATTAGAATTCTCTGGAGATTCTGAGGGGCGCTGTCTTTGCGTAGGAGGAGATGATCTTTCTGGAATCAATTGAGAATAAAAGTCCTCAAATAAAGCCAAGTTTCCCATTACCACTATACTTGCACCTGCTAGAACAAGAAGTTCAGGTACAGGAAGTGGCTTTTCATCGGAAGTACCATTCTTTACCCCGTCTTCTGGTTTATTATTTGATTCATCTTCATGAGGTCCGGAATCAACACATTTCGCAATCGCCTCGTCTTTACATTTACTTCCTACTTTAATTGGACCGTCAAAATTATCATGCTCTAGGACATAAAGACGTTGTCGATTACGCTTCACACAACACCACTCACAGATAGGATCATCAGTTCCCTCTGGAGAATAATCAATTTCTTCTAGGCATCGCCATCCGCACTGGGGAACTCCAGGTTTATTCCGTAGAGCCATAATTCAACTGAATGTAAGAGATGCGATATCACTTACATCTAGTTTGAATTAGAGGAGAAGTAATCGTAAGACAAAAACAGTAATCAGGTTGCAAAATTTAACGCAATGTGCAACTAAGATTTGCTCGTGCGGAGTTGATTAGAGGATGTTTGAAAAGTCAAAATTGTTATTTGAACCAGCCCTTCTGCCCTCCAAATTTGGAGGTTGTGAGGTATAAAGTCCTACAGAATTGGGGGATTTAGAGGGCAAATGCAATGAATTTTATACTTTTCAAACATCCGCTTAGCTAATCGTTATGGCCTTTACCCGTTGCCGTTGTTTGTGTCAGATTTCACTTGAGTTTGCGGTAAAAGAATAAAAATAAAGCGAAGGAGCTAATCCCTCGCTTGTGATTACTTATGATTATTTGTTAGTAGATTAGACCGTTTTGCAAACGGATTACTGGTTAACAATCTGCCTGAACTAACCTTGCATCGCTTGCGGTGGCTTAACTCTAACCCAAATAGTTGGCTTCCGCTTCCAGCATCCGCATCAAATGCTCATCACCTCTTGCCTTGGCTGCCTCTAAACGACGCTCCAAGTTTCTACGCAAGTTCGTGCGATGCAACTGTGCGGTTTCGGTCAAAATGCGCTGACGGTTTTTGTTCATCTTGAACATCCTTATAAGCTACTCTGTGCTGTCTAGTAATTCTACAAACCAAATTAGCATAAATCCCGAAATGGTAGCTTATGTTACAGAATAGTTATTAAGTTTTGTTTCGCTATGGCAATCTAGCGCAGTCCCAGCCAGGTAAAGAAATCCTGGTGGGTGAACAATTCCAGAATCAACAGCGCCACAAACCCAATCATGGCAAAACGACCGTTGATGATTTCGGCATAACTCGTCCAGCCAAAGGCAGGTTGGGGCTGAATGACAGGTTGTTCTTGAGAGGTTGGTACAGAAGAGGTTTGATCAGAATTCATAGGATTTAGCTGCACAATTGGAACAGTGAACGGCAAAACTCGCAATCGCTCTACTTCAGATCTTATCTTTTGTTATGAGGAGCCATTCTTCGGTGGTAGCAAGGATGCGATTTGGCGAAATTCCCAGGGTGATCAGAGTGGGACGATCAATCAGTAGGTAAGCTGGTTCGTCTCTGCGCCATGCCCGCTTCAACTCCTGCTCTGAAGCTGGAATCACCTGCCGCTGACTATAGAAATTCAGCGACGGGCGGTTATAGGGATAGGATGTATAGATTGGTTTACCAGCAGGAGTATGAGTTTGAATCATGGCTGCCACCGGCTGGACTGGGTAGGACTCTGCCAACTCCCAGGCCCAATGGGGAGAAGCCATCAGCAGCAGTAGGGCCAAATAGGTCCCCCAAACCAGAATATTGATAAACTGCGGATTTTGCCGGGCTACCAAAAACGCAGCGACGCTGAACGTAGCGCCTGCGATCGCCAGAATCAAACCCAAATCACTTTCCGTCGGAGCAGCCCAACCGATAAAATAGGCCGCTCCCAGCCAACCTACAGCAGCTAAGACGCTGAAGCTAGCTAACCAGGCTGGAGAATAGGCATCCGGCAGAAACTGCTGAACCCCAAGCTGCTTGCCCTGCTGCCACATCTCGGCCAGTTGGGCACCCACGATCAACGCCAAGGCTGGAAACAGCGGCAAAATGTACCACGGCAATTTAGTCGCCATCAGGGAAATGGCAATAAAGTAAACGCTGCCCCAAAGAATAGCCAGTTTGGCCCAGCTCCAGTTGCGGTTGCTCCAGACTAAGCGACAGCCTGCTGGGAGAAACAGAATCCACGGTGCAGCCTTCAGCAGTTCCAACAGGTAGTACCAGACGGGTGCACCATTTCCTTCCACATCGGTCCAGATGCGTTGCAGCGACTGGTCTACCAAGTTGTTACCCAAGAAAGCCTGACCATAATGCAGCCATTGGGCACCATACCAAGCGATGGCCGGAACGCTGCCCAATAAGATCCCCAACCACAAATAGGGCTGCTGGAGCAAGCGCGGCGTATCCCAGACCAAAAACAGCAGTGCAATGCCACCCAACAGCACTGCCACTAGAATGCCTTTAGTGAGGCAGAGCAGGCCAAAGGCCAGTCCTGCTCCCAGTAAAAGCGGCTTGAAACGGCAATGCACGCCGTAGAAAGTCTTCTGGTGGAAATGCCGCGTCAAATTCGGCTGGGGTTCTGAAATTGATCGACACCTCGGCGTAGATGATCGGGTTAATTATCAAAGGTGCGGTATCCGCGGATCTTGCTAATGCTGTGATCGACCAATCATGCCAGTCAGACGCCTCATCAAACAGGTCAAGCAGCACGCTGCTATCGATCAAAATCATCTTCACCCCATCCGCGCGTCAAGGCCATGATCTCATCCGTAGTTAACCTTGGCTCCGCAGTCCCTTTGTTAGCCAAAGCACGGGCGACGATCCGTTGGCCACGAGACAGTTCGCCTTTCTTTGGGCTGACCTTCCTGATTGTGATCTTGTTTCCAGAGTATCCAAATTCCACCTCAGAATTGGGCAAGATGCCGAACTTCTCCCTCAGCTCGATCGGAATAGTTACCTGGCCTTTAGATGTAACTTTCATAAGTAATACTCCTACTAGTAAGAGTAATACACAAAGATCGATCGGACAAGTGGTCGAAAGGATATTTTCTAAGTAAGAGATGAGAGGGAAGTTTACAGATCTCTGCCTTAGGGAGAATTAGGAAAATCAATTAACATTCTCGCATGCTGAGCCGACGAAACTTCCTGCGACTTCCACTTTTTTCGATCCCTGTATTACTTATTGACAAGGCTCGCGGGCAGAGCTCTCCGGTGGTGTCGCGTCAGCGTGTGAAAATGCCGGTTGTTGTTTCGACTTGGGACAGCGGCGTTAGGGCAAATGCCGCGGCGTGGCCGATGCTTGCGGGGAAAGGTTCGGCCCTGGATGCGGTCGAAGCGGCGGGGCGTGCTGCTGAAGCGGAACC
The DNA here is from genome assembly GCF_018128485.1 of Leptolyngbya sp. 7M. NCBI lineage: Bacteria > Bacillati > Cyanobacteriota > Cyanophyceae > Leptolyngbyales > Leptolyngbyaceae > Leptolyngbya > Leptolyngbya sp. 7M. The sequence goes on along the minus strand of NZ_CP070897.1, from coordinate 1,921,907 downwards.
TAGCTGCTGCGTTGGGTTGGATGCATTTCCGGACCGCGACGGCATCGTAACGCTTGATGCATGCATAATGAACGGAAACGGTGATATCGGCAGCGTTTCGTACCTGGAGCGAATAAAACACCCGGTGTCAGTTGCTCGAATGGTGATGGAAAAAACACCGCATGTGCTGCTTTCCGGCAAAGGCGCGCAGGAATTCGCATTGGCAAATGGGATGCAGCTTGAATCGGGAAAGCTTTCTGCCGATGCCGAAAGGGAATGGAAGAAATGGCTTGAAAGATCGAATTACAAGCCGGAGATCAATATCGAGAATCGCCCGGCTCGCGGTCCGGCGGTACCGTATTTTTTCCCAGACGGCTCGCCGAATCATGACACGATGGGCACGATCGCGATCGGCGCGGACGGAAAGCTTGCAGGAATGGTAACTACGAGCGGAATGGCTTTCAAGATGCACGGCCGAGTTGGTGATTCGCCGATCATAGGAGCCGGACTTTTTGTTGATAACGAGGTCGGGGCGGCGACGAGTTCCGGCGTCGGTGAAGAAGTGATACGCATTTGCGGCACGCATACCGTTATCGAGCAAATGCGGATGGGACGTTCACCGGAGCAAGCCTGTAGCGAAGCGATTCGACGCATCTTAAAGCGCGATCCGACAAAGGCGAAAGAGATCCAGGTAGGGTTTGTCGCTATATCACGCCGCGGTGAGATCGGTGCATTCGCGATACAGAAAGGATTCAGCTATTCAGTTACGAATACGGATCACCCGAATGGAAAAGTGTTTGAATCCAAGAGCTATTTCTAAAGCTGTTCGCCGGAGTTTATGTGAAAATGCAGGTGCTTTGAGTCTTGGTATTCGCCGAGATTGGTAAGAACACGGGCGGCTCCTGTCTCGGCGTAAACATTGGCCGCGACCTGTTTTATCACACCGAACAACTCGAGCAAAAGTTCGTTATCTACTTCAAGAACTGAGGATACGTGCTGCTTCGGAACGACAACTATGTGTACCGGCCAAAAAGGCCGCGTGTGGTGATAGGCCAAGACGTTCTCGGTCTCAAGCACCTTTTCAACAGGCGTCTTTCCCGAAAAAACCTGGTCACAATAAAAATCGTCAGACATCTTTTCTGGCCACGACAACGATAGAAACGCCGAACGGGAAATCCATTTTGTTAAGTATGAAACGCTCGGCGGAGAAGACCTTTCCGAACAAGCCGTTCAATGCTGAGACGTTTATATTGTTCTCAGACTCTGGTTTGATGCCGGTCAGTCTCATTATCGTGCGGCCGGCAAGCACGGGAGTAAAAAACGTAAAGTTCGCATAGGTCGCGCGTTCGACCTTATAACCTGCCTTTTCTATGCGTTCGACGATCTGCTTTTTCGTATATCGGATGCGGTGGTTCGAGATGTCGTCCTGTACGCCCCAGAGCCACATAAAGGCGGGCACGAAGAAGAGGGAATAACCGCCGGTCTTTGTTACGCGAAACATTTCTTTTAATCCGGCGACGTCATCGTCCAGATGCTCGATCACGTCAAGAGCGGTCGTAATGTCGAAAGTTCCATCTTCGAAGGGCAGCGTTTCTGCCAATCCTTTTTGAACCTTCAAATCTTTTTTGCGGCAGAATTCCAGAGCCTCGTCGGAGACATCTACGCCTTCGGCAGATCCGAATTGCGAAAGCATTTCCAGGTTCGCCCCCGTGCCGCAGCCGACATCAAGAATGCGTAGTTCGGCATCTGGAATGGCTAACTTCGCAACTATGTCTTTCAGAAATGATTCCAGGATCGCCCGACGGCCGACGAACCACCAATGCGTATCCTCTACGCGGTCCATTATCGCGTATGTATGCCGTTGCATTTCCTGTGGCAGTGCGGAATTCATCAGTTAAATATTGCCACGAACTGCACGGATTTCACTAGTCGAGTATCATTCGATCTAGTTTATCCTTAGGCCCATCAATTCACTGGCTCGAGGGCCTTGGTTTCCAGTTGGTGAGAGTTTATAGCTTTCAGAGAGGCGTTTGTGGATACCTTCTTCGTGGAGGAAGCAGGTGCCTGAGCCATCGCGACCAAGGATCATAAGGTCAACGCCTTCGCTGGTATATTCTTCCTCGCCGACGAGCAGCATCCATTCTCCGGAGCTGCGATGCGCGGCTAGTTCGAGTTCGTACAGTGTCGGGTCAAAAATGCCGAGCGGTTTCAACGAGACATTTGAAAGACTGGCAATCGTTCGGGCGAAATCGTAGGCGTGCTGCATTTCGTGAACGAGCGTGCCTTCGGTTCCGCGGCGGCTTCCAAGCGTTTCGGTAGCGAAGGTTATGAAAACCTCTCCAAGAGCTTCTCGGATACTCATTCGGCCGGCGGCGATCTTCGCTTTGGTCTTTCGCGGATCAATGATGCCGGTGATGCCAGATGCTTTCACTACGCTGACCGGGCTGGCATTTATCAGCATATCCGAATCGCGTATCGCATTTACGATGCGACGATGATTCGCATTGCCTTTCGCGAGTATCGAATCAAAGGCATTGTCGAGAACTGACTTGAGCTCAATTGTAGCCTGGTCATTGAACCACATACGCTTTTGCCGGCCTTCTGCCGCGAGTTACTCGGAAGCTGGTGATCCACCTAATCTGCCAAATCCGCACCAACTATTGCTATTGTGCCAAATTATTTCGACATCCTCGGCTTTCGCTTCCTTCCACCAATCTTCGAATTCCTCTTTGGAGATGTAGAACGCGGTCGGGGCGACAAGATGATCGAAGACGATATTGTGCTGTTCGCGCCAGCCAAACGTCCCAAGATGGTTCAAATAGTCGTTATAAAAAAGTTTCTTCGCAAAGCCTTTTGCGGCGATGTTCGCGGGACGATAGATGAGCTTTGTGGTCAGAAAAAGGGAGAGCGTCGGAAGTTTTGAAAGCTGATACAGCATCGGCTGCGACATTTTAGATGTAAAGCTTTCACGGATCGGGTTTACGTATCTGGTGATCCATTCATTGTTCTCAGCACCGTAAACCCAGGCAGTTATGTGGCCACCCTTCTGTACCTTTGATGCGAGCGAGTGAAACGCCTTTTTCGGATCTGGCGTATGATGCAGAACGCCGACGCTGAATGCGTAATCGAAAAGTCGCTTGAGCGGCAGCTTGAAAATGTCACACTGGATGATGTGTGTGTTCGGCAGATCGCGTGTAAGCGCAAATGCGGATTCGACCCCGTCGCCGAGATCGATGCCGACAACTTCTTTCGCGCCCCATTGTGCAGCAAGTTTTGTATGCCGACCCTTGCCGCAGCCGCCTTCGAGCACGACCTTTCCTTCAAAGAAGTCGGGCTTTACGGGCTTGATCCAGCCAAGGAATTGATCGTTATATTTCGGGTCTTCCTGAGTGAAATGCGTCCATTGCCAGCCGAAATTCTCGGCGGTTTCGGCCTTATCTGCCTCGATCTTGCCAAGATCTGCGAAGCGCGGCACACCGCGGACGACCTTATATTCACGATCGCATTTCTTGCATGTCAGAACGCCGTCGATTATCTCTTTGTCTTCGTACTTGCTGGCGTATGCCAGCAAAATATCCCCGCCGCATTTCGGACAGGCCAGAAGGTCTATAAGCTTTTCTTTCATCAAAAACAAAAACGTATCAAACACGGTTTGATACGAATGGAAATGATATCAATTTTGAGGCGTGTCGACCATTCTGAATAACCTATGTGACGGCTGTCGCTTTTGCCTGAAATTCTTCAAATTCCTTAAATGGAAAAGGCTGGCGCCAATTGAACTCAAATTCGTCTGTATCGCGATCTTCGTAGAGTTGGTTAAATGTTTCCGCAAAAGCGGCGATGGCATCGCGGAGTGGGCCGGTGTGTGAATAGACAAGCTCACGTTCCGCGGCGTCCCGTTCGTCGGTCGGGTATTGATATATTTCGATGGTCAGATCATCGCCGCTTCGGACGAAATGAAAATCGAATTCTTCGGGATCGCGGTTCCATTTGAGGAGAAAATCGTCTTGCTCGGTATTGGGTTCCGAAAGAGCTGTAAGTATCCGCATCAGGTCCGGAAGGGCAGTCTCATGCGGCGAATGCGCCGTCGTAGTGTGAAACTCGTTTGCCCCGTCTTTGAAACCGATGGACATCCATCCGCACTGCGGTGAATTGAAACTTATCTCAAGCATCGCTAATAAATCGTAAATGGTAGATCGAGATTAGTAAAACGCCGAACGGCTAAGAGGCTTTTTACTATTTTCCGGTTACATTTTACTATTCAATAGATGCGACAGTATCACGACCTTCTCCGACATATTCTCGATAACGGCGTTAGGCACGAGGACCGCACAGGTGTCGGCACGATCTCGACATTTGGATATCAAACCCGATTTGATCTAAGGAAAGGTTTTCCGATAGTTACGACAAAGCGGGTGCCTTTTCGGTGGGTAGCGGAAGAGCTGTTCTGGTTCCTTAGCGGTTCGACCGATGAGGCCGATCTGCGTGCCCGCGGAGTAGATATTTGGCAGGAATGGGCGACCCAAGAACAGACCGCCCGATTTGGCCGCGAAGAGGGAGACCTTGGGCCGGTTTATGGTTATCTATGGCGTTCTTTCGGGGGTGATTACCCAAAGATGAATGGCGTGGACCAGATCGCGAGGCTTATACGTGAGATAGAGAATGACCCGAATTCACGCCGCTTGATCGTTACGGGCTGGAATCCGGAAACTTGTGATAATGTCGCGTTGCCGCCCTGCCATACGCTGTTTCAGTTCAAGATCGATAGCGGAAGGACGCTACATTGTCAGCTGTATCAGCGTTCGGCGGATGCATTTTTAGGCGTGCCGTTCAACATTTCGAGCTATGCCCTGTTGACCCATCTTGTAGCCCATGTTTGCGGCCTGCACGTCGGCGAATTCATACACACGTTCGGCGACGTACATATTTATTCAAATCATCTTGATCAAGTGAACGAGTTGCTTGGCCGCGAACCTTTGCCGCTGCCAACTCTAGAATTCAGCGATGCTGAAAAGCTAAAAGGTCTGGAAGGTTTGCTGAATTTCAGATCTGAGAATCTAAAACTACAGAACTATCAGCATCACGGTAAGATCGCTGCTCCCGTAGCTGTTTAGCGATTCAGAACCGAGTATTGAATTCGCCGATTCAGGAATCGGCCTTGTTCGGTGTTATTGTCGGCGCCGGGCCGCGGCTGAGCGGCTCCATAGCCTTTTGTCTGAAGAGCTTCGCCGCGAACTCCTTGTAGTCTTGGCGAATTGATGATACTTCGCGGCGAGCTGGATCAGGCAAAAGAACTCCTTGAACAGGCCGTTGCAATCGCAAAAGAGAAGAAGCGTGAATGGTACGAGGCCCAAGCAATGCGTAATCTCGCTCGTTGTATGCTTGCCGAAGGCCGCTTCGAAGATGCTAAGACTATAGCTAGAGCCACGATCGAATTGAGCGGACGTATTGGCGACAAGCACTATGCTAAGATGTCACGTATCGTCCTAGCAGATGCCCTTCTTGCAACCAATTCGCTGGATGAATGCGTTGAGGTACTTGACTCATTAGGAAGCGAAGAAGCTGAATCTGAGGATTTTTTTGTTTTCGGAAGCATTCAGCGTATTCGCGGACTCAGAGCTATCCGTTCTGGTGATCTAGAAACTGGCATTCATCATCTGAATCGCTGCCTAACTATTTTTGAAACAGCGTCGGATACTTACAATACCGCGATCGCCCATTTCCTTTTAGGACAGCATCTTCCAAGTGAAAATGCCGATAGGGCACTCAAGCACATAAGAAGCGCAAAAGAGATCTTTCAGAAACTTGGCCTTCAAAAACTGCTAGCAGAGACGGAAGAGTATGTTTCCAGACGAGCGGCCGCAAAGGCTAAGTTCGTGGATTCAGGTAGGAATTTAGCCGTCTCCCAAATGATATCCGCAAGGCTGGCAGAAGCTACAGCTTCACGAGAACTGTTGCTGCGTGAGTTGGCAGCGGTTTTGGAACAAGAAAGCCGGATCGAACGTTTGCTTATCGTCGAAGTACAAGGTTCAAATCTAGTCCCCTTCATCGCTAAAGGCTTCGCTCGCGACGAGGCCGACAAATTCTTATCAACCTTCTTTGAATCGGAGAAAACGGGTGACGAAAAGAAGCTGGCCCGCGGTCGGGATCTTGAATTGTTCCGTCTGTCGCCGCAAGCCGCCAGACCGCTGTTACTCTTTGCCGGGCCAATCAAGAATGTTGTTCTGATCGATGGAGGCCCGATCGCCCCGCTCCTGCGCGTTGTTGAACTCGGACTGGATGTGATCGCTCTCCGAGAAGACGGTCGGACTAAACCGCTCGAAACATTTTCCGCCTCAAGCTCGGCAAATGGGATGCTTCCTGGTTTCATCCATTCTTCGCCGGCAATGACCTCTTTGGTCGAAGAGATTTACAAGATCCGCTCGTCTGATGTAACGGTTTTGGTTACGGGTGAGTCTGGAACAGGAAAGGAGCTTGTATCGCGTGCGATCCATTCGCTTTCGAATCGGAAAGACAAGGTATTTGTTCCGTTCAATTGCACGGCCGTTCCAAAAGAACTCGCCGAAGGTCATCTATTCGGATATAGGAAAGGAGCATTTACAGGAGCCGTAACAGATTCGCCCGGTATGATCCGTGCGGCGGACGGCGGCACGCTTTTTCTAGACGAAGTTGGTGATCTGCCTTTGGATGTTCAACCGAAGTTGCTGCGTTTTCTGCAGGAAGGCGAAGTACAGCCTGTTGGAGAAAAGCGTCCGATAAAGGTTGATGTAAGGGTTATCGCAGCAACCAATATGCCCTTGGAAGAAAAGGTCGCCGATGGTTCCTTCCGCGAAGATCTTTATTACCGACTTAATGTGATCCGCCTCCGTGTTCCCCCGCTAAGAGAACGCCGTTCGGAGATACCTCCGATGGTCAACTATTACGTCAAACATTACTCTGACAAGTTCGGCAAGCGCGACATCACCATCACGCCGCAAACCATCGACCTTTTGATGGTCTGTGATTGGGAAGGAAACGTTCGTCAGCTTTGCAATGAGCTTCAGCGGGTAATCGCCCGTGCAAGCGATGGAGATACGATCACACCAGAGCACCTTTCTCCTGAATTAAAACGCTCGACCCGCCCGATCGCCCCTTATAGTTCTGGGTTGGTAAATATTGCACAAGACCGAACACAACACGCGATAAGGCCATTCGTGAACCTGCCAAAGGGCGGAACGCTAGAAGACGCTGTAACAGAACTGGAAATGCAGATGATCCGAGATTCGCTCTCGCGGCATAACTGGAACATATCGCGTGTCGCAAACGAACTTGGCCTTACCCGACGCGGGCTGTATCTGAAGCTCGCGCGCTACGGAATTGACAAGGCTACCTGATCATTTAGCCAAACTTCTCGCCCTTTTAACGATCTCCGGCATCACGTCAAGGACCCTTGATATATCTTCTAGGGAATTTTGGCGTCCGAGTGAGAATCTTATCGAACCCATCGCGCGCGAATATGGCACATTCATCGCAACAAGCACCGGTGAAGGCTCATTTCCGTAGGCATTGCAGGCCGATCCCGTCGAAACAAATATCCCGCACTCATCTAAAAGGTGCAGGATGATCTCCCCGTTCGCGTACCTAAAGGAAATGTTCGTTGTGTTCGGTAATCTTTTCATGCTGTCTTGTGTTCCATTCACATAAGCATGCGGGATCATCGAGATAAGCTTATTTTCGAGTAGATCGCGCAGTTTCCGTATCCTATCCATTTGCTCCATATCCTTGGCGATTTCTGCTGCTGCTCCAAGTCCAACGATCTGATGAACAGCTTCGGTACCTGCTCTCATCCCGCGTTCCTGACCGCCACCTACAAGAAAGGGCTCGATCTGAATTCCTTCACGAACAAACAGAGCCCCGCTGCCCTTGGGACCCTGAAATTTATGCGCGGAGATCGAAAGCAGATCGACCCCCATCTCGTATACATCGATTGGAACCTTCCCGGCAGCATTGACAGCGTCAACATGAAATACGGCACTACTTTCAGAATGGATCATCTCTGAGACCTCTTTGATCGGAAACATGACTCCTGTCTCGTTATTCGCCATCATCACGGAGACCAAGAATGTATTACTGCGAAGCGAACGGCGTAGCTCGTCTAGGTCAAGATGCCCCTCTTCATTGACGGATAATCTGGTTACTTCGTGACCTGATCTTTCAAGGCGATCAAACGTTTTTCTAACAGCCTCGTGTTCGACCGCTGTCGTGATGAAATGTTCGGGTTTGTTGCTGGATCCAATTGCACCGAGTATTGCCCAGTTGTCAGACTCTGTTCCCGAAGAGGTGAAATAGATCTCAGCCTCGCTCGCGGCGCCGACAAGCTCTGCAACCGATCTGCGTGCGTCTTGAACCGCTTCTTTGGCTACTTTCCCGAGGCGGTGTGAAGATGAAGGATTCCCGAATTCTTCACCAATGAACCGTTCCATCACGGCTGCGACAGAAGATTCGATCGGCGTTGTAGCGTTGTTATCAAGGTAGATCATTAAGCACCTGTTTGTTTCTTTATCCGTTAATATTGCCAAAGAGATTTCAAAATCAGTAAACGAAGTCTTACAATTGTGTCCAAAGTGAACACATTGCTGAAGATAACGGAACCTAACGGAAGGACACGGGACTTTGAGCTAATTCCCGGCGCGGTCCACACCATTGGGCGTTTCAAAGAAAACAATATTGTGTTGAACGACCGTCGCGTCTCGCGAAAGCACGCTTGGATAGAACCGACCGCAAACGGTTACAAGCTTGTTGATGGCTATATCGAAGATGGTGTTCTTAAGCGAAGTGTCAACCATGTTTTCGTGAATGGCGCTCCGGCCCTTGAGCGGATCTTGCAGGACGGCGACCGCATTGTCATTGGTGAAACAACAATAGTCATTGAGATCGCGCCAGCTCCCGGTGCCTCTTCCCCAGTCGCACAACAAAGTCAGACCTCAATTCCGATCGCTAAGCCCGAGCCTCGTCCCGACCTACGTTCCGTAGTTCAAAACGCACCTACTGTTGTAGATGTTCCGGCCGGAGTCAACTTTGATGACAAACCGCTCGGCCAGACTCAGCTTCGAATATCCGCAAATGAGATCATCGGAAGGCAATCTCATCTTTCGATGGAATCGGAATACGCATCTCCAGAGGAGATAAAGGACCTCCGTCGGAAGGCAAGAATGCTTGAGCTACTTTACGAGATGAGCAGATCGCTCGGGACCGTTTTTGACCTGAAGGAAATATTTGAGAAGGCAACCGATCTCATCTTTCGCGGCACTCCGGCAGACCGCGTTGTCGCACTCCTTGCCGATGAGACGATCGATGGCAGGATATTGGATTACAGTCTCGTTCCGGTCGGAATCAAAACTCGCGATGCGAATGTGGACGCTCTAACGGAAAAGCTGACCATCAGTCGAACGATCACGCAAAAGGTTATGCGTGAGAAGGTTGCACTGCTGTCCCAGGATGCGAAGACTGATGAACAGTTTTTAGGTGCGGAATCAATCGTCGCGCAGGGTGTACGATCTACCATCTGTGCCCCACTGATCACTGAATCTAATGTGCACGGAGTTCTCTATGCAGACCGGCTCGATCCATTTGCGGCTTTTACCCCGGACCATCTGGAACTCATCAGTGCTGTCGCTGCGCAGACTGCGGTCACGGTCGAAACCGTAAAGGCCCATAAACGGCTTGCCCGAGAAGAGGTTGCGCGAGCCAATTACAGCCGGTTTATGCCTGAATATGTAGTTAAACAGCTCCTTGAACATCCGGAATCGTTTAGGCTTGGAGGCATAAATCAATCCATCACCGTCCTTTTTGCCGATATCCGTGGTTTCACAACGCTTTCTGAAAAAGAGAATCCGGAAAAGGTCGTGGCTCTGCTGAATCGTTATTTTTCCCTTATGACAGAGATCATATTTGAGCACGGAGGGACACTTGATAAGTTTATAGGTGACGGATTGATGGCGATATTCGGGGCACCGACCGCATCCCCGGAAGATGCATTGAATGCTGTCAAAGCCGCTGTTACGATGCAAAAGCGACTAATTAAACTGAACGAGGAATTCCGTGCGGAAGGCTATAGCCAGGTCGCGATGGGTATAGGTCTTCACACTGGCGTCGCGACCATCGGATACATCGGTTCTGACAAGCGTTCGGAATATACAGCTATCGGAGATACCGTCAATCTCGCATCCCGCCTTGAATCCAACGCACTCGGCGGACAGATCTTAATAAGCGACGCCACGCTTCAAGCTAGCGGCAACAGGATCCCGGTCATCGCACGCGAGCCGCTCACGGTCAGGAACCGGATCCAGCCGGTCGAAGTCTATGAGATCAAGTGGGCGTAACCACAATTTGCATACCTGAGATTTTTCTTGGCAGCGATATTCTAATCAGAATATAATCGAAATGATCACTTATTTCTTATGTTGAAGATCTCTTCGCTCAAAAAATTGGTCACTGATTCGATGGCTATCGACCTTGGCACCGCAAGCACCATAATTGCAGTCAAGGATCGGGGGATCGTTCTGGACGAACCCTCGCTGGTCGCGATCAACGAACTGAACGAAGAGATCGTTGCATTTGGGCAAGAAGCCGCTGAGATGTCCGGCCGGGAAGGTCGGGATGTAATTGTAAAGGCTCCGCTGATCGGTGGTGTGGTCGCCGATTTCGAGCGAACAAAAAAGATGCTCGCTCATTTCGTCAAGAAAGCTCGCTCTGGCGGCTCTAACATCGCTATCCAAGCCGTTATGAGCATGGTCTCTGATGTCACTCACGTAGAACAAAGAGCCCTGCTGAATGCTGCAGAAGATGCCGGCATCGGAAAAGTTTTTATGATGGAGGAGGGCCTGGCTGCGGCCTTCGGGGCCGGGATACTCCCGACGGATAAACGCGCATCTGCGATCGTTGACATCGGCGCCGGAACTACAAATATCGCGATCATCGCAAAAGGTTCTATAGTTCATTCCACTTCGGAACGATTTGGAAGTAATGAGATAAATGACGTTATCGCGACACATCTACGTCGTCATAGAGGCTTGCAAGTCGGTGAAGAAACCACTGAATTCCTGAAAACCAATTTCGTTTCAACGTATTTGCCGGACGATATTTCCAGAACCATTGAGGTGCGAGGCCGCGACGTCCAAACCGGAAGTCCGGCAGCCGTTGAGATAACAACCGGTGAACTGTATCCGATCGTTGAGGGTATCGTTCGCCGGATCGCACAACTGGTCAAAGATACGCTGACCGAACTCCGTCCGGAGGTCGCAGCGGATATTTATGATCGCGGCGTCATTCTCGCAGGCGGAGGTGCGATGCTGGATGGGAGACATTGCGGCCGAATTCTTCAGATGGGAATTTGCGACCGCGGTGGCGGGAGCCGTGATGGGGATAAACCCGTTCGATCAACCCGATGTCGAATCTGCAAAGATCGAAGCCCGAAAGATAACTGAGGAATATGAAAAGACCGGCAAGCTGCCGCCTGAACAGCCGTTCTTCGAAGCCGATGGCTTTGCACTGTTTTCTTCCGAGGCTTATTCGAAACATCTTTTGGAGATGGTGGATGAACCGTCGATAACCGAGATCTTATCGGCTCACTTTGCCAATATCGATGACGGCGATTACTTTGCGATCCTAGCGTATGTTGAGATGAACGAGAGCAACGAAAAGATACTCCAAAAAATACGTACTAATGTTCTGGGAAAGAGGTTGGCAGCAACCTGCCTTGGATTTGGACCTCGATTCCTGCATTCGACCGGGCAGGCCTACAAAGGAGGAGCAAACAATGGAGTATTTACGCAGATAACGGCTGATGATGAGATCGATTTGCCGGTACCTGGGCAAGGTTTTACTTTCGGGGTGGTGAAGGCGGCACAGGCAAGGGGTGACTTTCAGGTTTTGCTCGACCGTGGTCGTCGGGCATTGCGGGTACACTGCAGCTCGGTAACCGGGATCGGTAGATTGGCTGAGTTATTAACGAGTTGATCACTCAATGACCCTAAATGCTATATCCGAAACATCCTCAACTGCATCGATCTGAACCGTTGCGGGATAGACCTGTCTCTTCCCGCCATTTACAGACAAAATATAGCTGCGTCCCGCGGCAACTTCGTCGATAGCGAAAAAGCCAAACGAATTTGTCCGAGCTTGCCGAACGTTCCCTTCAGAGTCCGTCAGGGTCAACGAGATATTGCCAATCCCAGTACCTAATTTCGTTGCAACACGTCCGGAAATTGTTATGTTCGCGGAAGTCGGAGCTGCCGGACTTATACCACTGACGACCAGTGCGAAATCGGCATCGACAACGCCCGGCGTTTCCGGACGAGCGTCTTGGTTTATTGCAGATCCGATCACCTCTACGGTCCAAGTTCCAGACGCAGGAGATTGGATGAACACATTTTCGACCGTATCAACCGTATTGGCAGATCCGCCCGCGGTTGACCACATTCCAGTACCGTTAAGACCTACATTTCCCCAATAGACCGTTCCTCCGGGTGAGGTAACACGGAGCGTAATGTCATTTATACGCGCCTGTGAGGCGCCAGGACTTCCCATTGGGTCTGTATAAACTAGAGTTGCTTTTAACGGATCTGCTGATCCTGTAGGCACATTAACAAAATAGGTTCGCGTTTGTAGATTGGTGAGCACATCCGTTTCATTAACGATCCGCATCTTGTTACGCAGATCATAAAGATTCTGGACATTTGCTCGGCCAAATCCTTGCCTTGCTCGCGTAATATCCGTTCCTGATATCGTCATATCCCACTGGATGGCAGTGTTGATCATCATGGCCTTTGCGGTGCTCATTTTCGGACGGCTCGCAAAGACAGAGGTGCTGACCGGGTTTCCAAAAATACCGTTGTGCCACATTTGGAAAAAGATGCCGAAATGCCCGGCCGTGATCGGTGTTGCAGCGCTTGTTCCACCGAAACCGGTCGTGTACGCAGAGTCACTCGAATTATGCGTAGTAAAAATAGAATCGTAGAAATGAGCCAGATCCGGCTTCAAACGACCATCAGCAGCGGGCCCGGTGCTTGCACCACTCTGCCACCTGTCGTCCTGAAAATCTGCTGTGTTGTAATGCCGAATGCCTCCAATCGAGACCGCATTCTTTGCCCATGCCTGCGGCCGGGAATTCTGATTTCCGGCGTTGCTTTGCGATTGGAGGAGAATGATGTCGTTGATGAAGAGAATGTCGTCGATCTCAGCCGATATGGTCGTGTAGTTCGTGGTGAGGGCGCTGCCCCAACTATTGGATTGGAATACAGCGTTATAGGGCGGATTAACTAAGCGTGCAGTATGAGCGTAGCGTCCACTGCCTAGAAAATCGTAGTCTGCAAATATTCCTTGTGCCTCCGGCAACATCCCGCGCCCAGCCGGATTGGACGTGCCCCTTGCAAACACTATTCCGTATGTTGATGTGCCATGATTGGATCCCTCGTTCGTATTTGACGAGTTATGTATGATCGGCGAGAGCCCGGAGTTAAAATCACTGTGGGTCTGTCGCAAACCGTTGTCCATTATTTCAGCGCGAACACCTTCACCCCGAAAACCGGCCGTGCTTTCAACAAAGTTCGCTCCACCGGTTGACCGAACAACATCCATATCATTCTCCGGTGGGGACCATTCATCAACAAAAAGAACATCTTCCGAGCGGATAACATTTAGTAGTTGTAAATCAGTTAGCTGAGCCTCCAGTCTGAAGCCTTGTTCCTCATAAGGGTAAACAGTACCGCCTATCGATACGATGTCGCCGGCCAACTTATCCTTCATCGAGGAGCCTCTTTCCAACACCATTATGTTGTAACGGCGCTCGTTAAGCTGACCCGCCGCTAGAACATCGGAAATCGCTGGATCCAGCTTGAATGCGGGATGATAGGGTTCGAGCCAACGCACGAAAGGAAGACTACGAACAGCCGCGGCCATGGAACTATCAAGATGTATTATGTAGGCATTTTCAGGGAGATAAGTGAAAATACGTCCCCCAAATTTCTGAATTGCAAAACGAAACTCTTCAAGCGGCTGCGAAACAAATTGAACTATGTATGCCTGCTTGCCTGCGTATTCTTTGGAGGTTAGCTCCCCGGAAATAATTGGCCTCTCAACGACCGGATCAAATTCGGCGAAGCGAAGTCTTAAAAGTGTCTCGGAGTCACTTACCTTAGAAAAATGTTCACCGTCGAGACTGATAGCATAAAACTCTCTGGGAGGGCCGGATGGGCGAAACTCAGACCATGTAAAGACCTGAGTTTTCGACTGCGGAAATGAGATCTTCTTCCCCGATCCAACAAAGTACCTAGCATGTTCTAGATCCCTGATGGTTCTCAAGCCCAAGCTGCGCAATTCATCATTGTGAAAAATTGGCTCAGGGATGCCGCTACTAGCACCGGTGTGTTGGTTAGACAGAAACAGACCACCTATGAACAGAACTAGCAGGACAACTACTACTACTATTCGGCCGAAAAGGATCATTTAGCCCACTCCATTTCAAAAGAATCGATCCGGCGTGAGAGACCAATTGAGAACTTATATGATGAATATCATTTAGAATCCGAAATCTCGACGTCCGCCGCATCAACAAGATAGGGAGTAATTGACGATCTATCAATATCTTCTTCGAGTACTTTGGCTATGACCGGCAACGAGAGTGATCGTGTTTTTCCGATGCCGGGAACTTCCTTGCCCTTTGCATAGACGGCGTGGCGGCCGTGCTCTTTGTACCATTCGGAAAGCGAAGCGGTCTTGTGCATTTCTTCTATGATCTGCCGCCAGCCAACGCCTGTGTTGTATGCACAAAAGCTGATCTCGCCTTCCTGCGTACCATACGGAATGACGCACATTTCCGTTCTTCGGAAATCATAGGTGAATAGGTCCTGAAACCACATTCCCTCTACACACAGCACCCGCCAAACGTCGTCTTCCGCCTTTTCGACCTTCATACGGTCGTTGCGGTCGCTGTTCGAAGTGGTTGACGAAGGCTTGAAAAGATTGATGATCTGCGAGATGGGGAAGCCTTCCGGTGCACGCGAAGCATCGTAGTTCCGCATGATCGCCATCGCAAGCTGGGCCATGGTCAGCTTTTTACCGCGTGCTGTATCGGTGATCTTTGCGACGTCCTTCATGAACTGCTCGTAGTTGAAGAACTCGAATAGCGAACGCATCTCGTTCGTCTTCTTGTTGACGACCATCAGCGTAAAGATGCCGCAATTGGGGTGGCAATTACACGACGACCAGCCCCAAGGAGCGTCGGCTCCCTGCAGCATATCCATCACAGATGTGAATGCAGAATACGACGATAGCGGAAACCAATCGCGCATCGGCTCTAGAACGCCGCCGAGCTGATCCTTCAGGTCGTGCGTCATTCCCGCAAGCGTATATCGCTGCTGCATCCGGTCCTTGTCTGAAACGTCCTCATCACGGCCCGTGAACGAGACCGGTTGGAATGCGATGGTCTGGACCTTGTCGATATTCTGAGCCGCGAATTTGACGATCGAGCCGATGCCCTGATTATTCCAGGAATTCACGATCGTCGTAACAAGGGTGACCTTGATGCCGACCTCGGCCAGGTTTTCGATAGCTTTCAGTTTGACATCGAACAGATTACCGACGCCGCGATGCTTGTTGTCCTCTTCGTTCGTTCCGTCAAACTGCAGATAGACTCCATGCTGGCCGGCCTCTTTCGCGGCTTTGCAGAACTCGGGGTCTTCGGCATAACGAATGCCGTTCGTCGCAGCGAGAATGCGGTAGAAACCGATCTTTTTCGCGTATGCGACAGCATCGAGAAAGAACGGCGATAGCGTCGGCTCACCGCCGGAGAACAAAATGATTATTTGGCGACGCGGCTTGAAAGAAACTGCCCGGTCGAGGATCGCCTTGATGTCCTCGAACGTAGGTTCATGAACGTAGCCGACCTGATTCGCGTCCATGAAGCACGGATTGCACATCATGTTGCAGCGGTTCGTCAGATCGACCGTCAAAACAGCACCGCGTCCGAATTTGATATCCGAGGTGCCGTGATGATGGACGTGCTCGTCTTCGGCAGATCTGAAATCACGCCCGAAAAAGAGGTTCTCGATCCTTTCCAAGAACCGCGCGTCGGTCGCAAGAACATCCTCATAAACGCCATGCGTCGGGCACTCTTTTCGCATTATCACTTGCCCGTTCTCCTCGACGATCTGCGCCTTTATCTCACCCGGATGCGAGTTCATCAGGATATCCAGAGGAATATCGCCCGCGATCACGCCGTTGCGGACCTGCTTGACGCAGGCAGGACAGAGCGAATCAGTTTCGCGCGGAAAACCGAGCGGCGGCGAAGTTCGTTCGTACGATTTCAGCAGTGGCTCTGCGGCCCATTTCGGCTGGATCGACTTGCCCTCAGGCAACGCGGTATTCACCGCCTGAAAAGCCTTCCAGCCAATGTCGGCAAGTTTTGACACGGCCTTCGAGCCGGCCATGCCCTTCGTCTTACCTTCGCCTCGTCTGAAATTATCGCTGAACATAAGTTTTTGTCCTTATATGGTATGTCTCTATGTTATTACTGTAGATGACACGCCATAAATGCCTAATCATATCAGATTTGATATTTTAACCTGAACTCTAGATCTTGAGAACATAAATACTAAGGTAACAATTCAAGAAGGGAAGCTCCTCCCCCCAGCAAAATGCCTTCTGAAAAACTCCTACCTTAATATCCTTTGATATAGCAGAATCTTCCGAACTTACGGCATTCAAGCTCGTTGAATTGTTGTATTAATGATCAGATTATGAGAGCAGAAAGGGAGTCGGCCACACTATAAAAACAGATGCTAACTACATATCATTATGGCAACAAAATGGCTTGGATAGCCAAAGATCTGAACACCAATAAATACTGGAGCCGGTGAAGGGACTTGAACCCCCGACCTGATGATTACAAATCAACTGCTCTACCAACTGAGCTACACCGGCTAACGGAAGGAATACGGTATTGCGGCAAACCGAAATGGTAACAAATCGTAAAAGAGCAAATCAAGCGATGGCTGTAAGGATCTGGGCAGAGCCGCCAAAAAATGGCGAGGTATAACGGAAAGTGTTAGCATATTCGCCTTTAACGTTTAATTGTAGTGTAGGAAAGCATTACGTTATTTACTTCATAAATATCAAATAGAAAAGGCGATCGTGTAATTTACCGGATAAGGTGCGGGCTGGCCAAAAGGTCATCGCTAAATAGTTTAAGCTCTCTTGACGTCGACATTTACTAATACCTGAAGAGGTCGGAAACAACAAGCTCTGGTGTTAAACATTTTAAAATAATCATTGACGATTGTTTTACATCGCGATAACATTAAGAAGAATGCCGTTCGCGGCAGTTTCTTCACATTCCCGCCAGATCAATAGGGAATTTCGACCCCAAAAAGACTTGCAAAGTTTTAGAACAGGAGATTACCGTGAAACCTAGCGATTTTAGCGACCAACCCTTTCTGATCCGGGCAAGAAATCAGCAGCGTTGCAGTAGGGGTGATGGTAGAGCTGGCAGTATGCATAGGCCATGAAAGAAGAAGAGTATATGAGACAAGAAGAAATATCTGTTGGGTATACCTCTAATCTCAGATAATTTCGCTCAATCTTAGAGCAAATTCGGATTTAGTCAACAAGTCGTATTGATTGTTCAACCCTGACCATTCCAGATGGCTGAACTAAAAATTTCACCTTTAAAGGATTGTTGTAATTGCGATCATCCAACCACGTTCAATCAATTTAACACTGGTACTCATTAGTTCCGCTAAAATTATGATTTAGAAAAACAATAGAAACTTGTGCGACTCTCCAACCATATAAGTACTTTTCAGATCAATAATTCAAGTCAGATTTTTATCTGAACACAAATTAATTGAATTTGGCCATTCTCATTCCTTATCACCTTTTTTGGCATTACGACTATGGGTATTAGCGAAAAACTAGTGCAGCAGCAATTCCTTTCAGCAGGTGATTTGACACTGCAATACTTTGTGGATCGCAAAGAACTAATTAAGCTGTTTATTGAATATATACATAATTCTTCACTTCAGAAAATTCTTTTTTTTCACGGTGATGGTGGCAACGGTAAATCGTTGCTACTGAAATTTCTACTTCAACATGGATGCAAATACTTTCCGGAAAATCAGCAAATGTTACAAATGAGAACTGCTACGGAAGCCGTTGCTCATCTTCAAGCAGCGGATAGTTGGGATTTTAGCCCAGTGCCTGCTGTATTACATGATTTTGGTCAGCAACCTATTGGAGATGAGCGTCCTCAAGATCCCTTCTACGGATTACTAATGATACACCGAAACTTAATGCATACTAGCCGAAAGCAGGGTTACAAACTCTACTTTCCGCTTTATGAATTCGGTTGCATTTGCTACTTAAAGTATAAAGGGAGACTGGCGACCGACCAACTTGGCAAACTTTTTTTTCCTTCTGAAGAATTATTTCTAGCAGGTGGCATTGCCAGTATCTTCAGAACTGCATTTGAGGATAATTTAGCCAAGACTGCAATGGCTTCAGCCATACCCTATGGGCCTATCGCAATTACCCTTGTAGCTCAAGTTTTGAGCTTGTTTAGAAAACACAAAAGTGGAGATTTAATGGTCGGCTACTTGCAAAAACGTGGAGGCAAAGATAAAGATTTGCAACAAGACCTGGAGTACATTCTACGGCTAAACCCCGACACAGAATTGATTAATGTGTTGCCCAGTCTATTTGCTGAAGATCTAAATGTATCTATGCAGAAGTCTGATGCGCCCCCTCGTGTTGTTCTAATGTTCGATACGCATGAAGCTTTTTGGGGTGATTCGCGCAATCAGGGTGACGCTCGCTTCTTTAAGCAGGATGAGTGGCTCCGGCGATTGATAGATGAACTCGACTTGTCCACTAGGATCAGGGTAGTGGTATGTGGCAGAGAGAAACCTCGCTGGGCGGATGCCTCTCATTATCCAATCTTTGAGAAATTAGCGATTTATTCGGTTGAGCATCTTGAGAAATCGGATGCCCACGACTACCTACGAAAAGTTGGAATTGAGAATGATCAGCTTTGCAAGCATTTGATTACCTATGCTAGTGGTTCTAGAAATGAACAAGAAAAAGCACAGGTACATCCTTTGTATCTTGGCTTGTGTGCAGATATCATTTTGGCAGCTCGAAATAAGGGACTATCTTTAAGTGTAGATGACTTCTCGAGCCTACCTCAAACAGCTCAAAAGGACAAACTGATGATAGAGCATCTGCTGAAGTACGTGGATGAAGACATCCGAGATGCGGTTGATGCCCTTAGTGCCTGTCGGTCATTCGATCAAGCAATTTATAGCAAACTTGGCAAAGCGCTTGACTTTAACACTACAAATGCTTCGTTCCGCCATCTAACTCGCTTTTCTTTTATTTGGGAGAATAAGCAACAAGGTCAGGGATGGTATTCTATTCATCCGCTGATCCGCCGTCTCAATCTTAAAACTGGCCACGAAATTATTAAGAACGCTCATATGGTTCTAGAACAGCATTATCGAGAGCAAGGAGAAATTTCAGAAGCGATTTATCACGCCATCTGTCAAGATTTTCAGCGGGGTGTGAAGGAATGGCTTGAGGTATTCAAAGCTGCAAAACAAGCACAACCAATGAGGATTGAACTATGTCGAACTTTGCTGGCGATCAGGAAGGAACTGAATTTTTGATTGGTCAAATTGCACAGACGGTGGGTGATTACTATGTACAACTAGAGCAATATGAAGAAGCCTGTGAAGAATATCAGGACGCACTCGCTAGCTATGGTCAAGTATTACCTAGCTCTGCTGACTTCTCTGCTGCTGAACAAAATCGGGCAATCGTAAATCGCACACTAGATTCGCTTCAGTCAAAATTAACGCCAACTTCTGCTCCGCAACATTTAGTGAAGCTAGTACAGTGGTTACAGCATCACTTTGATCAGGCGATTGAAGCAGGTTGGCAAGCAATTGATACGCTGCTAGCACCAGAGCAAGAGCAGCTAGCCTTTAGCCTCAGAAGCTCAATGCAATTTAGAGAAGGAACCAAACGAGCAAAGTTGGTTGAGATTGACAAGACAACGGTTGTACTCTTAATTGCTTTGACGCCAGAAGTAAATCAGGAGGTGCAAGTATTAGTTCAGGTTCATCCTCATCAAGGAGAAATCTTAGTCCCAGGCGGTCTTGAATTAGTGCTGTCATCCGTGGATGGAGAGGTGCTACAAACCGTTCAAGCTAGAACTCAAGATAATTTTATTCAATTAAAACGCTTTACCTGTCCTATCGGAGAACAGTTCTCGCTCCAGTTAGGCCGTGATGACGACAATTATACAGAACAGTTTGAAATTTAAGGTATGTCGGTCATGAGTAAGTTGGTAGTGATTAGTTTAGGACAGCGAGATATTAAAACGGGGTTTCCCTACGTTACCGCACAGGTTTGGTCAAATAGCGGTCTTCCATCTGTCAAATTTACAGGCAAGTTGCCCATTGATCAAGAGATTTTTCATCTCTATAGACGCTGGCAAGGACTTTATACGGCTGCTTACCAACGATTAGGATTACGTCGAGCAGCCATTCGGATAGAAGAAAATGATTTAACAAACTTTTCAGAAGTTGAATTTAATCAAATTTGCCAGGAGTTGCAGCAGCGGATCAATGTATGGCTCAATTCAGAAAATTTTCGTTCTATCGAGCGACACTTGAGATCGCAGCTCAATGTAGCGGATGAGGTTCAAGTGGTAATTGAAGTTGATGATGATTTAGGGCAGCGAATTCCTTGGCAGTTATGGGATTTCTTTAGAGACTACCGGAATGCAGAAATTGCGCTGAGTCCATCCGACTACCAGTATGTAGAATCATCGAAACCAAGAAGAAAAAAAATTCGGATCTTGGCGATTTTAGGCGATGCAGCGGGAATTGATATTCAAACTGATCGAGAAATTCTAGAAGCACTGCCGAAAGCTGAAACTGTGTTTTTGGTTAAACCTCAAAGGCGAGAGTTAGATCGGTGGCTATGGGATGAGCGAGGTTGGGACATCCTATTTTTCGCAGGACATAGCCAGACAGAAGCAGAAACGGGTCGAATGTATATCAACTCGACTGAAAGTTTGACTATTCCTCAACTCAGCTATGCATTGACTAAAGCGATTGAACGAGGGTTACAGTTGGCAATTTTTAACTCCTGTGATGGGCTAGGATTAGCGCGTCAGCTTGCCCACCTGCACATTCCTCAAATGATTGTGATGCGAGAACCCGTTCCTGATCGGATTGCTCAAGAATTTTTGAAGAACTTTCTGACTATATTTTCTCGCGGTAAATCCCTTTATGCCTCGGTTCGTGAAGCACGAGAACAACTGCAAGGACTAGAGAGTGAATATCCTTGTGCTAGTTGGCTACCAATCATTTTTCAGAATCCGGCCACTGAACCTATGACTTGGATCAAGAAAAAGTCTACCAATCGTCGGATTGGTGTGCTTGCTGCGGCTGTCATGACAATTGCTGCTTTGCTAGCAACTCCAGCAATAATCAACAAAGTTAGAGAATTTAATACTTTTTCGCTTTATAAAGATGCTGAAATCGCTATGAAATATCCGAAGGAATGGCAATTAAGCAGAGGGGGAATGGGACGCGAGAGAGCCAGATTTATTTCCCCTGAAGAGTACGAGTCAGATTTTCTAGAGCAGGTTTCCCTCACCATTGAGTTGCTTGAACTGCCAAATATGTCGCTTCAAGCTTATACCGATCAAACAGTTGCACAAATTAGCAAGGGGTTAGCGGATAGTAATGGAGTTAGCATTTATAAAACAACATTAGCGAATCACGAAGCGAGTCGAATCGTTTACACACGGCGAGGTCAACCTGATATAGAGGTATCGCAAATTTGGACCCTAAAAGACAATCAAGCCTATATCATCACCTACACAGCCAAGAAGGAAAAACTCGCTGAGCTTGAACAGGTAATACAGGAAATGATTCGCTCATTCAGAATTGAATGACTGCTGAATTAATCTAAATTAATCTGAACTGATTGAACCTACTGCTGCAACTCCCTGATTTTGTCTTGTGCCAATTGATACTGTTCCATATTATCTTGCTCTTGAAAGAGCCGCGCCGCTTCCTGCAAATCTGCGATGGCTCCGTCCGTTATTCCTAAGGCAGCACGAGATAGCCCTCGACTGTTGTAGACTTCAGCGGCAGCAGGGCTAGTAATTTGTGCCTTAGTTAACTTAATTTCCAACTCATTCCCGCCTTCACGTCTAATCTGTAAAGTGACCTGAGAAATGGCTGGATTGCGAATTTGACTGTTGATTAACTGATTCTGTTCTTCTTGCGTATTGATGCCAAGAGTAGAAACACCATTAACCGCCAAGATTTGCTCACCAACTCGGACGCCTTCCCTCGATGCTGGAGAATTGGCAAAAACTTGGGTAGCCATCAAGCCTCCATCCGGAGAACTGTCAAACTGAACTCCAATACCAGAGAAAACTAGATAGCTCAATGCCTGATCATAATCTGCAATAGCAGCCTCATGTTCGTCCAAACTTCTGCGAACATCACCTCGTGCTTTATAAGCATCAGCATAATCAGGGTAAAGGCTAATTGCTTGGTTAAAATCTTGAATTGCGCTCGGATAATCCTGCTGAAGAGCGTATGCTCTTCCTCGGAAAAAGTAGAGTTGAGCCATGCTAGTAGGAGGAAGTTCAGGAGATAAACGAATCATTTCAGTTAAATCGTTCACTGCCCCTGCATAGTTTTCCTGATTGAAGTAAGCTACAACTCTGTTGCCATAAGAAGAGGTATTTCTAGGCTCTAACTCAATGGCTCTAGTAAAGTCTGCAATAGCTGCGGTTAGATCACCTTGATCTCGATACGCTAATCCTCGTGCGTTGTAGTATTGTGCAGACTCAGGCACACGACGAATTGCTTCGCTGTAATCTTCGATGGCCCCTGCATAGTCTTGCTGTTTGTAACGAGTGTTGGCTCGATTAGAGTAGAGCACAGCATTCTCAGGGGCAAGGCGAATCGCTTCATTATAGTCAGCAATCGCTTTGTCATACTCTTTCTGAGCATCATAGACATTTCCCCGTCCATTATAGGCTAGGGCATCCTCAGTCTGTTCACCAGGAAGGCGCAGGGCTTCGTTGAAGTCAACCATTGCTCCAGCATAGTCTTGCTGCTGATGGCGAACTAGGCCCCGATAGGTGCGGTAAAGATAAGCCTGCTCAGGATCAAGGCGAAGAGCCTCATCTAAATCTGAAATTGCCTCAACATAGTTCTTCCGAAGCGTCCAAGTATCTGCCCGCTTCACATACAATTCTGCATTGTTGGGGTCAAGACGAATTGCTTCGCTGTAATCTTCGATGGCCCCTGCATAGTCTTGCTGTTTGTAACGAGTGTTGGCTCGATTAGAGTAGAACACAGCATCCTCAGGGGCAAGGCGAATCGCTTCATTATAGTCAGCAATTGCTGCATCATAGTTTCCTTGTGCATAATAGACATTTCCTCGCCGATTGTAGATAGAGGCATCTTCAGGATTCAGGCGAATCACTTCGCCGCTGCCGAGCGGCCTTCCTGTTTGTGAATATCTGTTGGGATACCGCGGCCGTTATCAACAACGGTGATCGAATTATCCATATGGATCGTAACCTCGATCGTGTCACAGTAACCAGCAAGGGCCTCGTCAACCGAATTATCAACAACCTCATAAACTAAGTGGTGAAGTCCCAGGTCGCCGGTAGAACCGATATACATCGCCGGACGCTTTCTTACTGCGTCTCGGCCTTCTAATACTGTAATGGCATCTGCCCCGTAATCTGTTTTTGCTTTAGCCAATTTTAATTAACCTCTGTTGCCTTTACTGGGAGATCTCCGACCCTTACGAAAAAGCCCTTTATGTGCGGGCACCGCTTTGCCCCGTCCGGAAAAGAACTTAGGATCGAATAAACACCTTGATCATCATCTTTTACCGGTCAAACGTCTTTAAGCTTGCGGAATTTGTACCTCTGATGCCGGAATTGAGCGGGCTTGACGGATCAAAAATAGCGCTCTTCCCGAAATAATAATTATACCATTTGTTCTGCTATTTACGTTAATGGGGAAGGGCCTGAAGCGGCCATTTTATGGCGGGCGGCAGAGCGTCCGGAAACCACATCCATAACGGCTCCTTTTGTACCAAATTGGCTTACCATGCTTTCTTTTGACGTGGTAATGACGGTCTGGGTCTTACCTTCAAGATATTCGAACAACCGACCTATTCGGCGATAATCGAGCTCTGCATCAATATCGTCTAAAAGGAACAAAGGAAACTCATTATGAATCGATTGGAAAACTGCGATATTTGCCAGTTGTAGCCGAAGCATTGCCGACCGCTGCTGACCCGAAGACCCAAATTTCCGCAGCTCTCTTCCATCCGCAGTTATTTCAAGCTCGTCACGGTGCGGTCCGATCAAGGAGTATCCGGCGGCAAGTTCGGCCTGCACTCGGAGCCTGAGTCGCTCGGAAATAAGTGCTTTATAATCAGCAAGATCACCTTTCCCTTCCAGGGAAGATGCGTATCGAAGAAAGATCTTTTCGCTACCAAATGGGTCATCCTCAAGGTTTTGGTTCAATCGTTCGACCATTCGTATTCGGGCGCGATGTATCTTTTCTGAAAGTATCGTGAGCTGTTCATTCCAAGGTTCGAGCAGTTCCGCGATCCTTTCTAAAGAAAACTCCTTGTCCCGGGCATTCTGAAGCAAAGAGTTTCGCTGCTTTAACACGCGTGTATGATCTCCGAGGGTGCGAACATAAGGCGGATGAACGCCTGCAATGCATTCATCCAAATACTTTCTGCGTTCTTCCGGCCCCCCGCGGACAATCTGGAGCGTTTCCGAATTGAACATTACAGCATGCAGCTCGCCAAGGTAATCAGAAGATGAAATGCGCTTGCCATTTACCGACAAAATCTTTATATTTCTGTCTATCGCGACCTGAAGTTCGCGACGGATCTCTTCAGATCGGCGTACTCGCCCACGAACTACCCCAAGATCTTCGCCGAATCTGACCGCCTCGTTAAGTTTTGCGGTTTTGAATGACCGGGCATTTGCTAAGATGAATATGGCCTCAAGCCAATTTGTCTTGCCCTGTCCATTCTCGCCAACGAGGATATTAAGCCCCGGCCCGAGACCAATTCTCCCCCCTAAATTACGGAGTTTTTCGGCGCTGATGTGCTCTAAGAGCATGATTTGATTCTATCACGCTGCCATAACTGAACTCATCTGTGATGGAGGATACCAAAATTGTCCGCGCATTTTCTGGAGTAGTTGCTGATTCGCAATATGTTTAAATTAGAGGGTGTTAAACTCTCTTTAACATTACTAAACTCCTCCCACGCATCGAGCATGCGTCTTCTACAACTATCTATTCTTATCGTATGGCTATCTGTGGTCTCAGTCGCACAGCAGCAACTGAAGCCGGGCCAGCCAGCGCCGGAGTTCAATGCTCAAACTCTTGATGGAAAAGCAGTTAGCCTGTCTGAGCTGCAGGGAAAAGTTGTTGTACTAACGTTTTGGTCAACAAAATGCATCATTTGCCATAACGAGATACCAAAACTCAACCAGATCGCCGCCCGCTATCAAGGCCAGGACGTCGTATTCCTCGCCCTGACAATGGAAAATGAAACGCGGCTCGAACCATATCTTAGGAAGAATAGATTTGATTTTGAGATCGTGCCGAACAGCTTCGGTGTGGTGCTGAAATATGCCGATATGGATGCAGGTGGACGGATAAACATGGGATTTCCGGCCTATTTCCTTATTGGCAAGAGCGGCCGCATCGAGCTTCGCGATGATGGATGGGATAAATCCGTCAAGCTCGATTCACAGATATCTAGACTTCTTCGATCAGAATGAACGCCAGAAGGGGGATCTTCTCTCTTTACTCCTTTAACCCGGCCGGACGCAAAACGGCCGGGCTTTTTCTTTTGCGGTTTTGGGTTGTCGAGCGGGCGGGCTTTACGATATAGTTTCCTTTCGCCGTTTCGCACGGCGTCTGTTTACCGCCACCATCCCGGAGGGGTAGCCTAATTGGTAAGGCAGTAGTCTTGAAAACTACCGCGGGAAACCGCTTGCAGGTTCGAGTCCTGTCCCCTCCGCCATTGTTTTGACTGATAAATTGTTGCTTCGCTTTTATTGCAGTTACAATATGTCCTCCTCTGCAACGTCTTTCTTGCTGAAATATTCAGAATGTTATAAATTATGAATGAGTGTTCATTCATAGCTATTTTTGGCTGGGACCTGGGATCTTAGTGACAGCCTTTGCTTTTTCTCCGCAGAATGAATCGAGTTCCAAAGAACGCAATTGCCACCCGGCCAAGTATTTCGGATAAGCGCGAAGCGATACACCGCGCCGCAATAAAGGTCTTCGCAGAAAAGGGTTTTTTTAATTCAAAGGTAGCGGACATAGCTAAACAAGCAGGCATTGCGGATGGCACGGTATATCTTTACTTCAAAAGTAAAGATGAGATACTCCGCTCGATATTTGACCGCGCGATGGCAGAGTTCATTGAGGAAGGCCGTCGTGAACTTTCAACCATCTCTTCTCCTGAAGCGAAACTGAATAAGATCGCTGAATTGCATTTGGAAAAGCTCGGGGCCGACCGCGAACTTGCAATAGTTTTTCAGGTTGAACTGCGAGGTTCGACAAAGTTCATGCGTGAATTCTCTGCGGCCGGGTTTGCAGAATATCTGGGAATAATTCGTGCAACGATCGAGCAAGGCCAACTTTCGGGTGAATTTCGCAATGATATCAAGCCCGTAGTTGCAGCTAAGATCTTTTACGGCGCTCTCGATGAAATGGTAACGAACTGGATACTTTCGAAAAAATCTTATCAGCTGCGTCCGATGGCCGATGAAGTAATGAAAGTATTTCTTGGAGGTATCGGGGCTTTATGAGCAAGATACCCGGAAACAGTTTTATTTCTCCGCGACGACCTATCGGCCGCGGTGAACCGCTGCACGCTGATGAACCCGCAAATCTTGCCGAGCTTATCCGACGGGCCGCCGCAAAGTTTGATCTTTCCGATGCCCTTAATTACAAAAGCGACGGCCGGTGGAATCATATTTCATCGAGCGAGATGATCAAGATTGCCGAACAGGTCGCGTTGTCACTTTTTTCGCTCGGCATCGACCCCGGAGATCGCGTCGCTATATTCGCACCGAACTCTCCGAGCTGGACATTGACCGATGCCGGATGCCAATTCGCTGGGATCATTGATGTTCCGATCTATACAACTCTTGCTCCTGCATCCGTTGCCTACATCCTAAATGATTCGGGTGCACGCGTCCTGTTCATTGGTGATCGGAGTATGTATGACGCGATCGGATCGATCCTTCCCGAATGCAAGCACCTGGAAAAGATAGTTTTCTTTGACCCGACAGGAACAGAGGATATTGCCAAATCGCTCGCATTCGAGCGTTTCTTGCATCTCCGAGCTGAAGCGGAACATGAGGTTCGCCGAAAACTTGCAGAGATGGCAAGCAGCATACGACCCAGCGACGTTGCAACGCTTATTTACACCAGCGGCACGACGGGTGAGCCAAAGGGCGTGATGCTAACGCACGAGAACATCGTTTCGAATGTCATAGATTGCTGCGAACGATATGATTTTACGGAGCATGACGTATGTCTTTCCGTATTGCCGCTTTCTCATATCTTCGAACGTTCTGCGATGTATCTTTACATTCACAATGGGATGTCTGTCTATTACGCGGAGGCTATCGAAAAGGTGCCGGAGAATCTTTCGGAGGTAAAGCCGACCATATTGATAGGAGTTCCTCGGATATTCGAGAAGGTGTATGCAAAGGCAAAGCTTAAAGCAGCCCATTCCGCAGGACTTAAAGAGAAGATTTTTGACTGGGCCATCGAAACCGCAAAGAAATACGCATTTTCAAACGAGACTGGAACCGCACCGGGTATGTCACTCAGGCTGAAGCACGCCCTTGCGGACAAGCTGATCTATGCAAAGCTCCGGGATTTCTTTGGTGGAAATCTGCGGATGTGCATTACCGGCGGAGCGGCTCTTTCTGACGACATCTATTTGATCTTTACCGGCGCAGGAATACCGATAATGCAGGGGTATGGACTTACGGAGACATCACCGGTGATCACGTCAAACAACCCGTTCTCCAAGCGGCTTGGAACGGTCGGAAAACCCATCCGAAATATGCAGGTGCGTATCGCTGAAGATGGCGAGATCGAGACAACGGGTCCCGGCGTGATGCTCGGTTATTACAATAAACCCGATGCGACCCGCGATGCCTTTACGGAAGACGGCTGGTTCAGGACCGGTGACATCGGCACGCTTGATTCGGACGGATTCCTAAAGATAACCGACCGCAAGAAAGAACTTTTTAAGACATCAGGCGGCAAGTACATTGCCCCTTCGCCGATAGAGCAAATGATAAAGGCTTCACGATTCGTCAGCCAGGTTGTTTTGATAGGCAGCGAGCGGAAGTTCCCGGCGGCCCTTGTAGTCCCAAACTTTGAGATGCTTCGCTCCTACGCTAAGCACAAAGGGCTAAAGCTTTTGACCGAGAAAGAGTTTTGCGCGGATCCAAAGATAATCGACCTGATCGAACGTCAGATCGCACAATATACCGAAGGGCTTTCAAAATATGAGAAAGTAAAGCGGATCGCCTTGCTTGAAAAAGAATTATCGATCGAAGGCGGAGAGCTTACCCCAACACTAAAGGTCAAACGCAGGATCGTAGATGAAAAATATCGGGACGTTATCGATCGCATATACGAAAATGCAGAGAATGAAAAACCCGTGTCCGAATGAACACAGGTTTTCGATTAACTTACCTTAACATATTATAGCGGCCTTATCGGGATCGGTATCCGGCTCGGTATTCCCGTAACGGCTTCAAGCATTATTTGTCCGAACGATTTGCTTGCTTTGCCAACCTCGACAATATCAAACGGCCTGAGCATCAGGTCTTCCTGCTCGCCCTTTCGGATCAGGTCGTAATTCGCAATGATAATATCAAAATCCGGAGATCCGGTCTTTCGCCTGAGTACGCGAACATCTTTCTTCTTGGCCTCACGGCTAAATCCGGCAGCCATCGCGATTGCCTGGGTAAGCGGAAGACCACCTTCAGGAATGTCAAGCTCGCCGGGCTTCATCACTTCGCCGGTAACATAAACAGGTGAAGCCTTCTGAACAACAATGATGTCACCGGGAAATATCTCCGGATTTGCTTCATCGCGACCCTGACGAAGCGCTGCAAGGCTGTACATCCTTGAAGGAACATCTGTTCCGTTCGCTCCCCAATTTCCGTCGTCGGTGCGTTCGGTACACATCGGCGGGCGGGTTCTAAAGACTTGGACCATTCCGCCAGCCTTGTCTGTTTCACCTCCCGCAAATGAGATCAGCTCAAGCAGATATGCCCTTCGCGTAAGGTCAACCTGCTGCTGCTGGCGGACCTCGCCATAAATACTTACCGGCGGACGGCTGTTTCGTTTCGTTACTCGAACGCTTACTTGCGGCGACCGTAGGTATTTCTTCAGAAGCTCTGTCATTTCCGCCCGAAGTTCACGCTCGGTCTTGCATTTCGCATCTATGGGCTTTCCATCAAAGAAAGGCACCTCAAGCTTTCCGTCCTCATCAATAGTGCCGACAAAATCCCGTCGCAGAAAGGTTTGGGATAAAACCTTCCGGATCAAGAACGGGCGCGACAAAATCCGGCGTCGGAAGCGGGTTACCAACCGTTCCATTTGAGGCAAACTGGATCAGAAAGTATTGGCCGGGTTGAAGATTGAAATTCGGAAGCGGAAATGCCGGCAGCCAATTAGAACCGGAGGCGGAAGCATATTGAACCGACCAACCGCTTAGGTTCACGGGTTCAGTCCCGCGATTAAAAAGCTCGACGAAATCGTGCGTGAACGGCGCACTAGCGGAACCGCCGCCGCCAAATGCCTGGCTTATGACAACATTCGGGGAAACAAGGGCGTCGTCTGCAGCCGATACTACATCAGGACCGACCGCGACCGCCGCAAAGATCAAAGTTACTGCAAGAAATGCCTGCGCAAATAAGGTTCGCATCTACCACCGCCTATGCAAAAACGATACGTTGTTGGACAAACCTTATTTTTAGCACAGAACAGCAAAAATTCCGCGCCCGCGGCAGCAATATTTAGTTTCGATTTAATATCTCAACTAATTACATTGAGCAATTGCGCCCTTGCCGCGGGTATAGATTGGACCGTGTAACGGTCCGTCTTTTAAGATCAAAACCCCGGAACGAAATTCTTATCGTAGCCTGTTTATCTGTTCAAGCAATGCCTGCGCGTTCGGTGAATTCAACCTTACAAGCTCTCGGTGCATTCGCGTAGCGGCGTCCCGATTTCGCTGCTCAACATAGATCAAGCCGAGATAGTAATACGAAACTCCCTCATCCCGATTCAGCTGGATCGCACGGTTAAGGGTTGTCATCGCCTCTGCTGTCCGTCCGGATTTCCAATAGGAATAGGCGATCTCGCGATGATAGTGCGCTGGCTGTGAGTTGATCTCCAGCAGCTTTGTCAGTGTAGTTATCGCTTCCTGATAACGTTGCTGATTGTTGTAACACCAACCGGAGCGATACAGTGCTCCTTGGTTTTCAGGGTTATACTGAAGCCCACGGGTATAATTCGCCAAGGCCATCGGATAGTCCTTTAGAGATTCAAAATAGACATCACCGATACCAAAATGTGAGGCCGCGTGGTCGGGCTTGATCTGCAAAGCTCTGCGATACGCGGCAATCGCGTTATCGCCCTGGCCGAGTTTTAGGTAGGCATAGCCGGTTTCGGCATGGGCCTGATAATAATCGCGCTTGTGTTTCAGAGCTTCTGCGGCCCATTTAATGGCTTCGTTGTAGTTCCCGATCTCGTTATACGCATAGGCCACGTTATGCGCAGCGATATAGTTCGCTGGCGAAAGCCTCAGCCCTTCAACATATGCAGCGATCGCCTCGCGGTTCTGCTTCGTGCCATAAAAATAGGCATCACCAAGCCCCATCAAGGCTCCGGTGTTCTGCGGATCAAGCTGGATAGCACGGCGATAAGAAGCAATGGCCTCGTTGTTCATCCCAAGCTTCCGCTGTGCAAAACCTAGCTCTTCATAAGTGTCTGAATGATCAGTGCGGTTGGCGATCGAGGCATTCAATAGCGGTATCGCGTCGCGATACTGCCCGAGGTCATTGTAGAGAGATCCCAATTCGTAATTCGCAATTGCGGAATTCGGGTTAAGGGCAAGCGAACGCTTCAATGCTGCGGCAGCCTTGTCATTCTGTTTCAATCTTCGATGTGCATATCCTATCTCAAGGAAAATAGCAGATTCGTTTGGCCCGATAGCGGCAGCCCGGTCCAGTGCCAGAAGCGCTTTTTGATATTCTTCGAACTCGTTGTAGATCCAACCAATACGATAGAGCGATTTAAGAAGTGGTTTGATCTTTACGGCCGCCTCATATGCAGCCAATGCGCTGTCGTGATCGCCTGAGTCGTAGAACTTGTCACCTTCAGCCTGATAGGATTCTGCCGTACGCGCTGCCGGAACTACGCGCTTTGGTGGTGTGCGCCTAACAACCGGTTTTGTTGAACGCCGAACCCGCGTATCTGCGCGTGTCGGCTCAGGATCAGCACGGCCGCCGCCGGCTGTCTGGGCAAACGCGGCGTCACCAAACAAAAGGCCGATCGCAAACGCAAAACATATCAGATTCTTTCCATCGATACTCATTTTCACTTGAAACCTCCATCTATCCGGAGAACGCTATCGAAAAACTATCTTGCGTCCATTCACCGCGTGGGCCGCGGATAAACAACCGGACTTTTATTGCCGCTCTTGTCAACAGCACGCACGCCGAAGAAAACATTGTCTTTCGACATATCCTTCATTACATAGCTCGTCACGTTCCCGATAAAACGCGAATTTGTCCATGTAGCAGCGGTAGTGTCGCGCCAGACTATCTCGTAGCCTGCGATGTCCGCATCCTGCGACGCATCCCATTTTAGTTCCGTGTCATTTCCAAGCCGCGCGGTTACTATGCCAACATTCCTCGGCTTTGCCGGAGCGAGCGCAAGCCGTGCAAGGCTTGCTGCATTTATGCGTGTAACCCGGGCAACATAATCAAAATCTACGTATTCGCTCGTATCACCGTAAAATTTCCCATCTACCGTTCGCACGTTCTGGTGCTGGTGGTCATAATCTTCGTTCGGTTCCGTAAAACGAACCGCCGCAAAACCATTCTCAAGGAACGGGATATGATCTCCGCCGCGTCCGTAGCGGTCACGCCGATAGATCATCATAACGCCGAAGTCCGGCGAATACATCTCCGCCGTTTCGAAAATATATCTTGCTAGCTGACGAGCCGGCGAATCGTTCTCGCCTCCGACGCTCCGGCGGGTCGCGGCCTGCTGTTCGGTCTCATTAGAAGGAACGCCCTCGGCAAATACACGCACCTTGTTGCGATCTGGCGAGTTCTTTTTTGTCGTTACGCCGCCTACGATATCATTCGTGAACATCGCCTCTATATTCATCTTTCTCTCGGCCGCCTGTGTTGCAAAATACCTTGCCCCGAGCAAGCCCTGTTCTTCGCCCGCAACCGCCATAAAGATAATGCTTGCATCGAACTTTCGTTTCGACATTACCCTAGCCATCTCAATAACGGCAGCCGTCCCCGATGCGTCATCATTCGCTCCGGGAGCGTCACATTCCGCATCAGTCGGCGAAGTACACATAGAATCGTAATGTCCTGAGACAACATAGAATCGTTCCGGATCCGTTGTTCCTTTTAGCGTTGCGAAAACGTTAGTGATGACCGTTGGTTGTGGAATGCGCTGCGCCACCGGCTGAGTAAAGCTCTGCTTTTCTACCGTGAGACACCCGGCGCAGGCCTCGCTTATTCGCCTGAACTCCTCGTAGATCCAATCACGGGCGGCACCTATGCCGCGTTTGGGATCGTCCTGAGCGGACAGCGTGTTTCGCGTTCCGAATGATTCAAGCTTTTTAATGTCAGCCTCGATCCGGGCAGACGAAACTTCCTTGAGCATCTCTGTGATCACAGGGTCTGGCCGCTGGGATCGAGCCTCACTAACAACCCCAATTGAAAGCAACAACGAAACTGATATAAATTTGAGGAACATAGAAAGATCAAAATTCTAGTGCATCGAGCTTAAAACTGCCGTCCAAGCCAGATGCCAAACAAAAGCCCAAGAAAACCGGTAGCCAGGCTTATGATGATATACCCTGTCGCGACCAAGCTGTGGCCCTCGCGGATCAGGCCGTATATCTCCATCTCAAAGGTAGAGAATGTGGTGAAGGCTCCGATAAAGCCGACCGTTACGGCCAACCGAAATGTATCCGATACCTCGAAACGGTCAGTCAAAAGGATCAGGAATAGTCCGATCAGAAATGAACCGAGAACATTTATTACGAAGGTCGGAAAAGGGAACCGATCGAAAACTGACGAAAGCGGTGAAAGATTAAGGAGGTAGCGAGCAACGGAACCAAACGCTCCGCCCGCAGCCACCGCAAGTACCTTTGAAACCGCTTCCATATCAGACACTCTTTCCTAGAGGAATTGCCGTATTCGGCTATGCGGCGATAATATCATCACTATGGCAGAGAGCATAGCCTTCACCCCTTCAGCCAGCCGAGCCACCATCTACGCGGAATTGCTGCCGCAAATTCGTGCGCTTATTGGGGCCGAATCTGACCTTGTCGCCAATTTGGCAAACACCGCCGCAGTTTTGAGAGAAGCTTTCGGTTTTTTCTGGGTAGGTTTTTACCTTGAGAAAGACGGAGAACTCGTCCTCGGACCGTTTCAGGGAACCCTTGCCTGCACACGTATAAAAATAGGCGAAGGCGTTTGCGGTACCGCTTTCGCTAAAAGAGAAACTCTCATCGTCCCGAACGTTGACGAATTCCCCGGACACATCGCCTGTAGCTCTGCCTCACGTTCTGAGATCGTCGTCCCCCTTTTCGCCCGCAGAGGCACGCCTTTTGGCGTGCTTGACGTGGACAGCGATCAGCTTGATGATTTCGGCCCAGACGATAAAACCGGCCTTGAAGCGATTGCTGAACTCTTCCGCAATTGATTCATCACAAACCTTTCTGCATTTCTGATAGCTTGACTGACCTGATTCCTGTAAACTTTAAGGTTTGCGGCTAATTTTCAGCTCGCTTTCTCTTTTTATGAACCCTATCGAGTATCAGACTTGGCACTGGCTTCTTTTCTTTGGGATCGTACTTTCGGCTTTGTTTGTCGATATCGGTATTGTCAACCGAAAGTCACACGCGCCTTCGCGAAAAGAGACCTTTGCCTGGGCGGCCGTTTGGGTGTCTTTGGCATTGGGCTTTAACGCCTTTCTTTGGTACGAATTCGGACTGAATCATGCAAAGGTATTTTTTACGGGTTATTTGATAGAGCTATCGCTGTCTGTCGATAATCTTTTTGTTTTCCTTTTGATCTTTGGATATTTTCGCGTACCGAAACAGTATCAGCACCGAGTTCTTTTCTGGGGCATCATGGGGGCACTCATAATGCGCATGATAATGATCTTTGCCGGTGCGGAACTTGTTGACCGCTTCCATTGGATCATTTACGTTTTCGGTGCCTTCCTTCTCTATACGGGCTTGAAGATGTTCAAAAGCGAGGACGAAGGCTTTGACCCAACCGAAAGCGGCATTGTTAAATTCGCAACCCGCTACATCCGTATAACCAAGGAATACCACGAAGACAAATTCATAATCAAAAAGGATGGTGTAAGGACGGGGACGCTGCTATTGTTGGTCTTGATCGTAGTCGAATTCACGGATGTTATCTTTGCGGTAGATTCCATACCGGCAATATTCGGCATAACTACGGACCGCTATATAGTCTATACATCAAACATATTTGCGATCCTTGGTTTAAGGACATTCTTCTTTGTTTTGGCAGATGTCGCAGACCGTTTTCATTACCTCAAGATCGGACTGGCGTTCATCCTCTCATTTATCGGCGTAAAAATGCTCTTGCCACTCATCGCAAAGGGATTGATAATCGTTACAGGTGAGCAGGGCTCGCTCGGCTCCTTTATCCGCCTTTACCTTAACGGAGAGTTCAAAGAAGAGGTTGTAAACATTTCGCTTGGAGTGGTCGTAACAGCGATCGCGATCTCTGTGATCCTTTCGCTCCTGTTCCCGCCCAACCAAAAGAATGCAGCCGGCACATCAGAACATGCAGTTGATGAACGTTCTGCATAGGTCTTCCTGGAACTTGATGGCACAGAATAAATACAGGAAATTCTATATTGATTGGTGGAAGATCCGCCGTAGTACGATCTACTACCTTATCGTGCTAGTCATTTTCGCTTTAGGCTTTGTTGGTGTATTGAAATGGGCGATACAAAAGGATTGGTTCGCGGCCGTGGATACGGCAACCGCCCCGAAAGATGCAGCCAAGATAATATCGTTTGAAGGTGATGTGCGCATTATAAGAGCGGCAACACGTGAGACGATCGTAGTTACAAAAGAAACTTTTGCTGCCGCAGGTGATACGATCCAAACACCTGCGGATGGTCGTGCAACACTTCAAATGATCGATGGCTCGATCTATACGATACGACCGAACAGCACGGTAGTGATACGAGACAATTCTTCACTTTTTGGTGGAAGGAATGTTCGCGTTTCTCTGGATGATGGACAGTTGAATGTAAGGACAGACGATCAGCCTGAGAATACAGAGAACGTGGTTGAAATGCTTGATTCGGAAACAAAGCTGCGTTCGCAGACCGATGCAAGCTTTAATGCCGACAGCAGCAAAAATAAAAAGGCGACACAAGTGCGTCGCCATTTGCTTCTTTTCCCACGCCGATACAGAAAGCGGCTCGTTGGTAAAGCCTTCGATCTTACGATTCTGTCGGTCGCGGCTGCTGGCCGAAGAGCTGTTCCAGAGCGGCTTTTGTCTCAACACGTTTACGCTGCTGGAAGTCAGAGACCCAGTTTGTCACGTTAGACATTACCTGTCGCGCGGCAGCACGCTTTGCAGCCGGGCGATCTGTTACCTGCGACTTTACAGGCTCTTTTGACCCTTTCTTTATGACCTTAATTTTTAGCTTCTCAGTCATCAGTACACAACCTCCTTGTTTATGATCTATAAAACGCAAGTTTACGAACTGATCGGAATTATTCCGCTTGTATCTGCAAATTGACTAGTGCAAATGTCGTACCAAATACCTAGACGCGGTAGATATAATGATTTTGCGTATTGTTTCGGAACACTTGGCTGACCATTTATTTAGATTCGCAAATTGCAAATCAGGGTTTGCCAAATTCGCATCGTGCAAATCATTTAACGAATCGGTGATCATTAAAGTTCCAAAAATCTTTCGTGTAAATTCCCTGCCTGCAAACAATTAAACCGGTCGAAGCACCTGACCACGAACCCTCATCAAATGGCACGCTGCTTGCCCATCCTGAATTGATGGCAATGTTAGACGCTTTGATCATCTATCTCGCACTCGGAGCACCATTTGGTGTTTACAATTTCGTCAGTTTGGAGGTCGGCCCGGGTGCTAAGCGTCTTTCCAGATCGCTTGCTGCCTTTATACTCTGGCCTATCTCGGCAGCTTTCGTTTTGTATAACCTTCTGAATAGGACTAGATCTGAAATTTACTTCGACGAAAGATCATCTGCCGATTCATTTCTTAACGAAGAAGCTCGTTCATTGTATGAACGACTCCGGCGCGACGCGCTCTCAACCGGGAAGAAGAACGAACAAAGGTTTGTAGGATCACTTGATCGTTATCTTGCAACCGCCGATATTCCTTCTTCATCAGGAAAGACGAGGTCAAGTAACATTGGCGGCCACTTTGCGGAGTTTCTCGTTGCGGCAGGGCATCCTAACATCCCCCTAGGCCGAGAATGTCTCTCGAGACGCAACCTTGCAAAGCGAAACCGACATCATATGGACGCCAGAAGCGAGCTCATTGAGCTGGCTAGCGATACTGATCTCGTTGGAACGGATCTCCTTGTTGGCACCAAGACTGTCGCCGAGCTGTTAAACGATATCGAGCTTGCAACTTCGTTAGCGGAGTTGGATAACGTCAGATGTTCGAACATTGCAGTTATGAACCAAAGAAATGGGAACGTTGCAAACCATGACATTCAAGCGTGCTGAGAGTAACCCAGTTTACGATCCAGCTTTCGATGCTCCAATGCTTGAGAGGCTCATCGAAATGAATCGGCTTGAGGAGACAAGGAAACTTCCTGTACAGCAACAGGATGATGAAGACTTGCGAAATACGGGATACCGAACTATTCAGATACCGGATGCCGTTGCATACTTCGGACTTCTTCTTGGTTCGCTTGGCCCGCTCTCATTGATGAAAGAATTGTTTGGCAGGTCCGCACTTCCTAATGACATCGTTTTCATTATAGTTCTCTGTTTTGCAGTATTTATGACCGCAGTGGTCGGTATGTTTACGGGATATGCGGTTGGCCGTAGGTTACTCAGCTTTAGAAAATTTGGCTGGAACAGATTCATTCTAAGCTCGATGCTGCTCGGCCTTGCCTGGGGAATTATTTCAGGTGCGGCTGGCGGAGTATTCATATTTCTGATCGGCGGTATCGTAGGGGCGATCTTTGGCGGGCTGTCCGGTTTTTTCGCCTTCACGCTTTTCGCCGTTGCTTATAGGCTGCTCTCCGGCGGACATTCGATTCAGATCAGACATTATCTTCCTATCTCATTGGGTACCGTTCTAACGGTTTGTGCATTTTTTCTTGGGTTCTAGTATTAAGACTGCCCTGCCGATTAGAAAACGGTGTAACATTACGTTAACATTTCCGTAACACTACTTTGAAGAAGGCTATTTCTCTTCGGGTGATGTCATTGCGGAATGATTACTTCCTTCAATTCAACTTTACGACTGGCAGCGATATTACTCCTCATTAACTCGCTAGCACAACGATCTAATTCACAACCACCGGAAACAGATTTTCAGATCTGGAATGAAACCACCCTTGTCGTTCCAATTGTGCGCGATAAAGATCCGAAAGGCGAGAAGAAGGTTCGAATGTCGCTGTTGTTCTTCGGGGCGCTTCGACTTGGGCAGCAGCGCGCCTATCCTGTAGATAAGCGTCTGGGGGCCGGATTTGAAATTAGGCTAAACGATAATTTTTCATTCTCACCAACCTACCTTTATCGGGCTGCCGAACCGGTACGGAATCGGGAAGAATTCGAGCATCGGGTCCGGTTCGATCTTACCTATCACAGGAAATGGAAAAGTTTCGCGATAAAGGATCGGGGCCGCATTGAATATCGCATTCGCAATTCACGAAGCGATATTGTCCGGTTTAGGAACAAGTTCACATTTTCGATACCGATCAAGAGTGAAGGAAAAGAACTTTTCTCAACCTTTGTTTCTTCAGAGCCTTACTACGACTTTTCGGCCCGCAAATGGACCAGCCACGAATTCAATGCCGGCATCACCGCCAAGTTGAATAGTTCTGTCTCTACAGAGATCTTTTATTTACATCGAAACAATACCGGAAACACCTTGAAGCACATTAACGGGATCGGAGCAAACCTGAAGATCGTTATCGATTAGACCTGTCCCTGCTTTTCTCTTTTTGCAAATGCAGGATTAGTATTTAGAAAATGCTGGTCCTGCTTCATTTGTTTGCGCTTTTTCTGCTGGTATTGCTCGGCTTTTATGTTTTTGTGAATGATCCCCGAAGCCGTGCAAATCAAACATTCGCGGCATTCATAGCGTTCCTTGCTCTTTGGACCACAAAGGACCTGATCTTTTGGAATTTCTTTGACGAATATTGGGGCTCCGAATTGTGGGCAACGGCCAGTTTTACTATCGCATTCCTGATGCAGTGCTCTCTGATCGTATTCGCATGGGTTTTTCCGGAAAACGCCCGTTCACCTCGGAAAAAGGCTGCAGTGATATTTTCGCCGGGCCTGATTCTCATTCCAGCGGCATTTCTTGGATTTCTTTGGACGCGGATCGAGCGAAACGGCGATGACTTCTTCATTGAACTTACACCGATCGCTTATGCGTTCGTCGTATATGTTTACTTCCTGTTCTTTTACGGTTCGTATGTTCTATTTAGAAAATACCGAGAATACAAAGGCACCCAAAGAGGTCAGCAGTTGGGGGCGATTATCTGGGCTGTTGCACTAACCGGTGTGCTGAAAACAGCGGCGAACATAATACTTCCCTATTTTGGAATTTACGAGCTGCTTCCTTTCAGCTCAATATTTGTACTTCCAGGTGTTCTGATCTACGCGTATGCGATCTCAAATTTCCGGCTTTTTTCTCTACAGACGGCGCTCGACCAGTTTCGGCTTTTTCCGCTTACATATAAGGTTGCTCTCTCTATCGCATCGGTCGCCATACTCAGCTTCATTCTGTTCCAGATACCGATAGCCTGGTGGGCGTTTCGCGAGGGCATGGACGCCGAAGCCTGGCGAAGGTACATAGTCTTCAGCGTGGTCTCGGCATTGGTACCAAATCTCCTCTTGCTGTTGCTGGTCGTGCGAATAATATCCCGTCCGCTCCAACGGATCGCGGTCGCAGCCGTAAAAGTAACAAATGGCGAATACGGCACGGAAGCAGACCTAAGGAAGAGCAACGACGAGATCGGATTGCTGGCCGAAACCTTTAACGAAATGAGCCGCAAAATGGCATCGGACATCGATGAGCTCAAACGAATGAACGAGCATTTGCGGCGTAGCGACCGACTTGCCGCCATTGGAACATTGGCCGCCGGCGTTGCTCACGAGGTAAATAACCCGCTTGCTTCGGTCTCTTCTATGGTTCAGATGCTTGAGCGGGAGGCTCGGGCGAAAGGTGATGACATCGAACAACACCGTCTTATATTGGAACAGATCGAGCGCATAAAACGTGTTACCAGAGACCTGACCGACTTTGCACGAGTTCGCCCCGCCGCACGCACTGAGATCGACATTAACGAGGTGGTGCGTTCCAGCGTCAGGCTCGCAAGCTTCGACAGCGACTTTCGGCGATTTGAGCTCCAATTGGAACTTTCCGATGAGCTCCCATCTGTTTCTGCTGATGCCGATCAACTTCAGCAGGTTTTTCTGAATCTATTGTTGAATGCAAAAGACGCGATGGCGGGATCGGGTACTATCAAGATCCGTAGCGATGCAGCCAACGAATCTATACGTGTCAGCGTCTCGGATACGGGTTCAGGGATCTCATTCCAGCAAAAGAAACAGATCTTCGACCCTTTCTTCACGACCAAACCTGCCGGAAAAGGAACAGGATTGGGCCTTGCGGTTTGTTACGGCATTGTAACTGCACACGGCGGATCTATCGATCTGGAAAGCGACGAAACCCACGGAACAACCTTTACAATTCGATTGCCTGTTTTGAGTAGCAAGGAGAAAAGTGTCTAAGATAGCGTAAACATATCATAAAGGTCAGCGACGCACCGGCATCGATCTGTTTTCGCGGCGGAACTGACTGATGCGGCCGGACGTCTTTCTCTCTCGGTGCCGTCCTTGCTGTCCAACTGGCAAAACATCATCAGCATACTCTGATCCCGAAGCAACAAGCAGTGTGAGAAGCGAGACAAAAACAACGCTTACGCCGGTAGTATGTAATACGAAATCAAATAGGCTGTGAACCAGCATAGCGAAGACACCGGCCAAGGCGCCGATTCCCAGACCACGCCTCAAGAGGTTCTCTGCGGCCACAGCACGCCGACCCGCAATGAAAATAAAGTATAGGAATGCGAGGCCGATAATTACACCCGGAATTCCCGCGTCCGAGGCGACCTGAAGATAATCGTTGTGGGCCTGCTCAACGCGCTCAAGCCCGCTTCCTTGGTCAAACCTGGTGTAAGCCACGCCATATGCACCAAGACCCGCGCCGAAAGGCAGGTCCGCCGCGATCATCTTCAGCGTAACGTCCCAGATATCAAACCGGCCGGTCGTAATGTCCTTAGAGACCGATGTATCGGCGATGCGTGTAAGCGATGTGTCTCCGCCGACGAATATAGCACCAAAAACAACTGCAACGAACAGCAATATGACCATCGCCGCGCGTAGGAGCAGCTTCTTGCGTCCGCTGCCGCGAGCAGTTAAGAAGACAAGAAAGATAGCCATCGCAACGAAGGCCACCAGACCGCCGCGTGAACCGCTGAGCAAGATCGAGGCCCCCATCAATGCAATAGCAGTAAGATACAAAAGCCGCTTGTCGGGCTCGACCGAGCCACTGAACAGCCGCCCCATCGGTACCGAGACCAACATCACCATCGCGGCGGCAAAATTATGCCTGTTTACGAAGGAACCGAAAGGTGAAAGCGCCTCGTAGATGCCATAAATTCGGTCAGGACTCAACACGGATTGGATGATCGAGAAAAACGCAAAACCAAAACCGAACACCATCAGCACCATTGCAAAACGCAGTAATCGACGTGCTGAATCAAGCAAGACAAGCGAGAGGGAAAAGAAAAGACCAAGAGAAAAAAAATGCAGTGCCGATACCTGAGTCCAAAAGGGATCGTATGAGATGGTCCGTGGTATCTCGTCAACACCGGCCGATCCATCGAGCGATCCGAATGGTATCACCTGAAAAAGGCCGTATGCGAACGCTAGGTAAAAAGGTAACTGCAACAGATCTCTGCTGAAACGCACCGCACCCGACCGAATGGCGTCGGCGGTCCAAAGCGCCGCCATCAGACCGATCAGAATATAAAAAAGACCGATCATCGGATGATGTACAGTGCCGTAAGCAAGCACCGTAAGGATCGGCATTGCACAGAGAATGACAAATGCAGCCCTGTTCCAGATGGTCATAACCGTTCGAGTCGAAAGTCGTCGTACCAAATGATACCGATTAGCGGACAGCCTTCGCCGCAATATGCACGAGCGGTCCGGAGAGCGATTCCTTGAACATCATTCGGCGCAGTAAAGTCTATCGTCTGCCATCAGGCGTTATTGCTATGGAATTGCCGAATCCGTGAAGTCCATTATTCTTCGTGCTTCCGTCGATGAACTTATTGGTCGGGACAATTACCGCCGGTGCTGCACCGCGCTTCATTACAACAAGACGAGCCTCGGTCGCATTCCTATCGTTAGCATCGCGGTTCGCGAAATAAGCAACGGTCCCGCCCGCGGCAGCAACGGGTGTTGTCGCGGGATTAACAGCCAGCTTTCGAACGCTGCCGTTCGTGAAGTTCAACTCCATCAGGTTGCGTTGTCCGCTCTCTCGACTGAGGTAGTACACATTATTGCCGGAAATGGCCATCGGCTCTTGTCCGGCACCGCCCTTATCTGCGATTTTGAATGGGATCGGCTCCGTATCGCCGGCCCTGAACAGCACCCGCGCGATCTCGTCGCCTGAGCTTACGATCAGATTCCCGCCGGCCGCATCTATAGCGACCTGTTCTATTCTTATGACACCCTGCCAGGGAGGCTGTTCGATCACCACCTCGGGCGTTGGGCCACTTACGTCAACTACGGCGAACATATTCCGATTTTTCTGCTCGTCGATGGTTACCATCGCCACGAAAGTGCCGCTGGCCGTTATCTGGGTCGCACCCCGATTCTTGAGATCCGGCACCGGAGTTACCTTTCCGGTCTTTGGATCAAAGATGTGGTATCGCAGATCGCTCGGGTCAAGAAGGACTATCTTGTCGCCGGCAGTGACAAAGTTGGTTGATGAGAACCGCTCTCCGCCGGGAATGCCGCGGCCTTTTGTATCGCCGGCCTTTATGTAATCAACTCCGGTATTCATTCCGGTCCCATAAGCGATTATGGTGTCGCCTACTGCGATCTTGCCCCGATAATTGACCGGAATAGACGTTTTCGATACTGCAGGCAGAACTCTCTGTGCAGCGACGGCCAATGCAGATAAGGCAATTAGGCCAAGTAGGGCCGGGAACTTCGTTGATGTCATCTTGATCTTCAGCATAAAGACAAACTGTATAACCCAAATATCATTTACATTCCACACGAACTTTATAAACGCCATCCTTGATAAACTCTTTACATCGCTGTGTGCAGCGGTCAACCATTGCTCTCAGATCTTTATTCATTGCCTATGCTGCCCATTTGTTGTCTCGCTCAGAGACTTTCTGGGCTTCGGGCGTTTCAAGCCACTTCTTGTGCTCAAGATCGAAATCCGGATCGCCATCTATGCAATATTTGGTACAGGAATTCGTGACCGCCTGATCCTCCTTGGGATCAAGTCCTGTATAGACCTGTCCGTCAACGATTAGTTCGGATCTGCAGTTTGCCCCGCCACACCCAAGCACGACCGCCATCAGAACCATCAACGAAGCAAGAAACATCGTGCCATTTTGCAGTCTCATTTATTTGCCTCCGATCGGGCAGATCAGTTCTGAACAAACGTCTTGATCTGCCCGCTCATTTCCTCTGTCGGTCGGCCGCGGCCATTACGTCCCGGCCGCGGTAACCGTTGATCGTTATGTTTGGCAAGAAAGATCGAAGATCTTTCTTACCTGAACCATCGGCATCAATTGAGAAGGACAAAATCTCCGGGCTTTATGGTCCGTTCCTTGCCATCCGAAAGCCTAATCTTAACGCTTCCATCAGAGACGTCTTCGGTCTTTGCATAGGCCCATTTCGTGCCCGTTTCGGGCTTGACGAGAAGGAATTGTCCTTTAGCCGGCATCTTTGGCT
Organism: Leptolyngbya sp. 7M; assembly: GCF_018128485.1. Classification (NCBI taxonomy): domain Bacteria; kingdom Bacillati; phylum Cyanobacteriota; class Cyanophyceae; order Leptolyngbyales; family Leptolyngbyaceae; genus Leptolyngbya; species Leptolyngbya sp. 7M. Next base: position 1,878,247 of record NZ_CP070897.1, on the reverse strand, counting down.
GTTTCGCATTTGCTTCCGGCAGCGGCATCACTTTTCCATCGCCGACCTCACGCGGCGTCGAGCCGTCGTCCCAGGCAACAGTGGTCTTACCGCCTTCGACTTTTGTAACTTTTCCGCTCCACCAGCTGTTCGGCGCCCATTCACCGAGCACTTTATCGCCGACCTTTGGTGTGAAGTTGCTCGGGATAACCGCCTTCTTTGACTGAACCTCTTTCATTATGTCCGGTGAGACGGCCTTATCTACCGCATCGGCAGAGGCGGCCGCATTCAGCTTTATGATCTTTTCTGCCGGCATATTGCGCGTGGAGCCGTCATCGGTAAGCCGAACGACATAGACGCCATCTTTGATCTCAGTAACACGTGCAATGCTCCAATAGGTCTGGCTAGACACCTTTGCAAGCACCATATCGTCCCGCTTTACATCCGGCTTTGCTCCGGGTTTCGGAAGCGGATAAACATCAACCAATTCAACATCTGTGGGATTCGACCCGTCGCTCCATTTGATCTTTGCCTTGTTTGCCTGAAGATCTTCGATGGTGCCTTCGTAATATGAATTTTTCATCCAGCGGGCAACCACCGTGTCGCCCGTCTTCATTTTTCCTTCCTCAGCGGGTGCCGCCGCATTCGCCGTCGAAGTGTTCGCGGCTGTGTTCGAGGGTTCGGTTTTTGCACCGAGACCACCGCACGCTGTAAAGAACAAACCTGTAAATAACGTAATAACTATGAGTTTCATTTTCGTTCCTAAATGTTCAAAAAATAAGAAAAACCGCGGGTATTCTGTCTTAAGTCCGCACTTCTGTCACCACATACATAGGTAGGAAAATAAAAATGCCCCGATCCTACAAGACCGGGGCGAAAGAGGAGGACATTATATGGGAAACTAAAATGTGTACGTATTCGCGGAGATCATAACCTCTGCGATACGCCGCCGAGCAGCTATCGTATTGATCGGCGAATTATTCTTTGTGAACCGCTTCAGAGCAACAAGAAGCATTCGGCCCTCGTCTCCTTCAGCGATCGCAGCGAGCGTGTTGCGTGCCTTCATCTCAATGCGCTGGATCGCATCGTTACAGAAGACCGCAGCAATATCCACAAGGCGGCCCGCCGCTTCCTCGCCCTGCCGTTCGGCGGATTTTTTCGCCCGAAGTATGGCGGATTCCATCTGATACGCATCCATTATTATGTCCGCACAATTGAGCAAAACCTCTTGCTGATCCTGTAGCGACTGCATATATTTCTGTGCGGCCGTTCCAAGCACCATAAGCGCGATCTTTTTGGCATTCTGAGCAAGCTTGGTCTCTGCGGCAAGCAGCCCTGTGTCCTCGTCAAACGCCATCTGTGGGTTTAATATCTCATCCTGAAGAGCCTTTGCCGCCTGCAAAAGGCCGATCTTGCCCTTCATCGCGCGCTTTAGAAGCTGCCCCGGAATTAGCATCCGGTTGATCTCGTTCGTGCCCTCGTAAATGCGGTTGATGCGTGAATCGCGATATGCCTTTTCTGCCGGATAATCGGCCGAATATCCATACCCGCCATAGATCTGTACCATCTCGTCGGTAACATAGTCGAGCGCCTCGCTGCAGGCGACCTTGTTTATCGACGATTCAACGGCGTATTCCTCGATAGACTGCATCTTTCGCGCCTGGTCGGCTCCGTCTCCGATCAGCGCGTCTATCATTCCGACAGTACGATATGTGATCGATTCGGCCACCCATGTGCGGATCGCCATCTCTGCCAACTTATGCTTGATCGCACCAAAGGACGAAATAGGTTTGTTGAACTGGTGCCGCTCATTCGCATAGCGTACGGATTCGTGTATGGCAAGCTTTGCCCCGCCGGTCGTCGAGGCACCGAGCTTGAAGCGGCCTACATTAAGAATATTGAAGGCGATCTTCGCTCCATCGCCAACGTTTCCGATCAGGTTCGTCACCGGTATCTTGGCATCTGAAAGAATAAGCGGCGTCGTTGACGAAGACTTGATACCCATCTTGTGCTCTTCGGCACCGGGACGACAATTTTCGCTGCGCTCGACAACAAAAGCGGAGAACTTCTCCTTTTCTCCATCGACCTTTGCAAAGACTATGTAAACATCCGCAAAACCGCCATTCGATATCCACATCTTCTCGCCGTTGAGTACATAGTGCTGTCCGTCCTCGGTCAGCTTCGCCGTGCATTTTGCGCCAAGAGCATCAGACCCGGAACCAGCCTCGGAAAGGCAGTACGCGGTTACAACCTCGCCCGAGACGATCTTTGGTATCCACTGATGCTTCAATTCTTCAGAGCCGAAATACAGAATGGGAAGCAGGCCGATGGAGGTCTGCGCTCCAAACGTTGTCCCAAAGCCGCCAGCACGCCCCATCATCTCTGCGATGACGACGCCGGTCGTCTGGTCCAGCCCAAGTCCGCCATATTCTTCCGGAATGGTCGCACCGAGCAGGCCAAGTTCACCGCCCTTTTTGATAAGCTCGCGGGCCACTTCCCAGGCATGATTCTCCATGGCCTCGAGATTCGGCCGCACCTCGTTGTCAATGAACTCGCGGCTTGTCTCGCCGATCATCTTCTGTTCATCAGAAAAGTCTTCAGGTGTGAAGACCTCGGCAGATGTCTGTTCTGCGATCAAAAACTCACCGCCTTTCAAATATTCTTTTTCCATTTGTGCTTCCATGATTTTCTATCCGATCCTTTCAAATATCCCTGCGGCTCCCATTCCTCCGCCAACGCACATCGTGACCATGCCGTATTTGGCATTTCGCCGTTTCATTTCCTGCAGAATCGTCGCTGTAAGTTTCGCGCCGGTGCAGCCGAGCGGATGGCCGAGGGCGACTGCGCCACCATTTACGTTTACCTTTGACGGATCCATTTCAAGAACCTTCATCACGGACAAACCTTGAGCAGCGAAAGCTTCATTGAGTTCGATCACGTCGATCTGGTCAAAAGTTAAGCCGGCAAGTTTCAACGCCTTCGGTATCGCATAGACCGGTCCGATGCCCATCTCTTCGGGCAAGCAACCGGCAGTTGCGTAGGATACAAATCGAGCCATCGGCGCAAGTCCAAGCTCTTTCGCTTTGTCCGCGGACATCACGACCGCCGCTGCCGCACCGTCCGACATCTGCGAAGAATTACCGGCCGTAACAGTTCCCGAGGCGTGGAAGACCGGCCTCAATTTCGCTAAACCTTCGAGAGAGGTGTCAGCCCGCGGGCCTTCATCTGTTTCAAAGATGACCTCTTTGCGGCGCACACGTCCCTTCTCATCCAGTTCATCAATACGGACTGTCATCGGCACGATCTCATCCTTGAATTTTCCCTCGCTGATAGCGGCAAGAGCTTTCATATGCGAGTTATAAGAGAATTCGTCCGCCTGTTCGCGCGTTATCTCATACTTCTTTGCGAGATTTTCGGCGGTCAAACCCATGTTTAGGTAGTAATCGGGATAAGTGTCAGCGAGGTGCGGATTCGGGCGAAAAGTATTGCCGCCCATTGGTATCGCGGTCATCGATTCCAACCCCCCCGCTACGATCACATCTGCACCGCCCGTCATTATGCGTTCAGCGGCAAGTGCGATAGTCTGCAAGCCCGATGAGCAATAACGATTGACCGTCATCGCCGAAGCCTCGACCGGAATACCCGCCAGAACCGATGCCGTACGTGCGACGTTCATCCCCTGCTCAGCTTCGGGAAACGCGCAGCCCATGATCACGTCTTCGACCAGCGAGGCATCTATGCCCGCTCTCGCCACCGCTTCCTTGATGGCAGCGGCACCCATTTCATCCGCACGGGTGTTCTTCAAAGTTCCCCTCGGTGCCTTCCCCACGGCCGTCCGCACGGCCGAAACTATTACTGCATCTTTCATATTTGACTTACACCCCAATTTCCACTTCCGTTAAATCCAGCAAACTCTTGAGAATTGACGCTTCTATCTCGATCAAAAACCCGCGCTTCCCGCCGTTTATGTAAATACGTTCAAAACTAAATATCGTCTTCTCAACATAGATCGGCATTTTTGTCTTGATGCCGAACGGCGCCGTGCCGCCGACAAGATAGCCCGTCAGTTTCGTCGCTTTTTCGGGTGTTACGGGCTCGATCGTTTTGACTCCAATGTGCCGTGCCAATGCCTTTGCTGAAACTTCTTTATCGCCGTGCATCAACACGATCAGCGGCTTTCTCTCATTGGTTTCAAATACCAGCGTTTTAACCACCGTATGAACATCTACGCCGAGCTGCCTTGCCGATTCCCTCGCACCGCCTTTCTCGACGTACTTGTAAAAATGCGGCACGAAATCGACATTCTGCTCTCTCAAATATCGAACTGCAGGCGTGATCGGAAGACCTTCAGACATTGCGAAAAAAATTAAAACACCTGCTACCGTCTGCGGCCCAGACACTCCTTATACCTGAAACATGTCGCCACATGGTCATTCACCAATCCGCAGGCCTGCATAAATGCACGGATCGAGCGGCTCCTTTTGCGTAAGTTTCGTATATGAACCAAAATAATTTCTGTGGAGACAAAAGTAACCACATCGATAAAGGAGGCCGCAGATGTTATCCGTGGTGGGGGACTTGTGGCTTTTCCTACCGAGACTGTTTATGGTCTAGGGGCGAACACCTTTGATGAGGCGGCAGTTTCAAAGATATTTGTCGCAAAGATGAGGCCCGCCGATAACCCCCTTATCATACATATTTTTGATGTCGCGGAGCTGTCGGAACTTGTTAAAGAGGTGAACAGTACCGCCCGCAGTCTTATTGAAAAGTATTTTCCAGGGCCGCTGACCATAGTGCTGGAAGCAAGCGATAAGGTGCCTGACAATGTTACTGCGGGGCTTCGGACAGTTGCCGTTAGGATGCCTGGAAATCCCGTCGCCCGCGATTTCTTGAAAGAGTGCGGAGTTCCGGTTGCTGCACCGTCGGCAAATCTATCAGGCAGGCCAAGTCCTACTACCTGGGAGGCTGTTTTGGAGGATATGAATGGCCGCATCGAGTGTATTTTACGGGGAGATCCGACGGAGATAGGACTGGAATCAACGGTTATTGATTGTACGGGTGAAGTTCCGATCCTGCTTCGCCCCGGCGCCATTTCACTTGACCAACTTCGATATACATACCCGGCAATGCGTGCATTTGAACTTTCGGAAAACATCACATCCCGAAGTCCCGGAATGCGCCATACTCATTACTCGCCGCGTGCGAAGGTAATGCTCGTCGGCTCAGATATAACGGGTGATCTCGTGCCAGGTCAGGCATATATTGGGATCGACATCCCAGAACAGGTGTTTCGACTTGCCAGGATCTGCAATGACGTTGCGGGATACGGCAGGGAACTCTTTGAGTTTTTTCGTGAGTGTGACCGGGCGGGCATCGAGATCATATATTGCCAGACCGTGCCTGAAGAAGGATTTGGACGGGCGCTAATGGATCGTTTACGCCGTGCGGCCGAATGATCTCTATCTTCTCCTGGCCAGAATCATTGCAAGATCGCCATTATTTTCCAGCACTTCAGCAGTTATCTCATTAGGGGATCCGAATTGGTGAAGCCACTCGATCGGAACAAGTACGAGGAGTTCGGATATACCACGCGCGTCCATTTCGGCTGCAATGCTTGCGGGACCGGTCAGGCGTTTTTGCCTTCCATCAGTATCGCGTAACAAGCGACCGGCCGCATAAAACTCAGCATTATGCGAAACGGTATGGGCTCCGGCGATCAACAGATTCCCATAACCCTTTTGATCCGCTGACCGAACGAGAGACTTTACTGAATCTATCTCAGCATATTTTGGTACAACGAATATCAATAATCCTAGGATCAGAGCGAAGAAGAAAACGGCAAGGGCTTTTATCGCGACTTCACGACGTTCTGAGTCTCCTATCCACCGATAAACGTAAAGGGCCGTGATGATGATCGTCGGCGGGACAGCGGGAAGAATGTAGCCCGGAAGCTTGGAACCAGAAAACGAGAAAAAGATCAGCGGAACTGCCAGCCAGGACATAGCGAAGATAAAAAGATCTCTATTCGGGGATGATTTCGGCGCGGTTGTATCTTCGTGTTCATTTTCAGGGTTCGGACTGAAAAACGTCTTTCTAACTCCAGACCAGATGCCGGCGAAGAAAAAAGGTATCCAAGGTATCGTCATCAAGGGAAGGACCCAGAAAAAGAAATGAAAGGGCTGCGGATGCTGGTATTTATTTGATGTGTAACGCTGAAAGTGATGCTGAATAAAGAACTCATCGATGAACTGCCAGCCATTCGTAAGATACATAGGCAAATACCACGCTGATGCGACCAAAACCGATAAAGGCAGCCCCCAGATCGAGCTGATGATAAGCATCTTTGATGGGAGCTGCCGCCGCAAGATGTGGTAGAAAGTGACGATGGCGATGGGGAACACAATTCCGACAAGTCCTTTTGCAAGCAAGGCGATGCCGATAAAAAAATAAAAACACGCTAGCCACAAATATCTTCTGCGGTTATCGGGTTCTTGCATTGAGTAAACATCGAACAGGAAGAACCCAACCAGCGAAGCGGTTATCGGAAAGGTAAGAATTATGTCGAAGCTGGCGCCGCGGGCAAAAACGATCAGGCCAAGAGTTGTGGCAGCGATCATTCCCAAAAATTCACCAAACCTGTTCTTCCAACCGGAAGTAAGATCCGCTACCTTCCTGCCGAGTATCCAAAGGGATGCTACCGTTCCGAGCCCAAACATCGCAGAACCGAAGCGTGCCGCAAATTCATTTACACCGAACAGGTTGTAAGACGCGATCTGAAGCCAATACAAAAGCGCCGGTTTCTCAAACCAATTGAATCCGCCGAGCGTTGTGGTTACCCAATCCCCGTGTTGGAACATTTCGCGTGCGACTTGTGAATAGCGGGGTTCATCCGGGCCTAATAGTGGAATGGTCAAACCGAAAAAATAAACAAAGACGGTAATCGCCGCGAAGGCATACCAGAAATATGTTGAACAAAAAAATCGGTTGACCGTTTCCATCTTTGTTATTTATCGTCTAGTGGCCGAAAATGAAAGTATAACCAAATAGAGGGCCGGTTCAATCTAATGACAGAGAATCATAACGTTCAAGCCTCAAAGAAAAAGCTTCGTGCGGCGGCGATCGGCGTCGGTTCATTGGGACGCCATCATGCTAGGAATTACGCAGAGCTTGCACGCGAAGGCAGGCTTGAATTCGTGGGGATTTGCGACACGAATAAAGAAACGGCGCATGCAATAGCAACCGAACACGGCGGGAATGCGTTTATCGATTGGCGTGAACTCTTAAACAATGTCGATCTGGTCTCAATTGCAACACCTACCGAAACGCATTGTGAGATCGCCTGCGCATTCTTAGAGAATGGTGTTCATACCTTGGTCGAGAAGCCGATCGCAGTATCACTTGAAGAAGCGGATCGGATGATCGCCTCGGCAAAGAGGTCAGGAGCAAAACTTATGGTCGGCCAACTTGAAAGGTTCAATCCGGCAATGGTCGCCCTGAGGCCGCATATAACCAAACCGCTTTATTTTGAGATTCATCGCGTATCACCCTTTCCAAATCGTTCGCTGGATGTGGATGTGGTTTTGGATGTTATGATCCACGATCTTGATGCGGTCCAGTGGCTGGTTGGCAGCGATGTGAAAGTAAGCGAGATCAGGGCGGTGGGAATTCCTGTTATCTCGGATAAGGTTGATGCGGTTAATGCGAGGATCGAATTTGAGAACGGCGCTGTTGCGAACATAACGGCCTCGCGGATCGGCACGGAAAAGATCCGCAAGACGCGGTTTTATCAAACGAATGCCTACGTCGTTCTGGATTATGCAACGAAGTTCGCTTCGCTTACTTCGCTAGATCCGGACGCGGCTCATCCGCTCCTTGGTATTTCTATCAATCGACTGGAGATCAATGATGTGGAACCGCTTCGTGCCGAGATAGTTGCTTTTCTCGATTCGATCGAAAATGAGGATGAGCCGCCGGTTACCGGTGAAGACGGCCGCCGCGCGCTGGCCTTGGCGGTCGGCGTTCTTGAACGGATCAATGAGCACGTTAGGCGCGTCATTAAAAAATAATGGCGAATAGCCATGAGCTCATAGCTATTCGCCGCTTGAAGGAATTATTGGGATCTATGCGGTCGCAGAGGCTTCGCTGGTGCCGCCTGCTGACATTTGTTCGTGTATGGACTTCATCCACGCACGAGTCTTTTCAAGCTGCTCTTTTCCGCCCGGTTTATCATAAATCACCTTTTCCAGATTCTTGAACGCATCCGGCATTTCCCATTTTGCTCGGAGCTCACCGAGGAAAGGTTCGATCTTTGCAAAAACACCGATGTGTTCTCCATTGGTATCGTTGAACATATCCGCATCGATCGCTCCGTGGACAACCAAAGATGCGGCCATGTCCCAGTAAGATAGGACCATTCGGAGATAAGCGCCAACCTCCTGATCCATCATTGTTTTCTCGACGTCATCAGCACTGGTCGGATTGAACATAAACATCCAATCGCGGGCCTTTCGCATTGTCGCCTCGCGGCGCAGGTCATAAAGTTTAAGTATCAGTTCTGCAGATTCTGCTTTGTTCATAGAAAAAAGTCTCCTTTTGTAACAAGTGGAGTTACAGTGTATTCCTGTATTCGAAGGGTGTCAATGTCCCATGAGAAAAGTTAGGATATTGTTAAGATGAATGAACGCATCTCTGCATTTCTAAATGAATGCATCGCCGCAAACGATTTTCCGTCGGCGGTTTATCTGGTGGCTGAGAACGGTAAGGTCGTTTTTCATGATGCGGTCGGAAACGCTGTGGTCGAACCTGAAGTAATTCCCGCCAAATTGGAGACTATCTACGACCTGGCAAGTTTGACAAAGCCATTGGTAACAGGGCTATTAGCGGCTATGCTGGTCGAGCGTGGTTTGCTGGATCTGAAGGGAAGTGTTGGATCCATTACGGGCATTGGATCGCCGAGTATGAGAAAGGTGATCGTCGAAAACCTTCTAACGCATACGTCGCATCTGCCCGCTTGGAAAGCATTTTATATCGAAGTTGATGAGCCGAATGAGATAGTTTACTTTATTTCAAGTCTTCCACTGGAGCCAGAAGGCCCCGCTGTTAACTATAGTGATCTGAACTTTACGCTATTGATGTCGATCATTGAACGACTCTTTGGAGATAAGATCGATTCTGTTTTCTATAAGAACGTTTCCCGGACCTTAGAGCTCTCAGACACTCGTTTTGATCCACTTACGGAGATATTGCTTACGAGGATCGCCGCAAGTGAGAACGGTAATCAATACGAGAAGAAAACGTGTTTTGAGATGGGCTATTTCGGTCAGGAACATCCCGAGCGTGATCCGGATGCGTATTTTCGTCCATATCAGATCTGGGGCGAGGTTCACGATGGGAATGCTTATTTTATGGGCGGGGTTGCAGGACACGCGGGGTTGTTCTCGACCGCGGAAGAGGTTTTTAAGATAGCACTACAGTTTTTGCCGCCATATACAAAGCTCTTGAAACCCGAAACTTGTGAGCTTTTCAGAATCAATTTCACAAAGGGAATGAACGAAGAGCGTTCGTTCGCGTTTCAGCTCGCATCCACCAAGGATTCAACAGCCGGAACCAGGATGTCACCGGAAAGTTTTGGACATAATGGGTTTACGGGAACGTCGCTTTGGATAGATCCGGTCAACGATCGCATTTTCATACTGCTTACAAATCGGACTCATTGCCATTCATTGCCTTTCGTGAATATCAATTCCGTTCGGCGTAAGTTTCATGACCTTGCGATCGAAGAGCTTGATTCCCGCAAACGCTAAAAAACATAGCAACTTTTCACCTTCATATGCCGTCCTAACGACGCTTTCCCCGAAGTAAGATTCAGGCCGGAGTTTACGCTAAATGAAAAGAGTTGCGCTCGCGCTCGCATTGTTGGGGTCATTTACTTTCTTCGCTGTCGCACAAGCCGATCGATCCACCAGGCCGCGGGTTGCTCCAACACCTGCGCCTCAGATCGTCGAGCGGTATCCAGGCTCCGGCTCCAGGCCGGACGCACCGCCCGTGCTCGTCGGTGGACAGACTAGACCGACCTCGACCCCAGATCCAGTTAGTAATGACGATGATGAAGTGATCCGGATCGAAACCAATTTGGTTACGATGCCGGTTTCGGTTCTTGACCGAGATGGCAGATTCATTTCCGGACTTACCGAACGTGACTTTCAGATCTTCGAGAATGGCAAGCAGCAAAAGATAGAGTATTTTCAATCCACTGAACAGCCATTTACAGTCGCTCTTCTTATCGATGTAAGCCCATCGACTGCCTTTCGAATGGATGAGATCCACAACGCTGCCATCTTATTCGTTGAACAGCTCCGCCCAAGCGATCGCGTTATGGTCATTTCATTTGACGAAAGAATGCGCGTCCTAACGCCGCCTACAAATAATAGGAACGAGCTTCGTTATGCGATCCGGCAGGCTCAGTGGGGAAATGGAACGTCGCTTTATGAGGCTGTTGACAGAACACTTAAGAATGAACTGGCCCGGATAGAAGGACGCAAGGCGATCGTTCTTTTCACGGATGGTGTGGATACAACGTCTCGCCGTGCAAGCTATCAAAGTACATTAAACGAGACTGAAGAAGGAGACGCTCTCATCTATCTCATCTGTTTTTCCATCGTGATCCTGACGTCTTCCGGCGGATTGATGTTCTTAACGTCCACACGAGTTACTTTTACGCCCCATTTGTCTGTAGCTTCATCAAGGATCATTCGCAGCTTGGAATTGATCTCTTCACGGGAGGAAAGAGTATGGTCGAGGTCCATTTCGCCCATGACCGAACGCATACCCGTGATAGTAAGCTGAATTATACCGCCGACGAGGTCGGCAACCTCATAGACGGATTTGATCGGATCGGTGATCTGCCAATAGACGACAGAATCTACGTTGATAGTTACGTTATCGCGCGTAATAACGGGCTGCGGAGGCAGATCTATGTATTGCTCGCGGAGATCGATGGAGGTTAGCCCGGGCCTCACGTTCGTCCAATAGACCGCCCGAGGTGCTTCAAAGAACGGTACAATAATGTTAAGACCACTTTGGGCGACACGATGAAATCGACCCAATCTTTCAATGAGCAGAACGCTTGATTGTGGGACGATCTTTATTGTTTTCCAGGCAACAGTTAGCAGAACTATTCCAAGAAAGAAGAGTACGAAAAGTCCGAGTCCACCTAAAAGTGCTTCCATTGATACCTCCACGAAAGTATTTGCAACAAATATAAACCAATTCAATGGGAATTGCGATATTACTTGATCGAAAGCTGCCGTCCGAAATTTTATTTTTGGTGCGTCTATTTAATTAGCGGCGATGATACAAAGCGTGTGATCGCTTCGCGTTATAGGTTGAAATATGCGGAACATTTGCAAGGTATTTCCGTATGAAATAACGAGTTTCATTGACAACACGAACGGAACGCTCGGGAGGCACAGTTTTCATACCTAATTCTGCAGTAAATATCCACATGTCTTCTTCATTTGGCTAACCATTGCTTTCCGGGCATTCCTTCGTGTTTGTTCCTTTTCTTTATCCTGAGTCCTGCCTGTTTTCCCAAGTATTTGAAATTTATCGGGAATGGATTTGACTGATCAAAAGTCAGGCCGATTTTAGATCTCGGCCTCGTTCATTTACCATTTCTCAATTATCATTTTCCTCCTAATCGCTTATAATTCAACGCATTATGACCGTTTCGATCGATGACATTCGCACCGCACGCGAGCGCATAACCGGCGTTGTTCATAAAACGCCAATAATTAAGGACGAAAAGCTTACAGCTCAGCTCGGCACGCGTATCTACCTAAAGGCGGAGAACCTCCAGCGGGCCGGTTCGTTCAAGATACGGGGTGCTTACAATATGATCTCGCAGCTTTCGCCGGATGAACGCGAAAAAGGCGTGATAACGGCATCGGCGGGTAATCATGCACAAGGTGTTGCTCTCGCGGCACAGCTGAACGGGATCAAAGCGACGATAGTTCTGCCCGAATTTGCCCCGCTGACAAAGGTCGTCGCGACAAAAGCTCTCGGGGCGGAAGTCATAATGCACGGCCAGACATTCGATGAGGCGGTCGATCACAGTCGCGAGCTGCAAAAACAGCACGGCTTTACATATGTTCACGCATTCGACAATGACAACATCATTGCAGGGCAGGGGAGTATTGGTATGGAGATCGCTGAAGCCTCTGCGGATATAAAGACCGTGGTCGTGCCTATAGGCGGCGGCGGCATTATTTCAGGAATCGCGATAGCGATGAAAGAACTCGTGCCAGGTGCCCGTGTTATTGGTGTTCAGGCGTCAAATGTTGCACCGGTGCGGCCCTCTATCGAGGCCGGACATCCTGTTGACATTGATTATAAGCCTACGATCGCCGATGGAATTGCGATAAAGCGTCCCGCGGAACGCACGCTCGCGATCATCAAGGATCATGTTGATGAGCTCGTGGAGGTAACCGAAGAAGAGATCTCCGAGGCCATATTCCACCTTGCCCAAAACGCTCATCTAGTCGTCGAAGGCGCGGGAGCGGCCGGTGTTGCGGCGATAATGGCCGGTAAATTCAAGATCGCGCCGGATGAACGTGTTTGCGCGGTTCTTTGCGGTGGAAATATTGATGGAAATGTACTCGCGCGCGTAATCGAACAGGTTCTGGTCCGTAAGGGACGCTACGTTATTTTCAAAGTTCTGGTGCCGGATCGCCCGGGTTCGCTTGCCGGAATGTTAAAAATTATAGCCGAAGCACGTGCAAATGTGATCGAGGTCTATCATCAACGTGCGATCTGGCTCGCTCCTTTAGGAAGCGTGGGAATTGAGACGATTCTAGAGGTGCGCGACGCAGAACATGCAGCCGAGGTTAAGAATTTGCTCGAAAACGCCGGTCTTCACGTTGAATTCGAACACCAGGGCGACTGGTAATAGATTTGCCACGACGCCATATTTATTCTGTTTTATCGGCAATTGAATTATTTTTTAGCCACAATGTAGCTATCACGAGAGCGGACAACAAGATTTGGACGGTCGACTCGTACGCGTATCTGGCGACGTTCGCCGGGAGAGCCATCTTCGGATGGGATAAAGCCAATATCGTATTGTCGGCGCAGCTCCTCGGCGATGGCTTCAAAGGCTCGTTCCAGTCCGCCGGGGGTTGCTTCCGGGCGGAACATACGACCGCCCGTATATGCTGTAAGTTCTTCAATATACTTTCTGCCGACAGCATATTCACCTGAGGTCGTGCCGCGACCGGTCTGAGTCCTTCCAGGGAATGGCCATGATTGCGGCATCGATCTGGCCGTTTCGTAAAAGGTATTGTAATAAACGGCAAAGACCAAGGCGTCGAGTTCCTCCGCAAGGTCCAACGTAGAATCGTACGTCGCACGCCGGGATGTTGTATCAACACCGTCAGTGAATATGACTACTGCTTTTCTTCCCTCTATCGTTGCGATGTGTCGTCTGAAAGCAAGGTCGACGGCGTCATAGAGCGACGTGCCGCCCCCCCAATTCGTTTTGCGAATCGCATTATAGATCGCAGTACGATTAGTGGTCGCCTCGGTCCTAACTTTTATGCTGCCGTTGAATTCGATAACTGCAACACGGTCCTGCGGTTTCAACTGATCTACAAAGGCCCGTGCTGCGTTCCTGATCTCCTCTATCTTGTACTGCGTCGAAGGACTTGTATCTATCATCAGCACGACGGTGAACGCCTGTTCAGTGGTGGCGAAATATTCGATCTCTTGTTCGACACCGTTATCGAAGATCTTGAAATTCTCTTTTCTAAGTCCAGGAATGTAAAAGCCATTGCGGTCAAAAACTGAGACCGGAATGGTAACTAGGTTTGTCGCGACCCTGACCACGTCCTCGATGTCTTCCACATCGCCGACCGAGCCGTCTGAATTGTTTGAGCGCGTGCTGGGAATATTGTCTGCGCCTACGGAGCGGAAGCGAGGCGAAACGCGGGGTGGGCGCTTTGGCAAAGGAACGGTTTCCGAATAAAGTTCGACAGCAGCGGGCGTTGGGGTCGGTTGCGGTTCGACGCGTCTTCCGGATTGCGAAAAGGCGAGAGTAGCCGCAAGCAATAAAAAGACTGATAAATGCAAGAACCTTTTCATACTAACTTTATCGAGCGAATGTGGTATCTATGCTTTGACGAGCGCTGGTTCGATCTGGATCACCGCGTTATTATAGTTTTCCAAAGATCGTCAGGATCGAGAATGCGGTCATTATAGCCACTACAAGCCAACCTGCTAACTCCAACCATTTCGGATGGGCGTAATCTATGCTATCTAATACCCGTCTTGCCCCCAATAATATGATGGCAAGCCCGATCGGAAGTATAAAACCGTTTATGGTTCCCGCCCAGATCAGCACCTGTACCGGACGCCCGATCAAGAGAAAAATACCCGTCGAAAACAGAATAAACGCTACTATTATGAGATTGCTCTTCTCTTCAATTCGTTTGCTGAACGTTTTGAAAAATGATACTGAAGTAAACGCCGCCCCTACTGTTGATGTGATAGCTGCTGCCCACATCACTACACCAAAAAGTTTGTAGCCTATTTCGCCCGCGGCATTCTGAAACACCGAAGCCGGCGGATTCGCAGTATCTATCGATACTCCCATCGCGACCACACCAAAAGCCGCCAGAAACAGAAGAAAACGGATCAAAGTGGTCAATAAGATGCCGGTCACTGCGCTTTTATCAACACGGGACAGTTCTTCCACCCCTGAGATGCCGGCATCGATCAGCCGGTGAGCCCCGGCAAATGTGATGTATCCTCCAACAGTGCCACCGACCAAAGTAACGATGGCTGCTGCATCTAAAGTGGCAGGGAAAATTGTTCGATACGCTGCTTCCGCGATCGGCGGGCGTGAGGTGAACACGACATAAACTATAAGCAACAACATCATCAGGCCTAGCACCTTTACAAATGCGTCCATCACGCGTCCAAAATCCCTTATCAGAAAGATCGTTATCGCGATCGCCGCGCTAATGGCTGCTCCGAACTGGACCGGGATGCCAAAAAGGACGTTCATACCAAGACCTGTACCAGCAATATTTCCGATATTGAACACAAGGCCTCCGAAGACGACCATTCCGGCCAAAAGATAACCGCTGCCGGGAATGGTCTCGTTCGCAACGTCCTGACCGCGTTTGCCGCTGACCGTCAGAACCCGCCAGATGTTCAGTTGGGCAAAAATATCCAGGACAACCGAAACGAGGATCACAAATCCGAAACTTGCGAGTAACTGTGTCGTGAAAACCGTCGTTTGGGTAAGGAATCCTGGCCCGACAGCAGAAGTGGCCATCAGAAAAGCCGCGCCAAGTATTGCCGTTGATGCTTTTGTTGATCTCATTCGAAGCTTTTGATCGCGAATCCGGAATTTGAAAGAGCACTTCTGATCGTCTTCGCAAATTCCACAGCATTGGGCCCGTCACCGTGAAGGCAGATCGTCTCAGCCTTGACCGAAAGCATCAGCGCATCTGTTGAGCGGACAAGACCATACTTCACCAGATCCAGCGCCTGTTCGGCCGCGGAGTGCGAATCCTGGATCAAAGCATACGGTTCGCTTCTTGGCGTTAAGGAACGATCGGAACGATACGTTCGATCGGCGAATACTTCGGACGCTGTGCGAAGGCCGATCCGTTCGGCTTCTTTTATCGAATAACTTTCAGAGAGCCCGAAAAGTATAAGTCCGCTGTCTATTTCCTTAATACATTCGGCTATTAGCGCAGCCGTGTTGGGATCGGCAGCAGAACGATTGTAAAGAGCCCCGTGCGGTTTGACGTGTCGGAGAATCACTCCTTTTTGATCGCATATCTCGCGTAATTCCGAGATCTGGTCTTCGATCGTTTTAAATAGCTCCTTCTCAGAAAGATCCAATGCGAAGCGGCCAAAATTTTCGCGATCGGGGTATCCAGGATGAGCTCCTATAGTGACCTGATATTCTATTGCCAATTCGACGGTACTTAGCATCGTGGTCCTATCGCCGGCGTGCATTCCACAGGCGATATTTACAGACGAGATGTATTGCATCAATTCGGCATCGTTGGGACAACCTTCACCGAGATCACAATTTAGATCGATCGATCGTGTCATTGAAGGATAAGATTATAACAGGTTTTAGTGGAGAGCCTTTCTAAGTTCAGTGGCGACCCGCAATCGTTTGATGTTGTGTTGCAGATCTATAGCAAGCTGCTCTGCTTCTGCAAGTTCTATGGGATGAAAATGTATCTTGTCTCCGGTGCCGAGCTGGGCCAAGAGCGGCAGATCGACCGAGCAAACTTGCAAAATACGCGGATAGCCTCCTGTAGTTTGATGATCTGCCATCAATACCACCAGTTGACCATTTGGCAATAACTGAACCGTTCCGAATGTAACACCTGACGATAGCATCTCAGTTGTGTCCAAAATCGATATTGTTTGTCCCTTCAGGCGGAAGCCCATCCTATTTGAATCCGGTGAGATCGTAAATTGCTGATCAAATAGCTCTCGTGCGGCATTTTCTGATAATCTCGAAAACTCGGGCCCTTTAATAACACGGACCGTCGGAAAGCGAGAGTATTTAGGTATCAATGAGCGAGAGATAATAACGTTTGATGTGTAAACTCCATAATTCATCGCACATAGAGGTATCTCATCGCCGGCGAGCAATCTTCGCCCCAGAGATCCGGGCAGTCCACAGCGAAGATCGGTCGAGCTGCTGCCAAGCCATTTCAGCACCTCAAGTTCGCCATCGACGGCAAGATAACAACGGTTGCCTTCCTTTCGATCTTTGAATGAAAGCACTGATCTGTCTTCAGCACGGATGCATCGCCATCGAGCGACCGAACTTCCATTTAGATGAGCATCGAGGTCGGCGCCACCTTATTCGGCTAACGACAAAAAGAGAGCCTATCGAGCAGGCTCTCGAAAGCGTCGTCCGCGGTCGTGGTGAGATAGAAGTTCTTTCGTGCAGCGAACCGGTAAGGCTTCATCCGGTTGAGGGCTTTACTCAAAAGGTAGTCCGGTTCACCACCGACATCCCGCATATGCCCAATTGGGGCAAACCGCTACTTCTTGGCCCGGGCTCTATATTGGTGGCACATACAAAAGATGAATTTGTGCTGAAGAAAGACCTCGAAATGGCGGTCGAGCAGTATGCGTCGCTCGTGAAACGGCTCTTGGTTGCCGAAACGTCTGACTGAAGTAGTGCATCTTCTCTATTCTCTGTGGCAAACTCTCTTTTATGAAGATCGCTCTTATCGGATACGGAAAGATGGGCAGGCTGATCGAGACGGTCGCGGCAGAACGGGGCCACGACAAGGTCGTCGTGGTAAATGAATCTCATGCCGGCCTTGCTTCCGAAAAGCTTGCTGAGACGCTGAAGATCGCAGATGTTGGGATCGATTTTTCGTCCGCGGATGCAGTAAGCCGCAATGTTGAGGCGTGCATGCTAGCGGGTATTCCGATCGTCGAGGGGACGACCGGTTGGCACAAGGATAGGGAAGAGGTTGAGAAATTGGTCGCCGCTCACAACGGAGCAATGATCTATGGAGCGAATTTCTCGATCGGGGTGAATCTTTTTTACCGAATCGCAGACTATGCCGCCGAGCTTTTGAGCAAATTCCCCGAATATGAAGCTTTTATTGAGGAGCAACATCATTCACGCAAAAAAGATTCTCCTAGTGGAACGGCGATAAAACTAGAGGATATAGTGTCAACAAAACTTTATCGGGACGATTCTATGAATCGTGTTCGCATTCCAATTGCCGTAACACGAGCGGGAAACATCCCCGGGACTCACAGACTTGGGTTTGACGGTCCTTCAGATCAGGTGCTGATACAACATACAGCACGCAACCGTGAATGTTTCGCCCATGGGGCCGTGCTGGGGGCAGAGTGGATAAAGGATAGAAAGGGATTTTATGAGTTTGCGGACGTTATTTGGGAAATGTTGTCTGCTCCAGTAAAACCCGAGAAAAGATAGCCTAACCGTAAATCAATGATTGTAATGGGAAGGAGGACAATGGTGCTTCTGATATTTACCTGTATTTCTGAAGAACCAAAACTGTATGGCGGAGTGCAGCGCTTGTCCTCCAAATTTATTAGATATATTTGCTTATCACTTTCGATATTTGCTCTCTTCCGACTGCGCCAACGATGCGTTCCTGTTCCTGGCCGCCCTTGAAGACAATAAGCGTCGGTATGCTTCTTATACCAAAACGGTTTGGCACATTTTGGTTTTCGTCAACATTCATCTTATAAACACCTGCTTTACCGCTAAACTCCTCTGCTACTGCCTCAACCGTTGGTGCGATCATCCTGCACGGGCCGCACCATTCGGCCCAGAAATCTACAAGTACGGGCACATCGGCACCCAAGACATCATTCTCAAAGTTTGAATCCGTTATTTCCTTCGCGAAATTCCCCATTTTATTCTCCTGATAAATATTGCCAAATTATAGCCTAGCGTCCGAAGACGGCGCAAAGACCGATCGTTATAGCTCGTCTGAAATAAGCACTTCACAACACCAACAAACGAACCATGAAGAACTGTAACAAAGGTGATTACAAATGTCAAACGTCAATCTGATTTGCGCGATCTGGCGGAGGTGCTTAATCTTTGATATATGCTGGTGCTCGGCATTGAGACGTCTTGCGATGAGACGGCCGCTGCGGTGGTCCGTGACGGTCGGACGATACTTTCATCCATAATCTCCTCACAGATCCGGCTACATCGGCCGTATGGCGGTGTTGTGCCGGAATTGGCGTCGCGTGAGCATCTTGAAAAGATCGAACAGGTAGTTTCAACGGCGCTGTCCGAAGCGAGCATCTCGCTGGAAGAGGTTGACGCCATAGCCGTTACACAGGGGCCGGGGTTGGTCGGGGCTTTGTTAGTTGGTGTTTCTTATGCAAAGGCTCTTTCTTTCGGCCTGAATATTCCTTTGATCGGTGTGAATCATATTGAGGGCCACGTCTTTTCAGTCGTTTTTGACAACCCCAAGATAGTGTTTCCAACCTTGGCCTTGATCGTCTCGGGAGGCCATACCAACATCTTTTTTGTCCCCGAATCGGGAAGATATCGTTTGGTTTCGAGGACGCGTGATGATGCTGCCGGAGAGGCATTTGATAAAGTCGCAAAGATGCTAGGATTGGGCTATCCCGGCGGTCCTATAATTGAAAGGATCGCACAGGATGGCGATGCGAAAGCCGTGAGATTCACTAAGGCCAAGATCTCGGACGGGCGTCCAGACCTAAGCTTTAGCGGGCTAAAAACTGCTGTTGCGAAGTATATGAAGGAGAACGCCATCGATCCAGTTGGAGGTGGTCATGCGACGCAGGAGCTGTGTGACCTTGCGGCCAGCTTCCAGGCTTCGGTTGTGGACGCTCTTGTATCAACATTGGAGAGATTGGCACTTGAACTAACTCCGCGTTCATTGATAGTTGCCGGTGGCGTGGCTTGTAATTTAAAGCTGCAGGACGAGTCACGAAAAATGGCCGACAGTTTGGGTATTCCAGTCTATTTCCCATCAAAACATCTTTCGACCGATAATGCCGCGATGATCGCGGCGGCAGGCTACTTCCATTTATCATCAGGACGTGTCTCTGATGAAAACATAACAGCTGACGTAACGCTCCGGCTGCAAAATGACGGCATCACAGAGCCCACTGGTGCAGGTAAGAGGCCGCGTTATCGCGTATAAAGGTATTGCGTAAGAGGGCGGCGAGGATTTACAATTAGTACATTCAACAGATCACGTACGTATCCTCCACGGTCCTGTGATCCATTGATCGGTCAAATGCCTGCGTTGGCCTGTTTTGAAATTTCCGTAGTAAGTAAATTCGATCTGTATCATCACGTTCCTGCCCAGTGCCAAGGACTCGACCTGAAAGATCGATCCATTTGAGGAAAATAGACATTATGAAGAGGATCAGTTTCGCATCATGCGTCTTTAGTTTGATCTTTGCGATCACTATTGCGGTTAATTCTCAGCAGACCGCACCGCCATTTCGTGTGTTTCAGGGATATATTACGGGACTTACATCACCGGTGCTTTTGACAAGTGCACGTGATGGTACGCGGAGGATGTTCATCGTTCAACAGGGCGGGATAATTAAGGTGGTGCAACCCGGATCACGCACCACGACCGACTTTATGAACATTTCAACGCGAATAACCTCTGGCGGAGAACGTGGGCTGCTCGGACTAGCTTTTCACCCGAATTTCCGGGAGAACAGCTACTTTTTCGTGAATTACACACGCACCGGGGATGGGGCCACTATCATTTCCAGATTTACCGCGACTCAGAATAACACTGTCGGCGATCCAAATAGTGAGCGCATCCTAATGACCATCTCTCAACCATTCACAAACCACAATGGTGGGATGATCGAATTTGGTCCGGATGGAAACCTTTATATCGGAATGGGGGATGGCGGTTCGGGAAACGATCCGGGAAGTCGCTCACAAAATATAAATGAGCTCCTTGGCAAGTTTCTGCGGATCACGCCTGATGTCTCGGGCAACAACGCGAACCCGCCCTACACGATTCCACCGGATAATCCTTATGTTGGGGTGCCCGGCGCTGACGAGATCTATGCTATTGGGCTTCGTAACCCTTGGCGATGGTCCTTCGATCGTGGAGGCAATAGGCAGCTTTGGGCTGGTGATGTGGGTCAGTCAGCCAGGGAGGAGGTCAGCATAATTTCCCTAGGGGCGAATCTCGGTTGGCGGGTCTATGAAGGCACGCTTTGTACCGGTCTAAATCCTGATCTTTGTTCTACGGGGAGTAACCCCATTCAGCACACTCCTCCGGTTTTTGAATATCCGCGGACATCGCCGCGGTGTTCGATAACGGGCGGATACGTTTATCGCGGCGTTCAGAATGCTCGTCGAAAAGGCGAGTATCTTTACGGCGATTATTGTTCCGGGGAGATACTAACCTGGTTCAACAATCAGCAGACGATGCTATTAGATACGACCCGAAATATTTCATCATTTGGGGAGGATGAGGACGGCGAACTTTACGTGATCGGGCTCGGCGGTACGGTCGATAAGATACTTGGGAACAAGCCCTCTGCTGATTTCGACGGAGACCTGCTAACTGATATCAGCGTTTATCGTCCGTCAGAAGGCAATTGGTACATCAGAAATAGTGGGAACGGGAATATCGGCACTGTCAGGTTCGGACTTGAGAACGACATCCCCGTTGCGAAGGATTATGACGGTGACCTTAAAACAGATATCGGAGTTTTTAGACCGTCGGAGGGAACCTGGCTTTACCTAAGAAGCTCTGATTCTACGTTTGCCGGTTTCCAGTTCGGAGCGAATGGAGATATTCCGGTTGCGGGTGATTATGACGGCGACGGATTGGCGGATTTTGTTGTTTTTAGACCATCGACAGGAGTTTGGTATGTTTTCCGCAGCAGTGATCAGGGATTTGCTGCGATACCGTTCGGTTTGAGTGGTGATCGGCCAACCCCCGGTGATTTTGACGGTGACGGAAGATACGACATTGCTCTTTGGCGGCCATCAAACGGCACGTGGTATCGGCAGAATAGTTCAAATGGTACGTTCTTCTCTGGCCAGTTCGGCCTTGACGGTGATATTCCTGTTGCCGCGGACTATGATGGTGATACCCGTTCCGATCTCGCTGTCTTCAGGCCTTCGAACGGTGTATGGTATATGATTAGGAGCCTCAATAATGACATCAGAATATTCAGTTGGGGCTTGAATGGTGATATCCCAGTGGTCGGGGATTACGATGGCGACAGCATTGATGACGCGGCAGTGTTCAGGCCATCAAACGGTGTTTGGTACATCATCAGAAGCTCGAACTCGTCTCTCCAGTATTTTCAGTTCGGGCTGAATGGAGATCTTCCGATCCCGTTCTATGACCGGCCCTAGGCTCTGGCGATCGTGAAGACGGTTACCGATCCGGCTCCGCTGCGTCTCAGCTCTCGAGCACATGCAGAAACGGTGGAGCCGGTAGTGAGTACGTCATCGACGAGCAGCACCCTTTTCTCTTTGACAAACCCCTCCCTCACGACCCTAAAAGCTTTTTCGACCGTATTGGCCCTTGCCTTACTGTCCATTCCTGCACGATGTGCCAGCGTATGCGCCGTCCGAGTAAGGCTTTTTGCATCCATTGATATATTCAACGTTCGTGCAACCACTTTGGCAATTACCTCTGCCTGATTAAAACCACGTTCGAATCTGCGTTCGCGCGATAGCGGTACCGGCATTATGGTATCGGCCTCAAACTTGATCGATGACAGACGTTCCTCAATGCACTTTCTTAGTATTTTAGGGACTTTAGGATTTGTTTTTAGGTAGATGATTGAGGCTTTTATCCCCTTTTCATAAGGCCCTAAGGAGATCACTTTGTCATAGTAGTGGCCGACGCAATCAGAGCAAGAGGCTGTTTGTCCTAATGCGATCCTTTCGAATCTTCGGCTACAGCGTTGGCAAATGGGTGCATCATCTTGGAAAAACGCAGTTTCTGACCAGCAGGCTAAACAAACGTCTGCATTGTGTGTTGATTCGACGATCTTGCTACATATGCTGCAAGTTAGCGGAAAGACTAATGATGTTAGGGCGTCGAAAAGACCAAACATCTGTGAGAAGTTCAGAATAAGAATTCAGGGAACAGAGAAGTGCGATCGCTAAAAATGTTAACTAACGCAGAGCGGACTATTCGTCATCCAAAAGTCCTTGTTCAACAAGTTCCTGACAGTCCAAACAATAACGAGCCCAGGGGATAGCCTCAAGACGTTTTGGAGTAATATCCTTTTCACAGTTTTGGCATTTTCCGAATTCATCGTCGTCCATCCTTCTTAAAGCCTCGTCAATGAGAGCCAGCTGACGGCTTTCGTTTTCGGATACTGCTAAAAGAACATTCTTTGAGTAATTTCTGACTGCTAGATCGACGGGGTCCGGGGTCTCGGAATCGTCAATGGAAAGGTCATTCCCGTTAAGCTTTGTTATAAGGAATTCACGCTCCTCATCAAGCCGCTTACGGATCGCCTTTAATGTGGTCTTATTCATTTCTGGTAAGGAAAGCCCCTAATTATTGTAAATGCCCTATATAGCTGTTCTAACAGAACGACACGAGCCATTTCGTGCGTAAAAGTTAGAAACGATAAGGATAACCCAATATCGATTCACAGAGGAGAGATTGAACACAAATTCTAGATAGCCATTTTTATCTGTTTGGGCGCTGTTGACGGTGAGGTTCTCATGAAATCGATAATTGTGCAAGGTGAGATTAATGCCATTCCGCAATTCAATTTCTCGCTTATAGCCTGTTGCCAACTGGGATGGATATTCTACGACCCAGTCAGAGGAATCTGTCGGATCACCACAGCGAGCCTGTTGCCAACTCGCTTCCCACAGTTGATCCTAGCTTTCCTCTGAAAGGACGATCGCCATAGTCCATCACAATTAAAATCTTAGAGCTGCTTACACAGGCGATGCAAAGTCACTATCGAATTTTAGTCAGTCGTTCCCAAACTCGTCCTATAGCCGATCTGTATTCTTTTAATCTCAGTGATCCAATTCCCCTATTCCCCCTACCGTTACGACCAGAAGATCCAGAGGTAATCGTTGATTTACGCACAATTATTACCGACCTGTACGAGCAGTTAGGCTATGACTATTTCATCGACTATCGCAACCCACTACCAGTACCTTGGGAAATGGCGGACGTTGCTCCTTTTGTCAATCTGAATGGTGATGAAGGTTGAGATAAGCTGGTGTCAATGCTATTGCCAAAATACAGTTTGACCAATGGCAAGTATGCCTAAATTTTGGGCGGTTGTTGGGCGTCATTGTTGTCGGCATGGAACGAGCGTCATAACTTGACTAAACTGATGAGCTTGCATAGTTAAATCTCCAAGTTAAATACAGAGTATTGCTTCTAGCAAAAGCAAATAGTTTCCGCCTGCATCAGGCTTTCAGCTGCCCTTGGGTCAGATTATCCACCTGACATGTCAGGATGAACTCCAGACATTTCCTGTAACGACATCCAGAAGGACTCTCCGATTCATCACAAATGGAAGCCCAAAATAGCCGAGTAATGTCATTGTCAGATCAATTTGCTGCTTATCAATGGAAGAAGCATCATGAATTAGATTATCTGTTGGGGCAATGTAGGCTTCTCCTGGAGCAACCTTTAGCTTGACAACTGGGTAGCTTGGATAGCGCTGCATAAATAACTCCCCTAATCGCACTCCATTCGGATCATTTTTCACCTCCAAAGGATTTAACGCATCCGATAAATCTTTCAATGTTAGATTGATAAACAAGAAGAACCGATCTTCACGACCCAAATTAATGCAAAGCCGATTACGTGATCGATGTCTTTGCTCTACTGGTGCTAGTTCCCAACTATCCAGATGCATCCCAACATAAACGACCTGATCCGGATCAATGGCTTGCCCAGGGGGTTGCAACTGAGCTAATGTTGCCGTTGAGGTTTCAAGACCCGGCTGTTTCAGATAAAATCCCAGCAATTTAGGCTGATGGGGAAAGAGGAAATAACGATGCAGAAACTGGATGATTGGCAAAATCGCCTGCTTATTCTCTGGAGATTGTAACCGTTCCAGGAAGTGCTGACGAGATAGAGTGGCTGGTTCAAGCTTTTCCAGAATCGTGATCAGGGGTGCTAAAACTGGGTCAGGAATGCGACAGACTCCGATAAATGAACCTAGCTGCCAGCCCAGCGGATTGGCCTGTGAATTATCAGCACAGAGCAACTGATATTCAGACGAGTTGGGTAAACGCCAGGGTGGTTGTGGGATAAATGCATTTGGAGCATACGAGCGATGTCCTGACATTGTGGCTGCTCGGGTAACACCGGAGCTAATCCAAATCCGTTGTGCCTGCCCTTCCAGATCTGGAGACAGAACAAGCTGAACTCCCTTATGTAGGGCTGAATAGTGATCAGAATTCAGTTCAGAGTATTGCTTAGTTACCATAGTCAGACAGAGAAGTAAGCAATGCAAAATGTGGTTGTTACAATGACCGTCAACTACTCATCTTATTAGCAATATAGGATTGTTGTATTAGAAGACCGATAAAGGCTCAGCAACTGATGCGGACGGAGAGATACTAGCAGCAAAGCTTAGCTTTCTAGTAATAGGGTTGATAAATCCTATTTGTTTCAAGCGGTTTTCGACATATTCCAATGTCCCTTTTACTTGAACACAGCGTGCATTGCCATACTCATCAACAAGATTGTATCCAACACTTTCTTCTGCCATTGGGTAGCCACTACATTCACCATAATAGGAACAGGATGAGCAGGCAGAAGCCATTCGCTGTTCAGCCGCTGCAATCACTTTATTGTGAGCCGGACTGTGAATAATGTCCGTTAGCGGCGTGGTGAATAGATTACCATGCCTGAATTCAGGATTATAGGCATCTGAATAACTATAAATATCACCATTTGTATTTACTAGGTAGATCGACTCCCATTCTCGTTTGTCATAGAAAGAAGGCGCTGAGTCTCGACAGTGGTGGTAGATCACCTGACGAATATATTCATCGATTGGACTAACTCGAACTGGCTTTTGACTGGTTAGAGACAGTTCAGCCAGCGTACAGAAGGCCGCCAGAACCTCCTCTGGGCTGATTTCATAGCCTTGATGCTGTCCGTCAAATGCTCCTTCGAATAAAGGCAACACGCGGAAGGCAATCTCTCTTGTGGCATAAAAATCATAGATCTCTTGCAGATGAGGTAGGTTCAGCTTTGTCAAAACCGTCAAGCAGGCAAAGGAAATACCTTCTTGCCGTAGCCATTCCATATTGGCCATTACAACAGGCTGAGAAGTGACGCCTCGTTGGGTGACGCGCAGATCGCCAAACAAGTCAACTGAAACACCAATGGCATCGAATCCCTCTTTCAATAACCTCAGTCTCTCTTGGTTGAGCGTTGTTAAATTGGTTTGAACACAATTTCTGATTGAACCATTCAAAGAGCGAAAAATTTTGCGTTGTAGCTCAAAAGCTCGCCAGTAGTAGTCAGGGTGTTGCAGCAGCGGTTCTCCTCCATGCCAGATAAAATCGATATTGGTGGCATGGTTGAGTTGAGAGTAATGACTGAAAATATTTTTGAACATTTGCTCTAGCTGTTCTAATGTTATGGCTTCTCTACTGCCAAGTTCAGCATATTCATAACAATAACGACAGCGTAGATTGCAAAATTTAGAGCTTTTGACCACAAATTGCACATTTCGTTTCTCATAGGTTCTCATAGACTACTCCAGAGGCGTTGAATTTTGAGTTAAATAAAGAGCTTTACCAGATGTTGATAAAGCTCTATGAAACTGAATCCCGGTATCTAGCGAGTATCGAACTGCTTAGTCGGCACACTGCTAGATTGCAGATTAGCAGAGAGGATAGCCTTTCTGCTTGACAACCGGCAGTCTGCCTTACTTCGGAGCAGATGCCTGAACAAATTCTGGCTCATCGCTAAAATCTACAAACTGCCTAAAGGGTGTGTCGCCCAAACCCAACAATTTTTTGCCTAAATTAATCACATCAGTAATGGTTGAAGTGAAGGAGCCTCCAGCGATCGCATCTAACTGTTCAGCAGAAAGCTCGGACTGTTTATCCATCACAGACTTAAGGTCGTTACTGGTAAATTGATAACCGTTTTCTTGTGCAATTTGAAGCAACAGGTCGGGGTCAGTTTTGGCAAGAGCGTAATAGATCTGTCCTTGAATGTCAGTATTTTTATGTGCAGCATCAAAGAATTTGATTACTGTATCTTCAGCCATAAATCATTTCTCCTGCATTAGGTTTTAAGTGAACAGATTAATCCTAGGGTTAAAAATATTTTTTGTCGATTAGAAAAAGTCTGAAAAGGTCTGAAGAATTAAACTGACTTTGTACAGTGAAAAATTATTACTTCATGGGCATAAACTAGAAAAAGTCTGAAAAAGTAATAAAAAGTCAGAACTTGCACAATTTCTGCGTTAAACCTTTGATTTATTCAGGAGAATCGATCTAGAATTCTGTCTAATTTCATAGTAGTGCTAGAGTTTGGCGATCGAGCCACTTCCAAAATTTCACCTCAAAGTGCATCCTAGAAATTCTCTTGAAATTTGGGTAACTACTGTTGAATAACAGGTCAATACTGCGGAAGTACTGAGCTTTTCATCTTCGTGATTACAAAAAGAAAAAAATTAAGCTATTGTCTTTTACTTGTAATATCTATTATTTTGGTTTTCTGTATTCAATTTCAAAAACAATTAAAGAAAAGTCCATCAAAAAAACATCAAATCAGCAACCGATAAAACTAGCTCTACTGACTACTTATGCTAAATCGATTCAAGCTCGGCACAAAACTCTCATTACTGTTGATATCCATTTTTATTTTAGGCAGTGCTCTTGGTGGAATTGTTCTGGAACGAATTCTAGAACAACGAGCCGAAAATCAGATTACCCAAAGAGGGCTAGTCCTGATGCAAACTATTAGTTCTGTCAGGGACTACACTAATTTGAATATTGTGCCATTGTTGCAGGCAAATTTAGACCCCAAAGAATTTACGCCTGAAATTGTGCCTTCCTATGCGGCTCGACAAGTCTTTGAGATCTTGCATAAAAACCAAGACTACGCTGATCTAGCCTACAAAGAAGCGGTTTTAAACCCCACCAATCCCAAGGATCGAGCTGATTCCTTTGAAACGAGCGTAATCCAACAATTTGAGCAAGATGCGAAAATCAAGCAAATCTCGGGCTTTCGTCAACTTAGGAATGAAAAGATGTTTTATAGCGCTCGACCGCTGCGTGTTGGCAAGGCAAGCTGCCTTCAGTGTCACAGCACGCCTGCTGTTGCTCCCAAAAGCATGGTGAAAGCCTACGGTCAGAAAAACGGCTTTGGTTGGCAGCTCAATTCCTTGATTGGAGCACAGATGGTCTATGTTCCGGCAACTGAAGTTTTTCAAAGCACGCAGCGAGCATTTTTCTCAGTGATGGGGTTATTCATTGGGATCTTTGCTACTGCCATTTGGCTGCTCAACTTTGTGCTCAAACCTACGGTATTGCGTCCCGTACAGCAACTTGCCCGACTATCGAAAAGATTGGGAGAAGGAGCGGTTAAATCAGAGCCGGCCATCGATGAAATGGAGACTCGACGATTAGCAGTTGTGGCGAAACGCCAGGATGAGTTGGGGCAATTGGCCGCTGTGTTTCAGCGGATGGTACAAGAGGTAATGGCCCGCGAACAGCGTTTACGGCAGCAAATCCGGGAATTGCGGTTTGAGATTGATGAAAGCCGGCGGCATAAAGAAGTTGAAGAAATTACAGAAACCGATTATTTCCAGGAGTTGCAAAAACAAGCTCAGGAGTTTCGCAACCAGTCTGCTGAATATGATGATGAATAGCTACAGCGTTCTTAAATCGATTATTTTTTCTTGACTTAAATCATTTTTCTCTATGTTTTCATTTACCGCTAAGCCTAAGCCTAAGCCTAAAATTGTCTCCGTACATTCCTTTCGGGGCGGCACCGGCAAATCGAATATCACGAGTAACCTAGCCGCGACCATTGCCTGCCAGGGGGTCAGAGTTGGCATCATTGATACTGATATTCAGTCTCCTGGTATCCATGTTCTGTTTGGCATGAACGAGAACAGAATAAAATACACGCTGAATGATTATCTCTGGGGTCGCTGTAAGATTGAAGAAACAGCCTATGATGTGAGTTCGGTTTTGCAACGCCAGGATGTGCAAGTCCATCGCGATAGCAGGATTTATTTAATTCCCTCTAGTATCAAAGTCGGTGAGATTTCTCGCGTCATTCGCGAAGGATATAGCGTGAATCGACTCAATGAGGGATTTCGTAAACTGATCACGAACTTGAAGCTTGACTATTTGTTTATTGACACCCATCCTGGGCTGAACGAAGAGACATTACTTTCCATTAGCATTTCCACCATTTTGGTGATCATTCTCCGTCCCGATCGCCAGGATTTCCAAGGGACAGCCGTTACTGTTGATGTCGCCCGCAAGCTAGCTGTTCCCAAAATGTTGCTCGTTCTCAATAAAGTGTTGCCTGAGTTTGACCTGACCACTCTACATCATCAAGTTGAGACATCGTTAAAAACCCAATTGGTGGGAATTCTGCCCCTTTCTGAAGACCTGATCCGGCTTGCCAGTAGTGATGTTTTTTGCTTGTGCCATACGCACCACGGATGGACTCAAGAAATACAGGGCATTGCCCGACAAATTACGTACGACTGAACGCTGATAGATCGAATGAATGGGTACGACGCTACTTGCAAAACATCAATAAGAGGATCTATGAGAGCAGTTCTACTTCTTCTCGGAGAACTAAGTGATAGTGACATTGACTGGATTATTGCCTCTAGTCAGTGCGAGCAAATTGCCCCCGGTGATGTGCTGATCCGGGAAGGTGAAAAGGTTGATGCGCTCTATGTCGTTTTGACCGGAAAACTGACCGTATCGATTTCGCAAGCTAGTGACGATCCGCTATTATAATCGCCGACGTCCTCGGCCGCGATATCGAGGTAAATTCCGAGCCTGAAGCCTCATTGCGCGGAGCGGTTTTGCTTGCACTTGAGAAGACTGGCAAAATAGCTCTTTCCGATTCGATCTCAAAACAAAGTTACAAGGCAATAAAGTTTGACCCGAGATGCCGCGACATTTACCTTAATGCGAAAAAGCGGCATCAGACGGGATACACGAGTTCAGCGAGACCCGAAAACTAATGACAACCGCAACTAAACCGACCAAGAAGACCGACATCGAGACACTTTGCATCAACACTATCCGCATGCTTTCGCTTGATGCGATCCAGAAAGCGAATTCAGGCCATCCGGGCTTGCCGCTTGGAATGGCTCCTGCAGCATATGTGTTATGGTCCAAGTTTTTGCGTCACAACCCTAAGAACCCTAAGTGGTTCGGCCGCGACCGCTTTCTGCTCTCGGCCGGACACGGTTCGATGCTCATTTATTCTCTGCTTCATTTAACTGGCTACGACCTTTCGCTCGACGAGATCAAAAACTTTAGGCAACTTCATTCAAAAACTCCCGGCCACCCGGAGAACATATTGACGCCCGGTGTCGAGATAACGACTGGTCCGCTCGGCCAAGGATTTGCGAACGGCGTCGGAATGGCAATGGCACAGGCCCATCTTGCCGCTCGGTTCAACAAACCCGGGCACAAGCTGATCGACGGTTTCATTTACGGCATCGTTTCGGACGGCGATCTGATGGAGGGCATCAGCTACGAGGCGGCCTCCATGGCGGGCCATTTGAAGCTCGGCAGCCTCATCTACCTTTACGACGATAATCGCATCACCATTGACGGTTCGACCGACCTGGCATTTTCGGAGGATGTAACGAAGCGATTCGAGTCCTGCGGTTGGGTTGTTTCGACGGTCGAGGACGGCAACGACCTAAAGGCGATCGAGGCGGCGATAAAGGCCGCGCAAAAGATAAAAGAGAAGCCTAAGCTGATCCGCGTAAAGACCATTATCGGCTACGGGATGCCAAAGCAGGGCACCTCAAAGGCCCACTCCGATGCGCCCGGCACCGACGCAGTAAAGGAGACAAAGCGGAACCTCGGCTGGCCTGAGAACAAGAGCTTTTTCGTTCCCAAAGAGGCTCTCGCACATTTCCGCACGGCGGTGAAGACGGGCGCGAAGCTTGAAAAGGACTGGAATGCTGCATTCAAGAAATACGAAAAGGCTCATCCGGCGCTCGCGGCTGAGCTTTCGGGCCGGATCGCGCGCCGGCTGCCGGAAGGCTGGGAAGCGGCTTTACCGACGTTTGACGGCACCGACGCCAAGGCGACGCGTGCCTACAGCGGTGATGTGATCAACGCGATCGCCGGGACAATTCCGGCGATGATCGGCGGCTCGGCGGACCTTTCGCCCTCAAACAACACGGTCATAAAGGATTCGGCGGACTTTCAGGCCGGCTCGTACCAGAACCGCAACATACACTATGGCGTCCGTGAGCACGCGATGGGCTCAACGATGAACGGGATGGCGCTCTTCGGAGGGGTTATACCATTCGGCGGTACATTCCAGACATTTTCGGACTATATGCGGCCGGCGATCCGCCTGGCGGCGCTCTCACACATTCAGGTCATTTACGTTTTTACGCACGATTCGATCGGACTTGGCGAGGACGGCCCGACGCATCAATCTGTTGAACACCTCGCGGCTCTTAGGGCGATCCCGAATCTCGCACTGATCCGCCCTTGCGACGCGCATGAGACACGCGAGGCATGGCGTGCGGCCTTGAAACGTACAAATGCCCCGACTGCGTTCGCATTCTCGCGACAAAAGATAGCACTCATCGACCGTAAGAAATTTGCCAAGGCCGACGGCCTTCACAAGGGCGGCTATATACTCGCCGAAGCCACTGACAAGGCCGGCAAAAAGGCAGAGCCGAAACTTATATTGCTCGCGACCGGTTCCGAGGTTGGCCTCGCGCTCGAGGCCCGCGAGAAACTCAACGCCGCCGGGACGCCGACGCGGGTCGTCTCAATGCCCTGCTGGGAGTTTTTTGATGAGCAATCGGCGAATTATAAGGAAACCGTTTTGCCGGCAAAGGTGAAGGCACGGCTTGCCATCGAGGCCGGAGTTTCAATGGGCTGGACAAAGTACGTCGGCGACGCCGGCGACACGCTTTGCGTAGACAAATTTGGCACCTCGGCCCCGGCCGAGGACGTCTTCCGCGACTATGGCTTCACAGTTGATAACGTCATAAAGCTGGCCAGAAAACTACTTTAGGGAATAACTACGGATAGAAGTGATCATTGAGATCAGAAGACAATTGATGAGAACCAGAGTTTTCACCAGTATTTTTTTCCTGCTCGCATTCTTCGCGGAGCCTGTGAGTTTCACCTTTGCTCAGACGGCGGAGCAGCTTGCGAGGGCGAAGGTGCTTTTCGACCAGGGATTGGCAAACTACGAACGCGGACAATATGACGCGGCGATAAATGATTTCACCGAGTATGTGAAGATAAGGCCGGCCGAACCGGCGGCGTGGTTCAATCTAGCCTTGGCTCGATACTACAAAACCCAGGCGAGCCCGAACGAGACGGGCTATCGGCAAGCGGCGGCCGATGTTTCGCAAGCGATCAGGCTGGACAGCAAGCAGGCTGTTTATTGGCATACTCGCGGCGGTATCTATTCACAGCTGATGGTCGTCGATCTCGCGGCCTCGCGGGATAAGGCCATTGCTGACTTTACGGAGGCTATCCGGCTCGACCCAAAATATGCGCCGGCGTTCCGCGAACGCGGCGTGGTTTACGAAAGGGTCGGTCGTAACCGTGAGGCTCTTGCCGACCTGAACACGGCCATCCGGCTCGATCCTGCGAACGCCGTCGCACATTACACGCGAGCAAAGGTCTATGGCGCCCAAAAGAACTATGCCGCCGCACGACGCGATGCCGAAACAGCGCTCCGCCTGGACCGTAACTACTCGGTTGCACAGATATACCTCGACTACATAAACAGCGAAGAGCGAAAGGCGAGTTCTGTCGCTCGCAGCCCGCAACCCTCGCGACCGGCTCCCATTCGTCCGGAACCTGCTCCGACAACGCGTCCTTCGGCCTCAGGTCCAAAAACACCCGCAGAGATAACCGATACCGCCGAAGCTTTTCAATTGGCAAGCGCCGCAGAATCAGCTCGCGATCACCGCCAAACGATCGCCTATACAACACGCTTTTTAGAATTGCTCCCGATGGCCGGCCCTACTGAGCCGCGCAATGATCTGATGTTAAGCATCTTTACGGGCACGCTTGGAATGCGGGCAAAGGCATATTCCGCACTCGGTGATAACGCCCGGTCAGATGCCGACTACGAGCGTGCCGCGAAGACGGCAATGGATGCGACCGTTCGATATATGAAAGCGTCCAACGACGCGCTTGAACAGAGCGGAGCTTCCTCGGCCGCGGCTTTGATCAGGTCCGTTGCGGAATCTGCTAAAGCCGTTATCTATTGCACTTCGGGATATGAAACGGCGAAGGAATGGGTCGAGACAGTGGACCGCACGCGTCCAGATGCGCGTAGCGATTCGTTAAAGGCTGTGGTAACAATGGCAGGTGTCCGCGAGCTGTGGGTGCAAGCCCACATAATGCATGCCGGCGGCACGGCGGTACAGTCAGCACTCGGCGGGAACGACCGGCAGAAGATCTACTCAGAATCGCTTGCGATACTTCAAAAAGCCATATCGATGATGCCCAACTATACTGAGATATACAAGGAAAGAGCAAATATCCATCGTCGCTTTGGCCGTACCGACCTCGCCGCCGCGGATGAACAAAAGGTCCGCCAGCTCGAGGCCTTAAAGAGCTCTCCTCGTTAGATCTTAGATCAATGAAAGAAGTTCTAGGGCTTCACATGATCAATCAAATACAATCCTAAGCGAATGCCGCAGTCCTAAGATCAGGTCTGAGCCCGGCTTCCCGCCTACGTTGGTATTAAGCACAAAAAGAGTGGCGGTTTTCGCAATGGGTTGGAATTCGATATAGCTGATAAAGCCGTTCTGGTCGCCTCCGTGCCCGATGAGTTTTCGCCCGTTTCGGTCGTCGATAAAAAAGATCAGCCCTATGTCGGTCGTAAATCCGACGTTGCCGTTAGCATCTGTAGCGGCGGAGAGCCGCGGTTGGAACATTTCTTCCAGAGAACTTCGTCTCAGTATAAGA
Organism: Leptolyngbya sp. 7M; assembly: GCF_018128485.1. Classification (NCBI taxonomy): domain Bacteria; kingdom Bacillati; phylum Cyanobacteriota; class Cyanophyceae; order Leptolyngbyales; family Leptolyngbyaceae; genus Leptolyngbya; species Leptolyngbya sp. 7M. The sequence goes on along the minus strand of NZ_CP070897.1, from coordinate 1,844,574 downwards.
TCATAATTTCTGACACCCTCAGGCGAGGCCGGTTCTGCAACGCCTGTCAGGAAATTCAAATATTTGACCATATCCGAAACGGGGGCGTTCAGACCGCTGTTCGAAACCGTGATGCCTGTATCCGCGTCAAAACGGCCCTCGGTTCGGATACCATCCCGGATGTAATAAGAATGTGATCTATGTCTCATCAGGTGTGTGGGTGTAGTGTCGAAATAGCTGCGGTGCATACCGAGCGGTCGAAGGATATTTTTGTCGATGTAGGCCTCGTAAGGCTCGCCCGAAACCTCCTCGATGATGCGGCCGAGGTAGATTATACCGGGGTTCGAATAGCTGAACTTCGTACCCGGCTCGAAAAGTACTTCGGTAAACGGGAACATTGCGACCAGCTGCGACCATTCTGTCGGTTCAAAAGGTTCCCACGACTTATTGTTCCTCCAAGGCCAAGTGCCGCCTCGAAAGCCGCCAGAGTGCGTAAGCAGATGGCGGATAGTTATTTCATCCATCGAGCCGAATGGGTTATATATCTTGCGAAGTTCAGGCAGATATTTCGTCGCAGGATCATCTAGCCTGAGCAAACCTCGGTCGCGAAGCTGCATTATCGCAATTCCGGTAAAAGGCTTCGTGTTCGATGCCCAATGATAGATGGTGTCGGAATCTATTTGTTGATCTTTTCCTATATTTGCAAGTCCGAAATGGCTTTCCGCACTCAGCCGACCGCCTTTTAGAACTAAAAGGCTTCCGCCGACGACCCCGGCTTCTTTCGATCGTCGCACAAATTCTTCGGCGAGTTTCTTAGATGGATCCATTTGAGCAATGCTACTTGTCATAAACGAGAGGATGATGGCTGCTGCAAAAAAGATCTTCATTTCGATAAAGATTAGAAAAGCCTGTTCCGAAATAACTTACAACTAATACCTTAAAACTGAAAACTGTTGGAAAAGAAAGTAACGTGTTTCGCCGTCGTGTGAAATTCCGCGTTCGGGTTTAGATCAAAACGCACGGAGCATTTTCCCGGTTCATTACCATTGGTTTCCTGTTATACAATTAGCATTGAATGAGCAATTACGAGAGTTTGTCAGAAACCCAACAGTTTGCCTGCCGCGTTATCGCCGATCACGCTCGCTCGACCGCATTCGCGATCGCAGATGGCATATTGCCCGGCAACGAAGGGCGAAATTATGTTCTGCGAAAGATAATGCGGCGCGCTATCTATCATGGCCGCGAACATCTAGGATTCAAAGAGCCATTTTTCTATAAGGTCTGCGATCGCGTGATCGATCAAATGCACGAAGCCTTTCCGGAACTGGCAGTCCAGCGGGATTTCGTTACGAAAATGGTTCGGCTTGAGGAAGAACGGTTTGGAAATACAATGACCGTCGGCCTCGGTAAGCTCAGTGAACTCACTATCACATCCGAAGGGGTTTCTAATGAAGAACTTTTCCCGCGGATCGCCAAGCTCTATGACACTTACGGTACGCCGCGCGACCTGATCCGCGTTTTCCTTGAAGAGAAAGGCATAACCTTTGAAGAAGACGATTTCAATCAACGGTTTGACGCCGCCTTGCAGCAGTTGCAGCAGCAATCCGGCATCGGCAAAACCGAACGAAAAAGCGAGATCTCGCCGATCTATGCAGAGTTGCTTGAGGTGGTCGGGCCTTCGAAGTTTCACGGTTACGAAACTACTCGGGTCGAAGAGAGCGACGTGGTCGGGATCGTCAAAGCCGATACCCGCGTTGACGAATTAAAGGAAGGCGAAGATGGTCTCGTCGTGCTGAGAGACACCCCTTTCTATGCCGAATCAGGCGGGCAGGTCGGGGATGTCGGCGTAATATTCAATAATGAAGCAAGGTTAAAGGTCGTCGACACATTTGCTCCGCTCTCGGGTCTGATACTGCATAAATCAAAGGTCGAAAGCGGTTCGATAAAGGTCGGAGATAAGGTTGCTGCCTTGGTAGATGAATTCAAACGGGACGCGACGCGGCGGAATCACACGGCAACGCACCTTGTTCACGCAGCGTTGAAAGAGGTTCTCGGTACGCATGTTAAGCAGGCGGGTTCCGTCGTAGCACCGAATTATCTTCGTTTTGATTTCACCCACTATCAGCCGATGAGCGACCTGGAGATAAAGGAGGTCGAAGACCTTGTAAATCGGTATATCCTGCAAAATGAGCCCGTTAATACGAATATGATGGCCTTGGAAGAGGCAATGCGCTCAGGCGCCGTGGCAATGTTTGGGGAGAAATAGATGGCTAGTCCAATCGCTATTCCTGCTCCATCAACCAAGCCTGCAAATCATCCAAACTGATGAAATCCAACAGTGCTTCACTCAACGATTCTAAAGCGGATAAAGATAAGCCAGAAATGGTCGATCGCAGGTTCTCTGGAAGTTCCCCAAACCGCTTCGTTAACTGCCGAATGACAAGATTCATGGTGGCTTCTTCTCGCCCTTCTTCTCGCCCTTCTTCTCGCCCTTCCTGCTTCGCTTCTCGAATTGCTCGTGGCTCCTCGGTCAGATTTAGTCCCAGCATCGCTCTTACCTCCGCTTGACTCAACGTTGAAAACTTGTACACCATAATCGAGGTCACAATGTCTATTATGTCCTGCTTTTCTCGCCTGAATGTTCTTTACCCTTAGTGGTGCAGAAAAGTTCTGAAAGGCTTGCTGTAGGGAGAAGCAGTTCGGGCTTGGTGTAGTTGGGATGGCGTAATTGGTTGCGGCGTTCCCGCACTTCGGCATGGTCTGCCAGAATGCGGTACAGGGTGCGAATCGAACACAGATAAGTGCCTTCGTCGAGTAGGGTGGCATACACTTGCTGGGGCGATTGATCCACAAAGCGCTCACTGTGCAACACGTCCAAAACCTGTTGTCGTTCCTTATGGCTGAGCGCACGCTGAGGTTTCGGCTTGGGTTTAGGGTCTGGCTTGGGCTTTTGCTTGCGATAATAGCGGGCACGGCTAACCCCTAATGCTGCACACACGGGCACAACGCCTAGGGTCGGAGCCAGTTGTTCGACAGCGCTCATCAATCGCTGTTGTCGCTGTTGTTCCTCTCCAGCGTGATGTTTAAGATCGCACAGGCTTTCCTAAGAAACACAGTCTTGGCTGACTGGTTGCAGGGTAAACCCAAATTCAGCCGCCTTACGGTGCAGGTTTTTAACGACCCGTTACAGCAAGTCGTTGACACGGGCAAGCGACGCTGGGTAGACCCGCAGCAGATCCAAATCAGCAGAGGTGGCAGGGCGCAGGTTCATCACAACGTTTTCCCACACAACTCATTCGCGGGTACAGCTTCCACCATCTTATGGGGAATTGGTAAGTCTAAATTTGCCATCAATTCGATAAAGGCAGCACGAGATTTTCGAGTAGCAGGATCACCAGGAGAGTCAACAAATCGAGGATTCCAGCACTTTTCTTCCCCGATCGTGGATATGGCATGCCCCCAATAATCATGTCCTGGATAGACCAGTGTTGTATCCGGTAGAGTAAATAACCGTTGTGTTATCGAGTCGTATAGCTTTCCAGCATCACCGTTTTGGAAGTCGGTACGTCCGCAACTGCGAATTAAAAGAGAATCTCCGGTCAGAACACGATCGTCATTGATTAAATAGGCAAAATGGCTGTCCGTATGCCCTGGCGTGGCAATCGCTTGAATCTGAATGTCTCCCAGTCGCAATATTTCTCCATCCTGAATTTGGCGATCGGCACAAATAGTGTGGGGATTTTGAGGAACGATGCTTCTACACCTGGTTAATTTGCGTAGCTGATCGGTTCCAGTAATGTGATCAGCGTGAATGTGAGTTTCCAGACAATACCGTAGAGTCACTCCTAACTCCTCCAGAGTTTGAAGGTCGCGATCGACCTGCTCCAACACCGGATCAACTAGAATTGCCTCTTGAATATACACATCTGCAATCAAATAAGTATAAGTGCTAGATTCTGGGTCAAATAATTGGCGAAATAGTATTCTTTCGACGGATTCCATTGATGCCTCCCTACTTTGTTAAGTAGCGATCGTTTTCAAACCTCTTCTAACCACCACTAGGTTCCTGACTGCTCGCAAAAAACCTGAAGTGATGAATCATCAGCAATGTATGTCATCTCTCCATCTCGAATTAGCCTGGACGTATGCAAGCAAGGGACACGCTGATGCGTTCAAATCCAACAGTATCTCCAAGAGCACGTAGATATGTTTCTGAATTGGGGTTAAGTGGATGGTGAAACTCAAACTCATCCATTGCACGAATGGCTGAAGCTTTTAATAACGGATGCTGTTTCTCAGTCATGTTGATTTCTGACTAATGCCCAGTTTGGGTATGAATTATTTCTGTAAATTTTCCATTGATAGTTAACGCCAGGGCGGATTTAGCCATCAATCTTGTGGCTCACAGGATAACGGCAAAACCCGCCTCTACTCTAGCGATCGGGTTGAGGAGTCATCCGCAAGTAAGGTTTAATCTCCATGACTCCTTTGGGAAATCTCTGCTTTGCTTCCTCGGTAGGAATGGAAGGCACCACAACGACATCCTCTCCTTCTTTCCAGTTCACCGGAGTTGCGACCCCATAATTATCAGTTAGTTGCAAAGAATCAATTGTTCGCAAAATCTCGTCAAAGTTGCGTCCTGTGCTGGGTGGATAGGTAATGGTTAGGCGCAATTTCTTGTTTGGATCAATCACAAAAACAGTTCGCACAGTGAGTTTTGCATTGGCATTGGGGTGAATCATGCCATATAGATTTGAAACGGCTTGATCCACATCAGCAAGAATCGGATAATTGACCTGGGTGTTTTGAGTTTCATTAATATCGCTAATCCAACCTTGATGCGAGTTTACATCATCCACGCTCAGTGCTATCACCTTTGCGCCCCGCTTCTCGAACTGAGGCTTGAGTTTGGCAACCTCACCCAGTTCCGTTGTGCAAACGGGGGTATAGTCTGCGGGGTGGGAAAATAGAACAACCCAACTGTCACCTGCCCAATCATAAAAGTTAATTTCACCTTGAGAAGATTGTTGAGTGAAATTAGGTACGGTATCACCAAGTTGAAGAGTCATTATTAGTCTCCTTGTGTGTTTAAGAAATTAAGCTTCTCGTTCTGGACCTGTCTCGACTGGTAAATCTGGGTAGGAACTATATTCAGTCCAAGACCCTTCATACACTCGGACGTTGGGGTATCCCAACAGATGTTTGAGCACGATGTATTGTAGGGTGGCTTCTCGCCCCGTACTGCACGTGACAATAATGTCTTTGGTTGGTTGAATATTGCGATCGTTAAGTAATTGGCGAATCTCGCTGAGGGGTTTCAACGCATGAAAGTTTCCTTCATTGGTTGCAGCATCACCCTCAGTAAACAAAGTCCAGGGGATATTTCTGGCTCCAGGAATATGTCCATTCCGCACCCAGATTTGTTCTTCACCTCGAAACACGTTGGGCGGTCGCGGATCAAGGAATGTAATGCTTGAGTTACCAATAGCTTGTCTCACATCTGCCAATGTGACTCGTACCGAAGGATTATCTCGAATCGTGAACTGACGAATGTCATACTGAGGAAACTCCTTCGCTACAGGTTGACCTGAGTCTTTGTAGACTTTATATCCACCGTCCAACACAGCAAGCTTCTGTAAGCCCGATCGCTCTAGAAGGTATGCCACCATTGTGGCACCCAAAATATCTCGCCCATCAGAATAGACCAACACTTGGCTACTGCGGGTTAACCCAGCCTGAGCAAACAGCTGAGACAAGTGATGTGTCGTCCAATATTGCACAGGTAACACTCCATTAGGACCCCGAAAGGCACCTTCTGCAATATGAACTGCATTAGGAATATGTCCAGTGAAGTATTCCAGGTAATTACTGCGAACATCTAATATACGTAAGTTAGAGTCGCGTGCATGTTGAGCAACCCAGTCAGGGGAGACAAACTGGATTGTTGCTCTGGACTCAGCTTGAACAGATGAATTGGCTAATGCTGGAAGAGCAATCAATCCGATTAGAAACACAAGCAAAACACCAAACATTTTCAAACGTTTAAGCTTGAAGTGAATGAAGTTCATGGAAAATCTTTCACCTAAACAATGAGAAAAGTGGCAACTACTCTGTCACTCTGTATGCTAAACTTCATAGCCTTTAGGCAACTTGCGTTCAATACGCCGATCGTCGTACTTAATTGTTGCGGAATTGTTACAAATCCACCTCTAAATGGGGTACTTCTATTAATCCTTTGAAATCACCCTGATGGGTGATTTCAAAGGATGGCTACTTAATGACACATTAATACTTAACTATTTTGTGTTCAAAACTACTAATTCTTTATTTCTGATTATTTGGGAATGGCTAGCTCTCATTCGCATAAGTTTTGCCAGTTCCGGTGATGAACAAGGACTCACAAATGTTGCCCCCATCATTTCCCAAACTATGACAATCCTTACAAACAGCGATTTGCACGGTATCTTTAAATTTCTTCAAAGATTGCACACCCTCTGCGATCAGGCGTCTCTTCCGTCCCATGTCATCTCAATCCTCCCAGAGGTTCTTCCTGGGGAATTCCTTAGCTACTTAATTATTGATTTGGAAAGTCAAGAAGTGAAGTTTCTGGCTTCATCGATTCCTAATGTTGAAGAAGATTTAGGGATTAAAAAAGTTGCTGATGATTACGTTAAAAAAAATCGGTCTCCCGAAGAACATCCCATTATTCATCATTATTTGAAAACGGGCAATGGTAGAGCCTTCATGCTTTCTGATTTTTCCTCTAGACAGCAAGTGGATAGCTTGGAAGGGTTATATCAGATGTCTATGCGCCTACTAGGACTAGAAGACTTGATGATGATCTTTTTGCCGGTTGATTCAACTCCAACACCGGAAAGTAAGCAACTGAAATCAAATCAGAAGCTTCTTACAGTTAATGTACTGCGATCGCAACGGAACTTCTCTGAGCGCGATCGCAGCGTTCTCAATATCCTGCGCCCTCACTTTTTTCAGGCATACCAAAACGCGCAAGCTGTTACTCGAATGCAGCAGAAGCAAGCTCAATTAAATCAAACGATTGAGCAATTGAGTCTAGTTATTTTGAACTACGATGGCAAGGTGCAACACATTACTCAACATGCCTGGACGCTTTTAAGTCAATATTTTCAAGTTTCACATCATTGCAATTCTCCTCTACCTGAAGTGTTGCAACGGTGGATCAAACACCAAATTGCATTATTCACTCAGATTGACAGCTTCTCCTTACCTAATCAGTCCTTTCAAATGGAGTCTGAAGGAAAACGACTAACAATCCGATTTATATTTGATCGGAAACAGGGGCAGTATCTCCTGTTACTTGAAGAAGACCCACCGCGCACTTTTTCAATTGATTCATTGGAGTTATTAGGTTTAACCAGGCGAGAAGCAGAAGTCCTATTTTGGGTTGCGAAGGATAAGAGTAATGGAGAGATCGCTACAACTCTGGGTTGTAGTGACAAAACAATCAAGAAACACCTGGAACACATTTACGCCAAATTCAGTGTTCAGACTCGTACTGGTGCTGTGTTATCTGCCTTAGTACAATTAGGAATGGTCGATTTATAAAGCACTGTGCTCGTCCACTACGTTGTTAACGATCTCGGTCAACAGCGGTCGATCGCCCATCCTCTTGGTTCATACTGCTCTGTTAGTCCAAAAAGCTTTTCTTTTATAGATAGCTGCCACTGGGTCGTCTACGTTGAGTATATCCATGATAACTGGTAGGGCAAAACATGGCAGTGAGCATCTTCGGCACTAAGTATCTTTTTGCAAAACCTAACCCAGAAACTTCTCAAGTTACTATTCTACTGGCAACTTTGGAGAAATTACCTTTGGTCACCAACAGATAATCTTTCAACCACTGCCCCTACCAAAGACTGAGCAGCATAAAGAATCTATGTAAGCCGTGGGAAAGTAGAAGAAATCACTCAAACCACCTTCCCACAACTGGAGAATAGCATGAAGATTCTGGCAGTAGACCTGGGTAAATACAATTCAGTCGCTTGTTTGTTTGACACTACCACTAACCAAAGCGAGTTCGAGACGATCGTCACCCAACGGTGGGCCTTCGAGCAACTTCTGAATCAAACCAAACCCGACCAAATCGTCATCGAGACCAGTTCAATAACAGGCTGGGTACATGACTTTTGCCAAAGCTTGGGGTACCAGGTCTTAGTTGCCAATCCCAGTGCTGAGGCGTGGCGATGGAAAAACGTCAAACGCAAAACCGATAAAGATGATGCCCTCAAACTGGCAAAGCTCACTGCCCTTGAGCAAGTATCAGCGGTTCACGTTCCGGTGGCAGAACGTCGTCAATATCGCTTAGGAGTGAAGTACCGTAAAACCCTGGTCAATCGCATCAATCGCATTCAGAACCATATTCGCGCTTTATTTGACCACCAGGGCATCAGCATTCCCAGTGGACATCAAGCTTGGACTGCCGCAGGTATTGAAACCTTAAGTCAACACCGTAAACCTTTGGCAGAGTGCCAACTGAACGAATTCTGGCGAGGTGAACTTGACTTGGAGTTGCAGAGCCTAGATGCCCTCTGGCAACCATTGCAACAAGTGGATGACCAGCTTGAAAAAGTGGCTAAGCAAGATGAACAAGTTCAACTGTTACAAACCATTCCAGGGGAGGGACGGAGAACGGCTGAGGTCATCGTTGCCGCATTGACATGGGGACAAATAAGCAATGACGTTCTCGTGTCTCCAGAGAAAGATATCCAGATCGTGGTTCAGCGTGGCGGCGAACGCATCCCGCTGACGCTTCGCCCGACAAGCGTCGAGCGTGACGGCAATAAGATAGGTGAGATCGGAGTCCGTCCGGAAACAGGAGCAGAACCGGTTGTGGTCGGCGCGGTTCAGGAAGATATGCCTGCTGCCGCTGCGGGCCTGCAAAAAGGAGACAAAGCACTTGCGATCAACGGTAAGACGATCACGAATTCGAATGAGGTGATCAACACAATTCGTGAGAACAAGGAGAATCCCGTAACTTTGCTGATTGAACGCAACGGCGAACGGAAGGAGATCACCATCATGCCCAAGCTTTCTGATGAAGGCGTTTACCGGATCGGGGCTGTTTTTGCGTCCGATGCTGTGACGGCGCGTGAAGCGGTTGGGCTTGGCGGGGCGGCGGCCTATGCATTCAAAACAAATTGGGAAATTCTGCGGCTGACCGGGAAGGTTTTCGGACAGTTATTCTCCGGCCAGCGTTCTGTTCGAGACTCCGGACTTGCGGGCCCGGTGGGCATTGTAGGTGTGATCACAAATGCAGTGTCACAGGCAGGATTTGGCGGTCTTATGTTCGTGCTTGGGATCATTAGCCTGAATCTCGGGATCTTCAATCTGCTGCCGATACCGTTGCTTGACGGCGGGCAAATAATGATGCTCGGTATCGAGAAAGTGATGTCATGGTTCAATATGACATTGTCGGTGGCTATCCGAGAAAAGATCCAGCTTGCGGGACTTGCAGTCATACTGATGCTGATGGTCTTTGTGATGTATCTGGATATTTCAAAGTATTTCTAGACGAGCTTAGCAGGTATGAAACGAGTATCTAGAGCGGTAAAGATACGTGATATCCAGATCGGCGGCGGTGCACCGGTAACGGTCCAATCAATGACCAAGACTGACACGGCCGATGTTGAAGGAACGGTCCGTCAGATCGAAGAGATGGTCGAGGCCGGTTGCGAGATCGTTCGTGTCGCGGTTCCGGATGATGATGCGGCGGCAGCGCTTAAAGCGATACGCAAACGGACCGATGTGCCGCTTGTTGCAGACATTCATTTCCACTACAAGCTAGCTCTAAAGGCACTCGAAGCGGGGGTCGATAAACTGCGTATAAATCCGGGGAACATCGGCCATATTGACCGCGTGCGCGAGGTCGTCCGCGCCGCTGAGGCACAGAACGTTCCGATACGGATCGGTGTTAATGGTGGCTCGCTCGAAAAGGATCTGCTAAAAAAATACGGTCACGCGACGCCCGAAGCGATGGTCGAAAGCGGTATGCGGCACGTCCGTATTCTTGAGGACCTCGGTTTCGGCAACATCGTCATTTCGCTCAAAGCATCTGACGTGAATCGAATGGTCGAAGCATATCGGCTAATGGCTCAGAAGGTCGATTATCCGCTTCATCTTGGTGTAACCGAGGCCGGAACACCCTTTGGCGGAACGATCAAATCTGCGATCGGGCTTGGCATCCTTCTCCACGAAGGTATTGGCGATACGATACGTGTCTCGCTCGCCGCCGAACCTCATGAGGAAGTGCGCGTCGGTTGGGAGATCCTGAAGTCGCTTGAGCTTCGCAAACGCGGCGTTACGGTCGTGGCCTGCCCGACGTGCGGGCGTCTTGATATCGACAATTTTGTCGAGATAGTTACCGAGGTCGAGCGGCGTTTGGCTCACGTAGAAGAACCGCTTCATCTTTCCATCATGGGCTGTGCGGTAAACGGCCCTGGCGAGGCTCACGATTCGCAGCTGGGGATCACATTCGGCCGCAACGTCGGGATGATATTCAAGGACGGCGTGCCGATGCGCCGCGTCGCCGGCGAAGACATCGTCGAAGAATTTGTTAAAGAGGTCGAGATCCTTAGGAAAGAGGGTTCAGCGGCAAAGTCGCTCATTGATGAAAAACCGCTCGTGCAGATCACCTGAACGACCTGTTCCTGAACTTTCACTAAGCCGGAAAAAGAGCGACCCGATACGGCCCAGTTGTATCCTAGGGAAAAAGAAGAGTGAAGGGATAAGCGGGAATATTGCGCAATATCCCAAAACCGATAAGAAGGAAAAGAAGTCCCCAAAGACTGCCGAGCGAGATCGACCAACGCGGAAATGCACGTCCGCGAACCGCAACCAAAAGCATCGCCAGAAAGAAAAACCCGAAGATCAAAAGAAAAAGTGGAATCAAAGCGTTATAACCCAGAGCGGCCGTGATATCACCATGAAAAAGCGCATGAAAACCCCGCGTCAGTCCACAGCCAGGACACGCGAATCCGGTGATGGTATAGAGAGGACATGCTGGGAATAATCCTGACTTTGCGGGTTCAAAATACCAGATCGCAAAAGCACCTGCAGACATCACGGCAACTCCTGCCGCCGACAGGGCACGCTCTAATGATGAAGCAGAAGTGTCTTGAACAACTACGGTATCCATCAACAATCGTCGCAATCCCCGTGAGACTTGAAAATAGAATCAAGAGCCTCTATCATTGCCTCGATCGCGGAGTCGCCAGTCAGATCGTTAGCACCTGCCATCGAAGCAAGGCGGCGAAGACTTGATCCGGTCGTCCCCGAAGGATCGAAAGGGACCTCTTCAAGACTGCGGCCGAGTTCCCTGATCAAAGCCTTTGCCTTTGTATCGTCCGGCACTTTTCCGAGTCCACGCTCCATTTTCATAGAGAAGATATTCGCTGCTAATTCGCCCGTAAGTATCCCGGTGTTGAAGTAGGGCAATTCAGAATTCTTCACCCGTTTCCCAAACTCTTTCAGCATATCCTCTGCAAGCCGCCTACGAACGGGCTCATCCGATCCGGGTATTTTTGCAAGCATTGGCCGCAGGAACTCGAGTCCTTCCGGAATGTCTTCGCTCATTTCCTTGACAATGTCGTTGAACGCCTCTGTGCCAAAGTATCCTAGCAACTCTTGATCGGCAGATGCGATGAACTTGAAAATAAAGCCAAACCCCCAAAGTGCCTGAACCTCATCTTCGCCAAGCGTAAGGACATAATTATAGGTGATCACACCCGAAACTTTTACCGGTTGCCCATTCAAGGTTGTCGGACTGAAACGGGCAAGTCGTGCAGCTTTCTCAGAACTGATCCTTAAAAGCGGATGCCCGGAAACGGCCGATGCAGAAATTATCTCGCCATTCTCATCCACGACCACCTGAACAATTACCGCTCCGTCGGCTTTTAAAGCCCTTGCGGCCGGCGGATATACGGGCTGCGGAAGCGAAAGAGCTTTCCCGTTTAGAACGCCGCCGCTGATCGGCATCGGCATATTGCCCCGGGTAGCAACCGGTTCAACATCTGGTAAGCTCTGTGCCGCAGCGGTTTCTCCAGTTTCCCCTCCAAAATTGTAAACAAGGACACCCTTAACCTTAACAGGATGGCCGCTAAGTATTGTCGGAGCAAACTTTGCTTCAAGCGCGGCCTTTTTAGCTTCATCAACAAGCAGAGGATGCGGCTGTTCTGAAGGCTGTTTTTCAACGGTCCTTCCATCCGACCGAAACATTACATCTTCATTGTAAACGGGCTCAGCCGAAACAACATTTCCTTCTTCATTTATAAGCACGGCGATCTTCACTGTCCCACGTATCCCGGAAACACGGAGCTCATCAGGGTATTGCGGCTTAGGCATTTTTACTGCCTTTCCATTCAAGATCCCTCCACTTACCTCGCTTATGCCCTGAGCCGAGCTGAGTAGTGTGGCCAAGGATAGGATAGTTAACAGAGCAAATACTGGTGCAACACGCTGCATTCTCCCTCCTTCTTTCTTCAAACTAGGAATTAGACAATTTACCACGAAATTTGACACATTAAACATCAAAAAGTTCCCGTCTTTACGCGGCCATCTTTACAAACAAGGCATCAGTTGCGATCTTTCGATTAATATTTACAGCAAAGTTTCTTCGAAGGCCTTCGATCTCATTGAGCCAACTGGCCAGTTCTGTTTTGGTTGAACGGGCGGTTGCCTCAAATATCCGCTTCTCAAGGTCGCTGTTTTCCAGAAATTGCGTTTCGGCATTGAGCTTCATAAGCCAAGCATCTCTGATCAAGCTTTCCAATATCCCAAGATCTTCTTCAAAACGGTCCTTGTTCTTTTGATCGTGTAGCTTTTCGCCGAGCAGGAGTAGCTCGGCGAGCGAATTGCCGTTCGCCGCCATCGCCACCACCGAAAGCATCCTCTCGCGTGCAGAACTAAAAGTTTCCGGGTCAAATGCAAGAGCACGCGCAAAACTGCCGTTGGCAAATCTGGCGGCTAGGCTTGCATCAACCTCATTGAAGGCGTGGATCTGGATCAGAGCCCGTCTGATCTCCTCGGATGAGATAGGAGCAAAGCGAATTAGCTGTGCCCGTGAACGGATCGTTGGCAGTAAGCTGTCCGGACGTGAGGTGATCAAAATTATGTGCGATGTTGGCACAGGCTCTTCAAGTGTTTTGAGGAGAGCGTTCGAAGCCGCGTCGTTCATCAGATCAGCATCATCTACAATGAAAAAACGTGCCTTCCCCTCGAAGGGCCGGAAATTGGCTTCACTTTCAACTGCGCGGATCGATCCGACACGAATATTCCGTTTGAAGGGAGCCACCAAACATACATCCAAGTGGAAGCCGATAAAAACGCGTTCGTAATCTTCGCCTTTCTCTGATCTGGGTGGCTCGATGTTCACTACGCGGATACATGAGTGGCAAATCCCGCATGGCGTAGCGTCATTCTGAGAAAGGCAAAGACTTGCCTTTGCCAATTGGTACGCAAAAAGCTTCTTCCCGACCCCAGGCGGACCTGCAAAAATTAGCGAGTTCGGCACTCGACCCGATCTCGCCATATTAGAAAGGATTGTTTTGACAAGCGTATTTCCAGCTATCAAATCAAACATTGTCATCCTCTAAAAAACGGTCGATCGTATCCATAACAACTCGATGCGTTTCCTCTATAGAGCCGCTCGCGTCTATGACGACGAATCGTTCCGGCTCGCGCTTTGCGATCGCAAGATACTCCTCACGAACTCGTGAATAGAACTCTGCTGTCTCCAGATCCATTCTATCAGTCTTGGCGGTGCTTGATATGCGTTCGGAAATACGAGCAATCGCTTGTTCGACGGGAATATCGAAATACAATGTAAGGTCAGGAGAAAGTCCGCCGGTTGCGAGCTTTATTACCTTCTCAACGGTCTTGCGGCCAAATAGCCGTCCGCCGCCCTGGTATGCGACCGTTGCATCAACAAAGCGATCAGAAATAACGATGCGCCCGTCAGCGAGTGCCGGCCTTATCAGAAGCTCAACATGCTGCGCCCGATCTGCCGCAAAAAGTAGCAGCTCGGCCATTGGCGCCACCATTTCTTCTGTCTCAAGAAATACCTCACGGAGCCGTCGGCCTAAAGGCGTCCCGCCGGGTTCGTGGGTAGCAAGGACATCACGACCGCGTGACCGCAGTTCGCCCACGAGCATACGGTGCTGGGTAGATTTGCCGCTGCCGTCAATCCCCTCAAACGTGATCAGCTTTCCTTGCAATGCGTTGAGATCAGTGAGTGTCCGGTGATTTTTTTTCTTGCGAGATCGTCGAGATCGCGTGCTTGAAAACCAAAAAATCCTGGCCGCCGACGTCAAGCAGGACCGAGAACTTATCAAAGCTCTTTATTCTACCGGCAAGCGTCGCTCCCTGAAGCAGATGAACCACGACCGGGATCCGTTCACGCCGAGCGGAATTTAAAAAAGCATCCTGAATGTTCTGGGCAGCTTGTTTTTCCATAACATTACCAGTTTAACTCATTTGATTTGGGCTCAGTTCGCAAAGTATAGCAGATTTTTCTGTAGAAGCACGAAAAATCGGAGCTAAATCAAAAATTTACAAAGATTTACGGTTTATCGCGCTAATCCTTCTACCGGAAGGTTGTGACGCCTCTTTTTAAGAATACGGTCAAACTGCTGAAAAATGTTTCCAAACCTTTCGATAGTAACGTAAAATCTTAAACATTGATGGACTCAGGCTGCATTATTGGTTCAGGAATCAAGGTACTTTTGACGGCGATATTGTTATCGCTGTGCGTTTCCGCTCAGGAATTGGTGGATCGCACGATGGCGATAGTGAGCGACGGGATACGCAACGAATTGATAACGCTATCGGACGTCAGGTGGCAACTGGCTCTTCAGCCCGGAAGTAGCCTTGAACCGATCTCTCAGGATGAGGTTGAAGGCGCACTTCGTCTCGTCATCGAGCAACGTATCTTTGCCCTTGAGGCCGACCGCCTTCCGCGTAACCCGCCTACTGAGAAAGAGGTGCAGGACGAGATCGCGGTCTTATTGCGTGCCTTCCGTTCAACAGCAGAGTTTGAACGTCGGTTGCGGCTTGTAGGTTTCGCTTCTATTCGCGACCCAAACTTCGAACGTCTGATCGCTCAGCGGCTTTCAATAGAAAAATATCCAAACATAATCACGATATACGAGATCGGCGAGAACGAATACGGCAGCTTTCTTGCGACCGAATTTGTGGAAGGCAGAACCCTCCGTCAAATAATGAAAACAGAATCCATCACGCTTGTCAGGGTTCTGCGCATTATCGAACAGGCGGCTAATGCCCTCGTCGCAGCGCACGCTGCAAAGATCATTCACCGCGATATAAAGCCGGAAAATATAATGGTCCGCCATGATGCGATCGTTAAGGTGCTGGATTTCGGCCTTGCGAAACCTATCATCGAACTCGGCAGCGTCGACCAGACCTCCAGCAACAAGACAATACCAGGTACCGTGATGGGCTCAGCGCGCTATATGTCGCCGGAACAGGCTCGTGGCCATGAGGTTGACGAGCGTACGGACATTTGGAGTCTTGGCGTTGTGCTGTACGAAATGTTGACCGGGCATCCGCCCTTCGATGGCGAGACCACAGCAGATACGATCGCTGCGGTCGTTTATAAAGAACCTGTGCCTTTGGCTCACCTTCTTCCCAACGTTCCTTTTGAACTCCAGCGGATCTTACGTAAAGCTCTGCAAAAAGATCGAGAAGAACGCTATCAGAACGTAAAAGACCTAGCACTCGACATAAAAGATCTTTTATATACGATCGAACACGCAAACAGCGGCGACCGAACCGCTCATGTGATCTCTGATCCAAATTTTTCAGAAAATCCGACCGTCGTACACCGCACCGTTAGAGGCGAACAGAGAACAAATTTTGTAGGTCCGCGCTCTTCGTCGCCGGATCACTTCAGAGGAACAGGCCGCAGTCTTGGAAAGACCGCTCTCGCAGCCGGAGCTCTTCTTCTTTTACTCACCGCGATCGGGCTTGGACTTTTGAATTGGTTTTCGGCCGAACCGCCGCTCTCGGCGAATGCGTTTGCCGCTCCGCAGGTCTCTCGGGTCATAACGGATGGGCGTGTGATGCAGCCTGCTATCTCACCTGATGGGAAATATATCGCATACATCAGCGGCGAGATGGGAGAGCGTCGCCTTGTTGTGCGCCAGATTGCGACGGACAGCATAGTTACGCTTGTCCAGCCGACGAATCTTAATTTGCTGTTTGTCTCATTCTCGCCGAATGGGGATTGGGTCTATTACACCGAAACCCGAAGCGATTATGCGGTAAATACGCTGTATCAGGTCCCGACTCTAGGTGGGACACCGAAGAAACTTATCGAGGATGTTGACGGAACGATAACCTTCTCGCCGGATGGAAAACGATTTGCCTTTGTCCGCCATATCGGCAAAACGAATGAGGACGTGATCTTCATTGCCGATGCGACAACTTTGGAACAAACGCGCCTGATCTCAACAAAAGATACTGAGTATCAAAGCTTTTCTAACCGTTTTGCTTGGTCACCGGATGGATCACGCCTTCTGCTCGGCGCCGGCATTCGCGAAGGAGGCTTTCTGTCCCGAATGGACATTGTTACTGTCGATATCTCTAAGCTTGATCTGGAAAAGCTCGGCACCCGTTCGTTCCATTTCTTAAATAGCTTCGTGTGGTTCTCGGATGGTTCTGGATTTGTATTTACCGGACGTGAGACCTTGAACGCACCAACACAGGTTTGGCGTGCAACTTATCCCGACGCCGATCTTGTTCAGGTTACTAACGACATAAATGATTACGGCGACGTAGGTATTTCGGCTGATGGCCGCAGACTGATAACCATAAAAGGCGATACCATCGGCGGCATCTGGAATTTGTCATCCCCGAAAGCGAATGCGGCCCAACTAACGATGGACAGTCGCGGCGTTGAAGGCATGTTCGGACTTGCACAATTTGCCGATGGGTCGCTGCTGTATTCCAGAAACAAGGTCAAGGAATCAGACCTATGGGTCGCCGGTAAAGACGGTAAAGGCGAACGTGCCCTTTTTGCCGATCAAGGTTTTGCGGTCAGCCCGTCGATCTCGCCCGATGGAAGATATATCGTCTTCAATCGTCAAAAGGACAACACCTCACAGATCTGGCGGATGGACGCGGACGGAGCGAACCCCATCCGGCTCACTAATGGTGGTGCGGAGATCATCGACCTTAATCCTCAGATCACTCCGGACGGCAACTACGTCATCTTTCAGCGCCAGATCATCGGACAGGACAGGTTTTCCATAATGCGTATTCCGCTTATCGGCGGCGATGCGGAGATCTTTCACCAAAACGAGACTCAAGGATTCTTTAACCCAAAGGTATCGCCGGATGGCAAACGGGTCGCGTACGGAAGCTATGACCTTTCCACGCTGGAAAAGAAGCTTAATATCGCAACACTGGAAAACGGACGATTTGGAAAACACGAGCGCGTAATCGAATATAATTTGATCAACAACTTTGCCTGGTCTCCGGACAGCCGGTCGCTGACGATCCTTACGAACCGCGGCGTCAGCCATAATCTCTGGCGACAGCCGATAGACGGTTCGGCCGCAACGCCGATAACAGATTTCAAGTCAGGGCGCATATTTAACTTTGCCTGGGGAAATGACGGCCGCAGCCTGCTTATTTCCCGCGGCAACACAAATAACGATCTGATTCTTGTGCGTGAAACGTCAGAGAACGTTCGGACGACGGAATCGGTTCGAACCACGCAAAGAAAAAGGGCCGTTGCCTGGCCCTTCTCGTATATCTTCGGGAATTTACCCTAGTCCCAGTCATCGATTTATGCGTTCGTTGAGAACGCCGGCCGGTCGCATCCCGAACCATTTGTTTTATTAACGCTTTTAAGGTCCGGCTCATTTTTCCCGTCAGTCTTGCTTTGGGTAATAAGTGCCACTGAAACTACGATTATGAACGCGGCGATCAGCATTTGTGCCGTTAGCGATTCACCCGCAATGCCCCATCCGAGCAATACCGCTACCACCGGATTTACATACGCATATGTTGCGACCATCGCTGGCTGCGCATTTTTCAACAGCCAGCTGTATGCAGTAAACCCTATCAGCGACCCGAAGATTATCAGATAGAGGAGTGCGAACAGCGAATTCGCCGAAACCGTCGCTGGATCGAACGTACTATGCTCACCCCGCAACAGCCCCACCACCAGCAGCGATACGCTTCCCGCTATCATCTGCATCCCGGCGGCCATTATCGAAGAACGCGGCATTGGAGCTTTGAGACCGTAGATCGAACCCGTAGCCCAGGAAAGAGCACCAAGGATAACGGCAAAGGTACCGATATACTGTCCACGGCCGCCCGGGCCGGACGCCGTCTCCGGCTGTCCTGTTATAAGCAGCCAGACGCCCACGAAACCGATCAGAAGACCGGCGATAACCTTCCAGTTCGGCCTGCCATTTCTCAGCCAAAGCCAGCTTAGTATCACGATCCAAAGCGGTTCGGTCGCCACAAGCAGCGCCGAAAGGCTTGATGAGATGTAATGCTGGGCAAGCACAACCGCACCATTACCTCCAAGCAGAAGGAACGTACCTACAATGAAACTCGTTCTCCAATGCTCTGCACGCGGCGGCTCATACTCCTTTGACATCCGGGCGAGAAGGAACAGCACCGAACCGGCAAATGCGAAACGTGCGCCTGCCATAAGGAATGGTGGCAAGGTTTCGATCGTGTATTTAATGGCAAGATATGTTGAACCCCAAAAGATATAGACCGCTGCAAATGCCGCGATAAGCACCGCAATATTCCGCTTATTCCCGTTCCCGTTCATTCCGATCATCCCCGATCCGTGTCTAGCTTTTTTTTCGCGACTCGTCGTTTATACACCTGTCCAAAGGCAACTCCATTGTTTCCTTAACCGTTTGCAGCACGACGGTCGTTCGCGTCGAAACGACCGTCGGTATGGATTTGATCTTTTCCTTTAAGAGTATCGAAAGATCCTCCGGATCCGACGCGCGAACTTTCAATAGATAAGAATCTTCTCCGGCAACGTCGTGGAGTTCGAGCACTTCCGGTATGTTGGCGAGCAACTCATCCGTTTCATAGCTGCATTCGCTCGTTCTAACGGAAACAAATGCGGTCAATCCGAACCCGACCGATCTGGGATCGACCGAAGCTGAATAGCCGCGGACCACTCCCCGTTCTTCCAGCTTTCTAATACGCTCCAAAACCGCCGAAGCGGCCAAATTGACCTGTCTCGCAACTTCGGCGTTTGACGTCCGTCCGTCACGTTGAAGAATATTCAATATTTCCCTATCTATTTCGTCGATCATTCGCTTATTATCTCAAATACAAGAATAATCATCTGCTATTGATCTGTCAATGCAATATTTGATCGCATCATAAACAAAATTGGCGAATATTATTCGCCTTGTGTTCATCCGAACATTTCTATTCGATTCCATACTAGTTTTTGCTGTATTCTCTCATCATGAACTCCGCCGCTACAGACCATAAAGAGAATCACTTTCTAGTCTCCTTCGACCCCGCTACGGGAAACGAGTTGGGCCGAATAGGTATAGATTCAGCCGCAGAAGTTGTAGAGATGGTGGACCGTTCCCGCCAATGTTTTCAGCAATGGCGCCGGACGAGCTTCGCGGAGCGAAAGCGGCTCATGATGAAGGCACGCGAAGTAATACTTGAAGAAATGGATGAGATCGCTGGCCTTATCTCTGCCGAATCAGGCAAACCGGTCGCAGAAGCTCTTGCGTTGGAGATCGCACCGGCTCTCGACCTGATGCAATGGGCCGCACGTGAGACCGAAAAGATGCTGAAACCTCGAAAGATCGGCATAGGACTTTTCTCACTTATGGGCAGGTCGTCCAAGATAATTTACCAACCGCTCGGTGTGATAGGGATCATTCCTGCCTGGAACTATCCGTTCTCCATCCCGATCGGCGAAGCGGCAATGGCACTAATGGCAGGCAACACGGTCGTGATCAAGCCTTCGGAGCTTACTCCTCTTGTCGGGCTGAAGATCGGGGAGATCTTTAAGAAAGCCGGTTTCCCAAAGAACGCGGTTCAAATTGTGTCAGGGGCCGGCGAAACAGGAGCTGCTCTGGTCGATGCGCGTCCGGACAAGATCGTTTTCACCGGATCCGTCGCAACTGGCAAGAAGATCGCCGAAGCGGCAGCAAAGGATCTGATACCTTTCGTGCTTGAGCTTGGCGGAAAAGATCCAATGATAGTTTTAGAAGATGCCGATCTCGATGCCGCAGCAAATGTTGCAGTTTGGGGAGCTTTTTCCAATGCCGGTCAGAATTGTGCCTCGGTCGAGCGGCTATTTGTTCATGAGCGAATTGCGGAAGAGCTGACACGTCGGATCATCGAGAAAACAAAACGCTTAAAACTTGGCCGCGGGACGGATCCGGACGTATCCATCGGACCGATGTCCTCTGAGCGGCAGGTAAGGATAGTTGAAAAACACGTTAACGATTTTCGCGAGGCAGGAGCAGTGATCGAGACCGGCGGCGAAAGGGATCCGGAAAAAGGCGAATTATTCTACAAACCGACCGTCATAACCGGAGCAAGGAACGAGATACGTCCGATGCAGGAAGAGACGTTCGGCCCGACGCTCCCGATCTGCACATTCACGACCGATGAAGAAGCCGTAGCCCTTGCTAACGACACCGAATTCGGGCTAACGGCAAGCGTATGGACCCGCGACATTAGTCGGGGCGAAAAACTTGCCGAAAAGATAGAGGCGGGCACAGTATGCATAAACGAACATCTTTACACTCACGGCATCGGGCAAACGCCTTGGGGAGGCTTCAAGAATTCGGGCCGCGGCCGGACTCACGGCCAGGAGGGGTTAATGGAGCTCGTCCAGCCACAGCATATCCACACTAATCGCATCACGTTACTGCCCGATGCGTGGTGGATGCCATACTCAGCGACCGCTATTCAGACCTTCAGGCAATTTGCCACAAAGTTTGCCAGCGGCTCGCTTTTCAAGACCGCAAAAATGCTTCCGCAGCTATTGAAGCGGATCAGAGAGATTCGGCGCGGTTAGCTTTCAGATGGTTTTTGCACGGTTACTCTCAGGTAGGTTGCGGCGATCCTTGTTCTCCCGGGTTCACCGCTTTGGTTCTGTGCTGTAAAAAGTTCGGCAAGTTCTGCAAACAGCATGTTCTCTTTGCCGTTTTGCCGGGCTGCTTCGAACGCGTTCATCGTCGGTCCGTAATAGTCGCGAAACATTTCTACAAACTCTGTTGGCGTTCCGGCAAAGTCAAAAACATAGGGAACCTTTTCAAAAGAGACGTTTCCTCCGGGAATTCCCACGGCGATGAAACGCTCGACCACACTTTCCTCTACGCCCCATGTCATCGGCGAAACAAATCCTTCGGGCGGAGGCGGTGAATAGGCAGAACTTATCCGCAGTATTTGTGCTACAAGCGTAGGGTCGCCGGGTATCCAGTTGCCCATAACGATCCTTCCTCCCGGTTTCGTTACGCGTACCATCTCTTTCGCAACATCAAATGGCCGCGGCGCGAACATAGCCCCGAAAATGCTTATCGTAAGATCGAACGAATCGTCCGAGATGCCCGAGAATCTCTGCGGTTTTGGCTGCAACGGCGTCGGCGGCAGCCGGCTTGGTTCCGGCTGTTCTGACCCGTATTCTGCGAGTTTGAATTCGGGTCCAAATCTGGGTTCAAGGGCGTGGATCAATCCGTTCACGGGATTCTTCCCGCGGAATGATTCAGCCACACCGAACAACAATCACACCGGACACAATCACACAGGCACATCGCACAGGATACTTACTGAGATAAATGATCTGAATACCAACCTCAATCCGGGAGCGACGTATTATGCGGAGGGACAATACGTAACTCCGCACGAATACGCTTGGTGCCAGGCGAATCCGACGCAGTGCAATATGTATAACAACGTGTCCTACCGCAGATACAACGTTACCGGTACTGCCTCGCCGTTCAGTTTCTCGCCGGTCGGCGCAACGGTAAGAATGCAGCCGGCTATCGCTGCATGGACCGGAGCCACCTTGGTCCAGATCCATCCGGCTCCGTTAGAAGACGGTGTGGGTATCGTTGCTTACAAGGTCTCAAACCCCTCTGTAGGTGTTTGGCAGTATGAATACGTTATCTATAATCAAAATCTTGATAGAGCGATCCAGAGATTTAGCGTGCCGGTCGGAGCAGGTGCGAACATCAGCGCTGTAGGCTTCCACGCACCACCGCAACACCCTGGCTGGAGCGCCGATGGAACAGTCGGAAATGCAGGATACAGCAGCACGCCTTGGGCCAATACTTTGGCGGCGAATTCAATAACTTGGAATACAGAAACATTCGCTCAGAATGAGAACGCGAATGCCATCCGCTGGGGAACAGCATACACATTCCGTTTTACCTCTAACAGGCCGCCGGAATTGGCAAACGCAACGGTCGGATTCTTCAAACGTGGAGACCCGATCCAGGTTCAGGTGCTCGCACCGAGTGCACCTGCGGCCAACGTTTCTATCTCGGGCCGCGTTATGTCCTCTCCGGGAGTGGGCGTCCGAAACGCTTTGGTTATGGTTACAGATTCGCAGGGCACATCGCGAATGGCCTATACCGGCACGTTTGGTTACTACATAGTAGAGAACATCGTTCCGGGTGCAACCTATACCGTGACTGCCGTTTCCAAGGGAATGACATTCCAGCCCGTGCAGATACAGGTAAATCAAAACATTACCGGGCTTGATTTCACCTCTTCAACCAACTAGAATTTTGTCAAATTTCGAAGCGGCCTTCGGGCCGCTTTTTTGCTTTAAATCCGATGCGTAAGAATGAAATGACCAGCGGAAAATTATCCGGGATCTTCAGACACTTCACAACCGCAGCATTGATATGTTCGCTTTCGATCAGCTTGATCGCACAGCGGCCCGAAACCACCTCGACCAGTAGTGTCACTGGATCAACATCTGCGATCGAAAAGCTGAGGGAACGTATTCAAGCACGCATCTCAGACCCCGCGGTCGCGCGCGGTTCTATAGGCATAAAGATCGTTTCATTGAATTCGGGAACGGTCATATTCGAGCAGAACGCAGAGAAATACTTTATGCCAGCCTCGAATATGAAGAATTTTACGGTTGCTGCCGCTTTAGAGAAACTGACGCCCAATCACAAACTCACGACAACCATTTATGCTCATGCAAAACCGGATGCAGATGGAACCCTCAAGGGCGATGTTGTAATAGTCGGCGGAGGCGATTTTTCGATTTCCTATTCGTTTCATGATGGCGACCGGCTCCGAGGCATCGATCGTGTGGTTGATGCTCTGATCGCCGCCGGTGTTAAAAGGATCGATGGTAATCTGATCGGCGACGATACGTATTTCAAGGGGTCTGTTTTTCCGCCAGGTTGGGAATGGGATGATCTCCAATGGTATTACGGGGCAGAAGTTTCGGCTCTTCCCGTAAATGACAATGTTGTTTCGCTTAGCATAAAGCCAAGTTCGGTGGGTTCGACATGTACCGCTCGGATACAACCGTTTAATTTCGTGATGCGTATAGCCAACCGGTGTATGACTGTCGCCGCAGGCTCGCCCCGGACATTGCAGATAGAAAAACGGATCGCCGAAAATCTGATAGAGATCAGCGGGGAGCTACCGGTCGGGAACGAAGGCTTTGACAACAACATAACGGTTTCGCGTCCGGCGGATATGTTTGCCTCGCTACTTAAGCAGCGTCTCGAAGAAAAAGGCATAAGCGTCTCGGGTCGCGGATACGCTATACCATCTGGCCAAGAACCGGTTCGTCCTACTGAAGTGATCGCCCGAATCGAGTCTCCAAATATGGCAGTGCTTGCCGCGCGAACGATGAAACCCAGCCAGAATATGTACACTGAGGTGCTACTTCGAACTCTAGGCGAAGAGGAGAGAAAAAAGGCTCTTCTGCGTCCGGGCCAAAACCCCTCCAGCACGGAACTTGGCATACGCGCGGTTTCCGATTTTCTCAAGAATGCTGGAATACCTGAGGACGGCATCATTCAATTTGATGGAAGCGGCCTCTCGCGTCATAACCTTGTTACGCCATCCGCCGTTACTGCGCTTTATGTTTATATGGCGAAACGGAGTCGTTATTCTCAGGCGTGGAGGGAAAGTCTTACGATCGGCGGCGTGGACGGCACACTCCGAAACCGGTTTCGCGGGACACGCGGCGAAGCAAATGTGCGCGGCAAGACAGGCACCATAAATCAGGTCTCGGCTCTTTCCGGATATGTCAGGACCGCTGCCGGGGAAGAACTTGTATTCTCGATGCTTGTGAACGGTGTTCCTGAGACCCGCACACGCGTCGGATTGATCGATGAGATAGTGCTTATGCTTGCAAACTTAGACCATAAGATCGAGCCAGCTCCGATCAATTGACTGTCTAATACCTCAAATACAGTCAAACAAATGCGAAGCCGAGCGACCCGGAACATCCGCACTCCGATCGGAGTGATGTTTAGCCACTTTACCAGCGTCCGCCGCCGTGGTTGCCGCGTCGATTGCCGCCGCGATCGTCGCGCGGACGAGCCTCATTCACCACCATATTGCGGCCGTCGTATTCCATACCGTTGAATTGGGCGATCGCGTTGTTTGCATCGCTCTCATTTGCCATCTCAACGAAACCGAAACCGCGCGACCGGCCCGTCTCACGATCATAAACGACGTTTGCTGATGCAACCTCACCTGCTGCGGCAAAGTGCTCTTGCAGATCCTCACTGGTTACGCGAAACGACAGATTCCCGACATAAAGTTTGTTACTCATTTTCCTCTCAGATGTAAGCTGTGTGAAGCAAAAGGCAGGAAATAGCGGAGATGAAAACAATGACCTCCGAGAACAGCAAAGCGACGCGGCCTCCAACCCCAAAAAATCAAGCGCTTCTAAACTGACAAAAACCGAACTCTCCAAACCGCACCGAAAAACGTCGCTCAACTTAACCGGACGATCCGTATCTTCCGAGATACCAACTGAGAGCAGATCAAGAGGAAGTATGCCCCTTTTCTTTTTGACAATCAAGAACATCAGGGCTGCAGGCTGTGAAATGTAGACCATGCTTCCCCGAAGTTCGCACACCTTTTATGATGACAATCGCAAAATAGCTACTGTCTGTCATGATCGTTCTCAACTCAAGATCTTTCGGGATTCGGCTATGAATACAAAGGAGCCCATCCGCCCTCCCGAGCTAGACCTAGCTGGAAAACAGAAAGATATAGGATTACAAACCAATATCTATATGAGGAAACACATCGGCCACTATTACAGGCATATTTATGATGATCGCCTATTTCTCTGCTTCCTCGATATTTTTTACAAGCCGATGTAACGAGCGTAGAGCGAGCGAGCGAGCCCAATATCGTCGGTACCTTTGATGATCGCGCGTGCATCACGAAATACGGTTATCTCGTGGCCATTAACAGTGAATCGGACAAGGTATTCGTTTTGATCGACCGAGGTAATGAACTTGATCTTGTCCGACAACGCGTCAAGATCGAAACTCCCCCGATGCGACGGTGCTATTTGGACAGCATCACGCCCGCAGAGTACAGCGGCGAATTCGCCAGAGTCAGCATCCAAAAATTCAAAGTTCCTGTGCCCACAACAGATGCAATTCTCATTTGGCCGGGAAAGCGCGATCTTTCGCCACTCATTGCTCCACACGTCTATCTGCAACAGAGAATTATGCAGCGAAGCAGTATCACCAACTAGTATCTTTAATGCCTCTGCAACCTGAATTGCCGAGATACTGGATATTATCGGCATTATCACGCCGGCCGTATCACAGGTCGGCGACGAGACTGCGTCAGGGATCTCTTCAAAAATACAGCGAAGACAAGGTGTCTTGCCGGGACGAACGGTCATAGTCGTGCCGTAGCTTGAAACTGCAGCGCCGTAGATCCAGGCAAGACCATTCCTTACAGACGCATCGTTGAGAAGATAGCGGGTCTGAAAATTATCCGTGCCATCGAGCACGAGATCGCAAGCTTTGATCAGCGACTCAACATTAGAGGCGTTGACGTCCGCCACTACTGCTTCTACATCTATTTCGGAATTTATCTCTGAGATACGCTGTTTCGCCGCGGCGGCCTTTGGAAGACGAAGCTCTGCATCTTGTTCTTTGAAAAGAGTTTGCCGATGCAGATTCGAGTATTCCACGAAATCGCGATCGACGATGCGGAGATTTCCAACGCCAGCGCGCGCCAACATCTCAGCATGCGAAGCCCCAAGAGCTCCGCAGCCGACGATCAGGACTCGCGATGAGTGTAGCCGCTCCTGCCCCTCGATGCCTATCTCGCGGAAAAGTACCTGTCGGCTGTAACGATCGTTCATTGACGATTCGAGAATATCAGAGTGATAAGGAAGAAACGAACCGTTGAGCTAAACGTATTGAAAGACTGGTGGATCAAATATCGATATTTAGGTCCAGGAGATGATGCACTATAGATACCGCATCAAGATCGGCACCCGCATTGCTGAAAAAGGGTTTTGAACTACCAGTGCGGCGTTCAAGATTAGAAAGTCGGTATCGCTCTTCGCGCAGCCTACGCCGTTCTTCCTCTATCTCGATACGTTCCTTTACGCGCTGGCGAGCGGTCCCGCCCGAAAGAATAAAGTCGATTATCTTGGGGAGCTCATCTGCATCAAACCAAACTCCGTGCTGCTTACAAATATCAATGATAATGCCGGAGGAACGCGCAAAATTGCTGCGGTTCATAAGCTGCTTGCAGTCAGGACAAGGTACATAAGATATCGCGGCAGGATGTACCTGCGGATGAGCATTACTGCCAATGAAACCAAGGACTGCAGATCGCTGCTCGCCATTTGCACAGATATTCTCAAACGTAGCGACATCAGACCAAAAACCGCCGCATTTTTCACATTCTCGTATCGAGATCGAATCGATCGCGAGCATTTGCAAAGGCCGTTTACATCTCGGGCAGTCGCCGCCGGCATTTTCCTCTACGACAACGGCGGCCGTCGCCGGGGAGCCGCAGTGTGAACAAAATTTTGAGCCAAGGAACATCAGTTCAAGGCAAGCCTGGCAGCCAACCGTTTTCAAACGCGAACGGCAGAATTCGCATTGTGTTCGGTCGCTCATCACCGCACCGCCGCAATTTGGGCAATTCAGCGCTTTCGGTTGTAAAGGTAAATTCATTTGGCAAGTATTTTCAACGCAGCATTTCGCATTGATGCTTTATCAGGAATCGTTCCTGTCCATATCTCGAACTGTTTCGCTCCTTGAGCGAGCAGCATTTCAAGCCCGTCGATCGTTCTGCATCCGGCAGCACGTGCTTCACGCAGAAGTTGTGTTTCACGGGGATTGTAGATCAGGTCATAAACGATACTTATGCCGGAAAGAAGCTCCGCCCGGATCGGCATTTGGTTCTCAAGTTCGCCACGTGTTCCGAGCGGCGTGGCATTTACGATGATATCAGTTTCCAGCTCTGACGGCTCATCTGACAAGATGGCAGATTCAACCTCGAATTCTTCAGCGAGAGCCTTTGCCTTGCGCGGGTCACGAGCCAGCAGTTCAACATCGGCACCGACGTTCTTCAGCGCATACAAGCACGCGCGAGCCGCACCGCCGGCGCCTATCACAGTTACACGAGTCCCGCCAAGGTCTGGCACGATCTTTAACAGAGGCTTGATAAACCCGTCCGCATCTGTATTGAAACCAACGACCTTGTTATCGCTTAGCTTTATGGTATTCACCGCACCGATCTTTTCGGCCGTTTCGTCGATGGCGTCAAGGTAGTCAATTAGCGACCGCTTGTGTGGGTTCGTAACAGCAAAACCGCGGAAGTTCAGATCGATCTCGCGAGTTACGGGGCTAACCATTCGCCTTATGAACCCACCAATGTCTAAAACCTGAAAAGGCACGAAAACGCGGTTCATCTTGCTTTCTCGGAACGCCGCGTTCTGAATATACGGAGACATCGAATAGCTTGTATCTCCGGCGATGATCCCGAAAACCTCGGTCTCGGTATCAAGGTCGTTGACACGGTAAACCTCATCCAACTCACCAGCCATTATCTGTCCCGGAGCTGTTCCGCCTTCTTCAAATAAGAGAATCGGTACTCCTCCTCCAAGTCGCTTACGAGTTCTCAAAACCGGAACCTGGACGCAGTTAGTTTTAATGGCGTTACACTCCGTCGTGAAGATAGCTGCCGCCGTTTGAGGCAGGTCCTGCGAGGTACGTTGGATTTGAGATTATGAAGGCCCGCAAAATGCCCCATAAAAGGGGATCGGCAGTAGGGATGGAAACTCTCCCTGCCTGGTAATCACGCAATATCGAATCTGCAATATTCCCTGCGAATGCATGTAATTGCGCATTCCAACGGAGCCTGGCCAATCCTGTCATACGGAAGTAAAGTGCATCTGCAACATATGCCGCGGCCTCATCGTCAACCGCAGGAATTGCGGTTCTCTGAAGGTCAAAAGCTGCATGGACGGCCTCATGAAGCAGAAGCCCCTGATTTGCCCGTCCTATCACCGGTGGTGTCTCGATAGTATTTGAATCGGGATGGTACAGGGCTCCTACACCGGCTCCGAATGTGGTAGAAACAATAACCCGGATACGGCGATTTTCCACGGCGCGGGCGACCTGTTCAAATGTTCGACGCCGGATCGTATGAGTTGTGCCTCCGGAATCGAACGAAAATCTGATTCGCATTGCCTCGGGGCTACGGAGAATGGAAATTACTCGCTGTCGAGTTGTCATTTTGAAGAATCTCCATATTAAGATTTACATATGAGGTGATTAACATCTGCATTAGTACCACTGCGGAGACGCGAATGATGCTTATTTTTGCATTAGCGGATCATTGAGCGACGCGTTGGGAGTGTAAGTCTCCAATTCGTCCCTATTCAAGGCGTGCAAGTATGCCGACCATTCGATATTCTTTAATGAATGGAAAAGCCTTTGGTGGCAATAGTAGGACGGCCTAATGTAGGCAAATCAACACTTTTTAACCGATTGACCGGTTCACGTCGATCGATCGTCGGTGATGAGCCGGGAATTACCCGCGATCGCATTTATGGCGATGTCGAATGGGCAGGAAAGGAGTTCCAACTTGTTGATACGGGCGGTATCGTCCCCGATGATGATGCTATTATCCCGGCAAACATCTTCAAACAGGCGGCGTTTGCGATCGAAAAAGCGCAGGCGATTATTTGGGTGGTCGATGCACGTGCTGGTTCGACGCCGCTCGATGAAGAGATCTTCAGGTACCTTCGAAATATTGGAAAGCCGGTTTACATAGCTGCAAACAAGGCAGAATCAAAGACAGTCGAAAATGAGGCAGCGGAGTTTTATCGTTTCGGATTTGATGTAGTTCCGCTTTCCGCAGAACACGGAACATCGGTCGGCGATCTTCTTGATAAAGTAACTGATGCGTTTGAGATCTCCGGAGGTGAGGAGAATACCGATCCGAAAGAAATTCGACTCGCTATAATCGGACGGCCAAACGTAGGGAAATCATCGCTGGTGAATGCGATCTTAGGGGAAGAACGCGTGATCGTATCGCCCGTCGCAGGTACTACTCGCGACGCTATCGATACGAGTTTCTCTGCTGATGGGCATAGGTTCCAATTGATCGACACCGCTGGTATTAGGCGGAAAGGAAAGACGACGGAAATGGCGGAAAAGCTTTCCGTTATCATGGCCACGAAAGCGCTAGAACGGGCTGATGTAGCAATTCTATTGATCGACGCCGTTGAGGGAGTTACTAATCTTGATGCAAGCATTGCCGGTTATGCTGTCGATGCAGGATGTTCCGTGATAATAGCACTTAACAAGTGGGATGCTGTTGCCGAAAAGGAGACCAACACTGTTTACGAATTCGAGCGCGAGATCCGTCGGCAAATCAAATTTCTTGATTGGGCTCCGATCATATCAATCTCGGCTCTTTCTGGCCAGCGTGTGCCAAAAATACTTCCAATGGTCGTACGGGCGAATGAGGCACGCAATCTCCGTATTTCAACATCGCAACTGAACAAGTTCTTCGAAGAGAACATCGAGCAGCCGAAAGGCGGAACTGCTCCTGCTCCGGTAAAAGGCGGTGTTTCGCGTTTAAGGGTCCAATACATAACTCAAGGTGGGTTAAGGCCGCCGCTGTTCGTCCTGTTCACTTCGGGTGGAAGCAAAGCCGGATTACACTTTTCATATTTGCGATACATCGAAAATAGATTACGAGAGGCTTTTGAATTCTATGCGACCCCGATAAGATTGAAGGAACGTAGAAAGGCTCCAAAGAAGAAATGACCTTACCAGATAGAAGTCATTGAACGATCGTAAATAGATGATGGATGTAGTTTTAATTCTGATCAGGCTTTTCCTTTTCGGTGTCTTTGCTCTGGCCGGCATCGGAAAGCTTATGGATGCAGAGGGCTCCGAGAGCGCTGCACGTTCGTTCGGGGTTCCTGATGGTTTTGTGAAGCTTGTCGGTCGCGGTCTGCCTGTTATTGAGATCTTTGTTGCGATACTTTTCCTTTTTTCAGGAACAGCCTGGCTCGCCGCGATCTTTGGTTTATTATTGATTCTCGTGTTCATTGGCGGAATGCTATTTCAGATCGCCAAAGGCAATGCTCCGGATTGCCATTGTTTTGGTCAGATCCACAGCGAACCTGTTGGAAGCTCAAGCGTCATACGTAACTGTCTTTTTGGTTTACTTGCATTATTTCTTGTGGCTCAAGGGGTCTCTGGACAGGGGCCTGCGATACTTGAGAACGAATCTGATATGACATCGACGATCCTGTTGTTATTGCTGCTTGCCGCGGTGGTGGCAGCGGTAGTTTTTCTTAAGCAGATCTTTGACCAACAAAAGGAGATAATTCGGCGAATTGATCTCTTAGAAGTTATTTCCCGCGACGGCGGCCATGTTGAGAGGGAAGAAGCCGTTCCTCCTTCTGAGGGACTTGCTATTGGCTCGCCCTTTCCTGAATTTAACTTACGCACGCTTTCCGGAGAGACCGCAACTCGTTCGAGCGTTTTTGATTCTGGAAAGCCGAGTCTTGTCTTTTTTGTTAGCCCGGAATGTGGGCCGTGTCGGGCTCTTTATCCGGAGATCAAGGAATGGCTTGGAGAACTGGGTGAGAGGATAAATTTTGTTCTTTTCAGTTCTGGAACAGCAAAGGCAAATGCAGACAAGTTTGGGGATGCAAAGGAGCTGATGATCCTGCTTCAAGATAAACGCGAGGTAGCGGAATTGGTCAAGGCACAATGGACCCCAACGGCACTATTTGTTTCCCGCAATGGAACCATTGCAAGTTTTGTTGCGGCGGGCGATAGTGCGATCCGTCAATTGGTTGATGACGTTAGTGAGCGAGATCTTTCAAGTGGTTATGTTTATGTTGCGACCACGAACGGAGCGAACCGTCCAATGCTCATCGGTGAACCAATACCCGAGTTTGATGCCGAGACCGTAAATGTTGGTCGTTTGACCTCCGACGCGATAAGAGGCAAGAAGACGCTTGCAGTTTTTTGGGGGCTATCCTGTCCTCATTGCGTTAAAATGCGCGAAGAGATTCTTGAGTGGGAAGGCGTTCGCGGGACTGATGACCCGAATCTTGTAGTTTTTGCTGATGGCGATCCGGAAGCAGTTAAAGAATTGGGGTTTAGGTCGCCAGTCGTTTTAGATCGGGAATATTCGATCTCAAAGAAAATCGGTATGCAGGGAACTCCTTCGGCAGTGGTGATCGATGAAAATGGGGTGATCGCCAGCAGCACGGCAGGTGGCTCGGAAAAGATCTGGGCCCTTATAGATCGTCGTATCTCACCAAAATGAGGCCAATTGAATTATTGATCGATGCCCGCGACGGGAACGCTCGGTCGGGCAAGATAATAACGCGCCGCTCCACGATCGAGACGCCAGTATTTATGCCTGTAGGAACGCAGGGTTCGGTAAAGGGCGTTCGCTTTGAATGGCTTGAAGAGGAACTCGACGCTCGGATAATCCTCGGTAATACGTATCATCTTTTTCTTCGGCCTGGTGCAGAAACCATCCGGCAGCTAGGCGGCCTTCATAGATTTACCGGCTGGAAGCGCGCATACTTATCAGATTCCGGCGGATTCCAGGTGTTTTCTTTGTCAGAACTGAGGAAGCTTAGCGAAGACGGGGTCGAATTTAGATCGCATCTGGATGGAAGCCGTTGCTTTCTTTCGCCGGAAATATCAATGGAGATACAAGCCGCTTTGGGTTCTGAGATAGTAATGGTTTTCGATGAATGTCCACCCGGCGACGCTGGGTATGAGGCGACCAGAAAAAGCTTGGAGCTGACAACGCGCTGGGCGGAAAGATCAAAACGCCGATTCAAAACCCTGCAAGACGCAGGAACGGATTCAGGTTATCTCGATTGCGAGGGAATCAGTGGACAACAGGCCTTGTTCGGCATCATTCAGGGGGCGGGGCACCTAGATCTTCGAGATGAAAGTCTGGAACGGACAGTTGAGATAGGATTTGACGGATATGCGATCGGTGGTTTGAGTGTTGGTGAAGAAAAGGAAGTAATGTATAGCGTGCTCGAACATGTTTCTCCTCAAATGCCTGACCACTCTCCAAGATATTTGATGGGCGTAGGAACTCCCGAGGATCTTGTTGAAGCAGTTTCTAACGGAGTCGATATGTTCGATTGTGTGATGCCAACGCGAAATGGACGAACGGGGAGTGTATTCACGTCTCATGGAAAGTTGAATATCCGGAACGCGAGATTTGCGACCGATGATGCCCCGCTTGATCTGGAATGCTCGTGTTCCGTTTGTCGGAGATATTCGCGAGCCTATCTGCGTCATCTTTATCAGGCTGGAGAAATAGCGGCAGCAATTTTATTGTCACATCATAACTTGGCTTTTTATCTTGGTCTGATGGCACGTATCAGGCAAGCAATTCGTTATGGCCGATTTAGTGAGTTCAAAAGGGAGTTTCTTAACAAACTTATTCAAAATGACGGCGAACGAGTTTGATTAACGCGATTCAAGCCTATATCATTTTCCTTTTGTCTTTAATTGTCTATAGAGATGGTCATTGTGAATCTTACCTTATTGTTGTTCCAGGGTGATGGCGGAGGTCTCTTTTGGGCGATCGCTCCGTTTCTGCTTATTTTTGGGATCTTTTATTTTCTTGTGATCCTTCCGCAAAAACGGCAAAGGCAGCAGCTTCAGGAAATGATCGCAAATTTGAAGATCAATGATGAGGTGGTAACCAATGGCGGCGTGATCGGTAAGATAAAAGAGATCAAGGAAACCAGCTTTATCATTCACAGCGCCGATAAATCATTTCTTGAGATCGGGAAGAGCGCTGTTGTAGGCAAACGAGCAGAAGAAGGTAAATAGGCAGTTAGTGGTGTACGTGTCGTAAGCAAATTTGCGAATGGCAACGTCTCCGATTCATTAGAATGAAGAAGAATAATCTTTGGATCAGAACGGGGATAATCATTGCGGTTACCTTACTGGGCATCTATTTGGTGTTTGGACCGCGACGGGCCCCGGTGGCGAATGATTTTACTTGGGAAGGCATAAAGGCGAATCTTGCCCAGAACATAAACCTGGGATTAGATCTCAAGGGCGGTTCTCATCTTGTGATGCGGGTGAAAACCGATGAATACTTAAAAACGCTTGCCGAAAACAATGGACAAGCCGCTATGACAGCCGCGCAGGATGCGAAACTTCCCGTTACAGATTACAGTGTTGTAGCCGCAGACGGGACCTATTCCATAACCATAAATCTCTCGGATCCTAATCAAGCACAAGCGGTCATTGACGCAGTTAAGCAGAAGGTGGACCTTGTTGATTGGACGGAATCCAACAATGGTTCGTCGATCGTATGGTCTCTCCCCTCGACCGTTCAGACGGTGCTAAAGAATCAGGCAGTAGACCAGGCTCTAAAGATAATTGAGACCCGTATCGATCAATTCGGCGTTGCTGAGCCAACGCTTCAACGGCACGGGGCGGAGGCATCCGCACAAATTCTGCTGCAAATGCCCGGAGTTGATGATCCAGAACGGATCAAGAATATCCTGAATGCTGAATCAAAGCTCTTCCTGATGAAGGTACAAGGCGGGCCAAGTCCATCTCCATTTGACAGATTCCCGACGCGTGAAGCCGCAGTTCAATCGCTTGGTGGCTCCGTACCGCCGAATAGACAAGTTCTTCCTTACACGGAAAGAAAATCGGCAAATGACACTTCTTTAACCGAGGCTCCCGTAAAGGAATGGGTAATAGTTGAATATCCGCCAGTACTTGACGGCTCAGAACTTCGCACCGCGAACGCAACTTCACGAACCGGAAGCGACCTCGACTACCAGATCAATTTCGGCTTGAAGCCCTCAGGCGCACAGAAGTTTGGGGATTGGACTGGCAGAAATATTAACAATTACATGGGCGTTGTTCTTAATGACGAGGTGAAGTCGATCGCTTATATAAAATCTCAGATATTCGACAACGGCGAGATCTCAGGAAGCTTTCTGAAGAGCGATGCCGAAGATCTTGCGCTGACACTCCGCTCCGGAGCACTTCCTGCAAAGATCGAATATCTGGAGGAGCGAACCGTTGGCCCTAGCCTTGGAGCAGACTCGATCCGTGCAGGTGTTTGCGAGATGTTGAAGCCGCCGTATCCGTAAAGGATCGTAGGATTGCTACCGTCCAGCTTAAGGCCTTTCTTGTGGGCGATGAACATCGGGACACGAGTTCCATCCTTACTGTTGAAGAAGACCTGCTTCACTTCATACTGGGAACCATCGAATTTTACCGGCGTTGTCCTGAATAACGTGCTCTTGCCGGTTTTCATATCATAGTGATAGATGGTCGGCGGTGCGTTGAAGCTGGAAAAGCTGTAGAAGGTCTCGGTGGCGTCCTGCTTTCCGCCAAAGCCGCCGGCTGAGCCTATACCCGGAAGCTCTACATCGCGAACGTGCTTACCATTTTTATCGTAGATCTTGATGTTCGTGTATGCGTCTTTCAAGTAATTCGCAACGAATTGGTTATTGATCATCTGAACGCCGTTAAGAGTGTCTTTGCTGTGCGGTATAACGTCGCGCCAGATATGAGCTCTGGCAAGAACATTTACGCTCACAAGTTTGCCGCGTTCAGCATCTTTGTCAGTGCGGAAGTAGAAGATAGGACCATCATTACCAACAAATGCCCAACTGCTGTCACGATTTGAGACCAGCGGGATTATCGGTGAATCCGGTCGCGAAAGATCTTTGAAGTGTACCTCATTCATCCGCTGCGTTCCCTTTGATGTTGAGATGACAAGCCATTTCCCGTCTTCGGTTACGCGAGCTCCAGATGTAAGCTCGCCGTCATCTGGACGCTCGTAGATAACTTTATCTTCCGAGATGGGTGTCCCAAGCTTATGAAAATAGATCTTCGGAAAGCGATTGGCTGCCCGCAGCTCTGCACCTGCCTCTGGCGCCGGATAGCGCTGATAGTAAAATCCGGAATTGTCGCTTGCCCAAGAGATACCGCCTTGACGGTTTGGGGGAAGCGTGTCGGAAAGGTGCTCTCCCGTTTCGGTGTTCATTATCCGCCATTCGGTCCGGTCAGATCC
Organism: Leptolyngbya sp. 7M; assembly: GCF_018128485.1. Classification (NCBI taxonomy): domain Bacteria; kingdom Bacillati; phylum Cyanobacteriota; class Cyanophyceae; order Leptolyngbyales; family Leptolyngbyaceae; genus Leptolyngbya; species Leptolyngbya sp. 7M. The sequence goes on along the minus strand of NZ_CP070897.1, from coordinate 1,808,994 downwards.
TGAACGGGCGATCCCGTATGCCCAGAGTTTCCCGTCGTCCGTAAATGCCGAACCGCTCAACGCAGCAGTTCCGTCTTCGGAAAGCTTGTTTGGATCAAAGAAGATCTTTCCCGGTTTATCTTTTGAGTCTGTGCGATAAAGTACATTTTGGTTCTGAAGTCCATCATTGCGTGAGTAGATGTAGAATCCGTCCGTAACCTTTGACGGAGCTGAGATGCGTTCGTAGTTCCATATCTCAGTCAGGCGTTCGCGTATCTTTTCACGTTCGGGGATCTTGTCCATATATGCCTGTGTAAATGCAACCTGCTCCTCGATCCAGCGCTGTGTATCTGCAGAGTTGGTTTCCTCAAGCCAGCGGTATGGGTCATACACCTTGGTTCCATGATAGTCATCAACTTGATCTACCTTTTTTGCTCTCGGATATCCGCCGCCATTCTGCGCCGGTATGGCCGAGACAAACAGAGAAACTACGGCAAGAAAGAAAATCGATCTTCTAAGCATTGCTCACTCCTATTGTCATTGGATTTTTAATGATTATAGACCTCAAAGCGGCCCCAATAGAAATTTGACCCGCCGAATTTTGTTCGGCAGGTCACTATCATCAACGGCTTGCATTGAGACGGTATTAGAAAACTGGAATGTCTTCGCGGTCCCTAGAGATGTCATACTTCTCAAATTCGCCGCTGATAGATTGTGGGAACCATTGATGATGACGTGAATAAAGCAAGCGTTCTGTTTCTTCCCGTCCCTTTGGACGGGCAAGCAGATATCCTTGCCCCAGGTCGCAGCCAAGATTCCTGAGTACTGAGAGCTGAGCTTCCGTTTCTATGCCTTCTGCGATCGAACGAAGCCGCAGATTCTTTGCTAATGAAGCTATAGTTTGAAGTATCTCCGAATTCTCGCCGCGTTCGCCGACATTCTTTACAAAGGAACGGTCGATCTTGAGCGAATCGAATGGAAGTTTTTGCAGATAACTAAGGCTCGAATATCCCGTTCCGAAATCATCGATGCTCAATTTCACGCCCAGGTGCTTTAGCCGGTTGAGTACGTTTGTAGTGTGCTCCGGATTTTCCATTGCCGAGCTTTCAGTTATTTCAAGCTTGAGTGAGGCAGGCGGAAGGCCGGTCTCGGCAAGAGCATTCTCAACATCATCTATAAGATCGTTGTTGTTCAAGTGTTTGCCAGAAATGTTAACGCTGATTATTAGGTCACTGTATTCCGGAGCTATCCTTCGCCATTCCATCAATTGGTTACAGCTTTCGCGAAGTATCCAAACTGTCATTGGTTGAATGAGTCTGGATTGTTCTGCTATGGGAATGAATTTGCTCGGCGGAACTGGGCCATGTTCAGGATGATCCCATCTGCAGAGAGCTTCGAATCCCGCCAAACCGCCTGTACTAAGATCGACTATTGGCTGATAGTTGAGTGAAAGTTCGCCTCTTTCAATAGCGTTGCTAAGGTCCATTTCAAAACGGACACGTTCTTGGAATCTTGATCTTATCTCAGTCGTGAATATCGCCAGGCCCTCATTTCGTTCTTTCGCGTGATGCATAGCTATGTCTGCATCTCGCAGGATCTCTTCCGGATAACGATATTCCGTATCACAAGAAGCTATGCCGATGTTGAGCTCGATCACGATCTTGTGTCCGGCGAGTGAAAATGGTTGTCCGATGTTGTCATAAATCCTTTTAGCTATTTTGTATGCCTTGCCGCTTGTCGAAACGTTTCTAAGAACTATAGCGAATTCGTCTCCTCCCATTCGTGCAACGGTGTCCTCGGGACTTACGAAACGCTCAAATCTTTTGGCTGCTATTGAAAGTACTTTGTCTCCAATGGTATGACCCAGAGTGTCGTTAATATTTTTGAATTTACGAATATCGAGAAATAATACCTGAAAGGTGGCTGTTGGGTCTTTTCTGTAAATCGCGATCAAATCCTCAAGCGTGTGATTTAGGTTTTTTCTGTTTGCCAATCCGGTCAGAGAGTCATAGAGAGCTGCATGCTGAAGATCTTTCTCACTCTGGCGAAGGGCCGTATTTGAACGCTCTTCCTTTTCGAGCAGTTTTGTTAGTTCTTCTGCATGCGCTTCGGCTTCTTTTCGCCGGGTCCTTTCTGTTTCGGCACGTTCGCGTTCCGCCCCCTCAACCTTATCAATGGCCTTTTTCATCTCATTGACCGATTGATAGAAATAAAGGTAAAGCATCACAAAGGTCACGAATGCCACTAAACCCGCTATGATATCCCCGTAATTGATTATCTTGAAAAATATGCCGGCAATGCCGACACCAATGATCTGGGACATTGAGCTGGAAAAACAGCCCTGTTTCCAGGTTTCCCAAACATTGGCTTTGTCCGTTCGAGATTGAAGTATCGCGGCTATGCTTGATGAGACTACGAACTGCGTTATTGCCAAAAGCCCTAAAATCGATATCAGGTGATGTGTTTTTCCGGGTTCGATCCCGGTAGAAAGAAGATAGGACCAAAAAAGTACTGTGACAGTTGTTGCGATAACGTTTATCGCAACGTTTGTCTTGATCATTAAGTGGCCGAATCGCTTACCTTGCGACTGAAGGTAAAGGCAATTTGCCAGCATTTCAAACGCGGCAAGTACGATCGCTGAGCTTCCTCCATATAAAAGCAGGCTGAGAAATATGAGTGCGTCCGAAAAACTCACCATGAACTGTGAGCGGGGAAGAGTCAGGCTCAGCCGAGGGGACATTAAAATCGCAAATACCAAAAGCCCAACAAATCCAGTATCTATGGATGTAAGAGGAAATATAGAAGCGGCCCACAGAAAGCAGATCGTGCCGACAGCAATGACGAACACTTTCAAAGCGACAAGTGATGCCGAATTGGACATAAAGTGGTCTTGGGATAGGATGGCGGGTATTGCTGCTCTTTTTATTCTTATAAAAGCAGAGCCTACAAGCCCATTTTTCCATAATACCAGCTGATTCGAAATTTGCAAGCCGAATCTCAGAGTTTTTGATAGAGATTGGATTGTATACTCACGTAACACCTTGGCTGTATAGAAGGTATGCGCGTGCTTTAACCAAGGTTTTTCAATAAGTTACATAGTGCTGCAAGGAAAGTGTATATCTAATATCCAGATGGCAATCTAAAAATCTGATTTTACAAATATCTTAGAATGCGTGTCGTAAAGGTCTGAACAATCATAAGTTAGCTTATTCTTATGAACAGAAATAAGTTCTGGCACAACGCTTGAACTAACACTTAACAGTGAGGGGCAACCCGATCAATAAAAACTGAGGAGAAAAAGAGATGAGAAAACTTAGAGGCTTCATTCCGACGACGACGTTAGCTTTCGTGCTTCTGTTTGGTTCAACATTCGCAAATGCTGGAATAATCGTATGGGATCTTAAGGGCACACCGACCCGTACCACCCAGCAGTGCACTGATAAGAATGACACCAAGACCGATTGGGGCATTATCATTCAGGGGGTTACAGGGATAATAATTCAAGGTTTGACCGGAATCATTATCCAGGGAGTATCCGACACGGAAGCTCCGACAAACTGTGGGATCATTATTCAAGGATAATTTTCCATAAGTTTTGGGTTGCAATCCCACACCGTAAAAGCCTGACCGACTCCCCCGGCGGGCTTTTTCATTTTAGAGGGCAGTTTGCTTTTCGTTACGCTCGGACGGAGAGCTCACGTAAGTTACTTACCGCTTTAGGAAGTATTTCAAGAAGTTTGTCCACGTCAGTTTCTTCGTTGAATCGCCCAAGGCTGAAGCGTATCGCTCCCCGGGCGAGTTCATCATCCCGACCCAAAGCCCTAATTACGGGAGAGGGTTCCAATGATCCGGATGAGCACGCGGCACCAGTTGAAACGGCAATTCCGTTCATGTCCAGATTTATTAACAAAGCCTCACCTTCGACCCCGCGAAATGAGATATTTGAGATATTCGGAAGACGATATGTGCGTTCGCCATTCAAAACTGCACCATTAATGTTTTCAAGGATTTGGTCTTCCATCCGATCACGAAGCTGCCTTATGCGTTGATCCATTTCGTGCAGTTTTTCCATTGCCAGTTCCGCCGCCTTGCCGATCGACACGATCAGGGCTACCGGTTCCGTGCCGGCCCTAACGCCGCGTTGCTGGCGACCGCCGATATTCTGCGGATGCAGACGCACGCCCCGTCGGACGTAAAGAGCTCCGATACCTTTCGGTGCGTGAATCTTGTGAGCCGAGATAGAAAGAAGGTCGCAGCCGATTTCTTCGACATCTATAGGAACTTTTCCGAAAGCCTGAACGGCATCAGTATGAAACCAGATCTTCCGGCCTTGACTACGTATTTGCTTTACAAGACGGCCGATCTCTGGGACAGCCTGCAATGTGCCGATCTCATTATTCGCGGCCATAATTGAGATGAGCGCAGTGTTTTCGCGGACGGCGTCAGCAACGGCTTCGACAGAAACCAGTCCGTTCTCAGATACCGGCAGATACGTTACCTGTGTTTCTTTCGCTTCAAGATCACTGCAGACCTCTTTCACAGCTGGATGTTCGATCGTTGAAGTGATGATATGCGGCGGTCTCTCGGGATCTTTTGTTAAGACATTTTCTATCAACCCTCTAATTGCCAGATTGTTTGATTCAGTACCGCCGGACGTGAAAATTATCTCATTCGGCCGGGCATTCAAGGCAGCCGCTACTTGATGCCGCGCTCTATCGACCGCCGAACGGGTTTCTTGGCCAAATTGATGGATACTTGATGCATTTCCGAATTTGTCGGTCAGATAAGGCATCATTGCCTCGATGACTAGAGGGTCGCATTGTGTGGTCGCACTATTGTCGAGATAAACGCGTCGGAGCATACAAACCATTTTAACGCACAGTTACTGCGCAATAGAATTTTGCCTCAAGCAACAAATTCAAGCTATAGCTTGTTTATATTTCCATATTCCCCAAAAATTCGATAGATTTATTCTGGCGAGGTGTATTGCGGGAACGATTCGCACAAGTATCTCGTTCTGATAAATGTATGGCATTTTTGGATTTTGCTACGAAGGAGATATTCAAACGTTGGGCGAGCATAGTTGTTGGCCGTCCGATCTCTCCGATATTTCTCAACATTCTCGTTACGAGTGTCTGCGATATGCGCTGTACACACTGTTTCTTTACGGAGGAACTGGACGATCGACCGCGAAAGAAGCTGCAGATGAAGTCGGATGAGATTGCTCGAATTTCTGAGACGCTAGGAGGAAATCTCGGTGTACTCGTACTTGCTGGCGGAGAGCCTTTCACGCGAAAAGACCTTCCGGAGATCGTAAAGGCGTTTTACGAGAACAACAGGCTGGATTCTGTCTATCTTATGTCAAACGGGCAGATCCATCAGAGGATCTTTCCGGATGTTACCCGCATCCTTGACGAGTGTCCGAACCTGAACGTAACGGTCGCTCTCGGTATCGACGGGATGAAAGAGGCTCATGAAAAGATCCGTCGAAAAGAGGGAAGTTGGGACAAAGCGATCCATACTGCCAGAACGCTTCAGCAGATGAAGCGTGAACAATACCCACAGCTGGATATTCAAACCTGTACTTGCGTGATGCATTCGAGGAATTGCAGTGGTGTGGAAGCCAACCTCATAGGGGTAGGATGCAGGAAAAGTTGGGTGAAGCCGATGATGAACGGAAAGCAGGTTTTGGTGACGGGTGGTACGGGTGGTTTGGGCTTGGGGGTGACGCCACTGGTTTTGGCACAGGGGGCGGCTTTAGTGACGATTCCCTATGTGAAGGCCCAGGAGGTGGAGCGACTGAAGGGGATTTTGTCGCCGGCGGATCGGGCCAGAGTCCGGTTTGTGGAGGCGAACTTAGCGGATGAGACGGCAGTGGAACAGTTGGTGAACGGCATGGAACGGGTGGATGCCCTGATCCATCTGGTCGGAGGATTCTCGATGGGTAAGACCCACGAATATGCCTATGAGCAATGGAAACGGGATTTTGATCTGAATTTGAACACGGCGTTTCTGGCCTGCAAACATAGCCTACGGCGGATGCTGGAGCAGAACTACGGACGGATTGTCACCGTGGGGTCGCGGGGAGCGGTTCAGCCGGGAGGCCAGTTGGCAGCCTATTGTGCTTCGAAAGCGGGTGTTGTGGCGTTGACTCAAGCCATTGCTGATGAAACCAAAGGCACCAATATCACAGCCAATGTGGTCCTGCCGAGCATTATTGATACACCCGCTAACCGAGCCGCGATGGGCAGTGAAAACGCCGACCGGTGGGTGAAGCCGGAATCCTTGGGGCAGGTGATTTGCTTTTTGGCATCAGAAGCTGCCAAAGATCTGCGAGGAGCGGTGGTTCCGGTCTATGGCAGCAGCTAGCGTTCTTTAGTTCACCTCGTTGATCAGCAATTCACCCTCTTGCTCTACTTTGCGCTTGCGATCGCGGAGCATCATGCGTGCTCGCCAGCGACGAATAGCAATAGCGGCCCGCACAATCGGCGGCAGATAGCCGTTACGAGCCAATAGCGCAGCTTCGTCGGGTAATTCTGAGAGGCGCGGTTGAATATGCAAACAGTCGGAGAGTTTGCCCAAATATGGCTCTAGATTGAGGATACGCAGAATTTCATCGGCAGATTGGTAGCGATCGCGGACCGATACCTTCAGCATCTTGTCGAGAATTTTGCCGAAATGCTCGCTGACCGTAACATAGTCTTGCCAGTTGACTTCGCCGGTGGTCGAATCGTAGCTAAACTCCATCGGCGGTTTGCCGGTCAGCATGTACAAACAGGTAACGCCCAAGGCAAAGATGTCGCTGGAGTAGGTAGCTCGCAGAGCGAGTTGTTCGGGTGGTGCAAAGCCTAAAGTCCCAACAAAGTGGGTTGTGGTGCCCCGCTGGGTGCTCTGGCTTACCTGCACAAACTGCTCTTTCACAGCCCCAAAATCGATCAGCACTAAGCGGCCATCATCTTGACAGCGAATGATGTTGGGGGGTTTAATATCGCGGTGGATCACCTGATGCTCGTGGATGTAGCTCAGTACCGGCAGGATCTCGCGCAGGAACTGTTTCACTTCTAGCTCTGAAAGGGTGCCCTTGCTCTTGATCTCTTTGGCGAGCGTGCGGCCACGGATATACTCTTGCACCAGGTAAAATTCACCATCCACCTGAAAATAATCGAGCAGACGTGGAATTTGGGCGTGGCTTCCCAATTGGCTGAGGATCTTCGCTTCTCGCTCAAACCGTTGGCAGGCACGTTGCAGCACGACCGGATTACTCACCTTGGGACATAAAAGCTTAATCACACAAACTGGTGAGTTGGGCAGTGATGCGTCCTTAGCAAGATAGGTGACACCAAACCCGCCCCGTCCTAAGGTTCGCAGAATTTGGTAGCGGTTGCGGAAGAGCTGGTCCGTTCCGCAAATTTGGGCCAGTTGGGTCTGATGTTGAGGGTTGGCACGCAGCTTATCTAACTTGGGAATGGATGAATCCATTGGCGACTCAGAGTAGAAATTAGGTCAAAAGAGCTTTGCCTAGTAAATGCTAACGATTGGATTACAGTTGTTGGGTCCAGTTATCGATTACAGAATCGATTACAGAGGATCTTAAGGCAATTACAGTGGGAGAGACAGTGACTTGAATTGAGGTCAGCGACTTTGCACCCGCTTCCAGCATACAAACCTGTATCTAAATTGTCCTGTCTTAACTGGCAATATAGCATCAGTACTTCTGGTGACTTCATAAAGACACAGTGAAGTCTGCACCAGACTTATGCATAGGTTCTAGTACGGAGAAAATCCATCGACAGCTGTAGCGCTGTTTATTGCTTTCACCGTGGAATTGCCGGCTTCGAGAGTGGTTGAAGTCATGGTGTAAAAATCAACAAGACCCAAGGTTCTCCTGGTATTTGACTGCGGTTTTCCAGCCATGAAACCTGTGATTAAAATTTCTACTGCAGGATTCTAATTTTTACCGTTTCTAAACAATCGCTTTGTAAGGTTATGTGACATTGATACAAAAATAATGCAGAAATACTGATGCAGGGCGGTTGTCTAGGGTTGTGTTAAGGGCGTAACCAAAAATCTGTCACATCGTAGCTCAGTTCGGCCAGCATTTGCCGCAGCAACGGTAAGCTCAGGCCAATCACGTTACTATGACAGCCGTTAATTTTTTCGATAAACAGCCCTCCCCGACCCTCTAGGGCAAAGCCGCCCGCACACTGCAACGGTTCGCCACTTGCCACATAGGCTTCAATCTGGCGTTCGCTTACCAGTGCAAACTCTACCTCGGTTACTTGGCATTGCACTAGTTTGCGTTGCTGGACCTGGTCAATCAAAACATGGCCAGTAAAAAGTTGGCCCGTCTGTCCCCGCATCTGCTGCCAGCGTTCGATTGCTTCTCTGGGATTGGCCGGTTTGCCATAAATTTCACCTTGAAAGGCTAGCACCGAATCGCAGCCCAAAATCAGTGCACCATTGAATTCAGCCGCCACTGCTGTTGCTTTTCCGTCTGCCAAAGACTGGACTAAGTCCTGTGGAGAGGCCAGCTGCACTTGGGACTCGTCAAAGTGACTGGGATGCACGATCGGTTCAATGCCCGCTTCGCGCAACAAACGTAGCCGCGCCGGAGACGCAGAGGCTAGGACAAAGGAAGGAATGCCCATAAGCAGCTGCTAATTGTTTCAGCAAATAAACTTCAGCAAATAAACTTCAGCAAATAAACCTGGACTAATAGACCGAAAAAGAGTTGACCACTTTGCGAAATAGATCCTGAGCTTTTTCCCAACGCTGCTCGCTGGTCGAGAGGTTGAAGGTGAATAGCTTGCCACGCCGCACCACCACACTAGCCAGAGTATGGCGCAACTGCTGACTGGGCAATTTAATTGCATACTCCAGCAAGTAATACAGCTCATCGCCAACTTGACGGCTCTCAGCACTGACCAATTCGGCTTGCCGACCCGAATCCGGCGGTGCAATGGCATTTTTAGACAGGCGATAGCCTACTTCGGTTGGGGATCCCAGCTCGGCCAGGGTTTTGTTATCAGAGATGGGGTTAATCACCACGCTGACGTTCTCTAGCTCCTCGATCAGGTCATGGAGGACCACATCTGGACCGTTGTTGACCTTCACTTCCACCCATCCGTTCGGGTAGAGAAACTCATAGCCCTGATAGGTATTGACATAGCTTTTGAGGTTTAGCGATGCCGGAGTACAGCTCTGCAAACTCAAACCCACAATGGCCAGCAGTACGATTGCAATTCGCTTCAGCATGTCGCTTCCCAAAATGTTCCCAGTCGATTTTACTGCTTTCCGGGACAGTATGGGATAGCTCTTTTCCTGTTTCAAGTCGCACTCCAATCTGGGCAATGACTATCTTCTAGCCAACCGTAAGGATGAAAGCCGCAGACTAGCATGGTGCGATTCCCGCGACTGTAGCCGTAGGCAATACCGTGGTAGTTAGCACAGTTCTGACAAGCTTTGGGACGACTGAGGGCTAGGTCTTTAAATCCAAGTTGGGAGCGTAGAATGTGCTGTTTGCTTTGAGTGCGATGCCACTGTGCATGACTCGCTTTTCTAAATAGATAGTTGGCCGTTTTGAACGGGTTAGGGGTAGCATCCATAGGGTTTAGGAGGAGCGAGGAGGATATTTAGCACCGATTGCAAGATCTGCTAACCAGATCTGCTAGAGAAATGGTTAATGAAAGTTAAATCCAAAGCTCCTGAGCCTGTAAGTCAATGAACTTAATCAATCAGCGTCAATCAGCGATGAGCAACGCTTGCTGGTCTTGATTATGGGAACTTTGCAGTCTGGACCTGGTCAGATAGGAATTTCAGACAGGAACTAAAGCGGCTCTATGACAAAGCAAATTTATAACAAAACAAAATTGCACTGAAAAGCCACAGGCTCAGCTATTGCAGCTATTGCAGATCCAAAAACTAGCGGCTAGAGAGCTGAAGGATGTTAAGCAATTATGCCCAAGCAATCTCAATTACAGCCGAAGCCAAAACTCGCAACAAGTGCCTTAAGACGGATCTACTTCCTCTTTAGCTTTCTTTCAACATCCCTGTCAATTCAATTTATTCCAGCGCAATCAAGTGCAATTAGTTGTAACGGGGGTTGTAAGGCATGCAATTTGGCTAGCACAATTCAGCTAACAGTTCAGCTAGCAGTTGCAAAGGGGAACTACAAACCTGGCTTTGCCTGCAAACAGGCATTCAGATCGAGCTGGGCTAGCTGCTCATAGGCGTTGCTAATGGCCCGCTGACCGCGTAGGAAGCCAGTATTAGCTCCTGGACAGATGGCGCTGAGGGTTGCGGCTGTGAACCGCTGGCGCAGGTTTTCTACGTTTTGAATTTGCCTAGGCCAGTGGAAGGTTTTAGCAATTCGCAACGGCACCGGTTGACCTTGCGCATTGGGCAGCAAATGCCGCCCGGTAAACAAAATTCCACCGTAGTGGCGGTGGTATAAACAAGCAGAACCGGGAGAATGGCCGCAGGTCCAAATGGCCTCGCTGCTGGGACTGAGCTGAAAGGTATGCTGGAAGCTGGTTAACTCCAGTCCGGGCAGCAGATAGGCTTCCTGCTCCTGCACTAGAATTTGGCACTGAAATGCCTGCTGAATTTCTTTTACTTTGCCCATGCTGCCGCGATGGGTGAGAAATAGCCAGCGAATTCCGCCTTGAGCTTCGATAAATTCGCGATTGATTTCGTCCCAGGCTGGACAGTCGATCAAAACATTGCCGGTGGGTTCGAGCAGCAGATAGGCGGTGCCCCCCATGGTGTCACGGTTAGGAGGAAAGGCAAAAATCGTCGGAAAAACGGTCCTGGGTTGTTTGCCGGTTGTTGCCGTGGCAGGTGGCTCGGTGCGGGCATCCGGTTTGGTTTCTGGGTTTTCGGCTTGGGTACTGGAAGGATTGCCCAGTGTTGGTTCAGGCCCGAATTCAGAGGGTAAAGGGAAGGGTTGGTTCATTGCATCAATAGCCAATGATTTCAGCGGATGATGGGCGTTTTATCAGCAATCGCTCACTGAAAACTTTCCAGAAAAATGCTGCGAACTGATGGGAAGCGGTATCCTGGAATCAATGGCTGATGGATCGGACTAATTAATTGCTAATAATTAATTGCTAATTAATTGGGCTGATTTATTGTAAGCCTAGGCTGACCGAATTTGAGATCGCAGCATGATTCTGTTTTGGCTAGTTTTGCTAGGACTTCTGACCTACTTCATTGTGCAACGGAGCGTGGCGAATGTCACCAAAACGCCCGTTTGGCTACTGTGGGTGGTGATGATGATGCCTGCTTTTGTCTGGACAGCCTGGGTGATTTTCAATCAGGACGATCAGCGGATTCCACTCTTGTTGCTGATTGTGCCATTTATGATCAGCTCGGTGCTGTATTTGCTGCTGGTGCAGTGGGGGCGTCCGGCTCAACCCTCTGCTAAACCTTCGACGCCTCAGTCCGATGTGCAGCCAGAGTTTCAGATGAGTCCTCTAGAGAAGCGTCCAACCTTGCGTCCGATCAACAAAGAGGAAGAAGCCGAGCTACAGAACTGCTTTCCCTGGACCGTTTATTATTTACAGGCCATTGAGCACAAACCACAGGCGTTGATCTGTCGGGGCCAACTGCGGGCCTCACCGGATGTCGCCTACAAAACGGTGCGAGAAAATGTAGAAGCTTACTTTGCCGATCGGTTTTTAGTGGTGTTTCAGGAAGGCTTGAATGGTAAGCCATTTTTTGCATTGGTGCCCAACCCGCAGGCTCGCTCAGCAGAGGCTCCGACTCGTGATACCCAGCTAACTCGTCCAAGGATTGCCTTGGGCTTGCTGTTGGCCACTTTGCTGACGACAACCCTGGCGGGTGCGCTGATGGCGAATCCAGAATTAACCATGCCTCCCGACTGGACGATGCTTAGATCGGGTTTGCCCTATGGCTTGTCCCTGATGGCAATTTTTGGCATCCACGAGTTAGGACACTACCTTGCCGCCCGTCGCTATCGGATTCGGGCCACGCTGCCCTACTTTATTCCGGTGCCGCCAGCGATGATTTTTCCGTTTGGCACCTTTGGGGCCTTTATTCAGCTCCGCTCTCATGTGCCGAACCGCAAGGCGCTATTTGATGTCGGTCTGGCAGGTCCCTTGGCTGGCTTTGTGGTGACAATTCCGATTCTGCTCTGGGGCTTATCGTTCACAAGACGAAAGAGTTCGTTAGCTCGTTCGCTGTACTTGACGAAGTACCCCCGACGATAAAAACTGGCTTTCGAAGTTGTCCATTCGGACGGAAAGAGGTCGCGATAAAGTGCATATTTCTGCTGTTCGGAAATGACGGCTGCAACATAGTCTTGAGAGGTGATGGCGTTGTGGCTTCGAGCCTTAAAGTTGAGGTACTCGATCGACTTTGACAGCCGTTCAGCGAATTGTTCGGTAAACAAAACGCTCGGGCCGGCAGTCACGGACATATCAAGACTCATGTTCAGAATCCGGTCGGAATATTGACTGACGGAGTCGCCGGAAGCCTGCGAAACGCGGCCAAGTGCCGCTCGACCGTCTCTATCTCCATCCTCCCGATATACAGGATCTCTTCTGCTCTTTTTATATCCTCGACGCCTAGGAGGTCTGCGATATCCCTCCGCATGAATTCCTCAGCCAGAAGGATCGCCGGATTCACCTGCTCGTTCTCCGCAACGAGTATTTCGAGTGGAGACTCACGCTTCATCGGACTCCCTTGTGCTGGGCGCGTTTTACGATCGTCACCGTAAGCTTTCCGTCTTTTACCTCGCGCGTTATATTCGCGTTCTCGATTGATGCGAAGTGCGGTTGCAAGACCTTTTTCAACGTCACATCTTCCTGAGCCAGCGCAGCGTCGAGGTCAAAGTTCTGACCCTCGATCTTTATCGTTGCCTTCGGATCGGTGACTTGAGAACTGTCCTTAGCGGGAGTCTCCGACTTCTGCTCTGACGGTGCAGCCGCTGTAGCAGCATCTTCAGCTTTTGCCTCTGGCTGGGTGGAATTGGTTTCGTTTTCCATGATTTTTATGATGCAAAGAGACCCTGTTGATCCTTAGCTGTTTCAGCGCTCTCGGTTGCGGGAGGCGTAGTAGCGGCGGCGGCCTCGCTTTTGGAACCTGGGCTGGACTTAGAGCTTTTGGCGTCTGTCTTGGAAGTACGTTTCTTTATCGCTGCTTTCTGCTTTTTAACCTTCTCGGCAGCGAGTTCGGGAAGATGTGTCGCATATTGACCGATTGCGGTTTCGAGGCAATCTCTTAACCCGTCGTTAAGACCGTCGTTGCTCAGAGCCGAGATCGAGATCTGCGGTGCGAAGTCGTGGGAGCGAACACTCACGACGCATTTGCGGACACCCTGCTCTTCGGGCAAAAGTTGTATCACCGCTGTGACCGTGCAAGCTTTAAAATCGAACGGCTCCCTATCAGAAAGGACTATCGAACCGATTGCGGGAGCGGCGTCGGGGACCGGCGATCCGGCTATATCCGTATCCTCGGCTCTTGGGGCTATTGGTTCATCCGGCGAGCCTGATCTCTCGACTTTGGAAGCATCATTGCTCCCACTCTCGGTTGCGGCGGGTTGCTGCACCTCCTTTGGTACGCGTCCTTCCGCGGTCATTGGCGGTATTGATTCAGCTTCTCGTAACTCGTCGGCCTGCTCAGCGTCGATCTCAGCCATCTCTTTATCATTTGTCATCGCGACGATATCGGCCTCGCATTCCGGTTTGCACTCGTCTGCATATGATGGACGTTCGGTGTCAAGTGCGTCCTCCTGAGGGATGACGCCAAGAAATTCGTCCCGAGCCTCTTTCGGCTGTCGCTCCTGGATTTCCGGTGGCGGAGAGGGCTGTGCCTTAAACGGTACAGGATCGGGACGCGTTATAGACGGTTCCTCGATCTGCGGTTGGACCGGATCAGCCGAGTGAACCGTTGGTACATTGGCGAACTCTGTTTGAGACGGTTTCCGTTGACCGACATTTTGTCTTTCGATCTCGCGGAGCGTTTCGAGAAACTTGCTCAGAAAGAGATTCCTGATCGTAGCTTCCTCGTGTGCCCGGCACACATACTCGGCCCCCTTCCACATCTCAAGCCCAAGCTGGTGATTTGTCGGGCCGCTGCTTTGAAACCCTTCAGCTCGGCTAACCTCGATCGCGAGCGTTTTGGCGGTGAAGGCCAGTTGCTCCATTCTTTCTTTATTGTCGAGCGGTACAAAGGAGCCGCTGTTCAGAATGTCCATGTTTGTTCTCACTCCACTTCGATGTCTTCCGCTTCTTTTTCTTCCCGGCAAATACAATCGTGACCCGGACGACCGTCGCGTGCCACGACTTGCCTTGTCACTACACACGCAAAAATGGTCCGTGACGGATCACGAACCAAAAAAACAGAGTGACATGTGCCTACACGGTTGCCGAATAAGCCATAGCTCGATATTGCGAGTTCCGCGGGGGGCTTTTCGGAGAGTCTTCGACCCGCTCTCGGTGTTTTTTCAGAATCCGGGAAAGTGTTGAGTGGGTCGTATTCATTGACCTTGCGGCGAGTCGAAGGCTTCCGTTGCTCTTTGTCAAGGCGTGCTCGATGAATGTAGCTGCCGCTTTCACATAAATGCTGTCCAGATCGTCCGATTCAGGATCAAGCACAACGGTGACGAATTTGCGTTCTGCGACGCCCTCCAGATCTGCTTCACGATCGGAATCTGTCTCGGGCAAGGGCAATGCTGCCCCAGCTCCGCCCGGCGACGAGTCAGATCTCAGAGCCTTTTTGACGATTTCAAGGGTAATGGCCGAAAGGTCCATCGACTCGACTGCGAGACGAGCAGCGAAGTTTCGCAACTCACGGTAGTTGCCTTTCCACTCGCTCCGTTCGATCTCGCACAATGCGGCCTCGTCGATCACAAATGGTAAGACTCTCCCGACGGAAGACCGCTCGACTTCCATCTGACGGAGGAACAAATGGCGGATCTTTTCCTTTTGGCAACGAAGCGGGATCGTCTCAAGCTGGAGGATATTAAGACGGTCGAAGAGATCCGGACGGAACAAGCCGTCACAAACCATCGCCTTCAGATCTCGCGATGTGGCGGCTACGATACGAACATCTATCACCCGTTCGTAAGTGCCGCCAACTCTCCGTATCCGTTTTTCTTCCACCGCCTTTAGAAGCTTTGCTTGAAGAGAAAGCGTCAGTTCGCCGATCTCGTCAAGAAACAGGGTTCCACCGCCTGATGTCTCAAACAACCCGGCCTTTGCCGCGGTGGCCCCTGTAAAAGCCCCTTTTTCATAGCCGAACAGCTCTGATTCAAGAAGTTCTGAGGTAAAACTGGCACAATTGACACTTACGAACTCGCGCTTAGATCTCGGGCTTTGCTCGTGAAGCTTTCGGGCAATCGTCGTCTTTCCAGTCCCCCTCTCACCCGTTATGAGCACGTAATGCGGAACTCGTGCATATAGGGCTATCTTTTCGTCTAGGATCGACGATCCTGGATCGGGGCTGGTAAAGGCGTTCTGATTCTGCATAAGGTAAATTCTCCGTTTAAAAACTTCGATCTTTTTTTTAATTGCCGTGCTTAAACAAACGGTTCGGTAATTTCCGTTGGCTCTTCCTCGTTGGAAAAACCTGACTCCCATTGCAATATTCGACCTACATAACTAAAAACCCGCATTAGACGTAGAGGTTACCTCTTTAAGACAAACTTTTTCCGACTTATTCAATGGAAGGAATGCCTTTTGACCTTCAATACCTATGTCCGCAAAGTGCTCATTCCGGATAGTTCACCTACGACCGATAGCTCGCGAACCGCATTTTCATCAGGTTCGAGCAGCCATCGGGGAAGCTCTGCCGGTTTCTCTTTGACAAAGGCGGTGAACGCGGCCTGCAATTCCGGTTGAAAACTTATATCGGTGGACTCCGGCGGATAAAAGGCGAGGATCGGTTCAAGATAGATCTGGGGAGACCATTCGGGAAGAAAGAATCGCTGCTTCCCGTGCTGAACGATATTGACAAGGCCGATCCCGCGAAGCTCGCGGATCTGTTCAAATGTCGAGGGACAGACTTCGGTAAGGAGTTGTCCCTGAAATCGTGTCGTTTTTATCCTGATGCCGCCGGTCAGATTCACCGTGTTGTTCTCGAAGTCAACGATACGCAGGATCTCGGACGCAGTCGTCGGAACCTCGGCTCGCAGCCCGAAATGACGCCTTATATCGCCGATCCATTCAGATGCGATACTGACGCCGACAAGACGCGTCCCATTGTCGGTCGTCGTCCGGACAATGTTCAATGCGTCATGGCTAAGCGTTTTCAGATATTTCCAGATCGGCAGCAAAGCCCCGCTGAGAAGATGAACCGTACTTCGCTCAAATGGCGGGATCTTTGCTTCTTTATTCAGCCACCACATCTCGGCTTTACTTTTCGCCACAACGCGATACTTCTGGTTCAATTCGCTTTCTCGAACATAAGACAAGTTCCTTCCGCTCGGTTTTGAGATCGAGAACATCTGATATCTTTCACCTGTTTCGGGGTCGGTATGCAAGAGCGTCCGCCTGCCCGCGACAAACGAACTATCTCGGCGATGCTGAAAAAACTGGTACTGATCGCTTCCGGCAAGGTCGTTGAACCTCGCCGGATTCGAAGCAACTTTTAGATTCAGTTTGTAATAGACCGTCCTGGCTCCGGTGAGAGCATCCGCGTGCAGAACCTGCGGAGCTTCGGCGATTTCGACTGACATAGCCTTCAAATCTTCCATCCCATCATCCAGTTTTCCTTTCTGTTTCAGGTATTCGATCGTTTCAAGGAAGGTTTCATAGAAATGATCGAACGATGCATTCTGCCGATCTACCTCAAGCGAAAGCAGACGGTTCAAGAAGCGCGGGATATTGGTCTTTTCCTGGTCGGGTACTTCCTCATGACCATCCAAGGTTCTTACGAGGCCCATATCCCGCAGCGCCTGCTTTGGATCATCGAGACCTGGGACTTCAGTGCCGCGCATGATGCCCGTGATCACAACATTGAGTGCAGAGCGTCCTTCTTTCGATTCCAGATTGTATTTGTCTAAGTTGCCGGCTTTCTCGGCCCGCCTGTCGCCCTTTGTTAGTGCCCCCATGTTCCCGAGCCGGCGGGCGATAGTTGCCGAGAACCTTTTCTCACCTCCCAGTTCAGTAAATACGAGCAGATATACAGGCGGCGCTACCTGTCCTGTCCGATGTGTCCGTCCGAAGTCCTGTATCTGCTTATCGGCAGACCATTTTAGCTCAGCGGCAATATGAAGCCGCCTTTGTTTGTTGCCTGCAGTATAACTCGCATGGAGGCTGTCGCCGGTCGATGCGACCTCCGACATGATCGCGACCCTTTTATCGCCGTTCTGGAATGCATTCTTCTCGTGTAGGTTGATGAGCTTTGACGGAACCCCAGGGAGCTGACGGGGCCGATATTCGAGCGTACCCGAAGCAGTTCGGATCAGGCGTTTCTTACGACCGGTCATCTCGGCAACGTTCTCGACTCCGAAGTAGTTCACAAGCTGATCGAGCGGGTGTTCCGGCACTTCGAGAACCGAAAGTTTATCAAGCAGTTCGGTTCGAAGCTGCAAAGCTGCACGGCTTTCAACTTGGTACCCGTTTTGATCCAGCACCGGAATATACTCCGTTGTACCTGTGTAAGGGTTAGTTCGCTCCTGAAAGCAGGCGGTTGGAAAGCAATTGGCGACAAGTCTTGTAAGCGTTTCGCGCGGGCTAAAGTCGAGGCTATCGATCGCTTCGTCTTGATCCGCGGCCCGTTCGATCTGTTTCTTTGTCTGGCTTTCGCCTGTGCCGGTTATGGAGACAACGATCGACTCTTTCCGTGCAAGTGCATCTTCGATCTCCCGGATAAGCGTCGGAACCTTGAATGAAGTGATCAGGTTTCTGAAGCATCGCTGATGCTCAGCCCAGAACTGATTCACCGCAGTTGCCCGAGTTGCCTTACCGGAATTGGTCAGGTCCAAAGCCCGATGAATATTCCGAAAGACTTCCTGCCAGCCCTGGGCCATGTTGTCATACATCTGCCGTTGTGCAGGAGTGAGCCAATGGGTCACTTCTCGGAACTCGACCGCAAGACCGGATTCAGGATCGGTTCCCATGCTCAGGTTTCCGCAGAGATATCGGCCCATTGCTTTCAGGTCACGGCAAACCATTTCAAGTGCACCGACGCCTCCCGATTCGATCTCCTCGGCGAATTGCTCGAAACCCAAAGGAAAATTGGTTCCTTCGCCCCAAAGACCAAGCCTCGACATGTAGGCGAGATGCCTCACCTCACCCGCCGATGTAGCAGACGAATAAACAACTCTTAGGTCCGGGAACTTAACCGGATCCTGTATCTCAAGAACCGCCGCGCCAGTTTGGGTCGATTTTCCGCGATCGTCCGCGAAAGCGTATTTCGCCTTATGCCCCTCATCAAAGATGACAACTCCCTCGCTTCCAAGCCAGCGGGTCAGTTGATCGATACGACGATTCCCCGACTTAGAGCGTGCTATCAACGACCGGTATGTACAGAACACGATACCGTCACCAAATGCGATCTCGCCGTCCGTTGGAAAGTCGTTTATGAGCTTTATTGGCGGTGTCAGCCCTAGTCTTGCAAACTCATCCGATACCGCCTCGATCAGATCGGCCTTGACCGAGAACCAAACCGCACGCCTTCTCCCCTGAAACCAGTTGTCAAGAATTACTCCGGCCAAAGTAGCGGTCTTCCCCGTACCGGTACCGTCGCCGATACTGATGCCTGCCCGAGATCCGTCCGCGAGCCTGGACGCATCAGCATCCACGTATCGTTCTCAAATATGAACTTCACGCCGTCCAAGCGGTTTATGTTCTTTATTTTGTTTCCGCTGATCTCTTTAGGATCTTCGGATAAACGGTCCTTTAGTTTTGTTGCAACATCGTCGGTCAGCTTTACGCCGATCCTTCCCGATTCGAGCCGGCCAAGCCGTTGAAATAGGTCTTCAAGTTGTTCAGAAAGGCTAGCTTTCCTTGATGCCACAGCCTCCGCCGCAAGCAGGCAGGCGAGAATGCCATCTTTTTCGGGATAATGGCCTCTTATCGAAAGCCCCGCTGATTCCTCGCCGCCAAGAACGATCTCGTCCTTATTTATCAATTCGCCGATAAACTTGAATCCGACCGGTGTTTCAAATAACTCTACCCCCCGATCTGCGGCGACCCTGTCAACAAGATGCGATGTAGCAACGCTTCTGGCAATACCTTTTTTCCAATCCCGGCTCTCGATCAGATAGTCAGCCAGCAAAGCGATCAGCTTATTTGGCTCGATATAGGTGCCGTCGCTATCCAACACCCCAAAGCGGTCACCGTCTCCATCTGTTGCGAGTCCGAGCGTCAGGCCTTTATCAACTACAAGACTCCTTAGCCCTTCCAAATGATCGGCCGCCGGCTCAGGGGATCGCCCTCCAAATGTAACATCCCGCCAATCGTGTATCGTTTCGACATCTATTCTGCTTTCCCTCAGGATCTGGTCAAGATACCCTCGTCCGGTTCCCCAAAGTGGATCATATGCAAAAGATGCTCCGGAATCTGAGATCAGACCAAGATCGATCTTTGACCGCAGATCAGCAAAATAATCGGGCTTTGGATCAAGATCCTCTATAAAGCCGCCATCAGCATTGTTAACCCTTATATCTTGTCCAACGGCTTCCTCTATCTGTGAAGTGATCTCCGGAAGGGCAGGTGCCCCGTCCGATGTCGAAAATTTGATCCCTTGATACTCCGGCGGATTATGCGATGCAGTAAAATTCATCGCTCCTGCGGCTCCTAAGTACCGGATCGCATGCGAAATGGTCGGTGTTGGCGTCGGGCCTATGCACTTAAGCACCTTAAAGCCCTTGCTTGCAGCAGTTTCAGCCGCTGCTGCCGCAAAGCTTTCACCCATAAAACGTGAATCGTGGCCGATGATCAGGGGACGCCCCTTCATCTCATCAACGCTTTTCAAATAGCTGCAGATCGCATTTGTTACCTGCTCAACGCCGGAAAATGTGAATTCTTTAGCAATTATCGCCCGCCAGCCGGATGTGCCGAATTTGATCTGCATATTCGGTTCAACTATTTTGTGGGTCGATCACACCCATTATTAGGCTTCCGAGCGTTCCTCTAAATGTCCGAAATAAAACGAAAAATCCTTGAAGTGGGAAAAACGATAGCATAAGCGCTTATGAATGTAAAGCACTTTTTTACTTCATAAGAACTTTTTTTTGAGATATTTAGCGGTAAATGTCTAAAGTATCAGTTAAATCTTGTGCTTAAGCTATTTAGATGAGTGCTTGCAATGTTAAGCATTTTTCTGTGAAACGGAAGATCGGGCCTGCAAAATTGCCATTCCCGACCAGCTTCATTTCTTTTGATAACGTTAGATATGTGTGTCATTTGGTCGCGCTACTGGAGCATAGTGCTGGGACTGTGTCAAAAGGCACCATTGCTGCTCGAATTGTAAATAGAACTGAGCATCTAAACTGCTCTGTGTCAATAACTTATAAATGCGGTGATCTGGAGGCTGATGGCACGGAAATTGCCTGAACCAGCAGGGAACTTTCGCGTCTTTGCAAAGCAATAATCACTTAATACTGCAAAGCTTGACCCAGACGCTGATCTAGAGTTGGGAGAGATATTTTTATGACACGACCTGTAAAACACTTTGAGAAGGGCCTTACCTATGTCGCTAGTGGCCTTTTCAATGCCATCCGTTCGGTTAACCAGTTCAAGCCGAATCCTTCGTTCACGCCGAAATGGGCAGATAAGCCGATACTTAAATCTTGGCAGAAATCAAAACCGACGCTCGGTTTCCCGCGGCAGACCGATTCGCTTTGTCCGAACTGTGTCATTGAGGCGCGTGAAGAGATCATCGCCGGAAAGCGCGATGTATCTACGCTGATCAATGAGAAGGTAGGTGAGATCAAAGCGCAGATAATCGAGCGAGACGGACAGGTTTGGATGATCAAAGATTGTCCCGAGCACGGGCATTTCGAAGATCTGATGGCCGTTGATTCAAAGTTTTTGACGCACATCGAATCGCTTTTCCCGGGCCGCGATATGCAGGCTCATAATGACGAAAAGCTTCACAACCATGGCAGCTCGACCATTAAATACGGCCGCGGAGCGGTGCTGACGGTCGATCTTACGAATCGCTGCAACATGATGTGCGATCCGTGCTTTATGGACGCAAACCAGGTTGGGTTCGTTCACGAGCTCTCAATGGAGGACGTTAAAGAGATCCTGGATAACGCCATCTCCATCAAACCGCGTCGGCAGATGTCCGTCCAATATTCAGGCGGTGAGCCGACGCTGAGCCCGCACTTCATCGAGGCAGTTCGATATGCACGTAAGGTCGGTTACAACTCCGTGCAGGCGGCGACGAACGGAATCGAGTTTGCGAAGTCAAAAGAATTTTGCCGCGAGGCGGCCGAAGCCGGTCTCCGATTTGTATATCTCCAGTTTGACGGTATCGGCAACGATGCAAACTCGCACCGCCAGATCGGCAACCTTTTTGATGTAAAGCTGCGTGCGATCAACAACCTGCATGAAGCGGGCGTTGATATCATCCTTGTTACAACGCTCGTCAACAACATCAATAACGATCAGGTTGGTTCGATCATCCGCTTCGCTCTTGAGAATCCGAAGAAGATCTCCTTCATCGCGTTTCAGCCGGTGTCCTTCACGGGCCGCGATGAGATGATCACCGAACAGCGTCGGCTCCAGCAGCGCTACACGCTTGCTCACCTTGCACACGACGTCAAGGATCAGGTTGGCATTACTGAACCGACCCGCGATTGGTTCCCACTTTCGCTGATGGGGGCGTTTGCAGATTTTGCCGACGTGGTGCACGGGCCGGAAGCAGAATGGGGCCAGGTTTCATGTGGGTGCCACCCGAATTGCGGCGTTGGCACGGCGGTGATGGTAAATAAGGAAACGAAGGAGATGGCTCCGGTTCCGCAGTTCCTGAACATACAGGGGCTGGTAAAGGATATGCAGCACATCACGGACACGAACCGCGGCAAGTGGTTCTCAAACTTTATGATGGGCCTTGCCCTTTTAAAGAACTACAACCCGTATGGCGCTCCGAACTCGCTGACGCTCGGCGGCATATTGAAGAAATTCGACAAGTCGTTCGGTTTGACTGGAAAAGATTACGGAAAGGTGGGGCCGGACCGCACGATGGAGGACATCGAGAAGCGGCGTCAGGACCCATGGAACTTTCTCTTCATTGCCGGGATGTGGTTCCAGGATCTGTTCAACTACGATTTCCGCCGGACGGAGATGTGCATCATCCCTTACGGTACGCAGGAAGGCGAGATCAGCTTCTGTGCATACAACACCGGCATCGGTTGGCGCAACATCATCGAGCATATGCACCAGAATGCAACCGTCGCTCAATGGTATAAGGAGCACGGCCGCCACGAGGTGTTCGCACGCGGCAAGCATGTCGAGCTCGGCGATACTTCGCACAACCTTGTGCTGAACGAGATCGACCTGCAGCGTCCGAACAAGCCGCAGATGGAAGGTCCGAAGACCGCCGCTGAGGAAATGCAGATGATGCGGAAGCTCTATAACCAGATGGTCCTCGAAAAGAACCAGATCAAGGGCGAAAAGCTGGTGCAGATCGGCGGGATAAAGAAGAAGAACGAAGAAAAAGAGCTGGCAGTGGCGGAGTAGTCAGCTAGTTGCAAACCAGTTGCAAATAGCAACACTCAAAAGAAGCCCGCGAGTTCTCGCGGGCTTTTTCGTCACAGAGTTATTGCGCGTCTCATTCGTTCAAAAGTTCGAAGAAAGTTTGATTTTCTATGGAAACGGCTATCGACAGCAGGAGGGCAACTTTTGCTTGTGTTTCGCCGTCTGAGAATATACGCTTTCTTCAGGTTTTATATATGCGGTACTTATTGATCATCGCGGTAGTTCTTTTTACCCAGGTTTTCACTTTGGCGCAGAGCGAGCAGGCCCCGATCACGGAAAAGGCGATCAGTTATGAAGACTGGACCTTTCCCAACGTTATGACCGGCGAGGATGTGAATCTGCGAAAATTCACTCAGGGTAAAAAGCTGGTGATGGTGGTGTATTGGGCACCTTGGTGTCTCACTTGGCGTGATGACATCGAGTTCGTAAAGTCGCTTCATTCGAAGTATAAAGGCGACGGGTTTGATGTTATCGGTGTGGCCGCCTACGACCCGCTCTCCAGTATGAAGAACCACATCAATTTTTATAAGCTGCCGTTTACCTCTGTTTATGAGACGCAGGACCGCAACGCCCGGCTCACGAGCCAGCACTATAAATATCGTTCTGCCGCAGGCGATACGCGCAAGTGGGGAACGCCTTGGTACGTATTTCTGGATGGTTCTGCGGCCGGATCCTCGACGAACGTGCTTGCCGCGACCCCCCCGATCGTCAATGGACAGCTAATTCAAGATGAGGCCGAACGGTTCATCCGCAAAAAGCTCGGTCTTGACCAAAACGCAAAGGCGATGGCTGACGAATGCGACCCGGCTAAACCTTCCTTATTGCTTGTCAGGCCGAACAACTAAAGAGCGACCAACACATCCGAAAGCTTTTCAACGAGCGTTAAAAGCGGTCTGCCCGATTCCGCAAACCTTCCGGCCGAGGCCAGATCTTCACACTGTGCCGTAAGTTCGGTAATGCCCTGGACCAGCGGTAAATGTTTTTTGAGTGGGTCTTTTGTTCTGAACTCGACCTCGAGCGCGAGAATGCCCGCCCGAAGATTTTGGATCGAGCGGATCAGGTCGGCTTTATTCTTTGCGTTCGCATCACGAGCGGCGCGATTAGCATTCCGGTCCTTGTCTATCTGTTCGATCCCGCTTGCCGCTCCGCCCAGTATGTAAAGAAATTTTGTGGTGTTCTTTATCTGGATCGCGACCTTTTCTGATACAGCTTTGATCTCTGCCGCCGATTGCGTGGGCGTCGTAGGATTCGTGGTTACAACACGCGGCGTGGTCGTTCGTGCCGGACGCCTTTGTGCCTCGGCCGCGACGGCAAAAAACGTGAGCAAAATCGCACTAAATACTATCGTCTTTAGAAACTTCATAGATCGCCTGCCTGTGAAAACTCTCGAGAAAATTCTATCATATCGGTAGATGCAAGAACGTGTGCTTGAGGTTCGACGGCTTGGACGCGTCGGTTATGGCGAGGCATTCGAGCTGCAGAAGCAGCTTGAAAGCGAGGTGATCGCAGACCGAGAAAAGGGCTATCTGCTTTTGCTTGAGCATCCGCATACATTTACTGTCGGGCGCCGATCAAGCGAGAATGGAGTGCTTGCAACGGCGGAGATCCTAAGAAGCATCGGTGCGGAGGTATTCGAGACCGACCGTGGGGGAAAGGTTACTTATCACGGGCTCGGTCAGATAGTCGCTTATCCTATAATCAGCCTTTCACCTGATCGCGAGGATGTGCATCGATACGTTCGTGATCTGGAAACGGTACTGATACGCACGATGGCTGAATATGGCATCGAGGCATTCCCCATCGAGGGCCTGACCGGAGTTCACACGTCAGAGGGGAAGATCGCCGCGATCGGCATTCATATAAAGCGATGGGTTACCACTCACGGATTCGCACTGAATGTAAACACGGACCTCAGCTACTTTAACTGGATAATCGCGTGCGAAGGCGAACCAGTCATCTCAATGGAGAAATTACTAGGATACGAACTTGATATGGCCGAGGTCGGATCGCGGATCATTAGAAATTTCAAGGAAGTGTTCGGCTTCGATCAAGTTATTGATGAAATGGCTGCGACAGAGTTTGCCGCAGTATGAATTGCCTAATAAAGGGGGAAATATGAAGAATGTAACGTTGTCATTTTTGCTAGTTGTCTCGATCGCGTTCGCGGGATGCGGTGGCGGTGCGGAGGATCATTCCAACCATACGTCACATGCGAATACGAATGCGGCGCTTGCCGGTCCTGTTAGTTTGACGGAAGCGGAAGTTCCGCAGCGCATAAAAGATATGATAGCCGCCCGCGGTGAACAGGATTCGGCGGAACCGGAGGTAGAGATCACCTTCCCCGCCGATGGATCGACCATCGAATCATCGACCGTTCGTGTGGGGTTAGTGCTGGGCGGAAACCTGAAAGGTTACAAGCCAGGAATGGACGAGACCACAAAAATGGGGAATCACATCCACGTGATCCTGGATAATCAGGCGTACGAGGCATATTACAATATTGACGAGCCGTTCGAGTTGCGCAATGTGCCGGACGGCGAACACACCCTTCGCGTTTTTGCCTCACGGCCTTGGCATGAAAGTTACAAGAATGAGGCTGCCTTCGATGTGGTCAAATTCACGGTGAAGAACGGCGGTGCAAACCTTGATCTTCCTGCGACGACCAATAGCGGCCAGCAGATGTCGAACCAGAATTGACGTGAACTCATCGAGATATCGTGCGATGTATCCAGAGATAAGAGCAAGATTGCACGTCGGGCCTTCGTCTTCGCCGCTTTCTGCGAGGTCGAGCATTCGTTTGAAATGATCGAATCCGATCAGACGATAGAAGAGATCGAGAACATTCCAGTCGAGCGACGAAGCAGCGTTCATGACGTAGCCAAGCTTGAATGGGTTACCTTCTTCGATTCGCTTGCGAATGATACGCTCGAAGTAAGCGTTTCCGAGTGACTTTCGTGCCTTCTCAGAAATGCCTGCTGTCTGAAGAAGAACCTTCTTCATTGTCTCGGGAACGAAGATGTCATCAGTGTTCCATCCTTCTTTTTCGACTCGATTTAAGAGAAGTTCATAATCCTTGGTTGCCGTTTCTACCTCGGCCCGTCGATCGGCAACAAAACGCTTGAGATTCGGATCCTCTCGCATCAATACACGCGCCCGAGCCGCGCTTGTATCTAGCCACTCGTGAAACTCGTCGTAGTCCTTGCCACCAAAGTCTCCATTCTTCTCCGGAGGATCAAGGATCTCGACAAACAATCCGAAGACATCGATCGATTCGTCGACTTCCAGGAAACGTCCCGCACGAGGTGCGTAAACCAAGTGGCCCGCTGCTTCGAGCGACGCCTTCATCGACCTAACCGCCTCAGTCTTGAGTGACGGGAAGAGAAACGCGATCTGGTTGGGGTCCTGAACCTTCCCCTCGTTGACAAGACTGGTGACGAGAGATGTGATCTCGGAATTGACCAATGTTCGTTCGCCCGGAGTCGTCGCGACCACAGAAACTGCTGAGTCGGTTGAGTGAGACTGGATGTTCTTACCTTCGAGTCGATACGCGCCACCCTGAGGCTTTGCCCAATTCTCACAGTCCATGAACTGACTGTAGAAATCGACGATGCGTCTTCGGGATCGGTAGTTGACGTTGAGCGGAATCTCACGTGGGGCGAGATCGAAGTATGTGAGGCATCGCTGCGGAAATTCGACGAAGTTCTCGACGGTCGCGCCTCGGAAGCGGTAAAGAGCCTGCTCATCATCACCAACAACGCAAAGATTCTTGTTTTGAGCAGCCAGCTTAAAGAAGATGCGCTCCTGGATCGTATTAGTGTCCTGGTACTCGTCGACGATCACGTGCTTGAAAAACGATCCCGATTCGGGATGGCACTCTAGAAGGTCGAGAGCCTCCGCCTGCAGCAATGAGAAATCGGTCATCACTCCACCGTTCGTGACTAGGCTCGAACGATAGTCTTTGTAGAGTGTCAGCATCGGAACGATCAAGTCATCTGCACTGACTATATGGTCGTCGGATTGAAGACAATCCTCCGAGAAGCGGTTAAAGACATTGATTGCATTGTTGATTGCGTTATTTCTCGATTCGCTAACAAAATCACCACGTGAAAAGAGTCGATTGATGGTGGTGTGGTCAAATTCGTACTTCGGGAGTGCTTCCCGCAGGAATCGGCTGACGTGAAAATACTGGCTAAGAGCATCAAGGACATGAGGTCTCCGAGGCCTCGTCTTGTCGGGCGAATATTTGCGATCGGTGATCAATCTCTGGCACAGAGAATGGACCGTGCCGATGAACATTCCGGATAGATCGTAGGGCTGGTTCGTGTGGTTTGTGACTAATCCTAGAAGCGATTGCAGTCCTTGCTTCAATTGAAATGCAGCCTTTTCGGTAAAGGTGCTTAGGAAGATCTCGTTCGGATCAACTCCGTGAAAGACGATCAAATTTACAGTGCGCCACAAGAGCACGCGCGTCTTTCCCGAACCCGGCCCAGCCGGAAGGAATAATGGTCCATCAACATGGTTTATTGCTTCAAATTGGGAGGGGTTCGGCGAAAATCTGGATTCCTCCCATAACTGCTCAAGGGTTATGGACATAGTTGTTCAGCATGTTCGATTCATCTTTCCGTCTGCATTTAAACCCGCTCAAAACAATGAGCCTTGCGGACTAACTACCGGCATCGGCTTGCCGTCGGCGCCGATTTGAATAAGGTTCAGCTTCTCGAGTCGTACTTTCATAGAACTCGGAGGCACTCCAAAGCTTTTTGCCAAGGAGTAGACGGGCCCCCATCCATGCCGGAGTGGATCTTGTTCAAGAATTTCAAAGAGTTTAGCTCTCGGAATTGCGATGCACCTTGAGAAATGTTCGGCTTGCCGGAACATCCAGTCAGGCTCACATTTGTCATCGATCAGCTTGATTGCATCGTACGCCCCCGGACTTATTACGGCATTCTTTACTAGGATTTGCCGGGCAGCATTTGTTGCGGCTATTCGTTCCCTTACTTCGGTGCTCGTTAAGCCATACTGGCTCCAAGATTCCTTATGCAAAAACCGGCTATCAGCTTTTCCACCAAAAAAAGTCGGCGCGTCGCCCGTCGAAAAGAACGCGGGGTGATTTAATGCAAGATGCCCTGCCTCGTGCCCTAAACATACTCGATATACGTCAGGACGATCCTCGAAGAGGTCCCTGTAATGCTCGTTGATTTCCACGGTATTCCCGTTGTCGACGTCGATACGGGCAAAGCACGTCGCACCCTCCAACTCCTTCAAGTCATCCCAGAAGTAGGAGATCTCAAGCCAATCAAGAAATCTTTCGATATCCAA
Organism: Leptolyngbya sp. 7M; assembly: GCF_018128485.1. NCBI lineage: Bacteria > Bacillati > Cyanobacteriota > Cyanophyceae > Leptolyngbyales > Leptolyngbyaceae > Leptolyngbya > Leptolyngbya sp. 7M. The sequence continues at coordinate 1,781,020 of NZ_CP070897.1, read as the reverse complement.
TTGCAAGCCTTTCTCGGCGGTTTGTTCTCGATACAATCGGTCGAAATTCTGAGCAATCGAATCCACTTCATCGAAACTAATGAAGCGAGACGGGACAGGGATTTGGACACCGTGAAAATTCATTCGACGTGTAAAACTAGAGCGCTATTTTTTGGACTTTAGTCTCCGCACCTCCTCTTCGACGTCCTTTACAATTTCCTCCAGTTTGTCGGGACTCAGATCCAATGCGGCCTTGAATAACCTGTTGAAGGACGCACTCTTCTCAGGCTCCTCACTTACGGCTTTCGCGACCTGTTCGAACTCCTCCGTTGTCCTCCCAGCGGAAAGCAACAGTTCATTTTTTTCCAGATCGTCACACTCCAGCGCATCTGAGATTTTTTCAACCGTTTCGCGAGTTGGCTTTGATCCGAGACGATCGTTTTCCAACTTGGAGTAGTAGCTATAATCCATCGAAATCAGGTTGGCTACTTCTCGCTGAGTTTTGCCTTTCCTTCTTCGAATCTCTTGCAATGTTTTGCCAAAAGTCATGATTTCCGAGTATGGAGGTTGACAGTCCATCTCCACTGATATATGGTTGTGGACAGTCCATGTCCATAGTAGTGGATGTGGAAATTGTACGCAAGGAATAGTTCGCATGGATCTAGATCGGAACAGTGAGAGATCATTCAAGGTGTTGTCGCTTGATGGAGGCGGGATCAAAGGTTTGTTTACAGCCACCATTCTGGCCGAGTTTGAGAAAAAGCACGGATCGATCGCCGAGCACTTCGACCTGTTGTGCGGAACCTCGACGGGCGGTTTGATCGCGCTCGCTCTCGCCGCGGGAAAGACGGCCGAGGAGATCGTAAAATTCTACATCGAGTGGGGTCCGCAAATCTTTCCCGAACGAAACTTCGCAGTTCGGTACTTTAAGAAGAAGGGACTGTTGTTTCCAAACAGTCGGAATACGGATAAGGTGTTGCGCAGATCCGTCTTGTCGATCGTCGGTAAGAAGCAAATGCAGGATTCCAATTCCTACCTCTGCATTCCGACGCTTAGCTTTTCGAATGCTTCGCCATACATTTTTAAGACTGATCACGATACTCTCAGTCGCGACGCCGAAGTTTCAATGCTGGATGCAGCTCTCGCCACCGCGGCCGCGCCGTTCTACTTTCCGGTCGCCATGGCGGATGGAAATGAGGGAGCCGAGTTCGTTGACGGTGGACTGTGGGCGAACAACCCTTCGCTAGTAGGCCTCATTGAGGCCGCCCGGTTCTTTGTAGGAAGAAATAGACTGTACGACAAGTTGCAGCTATTGTCTGTGTCGACGCTGTCGCCGACGATCGGGCACCCGCCGAAAGGTAAGCGAAAACTGCGTCTCGTCTCAGCGGCACCGGCGAGAATATTTAACGCCACGCTTGAAAGCCAGCAGCGAGCCACCGAGCGGGCCGTGGAGCTTCTGGTCCCGGCACTCAATTTCCCGGTCGAGTACACCCGAATTCCGTCCCCGGCTCTCTCCGCCGAACATAGCGCAATCATCGATCTCGACAATGCAGCCGCAACCAGCCTGAAGACCTTAAGGTTTTATGGCGAGACGGTTGCGCATGATTGGTGGAGAAAGCCCGAGATTCTTGGGTTCTTTCGTGAACGGGCGGCCTCTCCGGTATTCCGTAGGGTGCCGGCTGATGGTGCAGATCAAGGTAAATGAGAAGTGAGGAAATCTATGTTCAATTGTTCAAAAGAAGTAACCAACTACCACAACGATGAAGTTACACTTCCGCAGACCGAGCGGACCGAGATGCGCGACCGTCGCAACAGCAACCGGGATCGCGTTAAGAAGGGCTTGAAGGATAACGGCAAGCCCGCGGCAGAGGAGTTCGTCTCGCAGGGTTCCTATGCCATGAAGACGATGGTGAAGCACAAGGCCAAGGACTACGACATCGACGACGGCGTCTATTTCGCGAAGGACGATCTTGGCGGGAAAACCTCGCTCCAGGCTCGTCAGATGGTTCGTGACGCCGTCGATGATGGAAAGTTCAACACTCCGCCCGAGGTTCGAAAGAACTGCGTTCGTGTCTATTACGAGAAGGGTTATCACGTGGACCTTCCCGTTTATCGGCGGGTCGAAGAGTATGATTCGATTGGAAACGTCATCGACTTTTATGAGCTCGCCGCCTCCGATTGGAAACGGTCAGACGCTCGCGACGTAACCGCTTGGTTCAACGAAGAGAATCAAACTAAGAGCCCTGACACGAATAACGGCCGCCAGCTCCGCCGCGTTACCCGTTTCATTAAAAAATTCTCGCAGAGCCGCGACAGTTGGAAAGGCAAGATCGGCAGCGGCTTCATGATCACAAAGCTCGTAACCGAGAAGTTTGCTGCGAATCTGAACCGGGAAGACACCTCCCTATATGACACGATGAAAGCGATCCGCGATCGCCTCGAAGCGGACCTGGTCGTCAAGCACCCCGTTACGCCTGATTCGACGATCACTTCGGGTGATGCGGATTCGAAGGCGAAATTCCTCAAGGAAAAACTCTCCGAAGCGATCGCCGATCTCGACGTCCTGTTCGCATCCGACTGCACCCGTAAGCAAGCGATGAAAGCGTGGGACAAGGTCTTCAACACAACCTATTTCACCGACAAACTTGAAAAGGAAGGTGACGAGGGCAATAAGTCTGGTGCGGCCGCTGCTGGCGGGCTTCTTTCGAGCGGCTATAGCTCTCCATCGAACCCGGTCAAGAAGGATGGCGGCGGGAGATATGCCTAGGTTGATTTCGATCGACGACGAACAATTTGTTCGGGCTGTCAGCGAGTTGGAGGATCCGATTCTCACGCAGCTGGCGGCCCGACCGCTTTCGTCTGTCGAGCTTACGGCCCAGTACACGAAAAAATCCTTTAGGGAAGGTTGGCGGTTCGAAGGGGTGATCGGCGGAAAGAAGACAACGTTGAACCTGCTTCTTCCTTTCGATTTTCCATATGCCCCTCCGTCATTCGGCTTGGTGCCGCCTCCAACGATCCTTACCTATCCGCATATCGAAGAAGACGGAACGCTGTGTCTGTTGTTCGATGGGGCGCTTGTCGACCCCGCCCAGCCCGTCGAAGTTGTAAAGCAGCTGCTTTCCGATGCCGTAGGGCTGCTTGAGAAATCTTACGCGGGCGAGAACCATGAGGATTTTCGCGATGAGTTTCTTTCCTATTGGGGCAGAGTCGACACGCCGTCCGCAAAGCATTTCCGGAGCCTTCTTGACCCGATCGGACCGAGCCGAATTATCCGTGTCTGGCACGGGGCAAGCTCTTACACATTTGCCGAAGATGAAAAAGCATTGATCAAGTGGCTTGGAAACCTGGGCGACAAAAAGCAGTTTGCGACCTATCCTGCGGGCCTGATCTGGCTGAAGCGCCCGATGCTTCCCGATCAGTATCCGAAGAGAAATGCAGGTGTGTTGGAGGCCGTGCGGGCGTTAGGCGACGAGAACGCACTGCGAGTGCTCCGATCGCTTGCAGTTGCCGCTGAAGACGGGTTCGACTTGCTTATCGGCGCTCGCGCATCGACCGGAATATGTTTTGCCGGCGTCAGCGTTAGTAAACCAAAGGGTTCAAGCAGTCCTTATTCGAAGGAGGGTTCGCCGCTGACCAAAGGCTTTCGGCCGGGTCACGTTCCGAAAGACATCCTTGCGACCAGGTACCTTAACGCTGCCGAACCCGTAACCCGTCACGAGGTCGAGAGGGCGGACCATGCATGGATTCACGGCCGTGATGTTGACGCAGGGCAATTTAGTCTGGCTTCGAAGCGCGTGGTTATTATCGGCTGCGGGTCTATCGGAAGCTTGGTTGCGAAAACTCTCGCGACCGCCGGCGTCGGCACAACGACGTTTATCGATCACCAGAAGCTCGGCTGGCCAAACACTGGCAGGCATTTTCTTGGCGCGAAGTACGTTGGTATAGACAAGGCGAAAGGGATGTCAGATGAGCTTCAGATGAACTTTCCGCATCTACGCTTCGACCATCGGGTTGGTAATGGGCGATGTATATGTATAGGAGTCATAATTGACCGGCGTTGAATTCTGCAACGTGTTCGCTTTACCAACACACGTAGAGGGAGTGCCGCCGCGGACGACGCGTCCTGTCTCGGTCGGGTCGCCGGCTGTTAGCGAGCCTGATTGAACTATCGGAGTGCCCGACAATTGACAAACGTATTGCCCGATCACAGATTGGCTGATCAATACGATCATCGTGAACACCGTGAGGATGTAGAGCATCCGGCATTTGCTGGGTTCTTTCTTCATTTGGTTCTCCTTTTCAGAATAGATCTACGAGAGGCTGAGGCACCGAGAGAAAACCAAATAATCGGGGTCCGCGGTCTTGTGTGGTGTATGTGAAACGATGAATGCACGGTACACCTATCTAAGGGATATTTCAACAGACTTCTCTTGTCTCAATTCCAAAGATGCCGAACGTCTGAACTAATGCGATCGTGAACCCCAATTAATTTGCGAGCGGACCTCACTTCTGAGATAATTTCCCTTTTAACCACTACCATGAGTGAAATATTGGTATTTATCGAACACAAGGATTGTTTACTGAACAAGATCTCGCTTGAAGCGATCGCAGCAGCTCAATCCATTGGTAAGGACTTGGGTCTCAAGGTTTCGGCTGTGTTGCCGTGTGACAAGGATTGTTCACTGGCGCAGGAGATAGCGGGTTACGGGCTCGAAAAAGTGATCGTTGCAAAGAATGAAAAGCTCGGCACTTACACTCCCGATGGCTATGCTGATGCATGGGAGCAGGTCATAAAAACCATCAACCCGACATACATTGTAATGTCGCATACCTATCAAGTCCGCGACTTTGCCCCAAAAGTGGCGGCAAGGCTAGGTAGGGAAGTTGTCGGCGACTGCATCCGTTATTCTGCGAGCAGTGGACAGCTAGTACTTACGCGCCGTATATTTCTAGGAAAACTCGATGCCGATGTAACTCTCGGCGGCGAAGCTCCTTATTTCATCACGTTCCAATCCGGAGCGTTTCGCGGCGATAACGCTGAGAAGGGAAGTGCGGCAGTCGAAGCGATGGATGTTTCTGTCGGCGATCTGCGGATGTCTCCTGAACCTCCATTTCAGGAAGCAAAAGCGTCGGTGGATCTTACTAAAAGTGAGGTCATCGTTGCGGTCGGCCGCGGGATCAAATCGCAGGAAAATCTCGCGCTTGCGCAGCAACTCGCCGACGCCCTTGGTGCCGATCTTGCAGCTTCTCGACCGATCTGCGACAGCGAATGGCTTCCGATCGACCGTCAGATCGGTTCATCTGGACAGACCGTTGCACCGAAGGTATATATTGCGTTAGGCATATCGGGTGCCATCCAACATATTGTCGGAATGAAGAATTCGGGCACTATTGTTGCAATAAACAAAGATGGTGAAGCCCCGATATTCGACATAGCCGATTACGGCATTGTCGGCGACCTCTTCGAGGCGGTTCCCGTGATGATCGAAGAGATAAGTAAAGCAAAGAGTTAACGTCTAGTGATAAAAATGAACAGGCCCGGAGCTCCGCTCTTCAGGCCTTTTTGTTTGCTGCCGCTTGCATTGCGGCCAAAGAACAGTTCTCACCCCCACTAATCTTGTTTAGGCCAGCCGCCCGTCCGATAAAAGTATTGTCCGTTCCTCCGATACTGAAGACGCGATTTCCTCCAATGTTGAATTGTGTTGTGGCATTCACGATGTTACCGGACAATGTGCCGCCAACTGTTCCATTGCCGGAGATGTTGAAATTCGTTGAGGCTTGTTGGGTTGTTCGGTTCGGTGCTTTGGTCCATATGACTGCGCAAGAATGTTTGCAAAACTCGGGCAGGCGGAAAATGCCATTGACCAGCTTGAGATCGCTGTAAAGAAGAGATCCTTTAGGTGCCATTTGCACTGGTGGATCCGCTTTTTTTAGATCTTAGGCAAAACGAAAGATTTCGGACAATTTTTCAGCAGGTGATGCTTGAAGCTCCGATCTCAATGAATCGACAAGCGAATTAAATATCAAGAATGTATCTCAAACGGAAAGAAAAAAATCCCATCACATATAACCAAACTAAAGGGTATCGAGAGAAACTCTCTCAATCCTCTTTTCAGATGATATTAAATGATTTCGGACAAACTCTCGCGATTACACAAACGGTTGCATGGACACCAAAATGCTGGGATTTTAATTCCCATAAGTAAGCCGACCCCTCTGCAATACCTGATCTTTTGATCCGATTTGGGAGAGCCGGATGCTCATATCCTAACATTTGTCGATTTTTACCAACCCTATGACCGCCTTTGCGGAGAGGCTTTTTGCTGTGATATTCTTACACCTTTGTAAAAAGTTAGATTTTCCATCTATTACAGGAGCAATTTAATATAATGGCAAACAACGGGGACGTGAAGATCGGCAAGGTGGTGCAGATCATTGGGCCGGTCGTGGACGTCGAATTCGAAGACCATCTTCCGCCGATCCATCAGGCGCTTCGTATAACTTCAGACGGCTTTGATGTCGAACAAAAAGTGGACGTGATAGCAGAGGTTCAGCAGCATTTGGGCGAGGGCCGCGTGCGTGCGATCTCAATGCTTCCGACTGACGGAATGATCCGTGGAATGAAGGTCGAGGACCTTGGCGGGCCTATAACCGTACCGGTTGGTAATGCAACACTTGGACGCGTAATGAACGTCGTTGGCGAGCCCGTAGATGAACTAGGTGAGGTCGTTTCAGACACGCGCTATCCCATCCATCGCCACGCTCCGACGTTCGACGAACAATCGACGCAGCTTGAGATGTTCGAGACCGGCATCAAGGTCATCGATCTTATCCAGCCATTCCTTCGCGGTGGTAAGATCGGACTCTTTGGCGGTGCCGGCGTAGGCAAGACGGTATTGATCATGGAATTGATCAACAACGTCGCTAAGGGTCGCGACGGATTCTCAGTGTTTGCCGGCGTTGGAGAACGAACTCGTGAAGGTAACGACCTTCTGCGTGAAATGGTCGAATCGAAGGTCATCACCTACGGCGATGATTTCATGCACAGCTTCGAAGAGACCGGCGCGTTTGATCTGACAAAGGTTGATCGTGAAGCGATCAAGAATTCAAAGGTTTCGCTTGTTTATGGTCAGATGACTGAGCCTCCCGGAGCACGATTGCGTGTTGCCCTTTCTGGTCTGACCGTGGCTGAATATTTCCGTGATCAAGGAAACGACGTACTCTTCTTTGTCGATAATATCTTTAGGTTCACGCAGGCCGGGTCTGAAGTTTCTGCTTTGCTTGGTCGAATGCCTTCGGCGGTGGGATATCAGCCCAACCTCGCTACCGAGATGGGAGAGATGCAGGAACGCATCACTTCGACGAAGACAGGGGCTATTACGTCTATCCAGGCTGTTTACGTCCCTGCGGACGACTATACTGATCCTGCACCCGCAACGACGTTCGCACACCTTGACGCTGTTACGGCTCTGTCGCGTCAGATCGTTGAACTTGGTATCTATCCGGCAGTTGACCCGCTCGCCTCTAACTCGCGAATACTCGATCCTCAGATCGTCGGCGATGAGCATTACAATACGGCGCAGGAAGTAAAGCGCATTTTGCAGCGTTACAAAGACCTGCAAGATATAATAGCAATTCTGGGTCTGGATGAATTGAGCGAGGATGATAAATTGACGGTCGCCCGAGCTCGTAAGATCCAACGCTTCTTCTCGCAGCCATTTACTGTTGGTGAGCAATTCACTGGTCTCAAGGGCGAATACGTTAAGGTAGAAGATACGATCAAGGGCTTCAAAGAGATCCTTGAGGGTAAGTGTGACGATATGCCCGAACAGGCATTCTACATGGTCGGTACTATCGAGCAGGCTCGTGAAAAGGCCAAGAAGATGGCTGCCGCTGCCTAGATAATTAGATAATTGGCTCTTAAGAATGATGGGCGGACTATTTCCGCCCCTCTGCTCATTTATATGTTAAGACTCGAAATAGTAACACCTGAGAAAAAGGTTGTTGATGCCGAAGTGGACTCAGTAACCGTGCCGACCTTGTCCGGAGAGGTTGGCATCATGGCTGCTCACGCCCCTTTGATCTCTGCGTTGAAGCCGGGAGTTCTTTCTTATTCACAAAAAGGAAATGTCGAACGTCTCGCGATCTCTACCGGTTTTGTAGAGGTCTCGAAAGATCTGGTCTCCGTATTAACGGATTTTGCTGATTCCGCCGACGATATAGATCTTCAGTCGGCACGTTTGGAGAAGGAAGAAGCCGAACGCGAACTGGCATCTGTTGCCTCATCTGCTGTTGAAGAGACTGAGTCGATTCGGGAAAAGATCGATCATGCTAATGCTAAGATCACGGTTGCGCGTGGCTGAGATCTGACAGAGATCGAAATTCTCTATTGAAAGACCGCCGCTCATCGTTTGAGTCGGCGGTTTTGAATTTTGTGCGTTTTCACTTGCTAAATTATTGAAATTCCGTATAATCGCCTCACATCACTCAAGAAGTAATAGAGTTCATCTCGAATAATTAACGAACTATCCCTGATGGCTTCGATGCGCAGCGGCTACGAGTGTGTATCGCCTGTGCAGAAGTTTCGCGGTTAAGGGTTCCGACCAAATAACAAGGAAAAGAAAATGACAAGACTCAAAACTTTTACGGGACAAATTACCTTTGGCTTTGGATTTATCTTTTTGTTTTTAACTTCTGCGTTGGCGCAGTTCCAACCCGCACAAATGGAGCGGGCAGAAATTTCTGACCGGCAAGTTTTGGGCCCAAAAGTTGAACAGATGGAGGAAATAGTCGAATTCAGCAAATTCGCACAGACCTTCTTTTCCAACAGTTTGATAACCGCATCGACGTATCCGTTCAGTTTTCAAACAAGTGTCGCGCTTGAAGATATGTCCACCGGCACGACCCTGCTTGTAGGAGCAAGTGCTGATGACACGGCTTCCGCAGTAACAAATATAGGGTTCGATTTTTGGTTTGATGGGGTTCGTTATACGCAATTCTCAGTTAATGCAAACGGTCTAATGCGATTTGGGCCGGTAGTTGTAAGTAACGGTGCAAGCGGACGAATAAATGATTTTGCAACACTGACCGATAATCCGAAGATCTCTGCATATTGGGATGATCTTTGCACCTCGGCAACCGGCAGGGTGCATTCCAAGGTGATAGGGTCGCCCGGTTCACGACGATTGATCGTGGAGTGGCAGAATATGGTTACGTTTGGGACAAGCTGCACGACCGGATTAACTATCGGAACATTTCAAGTTTGGATCGATGAATCTTCGAGTTCGATGACACCCGGCTCTATACATTTTGTATATGGAAACTTAGGTGCAAATTCAACAGCAAACGGCGGTTATGGGGCCGGTATCGGCTCATCTTCGACCTCGTTCGGAAGTGTTACAACGGCAACTGATTCGGTTTCCTACGTAACTTCGGCTAATGCTCAAACTAATGCGATAACTGCTCCAAAAAGTTATGCATTTACTCCGAATGTTCCGATCGCTCCAAGCGGATTGAATTTTACGAGTGTTACACAAACAGGAATGACCGTTAATTGGACAGACAATTCATCCAATGAGTTCGGTTTTGTCATTTACCGTTCTCCTGATGGGAGTAATTTCAGTCTTGTAACGCAAACACTGGCGGATGTTACAACTTTTACAGATACAGGCTTAATTCCCGGAACAACCTACACATACAGAGTCTATGCAGTTACAGAGGGAGCTCTGAGCAGCTTTGTATCAGGAAGTCAGGCAACCGCTGCTCCCGGTTCGGACAGTTGTGCGGGAACTGGCGGAAACTGGAGCAATACGGCAACTTGGGTGGACGGAACGGTTCCAACCGTTGTCGATAACGTAACCATCGGTTCAGGTTGCACCGTGACCGTCGATGTAACGACAGCGACAGCTTTGAATGTTACGGTTCAAAACGGGGGGACTCTTCAATTTATTGATACTCCGGTAAGCACTTTGACAATAGGGCTTAATTTATCAATTAACAGCGGTGGAACAGTGCAATCGGCAGCAACTGGTACCACGACTACCCATCTTTTGTCTGTCGGCGGTAATTTGACAAATGATGGAATATTGGATCTGAGCACGAACAGTGACACGGCAGGTGCGGAACTTCGATTTACCGGAACTTCCAATAACAGCTTTAGCGGCACGGGCCCAACGACCGATTTACGGCTTTTGACGATAAGTAAGGGAACAGGAACGATCGCCCCGACAAGCCCGACGCTCGAGGTTAATTTATCAAATATGAGCGTTCGCGGTTTAGCTACTGGCGGCTCCATAGGTTTCATCAATACGGCAACCTTTAACGGAATTGTTAAATTCTCTGGAACCAACATCTTTTCGAATACTGTATTCCAAACGGCGGGTTACTCAATTCCTTCGACTGCCGGTCTTTGGGTTAATAATCCGAATTTCACGATTAACGGTCAAAACGGTTCGCCGACTTTATTAGGTCTGCTCCGGATGACGCAAGGAACATTCAATATCGGAACAGCTACCGGAAATTCGATGGGCTTTTCAACTGGAAGTATCATTATCATTGAAGGCGGTACGGTTAACGCAACCGGTAGGTTTGGAGTTGGTGCGGCGACCAATGCAATTACCTACACCCAGACGGGGGGGACGATCAAATGCAGCTTTTCGCTTGAAACGCTTGCTGAATGGGAAAGATTGCCGGATGTTCTGACGGATGCAGTTACGAGATCGCTTACCGCGTTTAATACGGCATTCAATAGCAATGCTGACTTGATCGCAAAAGATCTTTCCTCTGCAAAGCGCATCTCTGATGCAGATATCGCGGCAATGGCAGGCAGTTTAGCTAGCGAACTTGAATCGGGTTGGAACGGCCGCTATTTTCATTTAGTAGAGGTCGCCGTCCTTAAACGATTATTAAAGGGACAAGCAGGTTACCTGCCAGAACGGAACAAAGATGTATTCAACACCAAAGTCGCCGAAGGGGCAACGATTCCGGTAGAGGCAGAAGGTGTGGAGTTGATAGAAGTTTCGTAGTCAGAATAATTGCCTGCCGCCAACGGAAGTTTACTCATCCGAATTTCGGAGTTTGGATTCATTCTTCTATAGTTCATATAGATGAGATCGATCTCCATTATCGGCGTCGGACGAATGGGCGGGGCACTGGCGCTTGCGCTTCACTCAGCCGGTTTTCGTATCGTTCAACTCATCCATAGGTCGTCAGCGATCGCCGGGCGGATAGGCCCGGTCGTTCAAGCAGAGGTTGTTCCAGCGGGTCAATTAGATCTTCTGGAGCGGGCAGATGTTTTTATAGTATCAACTGCCGATGATGACCTTGAACTTTCTGCTAGTTGGCTTTCGAGAAGTTTGCAGCCGGCGTCGGTGGTTTTACACACGAGCGGGGCACGAGGTTCAGAGGTATTCAGCCTGCTCGCCGCCATAGGGCATGAGACCGGATCGATGCATCCTCTGATCTCGATCAGCGAACCTTTTGCCGGAAAAGACTCGTTCAGGCGTTCTTATTTTTGCCTGGAGGGAACGGCTCCAGCCGTTGAAGCAGCTCGATCGATCGTCGAAGCTCTAGAAGGCCTGCCATTCAATATCGATACAAGAATGAAGCCGCTTTATCATGCCGCGGCGGTAATGGCTTGCGGCCACTTGACTGCGCTTCTTGACATATCACGAGAATTGAATCGCACCGCCGGTATATCGGAGGATCTCGCTCTTCGAATACTTCTCCCTCTTGTCGAAAGCACCTTGGAGAACATTAAAAGGTCTGGTACTGCAAAAGCGCTGACCGGAAGTTTTGCGCGTGGCGATATTGATACCATCAAAAGTCATTTAGAGATGATCGATGCAACTGGTTTAGAGGACGCTTTTCAGGCATATATATCTCTTGGAAAACGATCTTTACAGCTTGCCGGGGAGAGCGGGCTTCCGCCGAAAGTGGAAACGGACATCCAAGAACTTCTGCATAATGCAGCCAACGATGATGTGGTAGAATAACAATCATCGATATCAGGGAAAGCGATAATGGGCAAGAGAAAGGAAAAATTTGCAGAGGAAAAGGCCATTTTTCTTGAGCATATTCAAAAGTCAGGTTTGAGAAGGACTGCTCAGCGTGATCTGATCCTTGAGATATTTTTGAGCACTGAAGAACATTTGACCAGCGAAGACCTATATTGGCTGGTTCACAAGAAGGATCCTAGCGTCGGTCACACAACGGTTTACCGGACAATGAAACTTCTTACAGAGGCAGGCTTGGCACGCGAGGTTAGGTTCGGGGATAACAAGACTTATTATGAGCATCACTATGACCACGAACACCATGATCATATGATCTGTACCGCATGCGGTAAGGTGATAGAGTTCTTTTCGCCTGAGATCGAGTCTCTTCAAGATCAAATGGCGGACAAATTCGGCTTCAAACCGACGCATCATAGTCTGCGGATGTGGGGTTTCTGTTCTGATTGCAGAGAGGCTTCGGCAACACTTGGTATCGCACCATCCGGGGCACAGCCGCGTGTTCGTGTCAGATCTGTTACAGGCAGTTGAGGTTTTATAAACGGGTAATGGAAGATTGCAGTATCAGGTTTGAGCCATCAGGAGTCGAGGGTATGGTCCCGATCGGGACATATCTTTCGGCTGCGGCAAAACGAATCGGAATTCGTGGGTTCACGTGTGATCCGATGTCGGGCGAGCATGATTGTTCGGTGATCGTCAGTACCGGACCGGAGCTTCTGTCTTCAGTTTCCGAATACGAAAGAGAATTTCTTGGTGACGAAGCGATCGAACAAGGGGATCGGCTTGCTTGTTTCTCTGTTATTGAGAGGGGAGGGGAGATAGTTGTTATGGAAAAGCTTCAAGAAGAGAATGTCGCAAATGAGGAGGTTCAAGAGGAAGCAGATGATTATAAGAAGAAATTTGCTGAAATGCCTCTTGAGAAAAAGATCGCAAACCTCGTCGAACTTGAGGCAATGGCGATGAATGAAACGCTCTCTTTCATCTTCAATTCACCATTCAAAGTTGCAGATAAAGCACTAGATGTTCTTGCTGAATTCGGTTTTCGAAAGGAAGAAGATGAGCGCAAAGCTGCACGGCCTAATGTTTCCAAAGTTTCTTCGAGTAAGCAGAAATCAAAGCCTGATGGCTCAGCGAGCGCTCGAAAGACTGGAAGGAATAAGAAGGATAAGAGCGAAGAAGCTTCAGTATAGTATAACTAGGACATTGTAAGAGTGAACAAGCAAGCATTACAAAAACGGCCCGCCAGCGGCCTTAAGGAGAAAGGCCAGTATCTGATCGCCTTCGGCGTGGTGGCTTCGATGCTTGTAGTCGCCAATATCCCGGTTTTCGTGGTCTTTTTCTTTGGTGTATTCGCGTTTTTTCTTTATAAGATGTTCTCGACAGGCCAACGGAGCGAGGCACGCGAGATCTTTGAATTCTATCTCACAGCCAACGAGATGTTGAGGGAGGACGACCGCCGATGGTATGGCTTTGAAATGCGCGAGGCGATCGACCGCGGCGAGAGTTTGATCCATAGAATGTCGGCGGTGCCGCCTTTAGTTCATTTTTCCTTAGGCGCACTCTACAACAAGGTGGGCGATCATAAGTCGGCCGTCAAGCATTTGGCCCACGTAATTGAGGACCAGAGTGCGGACGAAAGAGCATTCGTCTACCCTACCCCGGAGCTTAAGAACTACGTAAAGATACTCCGAAAGATCGAACGTGACCCCGCGGACGCACCACTGACCTCGGCCGCCGTGCGATCACTCGAACGAGCAAGACGCATCCGCGGCGCGATCTTGTTAGAAGAAAGCCGTACAGCCTTTGCGAATGAGGTCCCGAATCCTGCCGTTCTGCGGCCTTTTGAAGGTGTTAGTGATGAAGATCCTGAACAGGCGCCAGTTGAAAGGTTTAATGGTAATGTCCACGAAGCCTCATTTGGGCAGAACGCAAGGTCTGTTGTTCGTCCGCACAACAGTACCAGTGAGGGCGGGCGCGGGAGAGAATCTGAGAGCGAAGATATTTTCAAGGATCGTAAACCAATATCTGAGGTACTGCACGATATCTACGATTCAAAAAGGGTCTGAACGCCACCTCTATTCCATTCCAAAAAATTTACGTAAAGAGCGGAGCACTCCCTTTTCCCGTTCTGGCTTTGATTGGATTGATTCATCGGGCGCCGACTCGAGTGCAGACCTTCGTTCTTCAACAATATCACTTATAAGTTCAGCCAATTTCGGATTCGCCTTCACTATCGGTTGAAGGTGTTCTTTGCGGATCTGAAGCACTTCTGTTTCGTCCTCTGCGATCACATTTGCAGTTCTGGGTTCACCGGTCAAAAGACCCATCTCTCCGAAAAAATCACCTTTGCTGAGTTCACCGACAGTCCTAATGCTGCTTCCTTGGGGTATCTGGACCTTTACGGAGCCGCGGATGATGACAAACATAGAATTACCATGTTGGCCCTTTCTGACTATCGATTCGCCCGGAGCAAAGATTCTTGCAACCGCCGACCGCGCAAGCTGATGTAATTCATCGTCAGATAACGGAGCAAAAAGCGGAACAGCGGCAAGTTGATCATGCCTTGTATCGGTCAATTCCTCGATCGACTGCTCAACGGGTTTTTCTTCTATGTGGACTGTGCGTGTTGGAAACGCAAAATCGATACCTTCGCGGTTGAACACATACCAGATACGCTGGCGTATCTGGGCATCAGTATCATTGTACCGAACATAATTGTCGCACCAGTATTTGACTTCCCAGTCGATGCCGTTATCGCCCAGATCGCGGATGCGAACGACTGGGCGCATCTTTTGTGAGACATTATCAACGTGTCTTACTGCCTCACGGACAAGCTGCGCGGTTCGGGATGGCGAAGCTGTGTAAACAGTATTGAATCTTACCAGGCGCGCGTTCAGATTGTTCTTTGGAGCCACCTCAATGGTCTCACGGCTCATTACGGCGTTGCTTATGATGATCAGTTTATTTTGGAAGGTCCTGATCTTTATCCCACGCCACGAAACGCTTTCTACGACGCCACTGCCCCGATTGGAGATAGTTACAACATCGCCTACTTGAAAGGGCTGGTCTGCCTGTATTGCAATACCGGCAAATAGATTGCCTAGCGTGTCCTGGAGCGCAAGTCCGACCACGATGCCGAGTATGGTGGATCCTGTAAATAGAGCTCCAAGGTTCACATTCGGATACTCGGACTGGAATATAATGAAGAATGCGACGATGTAAATTACGATCGACAAAACCGTCTTGAGAAGCGATGCGATCTCTGATTGGCTTGACCTTCTGAGTACTGTGCGGAAAAGCAGGATAATGATCATTCGAACGATGATGATCACCATCGCCATTCCGAGAATTACTTTAATCAGATGAAAAATGTTGACGGCTAGAGCTATAGAAGTGCTTGTCAACATTCTGGGGAGAGCCCCATCGCTACGGCTGATGGTCCCGTCTTTATCGATCAAAATTCCGATCTCAGTTGCGAGATAATTCCGGACATACTCTTCGATCAGAGGAAGAACAAAAAGAAGTAGTCCAACGACGAAGGCGGCGAGAATGTGGAAAATTATGCGTTTTCTGAGGTTTTGCTCCATAGGCTCAACCGCCAAAAATATCAGCAATCGTGTTGCCAAGCAATAGCAAAGATAGAGCAGAGACGATGATCGTTACCATCCATGCGATCCAGCGAAAAAGCCGGCTGTTCGCATATTCACCCATTATTTCCTTATTGCTGGACAAATTGACGATAGCTACAAGAATGAAAGGAAGCAATAGACCATTTATGCACTGGGTAAGCACGAGGAGCTTGATCTGCGGGATGCCGGGTATCAGAGCCACAACACATCCAAGCACCATTAACGCAGTAAATATTCCAAGAAAGATCGGGGCCTCACGAAACGATCGCGAGATGCCCTTTTCAAAACCCAACGCTTCGCTGATCGAGTAGGCGGTCGCGAGCGGAAGCACACCCATTGCAAGCATCGCAGCGCCAAAGAGCCCAATTCCAAAAAGATACTTCGCGTAGGCTCCGGCTATTGGAGCGAATGCCTCGGCAGCAGTCGCAGCGGAATCGATCTCCGTTATGCCGTTTACATGGAGAGTTGCCGACGCTGTTATAACAATGAATGCTGCGATAAGACACGCGAAAACAGTGCCGCCAACAACATCGATTCGGGCGATGGTGAGATCGTCCGTATCCATTCCTTTTTCGACAACGGAAGACTGCACGAAAACCTGCATAAAGGGCGTTATCGTGGTTCCTATCAATGCGACCATCGTGAAGAGATAAAAGGTATCAGTGCTGAAGCTTGGAGTAATGAAATGCCGTCCAACTTCCCCCCAATCAGGCTCGGCAAGAAATGCTGATACGAAGTAGCAAAGGAACACAAGGGACATAAGAAGAAACACTCTTTCGACACCTTTTTGTGTTCCTCGGACCACGAGCCACCAGATAAGCGCAGTTACAACCGGAACGGAAATATAACGGGAAATTCCAAAAAGTTCTGACGCCTGGGCGATACCGACGAACTCGGAGATTACAACTCCCGTATTCGCTATAAGCAAAGCCAGCATTACGATCGCTGTAAGCCGTACACCGAAATGCTCCCGGATGAGATCCGCTAGTCCCTGCCCGGTAACGATGCCCATTCTTACACACATTTCCTGAACTATCGCAAGGCTGATCCCGACCGGTATCAAGGTCCAGAGCATCGAATAGCCGAAAGCTGCGCCGACGGTAGAATACGTGGCGATGCCGCTTGCGTCGTTGCCAGAATTTGCGGCGATTATTCCGGGCCCGAGAACGGCGAGATATGCGAATGTTCTATGTTCGAGGAGACGACGACGCAGCCTGGCGCCATAGCGCCGGACACGTTCGGAATAATTCCCGATGCTGAGGATACCCAACATTGTAACTACTATCGCCGTCCATTTGGATACGAATGTTCGACTATAGAACGAAATTGGCCGATTGGAAAGGGGAACGGGAATCCTTTCCATCAATTCCGTGCAGTTTCACAGAATTTTGATGACAAAACATCGAATGATAAAATTCGCTTATGAAAAGATCGCGGTTCACTTACGCTTTGTTCGTTCTTGTATCTCTTGTAATCTCCGCCGTCCTTCTCCCAGTCAGCATTGAAGCACGTATTCCCGCCAAGGCAAAGAATGCTATGGTCGCGTCTCAGCATCCTCTTGCTTCACAAATAGGCCTCGATATTTTTAGAAAGGGCGGTAACGCCGTTGACGCAGCTATCGCTGTTGGACTTGCCCTTGCTGTTGTTTATCCGGAGGCGGGAAATATTGGCGGCGGTGGTTTTATGGTCATTCGAAAGGCGGCCGCACATCGATTCCTCGCCGCCGTCTGCGGTCAGTTTCTCCCAATAATGATCGATCTCTGCCTGATCTTTGCACTGGATCGCGAACGATACAGCTTCGGTGAATTTGAAAAGCGGCCCGCCGTTGAGACCAACAAATTGTTGGCCGTTCAAAATGAAATCAACTGTAAGAGCGGACCCAACAGGGCGGCCCGCGTTTACTGCGGTCGCCTCGTCATATCTTGTTACGGTGCCGATAGTAGAATTCGGAAAGATCGCGACGTAAAAGTTCGCAGCCTCTTCAGCCTCGCCATCGAACCAAAGGAATGGTGTTATCTTTTGCATAAATCCTCCTAATTCTTATTGATCCCGGCAAGATATTCATCCATCTTGTCGAAGCTCGAATTCCATCCCTCAACAACGCCCATATCTTCGTGACGTTTGCGATCCTCTTCAGTCGGATGGCCGATGGTCAAAGTTAGTCGACATCGGTCGCCCAGATCTTCGAATTCGGCCGTCGTTACCATTCCTTCAGGCAGCTTTAGATCCTTTAATGCTTCGATCTTGTCGATCCCCTCGCCAAATTCGTCAGTAGAAACTAGCTTTCTAGGCGGATCGATCTCAAGGAAAACACCCTTTGATGGGTATTCCGTACCGTCCGGCCCTATCATCACGAGGCGCATTTCGCCGCCCTCAAGAAGATCGAGATGGTCGACCCGTGTATCAAATCCCTTTGGACCGAACCATTTTTCAATATGCTCTTTTTCAGTCCACACTTGCCAGACCAGATCGCGCGGTGCGTCGAACTCACGCACGATCACGATGGCATTCTGTTTTGTATTAGTCGCTGTTGTCATTTGTCTCCTTTTTTTCGGATCTAATCTTTTTCAAACCGAGGATCCAATTACCTTTCAGGTAAAAAATCATTTACGATCCAGATAGTCTGCCAGTCGGCTAAATGTATTCTCGAGCCCCTCGATCGCGCCATATTTTTTAACGACCAATTCAAGCATCTCGGCCGAATCCATTACAGTTGTCAGACTGAGTTCAGTTTTCCCATCGATGTCGCGAAACTCGACAGTTGAAATAAAACTCACATCGGCCAGTTCGCCCTCACCGCCCGAATTTCGGTAAACAAGTCGGTTAGGCGGATCTACCTCGATGTATTCAGTAAAGTTCGGATAGTCAACGCCGTCAGGACCATGCATCACATGAATCCATTTACCGCCGGGCCGCAGGTCCATCGATTTCGTCGTGGTCGTAAAGCCATTTGGCCCCCACCAATTCGAGATACCATCCGGATCTGTCCAGGCCTCCCATACAACCTCACGCGGGAAATCAAATACGCGGGTCAAGGCGATCTCCTTACTTTTGTTTTCTTGTTCGTCTGCCATCTTTCTTTCTACTCACTTTGGACTTATCCGATCCTTTTATCGTCTGTGCTTGGAGAACTTTCAGATATGCATCTAGCCGATCCAGGCTTTGTTCCCAGAAGATCCTGTATTGCTCGACCCAATCGGCCGCTTCTTTGAGCGGTTCGGCAACCAGATAACACGGCCGCCATTGTGCCTGCCGCCCACGACGAATAAGATTGGCGCGTTCCAGCACTTTCAGATGCTTTGTGACGGCCGGCATAGTCATCTTCAACGGCCTCGCAAGTTCTGTTACAGAAGCCTCGCCGGACGCCAGCCGAGCCAAGATGGCCCGGCGGGTCGGGTCGGCGAGGGCAGAAAACGTAGCACTTAGCCTGTCTGTTTGTGTTTGCATAATAGGACCAGTTGCCGCTTTTGAGCCGTGTGCGATCAAGCAGCGGCGGACTCCGTCGTATCACCAGCACCTTTCTTTTTGATAACGTAAGAAGCCATCTCTACGACCTTGCCATCCGTAAAGTGATAGATATCGCAATAGCTCCAGTCGCTGGTTTTGCCGTCACCGTCCTTCATGGTCATGTCACCGTAGCAGACGACCGAATCGTCGTTTGCGATCATTCGATCAACCCCGAAAACGGGCGGCTCGGAGCCCGCCATCTCGGACATAAATCCGCGAATGGCATCCTTGCCCTGGACGGTCCGGTCGCCGACCATCGTCCACGAAACCGACTCCGAGCAATTCTCCAAAAAGCCTTCAACGTTATTTGCCGCAAATGCGTCGTTGATCTTCTTTACGATCTCGATGTTTTCTTTTGACATATTTTCTTTACCTCGTTTGTTGTTTAGTTTGTCGGGGGTTGTCCTACATTCACCATCCAGTTAACGCCAAACTTGTCTGTCAGCGAACCCCAGTAATCGCCCCAGAACATATCCTGCAGCGGCATATTTACCTTCCCGCCATCGGCCAGTGCTGCGAATACGCGGTCGGCTTCTTCTCGGCTATCGGGGCTAAAACTGAGGTGAGTATTATTTCCTACTTCAAGTTTTTGGCCCATTGATTCAAGCGAATCGGTCGCCATCAGGATAGCGTTGCCGACCGGCAGGGAAATGTGCATTATCTTTCCCTTCTCCTCTTCCTTGAGTTGCATTTCATCGCAGCCTGGCATCTCGCCGAATCGCATCACGGCGGTAAATTCTCCGCCAAAAACCGAGCGATAAAATTCGAACGCCTCTTCCGTGTTTCCCGCAAAATTCAGGTAGGGATCTAATCGTGGCATTTCATATCTCCTTTGTATTTAAGCGAATGGTTAAGTAACTAAATGGTAAAATAACAGGGCGGCAACAAAATGTCAAACATTCCTTTATTCAAAAAAACAAAAGGCCGCCGAAGTAGCCTTTTTATTTACTTTTTGAAGATAGTTATTTCTTCGGACGTTCGTTTGCTTTAAGTACGCGTTTGCGAAGCCTTATTGCTTTTGGCGTGACCTCGATGAGTTCGTCATCGGCGATAAATTCAAGAGCGCGTTCGAGCGACATTTCACGAACCGGTACAAGCCGCATCGCCTCTTCGGCAGTCGATGCACGCATATTTGTAAGCTTTTTCTCTTTTACGGCATTTACATCCAGATCGACCGCCCGCGCGTTCTCACCGATGATCATTCCCTCATAGACCTTCGTCTGGGGTTTTATGAAAAGAGTGCCGCGCTCTTGCAGGTTGTAGAGTGCGTAAGTTGTGGCCTCACCCATCCGGTCCGAGACCAAAGAACCGGTCGCCCGTGAACGCATCTCACCCTGCCACTTATCAAATCTCAGGAAGAGTGTGTTTAAGAGACCGGTACCTTTTGTTTCAGTAAGGAATTCCCCTCTAAACCCGATAAGCCCGCGGGAAGGCACTTCGAACTCAAGCCTTACGCGTCCAGAGCCATTGTTTATCATCTTAGTCATTTGGCCTTTCCGGCGGCCAAGAGCTTCTGTAACAACACCGATGAACTCCTCCGGCACGTCTATGACCACAAGTTCGACAGGTTCGAGCATTTCGCCTGTTACCTCATCTTTCTTGGTTATGACTTCGGGCTTTGAAACCTGCAGCTCATATCCTTCACGACGCATCATTTCAATAAGGATCGCAAGCTGAAGTTCACCGCGGCCCGACACCTTGAACTGATCTGCAGAATCGGTCTCTGACACACGAAGAGCAACATTTCCCAGAAGTTCACGATCAAGCCTTTCCTTTAATTGGCGGGAAGTTACGAATTTGCCATCCACACCGGAAAACGGCGAGGTGTTAACGCCGAATATCATTGAGATGGTAGGCTCATCAACGGCGATCACCGGTAGCGGCCGTGGGTTCTCTGGAGAGGTGATCGTCTCGCCGATCTCAACATCCTCAAAGCCGGCAAGTGCTACTATTTCGCCAACGCCTGCGTTGTCTGTACTTGAACGTTCGAGACCTTCGAAAACAAAGAGTTCTTTGACGCGTGTTTTCTGGATCGAGCCGTCGCGTTTTGAAACGGCAACTTCCTGATTCTTAGCTATCTCCCCGCTGAAGATCCTGCCAATAGCAAGACGCCCGACGAACTGATTATAGTCAATATTTGCAACCAGTAATTGAAGCGAATCATCACGGATTGCGGCCGGAGCGGGAATCGTTTCAATTACTTGCTCAAATAGAGGCTTTAGTGATCTTGAATCATCGGCCAGCTCTTTTTTAGCAATGCCGTCTCGAGAGATCGAATAGAGTATTGGAAACTCGATCTGTTCATCGTTCGCCCCAAGATCGATAAAAAGATCGTATATCTCATTTACGACCTCTTCGGGACGAGCATCCTGACGGTCTATCTTGTTTACAAGAGCGATCGCCGGAAGCTTTAACTCGAGTGCCTTTCGGAGAACAAAGCGGGTTTGCGGCAAGCAGCCTTCAGCGGCGTCAACGAGCAGCACGATGCCATCTACCATTTTCAGGACGCGCTCGACCTCGCCGCCGAAATCGGCGTGTCCCGGAGTGTCCACGATATTGATCTTGTAACTGCCATACCGGACCGATGTGTTCTTGGCCATTATGGTAATGCCGCGTTCGCGCTCCAGGTCCATTGAGTCCATTACGCGGTCAACAACTTCCTGATTTTCGCGATAGGTTCCGGATTGCTGCAACATTGCATCGACCAGCGTGGTCTTGCCATGATCAACGTGGGCGATGATAGCGATATTTCTGATATATTCGGTCGTGGCCATTGTCTGTATTCACTTCTAAAAGACAAACGGAAATGATGACTGATTGGCTGCAAAAACGCAACTAACACACAACTTATCGTGGTCGTATAGCCTTAGAGCGGGAAAGTGGTAATGGGGATAAAAAATCATAAAACAGACTCAAGGGCTCGTCCTGTATGACTCTTCTTTACGCGAGCGATGTCTTCGGGAGTGCCGGTGGCGACGACTCGGCCGCCGGCGGAGCCACCTTCGGGGCCGAGGTCAATAATATAGTCGGCGGATTTGATGACGTCGAGGTGGTGTTCGATGACGATGACGGTGTTGCCGGTATCGACGAGCTTTTGCAGGACGTCGAGCAGTTTATGAACGTCGGCGAAATGAAGCCCTGTGGTCGGCTCGTCGAGGATGTAGATGGTCTTGCCGGTCGCTCGCTTAGAAAGCTCTTTGGCAAGCTTGATACGCTGAGCCTCGCCGCCGGAAAGTGTTGTTGAAGATTGGCCGATCTTGATGTAGCCGAGCCCCACGTCCAAGAGTGTTTCGAGTTTTTGGCGGATCGCGGGAATGTTCTCCAGTAGCGGCAGAGCGTCTTCGATGGTCGTATCTAGCAGTTCGGCGATCGACAATCCTTTGTACTTCACGGCGAGAGTTTCGCGGTTGTAGCGGTGTCCGCGGCAGACGTCACACGTAACGTAAACGTCCGGCAGGAAGTTCATCTCGATGCGTTTCAGCCCGCCGCCCTCGCACGCTTCGCACCGGCCGCCTTTCACGTTGAACGAAAATCTCCCAGCCTTGTACCCGCGTTGACGCGATTCCGGCAGCATCGCGTAAAGATCGCGTATTGGCGAGAAAAGCCCTGTATACGTCGCCGGATTCGAACGCGGAGTGCGGCCGATCGGTGATTGATCTATTTCAATCACCTTATCAACCAGCTCTAGGCCCTCGATCGAATCATGTTCGAGCGGCTGGATGCTCGATCTATACACGTGTCGATAAAGGGCGGGGTAGAGTATTTCTTCGACCAAGGTAGATTTGCCTGAGCCCGATACGCCAGTTACAACGGTAAACAAGCCCAAAGGAAACTCTACGTCGATATTCTTAAGGTTATGGGCCCTTGCTCCTTTAACAACTAGCCTTTGACCATTTGGCAGACGCCGAAACTCAGGCACTTCGATCTTTATTTCACCTTTTAGATAGCGGCCGGTCAAAGATCGTTCATTCCTCGCAAGTTCCTTTGGCGACCCCTCGCCAACCAATTCTCCTCCATGAGATCCGGCCAATGGGCCGAGGTCAATTACGTGATCGGCGTGTTCAATAGTCTCCTCGTCATGTTCGACAACCAGAACAGTATTGCCCAGATCTCTCAGGTGATGGAGGGTTTCCAAGAGGCGTTTGTTATCACGCGGGTGAAGTCCAATGCTTGGTTCGTCCAATACGTATAGAACTCCACGAAGCTGTGTACCTATCTGTGTGGCAAGTCTGATCCGCTGCCCCTCGCCTCCGGAAAGGGTTGCCGAGGCTCGGTCTAAGGTAAGATAGCCAAGTCCGACAGCATTGAGAAATTCAAGCCGATTACGGATCTCTTTTAGCACAAGTCCCGCGATCTTCTCTTCGCGTGAATTTAGCTTGATCGCCTTGAATTTCTCAACAGCTTCTAAGATCGGCAAAGAGGTATACTCAGCTATTCCGTGGCCGTTGACCTTTACCGCGAGGCTTGCGGCATTTAGCCGAGCCCCATTGCACACCGGGCACGGGACAGGGGCAACAAGCTCCGTCAAAGCCTCTCGTGTCTTCTCTGAGGGCGGAGTTTCGAGTCGTTCTTTCATAGCCCGAAGAGCTCCTTTCCAATCGCTCTCGTATTTATAGTTTCCTTGCCGAAAAGTAAGACGCTTCTTTGTTCCGAAGAGGAATGCATTACGGATCTCTTCCGGCAGACCAGCAAATGACATTTCTATTAAAGCCTTTCCGGCCGTTAGAGCAGTATCATCAGGGGTTTTCTTTTTCTTTCCTCTCTTCCGTGGCTTGGCGTTTGCAGCGGGCGGTTCGAGCTTGTCACCATCAACGTAACGCTCAATTATTGCCATCAATGCTGACCTCAAAAAAGCCGCTCCGGAACGATCTGCACCTCCGAGAAATTCGATCTTTCCAGCTGGTTGATCCGGATCCGGCACAATTTTGTTCACGTCGATCTCCATTACCGTCCCGATCCCTTTATCTTCAGCCAGTCGGGTTTCCTTAGCCGTTCGCGCTGTTTTCGGTTCAAGAATTTCTGAACCAATACCTTCTCTTCGATCATACTCTCTCAAAGCCTTTGTAAATATCTTAGCACTTTGGGACGGCAGATGTCGTTCACTTTGATCACCCTAATACTGGACGATAGGAATTTGCGCTTGACAGCTTTTGTGCCTTCAGGTAATTTAACAAAAGTTCTTTGTAAGCTTTCTTTGGAAAGCATAGAAAGTGGCGATTTAAGGTAACTTGCTCCACTAAAAAAACTGCTAAACACCGCAAGGGAATTTTAAAAGCTCTCGTGCCGTATTTGGCACGAGGGCTTTTTGATTTTTGACGTTAAATATTGTGAGAACAGGCAGGATGGCAGAAACATCATTATCGACCAAATTTGTGCACGCAGGCGAACGTCTTTCGGCACCTGCAGGTGTGCCGGCTGCGACGCCGATATACGCATCTTCGTCTTTCGTTTACGAGCGAGTCGAGGACATCGACCGCATAGTAGAGGGAGAGACCAGCGGCTTTGTTTACAGCCGATATGGTAACCCAACCGTTGCAGCGTTTGAATCGGCAATGGCCGAGCTTGAAGGCGGCAGCTTTGCCTATGCGTTTGGTTCGGGAATGGCTGCAATTCATGCCTCCCTACTTGCGTGCGAGCTATCGCCGGGTTCAGTGATATTGGCCTCAAAAGATCTGTATGGTTCCACTTTTGAACTGCTTCAAACGGTCTTCGGTACATTTGACGTCAAGACATTGACAGAGGATTTCAATAATATCGCAGCATTGCGTGCAAAAGCATATGAGGTGCGGCCATCGGTCATGCTTTGTGAGACGCTTTCGAACCCGCTTCTTAAAGTTTGTGATATTGCTGAGATCGCGGAGATCGCTCAAGAGATCAGTGCACGCCTGATCGTTGATAATACCTTCGCCACGCCGTATCTTTGCCGGCCTCTCCAACACGGGGCCGACTTCGTTGTTCACAGCGCGACCAAATATCTCGGCGGTCACGCGGACGCCACCGGCGGTATAGTGATCGGAAAGGAGGAGTTCGATAAACCTGCTTTGCTCGGAGCATTAACACTTGCTGGCGGCGTGCTCAGCCCATGGGAGGCCCATTCGCTGCTACGAGGCATAAAAACCCTCGGCTTGCGAATGGAGAGACAGTGTGGCAATGCCGAGCGCCTTGCAACAAGGCTTCGTTCGCTTCCGCAGATATCGGAGGTGATCTATCCAAAATTCTTTAACTCCGATCAGAAAGGCACGCTGGCGAGCACCTTCGGCGAGCAAGGATTTGGAGCGATTATTACCATCCGTTTGCTCGACGACACACGAGAAGCTGCATATGGATTTTTGAACTCTCTGAACCTCTGTACACGAGCTGCAAGCGTCGGTGATCTTTTCACGGGAATCGTTCACCCTGCAACGGCAACCCATCGCGAGCTTTCGCCAAGAAAAAGAGAAGAGATCGGCATCACCGAAGGACTGATAAGGATCTCAGTAGGTATCGAAGACATCGAGGATATTTACGCAGATATTGAGCAGGCTCTCAATACATCGATATGTTGTCGAAGTGGTAAATTCTCTTCTCCCGTTGCCTCACCACATTTTCCTGCGATGAATGTTTTCTAATTCTAGGAAGATTGTTGATCGTTCAGCAAAAAAATAAGGACAATATGATCTATCTAGACGAAAATTCGATCTCAGAGATACGTGCACATACCGAGCGTGATTATCCATATGAGTGTGGCGGTATGTTGCTTGGGAAATTTGTCGATGGCAATAAGACCGTAGCGGAGATCTTCCCGCTAGCAAACGCCCGCGAGGCAGCCGACAGACACGACCGAATTCTCATCCTGCCTTCTGACGTGATGCGAGCCGATAAATACGCGCGCACGAAAGGGCTTGATATTGTCGGTTATTACCATTCGCACCCCGACGACACAGCCGAACCTTCACAATACGATCTTGACCATGCCCTTCCGGTTTGGTCCTACGTCATCGTGTCTGTCCTCTCAGGAAAGGCTGCGGACCTGCGTTCGTGGGAAATGGAAGACGACCGGTCGAAATTCAATGAGGAAGAGCTAAAGAATGTGGGCTCCAGGCGGGAGATTCAGCTATTGGGAGCTTGGTGAGAAGAATCAGCTAATGGGTCCGGTTCTCAGTTAAAAGTTTTCAATTATTTAGAAAAGACAAGGAGCATTTGAATATGTCAATAAAGATCAATATACCAACGCCGCTGAGGCCCTTTGCCGGCGGCAATTCAGAAGTGGCGGTCCAGGCAGCAACGGCCGGGGATGCTCTGCTGGAGCTTACCGCGACCTATTCCGAGCTTAGGAAGCATCTTTACAACGATCAGAACAAACTGCGAAATTTTATAAACATCTACGTCGGCGATGAAGATATTCGCCATTTGAACGGCATAGATACCCTGATCAAGGATGGAGAGTCGATCACAATAGTTCCGTCGATCGCCGGAGGGAGTTCGGTAGCTCAGGCCCGCGTCGCTGAGTCACTGCCGGAACTTTCAAATTCTGAGATAGCTCGCTACTCTCGACATTTGATATTGCCGGAGGTCGGGCTTGATGGTCAACGAAAGCTGAAAGCCGCTCGTGTACTTACAGTAGGAACGGGCGGATTGGGTTCACCGCTTGGATTGTATTTGGCAGCGGCAGGTGTCGGGACGATCGGAATAATCGATTTTGATGTCGTTGATGAATCAAATCTGCAGCGGCAGATAATTCACGGCACAAAGGATGTCGGTCGAGCAAAGATCGAATCTGCAGCTGATCGCCTTCAGGACATAAATCCCAACACGAAGATCGAGAAATTTGAGACGCGGCTTACAAGCGAGAATGCACTCGAACTGTTTCGCGATTTTGATCTGATCGTTGATGGGACCGACAATTTCCCGACGCGGTATCTCGTAAATGATGCTTGCGTTCTCGCGGGCAAACCAAATGTATATGGTTCGATCTTTCGGTTCGAGGGGCAGGCAAGCGTGTTTTGGGCTGAGCGCGGAGCCTGTTATCGTTGCTTGTATCCTGAGCCGCCGCCGCCGGGATTGGTTCCTTCGTGCGCAGAAGGCGGCGTTCTTGGTGTTTTGCCCGGAATTGTTGGAACGATCCAGGCAGCAGAGGTAATCAAGATCATTCTCGGAGCGGAAGGTATCCTTCTTAATAGATTGCTTCTATTTGATGCGTGGAAAATGGCTTTCCGCGAGCTGAAACTCAGAAAAGATCCGAATTGCTCTTTATGCAGTAAAAATGCGACCATTAACGCATTGATCGATTACGAGGAATTCTGCGGCCTAAAACCCGCTATAGAGGAGACACCAAAATTGGAAGAGATCACTGCAACCGAATTAAAAGCCCTTATTGACGGCAAGGATGGTATCCAGATAATCGATGTTCGTGAACAATTTGAATACGACATTGCCCGTATACCTAATACAAAGCTTATCCCGCTTGGTGAGGTAGTTAACCGCATTTGTGAGATCGAGAAGGACAAGACGACCGTAGTGCATTGCAAAGGCGGTGTGAGGAGCGCACGAGCGATCGAGTTATTGAAAGCCGCAGGATTCGAAGGGCGTTTGATAAATCTTCGTGGCGGCATTACAGCTTGGTCGAACGAAGTCGATGCATCAGTTCCCAAATACTGAGATCTAATAACGAACTGAAAGACCGATGATTGCCGGGTCATCATCCGAGCAATTATCGGCCTCTCAATTCAAAACGGAGATCAAGCTGAAGCTTTGCCTGCGGCATCTGATAGCCGCGAATTAACTGTATCCCAGTTAATATTGGCGAAAAACGCTTCAATATACTTGGGTCGATCGGCAGGAGCATAGTCCTTGATAAAGGCGTGCTCCCAGACATCCATTATCAGTATCGGTTTATAGCCCGCGACGTTGCCGGTCTCATGGAGATTGATCCAGTGATTTGATATCGAGCCGTTTGATGGATCTTGGTATGTCGCAGCCCAGCCCACGCCTCGCATCTTGCCGGTATTCACGAAATCTGCCTTCCAGACCTCATAGCTGCCAAAGCTTTCCTCAGCGGCTTTGATGAATGCCGAATCCTTCGAAGGGTCGCCGGTACCGTTCTTCACCATATTATCGAAGTAGTATTCATGAAGCACCATTCCGTTGTATTCAAAACCGAAGCGGCGCTTCAGCTCACTGAACGCAGCGGTCTTGGTCGCATCCAGCTCCCCGTCCTTGATCATCTCCGCGATTTTTTCGTTGAGTACGTTGGTATTGGTAACGTATCCCTCGTAGAGCTTAAAATGCATTGCGAGCGTTTCATTAGAAATGCCCGTCAGGTCGCTGAGGTCGAAAGACCTTGCTTTATAAACAGTATTGAGTCCCATAGTATTTCTCCTCGTCTAAGATCAGTGCTGTAAGACCATTATAGCAGATGACCAAAAACTCTACTCCTCGGGCCGAGTTCCGGGATCCATACCGGTCGTGCTAGCCTGGTTAAGCACCTTTATATGCATATCACTGGCGATGCGGATCTGGCATGAAAGACGTGTATTTGGGGCCAGATCACCTTTTGTTGCCAAGATATTTCGTTCCGCCTCGCCCATTTCGCCCGCTTCCCCGGAAATGACCTCTACGCGGCACGTTGTACAACGTGCGTTTCCGCCGCAGCGGTGCAGAATGTCAACGCCGTTATCTTCAAGGCACAAAACAAGCTTGCGGCCATCCTCGCATTCGAATGTAGTGCTTCCGGTTGCTATTTCCGCAGTTATTGTTGACATAATTTGTTGGTTGATCTCCTAGTTTACTGTATTGTCAGTAGATAAATATAGTTGAGATGTTAAGGGTCAAAGGATCATCCTCCGATCTTGACCTTTTCACGAAACTGGTTGATCGCGACATAAACCACCTCGGCTTCGGTGACTTTCACTTTCTGTCCCTGACTGCCGAATCGTTCCGCCTCGACAACGACATGAACAGTTATAGAGGTATTCCCGACCTTAAGCGTCTCGGCGTAAAAGCTCACAAGGTCGCCCATAAATACAGGTTCGTGGAAGATGACCTCCTTCATTGCAACGGTAACGAAACGATCATGTTTTGTGTGGCGAACAGCTTCAACGCCGCCAGCAACGTCGATATAGCTTAGAATTATCCCGCCGAAGACCGTACCATGAGCATTCGTGTCACGCGGCATCATTGTTAGTCTGATCGCGGCATCACGCTCGGTCATAGAAGTGTTCAATGTGTCTTTTTCCATTTAGTTCATCTTGCGAACAGTCCATTCGCGAATAGCTTCCCTAAGTTCGTTCAAGTGATCGTCGAAAAAGTGGCCGCAGCTTTTGAATACTATCAATTCCGCGTCAGTATTGTCCGAGACCTTCTCATATAATTCTCTAAGACTGTTTTCTGCACCAAATTCATCGCTGTCGCCGTGGACAAAAAGGATGGGTTTTCTAACTCCGGTCAAGAATTCATAATCACCATACTTATCGACCGGCGTTCCGATGCTTATCAATCGCTTTACTCTGTCGTCGTTCATTCCCGCGGCCATTCCCGTCCGGGAACCGAACGAGAATCCGGCAAGCGTAAGATCGGCATCGGGATCTTCGTCCATCACAAAATCGACAACTGTACGCACATCCTCCATTCCCCCCTCGATCTCAGAATGAACCCCTGTTGAAGCCCCGACACCGCGAAAGTTAAACCGGATCGTTTTCAAACCAGCATCGGACAATCCTGCGGCTGCCCTGAATACGACCTTGTTATGCATAGTGCCGCCGCCAAGCGGATGCGGGTGGCAGACGATGCCAACCCCTCTTGTTGCATCTGCCGGTTCCTTGATGATCGCTTCCAAGCGCCCGTGAGGTGCGGGTATAAAAAGATTCCCTTTCGGATACATCAGTAAACTTCTGATTCTAAATTTTGATGTTGGTTTCCGCAATCGGGTAATTAGATAATTCCTTTACCTTCGTGTTACTTTTTTCATTTGATCAATGGGGGAATTGAGTTAATTTTCTAGTCTATAAATGGAAGATAAACACGCTGAAATCGCAGAGTTGGGGGAGACACAAAGCCTGCCGATCGAGGACAAACATATGCCCAAGCCCAAGTGGCAGGCATATCTGGAGACCGAGGAGGCCACTCGAATGGTCTATCTTATCTTCGGACTTGTGGCCATCGCCATGACGATGTCTTTCTTGCAGTTTCGGACATCGGCCATTTGCTGCGGAGATTGGGACGGCTACTACCACATTCGCTGGTCAGCACTGCTCTGGGAAAGCCTTTCAAGCGGAAAATGGCTTCCGGATTTTGTCTGGCTTCCGCTAACGGTCTTGAATCCCGCGGATTACAACGATCATCACTTTCTTTTCCATTTGCTTCAAATACCGTTTCTTTGGTTCTTTGAGCCAGTGATGGCGGCTAAGGTCGCGGCAGTAGTTTTTGCCACGCTCGCGATATTCTCGGTCTATTGGCTGTTGCACCATTACAAGGTCGATCATCAGTTGCTATGGCTCGGCGGCATCCTTACCTGCGCCAATATGTTCTATTACCGAATGAACATGGCAAAGGCTCCTCCACTGACCATCATTTTCACTATCGCGGGGATCTATATGCTGTTCGAACGTAAGTATGTGTGGCTCCTGCCGCTGATGTTTGCGTTCGTCTGGACTTATAGCCTGTTCCCTCTTTTATTCATTGCGGCCGTGATCTGGGCGGCGATAATCGGCTGGAACGAACGGAAATTCGAATGGCAGCCGATCGCTTATACTGGCCTTGGAATGATCGCAGGCAATATAATAAACCCTTATTTTTCCGCTGAGCATAGGACGGGCCCCCAAACATCAAGAAGAACAACGTTGCGGAAATGATCGATCTTAGTGTCATGACGAAACTCCAAAACCACAGGCCCTAACTACTTAAGACGTTCTAAATCGGTGCGAAGTTGTGCGGTTTCTGGATCTTAAATCCCAGCCTTAACGATATCGTGCAGCCGCAGCATGCCAACACATTTTCGGGATATATTGAGAACTGGCAATACCGATATTTGCGAAGGTCGGTCCTCCATTATCCTAAGCGCGTCATAGGCAAGCATCTCGTCGGTAACGGTAATCGGTTCTGCGGTCATCATTTGTTCAGCAGTTAACGTCAAAAGTTCATCTGCAGGTGTCCGCTCAATGGTTCTTCGCAGGTCACCATCCGTAACAATACCGACCAGATGATCATCCCCACCAACAACATTAACAGCTCCGAGTGCGCCGTCCGAGATCGCCTTTACTACGCCAAGCCATCCGGTTTCTGGAGATACATTGGGACTTGGCTGCATCAATGAACCCACGCGCATTGTAAGACGCTTCCCAAGCCTTCCCGCAGGATGATTCATTGCAAAATCTTCGGCGGTAAGACCTTTTGCTTCCATTAGTGTCATCGCCAAAGCATCACCAATGGATAGGGCAACCGTAGTGGATGTTGTTGGAGCTAGGTTCAGGGGGCAGGCTTCCTTATCTACGGAGGCATCCAGCGCAATATCAGCATTGCGAGCGAGCGTCGAGTTAAGATCGCCAACGATCGCTAATATTTTCACCCCGCGGGCTCGCAATGGCGGAAGTAGTGAGTTGATCTCGTCCGTTTCTCCGGAATTGCTCAACGCGATGACGACATCGCCTTTGGCGACAATGCCGAGACTTCCGTGCAGAGCATCAGAAGGATGGAGGTAAATGGCGACCGTACCGGTTGACGTCATCGTCTGCGCGATCTTTTGAGCGATAACTCCGGACTTGCCGACCCCAAGAACTATAACCTTTCCGTTACAGTTCAATATAAGATCAATACTTCGTTCGATATCTTCAGCGACGAGTCTGTCTGCCGCTCGAACGACCGATGCCGCTTCAAGCCTAAGTAAGTCCGAAACCTTTTCGAAATGGCTTCCCACGTTTCGAATTTTGCGATTTCTTTTTACTTTAATCAAGAAACAAGGAGAAAGAAGCTATTCCATTCCAACCCTTAGTAGATAACAATCTTTCATCAATTATCAATCAAGGACTTCTCCGGACAATTTTTCAATGTGTGCAGTTGAAGACGGGCTCTTTCAAAAATATCTAAATTTGCAGGGATTTAGGGATTTGATGATAACATTGTCCAAATCAGTAAAAATGCCAAATCTATTCGAAACTGTAATTGATGGTGAGTAGGTAATACTATTATTATTTTCGCCATTTGCTAGCCACACTGTGGAAAGTTTAAAATCCTTGTTAGTGTGCACCCTTAGCTCAGTTGAATAGAGCGTCTGACTTCGGATCAGAAGGTCGCAGGTTTGAGTCCTGCAGGGTGTACCAGATAAGTTTAGGGCGTCTCGCAACGTGCGTGACGCCCTTTTTCTTCCTCTCCTGTCACGCAAGGAAGCTATTACGCCGCCAAGTGCCACCGCATTCATGGCATTAGTTGCGACATTTGCAGTATCGGAGCTCAAGCTGCGTAGGGAATAAGGAGAGCTGCCGATATTTTGTCTTGGGGACAGCGTTGTATATCCGCCTGCACCCGCCTGCCGAACGCGTATCTCCAAAAACCTCGGATCGCCGGGGAAAACGTTGCCAAAATCCAGCGTAACGGTAAAATTTCCATTCGCTACAGCCACGGAACTGCGCGTTAGTGGAGATCCGACCTGGCTCCCGCCGCTTGCTGAGTTGAACAATGCAAACTCGAAGTCATATTTCCCAGACGCCGGGTTATTGTTAAAATTCAGTTGGCCTTGATAGGTAAAACTGGTCGACTGTGCAAAGTTTGTAACCACCAAGGAAATTATCGACACAACGTATATAATAATCGATATTACTCGCATCTTCTTTTCTTCTTTCCTCCAGGATTCCTGCAAGAACTCTGTTTCTTCAACCAACTACGCTAGATTTCTGTCATAATCGGCCAAAACCCGTGAGAACTATGCCAACGGAAGTAACTAGGCTTCTCGACAATATCCGCCGTGAAGCGGGCGACGAGCAAGCCGAGACACTCGATAAACTTCTTCCTGATCGCCGGCAGGCTCGAGCTGATATGGCCAGAGCTTTGTGGTTCAAAGCTACATTTATAAGGGGCAAAGGAGATAACGACGGCGCGATTGAGTTATTCAGCCGCACGATCCAGATCTATGACGAGTTGCTTACAGAATATCCTGGTGAGCCTAAATATAGACGAAATCAGGCCCTTACTTGGAAGAACCTTGGGAGCGTATATTTTCTTCAAACCAATTTTGCCGCTGCCCTTGAAAGTTATAAGAAGGCATTGGTTGCAGATGCTGAACTTGCTGCTTCTGCTGAAAATGATGTATCTGCTCAAATGGATCTTTCGTTTTCACATATTTCGATCGCAAGAGCGTATTCTAAACTGAATGACACAACCAAAGCTTTTGAGGAATTTAGCAAAGCCGTTAAGATCCAGGAGCGACTACATAACCAAGACCCTAAGAATATGTTTGTCTTGAATAGGTTGATTAGATCATATGCTTCTTTAGCAGAAAGTCTGAGAGATCTAAATAAACTTAGCGAAGCCGAAAGCCTCTATCAAAAGTCATTCCAATTACTATCAGGATCGCCGGTGGAGTCGTTGTCTTCAATAGAAAGGGCTCAGGTAGCGTTAATGTATTTTAGCCGTGCCAACTTTTTCCTCAGACGGTCGGAAAGTATGGCTGCGGGCCGAAAACAGACAGATCAGAAGAGCGCCATGGCCGACCTGGAAAAAGCGCATTCTATCTTTTCCGAACTAAAAGCCAGACAAACGCTTGATCCGGCATTCGAAAAGGATTTGGCTGCAGTATCGGACAAACTTCTACAAGTACGTTCACGATCATCACTCTGGGCTCAGAATTGGCCCGCTTTGCACTCTTATCGTTCAAAATTCGGGATCCAAAACTTGAAACCGTCTCGTTCTACCGGCGTTAAGCCGTAGCGAGGAAGGTCCTTTTCATCGTGCCCCAAATAAGTAAAGTGCGGAGTGTCGTCAATGATCGTCTGAAACCAACCGTGTTTGTTCAGGATCGCCCGAACTTTTGCATTTCCAAACTCTGTAACATCGAGAGCGACCATCGAAAGATGCTGAGATGTACCGGGCGCCGCAACTGACGAGAAGATCGAACGATTGAAACCCGTTGAAAACCAAATGGACTGCTCCTCCCAGCGAATCACCTGCGTAACCTGATCAATGACATTCATTCTTCGCACCATCTCAGCTTCGTCCGTTGTGATCCGCCCGCGAGAGGTCCAGTGCTTTAATGCCGGCTCAAATCGAGAATTCCAGATGCGAGCGGTATCGGCAAATGATCGCTTTGACGCACTTCCGCCACGCGGAGTGATTTTAAGACCGGCTCGGGCTGCTTCCGCAATCGCCTCGTCAAGAGTTCTCATCGCCGCTTGTTGCAGAGTGACAGAAACTCCACTAATCGACTTTGTTGAAGACTTCACACTCGCCTGAAAACTATTTACCTCTTTCTCATCTGAAAAAACACACTTCCACGGCGACTTAACCGATCTATTCGCAATGAACATTGCCCCGTAATCTTTGAATACACGACGTGCGACAATATTCCTATCTATCGGACACACTTCGGCCAGAGTTTTATTCTCGTCACGAAGCCGTTTTTCAACGAGCTGGCGAAATTCGACGGACTTTTCTTGTGCGCTCGAGCTTAGAGCTGCAATCACGATAATTGGAAACAAAAAAAAGACTTTTTTCATCATTCTAAGCTTTCGTTCATTCATCCGCGTCGCCTCGATTCCAGTTCGGCCCTGGCCTGCTCAGCAAGACTAAGATATTCATTTCTGATCTTATCCAGCTCTTTCTCATCAAGCTCCTCAAGATCCATTATCTCCTCACGAGTACCAGCGACTGCCCTTATAAGCTCATCAAGCTTTATTTGAATTGCCTCAGTGTCCCTATTCTGAGTATTTTGGATCAGAAATACCATCAGGAATGTAACTATAGTTGTTCCGGTATTGATGACCAGTTGCCAAGTATCGCTGAAAGCGAATAAAGGTCCTGTAACAGCCCACACAAAAAGGGCACATATCGCAACAATGAAGGTTGAAGGCTTACCGGAAACGATCGCGACAGATTTTGCGAAACGCGAAAATGGCGAGCTTTTATGTGAAGACATCTTTCTTCTCCTATTTCTATTTACCTTCTACAAATTCGTTTGCTACTGCCAATACCGCATCTAGGTGAGGTTTCATATACTCATCACTTTCGATGAATGGAACCAACTCACGGATCGCCGCATAAATTCGAGAGGTTCCCTTACCCAACCTCTTGTCCGGTCCGATCTTTTTCTTTCTCAGATCAATACCTTGTGAGGCGCATAATAATTCCAATGAGAGGATGGTTGTCAGATTCTTAACAACCTGGCGCAGTTTGAGAACGCCTGTAACTCCCATGGAAACATGATCTTCCACGTTCGCGGAGCTTGGGATCGTATCGACGCTGGCCGGGTGTGCCAAGATCTTGTTCTCGGTACAAAGCGCGGCCGCTGTGTATTGGACGATCATGAAGCCGGAGTTCAACCCGCCGCATTCGGTCAAGAAAGCCGGAAGAACGTGAGCGTTAGACGCTTCGTCAGTTAAACGCATTATTCGGCGTTCGGATATGTTTCCCAAGTCTGTAAGGGCGATCGTTAAGTAATCAAAAGCTAGGGCAAGCGGTTCTCCATGAAAATTCCCGCCTGATACCACCTCAATATCTCCATCATCATCCTGAAATATCAGAGGATTGTCAGTAACTGAATTTAATTCGATCTTTAATAGCCATTCCGCATATGCGACCGCGTCTCTGCATGCACCGTGAACCTGTGGCATGCACCGGAGCGTATAGGCATCCTGAACATTTGTTGGATCAAAGGAGCGTACAAATTCGCTGCCTTCTAAAATGCTCCGTAAATTCTTTGCTGTATCAACCTGACGTGGATGCGGACGGATCTCGTGGATGCGTTCATCAAACGCCATCAATGTTCCATTAAGTGCTTCAAGACTTAAACATCCAGAAATATCTGCGAGATCAGCGAGCCGGATCGCCTTTGCAGTCTCCAAAAGACCGACGGCGGTCATTATAGTAGTACCGTTTGTGAGGGCGAGCCCTTCTTTGGCTCGGAGAACTTGTGGAGACAACCCCGCCTTGGCAAGAGCTTCCGCACCCGGGAGCACCTCACCTCTGAATTCCGCTTTGCCCTCACCGATCAGCACACATGCAAAATGTGCCAATGGAGCAAGGTCGCCGCTCGCTCCAAGACTTCCCTTTTCCGGAATGATCGGATGAACGCCATAATTGAGACAAGCAAGAATAAGCTCGAGCGTTTCAAGACGAATTCCCGAAAACCCACGAGCCAGCGTATTTGCCCGGATCAGCATTATCGCTCGAACGGTCGGTGTATCGAATGGCTCTCCGACTCCGACCGCATGGCTCAACACGATATTTCTTTGGAGTTCTTCTACTTGTTCTCGACTTATTATCTTGTCCTTGAACGCACCAAATCCAGTGGTTATACCGTATGCGATCTCTCCGCGATCGAGCAGAGCATCGACGGCGGCAGCGGCTCGATTAACTTTAACCTTTGCCTGTTCGTCTAACGAGACCCGAGGTTCGCCCGGTAGCCCGTAGGCAACCGCGAGTACCTGTTCAAAGGTCAGGCTTGCACCATCAATTGCTATCTCACGCGTCACTATATAGGTCGTTCCTTGTCTCGAGTGGCTGGCCATCCATCAATAATGGTCTCAGCGATCAGATCTCCGCCGAATTCATATGCGAGCATTCGCCAATCATGGGCATCTATGATGTTAAGGTCCGCCCGTTTCCCCACATCAATGGACCCATAAGATCCCCCGAGCCCAATTGCATACGCGGCATTAATAGTTGCTGCATTCAGTGCTTCTGCAGGCAAAAGCTTCTGGTAACGGCAGGATATCGCCATCGTCATCGGCTGAGAGGGACACGGCGCCGAGCCGGGATTATAGTCGGTCGTCAGGGCTATGGCACATCCTGCATCGATCATCTTCCTCGCAGGGGCGAACTGAGTCTTGCCGCTGTTAAAATTCTCCGTTGGAATAACAACTCCTATAGTTTCACTCGAGGCGAGCAATGCGATCTCGTCCTCGGAGATCTCGTCTAGGTGGTCTATCGAAACCGCTCTACTCTCTATACCTAACTGTGCCCCGCCGAGATTAGTGAATTGATCGACGTGTGCTTTTAGCCGGAAACCTAATCCAGTAGCCATTTGAAATATTCGCTTTGTATGTTCTAAATCAAACGCATTCCTCTCGCAAAAAATATCAACGAAAAACGGCGTCTCGTCGGAAATGAAATGCGAACCCGAATACCACTCCCACGCTTGCGGAAGCATTTCGCGACATATTAACTCGACGTAGCCCTCTGTATCGTTTTTGAATTCCAGCGGAATAGTATGAGCCGCAAGAAATGTCGGCACTATTTTGATGGCGTGCCGCTTATCCATGGCTTCGATCACCCGAAGCATCCTCAGCTCCACCTGAGTGTCGAGTCCGTAACCGGTCTTTATCTCGCAAACGGTCGTGCCGCAGCCAAGCATCTTGTCGAGCCGAGCAAGAGCGGCCTCTACCAATTCCGTTTCCGAAGCCTCACGTGTGTTTCTGACAGTAGAGATTATACCGCCCCCCGCCGCAAGAATATCGAGCCATTCGCCTTGCGGATGTATTCCTTGATCTCTTCTTCGCTGGCACCGTCAAATACAGGCGTCGCGAAGTGAAGTCCAAGAACGCGTGCGGCCCAGCCGAGATGTGTTTCAAGGATCTGCCCAACGTTCATACGCGAAGGCACGCCGAGCGGGTTAAGAACGATCTCGACCGGCGTTCCATCAGGCAAATAAGGCATATCCTCTTCCGGAAGAATTCGGGCGATAACGCCTTTATTACCGTGGCGGCCGGCCATCTTATCTCCAACGGAAAGTTTTCGCTTCATAGCGACGAAAACTTTTACCATCTTGATTACGCCGGGCGGAAGCTCGTCTCCCTGCTTTAGCTTCGTTATCTTCTCGTCATAGATATCGGACAAGATGTTGATCTGGCGTTCGGTTCGCTGATGATATTCCTTCACCTCTGCGGCTATGTCTATCGAGCCTGCGGAGACTTGGGCTTTTTGCAGAAGCCGCTTGTCGATACCGCTCAAAAGCTCACGATTCAGCGTCGTGCCCTTCTTTGCGACAAGCTCTTTGCCGTCCATCAGGTCAGCTTGCAGTTTACGTCCATCGAAAAGCTCAATGATGCGTTCGTCGCGCTGTTCCTGAAGGATACGTATCTCGTCCTCAAGGTCCCGGCGAAGGCTTTCTTCTTCCATCGCCTCGATATCAAGAGAACGTGCATCCTTGTCTTGTCCCTTGCGCGTAAATACCTGAACATCGACGACCGTTCCGTCGATACCCGGCGGACACGTAAGCGAGGCATCTTTCACATCGCCGGCCTTCTCACCAAAGATGGCACGCAGCAGTTTCTCCTCGGCAGTAAGTTGCGTTTCACCTTTCGGCGTTACCTTTCCGACAAGGATAGAACCCGGTTTTACGGTCGCGCCGATGCGGATGATCCCCGATTCATCCAGGTCGCGGAGCATATTCTCACCTATATTTGGGATATCGCGCGTTATTTCCTCCGGCCCAAGCTTCGTATCTCGCGCCTCGATCTCGAGCTCCTCGATATGGATCGACGTGTAATAATCGTCCTTAACAAGGCTTTCCGAAACCAGGATCGCGTCCTCAAAGTTGTAGCCCCGCCAAGGCATGAACGCCACCAACACGTTCCGTCCGAGGGCGAGTTCGCCGCGGTCGGTACACGGTCCGTCAGCGATAACCTGTCCTTTACGAACACGTTCGCCGACCTGAACTATCGGCCGTTGGTTGATACAGGTGTTCTGGTTTGATCGCTTGAACTTTACGAGCGAATAGATATCCGCCGTAACCTCACGGGAGATGGTCCCGTCCACATTGTGGTCAGCCTTTACAATGATGCGTTCGGAGTCCACATAATCAACCACGCCGTTTCGCTTGGCGACAACGACCGCACCCGAATCGCGTGCGGCGATCCGTTCCATACCGGTTCCGACATATGGCGATTCCGCACGCAGCAGTGGGACGGACTGACGCTGCATGTTCGAACCCATAAGTGCACGGTTCGCGTCGTCATTCTCCAGAAATGGGATCAGCGATGCCGCAACCGAAACAAGCTGTTTCGGGGAAACGTCCATATATTGAATATCGGCGCGATCGGCAGTGATGAACTCACCCCGTTTACGCGCCGCAACCCTATCGCGGACTATGTTGCCTTTATCATCAAGCTCGATGTTCGCCTGCCCAATGACATATTTGTCCTCTTCCCAAGCTGTTAGATAGAAGGGATATGGTTCGAATTCGGCCTGTTTTCCGCCTTCCTTAGCAACCTTCTTGTTCGCCTTTACAACGTCCTCATATGGAACATGCTCGTGCGGCTTGAACTTTGTATCGCCGCCGTTGGAAACAAGGACATACTCGACCACCCGTCCATCCTCGACCTTCCTGTATGGTGACTCGATAAACCCGTACTGGTTTATACGCGCAAAGCACGAAAGCGAGGAGATCAACCCGATGTTCGGGCCTTCAGGCGTCTCGATCGGGCAGATGCGTCCGTAGTGAGTCGGGTGAACGTCCCGAACCTCAAAACCCGCACGCTCACGCGAAAGTCCGCCGGGCCCGAGCGCTGAAAGCCGCCGCTTGTGCGTGATCTCAGAAAGCGGGTTTGTCTGGTCCATGAACTGCGAAAGCTGCGACGAACCAAAGAATTCGCGGACGGCTGCCGTTACCGGCTTTGCATTCACCAGATCGCGCGGCATTGTCGTGAACATATCCTGCTGAATGGACATCTTCTCCTTGATCGCGCGCTCCATTCTTTCAAGTCCAATGCGGAACTGATTCTCAAGCAGTTCGCCTACGGCACGAACGCGTCGGTTGCCGAGATGGTCGATGTCATCCTGGGTATAATTTTCGCTGTCCTTCTTCATTCGAAGAAGGTAGTTAACAACATCGATAAAGTCCTTTGCCTCAAGCAGCGGATCATCTATCTTATCGCGTTCCGGGCGGCCCATCTTGATGTTGAACTTCAGACGTCCGACGCGTGAAAGATCGAACCTGCGCGCATCGAAGAACATTCCCTCGAGCAGGTGATAAGCCGTCGGTACAGTTGGCGGATCGCCGGGACGCATTTTGCGGTAGATCTCAAGCAAGGCATCGACCGGCTTCGAGATAGAATCCTTCTTGAGCGTATTGGCAATGATATCGCCGATGATGTCGTTCTTCGGGAAAAAGACTGAAAAGCTCTCAATGCCTTCTTCGATTATCTGCTGAAGTTTCGCGGCGGCGATCTCCGTGTTCGCCTCAATTATGACCTCACCGGTCTCTGTGTTGATGATATCCTCAAGAGCTACGGCCCCTTCAAGATCGCTGGGGTTTACCTGAACACGTTCACGGCCCATCCGACGAAGTTCGCCGAGAGCCATTTTTGTTACCTTTTTCCCGACCCGCGTTACCTCTTCTTTCTTGTCTTTGATGTCCTCTTCGGCACGCATACCGACAAGGTTCGTGTTGCCTTCTTGAGGAACGCGTATGAAAAGCTTGCCCTTTTCTACGACGGCCTCATCAACCGTATAAAAAAGTTTCAAAATATCTGAATCCGTGTATTCAGCATTTTTGACCACTTCTTCTAAAATGCTGTCAGAAACGGTCTTCATATCGATCTGCGGCGAAAGCCACAGGCCAAGGGCACGCAAAAAGATCGTCGCCAGAAGCTTTCGCTTGCCGAGCCGTGCGTGCAGCAATCCCTTTTGGTCGTATTCGAATTCCACCCACGAACCGCGGTAGGGAATTATCTTCGCAAGATATTCATCGCGATCGCCCTTAAAGAAAACACCCGGACTGCGATGAAGCTGTGACACGATGACGCGTTCGGTACCGTTTATGATAAAGGTTCCGTTGTCGGTCATCAGCGGTATCTCGCCGAAGAAAACATCTTCTTCCTTGATATCGCGGATGGTCGAGGTGCCGGTTTCCGGGTCCTTGTCGTAAACCGTCAGACGTATCTTGACCTTTAGAGGAACGCTGTATGACATACCGCGCTCCTGACATTCCTGCTGGTCGTGCTTATGCTTTAGTCCGACCGGTTCGCCGCAGTTGTTGCAAAGATTCGGGCGAACCGCATTGAACGTCCCGCAGTTGTTACAAAGAACTTCTGCCGGATTGAACGGGTCAACCTTTATTTTTGAACCGCAGCTTTTACAGTTTGCCCGGAGATGCTCCAAACCTTCCAGGTTTCCGCATTTACACTGCCAATTGCCGATCTGATACTCAACGTATTCCAGCGTTGCTGTCTCACGAAAATCCGACACAGGGAACGTAGATCTAAAAACGGAGTGAAGCCCGATATTGTCCCTCTCTTCAGGGATAAGGTCCATCTGAAGAAATCGGTTATAAGATTCGCGCTGGACCTCGATCAGGTTCGGTATCTGAGCTGATGTGTAGATCTTTGAAAAATCAACGCGTTCGGGTGCCTGACTGGTCCTGCGGCCCAGCCCGGCCGAATTATTTTGAAGCGGATTGTTGATCATATTGTTGAATTTGGCCAAGGAAAATACCTATTGATTTATCGGTCGAATACTGTTACGATGCTCAAATATTCGACGGGTTCCGCCGATAAAAGTTTTTCAAAAAAGACGGCAAAGGCGGTCAAGGGTATAGTATGCCCCGACCGCTTTTCAGCAGTTTGCTGTCTTATTCTGGTTTTATGAGTGTGTCTGAACCGGACACTTACTCCCCACTGTCTATAGCGATCCTGCTCTAACCTGCTCTACACAAAGGACTTAATTGAGCATAGCCCAACACCCATTAAAGCAGGCAAATGGAACCGAGAAAAGTCTCCCTGTTAGAATATCAGCGAGACTTGCTGAAATCAACCCGCTGCGGCTTGTGCAGCGGGCTGACCAAATGAATTCGGGACGATCTATTTAACCTCGACGGTTGCTCCGGCTTCCGTAAGCTTGGCCTTGATCTCCTCAGCCTCTTCCTTCGAAACGCCTTCCTTGAGCGGTTTCGGTGCCCCGTCAACTAGATCTTTCGCTTCTTTAAGCCCAAGACCCGCAACGATCTCGCGGACAACCTTGATCACGGCGATCTTGTTGCCGCCTGCGGCCGAAAGGATAACATCGAACGAATCCTTTTCTTCAGCAGCGGCAGCGCCGTCACCTGCTCCCGCACCCGCGGCAGCAACCATCACCGGAGCAGCTGCGGCTGCGGCTGAAACGCCAAATACCTCTTCAAGCTCCTTTACTAACTCAGACGCCTCAAGAAGCGTCATTCCCTTCAAATATTCGACTACGTCGTCTTTTGTGATTGCCATTTTCTTTACTTTCTCCTAATAGGGTTCTTATTTCCATTCGCGAATCTTCATGGGCCATCGGTGTCCGACATTCCATTCTCGATCCGCGGCTTTGTTGTCAGCCGATAGAACCCACGGGACTTAAGGGCAAGGTTGCATCTCCTTTTCCTTTTTGTCCGAGCAGCACAGGTGACCTGACATATCACCCGGCTCGTTTTCCTTGAGTACGGCCTCTGTGCGGGACGTTTCCCGCGATCTCAAATGAAGCCTTAGTGTTCGGTCTGGATCGAACTTAAGGCCTCTAAACTATTCTGATCTCTCTTCTTCCGCTTCAGCAGCCTGTTCCGCCTCCGGCGAAGACGCGTCCTGCTCTTCTTCCTTCTTTTTCTGAGCTTCTTCTGCCGCCTCTGTCGGAGCTTCAGGCTGATCGCCACCATTCTCGTCAGTGGTATCAGCAGATGGAGCGGCTTCTTCAGATGGAGCTTCCGGCGCAGCTTCCGCAGCCGACTCCTCAGCCTTTGCCTCAGCTGGCGAACCAGCCGCGCGGCCTTCCTGTTCACCGATCTGCTTGATCACAACTGCCAGATCACGCGGAACAGCATTGATTACGGTAACGATCCGCTGTGCCTGTGCATTAAGCACGAAGAGCAGCTTTGAAATAAGCTCTTCTTTCGAAGGCAGACTTGCGATCTCGGTAACCTGTTTCAGATCGACCAATTTTCCATCAACAACGCCTGTTTTGAATGTGTAATGGTCGGCGTTGTCCTTCATGAACTTGGAGATCGCCTTTGAGAGCACCACCGGATCATTGTCCGTCCAAGCTATTGCGGTTACACCCTTGAATGAATCGGTCGCTTGTTCGTAATCAGTTCCTTTGACAGCCAGTCGCGCAAGCGTATTCTTGACCACTTTGTACTGCGCACCAGCCGCTCGAAGATTGTTCCTGAATTCCTGGTCCTTAGCGACGGTCAGATTATTAAAACTAACGACCATCGCAGATTTTGCCGTCTTCAGCGATTCCGTGAGGGCGGCCAGATCCTTTGCTTTTATTTCTCTTGTTTTCATTTCTACAATCGCTCCTCACTAAACGTATGCCAGCTCATCGAGCAAGACGCCCGGGCTCATCGTTGCGGCTAAATTTATCTTTTTCAGATAGCGCCCCTTTGCCGTGCTTGGTTTTGCCTTCATCACGGCCGTGATTAGAACGCGGGCGTTCTCTTTCAACTTCTCCTCATCAAAAGAGACCTTTCCGACAGGCGAGTGAATAACGCCCGTTTTATCAACGCGATATTCCACCTTACCTGCCTTTGTCTCTTCGACAGCGGTCTTGACGTCCATCGTTACCGTTCCCGTTTTCGGATTCGGCATAAGTCCGCGCGGCCCAAGAAGCTTACCAAGCTGTCCGACCTTGCCCATCATATCGGGCGTTGCGATCAATGCATCAAAATCAAGCCAGCCGCCTTTGATCTTTTCGACGATATCGTCACCGCCGGCAATATCCGCTCCCGCAGCTTCTGCCTCTTTGATCTTGTCTCCCTGAGCTATCACGACCACGCGTTTCGCTGCGCCGCCAAGCCCATGGGGCAGGACAACGGTGCCGCGAACAAGCTGATCCGCTTTTCGCGGGTCAACACCGAGCCACATCGTCAACTCAACTGTTTCGTCGAATTTTGCGAAGGCGATCTCTTTAAGTTTCGCGATCGCTTCGTCAAGGGTGTGTTTCTTGCCCGCCTCGATCTTTTCGAGAGCGGCAAGGTATTTCTTGCCTCGTTTCATTTTACCTCCAGGTATTAACGGAAGCTTTCACTTCCTCCCTAATATTTACTTTCGAATAGATCTGTTGTTCGAGATCTATCCTTCAACGGTCAATCCCATCGATCTTGCCGTGCCTTCGATAGTTCGCATCGCTGCTTCGATGTTCGTCGTATTAAGGTCCGGCATTTTCTTTTCAGCGATCTCGCGGATCTTGTCACGCGAGATGGTGCCTACCTTTTCGCGATTCGGTTTACCCGAACCTTTCGGGATACCAGCAGCTTTTCTGAGCAGATCGCCAGCTGGCGGCGTTTTGGTCTCAAATGTAAACGAACGATCGGCATAAACGGTTATCACGACCGGGATCTTCATATCCGGATCGTCATTCTGCGTCTTGGCGTTGAATGCCTTGCACCGCAAGATATTCAGAAGGTCTCCGAATTGATGGCAGGCCAAAGCCTTGAGGATCTCTTCAGCGGTTATGTCCGCGGAAGACAGGAGATTGACTATAATTCTATCGTTCATGGCATAGGACTTTCGCTTAATGCCTCGAAGAACGATGCAGGGAAATCATACATCGGGGCTGACCTTGCAGAGGAACAGGGCCGCCTTACCATAAGAACAGTACGTGCGGGAACTCCGGCATTTGAACAGGGCCTTAATATAGGTGATCAGATCGTCGCGGTAGATGGG
The DNA here is from genome assembly GCF_018128485.1 of Leptolyngbya sp. 7M. NCBI lineage: Bacteria > Bacillati > Cyanobacteriota > Cyanophyceae > Leptolyngbyales > Leptolyngbyaceae > Leptolyngbya > Leptolyngbya sp. 7M. The sequence continues at coordinate 1,736,095 of NZ_CP070897.1, read as the reverse complement.
CACCGTGCGAACCTTTCATTCCTGCAAACGTATATCGGTGAAAGAAAACCTGGAGATACTGTGAGACTTACGATCTTTAGGTTCGATCGCCTTCGGGACATCGAGTTCGTGCTTGGAGAGAATCTGCGAGAATCATTTACATTCGCCCCGTTGGCGAATGCGACAGAACTGCAGAAGCGGTTGTATCAGGAGTATTTGAATTCTCCACTTTGATCCCATTTTGCGGGCGACCACTTTCAAGAGAAATGATCAGATCCAATAAATTTGGCCTATTCCTTATTGCGGCTATTGTTATTTCCGGATGCACACCGCCTGATAAGGCAGGTAGCGGGACCGGGCCGTCATCGCTTTCTGACGTGCCTGCAGTAAGATTAAGCTACCGTTACGAGGCCGATGTGCCTCCGCCGACGGTTGCTGCGAAAGAACAGGACGGTGCGATAAATGTAGGCATACAGAGGGATTTTGAGCTGAATCGGAGCGCCGAAACTTTAGACCGCGTATTTCCTTCGCCCGATGGGAAAAAGGCTGCCGTGGTTTATAGCCGACCGGGAGATCAACCAGGTGATTATCGCTTAGATCTATACGACTCAGGCGGAACACTTCTTAGAAAACTTACCTCTGACCTGATGGCCGTTCACTTTCCGGATACCATTCGCTGGTCGCCCGATTCGCGTGCGGTAGCATTTGTTGCAATGCTTCGGACTGCAACTGCGGTACCAGAAAATCCGGCAGAACGCGAATCAAATTCAGGGCCCGTGGTGCCGGTGGAAGATGCAGATGAAAATGCGAACAGGGAAACAGCTTCGAACACGAACGAACCCGCTCCGGTTTCGACACCGCAACCGCCGACCGGAATACTTACATTCCGCTCTGACCAACTTTATCTTGCGGACAGCGACGGCGGAGGTACCAGACCACTGACGCAAAATGAGAGTCTGATCTACTACTACTACGAATGGTCGCCGGACAGCTCAATGCTTGTAACTCTTGCCTCTACGGTAGTCGAATGGGGATATCGCGAGCGTGGGGCCAAGTCTCGCGGAGAGGTTTTCGTACCTGCCGGAAGACCTCGTGTGGTCGAGCGAAACGGTAGAGAACGTCTCCTTGACGATTCATTAACCTCGGTACATCCTGTTTGGTCGCCGGATTCTAAAAAGATCGCTTGTGCTTATAATGATCAGGTCCGTATATACGATGCGGGCGGTACAGTGCCGACGCAGGCTGCGATCCCACTTCGAAACAGCCTTCTGCTTTCCTCACAGGCGTACGACCGTGAACAGGCACGATCATTGAATGCACCTGAGGGATCTGAAGCTCCTCCTGCAAACAGCAACCAGGCGAATGTGTCCACCGAGACGCTTCCCGATCCGAACACGCTTGCATCATTCAATCCAATTGTTGCCCTTCATTGGGCATCCGATGAACTCTTATATTTCCAGACGGCTTTTATAAAGCGGATGCTGAATGAGGCCGACAGCGTTTCCAGCTTTCCGCGCTGGCATCGGCTCGTATTTGCTCCGCAAGCCGCAGACAACTGAGCGATTATGAAACTTCAAACCATCGAGGATGCATATACAGCCAACACGTTGGCGAGCGAGAAACTTACTCAGGCCGTTTTGGGCCTAGATGATCAGGCCGCAACATTCAAAGCATCGGCAGATGAATGGTCTGTCCGGGAGATCGTCGAACACATTGCAGTGGTCGATGCGGGCATTGTGAAGATCTGCACTAAACTTCTCGAAAAGTCTGAGTCACGAGGGGCAACCAAGAATGCAGGGCCTCTAGTTTCTGAAGATGTCGAGAAGTTTTTTGATAAAGCTCGAAAAATGAAGTTAGATGCACCGGACATGGTTCGCCCCACGGGAAATGTCTCTATCACCGATTCTCTTGATCTCATCGCCGAGAATGACAAGGCTTTCGCCGAACTAAAAGATAAATTCCTGCAGTTCAATGATTCGGAGAACAAATTCCCGCATCCGTATTTCGGGCCGCTGTCGGCCGCGGAATGGCTTGTACTTCGCGGAGGGCATCAGATGCGGCATTTGCGGCAGATCCGACGCGCATTATCCACCCAACAAACAACATAAACAGCCCCGGATGATCGGAGGGCTGTCATCCGGGGCAATTTGTCCAAACAAATGCTTCTTAACTATCCAAAATAGATCGAAGCTGAAGGTGAGATGAATCTCTTCGTAAGATAGGTTGCAATACTTTCATCAGAAAGAAACAACCACACCAAACTAATATTGATCACCGCAGAAGTTCCCTTTTGGTGTAACTAATCGGCCCCTTTGATCCTCAATACCAAATGCTGCGTCAGCCCTTTTATGATAACATTAAGTGTTGCTTTCCATAACTATTAATTATTCGAAATCATTGACCACGTATGGATAAATTTCTCATCCGCGGCGGGAATCCGCTAAAAGGCACGATAGAGATCGGCGGTGCAAAGAACTCTGCCCTGCCTTGCCTTGCGGCTACGCTTTTAACTGCTGAAACGGTCACGCTTCACAATGTCCCATATGTCAAGGACCTGATCACACAACGACGCCTTCTTGAAGACCTCGGAGCCACGGTACTGACACCTGAGCTTCGCACGCACAGAGTGACCGCGGCGAACATCGATACATTTGAGGCACCCTACGAACTTGTAAAAACGATGCGTGCGAGCGTGCTCGCTCTTGGGCCTTTGCTAGCCCGTTTTGGGAAGGCGAAGGTAAGTTTGCCTGGCGGATGCGCGATCGGTACCCGTCCTATCGATCTTCATCTGATGGCGTTCGAACGCCTTGGAGCAACTGTTTCGCTGGAATCCGGAGATGTGGTTGCTCGGGCTCCTAAGGGTAGGCTTGAGGGCTCACAAATAGATTTCGAAAAGGTTACGGTAACTGGAACTGAGAATGTGATGATGGCCGCATCGCTGGCGCGGGGCAGAACGATCATCAGGAACGCAGCAATGGAACCGGAGATCGAGGACCTTGCGGAGTTATTAAAGAAAATGGGAGCTCAAATAAGCGGCGCAGGCACCCCGGAGATCGAGATCATAGGTGTCGATGAATTGGGCGGGGCTGAACACACGATTATCCCCGACCGCATTGAGACTGGCACGTTCATCGTTGCTGCTGCGATAACGGGCGGGGAGCTTGAGATAGCACACTGTCGTCCAGATCACCTAGCGGCAGTGATATCGAAGCTTTCGGACGTAGGCGTTGAGATAGAAAAAAAGAACGACTCCACGCTAAAGGTAAGAGTTTCTGGTAACGGGTTGAAAGCTGCTGACGTGATAACCGAACCGCACCCGAAATTTCCGACGGATATGCAGGCCCAGTATATGGCGCTGATGACACGATCTGAGGGAACATCGAAAATTGTCGAAACTATCTTTGAGAACCGGTTCATGCACGCTTCTGAAATGATCCGAATGGGTGCCGATATCCATATCAACGGGAACACGGCAATAGTAAGGGGGCCCAGAAAGCTTACCGGCGCTCCTGTGATCGCTTCAGATCTGCGAGCATCTGCCTCGTTGGTTCTTGCTGCTTTGTGTGCCGAAGGTGAAACGTTGATCGATCGCGTTTATCACATTGACCGAGGCTATGAACGGATCGTTAGAAAACTCCGCTCGATCGGTGCTGATATTGAGAGGGTTACGGAAGACTCCGCTGTGGCAGAGGCAGTTTAATTTCCTAACGCGGTATGATTTAATTTACCCATAGGCTGATGGCAAATTCTGATTGCATATTTTGCAAGATAATAAAAGGTGAGATACCGTCAACTCGAGTTTACGAGGACGACATATGTATCGCGTTCAACGACCTGCATCCGCAAGCCCCGAGACATATTCTGATCATTCCTAGGGAACATTTCGATTCGCTTGATCGTGTGGATGAAGGGCGAAAGGAAATGCTAGGCCATCTTTTGGTCACTGGAGCAAGGATCGCTCGCGATCTCGGGTTTTCCGAGCGCGGTTATCGGGTTGTTATAAACACGAATGAGGATGGCGGCCAGACCGTTTTTCACCTGCACGTCCATTTGCTTGCGGGCCGGCAGTTCATTTTCCCACCGGGTTGATTTCTTCGTATGTTGCGACGAGCTTTGTTACCATCTATATACCTTGCGGTTCTTCTTTTCATCGGCTGCGGCGGTACTACATCGGAGACGGCTGATAACTCGAATACCGACGTCTCAGTAGTTCCGGAGTACTCAGATGCTCAGACAGCTTTGGCAGAGGGCACAAAGTTTCTCGATCAGGACGAGGTTGAGAAGGCAATCGCAGCACTGAATCAAGCTGTAAAGCTAGATCCCGGCCTTGCGGACGCCTATTTCAATCTAGGCGTAGCATATGCCTTGGTTGAAATGCGTGATCAGATGAATCTTGAGAATCAGCCGATCCCCGGAGATACTGATCCGAAAAAGAAATCTAATTCACAGATAGCGTTTGAAAAGGCTGCCGATGCGTTCAAAAAAGTGGTCGATGAGCATCCTGAAAATCATCAGGCATATTTCAGCCTTGGACTTGCTTACAACAAACTTAATCGTGATGAGCAGGCTGCAAAGGCATTTAGGCAAGCAGTAAAGCTTAATCCTGAGGATGCTCAGTATCAGATAGAATTGGGCAAGATCTTGATAAAACTCGCTCAGTACCGAGAAGCGATCGCTCCGCTAAAAAAAGCTTTGGAACTGGATCCGGAAAATGTTGACGCAGAAGAATTGCTTTCAGATGCAGAAGCCGGACGCAGCAGGATCGATTACGTTTCCGCAAAGAAAGACACAGATAGTTCCTCAAGTTCGAACACCCGCTCTGAGCCCCAGTCTGACACCTCAAATTCGAACACATCAAGACCGGACACAAAACCTACTGAAAAGCCATCACCGCGAGCGACTCAATCATCTCCAGAGCCTCGACAGCTCCGAACTCCTGCGGCTGCCAACCGACCTCGTTGATCTGTGTTAAAATGTAACGCGGGATCGTATTGTGTATCAGGTTGGCATATTTGTATCAAGTTGACCCGCAATTTATGCGATGCGGTCTATGCGTGGCTAAATGAAGATCGAGATAGACGAAACTGACAAACTCCCTTTTGATCGGAAGCTTAAAATGCATGAGGCTCGTGAGGCGATCATCGAACGCCTCGCCCGCGACCTTCCTGAAACCATACAGATCGAGCGTTTTTTGAATGTTGTAGTCTCGGAGATCGGACGGATGCTGGAGGCAGACAGGTGTGATGTCCTCCAGCTTGTCGACAATAAAGAGCTTCGCATAAGCCACGAATGGCGGCGGGAGAAAGGGATACCGTCGAGTAAGGGAACCGTTATTCCGATAGATAGAAAACGCCTTTCCGAACAATTTGATATCTCTGTTCCGATTCGCATTAACGACGTTGCCAAAGCGAAAGACCCGACGCTTAAGTTCTTCGCAAAAGCCCTTGAGACACGCTCACTTTTGATAATACCCATCAGCTTGAGCGGAAATGTGATCGGTCTGCTCGGGCTACACGATACCAATAAGCCCCGTATCTGGCTTGACGAAGAGGTCCAATTTCTCGAATCGATAGCTCGTCAGATGGCGATCGGTTATCAATACACACGGCTTTACGTGGCACAAGAGCAAGAAACACGACGAACGAACGCATTGCTGGAGATCGCAAATACTTTGAATTCTCATTCAGATTTCAATGAGGTCTCAGCACGGGCACTTGAGCGAGCCATAGGTCTCGTCGGAGCAGATTATGGAGCACTGGGCGTCATAGATCAGACAGAAAAGCGGATCTCGCTTGCGTCATTCAAAGCCGCTGAAGGCAAAACACCGAGTAGAGTGTTGAAGATCGTTGAATCCCACGGACGAGCACTTGATATTAATACTTTCCCGGCCGTGGCAGGGCTTATTCGTGATGGACGGACACGCTCCGTAACAGATGCGGAGCTGCCATTTGCTCTTCGGCTGATATTCAATAGGTCACTAGGCGGAAAGGCTGCACTACTTTCGCCGGTGCGGGTCGAAGGAAGGACATTCGGCTTGCTGGGTTTCGTCTGGGGCGATCCAATAACGTTCGAAGACCATGACATAGCTCTTGTCGAAGGTATTGCGGATCAGATAGGGACAGCTTTGCAACGTGACCGGCTCTCTGCCGAGGTAATGCGTCTAAAGGCAGAACTGTATCAGCGGAGCAGCGAGATAATTGGGCAAGCGAAGGGAATACAGCGGGCCGTTGAGTTAGCACTTAGCGTTGCGAACACGAACACAACAGTGTTGATACAAGGCGAATCGGGAACCGGAAAGGAGCTTCTTGCAAATCTGATCCACTTCAATTCAGGGCGGGACGGAAAGCCATACATAAAGATCAACTGCGGGGCCATCCCGGAAACGCTTCTAGAATCAGAGCTGTTCGGACACGAGAAAGGGGCATTCACGGACGCGCGGAATCTGCGCAGGGGGAAATTCGAAGAAGCAGACGGCGGGACCCTTTTCCTTGACGAGATCGGCGAGATGCCTATGCAGGCACAGGTCAAACTTTTGCGGGTACTTCAGGACGGCGAGTTCACACGCGTTGGCGGCAACAAAGTAATGAAGACCGACGTTAGGGTCATCGCAGCAAGCAACGTTGACCTTGAAAAAACCGAAGGATCTTTCTGGTACCGGGTATTCGCTTACGTGGAGCGAAGAGATTCTGGGCATTATCATTTTCTTTGCTTCGCTTTTTGCTGTCTGGAATGTTTACCAGCTTGTCCCGATGCTGATGGCGATAGGCATCGCGATCGTAAGTACGTTCTTAGGTTTGAAACTCTTGAAACTTTTCCGGTCAGCTGATCAGACATTTTACGGCAAGAGCCTTCGCACTGGCGGACGTTTCACCTTACGCGGCGGGATATTTGCTGCCTTCGCAATGCTCTGGCTGGCTCTCGTTGCACATAGCGGATATATCCGTTATCACGAATCGGCTGGTGCAAGGGCCTTTGAGAACATAACAATACCGGATGAATTGGCACTTGCTACTTCCGATCCATCACGGTGGCTGACGCAAGCCGACCGTGGCAATGTCCAGATAGGTAAAGACCATCTCCATCGGGCGATGAGATCGGGACTCTTTACAAACGTCGATGCAATGCCAAAGCTAGCTTGGTTAGAATATCTTGCCGGAAATAAAGAGACCGCCGCAGAGCTTCTTGATAAAGCCGCAGCCTTGAGCACGGGAAGGCAAAGAACGCTTTCATTGTATTATCGCGGGGCCATCCTAAGCAGATCGGGCAGAGCGGAAGAAGCTTTGGTGAGTTTGAAAAGCGCCCTCGAGACAAGCTCCGATCTCGCGGCCGGATATGAGGAATTGGGTGAAGCACTCTGGCGGTTGGGTCGGGTGGAAGAGGCTGAAGCGGCATGGCAGGCGGCGGTAAAGAAAGGATCGGGCCTGCCGCTTGCGAATAATTTTCTTGCGGGGGCCGCAGAGGTACGAAGCGCAATGGATACCGCGGCAACTTTCGAACGGCGAGCAGAACAGTTCACCCCCCGAGACGCTCGCTTCAGATGGATGCTTGGTACGCGGCTGAAGAATCTTGGAATGGATCGAATTGCTGAGAAACAATTCTCAGAGGCTCGCAAATTGGATACTGGGCTTAAGCAATAGGTAAACGGGAAACGCCGAGTAGTCCGAGCTGTCAAGCAGGGCCGAGAAATTAGAGCACAGGACTCTTCAAATTTCGGATTGTATCGTTTTCCGTGCTTTGATAAACTTTTACGGTTTTTCCCGCTGTGTTTCTTTCAGTTACGGTCGGGAATTCGATTCTTCGTCAGAGTTATTGGAGTCACTTTTAATGTCCAGATCAAAATTCGTCGTACTGGCCGCGTTCGGCTTGTTCGGATTGGTATTTCTTGCGTTTGATCATAGTCCGGTTACTGTGAAAGGGCGATCTTTCGCTGCGGTTCCGTCTTCACCGACCGGCGTTAACGCCTCTGATGGTGATTATGTGAATAAGATAGGCGTAATGTGGAATGCGGTGCGCGGGGCGACCACGTACCGAGTATTCCGCAGCACATCTAACGATCCGAATACGGCAACTGAAATTGGCTCGACGGCGGCAAACTATTTCTTCGATACGACGGCCGCTACCAGTACGAACTACTTTTATTGGGTACGCGCTGAGAATTCCTCGGGAAACAGCGAGTTGAGCTCTGCGGACCAAGGCCTCCGGGCAAATGGAGTTATAGTGCCAGGGCCGCAGGTGCCGCTGGAACCACCGGTCTCTCCAACCGCGAATCCTGTGACCGCAGCAAAAGCCACTCTTGGCAAGGTTCTATTTTGGGATGAACAGCTTTCATCCACACGAACGGTTTCCTGCGGTACGTGTCATCGTCCGGCAGAAGGTGGTTCAGATCCACGAACCGTGATCGGGGATATAATGGCCCGTAACCCCGGTCCCGATGGGATACTCAACACGGATGATGATATTTTTGGTTCGCCCGGTGTTCCTCGCAGCAATGCAAGCGGTAATTATATCGGAGCCCCGATCTTTGGTCTTCGTCCGCAAGTTACAAATAGGAAATCGCCTACATACTTGAACACAGCATACGAACCGATCGGGCTTTTCTGGGACGGACGGGCAGAGAATATTTTCCGTGACCCGCTTTCGAACGCAGTGATCTTGAATGACCGCGGTTCGCTTGAAAGCCAATCGGTAGGACCGCCGCTTTCGCCGGTCGAAATGGCTCATAATGGGCGCGATTGGGTCGATGCCGCTGCGCGAATGAATGGTGTAAAACCGCTCGCTCTTGCGTGGAACATTCCGCAATCGCTGCAGGAATGGATCGGAGGGCGAACCTATCCGGAGCTTTTCGAGGAAGCGTTCGGTACGCCGGAGGTAACCCCTGCCCGCATCGCTTTAGCGATAGCGACCCATGAAAGAACGCTTTTTTCCGATCGGACACCTTTTGATCGTTGGGCCGCGCAGATCGAACCATTGACGCCGCAGGAAGAGAGCGGACGCCAGGTTTTCATAAATAACCAATGTGCCGCATGTCACGACGGTGCCTTGATGACCGATCATATCTTTCACAATATCGGCGTTAGGCCAACGGCCGATGATCCGGGCCGCGGTGCAGTAACACAAAATCCGGAGGACAACGGGAAATTTAGAACCCCGATCTTGCGAAACGTTGAGCTGCGCGGGCCGTATATGCACAACGGAAGATTCGCTACACTTGAAGATGTCGTGGCATTTTACAACCGTGGCGGTGATCATAATGCCCCGAACATCGACCGTCAATTGATACGTCCGCTCGGGCTTTCGCCCCAACAACAGGCTGATCTGGTCGCATTTCTGAAGCGCCCGCTGACCGATGTTAGGGTAAGGGATGAGCTTCCACCATTCGACCGGCCGAAACTTTATACTGAATCGAATCGCGTGCCGGTCATCAGCGGAACAGGCCGAGCCGGAACAGGCGGACTTACACCAAATGCCGTTGCCATTGAACCGCCGCTTTTAGGAAACCCGAGCTTTACTGTTGCGGTCGGCCAGTCTTTGGCCTCATCATCGGCAACGTTGGTCATTGCCTCAGCGGATCCAGGTGTCGGGAGCAGTATTCCGGCTTCCGGTGATTTTCATCGCAGCACGGTTACGCTGAACCCGGCGGGTCAGGGCTCAGTTAGTATTGCGATACCCAATACTCCTTCCTTGATCGGACGCACATTTTACGGACGCTGGTATGTTGTCGATCCGGTGGCCGCGAACGGTTTTGCCGTTTCTCGTTTGTTTACGTTCACCATTTTTGGCGAGGCCCAGGCAAAACCAGCCTTTATGGATTTTGACGGAGATCGTCGAACTGATGTCTCTATCTTCCGTCCCGGACTTGGCGAATGGTGGATCCAGCGAAGTTCTAATGAAAGCACGGTTGCTTTCCAGTTTGGGCAGGGAACTGACAAATTGGTTCCAGCTGATTTCACCGGCGACGGGAAGACTGACGTAGGGCTTTGGCGCGAATCGACCGGACAATGGTTCATTCTACGGAGCGAGGACCTGAGCTTCTATGCGTTTCCGTTCGGCACGGCAGGAGACATCCCGGCTCCCGGCGATTTTGACGGCGACGGAAAGGCCGATCCTGCATTGTTCAGGCCGTCCGCTGGGCTTTGGTTCATTCAGCTATCTTCAGGCGGCTTCAGGACAGAGAATTTCGGGTTGCCGGGCGACAAGCCGATCGTTGCGGACTATGACAATGACGGCAGTTCAGACATAGCTATCTTCAGAGCAAATGGGCCATTCGGAGCAGAATGGTGGATCAACCGGTCATCATCAGGCGTTATAGCGTTCCAGTTCGGCCTTTCCACGGATAAGGCCGTGCCTGCCGACTACACAGGAGACGGAAAAGCGGACATCGCACTCTGGCGGCCAAGCAATGGATTCTGGTATGTGCTCAGAAGCGAGGACTTTAGTTACTATGCTTTCCCGTTCGGTCTAAATGGGGATATTCCTGTAGCAGGCGATTACGACGGAGACGGAAAAGCAGATCCGGCGGTCTTTAGGACGTCGCAATCTATCTGGTATATCAACCGCTCGAGCGGCGGACTGGGCGTGGTCCCGTTCGGACTTTCGGGAGACGCACCATTACCGGCGGCATATATCCCGTAACCCGCGGCCGTGATCTAAAAGACCGCCCGACTATCTTTCTCCAATAATTTGGAAAGGTCTTCGGGCGGTCTCTTACTCTTCGGTTTGCCGATCTTTACCGAGCGGCCTATTTACATTTTGAATAGCCGCAGTCCCGACAAGAATCGCAGCCAGAAGCATGCTCAAGCTGTCCGCGACATTCCGGACACTCACCTATCAGTTCTGACATAATATTCTTTATTCCTCCCGTCGCTGACGTTCCGTTCTGTCGCCCGGATGAAGGCAGATCATTTAGTCGCCGATCGACAAGCAGGAGGCATTCGGCTACTGCCTGTTCGGGCGAGGTCAGTAACCGTTCATTGAACCATACTGCGTGCGTGCCGGATACTTTATTCAGGCTTCGAGCAACCTCTTTTACCTCAAAGCCGCCGCGAAGCATCTTTGAAGCGAGAAGCCCGACGCCCGCACTTATCGGCCCGGCGACGAAGACCTCAAGAATTCGATTTCCGTCGTGATTTACCGTTACATAGAGGTACTGATTGTCGAAAGGTATTCGCCACGTTGACCCCTGAAGCTCGCGTGGCCGCTCGACCCTTTGAGAACCCGAGCCGATTGATCGTGATGAGTTAGCATTTTGTGATCCCCTCCCATCGTATCCGGTTGATGTCTGCTCACCGGCCTTATTTCCGGACGGCATCGTTGTCAGCACCTGTCCCTCGCGGCTTCCGTCTCGATAATAGCTGACTGCCTTGCAGCCGAGCTCCCGTGCCAGATGATAGAGCTCATCAACCGACTTGACGGTGTCTTCACGAGCTCCGTTGCACGTCTTAGAGATCGAATTGTCAACGTGCTTCTGAGCAGCGGCTAGTACTTTTACGTGCTGGATGGAAGAGATCTCCATCGCCGAAACAAAATATGGCGGGAGCTTATCCTGATGAGCAACCACGAATTCGGCGGCTTCCTTTATAGATTCTGCATTGGTTTGATCGACATCGATCCCGAGAGCATTCGCTGCCAGCGTATGAACGTATGTGCGCGTGCCAAGCGTGTCTTGTCGGATATAAGCCCAAGAGAAGTTCGGCTCGATGCCGGAAGATGTCTCTGCGACCAGCGATATCGTGCCGGTCGGGGCGATCGTCGTTACTTCATAATTTCTCGGGGTGATCGGAACGCTCCGTTCTATCCCGATCTCGTCAAATAGAAATTCTTCATAAGCCACCCGATTTCCTTCAAGCTCCGGGAACACGCCTTTCTCGGCACCGAGTTCGAGAGAGGCATGCCATGCTTCACGGCGAATGAAGCCGAGCAGGCGCTCGATCAGTTTCAATGAATCGTCGCTACCGTATGTTATCTCAAGTTTCAGACATAGGTCTGCAAAGCCCATTATTCCAAGTCCGACCGGGCGAGTTCTTTTTACTACGTCCTCGATCTCCGGCAACGGGAAATAGCAAGCATCGATCACATTGTCGAGAAAACGCGTCGATATTCTGACAGTCTTGGCAAGCCGCTCCCATTCGATCTCTCTGTCGGAAGTAACGAATTTAGCGACATCTATCGAACCAAGATTGCAGGAATTGTTCGCGTGCAGAAACTGTTCGCCGCAGGGATTGCAGGAAAAGATCGGTCCCATCGTTGCCATCATATGGTTATGACGGTTGACCTCGTCAATGAACACGATGCCTGGTTCAGCGTATTTATGTGCCGATGCGATTATGCGGTTCCAGATATCTGGAGCATAGACCATTCCCGGTATCGGCGGTTCCTCGACAGTGCAGTCCGCAAGGCCGATATTCTCAAACGCAGCCCGGTCCTCAAATGTTATGGTGCTTCCGTCGCTGCGGCGATAAATGCGATAATCTGAATCTGTTACAGGATCAAAAACAGGAGATTGCCAGGGCTCTCCGTCAAATTCGGTCTGAAACCATCTTCCGTTGTCGACCGCGTCCATGAATCGGTCAGTAACTGTTACAGAGATATTGAAATTGGTCAGGCTTGTTTGGTCGTTCTTTGAATGAATGAAACGCAATATGTCCGGGTGAGATACTGATAGAACGCCCATGTTCGCCCCTCGTCTCACACCGCCCTGCTTTACAACCTCGGTCGTCTGGTTGACGATGTTCATAAAGCTTACGGGGCCGCTCGCTACGCCGCGGGTTGAATTTACCATTGCGCCCGCGGGACGCAGGAATTCGTATGTCATTCCTGTGCCGCCGCCGGTTTGATGAATGATCGCAACGTTCCGGGCGTGTTCCATTATCCCGTCAATCGAATCCGGGACCGAAAGAACAAAACATGCTGCCAATTGACCTTTCGGCTTGCCCGCATTCACCAGGCATGGCGTATTCGGGATAAACTCTCGGCCAAGCATTACAGGAAAAATCTCATCGTAGAAAGCTTTTGCTTTTGCGGGATCTGATTCTGCGGTCGCAACGTGGCCGACCACGCGCTTTACGATGTCTTCCCAATCTTCCACGGGCTGGCCTTTTTCATCCTTTCGTGAGTACCGCATCGCAACAACGCGCTCGGCATTTATGCCCAGCAGATGTACTCCGTGCAGTTGCTTACGGTTTTCAGACCCGGAAATTTTAGCGTCTATCTCTTTTGTAATGGTCTTAGCAGGCGTGCTCATTCTTTACCTCAAATTCTATTCTATCACCCTCGTGCCGTCCTTGAAACAACAACCTTTGCCGCGGTCCGATTGACTTTGTTTGCCCAGAACGCCGACACTTTTAATATATGGACCACTTGATCCACGGGATCGCCGCTGACGGCACGATACGCGTTTTGGCTGCGACGACCACCAATACTACCGCTGAATCCGTACGCCGCCATGAAACGTCTCCAACCGTTTCTGCGGCTCTCGGCAGAACGCTGACCGGAGCACTGCTTTTAGGAGCGACCCAGAAAGATTTCGATCGGCTCACCTTGCAACGAAGTAGCGATCCCATCGTCGTAGCACGTTGTAAAGTGCAATATTTTGCACAGGAAACTGGAACTGTGGGTTGTTGATGTTAGTTGTAAATAGATCTTTAAGCCTCTCCTGTAACAAGCGATATTCTCCGCGTGCCAGTTGGGTGCAGATCAGATCTGTGTAGAACACATCCCAAGACAAGCGTTGAAGTTCAGCCACGCGGTACAGTTCGGGTCCTGCCACAGTGTTTAAGATCAGTCTAAACTCAAGAGCGTAGGTAGGTAGTTGCCGTAGAGCCATGTGACCAATACCACCCATGATGTCAATGCCACCGAGAATAGCATCACGCTGGTTCAGACTCTGATCTGCGATGGAGTGTCGCACCTCTAAGGTCCGGCTGGATGCGAAAGATCTTAGAACATCGGAATCCATATTTGGCAAGCGTTCGTTCTCAACGAGGAAAAACCAGCGCAGCAAGAAGCCAATCAAGTAATCTCGTCGATCAAGGAGAACCTTCAATCGATCCATGATCTGAGTCAGATCGCTTTCATCCAGTTCGTCATCAAGCCGATCCCAGGTCAGCTTGTTAACGAGGTCGATGAGATCATCTGCGCGACTACAACCAAGCAAAAGGTTGAGAGCTTTATCCTCATCCTCCTCAGAAGTGCCTCCACTAAACAGATTATCGATATCGCGTAAGGGTGAGAAATTGTTGAAGAATAATTTACGGTGATCATGAATCGCCTGCCGAACAAAAATCTCCTGCGTAGGCTTACAGAACTCCCTCAGCGAACCGCGATTTGGTAGGAAAAATCCAGCGTAGAATGCTCTAAGAGTGGCGGGTGGCGGCACAGGACGTGTGAGAATCAGCCCGCCTGGTACGTCTAGTATGCTTACCCCTCCATTTGTATCTAAGGTTATTCGGAACTGAATTTCCGGATTCCCAAATGCTGTAAGCACATAGGCTGAGGCTGATGCTGGTATTAGAGTTAACTCATGGACTCGATCTTGCGACAGAACATTCTGGTTGCCCAACAGAGATGGACTCAGATCATGCAGCAACTCTCGTCCATCAATCATGACCTTATACCCACTAATGGTCAACATTCGCCCACTCGCTGTAGCAAAGCCCCCATAGCGTGAATCAACAACCACTTGCCCATCCACACTCAGGGCAAACTGGAAATCTGCCGCAATTCCCGGTGCTGATACAAAGCTATATCCAACTGCTGGTATTAGCATTAACTCATGGGTGCGGTCTCGCGACAGGGCATTCTGGTTAGCAGCCGATATAGACACCGCGAGGTCATGCGACAACTGCTGTCCATCGATTGTAATCTGATACCCACTAATGGTCAGCGATCGCCCATTCGCTGTAGCAAAACCTCCATAACGTGGATCAATCACTATCTGACCACTAAGATCCACATCGAAGAAGAAATCCGCCACAATCCCTGCTGCGGGTTGGAAGGTATACCCAAAGGCAGGTATGAGAGTTAGTTCATGAGTACGGTCTCGCGGCAAAAAGGATTCAACGACGACTGGTTTAAGGTCGTGTGAGAGTTCCCTTCCATCGAGTGTTAAGCGATACCCCAAAATTCTCAAAGTTCGACCATCGGCTTGAGCAAAACCGGCAAAACGTGAGTCAACGATAACCTGACCGTTTGTATCCACGCCAAATAGAAAATCCGCCAGAATTCCTCTTTCTACATAGAATCCATATCTGGAGGCTGGGAGAAGATGCATCTCATGGGTACGATCCCGAAGCAAGGAGCTAGACTCCCTTACTGTTGGCAAGAGATTGTGAGAGAGTAATGTAGCATCGAGGGTAATCGATAAACCCCGAACAACCAAGGTGCTGGTTCCCCGACCACTCAGAAAACTATCATGTGCTAGAGTGTAATTTACAAGCCCTTCTGAAGTGATATCGAACAAAAAATCAGCATCAATGTCAGGTTGCTGAAAAGTGTATGTTCCAGGCAAAAGAGTTAATACAGCACCAGTAGATCCGTCAACAGGCGTAGCAGTCTGACCTAAAATCAAGAAGTTTTTGTAGGTCAGACTGCTGGTGTCAATACGAATGTCAGCCACCTTGTTGCCCTCCTTACTTGCACGTTTTTATGTAGGAACTGGACTCACCGATAACCTTAAAAGACGAGTGCAAGGGTTGTGTGCGGAGCCAGCTAACGGCTCGCTTGAGCGGCAGCTAGTTTCCTTTGCATCCCAACCAAGATCTTGATACCGTCCGCTGCAGCGACTTTATGGGGGGACAGGACTGAAGCAAAGGCGATAGACTCAACTTCAGAACTGGGAAGCAGGGTGGGAGACGACCATGCAGCGCGCGACACTTGATGTCCACTAACATATCGACTCGCCCCACCCTGCGCTTCTCTCGTTAACGAATCCTCTAGAGGTCAGTGCAGCCACACTTCCCATAATCCTTTCGCTTTGAGCAGAAGCATCCCAGTCAGTTGGACTGATGACAATCTGAGCATAACATCATGAGCAAAAAACAGTACGTTGCCTATATTGGCATTGACTGGGCAGATCGCAAGCACGATATCCACCTTTATGACCCTGCGACTGGTCAAACTGAGAACTATTGCATTGGGGCTCAGCCTCAGGATATCCAAAACTGGGTAACGCGCTTGCAGCAACGCTATGGCAATGCCATAGTTGCCGTTTGCACAGAACAGAAACGGGGTCCACTCATCTATGCCCTCTGCCAATCCGAGAATTTAGTCCTCTACCCAATCACCCCCCGCACCGTTGCCAACTATCGCAAAGCCTTTCAACCTTCTCGTGCCAAGTCTGACCGGGTAGATGCCCGTATCCTGGTCGAACTCCTGCTCAAACATGGCGATAAGTTGCCTGTTTGGAAGCCAGAGAGTGCCGAGCTGCGAGCCTTGCGGCAGTGGGTTGAATCACGTCGGATGCTGGTGGGTGAAAAGGTACGCTTAACGAATCGAATTACGGCAGCCCTAAAGAACTACTATCCACAAGTGCTTGATTGGTTCGAGGACAAAGACACGCGAGTGTTTTGCAACTTTGTTGAGTGCTATCCTACTCTGCAAGCCGCTCAAGCAGCGACAGCCGAGGATTTGACCCAGTTTTTCCGTACTCATCATGCTGCCCGTCGCAGTGCCATCACACGTAGGCTGAAGCAGATTGCCACAGCAGGCATAGCGTTGACAGAAGACCCAGCCATTGTCGAACCGATGCAATGGTTGGTAGCAACATTGATAGGACAACTCAAACTGTTGTTGGTGAGGCTGCTGGAGCTAGAAGCAAAAATTGAAGCGTTGTTTAGCTCGCTAGCGGATGCAGCGTTATTTTCAGCTTTACCAGGAGCAGGACCTCATCTAGCACCGAGGTTACGAGTAGCATTTGGGCAAGACCGCAATCGTTTCGGGAGTGCTCAAGCAATGCAGAGCTATTGTGGGATTGCACCCGTTAGGGAGAGTAGTGGCAAGAAGAATTGGGTACATTGGCGGTGGTCATGCCCCATCTTTTTGCGACAGACATTCGTAGAGTGGGCAAACCAGAGTCGGCATCATTGTGCTTGGGCACGGACGTATTATCGAATGCAGCGAGCCAAGGGCAATTCTCATCCTGCTGCGATGCGGGCATTAGCGTTCAAGTGGATACGCATTTTGTTTCGCTGTTGGAAGAACCGAGAGGCGTATGATGAAGCGAAGTACATTGCGGCATTACAGCGCGAGGGTTCTCCCATTGTAGAACACCTCAAGACATGAGTTGATGAATGTTTGTCTGTTGCTAATGAAGAGGAGATTGATGAAATAGAAAATACATGAAAATAATCACAAAAAGTTGATTCTGAAAAATACGATAAAGTATTCAGAATCAAGCTGGAATTGTTCGTTCAAAATTCAAGAACCAGGGATATCTATTGAGGAAGTTTCAGACAACTACTTGCTTCCGTCTTCCTCAGAGGCTATGTTAGACCGACGCAGCAACCCTTATGGTGTCCAAGTAACTGCGTCCGACCAAATCTGCTCAAACTGTTGCCTATAATAGTTAAACCAATAGGGACAGTTTGATGCCGTCAATAAAACATGAGGTTTATCATCAATCGAGACTTTATAAGCATTGTATTCAACATTCATTGAACCGGATTCTTTTTTAATGTCAATAGCAAACATGCTGAATGGGATAAATGTATTGGTAAGTCTGATTTCACATTTTCCCCTTGCATTTACTGCTAATAATCCTTTTACACCTTCTAGTGCAGATAAAATATGCTGTTTCGTCTGTGAATGTCTGTTCAGTAGATTTAGTACTTCGATAGATGGACTATCGGGGTTGAGAAGAATAATCCTAATATGACAACCATCTTTAATCTTACTTTCATAGAATCCGAAGTAAGGAAAAATAATTGAAGTTCCGTGAATTACACAAATACAGATTTCCGAAGCATATTTCGCTTCTTCCACAGGGCTTTTAAGGCTGTGTCTACCCTTGAGAACTTGCTCTGTTGAAAGACTACCTAATCTAGCCTCAATCTTCTCAAGAAGGCTAAGTCGCTCATTCAAAGCATCAACAGAAACCAGAGCAAGCAATGCAATAATGATTTCTTCTGCGGTGCTAAGTTGTACAACCTTGATGAGTGAGAGAACAATTGCTGTTCCTGCACCTGCAATGGTTAGTAACGGAACTAAACGACTTGGGGTAAACCACCTTTTCCATCCTGCCCAACTCGACATAACTTCATCCTTCTTGTACAGGCTCAGAAATGGAATGTAGACACTTGAAAATTGCGTCTTACCGATAACATCTTACTACGTTCTATCAGATAACTCAGGCGGTCTAACGGTTCGCTTGAGCGGCTGCGAATAACCTTGAACTCAATACCAAGATCTCTCGACAGTCCGCTCCAAGCGAATTATGGGGTGACAGCACTGTTGGATGAGTAATGGACTCAGAAACAGTGATGATAGAGAAGTGGGTGACGACTCTCCAACCGATGGCACTCAGATGCCTCATAACATAATGCCGCACCCACCCTAACCGATTGAAGTCAATCGACGAATACTTAGGGAACGACCGCTCATGTCCTCCATAATGGCTTCGCTCGACTTCAAGCTTCAACTTCCTCCCCATTGTGCCATAGCACCAGGAGAATGCCGATGCCTGCTTCATCAACGGATACCTTTGCGGCCTGCATTGGACTAGACTGGGCCAGCAAGAAACACGATGTCGCATTGCAACCATCCAACAGTGATGTCGTCGAGCTGAGTGTGCTCCCTCACACTCCAGAAGCGATCCATGCTTGGGTTGCCCAACTCAGAGACCGATTTGAGGGTCAACCAGTAGCACTTTGTACAGAGCAGAAACAAGGGGCTTTGATCTATGCCCTCTGCCAATACGACTTCATTGTTTTGTATCCGGTCAATCCGCAAACTGTGGCAAAGTACCGTCGTGCTTTCACACCCTCTCGCGCGAAAGATGACCCAACGGATGCCTGCATTCTACTAGAGTTGCTGCTCAAGCACCGAGACAAACTCACAGCCTGGCAACCCGGTAGTTCGCAAATTCGAGAACTCCAAAAACTCGTAGAGTGGCGGCGCAAGTTTGTTGATGATGGAGTGCGTTTAACCAACCGCATCACCGACATACTCAAGGGCTACTATCCTCAAGCGCTCGACTGGTTCACAGACAAGAACACCCTGGTGTTTTGCGATTTTCTCACGCAATATCCAACCCTGGAAGCCGCTCAGCAGGAAGCGTCAGACCAACTGAATCAGTTTTTTCTAGCGCATCACTGTCGATACAAGAAAACGAATGCCAAGCGAATTGAACAGATCAAAGCAGCGACACCACTGACAAACGATGTTGGTGTAATTGAACCATCGAAAATGATTGTCAAAGCATTAGCATTTCAGTTACGAACATTGTTACTGAGCATTGAACAGTTCAACGAAAGGATTGAGCAATTGTTTGCCCAAATGCCAGAGGCTGATTTGTTCGCTGCATTACCAGGAGCAGGAGAGCATCTTGCCCCTCGGTTACTGTTAGCATTTGGAGAGGAGCGTTCTCGTTTCAGCAGTGCTCAAGAGCTGTTGCAATATGCAGGCATTGCTCCAGTAACCGAGCGTAGCGGCAAAAAAGACTGGGTCCACTGGCGATGGTCATGTCCTAAGTTTTTGAGGCAGAGCTTTGTGGAGTGGGCAGAGCAGTCAAGGCAGCATTCGTTTTGGGCAAAGGCGTTCTATGAAGCTCAAAAGCGCAAGGGCAAGACCCACCAAGAGGCGATTCGGGCATTGGCGTTCAAGTGGATACGCATTATCTGGCGTTGCTGGCAGGATAGGAAGCCTTATGACGAGGCAAAATACTTGCTGGCGCTCAAGAAGAAGGGGTCGCCATTGGTTGCACAACTAGCGCTCTAGACAGTTTCTTGACCTCTGTCAACCTCAGGGCTTATGTTAGCCTGCTGGCAATGACACGACCTTTGCAAAACTCTTTGTAAATTCTGTTATGACTGGTGTGTTATTTAAGGTGCGGCGTTCTGGATTTTCAGCATCCCCAAACCATTTCTGAGAAATTGCCCCAACTGCATGTAACTCTAGTATACAGGCATCTACGAGTGCAGGCTCCCAACCTATTTCCGCTGCGAGATTACGAACTGAGATACCTTTATGCTCTGGAAGAATTTGTACTATTTTCACTAAAACTTGCAAAGCTGGTCGAGACAACAAGCGAATCATTTCAACATATTTGAAGCGTTCAGCTTCACCATTCTCCAACGTCGCGCCGTTAACAAATATATTAGCAATGAAGTCAAGTTTATCAACATATTCAGCATTCAACGCTGTAGCGATAACTTTCCTTGCAAAACGATCTCCTTCTTCGGTTTTATACCAATCTAAATTTCGCTCAACGTATTCCAAGCGTTCTAATATTTTTTGAACAAATTCCTCCTGTTCTGCTGATTCTGCTCAACAAGGCGTTCCTCGATTGCCTCGGCGGCTTCTAGCTGGGTCTGCATCTCCTCGTAGGTCAGCTCTAAGCCTTCCAGTGCTGCTGCTAGTTTCTCCCAGACTTTCATCTCTCCTTTCCTTACCAACTTCATCCAGTGCTCTAAGCCTTCCAGTGCTGCTGCTAGTTCCTCCCAGGAGTTTGCTAGTTTGCTCTCTGAAGCAATCTGCTGCCGAATGGTGTCGATATAGCGTCTAAACTGCTGCTCACTACTCATCGTTGACCTCCGAGAGACCCTACTCGAGAGCGCAAGCGGAGTAGGGAGGGATAGGAGCGGGGAACTGCGTTCCCCAATTAATCCGTGCCATCTCACAAAATAAACGCTATGATGTGAGGCATGGAAAGAGCGTTCAAGTACCGAATCTATCCAACTCCAGAGCAAGAAGCCTTGCTGCGGAGAACGCTTGGCTGTGTGCGGCTGGTCTATAACCGTGCCCTTGCAGCTCGGACGGAAGCTTGGTATCGGCATCAAGAGCGGATTGGGTACAACCAGTCCTCGGCCATGCTGACCCAGTGGAAGCGGGATGAAAGCTTGAAGTTCCTCAATCAAGTTAGCTGTGTTCCACTCCAGCAAGGATTGAGACACTTGCAAACCGCATTCAGCAACTTCTGGGCTGGTAGAGCACAATACCCCAACTTCAAGAAGAAGCGGAATGGTGGCTCTGCTGAGTTCACCAAGTCGGCTTTCAAATTCAAGGATGGGCAAGTGTTTCTGGCTAAATGCTCTGAAGCTTTGCCAATTCGTTGGAGCAGGCAGCTTCCCAAAGGGGCTGAGCCATCCACTATCACCGTGAAGCTTGAACCGTCGGGTAGATGGACTATTTCTTTGCGGGTCGATGACCTGACCATTCAGCCGCTGCCCAAGGTTGACAAAGCAATTGGGGTAGATGCCGGTATCACCCGCTTGGTTACGACCAGCGACGCTGAAAAGGTTGCCAATCCTAAGCACTTTGCCAACCTCTATCGAAAGCTGAAGAAGGCTCAAAAATCCCTGAGCCGTAAACAAAAAGGCTCTCGCAACCAGGATAAAGCGCGGCGCAAAGTTGCCCGTGTCCATGCCCAGATTCGAGATAGCCGTCAAGATTTCCTGCACAAGTTGACAACGCGATTGGTGAGAGAAAACCAAACCATCGTCGCTGAGTCGTTGGCAGTGAAAAACATGGTCAAGAATCGAAAGTTGGCTAAGTCGATTTCTGATGCTGGATGGGGTGAGCTGACTCGTCAACTGGACTATAAATCCAGATGGTATGGGCGCACCTTTGTTCAGCTTGACCGCTGGTTCCCTGGTTCTAAAACGTGCTCGAAGTGTGGGCATAAAGTAGATTCGCTGCCGTTGAATATTCGCGAGTGGGATTGTCCTAAGTGCAATGCTCACCATGACCGGGATGTGAATGCTGCGAAGAATCACTTAGCTGCTGGACAGGCAGTGTTAGTCTGTGGAGCGACCGTAAGACCCGAAGAGAGTAAATCTCGAAAGGCTGGTGCTATGAAGCAGAAACCTAAGTCGTGAGTCTTAGGAATCCCTACACTCAGCCGTAGGCGGTGTAGGGAGGATGTCAATTCAGTAATCTTATCGGCTACTATACGCCCAAAACTCGACGTACTCAAACACCCTCCTAAGTGAGTCTGTAAAATATTTTGTGTCAAAGGGTAAAACAGTCTGAAAAGACCAGTAATGTTGATTATCCTAACGAGGACACCCGAATGACTATTCGACCCGAATTGCTTGATGAACTGCTCAAAGACTACGCTAAACCTGAAGACCTAGTTGGCGAAGGCGGACTGCTCAAACAGCTTACTAAAGCGCTGGTAGAACGCTGCCTGGAAACAGAGATGGATGTTCATCTGGACGACCCAAAATACAAGACAGAGAAAAAAGCTAGAGGCGACCGTCGTAACGGACATTCTCAGAAGACAATCAAAGGTGAGTTTGGACAAGCCACGCTTGAGATGCCCCGCGGCCGCAACGGCGAATTCGAGCCAGTCATCATTAAAAAGGGACAGACGCGCTTTGATGGCTTTGATGGCAAGATTCTCTCCCTGTACGGGCGTGGTATGACCACCCGTGACATCCAAGCCCAGCTCAAAGACATGTATGGCGTAGAAGTCTCAGCCACGCTAATTAGCGAAGTGACTGATGCGGTGATTGATGCGGTTAAGACCTGGCAGGCTCGCTCCCTAGCAGCGGTGTATCCCCTGATGTGGCTGGATGCGATAGTCGTCAAGGTCAGAGAGAATGGACGGGTGATCAACAAAGCAATTCACTTAGTGTTGGCAGTCAATCTCAAGGGTGAGAAGGAATTGCTGGGGATGTGGATCACCCAAAGCGAGGGAGCCAAATTCTGGATGCAGGGACTGACGGACTTAAAGTGTAATAGATCAAACTTAATCTGACAGAGGGGAGTTAGCGGACACTGACAAAGGGTGTCAGATGTGTCTCACTTACTGCCTTTTTCTCTCCGTACTCTCTCTTGTTCTTTGCTTCATCCTCTATCTTATCCTCATATTGCCGCTCTATCATCTTCTGCTGCACAATCTGCTTGCTATCAAGGAATGTCTGCATCGGCGTCTTGCCATAGCAGTAGCGCCCTGAATGAGGACGGGTACAGTTGTATGAATCTAGCCAATCATCGACATCTTGCTGCAACTGCTCGACGCTTGTGTAGATCTTTTTGCGAAACGCAATCTGATAGAACTCCTCTAAGATCGTGCGGTGAAACCGCTCACAAATGCCATTGGTTTGGGGTGACTTTGCCTTGGTGCGGGTGTGGTCAATGTCCTCAATGGCTAAGTACAACTGATATTCGTGGTGTTCCACATTGCCACAATACTCAGAGCCTCGGTCAGTCAAAATTCTCAGCAGGGGCACATCCTGCGACTCAAAGAAGGGCAGCACTCGGTCGTTGAGCAGGTCTGCCGCAGTCAGTGCCGTTTTGCTCTCGTAGAGTTTGACTATCGCCACTCGTGAGTAGGTATCAATGAAGGTTTGCTGGTAGATGCGTCCCACTCCTTTGAGCGTGCCCACAGAGAAGGTGTCTTGGGAACCAAGATAGCCAGGGTGTTCTGTCTCGATTTCACCGTGGGCTTCCTTCTCCTGTTTTGCCTTCTCCAGGGCTTTGAGTTGGGCTTCTGTGAGAATCAAATTGTCCTGGGCTGACTTAGCTTCTAGCGCTTTGAGTCGTTTTTGAAACGTTTCGAGGTCATGACGTAGCCAGATGGAGCGCACTCCCCCCGGCGAAACCAGAATGCCTTGCTTCTTCAACGCGTTCGAGACGCGCACTTGCCCATAAGCGGGTTGCTCAATGGCAAAGTCCACCACCGCTTGTTCGATGGGTGCCTCAACTCGGTTCTTCAGACAGGGCTTCTTGCGGCTGATTTCTTGGAGTGCGGTTTCACCGCCCGTGTCATAGAGTTGTTTGAAGCGATAGAAGCTGTCTCTAGAGACGCCCATCACTTTGCAAGCTTGAGAGACATTGCCCAGCATCTTGGCGAGATTAAGCACACCCAGTTTGTTTTGGATAATTTTGTCTTGTGTGTTCATTGTGACACCTCTGTTCTATGCTAAGTTTACTAGAAGTGTCAGATTAAGTCTTGTCTATTACAGTTTATTCGTTTCAGCCTCTACCTTGAGTCAACTGCAAGCTTCAATTCGAGAAATCCATTTGCCAAGCCTGGTCAACAACTCTCATTTTGTGCTATTTTGATAAAGCTGGAAATTTTGCACGCCCTTAAATCTGGTTGATGCTCGCCGATAGCATAATCCGAGATTAAGCAGCTTGAGATTAGTGGTTCGAAATTAGTAGTTTGAAGTAAAAGATACAAGGCTCAGTAGCTCAGTGGTTAGAGCAGGGGACTCATAAGCCCAAGGTCGCAGGTTCAAATCCCGCCTGAGCCATCGAAATTTCAAGACTTACAAGCCTCTCAAGCAGGGGCTTGTAGCTTTTTTATTGGGTATTTTTGGAGCGATTTAGGGCAAACATTGGGGTAGGATTGGGGTAAAAATTTGGTGGAAAGTGGGCTATAAGTACAGATGTATCGTTCATCCTCACACGGAGAATTGCCATGTACTCTCAAAGCTCAAAACCCTCTCAGAGTAAAGCTCCAAGTGGTTCCGTCCAGATCAAGATCTCTAATGAACGCCTGCAACTGGTGTTTACCTATGCAGGCAAGCGAAAATATTTATCTCTAGGGTTGTGGGATTCCCCTGCAAATTGGAAAGTCGCAGAAGCGAAAGCTAAGCTGATTGAGGCAGACATGATTTACGAGCGATTTGACCCGACCCTAGAGAAATATAGAGTACGATCGTCGCTCACTGTACCTACGCCAACCGTTACTCCGATCGCTCCTGTCCCAACGTTGGCTGAACTATGGGAACAGTATACTCAATACCGATCCACCCAAATTTCTGCCAGCACGTTAGTGCGAGATTATGGCAAGGTCGCTAAACAACTCAAGCAAGTCCCTTACTCTGTTGACAATGCAGTCGGTGTGAGGGATTGGTTACTCAAGCAATATAGCAGTGAGGTCGTGCGACGAACGTTGGTGCAGCTCAATGCTTGCTGTAGTTGGGCAGTGAAGTCAGGTCTCATCGCCCAAAATCCTTTTGCTGGGATGCAACGAGACATTAAGCGCAGCAAACGAGAGACCGATCGCACTCCTTTTCGAGTTGAGGAACGAGATGCCATTCTCGCAGCGTTTGAGCAAAATACCTACTCGCCAAAATACGCACCGACCTGTCACTCGTACTATTTACCCTACGTCAAATTTTTGTTCATGACGGGCTGTAGACCGGAAGAAGCGGCTGCCCTCAAGTGGAAAACACATTCAGGGAGATTGCGAGCGCATCCGATTTGAAGAGTCGATTCCTAGTGACACCCGAATTCAGGGAGAAACGAAGACCCACAAGATTCGGACATTTCCTTGTAACCAGAGCCTTCAAGCTTTCTAGATTTCAAGAAAGCCAGAGATTATTTCGCGGGATAGTTTGGTGTTTCCTGCCCCTAAAGGTGGAGTGCTGGATACTCACAATTTTCTCAACCGGGTTTGGCAGCCCGTAGTGAACGCATTGGTAGAAGCTGGAAAGGTGCAGCAGTACTTACCTCAGTACAATGCTCGTCACACCTTCATCACATTAATGCTGGATGCCGGTGTGGATGCCAAAGATGTAGCAAGGTGGGTGGGCAATAGCCCAGAGATTATCTACAAGCACTATGCAGGGAATATTCGGGATTTGTCAGTGCCAGAGGTCTAGCCAACATCAGTTACTTTGTAGGATCAGGGTGCTTTCCCTCTTCCTGTATTCCCTACTCTTTGCTCCCTTGGCTTCTGTTCCTAAGGCTATTGAATATTTGTCCAACAGGTTTGAGGTGATGGACTAAACCCAACGTGTGATTCCTAAAAATGGCGAAGCATCAATAGACTGCCACCTCTCAGCACTTAATACCAGGTAAACTACGCATTCGTGCTTTGCTTCATCTGTAACAACAAGAAGTTTCAATCACCGCTTGAATTTTAATCGCTCTAGTGCATTCGAGTTGCCAGGTTTACATCATCTAATACCCCAAAGCCATCATTAATGGATATTATTGGTTAGAAATTGAACTATACTTAATTGAGGTTTGATCAATCTGATTACCCACCTCAAAACAGGCGAGATAGCTTGATGCCAAAGCTTTTCTCAAGACTATACGGAATCCTAATTGTAGAAACTTAACCTTTAATGAGTTGACCGTACTTTGATGGCTTGCTACCATCCTAATATAACCATATCAACTGAATACTAACCAAAATCCATCAATCTTTTCAAGAAGCAAGATCTTGCTTTTGCCATGAATATTCTTGCATCGAAAGAGTAATGAGCATTGATCTGATGCTGGAAATTAAACAGGTTGCATCCCATCAGTACACCGCTACAAATAGAGGCAGATGAGTTCTGCTAGTAATGGCTGGCAACGCGAATTGAAATTACATCATGCTTTTGCTGCCTCTCGACTGACGAAAATCGAGCAACTTCATGGAGGCTCTATGAGTCCATCTAACAGCTCGGCAGGCATATCCCTGCATAACCATGAGCCATTTCGCTTTGTCAAGAAGCGAGAGATTTCAAAATTGACGGGTCTCTCTGGCGATACCCTCAAGAAGTATCGCCTTTCAGGATTATTGTGTGAAGACATTCACTGGATTCGCATTAACTCCAAAGTTGTCCTTTACAATCTGCCTCTGATGCTCGATTGGCTGCAAAACATTCATGATCCACAGGCACACCAACGCGCTATTGAAGCTTACATGACATCACTGCTCTCGCGCCAACGATCGCACCGCTGCTTTTGTGGCAAAGTACACGCTTCCCATTGCTGCCCCCTTCTCATGGACGGCTGATGCGTTTAAGATAACGCCTGCCCCTTCATTCAAGAGTTCAGCCAGTTTCTGCACCAAATGGTCAAAGTTTTTGAGGGCAGCGTATGACCAACCTTGAAATTATTCAGGAGTTGTATCGAGCTTTCCGTGAGAAGGATTATGATGCTTTTCTACGAATCTGCACGTCTGTATCTTAGATAGATTCTTGATCTTGAATGGATTCTGTAGAGACGGTTAGCCTAGTCCAAATCGACGAATGAAAAAGCGATCGGGAATGTTACCTTCTTCTCCGGGGATGAGACGATGACGAATCTGGGATTCTGTCACCCAAATTTCTGTCCCAACTAGCGTCAGATTGACGGGTGATTGGAGATCAGAGGCCAATGTCTCGATTGGTTTGGGATTCGTTCCAGGCGCAAAGATATTGATGCGTAGAAGCTGACCCTTGCCGCTGGTCATTGCCCCTTCGGTCAGGATTAGAGAGCCATCGGGGGCAAACTGCATGCCGTCTGGGTTTTCAAGCGCGTCCTGCCTTTTCAAGGCTTGGAACGCGTCGGCGCATATCCTCAAATCCATCTCCGTAAGCTTCATCGTAACTAATATACCGGATCTCGCTTCGGCTGCCCGTCAACTCGATCGCTTTTTCCGCAAGGCCCAATATAGTTGTTTCTTCGCTGTTACCGAGATTGATCACTTGTCCGAAACATTGCGGTGTTTCCAGCATCTTTGCCAGCCCCTCTACAACGTCATGAACGTGGCCGAAACAACGCGACTGCGTTCCGTCTCCAAAGACCGTTAGCGGCTCATTCTTGATCGCAGAATGTACAAACCTCGGAACGACCATACCGTATTGGCCGGTCTGCCGTGGCCCGACAGTATTGAAAAGACGAACTACGACGACTGGAAGCCGGGTTTCCTTAAAGTGTGCAAGGGCAAGGAATTCGTCGAGCGTTTTGGCACAGGCGTATGCCCAGCGATGCTTATCTGTCGCACCGGTCAAAAGATCATCTTCCTCGCTGAAGGGAACCTTCGCACCTTTCCCGTAAACCTCGGAGGTGCTTGGGATCAATACACGCTTTCGATATCGCGAACAGAACTTTAGAACAACGTCGGTGCCGTGAAATATAGTTTCGATGGTTTTTACGGGCTGTTCCATTATCAGCCGGACGCCGACCGCACTGGCCATATGAAATACCCGGTCGGTTTCCCGGACAAGCTCTTCCATCAACTCCTGATTAAGAACCGTATCTATGATCAGTCGGAAGCGTTCGTGGCCTTCTAGATGTTCGACATTCGAATAACGCCCTGTCGAAAGATCATCGAGCACCGTGATCTCGTGTCCTTGTTCAATAAGTTTGTCTGCAAGATGGCTGCCGACAAAGCCGGCACCGCCTGTGATAAGGATCTTCATAATTATTTATTATTTTGCTGCTGTTCTTGCTAGCACGCCGCTGAAGTAGGCAACAGTTCTCTTGAGCCCTTCTGCCAGACCCACTTTCGGTTCCCATCCGAGCAGATCCCGTGCTCGTTCAATATTTGGTCTCCGTTGCTTTGGGTCATCTTGGGGAAGCGGCAAGTACTTTATTTTTATGTTTTTAGCCGTGGCTTTTCCGACCTCTTTCGCGAGCTCGTTCATAGTGAATTCGCCGGGGTTTCCAAGGTTTACGGGAAGGTGGATATCCTGACCTTCGGCATTCATTAACCGAATTATTCCTTCAACAAGATCGCTGACATAACAAAAAGAGCGCGTCTGCGAACCATCGCCATAAATGGTCAATTCATCGCCCCGCAAGGCCTGTACAACGAAATTCGAGACCACGCGCCCGTCATTTTCGAGCATTCGCTCACCGTAAGTATTGAAAATACGAACTATGCGGGTATCCACCCCGTTTTGTCGGTTGTAATCCATCATCAGTGTTTCGGCGACGCGCTTGCCCTCGTCATAACAAGAACGGAGGCCAATGGGATTCACATTTCCCCAATAATCCTCTGTTTGCGGATGGATCAGCGGGTCACCATACACCTCGCTTGTCGATGCTTGGAGTATCCTTGCCTTAACGCGTTTTGCCATGCCAAGCATATTGATCATTCCCATCACGCTGGTCTTGACTGTCTTTACAGGGTTGTATTGGTAGTGGACCGGGGACGCAGGGCATGCCAGGTTATAGATCTGATCGACCTCAAGCAATATCGGTTCGGTAACGTCATGGCGAACTAGCTCAAAACTCTTGTTATCCATCAAATGAATAACGTTTGCCTTTCTGCCAGTAAAGAAATTGTCGAGGCAGATAACCTCGTTTCCTTCATTCAAAAGCCGCTCGCAAAGATGTGAGCCGATGAATCCGGCACCGCCGGTTACTAAGATTCGCATGTTTAACTTATCTGGGCCACGAAGAAAACCTTTCCGCAGGTTATGCGTATTATCACCGAAGCGAATTTTTTAATCAATTCCGATGTTTCGAGCCGCTAACGGTCACGAAGGGTTGGATATGGTGTGGTTAGACCAGTTCATTACAAATCTTTACATAGGTGGGTCTTGCACGCGCCATTACCTTGCTCGAAAATAATCAAATACCGAAAATGTTCATCAGGAGATCTTATCTTATGTTCAAAAAGCAGTTACTTGTATTCTCAGTAATTTTGAGTATGTTTGCCCCGGCGCTGTCGGTAGCAAACGCAACATCTTCGTTCGATCCGGCAACCATCGATAAGATCCGTGACGAGGGAATGAATCGTTCACAGGCGATGGCGACCATGAAATACCTCAGCGATGTAATCGGAGCACGGCTTACCAATTCTCCGAAGCAGCGGCTCGCTAACAAATGGACCAAAGAGCAGCTTGAAAAGTGGGGAATGAAGAATGCGATGATCGACCCGTGGGGCGAATTCGGCCGCGGCTGGGAATTGAAGCGCTACACTTCAAGCGTGATGGCAGGCGATGAGTTTGTTGCATTCCGTGCTTATCCGAAGGCTTGGTCGCCCTCAACGAACGGCGCGATCACTGGTGATGTAGTTTACGTTGATGCAACAGACGAAGCCGGGCTCGAAAAATACAAGGGCAAACTGAAAGGCGCGATCGTTTGGATGACGCCTGCACGCGAAGTGGAACCGGGTTTTCGTCCTATTGCGTCACGGGTTTCTAATGAAGAACTCGCCCGGCTTGAAGCTGCTTCTGTTGAAGATAATCTCCAACAGAATCGAGGCCGTCCCGCACAGGCTCCTCCGGCAAATGCGGCCGCTGCTCAGCAATTTGCACAGCGGAAGTACCGGTTTTACTTTGAAGAAGGAGCAGCGGTCCTTGTTGAGCCCAGCAATGGCACCGATTCCGGAACCATTCGTGTGATGGGAGCAACTCCTGCCCCGCAGGCACCAAATGCAACTCCGCAACCGGGCCCGGGCGGTTTTGGCGGAATGCGTGTTTATTCCAAAGGTGCCGCTCCGACGATCCCACAGCTTGTCGCCGAGACGGAACAGTATAACCGTATCTACCGGCTTCTAAGGGCGGGCACACCGGTTAAGATGACCGTGGATCTGCAGGTAGAATTCTACGAGGACGATCTACAAGGATACAACACGATCGCCGAGATACCCGGAACCGACCTTGCCGACGAGGTCGTGATGATCGGCGGGCATCTTGATTCATGGCACAGCGGCAATGGCTCTACCGATAACGGGGCGGGCGTAACCGTTGCGATGGAGGCGATGCGCATCCTGGCGGCATCGGGTGTGAAACCGCGACGGACGATCCGTGTCGGGCTCTGGACGGGTGAAGAGCAGGGACTTCTTGGTTCTCGTGGTTATGTTGCCAAGAACTTCGGCGAACTTGAACCGCCAACGCCGGGCGTTCCCGCGGCGCAGCGAAAGGTTATCAAGAAACCGGCTTACGATAAATTCTCCGCATACTACAACTTGGATAACGGAACCGGCCAGATCCGCGGCATAAATATGCAGGGAAATGAGAATCTGCGTCCGATCTTCCGCGAATGGTTCGGGCCTTTCAATGACATCGGGGCCTCGACCGTAAGCGTTAATTCGGTCGGAGGAACAGACCACCTTGCATTCGACGGGATCGGACTGCCCGGATTTCAGTTCATTCAGGATCCGATCGAGTACTTTGGCCGTACTTGGCATACAACACAGGATGTTGCCGACCGAACGCTTGAAGAGGACCTGAAACGCTCGGCAGTTATTATGGCGGCGTTTGCTTACAACACAGCTATGATGGACACGAAGCTACCGCGAAAACCGGAACCAGGAATGGCAGGTATCGCCTCACTGCTTCCCAATTTTGACCTTTTGGCACTTACAGACGAGGCAGCCTTTAGGAACTTGGGATTCGGTTACCAGATATGTGGCCACGATATTCATCGTAATGAGTTGCCGGATGGCTTCCCTTCGATCTTTGCATTGTCGCGTTCGGTGCATGATCATTCCGATCACGCGGAATGACAATAGCCCGCACACAATATCCAAAAGGCCACCCTCAAAAAGGTGGTCTTTTTTCTATCAAATGGTTGCGGTGATAATGTCCGATCCCAAGGTCAGGCAGTTATCATCACTGCTTTCGTTCCCGTTAACTCTGAGAAATCTTTGGAATAGATCGCCTCGACCTTCCGCAGTTTGCCTATCGATTCGACAAGTTCCTGTGTAGAAACGAATGTGTTCTCGACGTGCGCGATCGCCCAGGTCTTTAGATGCCCGGCTCTCGTTAGCGTTTCCGCGAGCATATTCAGATACTGCGATTTGGTCTCGACCTGTGAGCCCAGCTTTCCTGCCCGTTGAGCATTCAGATCGGCCCAAAACGAATTTCCTCCGCGAAGCCATTCTTCACGCCAGACCGCATCTGGAGTAAAACCGCCGCCGCCAATCCCAGAGACAGGTAATCTTAAGAACATTAGGTCACCTGTGGCTTCCGCAATAAAATCATCCGTGTTTACATTATGGCAGGAATTATTCTGGCCATTGTTGACAGGTGACGGCATAGCCAGCCACAACCGTCGAAATACAGATGAAAGCGGCTGCCGAAGCTCGCGCGTTTCCTCGTCAAATGACCGCACATACTCACCGACCTGGAAGACCAGATCGGCGCCAAGGGCAAATTTGAACGGTGAACCAAGACGGTCCAGATTTGTTCGAATATTGTCGAACCACCAGCAATCTATCTCCGCGAACCAGTTTTTCAATGCCGGATTGCGAAGTTTGTGTCCAGGAACATATACGTCATTCAGGATCTCATTGACGTCCTCCTCGCTAAGGACCTCGGAACCGTTCTGAACATATGCAACCGATCGCGTGTAGGCGGACTGAAGCATATCGTTAGTCGAAACCCGGGCACCGCGCCGTTTTAGCGCTACCGCGATGGCCGGATCGGAAGTGAACGGGATAGCAACTGACTTGAACTCCAGCCGTGCGAGGACATTTTGCTCAAACCCAAGCCACCCCTTTGGTGCCGAATATATCTCCATTATCTTAATTCTGTGATCGTTCGCGGATAAATGCAATTGTGATGACGTCGATAGCCGCAACTTCGCTGGATGTGATAAATCTGTTAGTTTTTATTAAATGACTGATATTGTATCCCATAGCGGCTATGTTGCATTGATCGGACGGCCTAACGCCGGAAAATCAACGCTTCTCAACCGTATCGTGGGAGAAAAAATAGCAGCCGTATCGAACAAGCCCCAGACCACACGCCACGAGATAAAAGGTATTTACACGTCCGAAAGAGGGCAGGCGGTCTTTATCGACACTCCGGGTGTACACAAACCCGGACATCTTTTAAATCGGCGAATGATGGCAGCCGTTAACGATGCCCTTTTATCTGTGGATCTTGTTGTATTGATGCGCGATGCAAGCGTTTCGACCGGCAATGGCGACCGTTTCGTCCTTGAGATGGTAAAACGATCAGCAAAACCCGCGATCCTTGTTCTCAACAAGATAGATAAGATCAAGAAAAAGGCGGAGCTGCTTCCGCTGATCGAGCTTTACAGAACTGAGTATGAATTTCAAGAAGTCATTCCCGTCTCTGCTCTCAAGGATGAGGCTGTTGATGTTTTACTCGATTTGATAATTGAACATTTACCGTCTGGCTCGCCGCTATTTGAAGGAGATGAATTAACGGACCAATCAATGCGTACCATCGCAGCCGAAATGGTCCGCGAGAAGATACTGCAGAACACCGGTGAGGAGATCCCGTATGTAACGGCGGTTGTTACCGAAAGATGGGATGAGACCGATCCCGAACGGCCAAACATCTACTGCGCGATCTATGTTGAACGGGAATCTCAAAAAGGCATCATTATCGGAAAAGGCGGGGTTAAGCTGAAAAAGATAGGTACAGAAGCAAGGGCAGACATCGAATCATTGCTCGGCCGCCAGGTGAATTTGCAGCTTTTTGTGAAAGTTGTCGAGGACTGGCGAAATAGTGAGAGTCGTCTTGACGAGATAGGAGTTCGTTCGAGGTCGGGCAAATGAACGAGGTAAAAGGCACATGGTCGTACATATCGGTCTTGTCTAGGCCAGAGGCCGCGGAGGCCGTTGAACATGCACTTGATATGCATGGCTCAATTGGAAGCAGTTCCGACCGTTTGGGCAAAAAGGATGCCCGATCAATGATAACGATCGGTTACTTTGATGAAGTGACGGATGTTTCAGAGTTCCGCACCTTGCTTGAAACAACACTAAATGAATTGGGTGTGTCGTTTGATGCGATACTTGATATCGAAGCTGGCATACAGGAAGAGAGGGACTGGCTTGCGGAATGGAAAAAGTATTGGAAACCGACGCAGATCGGACGCTTTTTGGTTTGTCCGCCTTGGGAAGATGTCGAACCGGACGGCAGCATTCTCATTCGCATCGAACCGAATATGGCATTCGGGACCGGCACTCACCCGACCACGCAGCTTTGTTTGCTTGAGATCGAAAGGTTGCTTATGCCGGATGACCACGTGCTCGATGTCGGCACCGGCACGGGCATACTCGCGATAGCGGCGGCATTGCTTAAGCGTGATGAGTCAAAAAGCTTTTTGAGTCAAACAGGAAACAGAAAAACCAGTGAACTTCAACCGCAAGCTCAGCCAGGATCCTCTCACACGATCGTTGCCATTGAGGCAGATGCGGCTTCATTGAAGATCGCTCGCGACAACGCCGACCTAAATGATGTTGCAGCCGATATTGAGTTTATTGGCAGTTCCCGCATCGAAACGAAAAGAAGGTTTGACGTTGTGATCGCGAATTTGACGATCGACGTCATCATCCCGCTGTTGGATGATCTGCTCGCGACGACATTACGCATACTTATACTTTCCGGCATTCTGGCGGAGCAGGAAGATCAGATACTGATGGAGCTGGAACGACGCTCGGTCACATCTGTAAGGTCAAAACAATTAGGTGAGTGGATATCCGTAACAGTAATGATGTAGGCGGTTTCCATTACTTTTCCGGCTTTGGCACCGCGATAGGGATCTCATTCGAAGCCGAAATGTTGCTAGTCGCCGTCGGCCGTATGCCGTATCTCGAAGGTCTCGGACTCGAAAAGACGAAGGTCGTCGTAAATCCTCGCGGCACCGTAAAGGTAAATGAGTTTTGCGAAACCGACGAGCCTAACGTTTACGCCATCGGCGACGTCATCGACACCGCCTGGCTCGCGCACCTCGCCTCGAAGGAAGGCATCCTCGTTGTCGAAAAGATTGCCGGCAAAAAGGTTGAGCCGATCAAACAGAACCTCGTCCCGAACTGCACCTATTGCGACCCCGAAGTCGCAAGCGTCGGCCTGACCGAAGAAAAGGCGAAAGAAGCCGGCTATGACGTGAAGGTCGGCAAGTTTCCATTCTCAGCCTCGGGCAAGGCACGCATCCTCGGCGAGACCGACGGCTTTGTTAAGATCGTCTCAGAGAAAAAATACGATGAGGTGCTCGGCGTCCACATCATCGGCCCGCACGCGACCGAACTGCTCGCCGAAGCCTGCGTCGCCATGACTCTGGAAACGACCGCAGACGAGCTCGGCCGCGTCATCCACGCACACCCAACCGTCAGCGAATCCGTTA
The DNA here is from genome assembly GCF_018128485.1 of Leptolyngbya sp. 7M. NCBI lineage: Bacteria > Bacillati > Cyanobacteriota > Cyanophyceae > Leptolyngbyales > Leptolyngbyaceae > Leptolyngbya > Leptolyngbya sp. 7M. Next base: position 1,701,196 of record NZ_CP070897.1, on the reverse strand, counting down.
TGGAAGCCGCCGAAGGCGTCCACGACCTCACGATTCATATGTAGGGTCAGGGTAGCTGTCCTGTGAAGGTCGACATCATAATCAGATAGTTGACAATAAAAGAATTTGTAACTATACTCGTTACAGTTATGGCGGCGAATAGTCAGTTCTCGATGGCGGTGCACGTATTGGCGATGCTGGCCGGTTCGCGCGACGAGAATGTCAAATCTGATCGCATCGCAACAAGCGTAAACACCAATCCAGTGGTCATACGCAGGCTGCTTAGCCAGTTAAGTCAGGCGAAGCTGGTCGTATCACAGACAGGTGCCACAGGCGGAACGCGATTGGCCCGTTGCCCGAACGAGATCACGCTCTCGGAGATCTATAAGGCGGTTTCCTGCGGAGAGGTTTTTGCACTCCGGCCCACATCTCCAAACAAGGATTGTCCTGTTGGCCGGAATATCGAAGCTGTCCTTTGCAATCTGCAGAAGGAGATAGACAAGAGCATAGATCAAAAGCTTGCCGGATATACGCTTCAAAGCATTTTTGATGAGGTTGCGACGAAGGCGGCATAAAAATTTTACCCTGATCTGTAGCAGACACAGTTACAAACAGATCAGATTTTCGAGCCTGGGAAGTTTTCGAGCAAGGGAGGTCATATGTGCAGAACATATGCAGAATGCGCAGCAAATCCGCACGGACCGGCGACGGTTCTCTTGAATCTGTCCTCGGAGTTGATGCGTCTTTATCCGGTGATACTTAGGATCAGCCTGTTTCTACAGCGCTTGGTTCAGTGATATTTTGATAAGAATACAGATGACAAGGAGTAGTTTGATGAAATATACCTCATTGATTGTTATTGCCCTTTCACTTTTTGTCGCGGCCTGTGAGGATCCGGCCGCGAACAAGCCGGCCGCGACCGTTTCTGAATCGGTCAACTCACAACCAACAGCTCAACCTGTCAACACGGCACCTAAACCGGAGATCCGCGGCGATGCTCTTGCGGTTGCGCCGGACAACTCCAAGATAGAGTTTGTCGGTTCGAAAGTTACCGGAAAGCACGATGGTGGTTTCAATCAGTTTACCGGCACTATCGATCTTGTGAACGGCAAGGCTGAAGATAGCAGCGTTTTTGTCGAGATCGATATGGCTTCGGTCTTCACAGATGCTGACGGACTTACAGAGCACTTAAAAAAGGCCGATTTCTTCGATGTTGAGAAATTCCCAAAGTCGTCCTTCCGTTCGACCAAGATCGTAGCTGATACGGCAAAGGGAGCCGACAGCTTCAACGTAGCCGGCGATCTCACGCTTCATGGTGTTACAAGATCGATAAGTTTTCCTGCCACGATCAAGATCAGCGAGCATGAAGTAATGGTTAATGCCGAGTTTTCGGTCAACAGGAAAGATTTCGGTATCAACTATGCCGGAATGGCGAATGACCTTATTCGCGATCTAGTTGTTATCAAGCTCGATCTGAAAACACCTCGCAAAAACTAGAGGCTTGCCGCAACGGAACGGTGGGATGCTGTATTGTCTTCTGTCTTCTCAACACGCAGCAAGCTGTTCCGTTGCGGTATCCACCAGATGAAAGCATTTGAGATAAGAGAGTTCGGGATCGAAAAGCTTGCCTTGGTCGATCGTGAGGTTCCGAAGCCGGGGCCGCGGGACGTATTGGTCCGGCTAAGAGCGGCTTCGCTGAACTACCGCGACTATATGGTCGTTAGCGGAACCTATAACCCGCGAATGAAGCTTCCGGCAGTTCCGCTTTCTGACGGTGCCGGCGAGATCGTTGAGGTGGGAAGTGAGATCACCGAGTGGAAACCGGGCGACCGCGTGATGCCGTTGCTTGTACAGAAGTGGTTCGATGGTCCTCCATCGGCCGAGAAGCGACGGACGTCATTAGGCGCCGGCGCGGACTGGGATGGCGTGTTGAGGGAATTCGCTTGTTTCGATGCGGATTCGGTTCTCAGTATTCCCGACCACCTCTCGTTCGAAGAAGCCTCAACACTTCCTTGTGCTGCACTAACTGCTTGGAACGCTTTATTGGTCAGCGGAAAGATCCGGCCGGGACAGAGCGTCCTTACGTTAGGAAGCGGCGGCGTATCGATCTTCGCCCTTCAATTCGCTAAGCTTGCCGGAGCTTTCGTGATATCGACGTCAAGTGATGATGAAAAGCTCGCACGGTTAAAGCAACTTGGCGCTGATGAGGTCATCAACTATCGTGCGGAAGTGACATGGGACAAAAAGGTAATTGAGCTTACCGGCGGGAGCGGTGTTGATCATGTTGTAGAGGTGGGCGGTGCTGGGACGCTCCCACGTTCGGTCAATGCCGCGGCGTTCGGAGGACATATCGCGATGATCGGAGCATTAAGTGAAGGACAATCATTTGACCCGATCCAGGCATTTATGAAAGCTGTTCGACTTCAGGGCATTTTTATCGGTTCGAAAAAGATGTTTTTGGAAATGAATAAGGCGATCGCGGCAAATGAATTTCATCCAGTCATCGATCGAATGTTCAATATGGAAGAGATAGGCGATGCTTTGGAGTATCTGAAAGGTGGATCGCATTTCGGAAAGTTAGTGATCCGGATACAGTAGATACAGTAGATGCCGGAAAGCATCGGATGGCCTACACGTCACTATCCGAAAAATACAAAACGGGCGTTCAAACCGCGAACGCCCAACGTCGCCCCTTTCAGAGCGACCAGCTTTTCACATCTCCCCCTTGTTGCCCCTTGATATGATGTGAAAAGCGAAACTTCCTTTCGGATCATGGTGGTATCAAGGTCCTTCGTGACGCTCAGCGGGTGGTGCTGTCCCCGGCTGGGGGTCCCAAATGATGTTCGTCAGAACTCCTGAAAAAAACATGAGAGCGGCGATAAGTATGAATGCAGCAATGCTTATAAGTGCCCAGTTAACGCCGCGATATGCTTTTGCAGTATCTTCACGAACTACCCGTTCTTCACCATTGATCGAAATAACATCTTTTGCCATAACTCCCTCCTCGATCTCGTGTCAAATACCAAGGCCGCTGGCCTGCAGAATAACGGGCAATGGGCGTGCCATTCCACGTAAAGGTTGTAAATGCAGTAAGTTAGCGAGTGATTATGTCGCGCACGGTGGAATGCTCGGTAACATTGCGTACCACTTTAATACACTCTAAAGATAAGACTGATCTCTTTGTGAGAAGATTACGTTCGCAGCTAAGAGAAATGGATTATCACGGCTTCTTTTCCCATTCGGCCTGCCATTTGCGCATTTGGGTTATCTCGCCGGTCTGATCCTTTTTGATCGTTTCAGCAAGTTTCTTTAGATCGCCGAACTCTTTCCTGGCTTTCAGGGCTGCTGCCATCTTTACGGCGCCTTCGTGATGCGGGATCATCTGCCGAATGAACTCAAGATCAAATTCACTGCCCTTTAGTCCGCCGAGTTTCTTAAGATCCATGTCGTCCATTCCTTCCCGCATTCCGGGAAGATCCATGTTCACTGCCGGCGGCTTACCATCAAACCAATTTGCACGCCAGCGACGCATCTCAGCTATCTCGCGCTCCTGTGCATTAATGATGCCCTCGGCAAAGGTGAGCATTTGTTTGTTATCGGTACGTTCCTTTGCAAGGCGGGCCATATCTATTGCTCCCTGATGGTGAGCGATCATTGTATCAATGAACTGCAGTTCCTGGGGGGCATCGGCAGCACCCGGAGAACTTTCCATCTTTGAATGATCCATAGATGAATGGTCCATTGAGCCGTGATCGACTGCAGAATTGGAGCTTTTCGGATCAAGATGTGCTGAATGGTCATGGCCGTCATTTTCCCCGTGTCCACTGCAGCCGATGGAAAACAAAAAGAAAAGAATCAATGCTGTGTATCTCATATATCAGAAAGCTGTTTGATCTATTTGCCTACAGGATAGAATCGCCAGTTCGTCTTAAAATCTCGTGTTAGCGGCTGTTTGGTCAATATGGCTCGTACCATTTCTACCGGTATAGATCCTTCTTTCAAGATCGCGTCGTGAAACTGCCGGTCTGTCATCTTCTTCGATCCGACAAGGTCTTTATGTAGCTGATAAAATTGCAGTCCGCCCATCATATAGGCCATCTGATAAAGCGGGCCGTAATCGCCAGAAAATGAGCGCCGAACTTCAGCCAGAGCGTTCTCGCGTTCATGGCCAACCTTGTTAACAAGCAGATCTACACATTCCTGCGGCGTCCATTTGCCAAGGTGAAAGTTAAGCGAGAAGATTATCCTTGCCGCACGATGTGAGCGCCAGAAGAGAGCTCCAATCTTATCCTCAGGCGTTTTGACGAAACCTCGATCCCAAAGAATGAATTCCCAATACAACGCCCAACCTTCTCCCCAAAAGGGCGTGCGAAATGGCCCTCGATACGTTCGGTAGCGGCGATTCATAAACTGCTGCATATGATGGCCAGGGATAAGCTCGTGATGCGTAACGGCCCGGGCAAAATGTGGGTTATTGCCGCGGAGCGACATCATCTTTTGCTCGTGCGTCATCGTGTCGGTCGGATACGCAACGATTATAGTTTCGCCGCCGAGAAAGAATGGCGCGACCAATTGTCTTTCCGGCGACATCATCTCCATTCGCCATGTCTCTTCCATTTCAGGCGTTACGGTAACAAGGTCGTTCTTTTTTACATACTCGATCGCTTCACGAGCCTGATCGCGAATGAGTGCTGGCTGTTTGCCCGGCTCAACATATTTTCGCTTGACGGCCTCGATCGCCTTCATATAATCGTCGCCAAAGCCCATCTCACGTGAGGCTTTCTTGAACTCAGCCACGCACCATTCGAATTCTTTGTTGGCGATCTCGACAAGTTCTTCGGGGGAATACGGGATCATCTCATATTCCAGCTCGCGGATAAGAGCTTCACGTCCGATCGGGTCGCCGATGATGGTCGTCCTGTCGTCCGGTGAGATGCCGACCAGGCGATTTGATACAAATTCTGTATATCGCTGCAGTGCCTGGTCCGCGGCCTCATAAGGTTTCTTGTTCCACCAGGAAAATGTTGGGTCGTAACCGTTATGAAAGTTGTACCAGTTCCGAAGAGTTGTCCTTAGCGATTGAAGCGTGCGAACCGCCCGATACGCGACAGTTTGCTTCGGTTTCGCGTATGTCCCATTCTCAAATGACCGCTGTGTATCCCGGATCTTGGCCGCTAAAGCGTCGAGCGTCTCTGCGGTCTTTTCGGCATCGATCGTTTCCAGGCGCCGCCGCTGGTCTTCCAGATCGCTGATCACCTGTGCGAATTGTACGATCATCAGCATCTCATTGAACTGCTCCAGACTGCGGTCAAGCTCTGCAAGTTCGCGCCGGAGGTGATTCTGAAACAGAATGTAGTCAACTTGTTCGTGATATTCTAACCGGGCAAAATCCAAACGCTGCAGGTCAGCCAGTCGGTCAGAATAAAGACGCCGAAAGCGTTCGCGACGCGCCTCAGATGTTTCCGCCGAATACCATCTATTGAATGCTCCGCGGTCCTGCTCGAAGTTTTCGATGATCTGCCGAAGCCGAGAGGGGGCTTCGGTAACGATGCTTTGTCCAAACCCATTGGACGAGGAAGCAAACACGAAGACGAAAAAGATCGTGAGATATTTGGTCATAGAATTCAATTCCAGGTAAAAGGTATGGAAAAGCCAACAGCTATAACCTAATAGCTATTGGCTTAAACTCAAAATCCACTGTGTCCAAATATGATATGTTAACGTCTGCTACAACAAACTCTCATCCTTGGTAAGCCAACGTCGAAGCTCTGAGCACTGCCGCCATACATAGCAAGAACTCCTGCCTTGTCGCCAATGCATCACTCTGGACGTAAAGTATTAGGCTCAGGACTGGATGTCTCGGACCGTTTTTTGCGGGTGACTTTCAGTACTTATTTCAACTTTTTAAATATAGTTACGTATCAATCCATTTTGTACAGCTTTTCGAGCTTACGGTACAAATACATAGGCGGTTGCGCCAACGGCGATCTGGTCGTTGTAGCCGCCGGTGATAAGAACGCCTCCCTCCTTCATAAGAGTGGCGGTTGAAAATGATGAATAGCCCGAAAGCTTACCTTCTGCCAGTTCGGATCTGCCGGTTTCCGGATCAAACAATTCGGCACGATCCGCGCCGCCGGCGATCAATATCTTTCCATTCGGCAGAAGTATGGATGTTCCTATGTGTTTGAACCGCTCCATTTTCATTTCGCCAACACCAGAGAACTTATTTTTTGCGGGATCGAACGCCTCGACCGAGCGATACTTCCCTGCGCTGTCGCGTTCATTTGAACCGCCTATGATCAGAACACGACCGTCTTTAATAAGGACGGCATCGTGCTTGTGACGTTTGATTGTCATCTCTCCTGCGGCAGAGAAGCGGCCGGACTTTGGATCACGGCCACCGTGTTCTGTCCGGATTGCTTTGAAACGATCAGCGTGACGGCCGGCCGGCCATTCAAACGGGCTTCGGAGCGGATCTCTTCGGCACCATCCTCAACGTAGCCAATATCCTTGACCTTTACTTGATAATCGCCGCGAGTCGCAACGACTACCTCATTAAACTCTTCCGGTTTGCGGATCTTTCCAAGCGTGCGGACGGCCGTCTCCTTTTGACCTTCGTCCAAGCGACCGGCAGGGAATTCAATGTTCTGAAGCCGCAGAGCTGCCGAAACCTCGGCCGGCGTTACGTTATATGAACGCATCTTGTCCGGATCGACCCAGACATTTATCTGCCGTTCCTGGCCGCCGATCATTGTTATCTGCCCGACGCCATTTATCGATTCGATCCTTTCCTTAATTCGTTCCTTTGCGACCTCGGTAACTTCGCGAAGAGCCGTCGGTCCGGACACGGTTACGCGCAAAACGGGTGCCGCGTCCGTATCTAGCTTAAGAACCGTCGGTTGCTCTGCGGTTTCAGGCAGATTTGGGATCACCTGCTGAACCTTTTGCTGGACCTCGTTAAAAGCTACCTCCACATCCTTCTCCAGAATGAACTGGACAAACACCTGCGAAATACCTTCTATCGACGACGAGCGCAGTTCATCGATCCCGCTGACCGTGTTAACGGCCTCTTCTATCTTTTCGGTGATCTCGGTCTCGATCTCTTCAGGCGATGCTCCCGGATTCACCACCGTAACTGTCAGTGTCGGAAAATCGATCTTTGGGAAAAGATCCACACCTAAGCTGAAGAATGAGAACACCCCGACCACGACGAGCGAGAGAATAAGCATCGTCGCGAATACCGGCCTTTTAACACAAATTTCGGCTAACCACTGCATAACTTCTCACTTGCTAAGATCCCGCGAAACCCCAAGCGTAAAACTAGAAACCCTGCCTCTTGAACTGCAACCTTCATTGCCTAACAAAAACACCGTCCGTCAATTGAGCGATGTTTGATACCGCGACCGTGTCGCCTTCGACAAGCCCGCGCTTTACCTGGATCATGTCATTCTCGAGCAGCCCAAGCTGGACGATCACCTCGCGGGCGGCACCGTCCTTAATAACGAATACGCTATTCGTATCGCCGACCGTACGGACCGCGGTCACGGGGATCATCACGGCCGGTTCCGGCTTGGATTGCGTGATGCGTACCGTGGCGAATTGGCCCGGTTTTAGTAGCCCGTCAACGTTCTGAACTTCTGCCTCAACGTTTAGAACGCGCGTGGTCGGGTTGAGGCTCGGAGCGATCCGGACCACCGAGCCTGCAAACTTCCGGTCAGGATACGCCGTTACCTGGACCGAAACGCCTTGTCCGGTCGCTACCTTGCCCACGTTGGCTTCAGGAATGTCGATCTTTACTCGAAGCGTCGATGTTCGGACGATAGTCGCGAGCTTCGCATTCGGCGTGTTCGGTGAGATATATTCGCCAACGTCCGCATTTCGTTCTGAAACATAGCCGCTGATCGGAGCGGTTACTATGGTGTCTGATACAGACTTCTGCGCCTGGTTAACTTGAGTTTGAGCCGTGGCAACTCCGGCACGAAGCGGTCCGACCGCCGCGCGAGCCGTATCTACCGCGGCACGAGCGGTGTCGATCGCTTTGATCGCGACCGCGGCATTAGAGCGTGCTTCATCCAGCTGACCTAGCAGGCTGTCGCGCTGCGATCTCCTTTGATCGTATAGCGCACGTGAGATATCACCCGTTGCCAAAAGCCGTTCTGCCCTTCGCAATTCTTTTTCCGCAAGTTCGAGTTGTGCTGTGATCGACTTGACCTGCGAAAAATCTTTTATCTGAAATGTTTGCCCATCCGCTATCCCAAGCCGTGCCTGTGTCTGCCGAAGGTTCGCGATCGCCTGTTCGACGTTTGCTTCTGCCTGCTGAACCGCTTGCCGCTGCTGTTCAAGCTGTGCACGTGCCTGCTCAAGCCTAATGTTCGCATCGCGCGGATCAAGCCGAACAAGCACCGCCCCCTGCTGAACGTAGCTTCCGATGTCAAAATTTACCTCAACGATTTTTCCGCCGACCGCGGGGGCAACGTCGCTCTGTGCGTCGCTCGCCAGATTGCCAGTCGCTTCGACATAGGTTGGGATGTTTACAAGCGTGGCCTGTGCCGTCGTAACTTCGACCGATGTTGCGGCCGCGTCAGTGTTCGTGTTTTTCTCAACGCGCGAACCGCATCCCGACGCAAAAGCTGAAACCAGTACCGCAAAAATTCCAGTTTGTATAATTGTTGATCTCATTTTTATTGCGTTTCCTAAGTGGCCGGTAAATACCTTAAGCCGCTCGGGTACTTATTCCATTGACCAGTATCTCCGCAAAATTCCGTGCAGCGGTTTCGGTGGTGATATCCAGAAGCGCTCGCTCCGGATCCCATAAAATATTGTTCAGTGAATGATGGATCAGCATTCCCATAAATGCTCTTACTGCTATGCGCGGATTTAGCCTCCGCATCGCGCCCGCCTTTTGACGTTTTTCGATGTAGCTGCCGATAAAATCGTAAAGACGTGAGATGAAATCGCGGACGAAATCACGCGCCATCTTGTGGTCCTCAAGCGCCGAATAAAAGACAAGTCGCATAAAATCCTGATCTGCCTGATGTTTTTCAAGCGCTCGGACCGCAAGCTGGTAGAAGACTTCCAGATCGTCATTACGCTCCATCGCTGCGAGCAGTTCCGAATTTCCTTCCCAAGGAAATTGGTGCTCGCCGCCTTCGCAAACTTTGCTATGAAGTATCGCCTGATACAGTTCGTCCTTTGAAGAAAAATGCCGGAAGATTATCGCTTCAGAGATGCCAGCGGCCTCGGCGATCTTTTTTGTCGTTGTGCCGCTGAAACCGTTCTTTGAAAATAGTTCTACCGCGGTCTCGATTATCTGTTCGCGCCGCTCATCACCGCTCATTCGGCTGGTCTTGTCACAATTGAATAATTCGCTGATCAAAAAACTCTCCCCGATCCGTAAAGTAAGTGCTTACTTACATAAGAAAACATAGACTTGCAAATGCATGAACCGCTTGTCAAGCGCTTGGTAAACTAAGACATAAAAAAGCCGAGCGAATGACTCAAAATTTCGCAAGCAATGGTCCGATGCTGAACCATTACCGAACTTTTTTTATCCAAATATCGTTACAACCTTTATAGTTCGCTGTATCATCAGAAACGGGTTCGCAAGATGCATTTTTGTTTGAACAGAGCGAATTTTTGGAGCGGAGGTTTCAAGAGAGAGATGTCAGAATTTGAAGAAGAGGTAAAAAAGGCGGAAAAGGAGCTTGAGCAAAGCCTTGTGCCGATCGAGAATGATCCGTTCGGGGATGCTCAGCGTGATGAATTTTTAGGAGATATAAAGATGCAGGCACAGGAATACGGGCAGAAGGTTCAGGATGCGGCCGCTCGGGCCAAAGACTATGCAAGCGAAAAACTGGCGTACGCAGAAGAGAAGTTCAAAGAGCTTCAAAATAAGGACCCGAAGGAATTGATCGAAGATGCGAAGGAATATGCTCGGCAGAAGCCGGGGCAGACGATTCTTATCTCTGCAGCGGTCGGATTGGTTATCGGCTGGCTTTTGAAAGGCCGAAAGTAGTCTTGCACACGAATGAAAAAAGGGTTCTTGCGAAACTTTCGCAAGAACCCTTTTTGCTTTTATCCGCGATAGGTCCGGACCGGCCTTACCTGTTTTCCACCGGCTATGAGGCTTGATCCATCGTATTCGATATCTCTTCTTCCAATTCATCGATCGCTTCGAGCAGGCGGATGAACCTTTGCCCGAAATCGGTGAATTCATACTCAACACGCAGTGGCACTTCCGGAAATGTGGTCTTCTCGAGTATCCCGAATCTGACAAGTTTTCGGAGCCTTTCATTTAGAACCTTTGTTGTTAGTCCGTCAACCGCACGTTCCATCGCACCCGGGCGATTTACGCCATTTTTTACGAGATCAAGAACCGAAAGCGACCACTTGCAGCGGATGATGTTCTCCACCATCCGGTGAACCTGTGGCCGTTCTGTCATTTTTTCACGCTTTGGCTCCATAAATTAACACCAAAAAGTAACCGGGTTACCAAAAAGTGCCCTCTTTTCAGGGTTTTCCGGCGATGCTATCTTCAGATCACTGCGTACAGCGCACATAAAAATTAGCTTGAGAAGGAGTAGTATATCAAATGAAGGTGAAAGCACTTTTTTATCATGCCGGATGTCCCGTTTGTGTCGATGCCGAACAGGCGCTCGCCGAGTCGATCGACCCTGCACGTTTTGACGTAGAGATAGTTCATCTAGGTGAGTTAAAAGACCGGATCGAAGAGGCCGAAGCACACGGCGTAAAGTCGGTCCCGGCAATGGTCATCGCCGGCAAACCGTATCACATAAACTTCGGAGCTTCTATCGCCGATCTGAAATAGCTATTAATCTATTAATAAAAATAGCGTCACCGTTCTTGCTGTTGCCGACTGTCACCTAGGAGAAAAGCTAGGTGAAATGCGCTCGTTTACCTTTCTCTACCCATAAAGATCCTCATTGGTTCCGCTCTGATAAATCGTTATTTTTGGCCGATTAGTAAATTAATATTGGGCTAATTCCGACATCTCAAATCAGGGGAGGGGGCTCCGTTTATTAGCCAAGATAAGGTATCATCAGGAATAGAAAAAAACGCCGTTTCGGAACAAAGTACCTAGTTTATATGCCAGAGAACAACCTATTTCATCTTGCTTTTCCCGTTGACGATCTTCAGAAGGCACGGGAATTTTATGGCGGGGTTCTTGAATGTGAAGAAGGTCGCAGCTCTGAATGCTGGATAAATTTCAACCTTTACGGCCATCAGATCGTTACCCATCTTGCAGAAAGTGGCGCCGGCGTCAAAGCAAGCAACAACGTAGATGCCGATCACGTTCCTGTACCGCATTTTGGGATCGTTCTTCCGATGGCCGAATGGAAGGCGTTGGCTGACAGGTTAAAGGCGAAAGGCGTCGAGTTCGTCATCGAGCCGAAGATCCGATTCGAGGGTGAGATCGGTGAACAGGCAACGATGTTCTTTCTCGATCCAAGCGGCAACGCCCTTGAGTTCAAAGGATTTGCAGATCTTTCGACGGTTTTCGCAAAGTGAACAAAGCTGAAATAGTGATTATCGGCGGCGGTGTAGTTGGGGCATCCGTCGCTTTTCATTTGACTGAACGGGGATACCGCGATGTACTTATTCTTGAACGGGCAAACGTGCAGGGAACTGGCTCTACCGGTGCTGCTACCGGCGGCGTCCGTGCTCAATTCGAGACCGACATCAACATCAGGATGTCGCTTTATTCGCTAGATTTTCTAAAGAATTGGGAGTTTGATTGCGAGTACGAACCGAAAGGATATCTTTTCTTTGCTACGACTAAAGACCAGCTCGAATATCTAAAGGCAAATACAGAGCGTCAGAGAGAACTCGGCGTTCGCGGGGTTTCTCCGGTCGATGTTGATGCGATAAAAGAGATCGTTCCCGGATTGCATTGTGAAGATATTGTCGGTGGTGTATTCGGAAAGCAGGACGGTTTTGTCAACCCGCTTGCGATAATGCGCGGATTCACTGAGGCTGCGTTAAGAAACGGTGCGAAGATCGAGTTTAACTGTGATGTTACATCCTTGATCTCGCAGCAGGGAAAGATCATTGGTGTCGAAACATCAAAAGGCCGCATTGATTGTGCAGGCGTCGTTGTTTGCAGCGGTGCGTGGGCACGTGAGATCGCGGCGACCGCGGGGATCAATGTCCCGGTCGAACCACAGCGGCGGCAGATCGTTTGGGCAAGGACAGAAGAACCGATCGATCCGCACTTGCCAATGGTCATAGATATTGGCTCGGGATTTCACTTTCGGCCGGCAAGGGATTTTCGCGGCGGGACATTCGATACTGAACGCGAAGTACTATTCGCATACCCCGATCCTGATGAGAGGTCAGGGTTCGATACCGATTTTAACGAAGGGTTTATTGACAAGGTTTATGCACATGCAAGACATAGAGCTCCTTTTTTAGCAGATAGCATTGTTTTGCGAGAGAAATGCCGAGCAGGACTCTATGAAAATACGCCGGATCATCATGCGATCCTCGGCGGGTGCGATGTCGATGGTCTATATCTTGCGGTCGGTTTCTCGGGACACGGCGTTATGCATTCTCCGGCGACGGGACGTGCGTTGGCTGAGATCATCTGCGATGGCCGCGCCAGATTTATTGATGTTTCCTGTCTTTCACTGGATCGGTTTAACAAAGGTGAATTGCTTCGAGAAGCCGCATTCATCTGAACTGCATTCTGATGACCGGGCAGATCGACTTAGTTGAGTTGCTCTTTTGCGTTAAATTCTAAATATGGTCACCGCTATTATTCATCATCCGATCTACGAAACGCATGATACGGGACCGGGGCATCCCGAAATGCCCGAGCGATATCGAGTTGTGATCGACGCGCTAAAACGCGATCGCGAGTTCTGGTTTTCACTAAAAGAGGTCACGCCAGCAAAGGCATCGCAAGGCTATGTCCAGGCGGCCCACACGAAGGAGCATTTCAAGAAGGTGGAGTCCGCATTTGCTGAAGGCAACGATCGGCTGGATGCCGACACAGTGATCTCATTGCAGTCATTTGATGCCGCGCTTTTCGCCGCAGGTGGAGCTATCGCCGCGGTTGATGAAGTTGTGTTAGGCCGGACACGAAATGCTTTTGTTGCCGTTCGCCCGCCTGGGCATCACGCGACCGCTGAACGAGCAATGGGATTCTGCCTTTTTAATAATGTTGCCGTTGCGGCTCGCTATGCGCAGAACAAATATCAGGAGATCGAACGCGTGGCGATAATCGATTGGGATGTGCACCACGGAAACGGGACTCAGGGCATCTTCTACTCCGATCCGAAAGTACACTTTTTCTCAATGCATCAATATCCTTGGTATCCCGGAACTGGTTCTCGTGGTGAGACCGGACAGGGTAAAGGCCTTGGCACAACGATGAACCTGCCGCTTCGAGCCCATACTTCCGTTTTTTGGAAAAGTGCCGCAGAGAAGGTGTTTGCAACATATGGCTAGATGTCCGAAAAGCAAATCTAACGGCTCAGGCATTTTACGCGAGTTTCGGTTTTGAAACCGTAGGTACGAGACGCGGTTTCTACAATGACCCTATCGATGATTCGCTGATAATGTGTCTGGTGTTGGACCGATATTTTTTGTTACGGGAAGTTAATATCTCTTGAATCCGGCAACGTATTCGGATAAGATGGGATTTACACAGGCGGATCAGGCAGTCGCCGGACTGCTTGTGAAAAACTTTGAAAAGTGAGGAACATTGCGCTATGGACATGTCGATTTCTGATCCGGTAAGGGACGAATTGCTGAAAACAAATCCAACATTTCGCGACCTTGTAAACCGGCATCAGAGTTACGAAGAGAGGCTCGCCCAATTGTCCGGCCTAACCTATCCCAGCGAAGACGAACAGCTAGAAGAATCCACACTTAAGAAAAAGAAATTGATGGTTAAAGACGAGATATATGCGATGATGCATGATTATCAAACGTCTCACTAGAGGTTTTTTTGACCATTTTCCATATGGCGGCGCTTCTGTGCCGCCTTTCATTTTATTTGCACGTACCTAAGCGATAAGCTGTGACCTTTCCAGGCAGGTTGAATATCATTATTCCATTGTCTGAGGCGACTGGCGCGGTGATCGGTGTTAAGTTATCGTCAAAATTTATTTTCCCAACGATCTTTCCCTTATCGGATTCGATTATATAAGCCGAGCCCTCACCAACAACACTAACTATAAGAAAATCAGATCCTGTTAATGGATCTCCAAGGATTCGTCCCGGAAGCCTTCGTTTCCATACAACGCTGCCGCGGGAAGCGGAGACCTTATAGAGAAAATTATCAACCGAGGCAGCAAGAATGTGCCCGTTTGCAGAAATGATGCTCTCAAAACGTCCGCCGCTTTTGAATGTCCAGATAACCTTTCCTGCTGCCGGATCAATGCGATAAAGCCTTCCTCTATCATCACCGAGATATATCGTTCCATTCGCATCGCGGGCAATGGATGTTGGAAGGCTGTCGCCGGGAAACCTGTCTAGTATTTCGCCTGTGATTAATGACACGTGCCGGATCACACTATCATCGGACGCGAATGTTGCACCGTCTTTGAACTTGATGGGACCAGCAGTTACGGCTCCCCCGATCAAGATATTCCATTCGCGTTTGAGGTCCAGATCAAATGCGTTCAGATTCCCGCTTGAGCCAATAGCCATTATTCGGCCATCGCCGGTTTGGAGCACATAAGAATCAGAGGCAGGCAGCTCAGTCATCGCGATCGGAAGACCGGTCATTGAACTTATTGACCGAAGGTGTACAGATTTTTTCCCGGTGCCGTTGGGGGATGACGCGGCGGAAACAAGATAGATCCGTTCGTTGTAGTAAACGGGACGTGAGATGATCTCTCCCCCTATCTCTACAGACCATTCTTTCGTACCGTCGTGCGAATTGACGGCTTCTAAACGTCCGCTTTGTCCTTTTAGAAGTAGTAAGGAGCCTGCGAGAGAACTCGTTACAGTATCGGGATCATCTGGTATATATTCCCAGCATTTTTCCGTTGTTATCGCCTTTGAGTCGTTTTCCTGCGCGATCGTATTTGTTTGGAAGAATGCAAAGATACAGGCCGCCGCGAGCGACCATCGCAGGATGAAGGCGGCATGTGGACCAAGAATCGTGAGGTTTATCAGCAAGGTCTTAATTTCAGGAACAGTAACGATCACGGCATATTTCAATAGTTTTTGAAGCCGTACTTGACCGTGATTGATTGATGAATGTAACATCCCCTAAAGTTTGCCTGAAATTATTCTAACAATGGAGAACTCTCTACAAAATGTCATTTAACAAGATAATCATAGTTGGAAACCTGGGCCGCGATCCTGAGCTTCGTTACACCCCGTCCGGCGACGCGGTTTGTGATGTATCTATCGCAACCAATGAGCGGAAGCGTGATAGATCAGGTGAATACCAGGATGTTACCACTTGGTTTCGGGTTACCCTGTGGAGGAATCTTGCGGAGAATGCCGCAAAGTATCTTAAGAAGGGAAGTCAGGTGTATATTGAAGGCCGCCTTGGGCTCGAAGAATGGACGGATCGTGATGGAAATACTCGCCAAACATTACAAGTGCAGGCGACGGATATGCGATTCATCGGATCCCGCGGGGACGCTCCACGCTCCGATGATGCTCCAGAGTTTGCTGGTCCAGCCTCGTCCCATTCCTCATCTGCCGCGCCACCCGCGAGCACACCATCAAACATAGATGATGATATTCCCTTTTAGATCTTACCTTTCAAAATGAACAGGCGGCCCGTGGCTCTAGCTTCTATCTTGTTTCAGCCTCTAATACCGATCGTAAGGCGGGGAGATCATCCGTGTTTTTCAGGGAGCGAAGAACAATATAGAGCATAGGTCCAATGTAAGGGATGAAATAGGTTTTTCCCCGCAGAGTGGCTTGGAAGGAAAAGGTTCCGACAGCTTTCAAGCAGCGTTGAATGCTCTGGACACGGAATTCTTCCGCGAACGCGGCTTCATCTATCTCGGGAAGACCCAGACCAGTTCTTAATTCAAGCAGAAGTCGCTGCTTTTCGATAAGCCATTCGGAGCTCGGTAATTCGGTTATTCTATCCAACAGGAGGGAAACAAGATCATAAGAGGCCGAACCGAACCGGGCATCCTGATGGTCGATGATGAAAAGCTCATCATTGCCCCGAAGCATCAGATTTGCAGCGTGGAAATCACGATGGCACAGAACGTCGGCTCTTGAGGCAAGCCACCCCGCGATCTTTGTAAATTCATCTATCAGGGCATCGTCCACGTCAGCTGGTAGAGGCCTTTTGCGATAAGTTGTAAAATAATGTTCGCGGAAAAAGTTCAGTTCCCACAAAAGCTTTTCCACATCAAATTTAAGTCTTGACACGACAGATTGACGCTCGATCGCAAGTTGGGAAGCTGCTTGTATCCTTGCAATAAGTCTGATCGAACTGTCAATTAGCTCATTTCGCCGCGTCTCGTCGGAGCATTCCAATTCCTCACGTAGGATTCGATCACCCAGATCCTCGATAAGTATAATTCCTTGCAACTCGTCAACATCTAATATCTTGGCTACGGGCAATCCTGCGGCTAAAAAAAGCTCTGTAACTTCAATGTATGTCTGCTCACGGATCTTAAATGGTTCTGGATATACACAAGCGATTACACTGTGGTCATTATCGAGAATGCGAAAATATTCGCGGGTCGATGCGTCGGCAGTAAGTTGCTTAAAATTTGGCTGGAGCTGACGAGAACTCAGAAATTGGCGCAATCGCGAGGTGTGATCCAACATATCAAATAGGAGTTTAGCCGAATGGCACAATGAAATTCTCGCCTTGAAAATAGCCTTTCAATGACTTCTCAGGAATCTCGTCACAGTTCCGCACCATATCTGCTCGGACAATAGCAGAGTTCTCAAAATGCTCACCTTTTCTGATCACAACTCCGTCTGCAACGATAGTACGATAAAGAGCCGAACCTGCTTCGATCGTAACATCGTCCCAAATGACGGAATCACGAACGGACGATTCAGACGAGATACTACAACCTTTTCCAGTAAATACGCTCTGATCAACCATCATCGCAAGTGATATATCCAAATATCGAGGAATGGTGGAAAGTTCATACCAGTTTCCATCGGTTATGTGGGCAGCTATCTTTTCGCCATCAGCAAGAGCGGGACGATAGATATTAGACACAATGTCGGAGAACTGTCCCTTTGGTATGTAATCAAACACACGCGGCTCCAGAATATGAATTCCGGTAAACATTAGCGGCGATCTTGGGAGTTGATCTGTATCGCGGATCTCCACTTCCGTAAGCGGCTCGGCCATCCCGCCAAAAGCTGTTACATAACCTTCAGCGGTCTCGACAACGGTAAATCGTTCCCGTTTGATATTCGGCTTAAGTACCATTGTTGCTATTGCGTTTGACCGCCTGTGTGTTTCTACAGCTGCAGTGATGTCAATGTCTGAAATGATCTTTCCATTCACGATCAAGAAGGCCTCATCACCAAGCAAATGTCGGGCATTGTCCAAGGCTCCGGCTGTCCCGAGTATCTCCGGTTCTTCCAGCGAATATTCAATATGGACGCCAAAAGCACTGCCGTCGCCCAGAGCCCGAATAACGGAATCCGGCTGATGGTGCAGATTTACAACTATTTCTTTGAATCCAAAGCGAGCGATATATTCTGCGACATAACCGACAAGGGGTTTGCCAAGGAACGGGATGGCCGGTTTAGTCCTGTCAATAGTTAATGGGAAAAGCCGCGTGCCAAATCCTGCGGCAAGTATCATTGCTTTCATCTGATAAACGCCGACAGGCGATATTAGCTAATTGAGCACAAAAATGTAGAGGCCGCAACTGCGGCCCCTGCAAAAGGAGAGGATTATACCCCGTTCCGACAGGAACAGAGCCTCATAGATCAGTGGACGTTCCAACCAGCGACAGCGATGTCCGGCTGGATCCCCCACTCAAAATTGACCACCGCTCCATCACTCGACCTCAATACCCAGAAGAAGTTAGCATCCGGATTGGCATTTGGTCTGCGTACAGCAATATCCGTCTTGCCGTCTCCATCATAATCACCCGGAGCGCTCTGGTCACCAACAGTACCGAATATGGTCGTCGTGCTGGATGTAATAGGAGTATCCGTGACCCAAAGGAAATGGAAGCGCTGTGAGCTTATAGTCCTACGAACCATTAGGTCAGCCTTCCCATCACCGTTGTAATCGCCCGGCAGAATGAAATCGCTCGAGGTTCCAAAATCGAGCCATCTTACTGAGAAGTCCGAGGATCGCAGCAAAACGAACTGTCCCTGGGAGGGGGCGCTTGGATTTGCCCGCTGAATGCAGAAATCATATTTACCATCCCCATCGAAATCACCAGGATTGACATAAAAGTCACCAGTTTCACCAAATCCCCATGGGACATATGTTATGTTTCCGCCCGGATTGTTGTTGCTTCCGCGATAGAAGAAATAACATTGTCCATCGCCACTACCAAATGCTGGGCAACGATACGTTGCAACGTCGGCTTTACCGTCTCCATCATAGTCACCGGTGATGGCTGGATCGTCTCCGGTTTGTCCAAATAATTCCGTCCTAACGGTTTGGGTTGAACTTTCAAAGATATAGAAAGCCGCAACGGTCGGAGCTGCGGGACGCCATACAGCAATATCCGTCTTTCCGTCGCCATCGTAGTCATTAGGCACAATGAAGTCCGTTGAAGCATTACCAAATGCGGCTATGCTGACCGAACCGTTTCCGCTATTGCTTGTGTACCACTCGATGCTAGTTCCCGGACCGAGATCTGATTCAACCGGGATCTCACCCCGTTCTGCCTGGCGGCGAAGCTTTTCGCGTATCGTACCCGCACCATCAGGATAGTAAGTCGGACCTTCATTGATAGCAGCCGCAGCTACGGCACGAGCGATCGAATAGTCGGTTTTGCCATCACCATCGAAATCCACATTGGTTGGCCCAGACGGGACCGAAGCACCTTGAATAGTGAGATTCGCAGCCGTAACGGCACCTGTATCACCGCCACCGAAATCCGTAAAACGAAGCGTCCATGTTCCATTTGGGTTGGCCACTGAGGCAAACGCTGGGGTCATATTTGTCGGCGGCATCGGATTTGTTGCTCCGGCACCGCCGCTATTTGTGGTGCGATAGGTGCCAGCCGGCACGACTCCTGGCAACGCTGCGGCCTGCCACCATCCACCCGATGGAGGGGAGGAAGCAGAATCGGCAAAATTATAAGTCCCGCCGAGATCGGAACTAAAACCGCATGAGGTAGCCGTTGTTGCTCCAGTCCTCGCGAAAACTGTGTGTGAAGCACCGTTCGGCGCAATCAGGACCGCTGAAACATCACCCATCCATGTGTGGTTAGGTGACCCGAAAGTCATATTTACCTCAACTAATGAAGGTGCTCCGGAAATACCGGTTACGTTGAATGTAACGTCTCTTACTGGGCCGGCTGAGCCACAGCCCGCCGGGCCATCTGGAATTGCCCCGGTGTTAGAGCCTGGGAATGTTGCTAACAATGATGTTGGCCTTCCCTTGTCCGTTCCGGATTTGGTTTGGGCTTCAACCGTTTCCCACTCCACTCCAAACAGCAACACCGCCGCGGCAAATGTTATCACGGCGAAACCTATGATTAAGAAACGAAATTTAGCAAACGAATCTGACAGAGACATTTTCCCCTCCTAAACTATATTGAAAATCTACGATTCACGATCTTAAAACCTCAAGATCTGATTATCGTTTAATGCGAAATGCGACAAATAAATTACTTACAGGAACTGCTGTATGAATTTATATCTATTTTCGGCGGATTGTCAAGGTTTTGTGGAAGCCATTTTACGAATAGGGGAGGCGAGCGAGACCTGGTTCCGGATGCGATCGAAGAATCAAAGTCCGAATATAAATCTGACTTGAACCCGCCCCTTCGTCCGGCAGTTCCTGTTCTCTTGACAGTCGGCTGCTATCAACTTAACGTTGCCATAGCTCCAAAAGCAGGATCTTTTTCCAGATCCCTTAAAAGGGAGAACCGCATAGTAGTAGAGCAGCATTTTAAACACACAACCGAAAGCGTAGAACTTAATTATGAAGAAAAACGATCGCCGTCAGATATTCGGCTGGATGGTGTATGACTGGGCTAACTCGGCCTTTTACACCACGACCATAAGTGTCTTGATCGGCCCCTATCTTATCGCTCTCGCAACAAAGGCAGTAGGCGAAGATGGGACAGTTCTAAACCTCGGTGTTGTAAACATTACATCAAAGGGACTTCCGGCGTTCTGTTTAGCTATCTCTGTTATCTCAATGGTGCTTATGCTTCCGATCCTCGGAGCAATAGCGGATTACACGCATCTGAAAAAAAGAATGATGGCGTTCTTTAGTTATACGGGTGTCATCGTGAGCGCACTATTGTTTTTTGTCACTGAATCTTATATTGCCGTGAGCTTGATCCTGATCGTCTCGAATATGTGCTTTGCGGCGGCAAACGTTTTCTACAACGCATTCCTTGTTGATCTGACCACTGAAGACAATCGCGATCGTGTTTCCAGTTATGGGTTCATAAAGGGCCCGCCCAACATCACAAGAAATTTCTGCCAGCGGGGCCGCAGCTCATAAAGCTCCGATTCCGGCACGCGCTCCTCGTCTGATGAACCACCCTCAAGCGGTGCCGTTACATCATCTCCGTAAAGCTTCACATACGCGCCGAGCGGTATTGCGGAGATACGGTAGTCAGTATGCCCCTTCTTAAAACCCCAAACGCGTGGGCCCAAGCCGAAGAATGAATAGGCCTCGACCCTCATCCCAAAGAGCTTTGCGACGATGAAGTGGCCAAATTCGTGTATATTGATGGCAACACCCAGCACGAAAATGACGGCCAGAATAAGTATTACGATCTCAGGCATATTAATAGCTCGCTTTCAAAGCGAATAGTTTAGAAACTTTATGGCCGAAGCACGTTGTAATCAATTCGCTGCGGCTTGCTTTTCGATCTTTATTATAGCGCGTTCGCGAGCCCATTCATCTGCTGAAAGAACTGAGTTAAGCGAAGATGCATCGACCGGATCGTGTTCCGCCATCACCGCACGGTTCAATTCGGCGATAGTATCGAGACGGATCTTACCGTCAAGGAACGCCCGCACCGCCACTTCGTTAGCCGCATTAAGGACCGCAGGCATAGTTCCGCCGCGTGTTAAAGCGTCGTACGCAAGCCCTAGGCACGGGAAACGGTCAAGGTCTGGTTCTTCGAAGGTCAGCGTCCTTAATCCAGCCAGATCTAGCGGTTCGAGACAGTTCTGCATTCGGTCCGGATAAGTAAGAGCATATTGTATCGGATGCTTCATATCCGTCACGCCAAGTTGGGCAATGATCGAACCATCGATCATTTCTACCATCGAATGAATGACCGACTGCGGATGAACGATAACGGAGATCTGATCGGCATCAAATCCGAAGAGCCACTTTGCCTCGATCACCTCAAGGCCCTTATTCATCAGCGTTGCCGAATCGATGGTGATCTTTTCCCCCATCGACCAGTTGGGATGATTCAATGCTTCTTCCCGCGTAGCATTCGCCATCTCTTCTTTGGTCTTCGTTCGAAACGGCCCGCCAGATGCCGTCAGGATCAGCCGCCGAACCTCCTTTGGCCGCTCACCACGAAGGCATTGATGGATAGCGTTGTGTTCGCTATCGACCGGCAATATCTCCGCTCCGCTCTTAGCGGCTGCCGCGGTCATTAGCTCGCCGGCCATTACAAGCGTCTCTTTGTTAGCAAGGGCGATTCGCTTTCCGGCCTCGATTGCTCGAAGCGTCGGGACGAAGCCGACCGCTCCAACCGTAGCCGAAACAACGGTTTCAACATCAGGATGGGTGGCGACTGCGACCAAACCCTCAGAATTCAATTCAACATTGGGAAGCGGGGAGCCAAGACGATCAAGCTCCTGCTTTAGAACTTCCAAACATGCAGAATCATCACATGCTACGAGTTCTGGGCGAAAACGGGCGATCTGTTCGGCGAAGGTTTGCATATTTCGCCCGGCTGCCATAGCTACTATCCGAAAGTCGCCTAGATGTTCGACAACCTCCAGCGTGCTGCGGCCGATAGAGCCCGTCGAGCCCAGAATGGAAATAGATCTCATACGAAAACGTTCTTTAGATTAGCACACGGCCGCTCATAACGGCACAAGACTTGCGGTTTCATTCTGTGCTCTCCATATGGAGTGTATTAAAACATTGCGATCTACTATCGATGTCTTCGCAATTCGTGAATTTGTAGATTCGTTTTGGGTTGATACACACAGTGGAACGCACCAGATGGTGCGGTAAAAATTTTTGCTGGAGGTTAGTTTATGAAAAAATTGGTCATTTTTCCTTTAATGCTGATAACAGCATTTGTGCTCACGCCGGTTGCCAAAGCAAATTCGTCATCAGCGACAGCGGTGTCCGAATCAACCCAGTTTTGGGAAGGACAGCAGCGTCGCGGCAGAGGACGGGGCAACGACCGCCGTTGGAACAACCGTCGTCCGATAACTTATTACCAAACGCGTATAGTCCGAAGGTGGGGCCGAACCTACCGTGAGACCATCCGCGTTACACGATTGCCGAATGGCCGAGTGCAGACAAAAGTGGTAAGTCGAGTCCGTATTCGCTAGATACTCACCTGTTATCAGGTACTCTCCCCAAATTCCATCGCAGAATCCATCTGGCGTTTTCGCTCGCCTCCGGTTCCTGCTCTTTCTGCAATGAACCGATTGAATGCCGCCGAACTATTTCGAGGCACACTCAGCGACTTCCATTCGCTTGCCTTTAGATGCTTTGCCAGAAAAACGATCTGTCCAATGTGATACGAATAATGCGTAAGCTGTCGATTTATCGCTTCAACGACGGTGTGCGGTTCGCCACGGATCATAACCGTTCGTTCCAGGTCTTCGGGCGACAATATCTCAAGCGCATGAAAAAGCGTTTGCCAACCCAGCTCCCAATGGTCCATCAGAGATGCTCTAGTGTCTCCGATCAACTCGAATTCTGTATCGCGATCACGGTCCGGCTTCTCGCCATCGCTCGTCAAGAAATCGCGCCAGCGGGACCGCTGATTGCCGGCAATGTGCTTCACAATAATGGCAATAGAGTTTGATTCCTCGTCGATCTGAGCAAAAAACTCTTCATCGTTGATCTGTTCCAAAGCGCGCTCGGCAAGCCGCTTATAGCTCCGAAAAGACCCAACAACATCACTTAAATAATTCTCGATCAAGTTTATAGCCCTCTTGCCTTTGAACTCCATTAAGCTGCACTGGAAACCCGCCGGCATCTTGCACCCTCCCCCGCTGGAAGGCGACAATGCATTGTTTACGTTCCAAGCGAATTCTGCGTCATTCGTCTTTGCGCACCCTCAGTGATCTACGCAGGAATATCAACAGCGTTCCTTTGCAGCGAATGCCGAATAACGAAGGCCTCTTCCTGCGGGAGATCACCGGTCAGCTTGTAGTTAATAAGTGTAAGGTCTTGTTCGTGCTGCCATACGTTCAGACTCTTACGATCCTGCATTTGTTTCCCTCAAACTAACAGCTAACGTCTTAAACTAAAATTGAACGAAGATGACTTCCCAGTTCGTTTCGCCCTATGGGATCTTGGTTTCCAGTCTTCATATCCTTAAGCGTGACCTTGCCTTCGGTGATCTCGCTTTCGCCGAGTACGCAAACGAAAGGCACTTTTATCAGATCGGCGTATTTCATTTGTTTGCTGAATTTGTCCGGTTCGGGATAAACGGTGACACGGATGCCGACCTTGCGTAGTTCGCTGGCTAGATTCAGCGATTCGGTAATCGTTTCCTCATTCCAGATAGTTACCATTACGTCAGCGGGAGCCGATTTGGCGATCTCCGGCGGGAACATTTGGCGTTCTTCCATCACGACAAGAATGCGCTCAAGCCCCAGCGAGAACCCGCACGCGGGTATCTTCTCCTTGCCAAACATCCCGATCAGACCGTCATAACGTCCGCCGCCACCAAGGGAACCTGCAAGATCTGGAACGTTGATCTCAAAGATCGCACCGGTGTAATAAGAAAGCCCGCGAGCAAGCGTCGGATCAAGCTTCACAGGCAGGTTTTCGCACAAAGCGAGGATCCCGCCGAGATCGTCATTCGAAACATTGCTGGTAACCGCCGCAAGGAAGCTATCGGCCGCAGTTGGGGAGATGCCGCGTTCAAGCAGTTCCTTTCGTACGCCTTCGGAGCCGATTTTATCGAGCTTGTCCAGAGCGACCAGCGCATCCGATTCATTAGAGATGCCCGCGTCAGATACCAGCCTTGCAAGCAGCTGCCTGTGATTCATCCGGACCACGAAATCCGAAAATCCTAGCCGCTTCAGGATCTCACATACTGCAGAGATCAATTCAGCTTCAACGACTACCGATTTCGAGCCAATGGCGTCCACATCGCACTGATAGAATTCGCGGAAGCGTCCGCGGGCAGGGCGGTCAGCGCGCCAGACGGGCTGGATCTGATATCGCTTGAAGAACTTCGGAAGGTTATTCTTGTGATGTGCAACTACACGGGCAAGAGGAACTGTCAGGTCATATCGCAGAGCAAGATCCGCAATATCCGATGTCCCGGATACATTTGTAATATCAAGCTTTTCACCACGTTTTAGGATCTTGAAGATAAGCTGATTGCCTTCTTCCCCATATTTACCCATCAGGGTCTCAAGGTTTTCGACGGCCGGCGTTTCAAGCGGCTCAAAGCCGTAGGATTCGTAAACCTCTCTGATTATGCCGATAACGTATTCGCGTTTCCGGACGTCGGAGGGCAAAAAGTCTCGCATACCCCGGGCAGGGTTTGTCTTGGACATAACTTGATTTTAACGCAAATACGCAAAGTCGCGGAGACACAATGCGGCGTTTATTATGAACTAGGTACGATCTTGACGGATAAACTCAAACATTGAAAGATGTAAGCCGCTCCAATTTGGTCCGTTTATGTCTGATAGTGCTTCTTGAGTTCAACGTAGTTTTGCCAGAAGCGTGGAAGGTCGGCGAGCTCCTCCTTGGTGAGCGGACGCTTCACCTTTGCGGGTGCTCCCATCACCATAGAGCCGGGCGGGATCTGAGTTCCGGGCGTTAGCAGGGATCCGGCGGCAACGAGCGAATTTGCACCGACGCGAACCCCGTCCATCACGATGGCTCCGATACCGATCAGGCAGCCCGTTTCTATATAGCATCCGTGAAGCGTCACGCGATGGCCAACGGTTACCTCATGTTCGAGTATAGTCGAATGTGTTTTTGAACTAACATGAATTACGGTCGCATCCTGGATATTCGTCCGTGCCCCGATGCGTATAAAATTAACGTCGCCGCGAACTATCGATCCAAACCAGACGCTCGCATTCTCGCCGATCTCAACGTCGCCGATAATGATCGCATCTTCCGCGATAAATGCGGAAGCATCGACCTTTGGCGTCTTGCCATTGAATTCTTTGATCATCTAGCAAACTTCCGTCTAATGATAGCTGAGAGCTGTTCGATCTCCGAAATATGCAGCAGCTTTGCCATTATAAGAAATGTTATCCCGCCAAGCGCGATCGGAATGAAGGCTTCGATAAAACGAACCATTAAATTATGCTCGGCAAAATAACTGTGCAGTAAGCGATAGCTGAAAAAACAAACCGCCGACATAACGGCCGAGGCTGCCGCTACCCGAAGGAATCCTTCAAATATCTCGCGTCCATTCAGTCGTCTTATCCTTCGACGCATAAAGATCGTCAGTGCCGTAAAATTAACCAACGCGACCACGGAAGTCGCCAGTGCCACTCCAACGTGGCCGAAGCCGTTCGACCTCTCCGGAGTTACTCCAATATTTGATAGCAGGGTCATCATTCCATAGCTGGTCGGCGCGTGAACCAGGACCGAGGCAAGACTTACATACATTGGCGTTCGAGCGTCGTCCAAAGCATAGAACGAGGGCGAAAGAACCTTGATCGCCGCATAGCCTGCCAACCCGACAGAATAAGCAGCCAATGCCCACGCCACCATATTCGTATCAAATGCTCGGAAAGCTCCGCCTTGATATATCAATGCAACTATCGGCTCCCCAAGAACTATCAGGCCGGATGCTGCCGGGATCGTCATAAGGAATACCAATTTCATCGCGTCCGCAAGAGTATCGCGAAACTTAGCGATGTTATCTTCAGAGGCAAGCCGCGATAGCGTCGGTATCGCAGCGGTCCCGATGGCAACCCCGAAAACGCCGATCGGGAATTGCATTAGCCTGAACGAATAACTGAGCCACGATTGCGCACCCTCGATGCCCGAAACTATGAAGACGTCTACCAGAACCTTTATCTGAACCGCCGAGGTGCCGATCAAAGCCGGGCCCATCAATCGCATTACCCGTTTCACTCCGGGATCCGAGAACTTCAGTACCGGCGAAAAGCGAAAACCGACCTTTAGGAGCGAGGGCACCTGAATAAGCAGCTGGGCCGCACCACCGACTAGAGTGCCGATGGCCATTCCGATGATCGCCCATTGGGCCGCAACGCTTGGGATCACCGTCTTGTCGTTCGAGATCTCCCAGGTTCCGCCGCTCAGCCAATAAGCGAAGAATATGCCGGTCGTGATCGAAAAGATGTTGAAAGCGGTCGATGCCGAAGCCGGAATGCCGAACCGGGCTTTCGTGTTCAAAACGCCCATCGCCAATGCTGCCAGTGCGACCAGCAAAATGAACGGGAACATTATCTGGGTCAGCGTTACGGCGAGCGCTGCTTTTTCCGGCTCAAAACCGCGGGCAAGAAGCGGCACGACCCACGGGGCGATGAGGATCCCGATGATCGTAATGGCGCTCATTACAACCGCGAGGACATTGAAGACGAGTGATGCAAGCTGCCACGCTTCGATCTCCGTCCTGCGGATCTGGTAATCGGTAAAGACCTTTACGAAGGCTGCCGAAAGGGCTCCCTCAGCAAATAGGTCCCGCAGAATGTTGGGTATCTTGAAGGCGACGACAAACGCGTCGTAAAGGTAGCCGGCACCAAAAAAGCGTGCGAAGACCGTTTCGCGGACAAGTCCTAGAACGCGGGAAAACATCACGGCGATCGAGACAATACCGGCAGATCGGGCGACGCTCCGCGGCTGCACAGATCCAGTCTCCGGTACAGATTTTTCTTCAATAACAGGATCGGCTAGTGCCTCAGGCTGTTCAGATTCCGGCGGGTCTTTTTCTAGATCGCTCATTTCGCAATTCCAAAGAAGAAGTTTGCAATATCCTGCGAAAATAAGCCACAGAACAACAGAAGATTATTTAGATACTAATTAAGAAAGGTTGGCGGGGGCGATCGATCTGGCGGCGCGCTTGGTTCAGCCCGGAGAAATGCAAAACACGGAGGAACTTAAGCAATTTCTCCGCGTTATTTAATTCGATGATATTGATCGGATCAATCGTCGTTGCCGCGCACTCGTGTTTCGGGATAAGTTATGCGCGATTTGGCAAGCCTTGCATCTAATGACGTCCCCGTGTAGGAAATTGGGGCCGCGCCTCCAAGCTGCCCTTGAATGACCGAAACATAATAGTTCTGGAACGCACGAAACCGCGGAACGCTGCCGCGCTGATTGAAAATAACGAAGAGAAACTTGCCATTACGCGTGCTTATCTCACCGGCAAGAGCTGATACACCGCCGTCCGTGTTTCCAAGCGTACCGGTCTTTCCAATAACACTGCCGCGTGAAAAATCAGGCAAACTGTTTTGCTGGTGCTCTCCTTGTGATCGTGGTATTCCGGATGGCCCGAAGTATATTTGACCCGGCTACCGCCCGAAACGCATCGATCCTGGTCGCGTTCTGGCTCTCACACATACTTCTTTCCGCCACGACGTCGAAAGAGATGCTTGTGATTTTTTTCGAATGGATGGTGCTTTTCCTTCTGATCCGGAGTCCGAAGGGGCTTTTGCTCAAGGACGGAATAGCCGCGATACCCGGCTTTCTTGCCGTGTTCATAATGCGGTTCTACGCGGTCTATATGCTTGCGGCTGCCGCATTTTTTAGATTTATCGTCGCAAGCCGTCGCAATCTCGTTAGAAATGCAGTCTTCGGCTCGATGATAATCGGAGCATTGTTTCTTTTTCTTACCGCTGGCGGTGCGATCCAAAGGGACTTTGACCGGATCGACAGGCTAAGCAGCAGGATCGATACGTGGCGCGAGGGAATGGCACAAACGACGGGCTCCGGCGTTGAGATCTATTCGGAGTATGAATCAGCTCAGGTGGCGATCCCGGTAGCGACCGTATATTTTTTCTTTGCGCCGTTTCCATGGGAGGTTTTCAGCGGCTCGCCGAGAAATGCATTCGGAGCGGTCGAGAATATTTTCATCATTTCAATGCTGGTAATAGGGTTTCCGGCTTGGCGGATCTTCTTCAAGGATAAATTTGTCGAGGTTGCGCCGATACTGATATTTTGCGCCCTTTACGCCGGAATGCATATTTGGGGGCTATCGAACGTGGGGCTTGCGTGGCGCCATAAGCAAACCATAATGCCACTGTTCTTTCTGCTTGTCGCTGTGGCGATCTCTCATCGACGTGCTGGGTTCGAGCTTATTTCAGGCCGTGATCGTAAGGCAGATCGGCGACTGTCAGTAATAAAGGCGGGGTAATTTTAAGACTGTGTGCGGCATTGTAGGAATAGTAAATAATAAAGGCCGGGAGGTCGAGCAGAGCGTACTTGAGCGGATGAATCGCGCGATAGTGCACCGCGGGCCGGATGACGACGGATTTTATTTGAAAGGTAATGTTGGGCTTGCGATGCGGCGGCTCTCGATCATAGATCTGGCAAGCGGCAAACAGCCGATCCACAATGCTGATAAGACAAAATGGATCGTTTTCAATGGCGAGATCTATAACTATCAGGATCTACGCAAAGACCTAGAAAAACGCGGACACCGGTTTTACACGAATTCTGATACTGAAGCGATCATTCACCTTTACGACGAATTCGGCGTAGATTGTTTGCAGCATCTCCGAGGGATGTTTGCTCTCGCGATATGGGACGAACGCGAACAGGAACTGTTCGTCGCCCGTGACCGTGTTGGTAAGAAGCCATTGCTTTACTCTTACCGACCAAATGGTGATCTCGTTTTTGCGTCGGAATTCACGGCAATGCTCGAACATCCCGAAATATCGCGGGAGGTTGACCACGCTGCCATAAATGCTTATCTTGCATATCTTTGCGTTCCTGCACCGATGACCGCGTTCAAAGAGATCAGAAAGCTCGAACCCGGCCATTGGCTGAAATGGAAAGCGGGAAAGATCGAGACCAAGCGTTACTGGCTACCTGATTTTTCAAAAAAGATCAAGATCACTGAGGACGAGGCGATCGAGGAAACGACCCGTATTCTTCGTGAATCGACGAGCCTTAGGATGATCTCGGAGGTACCGCTCGGTGCTTTCCTCTCCGGCGGAGTTGATTCCTCAACGGTCGTTGCCTTGATGGCCGAAGAAAGTTCACAGCCGGTCAAGACATTCTCCATTGGATTTGAGGAAGAGGATTTCAGCGAACTGAAGTATGCACGACGTGTTGCCGAACATATCGGAGCAGATCATAACGAATTCATAGTTCGTCCGAATGCTTTAGAGGTTCTCCCGACGCTTGTTGAACACTACGGCGAACCATATGCGGATTCATCTGCGATACCGACGTATTACGTTGCAAAAGAAACCCGAAAACACGTAACCGTCGCGCTTAATGGTGATGGCGGCGATGAGAGTTTTGCTGGTTATGAACGCTATACCGCAATGAACCTTGCGGAAAGCTATTTGCGGATACCCGCGTTCTTACGAAAGTCTTTTATTGGTTTTCCGATCAGTATGCTGCCGACGTCTGAGCTCAAAAGATCTCGGGTGCGTGACGTTAAGCGTTTCATCGCTGCCGCGGAGCGTCCGCGCAAAGAACGTTATTTTCGATGGGTGTCCTCCTTCGATATCGATGAACTTGACAGGTTATACACTGACTCATTCCGTAACGCCATCGCGGGGAATGATCCCGTCAATGTGATCGGTCGTTGGTTCAGTGCTGCGAATGGTTCCGGTCTTCTGGATGCAACGATGTTAACCGATCAGATGACGTATCTGCCTAACGATCTCCTGGTCAAGGTCGATATCGCGACGATGGCAAATTCGCTGGAGGGCCGTTCGCCGTTTCTTGATCATCATCTTATTGAATTTGCTGCGAGCCTGCCCGAACGGATCAAGGCACGCCGTTTTGAAACGAAGTCCTTGTTAAAAAAGGTGGCGGCTCGCCTGGTTCCGAAAGAGGTCATCTATCGCCAAAAGATGGGCTTTGGCGTTCCGGTGGGAAAATGGTTTCGTCATGAGATGAAAGATTTTGTTCGCGATCTGATGCTCTCGGAAAAAGCATTGAACCGCGGCATTGTTCGTGCGGAGATGATCCGAAAGTATGTTGATGAACACACCGACGGCAGATCCGATCATTCATATCGAGTTTGGACATTGATGATGTTAGAACTTTGGTATCAAAGGTTTATTGACTGATAACCTGGTCGAGATCCATTCGGCATTGTATTTATGAAAGGTGTTATACTCGCGGGCGGCCTTGGTTCGAGGCTTTTTCCGCTTACTAAAATAACTAATAAGCATCTGTTGCCCGTACACGACCAGCCGATGATCTATTATCCTATCAGAACGCTGATAAATGCCGGGATCGACGACATAATGATCGTGACCGGAGGGAATTCAGCGGGTGATTTCCTAAAGTTGCTCGGGAACGGCAAAGATTTCGGATTAAAGCATTTGAATTACACCTATCAGGAAGGCGAAGGCGGTATAGCCGATGCCCTTTCGCTTGTAGAGCATTTTGCGGATGACGAGCCGGTCTGCGTGGTGTTGGGCGATAATATCATCGAGCGAAATATAAGAGCCGCTGCCGATGAGTATCGGGCCCAAGGCAAAGGTGCCAAGATAATGCTTAAAGAGGTCCACGACCCGCAGCGATTCGGCGTGCCGGAGCTCGATGGCGACAAGGTTTTGCGTATTGAGGAAAAGCCGAAGGAACCGCGTTCGAATTATGCAGTGATCGGTATCTATTTCTATGACAATACAGTCTTCGATGTTATCAAAACACTTGTGCCTTCGGACCGCGGTGAGCTTGAGATAACCGACGTAAATAACCACTACATCGAGCGCGGCGAGATGACATGGAATGAGCTTGATGGCTGGTGGACTGATGCCGGAACATTTGAAAGCCTGCTTCGTGCATCAAATCTTGTCGCAGAGACCGGCGCGAATAAGCTTTAGTTATTCTACTTTGGCAGTTTATCTGATAATGATCTCTCTATCCGACAGCATTTCTGGTTATGTCATTTATAGAAGGTAAGATTCACGACGTTGTAGTCTATGAACTCAAAAAGTTTCACGATGAGCGTGGCTGGCTCGCGGAACTTTTCCGACACGATGAGATACCTGAAGAATTTTACCCTGCGATGGCCTACATATCCTTTACCAAACCCGGTATTGCCCGCGGACCTCATGAACACGTAGATCAGGCGGATCTTTTCTGCTTTATTGGACCCTCAACGTTCAATATGCGTATGTGGGATAATCGGACGGATTCACCGACGTTTAGACGTATGATGTCCTTTAACGCCGGCGAGAGTTTGCCCCTTGCGGTGATCGTACCGAAGGGCGTTGTTCACGGTTATAGAAATATCGGAGAAACAGACGGAATGGTGATAAATTGCCCGAACAGGCTCTATATGGGACACGGCAAAAGTGAGCCTATAGATGAGATACGCCATGAGGATGACCCCAATACGCCGTTTCTGATGGAGTAGGAACGTTTCACGCCTTCAGCCTATCGACAATGAAGATCCTTAGAATAATCGCCCGATTGAACGTCGGAGGGCCCGCCCGGCATGTTGTTTGGCTGACGGAAGCTCTAAATGACGGAGAGTTTGAAACACTTCTTATTGCCGGCACCGTTCCACAAGGCGAAGAGGACATGGCGTATTTCGCAGACGAACACGGCGTTACCCCCGTTTTTCTTAAAGAGATGAGCCGGGAACTGTCTTTTAAGGATGCGGTCTCGGTTCTAAAGATCTTGCGCCAACTTCTAACGTATCAACCAGATATCGTTCACACGCATACAGCAAAAGCAGGCACCGTCGGCCGGATAGCGACTTTTATCTATCGCTGGCTGACACCGGCGATCTTTCTAGGCCGGCCTCGAAATGTGAAGGTCGTTCATACGTTTCATGGACACGTATTCCATAGTTATTACGGCCGTTTGAAGACAAGCCTTTTCGTGAATATTGAACGGACTCTCGCACGTTTTGCCACGCACCGCATTATCACAATAAGCGAACAACAGCGACTAGAGATAAACGAGGAATTCCGGGTCGGACGTGCGGAACAGTTCAGCGTGATCCCGCTGGGGATTGATGTGAACGTCCCCAAAGATATCGCAGAAAAAAGGACGGAGTTTCGTTCGAGGTTCGGCATTCCAAATAACACATTTCTTTTCGGATTTGTCGGAAGGCTTACAGAGATAAAAGATCTTCCAACATTTCTTGAGGCCATATCAATATACGAACGCTGCCACATAATGGCCGGGAACGTGAGATTCGTTATTGTTGGTGATGGGCATTTACGCGGTCAACTGGAAAAAAGATCAGATGAGCTCAAAATCTCCAACATTGTAACATTTACGGGTAATTTGGCGGATATTGCATCGGCCTACTGTGGGCTGGATGCTGTTGTCCTTACATCTCTCAACGAAGGAACTCCGCTCAGTGTTATCGAGGGAATGAGTTTTGGCAAGCCGATCGTATCAACAGAGGTTGGCGGGGTGGTCGATCTCCTCGGCACAAAGCGGGAGCTAACAGATGGATATAGTGTTTGTGAACGGGGGGTCTCGGTTGCCCCGGGAGATCCCGCCGCGCTGTCAAACGCGATCAATAGGCTTGTCTGCGATGAAGGTTTGCGCACGAAGACCGCTGAAGCTGGCCGACAATTTGTGAAAAAAAATTACTCGAAAGATCGGCTTGTGAGTGATATAAAGGAACTGTATCGGCATTTAATGACCGAGACACCTTGACCCTTTTAACCTGCTTGATGGAGCAATTTTTGGCAAAACCGGTAATAGCTGGTGCGGTGGCGTTCGTCCTCGCAACCATTTTGACCTTATTTGTACGAGGCTTTGCTAGGAAGCAGGGCTTCGTTGCTAAACCGAGGTCAGACCGATGGCATAAGAAACCGACGGCTATGATGGGCGGTATCGGGATATATTTGGCAACGATTTTCTTGGTATTGCTCTTTGTCCCGATCAACCGGGAGGTCCTGACGATCATCGGCGCCAGTTCGTTGCTTTTTCTGGTCGGTCTTGTCGATGATGTTTTGAACATAAAACCGTATCAAAAATTGATCGGGCAGATGTTCGGTGCAGCTATTGTGGTTGGAGTCGGGCTGGTTCTGCCGCTTACCGAAAGCGACCTAGCGAATATATTCATTACGGTCTTTTGGCTAGTCGGCATCACGAATGCGGTCAACCTTCTTGACAATATGGACGGCCTAGCTGCAGGTATTGCGGCGATCGCCGGCTTATCTCTTACGGTCGGATTCTTTTCAAACGGACAGATCGACGAGGCGGTTCTTATTGCGATCTTTGTTGGAGCACTTGCCGGTTTTCTTGTTTTTAATTTCAACCCTGCGTCGATATTCATGGGCGATTCGGGGTCAATGTTCGTTGGCTTCCTGCTGGCAAGTTCGGTGCTTCTTTCGGACACGGGTGGTCGCTCGCGCGGGGTATTTTCAATAATTGCGGTTCCTGTTTTGATCCTATTCGTGCCGATCTTTGATACAACATTCGTTACCATAATTCGCAAGCTTTGGGGCCGAAAGGCTTCGCAGGGTGGACGTGATCACACCTCACATCGCCTCGTAGCGCTTGGATTATCTGAAAGATCTGCCGTGCTTATGATCTACGGATTTGCCGCAGCTGCGGGTGTGCTTTCTCTCATTGTTAGCCGACTCGAGACAACACAAAGCATTGCCTTGATCGCGTTCTTTATCATAGTTCTCACGCTCATCGGTGTATATCTATCAAAAGTAAAGGTTTACGACGAACGCGAAGAGGATCTCGCCTCCCGGAATAATGCTGTTTTTGCATTCATTGTGGATGTTTCTTACAAACGGCGAATATTTGAGGTGCTCCTAGATGTAGCGCTTATAACGCTTGCATATTATACCGCGTACACACTGCTATTTGGCTCATTCGAACAAAGCGGCAATTGGGAGATATTCATTCGCTCACTTCCGGTGCTTATAGTCTTCAAGCTTTTTGCTTTTCTTTTTTTCGGCGTGTATCGAGGCGTATGGCGGTATACGACCATCGGTGATCTTTTCATATATCTTAAGGCTGTTCTGGCGGGAAGCGCGTTAAGCACACTTGCGATACTGTTATTCTATCGTTTTGAGAATTTTTCAAGAACGGTATTTTTTGTTGATGCGGTATTGTTCTTTTTGGCAATGGTCGGAAGCAGACTGGCATTTCGAATGATCCGTGAACTCCTGCCGCTGCCGCACACGCCTGAAGCCCGCCGCGTTCTAATATACGGAGCCGGCGATGGAGGGGAGATGGTTCTTCGGGAATTGCGTAATAACAGCAAGTTAAATTACCGTCCGGTAGCATTTGTCGATGATGACCCTCATAAACGTGAAAAGCTCATCAACGGATTAAAAGTTTACGACGGCAATGGGTCGCTGTCCGAATTGTGTGCGAAAGCGGACATACAAGAAATACTTATCTCGACTAAGAAACTATCAGCCGATAGAATAAGTGAGCTAAAAGAGCTCTGCCGGAATAACGATATTTCACTTAAACGTGCCGAGCTGCGCATCGAACCTCTTGAATTTGAATAGTTATCTTAATAACAAGAATATTTGGCGCGTCGGCAAGAAATGGATCAGGAAATCCACGGACAAGTTTTCTTGCCTTAACAGTTCCTATGATCTGCCTCGTCCCTGATCCATCCTCCGTTTGATAGTAAACGAATTCGCCTATGCGGACGCGTTTACCATCGCGCGTGATGAAGGTGTATTCTTGCGGCAATTGGCCCGGTCCTTTTACCGTGCCCAGCAGAAGATCTATATCGGGCATAAGAATTGAAATACCGTGACAGTAACGGATCGAAAAGGAGTATATCAGACCGGTCAAACATCAACCATGATGACTACGCCGGGGAAAATAGGCAATCGATCCGAAAGCGAAACCTTACGTTCGGAGCTTCCGTAAGTAGTTCCAAAGGTGAAATATGTTAAGAATCGGGCAGCTTATAACTTTTTTTCTTGTGGTCGGGGTTGTAGGGTTTGGAGTGAGAGAAGTTTCATATGCTCAGGCAAGACCTGCCTTGATAGTCTTAAACAAAGCAGATAACGATCTTGCAATAGTCGATCCGGAAACCATGAAAATTACTGGCCGAGTAGCAGTCGGCGACGGTCCTCACGAAGTAGTCATTTCTGCGGACGGCAAGACGGCATTTGTTGCTAATTATGGTGCTCAGACACCGGGAAATACTTTTTCTATCATCGATATAGCCGCCGCAAAAGAGCTTCGCCGCGTCGATCTGGGCCCGCTCCTACGGCCGCACGGGATCCAGTTGATCAGCGGAAAGCTTTATTTCACTGCGGAGGTGAACCGAGCAATAGCGCGATACAATCCCGATACTGATAAGGTTGATTGGATAATGGGAACCGGCCAAAATGTTTCGCATATGATAGCAGGAAGTTCTGACCAAAAAAGTTTCTATACCGCTAACATAGGTTCGGATACAGTTACGATGTTTCGGCTTCAAAATATTCCACCTGCCAGTTCGACAATTACGCAAATACCAGTCGGCAAACAGCCTGAGGCCATAGATCTTTCCCCCGACGGAAAAGAAGTGTGGGTTGGGCTAAATGCTGAAAATGCGGTGGAGATAATTGATACAGCTTCGGCCAAGTCTGTTATGAAGTTGCCGCTCGGAGGACGTCCATATCGCGTGCGGTTCACGCCCGACGGGAAAACAGTACTGAACACTATCTTCCAGACCAAGGAGATAGTTTTGATAGATGTCGTTTCTCGTAAAGAGACGCGCCGTATCAAGCTTGAAAGCACGCCATTCGGCGTCGCGTTCTCAAAAGACGGCAAAACTGCTTTTATTACTGCCGCACAGCCGGACGTTGTGCTCCGAGTGGATCTTGAAACCGGAGAGATAACCGGTCGAGTTGAAACAGGACGCTCACCGGATGGCGTTGCAATAACTGGCATTTGACCGCGCTGCTCATGCGTGATCGGTTAGCCGGAGCTAATAACGTCGATAATAAAAATTTTCCTTTTAACCTCCGCAAATATGTCCTATCCGTGTTCCCATTTGCGTTGAGATGCGTTGCTTAAATGTGTCGCAAAAGAATATTTCGATCAAGCATTGCAATAGGTCGGGATACGTATCAGGGAACATAACCGCTTGTTGTTTCGTAATAATATATGGAATACAGCATCATTGAAGTTTGCATTGTATTTCGTAACCGGATGCTCCTTTGCAGCGTCTGATTTAGTTAAGGGCGTTCGCATACATTCATACTTGAACGCACTTTTCTCGGTTGTCGCGGGCCAGCAGTTTATGGAACCAGCGACGTCTTTTGTCACTTGCGGCTGTTCCATTCAGCCAAAATTCATAAATTAAAGAGGTACCTAAATATGAAATCATTCATTCTTACATCGCTTGTTTTATGCCTTGGCGTCGTCGCAGCATTTGCGAACGATAAGGCAGAAGCAAAAGCAGTTGACATCGTTAAAGCTCTTGGCGGAAAGATCGAATATGGGCAGGGCTCACAATCGCGCAAGGTCGTCAAGGTCGATCTCAGCGGCACCAACGTAACCAATGGCGACCTTCGTCATCTTATCGGTCTTAAAGAACTCCGTGATCTTGACCTGAGCGGCGCCGCCATTTCGGATGGCACACAATACATCGGATTTATGAAAAAGCTTGAAACGCTCGATGTTTCCGGAACAAAGGTCGATGACAATGCGCTCATAAAGCTTCGCGGATTGAAGAATTTGAAATCTATCAGCATTGCACAGACGACGGTTACCGATGCCGGTCTTCAGATACTCGGCAAGATCTCCACGCTTCGTGATGTTTCTGTAGCTGATTCGCGCGTTACCGAAAGCGGCAAATCTGAGGTACTGAAAGTCAATCCGAATCTTCGTTTCTCTGACGCAGAGTAGATTCTGAATATTCCTCCTCTTACCGGTGTCGCTGGTTGGCGGCACCGGCTTTTTGTGGGATGTCGATCCGTTCGAGCTGATGTTTTGCACCTTGCGTCTCGGGGGACGGGGATGACGTTAGCTTGATGGTACCAAAACCGGTCGAGTGTGGTCGGGGCTTGCATCGACGACATTGCCGAATACAATAGAAGGACCCCAGTAATTTCGGAGAACATCCAGAATGAAAAAGATCCTACTTATCGTACCGATCATAATTTCGGCAATTCTTCCGGCACATTCCAACGATATCTCGGCGGAAATAGACGTTGCGACATCCAGGCTTATGCCGAAGATCATCGAATGGCGACGTCATATTCATCAGCATCCTGAACTCGGAAATCGGGAACTCAAAACTGCGAGGTATGTTGAAGATCACCTTAGGCGTCTCGGAATTGAGGTCCGAACCGGGATCGCCAAGACTGGCGTCGTCGGGATACTTAAAGGATCGCAACCAGGCCCCGTTATCGGTTTGCGAGCCGATATGGACGGGCTTCCGGTTACAGAACGTAATGATCTGCCGTTCCGATCCCGAGAGACCGCGGAATACAACGGCCAAACGGTAGGTGTAATGCATGCCTGCGGTCATG
Source organism: Leptolyngbya sp. 7M (assembly GCF_018128485.1). NCBI lineage: Bacteria > Bacillati > Cyanobacteriota > Cyanophyceae > Leptolyngbyales > Leptolyngbyaceae > Leptolyngbya > Leptolyngbya sp. 7M. The sequence continues at coordinate 1,663,330 of NZ_CP070897.1, read as the reverse complement.
ATACGCATGTCGCAATGTTGATGGGGGCGGCGGAGGTGATAGCAGGGTTAAGGAACAAATTAAAAGGAACCGTGGTCTTCATCTTTCAACCCGCCGAGGAAGGCCCGCCGGCCGGTGAAGAAGGCGGTGCAGAGCTGATGGTAAAAGAAGGCGTGATGAACGATCCCAAGATCGATGCCATATTCGGGCTCCATATAAACTCGCGCACTGAAGTTGGCACCATAAAGTACAAACCCGGCTCAATAATGGCCGCCAGCGACTGGTTCGAAATAAAGATACGCGGCCGACAGACGCACGGAGCTTATCCATGGCTGGGGACCGATCCGATAGCGGTTGCTGCGCAGATCTATACCGGACTACAGATGATAGTCGCTCGTCGTTCAGATCTGCCGAAGGCTCCGGTAGTCATAACAGTAGGAAGGATCAATGGAGGTGTTCGTGAGAATATCATTCCCGAAGAGCTTACGATGGCCGGAACCATCCGAACCCTCGATGCTGAGATGCAAAAGGACGTTCACTCAAAGATACGTCAGGTTGTGAAGAACATCTCGGAAAGTATGGGAGCGACCGCCGAGGTGTCAATAGATACAAAAGCACCGGTTACACACAATACACCGGAACTTGTTGAAAAGATGCTTCCTTCGCTTTACAAAGCCGCAGGAAAAGAGAATGTTCTTCTCGGCGAATGGGTAACAGGGGCAGAGGATTTCTCTTTTTTCCAAAGTGTGCCCTCATTCTATTTCACGGTTGGCGGGATGCCAAAGGGAATGGATCCGGAAAAGGCTCCGCCGCACCACACGCCTGATTTCTACATAGATGACAGCAGGCTCGACGTTGGGGTAAAGGCGTTCGCGAACATAGTTTTCGATTTTTCGAAGTAAGGCCGCCATCCGACGGGTCAATAGACAGAACGTGGGATCAAGCTGAGAACCCACGTTCATCATTTTGTGTCAATTTTCCTTGGATCAACCCTGGTTGTGTGCTTCAACAAACCACAGCAGCTTATCGACGCCGCGCGAAATTTCCGTATAAAGATCGGCTGTATCCGCATCACCCAATTCATCCGTTGCATCGATATTCTTCCGGACCTTCTTTCCAAAATCAGCAAGTGCGGTAGAAAGCGCATCAACGTGAGCTGAACCATCTGTTATCTCAAGCGGGTATTGGGAAAGCGACGAACATTCTGCAGCAACGCGAACGGTTCCCATTGCCGTACCTCCAAGCGTTGTTACTCGTTCGGCCAGATCATCTGCATGCGTATCTATCTCTGTAGCGACCTGGTCGAATAGCTCGTGCAGAGCAATGAAATTCGGTCCCTTTACGTTCCAATGCGCCTGTTTCGCTTGTGAGCGAAGATCGAGCGCGTCTGAAAGGGACTGGTTGAGTATCTCAACAAGCTTTTCTCTTTTGTCTTTTGAAATATCGATCTTGGAATTATGCAGTTCCATATTGCCTCCTAATATTAGAATTATTCTAAATCTAAATTGAGTATTGGTCAAGACAGGATCGTTCTCGCAGTGTGCGGCGGTTGAATAACAAACTGAAAAGAGTCTATCGTTGCGGGACCGGACGCGGCGGACCTGTAACCTGGGTTGGGCTGGTAGTCCCTCCCCCGCGAAAAAGAGGTGTGAAAACCCACTTCGAATGGTTCTCAGTGCCGTAATATGCAAGAACCGAGCGACTTTTGCTTTGACTGACAACCCCGATGAATGGCTGATTGTCGGTAGCAATGGTCGTGCCATCTTCGGGAGCAGTTGCGTCGCTTTCGTCCTCTGTATTCAGAACATTGACGATCATCACAGAAAAGCGATCAAAATGGCGCGATGGGTTCGGAGGTAAGAGGCCATTATTGAAAGCCTGAACCCGCTTAGCGAATCTTGCGATCGTTTGCGGTTCGGCGGGAACGAGCAGCCATTTCCCGTCCTCGCTTAGCGGATCGACCGCCGCCGAAGGCCTCAATATCATTCTTTTCTTAGTCCCCTGCGGCAAGCCTTCAAGCAGATCGTCGATCGAGTTTGGGAGCCGGGCGCCGTTATAAAAATTCACATATTCCTTTATTGCCTCGGCAACTTCTTCACCGCGGCGAATAGATTCAAGCTCTAGTTCCCTTTGAACCTCTTGCTGAACGAGCGGGGCGGCAGCCATGACCATGATGGCCGTTACGGCCATGACGGCCATAACGGCATAAAGTGTCATGCCGTGTTCGCGGTATCTATCTTCCGTCGGTGCCATCCTCATCATTCTTATCCTTTTGCGGATTTTGTGGATTTGGCCGTGCATTCACGCCCGGAGCGTTAACTCTTGGAATATTTGCGGGGATTCCGGGGATCGGCACCGGAGGATTAGCATTGAAATTATCCTGATCAGGCAATGTCGGATTGGCAGGGAATCCTGCAGGCAACTCCCCACGTCCGCCAGGACCTATCGGCCCGGAGCCGAATTGTGGAGCTCCACGCTGCGGCTGTTGGATGTTTACAGTATGTCTGAATCCAAGCTGAGTGTCCTCAAAGATCGTGCGTTCTGCAGAGATGCTTACCAATCTAAATCGACCACCGAGAACGTCGTTTAACCGCGCGGTCGTCGGTGTCTGTTTACCCGGTTCGGTGAAATAGGCCGTATCATTGTTCGCGTGCTGTCGAGCGATCATTCCAATGTATTGGAAATTAGGCGTCGGTGGCGGCTGGATATTCAAATTCACCTGATTAGAGAAAAGCCGTCCGTCCGGAGTACGAACAAGGATCATTCCCGGGCCCGCATTTGAAACTAGATTTGCCGGAATATCGGTAGAAAGCCGTTGAGCGTTTACAAAGCTTGTGGGCATTTCCATTCCGTTGAAGTAGATCCGTGTCGCGGGATCAAAGCGGTCGCCGTAAACGTCAAGCCGGAACGACTTTGAACCGGCATATACCGATTGCGGTGTTACGTAAGCGACGAACACCGGAGGTGTCGGCGGCGGCGGTGCCGGCGTAGGCACATAAGGCATTGGCGTCGGGCAATTCAGTCCCGGCGTGCATGGCGGCGGCGGCTCGTAAAAGGCAAACACGTTGCGGCCCGGATCTGGAGCTGAGAAAACGCCAGGATAATAATTTATCGGCGTTGATTGATAGACGAGATCAACCTCATTTTGTTCGGGTAATCTGAAATTTTCTTGCTGTCTTCGGCCCGGCGATGGCGAGGGAGTCGGTGTCGCGGTCGTTACTGCAACGCGGGTGCTGCTGCTAAAGAAACTTCCGCCAAATGCGTAGAGCAAGGAGAGCAATGCCAAGACGCCAAGCACGATCGCCAAGATCATCTTCATTCGCTCAGAATCATTTTTGACGTCAACTGCTGCCATATTTAGCTTTGCTTAAATTCATCACTCCGACCCGGCCAAAACCGGGGCCGCATTATTCCTTCGGAAATATGCCGCCATTTCGAGCCGCAAACTTACCACGTCACCCATGGTTCTGCCCTGTGGCGGCCGGGCAGCCGGTGCCTGCTGGGGCTGGGGAAAACGGCCCATTCCGGGAAATCCCCCACGCGTCGGATCTTGCGGCGCTACTGGTGTTTCTTCCTGTGGTTGTTGCTCAGCATTCGGCCTACGCCTTGTTTCCGAAGGTTCCAGCTCAACCGAGCTTATCAATACGAACTCCCGGCCAGTTTCGATCTCTCGGATGAAACGCCGGATGTTCGCATACGGCCCTTCAACTGTCATTGTTACATAAACGCCGGGAAAAATACTCAGGAATCGGTCGCGCCCTCTCTGTTCCTCAGAATTAGTCGAGCGTTCCTGTTCGGAGCCTATCTCCAGTGGAGAGTAATCGGGTCCACTTGTATTGGTTAGGCCGTAGCCGACAATAAGGCTGTTGAGGCGCTGGTAAAGTGATGTCCGTCCGGTAACCGCAAGCGGCAGATAATTTGTCTCAAACTGATCGACACTTTGTATCAATTCTGCGACGCGCTGCTGTGTGCTGGTAATGTTCCCGTATTTTGATTGCGCGTCACTTCGTTCTCTTTCAAGACGGTCACGTTCCGCCTTTGCAAATTCGAGTTCACGATTGGATGGGATCACATAAAAAAGGTAAAGAGCCAAAACAGAAAGCATTGCGAGCAACGCCACCGCAAACGCAGCAAGTTCTGCGGGTCCCCACATTCCTTTGTATACCTTGCGTGGCCGGTTCGCTGGTGGAATATCGAATTGCGGGTCTTTTTCTATAACTATAGTCTCTTCAGGAGTAACCACCACCGTCCGATCCGTTTCTTCGACCACAACGGCCCCGTCTTTTGTCGGTCCGTAATCATTTATTTTGCTCGGTGGTACGGCAGTACGGGAAGCACGAGATCTGATCGCTGCTGCGGAAGCTGAGCGGAACGAGTGGGCGGCGTTTCATGCAGGCCAAATACAAATGACGACGGCGGGAACGCGCATAGAAAAACATTCGCAGCGTCCGTTTTCCGACCATGAGTTTGAAAATTGGCTTGGGGTCAAACTAGACCAGCTTTACGGACAGCGGGTGACCCGTTCGGTTCGGCGGATCTGCTCTTACGGGCAGGGACAAACATTTGAATACATGGTCGGGCAGGAAGTGAATCCCGATCATGAAGAGATGCAGTATGTCGCAGCCGTTTGCCGGATCATCTGGAATCGCCAGTACGAGGACTTTCATTTGAGAAGCTTGCGTCATCAGGCGTATCAGGAGCTTTATGTTGCACTTAGAGATACGATCGATACAGCGGACGTAGCTGATCTAAAGAAGCAGGCATATGCGGCGTTCAAGGAGCATCAAAAGCTCTCGTTGAAGGAGTTCACCGCCCTCAACACAGTGGCAAAGTCCCAGGAGATCCGGCTGCGGGATCGTATCTCTCCCCTAACCCGAAAATGGCTCCGGATGATCGCAAATGCGTCGTCGGGAAGGCTGCGATTTCTGAAGTTCTCGCTCTATAACGACGCGGATGCAAAGGCAATGAAGCGGCAGGAAAAACAGTGTCTTTGGGACGCGGTTCGCAGCCGCGAAGCGGAACTAAAGATCGAGGCGAGAACGCCCGGCGAGCGGGTTCAGCAGAACGCAGTGGAGCGAAGACACGTCCGGGTTGTCCACGCAGCTTGAGCACAAGTGAAAGAATAATTAGGCGGCGGCCGGATCCAGTGACGGTACTGACCTTATGTCAGAAACACACGGGTCCGGCTGTCGGTTCAGAGCGAGCAAATAAAAAAAGGAGACTTAAAATATCATGGCAGCATCAATTTCTATTCTTGGAAATGCGGGAAGCGATCCGGAGCTTCGATACTCAAACCAGGGGTCGCCCATCGCTTCGTTTTCAATCGCGTCCAACTCATTTAAGAACACACCGGATGGGAAGGCACAGATCACTGAGTGGTTCAATGTTACAGCTTTCGGTAAGGTCGCCGAGACCATCGCAGCCCACGTAAAAAAAGGCACGCACCTCTTTGTGCTCGGGAGGCTGACCTTCAACCCGTGGATTGCTAACAACGGAGAGCCACGCGCCGGAGCGGAGGTCATTCTTCAGTCTTTTGAATTCGCGGGCGGCAATCGAAACGGCGAGTCGAACGCGACTGTCGAGGCGGTAGCCCAGGAGCCGAACTATACAGATCCCGTTAATGCACAACCGGCTGCGAATGGCGTGACGCCGGTGAGTACAAGCGTGGCTGCCGAAGAGCCGTATGTAGACCAGTTTTGATCGTGGGTCCGAAACGGATTTGAGAGGATGTCAGGGCATCGAGAATATCGGTGCCCTGGCTATTTTCGGAGTGGTTTTGGAGGGCAAGATATATGCACGCACCAAAGCGTGAAACGGAGAAGAGCTGTTTTAAGACAGCCGAAAACTATTCTCCGCTTGTGACGATCTATGCCGATGCTTCTTGCCTGCGAAACGGAGATCCAAACGCATCAGCCGGCTGCGGAGCGGTGATCATCGACCGCAACAGGATGGAGATAAAACTTGTCGCGAAGTATCTCGGCCCGATAACGAATCAGCAGGCCGAAATCCTCGCGTGCGTAAAGGCTCTTGAAGGCCTTCGCCGTCCGTGCCGTGTTGAGATCTTCTCGGATTCGATGTACGTGATCGACACGATGACCGGCCGCAATCGGATAAAAACCAACAGGCCTTTTTGGGGCATTCTGGTCGAAGCAAGTCTAGGCCACCATATCACCTGGCGATGGGTGAAAGGCCACGATGGAGTGACCTTTCAGGACGCCGCCGACAGGCTCGCACGTGCGGCATCGACGGCCAGACGTGATCTGCTGTCCGATGATCTGGACTTTCTGGCCAAGCATCTTTCACAAGAAAACAACCAGCTGAATATCCGCTCGTTTGAGATCGAGCTTGACAAGATCGTCAGTCGGTACGAGGTATTCGATTATTCCGAACATACGGTCGCGAAGCTTGACGGTATGACTGCATTTCCATCGGCGTTTTCGTCATGAATAGTAGGACTACACCTTTTGCCTAAGCCAGGATTTAAAGGCCGGGTCCCGGTCAAAAAGCAGGTTCAGAGCATACTCGACCACATCATCGCTCGTGATCTCGGTGTCCATTTTCTGGCTGGCGAACTGTAGATATTTCTTTAGCTTGTGGTCTGTTCCGTCGAGGATCTTTGCGTTGATCCTGACATGGTTGAGACGGTTTATCTGGAGCATCGGACGTTCCGAAGATCGTCTCGCTGTGGGGTTATTTTCCGGGATCGTTGTCATAGTTCTTTGATCGACTCCTTATGGATTTGGTTTGTGCCTTAAGGAGTAATTCAATCGCCGTGCCAGCGTTATTTTTGTTAGTAGGAGGTGCAAAAACAAGCCGTTTTGGTGAATAAATAAGCCGCTGGAAGAAGGCGGCTAAAAAATCGAACGATCGCTTCAAAAGGTGTATGACAGGATAAACCGGGATCTGGCCCATGTAATCTTCACAATGCAAAGAAAATAAAGGATTTATATATCTGTAATCAAAATTACAAACCGATTACAAACTGTAATCACTGAGTCTCGGCACGTGTTTTGCCATTGTTTGCTCCCAGGCGGTCGATTACGACGAGAGCGAGTTGGGGCCTCAAGAGCAGCAATACGGAGCAAGAATGAGAAAACGCGAAAGAGATCACGTAGTCGGTAGAATAGCTAAGGTCCAGGACACAAAGCACGGCGGACCGCTTTCTGTAAGGCCCTACAAAACGGACGAAAAAGAGCTTGAGGAAATAGCACAGGAGACCGGCGAAGGAAAGGCCGCGATAGTGCGGCGGATGATCCGCTTTGCTTTGTCGGACAAGCAGGAGCGTTTCGGAGCGAATCGATGCCGTGAAAGACTGGATTGGCTGATCGAAAATGAGCGTCAAAATGTCAGCGAATCAGACGCTATAGATAAACGCTTCGAGGAACTCTTTGAACGCTTTGCAATACTAGAGGGCGATCTGAAGATCGTCACGCAGGAAACCTCGATATTCCTGCGGGAACTCTACACGATGTCGAGTGTCTCGGTCTCGACAATGAATATTCTCCTGTCGAGAGTGATCCAACTCTCAACGCCGGGCGGAGACAAGAAACAAAGTGTTCTTATCGCGGACGGCACGATGGTGGAACTGATCGCTTACGCCATTCGCGATCTTGAGAGATGTGCGGTGTTTCACGGTATCGGATCTGACGACGAGGTTGCGGACAATCTGTATTTCGCAAAGAGGATAAAGGCTCTTCAAGCAAATCTTGCAAACTCTCAGCCGTCAACTTCAGAATCCGGGCAAAGATCGAAATGAGGGTCGTCGCAAGCGTTCAGGCAAAACGCGGCAGTTCACGCGGCCTGGTTCATTATATTGCCCACAGCAAACTGGATGCTGAGCGTGAACCGGAAAATGTACGTGAGCTTTTCAATGCCTTTGCGGACAGCATGTCGGTGACGAGCTCAAACAACTCGATGAGGATCGGTATTGCGAAAGGGCGGCCCTCGAACGACGAACTGCACCATCTGGTACTCTCGTTTCGTCCCGATGACTATCGCAAGTTAGGAAAGGGCGAAAAGCAGAGGGGTCACTGCCTTAAGGAAGTTACGCGAGAAGCTATGAAGCGCCTCAAAACCGCTCTTTCCGCCGATCGGCTTTCCTGGGCGGCAGCCTTGCATCTCAACACCAATAATCCACACGTCCACATTGCACTGCAGAAGCAATATTTCACCACGGATCTCGAAAGGGAAACCCTGACAAAGATCCCGCGTGAAGCACTGCCTCACTTTGAGGTTCGCGGCCGCGAAAAGGTACTTATTCCGGGCATTCTGATCGAGGCCGCGACCGAAAAGATGGATCATCTGATCGATCGCAATCTTCAGCAGACACAGGCCCGTGAAAAAGACCCAATATCGCGCGAATCCATATCGGCCTTACAAATTGTTAGCGAACGGGAAAGAGATAACAAAGCCCGCCAAAAATTGACGGATGAACGCGACACTTTGCGGCGCGGGATAATCGCGGAGTACGAGCTTCGCCGAATTGAGTCAAGGATCACCGCATTGACCGATCATGGCGACAAGATGCGGTTCCTCGTCTCCGATTCTGTGAGCGGCCGAAAGGGGCGGTTTTCGCTGCGGGATCTGGAGCAGGGCGGGACCGGTGCCGAGCCAGATGCAATGACGTCACCCGAACGCCAGATAAGAACGATCCTGCTCAAAATGCTCGGTAAAGAAGAGGCCGAAAAGGAGCGGATTCAAAGCAATGCGCGCGACACGATCCGCGAAGCGGACCGTGTTCGAAGCCGGTATCGAAAGATGGGCCGGAAACTGCCGGTTCCCTCATTTACAAAGGATGAACTCGACAAGCTTCAGGAATACTGTATGGATGCCGCCGACATCCGGAGATCCTCGTATCTTGAGGGTGTCAGATCTGAGCTTGAAAGATCACGCGAGATCGAACCGAGAAGCAGGGATGATCTTCGCCGGATAGCGGCACAGAAAACGATCTCGGATCTGACGATCAAGCGTCTCGAAAAGGATCGATACGAGTTCGACGACCGGCGATACTATAGGCCCGTCGATGCCGGCGATAGGCATGTATCACTTGCACAGCTTGACCGTGAGGAAAGAGATCCCCGAAATCCGATTCGATCTCTTTTTGAGAATCTTAAAAATATGGCTTCGCGATCGTCCGAAAAGGAACGAGATTCGACGCAAATAACCGACTCGGACCGGTTGCGGAATAGCATCGTAAGAGCGTTGGACGAGCAGAAAACTGGCATCGAAAAGGAGTTGAAAGCGGAACGGAACAAGACAAAGGTCATTGAGAAGATACTGAAGGCTGATCCCGAAAAAACAGCTGAGGAACCACTCTATTCCACAGAGCAGCTGGCGGATATCGATGCTCTCTCGCTCCGGCTAAAGCAGAGTCCCGTTTACGAAAAGAACTGGGATAAACAGCGAACACTCATCGAGTCGGCAACAAGCAATTCACCGGCGGCCCGGAAGCTTCTAAGATCGAGCGCAGAAGCAAGTTTAAGTGATCACAAAACAAACATTATCGCCGGACGAGCACTCGCACGGGAGATCGTCGCTAAAGCGGAGTTCAAAAGGGCCAAAGATGGTCTGAAGACATTCACCGAATCAAAGAGATTTCACAAGTTTGCGATTGCCGACAAAGACACAGGATCTGTCGAATTTGTGTGCCTGCACGATGTTGATCTTCCGTCACGCGGTTCCCTGCTCGACCGTGCGCTGGACGAAATATTCGAGGGCAAACAGCACCGTTCGCTTCGCCGAACTGTTACCTCGCTTGTGAAGGATAAAGAACAGGGACTAAAACAGGAGGTAGCTGCGGCAAAAGATATAATGGCTTCCGCTTCTCAAAACGCTTCTGAGTTCAAGCAGTTTTCGTTCTTTGGCCTCGCGAGCGAGACTTCGTATCAACCCATATTCACATCCTCGGAGATCAGGTTACTGGAGTCGCGGGCCGCGAATACACGCGATCTTAAAGAAGCGGCCCGGCTCCGAGCTGTTCTTGAATCTGCATCCGATCAACCCGCCCGTTCGCTCAAACAGATCCTTCGAGATTTTGAGAATCCCGAGATGATCCCTGCAAGAGAAAAGGAACACATCCCGGCTACACTGGAAAAAGCATCTCCGGCTGAGACTCCAGCGTTTAACGATCCGACGCGCGAGCCGCAGGAAAGGCGGGGCCCGGGGAATCAAGGTCATTCGCGATAACCCGGCGAACGCATCCGCAAAGGGCATGCCGCTTGCACCAGGGCATGGATGGAGGTGGTGTCCAAGTGGTTCACCGACACGCTGGCGGATGCAAACAGATCTCAGTAACGAGGTAATTGTACGAATCGACAATGACGAGCGACCGCTACCGCGTCGTACGCTCGACCTCGAAAATATTTTCACACCGGAACTTGGTTTGCTTTCGCCCCAGCGGAGCGAAATCGCACCACGCGGCCGCGGACGTGACGCCGCACTGATCGCCTACTCCGAGCGGCTCCGCCAGAGCTACAAAACGAATGAAGCCGGAATCCGCGACGGAATGCTCAAACTCGGCGAAGCATACCGCGACGGCCAGACGATAGCCGTTTCCTGTTTCTGCCGTGCCGGTCAGGTCTGTCACGCTGACGTTGTAAAACTGGCGATCGAGAAGGTCGGGAACTCGCTCGTTCGAGAAGCAGAGCGTCAGAAGGCCCGGGAACTAACCGAGCAGACCACCAGTTCCGTCCGATCAAATCCTCGAACCGTGCGTGCAATAAACGAAATACTCTCGGTCAGCAGATCGGACCTCATTCTTTCGAAGCTTGAAGACACGGAAGGAAGAAACAGGAGCGAACACGCTTCGCACCTCAACCGACATTCGCAGTTCGTCAGAGACCTCTACGAGCGTGGGGCGGTTGTACGTGACGGTGTTCTGATCTCGCCAAAAGACAATGCTACGCTTTCCGCACCGCTCGCGATCGCGTCTGTTGAGTATGCCGTAAAGAGACTCGAACCGATCACAAACGAATCCAGAGCGAGGGATATCGCACCTCAAATAGTCGAATACGGGAAAAGTATCGCCGGAAGCACAACCGACCGGGACACAAAGATAAAGGTCTTCAACTGGATCTATGGGGCACTGGAAGGAAGGAACGACCTTTTGACAACGGATGAGCGAGTTGGCGCAAGCGAGACAAAGGAGCAGCGATTCGATAGAACATTGAACGTGATCGCCGGGCTTGCCGAGGAAATGGACAGGCTGGAACCCTCGGACAAGCTTATTCCGATGGAGCCTCTCAATGAGCACCAGGATGTCGCTGTCGAAAGAACTAATGACGATCTGTCGCTCGAAAACGTCTATGAGGATGCAATTGTCCGCGACGAACATGCACCGCAGATAGAATCCGAACATACCTTCGCTGGGATTCAGGACTTCGAGCGGATCGAACTAGAGGCCTTGACCCTTTCACGGCTCGCGGCCGAGATGTCAGAGGAAGAGATCGACAGATGGATCAATGTCCGGCTACCAGTTCTTGACGAGTTGCTGGAGAGCGGAACTCCGGTCGATGCGATCCTGAATCCGTTTCAAAATGATATCTATCAAACAGCAAAAGAAGACCCGGCCAATAAACAGGCTGCGATCGACGATCTCAGATTTGCGTCCCGCTACATTGAGCACCAACTAAAACAGCCTGAATCGAGGCTGCGGCGGTTGATCTACTTACGGAAGAACACGTTCGCCAGATACGTCAGGACCTAAAAGAACGGAACCGCACCGACCTCGCAGCATTTCTCGCTGAGACTGAAAACCTTGACGCGACCATTGATGTCCGCAATGAGGAAATAAGTGGCGACCGTGCATTTGTTGAAGTAAAAGGCGGTGTCTGGGTCAACTGGACGTCGTTCGGACTCCGCAAAGAGAACGGCAAATGGAAACTTTCCGGCGAAAGCAAAGATATACAAAAGGTTGACGGAAAATAAAAAACAGAAAGTAAACGCTAAAAAGGCGGCTTGACGGCCGCCTTTTGCATTAGTTCGAAGTGCTCTTAGCTTCAGCCGGCTGATACGGCGGTAATATTCTCCTCGCTGGCTTTTCTTTCTTGAGTCCCAAAGCCCAGTCGGCCTGCATCAGGGTATGTATGTCCCGGGTGCCTTCGTAAATGACCGCCGCCTTACAGTTTCTCAGGTAACGCTCGACCGGATAGTCATTCGTATAGCCGTTCGCGCCGTGAACCTCGATCGCCATCGAAGCGGCCTTTTCGGATCGTGTCGTCGCCTGCCATTTCGCCATTGAGGCGGCCTTTGCGGACGGCTTCCCGATATTCTTGAGATATCCGCATTTCAGCCAAAGCAGGTGCGACATTTCATAATCGGCTTCCATCGTTGCGATCTTTTGCTTTACAAGCTGGAAATTCGCGATCGTCTGGCCCTGCACCTCTCGCGTGTTTGCATAAGCCACTGAGGCATCACGGCAAGCACGGATCACACCGGTCGCACCGGCGGCAACAGTGTATCGCCCATTCTCAAGCGAGAACATCGCGATCTTAAAGCCTTCGCCTTCTTCACCGAGCATATTCGCCGCCGGTACGCGAACGTCCTGGAGCGAGAAGTAACCTGTGTTCCCTGCTTTGATTCCCAGCTTTCCGTGAAGTGTGCCGCTGGAAAAACCGGGCATCGATCGTTCAACGATAAAGCACGAGATGCCGCTATGGTCGCGAACCTTTTGCTTTTCCTGATCGGTCCAACAGAAGAACAAGAAATGATCGGCAACATCACCGAGCGAGATCCACATCTTTTCGCCATTGAGGATCCAGTCATCGCCGTCGCGCTTTGCGTAACTTCGCATTCCGACGACGTCCGATCCTGCATTCGGCTCGGTCAGACCAAACGTCGCCAGCTTCTCGCCTTTCGCCTGCGGCACAAGATACTTTTGCTTTTGCTCTTCGGTTCCCCACGTTAGAAGGCTCATGCTGTTCAGACCTACGTGGACCGACATCGCCACACGCAGGAACGTGTCGCAAGCTTCAAGCTCTTCGCAGACAAGCCCAAGCGAGATGTAATCAAATCCTGCACCGCCGTATTGCTCCGGAATACAAACACCGAGCAAACCAATCTCGGCCATCTTGTCAAAAACGCTGCGTTCAAAATGGGCCTTCTCATCCCACTCCTTGATGTACGGCGCCACTTCCCCGTCGCAAAATTCCTTGACGGTCTTACGCAGTGCAATATGTTCTTCTGTTAATTCAAGATCGATCACAGGTGATTCTCCAAGTTCAAATAAATAGCTTTATCTTACCGGATTTATCGTATCACCCAGCCACCGCAGATTCCATTTCACCAAACAAAAAGAGGCCCTTAAAGCCGTATTGTCCCGAAGGCCATTAGAACAAGATAGTCGGCTACTATTTAGCACCCAACAAATCTCGGCAGCTACCACATCTATCATGGCCGCAATAACTACATTGAACTGGATCGTTATAATTCTCAACACGACACTTACAACATTTCCAAGACTTCTCCGCAGATGCTGGTTGTGAGGTTGGTTGTTTTTCTTTTTGCTTCATTTGTACCCTCCCTGCAATGACGTACGTTTAGCTGACACAATACCCACCTAACTCGATGGCTGCCACACGATTTTACCGATTCTATCAATATACCCTTTCTTATTACCCTTTTTAAATGAACCATCTCCGTCGACCTCGACTTCTGCTAGCCCCCCATTGAAAGACATAGCTTTAGAAAACTGCGGACTCACAACGACCTTCCCCGATTTGTCGATGAATCCATATTTACTTCCCAGCCTAACCACAGCCAATCCCTCGCTAAAGCTTTCAGCAGCGTCGAATTGGGGCACGATAACCGTGTTACCTGCCCGGTCTATAAAACCAGCCTTCGGCACATTATCTAGATACACGAGGGCCATTCCATCCGAGAAAGAACGGGCGCCGGTAAACTTAAAAGGAATCACAACGTTCCCGGTTTTGTCGATAAATCCAAAGCGAGCGTCTTTTCGAACCGCGGCAAGCCCTTCTTCAAACTGAAACGCTCCCTCAAATTGAGGAGCTATTGCAACATTTCCAGTTTTATCCATATAACCCCACTTACCATTGACTTCTATTGGTGCGAGACCGTCCTTAAAACTTTGGCATGTGCCGCCAATATTTTTGCTCAGAACAATACTCCCGGCCTTGTCAATATATTCGCAATATTCGCCTCGACCTCGAATATCAACCTTTGCAAGTCCATCTGAAAAATCGTAAGATGCCTGAAATTTTGTCTCGATGGTTAGCTTTCCATTCCTATCCACGAAACCACATCCTTGAATCGTGATTCCCTGAGAACTGCCGTCACCCGTACAGACGCGAGCAAGCCCCTCTGCGAAGGGTCCAGTAGAAAAGTAAATTGGGTTAACGACGTATTGGCCTTTCGAATCAATGAAACCTTCCTTCAAGTAACCATCAACGCTGCCAGTGCCAACACTTGCTATACCTTCTTCAAAATCTCGGCAGATTTCAAATTGGGGTTGAATAACTAATTTTCCAGTTCTATCCATATAGCCACATTTATTGTTTTGATAGACCGGGAAAAGCGACCTTGAGTCATTTTCGATTTGGCCAGATCCGCAAGATGAGAGGGTAAAAGTGATTATTGTCAACAGTATAGATAATCGCGCGAATAGATAATTCATTTTTGAACTCCCTACTGATAGATTTCTTTGGCTCAGTTTGCGATACGCTTAAAGATTGTAAGGTCTCGATCAACTAGCGCGAGGCAATTAGCCAAGTCCGAAAAACATAACTCAAGAACACCCTGAACATCGTTATCGGGCCAAGTGTTAAGGATTATGTTTGTCCGATTTAGAAGCACATAGAATGATTCTTCAATTTCGCGAATCGACAAAAAGTATCCAGATCCGTTGAACCCGGCCGAATTCTTCCTCAGAGCATAAAAAAGTTGAGAACACCACTCATCGCTCTCACACTCCATATCAACTATCGCCCATAAATGCTCGATTCGAACAAAACTAGCAACCTCAGACTCCTTAACATTGTTGATCGTCGCTGCCCATTCTCGGCGATATGTCACGGTCCGCCTGGAATCGAAGCTACGTTTATGTCATTCCCAACACATTTATACGGAACAAGTATTGAATAAATAGGCTCATTCCCATAATAGCCTTCGTACACTTGCCAACCTTTCCCGGGTTTGAACTCTAGACCTGCGGATTGAGTGTCTGCCGAATGATCCCTCCATGGCCACCACGACCCATTGTCATACTTGCTCCAAGGCCCCAAAACCTTTACAGAAAAATGTCCTTTCCATCGCTCAGGCAAAGCAATTTTATTATTCAATTTGTCAGCCTCGGACAGTTCGTCTGCTGGGATAATATTTCCCCTTACCGTAATCTGAATTGGTTTTTTGCTAGCATAAAGAGCCGTTTTTCCCCTTAAAACGAAATAGCTATCACCACATTCAGCCATTCTTGGCTTCATGTATTCGTTTACAACGAAATCATAAGCCCTATCTTCCCACGACGGTTCATATTCGTGGTCAGACTCTTCATGCGAATTCTCAATTGCCGGCTCGTTGTTGATGTTTGCGGTTCTTGCAGGAAGATCAATAGATCGGTTTGCGATGGGTGACATTGTCTTGCTAGAAAAAGAATCTGAAGACGCACAGCTCGACGCAAAAATAACAAATGGAATTGAAAGAACCAAAAGACCTGCCTTCATCAAGCGAAGTTGTTTCCCATCTCCTATCCGAATTTCTCGTTTCCAGAAGAGAAATCGAGAACTTTTGTATCTATCTAACGTCATAACCCCTCATTTCCGTCCAACTCCGTTCGTAACCGTACTTGGTAAATGACATACGCGACATCGACCAAACTCCATCAGTACCTTTGTCGAATGTTGCCCGCCCTTCGCCAGAATAGATATATTCTTGTGGCTTATCGCCCGGCTTAAACACAAAGCTTGTAAAATTGACCGTTGCTACTGCCTGATTCTGAGACGGAATCTCGCGAACATTAGTTACTTCGGCTTTGCAAGGCTCATTCGAACAACCACTTCCCTTATTATTCGAAATGAACCTATCTACGACACGCTGCACACTCTCTTTTGACAAAACGACGCTCGATGATTGAGCCGACTGAGAACTCGTCGGTTGCGATGTCGTGATAACCTGCGGTTTGGAGCCACAGCCCGAAGAAACTAGCATTGAAAAAATCGCAAACAAGTAGATGAGGCTTATTCTCATAAATTCTCCTGTATTTTTAATCGACTGCCTGCCAAATTACTACAACTGACATCAGGCCAAACGCCCTGAACGATCTATCTTTGGAAAGCTTTGGAGATTGCAAGAATCCCCGGCAGAACAAGAAAAACGAAGCAAAGGATATTCCAAATTGCCAGTGCACATACCGCTGCTTCGTCAAACTTCGGCCCCATCTTTCCGGTAGCTGCGAACCAGAAAGAGTAGGCCATTAGCCCTATCCCTAGAGGCGGTCCAAATATCGATATACAGCCCGGTCCGTTGCTCGATGAAGTGGTTCGCTCACCACTTGTTTCGTAACCTCTGCTTGTCCCAAGCAATCCATCGCCCAAATTAAATGGCGAAGTCGAATGTACGGGATCATCGCTATTGTCGAACAAGCCTGGCCGCTCGCCCTCAATCTCACCCTCTCCGTCACACGTCGGACAAAGCCCGCTACCCTCACAATTCAAGCATCTGTGATCTAGGTCTTTGCCAAACGGGCCGGTATATCCTTCGCCATAACAGTCAGAACACTTGCCATTGCCGTTTGGCTCCGGCCAAGGTAGAACCGTTTCGCGCATCCAGCAGTCGGGGCATGGTTTCATACTTCGATTCGAAAGCGGCCGGGGCCCGAGGCCATTTGACATCACTCATTTTTAACGCTCGGCTACCAACTCGCCGTATGCCAGTTCCCGTTCGACCATTCAGATGGTGGATCGCCCTGAAAAATCCTCAGAATCCGACCATCGGTTCGAACCGTCATAGGTACAGAATCATCTTTGGTATGCTGGAGTTTAATAACCACACCGGATTTCGGTGTTCTTCCACCAGAAGGGTTGAAGCGCCCGCTTTTTCGCCAGTTTCCCCATTCAATGCTCACATTTGTGTCAATCGGCGTGATCCCCATGCCTTTCGTAAACTGAACTATCACATATACAGTTCCCTTTCTAGGTGGCGGTGTCCAAATTTGGCTGTTCTGAGCTAAAACTGAAAAGGGAACGGCAAAAAAGCAGAGGGCCGAAAACGTCAGGAAAATTAGTTTGAGCTTCATAATGCACTCCTCGAATTTAGTATTTAGAATGAAAGTAGAAGGTTTGACTAGATACGCAACATAGGTTACTAATTTGTGTCAAACTTTTTGAGATTTTTTTCAAAGTCCGTTCGTCATATCGCTCGATCTTTTGTATGAGAACTGAATTTCCCAGTGTCTACCTCGAGCGGCGGCACTATCCCAAAAGTGCTTATCATCATGAACCTTCTCATCTATTCACTTGTCGATCGGGTTGAGGTTTATGATCTTGCCCGCAAAGAGGCCGTTGTAAAGTTCTTGGGCAAATGGTGAAGATTGGTTATTTAAAAACGAATATATCCTGATCGCCTCGCTGCGCTCTCCGCGTCTTAGCAATGCGGCGGCCAGGTTGAAATGGAGCACCTGCCGGTCCGGTTCTGCGCCGATCAACCTTCGATAAATATTTTCGGCCTGTTTGAATTTCTTGTTGTAGAAGAAGGCAGCAGCCAAATTATTCGCCGCAAAAAAGTCATCGGGGCGTTCTTTGTGCATTTGTTCGAAAAGCTTTTCTGCCTGTTTGAACCTTCCGGTCCTCAAATATACGCTGCCTAGGTTATTTAGGGCTTCAACATATCCGGGTTGCAGTTCAATTGCCTGAGCCAAATGTGATTCGGACAAGCCGTATTCACTGAGCTTTAGATACGCGGTGCCTAGTGAGTAAAAAGCAAATGCAAATTTTGGATCGAGACATATAGCACGTTCGAAATAATGCAGCGATTCTTTGTGTTTACCAAGCTTTGCGCTCAATATTACGCCAACATTATTCCAGCTGACCGCGTCATTTGGAAAACGTGCAGTCGCCTCCCGAAATATTTCAAGTGCTCCCTCCACATCGCCTTTCTTTGTTAATTCCACCCCCGGGGTATTGAATAGATCCGCGTCAGCCTTTTCTTCACTGCTTTGGACCGAAACGGGAGGGCAAGACCCGCTTAAGTGCTGACCGTTGACGCATACAGCAAGCATCACAATAAAAGTTATCCTTAGGGTGATTCGATGTGTGGGCATATGATCTTTCCTGTACTAAAAAAGACCCGGGAAACAGTCCGATGGGCAATCAGAAAAACCGCTCCCGGATCTGAGGCAAGCCTTCGGCTAAAGTCGCCGAACGCAGCCAGCCAAACTTATCTTGATCAAAAATAATCCTTGAAATTAGATAGTTATACGGTTAATATTTGCCAAAACATTCGCTACTACTAGATGACACCGTTCCCAACTGATGCTTTGAACTCGGTGCCTACAACATATCGCAACAAACTTTACTGATTTACTGATAGGTGTCATAATTAATTTGTTTTTCTGTATGCAACTGAACGAGCAAGGTGACGGCATCGGATCTATTTATGCAGATCTGCGTCGCTTGGCGGCGTATCATCTGCGGTTTGAGAGGGCGCATCATACGCTGCGGCCGACGGATCTGGTACATGAGGTCTATTTGCGGCTGCAGGAACAGCGTTCGTTTGACGGGCTCGACCGAAAGCAGATCATCGCCCTTGCCTCGACGATGATGCGGCGAATTCTTGTAAATTACGCGGTCCGCCGCAAACGGCAGAAACGCGGCGATGGTATCGACCACATCGCGTTCGACGAGACCTCGGAAAATCTTCAGGTGAAGTTCGGCGATACGAATACCGATCTGATCGCTCTTGACGAAGCCCTTATTCGGCTTGCAAAGTATGACCCGCGACAGATGAAGATAGTCGAATATCACTATTTCGGCGGATTTACCTTCGACGAGATAGCGGAGATATTGAATCTGACACCCTTTGTCAGTGTCCGCTAACTCCCTTCTGTCAGATTAAGTTTCATCTATTACATGTAGCTGGCTGATCACAACGAGCTAATTCAAAAAACTCTCATATTCATCGTGATCACCGATCCAGATCCAGTAATAATCGTCTCCCTTCTTCA
This sequence comes from Leptolyngbya sp. 7M, assembly GCF_018128485.1. NCBI lineage: Bacteria > Bacillati > Cyanobacteriota > Cyanophyceae > Leptolyngbyales > Leptolyngbyaceae > Leptolyngbya > Leptolyngbya sp. 7M. The sequence continues at coordinate 1,644,177 of NZ_CP070897.1, read as the reverse complement.
GGGCTAATGCTCGATACCCACCACTGATACGGGCAGACCAAAGGTTCTTACCAACTTTTTTGAAATGCAACGATGGATGAAGTGAGTTTTCCTGCCAAAGTTGATAAGCTTTCCGCGCCTGCTCTTGCATCTCAGGTGACAGCTCAGCATACGCTTTCCAGAATTCAGCCGTCGCGAAGGACTTCATCCAGATCCCTCACGTTGCCTGCTGCAATATCTTCTTCTGCCTGAGCGATGAGGCGATCTAATTTGCCCGATGCCAAATCTGCTTCAATTTGCCGATCCCACCTCTCATCGAGATATGCTTGAAGCCACTTTGCCAGATCGCGAACCTCCCTCTCTGGCAATTGCTTGATTGCTGATTCAACTTCTAGGCGGGTGGTGTTCATAGGGCACTCCACATGAGTAAGAGCAGACTTGTATGCACGCCAATTATAGCTTAGAGGTCAGCGGTGCTAACTTCGCTGTTTTTTGAATCAGTTTTGCTCGACATCGAATCGATTAAATCAAACCATCGTGACTCGCTAAAACGTATTTGGAAAGCTGGAATACTTAAAAACCATCAGGACCTTCATTCCAGTCAATACCGAGAGGCGCGTCGAAGCCGCCATCTTGCGAAGAAGGGCTTCTGCCATCAGTGGTGAATGGGTTACGTTCTCTAGAAAACACATGATTTTCGATTAATTTTGCTCTCTCTTCAGATAACCCAGACTGATTTCTCAATCCTTCTAACACACGATTAGACCGTTCTCCTCCACCCTCCTTAAATTGCTCGACCTGTCTCATATATGCATTCATAGCTGCCTCGGTTGAATTCTGGTCAGAATTAGCCACTTATTTTCTCCTTATCAACAGAGTATATCTTGTGTGCTGTCGTTACGGATGGTTGCGGAGCCAGCTAACGGCAAAAAGCAGCGGCGGCAGACAACCTTGAACTCAGCACAATCAGCTTTCGACCGTCCGCTGCCTTGAAGTGTTAGCCCTCAGCAAGCACCTCATCGCTCAATACGTTCAAGTTCCTCACGAACAACTCTGCGTAACGTCTCCTCTAAAGGTTCGTGGCTCTGCCGAATATGCTGACGCAAAGCTTCGTTAATCATCGTTTGATAATTACCTCCACCTGTACGATGAGCTTGTTCACGAAACCATTCCAAAATCTCGTCATCTAATCGAATCGTGATCCGAGTTTTGCCTGCTGGTGTAGGGTCGATCGCTCCTCGTTTCCCTTGGCTAAAATCATATTCTGCTTCCATGACTATTCCTCTTCGTACTGCTGTCGTTCCTGCCGAGTCGCTTTGCGAGCGGAGATAATCCGGATATCTTCGTCCCGCAATGTGTAGACAACCACCAAAACTCTGCCAAATGCATCGACCCCAATCGTGATAAATCGTTCCTCATCAAACCGCTCGTCTGGAATCGTAATTGCCAGATCATCGGAGAAAACGGATACTGCATCAGCGAAGTCAATACCATGCTTGCGAAGATTGGCTATTGCTTTGTCCCTATTCCATTGGTAAGCCATCTCAATTATAGTATGCACACCTGTACATACTACCAGGAGCAAGCCCTGTTACCTCTATTTGCTCTGCAATTACCCAAAACAGCTATCCTTAAAGCTTTGAGCGCAATTTGCTTTGCTGCTAACAGGTAAGCTTCATGTACAGTCCCAACCGAGGACTAGAGGGCTAACGGCAAAGCTCAACGGTGGCAGGCAATCTTGGCGTCACCACCAATGTCTTAGCTCCGTCCGTTGCAGCGCAGCGTTAGCCTGCTGGCAACAGCAGATTGTAGACAACCTTACTGTACGAGAATCTAAGCATATAGCAGTTGATTCATTATTTCATCAGCCATCAATGCACTCACTAAAATGCCAATCCGCCGTGCGACTTCATAGGCATTTTTCTGAGGTACAACGATAATCCCAGAGTGCTGTTTGCCCTCCTCTATGTACTGAAGATGCAACCGCTCAAAATCAACGCGATTGTGTGTCAGAATACATCTACCCAAAGAAGCTGCTAATTCAAGCTGTTCACGATCGGTTTTGCCAAGGCTTGCTTGTTCAGGGACAGTTGTGACATCAAGACCACGCGATCGCAACAGCGTAGCGACTAAAGCTGACATATCTTCGTCAGTGTAAAGGGCAGCAAAAACTGTCATAACGTGCCCAGTACAGCCTTTACAGATGGATGCACCAATTCATCGGGTACTTGGTTGCGCTCAATATAGTCATTAATCTCTGCTTGATGATCAAGATAGAAACTCAAAGCATCGAATACTTGCGCCAAAGTCAAGTGCGGCAAATGACTCAAGATCTCCTCTGGCATAACACCCAGTCGCCATAGGCTAACAATGGCACGAACAGATGTACGAGAGCCTACAATGATAGGCTCTCCACCTAAAATCTCAGAATTGCGCGTAACATAGCGTGAGAGGGTTTCAGCAAACATAAGCTCAATCACTCAGCAGAACCAGCTTTACCTCTAGTTTACCAAGAAGTGAGGATAACCAGGGACAGAAGGTTAGAGCGGTACTACATCATGCTCTTCTATAGATTGTCAGGGTGAATAAACTCCTACGCGAATTTCCACCCTTCTCATGTTGGGGTCGTCATATCCATATGCCCAACCCTGTAGAATATCTACTTGAACATTGGGAATACAATACTTCATACGCTCGTCTAAAACATCTTCTTTGAAAAATCTTGCCCGTAATTCAGGTAAGTGTAAGTTGTTATACCATCCATTCATTGCAGTGTTTCTAATGACGGGGGTAGATTCCCAATTGCCAGGTCGATTAACTCCGTTTACTTCATAGTTGTTGTTTGGATCTGCGCCTATATAGGGATAGATTGATACTTGTTGATATTTATAGCGTTTAGAATATTGGTCGTCTAATCTTCCTATCCAACAATTTTTCCCTCCTCTTTTACAAGCATCTGCAAATCCCTGGACAAAAAACTTGGTTTCCTTGGGAATCAAATTAAGTATGACAAAAGAGGCAACCATATCATCCAGAAGACTCGTTCTTATTGGTATTGAGATTCCTACTGGAAGCTTCTTAAAAGCGCTGAGTTCAATCTCAATGTCACCTAGGAGATTAGACCATACATCATAGTTGTATCTCTTCTTCATCACTGCATTACTATATGTACGAACCTTATTACAAATTCTGTCAGCTTTTTCTAACTTCTCATGTAGAAGAGGAGTAACATATTGTTCAATTGGGAATAGATAAGCATCTAACCTTTCCAAATCATAAGGAGAAAAGATCTGGTAGTTTGGGAAAAGTTTGTATGCCCTAGTCGCTCCACTCCTCCCCTGTGAAAGAAAGTCTGGAAATTGGAAGCCTATTGGCTGAACAGACATAAGTCTAGGTTCTTTATTATTGTCTCTCGGAGATGGAATAGAAGGTTCTCCAGGTGGTTCAGGCATTGTCTCTCCTGGAAGAAGAATTTTTTCCTCATCGCTCGTTGTAAATTTTGTCCCAGGCATGTAATCACGAATCAATCGCTCAATACGTGTTGTCAAATCCTGCTGCTGTTGTGGTGTTAATTGTGATTTTCCCAGCAGACTGGTTAAATCTTCAGAACGACAAGAGCCTATGCTCAAGGCGGCTATTAGACAACCTAACAGAATTAGATATCTCCACCCTTTCCCTCCTAGACTTCTTCCAGCAGAATTTGGCCGACTTGCCTCTCTTCTTCGCCTCATTGATTTATATAGATTTAGTTGCAACGAACTGTCCGTGAAACGATAGCCTCTCAAAGGAACTTGCAGGCTAACGGCTCAAATCAGCGACGGCAAGCAATCTCGAACTCAGCACCAGCGGCTTTTGGCTGTCCGCTGCATTTGAATTGTTAGGCTGCTCCACCCACACCGCCTTTGTGTACTTCATAGCGCAACTCAACCATGCCAGCACCCATCTGATGAACAGACACTAGGCGCAGAACTGGGTGTAGCACTCTGCGAGGGAATAGCGGCTTACCCTTGCCGAGGGGAGCCGAGCCAACCTGAATGATAAGCTCATCCAGTAAACCAGCATCGTAGAACTGACCAGCCAGATCTCCGCCTCCAACTATCCAGATATTTTTGGTGCCAGCAGCAGCTCGCATTTCAGCGTGGACATGATGCACATCTCCATTGACGAATTGGATGTTCGCACCTTCGATTATTGGAAGTTTGCGACTAGAGAATATCCAGCTTGGCTGAGTGTATGGCCACGCTGAGCCAGTCTCAGCGGCAACCTTTTCTGTGTTGCGTACCATCCATTCGTAAGTTGCTGATCCCATTGCCAACGCACCCACATCTGAAATGAACTCTGGATAGCTGGAGTCATTCAGGTCGCCAAGTGGAAACAGCCAATCTAGTGAGTCATTCTCAGTAGCAATGAAGCCATCAAGACTTGTCGCTGTGAAGTACTGAGTTTTCATTCTTGTATGCAACTCCTAAGCGTGACTTCAAGCGCCTAACTACTAATTAGACTGAATTTTTCTGCCTAATCACCCTGATAAGCTAGATATACAGAAAAGTTTCAGTATATCTGCCTATATCAGCAGATTAGACTGAAACTTTTCCGCATATTACTCCTGATTCAGGTGATTATCCGGAAATTTTTAGCATATTTTCCCTTTCCCTTTTAGGTAGGTCTTGTACCATTTGCTATAAGTAATGCAAAGCGCTATGAAAGCCAAGAAAATGGCTGGAGCAAATGCGTGAAATCCTTCGACTCCAACCTCCTTTTGTACTAAGCAAACATATCTTCAGCCAAGTTCAACAATTGATGACAACTTGCTGCCATACGCTTGTATTTGGCTAGCTTTTGGTCTATTCTGTCCGATACTGGTTTCTCAGCCCTAGAGAATCAGAACCCTGGCTTAAGGCTCAGGGCGCTGATCCAGAGTGTTACCGCACCCGTGGACCAGCTAACCTAACTTCCTGTAGTAGGCAGGAGGTAAGGCTGTGTTGATTGTACAAGATCAATTAGCAGCCTTGCTGATGTCCCCAGTAGTTAGGGCAATCTGCCTTAAGCCTTTCCTCTCAAATTCATCAGCGAGGCTACATGACTATGACCACCGAGTTCAACGAATTGTTGAATACACCATGTGACGACCGAGTGCAAATCTGGATTATTGGCACGCGAGACCAGGTGATCCACCAAATGAACGACTTCACCGTCAAGCGGATTGCCACCGACCGTGCCCGGTTCACGCCTCTGATTCCGGCTCCGTTTGAAGGCAAGTACATGACTGTATTGGTGAGGTAAAACTCACAAAACAGAAAACCGACCCGTTGCAGCAATCGATCTAGCGACGGGTCCATTCACCTGTTGCTGAACGGCCAATTCGCTCAAGATGGTCCTCACCTTTTTAGTTGTCGAGTTCAGTTGTCGAGTTCAGTTGTCGAGTCGGGGGTTGCCGCTTAGCATCAAGAGAGAACTAATCGTTAACAACCCGAATGCAATTATGAACGACAAACCATCGTTGATTCTGCGAGCTGAGCAAATTGCTAACAGTATGCAAACCTTCTCGCATCCCTGGAATCCCCAATCAGAGATTTCGGGCACCTATTTGGGACGAACTGTAGGGCTGAAGCGTACTGGCGTCAACTTTGCGAAGCTCGCTCCCGGTAAGGAATCGTTTATTTACCATTCGCATTACTGCGAAGAAGAATGGATTTACATTCTGTCTGGTTATGGTACGGCAGAAATTAACGGAGAGGAATTTGTAGTGGGTGCAGGAGATTTTATCGGATTTCCGACGCCTTCAGTTGCTCACCATCTCAGGAATACGGGTGATGAAGACCTAGTGTATCTGATGGGAGGAGAGAATTTAGACGTCGAAATTGCCGACTTTCCACACTTAGGCAAGCGAATGCTGCGACAGAAAGATAGCGTGGAAATTTACGATATTGCTGATGCCAAACCGTTTGGTCCGCTGGATGCATAACAGGGTCAACCCTACTCAACCGCTCCCAGCAATTTCAGGTTAAGCTGTTGCGCCACGGTGAGGCCAGTTGCGTTGCTAATATTCATGCCCTCATAGGGGCGGGGAATGCGGAAGGTAGCGCTGAACTGGTCTTGCTGCCATAGTTTAATCGTTTCATCCTGGCTACAGCTCGCCAGCTTGGTGCCGTCTGGGCTGTAGATGAGGCATTTCACCCAGCGGTCGTGAGCTGGAATACTGTGGCGGCAGGTGCCGTCTAAATTCCAGAGTTTGATTGTAGTATCGGTACTGCTGCTGGCAACAGTTTGGCCATCGGGGTGAAACGCCAAGGAGAGCACCGGGCCTTGATGAGCTGCAATTGTTTGTTCACAAACAGCCTGTTTCAGGTTCCAGAGTTTGATCACCCCATCCGCACTGCCGCTGACTAGAGTAGTGCCATCTGGACTGAGAGCAACGCTGCGGATCCAGCCCTGATGGCCGACTAACGTTTGCCGCAACTGACCGCTGGCCGCATCCCAGAGCTTCAGGGTCTGATCCTGACTGCCGCTGACCAACAGGGTTCCGTCCAGGCTGAGGGCTGCACACCAGACGCCGCCGGCATGACCCTGTAGAGTTTGATAACATTCACCGGTCTGACTGTCCCATTGTTTGAGGCTGCCGTCCAAGCTGGCGCTCCAGAGCGTAGTGCCGTCGGGACTATAGAGCACCGCAAGAATCGCATCCTGATGGCCGATTAACCTGCGCAGCAACTGCTGAGTACGCCGATCCCAGATGCAGATGGTTTGATCTTCACTGCCACTGGCGAGTCGCGTTTGGGTCGGACAAAAGGTCACCGACCAGATCCAGCTTGTATGGCCTGCTAGACTGCCCAACAGCGTTCCGGTCTGGGCATTCCACAAGCGAATTTGCCGATCCTGGCTGCCGCTGGCGAGGCTGGTACCGTCCGGGCTAAAGGCCACTGACCAAACGCCATTGCTGTAGCCCTGAAGTGTGCGCAAACAAAGGCCCGTCTGGCTGTCCCATAGCCGCACTGACTGATCCTCACTGCCGCTAGCGAGCCAATCGTTTTCTGGGCTAAAGGCCACCGCCGCCACCCAACTGCTATGCCCGGATAGAATGCGCAGACTGTCTCCGGTGCGGTAGTTCCAGAGGCGAACCGTGCGATCTTCGCTGCCGCTGGCTAAAGTGCGACCATCGCGGCTAAAGGCAATCGTGCGGATTGGTTGATTGTGGCCCTCTAATGAACGTAGACACCGACCTGTTTTGGGATTCCACAGCTTCAGATCGCCGTCGGCTCCTCCACTGGCCAAGATCTGCCCATCGGGGCTAAAGGCCAGCCCTGTGCCGATCGATGTTGTCCGAGCGTATCTCAGAGCTCTAGAACCAATAGGAGTAGTCTCACTGAATGGGCGAAATTAATGAGCAGAGCTTTCCTCAAAGCTCTGCTATCGGATTTTCATAACGCAAGCCAGGAAAACGTGTGAAGTCCCTATCCGTGCTCGCAACCCTTGCACCACAAGATGCTGCCATTGCGGCGAGGTGAGCATCCATAACAAGATCGCCTTTTGCTTGTCCGTCAATCAGCATTTCCTTGAAAAGGGGCCAGTTATTTTTCCCAAGTGAGACCAGATGTGCGTTTTCCAAATCCAACCATGATTCGACAATGTTAACCGCATCGATCAGATTCATGGGATGTTTCTAGATCCTGGGATTAGTTACAATTCGCAAGAAACCAGAGATTGTTTGCCAAAAAAATACCACTTCATCTGACAAAACATTCTCAAGCCTCGCCGATGCATCCTAAAAGAATCGGCTGGAGTCATCATGGGCATAAACAAGTATGTTGATGTCGGGTTTGATCATCTGCGAAAAGGAACTTCGATCTGATCGAGGAGTTCTTCAATGTTATCGAGATCAAGCCCTTCGCGCAGTCCCAGCGAATAGGCTTTTACCTTGAATCGTTTCTTCTTCGGGGTTAAAGAAGCAGTTTTCAAACTGCGGCGGAGGTGTTCATTCACTAACTGCTTGAAAGTCTTACTCGGGTCTTTCTCTAGCTCCTTCTTAAGACCGTATGCAATATCATCATCGATTGTCAGAGTCGTTCTCATAATTGCGAGTACGATTCCCGAAATTGGGGAGAACGCCAACATCAAGACATCATTAAAGTGATGCCTTGATGTCTCTAATTTGCTTGCCTATATCGGGTTTGAAAATCTTCTTTTCCGAAGACACGGTCCAGCCAAAGGTTCGTTAGTTTTTCCTGGACGCTGTTGGCTTTTAGGCGATCGTTCAGGTTTTTGAAATCAACGAAGTCGAGATGCTGGTCCTGGTTAAAGCACGAGAACACAAAAAATTCCTCGCCGGTATGCGGGTTAACGTGCCGCTGAAGACACTGTGCACAGACCTCTTTCATCATGCATTGCATCGGCGAATTTATTGACCCGATCGCAACGTGATCGTGCCTTAAAAACGGCTTCAATACGCCATGCCGTGCCTCCCTAACACCGTTCATCATACGGTCGGAGCCTATGGCGATGATGCGGTCGATATCGTGGAAATGAACGCTCTGCTCACCGAGCTTTCCCTCGGCATAAGCGACCATCGCCTGCACGATGTTCCCGCGGAAATGCGCGTCTTGCGGACGCTGCGGCAGGATCTCATCGCCGAAATCGGTCGCCCAGATCACTTGGTCCGTTGCTTTCTCGATCTCTTCGCGTTTGAACAGATCAGCACCATTCTTATAACCGGCAAAATATATAACGCGGTTATTGTTCTCCCGAAGCGCTTTGGCGATCGAGAAAAGCACGGCATTGCCAAGTCCGCCGCCGGCGAGCATTATCGTCTCATTCTTCGGTATCTCGGTTGGCGTTCCGGTCGGACCCATTACAAGAACTTCTTCACCTTCCTTCAAAAGCGAACAAAGGCGGGACGAGGTTCCCATTTCCAGGACTATCATCGAAAGCAGGCCTTTTTCCTCATCCACCCATGCCCCTGTCAGGGCGAGGCCTTCCATCATCAGCCGCGTGCCGTCAACCACTGGCGCCTGCGTCTCAAAATTCTGCAAGCGATAGAACTGTCCGGGCTCGAATTTCCGAGCCTGAAGCGGAGCCTTTACTACAACGTCCACTATCGTCGGCGTCAATCTCTCTACCTTTACAACATATGCCCGAAGCTGGTCATCCAAAGCGGCAACAAGTATGTCAAAGATCGCATCTTTCTCGGCCTGCGGCAGTGCTCCGCGTTCTGCCATTTCATCGGCAAAAAGCTCCACCACTTTTGAATACCCATGCTTCGCCGAAGCCATTGCCTTTACGACATTGCCAGCATATTTTGGATGATTGTCTCCATAGTATGAGATGAACTTGCCGTCGTGTTCATACGACGTGAAGAACGCCGCTTCACCTTTTGCGGCTTCGGCAACGTGCAGCTTGCCGTCGCCATTCCGTTCTATCTTGAACGGCTGAAAGAATTGCCGCCATTCATCCAGCTTGAATGTGCCCGGTTTTTCCTTTTCGTAGATCACGTTCGGCGAAGTGCCCGCGGCAACGCAGACCGTGCGTGCGGGAAATTCATGTATCTCACCGGTCTTTTCAAATTTGCCCGTTTCTGCGACATATTCTAGACGTTCAAATTTCAGTGCTTTTACCGCATTGAACTCATCCGGCACGGCCTCTGTCGGCGACATACATTCGACGAAATCGATGCCCTCTTCGAGAGCCTTTTGAACCTCTTCATGATTCAGCCGATAGGCCGGCGAGTCCTGAAGCCGTTTCCTGTAAACCAGTGAAACGCCTCCCCACGACCGCACAAGCGGGATGAAATTCGGCTCCTCACCTGCTGCCTCGGCACGTGCTCGTTCGGCGCGGATCGCGCGTCCGTGTTCAAGGAATTCACGAATGGTCATAAGTTCTTCCGGATCGAACTGCTTCATCACGTGCGTCTCACCGAATTCTGCAACCACGTCCTCATACTTTTGAAGCATCTTCTCGACCTGGATCGGATAATATGCGAACAGCTCCGTTGCGGTATCGATGCCCGTCAGTCCGCCGCCGATCACCACGGCCGGAAGCCGGACCTGAAGATTTGAAAGAGTGTCTTTCTTGAATGCTCCAGTTAGCTGCAGGGCCATCAAAAAGTCCGACGCCTGACGAATACCACGGATCAGATTGTTCTTCATCGGCACGATCGTTGGCCGGCCGGCACCGGTCGCGATCGCTATATGATCAAAGCCGAAGTCCCACGCGTCCTCGATCGTCAGCGTTCCGCCAAAGCGAACGCCGCCGTAAGCACGGAAACGTTTTCTCCGCTGCAGCATCAACTGAACCATTGTCAGAAAATTCTTGTCCCAACGGACCGTGATGCCGTATTCCGAAACCCCGCCGAATCCGGAAAGTATCCGCTCGTCAAGCTCTTCGGTGATCTCAGAAATATTGCGGATCGGTTTTGGACACATGCGGGCAAGACTTCCTGTCCATTCTGATGGCAGCGGCTCTATCTTCAGACCATCGATGCCGACAACGCCAAAACCTTCGTTCAATAGATACTGTGAAAGCGTATAGCCTGCCGGGCCCAGCCCCACCACAAGGACATTCTTTCCGTTATACGGAAGTGAGTAAGGCCGCTTCGCGTTCAAAGGATTCCAACGCGTTAACAGGCTGTAGATCTCAAAACCGTATGGCAGGTTCAATACATCCGTCAGCGATGCTGTCTCCGCAAGCGGAATGTTTACAGGCTCCTGCTTTTGGAAAATGCATCCCTTCATGCAGTCGTTGCAGATACGGTGCCCGGTCCCGGCACACATCGGATTGTCGATGGTTACGATCGCTAACGAGCCGATCGGGTCGCCCTGTTTTTTGAGCAGATGCATCTCTGAGATGCGCTCATCCAGCGGGCAGCCCTCCGTCTTGATCCCAAGCGGATTGCGTTTCGCCGTACCGTCCGGCTCACGGAGCCCCGTTGAGCACGCATCCTTTTCGCGCTCGTGACAGATCATGCAGTAATCGATCTCATAAAGGGCGTCGCGCATCGTTCCGCGGTCATCGGTCAGCTTAAATCCGACGCGTCGGCGAAGATCCTCATCGCGCCCGCGCATTATGTTATGAAGCTTTGGTTCAGGGTGTATGAGATGGACCAGATTCTGGTAATCGAGCGGATGCGGAGTTCGAAATGCTACAAACTTTTTATCTTTCTTGTGAAAATGCAGTGCCGACCACCTTTCTATTATGTCGAGAGCGGCCCTTATCTGCAGCAGATCGCCTGTGTCCTCAAGCTTGAGAACGGCTTCGTTGAAAAGTTTCTCAAACGGTCGGTCTTTGAGCTTTTCGTAGCCCCTCGTTATAAGCTCCAAAGTCTTAGCGGTCTTGTCTGAAACATCCTCGGTCTTAGAGAGATTCTCTTCGGCGTCGATCAGCGACATCGCTATCGTTGCCATCGCGAGCTCTTCATCAAAAACAAGCGTGTCGTCAAAGACCTTATTTCTAAACTCCCGTACCGCCTCTTCTAGTTCCGCCTCGTTAAAATTCTCGACCGTTGAAAGATCTTCGACCGATCGGTATTTCTTGATGGCCCTGCGCTGGACAAAAAATTTGTATCGCCAGATCGGATCCTGTTCAAGGATCGTGCGTTCAAGCTCTTCACGCTCACGACTTATCTTAAAAAGACGGGCAACAAAATCCGAAAGAAAGGGAGCGGCGTCGGTCAATATCTTCGATTCGACCTTGCGCTCATATCCCTGCCCCTTTGACGCTATATATTTACTGAGAGCATCGCCGAGAAGCGGCTCTTTTTCACTAACTTCGGCATAGAAGACATCTGCAAGCTCTTTTAGCCGCAATGGATCAAAAAGGTCTGAATATTTGAAACCTGCTATGCCCAGTTCCATATCAAAACCGTTCGCTAGGGCACTTATTTCGGAATTTGCTGGCATATCTAACTTTATAATTGCTTAAAAAACTGCGTTATGACCAAACTTTCAATATAGCACCCGAACACAGCGGCGAACAATGGAGCGCGCGGCCCGCAAACGCCGCGGCATCCGGCTAACCTCAGCCAATTCAAAGATATTTATAGGCGATTTGCCGCCAGTTGTGCTATAAATCAAGTTTACGCAGTATTTTCCGGCACGACCCGGCTGTTCACGAATTGGAGTATGGAGCAAGATCAACGCCTGACCGCATTACCGAGATCCGGTGAGATAAGAGCTACACCTGCTGAGTATCCGCCGGCTTATTCATCGTATTTCGACGAAGATGGGTCGGAAGGCAAGCGGACGCTGCAGCAATACATCAGCGTAGTTTATAAGCGGCTGCCGATCATTCTTGCGATCGTGGTGCTGGCAACGGCCGCGACCGCATTCTATATGTATCGCCAGCCGACACAGTACCAGTCCACGCTGGAACTACTTATAGAACCCCGAAAGCCGCGTGTAACTTCGAAGGATTCGATAAACATCAATTTCGGCAACGACCTCAACTATTACAATACGCAGATACAGCTACTCTCTAATCCGGGCCTGATGCGCGACGTGATAGTCGAACTCGGTCTCCATCGTCAGCCTGATCTCTTTGGAAATCGGAGCGGACGTGTCGGTTCCCTTTTCGGCTCGCTCTTCGGTTCCTCTAATGAATCGGAGGCATCGGCGGCTACATTACCGATAATTTCCGAGCAGCCGATAACCGCTAAAGACGAGAAACACAAACCTCTTACGCCGGAGGAAGAAGCGCGCGCTTCAAATTACGCCTCACAATTCTCGCTGGCCGCAAGTCAGAAAGACCGCACAAATCTGGTTATAGTCAACGTTAGGTCAATACATCGTGATCTGAATCCTATAGTTGCGAACAAAGCTGCAGAGCTTTTCCAACGCAAAGATGCAGACCGCGAACAGGAAGGCGCACGCCGCGCGGTTGCTGATCTTCAGGCATCTATCGAAGAACTTCAGGCCGCTATAAACAATGACGAGGCCGAACTCATACAGAAACAGAAGGAATTCAACCTTCCGTTAGCGGAAAAGGGGCAGGACCTTGCTGCAAGCAGGCTGGGCAGCTTAAGTGAGACCTGGCTAAAGGCGATGGAGTCCCGACGCCAGCTTGAAAGCCGTTACAACGCTGCTGTTGCCGCAAACGCTCGTGGGGAAGGCGCTAATATGCCGGACCTTTATGAAAACAAGATATATCAGGATACTGTCCGGCTGAACACGGAACGAAGGGCAAAGCTGCAGGACGACATAAGAAATCTTGATAAACAGTTACAAGAACTTGAAGCCAAACGGCAGGCTGATTCGACCAAATACACGGACGAGCATCCAGTAATGAAGGCCCTGATCGCCCAGATCGAATCCATCCGCGAAACGCGGGCAAGAACCGAGAAAGAGGTCTCCGAAACCATTGCACGTGATGAGGCAAAGATAAAGAAAGATGCGGTCTCGGGTGCCCTCGTTGCGCTCCGTTCGCAGCTTGAAGCCAAGCGCCGCGAAGAGGCTCAGGCTCAGGCGGCCTATGATCGCGAGGCAGCTCTCGCAAACATTCAGGGCCAGAATCAAACCCAATTGACCTCGCTGCGACAGCGCATCGAAACGAACCGAAATCTTCTCGGAACACTTTCACAACGGCTTCAGGAAGGTCTTCTCGCGATCAATACCGAGGCCCCGAACAACATCAAGACAGTAAGAGAGGCCGAGGGAGCCGGCGCGATCGGTCCGGCCCGTGGACGCAATATCATTGTTGCAATGATAGTGGCTTTTGCTGCGGGCATAGGACTGGCGTTTTTACTTGATTACCTTGATGACTCTGTGAAGACGTCTGAAGATGTCGGCCGCCATCTCGGCCTGCCGACGCTCGCTCTTATCCCACATTACTTTGGGAATGAAAAACGACGGCTGCGGCTTTCGTCCGGAAATGGTAACGGAAATGGAGCAGGAACGGGTCTGGTTACGCTAGAAGAGCGCCATTCTCCCATGGCCGAAGCCTATAGACACTTAAGAACATCGCTTCTTTTCTCGTCTGCCGGCAAACCGCCGCAAACCATACTTATCACGTCATCACAGCCAAGTGAGGGCAAAACGACGACCGCAATAAATACCGCCATTACGCTTGCCCAATCGGACGCAGACGTAATAATCGTTGATTGCGACCTTCGCCGGCCGCGAATCCATTCGCATTTCGGGCTTGATAATACTCAAGGACTGACTAATTATCTTTCCGGAGAACGAAAGACTGAAAATCTGATAAAGGCTTATCCCGGCCTTCCGCGGCTTAAGGTGATCACCAGTGGACCGATCCCGCCAAACCCTGCGGAACTCCTGAGCTCCAATGAGATGAAGAATTTGCTGCAATTCCTCCGCGGCAAGTACAAGCACATAATCATCGATTCGCCGCCCGCCATCTCATTCACGGATGCCGCAATTCTTGCAACCGTCGTTGATGGTGTTGTCTTGGTCGCGATGGCGGGCAAGAGTTCAATGCATCTTATCCGCCGGTTCAAACAGCGGCTGGCAAACATGGGAGCACGTATCTACGGCGTTGTACTGAACGGTATCAAGGCTGGCTCTATGGAATACGAATACTACGGCTCGGGATATTACGATTATTATCGTAAGGCCGAAGATGATCCGACGACTCCCGTTATGGAAGATGCCGGAACCTTCAACAGACCGAACGGTTAACCATCAATATATTTTCTTAGAGATACGGTCCACTCTGGCAACGGGGTAAGGCCGAATTCATTCTCCCGCTCAGAACCGAGCATTGAATGCGGAGGCCTTCTGGCAGGACGGGCAGAAATCCGACAACCCGTAGCTATCGCGTTGGCGTAGAGGATTCAACAAGAATTGTCCGCCATACGATCCATCCGTCTGAAGACCCGAAACATCGTCCATTGACTTCGAGAAAGTGTAGTTGAAGTCATAGGTGAGTGTTTCACCAAGTCTCTGACGGAATGACACCGTACCACCGTGATAATCGGAATTAGCAAACGTGCCGAATGCAGACAATGCCGCATATTGTGGGTGGTAGAACATATTCGGAAGTATGCCTGGATTGTTCGGCAAAGTGATACCTGTTTGTGAGCGGAAGCCCTCGATATCATCGATCAGCAACTGCACAAATGTGTAGTCATCAATGTCAAATCCAGTCCTCGCAATCAGCGCATAGATGGCTTGTGTGTTGTTCTGTGCGCCGATGCCAAAGATATTGAATGCCGTTCTAGCCCCTGGGAACAGATTTTCCCAGAATGGAATTGGGGCAAGACTGTTGATTGGACGATCTGATCTGCGAGCATCAACAAGTAGTCCCATCGCGGTGTAATAGTCCATCCCTGAGACTGGATCGACTAGATTGTTCAATGCAAAGATGTCCCGAGCACCAAACAATTTTCGTCCCGAGCGGCCAAGATATGAGGCCTCGATATACATTCCTTTCGGAAGGCTGCGTCCGAATGAGGCATTCCAGGTGTAATGGGTCGGCGAAACGATGGTGCCATCAAGCGAAGACTCTATTCTCTGCTGCTCATCGGCGGGCTGTGAAAAACGTTGCAGAGGAGCAGGAATACCCGGAAGGGCCCGAATATCTTGGTTAAAGCCTGTGAATAATGGAGCCAAATTGGTCGTTACATTGTAAGTGTTAGCCGAGATTGTTGTGCTACTCGTAAATCCGATCGCTGACAGTCCATCAAAGCTAACCGCCAGCTGGCCGCCAAAGTAATCGTTGAGCATACGGAATCCACCGCGGAGAACAGAATCTCCTTCGTTACCGAAGAAGAACCTACCGACTTTTCCGCCGATGTTTGGCGTCCAGGCAGCAGCGATGCTCGGCTGAAGATTGTTCCAATCCATACTGTAGAACCCGCGGGCACTATTCTTAGGTCCGCCGAGCTGGAAGAAAACAAGTTCGTTTAGCGGTATGCCGACCGCAGCACTGGCTTTTCTTCTTTCGAAGATCTCACCCAGTCGAGTTGTCGGAACCACCTGGAAGCCGTTCTGCTCATAAACCGGACGGCTAACACCGTAACGAAGCCCCATGGTTAGTGTTAGAGTACGATGGACCTTCCAGGCATCCTGTATATAACCATCATATTCTTCGGTCGCAAAGGTCCTTGCTGAAGGAGTGCCGGATGGCAAAACACTGCCGTCAATGTCAAACGTGAAGTTGCCCGAATACTGCGAGTAACGTCCTATCAGGGCGGTCGCAGCCGCTTGAACGGTCGGCACGCTGCCTGAGGCGATCGTATAACCTGCATTCGTGATCTGCTGGTTAACAACGGCGCCCGAAGATGCATAGAACGAAGGATTGGTCACAGCGGCATCATATGCCAAAGCAAAACTTCGTCGCTGATTCCTAATAATACGGACATTACCGCCGATCTGAACCGTATGATTTCCCTTTATCCAGGTAAAATCATTGGTAATATTCTGCACCGGCGTTATCCGGTCAAGAGTCCTCGCAAAAAGAAGCGGGGAAAAAATAAATCGAAAACTAATGTTGTTCGCCGATGAATCACCCTGGCTACTAAACGCCTGTCTGGTCAGACCATAGCGCAAATTGTTGAAACGATTTGTACTGATGGTCCAGTTGTGGCCTACAACAAATCCATAAGGATGGCTCCACAGGCTCGTAGCCGGGGTGTCTGGAAATGCCGAGATACCAGCGGTAGTATCCCATTGATAGTTCCCCCGGAAAAACAACTGGTGCTTACTGTTCACATTGTAATCGAGGCGGGCAATGTGGGTGTTTTCCTTGTCGGTGGTTGGCGAATTGAAAAGAAACCCCCCTGTGTTGAATCCGTCACCAACGATCGTATTGTTTGACGCATAACGCGTTGCTGCCGCATTTAACGTGGCGACGGCAATCGGGTTGATGCCAGCTGCTGAATATATCGAATTCAACTCAGCCAAGCCGATCGCACAGTTCCCACCAGGCCTTTGAGGGCCTGAACAGCTTGGACCTGAGCCATTGAAACGGATGACCCCTTGCCCCAAATGAGCCAGCGGCACTGTTCGGTTCACAGAGGCATCCTGTTTCTGATACTGCCCCTCATAGGAGTAAAAGAAAAAGAATTTGTTACGAACGATGGGTCCGCCTATTCTTCCACCATAAACTGAACGAGCGATGCTGGGCCGTTCTACGCCCGCAAGGTTATTGAAGAAAGTATTCGCCGAAAATGCGGTCGGTCGATAAAAGTAAAAAACAGCTCCGCGGAAATCATTCGTACCACTTCTGGTGATCAGCGATATCTGGGCACCTGATGAACGTCCCTGATTTGCGTTCGCACCCACGGTGGTAATCCTAAATTCCTGGACCGACTCTGAGGTCGCTCGAAGAGCCGAATCTAGGGTAAGATCAAATGAGCCGGAACGACCACCCGTCTGCTGGTCATTAATATCCACGCCGTCGAGAGTGATGTTCGCCTGATCGCTTCTACCACCAGCAACGTATCCGTCCCGGGTCACGCCCGGCTGAAGATTAAGCAGGTCGTTAACACGCCGAAGGTCGGTCGGCAACTGAGTGATCTGTTCCGGAACGAATGTATTTCCGATCGAAGCATCTTGCGTGTTTACAAGTGATTCAATGGTGCTGGTAGTAACATCAACAGTAACTGAAACATCGCCTGGTTCAAGCGAAAAATTTGCCGTGTTTGGGGTGTCAACCAGGGCCTGAACATTATTATTCTGTGCTTTCTTAAAGCCACTCGCAGTCACCTCGATACGGTATGTCGCCGGCTGCACGGACGCAAAACTGTATCGCCCGACCTCATTCGTTACGACCGTACGAGAAAGCCCGGTTGCGGCATTTGTCATCACCACCGTTGCACCTGCAACAACCGCACCATTCTGGTCTGTAACGGTTCCGCTTACGGAGGTGGTGCCGGACTGAGCAAATGTTGTGGAAGCAAAAAGAATTACCGCAAACATTGCTGAGAGACCGGATACGACATTTGTTCGTAGATTCCTAAACCTCATAGTTCCTCCTAACTGAGTGTAGAAAAATTGCAGGACGTTGCGCCTCAGCCTGAAGCTAGGCATTTTCCGTTCCATACCGGAACACTGGCAAAAAGGCTGATTTTACGCAATAAACACGCTGACCACGTAAGCGTGGGATTGTGTAAATATGCAATTTTTGGAAAAAATTCAAAATTCTGTGGAAATAGTGAAGGCATTATAGACTTTTTTTGCTTTGAATCCAAGCATGGATCGATTTTGCCGCAGTCGAGCCTGTTCCTACAGCCGTCGCGATCGTCGGCGAAACTTTGAATGCAACATCCCCAACAGCATATATTCCTTCAGTACTTGTTTTGCACTCGCGATCGACCTCAACGTAACCATCCATATCAAGTTTGACAAATTCGGAAAAGGGTTCGGTATTAGGTGCAACACCTATGCGAATCAACGCATTTTGGGCTCCGATCAAAGCTTCTGATCCATCTTCGACATCTCGTATTAGAACGCCTCTCAAAGATTCATCGCCAACAAACCTTGTGACGGTAGTGTTTATGCGCACTTCAACGTTCTCGCAATTCAAAGCGGTTTTGATGATCGGACTACGCGCACGAAGCTCAGAGCCGCGATGGATAATAACGACCTTCTGAGCAAAACCAGCCAGAATTGCTGCATTTTCTACCGCTGCATCGCCTCCCCCTACTATTACGACGGTTTTGCCTACAACCGCCGCCGGATCCTTTGCACCCGACTCGAGAATACCCTTGCCTTCAAACTCTATCTCCCCCTCAACTCCAAGTTTCCGTCGCCTAACGCCGGTTGCGATCACAAGTGCATCATACTCAACGACATTTCCTGACCTTAGATCTACTTGTGATCTTTCGATTGAGATCGATCTGACCTCATCTTTCTCGAATGAAACTCCAAAAGAACTGGCCTGTTCATGAAGAATCTTAGCGAATTCAGCTCCGGAGATGCCTTTGATTCCGGGATAGTTTGTTATGTCATTATAGATACGATGCAATTGCCCGCCTGTTTCCGATGCACGCTCAACCACAATGCATTCAAGACCCAGATCACGGAGCCAGATCGCTGCTGAAAGTCCTGCGACACCTCCACCAACAACTATGATCTTTTGTGTCTTCCCCATGATCCGATTGACGGTCTCTCAGATTGACCGATGATCACCATTTCTGCCAAAAATTGGCACACAGTTACCTTTTTCTGTCACAGATAAGGAGTGGATTGCTTTGCGCAAAAATCCTCGATTTATTGTATCTACTACACTTACCGCCATTCATTTAACATCTGCTCATAAGAATTCGTTGGCACTTGAATTGCTGTTCTGGAGATCTGCCCCGGGCGAAGTGTAACTTTTGCCCGTTACGCATGCCGTTCGGAGACCAAACTGCTCGCCCGAGCACTTCAAACATAAACCTATGAAGATCGAAGTAGAAACGTTGTCGCCCTCTTTCGCCTCACCTGTCGCAGTAAACGCAATAAATGAGCACAAAGCAACTGACCAAAGTATAGATGAATTGCTCTCTTTTGCCATAAGGAAAGCACAGTCAGGCGAACGCCCGGAAGCTCGCGCCGCTCTTTTTCGAGTTACGGAAGCTGATCCGAAGAATGAGAACGCTTGGCTTTGGCTCGCGTCGATAAGCGAGTATCCCGAGGAGCTCTTGATCTTTCTTAACAACGTCCTCGAGATCAATCCGGAGAATCAGCGGGCGATCGAATGGAAATCGGCGACGAATGCTCTGCTTTCAAAGACATTTGTGCAACGTGGTATCGAAGCTGCTGAAGCTGAAAAAAGAGATGTAGCGATCGAATGCTTCAATCGCGCGCTTGAATTTGACAGTGAGAATGAGACGGCCTGGCTTTGGATGGCATCACTTGCCGAAACTTCGGAATCGCGAATCAATTTTCTTGAGATGGTCCTTGAGATCAATCCATCAAACGCCTCGGCTCTTAAGATAATGTCCAGGACAAAGGATGAATTAACTGGTTCAAGACTGCAAAATGCAAGATCCGCTGCGGCCGCCGGAAATAATCAAGACGCATTGGCGATCATAGACGAGATCATCAAAGAGAACGACGATTGTGAAGACGCTTGGTTCCTGCGATCACATCTTGTTGATTCTTTTACAGAAAAAACGGCAGCACTTGAGCGTGTCGTCGAGATCAATCCGGGAAACGAGGCCGCACTCATTACGCTTCGTTCAATTTACAGTCTGTTGGGACTGTCCAGGCCGCATGAATCTGAGACAACAAGCGATAACGCCGGTAGCGAGAGTTCGGGGTCGTTCTTCTCCTACGAACCGGACAATGACCGTGCTCCGACCCAGGAGCTAGAGATACCTGAAGCTATCCGTGAGGAAGTGGCAGATCTAGAGCTGAGATCTGGAGCAAATACCGAGAAAGAGGAACAGGTCGAGGACTGTTCCGATCTATCTGATTCGCTCGTAACCGAAGATGTTTCGGAGATTGCCGCTCTTGCCGACGAAAATACTAGCGAGCTCGTGGCAGAACCAGGATCGGCCGAAGCGATCAATGAGGAACTGAGAGTTTATCAAGCGGAAATGCTTGCGATGGACACCGCGGATATGGAGCCCGATGTTGTCGCAGACATTGTTGATGATACGGAGTATGTCGTCGATGCGGATTTGGTCGCGGATGCCGTAGCAGAATCGGGAGATTCGACGGAAGTACCTTCCACAGAACCGGCCATCTTTTATCTCAGCGATGAGATCTTACCTAGCCAGAAAGCCGATCTGTTCAGCCCGCCGCAAGATTCGACGACCGAACTTAACGAGGAAGTTGAAGCCCTCACTGACGATGATGTGATCCGGGTCGTAGGTGCCGAACATTATGCTTCCCCCACATCGGAAACGGTTGAGTTCAACGCTGAGGAGTATGTCGAATCGATAGACGACCCTTTTGCTCAGGCAGCAGATGAAACATATGAAGATCAACAATCTGGCGCGTATGTATTCAACGGAAACGATGAAGCCGACGCACACGGCCATGGATCCGAGGGATCGGAACATATCGCTGCAGATGTGGATGTACCCAGGTATCAAGAGTCGAATGAAGAACTTTCTCTCGATCCTGTAACTTTGGAATTCCCTTCAGCTTACCAGGATGATCCTGATAGCAAGCCTGAAAGCACCTTTGAGCCCATAGCTGAAGAGTTCAATAGTAGCCAACTATCAGAGCAGATCGTGATAAAGGCAGCTGAATCAGACGCGACCGACCCCTTTAAAACCATTGCAAATCTTGATGGTGAAGAAGTTGCTGTGTCGTTTGAGAGCAACGAAAAGGAATCGACTTTGCTCGTGCCGGAAAAAGAAGAATTGGCAAAAGACGCAACTGAAGAGTTCGATCACGCTATCCCGCTACCTGTTGAAAACTCTGAACGGTCGTGTGCTTTTTGCCGATCGACAAATGACGCCAGCTCGATATCCTGTCGCTCATGTCTCGCGGTCTTGACCGTATCTGACCTCGATCTAGTGATCAACAATCGAAATGCTGACAGATGGGTCATCCGGAATGCGGTAGAAAAAATGGAACTTGAATCAAAGATGCGGCCGTTCAACGAGACCGAGCTGACAATGTTGGCCATCGGGCATTTGAATCTGCAAAATCTTGATGCCGCCTACAACTATTTGCACGCTGCCGCAAGACTTAATCCAGATAACGTCATCCTGGAATCTCAAGCCAATGCATTGCTGATCCGCATCGAGGACCTCAAAAAACAAGATGAGGCACACGGGGCGATGCCGAAGAGTAAACGGATACTCGTAGTTGATGATAGTCCTACCGTTCGCAAGCTGATCGCTGGAAAGCTCGAGAAATGCGGACACATCGTGAGTTGCGCATCCGACGGTGTTGAAGCGATCGCCTTGGCTAAAGACTCGAATCCGGATCTCGTGTTGCTTGATATAAATATGCCTAGAATGGACGGATATCAGGCGTGTAAGTCTATGCGAAACACTCCTGCAACGGCTAATGTTCCGATCGTAATGATCTCCGGGAAGGATGGCTTCTTTGATAAGATCCGGGGTAAGATGGCGGGGTGCTCGGGATACATCAGCAAGCCCTTCGGCCCTGAGACACTTATGCGGATCGTAGAAGAACACCTCGCCGGAAAAGCTGTCAGTTTTGAAGACGATCAAGATGGGCCGAGCATGGATCCGGATCTTGATCGCTAACAGTGTTCCTTAAGAAAGACGCCTACCTGAGGCGCCGCAGCTTAATGAGACATTGTCTTTCATTCTTATTTCCGCCCAATTTCTCCCACCAGTCTATTAGTAAGTGATTTCCTCACGGCCTCTCCAAACCTTTGCGGTGATGCCGGAGATACGGCGTGGCATTATCTTTCCGCGCTCCGGGATGAACTGTTTCAAAAAGTCCACATCCTTCCAGTCCACATAATCCGGAACGATCTGACGCGGACGGCGTCTGTGGTATCGACGCGGCATCTTGTCGCCGAATGTCTCATCGCCAAAATCTGCGTTTGGTGTTGTGTCAAATTCTTTCTCTGCCATAGATCCTCCTACTGAGCTACCGCCTCTTCTGACGCAGCGACCTGTTCTTCCGTGGGTCTAAATCGTGCTCTATTCTCAGCACGTTTCTCACGCCGAGAGCGCAGTTTTTCTGCGGTCTTCCGGTCTTCATCGACCCGAACGGTAATGTAGCGAATGATCATGTCGTTCACACGCATTCTCCGCTCAAGCTCGGCGATCTCCTGTCCGGTCCCCTCGATCTCATAGAGAACATAATATCCTTCGGACTTCTTGTTTATCGGATACGCCAAGGTACGGATACCCATATCGTCCATTCTTATCACGGTGCCGCCTTCTTTTTCGACGAGCTTGCCCACCGCTTCATTCAGTTTTCCGATCCTCTCTGTGGGCGTATCAGGATCAACTATGTACATTACTTCGTAAGTTCTGTTAGCCAATTTAATCTCCTCCTTTTGGCTTTCGAGCCTCGGAATTCTCTACCGAAGCAAGAAGGTTACTCCTTTTCCTGTCTATTAAACTCCGCCATCGCAGTTTCGATACCTAAAGTGATCACGGCTCGGATCGCGCTGGCACTTCTTTTCAAGATCTCCTCAAGTTCTCCAGATTCACTATTGGAAAACCCCTGAAGAACAAACTCCCTTGCGTTCGCTACCGGATGATCGGGCATTATGCCTATCCTGAGCCTGACAAAATCGCTTGTGCCGGCCTGATCGATGATCGATCGAAGACCGTTGTGTCCGCCGTGCGAACCTTTTGGCCGCAGCCTTATCTTTCCGAACGGAAGTGCCAGGTCGTCCGAGATCACGATCAACTTTTCGAGCGAACGTTCAGACTTCCGCAATAAACATTTAACCGCTTCACCGCTAAGGTTCATGAACGTTTGCGGTTTCGCGAACTCCACGGTCAAACCCGAAATATTTCCCCGTCCGACAAGCGATCGGCACTCCTCACGCTTTATTGTCGTGCCCATCTCGAGAGCCATTAGGTCAAGGACCATGAACCCGAGATTGTGCCGCGTTCTCGCATACTCCGTTCCCGGATTGCCAAGCCCTACAACAAGCCAATTACTGAAACCAGCGGTTACCTCAGGCATATACCATCAATGGCTCGCGGCAGAACGGGATTCAAAGAACTACTCTCCGCCTTCCTCTGAAGCAGGGGCTTCAGACTCAGCAGGTGTTTCACCGACCACCTCAGGCTCAGCTCCTTCTTCGATCTGCGGTTCAAGTTCGGCCTCCTTGACGATCACGATCGACGCGACAACCGTTTCCGGAGCATCTACGACCTCGATCCCATCGCCAACTTTTAGATCCGATACATGCACTGCGTGTTCGGGCGTAAGACCGACAACGTCTACCTCGATAAACTCTGGCGTCTTGGTCGGCTCACATAGAACCTTTACTTCACGCATCGCATGCGACACTACCGCTCCTTCGGGTAATTCTGATTCCGGCTCACCTATAAAGTGCAGCGGGACGGTCATCTCGATCTTTTCCCCTTTTGCGAAGCGGCGAAGATCCGCATGGATCAATCGCCCTTTGATCGGATCCACCTGGCGGTCCTGAAAGATCACGTCGTGAATGCCATCGCCTTCGATGTCTATCGAAAATACTGTGTTCACGCCTGTATCAGACCGGATGATCGCGGCCAGATCGCTGAGCTGGGCAGAGACAGCGACGCTTTCGGTCCCTCCGCCATAAACAACGACCGGTATGCGGCCCTCGGCGCGAAGCCGGCGATTCACGCCTTTTCCGCCGTGCTCTTTTTTCTGTGCCTTTACAACAAATTTTTCAGCCATAACTTTTCTTTTTCAGCCGCAAACGAACGGCCATTAATCATATGAACAATGACGAGACGCTGGTTTCATCGTGAATAGACTTGATAGCAGACGCAAGCAGCTTACCTACGCTTAGTATCTCTATCTTCCCGCCTTCAACCAGCGGCCTTCCATTCTGTTCGACCGGTATCGTATTCGTAACGATCACCTTCTTCAAGTAAGAGTTCGTAATGTTATCCACCGCATTTCCTGACAGAACTGCATGGGTAAAACAGGCATAAACCTCATTCGCTCCGGCTTCGTGAAGTGCTTCCGCGACCTTACATATAGTGCCGCCGGTATCACACATATCGTCAACGATCAGGCAATTCTTACCATCAACGTCACCGACTATATTCATCACGTCAGCCTCATTCGCCCGCTCGCGACGCTTGTCGCATAATGCCAACCCGGCATCCAAGCGTTTCGCATAAGCCCGAGCCCGTTCGGCACCGCCGGTATCGGGTGCAACGACAATAAGATTATCGATCGGATTGTTGCGAAAGTATTCGACAACTATCGGCGCCGCATACAAATGATCGACCGGAATATCAAAGAAACCTTGAATTTGCGCCGCATGCAGATCCATCGTCAGGATCCGCCCCGCACCGGCCTTAGTAATTAGATTTGCGACCAGCTTAGCGGCTATCGGAACACGCGGACGATCCTTCTTATCCGAACGCGCATAACCGAAGTACGGGATCACGGCCGTAACACGCTCCGCCGATGCCCTGACGAATGTGTCGATCATTATCAACAGCTCCATCAGGTTGCGATCCGTCGGCGGGCATGTCGGTTGAACTATAAAAACATCGCTACCGCGGACATTCTCTCCGATCTGGAAATTGAATTCGCCATCGGAGAACCTGTCGGTAGAGGCCTTTCCGAGATCCAGTGAAAGATGCCCTGCGATCTCTTCGGCCAATGCTCGGTGTGCGTTGCCAGAAAAGATCTTTATGTTCCCAGTTACGCTCATCTATCTGTCTTGATCGTCAAAAAAGCCACGATCGAACATTCCCTGTAAAAGGTTCCGGACAAAGTAAAAGCGGGCGATCCGGCTACAGATCACCCGCTTCGATCACGATCAAGTGGCTGGGGCGGGAGGATTCGAACCTACGAATGCCGGATCCAAAGACCGGTGCCTTACCACTTGGCTACGCCCCAACAAATACAGACGTATCTATAAAGAAACTGATCGGAAGCAGGCTAGAACACTTCTTTAAGTGCCTCGCGATATTCTCTTCGCGAGATAGCCGCTACGGCAAAACTTCGCCAGTCGGATTCATTTCCGAGGGCTTTCATCGCTGTTTGCCGTGTCTCTTCGTTTTCAAAAGAACCGTAAACCGTCGCACCGCTGCCGCTAAGGGCGGCCTCGGAGGCTCCGAGTTCAAGCAACCTTTGCTTTACCCGCTCTATCTCCGGATGTGCCTTGAACACCGGTTTTTCAAAGTCGTTTTCTAAGCTGATCCGTTCAAGATCAGCATTAGCTGCCTCAAAACGACAATTGAGAAGAATACTTTCCGCTGAATCAGTTGTCAAGCCAATATGATTCAAAGCTCTGAACGCTGCAGCGGTCGAAACTGAAATATTAGGAGTGACCAATACCATTGGTGTGGATCGTATATCCGGCAAAGGCTCTATTTCAGTTCCTCGGCCCGTGCCTATCGCCGTCCCACCGATCAGAAAGAATGGAACATCCGAGCCTAGCGATGCAGCGACCTTGTACAGGTCTTCATAAACGCAACCTAGCTTCCAAATCTTGTTAAGGGCCAACAGTGTAACGGCAGCATTTGACGAACCGCCGCCCAAGCCCCCCGGCGATGGAATGTTCTTCTGAAGCCGGATGGACGCCCCGACCTTAAGGCCTGCCATTTTTTGCAAACTCTCGGCTGCTTTAATGATCAGATTTCCACGATCCGTCGGAAGCGATTTGTCTGAACATTCAAGCCGCAGATCATCATCCAGAGTAAATATAAGCTGATCGGCTAACGAGACGGTCTGAAACACGGTAACAATGTCGTGAAATCCATCGTTCCGCCTGCCTAGAACGCGCAACCCGAAATTTATCTTCGCAAACGACGAAACGGCAAGCGAATTCATAACATACGCATAATACACCCATAATAATCGAAGCTGGAGAGATCGATCCGACTATAAATCAAAAAGTATTTGATGACCCCTGCCTCTAGCTCAAACGGACAGACCATATTAAGGTCATATAACCGTACACTTCCATAAACAGCAAGAGACCGGTTGGAGCAGGTAACCGGTCTCTATTAAGTTTGATCCTAAACAAAGATATGCTAACTGATCTCCCGAAGGACGATCTTCTCCGCGCCGGCTTTTGCCGTTCGTTCTGATGTTAGCTTTTCGAGTTCTTCGATGTGCATCTGCTCGTCAGCGATCTGGCCTTCAAGCCAGAATTTTTGAGGCAGGTCATTGTCATCACAAGCCGCCCACGCAGCCATGTAAGCGGTAATGGCTTCTCTTTCAAGTTCGAGGCCTTGTTTCAGCATCTCATCGATGTTCACAGACTGACGGATCATCGCAGGCTCTACAGTTGGGATCCCTCCAAGAGCGACGACCTTGTCGCCAACAACCTCAGCGTGCTTCTGCGCTTCCTCCGCCATGTCGCGAAAGAAATCCTTGAATACCTCACGGTCCTTACCCGTTACCAAATAGCTGTGCTGCGAATACTGAATAATACCGGCTAGCTCATACGAAAGCGCCTTGTTCAGATTTTCGACTAATTCTGCTCTTCCCATAATTCCCCCAAAATCCATCCCTGAGATGGTTCTTCTTTTATGAGAATAGCTCCACGAACTAGATATGTCAAGTTAAGTCCTTTGTTTTCAACTAGTTAATATTGAATTCCAATTTCAGTTTCTATTCAAAAACCAAAACCGTACGGTAGAATTGGACCTGGATCCAAGGGAATCTTGAACGAAACTGGCCGTTTTGGTTATGTTATCGTGCCGCCATCAACGGTAATAACCTCGCCATTCATATACGAATTGCGCGGGCTGACGATAAAGGCGGCAAATTCGGCGAGTTCCTTTGGCTGGCCAAGTCTGCGGAGAGAAACCCAGTTCTCGTGAGCGGCGTGGAGATGTTCGGGAAGCGTATTACCAAGATCTGTATCGAAAATCCCGGCCGCGATCGCATTAACAGTGATCCCAAAATTTGCGGCCTCGCGCGAGAGACATTTCGTAAAGCCTATCATCGCTGCTTTTGATGTGGCGTAGTGGACAGATGTCGGCAGCGCCCTGATCGCTCCGATACTGGTTATATTGAGAATGGTTCCGGCACGCTCACGGATCATCTGCTTATAGAATGGTTTTGTTACTGCAAACAGGCTGTTCACGTTTGTATCCACGACCCAATCCCAGCTTTTGTCTGTCGTTGTGGCAAAATTATCAGCCTTATTGACTGCAGCATTATTTACAAGGATATCCACCGCTCCCCAAGCATCTCGTATTTCGCGGGCAATATGCTTCATTCCGTATCTATCGGTTACGGAAACCTTGAAAGCAAGTGCTTTTCGGCCATAACCTTCAATTGTCGCTTTGATCTTCGCGGCAAGATCGTCACTGGTATTGTAGTTGAACGCAACGTCTGCGCCTTCGCGAGCGAACACTTCGCAAATTGCCGCACCGATACCCCGTGTCCCGCCGGACACGAACGCACGCTTCCCTTCTAACAATAGATTCAAAATAGTCTTCCCCGAATTATTGCGGTATGAAAAATCAAAAGAAAAGGTTAATGAAATAGGTTATAACTGACAAGTTAGCGAATGATAATTCAGTGTCTTTGTCCTATGCCGCAATCGCTGTAAGTTCGGTTTCCCGTGTAGGTGCCTGAAGAAGGGCAGCGATCTCACGAACTATCAATTCAGTTGAATTGGGGACGGCCAGATCCGCCGTTGCAGCCTTTAATGCGGAGTACCGAGCAGGATCGTTCGCCAAAGCCCTTATAGTCGGAACGATGTCGGCGGTACGTTCAAGCATTATTCCTGCGCCGCGGCTTTCTATAAGCTTTACTGTGCCGGCTTCCTGCGGCATCGGTGGCGTAGTTATGTCAGCAATGATCGGTAATCGGCAGGCAAGTGCTTCGAAAGTGGTCAGTCCGCCTAGCTTAGAAATCATTACATTGGCTGACTGCATAAGTTTTTCGATCTCGTCAGAATAACCGATGACCTTAACCGGGAATTTTGCGGTACTCGCGATCCGCTCTGCTTCAAGCCTTAATTCTTCATTCTTACCGGCAAGGAAGATCGCCTGAATATCCAGTTCGCCTCGTACTAGCTCTTTGAATATCTTCGGTATATTTCCGCCGCCGATCCAACCTGCATTTACAAATACCGTGAACTTATCAGCATCCAGACCGTAAGCCATTCTCGCGGACTGTGCATCACTCTCGCTAACTTCTCTAAACTTGGGATGAAGCGGCAATCCGGAGATTTTGATCTTTTCTTCAGAAATGCCGTAATCGATGAGTTGCTGCCGAGCTTCTTCGTTGGCGACAAGATAGAGCGAGACATCATCACAGGCCCAGCCCTTCCAAAACCCATAGCATGGATCTGTAACCACCGTAACAAGCGGTATCTTGCCCAACAGGTCGAGTTCTTTAAGTATCCGTGCAAATATGTGCTGGGTGAGCGGATGAACACTAACAACTATATGCGGACACCATTTCTCAAACACATCACGCAAAAACACTATGCATCTGCGATGAAAAAATTCCCTTGTTTCTGGCCGAATGTGATTTACGGCCCAGTAAAGGTACTTCATCCAGCCTTGTTTATGGCGCAGAAGCCAATTATAAAGCCGTACTAGTTTCTCCGTAATATGGTGCGATTCTTCTACGGCCCTGATAACGCGGACCGCCGCACTCTCACCATGCCAAAAACGCTGCACACCATCCGCGATCGCCTTAGCGGCAGAGCGGTGTCCTCCGCCAGTGTCGGAAGAGATGATCAGTATTTTTGGTGTATTCCGGTGCATTTAAGCTTTTAGTGCAACTTCCCGCCCTGCTGCGAAACTCATTTCCTTTGCAGCTTTTTTCATATCCCTTTCGAGCTTTTTGATCTTTACCAAATGGCTCGGATTAAAAGGCAACGACGGGTAATAGCAATTAGATTCGTGCGTGCAAAAGCAACCATTGCCGGCTTCTTTCCGGCGGGCCTTCATAAGGTCCGTGTTCCACGCAGCCTGGAAATCCCAATCATAATCTCGAAGATTTAGCACATCCGGCTTGTTCTCACAGGATGAAAGCACGCCGTTGTCATAAATGACAGCTCCGGCGCTTCCCGCAAAACATTTTAGCTGAGCCCGGTTCTCCTCTTTCGTTTTTGCGATGACATCGTGCATATAGATATCGACCGCCGCCTTAAAGAACCCGGAAGATCCGCCATAGTTATTTTTGAGCGCGGCGTTACGGGTATCGTCCAAGATCATCTGCGACAACTGGGCATAGCGATTGTGGTCAAACTCGATGTTTGTCATTCCACCGGTCGAGGTTCCGGCAGCAAGATTGCCGTCTTTATCAAGAGCTACCGCACCTACTGTCCCGTATCTACTGGCTTTTCTCTCGTCTTCCGAAAGCATTCCATGATCTTTACTGCCGTCCTTTTTCTCCTTCTCCTCTTTCAGGATCCTTTGAAGTGCGTCCCAGCGCGACTGAGTCCAAAAATACTTAGGATCGACCAGCTCTATCTTATTTAGTTCTGCAAACTTTTCAGCCCCGGCGCCGATCATCATCACGTGTTCGCTTTTTTCCATTACGGCACGTGCAAGCGTTATCGGGTTCTTTACACGATGAAGTCCGGCAACTGCCCCAGCATTCAATGTCTTTCCATCCATTATCGAAGCATCAAGCTCATTCTTACCGTCGTTCGTGAATACCGCACCTTTGCCGGCATTAAATAGAGGAGAATCCTCCATTATTCGGATCGCGATCTCGATCGCATCAAGACCCGACCTGCCAGCTTGAAGCGCTTTATATCCGGCGAGGACAGCTTCTTCCAGCTTTGCTCGATATTCTTTTTCCCGTTCCGGTGTAAGCGAACCGCGACGAATCACTCCGGCCCCACCGTGAATTATGAATCCGAGCCGCGGATCCTGCGGACCATGAAGCTGTTTGACTTCCGCCCCAGCAGATTTTTGGCCAAATCCGGGAATGGATACAAAAACCAATGAAGACAAAAGCAGAATGGAAATATGTTTTTTCATTTCAAAGCTCCAGAAAATGTTTCTATCGAATTATTGCATACGACCTAGGGAGGTTCTCAACTTCGCTTTTGATCGAATTGCGAAATGAAGTGCTCAAATTCCCGCGATCGGATTAGTTCGCGAACCTCTAGGACCGCCCACGGAGAAATTTCTGTTTCCGATTCATCAAGCGAAGCTACGAACTTCTTCCAATTCACCCATTTAACCGCTGCAACCTCATCAGGGTTCGGAATAGGTCCACCCGATATCTTTCCGATCAGTACAGGACAGATCTCGTTTTCTACAACACCGTCTTTTTCGGCTCGATAACGAAAATCCGGCAAAGCAACTTTCAGATCCACGCCGCTGATCCCGAGTTCGAATTTCAATCGTCGCCGTGCAGCATTTACGACCGATTCATGCAGCATCACATGTCCACAGCATGAATTTGACCAAATCCCAGGCCATGTTCTCTTGGAAAGCGCCCGCTTCTGCATTAAGAACTCTCCTTTCCCATTGAACAGGAAAACAGAAAATGCCCGATGTAGCTTTGTATCCTCATTGTGTGATGGAAATTTATCTCCAGTCGCGATCGGCTTGTTCTCTTCGTCCACGAAAACTATCTTGTCATCGAAGGCATAGCTGTATCTTCGGTAAAGCAAGATCATAACCGCGCACACAACTAGCCCTATCAGTGCCGGCCATACAAGCCCGCCAAAAGCCGCGATCATCGACCAGAAGAAAACAATAAAGATAACGCTTGACGCAAGCTGCATCGGTGTCGGCAATAACGGTTGAAATATCCAAACTATTATCTCAATTATCACCGCACCGACCGCACCAGAAACCAACCAGCCCGCGAAATTCGAGATCGGAACATTATAGAACCAACCGCCGCCTTCGTACTGCCAAAAGCCCAAATAGACGGCTCCCGGATCAAGAACGATGTCGAACAATGTGATGATCAACGTAGCCGTGATCACCCGAAGAACGCCTCCGCCGAAAAGATTTGCCGCGATCGCATAAGCACCAAGCATCAGCGGTGTCCAAGCGAATGCAACGTTCCAGGGAACGAGTCCAAAGATCCGATAACCCAAAAGATCTGAATATCCGAAATGTCCGTATGGAAATCCAGTAACGATGGCTGAGGTTTCAATTGCAAGTGCGTAAACGCCCAGCACCAGGACCAAGACAGAACCGTCGCGCCATCCAAGCCATCGCCGAACGGCCCAGAACGACGGTAAAGCGAACAATGCAATATTTATAGCCGAAACATAATGCGACCAAGTAGGGAGTTCTACGTTCACCATGAAGAACGCCCCGATCGCCAAAAAGATCAATACTGCCGCGACGATCACCGCTTGTTTATTTTGGTTCGCTGCCATTAAGCTAAACTGAAACTCGGAACTGCGGCTTACGACTAGTGCAAGACTCTTACCTGAAATTTCTACTAAATGTTAGCAGACCACGGTTCTGGCTCTATGTCCTTGGACCTTATCTGGTAGGAATAGCTGCCGGGGCGGACACGGCAGAAGACCTTGTTCGCTGGGACATGCTCATCTTTGCGCTCTATTTTCTGTTTCCCGCGAATCTTCTTATCTATGGGATCAACGACATTTTCGATTTTGAGACCGACCGCCGGAATCCGAAAAAATCTGAGTATGAATTGCTCGTTCGGCCCGAATCTCATCG
The DNA here is from genome assembly GCF_018128485.1 of Leptolyngbya sp. 7M. Taxonomy (NCBI): domain Bacteria; kingdom Bacillati; phylum Cyanobacteriota; class Cyanophyceae; order Leptolyngbyales; family Leptolyngbyaceae; genus Leptolyngbya; species Leptolyngbya sp. 7M. The sequence goes on along the minus strand of NZ_CP070897.1, from coordinate 1,612,064 downwards.
TCCTCTCTTGCGCTGGATCGCGTTCCTCAATATACCGTTTATAATTGCCGCATATTTCATCGCTCCGCAAGCAATACCTTCAATGGGCGGCTTTATATTCTTTTCAGTTTTCTATTCCGCACCACCGATCCGTGCAAAGGCGATCCCGATAATAGATTCTGCTTTCAACATTCTGTATGTCTTCCCCGGAGCGTTCGCGTACCAACTCATTACCGGAAATTTTCCACCACTCATTGTTATTGCAGCAGCAAGTATGTGGACCATGGCAATGCATGCCTATTCAGCGATACCGGACATAGAGGCAGATCGGGAAGCCGGCGTTAGCACGATCGCAACTCTCTTGGGCTCTAGCTGGACACATACCTTTTGTCAACTATGCTATACGGGTGCGACGATACTTAGTATTACCTATATTGGCCCAGTGGCACTCTTAGGGTTCTTATATTTGTTAATTATGCGTTTCTCTGAACTCTCGTCCAAAAAACATCAGTTCATTTACTACAAATCATTTCCTTGGCTTAATTCCTTGATAGGTTTCGCTCTTTTCTGGTACATCGCATGGCCTAAGATCTTTTAGAGACTTTCCATCGGTCCGGCACTCTTGATCCCGTGAACGCGTTTATAAACGAGTTCTGCACTTATCAGGCAGATCTGAGTTCCGATGCCGGGATTAGTACCGGCACCGACATAGAACAAATTCTTCACTTTCTTCGATTTGTTATTCGGCCGGAAAATTGCAGTTTGCCAAATCGTATGGGCCAGGCCTAAAGCTGTGCCCTTGAATGCATTGTAATCCGCGGCAAAATCATCGACCGTATAAATTCGTTTGTATTCGATCTTTTCGCGAAGTCCGGGCAAATTCATTTGCTCCTCCATTATCGCGAGCACTTTTTCCGAATACGCGTCTTTTTCTTCTTCGGTAATTCGTAGATCAGATGCGATAGGCACGAGCACGAAAAGATTCTCTTTACCTTCAGGAGCGACACTCGGATCGGTCACTGACGGAGCACAAACATAAAGCGAAGGCTCATCCGGCAACCGAGGATCCTTATAAATATTGTCAAAATTTTTCCGCCAGTCTTCGCTAAATAACAGATTGTGGTGGATCAGGCATGGCATCTTTTTATTGACGCCCAAATACATTATGAATGCCGAGGGAGCCATTACACGTTTGTCCCAATATTTCTGCTTGTAAGTCTGCCACTTAGGTTCCAACAATCGCGTTTCCGTGAACTGAATGTCTGCATTTGAGATGACAATGTCTGCAGGAACTATCTCATCACCAACAAGCCTTACGCCGCGTGTTACCCCATTCTCTACCAATATCTGAGCCACCGGCGAATTCGTTCGCAACTTTGCACCATTCTTCTCAGCAACCCGAGCAAGAGCTCTTATCAGCTCATAAAATCCTCCCTGCGGATAGAATACGCCCTGATTGAAATCCATATGCGACATCAGGTTGTACAATGCTGGAGCTTCATAAGGCGAAGTACCGAGGAACACCATCGTGTATTCCATCACCTGCTGCAGCTTCTTAGTCTTAAAGAATTTCGAAACAAACGAGTGCATCTTCGAAAACACCGAAAGCTTTTGCCCTTCGGTCATCACACGACGATTAAAAAAATCAAACACCGTATCGTAGTTCTTATACATGAAGTGCTGCGTCGCTACTTCATATTGATATTCAGATTGTCTTAGATAGGCTTGAAGCTTTTCTGATGAGCCGGACTCGATCCGCTCGAATGTCGCAGAATCGATGGAAATATCTGAATGAATATCCAGCGGGGTTGGATCACCGGTGAAGAAGATCCTGTAAGAAGGCGAAAGACGAACAAGGTCAAGGTGATCTTCTAGACGTTCGCCCATTAGATCGAAGAAATGCTCAAAAAGATCGGGCGCTAAGTACCAGGACGGCCCCATATCAAACCTGAACCCTTCGGCCTCAAAGATATTGGCACGTCCGCCTAGGTTCGCATTTTTTTCAAGAAGTGTGACCTCGTAACCTTTTTTTGCGAATAGCCCTGCCGTGCCCAGACCGCCGATACCGGCACCGATAACAACGACCTTTTTACTCATAAACACCAGCAAGAGCCTTCAATGAAAGATATATCTTTTGTTGCTTGTTAGTACGTATTCGGCCTGCAAAGACATTATAGTTCGCCCGCTCGATCTCGCCTAAAATAGCCTTATAAAGAACATATGATATCCGCACGGCCAGCCTCCCGCGCCAATGTAGCATCTTTATTCCGGGCAATGCTTCACGATAGATCTGCCGGTTTCGCTCGATCTGGAATTTCATAAATTTTACAAAGCGTTCGTCGCGATTCTTTGAAGCTATGTCTGAATTAGAAAGTCCATATCGTTTCAATTCGTCCTGCGGCATATATACGCGGCCGAGTTCGTCATGGTCCTCCCGAATATCTCGCAGAAAATTAGTTAGCTGGAACGCATAGCCAAGTTTCTTTGCATATTCGAACGCGTCATCGCTGGAATATCCAACAACCCGCGTAACCATTAAGCCGATAACTCCCGCCGACCCGTACATATACTCTTCTAGTTCAGCATAGTTGGCATACGCGAACTTCTCTTCGTCCATGAACATCGAACGCAGAAAAGCGTCGCATTCTTCACTAGGTATACCGTACTTGATGAACTGTTTGACGATCGCGTGAAGAACGGGATCGCTGCTTTCACCCGCTGCGAATGCTTTGTTCCAGGAATCCCTCCATTGCTGCAATTTTCTTATTGCTTCTTGGTGATCGTTGCAATTTGGATCATCAACTATTTCGTCGGGGATCCGGGCAAATGCGTACACCGCGTAAATACCCTCACGCGCTTCACGAGGAAAAAACTGGGTAGCAAAATAAAAACTGGTCCCGTATCGCTGCGTTATCTGGCGACAGAGTTCAATTCCCTCCAATAGACGCTTGTCAACTGGTCTATTCCGTTGAAGATCATTATGAAGTCCGAGCATTCAATAGTACTAAAGCGCATCAAGGTGAGGTCGATGCAGCAGATCGTCTCCTTTTGACCGATTCGACATCGGCAATATTTCGGATTCATCATTATGCCTACTCAACTGTTTAGCAGCTCGCGTACTTTTTTCATATCTTCCCAAACTTCGCGTTTTTTATGCGGATCCCGAAGCAGATATGCGGGATGAAAGGTGGGCATTACTTTAACACCGAAATAGTCGTGAAACTCCCCGCGGAGCTTAGTTATTGGCGTTTTCACCTGTAACAGATTGTGCGCCGCGGTAGCACCAAGCACTACGACCACTCTCGGCTTCACAACGGCGATCTCACGGAGAATAAAAGGCCGACAGGCTGCAGTTTCCACAGGTTCCGGCTTTCGATTTCCCGGCGGCCGGCAACGGTTGATGTTTCCAATGCAAACCTCTTCCCTTTTCAGGCCAATGCTTTCGATTATTTTCGTCAAGAGCTGCCCGGCGCGGCCAACAAAAGGAAAACCCTGCTCGTCCTCATCTGCCCCCGGAGCTTCACCGATGAACATTAGGTCGGCATTAAAATTACCGGTAGTGTGCACGATCTGTTTCCTTCCTAGGGCGTGAAGTGGACAACGTTTACACTCACCGATCTCCTCACGGATAGACGTGATGGTGTCGGTCGTTTCATCCATTATCGGTAACGCTCGCGATGATGTTTCAATAGTCGCTGATGTTGTTTTCATCTCAACGTCCCTCGCGGATCCAACAGACTCAAGCCGGTGGAGTGTCACTTCGGGATTTGCGACATTGCGACGCTTTAGGGAAGGTAACGCGGAAAGTCGTGAGCCTGGCCGTTTTGGAGCGGAATCAGAACGGATCAGCTTTGGAAATGCAATTGTTCTTTCCGGTTCGGTTGATCCACTATAGTTTGGGGCCTTAACAATTTGATCAAGATCGCGATCGGATGGTCTTGGTGTTTTAACACTAAAAACCTCTTCCGGGAGGTCAACCGAAATGGCGTCAACCCCAAGCTCCTTCAAATAACGAACCTGTTCACGAATATCCTTGACCAGTTCAGAAAACTCAGCTTCACGCATTATGCCGCACGAATTTTTAGGATCTCATCAAGTATTCTATCAGCCAATGCACGTTTTGACATAAGCGGCAGCTCGATCTCGCTGCCGACCCGCGTAAGGATGGTCGCGATATTCGTATCGGTATTGAATCCGGCTCCTTCTTTTGTGATGTCGTTCGCGATCACCATATCAAGATCCTTCTTGCCCATCTTGATCTTCGCGTAGGTAACGACTTCGTTTGTCTCTGCGGCAAAACCAATAACGAGCTGACCTTTCTTTCGGCGCTTCGAAACTTCGGAGAGAATATCGGGAGTTTTCTTGAGTTCAAGTATTAGTTTGTCTTGGTTTTCTTTCTTGATCTTGGCATCTGCCGCATTTGTCGGCGCGTAATCGGCGACCGCTGCGGCACCGACAAAAACCGTGGCATTGGCCAACTCCTTCATCACCGCATCGAACATCTCGCGTGCCGAAACTGCATTGATCACGGCCACACCGTTCGGGGGTTCGACCGCTGTAACGCCGCATACTACCGTAACCTCAGCACCGCGGTCCCGCGCCGCTTCCGCTACAGCGAATCCCATTTTCCCGGACGAATGATTTGAAATGAACCGAACCGGATCGATGGCTTCGCGCGTCCCGCCAACTGTAATGAGCAACCGCTCGCCGCTTAGATCATTCTTCAACGCAAAGTCACCATTCCGCCCTGCTTCAATGTTTTCTTTTATAACCTTCTTCGTCTTTTCGCTTAGCACCTTCAACGCTTGGGAAACAATATTCTCAACATCCTCAAGCTTCCCTGTTCCGACCGTTTTGCAAGCTAGTTCCCCAGCGACCGGTTCAACAAAATGCACGCCGTCGGCCTTCAGCCGTTGAATGTTTCGCTGCGTCGCGGGCTGTTCCCACATTGTCGTGTTCATCGCCGGGGCGATCATCACCGGCGCTGTAGAAGCGAGATATGTAGATGAAAGAAAATCGTCCGCGACTCCGTTCGCGAACTTGGCGATAATATTCGCCGTCGCCGGAACTATCAGCAGCAGGTCGATATCTTGCGAGAAATTGATATGAGCGATCGGGTCGGGATTCGCCGGATCGTAATCGTATTCTTGATCATCAGGAAGCGAAAACACTTGGTACGGTCGGTGCGGTTGCACGCGATGTGAGCGGCGGACTAGCAGCTGCGACATCTACGGGCGGAATGACCAACAAGCATTTTGGGCGTGTTGGCGATACGCCGATCATCGGCTCAGGTACGTACTCCGATGATCTTTGCGCGGTTTCTTGTACCGGCCACGGAGAATATTTTATGCTCGGAGCGACCGCTTTCGATGTAGCGGCGCGCATGAGATATAAGGCTCTTTCGCTAGATAAAGCAACAGAAGAAACAGTTCGACGACTGTCCAATATCGGAGGCGAAGGAGGATTGATCGCCGTCGATGCTGAAGGGAATATTACATTAAAATTCAATTCCGAGGGGATGTATCGTGGCTGGATAGATCCCGAAACAGGAAAGATACATACTGCGATCTATAGTTAGTCCTAGCAAAAAGGCGGGCCTTCCGCCCGCCTTTGATTTCCAAAAAGTTTCAGTTCAACCTATTCACCTTTAGCAACTGCTTTAATGTCTTCTTCTTCCGGACGTGGGGCTGCGAGCCCGAGCTCCGGAGAACGCCATAAGTTTGAGACAAGCAATTCACGGATGAATGTCATCTCTTTGGGGAGTCGGTCATATAGTTTGAAGAAAAGATCATCGTGAGTGGATATCTCCTTGATCCACATATCGCGGTCAAGTTTCATTACTGCGTCCCACTGTTCGCGAGAGAAATCAAGCCCGCGCCAGTCCATATCATCGTAACGAGGCATCCAGCCAAGCGGGGTCTCAAAACCCTTGGATTTGCCGCGCGCACGTTCCACGACCCATTTTAGGATACGCATATTCTCCCCGAATCCGGGCCAAAGAAACTTGCCGTTTTCGTCTTTGCGGAACCAGTTGACGGAAAAAATACGCGGCGGCTCCGGTATGTTGCGCCCAAGATCAAGCCAGTGAGAGAAATAATCGCCCATATGGTATCCCGCAAATGGAAGCATCGCAAAGGGATCACGGCGAACCTCACCAATGTTGCCAAAAGCAGCGGCGGTCATCTCAGAGCCCATTGTTGCTGCCATGTACACTCCGAATGCCCAATTGAAAGATTGCTGAATAAGCGGAACCACCGAATTGCGCCGTCCGCCAAAGATGAATGCCGAAACAGGTACACCGTTCGGGTCATCAAACCTTTCGTCAACTACCGGACATTGGGTTATCGGTGCAGTGAACCGAGCATTTGGATGGGCGGCGGGTTTTTCGCTTGACGGTGTCCAATCATTACCTTGCCAGTCAATAGCGTGTGCGGGTGGTTCGCCATCCATGCCCTCCCACCAAACATCTCCGTCATCAGTCAAAGCAACGTTAGTAAAGATTGTGTTCTCCTTGATGGAGTCCATCGCATTGGGATTCGTCGCATAATTCGTTCCTGGAGCAACACCAAAGAAACCGGCTTCCGGATTGATGGCGTGAAGTTTGCCGTGTTCATCGGGTTTGATCCATGCAATGTCGTCACCAACTGTTGTAACTTCCCACCCCTCATCGCGGAATTCTTTTGGCGGGATAAGCATTGCAAAGTTTGTCTTTCCACAGGCTGATGGAAAGGCTGCACATACATAGTCTTTATGCCCATCCGGAGCCTTTACACCTACGATCAGCATATGTTCAGCCAGCCAACCTTGCTCTCTCCCAAGAGTTGACGCGATCCGAAGAGCTAGGCATTTTTTGCCTAACAAAGCGTTTCCTCCATAGCCCGAACCGTATGAAATTATCGAACGTTCTTCCGGAAAATGGACTATGTACTTATCTTTCGGATCAGGCGAACAGGGCCATGGAACATCGGCTTGTCCTTGGGTCAAAGGCATACCGACCGAATGTAAGCAATGAACAAATTCACCGTCACCCAAAGCATCAAGAGCCTTTTGACCCATTCGGGTCATTATTCTCATATTCACGACCACGTATGGCGAATCAGAAAGCTGCACACCAAATTGCGATATCGGCGAACCGAGCGGGCCCATACAAAATGGAATGACATACATCGTTCGGCCACGCATCGAACCCCGAAACTTCGGTGTAAGAATGGCCTTCATTTCCTTGGGAGCCATCCAGTTATTGGTCGGTCCGGCGTCGCCTTTTGAAAGCGAACAGATATAGGTGCGGTCTTCAACGCGAGCGACATCCGATGGGTGCGAGCGGGCAAGGAAGCTGTTTGGGCGTTTCTCCGGATTAAGCTTAATAAAAGTGCCGGCATCTACCATTTCCTGGCAGAGCCTGTCATATTCTTCTTGAGAGCCGTCACACAGATAAACGTTATCCGGTTCGCAAAGCTCGGCCATATCAGTGACCCAGCGTTTCAGTTCTTCGTTCTTGATGTTCTCGGGAATAGTGTATTTGGCCATGATCTTTTTATTTGATAATTTTTCCGGTCAATTGCTTTATTTGACTATATTTCCAATCGCCGCCATTTTTGGCAAGTATTTAGAGAGATTATCACAGGAATGGTGAAAAAGTTAATTATTGGTTACATTTTCTGACCTGTTTAGAGGTGTTTGGTGATTCGTTGAGATGCTGAGTTGAGTAGGCCGGTAACTAAAGAGGCTTGAATCCTCGTGTGGATACAAACTCGTTATTTCAGATACTAGTTTTCTACTATTTGATCAGGATCATAGATTGGCCGGCTAAGGGCCAGGGCTGGGCGATATCGATTCTATAGTCGCAAAAAGGCCGGAGCGTTTGACTCTTACTCGAATGCCCGGCGACGCGGTTCCGTCAGCTAAGTTACGTGTAGAGCGAAATCTTATTTCATATGCGGTGCGAAGTTGTATCGCGATATCCTCGTAGGCCTCCTGGATCTGGGAAAGTCGGGTTATCGGATAATAAACGCCGCCGGACATTTTTGCTAGTTTCGGTCCCTCTTCGGCAGCCTTTGATGAAAGCGTAAGATGACGGTTGCGTAATGGATCAATATTTTCGGCCATAGTTCGCGACTCAGAGGCGGCGATCAAGCCTGTGGGCACGTATAAAGGATAGATGAGGGCTCCACTTTCCTCTATAGCTCCGGCAAGTGAATCAAAGGAGAGAAACGAACGATTATCGTCGCCATCGGTTAACACAACGATGGCGGTACGTTCTCCCCGCAACGGGCGAAGTGTATCAGCAAGCGTATAGGCAAGAGCGTCATAATATGCAGTAGCCCCGCCTGCATCGAACGTGTCAAGACTGTCAGACAGGCTTGTTTTGTCCCTTGTAAAACCTGAAAGAACCTTTACATCATCGGCAAAAAGCACGATGGAGACACGATCACGGGGATCGACCGTATCAACAAAACTCCTCGCAGCTTTTCGGATGAAATTTATGTAATTCTCCACACTTCCGGAGACGTCTAGCAAAAGAACAAGATTCACATGTGAGGTAACCGGCTGAACGGAAATAATATCGACGGGGCGACCACTATCCAAAAATTCGAAGTCGCCAGCATCCAAACCGGAGATGGCTCGATTATTGTTGTCGGTCACGCGCACTAAGGCTGTCGCCGTTGACGGGCCTGATGCATTTGGCCGTTCGCGTACCGAGAGTTCCGGCATTCTGTCCACCGGGGGAAGTGTTCGCTCGTATTCTCCGAAATATTTTGGTGCGGCGCGCCGGATGGCGTTCATAAGCACAGAGTCCCCACTCCGCACTATCGCCTTGGCGGCTTCCGTAAGCGGCCTTTCACGAAGATCACTTGCTACTTCGTTCGGAGGCACATTTAGAAGAATGATACCGCGCGCTGTCGTAAAGCGTATGTTTATTGGCTGTGGAGTTTCTTTTTCCGGCACGAAAACGCCGTTTCCTTCATTCTCCGTTGTGCCCTCACTGTTGACGACTCGTCGAATACCTGGCTCGGAAGCCTTGTAAACGCCCTTTATTTCAAACCTCCCCGCAGACCGCTCGCGGGGCTTTTCAACATCAAAGTCTGAAACTACCCTCGGTCGTGAAGCGGTCCATAGTAGATAGTACCTAAGGTCATCTGTTGGAAGACTTGTAGCGATCGTACCGGTTTCGGTCTCTGCGGAAATATCGCCAAAGTTTCCAGCAATGGTTATCTCTCCGTCACGCGCAACTAACCGAGCGTTAGAACGCGCAGGAAGAATGATCGCGACATCTATCCGTTTAGAGAGGGCTGCGGGTCGGACAACAATTCGCTTCTTCCCTTTGGCGTCCTCAACAACAATTTCCTCGGAGGTTACGGGGATCGAAGAAGCTGCTGTAAGTTCGGCTCGGCCTTCTTCCCCGCTGGCCGAAACACTTATCCTGCCGCTCGTATTTATAACCTCGAGCAGCACATTGCTTTGTATCGCTATTTCTGTCCTATATGGTTGCGCCACAACGGCAGTGCCTCCAACCACAAAGACAAGTAGCGTGAAATTAACCAAACAAATTGTTCGCAAGCAAAAAATCACCTCTCAGGTATTTGCAGAGATCCTTCCTGATTCAAGCAATCGCTGCCTAACTCGCTCTTGCCACTTTTTACGCGGCTGTTCGGAATCTTCAAAATTGCTTAAAAGTTCCTGAAGTGGTTCGCCGCCCGATTGCCTTGTTTTTAGGTATAAAAGAGCGACGATTATCGATGTAAATGATGTCATAAGAATCTGCATCGGAAGCAGGAACGCCTGTAAGATCGTCTCCGAAACCACACTACGCACCCGCTTTCGCGTATCTGGGTCCATATCAGTAAATCTTACGCCTCGGCCGCTGCTAATGCTAAATTCGACGGCCCTGTCACTCTCCCCGTCGCCAACTGAAACCTTGGTTCCATTCTCATTCTGCTGAACGGTAACATTTTGTGCTGAATTATCGATCGCCCTTACTGATAAATTGATCGCCGCTGAAAGCACACCGGCCACTACTGCCGGGATCAAAAACATTATCAGCACGGCCGCGATCGACGTAACTAGTGAACGACGAACAAGCTGGATCGAACGTTTGATGGCGGCGATACCTTTAAGGTTTTCCATCATAACTACTGGTCCGACAAGTGTTGTAAGCACGTTTGTCAGTAGAAAACCAAGAAGACCAAGTAATACGCCTATAGCTCCTGCTACAGAGATCGCGACTGTGGTACCACCAAATATCAATACCGCAACCAAGATAAATATGCCTGCGAGAACTACCGCAAGAATTCCGCCTACACTGAACTGTGCGATAGTTGTCAAAACACCTGTGCCGAGAAAACGCTTCCATTTGCGAGCTGATGCACGAAGTGCCGTTCGAAGCCGGATCGGACGCAGTGGAACCGCGAGCGATTGCGATACGATCCACGTCGTCGTCCCGATTATCAGATACGCACCGAGTGCAGTGACAAAAAACAACAAGACACCCAACGGAGCAGAAAGAATATTTTGCGTCGTTTCGGTTATTTGCCCAGTAACACGAAGTATGGACAACGCAACTATGAGTGCCGTAAGCACGATCATCGGCACGTGAAAAAATGCCGAAAGGGTCAAGAACTTTGCAATATGCTCCGTATAGATCATTCCAGCCCGTCTAAGCAAGCCGAAAATACCCTCCGATCGGGAGCGCAGTTTAGTAGCGAATGCTTCGGCACTCTGCGGACGATTTGCCGGGTCCTTAGCAAGCGCAGCCATTATCACGGCCTTCAGCTTCCTTCTTACTTTCCGTGCAGTGAGCGGCGGAACCTCCTTTTCCTTGTGCGCCTCCATTACGGAGGTAAAGTCCCCGCTGAACGGTGTCCGACCCGATAACATCTGATAGGCTATGACCCCTAGGCTGTAAATATCAGATCTGGCGTCAAGTTTTTCACCTCGACACTGTTCGGGTGACATATAGAGCGGCGTACCCAATACGGCCCCTACTCGCGTAAGGTCTCGTGTGGCCAACGTACTGCCCGAACCTAAGCCTTTAGAATCCAGAGAGGTTTTATACGTGCCAATGCTTTCGATAGAACGAGCCCTGCTATTATCATCTATATGATCTCCGACTATGTCGGTTTCCATTATCGCCGTCTCTCTTTCGTCCGAAACTATTGAAACCGCACTTGCGGAAGCGTGAACAGCTGTTACTGGTTCAGATATAAGCGTAGGAGAAATACTATCGTGAATAAGAGTAGCGACAGCGGCGCCAGAAGAGGTTCGATTTACTAGCTCATTCGGTATTTCATTATCGGCGACGAATTCCCCAGTATCTGGATTTGGGGTTTCGAGCTTTGCGATGCCAAAGTCGAGAACCTTTACTGTATATCCTCCTCGTTGATTTGGTTCGAGCCAGATATTGTCAGGTTTAAGGTCACGATGAATTATCCCTTGACGGTGGGCTTCGTGAACGGCCGAACAAACCTGTTCCATGATATCCAGCGTCCACCCAACTGGAAGGTTCTTCTCTTCGTCAAGAATCTCTCCCAATGTACATCCATCAAGATACTCCATCGCCAAATATGCGACTTTCCCGATGCACGTCTCACAAGAACCGAAATCAGTAACATCAACAACGTTGGGGTGCCGCAGTCGACCGGCAGCCCTCGCCTCGCGGCGAAAACGCTCTACGAACTCAGGCCGTTCCATGAACTGCGGAGCGACGACCTTTACAGCGACCGGACGTTCCGTGCCAAGGTGCGTGGCAAGATAGACGGTTCCCATCCCGCCTTTTCCAAGCTGGCGCTCTATTTTGTATTTTCCATCGAGCACTTGCCCGATCAATGTCACCTTCTCCATAAAATGTACGGCAAGCCCCGCTCAGGAGCTTCCTGCCTACATTCCCGCAGTTTTACAAGTATAGGGCAATAAGAATATGCAGCAAAGAGGAATTCAGGAAAGCTGACGCGTCTGGGTGGGTAGAGATAAACCCTCTGGAGGGGGAAAGGCGACTGTTACGTCTCCCACACCGCAAAAGCCAACCTTTCCCTTTTTCGAAGTATGAACCGTGGAGACCCATACACCGAAAGCTATTGAACCTTGATGGTCCAAAATGCTACCTAAATCTAAAAATCAATTCGGGGGCTTTGATGTTGAGAGCTATATATTAGCAATTTCAAGAATCTTTTCAAGCACTGCAGTAAAAATATTGATCACAAAAAATGTGGGCATTTGATTTGAGGTGTTGTATCGGTTAGCTTAGTCCCAATTTGTTATATCAACAGTTGCATAGATAAAACGCAATTGCACACACAATCCTCGTTGAGTATAATTGACATAACAAAGTTTTCTAAAGATTTTTCACTTTTATCTCTCACTGGAGCAAGATGATCAATTATGAGCGTTGAAAAAAGCAAGGCAATAGAGTCAGCCCTTCTACAAATAGAGAAAAAATTTGGCAAAGGTTCAATAATGCGTCTTGGCGAGCGTCCCCACGAAGATATTGGGGCTATATCCACAAACTGCCTCAGCCTTGATGCTGCGATAGGCGTAGGCGGGATGCCGCGCGGCAGGATCGTCGAGATCTATGGACCGGAAAGTTCCGGAAAAACAACTCTTGCCTTGCAGGTTGTGGCATCGGCACAGAGTAACGGCGGTATTTGTGCTTACATCGATGCAGAGCACGCAATGGATCCGGACTATGCCGAAAAATTAGGTGTAAATATCGATGATCTTTTGATATCACAGCCGGATTCAGCCCTGAGTCCCGCTCGACCTGGATCGTGGACATAAGGTCGAGCCGAAGAAGGGCAAGGTCAGTTAGGTCATCCTGCGTCAGTTTTTCTCCGAGAAGATTCGTGTGAACGCAACGGAGCCCGCGAAAGCGTTCGCTTGCAGCACGCGTACGGCCAAAATCCGGCATCTCAATTCCCTTTGCCGTTCCAACCATCACGTACTCGACATGGCCCTTGCGGTCTAGGAGCACACCGATCTGGCGGCCGGTCTCATTTGAGAGCTCAGCCATCTGCCTTGCTAATTCCTGTGAGATTATCTGGTCGGGCCGGACGCGACGAGTATAGAGTCGCTCTATTCTGCGGATCTGATTATGTTTAAGCCCGTGGGTATGGCCCGTTACGTTTCGAATAAAAAAGCCTCCGAAACCTTATTATAGCAGACTTTCGAGTGAACTTTACGTCTGACACTAAAGCCAAAGTGAAATAAAAAAGATCAAGCCGTCTGGATCTTGAACGATATATCCACCGCTCGTGCTGAATGCGTTAGCCGGCCTACGGATATAAGATCGACGCCTGCCTCTGCAAATGAACGAACTCGATTCAGGTCCATTCCTCCGGAGGCTTCGATCAATACGTTGGGGTTCAGGTCACGCGACATTTGGACAAGCTTCGCGCATTCTTCAGGCGTTTGATTGTCTAGCATAACGATATCGGCTCCGGCGTCGATCGCCTCGCGAAGCTGTGCCCAATTCGTAACCTCGACCTCGATCTTATGCAGATGCCCGACCTTGTTCTTTGCAGCTTGAACCGCTTCTGTGACGCCGCCGGCCAGTGAGATGTGGTTATCCTTGATGAGGACGCCATCGTCCAAGCCCATTCGGTGATTCTTTCCGCCGCCGACTGTTACCGCGTATTTTTCAAGCAATCTCAGGCCAGGCGTGGTTTTTCGCGTATCTACGATAGCCGCTCCGGTACCTTCGATGGCCCGCACAAATTGGCGCGTAAGCGTTGCCACTCCGCTCATTCTCTGTATCAGGTTCAGGGCGACACGCTCGCCAGTCAAAAGTACATCAGCGTAGCCTTTCAAAGTCCCAAAAACCGTACCTTCTTCAACCTCGTCACCGTCCGCATAACTGGTCTCGATCTCGGAACTTTCAGGATCTAGATGTGCAAAAACAGATTCAGCGATCTCAAGTCCGCAGATCACCAGATATTCCTTTGCCAGAAACCGCCCCTGCCCGCGAACCTCAGGATTCACAGTCGCCGACGTGGTGATATCGCCACGGCCAATGTCTTCCGCCAAAAATTGCCCTATCGAAGACAGGACCTCTCCGTTCTCAAGCCAATTCATATTATTGGAGTGCATCCAAATTTGATCTTAGAGTCCCTTTTTGTTGTTCTATCTCCGATCTTCGAGCTCTCAATGCCTCGACCTTTTCGGCCGGGGCTTTGTTGACAAATTCGGCATTTGAGAGCTGTCCGTTCAACCGCTGTAATTCTACATCAAGTTTGTTGATCTGGTTCGCCAATCTTTCACGTTCCTTATCGAAATCGATCAGCCCTTCGAGAGGCACGGCGATCTCCGCGTTTGTAATGACAGCTTTCGCGGAAGCCTTAGGAACCTCTAAAGCTTCACTCACAACAAGCTTGTCAGCCCGTGCAAGTTTTAGGATCTGAGCCTCGTTAGTCACGAAGATCGTCTGCATTGCAGCCTTGGCCGCGACGTGAACCGCGACCTTGTCCGATGGCCTGATGTTCATTTCCGTGCGGATGTTTCTAACTCGACGAATTAGGTCGATCACCGTACCCATTTCGAGTTCAGCACGTTCGTCGATCATCGCCTCATCACCTTTTGGGAAATCTGCGAGCATTATCGTCGCGTCCGTGTCAGAACCGGGAGCGATAGCGACTGGGTTTCGGTACGCAGCGTTATGCAGATCGTTGGAAACGCCCGGAAGCTTTTGCCAGAGTTCCTCGGTTAAATACGGCATAAACGGATGCAAAAGCCGCAAGGCTTGTTCGAGGATCGAAAGAATGAACGAGCTCGCCGCAATGTCGCCCGCGTTTATCTCGTCTTTTTTCAGTTCGATATACCAGTCACAAAAATCGTCCCAGAAAAAGTGGTAAAGCAAAGAGACAGCAGTGTGAAATTCATACTTCGCAAGAGCTTTGTTTACGCTTATCGATGTCGCGTTCAATCGGGAAAGTATCCATTTGTCTGCCAAAGATCGATGTTCATCTGTGTTTATCTGTGGTTCAATGTTTCCGACACGCGCCCCATCCGAATTCATCAAACAAAACCGCGTTGCGTTCCATATCTTGTTGGCAAAATTGCGATAGGTTTCGACGCCAACGTCATTCCATTTAATGTCCGCACCGGTCGCGATACTTGCAAGATAGATACGTGTCGCGTCGACGCCAAACTTATCGAACATCTCAAGCGGATCAACGCCGTTGTTCCGCGACTTGGACATCGGCTTGCCATCCTTGCCCAATACAGTTCCTGTAACAACGACATCCTCAAAGGCTTTCTTGCCAGTGAATTTTTTCGTGAGCATTATCATCCGTGAAACCCACAGAAAGATAATGTCGCGGCCCGTTACCAATACATCTGTCGGAAGGAACACCTCCAAGTCAGTAGATGTTTTAGTTTTTAGCTCTGAGCTGTCATCTGATGGCTGTTCGTCAACCTCACCTGTCCAACCAAGGGTAGAGAACGCCCAAAGACCGGCCGAGAACCACGTATCCAAAACGTCCTGATCCTGTCTAAGTTCTTTGCCGCCGGCTTTCTCTTTTGCTTCTGCCTCGTTGCGGGCAACGTATACGTTTCCTTCACCGTCATACCAAGCCGGTATCTGATGTCCCCACCAAAGCTGGCGGGATACCGTCCAATCTTTCAGATTCTCTAGCCAATTCGTATAGACCTTTTCGTGCGGGATCTGCGGCGAAAAATGAGGCACACCCTCGGTCTGCATAAGATCGAGCGCTATATCGCGCATCTCCTCCATCTTCACAAACCACTGTTCGGAAAGTATCGGCTCGATGACGGTCTTACAGCGTTCGCAAATCGGCAAAGATACTTCGTAATCCTCGATCTTTTCGAGAAGCCCCAGCTCTTCAAATCTTTCGACGACTTTTTTTCGAGCTTCAAACCGGTCAATCCCTTCAAAATCCGCTCCTGCTGCCGCATTCATAGTGCCGTCTTCATTCATCACCAGAAGCCGCGGAAGGTTATGTCGTTCTCCGACAAGATAGTCGTTTGGATCGTGTGCCGGCGTTATCTTTACGGCACCGGTCCCGAATTCGGCATCGACATATTCATCGGCAATTATAGGAATTTTGCGGTCCGTAAGAGGCAAGGCGATAATCTTTCCGATCAGATCCTTGTACCGATCATCTTTTGGATTCACCGCTACCGCCGTATCTCCGAACATTGTCTCAGGACGTGTTGTCGCAACCGTTATCTTCCTATCTGTAGTGATGACCGGATATTGAAGATAAACCAGTTTTCCGTCTTTCTTCGCCTCTTCTTTTACCTCAAGATCAGATAGAACGGTCTTGTCCTTCGGGCACCAATTCACTATACGTAAACCACGATAGATCCAGCCTTCCTCGTAAAGCTCACAGAAGACATTTCGAACAGCTTTGGAGATATCGGGATCCATCGTAAACCGCTCGCGCGACCAATCAACAGAAACGCCTTCACGACGCATTTGTTCTGTGATCGTGTTCCCGTATTTTTCCTTCCAAGCCCAAGCTCGACGTACGAACTCTTCACGGCCTATATCAAGCGGCGTCTTTCCCTCTTCATTTCTGAGCTGTTCGACAACCTTTCGTTGAACCGATATACCGGCGTGATCCGTTCCCGGGAGCCATAGCGTCCGATAGCCCTGCATTCGTTTCCATCGCGTCAACACGTCCATTATCGTATGCTGAAGCGCATGGCCCATGTGAAGCGAACCCGTTACGTTTGGCGGCGGAATAACGATCGAGAATTTAGGAGCGTTCGGGTCCCGATTTATTTCTGGGGCGAAGTAACCATTCTTCTCCCAGCGTTCATAGTGTGTCTCGGCTGACTTCGGCTCGTAAGCTTTTGCGATCTCCATATTGGTAAAACTGCAATTCTAAAACAAAAAGGGCCGGTTTTCATCTTAAGAAGAAACCAGCCGCAGTATTTGAACTACTTTAATATCAATATTTGTGCGAAAGACGCTGGACCACCTTTTCAACAATGGTATCTATCAATTCCGGTGAAAGGCTGACTATCTGTTTCCCGCTGCCCATAAGCTCGGCACGTTCGGCAGTTGTGAGCTCAATGGTCTGATTAGGTCCTACAGGCGGGAGCTCGAGCAAATCGGTCTCCTCAATGTCCCTCACAGCGGGTTCTGGAGCATCAAAACTTACCGTTTCAATCCCCATTTGAGGTAATGGTTCGGTTTCGGGATAGGCGTCGGACGGTTGAGAATTAGGGATATCCTGAGTCAAGTCTGTCGAGATATCAAATGTTCGCTCATCAAACTCAGAGCCTCTGGAAAAACCAGCGATCTCGCCTAGAGGCTGCGTGCCGAAAGGATCCACAAGGCTTTCTGTCGGCCGCTGATCTGATTCGGCAAATCCCGATGCATCAAACGATGTGGTCTCTTCTGCGGGATACTGGCTACCAGGTGCCGGAGCGGCCTCAGACGAGACTGACGTGGTGCCATCATCTGTATTCACAAGTTCGAAATCGAGCGTGTCCGTGGTGTCTAGTCCGGCAACGTAGCTCGTTTCGATCATTTCGTCATCAAGTGCCGGCTCTTCAAATGCTTGAAATCCCGATACCGTTCCGGCCTGATCATGAGCTAAACTCTGGTCATAAAGTGACTCGATGTCATTCTTGGCGGGTGTGGGTTCTGCAATCGCCTCAAAATTCTCTGACATCGCGACCGCAGATTGTGAATTCATGACCAACTCGTTGACCTGGTCCACCAGCTGTCTGATCGATTGGAAGGGCTTCGTTAGAAATGAATTTGCCCCCACACTCTCCGCCCGATCTCTATCAAACGGCTCGAATGATCCAACAAGCAAGATCGTCGGAATATGTCTGGTGGCATCATCCGATCGAAGCGATTGACATATCTCGTAACCATCCGAACCCGGCATATTTACATCTGCCAGAACGATGTCCGGCGGAGCGCTGCGAATAGATTCCATCGCGCTGTCACCATCACCAAAGGTTCTAACATCGTACCCCTCATCGGTAAAAGTAAGGCTGATGACCTTTTGTATTGTTATGGAATCATCTGCGAGCAAGAGACTGCGTTTCGACACGTTTACGCTCCTTGAGTACCTAGAATTCGGACAGTGGATGTCCCCAAAAAGTTAACACCTTGCGGCGCGATGGTCAAGAAATGTTCCGATATCTTAGCTTGTTACCAAATCGATCTCGCATATACGATCACATCCCACGACTTAATGCCATAAACTAATGATGAAAGAAACTCCCTGAAAGTCTTAACATAAGTCCCATTGATGTCTAATTGAGATCTCGACTTATCGAATGAGCTTTTTCACAGCACGTGCACGCTTTCTTGCAGATAACTCCCTTGCAAGCCGGATCGCAGCCACCATACTCGAAGCATCTGCACAATATTTTCCTGCAATGTCAAAAGCCGTGCCGTGATCAACCGATGTGCGGATGAGCGGAAGTCCAAGAGTTACATTTACACCCGAACCGAATGATAGGGATTTGACCGCGATCGTCGCCTGGTCGTGATAAAGTGCAACGACAGCATCAAACTCTCCGCGAAAACCTCTCAGAAACACTGTATCAGGGGAAAACGGCCCAGAAACATTAACGCCGTTTTTCCTGCATTCGTCGATAGCCGGTAATATGATCTTCGATTCCTCAGAACCGAACATACCATTCTCTGAAGCATGCGGATTCAAGCCGGCAACAGCTATCTTCATATTACCTCCAAGAAGCTTGGACAAGCTGTGATCAGTGAAGTTTATAAGGTCAACAAGCCGCTCTTTCGTTACCAACCCTATCGCGTCCGACAATGAGACGTGTGTCGAATTTAGTACGACTCGCAAATTATCAGCGAAAAAACTCATTGCGAAACGCTCAGTGTTGGTAAGCGATGCCAAAAATTCCGTGTGACCGGGAAAATCATAGCCTCCGAGAGCAAGCGACCTTTTACTTATCGGCGCGGTCGCGACCGCATCGATCCTCCCAAGCCGCCACAGCTCAACAGCTTTATGAATATATTGTCCCGCCGCCTGTCCTGCGATCACGCTATTCTCACCTATCCTAAAAGGTTCACGAAGATTCTTCAGATCGACGACTTGCACTGCCGATGACCCGAGATCATCTGAGAATTCAGCCAATTCAAGCCCAGTTTCCAGGTTTTCATTCAACTTCCGAAGAAAGTCTAGGTCCCCGATAACCAGATACTGGGAAAGATGCCCAGCCTTGATCTCACTTAACGCGCGGAGCGTTATCTCCGGCCCGATGCCCGCCGGATCGCCAATCGTGATACCGATCCTTTCTTTGTTTTCGGTATTACTCATCTAAAGTCTGCCACCGATCAGAATAATACCGCATCAGCGTCAGCGAATCACCATCAAAGAAAGTAAAGAAAAAACCCCGTTCCCACATTTGAGAACGGAGTTTTCTTGACCACTAAAAAGATTTGTATCAGTCTGCCTGACGTCTGATAAATGTCGGGACATTCAGATCTTCCTCGTGAAACGCCTCTATTTGCGGCGAAACGGGACCTGAGTGCCCATTGGCGGCGTGTGCTTCAAGAGCTCTGGGCCTTGGTGTCGCAGCGGCGGCTGCCGAATCAAATCCGGTCGCGATAACTGTAACCATTATCTCGTCATCGGAATTCTCACGGATAACGCTACCCCAGATAATATCCGCATTCTCGTCTGCCTCTGCCTCGATCATTCCGATCGCATCTTCGATCTCGCCGAGCGGCATATTAGCGCTTCCCGTTACATTGATCAGAGCCGCTTTGGCTCCGGCGATCGAGGTTTCCTCAAGTAGCTTGTAATCAAGTGCAGAGCGCATCGCTTTTGACGCGGCATCCTCGCCGCTTGCCGTACCAATACCCATCAAAGCAACCCCGCCATCTTTCATCACCGTGGTAACATCAGCAAAATCAAGATTGATGATACCCGGCGTTGTTATGAGGTCAGTTATCCCTTTGACAGCCTGAAGCAGGATCTCGTCGGCTTTGCGAAAGGCTTCCATCACTGTGATGTTCTCTTCAACCTCGCGGAGCTTTGAGTTCGGAATTGTTATCATCGTATCGACACAGCCTCGGAGTTCTGCGAGTCCCATCTCCGCCTGAGCCATTCGTTTTCGCCCTTCTACAGCAAAGGGTTTTGTTACGACCGCAACAGTAAGTGCTCCAAGCTCGATGGCAAGCGACGCAACCACCGGTGCCGCTCCTGTCCCTGTTCCGCCACCCATTCCTGCAGTAACGAATACCATGTCCGAGCCTTCCAAGACGTCGAGCAGCTTTTGGTGGTCTTCAAGAGCCGCCTCTCGTCCGACCTCCGGATTCGAACCTGCACCGAGCCCACGCGTCGATTTCGTTCCAAGCTGTATCTTCATTGGGGCTTTTGGTTTCACAAGGTCGGATGAAAGACCCCATTGCATTACCTGCAACGCTCCATCAGAGCTGCGCCTGAAATAAAAGAATCGCTGCCCGCCCTGATTCCTAATTACTAGAAGGTCTGCTCGCCCATCGCCATCTATATCAGCGCGACCTGTGAAGAATGCGTCGCTGCTAAGTCCCCACTGGATAACGCTGACCTCACCATTCGAGCTATTTCTTATCCACCAATATCTAAGCCCGCCTTCGCTCCGCGCTATGGCGATGTCAGCTTTACTGTCGCCATCAAAATCATTCGCCGCGGGAACATCACCGCTCTGACCGAAGAATTCATAGCGGAAATTGCCGGTCGAGCTTTCGATGATATGCCAAACGCCCCCTCGGAAAACGGCTATATCAAATTTGCCGTCGCCATCATAGTCAGCAGCGGCGAAGAAGTCGCCGAGCGTCGAGCTTCCCCAGCGTGTTTCCTGCAAAACGCCGCTCGTAGATGGGAGAATCCGCCACAGAACCTCTGCATTGTAGCGGGCCGTTGAAAAATCTGATTTGCCGTCGCCGTCCCAATCAACGGTCAGCGAAACGGAATCGCCCGGCTGGCCGAGCGGCTGCTGAATGAAGCTGCCGTCAGTGCTTCTGAGTCCGAAGAATGTGTTGATCGAATTGCGATAGACTTGAAGATCGGTCCGTCCGTCGCCGTCATAGTCATTGTAGGTCCCGTTGGCAAGTTTAAGTTGACCGCGTATCTCGCCCTGCGGAAATGCCGCGGAGCTTATTTGAACGTACCAGCGGTTTGATCGCAGTTCGCCCACAACATCTCCCGTGCCGGATACGCCAAGACCAAAAGAGCCGCTTGTACCTGCAAGCGGAAGCGTTGTAAGCGGCGGAGAGGTTTGCCCCACGAAAGCATTCCGATGGATCGTGAATGAACTGTCAGCGGCGATGCCAGTATAACTGCAATCAAGTGCAAATCCGGTTTCCTGGGCATTCAGTATCGCAGTGCAAATAGCAGTTCCGGACGACGAACTTATCGGAACTGCCTGCAAGCGGGAAAGCGCGGCGTTAAAACGCTGCTGTGGGAAAACATCCGAAAAAGATGCGATAAAGACCAGACACAAGAGCGCAAGCCCAGAACGAAATTTCATAAACAACCGAATTCCTTGGAAAATACTAGATGACCTCATCCAAACGATCATCCCATTTTTGTTCAACAGGCTCACCCAGCCGGCCGAGCATTTTGGCAATGATCATAGAAACCGTTGCATCGCCGGTAACGTTAATGGTCGTTCGGCACATATCAAGCGGACGGTCAATGGCAAAGATAAGTGCAAGCCCAACCTCCGGAATGCCGGCCTGTGCAAGAACGATAACAAGCATTACCATTCCGGCTCCGGGCACGGCCGCGCTTCCGATCGAGGCTAGCGTAGCCGTAACTATAATGCCGAGCTGGACTCCAAAACTCAGATCCATTCCGAAGGTCTGAGCTATAAAGACCGCAGCGACTGCCTGATAAAGACTTGTGCCGTCCATATTTACGGTCGCGCCGATGGGAAGGACAAAGCTTGCTACGTCATCATCAACACCCAGATGTTCGGTAACGCGCTCCATAGTTACCGGAAGTGTTGCTGCACTGGAGCTTGTGGAAAACGCAAGAAGCTGCGCCGGTGCGATACCCTTCAGAAAAAAGGATGGTGATTTCCCGGTAAAGGTCCAGACGAGGAATACGTAAAAGAAATATATCAGCGCAAGTCCCGAAACTACGGAAAGAGCATACCAGAGCAAGGCAATAAAAAGATCCGTTCCCGGAGCTTCGGCAATAATGGCGGCAAGAAGCGCAAAAACGCCGAACGGCGCCGCCAGCATTATCAGATCGATCATCTTTAGTACTACCTCGTTCAATCCCGAAAAGAACCCCTTTACAGGTGCAGCCTTCTCGGGCGGGATCAGGATCAATCCGATGCCGAAAAAGATAGCGAATACGATGACCTGAAGCATATTCGCATTCGAACTGGCAGCACCGATAATGTTTTCGGGAACTAGGTCTTCTAAAGGCTTCAACGGCCCTGACTGTCGCTGCTTTTCAGCCGCGACGATGCGATCGCCCGCCTGTTTTTCATAGCTGGTTATCAGTTTGGTCCGTGTTTCTTCGGTGACGGCGGTGCCCGGCCGGATGACGTTGACGATAGCAAGCCCGACGCTGACGGCGATAACGGTTGTCCCGATATAGATCAGGATCGTTCGCAAGCCCATCTTCGAAAGCTGAGTTATGTTATTAAGATCGGCGATGCCGGTTATCAGCGATCCAAGGATCAGCGGTATCGCTATCAGCTTGAGCAGATTGATAAATATCGTCCCGAAAGGCTTTATCCAATTGACAATAAAATCCTTTCCCCATTCAAACTGTATAAGCAGGGCCGCAAACACAACACCTGCCGCCATACCAAGCAATATTCGCCAATGGAGTGCCAGTTTTGTCATGCTCGGAAGTTTCACCTTTTTTTATTCTCAAATCAAATACTGGCCCGTAAAGGTGTTTTGTTCTCCTGTGCTTCCCGGCTTGCCAATTTACGATAAGAGGTTCATACTCTTGCCGAATTTTACCCGCGTAACCGTTTTAATATCAGAACTTATGCCGGTAACAAAAGCACAGATAAAGGCAGGAAAAAGCGATGAGCAAAGAGGAACTCAGCGAGACATCAGAGAATTCTTACGAGAATGAACTAACTACCGATCTTGACGACAAGACGCCGGACAAGCCGAAGGGAATGCCCCTGCATACAAAGATCTTTCTTGGGTTGCTGGTGGGTGTACTTGGTGGACTTGCGGCAAACTGGTTCCTCGGCGGAAAGAACGCAGACCTGAATTGGTTCATTGATAATTTTACGCGACCAATAGGCCAGCTTTTCCTTAATTTGCTCTTAATGATCGTGGTGCCATTGGTGTTTTCATCACTAGTGGTGGGGGTCGCGGGCATCGGAGATATTAGAAAGCTTGGACGCATCGGGCTGAAGTCGTTCGCATACACGCTGGTGATCTCAGCTATTTCGGTTGCGATAGGGCTCGGCGTTGCGAACACTATACGTCCAGGTGAACGGATAAGCGAAGAGATAGCGACCGAGCTTAAGGAGGAATTCTCATCACAGGGTAGCGCGGCCACGGAGGCCCAGAGACGGGCTGCCGAGGCCGCAAAAGCAGAAACACCTTTGATGCAGGTGGTCAAGACGATCGTTCCGAGCAACATATTCAATTCCATCTCAGGAACAAGCGCGAATATGCTTCATATAATGTTCTTTGCATTGATGATCGGGATCGCCGTAACGCTTTTGCCCGCCGCGGCGTCGGAACCATTCGTCAATGTAATGAGTTCTTTGTTCAGCATCACGGCAAAGATAATAGATATCGTGATGAAGTTGGCTCCCTATGCTGTCGCCTGCCTTTTGTTCAGCAATATTGCCCAGTTCGGGTTTGAACTGCTCAGGTCGCTAGGCTGGTTCGTCGTTGCCGTCCTACTGGGTCTTTCTATACACTTCTTCGGGATCTATTCGCTTTCGATCTATTTTCTTTCAAGGATCAATCCGATCGAATTTTTCAAACGGATAAGGACCGTTATTATCACCGCATTCTCAACATCTTCCTCGAATGCGACGCTTCCGACGGCGCTACGCGTAACACACGAGAATCTAGGTGTTCCGAAAGCTATCAATAGCTTTGTGCTGACCGTTGGAGCGACCGCGAACCAGAACGGCACGGCGCTTTATGAGGGCGTTACGGTACTTTTTCTGGCACAATTGGCCGGTGTCGAGCTGACGCTGTCGCTGCAGTTAATGGTGGTTTACCTTGCGATCCTTGGAGGCATCGGCACAGCCGGTGTGCCTTCGGGCTCGATACCGTTTATCATCGGGATACTTTTCTACATCGGGATCGATCCGGCATTGATCGCGATCATCCTCGGCGTCGATCGCATACTTGATATGTGCCGGACAACGCTTAACGTTGTTGGTGACATAACTGCGGCGACATTCGTTGCCCGAAGCGAGGGTTACGAGCTGCTGAAACCGCAGGAAAATGTTGGTGTCAATTAGAATTAAATGTAAGATGCTCTAATAATGATAAAGAATTACCGACCTCCTCGGCAGCACTTCTGTCTTGGCCTGTGTGTCTTTCGGGGGCGTTCTTAGCCGACGATCAAAGCGAGCGAAGTAATATATTCTGCTTTAGATCTACATCGAGGTGGTTTTGACACAAAAGACAGCTCAATTCACAGGATCTTATGTTCCCAATAGGCGATGATAATACCGATGTAACGATCACACCGATCGTAAATTACCTTTTTATCGGCATCAATGTGTTGGTGTTCGTTCTCCTGCAAGGGCTTGGCGGGAACGATGCATTCTCATATGCATTCTCACTTGTGCCCAAGGAGATAACTACCGGCGTTGACATTACCGGTGTACAGGTGGTCCGTGATTCGTTCGGAAATACCGCTCAGGTGCAGCATTATTCAACGCCATTGCCTGTCTATTTTAATTTCCTGAGTTCGATGTTCATGCATGGCAGCATCGCACACATCTTCGGAAATATGCTTTTCCTTTTTATTTTCGGAGATAACCTTGAAAATCTTCTTGGGCATATACGGTTCGCGGGCTTCTATATCGCCTGCGGTCTTATTGCGGCAATATCGCAGATAGTGATGGACACAACTTCCGTTATACCTATGCTTGGGGCTTCCGGGGCCATTTCCGGCGTGATGGGCGGTTACCTTCTTCTTTTCCCGCAAAGGAAGGTTCGTGCGATCATCTTTAATTTCCTGACAACGGTGCCGGCTTTTGTCGCACTTGGCATCTGGATCGGTTATCAGATATTGCTAGGGCTTATGACGCCGGCGGGAACAGGCGGCGTGGCATACGCGGCGCATATCGGCGGATTCATTGCGGGTCTCGCATTGATCAAGGTGTTCGCAATAGGCCGCAGGATATGAGACGTTACCAAGATCAGTCTGTCCGGGGCCGAGCATACACCTGGCCATCCTTTTGGACATATGCCAAATGCAGAACTACTGAAACTGCTTGCTTGCCCTCGGTGCAAGGGACTTCTCGAGGAGCTTGAGAGTTTGGCTTGTATCGAATGTGGTTCGACCTATCCGGTAGTTAACAGCATCCCGATACTTCTTGCCGACGAGCGAAGCGTTTTCAAAACCTCGGATCTTGTCGCAGGACGCGAGACAACCTACGGGCCGCCACAAAAGGGCTGGAAGCGGGCGGTTGGCGCGATCATTCCGTCGTTCAATTTGAATCTAGGTTCTGATAAGAACTTCGAATTTTTTTTCAAAAACCTTCGCGGCGGGGATGAAAAACCGAAAGTGCTGATTATCGGCGGTGCGGTAGAAGGACAAGGGCTTCATCTTGATGATCTAAAAGAAGATCTTCTTATCGTGGAGACCGATGTTGCATTTGGGGCACGGACCGAGCTGATCTCAGACGCTCACGATCTGCCGTTCAGGTCTGGTGTGTTTGATGGTGTCATTGCCCAGGCAGTGCTTGAGCATGTTATCGATCCATTTCGTTGCGTCTCGGAAATTGAACGCGTGCTGAAAGGTGACGGTTTAGTTTACGCCGAAACTCCATTTATGCAGCAGGTGCATATGGGGCGTTATGATTTTACTAGGTTCACACATCTCGGACACCGTTACCTGTTCCGTAATTTTGAAGAGACATCAAGCGGTCCGATCGGCGGGCCCGGAATGGCATTGGCCTGGAGCTGGGCATATTTCCTTCGCAGTTTTTTCCGCAACCGAACGATGCAAAAGGCGGCTTTTGCCGCAGGAATGATGACAGGATCATGGCTGAAGTATTTTGACCACATACTTTGCGATAGGCCTGGCAGTTATGATGCTGCCTCGTGCTATTTCTTTCTTGGGCGCAAACAGGCGGAGCCGGTCGAGGGCCGCGAGATCATCTCAAACTATCGCGGCACATTCTAACAGAAGGATACCCTATCTGATTTTAATGCGGAACTTTCCGTTGTTCGTGAGGTTCGGATTGCAGAACGGATCGGAGAATGCGAACTTAGGCCAACGTTCTTTGAACGCCTTTATTTCTTTGATCGAGGCGGACATGCCGCCCACAGCTTTCCGATCTGGAAAGATAAACTGAGCGTGAGGTGTTGAGACGATACGATAACCGGCCTCGCGAAGCCGCACGCACAGATCTGCGGCAAGAAACAAAGGCGAATCGAAAGCATCGCTGAAACCTCCAAATGTTGAAAAAAGCTGTCTTCTGATCGCGAACGCATCTAGAGCGACGGCGGAGTAATTCGATATCACCTGATTTCGTATCAAGTTGCCCGGCTGGTGGTTCGGCAGCCCGAAATGGGCGATGGCCGCGGCTGCAGGTCCGCCGAGGACAATGCCTCCTGACCGCACCGCGCCGCTGCGATCGGTTAAAAGACCGCCTGCCGCACCGATCGCTTCTTGTAATGCAAACCTACAAAGTTCGCTTACAGGGTTTTCAGTATTCGGGTGAGTATTCCGCCGAATGAAGACAAGAATTTCTCCACGGGCGCGTTCAGCGGCTTCATTGAGCTGAACAGCGAGCGGGCTGGCTGTTGCGCACTCGATCACTTCAGAGACTTTATTGTCCGAGGTCATTGGATCGAATGCGGGCGCGCCGTCGCCCCACAAGATCACAGTTGCCACTTTTCGATCGGGCAATAGATAACGAACGCGATGTAGATTATAGGCGCTTGGCTCGACCTCGGCTTCGGCCCCAACACGAATCAGATGCTCTCTAAGCGCACGACGCGCGTTCTCGTGCGCGTAAGGCTTTGCCTCAGAACTATGGGCAACAGATCCCGGAATGGTTCGCCAATGATAGAGAATGCGTGGAATGTGGCGGATCTGAGTTTCGTTTATGCGTTCGATAACGCGAAGAGCAAGGTCATAATCCTGGCTGCCTTCAAAGCCGGTGCGGAAGCCGCCGATCTCGCGAAGGATCGATGTTCGATAAGCTGAAAGATGCGTTACAAGATTTAGCGAGTACATCAGATCTCGGCTAAAGTCAGGCTTGAAAAGCGGCCGCGACCGTCGGCCCTTTTCGTCTATCAGATTATCGTCGCTGTATATCATTGCTGTATCCGGTGCTTCCACCAGCGTTTTCGCGACCCAAAAGAGAGCGTCTTTGCGTAGCTCATCATCATGATCGAGCAAGACGCAGAATTCACCCGAGGCAAGTTCGAGAGCCGAATTCGACGCTGCGGAGATATGCCCGTTGATCTCGCGATAGGTAACCCTTATTCGTGCATCTTTGCGGCGATACTCGTCAAGCAAAGGCCTGATGTGAGATTTTGTAGATGCGTCGTCGGCAATGCAGAGTTCCCAGTTCTCGTAGATCTGTGAACGCACCGAATCGATACATTTTCTTAACCAAACAGCATCAAGGTTGTAAACAGGCAATAGTACGGAGATCAGCGGGCCTTTGAACTCGGCTTCGGCCTTTGTCGGCAAGTTTAGATATTCTCTTTCAACTATACGTTGAAACCGCCACTGTTCTACTAGCCTATCTACACGGAGTCTTAAGGCCATAAATAATCCGGCCACCCCGAATTTCTGGTATATCTCGAATACTCGATTCACCAAACGCATAAAAGAATGTTTTCCCCTTCATTGCTGAACTTTGCGATAGAGGCTACGAAGTGCTCATTGAGACCGGCGGTTATGTCCCAACGGAGAATGTTGATTCGCGTGCCGCTATCATTCTGGATGTTAAATGCCCGGCGTCGGGAGAAGTTGAGCGCAACCATTGGCCGAATCTTGAACGCGTGCGGTCTGATAAAGATGAGGTGAAGTTTGTTGTTGCGGACCTTGATGATTGGGAGTTTGCGAAGGAGATCATTGCAAAGTATCATCTCCCCGAACGGGCAAAGGAAGTGCTTATCTCGCCAGTCCACGGAATTGATATGCGTCCGATCGCCGATGCGGTTTCGCAGAGCGGGTTGAGCGTCAGATTGAATCTGCAGATGCACAAATACATCTGGGGACCAGATGTCCGGGGTGTTTAGTTTAGTGACTGAAATATTATGAGATCCACCCTCTTTACTCTCATCGTTCTTGGTTTTACGTTCGCGGCCGCCGCCCAGATTCCCGCTGTAGCTTCAGCTGATCCTAAGTTAGACCAACTTATTAAGACAGAGATCAGTAACTTCAAAGGTAAGGTCTGGATCTATGCGAAGAATTTGGACACCGGCAAAGAATATAGCCTTCGCGGGGATGAACAGGTGAGAACCGCCAGCACGATAAAACTCCCGATAATGACCGAAGTGTTTCGTCAGGTGGCCGAAGGAAAGATCGCGTGGACGGATGAATTTACCATAGAGGCCGGAAAGATCGCAGGCGGATCGGGGATACTGAAAGAATTCACTCCGGGGCACAAGATCGACCTGAAAACCGCGACGGTTTTGATGATAGTACTATCGGACAATACAGCCACTAATCTCATACTCGACAAGGTCTCCAGCAATTCCGTCAACGAATTTATGGCCAAGCTGGGGCTGAACGACACGCTGTCACTACGCAAGATCGGCGGAGGCGGTGACGCAAAGGCTTGGGATGAACCATTAAACAAGCTTTTTGGTATTGGGCGTTCGTCGCCGAAAGATATGGTGCGGCTGCTGGAAATGCTGGAAAATGGCCAAGTCGTTTCAAAGGAAGCATCTGCGGAGATGATCGCTATTCTCCGCCGCCAGCAGTACAAGGACGGCATTGGCAGAAACGTGCTGGACACAATTCCGGTTGCCTCCAAATCCGGAGCTCTTGATCGGCTAAGAAGCGACGTCGGTATTGTTTATACTCGCCGCGGACGCATCGCAATTGCAATAACCGTTGACGATATGCACGTTGTTCATTACACCACAGACGACATCGG
The DNA here is from genome assembly GCF_018128485.1 of Leptolyngbya sp. 7M. Taxonomy (NCBI): domain Bacteria; kingdom Bacillati; phylum Cyanobacteriota; class Cyanophyceae; order Leptolyngbyales; family Leptolyngbyaceae; genus Leptolyngbya; species Leptolyngbya sp. 7M. Next base: position 1,582,850 of record NZ_CP070897.1, on the reverse strand, counting down.
CAGTTTGCTAATTTGGAGGCTCTCCCAAATATTGCAGGAAGGCTTGGCCAAATGACAGCGGTTGTTCTCGTCTCCGGCGGAATGGACAGCTGTGTAACAGCAGCCATAGCTTCAGGTGAAAATGAAGAACTCGCATTTCTGCATATATCTTACGGACAGCGAACAGAAGCTCGCGAGCGGAAAGCATTCAATGACATTGCCGATCATTACAAAGTAAAGCAACGGCTTGATGTTTCGATCGAATATCTCGCAAAAATAGGCGGCTCTTCACTAACGGATGAAAGTATTGCAGTTTCGAAAGCCGACCTCTCGTCAAAAAAGATACCGACCAGCTACGTCCCGTTTCGCAATGCGAATATGCTTGCGATAGCGACGAGTTGGGCTGAGGTTTTGGGTGCACACGTGATCTATATCGGCGCCGTCGCCGAAGATTCAAGCGGTTATCCGGATTGCCGTCCCGAATTCTACGAAGCTTTCCAACAAACAATTAACACCGGTACAAAGCCCAATACATATATCGAGATCCGCACGCCTATCATTCATCTTACAAAGGCCGCGATCGTCAAAAAAGGCCTGGAATTAGATGCTCCGCTACATCTGACCTGGTCATGTTATCGTTCAAACGACTTTGCCTGCGGCACTTGCGATTCATGCGCTCTCCGGCTAAGAGGCTTTGAACAAGCAGGCACACTTGACCCCATCACATATCAACCTAGTTGATTCTTTTTGATAGACATCATCACGTCTATCTCATTTAGTTGGACCATTGTGAAAATGGCATCAAGTCGGTTGGCGACGTGTTAAAGATGAGTCTTAAAGCAATGTTCGAGAAAAGGAAAAGCATCGATGCCGGCCACTAAAACTGACAAGAGGTTGACTTTATTATGACTTGAAACTGAATGATCCGTTGGCGAATCGTTGAGTATAGCTAATAAAACTATCGATCTAGTCGGTGGCCTATATTTCCTGCTTCTTGATCATAAATTTCAGTAAAGCCTGCAGATCCTTCGTTCAATGTTCTCTAGGCCGAGTTCAAGAGCTGTTTGGGCTTTATAGCATTTGATCAGGTCAAGAGTTTTATCGTAAAGCTTTTTGATCCATTACTGAAGTTCTGCCTTTTCTGCTTCCAAGCGAGTGATCTCTCCCCGCAATCTGGCGATCTCTTCATCAATTGTTTGAATCGTTATAGCCGTTCCGGAACTGAGCTTATGAAAAACCGGCGTAACGACCGTAACGGCTGCTATCAGTATCGAGAGAACACCCATCACCCGCGAAACGAGATCTCCTTGAGGCTCGATCTCTGACCACATAACAAAAAGAATTATTCCGGCAAGGAGCAGATCACAAACCCAAGCGAAACCCAAAGACCATTGAAACCGTTTATCAAGACGTGCGATCGAAATCAGTGAAAGATGCGATGCGACGACCGCTCCAATAACAAACGTCATCGTCGTTTTTACATAAAGCTCCGAATCGTCGGCAACGTCCCAGATTATCAGCATCAGAAGTGCTGCTGAGATCAATGTAAATACGATACCTGCCTTCGGGAGGACATTTCCCCGACCCGCCTCGATCGCTGCGCCGCAGGCCAGTCCCAAAATGCTTGTTACCGTGACCGTAAGGGTCGTCATCAGCACCCGGACCTCAAAACTTCCAAAGTTGCCAAGCAAGATGACTATGATGCCAAATGCCGCACTAACCGCTACCGAGGTTATTAGAAGCTTTAAAAAGATGCTCCTCAGGTCTCCGTTCAACATCGCTTCGCATTCTACATCAGTAAATGCGTTTTGAGACAATTCCTATGCTGGGTGATATACTCAGTAAAACTTAGTCTATTTTGAGGTTTGTACAAGATCTATGAAACTACCCGGCGGGTTCGACTTGAGCCAAATGATGCAGCAGGCCCAGCAGATGCAGGAAAAAATGGGCAAGGAGATGAAGGAAACGGTCGTTGAGGCTTCAGCCGGCGGCGGTGCCGTTTCCGTGAAGATGCGCGGCGATTTCGAGGTGGTCGAACTTAAGATTTCACCCGACCTTGTCAAGGATGGGGATGTTGAAATGATCCAGGATCTAACCGTTGCTGCACTGAACGAGGCTCACCGAAAGGTCGAGGAATCGCTCAAGGGCAAGCTTGGCGGAATGTTGCCGCCCGGCTTGATATAGAGCTGCTCAAAACAAGCTAGTTCAGATCCGCATGGTTGCCAAGACGCAAGTTGTTGTCTTTCAACTTTCTGTCTTGGCGATCCTGCATTAGAAGATATTATCAATGCTGGATTATTCAGAACCGGTCGCTAAACTGATCGATGAATTCAAACGGCTGCCGGGGATAGGCGGAAAATCTGCTCAACGGCTTGCCTTCTTCGTTTTGCGTCGTCCACGTGCAGAAGTTGACGCGTTCATCGATGCACTTCGCGAGGTAAAGGAAAAGATAGTTTTCTGTTCGGTGTGTAACAATCTGACCGACGTAGATCCTTGTCTTTATTGTGCGAATCCTAAACGCGACCGATCGATTATCTGCATTGTCGAAGAACCGTATAATCTTGTAGCTATCGAAAAAACGCGTTCATTCAAGGGCTTATATCACATCATTCATGGATCACTTTCGCCGATACGCGGCATCGGTCCGGACGAGCTTATGCTCAACAACCTTTTGCCGCGGCTGTTGCCCGAGAATAACGAGGGGACAGAGGTGAAAGAGATAATCGTCGCCACGAACCCGACTACTGAAGGTGAAGCTACCGCCAATTACATCGCTCGTCTGCTGAAACCACTTGGCGTAAAAGTAACCCGCATCGCGATGGGAATGCCCGTTGGAAGCGACCTTGAATACGTCGATGAAGTTACGATGGACAGGGCCCTTGCAAATCGTCACGAGATCTAAGGGGTTGCTTCGATGAGACTCTCGATCAAAAAGCTTCGGCTCATCGATCTTTTTCGAAACAGAAAAGGCACATTGACATTTCGTCTTGTTCTCGCTGTATTTGGCATCGCCCTAAAACTCTTTTTTCGCCGGATCGAAACAGTGAATGCCGATACAGTCCCTTCGGGAACGGGTGTCATCTTTGTAATGAATCATCCCAATGGGCTCATAGATCCAGCTCTCGTCTTCGTTGCGATGCCCCGGCGGATATCCTTTCTTGCCAAATCGACACTGTTCAAAATGCCGGTCATATCGTTTCTGCTTCGCACGGTCGGAGCACTTCCCGTTTACCGCCGCATAGATGCGGGAGAGGATATTGCGAAGAATCAAGAAACGTTTCGGTTGGCAAGCCAAATGCTTCGGGGAGGAGGCTCGATCGCCCTTTTCCCTGAAGGTGTCTCGCATAATTCACCAAAATTGTTGCCTGCAAAGACTGGTGCGGCGCGCATTGCCCTTGGGGCGGTCTCGGTTGGTGATGACAACTTCGATCTTCGGATAGTTCCCGTTGGGCTTTTTTACACAAGCAAGAAAGCTTTTCGGAGCGAGGCGTTGTTGCATTTTGGTGAGCCGTTCCGTGTACACCCGACCGCACTCGACACTGATGGCCAGCCGCCGCGGGACGCAGTAAAAGAGCTAACAGCTCTGATCGAAGAAGAGCTTCGAAAGGTTACGCTAAATGCTGAAACAGATGCCGCTATGAATACGGCTCGGATAGCCGAAGCGATATTCTCTTCATCGGGTGATAACGAGAACCTTGGTGAAAAGCTGGAATTTCTTCAGGCATATATTGACGACCTTGAGACCGAGGACGATCCCGAAGATGAAAAGCTACGCTCGGAGATCCATCGATTTGATCAAGAGCTAAATCGATATGGTATCGGACCGGAACATCTGTCACTCGCTCAGTTTGACCGTTCGTTCGTTGTCAGGGAAGCGATCTCCCGCTCTTGGTGGCTATTGCTGCTACTTCCCTTCGCCGTGATCGGAATTATCCTGCATTCTCCCGCTTATCAACTTTGTCGTCTTTTCTCCGAATGGTATTCGCGGCATGGAGCGGATGACGTTGCCTCAACGGCAAAAGTGCTCGCCGGCGTTGTTTTTATGCCGGCGACATGGCTGATCACGGCTTTGGTGGTTGGATATTTTCTCGGTTGGGAATCCGGCATTTTCTCTATTCCTATTTCTGCTCTTTTTGGTCTCGTCGCACTTTATACGATCGAGCAGTTTGAAGATCTGCGCGGCTGGGCCAACGCAGTCGCACTATTTCTTACAAAGAAAGAGGTGTTCTTAAGATTATTTGTTGAGCGGCGGGAAATGCAGCGAAAGCTGATCGGTTATGATCGACAATAAAAAGGCAGGCCGTTACGCACCTGCCCAAACTCTAGATTAAAAGCCAACCTAAAATCTAACCTTTTCCTCTATGGCATCCGACGCGCTCCGTGAACGTCTCCATTCTTCCTCGGTTTCATAGAAGTTCACATCAAATGTAAGGAGACTCTTTACGGGGATCCCGTCAAATTCCTCAGGTCCGTCTTCAAAGCGGGCGATAGCACCTATTCCGATGACTTCTGACCCGATCTCACGTATCAATTCGATGGTTTCCCTGATCGCCTTTCCGGAACGGATAATGTCATCGACGATGATCGCCGGATGGACATCGGTTTCAGCCATGTACTGACGAAATTGGCGCTTTCCATCTTCCGTTTCGGCCCAATATATTTGCTCCGCGCTCAACGCTTCGCGAACACCGAAGGCGACCATGATCCCGCCCGGGCTGGGGCTAATAACAGAGACCTTAGGAAGGCTGCGGGCGATGGATTTTTCCATTCTGAAATGGCGGCTGAGCCCGACCGAAAGTATTCGGGCATTATCGTAATAACGGAAGGCGAGCGGCATCTGGAAGTAGTGGGATGCGTGCTTACCGTTAGGATAAATAAAATGTCCCCGCCTATAGGCTCCTGTTTCCTGCAATATCTTCATTACCTCTTCGGGCGAAGGGATAAGATCGATCATTATTTTCTCCTGATTAAATTAAACTTCAGCAAAATGGATAAAAAAGTATCTTAATGACCGCACCTGGCATTTTCAACCGTCCGTTTCCAGAATTTCTCGGATCAATGCTGCTTGTGCTTTGCTTAGGTCTTTTGGAAGCTCATCTGCCGCGAACCATCCGAGCTCGATTATCTCCCCGCTATTAACATACGCCGTATCTTTTGTCCTGGCCGTGTAGAGAATCTCAACGTGTGTACCTACAATTCGTACCCGGAAAAGCTCGAGATCATAAAGCATCACCCCGGTTTCCTCATCGAGTTCCCTTCGTATTGCATCTTCGGCCTGTTCTCCGTGATCGATAAAGCCACCAGGGAAACCCCAACCCGAATAAGGCCGAAGCACATGGTTCAGGAGTAAAATCTTTCCGTCACCGTTCCTGACTATCGCCGCTACCGACGCGGTGAAGCGGTCTTGCCAGACCCGGACCAATCTCTTCCTTGCTCCTGCAGGCAAAGCTCTCCAGAATTTTCGTGCGACCTTCTTTAAGGATCTCCCCTTGATCGGCATTTTGATGTTCCGTTTGACCTAACTATGATAATACGCTAGAACCTTCGATCGATGTCCATAGAGCGCGCCGATAGTTTAACTGCACCTCTCACTTGGAGCGAGGTTTCACAGATCCATCGATCGCGAAACGGGATCTATCAGAAGAACGGAAGGCTCATATCTCTTCTTACTGATTTCGGCCGCATCAATCCCTGCTATCCGGATTTCCATGGTGAAACAGAGCACATAATTCATTACACCGGTTCGGGACGCCGCGGTGATCAGAAACTAGATGCAGCAAATCAGGCATTGCTTGATGCAATTAAGTCCGGCCATTCGGTCCCGCTATTCAATAAGCTCGGCGTGAATAGATGGGAGTTTCTGGGCGAGTGGATCGTGATCGATAGTGCATACGTGCTCGATGAGGTGAGGGAGCGTATGGTTTGGAAATTCACATTGCAAAGATCAGTATGATCCGCATTGCCAGATGCCTCGAGTTGTTGCACAATACCCAAACACTCAAAACTACTAGCAGGAGAGAATTAGATGAAAGCTCGCGCCCTTAGCCTTGCGGCCGCAATCATATTTTTTCTTTTTTCAGTATCTGATATTGACGGGCAAACGATTCCATCGATCTGGACACCGGAGACGCAAGTTAAGTTGAAGGTTCCCGGGACTCCGAAAATATCACCGGATGGCCGCCGCGTCGTTTACACGGTGAACGAGGCCGTAATGACCGCGGACAAAAGCGAATTTATAACGCAGATCTGGATAGCGAACACCGATGGAACAAACAACCGACAGATAACGTTCGGCGAGCGCTCGTCTGCAAATCCGAAATGGTCGCCAGACGGTAAATTCATCGCGTTCACCTCGAACAGGAAAGATAACCGGAATCAGATATATGTTTTGAACGCAGAAGGGGGCGAGGCAGAACAGATAACGGACGGAAAGTCCGGGGTCGGTAATTTCGAGTGGTTGATTCTTTGAAAAGAAGTGACAACTATCGTTGTTGAAAGGAATACACAGAAAAGATAGATCTCTCCGACCAATTTTTTAAGACTGTCAGCAAGGTCGGCTGAGAACAGCACGGCAAGAGACAAGACAAAGAAGTAGAAACCAACGGGCAGAAAATCACGTCCGGATAAGACTATCTTCCATAGGAAAAGCAGTCTGACAAACAATGTGGCGGCGAAAGCAATGAATATAAGGTCTGAAATTTCAATCGTCACCCCCATTGCCTGAAATCGGATAAATGGGAATGCGAGCGAGATGATGTAGAGCAAAAAGAACAGAAATGCCGTTCGGTCAATTAGATAGGCGAAAGATTTATGAGATTCCTCCATCTTGAATCGCCGATCGGGTCAGATCGTTTTTGTTACCTTTGTAAGCGAACGCGGTTTATCCGGGTCAAGTCCTTTTGCTTCAGATAGTAGTGCCGCCAGGATCTGTCCCGGAACGATGAATGGGATTGGCGAAAGAATTTCGTCTATCTCATCAGAAAGGAGTATTGAACATGTTGAAATGGAGCCTATCCTTGGGTCATTAGTTATCGCTAGGGTATCTGCGTGAAGCTCATTCAATCGTTCCGAAAGCAACAAATTACTTTTTGACGTAGGGCCATTTGGAGCAAAGAAAATAACAGGAAAGCGCCTCTCGATCACGGCAAGCGGGCCATGAAAAAGATCTGCCGAAGAAAATCTCTCAGCCACCACATAACACGTTTCCATTAGTTTTAGCGCAAGCTCATACGCATTTCCGTAATTAAGACCCCGACCAACCACAACACAATTCTCCATAAACACGTATCGGTCGACAAGGTTTTGAATATTGCTGCGGAGTTCAAGTGTGTTATTAACAAACGTTGGTATCTTATTGATAGCAATGTTGTTTGGGGCTAGCGCTGACGCGAGCAAATAAAAACACATCATTTGCCCTGTATATGTCTTCGTCGCAGCTACTGAGCGTTCCGGTCCTGCGTGCACCAACAGACTTTCATCCGCGATCTGTGCCATCGTGGAATTAGCGTTATTTGTGATTGCAATGGAGAACGCACCACATTCTTTAGCTCGTTCGAGCACAATATTGATGTCTGATCCCTCTCCAGACTGTGAGATCCCAACTACTAGAGCACGCTCCAATTTTAGATCGGCTTTGTAGATGGTGAAAACTGACGGCGCGGCTAAAGAGACTGGGATTCCGGTCGTGGTTTCGATCAGATAGCGTCCAAATTGTGCAGCGTTATCCGAACTTCCTCGGGCAACGAGTATGATAAGGTTTATTTCGCGACGTTTCAGATGGTCGGCAAGTCTGCGCACCTTTGAAGATTCTGCCAAGATGGTGCGTTCAAGCACTTCCGGCTGTTCATATATCTCATTTAGCATCAATGACATAGCAAGCAATGTATGAAGTGATGTATTAAGTGCCTACTCTAAACAATTTTGTTAGGCTTAGCTTCATCTGATCGTGATCCTTCTCTCATAGCAATAAGCACCGAGTTGATCGTTCCGCCAACCAGAAGAGCGACTGCGGTCAAATAGAGCCAAAGCATCAAGATAATAACAGCTCCAAGCGAGCCGTATGCTCGATTATAGGTGTTGAAATACTGCAAATACAGTTTGAAGCCATTTGTAAGCAAAAGCCACAGTATTATAGCGACCACTGTTCCGGGCGTGATCCAAAGCCAACGCCGCTTCTTAAAGTTTGGGAGTAAATTGTAAAAGATCTCACAAGCAAGAAGAAGCAGAAGCAAAACAGATATCCATTGTATGGCTACCAAGATCCAAGGTGAATTAACATCCAATCCGATGCCTCCCAAGCTGATCCTCACGAGTTGCCACCCGTAAAAAACGATGCCAAGGATAAGCGCGATGAGAATTATCAATACCAGCGTCAGAAGAAGTGATTCCCCCTTTGTCCTAAACCACGTTCGTGTTTCCGTGAGATGAAATATCGAGTTCAGCGCATTCCTTACACTGTCTATTCCGGCGGAGGCTGACCATAACATTATTGCGAGACCAAGCGTGAGTTTTCCGGTAGTACTACCTTCTGTGATCTCGTTTACGGTGTCACGAACTAACACAAAAGCAGACCAGGGAAGAAGTTGTCGCAGGTATTCGAATAACTCCTGCTTTAGCTCGCCTGTAGATTCCAATATCAGTCCAAATAGCGAAACAAGAAAGAAAAGGAGTGGAAATAAGGAGAACGAGAAATAAAAAGCAACTTGGGCAGCGCGGCTGAATATATCGACTTCGAAGGATTCTTCATAGAGCTTTAGAAAGAATTCTTTCCATTGCAGATCCCTTATTGAAGCCATTAGTTGAACCTCCCCTTAACCTCGAATAGGTCACCTATCTTGGTCCGAAACATATACTCGCGGAACTCTACGGCTAATACCGCACGTAACCTCGTACGAGATCGTGTTTAATGATTCTGCAATGTCTTCAGCCAAGATCCGGTGTCCCTGATCATTTCCGATCACTGTAACTCGATCACCGACATTTACTTCTGGTATATCGGTCAGGTCTATGGTTGTCCAGTCCATCGACACACGACCGATGACCGGAGCAAATTTGCCTCTAATTAGAACATTTGAACTATTCGAAAGACCTCGTCTATAGCCGTCGTTATAACCTATGGGAATAGTGCCGATGACCGAATCTCGTTTGGTAACAAAACTGGCTCCATAGCCAATAGTTGTTCCGGCGGGGACCCTTTTGATAAATGATACCTTTGAATACAGAGACATCACTGCTTTCAATTCCGGCCCAGGGAATCCCTTGGGAAGAACGTCACCGCCGAGTCCATAAAGCAAGCCACCAATCCGTACAAGCGAAGAACGTGAATTCGGAAACACAATGGCTCCGGGCGAATTGGCCATGTCCAAATATTTGGGTTGAACCCCCTTAGCCTGAAAGATCTCAGCTGCTTTATTGAAACGTCTGATCTGAGTATCGGTTAGATTGTTCTGCGGTTGGTCTGCGGTAGAGAAATGCGTCATTAAACCCTCGATCTTGATGTTCTTAAATTTAGCCGCTTCGGAGGCAAACTCCCCAACCGAACCAAATGGAACCCCCACTCTTCCCATTCCAGTGTCTATTTTGATGACCACAGGATAGACAATCCCTTGAGCTCCGGCCGATTCATCAAAGGCCTTTAGCCGGTCGATCTGAAAAAATACAGGGGTGAGGCGATCCGCGATGATCATTTGTTCCTGGCCGGGCCAATTGCCGAAACAAACGATCCTGCCGGCGATGCCGCCTTTCCTCAGTTCAACTCCTTCTTCAGGAAGAGCAACCCCGAAATGTTTGACGCCCACCTGTTGTAAGGTTTTAGAACACTCGTTTGCCCCGTGCCCGTAAGCATCGGCTTTTACTATAGCCATCACTTGAGGCTCAGGCCCAATAAATCGCTTTATTGAGGTATAATTGAAGCGTAGGTGATCAAGATCAACTATTGCTTTGGTGGGTCTTTCAGCTGAATTTTCATTCATGGTCGATAGCGAAAGAATCAACAGGAGTTATGAGCCTAGTTCAACTGTCACTATTCAACAGTTGAGGTGAAGCTCAAGAAAATAAATACCTCATGTGTTAGATTATTTAATAAGATCTAAACCATTCGATAATAACAATTAAAGAGGGATATTTCCGTGTTTCTTCGGTGGATTTCTGTCCCTCTTGTTTTTCAGAAGTTCTAAAGAACGGATCAGTTTTTGCCGAGTTTGAGCGGGTTCGATCACCTCATCGATAAAGCCTCGTTCAGCCGCGACGTAAGGATTGGCAAATTTTTCATTGTACTCACGGATTATTCGGCTTCGGGTTATCTCCGGGTTAGTAGTATCCATAAGTTCTTTTCTATAGAGAATTCCCACGGCGCCTTCCGCCCCCATAACCGCTATTTCGGCTGTTGGATATGCATAATTCACGTCAGTTCGGATATGTTTTGAGGCCATTACACAATAAGCTCCGCCGTAGGCTTTTCGGGTAATTACAGTGATCTTTGGTACGGTCGCTTCAGCGAAGGCATAAAGGAGTTTGGCTCCGTGGCGAATTATGCCGTAATGCTCCTGATTCACTCCCGGTAAAAAGCCAGGAACATCTTCAAAAGTAACCAGAGGAATATTGAAGCAATCGCAGAATCGCACAAATCTAGCTGCTTTTGTAGAAGCATCTATGTCAAGAACGCCCGCGAGAAATGCAGGCTGGTTTGCTACGATGCCCACGGAGCGTCCACCGAGCCGTGCAAATCCAATAACAATATTTTGTGCGAAGTGCTCTTGGACCTCGAAAAAATATCCTTCGTCCACCACCCGTGAGATGACCTCTCTGATGTCATAAGGTTGGTCTGATGATTCCGGGACAAGGCTGTTGAGGGTTAGATCCGCGCGATCTATCGGGTCATCATTTGGTTCGATCGGCGGATCTTCCATATTGTTCGATGGTAGGAATGAAAGGAGTTCCCGCGTCAGCTGTAATGCGTGTTCGTCAGAATCGGAGGCGAAGTGTGCGACCCCGGACTTTGAATTGTGCGTCAATGCTCCGCCGAGTTCTTCCTTTGTAACTTCTTCATGAGTAACGGTTTTAATGACATCCGGACCTGTGATGAACATATAGGAGGTGTTCTTGACCATCACGTTGAAATCAGTGATGGCGGGAGAATACACCGCACCGCCTGCGCAAGGCCCCATTATACAACTGATCTGGGGTATGACTCCGCTTGCCAAAGTATTTCGAAGGAAGATGTCTGCATATCCCGCGAGACTGACAACTCCTTCCTGTATCCTCGCACCACCCGAATCGTTCAGTCCGATGATCGGCGCACCAACCTTCATCGCGAGATCCATAACCTTACATATCTTTTCGGCATGGGTTTCAGAAAGCGAGCCGCCAAAAACCGTGAAATCCTGTGCAAAGACAAAAACCTCACGTCCATTGACAAGACCATGGCCGGTAACAACTCCATCGCCCGGGAATTTCTGCCGCTCAAGTCCGAAACCGGTCGCACGATGAACTACAAACTTGTCGAATTCCTCAAAAGTGCCATCATCAAGGAAGAACTCGATACGTTCGCGGGCTGTCATTTTGCCACCGGCACGTTGTTTTTCGAGCCGTTCAATGCCGCCGCCGAGGGCTGCAGTTAGTTCGCGTTCACGCAGATCGTCTAACTTGGTCAAAGATTTTGATTCGGGTCTCATTAAGATAAAGTTTATCCTGTTTGATATTTGTAGCAAATTCTGGAAGATAGGACATCAGTTTAATATTGACAGGCCGGTTTAGGCAGACAGGGAAGTAAGGCTATCCTATTTTATGAAGCGCATCAGTAGTCGTGATAACCAGATACTAAAACTTGCTCGGAAGGTACGGGATGGAAACCATCGCGAGTTAGTTTTTCTAGAAGGAAAGCGATTGGTGAAGGATGCTATTCAATCCGGAATACTCATTCGCTCAATAATTTTCTTTGAGGAGCTCCCCGCAGAAGAGATCCGTCCTTTTATCGAAAGCAGAATAGAAGACCGTAACGGGGTCTATTCAGTGTCGCGAAAGTTGTTTGATGGTATCGCCGAAACAAAAAATCCTCAAGGAGTCATTGCACTTGCTGAACGTCCTAAGTGGTCGCTCGATCGAATTAAACTACGCCTTGAAGACTCTGGTATAGTCGTCAAGATCATCCTCTATCTTTCTCAGATCAACAATCCATCGAACCTAGGAGCGGCGATCCGAGCTGCGGAAGCTGCGGGCATAGCTGGAGTCATTACTTCTCCAGGGTCAGCTGATCCCTTTTCTGCTAAATCGATCAGAGGTTCGATGGGATCGGTGTTTCGAGTACCGATAGTAGAAAATATGGATCCCAAGATATTGTTTGATCTCGCGGCAGAATATCAATTGCAGATGGTGGGTCTAGATCCGCGAGGTGATATTTCAATTTATGAGTATGACTGGACGCAACCTGTGATCTTGGTTGTAGGATCCGAAGCTCACGGAATTGCCGAAAACGAACTTTCACAAGCGGTGAAAGGACTGGTGATTCCAATGGAGAGCACCGTCGAAAGTTTGAATTTGGCAGTTTCCGTAGGTATAACGCTTTTTGAAGCAAAGCGTCGAGTAACGTAAGTTATCAAGGACTTGCGTTCATATTCCCCAAATTCGAACTATTGGCGGCATCGACTGTATTTGATGCTGGAGCAGTGTTGGAATTCTGCTTCATGACTTCAGCAAATGATGACTTAAATGCCTCAGCCGCTTGTGGATCCCCCATTATCGAATTCATCATTGCGATATCGGCGCGAATGGTTGCTGCCACACCTGGTTCGGCTTCAGATATCTTGCTCAGTGCAAGAATAAACTGACGCCGAGCCGCAAAATGTTCTCCTGTCAAGAACAAGGCGCGACCGAGAATGTAGTGGTCCTCGGCATCTTTTGTCGCGGCGACGTTGGATTTGATATATGCATTCGGATCCTGATCTACGCGCCACCTGAGTTCTTCGAATGATGATGCGGGAACATTATTGGTTCGGGGTGTAAGCTCACTGACAGGAATAGAAACAGGCTGCGGTTCGGGATTTGATTGTTGCCAGAAATAAAGTCCTGCGGCTCCAAGTGCCGCACCAAGCAGAAGGTAAATTAGCGACCTAAGAAAACTTCCGAACTTTGATGGGGCAACATTTTGCTTTACGACTGTCGAGGAAGTCTGACCGAATATTGAGAACTCCTTTTCGGTCTCTGAAGTAGTGGCCTGGCTCCCCGCAGGAACTATTACGCGAGATGAGGCATAATCGCTGGATACAGTTTCGTGTTCGATCTTTTCGAGTTCAGGCTGGTCCTCCGGATCGAAGACCGGCTCCGGTTGGGGTATGTCCATCAGATAGGACTCATCATCGCTAGGAATATCTTTCGTTATTGCGATCGGCGGCTGTTCGATCTCATCGACGATCGAACCATAGTTTGGTGATGCAGCTATTTCACCAGATCCCTCAAGGATATCTGCTGATACGTTAGGTGTCTCTCCAAATCGTTCTGCTACGTTATCAAAAGGGGAACGGGCAGTGGCGATGGTTTCTTCTTCATCTAGGTAAAGACCTTCTGTCGCTATCGAACCAGAATGAATGTCAGTTGCCGAATCCGCGCGAACTGGAGAGCCAGGAACTTTTACGAGAACGGCAGTAAGATTATCCTCCGCTCCGCGGTCATAGCACATCTCTTTCATTTGCTCGCAAAGCATTTCAAGGCTCATTCCGGTCGTTAGAAGAGATTCAAGTTCTTGATCTCCGATGTGCCGGGTTATACCGTCAGAGCAAAGCAAAAAGATCGTTCCCGGCTGAACGTCAATCTTCTTGATGTCGATATCAACTGACATCTCGGCCCCAACGGCTCTACTAATGACATTCCTGCTCGGGTGCATAGCAGCTTGTTCTGGCGTCATTTGACCTGCCCGAACAGCTTCCTCAACAACTGAGTGATCGGCTGTCTCACGATAAAGGGTGCCGTCAGGAGTTAGGCGATATAAGCGGGAGTCACCAACATGAGCGATGGTGGCAGTCGATCCAGTAAGATGAAGTACAACTACGGTTGTAGCCATAGCTGCCATTTGCGGCATCTCACTTGCCATCTGATTGATCGCGAGGTTTGCTCTATCGATGGCAACGGTGATCATTTCTTCTGGAGACACTTCGCCGCTGAAGTTGGCAAATGCTTCGCCTAGCATTTCGACAACCATCTGGGATGCGACATCACCAGATAACGCACCGCCAACGCCGTCAGCAACGGCGAATATCCCGTATTGGGGCAATGACAGATATGAATCTTCGTTCTGGAGGCGTTTTTCACTGAGCCCTGGTGCAGAATTTCGGTCAAAGTTTTCGCGTAACGAATAGTGATCATTTCGTTATAGAAGGTGATGAATACGACACGGCATTTTTCGACAAAAAGCCGAAGTTTATGTCTTATCTGCCGGAGATCGCAATAGTCAATAACATAGAGTTCGATCATGCGGACATCTACAAAGATCTCGACGCGATCAAATGGCAATTTTCGCGGTTGATGAACCTAGTTCCGGGCAATGGCCGCCTGATCTGCGGTGTTGATTCGCCGGTGGTCGTCGAAGTGCTAGACCAAATGAAGGGTAAGCTATTCACGACGATCGAAACGTTCGGAGTAGGCCCGGACGCTAAGTGGCAGGCCAGGGATATCTCACTAGAGACCGATGTTACCAGGTTTAGCGTTTATCGTGAAAATTCTCTATGGGGAGAATTCCAGACAAAGCTGATAGGGGATTTTAATATTCGAAACTGCCTTGCGGTAATAATTGCTGCTGATGCTTGGGGTATTTCACGGGAGAAGATGCAGGAGGCCTTTGACACTTTCAAGTCGGTAAAACGACGAATGGAAGTTCGTGGCATCGAACGCGGAGTAACCGTTATTGACGATTTTGCTCACCATCCGACTGCAGTGGATGAGACATTGCGTGCCTTGCGGCAAAGATATGCAAATAATCGCCTTATCGCTATTTTTGAGCCGCGTTCACGTACATCTCGGTTGTCCACTTTTGAAGATCGGTATAAGGACGCATTCGTACACGCCGATCAGGTGATCATTGCCGGCGTTTTCAATCCGGAGGATGCGAAGAATTATGGCGATGTAATGAATGTCGAAAGACTGGTCGCAAATATCGCTGCGACCGGCAAGCCGGCGGAAACATTACCCGATGCCGATGCGATAATAGATCGGTTAAGGCCGGAATTGGAAGAAGGGGACGTTGTTGCAATTATGTCCAACGGCGGATTCGGTGGTATCCACGAAAAATTGCTTGGCGTTTTGCGTGCAGGTTGAATTCATTCGGATTCGCGGCCTTGTCAATAACAGCCCCTTGGCTGGTTCCCCGCAAAAGCCTATCGTTTTCAGATCCGATGCCTCAGGCACCGCCCGTAAAACAATATAAGGTTCCTTTATCCGATGATTTGACAAGATAATCAGTAATCCTTACAACCATTTATATTTATGCTCTTCGATTCGAACCATACTACTGCGTATGTCAGTCTTGGATCGAACCTTGGCGACCGCGCAGGAAATCTTCTACTCGCGGTGCGCGGACTGCTTGAGGCGAGTTTTGATGTCGTAAAACTTTCGGCGATATATGAGACAGAGCCCGTTGGTATAGATGGCGACGCAGATGATTTTCTGAATATGGCGGTGGAGCTCAGATGCACAAGTATCACCGCGACCCAGATGATGGCCCGAATGCTTAGGATCGAGTATGTACTAGGGCGTAAGGACAAGAATCTGAAAAGGCCTCGGACCATCGATCTTGACCTTGTTTTTTTTGGGAATCATAGGATCACCAGCCCATTTCTTACCGTCCCGCATCCCAGGATGCATCTTCGTAATTTCGTGCTCGTTCCAATGGTGGAGATCGCTCCCCGCTTCGTCCATCCGGTGCTCAAGAAGAATATGGTCGAGCTGCTTGACGAATCTACGGATACCGCGAATGTAAAGCGTTGGGATCCGCTTATTCTGACGGGGTCTGAACTTATTCGGGCAAGCTAGACTTACAGTAAGGAAAAGTTCTATTCTAAGGGCAATTTATGGCCTATCTTAAACCGGATAAACCGGAAAAGGTTTTCGTGCCGGCACTCCGTGAAGCAAAGGAAAAAGGTGAAAAGCTCGTCTGCCTAACGGCTTACGACTATCCGACCGCACGAATTGTTGACGAGGCCGGAGTCGATATGATCCTGGTCGGTGACAGTATGGGGAATGTTATCCACGGCTATGGAAATACGATTCCCGTAACGCTTGAGGAAATGCTCTCAGCGACTAAAGCCGTTAAGCGTGGAGCCAGCAGGGCCCTTATCATTGCGGATATGCCGTATGGCTCGTTCCATACAGGCGATAACAAAGCCGTTCGGAATGCGCTTCGTTTAATGAAAGACGGTGGAGCAGAGGCCGTCAAGCTCGAAGGCGGACGCAATCGTGTAAACCTGGTCAAACGCCTTGTTGATGAAGAAATTCCGGTAATGGCTCACGTTGGGCTTACACCACAATCGGTACATAAGCTTGGCGGATACAGAGTTCAGGCAAAAACCGCCGATGCAGCGAAAATTCTGATCGAAGATGCACAGATGCTTGAAGAGGCCGGAGCCTTTGCAATCGTTTTGGAGCTCGTGCCGCGTGAGGTTGCGGAGATAGTTACCAATGAACTCAGTATCTCCACCATCGGGATCGGAGCCGGCAGTGCTTGTGATGTCCAGGTTCTGGTCCTTCACGATCTTATCGGTTTTACCTTCGGCCGACAGCCCCGCTTCGTTCGCCAATATGCGAATGTTAGCGAGGTCATAACAAATGCGATCACCCAATGGATGGAAGACGTAAGGTCAGGGGACTATCCTAACGAAAGCGAATCCTACGGAATGCCGAAGGGGGAGCATCTCTCGGAACCTAAAAAAGCAGTCACGAGCTGACCAAATGGAGATCATAAACCGCCGGCACAGGATGGCCTCTATCGCGCGCAAGCTGCGTCGCGAAAACAAGACTGTAGGATTTGTCCCCACGATGGGAGCTCTTCACGAGGGGCATCTGACCTTGGTAAAAGAGGCTAGGCAAATGTCGGACGTCGTCATCGTTTCGATATTTGTAAATCCGACCCAGTTCAACGATAAAAATGATCTTGAGCGATACCCTCGTGATCTAACGTCCGATGCCGCGATGCTTCGTGACTTTGACGTTGATTACATCTTTGCTCCTGAGGCTTCGGAAATCTACCCGGATGGGTTCTCGACCTACGTCTATGTCGAAGGACTCTCTGAATCATTGGAGGGTGCCTCCCGACCCGGGCACTTTCGTGGCGTTGCCACCATCGTTACCCTTCTGTTCAACATTGTCAGACCTGATCTGGCATTTTTCGGGCGAAAAGACGCTCAGCAGTTTGCGGTCATTAAAAGACTCACGCGGGATCTCGGTTTTGAAACGGAACTGATCGCGGTGCCGACGGTCCGTGAGGCCTCAGGTCTCGCCATGTCATCAAGAAATGAACTCTTGACGCCTGAAGACCGCGAAAAGGCGGCGGTAATTTACCGGGCTCTTCAGCTGGCCGAATCGGAATTCAGCAAGGGAGAGCGAAATGGTGCGAAACTGGCTCAAATAGTTGAAAACGCAATTTCTGAGGAACCAGCAGCTTCCCTGGACTATGTTGCCGTCGTTGATGCGGAATCCCTGGAACCCATTGAAAAGATTAGAGATATGCCGGCAATCATAGCCGTTGCTGTAAAGTTCGGTTCCGTTAGATTGATAGATAACGTTTTACTTCACCCCGGACAGTAAGTTGGCATATAGTTTGCATCTAAATCGGCGAGGAGGGAGTGTACTCTCAGACTCAACTTAAAATGAGAATGTTCACCAGATCAATTATCGCGTCGATCACCATAGGTCTTTTAGCGACCCTTTCGTACGCACAGACTTCTTTGCGTTCACTCGACGGTGATAACGTCGACGTTCAGGGCCAGAGCGGTAAGGTCGTAGTCTTGGCGATAGGTGCAAGCTGGCTTCCTCTTTCCGCGAAGCAGGCTGAATATACCAACGCGCTTGCCCGCAAATATTCTGGTAGGAATGTTGTTATCTATTTCGTCCTAACAGATTCGACCAATCCGAGATCGAAGAACCATGCAACCGATGAGGAATTGCGTTCCTGGGCGAGTCGAAATAAGCTGACCGTGAAGGTCTTACGTGATCCGGACGGGGCCTCAACGCTTCGAAAATTCGGTGTTGACCAACTTCCATCGTTTGTTGTTTTAGACAAGAATGGAAACCGCTCAGGTGAGCCTTTTGGTGGTGTTGATCCTAACTACGACATTACGATCCCGATCTCAAAGAAGATCGATTCACTTCTTTGATCTTTTTCTTTGCTTACTAAAGAAGCGAGGCCGGATAAGGTCTCGCTTTTTTGATTAATGCAGTCGGGATGCTTGCGGACCTTAAGCAGATCGTCCAAATTGATGGCAAAGTTCGTTTACTAAAGTATAAACAAGATTTATGGGTAGGCCGACCACGTTCCAATAATCACCTTCGATACCCTCGATAAAAAGTGCCGCCTGTGCCTGTACAGCATATCCACCGGCCTTATCATATGGATCTCCTTTATCGACCAAAAAATCTACTTCATTATCTGTCATCTTTCTAAACCTGACCGAGGTCTTCTGTAGGCCTGTACGGCAAGTTCCATTTTTTAAGATCGCGATACCTGTAAGAACTTGATGGGTAGCTCCTGAAAGCGTACTTATCATACGGACTGCGTCCTCACGGTCGCGCGGTTTTCCCAGTATCTGGTCTTCAATGACCACTGTAGTGTCTGCCGCTAGGATCAGGCTTTCTTGGAATGCATTAGCTATAGTAGCCGCTTTCTCTTCCGCTAAACGGATAACGTATTCATCCGGAGATTCACCGGCATTTTCTGTTTCATCTACGTCAGGGATGCGGACCTGGAATGGCCAACCAACAGAAGTAAGTATCTCGGCACGCCGCGGACTGCCCGAGGCAAGTATTAATTGAGGAAGCTCTAAAGCTCTTTTGTCCAGATTTAGCATTTGCTTGATTTCTCGATTAAGATATTCCTTTATCGATCGACGGATAGCAAATGTTTGGACTTGAGAATTCATTACCGGCGATCCGAGCAATAATCGGACGCTCGCCTGACGCTGACCTAAGTTTGGCAAAAGCAGCTTGGCATTCGGTTGCCGGCGATCTGCTGGCAGACCGAACCAAAGTCGTCGGCCTAGAAAGGGATATGCTCAGGGTGGCCGTTGAAAGCAAGGTCTGGCAACGAAATTTGCTTGAGCACAGAACAGAGCTTCTTTTCAAGATGAACACTCTTCTAGGTGAGAAGCTCATCAACGACATTGAATTTGTCGAACAACCTGATCTTTTCGCGAACAACCGTATTCTCAGAAATACCAAGGAAACGAAAGTCGTCTCTAACGAGCTTTCCGATGAATTAGCCGAAAAATTAGAAAAGATCGCGGATCCGGTTCTGCGAGCGCAAATTAGTTCGGTCGCCCGCGCTTATTCAGTAAGATTTGGGAAGATCAAAGATGGATGTAAGAAAGATCGCTAAACTGGCACATCTCGAAATAACCGATGAAGAGGTCGCGGTTTACACTCCGCAAATGGCCAGCATAGTCAGTTACGTAGAGCAACTGAATGAATTGGACACCACGAACGTCGAACCGATGATCGGCGGACTGACTACGGAGGGGGCGGCGACGGTGACGGTCCGAGAAGACGTTCCGAACGCTTCTTTTGCTCAGGAAGATGCTCTTTCAGAAGCCCCCTCCTCAATTGCTGGTCATTTTCAGGTGCCAAAGGTCCTCGGATGAGGGAACAAGAACAAATTCGGAATCGATCGTTCAACACTATCGTTGTCTTTATGACGGCATTAATGCCGATCTTGTCCTGTTCGATCCCAAGCCTTGAACAACCAGCTTGTAATGATGCCCGGCCATTGATCCGGGAGTTTTACTCCTTTCATTTTGGCAATGAGATGGAAATAACACCGGAAGGGATCCGGCAGCGTGAACGGTTTTTATCACCTCAGATGAAGACCTTGGCGGCTCAAGCGCCTGAAGGCTCGGACCCTTTTACGGTCGGTTCAGGATCATTGCCAAGGGCATTTCGTGTGGGGAGTTGCCGGCAAACGTCGGAAAGTCGGGTGGAATTTGACGTCTTGTTCTTTTGGAAGGAAGAGGCGACCACTGAACAGCGGCCCATCAAAGTTGAATTAATAAAAGAGGACGGGCAATGGTTCGTCGAAAGGGTAAATAACTAGAAAAAAGATGATCAAAGACGAGATCAAACGAGTAATAGCGAACGCCGAACGGCTAAACCCTACTCTGAATAGCTTTTTATCTATCGATTCGGATGTCGCGTTGGAGACAGCAGGAGCTTTGGAAGTGTCTCCGCGACAACATCCTCTCGGTGGTATTCCGATCGCGATTAAGGATAATATCTGCACGAAAGGGCTCCGGACGTCCTGCGGCTCGCGTATTCTTGGCAATTACAAGGCCCAATATGATGCGACTGCGGTCAAACGATTGAAAGATGCCGGAGGCGTAATTATAGGAAAAACCAATATGGACGAATTCGCGATGGGTTCGTCCAATGAAAATTCCGCATTTGGTCCAGCACGGAATCCTTGGGATATCGAACGGGTGCCGGGTGGTTCCTCGGGCGGTTCGGCGGTCGCTGTTGCTTCTGGGGTTGTTGATGTGGCTCTTGGTTCGGAGACTGGCGGATCTGTTCGGCAACCAGCGTCGCTTTGCGGCATCTTCGGACTGAAACCAACTTATGGGCGAATTTCGCGGTATGGGCTTGTGGCATTTGCATCATCTCTTGACGCCATCGGTATATTCGGAAGTTCGGCAGGAAGTGTGGCAGATGTTATCGGTGTGATCGCTGGTCGTGATCCATTGGATTCTACCTCAGCAGATGTTCCAGTACCTGACTATCATTCAATGCTTGAACATGAATTAAAGGGAAAACGGATCGGAGTTCCGCGGGCGTTCTTTGGCGAGGGGCTCGATGAGGAGGTGCGGGATTCCGTCGAGACGGCTATCGAAAGTTTTCGTGGGTTAGGTTGTGAGATCATCGATATCGAACTTCCGCATGCCAAATACGGAATAGCGGTCTATTATATAATCGCGACGGCCGAGGCCTCATCTAACCTTGCACGTTACGATGGCGTTCGCTACGGGTATCGTGCTGAAAACGCCACCGCTTTGCGTGAAATGTATATGAAGACCCGCGAAGAGGGCTTCGGACCGGAGGTAAAACGACGCATAATGCTCGGGACCTATGTTCTTTCTAGCGGATATTATGACGCATATTATTCGAAAGCACAGAAGGTAAGGGCTCTTGTCCGCGACGATTATAGGGCGGCGTTTGCGGGCTGCGACTTTGTCCTGACGCCAACCTCCCCGACCACCGCTTTCCGACTTGGTGAACGCTCTGATGACCCATTAGCGATGTACCTTAGCGATATATATACGGTCTCTGCAAATCTTGCCGGTCTGCCGGCCATCAGCATTCCTTGCGGACTTTCATCGGAGCGACTGCCGATAGGCGTTCAACTTATTGGAAACTACTGGACAGAAGGCGACCTCCTTAACGCAGCCAACATCTATAGCACCAATTATCCGTTATCCCAAAAACCAATGATCAGTGCTGAGTGAAAATAGCTTATGTGAGAAAATCACCTATAAACTACTTAAGCGTGGTCTATTTTATATAGGCAAAGCAGCAGGAAAGTGGATTACAGTGTGTTTATGATAATTCTAAGATAAAGTTTCTAAAATGGCAGAGCATTTTAATTTCATTGTCGTAACTCAAGATCTTAATTTGAGATATGTCTTTTGAGAAGAGCATATGAATTAGTGATCGGTAAACTGTTTGTCAGTGCGAATCATCAAAATTTTATGCAACTTTTAAATATTAAGGTTTGCTTTCTTTTCCTGCTGTTGGTGGGAATCGTTAGTGGACAGCCTACAGCTCTGACGCAGCAGGAATTCGTATCACTTCTCTACACGCTCGAACGAGAACCTTCGTCCAAACCTGCACTTGTTACAGCCTTACGCGAACGGGGCATACAATTCGTTTTGACCGACGGCCTGCGTTCTTTGACGCGGACAAAAAGCAGGAATGACGATGAAGTGCGAAGAGCCTTGGAGGAGGCAGATCGCAGAAGGCGTGACCCCGATGTCCATGAATGGAATTCAGACTCGGCAAGATATTCACTATCAATGAGTTGGCGTAAGTCCACGCGTTTTCCGCTACGATCAAGTGCAATTAGCCCTTCGATCCGGGAAACTTCTCTTGGCCGTCCAGTTCTTGGTGTCAAAAACCCAAGATTCTTCCTATTTCCTACTCGCGAATCGTCAGAAAATCGGCCCGAAACCTGAGCTTTACAGAGCGTCGGGTCGAGTTTGACCGAAACGATAAGGTCAGAACTAAACGCTATTGTAAAGTTTTGTAAAACAGCGAATAAAACTAGAATTATTTTGTATAATTGAGTTATCAACTGTAGCTGTAGTTCTTTCGGTTCGAAGTTCTTTTGATCTTGGTGGTCACGTTATGAGTTTCATAAAGATCGTGGTTTATGTAGTGGCTTTGCTCCTAAGCCTACTCTTCCTTGGACGTTTTTTTATTTGATGCGTAATTAAAGCATCACGTCTGTCCGAAGGAATTGTCCAACGGTTTGTTTCGCCGAAAAATTAAGATATCATACATTTTGATGAGCGGTCTTGTGGGCCGCTCGTTTTGTTTTTATGGAGTAGCAGAGCAGAAAGTTTCGTATGGATGGAGCTAGAAAGATAAAGAAGGCATTGTTCAGCCTTTCAGATAAGACCGGAGCGGTTGAATTTGCGAGGAAGCTTGCCGCTCTCGGCGTGGAGATAATTTCAACAGGCGGTACGGCAAAAACACTTCGTGAAGCTGGCATCGCGGTAACGGACGTCGCGGACGTAACCGGATTTCCGGAAATGATGGATGGCCGTGTAAAGACGCTTCACCCAAAGATACATGGAGCGTTTCTTGCTCTTAGGGATAATAAAGATCATCTTGCGGCGATGAATGAACACGGGATCGAGCCTATCGATCTGGTCGTTGTGAATCTATATCCCTTTGAGCAAACGATCGCGCAAGAGGGTGTCTCTCTTGAAGAGGCAATAGAGAACATCGACATTGGCGGCCCGGCCATGATCCGTTCTGCATCGAAAAACTG
This sequence comes from Leptolyngbya sp. 7M, assembly GCF_018128485.1. Classification (NCBI taxonomy): domain Bacteria; kingdom Bacillati; phylum Cyanobacteriota; class Cyanophyceae; order Leptolyngbyales; family Leptolyngbyaceae; genus Leptolyngbya; species Leptolyngbya sp. 7M. The sequence continues at coordinate 1,559,638 of NZ_CP070897.1, read as the reverse complement.
GCGAGATGTGGCTGTCGTTACAGACCCCGGACTTTATGCCTCGGTCATAGATGAGCTGGACCAAAATGACGGTTCACTTTCTGTTCAAACCCGACGAATGTTGGCCACTCTTGCATATACCCGAACAGCAAGCTATGACTTGGCGATCTCGTCCTACCTTGCAGGACTGCTATCTGAGAACGAGTTAGAAAAGCTGGAGCCCTTCAACCCGCTCGGCGGGCTCTATTTTATTGATGCGGAGGATGATCTTGAAATCTCGAGCTCCCATCAACTGAGTGGGAATGTACACGGATCAGATCTCTCTAATGAGCTGTTTCTCCAGTTAGCAAAGGTCGCCGATCTTCGTTATGGAGAGAATCCCCACCAAAGGGCCGCACTCTATCGGACCAGTGATAATGGCGGTATTGCCGCAGCCGAGCAACTTCATGGCAAGGAGATGTCATTCAACAACTATCTTGATGCTGAAGCTGCGTTTAACCTTGTTCAAGATTTTGAGGAGCGTGCCGTTGCGATAATAAAGCACACCAATCCTTCAGGAGTTGGGGTCGGCGAAACAAATGAATTAGCTTACCGACGAGCACTATCCACCGATCCGGTCTCAGCATTTGGTGGGATAGTTGCTTTTAACACGACGGTTGACCCTGTCGTCGCGGCGTCCGTAAATGAGGTGTTTACTGAGGTTGTGATCGCACCGGATTATGACGAGGAAGCTCTCGGCCTCTTGAGGTCCAAGAAGAATCTTAGAGTGCTAAAGCTGCCGTTCGAAGACAGAATTGAAACTGGCCGCGAATATCGTCAAATATCGGGCGGATTTCTTGTGCAGGATAAAGACACAATGTTGGTCAAAACTGGCGATCTGAGGATCGTCAGTAAAAAGCGGCCTGACGAGGACCAAATAGCAGCTATGTTGATGGCCTGGCGTGTTTGTAAACACGTTAAGTCCAATGCGATCGTGCTAGCAGACCGTTTCCAGACGCTTGGTGTGGGATCGGGACAAATGAATCGGGTCGATTCTGTCCGCATCGCTGGTATCCGTGCAGAAAGGTTCGGACTTAAGCTAGAAGGCTCTGCTCTTGCGTCAGATGCGTTCTTCCCATTTCGTGATAATGTGGATGAGGCAGCAAAAATGGGGGTTTCAGCGATAATCCAGCCCGGCGGCTCCGTAAAGGACGAAGATTCGATAGCGGCAGCGAACGAACACGGCATAGTGATGGCATTTACCGGTATCCGCCATTTCAAACATTAAGTTAAACACTGTTTCTTAAAGTAAAACATTAAATGTCTTGACATTAGGCGCCGAATGAGATAATCTTTCCGCATACAGGACAACTGAAGAAGCGCCCGGAGGGTTTGTTTTAAGCAAACCTCCGGGCATTTTATTTGAGATCGGTGGCTTAAGAAAAAGACAGGCTTACCCCAATCATATTCCTCTGGCCAGTTTGAGTTCTGACGCTTTTGTGAGATATTTTGTGCGAATTCAAGAACGATCAAGCTTGCTAATGGTGTTTTGTGTTTATCCACTCCTCAATGGACGTGGGCCAAAACCGGCAATGGGTGAATATAGATCAAAAAAAACCGGGAGAACTCCAATGAAACTGAAATTGTTACTTTTTTTGGCCGCAGCGATGTTGCTCGGGACCTCATGTGATGGCGGTGCGACAAATACTGCGCCAAATTCTACGAATGCAGGCAACGCAGCAAAGCCCGCACCTGCCGTACCGACGGCCGAATCGTTCCTCGAAATGGAGAAGAAAGCTGTCGAGGCCTGGACCAAGGGTGATACAAAACACTTTGAAAACATCCTCTCTGCAAAGTTCGTCGCATATCATCAGGGACAGCGTTTTGACCGTAACGAAGAGATCAAGATGATCGGCTCAGCAAAGTGCGAGGTCAAGGAATGGAATCTAGATGACCCGCAAATGGCGAAGATCGATGACAGCACCTACGTTGTTTCGTACAAGGGAACTTACGACGGCGAATGCGAAGTTGACGGGAAGAAGATGAAGATCCCGAGCCCTGCAAGAGCGGCAACAATATGGACAAAGGCCGGTGACCTTTGGCAAGCCGCATATCACGGTGAAACTCCGATCATTGATCCGAGTGCACCTCCTCCAGCGGCAGCCAAAGCAGACGACAGCAAGAAAGAGGAACCAAAGAAAGAGGAAGCCAGATCCGACGACAAGGGAGCATCGAATACTGCCGCAGCTCCGGCTGCTAAGCCGCAGCCGAGCTCTAACACTGACGCCCTTGTAAAGCTCCATACCGGCGGATGGGAAGCCTTCAAATCAAAAGATGCGACGTGGTTCAACAATAATTTGACCGAGAATGTCGCACTCGTTGATCCTATGGGTAAATGGCATAGCGGGAAAGCAAACATCGTTCGGCTATGGACGGAAACGATGAAATGCGAAGGCATTACAAAGGTCGGCCTTACCGATGGATTCTCCACTGCAATTTCTCCAACGGTTGAGATACTGACCTCGAAGGGATCGGCCGATGGAACGTGCGACGGTCAAAAGAACGGAGCTCTTTACCAGACCAGCGTCTATGTCAAGCAAGGCGACGCATGGAAACTTGCGTTCATGCTCGAATCGCCTGCGATGTAGTCAAGTTATTCTTAGTCAGGCAGTCGATGCCGGAAGTATGCTGCGGCTGATCGGAAAAGGTTAGCGTCATGTGACGCAAAACCCTCGATTGCCGCGGCATTTCTATTCAATGAATGTTGATACGGCGATCGTTTCACCGTCAGTTTGAATGGTGACCGTTCCTTTTCGCCCCGTGGTCAACACGTGCGCTCCGGCGTTCTGCCAGCGTGAGATGACCTCTTCATGAGGATGACCAAATTGCGATCGCCTTCCGACCGGGATGATCGCATATTCCGGGTTTGTTACATCAACGAATTTCTGGAGCGAGGAGGTCCGGCTTCCGTGATGTGCGACCTTTACGATATCCGCCTTGCCTAGAATGTTACGGCTGAGAAGCCTTCTTTCTGCTTCAGCCTCAATGTCGCCGGTGAACAGGATCTTCCGATCGCCATAGCTAAGAAGTAATACCAAAGAACGATCATTTTCGCTGAGTTCGGAGTCGGTCGAGCCTGGATAGAGCACATCGATACGTACACCTCCGATCGTAAAACTATCTCCGGCCTGAAGATACTCGATCGGAACTGAAGTACCTGAAAGAGTGTTTCTCAGTGCAGCAAAATCAGCGCTTTCGCCCTGAACTGACGCAAAGTATGCCCTACCGAGTCTAAAGTTGCGGGCAACATCGGCCAGTCCCTGGATGTGGTCCGCATCAGCATGCGAAGCAACGATATGATCTATCCGCGAAAGCCCTCGTTCCCAGAGAAATTCAGAGACGACCATCTCGCCCACACGTGCCAGGTCAGGAACGAACTCGCCGCTATCTTCATCGGAGTAATTGATTCGACCGCCGCCATCGATGAGCATCGTTTCTCCGTTCGGAAAAATTATGAATGCAGAATCGCCTTGGCCAACATCAAGAATATCGATACTCAGTTTTCCATCTGGCCGAGGTGCACTGAACGGATGCAAAATTATCAAAGAGCCTATCACCAACATACATATCGTCAGGCTGATGAAAGTTGAGCTTCGAAAAACGATGTTCCGTTGACCGGTCTTGAATGGTTCCCATCTATAGATCAATACTGAGCCCAGAACTATCAAAAATAGGTAAAGTGGATAAATCCATCTAAGATCCGGAGAAAGAAGTGAGAGCCTTGTACTGCCAGAGCCCCAACTTGAAACAAGATCCATCGAACCGAACAACACCCAACCGGTGAATTCTGTAAAACCGACTAAAGGTGATGCGAGATGGGGACTTAGTTGAGTAATAAACATCGAGCTCAAGGAGGTCAGTGACATCAACGCTACCAGCGGTCCGACCAACAGATTCAAGAGAACCGACCCGATCGGGACACGATGAAAATAATATGCAAGTAAAGGAAGCATCCATATTTGCACCGACGCCGAGACGATCATTCCATCGAATATGATCGAGATCATCCGACGAATGAATAGTCCTTTGATTCTTATCAACGGTGATTTGAACAAGTTTGCAGACCAGAGATTTCTTCGGCTTTCGATCTCCCAAGCTGCGTCCTGCCAGTAGATCGTTTCACAAAGCCTTTTGAGCCAGACTGGCAAGTTCGGAGGAAAAGGCCGGCTTGGACTCGGCATCCATCTCCCGATCGATCGAAGCTTATAGATAAGAGGAAGGCCCATAACTATGATCGCCGAAATGCTGACAACTGTTAATTGGAATGAAGGATCGAAGAGACTTGCCGGCTTCCATGCGAGCAGGATCAACACACAAGCACCGAGAATATTCACCGGATTCGCAGTCCGATATAATGCAAATCCCAAAAGAAGCAATGTGAACATCAGGCTTGCTCTTACGGCCGGCGGTTCCGCTCCGACCGCAAGCGTGTAGCTCCAAATGATGACGGTGGCCAAAATGAATTGAAGCCATCTACTGCTCGTAAACCGTGTAACGATAAGAAGCACTATTCCGGCGATGAATGTAATGTGTAGCCCAGAGATCACCAAGATATGAAATGTGCCGCCGCGACGAAATGCCTCAGATGTATCGCGGTCAAGGAAATACTTGTCGCCGAGCATTACCGCGATCAATACGCCGGTAACACGAGGAGAAAAATGTTGTTGTGCGGTTGCGATCGCGTATCTGCGAAAACTGTAAAAATACTGAAGCGGCTCCCATGCGGAAGATTCACGGATCACCTCGATCAACAAAGGGCTTTTCACAACTCCCGTGGCATCAATACCTTGACGATCGAGAATTTCGGTGCGCCGTATAATGCCGGGATTTAGATAGCGTTCTTCACGATCCAATGATGAAGCCACGCGGATGGATGTTCCGTGTCTTAATCTTAGTTGATCGAGATCCGCAGCTGCCTCAGCACTGTTCAGCGGCACAAAAAGTCGTACGTTTCCTGTTACTGGGAACGCCTCATTCTTGTACGTTAGAGCACTCGTGCTCATCAAGAAGAAAAACCCGTTCGGGGCCGGCTCCTCACCTCCGATCAACCTTCCTTCTATTTTTACGGGGTCGCCGGAAGTTATACGCCCCTCATCATATATACGCTTTATTCGATGTTCGGCGATGGATGTTTCCCCGTAAAAGAAACACCACATCCCGACGAACAAGAACATAGGCATGAACAATAACAATAGCCAAGATCTGCGGTGAATGAAGTAGGCCGCAAGAACCGTCAAGATCGCCGGAAAGAGAGAAACCGGGATCATCTTTTCTCCGGCGTCAAAAAAACTAAAGTATCTTTCCGGAGCGAAAGCCCCTGCGATGGCGATGCCCGCCGCAAAAGCCAATGCCAGCCAGGCGGCCGGATACGAAGTTTGTAAAAATGGCTGGCGGATTTGGGTCATTCAGTGCGGATCAGATGACGGATCCGGCGGAAACGCTCGTCGCTAATGCCGCGTACCTGCATCAGGTCCTCGGGACGTCGAAAGGGCCCGTACTGTTCGCGATGTTCGATTATTCTTTTTGCCATCGCGGTTCCGACGTTCGGCAGCCGCATCAGCTCATCGGCATCAGCCGCATTGATATTTATCAGTGGGCGCGATGATTCAGCTTTCTCAAGAGCTTCGATATCCGCAAACTGACCAGGTTCTGAGCTGCAGGCGAATACAGCGCAGACCGCACACATTACGAACAACCGAATCGTGGGAAAAAGAGTTCTCATTAACCTGCAATAATTTAAGAACAACCACCAAGAATGGGATCATTGGCTGCCCATCTCTGAAATGTCCTGGAGGTCTTCGTATGCCTTTTGAAGCACCGGACGGGCCCGCGTAGATCCGTCCATTTCACCGATGTAGCCTTCCTTGACCATTGCATCCAGTATCGCGGCGGCACGTCCATAACCTATCCTGAGGTGTCTTTGCAGGAGCGACGTCGAGCCCCGCTTCGCGTGTACCACACATTTCAAAGCGTCCCAGAATAGCGGGTCGCGGCGTCCCGGCAGATCATCATCACCGGCGGTTTCTTCGTCGTTCTGGGTTATCGAAACATCGTATTCCGGGCGTCCCTGTGACTTTACATGCTCGACGACCCGGCCGATCTCCTGTTCATCCACAAAGGCTCCATGGACCCGAATAACTTTAGAACTCGCCGGAGGCAGGAAGAGCATATCACCGCGGCCAAGAAGATTCTCTGCGCCGTTGGAATCAATAATGGTTCGCGAATCTACCTTTGAGGAAACTCTGAATGAAATGCGAGCCGGAAAATTGGCTTTTATCAATCCTGTAATAACATCAACGGAGGGCCTCTGAGTTGCCAGTACCAGATGAATGCCGACCGCACGAGCCATTTGAGCAAGTCGCGTGATCGAATCCTCAACTTCTTTACCGCTGACCATCATTAGATCGGCAAGCTCATCGATAATGATAACGATGTATGGCAATATCCGGTGGGGTTCACCGTTCTCATCCCATCTTTCGTCACGGTTCATCTGGCGAGCTTTCTGGTTATAGCCGTCGATATTTCTAACACCGTATCCGGCAAGATCTCTATAACGCCGCTCCATTTCGCTGACAGCCCACTTTAAGGAAATTGCAGCACGCTTCGGATCGGTTATTATCGGTGTTGCGAGATGAGGAATGTCCGCATAGAGCCCAAGTTCAAGCCGTTTTGGATCGACCATAATGAATTTGACCTCTTCGGGTTTTGCCTTGTACAGGATCGAAACGACAAGGGAATTTACGCCCACGGATTTTCCGGCACCGGTCGCACCGGCAATAAGCAGATGCGGCATCTTTGCAAGATCGGTAACGTAATTCAATCCATCAATGGTCTTGCCCAATGCGAGCGTTAATTTAGATTCAGAATCGAAGACGCGGTTTGCACTATGTCTAGGGCTACTTCGGGGAGGAGCCTTTTATCCAATAAGACATTTGCCGTAAAAAGCACTCGGTAGAGACGCATTGGGTCGGTACCGGCGGCTAATTCGCGTCCGGTGGATTCGACAGACTTGGCGTCGCCGACTTTTAATGCTTTATCAAATGCAAGCAAACGTGCTAGTTGGGCATCTAGGTCATCTTCAGTGGAGCTTTTAGGTTCGAATATGCTTGCACGGCGTTCGTCTGCAAGAAGCTGTGCGAAGCTACGGTCGGTTCGCCTCACACGACCGCCTAGAGCGGCGGAGATATTACCGTTGTCAATGTCGAAAACATTCCGGACATCCTCCAACGCATCGCGATAGAATCCTAGTGCGATGCGAGCCTTTGCGATCTCGTACTCAAGTGTCGGGAAACGTCCAAACCTTCTGGTCGCGGTCAATACCTTTTCGGCATCGGCAAACCTGCCTTGCATCATAAGCGCGCGTCCGAGTGCGAGATGTGACCAAACGTATCTGGGTTCGAGATCTATCGCTTCCTCTGCGTGGAGGATCGCATTTGCGGCATCACCATTAGCGGCATACCAATAGGCAACATTTCCGATCAGGGCGATGTTTCCTGGAGCAAGCTTTAGAGTCTCATCAAATGCGGCCTCAGCCTCTCCCTTTCTGCCAAGATCGAATAGGGCGAGCACTCGGCCCGCACGTGCCGCAGCGTCGTTTTTGTCAGAAGCGATGAGCCTATCGTAAATCTCCAACGCTTCAATTGGCTTACCGAGAGCCCGTTTGATATCCGCAAGATTCTGAGAAGAGGACCGTGAGTCCGGGGCAAGCTCAAGCGCTTTAGCATACGAAGCCGCGGCCGAATCAAGATCAAAGTTCAGACGATGGGCCAGCCCCAGCATCTGGTGGGCAAGAGGCGAAGCGGGGTCCATCTCACTCGCTGCTCTCGCTGTTCGCAACGCCCCTTCGGAATCCTCGATGGAAACATAAAACGACGTTATCTGTAAGAGGTAACGAGGGTTGTCTGCCGCGCGCCTTTCGATCGATGTTGCCAGCTTCAATGCTGCCGTCCGCTCATTGTTTACGAAGAGTAGGTCAGGGAACTTCACTAGGACTTCAGAGAACAATCTGCTGCTGATCGGGTCAGGTGCCCTGTCGACGGCTTCTTCTAACAACTCCACCGCACGGGCAGCATTTCCTCCGCGCAATGCCAGATCTGCTGAATCAGCTAAGGCAACGGTGAGAAGTTCGAGGGCGGCAGTTCTTTTATTTGTATCCGGAAAGTTCTCAAGAAACTGCTTCAAGCGCGCTGCTCGTTCCGAAGCATCTTCAATTTTCCGGGCTGCTTCAAACTCGGTGTTTTCGTCAGGCGTCGGCGCAGGAGTTGGCGTCGCGGGTGGTTTCGCTACTACCGGTTTTGGTCTTGGCGAACTGGTTGCTCTTTGAGAAATGGTCGGCACGGCCGAAATTATAACGATCAATATGATCAAAATTGGTCTCATACACAAACTGCGGAAATTGACCTTATCGGCCGATGATCCCTCTGGTTTAGTTATCCAGTGAATCTTAGCATATTGTTGCGTTCCTGTGGGCACAAGGTCTATCCTCGAAGTGAATGAAAGACTTGGAGAGATTTTGGTCCCTGCAGATCGAAAAAGCCCGTCTGCAGGCGATCGCCGAAGGGCGCACCGACGTTGCAGATTACCTTGAACTCAGGATGCGCAACGACAGTATCCGTGATTTGGCGATCGATATCCTTGCAAAGAAAATGATCGCGATCTCTGTTCGCTGCGTGGGTGTGGATATAGAGCGCGTGGATCCACATAAATTTGACCTCTTTCGTGCGTCACTGACCGGTGTTCTTTTCAACTTTCGACAAGGGGTTAGATGTCTCTCGCTGGAGGCCGGTTGGACGCGAACACCAAATGATGGTTTTATGCGTGGCGGTGCCCTGGCATTTGGGCGAATTAGACACTTTGGGATCCCAAATGCAGGGGTTGAGTTGGGACTGATAAAGGCACAGGCGGAGCCGATCTGGTTCGTGTTCGAGGATGAGAGACCGAGCGAACCATTCGATGAGGTAGCCATTGAAGAACAATTTCGTATCCTCGATCCGCAAATGCGAAGGGCCGAAGGATTGTAATCAAGGTATAAGCGTAATACAATAAAAGTTTGACCTTATTTGCGAGGAGAGTTATCAAAGTGCGAGAGGATCTTGAGAAACTAATCGAATTACAAGTTACCGATTCCAATTTACGGCGGCTAAAACGAATAATTGATACCGCAACCGACAGGCGTGCTGAGATCGAACGGGAGTTTGACCAGCACGCTTCTTCAATTAGAGAGGTCAAAGACCGTTTTGAATCGTTGAAGGCCGAGCGTGTTTCGCTTGAACGGCAAATCTCAGATCATAACGTCCATCGTGAAAGGGCAGAACGTAACCTAAAGCACGCGCAGAATCAGAAAGAGTATGAGACCTCAATGCGGGAAATAGACACCCTTCAAAAACAGATCTCTCAACTCGAAACCCAGCTGGTCGATAAAATGGAGGCCATTGAGGCAGTTGAAAAAGAACTTGAAGAACGTGCCGATGAAATAAACAGCCACGATCTGAACCGCGATGATGCTCTCTCGAGTTTCGATTCCGAGGTTGAATCAGCCCGCGGGGAGTTTGAGAGCGAGTCTGCAAAGCGTGAGCAGATGTTTGCTACCATCGGGCCGCAACTTGCGGCTGTCTATAACAGACTTGTTCAGCGAAGTCGGGACGGTATCGCAGTAGCTGCAGTGGTGAACGAATCATGTTCTGCATGCTTTATGTCCCTGCGGCCGCAAATGATGTTGGAAGTTAGACGAATGAATTCGATCGTTAATTGCGAGAGCTGTACGCGAATACTTTACGTTCCCGTGGAGGGGTCAATGGCTGCTAGCAATGAGAGCGTGGCATAGAGAACTCCTGCTGATGAATGCTGCAAGCTAATTTGATTTTGACCAGTCGTCTGAAACCCTGATCTCTACAGCGATCGGGGTTTTCTTTATGAATTCCGTGCCTGCTTGCACCATCGTGTTCCGCAGTATTTCGCTTACTGTTTTTGCTTCATCTACACGGCATTCTGCAACGATCTCATCATGAACAGTATTGACTATTTTCGCCGAGGTTCCGGCGATCTGGTCGTGGAACAGCCTCAGAGCGCGCTTCAAGATATCTGCAGACGTGCCTTGAATCGGCATATTGACTCCGTATCGACGGGCCGCTCCAACCTGCTGCTTGTCGTTCTCATCAAACGTCAATTTCAACATCCGGCCGCTGGCGGTCCTGGCGATCCGATCTTTGATCACTGTCGAGCCTGATTCGCGGAGATAGGCGTCGAGCATACGGAATGTTCCGAAGTAGCGCCGCATCATGTTCTCTGCTTCCGAAGTGGAAAGTCCGGTCATCATACCGAAGCGGGAAGCACCGACGCCATAAACAATACCGAAGTTCAAGCGCTTTGCAAAGGAGCGCTGATCCGGAGTTACGGCGTCTTGTTCTACGCCAAAAACCTGTGCAGCAGTCATGCTGTGAAGGTCCTTCCCCGAAACGAATGAATCGATGAACTGAGGATCACCAGAAAATTCCGCAAGTATCCGCAGTTCAATTTGCGAATAATCTGCAACGATCAATTTGTTTCCGGGCTCGGCACGAAAACATCTTCGATACGCATCGTCATGCGGGATCTGCTGCAAGTTCGGATTGGAGCAGGAGAATCTTCCGGTCGGAGCTCCGATCTGCCGAAAATCTGCGTGGATCCGCCCCGTCTCATCATTAACATATTCAAGAATGTTCTCCCCATAACTTGTGATCGCTTTCTGGATCGCTCGGTATTGAAGCAGCTTATCAATAACAGGGTATTTCTCTGCTAAAGGCTGAAGCTGCCATGCTTTTGTTGTGTCCTGGATCGGAACACCGATATTCGCTAACGCTGTTGCCACCTGAGGTTGAGAGTCAAGATTGATCTCTGCCCTACCGAAAAGGCTATTCTGTGAAACCCCTGCAGAGAGCATTTCCTGTAGATCCTCTGAAACGGCATTTCGGGATAATTGAACGCGCTCCAATTGGCCCAGCCAGCGCTCGCGATCAAGGAAAAAGCCTGCAAGTTCCATCTCTGCTATGGGAGTGACACAACTGAATTCGATCTCCGCCGCTTTTTCCAGTCCATCGTTCCTCAGCCGTTCGGCCATCTGCTCATAAAGCGGCAAAAGGATCTTGGCATCGCGCGCCGCATACTCTATCTGAGAGGCGCTCAAATCCCTCTGAGTCCAATCGCTCACCTGTTCAGTTTTATCAAGTTCAATACCGGTGAAGAATTGGGCCACGTCAGCGAGCGAATGTCGGCGGTCCGAACCGCCGGCGGCTATCAAAATACTTGCAAGGTAAGTATCGAAACATTTGCCCAGCTCGCATCCGAGATGATGGGAGATCCATTTAGCATCAAATTTTGCATTGTGTAAGACCTTTATCTGCCTATCGTTCGCTAGAAGGTCACGAAGCGGAGCTAGTGCTTTGTTTGACCGAAGATCACCCATTTCGGCAAAAGCTAACAGGTCGAATACGTAGGTCTGTTCGCCATTACTTAGCTGCAAAAGCCTCAAAATGCCATCTCTGGGGTCGAGTTCCGAGGTCTCCGTGTCGAGGCCTAGAACATTTGATTGAGACAGTTCTTCACATGCACGGGAAAGTTCCTGGTCCGATCTAATAAGCTGGTAATAGACTTCCATATCTCAACGCAGGATTTAGATTGTAAGGGTTGTATTACGATTGCCCAAGTCACGTCGCCACACTGGAGATTGATCATTCCAGTAATTTGGTGTTCGCGATATAATCAAAACGCGTAGCGATTTCCCGATGTTACGCGGATCGGTCATCAAAAACCCCTTATCAGGCATCATATCTGATGGCTATTGAAATCTGATCATGAAACGTTTTGCCCAATATATATCATTTGGATCTGTTCTTTTCGTGCCCTTGCTTTTGTCGTTCTCGGGCTGCCAGGCTCTCGGCAAACGCCCGATCGAGCCAATTCATTTCGTGGAAACCGCAGCCTCGCCTATGCCCTCCCCGTCAAATAAGGAAACTATCACCATCGCGGCTGTTGGCGACATAATGCTTGGTTCGCCGTTCCCGAACGATTCCCGAATGCCTCCCAATGACGGGGCTGACCTCCTAAAAGAGGTAGCTCCGATACTGCGATCGGCGGACATTGCCTTCGGCAACCTCGAGGGCCCGATGACAGATGGCGGAACTTCTACAAAATGCCGCGAGCCAAAGCCGGGTCAGCCTATAAGATGTTTCGCATTCAGGATGCCAACGAGGTATGGAAAATATCTCAAAGATGCAGGTTTCGATATATTGAGTCTTGCTAACAATCATGCGCTGGATTTTGGTGCAGCGGGTGCAGAAAGTACGCGACGCACACTGGATGAATTGGGTATTAAACATGCCGGAAGTGACAAAATTCGATTCTCTACGGCTTATTTGGAAGTAAATGGTTTGAAGATTGCCTTTATAGGATTTGCACACAATAATGTTGTGCCGAACGTGAACGATCTTGCCGGGGCAAGACGGTTGGTATTGGAGGCCGATAAGAATGCCGATATAGTTGTTGTGTCGTTTCACGGCGGTGCGGAAGGCACCGATAGCCAGAACGTTCCAAATCGAGTCGAGACATATTTTGGAGAGTTACGCGGCAATCTTCCCTTATTCTCTCGAACCGTGATCGATGCCGGAGCCGATCTTGTGCTGGGCCACGGCCCCCACGTTCTTCGCGGAATGGAGATCTACAAGGATCGCCTAATTGCATATAGTCTCGGTAATTTCGCAACTTATGGCTGGTTCAGGCTTGAGGCCGAAACTGCTCTTACTGCGATACTTGAGGTGGAACTTGCCCGCGACGGTAGTTTTCTTGGTGGAAAGATCCATGCAGGCCGTCAGGAAGGCCGCGGCATACCTATTCTTGACCCAAGTGGAGAAGCGATCAAAAAAATACGCTCGCTTTCTGTCGCCGATTTTGGTCCAAATGCTCCAAAGATCGCCGATGATGGGAAGATCACAAAGCGATAGCACTATTTTGCCTGTTTGTTTATCTGCTTGATCAGCCTTTCGGCGTGATTTCTTGCGATCAGCGGAAGGCGTTCGTTTTCAGAGAGTTTTGTCAGGACTGGGACCATCTGGGGCGGATCGGAGATCTCTCCTCGGCGTAAATAGCTTTCAAGGGTATTCATTAGGCGTGGCGTATCAAGAGGTTGATTCTCACAGGCAACGGTAACGTCGAATATCCAGATGTACTGAAATCCGATCCTTCGGTATTCGTCCATCAGGGCTTTGGCATTCTTGTTTGATGTCCAATTGAATTCGACCGTGCGGGTACGCTCGTCTCGGCTGAGGGTGAACTTCATCGTTCCCAGATGAGAAAAGTCCTTGTTGTATTGATAATCCTCTTTCGAATCAAGAAAGTTTAGTTCGGCAAGCGCGGCCGATATCTTTGAGAGCGTAACTGGTGTGAGCTCTACCGGGTCGGTAAACGATTCATCATTTCCTTTTCTTCTGAACTCTATTTCCCCTTTTCCATTGTCATCGTGGCGAATATAGATCTTTGAAACAACAAAGTCAGGTTGTGAGAATTCATAAATATGAGTAAATCTCTGCTGAACCACGGTCGGCGGATTGCTGGTTGAACTCTGGATCCGATCATTCTTCTTAACTGGAGACTCCGAAGTTCTGTCTTTACTTTCGGATTGAGTAGGCTCGGGGGTGTTTTGTACTACCGTTTTTGCCTCGACACCAGGCTTACTGTTTTTGCGCTGGGCCACGACCGAATTAGGGCTTGTGGCTATTACCGTTGCGAGAAAAAATGTAATTAAAAGTGACCTGCTCATTGTGTATGAAATACAAAAAGGGCGAAATACAAAATATAACATACAGCCCTGAAGAACTCAGATGCTTTAGTAGAGCCCTCGGTTTGACGACGAGTTCCAAAGAAATATGAGCTACTCAAAGCGGACCGAAACAACTTTCGATACGCCTGCTTCCTGCATTGTTACCCCATAAAGGGCACGCGCAGCTTCCATAGTTCGTTTATTGTGGGTAATGACGATGAATTGTGTCTTTTCTGACATATCGGCGATCTTTGTAACAAACCGGCCTACATTCGCATCGTCAAGAGGAGCATCGACTTCGTCCAACAAGCAAAACGGCGACGGACGGTACTTAAAGATCGCGAGTACCAATGCAATGGCCGTCATCGCCTTTTCACCGCCTGATAAGAGTTGAATATTCTGGAGCCGTTTGCCGGGCGGTTGAGCGATCACTTCAATGCCTGCTTCAAGAAGATCGTCAGCTTCCAGTAGTGACATCTCACCATTTCCGCCGCCGAAAAGCTCACTAAAGAACATCCGGAAGTTTTCATTGATCGCCTCGAACGCTGTCCTAAATCGTTCGCGTGAGCGGTCTTTGATCTCACGCAGAGCCTCTTCCGCTGATGCGATGCTGTCAATGATGTCCTGTCGCTGTGAAGAAAGGAAAAGAAGGCGTTCTTCAGCCTCGGCAAGCTCTTCTACGGCGAGCATATTTATCGCACCGAAGTTCTCAAGACGCTCCCTGAGTTCATTTACACGGACGCGAGCCTCATCCAGCACAAAATCGTCTGCTAACTGCGTGTCTGCAGATAGCTCGTTTAGAGTAATTCCAAGCTCGTGCTCACAATTCTCAGCTAAATTCTTATATTCGGTTACGGCTTCGGTCTTTTGCACGTCTACGCTTGACCGTTCATTCATCGCCTCTGCAGCTTTGCGATTTAACTCTGACAAATCAGCCGCGGCCGTGTCAGCTGTTTGGCGCGCTATGGCCACCGCAGAGATCGCTGCCTCTAGTTCCGCCTGTTTGATACCGACGACAAAAGCGATTTTGCTATATTTCGCCCATCAAACGGTGTTTGGGTCTCGCAGAATTCGAGTGATGGTGTTTTTGTGTCGAACCAATTCGGCCAGGCAGGCGACATAATGGTACCGGGTGATTATGACGGCGACGGCAAGACCGATCTTGCGGTTTTTCGGCCATCGGTGGGCTTTTGGTATGTAGCAAGGTCGTCGGGCGGTTTTATTGCTGCTCCTTGGGGATCTGTCGGCGATGTGCCGGTTCCGGGCGATTTTGATGGTGATCTGAAGGCCGACTTTGCGGTGTGGCGGCCATCGGACCGAACTTGGTATATCTATCGCAGCTCGGACAGCGGATATGATATTCGGAGCTTCGGGCTCGCCGGTGATATTCCAGTCCAGGCTGATTATGATGCAGATGGAAAAACGGACGTTGCGATCTATCGGCCTTCCGAAGGTGTTTGGTTCATTTGGCGAAGCACCGACGGCGGCTTCACGATCTTTCCGTTCGGCCTCGCCGGAGACAAGCCCGTTCAGGGCGATTATGACGGTGACGGAAAAGCAGACCCCGCTCTTTATCGTCCATCGGAAGGCTTTTGGTATCTGCTTAGATCAACCGACGGATATACGGGCGGACCTTTCGGGATCGCGACCGACACACCAGCACCTGCTGACTACGACGGTGACGGCAGAACTGACGTTGCGATATTTCGTGATGGAACTTGGTTTATCCTGAGAAGTTCCGATGGCAACGTAGCGATCGCTAACTTCGGGCTTTCAGGAGACAAGCCGGTTGCGTCCGGATATATTCCCAGTTTGCCCTGATCATCTCTTCACTAGGAACAAAACTGCCACAGACCGAAAAGATCTGTGGCAGTTACTAAAAACAAAGGAAACATCTGATCTAACACTTCACCATTGACTTACGGTTTGACCGGAGCAGCACTGCTCGGTTGAACCACAGGCATCGGCTGTGTTGGGGGCGGCGCCGGATTCGGTACTGAATTCGATGGCGGATTGCCCATCGGAACCGGTTGTATCACCGTACCTGACGCGGGACGCCCTGAAGAACCCGTTGTAGTCGCATAATCCGGACGATATATCCTTGGTGTGATGAAGAAAAGGATCTCGTTCGTATTACGCTGAACTCCTTTCCTCTTGAAAAGATTACCAAGGATCGGGATCTTTGAAAGTCCTGGCGTCCGGTTTTGGTTCTCCCTTTCATCGTCAAAAAGTACGCCGCCTACGACCGTCGTTCCACCATCGGGCACCGTAACTTGCGATTCCATAACCTGGGAATTGATCGCCGGCGGAGCACCTGAAACGATCGCCGCCGTTGACGCATTCTCTGCAAGAACCTCAAGAACGACCGTGCCAACATCAGTTATCTGCGGTGTTATCTCGAGCTTTAACGGAACGTCAACGTATGTAGTTGTTACGATCGGATCACCACCGCCCTGGCTGGGCTGAATAGTTTGGATCGGTATCTGGGTCTTGCTTTCGATCTTTGCCTTCTGATTGTTCAGGGCAGTTACTCGCGGCGTGGCGATTATCTTTGCCTGGCCTTTTTGTTCACCGGCAGAGATAAGCATATTTATCTGAGCTGTACCAAATACGCCGGTCGTTAAGCCTATGACGGTATTCGGAATGCTTGAAAGAAGACTGCCGTCCGGGCCCTGTGTCGGGAGACTTGGTGGGAAAGGCTGGGCAGATGGTGCGCTATCGAGGGTGCCGCCCTGGGCACCGCTACCGCGGGGGCCAAATACCATTCCGTTCAACTGAACACCGATATCGCGGCTAAAATTGCGGGTCGCGACTACGATGCGTGCCTCGATCTCGACCTGCGGTTCAGGCTGGTCGAGTATCGCGATGAGTTCCTTTATAGCAGCAACATTCTCTCGTACATCTGTGATGATCAACGAATTGCTTCGCTCATCTACTTCGACCGATCCACGGCGTGAAAGTCTGCGCTGGATTATGGGGAGAATGCCGGCATCGGTTTGCCCGCCGGATGCTTGAGCTCCGGTTCCGCCAAAGTTCGGCAACCCTGCACGCGGAGCCGAAAAAGACGCATCAACATTGCGTGCACCCGCATCGGAGGGAGTTCCGGATGAGGCAAATCCCCGAGCTAAAGCTCCTTTAGCACGTGCGTAATTCAGCCTTACAAACTCTGTATATAGCGGAGCCGTGTCAAGCTGGTTGTCGCGGCGAAGCCTATAAAGCTCTCCTTCGGACGCCAAGATCTTGGAATCTGCCACGCGAAGGATGGTGCCATTTACTTGCACGCCGAGTTCTTGTGCCTGAAGGATCGAATCAAGTGCGATATTCCACGGAACATCACTTACATTCACCGTTACCGGTGTTGCCTTGACCGACTTGTCGATCACAAAATTCACCCCGTACTGCTCGGTGATGTAGTTAAGTATGTCTCGTACATCTGCATCGACCACATTCAGGTTGATCGGTTCACCGACAAACCCGGCGTCGCCGTAGCGTTTGCCCTGGTCACGAGGCTGTATCTGCTGTCCGATACCCGCCACGGCCAATGTTGCGACAAAAAATACTGCGATCATCGTCCTGCGGACGCTAACGCTGAATATTTCAAGAGAATTCATGTTTCCTCCGTTACAAAATGTGCGGCTCTGATCATCTAGCCGTACGTATGGGCTTCATCATTATTGCGGCCGGCATGTGCCACCGCGCTAAAGATACTAGTTCTTGCGGCGGGCGACCCGTGTGGGACGCTTTGCCGGCTCGCTGGCCTTCGTCGGCGAAGACCCTGCCTGACGATTCATCTCATCAAGCGGAGATACTATTGAAGGAAGAAGAGCAGCGGCGGTTGGTGCTGCGGGCTGTTCGCTGCCCTTCGTAGCCGTTTCTGAACCTGCGGGTGCAGTGCCTTGGATCTGTTCACGCTGCGTATACTTTCTGAGAGGTTTGTTTTCCACAGTGGTCGTGAATTTATCCTTCCCGACCTTTGTTACCTTTCTAAAGACCAATCGATTCTCCTCCACGGCGACCAATTGGCCGTCAAAGAAACGTTCGCCCGGATAGATCGTGTAAGTCAGCCTTATAGGTGTGGCTTCGACCATTGCCGCATAGCCGCGCGGTGTTCGAAAGATTCCGGTAACCTGCATCTCATTCAGAGCGAGTACACTAGTTACTTTCGGTAGCGGCTGACCGTTAGCGGCAGCATCTTCGCGGATCCGTTTGAAGTATTCGATCCGTTGTTCGATCGACGGGATGCCGGGAACAAATTCCGGAGCCTTTTCACCCGCCGGTCCTGTTCTAGTACCGACTTTGCCGGGTTCTTTGGTCCTTGCCCAGCCGGGTTTCATGAACGGATCGCGTTGTGCGGCCGTTTCCGCGACGCCCCCGAGAATCAGAAGCAGACCTGCGGTCATGAAAGCGATCGAAGATTTCTTGAGTAGCATGGCTATGTTGATCATGGTCTTTCTCTCTTGGTCAAGTTGAACGCTGGAAAAGAAGATTTACTTTGCAGGGGCCGGCGCATTGGGGGCAGGCTTTGCTCCCGGTGCTCCCGGTGCTCCAGGGGCCGGCTTAGGATTCAGGGCTTCAGGATCGGCGTAATAAGCCGTCAGAAGGAATTGTGCGTGAAGCGTCTTTTCCGCTGTCTGCTTGTCCAGCTGATTGATCTTGAAGTCCGATATTGACACTATACGCGGCAGCTTCGCCATCTTGTCGAAAAAGGCTCTGAGGTTGGTAAAATTGCTGTCAACCTCAACCTCTACTGGCTTTGCCATTATCGATTCCTGCTGGGTATCATCACGGGGCGAAAACCTCATAACGATCAGGCGCGAATCCTTAGCGTTATCCTGCAGACCCTGAAGGACATTGGTTATCTCACGCTGCTCCGGCAGCAAAACCTTCAGCTCCTCGTATTCAAGGGCCTTGCTGGCATAGATCGCTCGAAACTCACTGATGCGTTGGGTGGCGATGCGTGCTGCTTCGTTCTTGGCTTTCAGTGCAGCCACCTCTTCCTCTAGCCTTGCTACCTCCGCGCGCGTTTCGCTGGTTATGAAGTACCAAACGGCAAAGTAGAGCACTGAGGCTATGCCGACAAGGATCAGGAGTTGGAAGTACCACGTAAGATTTTTCAGTTTCTCTAACATTTCGGTGTCCTTCTTGTATCGGGAATTCGTTGTCCGCCGCGATGCGCGGCATCTTGATTAGTTCTTTGCTACCTGGACCGCGGATCCGCCTTGGTTAGGTGCAGCAGATGCAGTTGTGGGATTTGCGTCCGGGCTCGGTGCCTTTGATGGCGTGTAGTTTGTCTTTATCGTGAAGTTAATGACATTTACCTTGGGTGCTTCGCCGCCAGAGGCAGGTGCGGAAGCCATCTGATTCGTCATCTCCTCACGCCGAGTTTCGATATTCAGATTCGAGAACAGGCCGTTCGAAAATTCAAGACTGCGTCCGAATTGAGTTACAACGGACTCATCTGGTGAGTTGCCGGTTATAGTAACTACATCACCCGACTGTTCAATGCTCTTAAGATAGAGACCCGGGACCATCGCGATACGTTCGCGCATTGCTTCGAGAACAGCACTCGGACCGGCCTGATTTGCACGGAGCTTTTTGATCGCCTCGATACGCATATCGATGTTCTTGATCTTTTGTTCCAGCTCCTGCTGTTCTTTCATTACGACCTCGAGCTCTTTCTGTATTTGTTGCTGTTCAGCCTTTTCTTGTTCGGCCCGATTCCTTGCCATATGAGAACTTATAACGTCCCATCCGACGACGGCAGCCAACAGGAACCCAACTGCCAAGGTTAGCAACAACAGCCGTGACGCCGGGCTTGAAACCTTTCGGTCAACAGCGGCTACAGCGCTTCCCTGACGCTCGGTAACAGAATTTAATAGATTTACCTTAATCATCTTTACACTCCCCTCATTGCCAAACCGACGGCTACGGCCATTTCGGGCATGATGTCGTTAATGTATTCGTAATCGAATTTACGATTATCGACCGTGATGTTCCGGAACGGGTTCAAGACTTCGACAGGAAGCTCCAATCGGGCTGAAAGGTCTTGAGCAAAGCCCTGAAGCTTTGATCCGCCGCCGGAGATCAGGATCTTCTGGACCACCGTCTGATTGTCTTCCGATGTGGCACGATAGAAGTCGAATGTTTTCTGTATTTCCATCGCGACGATCTCCGTAACGTTGTTCATCAACGGTTCGATCGCCTTTTCATCGACCGCGTCCGATCCTACCGGCACACCACGCTTAATGGCCTCGGCATCTTGATAACTCAAACCAAGATTGCGCTGTATGGCATCCGTGAACTGGCTGCCGCCGACGGTTATATCGCGGGTAAAGAGCGAACGCGTGCCTTTTACGATGTTTACATTCATCGTGGAGGCACCGATGTTCAACAGTGTGACCACCGTAGAATCGTCCGGCTGATAGTTCAGCTCATAGCAATTCTGAAGGGCAAAGGTATCGACATCGATAACGACCGGCTCCTTTCCCGCCAACTGGATGGCCTGGCGAACATTCTCGATCCGCTCACGCTTACACGCTGCGATAAGCACGTTGGTGGCGTCCGAAGACTGCGCAGTGATCTGGTAATCCAGACTGACGTCAGCAAGGTCGTACGGGATATGCTCCTCTGCGTGCCAATCGATCGATTCCTCAAGCTCTTCGGCACTCATCGGAGGAAGCACGATATTCTTAATAATCACGGAATGTCCGCTAACACCGGTAACGACGCTGCTTGATGAGACCGAACTGGAATTACAGACGCTTTGGATCGCATCTGAAACTGTGTTCAGCTCCATTATCTGACCATCAATGATGGTGTCAGCAGGTAGATTCTGAATGCCCAAACTGACCAAATTGAGATTGTCGGCCTTACCGTTTAGCTCGACCATCTTTATCGAACTGGATCCGATATCCAAACCAGCCACGCTTTTCTTTTTACCGAACAGCATTGTCTTTTTTTGCTCCTTGAGGCGGGATCGCCAAGAAATGATCTTCTCTTTATTCTCTCTGCCTTTTTATTTTTCGAAACGTTTGCGGATACCGGGACTTTTGAAGTTCGCTTGCCACCTTTTGACCGACAGCATCGAGAAGGGTTTTCAGGACAGGTCAACTGAATGAGGTGCCAGGCACCCGCTATGTTTCGAAAAACAAACCGGTCTTAAGATCGGTTTCGGCATTTTTTGTATTCAAGTGAACTTATTCGCATCGGGTGGCGAAGGGAGACGGTTATTACCGTCAAGTGAATAAACTACAGGAATGATTTACATCTGTCAACACTTTTTTACAATGTTGAACGATTTGTGAAAGAAATGTTGTCAATTTGATCAATAGCCTTTGCGGGCCCTAAACAAAGGCGGTTCAGGCTAGTTCGCTCTTGGCGATGCTTTCAATGTGGACTTCGTCAGGTCCATCTGCGATTCGAAGGCTGCGAGAGTAAATCCAAAACTGAGCAAGCGGAAGTTCCTGCGAAACGCCAGCACCTCCGTATACCTGAATTGTGCGGTCAATCACATTTAGGGCCATTCGGGGAACTATTGCCTTTATCATTGCGATCTCCTTCTTTGCAGCTTTATTCCCAGCGATATCCATCAGCCATGCGGTTCGTAAAACGAGGAGACGCGCCTGATCTATCTCACATCTTGCTTGCGCTATCCATTGTCGGATAATTCCTTGCTCGGAGATCGGCTTTCCGAATGCGGTACGTGCCTTTGCACGCCCTTTCATCAATTCGAGCGAACGCTCAGCAGCACCAATAAGCCGCATGCAGTGATGGACGCGGCCCGGGCCTAGCCGTCCCTGCGCGATCTCGAACCCTTTTCCTTCGCCAAGAAGGATGTTCTTCTTCGGAACGCGAACATCGGTGAATGAGATCTCGGCGTGGCCATTTGGTGCGTCGTCAAAACCGAATACGTTCAACAGCCGTTCGACCTTGACGCCGGGGGAATCCATCGGCACGAGCACCATCGATTGCTGCTGGTGCTTTGGCGCCTCCGGGTCGGTCTTTCCCATAAATATGACAAGCTTGCATCGGCGGTCGCCAGCGCCCGTTGACCACCATTTTCGGCCATTTAGAACATAGTCGTCGCCATCAGCGATGATAGACGCCTGAATATTGGTCGCATCGCTTGATGCTACGTTAGGCTCCGTCATCGCAAAACACGAACGTATCTCACCCGCAAGTAGCGGCTCGAGCCATTGCGCCTTCTGTTCTTCGGTCCCGTAGAGGTGCAGGACTTCCATGTTTCCCGTGTCGGGAGCCGAACAATTAAAGACCTCACTTGCCCAAACTACGCGACCCATTATCTCCGCAAGCGGCGCGTAATCTACATTCGACAAGCCGGAAATTTCTGGCAGGAAGAGATTCCACAGATCCGCCGCTTTCGCCTTCACTTTCAGTTGCTCGATAAGTTCGACCGGCTGCCAACGGTCCCCAGAGCTTATCTCGCCCTGAAAGTTCTGTTCGTTAGGATAAACATACTCATCCATGAACTCGGCGATACGTTTTTGCAGTCCGACAGACTTTGCAGAATAATTGAAGTCCATATTTGCCAAAGATTACCACAGGCCGCGGATATTGGAACGAACATTTGATGAATCATGAATAAGGACAGCGCGACGATACCCCGCCCGGGAGAAGAGCTTGACGCACGCTCGTTGGAAGAATTCCTTCGCAGCAGGATCCCTACGCCTTTCACGAAACTTGATATATTGCAATTCCCTGCCGGCAGTTCGAATCTTACTTATCTGATTCAGCTCGGTTCAACGCAGTATGTTCTCCGCCGACCTCCCTTCGGCAACACGGTAAAGACTGCCCACGATATGAAACGTGAGTATGAAGTGTTGTCACGGCTTGCCTTCGCCTATCCGCCTGCTCCGGAGCCGGTCCTGTTCTGCGACGATGAATCCGTAATTGGCGCAGAATTTTACTTGATGGAAAAGAAGAATGGCGTGATCATCCGGGGGCGCCTGCTCTACCTTTCCGATCGGATCTGGTTTGCGGGCCGCCGCCTGTGGCGATTCAATTACCGTTCGCTCCGGATCGGTCGCTGCCTTTGACGCAAATGTGGCCTTTGCGGACCTTCCAGCCGTATTTTTATTTGCTTTCGCAGCTTTGCTTACCCGGGCTGCTGAGGCAAGAGGTCTCTTCTCTTTGGCCTTTGCAGGTTTGGTTGCTGTTGCGGAAGCGGAACTCTGCGATGCTGGATTTTTATTCACCGTCTTCTTTACCGCTTTAAGTTTCTGACGAACACCTGTCCGGTCAGCCCTTGTTTCTATATTCTTATCCGTTTTTGTAGGCTTCTTCTTTCCCGGCTTTGCTTTTCCCATAGCCTCACCGGATTCGACCTTTGCAAGCCTCTCAACAAAAATACTGTGCACCTCGGCAAAAAGTTCTGCCTTCTCACGGCTTCGATCTGCCGGTGCCGCACCTCGTGTTTTGGTATTCGACACACTCGATCTAACTTGTTTGCGTTTTGCGTCAACTAGCTTATCCCGCAGCGTCCGGCTGCGCTTGACCAGGTTACGGAGGTCTTTCGCAGAATGCTTTGTAAGCTTCGGCGGACGAGCAGCATCATACAATTCCAGTTCTTTCGCGTTTGTCAGGGCTTTAGCCTGGTTCCTATTGAATTTCATATTTCAAGAATAACCGAAGATGGGCAGACAGGAAAAAGATGATAGGGCCGAATTCGGCGACGGAAAGGTTAATCAACGCTCAAGACCTGAGCCACGGTCTCCTTCTTGAGACGTTTTCCCTTACGGTCATTGTAATCACCGATTGATATCTGCGGATCACGCCATGCGTCAAGGTGGCCAACCTGGTGAACACATTGAATTGTACACGTCGGCGCACACCATTTTTCGGTGATGTACTCACGTTCCATATCCTCGCGGGTGTACTCAAGCAGCGGAATGCCAGGTGTCCCTCGCTGCTGTGAACACCAGCTGACTATTCCATTCTCATCGACATACAAATACCTTGCTCCGGCGCGACAACGCCACTGGTATTCCTTGCCATCAACAAGTGCATCCTGAAACCAATTCCAACGAGCGTACGACCGGGTTCCCTTTGCCTTGATCTCCCTGTAAACTTCCTTTTCGCGATCGGTTAGGCCCTTATTCAGCCCCATCTCATCATGTATCACACCTACGGTAGAGGAAAAACCAAGTTCTCGCGCGCGATTCGCAATGATCAAAGCCTCTTCCGGATTTGCCACACCGCCGCCAACAACCGAATTGATATTAACCTTGAATTTTGCATGGTCGCGTAAGTTTACAAGCTTTGCGTCAAGCACTTTCAGGCTTTTCTTTGAAACATCATCGGGAGTTACGTTGTCGATGGATATCTGTAAATAATCAAGTCCTGCTTCGTTCAGTTTCCTGATCTTATCCACCTGGAAATAGTAACCATTCGATATTAGTCCGGCGATCATTCCGTGATGGCGAATGCGGGCGATGACGTCGTATATCTCCGGGTGCATCATCGGTTCGCCGCCGGAGATCGTAACGACCGAAGTCCCAAATTCAGCAAGCTTGTCAATACGCTGCAGCATCGTATCGATCGGTACCGGATCGCTCGTTTTATCGTATTCATTGCAGTACGTACACGACAAATTACACCGCCGCATTGGCACGATATGTACCAAGACGGGATGTTTTGTCGAGGCGAACGCCCTTACCGTATGGCGAACACCGCGAGTGAACCTGCTGAATGAACTAGCTTTTGGCATTTAACAACCTACAATATCGATCGAAACCCATCAGACGGCTAGATCCGGTCTTTTAGGTTTCTGCACAAATATAAAATTATATTTCCAGCACCAGCCATAATCAAACCCAAGAAAATGGCCCCGAGGCAGCACCTCGGAGCCTACCCGGAAAGCTCGAAAAAACCTACTGCGCTATGATCTGCGTGTCCTTTTCAACCTTGACGCTAAATACTGACGCATTGATCCTTTCGTTGCGTCGTATCGCGCTGAACTGGAATGTATCCGTATCATTATTCTGTGCTGTTATACGGGCTTGGATCGGCATACCGTCGGAATTTACCCAAAGTTCCGCGAACTTAAAATCTTGCTTTGTTTTCGGATCAAGTTGTAAGTGCCAGACCTCGGTCCCGGCAAGCGTGACCTGCCCAATATACTTGACCTCATAATTCGCACGGAGGTCGGCCTCTGACATCGTAAGCATATTCAATGCCCCGCCACCGCTTTGGCGCGACCGTTGCGAATTCGTAGAACCACGATAGGCCATCTTACGCCCCGGAATATAAAGCTGATATTTGCCTTTTGCGACCGACAATATCTCTTCGCGCGGTCTTGTCCAGTCCAAACGAAAGGATACGTCCCTGCCTTTTCCCGGCACCATTACAAGCTTTCCGCTCCAGTTATCCGTCTCCCTCAGTTGAGCATTGTATTGCGTTCGGGTAACGTTAGATTGCAGCGAGCTGAGCGCCTTGTAGTGGCGGTCCATCCTGTTCAGGATCTCACGGATTATTTGTGCTTCGGCATTTATGGCCCCGAAGACGGTCGTGACTAAGAGTATTAATAGGAACTTGTATGCGAATTTATAAATGCCCATATCTATCGTAATAGAATTTTAATGTCTTTCCTTCATTTGCCAGGCCCAATTGTCCCGATGGTATTGACCCCACTTAACTTAATAATAAGATCAAAGCAGCCGCCTATTCTTTGACGGCAATAGCGTCTGTCCGGGTTGCAGGCCGATCTCGTTTTTCAAACCACGATTTCGGGGTCAGAAAGATGAACGCGACAATCACAAGGCAAAAAATAACGTAAACCGAAGTTTCGCGGCTGTATTCCCAGAGAATGAATTTCTTGATCAGATTCACGTTATTCGTCCACTCGTCCGTCCCGCATTCTGATCGTTCGTGAGCAGACGGCCGCTGCCTCCGGATTATGCGTGATCATTATTATTGTCTGGCTGAATTCTTTGTTCAGCTTTCTGAACATATCCAACACAATAGCTGAATTCTCCGTATCCAAATTGCCGGTTGGCTCATCAGCTAATATTATCGCCGGACTATTTATCACGGCCCGCGCCAGAGCCACCCGCTGCTGTTCGCCTCCGGACATTTCGAGCGGCTTGTGGTGCATTTTATCTTCAAGTTTCAAGAGCCGCAAAACCTCACGCCTGCCCGCGGCATCGCCCCCACCATTGCCGCTATGGATACGTTCGGCCAACTTAAGATTGCCTTCTGCGGTCAACGTTGGAAACAGATTGAAGCGTTGGAATACAAAGCCTATCTTACGTCGGCGTATCTCGGTGCGTTTTGCATCAGATAACTTCGAAATGTCTTCGCCATCGATCACTATTGAGCCGCTCGTAGGACTCAACAACCCGCCCAGCAAATGAAGAAGTGTGGATTTGCCGCAGCCGGACGGCCCCATGATCGCAACAAATTCTCCACGCTCAACAGCAAGAGAAACCCCGCGGAGTGCGGGGACATCGATCTTACCGATCCTGTAGGACTTTGTGAGGTCCTCTGTCTGAAGTATCGCGGCCATATCTAACGCTGAAATCGTGTCGAGCTATTTGCATTCGGGCGGTCTGCCGGCTTGGCGGACGGCGGCCGATTTGCCAATACCTCTGCCAGCTTCGCGTCAAGGTCCAAAACCTCCAAGCCCCAACTATTCTCCAGGACGAAGGCCGATTCCGGATAAGTATTGCCTATCTTGACCTCTGACGGGGTTTGATAGGTCAACCGCATAGAATAACGTTCCTGCGGACGTGTAACAAGGATCTGCAGAGGTAACCGATCATAGTCTGAGGACGGCCCAAGCTTTCCTTCAATTCCATAAGTAATATCAGATTCGAGTTCGCCGCGTGCATCAAAGATCTGCTGGCGGGCAAGACGGATCTTTACATTCCGGTCAAACCAAAAGCGCCTTACGATCACCAACTGTCCCTCGGCAGCACGAGCATATTCGTCTAGAAGATAATAGCCACGCGTAACCTTGCGGAGCTGTGATCGTTTTGGTTCGCGAATGTCTTCCTCTTCCTGAAATATGGTGCTTACCGCATAGAGATATTCATCACTCGTAGGACGAACAAGCATCGCATCCGTGAAATGCTGCGGACGAAGGTTTGAAAAGGCATTGACGTTCTGTTTGATGTCGCCGGAGATCGCACCATCCACCGCATCCAAGTTCTTCTGCAGGGCCGTGTAGTCTGCCTTGTTAGTTCCCATCACGAACTTCTTACAATTGCTGCAGTTGCCGGCCTGCAGCACCGCAACGCGAAACCTTTCGCCATCGGAAGTCATCTGAGCGACGTCTGATTTAATGAACGGAACCTGCACCTTTAAGAGAATGCTTGCCGGCCGTTGAACAACTACTTGGCCGTCTGCCGAACGATAGACCTCTTTACTGCCGAACTGGGCGAATGAATTATCCTCAAATTTGAGGTCCATCTTCGCACTCATTGAACCGACTCGGGCATAGCGGTTGACCTCGGCCATCAGTTGTTCCTGAGAGGCCTGAACTGTGCCAAGCAATGTCGGAGTGCGCTGCTCACTCTTGATCGAGATACAACCCGACCCGAACATTGAAGCTACGATCAAAATGAATAAAAGCTTTCTCAAAACTTTATTAGGCGAGCCTCTCCTAAAAGATGCGATTGCCTCAACTGCTGTTGTCCCTATAAATGGTCGAGCTTGGGCCCTCGCCCGTTAAACTTAAAATTCTAACACCCAAAACTGGTATTTCCCAACCAATGAAATACGCGAAAGGGAGAGCAGGAATGCCTCACCTTTCGCGCAAGAAAACGACTCCGATACTAAGATCAGCCCCCAAAAACTCCCTGTCCCCGGGTCAAATAATCCTGCATCGTGTATGCGAACATTATAGCTAGCCAAAAGAAGCTCGCCACCGCCGAAAGCCAGATCAGCTTAGGGCTCCAGTAAACATGCATAAAGAAAAGCATAACGAAGGTCATCTTCGTAAATGCGATCGCTAGAGCCAACAATGTGTTCGCGCCCGGAAAAAGGGTTCCGTCCAGATCCCAAAAGGACGACCAATACGTGAAAAGGGTGCCGATCACCAGCACGGCAAAAACCCCTAAATACCCTGGAAAGCCAATATGGCTCTCGTTGTGATCATCAGACATAAGACTTCCACCTAACTATGCAAGAAATGCCGTCCCAGCAAATAAAGGAGCGGGAACAAGAATATCCAAACAATATCTACAAAGTGCCAATAAAGCCCAGACATTTCGACCGGAGCATAATATTCGGCGCTGTAAGTATTTCGCCACGCCATGACCAACAGCCAAGTCATTATCCCAAGGCCGACGATCATATGAAGAGCATGAAGCCCCGTCATTACAAAATATATGTAATAGAAGATACGGATCTTGTCGCGATACTTGTCCGGGTCAAATACTCCGTTGGTGAAGTACCCAACGCGTTCCGCGTCAGTAAGATATCGCTTTCCGGTCTCCTTTTCCTTGGCGAGCCCATAGTCAACGACATGCGTACCGTAATTCCACTGAAATTCCCCACGAGGGTTTGGCGGTTTGGGCTTGCCTTCACTTGCGGCTGCTGCCTCAACCTTCGTTTCGATCAGAGGAATTGCAAAAGCTGAATCCCTTTTAACGGGTTCGGCCGCGTGTTGAACATCACCTCCCTTGGTCTTTTTGTTCCAACCCGTAACGGGCACGAGGCCACTATTGTACTTGTCCGTATATTCAATGACCTTTACACCAAGGAACACTGACCCGAAGAACATTGTCAGCAGGATCATTATCACCTGCATATTGCGATTTCCCCGCTGTGCGTAAAACACCGTAAGGGCCATCGTAAGACTGCTGACGATCAGCACAAGTGTATTCAATCCGCCCCAGAACGCGTCCAGATGATTACTTGCTTCCGCAAACGCTAAAGGGAATCTGGACCGAAAAACAAGATAGGCCGTAAACAGCCCGCCGAAGAACATGATCTCCTGCACAAGGAACATCCACATCCCAATGGATACCGACTCTTCTTGCTGCTTCATGTCCTCGAACTGGTGCTGCAGCCCGGGTGCGTGGTCATGTGTATCTGCGTGTGACGCCATCTTCTTTTTTTACTCACCGTAACCCGGCTGTTCCAAATACAAATAAACCTTTGCCGGTATTTACTCGATCCTAAGCTGTTACTACTTCCCTTTGTCTTCGTCGGGCTTCTTCAATATCCAGCCCGTTTTCTTCACTGAAATCGTAGGCTTCCCATGTTACTACCGGCATCTTCTCAAAATTTTCGGTCGGCGGCGGCGAACTTGTGCGCCATTCTAACCCCGGAAGCAACCATGGATTGTCCCCTGCCTTCTTTCCGTAGATCAGGGAATGAGTCAGATATACGACCGGCATCAAGAGTCCGACGCCAAGCACTGAAGCTCCGGCCGTAGAAAAGATATTAAGTACCTGAAATTCAGGCGGATAAGATGCATACCGTCTCGGCATCCCCTGATACCCAAGAATGAATTGCGGAAAGAATGTAAGGTTAAACCCGACAAAAACCAACATAGCCGAAATCTTTCCCCAGAATTCCGAGTACATCCTTCCGGTCATCTTCGGCCACCAATAGTGGATGCCGCCGAGATATGCGATCACCTGTCCGCCAACCATCACGTAGTGGAAGTGGGCAACTACAAAATAAGTATCAGTCAGATGTACTGTTAGACCGATGGAACCCAAGAATAATCCGGTCAAACCGCCAACAAGGAACAACCCAAGGAAACCTATCGCATACAGCATAGGCGTGTCATAGGAGATCGACCCCTTGTACATTGTGGCCGTCCAATTGAACATCTTGATCGCCGAAGGGACTGCGACCACCATCGTCAAGAACGAAAATACCAATCCGGCATAAATCGATTGTCCCGAAACGAACATATGGTGTCCCCAGACAAGGAAACCAAAAACCGCGATCGCGATCGACGAAAATGCAATAAATTCATATCCGAAGATCTTTTTACGCGAAAAGTTCGATATGAGCTCGGAAACGACGCCCATTCCCGGCAAGATCATTATGTAAACAGCCGGATGCGAATAGAACCAGAAAAGGTGCTGAAACAGGATCGGGTCCCCGCCTATTGCCGGATCGAATATACCAACTCCCGCCGCACGTTCGATCGCGAGCAAAAGGATCGTGATAGCAACGACCGGTGTTCCCAGTATCATCACCAGGCTAGTTGCATAGTTTGCCCAAACAAATAGCGGCATTCGGAACCACGTCATTCCCGGAGCCCGCATAGTATGTATGGTTACGATGAAGTTCAGGCCGGTCAATATCGACGAAAAGCCATTGATAAAGATCCCGAGTCCGACCGCCATCACATAGCTGTTCGAAAACGTGGTGCTGTAAGGCGTGTAGAATGTCCAACCCGTATCAACACCGCCCTGAAGTAGAGCATAGATGGTCAACAGTCCGCCCACCCAGTAGATATAAAGGCTTAAAAGGTTGATCCGCGGAAGTGCAAGATCTTTTGCTCCTATCATTATCGGAAGCAAAAAGTTACCCAAAATGGCCGGGATCGACGGGATCAGGAAGAAGAAGATCATCAAGATCCCGTGCTGAGTGAAGACTTTATTGTACGTTGCCGACTCGATAAGATCGGTTGCCGGTGTCAGCAATTCAAGCCGAATTACCGCGGCATACATACCGCCAGCCAGGAAGAAAAGCGAGACCGTGATCAAATACATTATCGCGATCCGCTTATGGTCCTTGGTCAGCAGCCAGGATTTGAGCGTCGTACCGTTGGTCAGATAATTCAGTTTTGGTTCGGCAGTCATTCCTGCATTCAATGCATCAGCGTTTTGCATAATCAATTACCACCTCCCGTATTGCTATTGGTGGCATTAGAGCCCTGAGCAGGAGCCGAAGTCATTTGCGAAGCCGGTGTGGATGAAGTTACTCCGCTAAGTGACTTGATGATTACACAGATCAGGCCAATCAAAATTTTGCCAAGGACCTAAAGGGTAAATTGATGCTGGCACACGGTGGAATGGATGACAATGTACCTCCGTACAATACATTGCTCGTTGTAGATGCCTTGATAAAAGCGAATAAGGATTTTGATTTGATCATTTATCCGAACGCACGGCATGGTTTTGCTGCTGACAACTGGTATATGATGCGTCGGCGTTGGGATTACTTTGTTAGACACTTAATGGGAGCTGAACCGCCTAGGGAGTACAAACTGACGCCAAAACAGGATCCGCGACTAACTCCGCAAAGATAACGACGAGTCTGAACAATAGCGAGCCTTCGCCATATCTTTTTTGACAGGGCTCGCTATTCGCCATCTTTTTCCAATAACTGGGTCTCTGCTTCGCTTTCGTCCGTGAAAAGTTGGCTGACCGGTGTGTGAACAGGAGGAAGCTCAGCATTATAAGACTGCATATCCTTTCTAAGCTGCTCTACCGCAGTTTGCCCGCGTTCGAAATCTTCGCGAGAGATCTTTAATGTGACCTTTCCATCTTGGTGGGGAAGTTCGGCCACAGCCGCAAATGATCTTGTGCGGATCTCTATCTTAGCTCCCCGTTTGAAGACGCCTTTCTTGAACTTCACATCGAGCAATTCTGCGATCGGCAATCGGATCTCTTGAACACCGCTGCCGATCATACCCAATAGCTTCGATTCAAATTCAAAGACGATACCGGCAGATGAAAATTTTGCGACACCGTTTACTGTGGAAAAGCCCTGATGCTTTTCAGCTTTGAACGGTACACTTGTGAAACCCGTGTTCATTTTATCTTAGGCTAAAGCCTCGTCCTCATCATCAGCATAATTGATAAGATCCTCATCTGTGCCTGCCGCTGCCCGCTTACTTAGAATACTAAGCCATAGGAATCCGGCCGTTCCGGCAGCGAGAGAGGCGACCAGAATTGCCATTTTAGACGAATTGACCGTTTTAAGCACAAAGTCGGCATCTGCTCCGACAAATGCAAGGTTCGAGATGAAGATCGACATGGTGAAACCGATCCCGCCGAGCATCCCGGCACCGAAGATGTGTTTCCACTTAAGATCCAACGGGAGCCTGGAGATTCCTAACATTACGGCAATGAAAGCGAGCAACGTTATGCCGATCGGCTTGCCAAGGAAAAGACCTAATATGATCCCAAGACTATTACTTGTCGTGAGGTCCGAAGCCCAATCGCCTCCGATAACTATACCCGTGTTGGCCAAGGCGAAGATCGGCAAGATAACAAATGCTACAGGCTTGTGAAGCATATGTTCAAGCCGGTAAGACGGAGACTTTTCGTCGTCGCGCTTGTGTGTGAATGGTATCGCAAAAGCTAACAGCACACCGGCAATGGTCGCATGAACACCCGATTTCAGCATAAAGAACCACATGAATACGCCGCCGATCAGGTATGGAACAAGGCTCATCACTCCAAGTCGGTTAAGAGCGATGAGGAGAGCGAAAACCGCGAGGGCAGACGCCAGATAAATGTAGGAAAGTTCGGCCGTATAGAACACGGCAATGATTATGATCGCTCCAAGGTCATCCATTACAGCCAGCGCGACAAGGAAAACCTTCAGCGATGCAGGAACCTTGCTGCCAAGTAGAGCAAGGACACCTATAGCAAATGCAATGTCCGTTGCCATCGGAATGCCGATGCCTGCTTGGGTCGGCGTGCCGGCATTGAAGCCAAAGTGCATAAGCGCGGGGAGAGCAAGGCCGCCGATAGCTCCAAATATCGGTAAGAGAGCATTCTTAAAATTTGAAAGTTCACCTGCGTAAAGCTCGCGCTCCAGCTCAAGCCCGATCAGGAAAAAGAAAATAACCATCAGGCCATCATTGACCCAATGCTCAATGCTTAGCTTTAGGAAGCCTTCTATGCCTAAGTAGGTTTTCAAATAAAAGTCCGGATATGCTTTGCCTATAACATTTGCCAGCGTAAGCGAAATGACGGTGCAAGCAACAAGGATTATCGCACCGGACTTCTCACTGTCAAAAAACTCCTTAAAGGCCTTAGTGAGCTTTTCATTCCTTATCCTAAGTATTGGTTTCATTGGTGGTCGATGTGGTCTTGGACAGAGTCTCTAAACAACAAAATAATGTGAAGGCCGGATCTTGCCGACCGGTTATTCCCAAAATGGTTAATGTGTTCCTATTAAATAGACTAATAGAATCGGCAGAAATTTCAATTTCTAAAGTGCCGAAAACTGGAAAATGGTAAACGGGTAAGCAAGTTGATGGCTAGCAGGAGCAATCCGCGATAATGGCTAATAATGCCTTCTTATCTGGGATAGAGTAAAAATAACGGCAGTGTTCCAAACCCAGCCAGTTGTGATCTCACGCAGCTTAAGAGCCTAGATCGGAGCTATTAAGCTCATGGCTCATACTGAAAGGCAATATTTTGGGAAGCTCCTAGATATTTCACTGAGGTCAGAGAGCTGAACAGATCGGCCCACATTTAGTTAATGGGTCTGGAAAACTAGTATGTGAATTTGTCCTCCGTGATGCTAAGAAATATCAAGGCAAACGAAAATATCCTGCAAATTGTTTTACAGGTTGACTTTATGAATGATCGTTAAGTGGTTATTTATTCCAGTTCATTTATTTCGTAGCTTGTGGTGATCATGGCGGTCGGGCGGACCGTTGCGGCGACTGAGCAGTATTTGGTGTCCGATAGCTGAATCGCATCGGCTAAAGCCTTTTCCGAAATGCCGCGTCCGCGCACGATATGGTTCAGGTGAAAGGCTGTGAATTTCCGGGGGTGTTCGTCAACACGGGTGCCTGTGATCTCAACCAGATATTCGCGGACGTCTTGGCGTTTTTTCTGCATTATGGAGATAACGTCCGCAGCCGTACAGGCAGCTACCGACACCAGTAGCATCTCAAGCGGTGATGGGGCGGATCGCCTATCTCCTTTGGTATCAATGGCTACCGAATTCCCGCTCGGTGTGGTGCCGATGAAAAGCTCGTCGCCCGCAAATCGTACCGTCGCTTTGTAGCCGCCTTCTGCCATTAGATCCTCCCGAATTCGTTCTATGAAACTTACCGAGATTCTAACATAGGCCGTGTGCCAATCGGGCTAACGAATACACCCGACAACGCAAGGCACGCAAAATGCTTCAAAGCAGATGCGGACGTGTGCCGCCGGCAATTATAATTTGGAGACATGACCATGAAACGTTTTCGAAGCCTGATCTCGGCATTTGTAGTGGCAGGGTTTACTTTTACATTCTTTGCGGCAAATGCTGATGCCCAGCGGCGTAATGAGAGGCAGATACGCGACACATTTCGCAGCCTTAACGCTCAATTTGACGATATGGCCGTTAACCTTCGGTTTCGGCTTAGAAGCTCTTCTGCTTCGCGACAAGTGCAGCAGGATGCACAGTCATCGCTTGATGCGATGAGCGAAGCGCTCAGAACATTTTCTTCTAATCTTGATCAACGCCGCGAGAACCGCAGCGATATGGAAGACATAATTTCCGCAGCTAACGATATCGAGGGTTTTCTTCGCGGAAATCCTCAGGGGCCTAGGGTCGAGGTTTCTTGGTCTGAAGTAAAGGCCTCGATCGGGCGACTCGCTTCTTACTACGGCATCACGCCGGATTGGTCAGGCAGGATCTCAAATGCTTCGCAAACCGGAGATTATGGGGATGACCGTTTCTTATCAAATTCTAATTTGAACGGTACGTACGATCTTGACCGTTCCCGAAGCGAACGGATTGCAGATGTGATCGGTTCAATACGCGTATCGGGCGAGCAGCGAAGAGATCTTGAATCAAAACTTGAAGCACCTGAGCAGATCGCGATAAGTGTTCGCGGTGAACGCGTTACGTTGGCATCCTCAAAAGGCTCGCCGATCACGTTAACGGCCGATGGGCGCGAGATGACGGAACAGTCAAATGGCCGTACTATCCGCGTCCGCGCAACGCTCCGCGGTGACGAATTGACCATATCAAGCATTGGCGGGGAAACGGATTACACAGTTACCTTTGTTTCCGAAAATAGTGGACGCGGATTAAAGGTAACGCGCCGCATCACGACCGAATATCTTAATGAGACGATATTTGCAGACAGCATATATTTAAAGACAGATCAGGTCGCGAAACTCGGTATCGAGAATAATGATTCAGACGACGGCTATTACGACGGTGCTGACGGCTATTCTTCGAATGATCCAGATGACCGCGTAGGTTCAAACAGCCCCAATCCGACGCTTAGCAAACCACGGATCGGTGAGTTTGTGGTTCCGAATGGAACAATCATCACAGGTGTGCTTGAGAACGAGGTAAACACGAAGGTCTCACAGAACAATGATAGATTTCGGATGACTGTCCAATCGCCGATAGAGTATCGAGGTGCGGTGATCGAAGGCTATATTTCTGGTGTCGGACGCTCAGGCCAGATCTCCGGGCGGGCGAATGTTACGTTCAACTTCGAACGCATAACCTTGCGCGACGGTAAAGCGTACGATTTCGGAGGCTTTGTGCAGTCCGTCAGAGACACACAAGGCAAAGAGATAAAGGTTGATAACGAGGGTACGGCTAAGAGTGATAGCCAGACGAATGAGACTGCGAAGCGCGGTGGTATTGGTGCCGGCCTTGGAGCATTGATCGGCGCGATAGCGGGCGGAGCCAAAGGAGCGGTTATTGGTGCAGTTATCGGAGGCGGTGCCGGTGCTGGCTCGGTTATCATTGGCGGCCGGGACGACATACGTCTAATGCCGGGTTCGACCGTAACGATTCAATCATCATCACCTATCCGACAGGATGGTCCCAGATAAAGACGTATATCTTCGGTATCTTTATGGGCGAGGCGTTTTAAACGCCTCGCTTTTTGCTTCCAGATACCAAGATAGAAAGAGTCTATGGTTTAATTTTCTTATGCCGCAGCAGCTTCCAGAAGATATAGAACAATACCGCGACAGAAAATGGCGCAGAGAAGATGCATACCGCATTGAGACCGTTGGACAGGTTGAAGATATGATCAATGACCTGGGAATGTGTTTGGGACTTACCGATCATAGAAAAGGAATGCCATCTGTTTATATTGCCGTTTGTGGACGGCGCGACGCACATATGCCTAGGAACGTTCAGAAGGATCCGGAGGCAAGCCGAGCGTGGGTGTTAAAAGATGAGGTCATTGCGCACGGTAAGATGTATTACGGGAAGATCTACAAGGGGCATTCGATGTTCCTGGCTCCGCGAATGATACCTGTATTCAATGCTATCTGGGGCTGTTCGAAAAAGGGTGAGAGCGGAGTTTTGTCTAAAAATGCTCAGAAGGTGCTGCAGATCCTGCGAAAAGAATGGGAGATGGCAACTGCCGATCTGCGCGAAGCGTGTGGATTTAGTGACAAGAAAGATCTAACAAAGGCCTTGGATGAGCTTCAAAAGCGGATGAAGGTAATTCCGCAAGAAGTGGTTTACGTGCCTAAGTTCACATACATCTGGACACTCGCCGAAGCCAGATTCCCGAAGGAAATGAGCATCAAAATGGCAAGGGAAGATGCGGTTCGCGAGCTGGCACGTTGTTATCTTCAAATGTGTGGGATGACCCTCGTGGGCGAACTTTCCGGCAAGTTCGGATTCTATCGCTGGGAGTCAGGGAAGGCAAATCATCAACTTGTTGACGAGGGTTTCTCCGAACGGATAGCGAAGGGGGTTTATAAACTTGCTAAACTGTAAATATGAACGCTAGCAGCGACCGCATCGTCAGCGATAGAGATCGAAGATGAGACGGTGCCTTTATAAAAACCAATGTAGCCGATTGCCGACCAATACCCGTTCATTCCTTACAGTACCAACTTTATTTAAAACTTGTGGTCAGGGGCTCGCTTCTCCGCTAATGTACCCTGGGCTTGAATACGATTCAGCCCATTCCTTTAAGCTACAAAGGGAGGGGAAGCCGCCGGGAAGCGGTTTCCCTTTATTTGGAGACGTAAAAAGATCCTTAGCTGAATAAAACAGCCAAGGATCTCTGATTTTCGGGAAGTCCTTTTACTGCTTGCTACAAAGGGGCCAAACGGATATCAAAACATTCCTTTGATGTACTCTTCCAGCCAGTGGAAAAAACAACCACAGGCATTCGGGTCGCATTCTTTCGAATCGATCCGGACACCTTTGTCGTCATGACAGCGTTGATACGATTTCTCGTTAAAGATAACCGCATACGCCGCACCGGCCGAAACAGAGATAATCGAAAGAAGGAGCATCAATGATGCGATTCGTTTTTTCATCAACTTGACTCCTCTTTTGGTGCGGGTGCCGAAAGCGGAAAAACGGCGCCGCGGGCACCCCTTCCGCGACGCTACCATAGGGTAATAAGAATTTTACATAGACAACACAGAAACATCAATATAAATTCTTGCCGGCCGGCATAATGTTTACGTGCTCATCTGTGCTTTTGATGTTAAACAAACAGATTACTAAATCTAATATTTCATCAGTTCCTGCACCGCGGTCTCGACGTCCTCGCTTTGCGGCAGGATGAAATCCTCGACCTGCGGGGCATATGCGACAAAGGTATCAGTAGCCCCGACGCGGCGCACCGGAGCATCGAGGTATTCGAAAAGCTCGTTCGAGATGCGTGCGGCGATCTCGGCCCCGTAGCCGTACGAGATCGGGTCTTCGTGTGCCACGAGTACGCGGCTGGTCTTTTTAACGGACTCAGCGATGGCTTCCCAATCGTAAGGAACAAGCGTGCGAAGATCGATCAGCTCAACAGAAATACCTTGCTGTTCGAGCCGTTTCGCGGCCTGATTCGAACGTTCGACCAGTGCGCCGAACGTAACAATGGTAACGTCGGTTCCTTCGCGGACGGTCTTTGCTTTGCCGAACGGGATCAGGAACTCGCTGCCGGGATAGGCCGACTTGTTGTAAACCTGACGATAAAGGTGCTTGTGTTCGAGGAACAATACCGGATCGTCGCAGCGGATCGACGTGCGTAGCAGGCCGTTGGCATCGAGCGCCGTAGCCGGATAAACGATGCGAAGCCCGGGCGTATGAGCAAAAAGCGTGGTGCCAGATTGCGAGTGGTAAACTGCACCGCCTTTCAGGTAGCCGCCGACGGGTACACGAATTACCATCGGGCATTTGGTGTCGCCGTCGCTTCGCCATCTGGTCAGCGCGACCTCGTTGCGGATCTGCATCATCGCCGGGAAGATGTAGTCAAAGAACTGTATCTCGACGACCGGCTTCAGGCCGCGGATTGCCATGCCGACGGCACGGCCGATGATGTTCGCTTCGGCGAGCGGCGAATTGAAAACGCGTGCCGAGCCGAATTTTCTTTGCAGGTTGGCCGTTACCTTGAACACGCCGCCTTTGCCTTTCACGATGTCGAGATATTCCTCGCGCGAGCAATCGGCAACATCTTCACCGAAAACGACAATGCGCGGATCGCGTTCCATTTCCTCGTGCATGCAGCGATTGATCAGATCAACCATCGTGCCCGGATTGCCTGATAATTCCGCTCCGTTCTCTGTATCAAACAACTTACGGTCGGTCGGATCGACATCGGGAGAAAAGACGTTGCGAAGCGCGGATTCGGGCGGCGGCTGCGGCGTTTCGACCGCGATGTCTGCGGCCTTGTTGACCTCGGCATCGACCTCTTTGCGAAGCTCTTCAAGCTTTTCCGACGTAATGATGCCCTCAGTCATCAGAAACTCGGCGAATGTGCGTATCGGGTCGATCGCGGCGTCGGCATCGCGCTCTTCGTCGGGGCGATAGAGCTTTTCATCATCTGACAGCGAGTGCGAATACGGACGAATGACCTTGCCATGGACAAATGCGGGGCCTTTGCGTTCGCGGCAGTATTCGACCGCGCGTTTGAACGCAGCGTAAGAATCGAGCGGATCGGTTCCGTCGCATTTTTGAATGAAGAGGTTCGGGAAGCCGGAAACGAGTTTAGAGATATCGCCGCCCGCCGTGTTCACCTCGACGGGGACCGATGGCCGATACGCTGATAGGCCTCGAACTGCTGAGCGTAACCGCGGATCCGGGCGAGCTTTGCCTTTTCGAATTCGGCCTGTGTGATCGGCTTCTCACCGGCGATGTATCGAAGCTCCTTCATAAACTCGACGATAGATTCCTTCGTCTTGTCGGTCTGCACGCCACCGTTCGCTATCCATGCACCTGCGGTTGAGTAATGCTGCGGGAATGCAAAAACACCATATGAATATCCCTTTTCCTCACGAAGATTCAGATTCAGCCGGGTTCCGAATCCGCCACCGTAAACAGCGTTGGCAAGCGACAAAGCATAATAATCCTGCGACTTACGTTCGGGTGCGTTAAGAATGTGCGAAACGACCGTCTGGGCTGCCCCGGGGCGGTCAACCAGATAAACTTTCCCGCTAGACATCGGCCGTTTTGCCGGGATATTCATCGCCGGAGCAGAACCGCCAGACCAAGAGCCGAAATGTTTCCTGGCCGCTGCAACCGCATCGTTCAAAGTAACATCACCGACAAATATCATTGCCGATGATCCCGGCTTCCAACGCTCTTGATGAAACCGGACGAGATCATCGCGGGTGATCGTAGCGACAGACCCCGGCAAACCGCCTGCCGGCCTTCCGTATGGATGATCCGCACCATATGCGATCATTGCAGCAACCCGATTAGCGACCGAATTCGGATTATTTGCCGCCTGCTTAAGTCCATCAAGCGTCAATTGCTTTTCCTTTTCGAATTCGTCGGCCGGAAACGAAGGGTTCAGCACAACATCTGACATCACGGCCAATAGCGAATCAAGATCGCGGGTCAACACCTCACTGCCAAGCGTTGCATATTCGCGGTTTGCCTGACCTGAAATATTGGTGCCAAGATCACCTAAAGCCTCGTCTATCTGCAATGCCTGCTTGGTTTTTGTGCCGCGGCGGAGCATACGCGCGGTCATCGCGGCAATTCCTTCTTTTCCGCTCGCGTCTGCGATGGTCCCCGCACGAGTTGCCATCCCGACCAATACCTTCGGAAGCTCAGGCTTTTCAACAACAAAAACCTCCAGTCCATTCTCTAACTTCGCCGTCTTTACCGAAGGAGCCGTGAACGGACGGTCACCGCCGAGCGGAGGCATTTGTGAACGATCTACAGCAATATCAAGCGCTCGGCTGGATGGCTCCGGACGGAATCTTACAAGCACCCTTTTGTTCGTGTTCAGATACTCAGCGACGGCCCTCTGAAGGCTTTCACGC
This sequence comes from Leptolyngbya sp. 7M, assembly GCF_018128485.1. Taxonomy (NCBI): domain Bacteria; kingdom Bacillati; phylum Cyanobacteriota; class Cyanophyceae; order Leptolyngbyales; family Leptolyngbyaceae; genus Leptolyngbya; species Leptolyngbya sp. 7M. The sequence goes on along the minus strand of NZ_CP070897.1, from coordinate 1,519,687 downwards.
GTTACTGCTCGATGTCGGGCAACATCCTCATCAAACATTCCGGGATCGCCCAAAAAGGTATTGTATTGGTTGAGCCTGTCAGACTTTCCGCCAAAACCACCGATGCTCTCGAGTCCCGAAACGAACTGATATTCCCAACGTGTTTTCGCCCTCGCGAGTTCGGCTTCGGTTGGACCTTGCTGCGCAAGTTTTGCGATCTCTTCAATAACTGCCTTTTCCACATCCTCAAGTTTTACGCCGGGCCGGGCTGTCGCCAACAATCCGAACCAGCCCGCGAGCGGTTGGCCGCTCTGAAATGCGGCAACGTTTGTCGCGAGCTGCTTTTCATACACCAATGAACGCTGAAGCCTGGATGAGAGTCCTGTTGTTAGAATAGAAGCGGCAAGATTCATTTCTGCATCGCCTGCATCGAAATATGCCGGTGAGTGCCAACCGAAATATGTCCGCTCCTGGGGCACGCGGTCGCGAACCTCGACGATCTTTTCAGAACCAATAGATACCTTTCCTTTTGCGGGCCGCTCAAGCGCCGGCCCGGGCGGGATGGTGCCAAAATATTTCTCGACAAGCCGTTTTGCTTCGGCAGGGTCGAAATCACCCGAGATCACCAGCGAAAGATTGTTCGGCGTGTAAAACCTACGAAAGAAATCCTTGACATCGTCCAGCGTGGCTGCCGCCAAGTCTTCGTGAACCCCGATGACATCAGATTGATAGGGATGCCCGGCGGGGAATAATGCCTCGCCGAGCAGCTTGAATGAGCGACCGTAGGGCTGATTCTCAAGGCCTTGGCGGCGTTCATTTCGCACGACCATTATTTGGTTATCAAGCGATTCCTTGGTCAGGGCCTCAGGAAGCGTTGCAAGACGATCAGCTTCCAGCCATAGAAGATTTTCCAGATTTCCCGATGGGACGGTTGCAAAATAATTTGTGCGGTCCTGGTTCGTCGTGCCGTTCACACCGCCTTCAAGCAGGTTAGCCCCCGCCGCCTCAACATAGTCAAAATATTCCTTTGTTGCATTCTTCGATCCCTGGAACATCATATGCTCAAAAAGATGGGCGAAGCCGCTCCGGCCAAGCCGTTCATTTGCTGATCCGACGAAGAACCACTGATTCACATGCACTACCGGCAATTTCCGGTCCACGTGGAGGATCACTTGCAGACCGTTCGGAAGCGTAAATTTTTCAAATTCGATCTTTGGAACTGATGAGGCGGTCTGTGCATTGACGGCAACCGATGAAAGCGGCACAAATACCAGCGAAAGAACTATGAACAGCGCGATCTGGGCACGAAAAACCTTGGACATATGTTGCTCCTGTGGAAACGTAAGTTTATATGTATGATTCGATTATACGGAAATCTCTGTTCTTACCTACGTCAATGATAACGAATTTGTTTCCGCATTGCGGACGCGCTCGCATGTAATGGCTCCCGATCGCACCCGCTTTGTTAACGCACGGAAGTTCGGCTAGAATGCCGTGAGTCCTGACTTCCCGAAAATCTATGGTCTTCCTAACCCGTTCAGCCGCCGTTTATGGCATTGATGCGCTTATTGTCGATATAGAGGTAAATCTCCGTCCCGCATTGCAGAACGATATGTCACCTGCAGTAACGATCGTCGGACTTCCCGATACCGCGGTGCGTGAATCCCGCGAACGCATACGCGCCGCGATCGGCAACAGCGGTTTCTTTTTCCCGGTTCAGAGGGCAACAGTAAACCTTGCACCAGCCGACGTGAAGAAGGAAGGTGCTAGTTTCGATCTGCCCATAGCCTTGGGCATTCTAGGTGCGAGCGGTGATCTGGGCAACGGTGAATTGCTGGAAAGCACATTAAGCGTCGGCGAACTCTCGCTCGATGGTCGTGTCCGGCCTGTGCGCGGAGCTCTATCGATCTCGCTTTCCGCAAGGGATAACGGTATAAAGAATCTTATCGTCCCTGAAGAAAACGCCAAAGAAGCCGCGGTAGTTACTGGGATCGATGTTTACCCTGTTTCTTCGCTTCGCGAGGCGGCCGGCCTTGCCGAGGATCTTATTGCTTCCACTACCCCAAGGATCAAACCACTGGAGCTTAGTGCCGATGAACTCAACGGAGATCGAGAACACTACCGGTTCGACCTGGCGGAGGTGCGCGGCCAACAGACGGCAAAGCGCGCTCTGGAAGTTGCCTCCGCCGGCGGGCACAACATTCTTTTCATCGGCCCACCGGGATCCGGCAAGACGATGCTTGCAAAACGCTTGCCAACGATCTTGCCTCCGCTTGAGTTTGAAGAAGCTCTGGAGATCACAAAGATCCATTCCGTCGCTGGCTTGACGGGCCGCTCCGGATTGATAACCGAGCGACCCTTCAAATCGCCGCATCATACCGTTTCGCAGGCGGGATTGATCGGTGGCGGTTCCGTCCCGCGGCCGGGTGAGGTATCGCTTGCCCATCTTGGAGTTCTATTTCTTGACGAACTTCCTGAATTCGATCGCAGTGTTCTTGAGGTGCTGCGTCAACCGATGGAAGACAAGCAGGTAACCATCTCACGGGCCGCTTCGTCGCTGACCTTTCCGGCTAATTTTACGCTAGTAGCCTCAATGAATCCGTGTCCGTGCGGCTATTTTGGTTCGTCACGCGAGTGCAACTGCTCGCCCGCAATGATCCAACGGTATGTAAGCAAGATATCCGGGCCGCTGATGGATCGGATCGATATACATATCGATGTACCGGCGGTGAAGTTCAACGAGCTCCGCGGAAAAGGAACATCCGATGGGGACAGCTCCGATGTCATCCGCCGGCGCGTGATAAATGCGAGAGAGAAGCAGATCGAGCGTTTAGCCGCCGACGGAATCTTCTCAAACTCAGCGATGTCTCCGTCGCATATAAGAAAGTATTGCTCTCTGGATGCGGAAAGCGAGCAGCTTCTTGAAAGGGCAATGAACAGACAGGGTCTTTCCGCACGGGCTCACGACCGGATACTTAAAGTTGCACGCACCATCGCCGACCTAGATCAAAGCGACGATATAGGCCCGGGACATTTGAGCGAAGCGATAAACTATCGTTCGCTCGATAGAGATTATTGGGTCTGAGTAAGATAGAAAGGTCTTATTGATTGACCAACATCATCTTGCCGTCAGCGGTTCGGATAGTCATCGGCATTGCTTCGATAACGGTCAGCGGCGGGGCTTCTTTCTGCTCTACCTTGGCAAGTTGCTGATCAGTCGTGCGAACGTTCTTGATGTAGCTCGGATCTGAAATGGAATTGTAGCGAGCGCTTATCCTCCGAACATATTCCTGGGTCTCTCGATATGGCGGAATTCGCCATCCATGTTTCATTACTGCTCCTTCACCGGCATTGTAGCCGGCAAGTGCAAGTACAACATCTTGATTGAAATGATCTAGTAGCCATCGCATATACCGAACGCCGGCTTCAATGTTTTGTTTTGGGTCGTAGATGGAGGTTACGCCGAACCGGCGTGCCGTCGCGGGCATTAACTGCATCAATCCGCTGGCTCCTTTGTGCGAGCGAGCGTGAAGTTTGAATGCAGATTCCTGATGCATTTGAGCATAGATCAGCAGCGGATCGATGCGGTACTTGCGGCTTGAATCGAGAATGTGCTGGTCATAGACCGGATTTCCGGTCGTGAAACCCTTTAACGTGGTGTTCGATCCCATAACGAGACGAACCGGATTTGGGGAAAAGCCACCTTCGCGCGTCGCCAGGCCGTCCGTTACTACGACACTCGGCTTCGTGCTTGCCGTTTTTTTAACAAGCGGATCCTCATAGATGGTTACCCATTTTCCGTTTCGCTTAACCCTTTTTGCCACCTTACCAGTATTGGGGTCAGGCGGCGGAGGCGGCTTGTAAACAGTAACTCCTTGCGAACGATCGAAATTATCGAAAACCCTTACAGCCTGTCCTGAAATTTGGAGACTAGAGACAAATAGTAGGGTCAATGAAGTTCCGATGATTCTCATTTCTTGAAATTAAAATGATAAAAGTGAAAGGTGTAAGTGGACCAAGTATGGTGTTTCGGCAGGAGCCAAACAAAAGGATATCGCGAAGTCAACGTTTGCTAAAAATCTAAACAATGACCAACAATGTTGGGCATATTCGGATTGGTAGGATAGCACAATCAGGTGAAAAAGCAAACTATTTTGGAGTTTTGAAGTTTTTTTCCAACTCCTGTTTGGAGTATCTTTAGCGATATGCTCTACCTTTCTCAGGTGCTTGGCGGCCCGATATTTGATTCTCGCGGTGAGCGGATAGCATCTGTCAATGACGTGCTCGTTCGGTACGGCGATGATGATCATCCGCCAGTCATCGGGCTTGTTGCGCGATTTCGGCGTAGAAATTTTTTCATTCCGCAACGCAATATTGCAGATTTTGGAGAGTCTGGGGCAAGGATGAGTTCTGCAAAGCTGAACCTCACCCCCTTTGAACGACGTGAGGGCGAAGTTCTGCTGGGCAGGGATGTTTTGGATAAACAGCTGATCGATGTGGACGGAAAGCGCGTGGTTCGTGTAAACGACGTTCAACTTATCGAAGCCGGCAACGAGTGGCGTATTTCTGGAGCAGATATAAGTTTTCAGGGTTTCCTCCGTCGGCTTTTACCAAAGGGGTTTTATGGTTATGACAAGCCGGTAGAAGTGATCGACTGGGCGGACGTCGGTTATCTGGCTACAGATACGGCAACCGCTACTGTCCAGCTAAAATCATCAAGCGATAAGCTTTCTCGTCTTCACCCTGTTGAGATAGCACAGCTTGCGGAATCTCTTTCGCCGATCCATCGCACGGAGGTTGTGGAAAGCCTTGACAACGAGATCGCGGCAGACACTCTCGAAGAGATGTCAACAGAGGCCCAAGCAAGGATCCTTCAGGAGATGGATGAAGAACGGGCAGCGGACATTTTGGAAGAGATGTCTCCGGATGACGCCGTAGATGTTCTGGAAGAAATGGATGACGACAAAGCCCAGGAACTCTTCAATCTAATGGAAGATGAGGAACGTGCGGACGTTGCTGAGCTAATGGCTTTTGACAACGATACAGCCGGCGGCCTGATGACAACCGAGTTCGTTACCGTCCCGAGAAAGCTGAGCGTCGGAGAAACGATAACCCGACTTCGCGAAATGGCAGAGACGCCAAATATGATCTATTACCTCTATATTGTAGAGGAAGAGGGTTCGTGGAAGCTTTGTGGTCTTATAAGTCTTAGAAGTTTGATACTCGCAGATCCGGAAAAACAAATAGAAGAGGTAATGCGTACCGAATTCAGGTTTGCTCACCCCTCAGATCCCGCAGAAAAAGTGGCCCAAACAATTTCAGAATATAATCTGCTTGCACTGCCCGTAGTCGATGATGAAGGCGATATTGCCGGCATCGTTACCGTAGATGATGCTATGGAGATATTGCTTGCTAGAGACCTTACATCGCGTCTGCCGCGACTATTCGGCTAGTAGGCAGGATCAGCTATACTGAAGTTCGCCGGCTCCTTTAGCCTCCCCGGAAATATTCGCTGAATGCTGAGCAAGTTGAACAGGATCTGAAGAAACACCTTCGGCATAGGCGGATTCGAAGTCTTCGCGTGACAGGCGATGCCTGACCTTCTCAAGATAGCTTTCACGAAATGCTAATTCAGCCGGTTCATTCTTGTAACCAAGTGACTCGCGAAGGCTTTCAGCAGCACCCGCCAACTTTGCTGCTTCGTGAAAATTCGATTCAGCAGTTCTTAAAGCTCCGAATCCATCAAGCGAATGCGAAAGCGTTATCTTGTTGCCGATGTCGATGGCGATCCGGGCGGCTTCTGCAAAACTTTCGTTTGCAGCTATCGGATCGTTTGTAAGAAAACGGCTTGTCCCAAGATTATTTAATGAATCGCCAAGAGCGACCTTTCGGTCCATGGTGCGGAAAAGCTGGGATGCTTCTTCGAACAACTTGCGGGCCTGAGTGTGGTCTTTTTCAACGCGAGCAAGATCTCCTAGGAAACTTAATGACATCGCAATACCGTAATCGTCCTCAAGTTCACGGCTCAATCTCAGGCCCGTTTCAAAATGCTGACGGGCTGATTCCAAGACATTTTGTTGCATGGCAACAAGACCTAACCCCCGATTCATCGCTGCAATACCTTGTTTATCGCCTGCCTCGATACAACTTTCGAGACCGTTTTCATATGCTTTTCGGGATACATCATGTTGTCCACGAAACCTAGCCGTTAGTCCAAGGCCGCTATAGATCTTTAACCGATGTTCTGGAGTCGCATCTGCCAGGTGGTCCGCTGCTGTGATAAGCCAATTGAATCCTTCGGTCAAATGGCCATGGAGAAGCCAGAAGTTGCGAAGAGCTACCACGATGCGCAACGCGCTCTTTTTATCTTTATCGAATGACCACTTCAATGCGGCACGAATATTGTCGTGCTCTATCTCAAAGACCCTAAATATCTCACCGGGACTCGCTGTTTGGATCAGCGGCTCAGCCTTTTCGACATTGTTCGCATAATGCTCCGCCAATCGGGCGAACAAAATGTCATACTCACCCGCCTCTCTAAGAAGAGAGATAGCATGGTCGCGAACGACCCCAAGCATCCTAAATCGTGTCTCGTGTGTTTTTTGCGATCGTTCAGAAATAAGGTTGTGTTCGGCAAGTGCCGCGACCGAATCAAGAACATTCAGATCTGCTTCAGCATTTGAAATTGCCGCACCGCAAATAGCTTCTGCGAGATCAACTGTAAATGTTCCCGAAAAAACAGCTAGACGCCTAAAGAGGATCTTGCAAGTGTTTCTTTTTCAAACTTGACCGGGTCGATCTTCTTATCGCCGGCAAGGTGCAGCTTCATATCGATCAAAGCCGACGATAGATATTCGGTCGTGGCAAAGCCCTGGTTGAATGTCGAGGCTCGTTCGATTTTGTCCACCAGTTCCTGCGGGATCGGCTTGCCGGTCTGATAATGCACAGCATATTTTTGAAGCACTTCGGGTGTGGAAAGCCAATGCTCAAGAAGCTGCGATGGGAACTCGACATAATCGCGTGCGACCGCAGTTCCGGAAAGCGTAGGATAGGTTACATTCGAGGAAAGTCCGTGAAGCGCGTGGCCGAATTCGTGGAACATAGTAGAAGCGTCGTCCCAAGAGATAAGCACCGGTTCGCCGGGCTTGCCCTTAACGAAGTTCGAATTATTTGAAACGATCGTCGTGATGTCTTTTCCGTCCATTCGCTGCTGGCTGCGATAGGCATTCATCCAGGCGCCGGACCGCTTGCCATCGCGAGCGTAAGGATCGAAATACCAAAGGCCGACGTGTTTTCCGGTGATCTTATTCTTGACCCCCCAAACTGTAACGTCCGGATGGAAGACAGGGGCGTTTGTAACAGGTGAAAATGTGAAGTTGAATAATTCACCTGCGACAAAGAACATCGCATCCCGGATCTTGTCGAGCTGTAGATATGGCTTTACTTCGTTTTGGTCAAGATCAAATTTTTGCTTTCGAACCTTTTCCATATAGTAGCGATAATCCCAAGGTTCTATGGTGATATTTGCTCCCTCCTTGTCCGCAAAAGCCTGCATATCGGCGACCTCTTCTTTGACGCGAGCGATAGCAGCAGGCCAGACGGTTTCCATCAGTTCCATAGTGCGTTCGGGCGTTTTCGCCATCGCGTTCTCAAGCCGCCAATGCGCGTGAGTTTCATAACCGAGCAATTTTGCGCGTTCGGCGCGGAGCTGAAGGATCTCGGTTATAGTCGCATTGTTATTAAATTCGTTAGGATTATCGCCGCGATTGATGAACATCTTCCAGACCTTTTCGCGGAGGTCACGGCGGTCAGAATAAGTAAGGAACGGATCGACGGAAGAGCGCGTGTTGATGATTATTCCGGCGGCCCCCTCGACCTTCTTTGCTACAGCAGCTGCGGCTGCGGCGTCTCTGAGAGATTGTGAAAGCCCCGCCATATCGGATCCATCTTTTAGGACCACCCACTGGCCATTCTCTTCGGCGAGGAGATTCTGGCCAAATTTTGTGAATAAACCGGCGAGCTGTTGATTTATCTCAGCCAACCGCGCCTTTTTCTCTGCGCTCAGTTTCGCGCCCGAACGCACAAAGTTTGTGTAATGAACCCAGACTAGCCTTTGCTGCTCAGCATTTAATTTTGCTTTTTCCGGAGAGTTATAGACTGCCTCAATGCGTTTGAAGAGAGCTTCGTTCTGATTGATCTTGTCGTTGAAGGCGGCAAGCTTTGGAGCCATTTCGCGTTGGACAACCTGATAGTCAGGCGTTGCCATATTCGCACCCCAGATGTAATAAATGGTCAGAACACGGTCAAGTTTATGCCCGGCCCGCTCCAACGCGGCAATCGTGTTATCAAACGTCGGGGCGGCGGTGTTGCCAGCGATCTTGTCTATCTCGGCAAGCGATTCTGCCATTCCGGCTTCGATCGCAGGTTTGAAGTCGGCGACCTTTACCTTATCGAAAGGCGGGACGCCGCCGTATGGGCCGACCCATTCGGCAAGCAGCGGGTTTGCCGCAGTATCAATGTCCGTTGCGGCCTGAACATTTGTATCTTTCATAAAGAAAAAAGCAGCGAGGGCGAGGGCAAGGCCCGAGGTCGTCAGCAAGAGTCGTGTAAAGATCGCGTTCTTCATAACACTCCTTAGATTCACATAAATTGTCTGCGGATGGCAAAAAAGCCCATTATCTTGATATTTCGTAGGATAAAGGGCTTTTGTTGCAGAGATTGTGGTACACCCGGCATGATTCGAACATGCGACCTCTTGATTCGTAGTCAAGCACTCTATCCAGCTGAGCTACGGGTGCAAAGCGAACCTAAAGGATACAAACCGTGCCGTGAATATGTCAAGCAAGTTGCGCACGGCGGCGGCCGCGATCTGGCAATGTTGGTCTTTCGGACGCGTTCCGGTATCGGTGGAGTTAACGAGCGAAATAACCCTGTCGTGTTCTTGCGATCAACGACGGATCGTTGACCTCGACGGAGATAGTGCGCCATTTTCCGTCGCGTTGAGCGTTTAACGGTTGATACTCAATCGTATAAAGCGTCCTGAGGTCTGCGGCAACCAGTGCATACAACGCGCCCATTTCTTCGAGCCTCCGTATTGTGTTCATAGTGCCGCCGGTACGGTCTGCGATCAGTTGCAGCCGCTGTCTGGCCGCCGTGAACATAGCTACCTGTCGCGGAGTCGGGTCCGCAAGCCGTGCCGGATCACCGGTCGGCAAGGCGAGCGGATAAATAGTAACACCTTGTAAATGGGCACGATTCAGAAGCCGGTCAAGCGTCGCGTTAGCATCCGGCTTTATGATCGTTTCCACCTGATCATCTGGGGTTTCTGAAAGAAGTGCGCGGTCTAGGGCCTGGGCCGCAGTGTCAACTCCGTCGGTAAGAACAACGATCGCCTTTCGCCTGGTTTTTTCTTTTGCAAGCGTATCCATTGCGAAATCTATCGCTTTGTAAAGATCGGTATCACCGCTGCCGTTCGCAACGGAAATAGAGTGGGCAGCCCGGCGCCTATCAGTCGTAAAATCATTCAATACCCGTAACTTTGTATAAAACTCGATAACGGATATCCGGTCTTCCGGTCCCAAAGCGTCCAGGAATCGAGCGGCAGAGAGTTTTATGTTCTGGCGAAAGCTCTTCGTGGAGCCGCTCATATCCAAAAGCATTACGACGCTGAACGGTGCGGTCGAGGTCTCAAAGGTTGTTATCTCCTGTTTTTTTCCATCTTCATAAACGGTAAAGTTGCCGCGAATAAGATCAAGTGCCGGACGTCCCCGCTGATCGACCACACCAACATTGAGCCTGACAATTGCCGTATCAACACGGATCGGATCGTCATCCTGTGCAAGAACACCAATACAGCAAATAGAGATAAGAACAGTAGATATGAAGAAACGATAAAACAACATAGGGTAAATGATATCAATGAGACGAAAAGCATAGAAAGAGCGTTGCTTTGTTTACCCTTACGCGATAAGGCTTCGCTCTGAGAGCATGCTCGGCTATAATATTTAGGCCTTTAGATCGTCCCATTAATTAATTGCACAGTTTGATGTTCTATAAGCCAAAGTTCTGCTCTGAGTGCGGCCAGCGGATAATCCGTGAGGAATGGTCGTTTCGGCACAGCCGGCAGTATTGCGACCTTTGCAGTACGGACCATCAAATAAGTGAACTTTGGAATAAGTGGTCTGTCTTATTGATACCGATCCTGATAGTAGGCAGTGCATTCGTATCTTTCCGCTCGCAAAGGGCGGAGCCTGCGCCCGCCGGTGTGCAGAATGCCCCGAGAACCTTGAAAAGCACATCAGTTGCTGTGCCTGAAACTAGATCGATCGCAGAAAAGAGCTTAACGGATACTAGGGAGCCTGTTTCGGGAACCGAACGTGCGCAGGAACAAGATACCAATTCCTCTAGGGCGTCGGATACTAAACAACGTCCTAATTTGGCCGATGATGAAAAGATCTTCAAATGCGGGGCTCCGACCAAAAAGGGCACACCCTGCACTAGACGGGTGAAAACGCCCGGCCCCTGCTGGCAGCATAGGGAGTGATCTTCGAGACATTGACCGCCGTATTTGCTCCAATTTAACTATTTAGATCTAGTTGGCCTTTCCACACTTACTATTGAAGTTTAGGATGAATTGTTGGAAAATAACCCTTTGTCTGTCCGAAGTACTCAATAGTACTCAATTACTCACGTTCGCTTTGTGATTAACAACACCAAATGAAGTCCCTTGCACAGAACACACTTATCCAAAACCGCTATCTTATAGTTCAGCTCATCGGCAAAGGCGGCATGGGCGAAGTCTATCTCGCGGTCGATCAGCGGTTGGGAAGCGCGGTTGCGTTAAAGCGAACGCTTCATTACGGAGATGAAGCCTTAGACAATGCATTTGAGCGGGAAGCTCGTGTATTAGCAAGGCTTCGTCATCCGGTCTTGCCGAAAGTTAGCGATCATTTCACAGAGGGCGACCAACAATTCCTTGTTATGGAACACATTTCGGGTGATGATCTGGCTAAAAGGATCGAGATCGCCGGAAAACCATTCCCGGTCAGTTGGGTGATGTTTTGGGCAGATCAGCTTTTGGATGCGCTCTCATATCTTCATTCGCACGAGCCGCCAATAATCCATCGGGATATAAAACCGCAGAACCTTAAGCTTACTGATGAGAATCACATAGTGCTCCTCGACTTCGGATTGTCAAAAAGTTCGACCGGGCAAACGAATCTCGGCCCGACCAGCGGCGGGAGCACCGGAAGCGTGGTCGGATATACGCCGCATTACGCCCCGATGGAGCAGATCAGAGGTATCGGAACAAGCCCGCGAAGCGATATCTATTCGCTTTCTGCGACGCTCTATCAACTACTTACAAATACAGTCCCGGTCGATGCGCTAACACGTGCGGACGATATGCTCAATGGGTCGCCTGATCCCGTTCGCCCGATCGATGAGGTCAATCCGGAGGTCGCTCGAGAGATATCTGACGTAATCCTACGCGGAATGGCGGTTAGCCAAGAGAAGCGTTTTGAGAGCGCTCGGGAAATGCAGAAGACGCTTCGCCGCGCATATAGCGACGTTCAGAATGCGATGTCTGCAAAAACTGTTGTCATTCCGGGAGGGACAAACATTTCTGATCAGGCAGGAGCTTCGCCTACGGGAGATGCGGCAGATGTGCTTGTGCCAGCGCCGATGAACGAACCTGAGCCCGATTTCGGGGCAACGCTTGTTTATGACGGCGTTCCTGTCGATGCTCCGTCTGAGCCGCAACAGTCAGGGATAAAGACCGAGGTTTTTATTCCCGGAGCTGCTTCTTTTATACCCGAAACTTCGGACCAGCCAGAGTCTGACGTGCCTCTAGCCTCCGCCGAAGAGGATATTCCGGACTTTGCGATGACCAATGCTTATTCGGGGCTGAGCGGGTTCGAAAACTCAGCATCCGAAGACACCGGTTCGGATTTTGAACCGAATGCGACGGTGCCGATCATCGCCTTTGAAGGGGCAGGAGACACTTCTTCCCGTAGCGACTATGATGCGAGGCAAGGGACGGAGGGTTTTCAAACTGCGGCTGCCGTTGGAGAGACCGGAGATCAGCAATGGGGAGCGTCGCAGGGCGATCAGGCTCAGCAATACGCTGCCGCTGCATCTGCACCGAAGAAAAAAGGCGGAGCCGGGAAGATCATTGCTTTGCTTGGGGGGTTACTACTCCTGTTGCTTTTGGGCGGAGGAATTGCCGGTGGTATTTGGGCTTATTTCAATTATGTAGCGGTCGATGCAGACCCGACCCCAACCCCTACGCCTGTCGAGACGCCATCACCGACACCGGATGAAGATATTGCCGTGCCTACGGAGACGCCGACGCCTGACTCATCGCCGTCACCTTCGCCTTCACCCGAGCCGTCCCCGAGTCCGGAGCCGACATCAACGCCGGTAAGCACGGATCCGCGTCCGACGCCATCAGGTCCACGACCTACGCCCGCGATCCCAAGACCGACGCCGACAACTCAGCGTCCGACCCCGGCCCCGACGCGAGCGCCGACTCCACGCCCGCGGCCGACAATTTTGCAATAAGATGTGATGAGGCCATTATGATTAAAAAAACGTTAATTTCTCCGATCGGCATATTATGGATCGGCTGCCTGCTTATGCTGTCGGCAGAGACTGTAGATGCACAGAATCGCCAGAACCAACGTCGTTTCCAACAGCTAATTACCGAAGGCGATAAGCTTTTTCGCCAGAAGAATTATCGTGGGTCGATAGACCAATATGCACAGGCGATCGTGCTGGGACCGGAGAACCCCCATCCTCGCTTCTGGAAGGGAATGGCCCATTACTATCTTGATGATTTCGATATGGCCCTTCCGGAATTTGACGCCGCGCTGCAGCGCGGATACAACCGGCCTGGCGATGTTTACCTTGTGCGTTGGCGGATCTATTTTGCCAAGAATGATTACGCGAAGGCATTGAATGATGTCCGCAGCGGTCTGCAGCTTGATCCGAACAATCAGGACCTTCTCCTTGCATCTGCGGATATTGCGTTCGCTCAGGAGGATTATGATGAAGCACTCTCCGCATATCAGCGGTTTGCTCAAAGAAATCAGGCAAACGCTGAGGTGCACTTCCGAATGGCCCAGCTTTATGCTCGAACGGGCGATGCAGCGTCGCAGGTTGCCTCAGCCGAAGAGGCGATAAGGCGAGGTACGCGTAATGTGGCCGATGCCTATCTTTTGATCGGCGATGGATACACCGCCCAGATGAAGTTCAATGATGCCGTAGCCGCTTATGAGAAAGCGGTAACCGCAAGACCTGATGTCTATCAAACCTATCAGAAACTTGCCGAAGGTTATCGTGCGATGGCCCAGTTCGAAAAGGCTATCGAGGCTTCGCGGCGAGCTCTCAGGATCTTCCCGACCAATGGCGATATTTATACTGACATTAGCTGGTATTACAGTCTTGCCGACCGGCATCAGGACGCGGTTGATGCGGCTCAGGCTGCGATCCGTTTCAGCCCGGGCACTCATATGCCGTATACAAACCTTTGTAGGGCATACAATGACCTTCGTCGATACGACCTTGCCATTACTGCCTGCAACAATGCATTGCGGATAAAGCCTGATGACGGCGAAGCTCTGTTCTATCTTTCAAGGGCGAACAGGGCACTTGGAAGGACGGCGGAGGCAAATCGCTTGACGAAGCGTGCTGTTGCGGGATTAGAGGAACTTGTTCGGCTTAATCCGGCATATTCCGATATGCATTATCTTCTTGCCGGAGCCTACTACGACGACGGAAAGATCGATAAAGCTCTTAGCTCGTATATGCGAACACTTGAGTTGAGCCCGAATTTCGTCAAGGCCCTGTTCAATGTTGGCATAATTCACATCGTTGCGGGCAGGAAAGCTGAAGCTCTCGAACAGCATCGCCGTTTGGCTGCTATCAGCACTAAATACGCAGATATGCTAAAGGCTGAGATAGACAAGATGTAGTCTGCAAAGTTTCGGGGTGTTGAATTATAAACCCGAGCTGTTCACAGGGACGTCGACACTCTGGAACTTCAGCACAACTCGAACGGATTCCGAACGCTTGTCCATCGACGCCGGAACAAAAGGAGCTGATCCCGGTGCCTGCAGAGCTTTGCGAAGCTCATATATCGCATTATCGTCGCGCCTGGGTTCAACTACTTCGGCTATTCTTGCAAGTCCATTCCCAAATACGTCAGCGACTACTACCACTTCCTCATCCTTCATCTCTCCGCGCACCAATGAGCGCGAAAGAGCGACAAGAGCACCCTGCGGATTAACGCTAGGAGATTCATAGGCTACCGAAAGTCTGGTGCTGGCGAATTCCAGCGGGGAAAGATCGATGCCATCGACAAAGTCAGTATTCGTGCTTGCAAGATAAAGGGTGGACGTTCCGGAGACCGGCTCAGAGGCGATCATCGGACGATTTACCGGTGAAAGTACGAGCCAAATAAGCGAGAGGGCAAATACTACCGATGCAAAAGAGCCAACAAGCGAGGGCATCATCCATCGCTGATACCAGCTTCGCGTGTCCCCGATCAGCCTAAATGCCGGCGAAACTGTTTCCGGAGCAATGGCATTTCGAACCGCAGCACGAATATTTTCGATCAGCCTATCATTTGCCACGATTGGCCGAGCACGGCGAAGTGCATTTCGATTTTCCTGATAATGGGCGAGCCGGTCGCGGCATAATGGACAGGCTGCAAGGTGTGCGTCTATCGCTTCGGTCGCATCCTGAGCCAGAACATCATCGAAATAAACCGCCAGATCGAGTTGGATATCCTGACATTTCATAGCCTGCTCCTTAACTTATCTTTGGAGGACCGAATCCCGACCGTGGGTCGCGGTCCTGCGGGTTCTTCGCGAGAAGAGTATGAAACGGGTAATCGGTACCTTGAAGAATTGGCCCAGAAGAGCGGAGGCCGAAAGTTCGAGGCAGACACGACCGCTAATCTGAATGCTGCATTCTCTGGAATAGCTGAAGAGCTAAGGCGACAGTATTCGGTCGGCTATTATCCGGAGGTTGTCGGCCAGCCGGGCGAACGACGGCAGATACGCATCCGTGTTATGCGGCCGAATGTCGTGGTGAGAGCAAAAACAAGCTATATAGTGGGCCAGAGTGAGAATCGGTTCGCATCAAAATAAATTCAACTAACTCGCGTCTCGGATGTCTCGGCGAATTTGTGCTGAGGCATCCGTTGTAGTTAGCTAAGGCATCGAATATGCTGTCATAACCGATGCAGGATAAGCGTTTATTTCTTCTTTGCCTGATTTCTCTATTTTTGCTTACGGATGTTTCCGTCGGGCAGTCTCGCCGCCCTTTACCAAGCCCGACTCCTGAGCGTATTAATAAGCGTCCAGTACCGCCTGAACCTACTCCTACACCCTCAATTGACGAAAAGACTGATCCGGGAGCTGAAGAAGCAGGCAAAGTGATCCGTGTTGAGACGCGTCTTGTTTCGTTCCCGGTGAGAGTGGTTGATCGAAGTGGCCGTTTTGTCGGAGGACTGACCAGCGAAAATTTCAAGGTGTTCGAGGATAATGTCGAACAGACGATCGAGTATTTTCAATCAGAGGCTATACCATTTACGGTGGTTCTTATGCTTGATGTCAGCTATTCGACAGTTTTCAAGATAGAGGAAATCCAATCAGCCGCGATCGCTTTTATCGACCAGCTTCGGCCCGATGACCGCGTTGCAATAGTTTCTTTTGACGGCGACGTCCACTTCTTGTGTGATGCGACAAATGATCGTTCCGTCATTTATTCCGCGATCCGCCGAACCAGGATATCCACCGGCACTAGCCTTTACGAGGCGATCGACCTGGTCATAAATCGACAGCTGGTTGGAATTGATGGAAGGAAGGCGGTCGTTCTATTTACGGACGGCGTGGATACCACAAGTCGCGAATCCAATGATCTTTCAAATTTGCGCGACGTATCCGAGTCAGATGTCCTGATATACCCGATACGGTACGACACTTTTGCAGATGTCCAATCAATGCGGAACAAGCCTATCGTCAATAGGCCAGACATCCGCGATACTAAAACGCCGCCGACAGTTCCCAGTGAAGGAAGCGGACTTCCGTTTCCATTACCGGGTCCGGTTATTTCGCGTCCGAGCGAGACTGGGACACGGCCCGAGGATTATAGATTTGCTGAGGAATTCCTTGATCGATTGGCAGAAAGGTCGGGCGGACGAGTCTTTGTGGCGAACACCTTTGGGAACTTGGCGAACGCATTCAAGACCATTGCAAGCGAATTAAGGGAATACTATAGGATCGGATATTATCCTAGCGAAGACGCCCGTCCTGGCTCCCAACGCAGGATCCGGATACGCGTGGATCGTGAGAATGTCGCGGTAAAAGCACGAACGACATATTCGATCCCGGAGCGCTAGATGAAAAGCTAGATCTCCGTATCGTCCGGTATCAAGGAGTTTTTCGGGATAATGATTATGCCTTCCCGGACATAGTATGAGCCGTTCGGGCAATCTTCGTTCTCAACACCGCGCGAATTCAAGAGCTTTACGTTCTTGCCGATACGTACGTTCTTATCGATGATCGCCTTGCGGATATGAGAATTTCGCCCGATGCCGATGTTAGGAACAGAACCATCTAGATTCCACTGCAATTCAGATATGGATTCATAGAAATCAGAACCCATCAGAATGGAATTCTCTATCCTGACACCGGTGTCGATCCTGCTCCGCAGCCCTATTATAGAATTCCGGGCATAGATGCCATTAATGATGCAGCCTTCGCTGACCAATGACCGATCGATGTCCGAATCCTGCAACTTCGAAGGTGGCAGGTAACGGCTCCTCGAGTATATCGGTGCTGATGTGTCGAAAAAATTGAACTTAGGCAACGGAGACGCAAGATCAAGATTGGCCTCATAAAATGCTCGGATCGTCCCAATGTCTTCCCAGTAATCGTTGAAAAGATGAGCCTGTACATTGCAGGAGCGTATGGCGGCTGGGATGACTTCTCCGCCGAAATCAACCCGCGACTCGTCCTCATTTAGGAGTTCGACAAGCCGTTCGTAGTTAAATACGTAAATGCCCATCGAGGCAAGATAAGGGCGCCGAGCTGCTTCTTCAATAGAAAGGCCGAAGCTGGTGGTATCGACCTTCATTGAAAGGAGTTCGTCGCCTTTTGGCTTTTCCCGGAATTCCGTTATCTTGCCTTCGGGGGTGGTTTTCAGCAGTCCGAATCCCTCTGCATCTTCTGGCTTCGCAGGGATGACGGAGATGGTAACGTCGGCATTGGTGTCATAGTGGCGAGCGAGAAATCTTCGGTAATCCATCCGATAAAGGTGATCGCCTGATAAGATCAGAAGCGTTTTCACTCTCCAATCGCGAAGGTGCGGCATTATCTGGCGGACGGCATCAGCTGTTCCCTGAAACCACCCAGGGCTATCTTTTCGTTGTTCTGCAGCAAGTATCTCAACGAAGCCGGTCGAAAAATTCGAGAAACGGTACGTCTGAGATATATGCCTGTTAAGCGAGGCGGAATTATACTGCGTTACGACAAAGATCTGCGTTACGTTCGAATTTATGCAGTTGGAGACCGGGACATCTATCAAACGATACTTTCCGCCAAGGGGCACTGCCGGTTTTGAGCGGTCGCGTGTAAGAGGGAAAAGACGTGTTCCAGCACCACCACCTAGGATCACCGCGACGACATTTTCGTTCGATGCCATATCGAGTATTGTATTGGGAAATTGTAAAATTGAAAGCTGAGATGATGTTATTATTGCGACATTTGCAATAGTTTCAGCTACTGTGATCTGGCATGTGGTATTGGACAAAAGTTCTGTTTCTGACACTGATCGGTGCGATCGCCGTCTGGTTGACGTATGAACTTATCACCTTTCCAAGCATTGCGAAGCTGCGAACGGAGAATCCTGCGAGCACATCAATGATCGAATATCGCATTTCGGAAGCCGTATCTGAAGGACGTGAACCGCGCAAATATATGATCTGGACGCCTATTGACCAGATCTCACCCCATCTCCACAGAGCTGTACTCGCGGGCGAAGATGCACGTTTTTTTGAGCATAACGGGTTCGACTGGGAAGCGATCCAAAAAGCCTGGGACGACGCGGTCAAAGAAGGCGAGCGTGAAGCAAAGGAATCAGGCGATTTCGATCCGAATGCCTGGATCCCGCCGATGCCTCAGTTCAAGCGAGGAGCTTCCACTGTAACGCAACAGCTTGCCAAGAATCTTTATCTTTCCGAGGACCGAAACTTTCTACGAAAGGGACGCGAGGCCGTTTATACTTATTTTCTTGAGAGAAATCTTTCAAAAAAACGTATCCTTGAGGTTTATTTGAATGTGATCGAATGGGGTGACGGCATTTACGGAGCCGAGGCTGCATCCCGACACTACTTCAACAAGAACGCATCGAATCTCACTCGTGAAGAGGCAGCTTTTCTTGCGGCGATGATACCGAGTCCGCTAAATGTCTTCAATCCGGAAAAGAATCGAAAGCGTGTGGTGCGACGACAGCGTGTGTTGCTAAAGTATATGAACTCGATAAAGCTTCAATATTGATCGCCCTGCAAGGCGGGCGCTTGATGCTAGTTCTTCACGTGGTAATGCCGTCTTCGATCTCTGCTTTTGCACGCATTCGGTGTCCATTTGCCTGATACAGCCAAGAGTAGCACCGTATTTGCGATAAAAATGATAAAAATATTGACGGTGATGCCTCAGTAGGAGTAAGCTAGGTCATCCTTCAGTCGTAACCCCAACATCGGGCGCAAGGAGGCTCGTACAGTGAAGATCTTCTTTACTTTTATCATCGCGTTGTTCTTGTCCGCGGTCTCTGCTCTTGCCCAATATCAGCCGAACATCATTTTCTGGACATCCGAGGCGGAATGCGGAAGCAAGAAGCTTGTTATTGAGCGAACGGTCGTGTGCAGAGAGTTTGATGAGAACGGAAGTATCGTAAAGGTAATTGAAAATGGGCAGATAGCGGTCTCACTCAAGCTCATAGATGAGAGAACGCGGTGGGTGGCTTCTATACATATTGCCAACAATTCAGCGGAGAAGATCGAGTTGGACTTAAACGCCTGGAAACTTGTTCACTATTCCAATGAGAACGAATTTCTTGCCCGAGCTGAACCGCTGGCAACAGGGAATGCTTTCATTGTTGTCGAGCGAAATACTCCTATAGCTACCGATCAGGGGCCGGCAGCTATCGGAATGGTCGATATTTGGCGTCCGGGTGAGTTTCGCAATGCGGACCTGGTTCGGCAAAGCTCAAGGACCGAGCCGATACCAGGTATAAACCCTCCTCCGAAGCCCGATCCTAGAAATACGGTGATCCCTCAGGCTCCGGGAATGTCTAAGTCGGACCCAACGGCTACGACCACATCTGCAAGTGATGGCGGGCCAACTGGCGGAGTGGGGACCGTATCGGCAAAAAATACCAGATCAACTAAGTCCATCTTTAATTCGAAACAGTTCTCGGCGAAGAATGTTAATGGGAAAAAGACCGTTTCTGGGAGCTTTTATTTTCGCTCTGCACCCGGTTCAAGTTTCAGACTTGCGACCCTAAATATCGGAGACACGACCTACGTTTTTCAGTTTCAGGACAATTGATCCTTAAGCCTATTCAAACAGGGTCGGTATGTTGGTGGCTGCTGCACTTGGCATATTCAAACCAAAGTGTTCATATGCCAGCCGTGTTGCCATTCGACCGCGAGGGGTTCGGTTCAGAAAACCGATCTGAAGCAGATATGGTTCGATGATCTCTTCGATAGAATCCTTTTCTTCGTGGAGCGAAGCACAGATCGTCCCAAGCCCTACCGGGCCGCCGTCAAATTTTTCGATGATCGTCAGCAGAAGCTTGCGGTCCATCTCATCCAGGCCGAAAGTATCGACTTCCATACGGTTAAGGGCGTCATTTGCGACGTGATCGGTTATTTTCCCGTCGTGATCTACCTCAGCATAATCGCGAACGCGTCGTAGGAGGCGATTAGCAATACGCGGTGTTCCGCGTGAACGCCTTGCGATCTCATTCGATCCGGAACTCTCAATGACAACATCGAGTATTCCAGCCGAGCGATCCACTATCTTTTTCAATTCATCAACACCATAAAAATCAAGGTGAAAGATTATCCCGAATCTGCCACGCAGCGGAGCCGTTATCAGGCCGGGCCGCGTTGTAGCACCGACCAACGTGAATTTTGGAAGTTCCAGTTTTATAGACCTTGCGGCTGTTCCCTGGCCGATCATAAGATCAAGAGAATAATCTTCCATTGCGGGATAGAGTATCTCTTCGATCGCCGGGTTCAGTCTATGTATCTCATCGATGAAGAGAACATCACCTTCTTCAAGATTGGTTAGGATCGCTGCCAGATCGCCTGCCTTTTCTATTATCGGGCCTGCGGTCGATTTAAGAGCAGAGCCCATTTCATTGGCGACAATATTAGAGAGTGTTGTCTTTCCGACCCCCGGCGGACCTGTGAGCAAGATGTGATCGAGAGCCTCGCGTCGCTTAAGAGCCGCCTTCATAAACACACGAAGGTTGTCCTTGACCTTTTGCTGACCAACGTAATCGGCAAGCTTGGCAGGCCTTAAACTTGCCTCGAAGCTGGCATCTTCCGACGCAAGCACTTCGTCTCGAATATTTATGGCTGGCGTATTTATCATTAGATACCGTTAATGATCAGAATTGCGCTAACTACAACGAAAGCGGGCACCAATTAAGCAAATGCTTTGATAATTCTCTAGGCCGATTATACGAAAGCTCTTTTGAAATCCGAATCAGAGTGCCGACATATTCTCCGGGTACATCGCCATTAGTGATTTTGTCAGTCCAAATTTCCGCTCTCTAAACAGCATTGCTTCGCGGAGGAGAGCGGCCATCTCCTCCTCATCCAACAAACTGAAGTCAGGGTCGGCGGCCTTGATCCCAAATCTATTGAATCATCTTCAGACCTGGGATCAGAATCTTTGTCTTAGGCCTGATAACAAAAGCTCTGCGAAATATCTCAGACCGCCTCGCCCGAGCTTTTGCTGACATTTGTCATACCCATTCTTGTAGTAATATCTTCACGGGAGCTTAGTTCGCAAGCCCAGCATTCATCGGAAATAGGATGCCCTTATGCAGCAGAGCGAAAATATCCATTGAAAAAGCAACTACACAGTGAAGAATAAGCCCGAGCCAGATACTACCGTTTCTGTAGCTTAACCAACCCAGAAATATCCCCGCTAAAACAGCCGAAAGAGTTTCCGGCATCGGCTTGCCGAAATGGATCATGCAATATGGGACTGTCATTACAACGATAGAATAAAGTCCTAGAGCGGGCTTCAGGCTATGTACCAGAAATCCCCGAAAGAAGAACTCCAGTCCGAAAAACTGTAGGAAGTATATCAACTCCCAGATCAGCAATGTTTTGCCAATGTATGGATCGCCATTATAGATCTGAAGAAAGGGATACTTGGCGGCGAAACCTTCTGTCAGCGACATAAGGTAAACAAGCGGCAGCATTACTATCACGCAGATCGCCAAAAGCTTCCAGAATCCGGGTTCGATCGCCGATCTTAATCCAAAGTCTTTCAATTTTGCCTGCCATACGAACTTGATCAACAATGCGGGCAATAGAAGGTAAAAGATAGTTACGATCAGAACCCACCAACCGAGTGCCGGCAGGTTGTTATCGTGTGAATTCGCAATGAAATGTCCGAAATCTTCTAGCGAACTTCCTGCCAAGAAAAGTCGGACAGCTTCTACATTTTTGAAATAGTAAATGCACGTTAGTCCGACTGCTGTATAGATAAGCGCTATAACTGCGCGCCGGTCTAAAGCTGAAATATCCGCTTTTAGACGGACAATGGTCTCCTTCATCTTGCTAGTCTTTGCAGGGCGGCCCGCAGGAGTTTCTGCACATTCATCTCGGTCCCGTCCTTGATCGCCTGCTGGAGAGCCTTCTCGGCGGCATCTTTCTTATAGCCAAGATTGACAAGAGCTGAGAGCGCATCGTCGAACGTACCTTCCCCGTCCGCTGCGGCGCCAGCTGAGGATGAGACGTCCGCTTTAAGGCTTGAGGCAAGCTCGCCGACCTTATCGCGAAGCTCTACCACCAAGCGCTCAGCCGTCTTTCGGCCAACGCCGGGAATTGCCGTGAGTTTGGCAATATTCTCTGATCGGATAGCTGCGATCATCTCATCAGCGCTCATTCCCGAAAGCATGGCTATGCCGCTTTTTGCCCCCACACCCTGGACAGAGATCAACCTTAGATACAGATCTCGTTCGCGGATGGTCATGAATCCGAAAAGCTGGATAGCATCTTCGCGAACATAGGTATAGATGCGAAGCGAAACCTCGCCGCCAACATCGCCTAGTTCGTAAAAGGTCGAAAGCGGTATATTTACTTCATATCCGACGCCGTTTACGTCAATGATGACTGAATTGGCGTGTTTTTCGATAAGTGTACCTGAAAGAAATGCGATCATCTCGATTTAATAAAGAAGTTTCACGCAAAGCAGCGAAGAACGCAATCGAGCTAGCAGGGTTTGGTGTGCAGCCGGATGGCGAGATAAACCAGGGCCACCTTAACTTTTTGCCTTGCACAACACCGTCTGTTCTGATTAAGTAGAAATTTGATGAAGGTAGAAAAGGTCTCAGAGCTCACCACGAATAGACTTAGCGTTTACCTTCGTTGTTTGAACGAACTGGCTGAAAAGGGCCAAAGTACGATCTCCTCTGCGGCACTTGCACGTAAATTCAATCTAAATTCCGCACAAATTCGAAAAGACCTGGCGTGTTTCGGTGAATTCGGGACGCGCGGGGTTGGATACTCTGTCGATGAACTCCGGGAACATCTCAAAAAGATACTTGGACTTGGCCGCGATTATCGTATCGGGATCATCGGAGCCGGACGGATCGGAACAGCCATAGCAGATTACTACGCGATAAACCGAACGAATTTCCAAGTTGTCGCCCTTTTCGATTCGGATCCTTCGAAGATCGGAAAAAAGATCACGATCAGTGAGCCGGCAGTAGTCGCGGAAAGTTTGTCCTCGTAATGCTCTGTGCCTAAATGCTTTGCTACATGTCGGGCGTATCTCGATTCGTCAAAGCTATCTTCTTCGAAGCCAATCGAAAAGGTCTTTACTCGCTCGGTGGCATGCCGAACGGCAAGGGCCGCGACGGTCGATGAATCGATCCCGCCTGAAAGTAAGATGCCGAGCGGGACGTCCGAAACAAGCCGCATCCTTACGGCATCGGACAAAAGTTCTCTTAATTCCTCCGCTTTGCGGTTTAGCGACTTTTCGTGAGATGAGCCATTACCGAACTCGCCGACCACTGACGAAGACGGTTCTGACCACTTCACGTCCCAATATCGTCTAGTTTTAACTTCGCCGTTTTCGACCGTCAAAACATTTGCGGCAGGAAGTTTGTGGATGCCTTTGTAGATCGACATCGGTGCCGGAACATAGTCGAACGAAACGTAGTGGCGGAGCGCGTTAAGATCGAGTTCCGGCTTGACTGCCGGATGGGCGAGTATGGCCTTTGGTTCAGAGCCCCAGATCAGCTTGCCTTCGAAAACGCCGTAATAAAGCGGTTTTTCTCCGAAACGGTCGCGCGCGATGATGAGTCTTTTCTTTCGCGTATCCCACAACGAAAAGGCGAACATTCCGTTTACGCATTCAAGCAGGCCATCGCCGTATTCTTCATAAAGATGCGGGAGTATTTCTGTATCAGAATTGGTTGTAAATCTGTGTCCCTTCTTCTCAAGTTCGGCACGAATCTCCCGATAGTTGTAAAGCTCGCCGTTCATCATCACGATGACGGACTTGTCGCAATTGAAAACCGGCTGATCGCCGGTCTTGAGGTCGATGATCGAAAGCCGCCGCATGCCGAGAGCAACGGTCTCATCCAGCCAGAGCCCCTCGCTGTCCGGTCCGCGATGCACGATCCGGTCACACATCGAGTGCAGCGCCGCCTCGGCGTTTTGTTCAGCTTTAGTAGTGTCGAGGTTTATCCAACCGGTGATACCGCACATAAACTTCTAACGACGGATTCACGAGGCCCCTCGCAGGTCAAAATGAAAACATTACCTGCAGATACGATCTATTCCATTGTTTGAAATCCTATCCTTTCGCGCACAGCATAGATCGCCTTGTCCTGCGATTCGTGGTAGGTGCGGACAAGGAGTTCAGCGAGTAGGCCCATCAGGAAGAACTGTATCGATATGGCGAACATCACAATGCAAAGAATAGGCAGCGGCGTTTCAACGAAATCCGCCTGGTATTGCGGCATACCAAGTTTGCCAGCAAATTTGAGAAACACTGCGTAGAGTCCCGACAGGACCGATGCTGCAAGAGCCAACATCCCAAACGTCCCAAAAACGTAGATCGGTTTTGTGTGATACTCTGCCATGAACTTGATCGTCATCAGATCGAAGATCACCTTGATCGTCCGGGAGATCCCGTACTTAGATTTGCCTGCGGTGCGGGCGTGGTGGTCCACGGGAATTTCAGCAACGCGTGCCCCGGCCCAAGAAGCATAGATCGGGATAAAGCGGTGCATCTCGCCGTAAAGCTTTACGTCTTTCAGGACGTCCCGACGATACGCCTTCAGCGAACAGCCGTAGTCGTGCAGGGGCACATCGCCGATCCAGGAGATGATCTTGTTCGCGATCATCGATGGTATCTTCCGCGAGATCATCTTGTCCTGCCGATTCTTTCGCCAGCCGGAGACAACGTCGTAACCTTCGTCAAGCTTTTCAAGCAGGCGCTTTATATCAGCCGGGTCGTTCTGCAGGTCAGCATCCATCGGAATAAGGATCTCTCCGCGTGCTGCGTCGATCCCGGCAGACATCGCAGCCGTTTGTCCATAGTTGCGACGGAGCGAGATAACACGAACATGTCTATCTTCGACGGCGATCTCACGAAGGATCTCTAATGAACGATCTGTCGAGCCATCATCCACGTATATGATCTCTGCCGTCTTTCCTAGTTCTTCAAGAGCAGCCCTGATCTTTGCCTGCATCGGTCTTAGGTTGTCTTCCTCGTTCAAAACGGGAAGGAACAGCGAAAGCTCCGGCCGGTCGTAATTTTCGTTCGAGTTCATCGGACCCATTGTGATCAAGACGACAAATTATCTAATGTAGAACTTTGACAATAGAAAATACAATTCAACACCCCAAGTATAGCGGCTTGTAATATATTTTGTTCTAGCCATAAAGCAGAAAGGGTCGCCGTGTGCTCGCAAATTGTCGTAATGCTTCCGACCACGAACTTACGATTTCTTCAAATGACCTCCCCGATTCAATTGCCTGCCTTATTTTGTCCGTGCCGCAGACAACATCAAACGGATTCTTATCGAACTCGTATTCGTACGCGTCCCGCTTCCATTCGAATTTCTCAGTGTAGAGGTCGTAGGCCGTTTTTATCATCGCGATACCGAGCGCGACCGGACGGAAAACATCGCGATTGAAGACGTGGATCTGAAGTCCGCCGCAGGTAATGCGCGCGTGTTTTTGAAACGTGGGTTGAAAATAGCATTGGCGAAATGCGACACCTTCGAATTCATAGTCTTCGAGAGCCGCCACCCATTCCCACGGATCGATGTAAGGAGCTCCGTTCAGTTCAAAGGGTTTTGTTGTCCCGCGGCCTTCGGAAAGCTCTGTTCCTTCAATGTGTACCGTCGCCGGAAACACTACGCAGGTATCAACGGTCGGGATATTCGGGCTTGGCATTACGAACGGCAGGCCGGTCTCCTCAAACCACATATCCCGGCGCCAACCCGTCATCGGTACTACCTCGAGATCACACCCGATGCCGAAATGCTCATTGAACATCCTGGCGAGTTCGCCGATCGTCATACCGTGCCGGGTCGGCAGTTCGAACTGTCCAACGAATGATTTGAATTCGTGCTCGGTGATATTTCCCTCAATGTCACGGCCGTTGATCGGATTAGGACGGTCGCAGACGATCACGCGTTTACCAAAACGCTTTGCCGCTCGCATACAATTCGCCATTGTGTAAACAAAAGTGTAGATCCGGCATCCGACATCCTGCAGATCAAAAACGATAGTATCAAGATCTGATAGCATCTCTTCGGTAGGCTCACGTGTTTCGCTGTAAAGAGAATAGATCGGCAGCCCGGTCCGGGCATCGATGGTATGGTCGGTCTCGATCATATTATCCTGAACATCGCCGCGAATGCCGTGCTGCGGTCCAAAAAGTGCGGTCAGCCGGATGGATGGATGTTCGTGGAACACGTCGGCCGCATGGCTGAGGTCGGGAAGCACGGAGGCTTGATTGCAGACAAGTCCAACGCGCTGTCCTTTCAATAGTTCGATGCGGTCCGTAATCAGCCGCTCAAGTCCGATTCTTGTTCTTTCTGACATTCTTTTGATATGAAGGGCAAGCAAAAAGCCCAAGCATACCGCTCGGGCTGATGTCCAAATTTTCTTACAAAAAACTATTAGGCGTCCGTTACCACGGCGTCAGGAGCATTCTTTGCTACCGAGGCGATGCCATTCTCCATAGATCGCTTGGTCTTATACATCTCGCTTTTTCCGATCGGTTCGCCATTAGCCGCTTTGAGGACGAAATATGGCGATCCGTCCTTCGCCGTTTTCCGCTCAAATCGGGCGTCATTGCCAGCATTTTTTCTAACAGAGGCTATGCCGTTCTCGCACGCCTTTCGCGATTCATACTTCTCGCTTGTCAGAATGACCTGTCCATTCGAGGCTTTTAGATTGAAGTGAGCCCTTCCATCCTTGCCGGTCTTTATCTCAAATTTTCCTGCCATTTGATCGCTCCTTGTTTCTGAAAAGGTTAATTGATAACGAAATTGGAAAACCGTTCGCCGAAAGGATAACACAAACCGCGGGCAAATCGAATCTCGCGAACTATTCCAAAGTGTCTGTGGCTGAAACTTCGTGCGGACGAAGGCGGTTTCTGTCAACGATCCGCGCACAGCCGTTCCACATCAATATTGCATCGTCATTACCCGCTGGGCGGATGGCCTCGGCCTTTTCGAACCACTCCATCGCCTGAGCAAAAAGCTCGTATGCCTGAAGCCCACCCTTTGCAAGCGTTGCCTTTGCCCGCCGCTTATAAATGATACCCGTGTAGTATGCACGCTCATAGTCGTCCGTCAAACGCGCAAGGTATTCGTTATAATGCGTATCGCCGACGGCATAATCTTTTGAGAACCGATCACTCATCGCGAGAACGATCGTCTTCAGGGCCTCCTGATTGGCCGGCTCAACGGCCAGAATATCCAAACAAATGCTTTCTGCCGCTCCGGGTTCGTTGAGCAGGCGATATCGGTTTGCCTTCTCTAACGCGGCAGGGATGGCTTCGGGTGATAGTGGCTTCAATTCAAACATCTTCATCACTTCTTCCTGAACAATCTTACTAGTTTCTTTACAGGATCATAATGCCGGTCAACGACGCGCTCCTTTAGCGGAATGATCGCATTATCAGTGATAGTGATGTGCTCAGGGCAGACTTTGGTGCAGCATTTTGTGATGTTGCAATAGCCGACGCCGAAAAGATCCTTCAGTTCGTCAACCCTGTCCTCCGTATCGAGCGGATGCATCTCAAGCGCGGCCGTATAGACAAGAAACCGAGGGCCAATAAACTCAGAATGCTTGTTGTGGTCGCGAAGCACATGGCAGACGTCTTGGCAAAGATAACATTCTATGCATTTGCGGAATTCCTGCACGCGATCAATGTCCGATTGCTGCATTCGCCAAGTGCCATCCTCGGCATCGGGTTCGCGAGGTTTGAACTTCTTGATGCGTTTTTTGACCTCGTAATTCCAGCTTACGTCGCTGATAAGGTCTTTTATCGGAGGGAACGCGCGCATCGGTTCAATGGTTACTTTTTGTGTTGTGTCGATCGTGTCCAGCCGTGTCATACACATCAATTTCGGCATCCCATTTATCTCAGCCGAGCACGATCCGCACTTACCGGCTTTACAGTTCCATCGGCATGCAAGGTCCGGCGCAGATTCGGCTTGGATCTGATGCACAGCATCAAGGACGACCATTCCCTCGGTCACATCAGTTGTGTAATCGACCATTTCGCCGTCCTCGCGGCCTCCGCGTCGTATGCTGAATGTTGCTTGCGTCATAAGTTTCTTCAACGCAAATTGGCCAGTTGGCAGAGACCAAAACTCATTTAAAAACACTTACGTCTCTGTAGCTTCGCGTCTTTGCGTTCAAAGCTCTTGTCATCCCATCTCTTCGATCACCTGTTTCAATTCGGCCGGCATTTCCGGGATCGGGATGTGCGAGATCTGCATATGCCCGTCCGAGTCGCGCTTTACCGCGATGTTCTTTTTGCCCCATTCGGGATCCTTGTCAGGAAAGTCTTCACGGAACTGCCCGCCGCGGCTTTCTTTTCTTTCGATCGCCGAGCGTGTGATAGCTTCGGAGACTGTAAGCAGATTCCTTAGATCAAGTGCAGTGTGCCAACCGGGATTGAAATCTATATTGCCCGAAACAGAACATCTCGCCGCTCGTTCCTTTAAGGAGCTAAGTCCTTCAAGTGCCTCTTCCATCTCGCCCTCATTGCGGACGATCCCGACCAGCCGCTGCATCATATCCTGAAGATCGTGCTGAATGGAAAATGGATTCTCGCCGCCGTCGCGTTCAAAGGGTTCGAGTGCGCGTTTCGCTTCCGCTTCTATCTGGGCTCTGTCAATGTTTCCATGGCCGTTCTCTTTCGCGAAATTCGCGGCATACTCACCTGCACGCTTGCCAAAAACGATAAGGTCAGAAAGGGAATTGCCGCCAAGCCGATTCGCGCCGTTTATGCCGCTCGCGCATTCGCCTGCCGCAAAAAGTCCGGGCAGCGTCGAAGCCTGCGTATCTGCATCGACGCGAATACCGCCCATTATGTAATGGGTTGTCGGCCCGACCTCCATCGGGGTGGTAGTGATGTCCAAATTCGCGAGCTGCATGAACTGGTGATACATCGACGGCAGCTTTTTCTTGATGTGCTCAGCCGCGTTCGGCAGCTTCTCTTTGATCCACGCGATATCGAGATAAACACCGCCATGCGGAGAGCCGCGCCCGGCTTTTACTTCACGGTTAATGCACCGTGCCACGTGGTCGCGGGTCAGCAGCTCCGGAGGCCGGTTCGCGGTCTTATCTCCCTGAGTATATCGCCAACCTTCTTCGGGATCCTTTGCGGTCTGATTCCTATAGTTATCGGGGATATCATCGAACATAAAGCGGCGGCCTTCGCTGTTCTTCAGTATCCCGCCCTCTCCGCGAACACCTTCCGTTACTAAGATGCCGCGCACGGATGGCGGCCAGACCATTCCGGTGGGATGGAATTGTATGAACTCCATATCGATCAGCTCTGCGCCCGCGTGATATGCCAAGGCGTGGCCGTCGCCTGTTCCTTCCCAGCTGTTCGAGGTGATCTTGTATGCGCGGCCAACGCCGCCTGTTGCCAGGATGACTGCCTTCGCCTTGAACACTCGAAAGCGCCCGTGCTCGCGTTCATAGGCAAATACGCCGACGACCCGGTCTCCGTCTTTCAGCAGAGAGATTACCGTAACTTCCATATGGACGTCGATCCCTTGATGGATACCGTGATCTTGAAGCGTTCTTATAAGTTCTAGTCCGGTCCGATCACCGACGTGGGCAAGCCGCGGATAGCGATGCCCGCCAAAATTTCGCTGCAGGATGCGGCCGTCCTTAGTGCGGTCGAAAACGGCTCCCCATGCTTCGAGTTCGCGGACGCGGTCAGGGGCTTCCTTGGCGTGTAGCTCGGCCATACGCCAGTTATTCACATACTGCCCGCCGCGCATCGTGTCGGAAAAATGCACCTTCCAATTGTCGCGGTCATCTACGTTGCCCATCGCCGCAGCCATTCCGCCTTCGGCCATGACCGTATGAGCCTTGCCGAGCAGCGATTTACAGATCAGCCCGACGTTGACGCCGGCCGCGCTTGCCTCGATAGCGGCACGAAGCCCCGCGCCGCCAGCACCGATAACGAGAACGTCATGTTCGAATGTTGTGTATTCAGTCATTTACTCTACGCAGAACCGATCTACAAAAGACGCCAATCTGTTATCACTCCCATCGAGCACATACGAACATAAAGGTCGCTAAAACCCACCCAGAATAACGATAGCCACGCGAACAGCATATGTTTGCGGTTGAGCTTGCTTACCCAACCCCACAAACCCTGACGGACCGGCTTGTTCGAAAGCACGTCGCAGCCGCCGCCTACTAGGTGGCGAAGCGAATGGCAGCCAAAGGTATAACCTGCAAGGAGTACAACGTTTATCGTCAGCACGATCGTCCCGATACCGATGCCAAAGCCGTCGGAAAACTGTGTGGCCGCGATCGCGTCATACGTCAGGATTACGATGAAGATCAGGGCTAAGTAAAGAAAATATCGGTGCAGGTTCTGCAAGATCAGCGGAAGCCAATTCTCTCCGCGATAGCCTGAACGAGGCTCACCTACGGCACAGCCCGGCGGATCCGCCCAAAACGCCTTGTAATATGCGCCGCGATAATAGTAACAAGTAAATCTGAAGCCGCCGGGTGCCCAAAGTATCAAGAGCGCCGGCGTCATCGGCAGCCACGTTGGCATCCACGAAGGCCATGTACCGAGCCATGAATGGGTTGAAAGCGGCTGCCCTGCGGCCTCCCAGATCAACGGTGAGTAAAATGGTGAAAGGTATGGCCCGTATGTATAATGCTCACCCTGAAATGCGGCCCAGGTAGAATAAACAATGAACGCAGAAAAACCGAGGAACGTTAGCAGCGACTGAAGCCACCACGTATCCCGTCGCATCGTCTCACCAAATCCGCGGCGTGTTATTTGAACAAGGTTGGCTGCCATAGAATCCCAGATCCCTGCAATTAAGTGATGAGAGAACATCGCCGGAACTAAACCCTCGTTTAGTGAGGAATGAACCGAAACAAAATTTTCGATAAGAGCATTGCCCGATCCGGCGTAAATGGGCAGAAAATTACTTGGCATTTTGATTGATGTATGTTTCCAAGTCAAGGTTATGCGGTAAAGGTGTCCTTACCGCTAACTTGTTCAATAGGGCTCGGTCGCCGATAATCGAGGTCGTTCAACACAAAAGCCTTACGTCAATGAGATGAGATTTCCTAGAGGTTCCGGTATTTTGCTACACATAACATCCCTTCCGGGTCGATTCGGCATAGGGGATCTTGGATCTTCGGCGCGTTCATTTGCCGATCATCTGGCCGCGGCGGGACAAACATATTGGCAGGTTCTGCCGCTCGGGCCGACCGGGTATGGTGATTCTCCGTACGTGCCTTTGATCGCGATAATGGTGCTTGGAGCCTTTTGGTTTTCCCAAAAGGCTCCTCCCGCCGGATTGACCGAGATCAGAACCATAGCAATATTGCCATTCGAAGACCTTAGCGTTGAACAAAAAGATACATACCTGGGAGTTAGTCTTGCAGATGCTTTGACCAATAGGTTCAGCTCACTTAAACAGCTCACCGTCCGACCAACCCGCAGTGTTCTGAAATATGCAGACAGCCGGGAAGACCCTGCAGGGATCGGCCGCGAATTGCAGGTCGAAGCGATCCTCGATGGCAGGATACAGCGAGTAGGGGAACGTGTCCGTGTAAGCGTACAGCTTATTCGTGTTGCTGATAACATCACGATATGGACAGGCAACTTTGACGACCAGTTTACCAACTTCTTTGCGGTTCAGGATTCTATCAGCCAACAGATCGCACGGTCGTTGGCAATACAGATCGACGAAAGGGAGCGCGAGAGATTTGGGCGAAAAGGGACGGAAAATATCCAGGCTTATCAGGGATACCTGCTCGGTAGATATTTCTGGAACAAACGCACTGCCAAAGACCTTGACCGCGCGATCGAACATTTCAGCCGTTCTATCGAACTTGATGGAAGTTTCGCACTCGCCCACGCCGGACTTGCCGAAACCTATGCTATCTACCTTTTTATGCGGTCGATCAGGATAAAGAATTTTTGCCTAAAGCCCGCATCGCCGCCACGCGTGCACTTGAGATAGACGGTGAACTTGCCGAGGCCCACACGGTTTTGGCATACGTTCAAGCGCAATACGATTTTGACTGGAAAGCAGCGGAAAGTTCGTATCTTCGGGCCATCGAATTGAATCCGAATCACGCCAATACTCGCCAATGGTACGGTGAATTTTTGGTTTTCCAGGCCAGATACGATGAGAGTTTGGTGCAAATGCAAAAAGCGATCGAACTTGATCCGACCTCGCTTTCGGCGCACACGGCGCCGGCATTGGCTTATAACGCTTCTCGGCAATTTACGAGGGCACTTGAGACCACCGATAAGGTATTGCAGATGGATGCGAATTTTCTGATCGCTCGCCACTACCGTGCACGTGCGCTTTTCTTTTCAGGAGATCGTAAAGCCGGGCTGGCTGAATCCCAAAGAGTTGTCGAAGATTCGAACGGGATCATTCACTTCAAAGCCGATCTCGGATTTTTTCACGGAATGGTTGGAAATGTTGAGGCCGCACGGCAGATCCTAAGCGAACTTACTGAAACAGCCAAACAAAAGCACGTATCGCCGTATCATATCGCCCTTGTGCACATAGGCTTGGGAGAAAAAGAAAAGGCATTTGAACTTCTTGAAAAAGCAGTGAGCGAACACGATAACAATGTGATCGTTATGAACGTAGGATTGAACTTTGATGTAGTTCGTGACGATCCGCGATTCGTTAAGATCCTGCGAAGTGCGAATTTCTGACCTTGCTCGATTAACGAACTCTGTCCCGGTCAACCTTCTCTCTGTTTCCGCTGCGGGCGGCGGCTCCCACCAGCGTATCTTCAGCTTGCCTCCTATAGTCGTTCTGTTTCAAATTTTCCAGTGCTTCCACAGCCGATGCGCCCTCGAGGAACAGGAGCGCATTCCGGAGTTCCGCGGCATCGCCCGTGATCAGACGGGCAGAACGTTCACGGGTAAGATATGCCCAGAACCATTCGAGCATCACCAGGACCCGATTGCGAAAACCAATAAGAAAGAAAACGTGAAGGAAAAGCCAGAATAACCAGGCGATGAAGCCTTTTAACTTTAGTCCGGCTACTTGAGCGATCGCACGGCTCCGGCCAATTGTTGCCATTGAGCCTTTATCTACATAAACGAAAGCAGTTCTTTCCCGACCTTTCAGATCTGCAAGGATACTCTTAGCCGCAAAGGCACCCATTTGCATCGCGGCAGGCGAAACTCCCGGAACTGGCTCACCATTCTTCTGTTTAATGGACGCCATATCGCCTATAACAAGAATTTTTTTGTGCCCGGGAAGTGAAAGGTCGGGCTCGACCAACACACGACCGGCTTTATCGGTTTCGGCTCCTAGTCGTTTGCCGAGCGGAGATGCTGCAACCCCCGTAGCCCAGAGAACAACGTCGCACTCGATCCATTCATCGCCAACCTTTACGCATCCCGGCTCTATGTCAGTCACAAAACTATTCAAACGTACATCGACGCCAAGTTCTTCAAGCTGTATCTTGGCGCTGTCGGAGAGATCTGCCGCAAACGTGCCCAGCACTCGGTCAGAACCTTCAAAAAGAATAACGTTCGCTTTGCGAGTATCGATCGCTTTGAAATCTTTTGCTAGCGCCTGTCTGGCGATGCCGGCTATCGCTCCGGCAAGCTCTACTCCTGTGGGGCCGCCACCGACCACGACGAAGTTCAGAGGCTCAATACTTCCTGAAAGTGCCGCTTTTCTTTCAGCAAGTTCGAACGCAAGCAGTACGCGGCGGCGGATCTCGACCGCGTCTTCAATAGTCTTTAATCCCGGAGCGGAAGTTTCCCAATGATCATTGCCAAAATATGCATGTCGGGCTCCGGCCGCGACGATCAGGTAGTCAAACGGGACGATCGTTCCGTCATCGAGCGTAACGGTGTTGCCGTTGGTGTCGAAATCGACGGCCTCTCCCAGTATTACCTCGATATTCCTTGCATAATGTAGTATGCGTCGGATCGGTGTTGCGATCTCGCCCGGCGAAAGCACGGCGGTCGCAACCTGATATAAGAGCGGCTGGAAAACGTGATGATTCTTGCGATCGATAAGTGTTACGTGTACTGGCTTATTAGCTAAAGCCTTCGCAGCCCAAAGCCCACCGAAGCCTCCGCCGATGATCACAACTTTTGGTCGACCACTCATCTTGACCTAAAGATAAATCATAACTCATAACTCCTAACAGTGGAGATATACATCCCACCATCAGGGCAGGGCCGTTCGCAGAGATGATCTGCAGCTAGATCAGATCCGCATTGCATTTGCAACCAGGATCGCAATTATCAGACAAACTAGATGACCCACGATCGAAAATAGAGCGGATAATGTTAAGGAGAGCACTGAGGCAAGCCAAGCATTCCATCTGCGGCCTCGGGCAAGAAAGTAAATTGCACCAATGCAAAAGGCTGTTGCTAGAGCCATCACAAGAAAAGATGTGATCCCATAAGTGTACATAGAGCCATTTACTGCTCTTGATTGGCCCATGAACCCATTAAGAGCAACCCCCCATATCATCCATCCGAATAATCCGGTAAAGACACTGAAGACCAAAGCCAAGATCCCGGATATGATCATTCCGATAAAAGCACCTTTCTCCATCTGATGAATGATATTTTATACCTCCTCTCTTTCCAAGTTATGTATTCTACGTTAAAACTTAAAACAACTATCAACATTGGAGGCATAAGATGTTTAGAAGAGATTTCCTAAAATATCTGTCATCGATCCCATTATTTCCTATCGCTTCGGATGGGCAGAAAACGGGCTCGACACCCTCACCATTTCGGCGAGTAAGGCCGAGTGACAGGGAATGGCCGTCCGCAGCAAAGTGGGAAACCCTTCGCAAACAGCTCCGAGGACGGTTGATTAAACTTGAATCTCCACTATTGGTTTGCAAAAACGATGCCGGCAGCAAGGAATGCTCAGAACTCTTTCGATCACTTAAGAATCCATACTTCATTGGTGACGATCCGGCTCTGACCCAAACCTCAGGTTGGGTCGGGGCCTGGGAATCTAAACCGAGTGTTTATGCGGTTGCAGCAGAGAACTCTCGTGATATCGCTGCGGCAGTTAAGTTTGCGCGCAAGAATAAGCTTAGGTTAGTTGTAAAAGGCGGAGGTCATAGTTATCAAGGCACTTCATGCGCTCCTGATTCGCTTTTGGTCTGGACACGTGCAATGAATCAAATAACAATACACGATTCATTTGTCGGCAAAGGCTGCAAAGGAAAGCAAACACCCCAGCCGGCGGTCTCAGTTGGGTCCGGTGCGATCTGGATGCATACCTATCATGAAGTGGTAACAAACGGCGGGCGGTATGTCCAAGGTGGTGGCTGTGCAACAGTCGGCGTTGCCGGATTGATACAAAGCGGGGGTTTCGGAAGCTTCTCGAAATACTACGGCATGGCGGCCGCAGGACTGATCGAAGCGGAAGTAGTAACCGCAGACGGTAAGATCAGAATAGCCAATGCCTGCAGCGAACCGGAACTGTTCTGGGGGCTAAAAGGCGGCGGAGGCGGAAGTCTTGGCATCATTACTCGGCTTACTCTCCGTACCCGTGAACTTCCCGAGCGTTTCGGAGCCGTCTTCCTTTCCGTCAAGGCCTCGTCTGATGAGGCATTCAAGCAATTGGTGGCAAAGGTGGTCGATCATTACGCGGAAGTTCTTTTTAACCGCCACTGGGGCGAGCAAATTGTTTTTGGACACGGTAACCGTATCAGTGTCCGTATGGTATTTGCGGGTCTGGACGCAGATCAGGCCCGTGAAGTATGGCGGCCACTCATTGAGTGGCTGAACTCCTCGCCCGATGACTATACAATTGAACAACCAGTTATTACGCAGGCCGTTCCGGCAAGAAGTTTTTGGGACCCGCAATATTGGAAAAAGAACCATCCGGAATTCGTTCTGTCGGACGACCGCCCCGGAGCGCCTGACGGTAATATCTTTTGGGTGGGAGACCGCGGCGAGGTCGGCCAGGTTCTCAATGCCTATAAGTCCGCATGGCTGCCCGCATCTCTGTTGAAAAGAGACGAACGGGAAAAGCTTGTAAACGCACTGTTCGAAAGCTCGCGAAATTGGAGCATCTCGCTGCATTTCAACAAGGGACTCGCTGGTGCTTCCGAAGAAGATATAGCGGCCGCTCGCGATACCGCAACAAATCCGAAAGTATTGGATGCCTTCGCTCTTGCGATCTGTGCAAGCGACGATGAGCCGGCGTTTACTGGGATCCCCGGCAAGAAGCCGAACATTGAAGATTCTCGTAAGAAGAGGCAAATGGTGGACCGAGCAATGAATGAGATCCTAAGACTAGCTCCGTCTTCCGGATCATATGTTTCAGAAGGCGATTTCTTTGAGAATGACTGGCAGGATTCTTTTTGGGGAGCTAACTATCCGCGCCTAGCTGCCGTCAAGAGAGAATATGATCCCGAAGGGCTTTTCTTTGTACACCACGGGGTTGGTAGCGAATACTGGAGTGCGGATGGCTTTGAGCGATCAAAGAATCCCCACCGCTTGGTTTGAGGTCAGTTCATCAGATATCATCAACACATATGAAAACACTCTATCCGGAGATCGAGCCCTTTGATTCGGGAATGTTAAAGGTCTCTGATATACACGAGATCTATTGGGAACGCGTCGGGAATCCTGACGGCATTCCGGTGGTCTTTCTTCACGGTGGGCCCGGCGGAGGATTGATACCAATGTATCGGCAATTCTTTGACCCTGAAGCCTTCCACGTTGTGCTTTTCGATCAGCGCGGCTCTGGGCGCTCGACCCCGCATGCAGAACTACGGGAGAACACTACATGGGATCTGATCAATGACATCGAAGCATTGCGGGAAAAATTTGGTATAGATAAGTGGTATGTTTTCGGTGGATCCTGGGGCAGCACACTTAGCCTGGCATACGGCATAAATCACCCGGATCGTTGTTTAGGATTGATACTCCGTGGTATTTTCCTGACGCGCAAGAAGGAGCTTCAATGGTTCTATCAATACGGAGCGTCGGAGATCTTTCCCGATTTTTGGGAACGGTATCGTGATGAGATACCGGAAGAAGAGCGCGATGACTTTATGACCGCTTATCATAAGCGCCTGACCAGCGACGATGAGGCAGTTCGCCTTTCGGCCGCTCGTGCGTGGAGCACCTGGGAAGGAGCAACATCTAAACTTTTCCCCGATCAAGAGTTGGTCGATCATTGGGAAGGCGAGCATGAAGCTCTCAGTTTAGCCCGTATCGAATGTCATTATTTTATGAACGGATCGTTCTTTCCTGATGATAACTATCTTTTGAATAACGTGGACAAGATCCGGGACATTCCTACCGTGATCGTTCAAGGCCGCTATGACGTAGTCTGTCCTATGACCTCTGCATGGGAACTACACCGAGCTTTGCCCGAAGCCGAATTCATTGTGGTTGCGGATGCCGGACATTCGGTCTCTGAAAAAGGCATCACTTCGGCTCTAGTTGATGCGATGGATAGGTTTCGCACGGCAGGCTTATGATATACTCGCATAGGATCGGCTAACGTTCAGAAATGTCCGAAAGCGTTCTCTTTTATGAGGTAATTATGTTTGCTATCGCATTAGGCACAACGGAAATAATTTTGATCGTCGCGGTTCTTTTTCTCTTATTCGGCGCGACACGACTGCCACAGCTTGCCAAAGCTCTCGGTCAATCTCGCAAGGCCTTTAAAGAAGGAATGCGCGAGGCAGAACTCGAGGAAGCCGAAGAAAAGCGTCTTCGTTCGGCTGATGCACCCAATGAAAGATAGGGACCTGTTGTATTTTCCCGATAGCTCGCTTCTTCCTTCAACAGATCAATTAACATAAGCCTTTCGCGCTTTTAATAGAGTTGCCTTAACTGAAAATCTAAAGGCCAGATCCCCATCTTCCGAATCAATCAGTGCGGAAAGCTTCGACATTATGTCCGACTGCCGTTCGTCCGAGGAGCCTTTGAACCACTCCGGCATAAGATGATCGGTTACCAGCGGAGCTGCCGCGAACGCCGCCCCATCCTCATATTCGAAGATCTCGTTGGCGATATGAATCTCTATCTTCTCCAAGCCAGTGGCTTTTGCGATCTCCTCTAACTTCGACCTGCTCGGTATCGCGCCTATCAACTCATTCGCGGCATTCTCTGTAGAGCCTGACGACTGATCAAGCAGCACTTCCCAAAGCAGTGAGAAGATCTCTCCGTAGCTTCCCGCCGTCGGAAGCATAACGAAGACCGTCCCCCCCGGCGAGGTTACGCGAGCCGCTTCATTCACAAATTCAGCTATATTCTCTGACGGAACAAGACTTCCATCAGCGATCACCATATCAAACGAGTCATCGTTGAAATCGCCCGTCGAAATATCGATCTCCGCGCGAAGTGCAGCAGCCTTATCGCGAACGATGTTAAGTAATTCCTGATTCTCGCATTTTGCAAATATCGCAGTTTCACTGCCCGCCGCCTCAGCCAATGCGATACAATGCGTTCCAGTGCCTGCGTTAAGATAAAGGACACTCTCTGCTGAAGCCAAACTTAAATGTTTATCAGCAAGCTCTGTGAAGCGCCGCGTAAAATCTTCGGTGATGTAAAGATCTCGCAGAAAAGCGAGTTCCCTCTCGGTCTTTGGCATAGCTTTATTAAATCCCAGCGAAGAATGAAATGAAAGCCGCAGATAACAGAAAAGCAGCGCTTTATGCTAGTCTGATTTTTTTTCTTCCAATGACAAAACACATCTCTGAATTATTCGATCTGACAGGAAAGGTCGCTATCGTAACTGGCGGGTCTCGTGGCATCGGCAAGGAAATGGCCGAGGCTCTTGCAGAAGCCGGAGCAAGTTTGATGCTATGTGCTCGTCGGCCGGAATGGCTGGACGAAACGATCGCTGAATTTTCCGAACGCGGATTCAATGTGGCCGGAATGATTTGCGATGTTTCACAACCTGACCAAGTTGGGGGACTAGTGAATACGACGGTCGAGAAGTTTGGTGGACTAGATATTCTGGTCAATAATGCGGGTATATCCTGGGGCGCAATGCCGGAAGATATGACTGTCGAACAGTGGCAAAAAGTGATCGATGTTAACCTGACCGGCTGTTTCCTGATGGCACAGGCCGCGGGCCGCGAAATGCTCAAGAACAACAGCGGCTCGATCATCAACATTGCGTCGATCGCGGGAATGACCTCATCGGCGAACGGACCTTTTTACTCGGGATACGTCGCCAGCAAAGCAGGATTGATCGGACTGACTCGCGAACTTGCCGCAAGTTGGGGACGGCGCGGAATTCGGGTAAATGCAATCGCTCCCGGCTTTTTTCATTCACGCCTTGCTGACGCGGTGATCGACATCTACGAGCGTTCAATTCAAGAAAACAACGTCATACCACGCATCGGGGAGGAAGGCGAGCTAAAAGGTATTATCGTTTTCCTCGCCTCTGACGCATCCAGCTACATCACCGGCCAGACGATCGCCGTTGACGGCGGCATGACTGTTTAGAGTTATGTTTTATACAGGACAATGCCTGACGTGTAATTCTGAACTTCAACAGAAGACAAATTCACCGAACGCCTCAGGGACGTGGAAAGGCGAAAGCTCGGGCAACGTCGCTCATTAGCGAGGATATGAACCGCAGGCTAGGCGAACGGGAAAGATCGAACGCGTCCGTCGAAAGCGGTTTCGACGCCCGGCTCAAGGAACTTGAGGAAGCGGACGAAAAAGGGGCCTTAACGGACTTTATGATCCTTGGGCTTGTTCGGGCGAGCAAAACCGAGGAACAATTCAAGACCGCCGAGTCGTGGCTTGATAAGATAAAGGAAGATCGCGTTCGCACCGATCTAACTAATTATTTTTGGTTCCTCCGGTCTGAACTCGCGATCGAGGAGGAACGATTTTCTGACGCGGAGCGTTACGCAAAGAAGGTCCCGGAACTGGAACATCGTACCATACTCGCCTTCAAGCAAGCGGAAAAACAGCTGCAGAATATAAATGACCGGGCATTTGCTTATCAAACCTTGAACGAGATCGCAAAGTTGGCCCGTACATCTGAAACTTCGGTAACAAAGGCCAAGGTCCTTCTAGGCCTGGCATTTCAATATGAGAAATTCGATCACGGTTTTGCTTTAGAAGAACTGGCCGAAGCGGTTCGTGTCATAAATCGTTTGAAAGATCCGGACCTGTTGTCTGCCGCCGCCTATCGGCAGATAATCGGCAAGAATTTTGGGTTTACAGCCAGTTACGGAACGCCGGGTTACGACCTTGAAAAGACATTTCTTGAGATCAGCCGCAACGATTTTGAACTTGCGCTTTCGAATGCCCGTGCACTCGACGACCGTTTCCTTAGAACGATCGCCGTGCTTGCGGTAGCCAAGAATTGTAGAGAAAAGGCAAGAAAAGAAGCAACAGAAACACCAAAGAACTAAAGAGGATAGTTCTGAGTCCCATCGCCCAGCGCTGAGTCTATTTCTTTTTCGAGCCGCACCCGTAAACGCTCAACAAGCTGATCAGCACGCATGATGTTTGCTTCAATTGCCGCTTTATTACGCTGGATCTCAGTTAGCAGATTCTGCAGCTTTGTTCTTTCGGCGGCAAGGTTTTTTTGCCGAGCCTCGCGGAGTGCCTCGGGTCGAAGCGACCCTGCAAACGCTACGTTCTTTTCTATCGATTCGGGACGCAGTTCAACCTCAAGCGTGTCAAGTCGGCGTTGGATCTCGCCCTCTTTTTCAACCATTTCAAAGTACTGTTTTCTGAGCGACTCAACGCGTTGTTCGGCCTTTGTCAAAATATCCAGATTCAATGCAAGGCTTTGCCGGACATCCTTCTTTTCATCCTTTGCATCTTTGCCGGCCGCCTCTAATTGACGGATCCGAAGCTCAAGCTCAGCAAGCTTCGGGTCGTTACCTGACGAACCTTCCGCTCCCGCCGCGAGATCACTGCTTTCAGGAGTTACGACACGCCCATTTTGGTCAATGTATTGATCAGCCCGGCTGATCACTTCAACAGGGAGACGGTCGGGAGTTGGCGACGCGGCCGGCCGCGTGGAATTCGTCGGGCGACGGGCGGTCTGGCCAAATACGTCGCCTGCACCAACGACCAAGATAGTTAAAAGAAATACCGAGAAAACACCATTCAAGGATCTTCGATCAAAATTCATTTCTTCTCCTTGCCGTTTACGGGAACTTCTTTATCGGGGAAAAAATCGCCCGCGACCAACTCAATGCCGTTCTTCGCTAATCCGATGATCGGCAAAGCGTCCAGTCCCGAGTTTATCACACCCTTTACAACACCTTTTCGTCTAATATCGTGTCCGACCAATGCCACCACCACCAGCGTGCCGCCGAACGGGAGCATCTTTGCTCCGCGTTTTACCAATTGCCAGCCTCCCGCGTGGAGAATCTTTCGCCCGATAGTCCTTTTTTCCTTTTCCATCAGCGATAAAGTCTAAACTTGCTTTATTCCGATGACAACAGGATAATTTTGTTTGCACGCTCAGTTGGTCTGAAAGTTCCCTTTTTCCTGCAATTATGTCCCTTCGTGTCAATTCGATCTCAAAACGGCTCGGTAATGATTGGATCTTACGGAATGTCTCGTTCTCAGCGGTTTCAGGAGAAATTATTGCTGTTTATTCTGATGATGCTCGAAGCTCAGATTCTCTGCTCAGGATCATCGCGGGAAGCGAACGGGCGAACGGGGGAAATGCTGACCCTGAGACCAGTCCGCCTGTTTTGATATCAAAGCAGAGTGACGCAGGATTCGACTTTTTCGGCCTTACGATACGGAGGAGTTCGAAACGCTCGGGATCGTTTTCACCTCTCGAAGCCATTAAGAATGCAAAGGACGCCGGAATTCTGTTGATCGACTCGCCTTTTGCTGCGAGATTTAAGACCGAAAGATCCAGAATAGGCGATCAGATAACGTCGGTTGCGGAATCTGGCAGCATCGTGATCTTCTCCACCGAAGATTTCAAAGACGCACTTGAATACGCAGACCGTGTTCTGGTCATCTTGCATGGAGAGCTTGAACAGGATGCCCTCCCGCAAACAGTCTATGACGAGCCATCAACCGTCGCTGTAGCGAAAGCAGTTGGCCGACATAATCTTATCGAGGCAAGGCGACTGACCTCATCAAAAAACGATGTGCCGGAATTCGTTACGATAGAAGGTGAGCATCGTTTGTTCGCAAGGCCTACCGAGAAAGCTAAACTTGGAGCAATAAACAAGAACGTTACTCTTGCCATCCGGCCCGAGCAGATATCGATCTCCTTCGGCGCCTCATTCCCGGAAGATAACCTATTGAAAGCAAGCGTAACTGCAATTCATCCTATGGGTCCGACGACGCGGGTTTTGCTTGATTGCTCTGGATTAGTGCTTGAAGCTCTCGTCCTCCGCGTGGTTGGTCTTGAGATCGGAGATGAATGTATGGTCGGCTTGCCTCCTGACCGCATTGCCGTACTTGCTAATTGACTAAAAGCCCCGACGGAACAGTCCATCGGGGCTTTTGACCATAAGTATTAAACGACTAGCGAACGAATGCCGACGGAACAGGTGTATCTCCGGCCAAGCCGAACTGCGTTATCAACATGCCCGCGGTGGTCCTGTCGATGAACCAATTTGAATTCGACGTTCGGAATATTGCGGGGTCGAACCGTCCATCACCATCGTAATCGCCAGGGACCGGAATATCTCCAGCCGAACCGAACGGGAATCCATAGAACGAATTGTCCTCACTGCGTAGGATGTACCAAAATCCGTTAGACGGACGCCAAATTGCCGCATCGGTCTTACCGTCTCCTGTAAAATCGCCCGGGATCACACGATCGGTCGCCGTACCAAACGGGAATGCAACAACTCCGGCGGAGCTTCGTGAGATCCACCATTCACCGCCGGCCCCCCCGTTCGGCCTGTAGATGGCAAGATCCGCGATGCCATCGCCGTCATAATCACCTACTGCGGGAAGGTCTCCGGATTGTCCGAATTGGGTTACCTGAGTGCCGCCAGCCGCAAACTGGATGTACCAGATACCAACCGACGGGCGGAACAGAGCGAAATCATCGCGGCCGTCACCATTAAGGTCACCGGCTGCCGGGATATCGCCTGCCGATCCGAACGGGAAAGAGAAGTAGGAATAATCCTCG
The DNA here is from genome assembly GCF_018128485.1 of Leptolyngbya sp. 7M. NCBI lineage: Bacteria > Bacillati > Cyanobacteriota > Cyanophyceae > Leptolyngbyales > Leptolyngbyaceae > Leptolyngbya > Leptolyngbya sp. 7M. The sequence continues at coordinate 1,476,580 of NZ_CP070897.1, read as the reverse complement.
CTTCTTAGGACGAACCATTGACCGGTTGACGGACGAAACAGTGTAAAGTCGGTCTTGCCATCACCTGTATTGTCGCCGGGCACGATCACATCAGTCGTAGCTCCGAACTGAAGAGCGCCCCCACCGCCGGCGAGCGCGCTATACCACCATTCGCCGAGCGAGCTGCGGTAAATCGAAAGATCGGAACGTCCATCACCTGTAAAGTCGAACGGCGCGGACTGCGTCTCTGGAGCTTCGGCAAAATTATACGCAACTAGCGAAAAATGCTGGTCTGTCGCATCTGCATTGCCCAGAATGCCGTCGCCGTTCAAAGCTGTTGCATTGACCGTGATAGTTATCGGCGTTCCGGCAGCGATCCCGGCAGGAAGAAATACGTTCTCAACATTATCGACCGTGCTAAAAGCTCCGCCCGTAGCTGAATGTCCGTTTGAAAACACATTGCCACGATATAGATTCGCCCCGACCTGTACAGAAAGATCGAGATTATTTACCAATGCCGGATTGGAAACACCTGGCGGATCGGTCCAGACCAACGTTACCCTAAAAGGTTTTGAGGGGTCTCCGACCGTGCCTGAATAAACGACGTTTTGGCCAGGACTGAAGAACTCCTGCGTTTCGTTCACGTATTTCATCGGAACGCCGGTGTTCATCATAAACTTCATATTCATTCGCCCCCAGCCCTCGTTGCCGTTCGGGATAGTGGACGTATTTGTGATGCTGCCGTTCATTTCTTGGCCAGTGCTTATGATCGCGGCCTTGATCAGAGAAGGTCGCGGCATTGCTCCGGCATTTCTATCCCTCCAATACTGGGTGAAAAGGGCCGCCGCACCCGCGACCTGCGGTGCGGCATGTGAGGTGCCAGAGCTGTAAGCATGATTTGCATCAAAACAGGAGGTAACTGATCCGCAAGTACCGGCCCGGCTGCCGGTGATCACAGTTCCCGGAGCAGTGATGTCGGGCTTGATCCTGCCATCCGCTGCAGGGCCGCGGCTGGATGTGCTTCTGAGATCGTCCATATTGTCCGCACCAGTACCGCCAAGCTCTGTTCGGATATTCTCCGAATTTGCAACGGCGATCGTGTTCTTTGACATCTTTGGACGAGTGAGCCCAGACGTTCCGGAGTTACCTGCCGAGAAGATGATCGAGAATGGATCAATGCTCGCTGCGAACGAACCATCGCGCACAAGACCGTCATACGTCGCTGCAAATGAATCGTAGCTGTTTCCGTTCGTACCTGAGCCCCAGCTATTGTTTGAAATGGTACCGCGCACGCCGTTCGGGCCGAGCGTGTTCAAAGCATCGTCAACAGCCTGAGCATCGGTCGTTGTATTCCCGCTCTTTAAGAATGGAATGTTGATAATATTTGCTCTCGGTGCGACACCGATACCATAGTTGTAACCGGTAGGGTCGAGGATACCGAATGGCGTCCAGCCGGCAATGATGCTTGCGTTGATATGCCCATGGCCGCCCGCCGCACCGGCCGTAGCGCCGCGAAGCGGGCCATCAATTGTATTAGAGGCAGTTACGTAAAATCCGCCATTTCCGGGAATGCTTATGCCGTCGTCTGAGACCATAACGGTAACACCCGTGCCGTCGGCTCCAAACTGTGCCAACGGATCATATCCCGGCGGGTTCAATGTGGTTACGTTAACGTAATTCCCGGCAACTATCTGAGCAGCTCGTTCGTCCTCGATCTGAGGCCTGATGTATGGATCGATGCGGAAAACGTGCGGAAGCCGGATCACACTTTCCAGCTCTGAAACCGGCATTTCAACCCGAACTACGTTAAAGAAATTGTTCGGCAGCCGATTCTCGCTGATCACGCGCCCACGGATCGATGAACGAAATTCGTTAGCGACAAGACCCACATCTGCCCTTGAGAAATATGCTATGTCGAATGTGGCGACATTATCTTTGACAGTATCCACAAATGACTTCAATTCTGCTGGCATCTTATGATCTGGCAAATACTCACCGACCCAGCGAACCCTGGAGTGCTCCGCGGCGAGACCCGCTGAATTAAAGGAACCGTAAACTATGAATGCCTGGTGCGGAACATACTGGATGACCTCGAGCCCAATATCACGAAGGCTATTTAGAAGCTGATCATCCGTCGCCGCACCGAACTGAACCACGAAGTACCCTTCTGTGTCAGATGATCCAACCGACGCCGCGATCGAACTGGCCGGCGGCGTTTTCACTGGATCGAAGGAGCTACCCGGAAGATGGACGGTAGTTTCCAGACGCGTTATGTCGGCCCCGCCTTGCTCAAGCTTTCGCCGGTCTTTTGTTGCGACGATGGCTGAATTCCCGAAGTCCTGAACAAACACTAAGTCTTTCGCATGGCGGTCGCGTTCTTCCAATGATCTGAAATTTACCCTCACCAATTCGAAGTCCTTGTTTCGTATCGCTTCGGTCAGACTATCTGCCGATGCAAAACGTGCGAAGGCTCCTTTGAATTGCGGCTCGGTTCGATGTTGGGCTAACGGCTGTTCTGAACCGGAAACTATCCACGCAATAAATGCGGCAAGCGCAAAGAAGGCCAATGCTCCTATACGCGAAGAAACAGGTCTCATGATCTTACTGGAATCCTCCGGAGTGTTGTTTCGATAAAGTAATTTGAGGATACCACGTTGTTTCCCGAAGTGCTATGGTTTTCGAATGCAAAACCCGGCCTCTCTCAACAGAAACGCCGGGTTTGGAATGCCTGTTTTACAGAGGTCAGCTCAGATCGTTGGAACAAGGATCATATGCACACGGCGGTTCCTCGCTCGGTTTGCATTTGTGGTGTTCGGAGCTATCGGCGTATGTGAACCCATTCCGCGCGGTTGGATACGGTCTCCAGCAACCCCGAATTCCGACATTCGATTTGCAAGTGCCTGTGACCGTTGCTGAGTCAATATTTCTAGCTCCACTAAGTCTCCGCTGTTGTCAGTATGCGATTCGATCGTGATCCGATAATCGGGATTATTGGCAAGCAGTTCGCTGATCGCAAGAAGTTTTGAATCCGAACCGGCCGCAAACGATGTCGAACGGATGGCGGACCAGAAATTTTCGGGAAGCGTCAAAACGATTCCGCGTTCGTTTTTCGTTACCGCTCCAAAGCGGCGAAGGGCGGTCATCAGAGCAGGTTGATTGGCCTCGATGGCGGCAATCCGCTCCTCCCGCTGTCTTTGTGTTTCCGCCTCGCGTTCACGGTTCTCGTAGGCTGATATCCGTGCCTTCAAATTCGACGATTCTAGCTGAAGCCTTCCAACTTCTTCACGCAAACGCCCATTCTCGGCCCGGAGGTCGCGGATCTGATTCTGAAAATTCTGCACATCACGCTGAGAAAGTTCCTTATCACGAGTTTCAGCAGAGAGTTCGGCACGGAGGTCCTCTATCTGATTCATCGCGTCTGTGAGCTTATCTTCGAGTGCCCGCATCTCCGCATCTGTTCTAGTCTTTTCGTTCCGTGCCTCTCGTGCTTCACGACGGGTCATCGCCACCGATTCCGCTTTCACAGCGGTTGCGATAGAGCTTCGGGCCGTAACATCAACCGTTTCTTCCGGACGGCCTGCACGCCACGCCTCTTCCGCCGTTTGAAGCAGGGCCTCGGCAGACTCAAGCTCTTCGGTTGCATCGCGATCCGCGCCGGCAAAGCGGGCAAGAGCAATTGCCTGCTTTGCCTGTAGAATTGTTGACGGAGTTTTCGAATAATCTACCTCTGCTATCTCTGGCGTCCGCGCATCGCGGAAATAATCACTTGCATTACCAAAATACTGCACCGCTGGGATCGTGGCGATTACCCGTCCGCTTCGCGCTACAGGATTCAAATTCTCCAGCATTATTTCCTGACTTGGGCGCCTGACCAGAAAATGCGGCTCGGCGGTGATTATCAGCGCAAAGGTTTGCAAGCGAGTAGTTACGCTTATCTTGGAATCGAATTCGAAGAACCCGCGACGTTTTATCTCGCCGAGATTATCGATCTGCCCTTCGGGCGAGATCGCCCAGAGAACGTAGGTCGCGTAACCTTTCCCAAGTTCGAATGGGCGCGGCATTTTCGAGACCGAAAGATCTATTTGTGTGCCGTTTCGACTTGTACGTCGGATGCGAGCCTCGCCCTTCATTCTTGGAAATCGGGTAGTGCCGCGGAAGGCTACAGTCACCTGTTCATCAAGTGGATAAGTGATCGCAGTGGTGCGGCGGCCGATGTCCAATTGGGCAAATGTCGTTCCGGACACAATGAGGATAAAAAATGTGAATAGAGTGCCGAATTTGGTCCTGGAATTGATCATAACTTATTTACTCCGAAAGAATGGCCTAGATTGAAAGATGCCATATCCTCTTTGTTCGTTGCAAACAATGGCGATTTGGACAACCGAGAACTGAATAACGTATAGTCTTGTATTCCTGATAATTGCGATGAACGACCTGAGACTCCTGTTGAGATATGTTCGGCCGCACTGGGTCTCTTTTCTTTTTGCGTTCATCGCGATGGGGCTTGTCGCTTTTTTTGAAATGGCGACAGGGGCTTTGCTTATACCGATCTTCAATCAATTCGTCCCGCAAAAGTCGATCCATTCCGACATTTTATTAAACCTGCATCGAATGATACCGCAGGATGATTGGTTTGCTGCGTGGACGGCGATCGCCGCCATTCTTATCACGATCACGATCGGAAAAGGCCTGTCAGAATACTTCTCATCTTTTTTGATGGCAAAGATAGGACAATCGGCGGTTCTCGATCTCAGACGCGAACTTTATGATCATCTGTTGAAGCAACCCGCCTCGTTCTTTGAGAAACACCGGATCCCGCAAAAACTGAAGTGCGCTTCCGGCGCAGCGAAGCGGTGAAAGATGTGATAGCAGAGGCGGTCCGTGCATCGCTCGCGGGAGCAGGAATCCAGTTCCGATCGAATGAGTCAACCTCAGATGAAATGGATCTGAACGACAAGAGCGAGCCTCTTTCACAGACGGGAAACCCTTTCGGACCCATACTTGAACAAGCAACGCTTTCCCTTGCGACCGAAGCTGCCGTGACGGAAATTCGATCTGAACTTCCTGTCCGGTCTGCTGCACTTGATTCTTCTGAGATCGAGAGCGAATACCTATCAGTATCTGATCAGCCAAACGATCATACTCAATTAGAAAACATTGCAGAAGCATTTGAACAAGCTGCGAATGAACGCTATGTTTTCAGCGAAGAGAATGTTTCAGTTGAGGTTGCCGCATTTGCCGAGATGCCTCCGGTAGATTCCGCGGTACGACTCGTTAAGGAAACCGAAATAAGTGATGTTGTTAAGGAAAAAATAAAACCGATCGCGCAGCTTCACGATAGTTTCATAATCGCTGCTGATGACGAAGGTCTTCTTCTGATCGACCAGCATGTTGCTCACGAACGCATCCTTTTCGATAAATACCGACGCCGCGAAAGCGAAAGAGCGATCGAATCGCAGAATCTGCTTATACCTGAGACCGTTGATCTGACGCCTGCCCAATCAGAGGCCTTCTCGTTGATCGAAGATGAACTCACCATGCTTGGATTTGGCCTGATGAGGCTTTCAGGCCGCACTGTAGCAATAAGATCTATTCCTACTGACCTTCCTCCGGCGGAGGCAAGAAACCTTTTCGCTGAAATACTTGATAACATAGATCCTGGAAAACGCGGCTCGGCGAAATCGTCATTTCGTGATGACATCGCCGCAAGTCTTGCATGCAAGGCAGCGGTAAAGATCAATATGAAGCTTACACCGGAGAAAATGCAATGGTTGATCGATCGGCTGCTTTTGACCTCGTCGCCGACAACTTGCCCCCACGGACGTCCCGTAATACTCCGTCTTTCGATGAAAGACATCGAACGAGGATTTCACCGAACATAATGTAATGGAAAAAGAACCCCTCGACGAAAAACCTGCCCGCTTTTGGAACTGCGTTTATGCAAGCGTTGTAGCTACGACCTTCTTGGTGGTGATGCTTTTATGGGCGTTCTCCCGTTATTTTGGCGATTAACGATCTGTTGATCTAGAGAAGATCCTTGATCAGATCCGTCCGTCGACATGATTTGCTTGGTCTCTATTTCACGGCAAGATGCTTCTCAAAAAACCAGAGAATACGCTCATATTCATCGGCCCAACTCTCAGGCCGGACAAATGCATGATTCTCCGATGGATAAAGCATCGCCTCAAAGTATTGAGTCTTTTGTAATCGAATGAGCTTCTCGATTAGCTGAATGCTGTCCTGAACATGAACGTTGTCGTCAACCATTCCGTGCAGTATCAGCAAAGGCCGTTCAAGTTTATCGGCGTACGCGATCGGCGAGCTCCGCTTGTAGGCTTCAGGATTTTTATCTGGGAAACCCAGACGCTGAGCGGTATAAAATGGATTCGCAGCGTAGTAATTCTTCCAATCGAAGACAGAACGGAGAGCAGCCGCGGCCGCTATGCGTTCGGGGGCACGCATTACTAGCATGCCGGCCATAAATCCTCCATAACTGCCGCCGTAAACCCCTATGCGTTTTTGATCCACGGCATAATTTTTGACCATATGGTCAATAGAATCAATGTGGTCGTCAAAATCCTTTCCGCCCAGAAAATCGTAAACATCCGTTCTCCAATCGCGGCCGTAACCCGCTGAACCGCGATAATCGATGTCCAGAACCACATAGCCTTTTTTCGCGAGCATGTCATTGAACATAAATTCGCGATAATAGTTGTTCCAGCCATTGATCACGTTCTGAAGATAGCCGGCTCCATGGACGAAGATCGCCATCGGATACTTTGTTCGCGAATTTTTGTTATGTCCGGGTGGAAGATAGATCTTTGCCGGTATCCTTTTTCCGTCTCGGGAAGTTATCTCAATAAACTGGGGAACGGTCCACGTTCGCTCTGAGAATGTCTTTGGAACAGTTTCGGTCAGTTGGCTCGTGTTAGAAGTAAAGTCGCATCCTTTACATAGCTTTACAGCGTAAAGATCCGAGGGCTGGTTCCATCTTGAATAATCATAAATAAGTACCTGTTCACCGCTATCTGAGAGCTGCGGACTTCCCTTCATTCCTACGCCGTGAGTGGCAAGTTTAACTCTGGAAGCATTCCTTGGGTCAACAGTATAGAACTCGCGTTCCAAATAAGAATTTTCCGTAGAAATGTAGACGATCTGCCCGTCAGTCATCCATCTAGCCCATTCTACCTGCCAGCTTCCTTTCGTTAGTTGCTCGATCTTTACGTTTGAAGTGAAGCCAGGCGAGCCTTCGGCAACCCGATCATTCTCGTTAGTCACGCTTCCTGACGATCGTATCTCAGCCTGGAGGGTTGCGAGATAAAGATGGTTGTAGCCATCGCGCTCGGAACCAAAGAAGAGCTGTGCGGGATTGTTTGGATGCGGTTCAAAAATAGTAGAAAGCGGGGCCTGCCACTTATCGTCAGTCTCTTCCGTGATGAGGATTATCTTCTCGTCCTTTGCCCCAACGTTGTAAATATAGAAAAGCTGACGGCGTTTTGTGTCTTTATCCAGACGATCTACGATGAGCGAACGGTCGTCCGATGCCCACACCATCCGGCGAAAGCTGGAAACGCCCTCATGCTTTGGCAGTTTTATTTCGTGTGGTGCCTGACGGCTGCCGTCCGTCGGCATGAACATAAGTCTCTGCTCAGACCAGCCTCTTCGCGGCCCGCCACCTGTAACATATTCCGGCAAAAAATTCGGAACGATCAATTGCCGCTGTTTCGAGCTATCCGTAACCACATAAGCGGCCATTTTACCGTTCTTGCTTGTTGCGACATTACCGATGGAAATGAACTGTTGCTGGTTAGCCTCATGTGTAATCTGTGTGATAGTTGCATCCGAGATATTCAGAACAAAAGCATTTCCACCCTGCGAAAATATTATTCGATCGTTGTCAAGAAAACGGGCGCCGAATTCCGGGGCTTGCGTCTGCGTATAACGTTTGATTGATCGATCCGCAAGAGTCATCAAGAAAATATCGCCGGAATGCGTAAAAACAAGCCGTTTTGAATCGGGCGACCATTCAAAGTTGCCAAGCTGATTCTCACGGTCGCGGACAAACTGGTCCCGCATATCCACACCATAATTCAAAGGGTTCGGACGTTCCGGCGGACGCTGAGGCTCCGGAAGCTGGCTAGAGCTAAGTATCTTTTCCCGTGCACCGCCGCTTGTGGACACTAGGTAAAGATCTCGCTTTGGCTGGCCTTCGGCATTCCACAAAAAGATCACCTTGGTTCCGTCCGGAGATAATTTCTCGCCGGAAACGCGCTGCCCAGCTATTGATGGCTCGGCCATTATCTGACGAACGGTCAGACTTTGGGCGACAGCACTTGAAACGACGAATATCAGTAAGAGTAATGCGAGCGGTAGTGAAGAAAACGATGTTTTTTTCATACTTATATGCGAAGATAAAACCGTTGGGCGCACTTTTTTACAATGGAATGGAATGATTATAAACATTATATGGGTGATTTGCCGAAACCAAAACGACCGAACAAAAAGGGTACAGAGAAATTACCTATAGAAGAAAGAAGCTATTACTACGATGATGCTCACGGTTACGAAGATTATGAGGCCGACTACGAAGGTGAGAACCTTGATGACGATATTGCCTATAGCAACGACGAATCGGCCTGTTAATTCGGGCTTGCTGTTATATCAACCGCAATGTTTCTCCAGCCCCCCTGGTTGAATCGTATAAAGCTAAGTAAGAACCTCGTAAAATGACCTGCCAAAATAGCAAGCCAGATATGAATGGCTTCAAGGCCCACCGTCTGCTGAACAACAAAACAGATCGTCAACGGCAGAACAAGCTGAGAAATTATCGAAATGTACATAGGGCTTTTAGTGTCGCCGGTTCCCTGCAGTCCGCCCGTATAGGTTAGAGCCATCGCAATGAATAGACCGGAAAGACTAAGCGTTCTTAAAAGTTGGGTGCCGATCGAAGTTATTACTGGATCGGTCAAACCAAACAGCCCCAATATCTTTTCTGGAAAGAAAAAAAAGAATATCCCTAAAAATGTTGCTCCGGCCAATCCGAACCTCGCAGCGGTATGTACCGCCTTTAATGCTCGATCAGGCTGTCTTGCCCCGAGATTCTGTCCGGCGACCGTCGCTGCCGCTCCCATCAATCCCATCGATGTCCAAGTAATCAGCGAAAAGACCTGCATATATGCTACGGCATATGCCGCCTGAGCCGCAGCGCTTTGTGCGAGCGAACCGATAAAGGCAAGCATTGCGACACCGCCGATGTTCATCGCAATACCCTGGAAGCCAGCGGGCAGACCAAATTTGAAAAGCTTTTTTATCACATCCCAATCAGGTGCGTATCCGCGCTGAGGGAACGATACCACCCAACCACCCGATACAAGTTTCCATATCGAGTAAATAGCAACAAGTCCTGCAGCAATGACCGTCCCCATCGCCGAACCTATCGTTCCGAATGCCGGTACCGGACCTACTCCAATGATCAGAACAAAGCTTAAAACCAGGTTCAACAAGGTCATAACAATGCCGAGGACCATCGGTGTCCTTGCATCTCCGGCCGAGCGAAGGGCTCCGCCAAGCATGAAGAAGATCAGCATCCCACCGCTGAAAACATACATTATCCTGAGATATGGAAGGGCTTCAGACTGCACCTCAGGTGCCGCATTTACCAGATCAAGCAGGTATGGTGCGGCCAAATATCCTATAGGTGCGAGGACCACAAAGGCAAGAAAGGCTGCTGTTAGAAAGGCTTGATATACCGTGCGATTGACCTTTTCTTCGTCGCCGGCACCCACAAACCTGGCAACAAGCACATTCATTCCAATAAAGATCGATGAAATAAAAACGATAACAACGATCCATAGCTGAACGCTGACGCCTATTGCAGCATTTGCCTTACCACCGACAAAATTTCCGACCAGAACATGGTCTATGATTCCTTGAAGTCCGCTGAACGCATTCGTCAGCATCGTGGGCCATGCGATCTTCCATACCGCACGAGCCAATGAGCCCTCAATTATAGAACGGTCGTATTTTACGGTAGTCGGTTCGGAGGTCTTTGAATTATTCGTTTCCGGCATCGACTGTTTTTCTGAGGCTTCGGCCATAATTTCGTCATTCGGACATCACGAACTATAGGACAAAATTATACGCCTCGCGTGGCCGACCGGCTAAAGGTCAACTAGAATTTTGAAGCCAGCATATACCATTCGCTTATAATCGAAAAGCACTTTATCCGGTCCTGTAAGTTCGGGATCGGACATTATTTTCTTCATTGTTGCCTTTCGATGAGCTTCAGATTTGAATTCGATGGTCGCGAAGATGACGGTTTCGCCGGGCTTGAGTTTGAGAAGTTTGTCAAACCTTGCGACCCCTTCAGCTTCAAGATCCGAAGCAACGTATTCGCGATAGCGTATTGCTCCATTCTTAACAAATATTTTTCCGGCCTTGGTCGCGACCTTCTTATAATCAGGAACGTTAGCTTCGGCGATCGGTAGTAAGTAAAGATCAGCGTATTTTGACATAATAATTCTCGTTATCTTAATGGCAATATTGAGCGAAGCCGATAGTCGCGCAACCAAATACCTAGCCATGCCAGCATCGGAATAATGATCTGGACGATGACCGGATCGCCAACGCGCAGATGGGTTGCGATCGCACCGCCCATATATCCGGTTACGAGGATAGCTCCAACGACCGCCGTTTGTGGTATCAGAAACAATATCGCCGATAAGATCTCAAGCACGCCCAGAGTTGCCATTTGATCGGCACGCCAGCCAATGTGCTGTAACCCCTGTTCCGCCTCGGCATTCGGGGGCATAAACTTAAAGATGCTACTCGCCAGAAGAGCAAGCCCGACCAAAATACTGATGGCCCAGCCAATATAAATAAGTGGTTTTGAGCCCGTATGCCTCATTTCATTTTCCATGTTAATCTCCTTTAATTGATCAAACTGTGACGTATTCAATAAGCCGATCAAGACATGCGCCCCAGCCGCTAATATGTTCATCTCGGTACGGCACAGAATCAAATCCCGTGTGCTCGAGTATAAGCCGCGTTCCACCATTATACTGCTCAAGCGAAATGCTTACTAAAGTGTCGCACAAAGCGTTTCCGCTTGTGTCCTCCCGTATCCACGTGAATGCCAACGAGGATGGTTCATCAATGATCTTGTATTCACCGGTCACCCAATGATCTTCGCCCTCGGGCGAACGCATACAAAAACGATACTTTCCACCAACGCGGAAATCTACATCGCAATGCGGCAAGGTAAAATCGTTCGGGCCCCACCAGTTAACGAGATGCTTAGGCTCTGTCCAGACCTCGAAAAGTAGGTCTATTGGAGCGTCAAAAATTCGTTCCAGTGATAGATTCGCCCCTTCAGTCCTTATAGCTGCTGCAACTTCATTCATACTTCTTTTCTAGCTCCTAAGCGGTAGAAGAGCCCGAAGCCTTGCCTCCCTAAGATACAGTCCCAGCCAGATAAGTATGCCTATATAGACCGGGAAAAGCGTGTGTGTGAAAAGAGGGCTTTCGACGCGGACATGTGTAGCGACTGCACCTCCGAGATAGCCGGCAAGCAAAATAGCCCCCAGCACTGCGGTCTTCGGGATCAGATAAAGTACCAGACTTATCAACAGGATCGCACCGATAGGCCCGATGAGATGTTCGGGATAACCGAGCCCGACTGTCGTCTCAACGACGGGTTCAGGCTTAACAAACTTCATAACCGCATCCATCAAGAGAAACAGCGCCGGAAGCGCGGTAATGATGTATCCTGCCCAGGGCCGCTTATCGGTGTTTGATTCAGTCATTTTGTTTGATCGCTCCTTTTTCGATCTCCTCTGCCAGCCGGTTCAGGCTCTGCTGCCAGCCTTCGATAAATCCTTCATTACGTGCGGCTATACGATGATCTTCCGACGCCAAAAGAGTGTGGATAGTGAGCTTGGTCTGTTTACCGATATCAGCAAAAATTACCGTAACCGTGGCGTCCGGGGGGATGCCGGCACCGCAGCCGGCCGGTTCATTTGGCGGGCCGTCGTAAACAATTCGTTCGGGCTCAACCACCTCGCGAAATGTGCCCTTGCAGGGATATATGTTGCCGTCGGGGCCATTCAGGTTGATAAGAAAGGTTCCTCCGGGCCGGAGATCGACCTCGCAAGGAGGTGCGTCGAATCCACGCGGCCCCCACCACGAGGAGATGTGGTTCGGATCGGTCCACGCCTTCCAGACCAATTGTCGGGGCGCGTCGAATATTCGAGAAATGACGATCTCGCGGTCGCCCTTGAGTTCTCCGGAGACGTTCTGTTCAGGTGAAATGTTCATAGTGGCAGTTGTTTTTGTCTTAATTTTCCGCCGATCCAGGCGCAGGGCAGAGCCAACGCCGCAAGCGCAACCGGATACCAAGCAGGTGAAAGATCCATCGGAATCACCACTATCGCCGCTGCTGAGGCTCCGACCAAGCCAATGAGTCCAAGGATCAAAGCATGGAGCATTGGCCGGCCCGGCGCAAGAAATGCGGTCAAGTAGCACCCCGCTATCGAGAGAACGGTCCGATATGCGGTTGCAAGCAAAAGCATCCATGTAACGTGCAACCCCTCCTCTGGTGGTGGGAATACGCCCATTGCCTCTAAGATCTTGTCCGCCGCGTTGTGTGATATGACGATAAATGCCAAACCCGCGACGACAGCTCCGAAACTCTTGATCACTTGCTGCATCATTTACGCTGGCCTCATCCAACTCAATGAAATGTCCAAAAGAGCTTGCTTGTGTTCTTGGAAGTAAGCGGCATCCGGAATGGTCGCAACTGCCCGGTCTGCGGCCGCCCACTTCAAAAGGCCTTTTGGATCGGAAACGGTAACACTCCCCTGCCCGGAGGGGTTCGCTCCTCGATGAAAAACTATCTGGAAACAGTTTCTAGGCTGTAGTTTGAATGTGATGCGATCCTCTCCGTTCCAACAGAAACTTGGCGCGTTCCACTTGATCTTTTCGGTTACCAAGGTATCGAGTCCTAGTATCAAATGTCTCATTTCATCGATCTCGGACTTGAACGGGTGTTCGAGACCGGAAATGAGTTCGGAAACAAGATTGGTCTCATTCTCTTTGATCGTAGTCGTTGCCTTTGCCATATCATTAACTTTGCGCTGCTTCGAGAACTATCCTCAAGTCTATTTTCTTCATACCGGTATTTCTTGCGATCCGCGGCGACTGGAAATTCAGCGATGAAGAACTTACCGAAGCCATAGCACGCATCATCGCGGCACAGCGTTCCTTTTGGAAAGACGATTGGCAGGAGCATTTCCTAGTCACTCTAGTCCCGATACTTGAAGCACCGAACGCGCTTTCATTCGGCTGCACGGGACTTCACGATTCATTCGCCCTGTTTTCCACGCAGAACGTCAGCATCGCTCGGCTTCGGTCGATAATCGCACACGAATATGCTCACAACTGGGTCCCCGGAAGGCTGGGCCGAATGCCGAAAGACGATCGTTCGATGTACTGGTTCACCGAGTATTACACGTATCTGACGATGTTTCGCGCCGGCCTGATCTCGCAGGAAACCTTGGTGGCGGAATATAACGATCTCATCCGCGAATATTGTCTTTCGCCGGTTCGGAATGAGTCCAATGAACGTATTATCCGAGATTTCTGGTCAGATCCAAGAGTGCAGCGGCTGCCGTATCTTCGAGGCTTTATGCTCGCATTGAACTGGAACGCCGCCATCCAAAGGGCGAGCGGCGAGAAAAGATCTCTTGACGATCTTATGTTCGATCTGATGAAGACATCAGATAGCGGTAAACGTGAACTTTCCCCGTCGTTGTTCGCTGAAAGGGCCTCACAAATAGTAGGCAGGGATGTGGCCGGAGACTTCGAACGGCAGATCGAGCGCGGCGAAACAATTGTCCCTGCAGCAGACGCTTTGGGAAGCGATGTAGGACTCAGAATGGAATCCCTGAAGACATTCGAACTTGGATTTGATCTTGAAAACCTTTCAAAGACCAAAGAGTTTTCCGGCGTGAAGCCCGATACCGCCGCATATCGGGCAGGATTACGCAACGGACAAAAGCTTATCGGTGGTTTGTCGGTTGCCCTGAAGGACCCTACGAAACAAGTAGAGTTAAAGGTCGCGGACGGTAACGCCGAGAAGATCATAAAGTATCTTCCCGCGGCCGCGGAGCCGGTAAGTTTTCCTCAGTTCTTCATACTAGGCAAAAACGTCAATTAACGAATTCGCCGGCAACTCGCGATCCGCGATCGTTCACTCAGACGATGTAAGACTTCGCAGTCGGGCGGCTTGGATATATAATTCCCTCAGATCCTGTTAGCCTGAATTAAACCTATGAGAAGAACAAACGTCCTGGCCGCGCTTTTACTTTTTGCTGCGGCCGCATTCGCACAGCCTTACACCATCCAGCAATATTTGAGTATAAAGTCCGCCGGCGGGCCAACATTTTCGCCTGACGGGAAACAGCTCGCTTATACGACAAATACGACGGGCACATCGCAGGTTTGGTTGATCGACCTCCCGCAGGGCAAACCGCGCCAGTTGACCAACTACGAAGACAATGTCAGCTTCGTCCGCTGGCTTCCGGACGGAAGCGGATTGATCTTCGGAAAGGCGCGCGGCGGTGATGAGAACACTCAGTTCTTCTATATGAAGCCGGATGGAAGCGGTGTCCGTGCGCTCACCGACGATCCTCGGGTCCGCCACAATTTCGGCCAGATCTCGTTTGACGGCAAGACGATCTATTACGGCTCCAATAAGCGTGACCGGAATTACTTTGATATTTACAGGATGGATATCGCTTCGGGCAAAGAAGAACTCATTTATCAGTTCGACAGCAATAACAGTGTTGCGGCCGTCGATCAATTCGGTAAAAAGCTTGTCGTATCTCGGTCTGGTGGGGAATTGTCTCTCGACAACAACCTTTTCCTCGTTGATGTGGCAAGCAAGAAAGAGACTTTGATCACGCCGCATACGGGCTCAGCTCAGTTCGGCGATGCAGGCTTCTTGCCGGATGGCAAGTCGCTGGTTTTTGCGCAAAACGACAATCGGGAATTTTATAGCTTGTCGCATATGCGGCTTCGCAATCCGGCACGTCCTGATGATTGGAGCGATGCAAACCGCGAAGTTCGAATTCTTGACGATACTCAATGGGACATAAGCGGGATCGAGCTGCCCGACTACGCAAGCAGGTTCGCATATGTCATAAACCGCGAGGGGTTTTCGGAGCTGTATATCAAAGAAATTGAAACCGATGGGAAACCGCTGCTAACGACCTTCCTAAACCGCAAGACAAAGGTTGAGCTTCCGGCTCAAGGAATTATCGGCGGGCTTGCTTTTTCAAAGGATCAGGACAAGCTTGCTTTTTCTTTCAGTTCATCAAAACACAACGGCGATATTTGGATCTATCACATCGAGTCGAAAAAGCTAACACAGGTAACGCAAAGCGACCGGGCCGGAATTGACCCAGCGACCTTTATCGTTCCGGAACTCATAAAATTCAAGACCTTTGACGGGCGCGAGATCCCGGCGTGGTTCTACCGGCCAAAACTTAATGAAAACCGGCCGCGAAACCCATCGGACGACGGCCCGCGTCAGAGGGGCAACACAGCAACCGCCTACTCGGTGATCGTTTCTATCCACGGCGGGCCCGAAGGACAATCGCGTCCCGGATTCAATCCGCTTTTTCAGTACTATCTTTCGCGGGGATATGCAGTGCTCGATCCGAATGTTCGCGGCTCGACCGGATATGGAAAGACGTATACGCATTTGGACGACGTTGAAAAACGTGAGGATTCAGTAAAAGATATCGCCGCAGCTCACCAATGGCTTACGACAAAAGGCGGAGCTGATCCGCGCCGCATTGCCGTTATGGGCGGCAGTTATGGCGGTTATATGACGATGGCGGCGATAACGCTCTATCCTGATCTCTGGGCCGCAGCTGTAAATACCGTCGGGATCGTGAACTGGGAAACATTCTTGCAAAACACTTCTGGCTATCGGCGCCGCCAGCGCGAGGTCGAATATGGGAGGCTTGACCGAGACATCGAATTCCTTCGAAGGATCTCGCCGATACGAAAGATCGACCGGATCAAGACACCTTTGTTCGTAATTCACGGGAAGAACGACCCGCGGGTGCCTTACACCGAGGCCGAACAGGTCGTCAAGGCTCTTCGCGAACGTAACGCCATCGTTGAATACAAGCTATATGACGACGAGGGCCATGGCATCTCAAAACTGAAGAACAGGCTGGAACTGTATCCGCTGGTGGCAGATTTTTTGGATAGGTATTTGAAGTAGTCAGATGGAAGGTATTACTTCCATCTGAGAATCAGGCGGAGTATTCCTTCTAGCTGCGAATGCCGATCAAGCTGCCTTTGCAACGGCGATATCAACACGCCGGCCGGTGGCATCCGATTCCCGAGCGGCATCGAGCACCCTTTGAACTTTCACGCCATCGCTGAATGTTGCTGCGTTTTCGATATCCGTTCTTCCTTCGGCGATAGCCTCGATAATCTTTGGCGCAAATGCCCGGAAGCCGCTAGGGAATCCGGAATCCAGCACGCCTTCAATGCCCGGCGGGATGTCAACCTCCACGGGTGACCAATCTTCATCACCATTCTTTGAGATATAAATGTGGCCGCGGTGTTCTATCCTGATAGAACCTTCTGTCCCGAAAAACTCGATCCTGTTTGTATAACCCGGCCCTTCGAGCATCGAGATGGAAACCATACCGGTAGCGTCTTCGGTTAGCTCACTTTCGCGAAATCTAAATATCATCAGTGCTTCATCATCAGTAGTAACGCGTCGCATCTCGTACCCGTAAGGCCTTTCCTTTATGTGGGATTGAAGCTGACAACAAACAGTTGATGCTTCGGTGCCGAGAAACCAATTGAAGGAATCGATTATGTGAGAGCTGATCGCACCGAGAGCACCGCCACCTGAATTGATATCAGACCACCAGTCCCACGGCTGCTTCGGGTCGCCGCGATGTGGTGCCCGGAAATTGTACTTCGCGTGCCGAATCCGCCCGATCGCTCCGTCGCGCAGCATCGCATACGCCTTTTGCCGCCCCGGCAGAAAACGGAGTTCGTGATCGATAAGAGCAAGCGTGCCCGAGCCTTCTGCTGCGGCTACCATTTCCAATGCTTCAGTAATGTTCATCGCCATTGGCTTTTCGGCAAGGATATGTTTCTTGTGCTCTAGAGCGAACAGCGTCATCTCGCGGTGCATCACCGGCGGCGTGGTGATGCAAACGAGATCAACCTCCGGATGCGAAGCCGTTTCACGCCAATCTGCGGTAAAATGCCCGATGCCAAACTCCCTGGCCGTTGCCTCAGCGTTTTCCTTGCTGCCGCTCGCAACTGACACCAATCTGGCTTCGCTGCAGAAAGAGAAACCGGGTATTTGAACACGCCGGGCAAAACCGGTTCCGATAAAGCCTATGCCAACCTTTTTCCCCATGGTTCAATTTCAAAAAATATTACCGCAAAATGCAAAAGGCCGAGCTGTACAAAATCGCTCGGCCAGTTATTCCAAGATATCCGCGGATTACATCGGGATCTTCAGTTCCTGTCCCGGATAGATCTTATCCGGATGATTGAGGATATCACGATTGTGGTCCCAAATGGCTTTCCACTGGATGCCGTACTTGCTGGCGATCTTTGACAGATTGTCACCCGAAACTACTGTATAGGTATGCATTCCGCCGCCGGCGGCAGCTTCAGCAGTTTGGATGTTAAGGATCAGGTCGCCCGACCTGAATTCAGGGTCGAGCCGTTCATATTCATCCCAAAGCTGCTGTTTGGCTTCCGCTGAGGGCGCCACGCCGGTAATGATAAGTGTCCCATTCTCGCCTTCGGTCAACTCGTAGGTCGTACCATTCTGATTGGCAAGATCGAGAAGTGTCTGATATTTTTCCTGTACTGACATTTCTGGTTCCTCCCTGCTTATTTACCCTTCTTAAGTTCGTTCTTTATCCCCGTAATCCCGGACTGCATCACAACCTGAACACATTCGGCATATTTGGCATCCGGGACTTCGCCGGAAACGGTCACTGCACCGTCTTTGGCCTCTACCGTCGCTCCGGTACATCCGGCCTTCTTTAGGTCCTCGGTTATCTTACCGGTCTGTGCCTGATCAGATGCTGCCGGAGTTGCTACGGGAAGCGGACGCGTTGTTACATTGTTCGTAACGGATTTGATGCCTTCAACAGCACGAGCCGAGGCTTCCGCTTTATTCTTGACAGTAATATCCGCGACTTCCCCCGAAAGTGTCGCCACGCCATTACTGACCGCCACCGAGACGCCGGTAACCTTATCCGCTGCCAGCTTGTCCTGAACCGCCTTTTGAAGGTCGGCATCACTTTTTCCACATGCAGCCAAAAAAGCAACCGCTGCTATACTTAATATCGTCAGAAACTTTATTTTCATTGTTCCTCCAGATTTTCGAGACGTTTCTAATATCAAATTCCCATGATCGCAAACCCTACTTGCCAGCAGCGATCCCGAAAACACGCTCGGCTAAAACGACCGAGCTAACCAACTGAATCAATGGCTAATATCTTGATTCATCGCACGTCAAATTTCAACTAAAATTTTGGATATTCATGATAGCACCTGTTCGGCGATCTGTTGGGCTATCTCATAGGAGTTAAATTCAGGCCGGACTATAAAATGCCAATCCGCGAGGCAATACACAGACTGCCGCGAATCAAAAAGCTCCTGCGCGGCTTTCTTGTTTCGTGCAAGCGGCCGCTCCTTTCTGGATTTGCGTATATTTTGCCAGCAGTGTTCAAAGGTTGATTCGAGCCAGACGCTGATAAGTCCATGTGATCGAATGATCGCTCGGTTACGTTCAATGGTCCATGTACCGCCGCCGAGCGAGACGATCGCTGCGTCTGTATCAGCCAGTAAAGTCTTTAGATGCTCAGTCTCAAGATCGCGATAGGCCGCTTCCCCATCGTGATCAAAGATCTCGGCGATCTTTCTTCCGCTGCATTTTTCTATGTAGCGGTCAAGATCTACCTGTTTAAACCCAGTTATCGCAGACAGGTGGCGCGCAACGCTGGATTTGCCAACACCCATAAAACCTGTTAATGCGATGCTGTTTTTTGCTTTCATCGGACTAACGAACTGTAACCGATTCCAGCTCTCGATAAAAATTCGGAAAGGAGACTGAAGCACATTCGGCTCCTCCGATCTTGGTCTCACCTTCCGCAAAAAGCGCCGCTACGGAGCACGCCATCGCGATACGATGATCACCAAATGAATCGACGCGCGCTCCGAAAAGCCGCGAATGTTTTACACGGAAACCGTCGGGAAATTCTTCGATGTCCGCACCCATTTTCCTGAGATTCTCAACCATTCCTGCGATCCGGTCAGATTCCTTTACCCGCAGCTCTGAGGCATCGCGAACCTCAATACCCGGAGCAACCTTGGTTCCCAGAACTGCAATGATCGGCAATTCATCGATTAACCCAGCTATACGCTCGCCGTCTATAACAAGTATCGAAGGCAGGGACAGGACATTCTTCGAATTGCTGATATGAATATCTGCAAAAGGCTCACCGGCGGAGACTCCGGGACTCGAGTGATCCGCTTTTACCCCAAGTTCCGATAGAAGGTCAAGGAACGCGACCCTGGAGGGATTCGTACCGACTTTTTGGAACGTTATTCTTGACCCCGGAAGACAGGCGGCCGCTACGGCAAAGAATGCGGCACCCGACGGATCTGCGGGGATCTGGATATTTTGACCATT
Organism: Leptolyngbya sp. 7M; assembly: GCF_018128485.1. Classification (NCBI taxonomy): domain Bacteria; kingdom Bacillati; phylum Cyanobacteriota; class Cyanophyceae; order Leptolyngbyales; family Leptolyngbyaceae; genus Leptolyngbya; species Leptolyngbya sp. 7M. The sequence continues at coordinate 1,456,848 of NZ_CP070897.1, read as the reverse complement.
CAGTTCACTTCCGCCGGAGACGGCAATGCCTGTCGCTCCTTCGGCATCAAACTCACGAAGGTCTGCTCCGAATGCTGCGAGCATACGCTCGGTATGATCCCGGGTTTCCGTGGTCTCCGAAACTATCGTTCGTCCCTCGGCATAAAGACCCGCTAATAGAACACAAGATTTCAGCTGGGCGGAAGCTACGGGCGCTTCGTATTCAATAGCCTTCAAGGGCTTGTGGCCGCTGATCCTAATAGGTGCGTGTCCTTCACTTGTTTCAATAGCGGCCCCCATTTGTCTGAGCGGCTCTGCGACACGCTCCATCGGACGCCGACCTAGCGATGCATCACCGGTCAATTCCGTTTGGAAAGGCTGTCCTGCCAAGACGCCGGCGAGCAAACGCATCGTTGTGCCGCTATTTCCGCAATCCAAAGGAGCTTGAGGCCGGCGAAAGCCAAATTTACCCTTTCCGGCGATCATCACCACGCCGCCGTTTCTCTGAACCCCGATGCCCAATGCCTCTAGACATCGCAAGGTCGAGTGACAATCGTCGCTATCGGCAAAGTTGCCTATTACCGTTTCGCCATTCGCGAGTGCACCTATTAAGGCGGCACGATGAGAAATGGATTTGTCGCCCGGAAGTTTTACATTACCAACGACAGAGCTGGCTCCACTTATTCTCATACACAAAGATTTTACTTTGTTTCTGCGGGATTTGTCTTGACACAGGCATCTTTAAGCCGATAACTTACAATAAATAACGTGAACAATACTCAGGAATACAAACTTCCGACACGCATAGAATCGGTCGATGAAGCCGCGGTAAGTGCAGAGCGTTTTGCGCGCGAGAACGGCTTTGGTGATGAAGTTCTTTCGGCCATAGACCTTGCGGTACGCGAATCGGTGGCAAATGCGGTAAAGCATGGGAACAAATTCGATGAGACGAAGGTCGTCGAACTGCGTTTTGCATGTGTCTCCGAGGGCCTTGAAATATGTGTCCGCGATTTTGGCGCAGGCTTTGAAGTTGACGAGATACCGGACCCGACCGATCCGGAAAACCTTTTGAAGGCCAACGGCCGAGGCATATTGTTCATGCGTTCTTTCATGGACGAGGTTGAATGGTCTTCGGCCGTAGGCGGCGGAATGATGGTTAGAATGTTAAAAAAGGTCTGAATGTCAGCTTGTTCTTGGACTTTTAAGATATATATGTTCTACAATCGGCTTTCGCTTTCATTTCAATTAATCAAACTTAGGAGAAGAAAATGTCTGATATCACAATTTCTGAACGCCAAGCGGGCGATGTTTCGATCCTTGACCTAGAAGGAAAGGTGACGATCGGCGAAGGAAGCGTCGCATTGAGGAATGCCATTCGCCGTATGCTCGGCGAAGGGAAAAACAAGATCCTTTTGAACCTTGCCGGCGTTGGTTATATCGACTCCAGCGGTATCGGCGAGCTCGTTTCTAGCTTCACAGCTGTGAACAAAGAAGGAGGATCGCTGAAGCTGCTCAAACTTACCCAAAAGATACAGGACCTTCTCGCCATCACAAAGCTTTTGACCGTATTCGATGTTTACGACAGCGAAGAAGACGCTCTCGCATCGTTCAATTAAAGATCGAACCTGTTCAGCCGGATCTGGGTAAAGGCGAAAGCCTTTGCCCTTTTTCGTATGAAGGGCATCCTGAAACTTCGGCGACACATCCATATTCATTAACCTTTGATGGTAAACTATAATTTGCTATTTATTCATAGTTTTATGAAAGCAGTTCTTGCATTGATTGCATTGGCAATTTTTTCGACCGACTCGTTTGGCCAGCTTCCGGTCGGATTTATCCTTTACTCGCGAAAAGTGTATCAAATGTATATTTGACATCGGCGGAAGTGAGGACCTTTCCATTGTGGAACTTAACATTGTCGCGAAGTGTGAAAGTAATAGTCTTTCCATCTTCTGAAGAAGTTATCTGTTCGGCCATCTCGCCAACATACTCGAAATTATCATTCTTCTTGACCAACGAGTTGAACATCAAGTTCCGGACCCGTTCTGCCGCTGCATCAGAAGTTGCGGACGTTAAGGTATCAAAAGTAGAAAACGGTTCCGGAAGTGCGATCGTAACGTGTTCAGAACTGTTTCGTCTGCATGAAGCGAACAACAATAGGGAAAGCGTGACTAAAATAATAATAACTCTATTCAAAGATAAACTCCTCCGAATTTTACAACGCGTTTTTAAGCTCGACGATCTCCTGCGAAAGGGCTTCAATGCGGGATACATCAAATGGCAAGGGTTGCATAATATGCGACTTCAAATCAAGTATGCGCCCGATAGATAGGTCGATACTCTTTTCAGATATGATTTCATTATTCAGCATTTCTGCAATGGATTCATGAGCTCGCCGGATGTTATCTTGTCCTGCACATATGGCTAGCATATCGTTTCCAGCGGAAATTGCCATTCTAGCTGCCTCGTCGATGCCATAATTTTTAATGATCGCTCCCATCTCTAGGTCGTCTGTTAAAACGACACCATTGAACCCCAATTCGTTTCGAAGTAACACGTTAATTACCTTTGGATCTAATGAGGAAGGTAAAACCCGGCCAGCCTGATCAGAAGACTGGAATGCGGCCTTTGGGTATGCGGCGTGTGCGACCATAACAAAAACCTCATGGAATTTGGGCAAAAGTTCCCGATAAGGAGCGAGGTCAATATCGTCTAGCTCAGAACGTTCTATTTCAATAACCGGTAGATCTTCATGAGAGTCAAGCTGAGAGGCCCCAAGTCCCGGAAAATGTTTCAAACAACCAAGAATGCCAGCTGAGCGAAGCTCGCGAAGAAAGGCACCGGACATTTCAGTCACAGACCGAACTGAATCACCAAAATTTCGCGATCGGAGTCCGTTAACATAAGAAGAGCGCTCTTCATTGATAACATCGACAACAGGAGCAAAGTCTGTGTTGAATCCTAGCCTGCGAAGTGTTTCACCGATTATTCGCCCAAGTTTGGCTGCTTGGTCTCCGGTCCTTATCTGTGAGGCGGCCGGCATAGGTTCGATGATCCTGCGAAGTCGGTCAACCGCGCCGCCCTCTTGGTCGATGCTCAAAAAAGGTTCAATAGTCGAAGCTGATCGTATGCCGTCAAGCAATTCACGAGTCTGGGAAGCGGACTTTATATTGCGAGCGAATAGACACACCCCTCCCGGTTTAACAGTCTTGATCAGTTCAAACGTTACATCATCAAGTTCTGGTCCCGGCAAGCCAATAAAGAAAAGCTGACCAATTTTCTCGGCAATACTCAGCGACTGAGGATATTTAGCGTTAATTCGCATCTAATTTAATTAAAGTATCGGTTTAGGTGTAGGCGCTCCAACAGTTAAAGTGCTTGGATAAGTAACGAGTTTCGTGGCGGAGCCTGTCAAACAATTTTTCGCTTAATATCTTCGACCAATTGTTTGATCTCATTAGGGGACAGATTTTCTATCTCCGCGTGTCTTAGCTCTTCAATAACTGCCTCATTCGCGATGGCAAACAATGAATTTTGTATTGTTGCTGATCGGCCCGCCGCAGTCGCGATGCCGCGATCCTTCTCATGCTCATCGGCAAATATAGCAAGCTCATATTTTTCAAGCTTCTGGAGCACACTTCTAGCCCGATCAATTACCGGCTGAGGGAGTCCAGCGAGTTTAGCTACGGCGATCCCATATGATTTTGACGCTTTTCCTTTTTCAAGTCGATGTAGAAAGACGACATCACCTCTGTCCTCTGTCGCCGCCATCTGATAATTCTTGGCTCCCGGCAAATTCTCCGCAAGTTCGGTCAGCTCATGATAATGTGTTGCGAAGATAGTCTTTGCAGCTCGATCAACCGAATTATGGAGATATTCGGCAACTGCCCAAGCGATCGAAAGCCCGTCGAACGTAGAAGTTCCGCGCCCGATCTCATCAAGTAAGATCAAGCTACGCGGGGTCGCATTATGGAGTATCGCTGCCGTTTCGGTCATTTCTACCATAAACGTAGAACGTCCTGAGGCGAGGTCGTCGGAGGCTCCAACGCGTGTCCAGATCCTATCAACGATAGGAAGCCGGGCAGAAGCCGCAGGAACAAAAGAACCAATTTGTGCAAGTATCTGTATCAGCGCGACCTGTCTCAGGAGAGTAGATTTGCCGCCCATATTCGGCCCAGTTATCACAAGAAGGCGGTAGGTCGAATTATTCAAGTAGACATCGTTTGGAACGAATTCGTCACGAATATTGGCCTCAACCACTGGATGCCTTCCTTTCACGATCTCGATCTCGTCGCTTTCATGGATCGAGGGAGCCACAAAGTTTCTACGAGCTGCGGTCTCGGCAAGGGAAGCCAGAGCATCAAGCGTTGCAAATGCCCGAGCAGTAGATCTGAGTCGGGTCGTCTCGTTTCGGACTGTTTCAAGTATTTCAGAATAGATACGGGATTCGATGGCCGCTATCTTTTCCTCAGCTCCGAGAACTTTTGCTTCCCATTCTTTCAGTTGGGGCGTCGTGAAGCGCTCTGCATTGGCAAGTGTCTGTCTTCGCTCGTAGTCATCGGGAGCACGCGAAAGTTGGGCCTTCGAAACCTCGATGTAGTAACCGAATACATTGTTGTATCGCACCTTGAGAGTTGATATTCCAGACCTTTCCCGTTCATTTTGTTCAAAGCTAGCGATCGCAGATTTTACTGATAAGGAGATTGAGCGTAGTTCATCAAGCTCTGGATTGAAACCATCTCTAATGATCCCTCCATCCGATAGATTGGCTGGGGGCTCATCGACAATAGCTGTAGAGATTATCTCCCTAATTTCCGGCAACTCGAACATGTTCTCGACTAATACCTGCAGCAAGGGAGACCTTGTATCCTGAAGTAGGTCGATGATGGAAGGAACTTGTGCCAGCGAACGTTCAAGGGCAAGCAGGTCGCGCGCCGGCATTGTTCCCACGTGTAAACGTCCAATAATACGTTCAAGATCGGTGACATTCTTAAGGTAAAACCTTAACTCCTCTCGAAGGATCGGTTGGAAAAGCTCAGCAACAGCTTCCTGACGGGTCATTATTTCCGAGCGCTTGACCAATGGACGTAGCAGCCACGATCTGAGCAAACGTCCACCCATTGCGGTTATTGTTTCATCAATTATTGAGATCAATGTACGTCTGGGGCCATCCGTCCGCGGTTTCAAAATCTCAAGGTTGGCTAAGGTTACCGCGTCAAGTACCAGAAAATCTGAGTTGTCAATGAATCTAAGCTCAGATATATGGATTGCTGACGTTTTCTGCGTATTCTTTGCGTACCTCAAACACTCTGACGCGGCTACGACCGCGGCCGGATGTTCGTCAAGGCCGAAACCCGAAAGCTCGCGGACGTTGAAGTGTCTCTTTAAGTTTTCTGCCGATTCCTTTAGGTCAGCGAACCCTTCGATCTCGGTGACAGATGTTCCGTTAGGTGATGGCGTAACTTCTCTATTCTCGTTAACAAACGAGGCAGCTAAGTCTAGATACCCCAATTTGTTAGAGATAAGATGCTTATGTTGCGTCTCAACAAGAATCTCACGGGGAGAAAAGCGTTCTATATGTTGGATTATCGCTTCCCAGCCGTCCTTTTCTTCTGTCTCCGTTGTTAATATCTCTCCGCTGGAAATATCAAGAAACGCTGCTCCGATGCGATCTGCGACAAATGCGATCGCAGCTAGGAAAATGGATTCGGTTGGTTCAACTAGTTGTTCGTCGATTGAAGTGCCAGGCGTAATGACCCTCACCACTTCGCGTCTTACAAGCTTTGTTCCTTTTCCGGCAGGTTCGGCCTGTTCGCAGATCGCAACCCGATAACCTTTTCGAACAAGTTTAGAGATGTAACTAGCAGCAGCGTGGTGAGGGACTCCACACATTGGGATTGGGTTAGGAGAGTCTTTCTGGCGGGCAGTCAAGGTTATTTGGAGTTCACGTGCACCTATCACCGCGTCCTCGTTGAACATCTCGTAAAAATCGCCTAGACGAAAGAATAGCAAAGTGCCCGGATAGCTTTTTTTGATCTCCAAGTACTGCCGGAGCATCGGAGTGACTTTTTCCATAACAGAGAGTTGCCTGTCAGGCGATTGTGAGTTTACCGAAATCATAAACGGATTTAAACTTCGCGGTTTTCAAAGGTTGTTGCATCTGTTAATCTAATTATTTTGAAACTAAGGGTTTCGGACGCGACAATAATGCGAACAACCGGCAGAGAAAGATAGCAATCAGAATGATTGGTAACTAATATCTTTGTCATATTGATGTCGCATGGAGGTCTAAATGCTTTACTTAAGATCGATCTTGTTAGGGGTGCTCTCTTTGATCACCTTGACTGTTAGTTCTCTCGGTCAAGACGGGACATTAAACGGTTCTGCAGTGCCCACTCCGGTTCCATTTGAAAGCGACAGATATAGGATCGGCTTACAGGACACGATTGAGGTCCAGGTGTTTGGACAGCCGCAGCTTTCACAACGGGTTAGGGTTAATGCCAATGGCACGATCAATCTATTTAGACTTCCGGAGCCTTTAATTGCTGTCTGCAAGACTGAACGCGAATTAGCTAATGATATCGCCGATGCTTACCGAAAGGATTATCTGCGAAATCCTGAGGTCAACGTAACGACGGTCGAACAATTTTCTCAATCGTATTCGGTGATTGGAGCTGTTGAAAAACCGGCGGCATATTTTATCACCAGAAGACTTAGATTATTGGAATTGTTGGCCATTGCCGGCGGGCCATCGAAAGAGGCTGGCTCGGGTGTTCTCGTGGCAAGAAGAGCTAACGCGTCCGTATGTGATCCCAGAAATGCTAATGATGATGATGATGATGAAGGCCTAACCCTGATGAGCTACAAGCTCCGCGATATCTTGGAGAACAGAGTTGATCTGGTAATGCGGGCTGGTGATACAGTATCCGTTCTTCCGGCAGACGTTGTGTTCGTTTACGGGAACGTTAACAAACAAGGCCAGGTAACCATGCGCGAGCCTATTACCCTAACACAGGCCTTAGCTTCTGCAGAGGGACTTAAGCCAGCAACGAAGAAGGACGAGGTGCGAGTTTTCAGGCAAAAACCGGGTGAGGCTGAACGGATTGAGATGACGTTCAATTTAAAAGATATTGATTCGGGTAAGGTGCGTGATCCATTCCTTGAACCGAACGACATTGTTGCCGTAAGCGAAGACAAAGCGAAAAGTATTTTGAACGCGATAGGGAGGTCACTTACTCAGGGTGTTGGTACGATCTTTTACCGAGTCACTCCCTGACGGATTTGACCATATTCGTATCTGATGAAAGAAAGTCGTGAAATAATTCAGCGGCCCATCGGCGAGACGGTCGAGATCGAACGGCCATTTACGCCGCATCTAGTGGCCGGTTCGGAGAGATATCCTGCTTATCGCGAACTCAACGCGCAGGAAGGAATTACATTTCTTGATTACTGGCGGGCCATCCGAAAACGTCTATGGTTGGTGATCGGACTTGCCGTGTTGGCGACGACTGCTGCTGCGATCTACGTTGCCCGAAAGCCGGATGTATATCAGGCAAAAGCGGTAATACAGGTTGACCTGGAGCAAGCCAACCCGGATCTCGTAACGTCTGACCGACAGCGTCCAATGTCTGCTCCCGATCCGGCGTATTTTAATACACAGCTTCAGTTACTGAGCAGCGATACACTTCTTCGCAGAGTTATCAAGGATCATAACCTTGATGTAAATAAAGAGTTTTTAGAAGCTCGGAACGAAAGCGGCATCTCGGCTTGGCGTTCGATCCTGCGTGCTGTTGGCTTGGCAAGTGGAGAGAAGAAGGATGCAAATTCCAATTCTGCAGCCGTTGGAGCATCTACTCTTGCCTCTGCTGACGAGATCGCTGAAGCTGTTCGGTTGGCTCCGTATGTAACCCTTATTCAGCAAAATTTAGGCGTTGAACCAATCAGAGACCCGCGCACCACTTTTAAGGATACGCGTTTGATCGAGGTTTCCTTTCGTCACACCGATCCGGAGCTTGCGGCCTTTGTTGTGAACGGGATCGGCGAATCGTTTACAACCTATAATCAGGAAAAGCGGTCTGGGACGAGTAGGAAAACCAGCGATTTTCTTCAGCAGCGCATCGCTGATCTCCAGACGGACATCAAGAATGATGAGATCAGGCTGGTCGAACTAAAAAAGAGTGAAGGTATCCTAAAGACCGAAGGCGAGAACACTCTTGTACTTTCGCAACTTTCGCTTTTGAATCGTCAGCTTCTGGAAGCAGAGAACGCAAGAAAGCTTGCCGAAGCCGAATATAATGCTGCAGTAAGATCACCGGAAAGCAGTCGCTCTCTCGTCGAAGATAAGCTTGCACGCTATATCACCGAGCAGGAAAATTCGGTTCGAGAGCTCCGTACTGATGTTGAGAAGAAAACAGCAGAGCTTCGAGCACTTCGTGACCAAAAACTTGTCGTTTTTCAAGAGTCTGCACCTGAGATAAAGGAAATAGACCGCCAGATCGAAAGCCTCGAACGCTCCCTTGCTCAAGCGCTGGCGAAAAATCGGGCAGAACTTGAAGAATTTAGGAAGCGTTCATCTTCAGTGTTGACTGAAACTTTGAGGACTAACTTGGCTCGAGCCCGTGAGGCAGAGGATAAGATCCGCGCAACATATAATCAGAAGTATAATGAAGCACAAGGGCAGAATATCGGTGCTGTTCAGATAAGACTTCTTGAGCAGAATATTGAGACAAACAAAGGCTTTCTCGACAATCTTAGGAAACAGCAAAGTTCAAATGACGTTGCCTCAAAGGGTTCGGATAACAACATTAGCGTCGCTGCCTTTGCCATTCCTCCGGAGAAACCGATCGGACCGCAGCGGCTGACTACCGTTCTTGGCGTATTATTTCTTTCAACTCTTTTTGGAATGGGGCTGGCGTTGTTCCTTGAATATCTTGACGACACTATCAAAACCACCGAAGAGATAGAGAACTATTTGCAGCTTCCAGCTCTTGCGGCAATTCCCACTATCGATTCGATGCCGCGCCGGAAACTCTTGCTGGTTGGGAAGAATGAAGGTGATGAGGCTGCTGATGACCTTAGTTCCGAGCTTCTCATCAACGCCGATCCTCGGTCGTCGTTGGCAGAAGCTTATAGACAGTTGCGAACCTCGATATTGTTGTCCACCGCCGGTCACGCACCAAAATCGCTGTTGGTAACATCCAGTTTGCCGTCTGAAGGAAAAACTACTACTGCGACGAATACGGCTATCAGCTTGGCCCAAACTGGTGCCAAAGTGCTGATCATCGATGGCGACATGCGCCGTCCAAGACTTCATTCTGTATTCGGTATTGAGAATGGCGACGGGCTCAGCACTGTTCTCTCTAGCGAGATGACCGACAAAGAGATCCTTTCGCTGATAAAGCAGGACGAAGGCTCAAAGCTTAATCTGTTGACGTCGGGTCCGATCCCGCCGAACCCGGCGGAGCTTATCGGTTCGGAGCAAATGGTCAAGCTGATGAGTATGCTGCAGGAACACTTCACGCACGTCGTTATAGATTCGCCGCCGATAACCTCGTTTACGGACGGCGTGCTCATTGCGTCGATGGTAGATGGAGTGGTGCTGGTAGTTCATTCCGGTAAGAGTTCGCGTCAGGTCGTACGAAGGGCTCGGCAATTGTTGGTTGATGTTGGAGCGAGGATCGTTGGGGTCGTTCTCAATAATGTCAACCTGCGTTCGCAGGATAATTATTACTACTACCAAAGCTACTACCACAGAGATAATTACTTTCACTCAGACGATCGGGGATAAAGAAGAATAACCATATGTCGGAGAATAAGCGGGTCCTTGTGACCGGTGCAGGCGGGTTTATCGGAAGTCACTTGGTGACGTACTTGAAGGGTCTTGGATTTTGGGTCAGAGGAGTTGACCTCAAATACCCCGAATTCGGAGAAACATATGCTGATGAATTTGAGATACTTGACCTCCGTCGCTGGGATTCGTGCCTTCAGGCAACGCGGAACGTCGAAGAGGTTTACGCCCTCGCAGCCGATATGGGAGGGATGGGATTTATCTCCGCACATCATGCCCAGATTTTGTATAACAACTCGCTGATCAATCTCCATACTCTTGAAGCATCGAGGGTGAATGGGGTCGGGAGGTATTTGTACACAAGTTCTGCCTGTATTTATCCCGAATATCTTCAGGAAAACGAAAATGTTACACCGCTAAAAGAGGAAGACGCTTACCCCGCAATGCCGCAGGATGCTTATGGTTGGGAAAAACTTGCGCGTGAAATATTCCGCTTGCGTCCTTATCTATAAGTTCGCGGATCCGCCGGACCAGGTCGCCCGCGTAAGTTGGGGTACCGCGCGAATCGCTGACCACTTTTATGGCCGTGTCCTTTGCAAGAAGCTCCGGCATTACGCTTAAAAAATTCGTCCCTCCCGGGCCGTATATCCAACCCGAGCGAAGAACGATCGCATTCGGATCTGCTGCCCGTGTCCGAAGTTCACCCTCATATTTAGAGCTTGCGTAAATACTGAGAGGGTTGGGTGTATCAGATTCAACATAAAAGCCTTTCTTTTTACCATCAAATACGTAATCGGTCGATATGGTCAAAAACTTCGCACCTATTTCACGACACGCCAACGCAAGATTCTCAGCGCCTTCCGCATTCGCGGCATAACACGTCGCCCGATCGGACTCCGCCCCGTCAACATTCGTAAAAGCCGCGCAGTTAACTACTGCGTCCGGGCGCATCGAATTTATAACAGCACGAACGTTTTCGCGGTCAGAAATATCAAGCCTGCCGCGGTCTAGGGCGATGACCTCATCACCGATTGACGAAGCATATGCCGCCGCAGCTCGGGCAACCATTCCCCGAGCTCCCGTTATCAAGATCTTCATTTTCCGATCGATCAAAGAGCACTCTCCAAACGGGCGGCATACATAGTTTTGTAATAATCACGATACTGGCCGTTTCTAATATGGCTGACCCAATCCTGGTTATCGCGATACCAATCTATGGTTTTTCGCAGCCCATCTTCCCATGAGGTCCTGGTGTTCCAGCCAAGCTCAGTCTCAGCTTTTGTCGGGTCGATGGCATATCTTCGGTCGTGTCCGGGCCGATCCTCGACAAAACGGATCAGGCTGTGAGGCTTGCCGAGCGCATCCAAAAGCGACGTGACCACATCTATATTCTGCCGCTCATTTCTCGCCCCGATATTATAGACCTCACCGCTTCTTCCTCTTTCGTAGGCTAAACAGACCGCCCGGACGTGATCATCCACATAGATCCAATCACGAACGTTCTTGCCATCGCCGTAAACGGGCAGCGGCTCATCATTCATCGCATTTGCGATCATCAAAGGTATCAGCTTTTCAGGGAACTGCCGCGGCCCGTAGTTATTCCCGCAACGCGTTATCACGGTATCGACGCCGTGGGTTTCCCGCGCCGCACGGACAACGAATTCCGCTGCCGCCTTCGATGCAGCGTACGGTGAATTTGGCCGGAGCTCTGACCGTTCCGTAAAGAATTCATCGCTGTCTTCTGGGAGACTCCCCATCACCTCATCAGTCGATATCTGTACAAAACGGCGAACGCCTTTCATTCGGGCAACATCCAGAAGAACTTGTGTTCCGATCACGTTCGTCCTCAAAAATTCGTCCGCCGAATTTATACTCCGATCTACGTGTGATTCGGCCGCGAAATTGAACACGGCGTCACATCTCTCCGGCATTGCCGCCATAACGGCCTCTCGATCGCAGATGTCGCCTTTGATGAACCTGTGCCGCACCGGATCGAGTTCGGCAAGATTCTCCAAATTACCTGCATACGTCAGGGCGTCAAGATCAACGATCTCAACATCCGTGCGCTCGGCCAGAACATATCTAATAAATGCAGAACCTATAAATCCGGCCCCGCCCGTTACAAAAATAGTTCTCATCTTTCTAAACGTCTGATCTGTTTCAATATCATCTCAGCATATCGCTTTGGTGAATCGATATCATCGAGCACAATGCGGTTGTTCGTCTCCGAAGCGTTATCTATCTCGATATCACCATAGCCAAGCAGTCTCTGAAGCAACGAGCTCGTTACGGTTACATCCTGAATGCGACGAAGCGGGATGTTCTGTGTTGTCCTTGAGATAAGTCCGCGATCTATCTCGATGGTCATATCGGTAAGCGTGTATCTGACCAGCTTCTTCCTTAAATGGTAAAAGGCAGGAACCAACAATAATGCGAGTCCGATGATGACTGCCGGCACAGGTCCAATGAACGGCAGGAACAAGCTCATCAAAGCAACTATAATAAACGCGCCAAAGACCGCCAACACATATCCCAGCATCACGAACTTGACGGTCGGAGTTACGGAAAAGATGCGCTGTTCCGGCTTATCTGCAGACATATCTGGCACGACATTATTACCTTGCCGAATCGCTACGCGCGTCTCATCCTCCGGCTCCATCGCCTGCCCACATCGTTTACAGTAGATTGCGTCATCGGGATTTACCTGCCCGCACTTGTTGCAAAACATATGCTTAGATAGTTGTAAACAGCTTACCAGACACGCTCTTTACGGTGAACCGAGCCCCTGCATCTAATGTCTTTTGTTGGACTTGCACGAGCTTATTTGAGACTATATTTGGTTATAAAAGTAACAGAAAAGTTAATCTTTACACCCTATCGACCAGATGCCAGCACAAAACATCATTGGATTCGACTCTATTCCGCAGACGATACCGCATTTTTGCATTGAATCATTTCGCCGAAATGACCGCTCCGACGCACTTTCATTCAAGATCGATGACGTCTGGCACAGGCTATCAGGACGCGATGCCATCGAGCGCATCAAACGTATCGCGCTCGGCCTCTCCCGGATGGGCGTGAAGGCGGGCGACCGTATAGCCATTATCTCAGAGAATCGCCCGGAATGGTCTCTTACGGACCTTGCAATTCTCAGCCTTCGAGCGGTAAACGTGCCTATCTATACTACGCAGGCCGTTGAACAGATACGTTACATACTCGAAGATTCCGGAGCAAGAATGCTCTTTGTGTCCGGCACTAAGCTCTGGAAACACGCCGAAGAAGCGATCAGATCGGTTGAGCGCTTGGAGAAGGTTATCTTCTTCGACCGTGATGCAGTTCCGGAGGCGAATGGCCGAATGGCCACGCTCGATGATATCGAATCCGCTGGTACCGACCGCAATGAGATAGACAATTTTGAGGAACTTCTAGCCGAGGTCAGATCCGACGATCTAGCCACCATCATTTATACTTCGGGCACCACAGGCGAGCCAAAGGGCGTGATGCTCGATCACGAAAACTTTGTTTCTAACGTCGTCGCCATCTCAAAAGGGCTTCCAATCAAGAACACTGACCGTTCGCTTGCGGTGCTGCCGCTATCACACATCTTCGAACGAGCGGTGTTTTACGTGCTTTGCTCAAACGGCGTGGCCATACATTATTGTGCAGCGTTTGATCAGATTGCATCGCATCTGCAGGAAGTAAAGCCGACGATAATGACCGCGGTTCCTCGCCTCTTTGAGCAGGTCTATCACAAGATCGTTAAAAAAGGGAAAGCCGCCGGCGGGTTCAAAACAAAGCTTTTTGATTGGTCGCTTGAGATTGGCCAGCAATATTGGACCGCAAAGGATATGCACCTTTCCGTCTCGCCGATCTTAAAAGCAAAGCACACCCTTGCAAGCAAATTGGTCTTTTCAAAATGGCGCGATGGCGTCGGGGGACATTTGCGTTTCTTCGTTTCGGGCGGAGCACCGCTTTCAAAGAAACTATCTTACGCCTTTTGGGCAGCCGGCATCCCGATACTGCAAGGCTATGGGATGACCGAGGCCTGCATCGTCAGCGCAAACCGGCCGGATGACAATAAGGTCGGATCCATCGGAACTCCTTTCGAAGGCATCGAAATGAAAATTGACGGATCGAATGGTGAGATACTCATCCGCGGTAGGAACGTGATGAAGGGCTACTTTAATAAACCTGCTGAAACAGCAAAGGTTATTGACGATGAGGGCTTCTATCATACAGGTGATGTTGGGTACGTTGATGAGGATGGTCATTTCTACGTTACTGACCGTATCAAAGATCTTTTCAAGCTCTCCAATGGTAAATACGTCGCTCCGCTGCAGGTAGAAAGCCTTTTGAAACAGAGTCCTCTGATCTCGCAAACCGTGGTCGTCGGTTCGGGTCGAAAGCAGGTCGGAGCACTTGTAGTGCCTGATTGGGACACGCTGAAGGAAGTTTTGCAGGAAGAAGGACTTTCAACGGAGGGTTCCCGCGAGGAACTTTGCGACAACCCGCTCGTAGTAAAACGCGTTCAGCGCGATGCTGTTGAGCTTACCCGCGAACTGAACGAATACGAAAGGGTCAAGCGGGTCTATCTCTTGCCAAGGGAATTCTCAATAGATAAAGGGGAAATGACGCCGACACTGAAGATAAAGAGAAGCGTTATAGACGAGAAATACTCTGAAGCGATCGATGAGATCTGCGGAACCTAATATCACTCACGGCCTGATCCACCCTCACTGATCAACCCTGCCAAAGCGCTTGCTCCTCTATTCTTGTTCAAAAGTGTTTCGGCAAGTTCGCGAAGGTGCGGTGGCATTGCCGGTTCATCTGACCTCTCGTAATTTTCGAGCTGTTGCGGAAAGCGCGCGTAAAACTCCGATTCTGCACGACAGAACTCGCACCCACGAAGGTGAAGCCGAATCTCAAGTCCTTCTTTCGCTTCACATTCTCCAAGCTGGAAAGCGTTTAGAAGATGTGATGATGGACAATTCTCAGTTTTTACAAAATCTGACATCTCACTTTTCGTCCTTGTTGTTGCAGAGCTGCCCGCCGGGAACCATTTTCCCGCACTCAAACAAGGCTCAAGAACCGTTATCCACTATAAACCGTTAATTTTACACCACTTCCAATTTGCCGGCGTTGACGGAAGTTAAAACCTAGAATAAAGATCCTATCGCAAAATTAGCGTTAAATATGATTTTGCAATGGAAAAACTTGTTGCCGATTCGCATCTTTCTTGCTATTATCATAGTTGCCACTCGGCGTTCGAAATTCTCGAAGGTCAACTTTGGCGAAGATACACGCTCAGATTCCCGAGTCTTCCATAACAATTGAGAAAAAAGAATTTTCTCCCTGGACCATGACCTCCCATAAGCACTTGGACGGAGTGTATTCTTGATGATCTGAACGTACTAGCCGCCTGATGCGGCCCCATCCTGATAGTAAAGACCGATCTATGCACTCACCCAAAGAGAAAGACGCCCAGCCAAGGTCGAGCAGTGGAAAGCCGATAAAGGTTGGTAAATGGACTGAAAGTCTAAAGAATTCTGACGTCAATCAGATCTGGACCGAACTGCACCGAATAGTCTCCTCACATCCGCTGGTCCGCGCCTCACGGCGAGCCGGTTTCCTGGTTGAAGAAGGAAAATATAACGCATATACGGATCTTACGCAGGAACTTTTCGTCGCTCTCTTGGCAAAGGACCGCTTTCAGCATTACCTAGAAACAGGGATGACGGACGTTGAGGTCGAGGCTGAGATCAGCCAGATCGAGCTAACAAATATGCTCACGTCTGAGCTCAGGAAGAGATATCCCGAATCCTATCGTCTTGCCCGGCGCATATCGACGCTTGTCCAAACAAGTCATCGCTTCAAACGTTTTGATAATCAGGGTAACCCCGAAGCCCATCGCCGTCTGGCCGATCGCCTCTACGGCCTTTCGGCATGGCCGAATGAAAAACCGACACGCGACGGACAGGAAATGGATGAACGAGTGCGCTCCGTCGCATTCTTTGGCCGCGATACGCGAATGGTCGGCTGTACGGGAGACGCTCAAATAGTTATCAGCAATCTTGAACTCGAAAAGCTGATCGTCCGCGTCTTCAAAGCAATAGATTCACCGGTTGATGTCCGTTCGCTGCGTTCATTCGTGATGTCTCGTTTGCCGATAATGGACATTCATTTAGTGCCGGTCGGCGGATCAGGCGAAAGCGATGATGATGAACGCGTTCCCTTTGAGATCGCTGACAATCGTGAAACACCGGAACAGGATCTTCTGCGTGTAGAAGGCGAAGCTGCCGCGATCGGCTACGTCTCAGATTTTCTTGCCAACTTGCATAGATCCGTTCGCGGAAAGCAGAAACAATATGACAGGATGCTGAGCATCTTATGGCACTGCTATTTGACCTCGGACGGTGGCACCCAGCTTGAGGTCGCGGAAATGCTTGGCGTTTCCGATTCGCTTGTATCGGATTACAGGAAAAGGATCGAATCAAATCTGCAGCAGCTTGCATTCGCCGGCGTGAACGAAGCCCGCCAGTTTGAAAAAGCTCTTAAGAATCACGTAAAGGAATTGATAGGCTCTGTCGAAGCGGTGGTAAGTCAATAATAACGGCTTTGGACTCTAAAGATCTGCTCCGACCTTTGCCATTGCTTCCTCGAATCTCGGGTCGTCTCGGAGGCTATCCAGGCTGCGGTCCTTTTCAAAGTGCGGACGGTTCTCATTCCCGAGCTTTATTGCCTTATTGAACCACTTGAACGCATTTTCCTTGTCGCCAAGCAATGCGTAGGTTGACGTTACCCAATAGGCTGAATCATGATCGGTCTTCGAAACCGCCAACACTTCATCAGTCAGCTGCTGCCGTGCCTCATCGTACCGCCCGCTTCCGGCCAAATAGATCGCGTAAAGCGGACGTATGCCGTCCATTCGGGGATTTTGTTCAAGAACCTTCTGCATCATTTCGATGGCCATCTCGGCATTACCGCGATAATAATAGACGGCAGAACGAAAGATCTTAAGCATCGGGTGATCCGGCTCTACTCGTTCACCCTTCTCGATCTCTTCCAGCGCTGTGTCATATTCCCTTTTGTAGATGAATATCCGTGATCTATTGTACGCGGAAACGGCGCGTGCGGCGGGATCAAGCCTGGAAAGTTTATCAAACGCTCTCAGAGATCCCTCATAGTCACCATCCAGCCGATTGATGACGCCCTTCACAAAGAATAACGGGGCTTCATTCGGGAACTGTTTCTGGAGAAGTTCTATCTCGGCACGTGCTTTTCGCTTTTCGCCGCGTGCCATATAGATCATTACCATCAGCACACGGGCTTCCACGACATTAGGATCATATGTAAACGCTTTTGTGAACGCGGTCTCGGCCAGCGTGTAATCGTCCGGCTCACCCATTCCCTTGAATACCCGGTTTGCGTAGCATGCGCCGAGTCCGCTATACGCTAGGGCAAACTGTGGATCCAGCTCGATCGCTTTCTTGAAGTTCTGTATCGCCGCATCGCAATCCTCGGCGAGAAGCGTTCTGAAAATGAACCTGCCGAAATTGTCGCGGCCGCGGAGATATTCTTCCCAAGCCTCGTGATTATCGGTCATCCGCCGTCCCAGCTTTTCCTGCTCATTATCTGAAAGCTCCAATCGTAAACCCTCTAAGATACGCTGGGCTATCCCGTCCTGAAGCGATAAGATGTCGGACCCTTCAGCATCTATGCGGTCGCTCCACAAGATCTCGCCGCTTATCACATCCAGCAACTGAGCTGTCACGCGCAATTTATCTCCGCCTCGGATAAAACTTGCTGAGAGCACTGCATGTACGCGCAGTTCTTTTCCTATCTCCCGCGGATCAAGCTCCGTGCCCTGATATTTCGCGATCACTGAGCTTGGCCGGACCACAAGCGAACGAAGCTGGGCAAGCTCTGTTATGACGGCGTCCGCCAAGGCGAACTCATAGAAATTCGATCCGGCGTCCTGGCTAAGATTCTTGAACGGGAGTATCGCCACCGATTTCTTTTCGGTTCCGGTCGATGTTGCGGTCAGGCTAAGTTCCGGTATGAACGAAGGCGGATTGGAAGGAGCATTCGATGAAGACGATTCCGGCGTCGATTTTCCGGTGAACCAATTTAGCGCCCGCTTGAAAACGCCGCTACCGACATGGCTCGGAGCAAAAGTATCTCCGGGCATTAGCTGGGCTCCGCTTATGCCTTGAAGAACCGCACGCAGTTCATCGCGCATCTCTGCGATCTTTTGATAGCGGTCTTTTTGTTCTTTTGCCAATGCTCGATCAACGATCTTTTGCAGAACTTCCGGAAACGGTTCACGTCGCATCTCCGTAAGCGGTTTTGGCGTGCCATAGAGCACCTGATGCCGTACGTCTATAACAGTTTTCCCCTGAAATGCCCAGATACCGGTCAGCATTTCATAAAGAAGCACGCCTGTAGAAAAAATATCCGAGCGGGCGTCGGCCCTTTCGCCGCGTGCTTGCTCGGGTGCGGCATAGGTTGCCGTACCGTAAGGAATACCAAGCTCAGTTATTTCCGTCCTATCACTGCCGCTGTGCGAATCTGCATATTCATCCTCAAGAAGTTTTGCAAGGCCGAAGTCGAGTATCTTCACCTGTCCAGCCGACGTTACCATAACATTTCCGGCCTTGATGTCGCGATGGATTATGTTCTTTGAATGGGCATATGCAAGCGCATCAGTAACCTGTATCGCAATAGATACGGCGCTTTTTAATTCAAGCGGTCGGCCCGCCACGAGCTGTCGGACGTTCTTTCCTTCCACCCACTGCATTGCGATGTAAAAGACACCGTTCGCCTCATTGAAGTCATAGATCGTGCAGATGTTCGGGTGGTCAAGCTGTGAGCAGAGCTGGGCTTCGCGTTCGAAGCGTTTGAAATTTGCCGTCTTGGCGGTTAAGTTAAAGCTGGAAATTTGGCGCGACGGCAAAACGCACGAGATGGAATTCCAGGTAGGTATTCCGGTGGCTCCGCTTGCTGAAACAGGAACAACCTCAAAGCGCGGGACCAAGATCACCTTCAAGCCGGATGGCGATATCTTTGAAAGCACCATATACAGCTTTGATAAGCTTTCGGAGCGGCTTCGTGAAAAGGCATTCCTAAATAAAGGCATCCGCATTTCGATCAAAGACGAACGTGAGCAGCCGGAGCGTTCGCACGAATTCTACTACAAAGGCGGCATCGCCGAATTCGTAAAGCACCTTAACAAGAACAAGAGCCCGCTGCACGACGAGCCGATATATTTCGAGCACACTTCTGATGATCTTTCGATCGAAGTGTCAATGCAGTACAACGACAGCTACGACGAAAAGATTTTCACCTTTGCAAATAACATCAACACGGTCGATGGCGGAACGCATCTTTCCGGTTTTCGAAGCTCTATCACGCGTACCATCAACAATTATGCGGAAAGCTCCGGCCTGATGAAGAATGCCAAGGTTACGCTTTCTGGTGACGACGTGCGGGAAGGGCTGGTCGCGGTCATATCCGTAAAGATACCTCAGCCACAATTTGAAGGGCAGACAAAAGGTAAACTTAATTCTCCGGTCAAGGGAGCTGTCGAATCGTTCCTCAACGAAAAGCTGGGTGAATATTTTGAACAGCATCCTTCAGTCGCGAAAAAGATCGTCGGCAAAGCTGTTGATGCTGCGCGAGCGCGCGAGGCCGCCAGAAAGGCTCGTGAGATAGTCCGTAAAAGCGCGATGACCGGATCGGGATTGCCCGGAAAGCTTGCCGATTGCCAGGAAAAGGATCCGATGAGGTCGGAGATCTACATCGTCGAGGGCGATTCCGCCGGCGGCTCTGCAAAACAGGGACGCGACCGAAAGAACCAGGCCGTTCTACCATTAAAAGGTAAGATCCTCAATGTGGAGAAAGCCAGATTCGACAAAATGCTCGGCCACGGTGAGATCAAGGCGCTTATTACGGCACTGGGCACCGGTATCGGTAAAGAGGATTTCGATGTATCAAAGCTCCGCTACCACAAGATCTGCCTGATGACAGATGCCGACGTGGATGGCAGCCATATCCGCACGCTTTTGCTCACCTTCTTTTATCGTCAGATGCCGCAGTTGGTTGAAGGCGGTTACGTTTACATAGCGCAGCCGCCGCTTTATAAGGTAAAGCGAGGCAAGAAAGAGGAATACATCAAGGACGAGCGATCGATGTTTCGCTACCTGATGCGTCAGGGAACGGACAATGTCGAAGTAATGATGAATGGCCGTGCGATCGAAGGTAGGGAGTTGACAAAAGCTCTGGAGCAAACCACCGAGTTCAACAACTATTTCGACCGCTTTGCGCGTCGTCTTGGTGGCGATGAAAAACTGCTTTCTGTTTTGTTGGATGCGTTCAGCGGGCGTGAAGGCGTTTTGGAAAAACACGGTGTTCGGCTAAAAAAGGTCTTCGCCCAAGAGGAGTTGATGGCCGAGGTCGAATCGCGGCTTGCCGATGCCGGATTTGAGACTGAGTTGATCCCGGACCTTGAGCACGGTCTTTACGAGATAGAGATAAATTATCCGAACGGCACAAAACTAGTCTTCGACTGGAACATGGCAAGTTATGTTGAATTCCAGCGTTCGGTAGAACTGAATCGTGAGCTTGAATCGAACTATCCGGGGCCATTCACGCTCGGCACCAATGGCACGAGCGAAACGCTTACCTCGAGGACAGACCTTCTTGACAAGGTAACTTCACTTGCAAAAAAAGACCTTACCATCCAGCGATACAAAGGCTTGGGCGAGATGAACCCCGAACAGCTCTGGGAAACGACGATGGATCCGGAAAAGCGGACGCTGCTGCAGGTTCGCATTGAGGATATGGTCGAAACCGACGAGATATTCACCGTGCTTATGGGAGACCAGGTCGAACCGCGGCGAAAGTTCATTGAAGACAACGCGCTGGACGTGAAGAACCTCGACGTTTAGTTGGTGGTGACAAGGTCATTCAAACGAACATCTTCCCCGGATTCAATATACCTTTCGGGTCGAAGGCTTTTTTGATCGCTTTCATCATCTCCAGGGTTGGGCGGTCGATGGCATAGTCCAGATACTGTGCTTTCACATAGCCAATCCCGTGTTCGCCGGAGATGGTTCCACCAAGCTCGACGGAGAGCCTAAACGTTTCCGCAACGCATTCGCGGGCGCGAGCAACGGCTTCAGCGTCCTCTCGGTCAACGACATAATTCACGTGGATATTGCCGTCGCCGGCATGTCCGAAATTCGCTACGAAGGTATTATGACGTTTGCCTATCTCCTCGATCTCCGCAACCAGCTCAGGCACTTTTGACCGCGGCACCACCACATCCTCGTTTATCTTCAGCGTGCCATATTTCATCAGTGAAGGTGAGATCGCTCGCCGCACGTCCCAAAGCTTGTCCTCTTCTTCCTTCGAACGAGCGCGAAGAATATCAAAGCCGCCGTTCTCTGCTATTATCCGTTCAATGATCTTTGCCTGTCGCTCGACCTCTTCATTTGAGCCATCCACGGCGACCAGCAATATTGCTTCGGCCTCCCGCGAAAGCCCGAACGCAAAATTTTCCTCGACTGCCGCAACGCAGAATTTATCGATCACTTCCATTGCCATAGGCAGAATGCCCTCCGGCGTGAACTTTGTCAGCACGTCGCACGCCGTCCTCATTGACCGGAAATTTGCCCTGACCGTGGATGTTGCTTCAGGCATCGGAAGCAATTTCAGCGTCGCTTCCGTAATGATGCCGAGCATTCCCTCAGAACCGCACATCAATCCGGTAAGGTCAAAGCCAACAACGTTCTTGACCGTCTTTCCGCCTGTACGGATAACGTCGCCGGCGGCCGTTACCACCTCAAGCCCGAGAACGTGATGCTTCGTAACGCCATATTTCGGTGTCCGCATGCCGCCGGCATTCTCCGCGATATTTCCGCCGATGAACGAATCTTTATAACTTGCCGGATCAGGGGCAAACATCAGTCCGTGTGCGGCTGCGGCCTGCTGGACCTCAAACGTTGTAAGCCCCGGCTGGCAGGTAATATAAAGGTCATCTACGTTTATTTCTAGGATCTTTTTCATTCGATCCGTCCCGATAACGATGCCGCCGTCTATTGGGACTGCGCCGCCCGTATAGCCCACGCCGCCGCCGCGGGCCGTTACCGGAAAGACCACTTCATTCGCGAGCTTAAGGATCGCCGCCATTTCGTCGGTCGTTGCCGGAAAGACGACAGCTTCAGGAGGGAATTTTTCTTTGACCGCGTCCGCGCCGTATGGTTCAACACGTTCCGGATCAACGATCACATTCTCCGGGCCGACGATCGCTCGAAGCTGCTCTATTACCACCGGATCTGAGGCTCGCGTAGTTCTTCGTCCGCCAGAGCTGAAATGAATGGAAGTGAACATCGTAATACTTACTTCTTACTTGATGCGTGTGTCCGCGTCAAATAAACTTGCTCTCAAACATCTGAATTGCGGAAAAGAACCGCTAGAACAATATCTGACCGAACTTATACGGATATCAGCCTCAAGTTATTCTAATACCGCGCCGCTCGTATGGTCTTTCCTTTATGGGCACAACCATGGGAGGGCGGAATTGATACTTGATAACGCGCCAGCCCGGTCGGCTGAGCTGCTTTCGCAGGATCGCGTCGATGCGGCACTCGTCCCGGTGATCGCATCACAGTTCATAGAAAGCGTAAGGCTGATACCGGACGTATGTGTCGGGGCAAAAAGCCGTGTTCGCAGCGTTTGCCTTGTTACAAAAGACGAAGAACTCAAAAATGTAAAATCTGTTTCCCTCGATATTTCCTCAAAAACCTCCGTCGTTCTGACGAAGATTATCTTTCGTGAGTTCCTTGGGTTCGAGCCCGAATGGCGGAACGGAGAACCGAATGTTGAGGCAATGCTCGAGCACTCAGACGCAGCTCTTCTCATCGGCGACCCTGCCCTGACTGTCTCGGCAGCAGCTGGAAGATCAGGGACCCGGGGACTAAGGTCTTATGACCTCGCCGAGCTTTGGCACCAGCATACAGGACTCGGTTTTATATTTGCGATGTGGATGACGAAGCGGGAGAAGATCGCGATAGATCTTGCCGCCGCCCGTGACGAGGGGCTTTCACACATTAAAGAGATCGCCGCCAACTATGCTGCAGAAATAAAGCTTACAGAAGATGAGATGGTGAAGTACCTAACCGAAAATATTTCCTATTCGGTTGATAAGGAGATGGGGGAAGGCTTACAGCTTTTTCTGGACCTGGCAGCGAAGCATTCATTGATCGGACGTCGCCGCGAACTGGTCTTTTGTACCTAAGGACTTTGGGATGTATTCATATCGCAGATTCCATATCGTTCTTCCGATCTCATAAACCAGTATCGGTGCGACCCACGCAAACCACATAATGGTACCTGCTCGAACCGCTGGCGGGTATTCCCTCAGGACAGGCAGCTCAAACAAGACTCTAAATAAGACGAACGAATAAGTAAGAATGTAGCTGCGCGTCATCCATAGTCTGTGCTCATTCACGCGATACCTCAAAATATAAGCAACCGAGATAACGGTTGATAGCAGCCAAGCTGTGGACAGAGCTATCAAAGGATAACCAAGCAGCGGCCCGACCACTGAATAGAAACCAAGATAATAACCGGTCAGTGAGCCAACTACTACACCGCCAAAATAAAGATAGCCGATGCTCCGATGTGCGCGGAGGTATCGATCTCGGATCACGGAAATAAACTGTATCGGGCCAGCAAACAACGCGATCGACCCGGCGATCACGTGAGTAAGAAGCGCCCAACGGTTAACCCACCAGCGTGTGTAGCTGGACTCAGTGAAACTGAAATACTTGACCGCCGCCATGAAAAAGAATGCGACCGCGCCGGCAACGACCAAGATAAGGAAAACGCGTTTGAGTGTAAGTGAGAATACGTCAAAGGCAAAAGGTCTTGGAACACTCAGATCAACTCTCATCATCATTCAGAAACCCCTTTCTTTACGATCAGGGCCCAGAATAATGATAAAGATTGGTAAAATATTTAGAATTTCCTGAAGAATTCCTGAATTTTGCGTGAGACCGAGGACGGAGCTTTCGAAATTTAAGCGAACGTTGGAGTTAAAACAAACCCGACTGGAACAGCAGCAGCCACACGGCGACGATCATAAAGATAAGTAAGCCGAGATCGGCGGTACCAATTTGTTCGTTATCTCGTCTTTCCATAAAAACCCCCATCTATTACGCGAAGCCAGAAGACGGAACATATCACGCTCACATAATTTCTTTCGCGGTTAAAGCTATTCCAGATTTAAAGACGGGAAACAAGAGAGATTTTGCCACCATGAAATCAAAAAACAGGCCGTTTTAACTCCTCAGAAAGTTCTTCTTGAATGATCTTTCCGTTATTTCGTTTAATGTGCTCGACGAAGATGAGCGAGGTATGGATACGACGATCGATATCTTTTATCTTGCCAATAAAATACATCATAGAGCGCTTCTTGCCCGGGGTTAGTTTTTCAAACATCGTTTCGCCTTCAGAATCTTGGTTGAGAACTTCCTGAAGTTCCTCGGGCATCGGCATTCCGTATTTGCTCTCGTCTTTCTCAAGGACGATATCGACCATCTGCCCAACCTCAAGTCCTAGCGCCGCACGCCGCTGTTTATTTACCATTATGTAGAAGATGTCGCCCCAGGGCATCAGGGCGCAGGGGAAGGATTCGCCGCCCTTGATGGTGCAGATAACGCGGCGTGAATTCCCTTCAAAATTGAGTTTATCCGCTGTTTTTCGGTCAACGACCAGAAAGTGCCAGCCGCCTCCCTGTTCGGCCGCGTTAGTGAAAAGCGCCTTATATTTGACCCGCTTCGCCGCTTTTTTCATAGATCTTTAGTTATAAGTTATTTGTTTTCAGTTATTCCGGATCTGTGGCTCAAGTGTCCGAAGCTATCTAATAAATCCGCCTTCGTTTTGATAAGATTGTATCAGGAGCTCAGATGGAACGTTCTATCCAACCGATACTTGATAAGGCGCTTGCGGGCGAGCGTTTGACCGCCGCAGACGCGACAGCTTTGCTCGGATCAAATGACTTTGTCCGCATCGGTCTTGCCGCCGATGAGATCCGCAACCGCAAGAATGATCCGAAAGTTGTTACTTACATTATCGATCGCAATATCAATTATACGAATGTTTGTAACGTCGTCTGCACATTTTGCGCGTTTTATCGGCGGCCCGGAAAGCCGGACACATATGTCCATTCTATCGATGAGGTATGCAAACGCATCGACGAAACGATCGCTCTGGGCGGCACCGGTGTGCTGATGCAGGGCGGGCTGCATCCGGATTTTAATATCGAATGGTACGAAGAGCTGTTATCAACGCTGCATGCGAAGTATCCAAAGTTTCAATTGCATTGTTTTTCGCCGCCGGAAATACACAATATCTCGCTGATCTCCAGGCTCGATTACGAGACAATACTTCGGCGTTTGAAAGCAGCAGGACTCAACTCAATGCCCGGCGGCGGCGGCGAGATACTTGACGACGAGGTTCGCAAGCGCGTTTCGACCAAGTGCACTACCAAAGAATGGCTTGACGTGATGCGAGCCGTGCACAAGGTCGGCCTGATCTCGACCGCGACGATGATGTTCGGCATTGGTGACCGCATTGAGCACCGCGTCCGCCATCTCGAACGCATCCGCCAGGTTCAGGACGAAGCACTTGAAGCGAAAAAGACCGATCCGAATTACGGCGAGTTCACCGCGTTCATTCCTTGGACATTTCAACGCGAGAATACTGCCCTCGGCCGCAAGATCACCGAAGAACCGACCGGTGTCGATTATCTAAAGATGCTTTCGGTTTCGCGGCTCTTCCTCGACAATATACAGCACATACAGTCGTCTTGGCTGACGCAGGGCATACGCTTGGGACAGGCCGCACTGCGTTTCGGTGCGGACGATATGGGCTCGATAATGATCGAAGAAAATGTCGTCTCGGCCGCCGGTGCTAACAACGAAGCCAACGAACGCGACCTCCGCTACCAGATCCGCGAAGCCGGCTATCGCCCGCAGCAACGCGACATACTCTACAATTACATCAATCGCGAGAACATCGACTTACTCGATCAAAGTGAATCGATGAAGCTCAAACAACTAAGCGTGGCATTTGCAGACTGATCGATTTGGTGACAGTAAGCACAAACACCTCCAAACTTGAGATCGAATCGTTTATAGAGGCGCCGCCGAACAAGTGTTTTACGCTTGTCCGCGATCCGCGCTTGCCTACCGCAACACATACTTTCGTCGAAGGTGAATTCGGGCTTGGGCAGCGTGTGCGATTTGAAAGCAAAGTGTTTGGAATGAAGCAGGTGCTTATTGTCGAAGTTAGTGAGTTTGAGCCGGATCGTCTTATTACTGACACGATGATCTCCGGAGCTTTTCGCGAGTTTCGTCATATTCACGAATTCACCCCAAAAGACGGCGGTACGCTGATGCGCGATACGCTTAAATGGAGATCGCCATTCGGGATATTGGGCACAGTTGCAGATCTGCTTTTCGTGCGGCGCCGTTTGCGGAATATTGTGGAGCGAAGGAATCACATGCTAAGGCAAATTGCCTGCACGGGCGTTTCTTAGGATCTTTGCTGATCAGCACATTCAATTTACTTGCCTACAAAAAACTCTCTTGCCAAAGCTGAAAGACCAGCAGCGTCCAAAGCTCTTTGTGGTGCGATGCTTTTCCAGTTTCGTGCTCGCGGATCAGTTTTTGCACATAGTCTGCATTGAACAGGTATTGATCTCTGATCCGTTCAGGTGCGAGCATATCGCGCAGCAGAGCATTGAGCCGTCCCTTCAGCCATTCGGCGATCGGGATGCCAAATCCTTTCTTGGGGCGATGAAGTATTTCGTGCGGCAGGAGATGCTGCATCGCTTCTTTCAAGATCACCTTGCCCGCTTTACCGTTTAGCTTGTATTCCACAGGGATCGAAGCGGCGAATTGCCCGATGCGCGGGTCGAGAAATGGCGCACGCGTTTCGAGGCTTACGGCCATCGCCGCCCTGTCCACTTTCGTCAGGATATCCTCGGCT
The DNA here is from genome assembly GCF_018128485.1 of Leptolyngbya sp. 7M. Lineage (NCBI taxonomy): Bacteria > Bacillati > Cyanobacteriota > Cyanophyceae > Leptolyngbyales > Leptolyngbyaceae > Leptolyngbya > Leptolyngbya sp. 7M. Next base: position 1,430,027 of record NZ_CP070897.1, on the reverse strand, counting down.
AGATAGTAATTGATGTCAGCGTACTGCATCTGTTCGATGATGTTCTTCGCGTCAGAGCGGCGAACAAGCTCACGCACGCCGCGGTAAATATCGGCATCGGTTTGGGCAAGCAGATCTTTGGAAAAGAGCTCCTCGTGCTGGTCTAATGAAAAGGAACCAAACCACGAATGGTGTCTTGTGACCGCATCGTAATTCGCCGCACGGATGAATCGCTTTGCCTTGTAATCGAACGACAAGTTCGTCGTAGAAACCGGCAACGCGTTAACTATGGGCTCGATCAAACCACGACGCAATATCGACGGGATCGCCAGATATTTCGCCGCCACAGTGTGTGCGTAGTACATCGGATAGCCGGCAAAAAGTTCGCTGACCAGCTTGATGATGAAGAACTTCTTGGCGCGGATGACCCGGCAAGTTTTATCAACTTTCTTTCGACATTGGCGACGAATGCAGCTGCCGCTCTGGGCGCGGTACCCCATCCGGCGACCGGTCAGCGTTCGCTCGACCTTGACACGGGAAAGTATTGGCTTGATGTCCTGGCAATGATCAAGGAAAAGACCAAAGGCAATTTATCTCCACAAGAATCAAGGATCTTTGACGGATTGCTTGCGGACCTAAGGATGCAGTATGTGACTATGGTCAGAGCTACCGAAGAGAAACTTAAGGCTCAGGCCGCACAGAAATTCGGCGCAGCAGATATACTAGGGAAAAAGTCCTGAAAACAAAGGATGTCCGGGAAGTCTGGGAAGGACTTTCGAGACTTCCTGAGGACGCAAATATTCCCGGACCATGAAGTTAACATTTCTCGGCACAGGCACATCTACCGGCGTTCCCTCGATCGCCTGCGATTGTGAGACGTGTCTTTCAAACGATCCGCGTGATAAGAGACTTCGTGTCTCGGTCCTTATCGAACACGCAGGCAAGACAATTCTTGTAGACACTTCCAGCGATTTCCGACAGCAGGCTCTACGAGCGAATATCAGAAGGCTCGATGCCGTGCTAATAACACATTGCCATGTAGATCATGTTTTCGGGCTTGATGACATCCGGCCGCTGAATTTCCGATACGGCGCGATGCCGGTCTTCGCAAATGAGGTCGCATGGACCGATCTCCGCCGCATATTTCAATACATCTTTAAGCCGACACATTTTGGCGGCGGCCTGCCCCAACTGATCCCTCATACCGTGGTGCACCGATCGCCATTCTGCATCGGGGAGATAGAGATAACACCGCTGGAGGTAATCCACGGGAAGCTTCCGGTTATCGCCTATAGGTTTAACGACTTCGCTTATGCAACTGACCTAAAAACGATTCCGCCGGATTCGATGGACGGCCTTCGCGATCTGGATGTTCTCGTACTTGATTGCGTAAGAATAAAGCCTCATTCTACACATCTGCATCTTGAAGAAGCTCTTTCGATAATTGAGGAACTTCGGCCAAAGCGCGCTTTCCTGACACACCTCAATCACGACATTCTTCATTCGCGCGATTCGAAGCTGCTACCCGACAACGTCAGCTTATCCTACGACGGCTTGGTCGTTTCAAATGAGTGAATCACTCGGGAAATGTATAAAGTGACATGACTAATTCTAACGGTTTGCGCGACACGTATGCTCTGATGTGTTAACTTTTTCTTTTTGTTTATGAAACTCCGCTGGCGGTTTGGTGTTCTTGCCGGGATATTCCTTGCGTTATTTTGCCTTTACCCGCAGATGAAGATGTTCTATCTGCGCGGTTCGGAATGGAACGGGCATTATGCCTACAATGACATCGATGAGGTCGCTTATGCCTCATATGTGCGAGCCTTGATCGATGGACGCCCACGAAAAAACGACCCTTATTCCGGGCGTGACCAAACCCCCGAAGTCCCGCAACCGGAATCACTTTTCTCTATTCAATTCGCCGCTCCCTATACGATCTCCATCCCCGCTCGAATATTTGGTGTCGGCACACCGATGGCAATGATATTGGCCGGGGCCATAGCCGGTTTCTTTGCCGCATTCCTAGCTTTCTGGCTTTTGGGGCGACTTACCGGTGACAACTGGTACGCGATGGCCGCCGCTCTTGCAGTCTTTGCCTTCGGCACCGTCGCCGCCGGTGAAGGAGCGATGTCTGAGATCTTTTTCGATGGATTCTCATATCCGAACTTTCCTGGTTTTCGCCGATATATTCCCGCGCTGGGAATGCCGGCTTTTTTCCTGTTTGTCGGGTCGCTGTGGATGCTGATCGGTCAGGGACGCACCACGGAGGCGAATGATGCGGATCTGGCACGAGCAGCGATCAACAGAAAGAGTCTTGTTTTTGTTGGCGTCGCGATCGTGGCATTTTCATATTGCCTCTACAGCTATTTCTATATATGGACGACGGCTAAGGCGTTTCTAGGGTGTTTATTCCTTGTATGGCTGATCGAGCGGCCTGAGGGCTGGCGAGATGATCTGAAACGGCTTGCTTTCGTCGGTGCGGGATGTGTGCTGGCATTACTGCCTTATGCATATCTGCTTTCGCAGCGAGGCGAGACAATGGACCACGTCCAATTGCTTGTTCATACGCGGATGCCGGACTTCTTCCGCTTTCCTGAATACATTAGCTTTGGCGTTCTGCTGATGCTGATCGTTGGCGTCGCCCTAAAGCGCTTTGAGCTTAAAGATCGTGCCGTTTTGTTCGTGCTGGGGTTGGCATTGGTCTCATTCGTTGTATTCAATCAACAGGTGATAACCGGGCGTTCGCTTCAGCCGATACACTATCAAGTCTTCATAGGAAATTACGTTGCTGCCTTAGCAGTCTTTGGCTCTATCGGCCTTCTGTGGCGGACGAAGCTTGGGCAAGGACGAACCAGTGTGAGGATCATCTCGTCACTATTGTTTGTTGCGGCGGTCTTTTGGGGCTTTGTTGAATGTCATTACACAGTTCGCGTGCTTGACGAAGCGAATATCGAACGGGATAAAGGATTGCTAGTGGCAAAAAGATTGGAAGAATTGGCCAAACAGCACCCTGACCCTCATCGCATGACGGTTCTTTCATTTGACGGCATATTTGCCGATGATATGCCTTCCGTCGCTCCACAAAATATTCTTTGGGCTCGACATCAACACGTGTTTGCCGGGCTCTCTTGGCAAGAGAGCACAGAACGGTACTACCAGCAGCTTTATTATTCAGGAGCGACGGAAAAGACGCTCGACTGGCTATTGAAGAATGATTTCGTGTCGCAGATAGCTCTTTTCGGATGGGGACGGCATACAGACAGACTTAGCGTGGATGCAAAGCCTCTGACATACGGTGAGATCGATGCCGAGGTCAGGAAATTTGGAGAGTATGTTAAGAACTTTTCCATCGAGAATGCCCGGACACCGACCATTTCGTATTTTGTCGCTCGCCGAGATGATCCTCCCAACCTTGAAAATCTCGAGAGATGGTACGAAATAACTGATTCGGAGGCTATCGGCGACCACATTCTCTACGAGGTCAGGCTGAAGTAAATACAAAAGACCGCCTAACAATGGCGGTCCAGTATGTATTGCTAATTAAAGATCCAGGCGACGATTAGGCGGCAAGAAGATCGTTGGAAGTTTCGGCAAATACCCGCCTTCCATTCAACGCATCATCAATGATCTCACGGACCGCCGAGGCATCAGGATTAACGTCCATGCGAGCGCACGCACGGAGGTGCCTGATTATCCCTTCAGTCGCGATCTCAACGCAATCACCGGTCAGCTTTGAGAACCGGCGAGCCTGAATATGATCGATCTGCAGGATCCTGTCCTGCAAAGTCATCGGTTTAGCTGCTGCCACTTGTTCTTCTCCTTTACTACGTAAAATTTACGTTATCCAAACCATTGACGGGCCTCGCAATCAATAAAAAAGGCGACGCATCGAAATACTACGTGGATAAACGTCTCAATCGACCAATCGCTCGGAAGCTCGAACCATCAATGTAATAATATGTTAACAGAAAATTCTAACAATGTCACCATTTTTTTTTCAGGTTGTGAACTTTTTCGCAAATTCATCCAGACACAAAAAAGCCAGTAAACTCAGATGTTTACCGGCTTTTTAAAAGTTATCGTATCCAACCTTGGCGATCTAGCTCACAGCATCTTTCATGGCCTTGCCGAGACGAAACTTTACGGTGGTCTTTGCAGGGATCTTGATAACCGCACCGGTAGCAGGATTTCGTCCTTCTCTTGCCTTTCGAGTAGCTTTGACCAGCTTTCCGAATCCGGGAACAGTGAACTCACCGTTCTTCTTTACTTCTTTAGTAGCAAGCTCTGCGAGGGAATCAAAAAATCCCTTAACGTCTTTTTTGCTCATGCCGCTTGCTTCAGCCATGCTGTTGATGATCTCCGTTTGTGTCATACGAGCCATAATATTGATTAACCTCCAAGGTGATTGAAATTAAAAACTGACTTTGATCCTTGCCTGCGAATGGAATGCGATCTCCGGCAAACTATTCAGGGAAACTTTCCAGCCTGATGGTCGGGGCGGCAAGATTCGAACTTGCGGCCTCACGGTCCCAAACCGTGCGCACTACCAGGCTGTGCTACGCCCCGTGAAAACCCCAGAATCAAGTGTCGAATTCTACAAGCGAAATTAAGCAAGGTCAAGTCAGATGCCCGAAAAATCAAGTAAATATCGAATAAAAATTGAGATCGCCCGCGCGCGATGGCTGATCCTTGCCTTAACTTGGGCAGGAAGCTCGCCGAAAGTTTCATCATATCCTTCGGGAATGAATATCGGGTCATATCCGAACCCTCCTGCACCTCGAGAGCATTCTGCTATCCTTCCTCTGCATTCCCCCTCACATACAAATCGCAGGTCGCCATCCGGCGATGCTAAAGCGATCGACGCTACGAAGCGCGCGGACCTCTTCTCCGGCGGCACATTCTCAAGTCGTTTTAGGACCAATGCGATCCTGCCGGCATCATCAAGCTCCGGTCCGCCGTAACGAGCAGAATGAACGCCGGGGGCCCCCTCAAGAGCATAGATCTCTAACCCCGAATCGTCAGCCATTGAATACATTCCGGAACCTCTTGCATAGCCGGTTGCCTTGATTACTGCATTCTCCTGAAAAGTGAGACCGGTTTCCTCCGGCGAGGGCAGATGAGGAAAGGAGTTCAGATCCAAGATCTCGAACGGATGGTCAGAAAGAAGTGCCCGCAATTCGCCGGCTTTGCCCGTGTTATGCGTTCCGATCAAGATTCTGCCAAAGTCTTTCACAGGAGCTTCGAAAACCTCACAATTTAATTCGCAGTCCGTAGCGCTGCATTGCTAAATAAAAACTTAAGTATTGCCAAAACAGCAGGATTAAGTGTATAAAATAAATGGCAGTTTCCCACGGCCGCTCACCGCTTTATCCCGCTTAGGAGACCATACCTTGACAGCAACTATCACAAGTCAACCTGTATTTGTGCCCGGAACTATCTATAACGGAGCCGTGATAGATATTCGCGTTTTAGACAATTCGCGTCCTACTGCACCTGCAGAGCTTGCCTATGAGCTAGGACTTTGGCTTGCAGGAATAGAAGCCTTTGCTACCGGATTCGAGTATCTCTTTATGGATGCCGGCGCTCGGAGTTTTGATTCGCGGAACTGGTACAAGGCCCTTCGTTTGACGCGCGCAGGGCTGCTGCGTGCTTCTGAGCTGCTCTCGCGATTGCGATATTCCGAATTTGACGATCCCCAAGCCAAGCCGATCGCAACGGGAGAAATGTATGTTGAGATCGCCGAAGTGATACGCTCGCTGCTTGTGCTCAATGAAAGCTTGGCTCGTGCCGGCAGCATGCGCGCTCATGAATGGAAAGCCTGGCGGACCTCCATACAGGAACGCCTGATCAACTCGAGCGCCGTTGACCGTTTTCAGTCGCTTGCACGCGATCCGGGCGAAAGTTCGCTTCCAGAGGCTGTGAAAAAGATGATCTCTGCAGCAGATCGCGTAGATCTCGAAACGGCCGAGCTTCTTGGCGTGTTACGTGAATATGCTTCAGTTCATAAAGCATTGACAGTTATCTCAAGGATGCTCCGCAACGATGAACCGTTGAAACCTGCTCTGCTGATATTCGCTTTCGTTCACGAGAAAGCCACTAATCTGATCCAACAGATCAATCATCGGCTTGCGATGCTCTCCGATGAGGAATCGGATTTCTTCATCGCACTGGACGCCGCCTCTTACACGACCTCGCTGGAACTTAAGAAAGCCTTTCAGCAAGAACTTTTAAATGTTCTAGGTATTCGGCCCGCTCAGATAGTTTATGCACGGATCGAGGTGGCTCAGTCGCTCTTATCGGCAAGTTTTGAAGAGGTGATCACAAGTTTTGCCAGATCGCTCGACCCTTCTAAAGTTGTCGCCGACATCTTCCCGGCGTTCAAGACAAAACTTGAACAATCTCTGGTGCTTCGCTCAGCCCTTGTCAGTTTGCTGAAGTCGGTGAAAGAAGCCGAGGCAAATGCTTCTCAAAGTAATATTGAGAATATGCGCAACACAGTAGAATTCTTCACGCACGAAGCAATGCACTTCTTATATTACAAGGATAAAGAAACGCTCGAACGCTTTATCGAAGAAGTGCAGTTCACGCGAGAGTTGACCGATCTTGTTCCCATTCTTCATCGTTTTGGAGCCTATCTGGAAACGCTTTTGGGTCAAGTCAATATGCGTGCTGTGCTGGCGAATCATCCGCTTGAGGACCACTAACATACCTGCCAGATCTTTCTTTATTGCGAGCGAAGCGTTGAAAGAGGTTTCTTGAATAAAACATCGAAGCTCGCTGCCGCACCGACCAGCATCACAATAACTGCGGTAACGATCGCACCCAAGATCAGCAGCATTGGTTCCGGCTGCCACTGTATATCCAACACAAAGCTACTTACGGCCCAAGACAGTATCGCAGCGAACCCGGAGCCGATCATTCCTGCCAATAGCCCCAGAATTCCGTATTCCCCAAAAAGTATCGAAACGAGCCCAATGCGTCGGGTCCCGAGTGTTTTCAGGATCGCATTCTCATAGATACGTTGAGACTTTGTCAGTGCTATCGAACCGATAAGTATTAAAATACCCGTCAAAACAACAAAGCCGCCGACGAAAGAGATCGCAAGAACGAAATTGTTTATCAGTTTTTGAACGGCAGAGATTATGTCGGCCACATCGAATATCTGAACATTTGGAAATCTATCCAGAACCTGTCGCTGCAAGCGTTGTCGTTCGGTCGGCTCCACCCGCTTCAATACTGTCGCAGCAAAACTCTGGGGAGCCTGCTCAAGCACGCCGGGACTGAACACAAATATAAATGCAGTCCTTGTATTTCGTAGATCTATGCTTCTTATCCCAGCCACGCGTGCCGTAATGGTTCGCCCGGAGATATCGAACGTGATCGAATCACCCGGAATGACCTTAAGCCGCGAAGCCATCACTTCTTCCACAGAGACTTCTGGAACAGTCTTATTGTTTACATCCCACCATCGACCGGCGATCACCTTTTCGTTTGCATCAAGCTGAGGTCGGTAAGTAACCGCAAATTCGCGTCCGATCTGTCCTTGCTGTTGGCGAACTTCCGGATTGCCGAAATCTATCGGTTTGCCATTTACAAATGCGATCCTGGCCCGAACTGTCGGGGTTATCTCCGGTTCTTCGCCGATCTTTTCCCGAATAACCTCCGCAAGATCCGTTACCTGACTTTTCTGAACATCGGCAAAAAAAAGAGCAGGAAGCCGCTGATTACGGGTAAAATCGAACTCCCGCACTAGGTTAGTTTGAAGCGATTGCACAGCAAGCACGACGAATGCTCCAAGTCCGACGGCCAATAAAACAACACGCGTTTGATTTCCCGGGCGATAAAGAGAATTTATAGCCTGACGGAAGGCGAAAGGCCCATAGCCCCTTAGCCGACTCAGCAGCTTAACGAGCAAATGCGCTGCTGCGAATAGAACTGCTGAGGTGATCGCCAAGCCGGCGATGAAGAAAATGCCGACCACTAAAGATCCAGCTTGCCAAATAGCAAGGGCGAGAACACCAGTAATGCATAACCCGCCTATCACCCACTTGAGCGGGTCAAGCTTTCGAAGGCTGGCATTGGTCTCATCTCTTAGAAGCAGACGAGGTTTGATATTTCTAACTTGCAGAAGCGGAAGGATCGAGAAAAGCGTCGAGATCAGAACACCCAATGCTATGCCTTGTAAAGCCGTGCCCGAGGCTATTGTGTACGACATCTTTTCCGGAAGATCTTCCGCGAAATGGCTTTGAACTAACCAGAGAGCCAATTGGGCAAGCACCAATCCGAACAAGCTACCGATCAGGCCTAGAGTAACTACCTGAAAAAGATAGACGGCTATGATCCGATTCCCGCTTGCACCAAGGCATTTTAGCACCGCGACGGCCTTTCGCTTTTGTTCAACGAATGCTCGTGACACGTTCCAAACACCCACACCGCCGAGTACGAGTATCAAAAGGCCTGTCAGCGCAAGGTAATTCTCTGTTCGAGCGAATTGCTCGCCGAGCCTTTCCTGCGTCTCGCGATAGGATTGAACCCGAAGCGTGGTTCCTTTCAGCTCGTCCCGAAGCCGCCCGACCAGACCGGTGGGGTTGTTCGATGTCCGGTATAGGATTGCTCGTCTTACACGGCTTGAGCTCTGCGTGATCCCAGCTTCTTCGAACGCACGTTTTTGAATGAAGACCCTCGGGCCAAGGCGGAATCCGCTTGCCCCTCCTGGCTCCTGATCGAAAGTTCCGCGTATCTCAAATTCCCCGCCGCCGATCTTGATGCGATCGCCGACCGCAACGCTAAGATCTTCAAGTAAGATCCGGGCCACAACTGCTCCGTTATTGGCCAAAAGCGAATGGTCGAAATCAGAACCATCATCAAGAACAAAACTCCCAACCAATGGGAAAGGCGGTTCGATCCCCTTTAAGAAAGCCTGTTCCCGCCAAGGCGCCTGACCCAAGCGGCATCACGTTAACCCGATCCCTGGCATCAGCAAGCCGATCCCGGTCCCGCTTCAGCATCTCAAAGTAAGCCAAGCACCAGTGCGCAAAAAGGATCGGTTGGGCTTTCTGTAAATGTGTGTAGCCAGGGATCGCCGCTTTTCGATGACGCTCTGCCAAGTCGAGCAAAGCGGACTGGGTTGACCGCACAAGCTCCTCGATCTCGTCTATTTCACCACGTAGCCAGTATCGCAAAGCTGTTGCGACCTGATCGTTCCGGCTGCGTCCGGTGTGGAGTTTTCGGCCTGCATCGCCGACCATTTCAATTAACTTTGATTCGATAAAAGAATGGACGTCCTCTAAGGGTGCCTCAAAATAGCTATCGCTCTTGGCATCACTGAGCATTTCCTCCAATGCCTCTATTATCGCTTTTGCCTCATCTGAGGTCAGCAAACCTGCATGCGAGAGCCCGCGCGCATGAGCGATGCTGCATCGGACATCCGCTGCAAACAACCGACGATCGAACCTAAACGAATTATTGAATTCAGAGAACGTTTCATTCGGGCCTTCGGTGAATCGACCGCCCCATAACTTGCCCGATTTGCTCATACTTATTCCCGTGAGAATATAATTGTAGATCGTACAATAGGTTTCGTGAAAGTAGCTCACGGCTTAAAGCTTATAGCTGAAACTATTCTTAAAACTAGACTTAAATGAAAGAAAAGATCAATAAGGTCGTACTTGCCTATTCCGGCGGGCTGGACACATCGGCGATGCTGCTCTGGTTGAAAGAGACCTACGACTGTGAAGTCATCTGTTACACAGCGGATGTCGGCCAGGGCGAGGAGCTTGACGGGCTTGAAGAAAAAGCGATCGCAACCGGTGCTTCTAAGCTTTACGTCGAGGATCTCCGGGAAGAGTTTGTTAAAGATTTTGTCTGGACGGCGGTCAAGGCAAACGCTTTGTATGAAGGCGTTTATCTGCTCGGCACATCGCTTGCCCGTCCCGTGATCGCAAAACGTCAGATCGAGATCGCACAGCGCGAAAGTGCGGATGCGGTCGCACACGGAGCGACCGGTAAGGGAAACGATCAGGTGCGTTTTGAGCTTACCTATTATGCTCTTCAGCCGGACATAAAGGTGGTAGCTCCCTGGCGGCATTGGGATTTCAAGGGCCGTGCGGACCTAATGGCATACTGCGAGAAACACGGAATTCCTGTGACTGCTTCGGCCGAGAAGCCATATTCGATGGACCGCAACCTGATGCACATAAGCTACGAGGGGGGCATTTTGGAAGACCCATGGACCGCACCTCCTGAAGGTATATTCTTATTAACCAAGTCGCCGGAGAATGCGGCAGACAAACCACAGGAGATAACTATCTCCTTCGAAAAAGGTGAGCCCACTGCGATCGATGGTGAAAAATACAGCCCGGTAGATTTGCTTTCGAAGCTGAATCATTTGGGAGGAGAGCACGGCATCGGCCGCGTCGATCTGGTCGAGAACCGCTTTGTCGGGATGAAATCGCGGGGTGTTTACGAGACACCGGGCGTGACGATACTGATGGCCGCCCACCGCGCGCTCGAATCAATAACGATGGACCGCGAGGTGATGCGCCTCCGAGATGCGCTCGGGACCAAGTTTGCCGAATCGGTCTATTACGGCTTCTGGTTCGCACCTGAATTCGAGATCCTACGATCGATGATCGACCAAACTCAAGAGGCTGTGACCGGCGACGTTCGCCTAAAGATCTACAAGGGTAACGTCATAATCAACGGCCGTAAATCGCCAAATTCGCTCTACCGCGAACGTGTCGTAACCTTCGAAGACGACGCCGGAGCCTACGACCAACACGACGCGGAAGGTTTTATAAAACTCCAGGCGTTGCGGCTGAGACTAAGGAATTTGGATTAGATGGCAACAATTGTTGATAAATGGCACGATGTGCTCCGCACGCGGGATGCGGGGCTGCTTGATGCGTTGCTGGCGGATGATGTCGTTTTCTATTCGCCGGTGGTTCATATCCCGCAAGCTGGGAAGGCGAAAACGGCGATGTATTTGACCGCGGCTATAAATGTTTTCGGCAATGACGGTTTTAGATATGTTCGTGAGATCGCTGGCAAGAGCGATGCCATGCTTGAGTTTGAAACCCAGATCGACGGCATCATGGTCAACGGCATCGATTTGATCAGTTGGAACAATGAGGGGCAGATCACCGAATTCAAGGTGATGATTCGTCCGCTTAAGGCGATCAACCTCATTCATCAGAAGATGGGTGAAATGCTCCAGCGGGTGGAGAAAGGACCAGCCTGAATGGAAAAGAGCGACGGCAAACTGCGCCTGGTGAGTATGAAGTAAATTCGCTTGTCCTGAACCCTTTCTTCACAGACAAAGCTCCATCCTGCGTTACAAGCGGCGAGATGCGAAAAGCAAAACAGAAAAGTTTGTAAAGGTAATATGCGACGCGGCTGCGCTCAAGGTCGATAACAAAGACTCCAAGCCTGGCAATGCGGGACATCTCGCTGATGGCGAGCGGGATCTGCTCGTCGTCGAGGTGATGTAGAAAGAGCGAAGAGATAACATAATCGAAAGAATTGCTGGCGAACGGCAGTCGGAATGCATCGCCACGTAATATGGTTAGCTCCGGAACATCTATCAGCTTATTTTTGGCAGCTTCCGCGGCGATCTCGTTCAGATCCAATCCAACAAGACGCGTCTTTATGTTTTGCCTCTGAGCGAATTCTGCTGTGATCCGCAACAGCTCTCCGCCGCCACACCCGACATCCAAAAGCGAGAATTCAGTGGCCTTGCCCCGCGTGATCTCACGAAACAAGGTTTTCTTTAATGCCAGGCCGTCGCCCAAGAATCGGTTAATGAACGCTATTTCCCTTAGAAAAAGCTGGTATTCGGCGAGGGAATAATCGCCGGTATCGATCCGCTCCGGCTCTGTCGAACGAGATTTGAACACATAAAGAGAATAGCAAAAACGTCCGCCAGAACGACGGACGTTTCACGATCAGATCAAAGGATTTAGTATCAACTCGAAGCCCGGTAAGCTGCTAGATTCGTTGAAAGCTTAACACTTCTGAGCGAAACCTGACCCAAGCGGGAAAAGTTGATCGATTCGCCCAGAATGCGCGTCGCTTCTTGAGGTGCATGAAAGCCCATCGAATTCTCTGCCTCGACAAAATCCAAAAAGAATTGAGCCTTTCTTTGAAAGTCACGTGATGCAGCTAGATCCGCATCGGATGCGCCGGCATTCTTTGCTGCCGTAATGTCTTGGATCAACTGCACGAGAGCATCCATTGCGATACTGCGAAGATTGTAAGTCCTTTCCTGAATGGTTTCTGCCCGAACCTTAAGTTCTTCCTCGGTTCCTTTGTGGCAGACCTGGCATGATGTGTTTATGCTCAGCAGCGGCGACCGTACGTGATGGCTACTTATCTTCATTGCTCCCTGACGCTCGTAGGGCATATGGCAATCAGCACACGAAACGCCTGCGCGGGCGTGAATCCCCTGATTATACATTTCAAACTCAGGATGTTGTGCCTTTAGAGCCTCGGCACCGGTCTGCTTGTGTGTCCAATCTTTATGCTTAACCTCGTCGTAATACTCAAGCATATTCTCGACCTTCAATCCCTTCTGCCAGGGATAAACAAGGGTTTTCTCCGGTCCTTTGAAATAGTATTCAACGTGGCATTGACCGCAAACATATGAGCGCATCTCTTGCCGGGTGGCATCACGATTTACATCGTAATTCTCAATTCCCTGCGAGGCCTTAACGAACTTTATGCCTTCCATAAAAGCTGGACGCGTGATACGCAACGCCATCGTCTGAGAATCGTGGCAATCGATACAGGCGACCGGATGAGAAACTTCCTTCCGAGCTTCCTGCCAAGGCATCTTGTTCAGCTCGTGGAAACCTTTAAAAATATCGCCATCGCCGAGCTTTTTATATGCCGGATAGGCAGAAGCATGGCAGTTTATGCACGTACCCGGCTGCTGCACCACCGCTTGGCGTTCAGTAAATGTTTGATCCTCAAGCATATAGGCGTGCCCACGCTCTTCGCGAAAATCAACCGCAAAGGCGTAGCCGTCCCACATAGTCTTCAATCGCGGATCCTCTTCCAACCTTGATTGCGCAACGATCGAACGCGGGTCGGCCTTGGTGGGCGTTCTGTGTATCGCTTCGCTTCCCCCGAATCGTGTTCGGACCTGATCTACCGTCCGGAGATAACTATCGTATTGCAACGGAAAATTCTTTCCCCAAACGGCCGGGTCATAAGTTTCGTCGTTAAGCTCAACAACGCGAAAGAATGGATTGCGCGCTTCCTGTTTTCGCTCAAAGATGTTCGTGAGCAGAGCCAAGCCAAGTATTGCCGCGGCAAATGATGCGAATGCGGCAAGAACCACAACCTTTAACCCGAACATTCTGGGTCGAGACTTAGCTGCTGTCGCTTTTGCTTCATTAGACTCAGCGGTGTTTTCAATTTTTTCTTCGCTCATTCATGACCTCTTCAATCAAGAAAGTGCCCATTAATGCATATGTCCTACGTTCCGGTGACACATTATGCAGGAAACCTGCTCGAACTCTTTTACCGATTCAGAGACGGTGATCGAGTGAACCATAGTCTGGTGGCACGTTCGGCATGATTGCTCAGTGATCTGCCGGTTTCGCTCATTTATTCTGATCGGTTCATGAAATCCGCCGACGGTAAAATAATACGAATGCCAAAATCCGTTCCAAGCCTTTGTTGAATATTTTCCGATTGTGTCGGGCGGGGTATGACAATCGTTGCAGCTTGCCACGGCCTTATGGCTAGATTTGAGCCAACCATCGTATTGCTCATTCATAATGTGGCAATTAGCGCAGGCTTCAGGATTGTTGGTCATATAGGAATACCCCTTGCCGTACCAGAAAGTAAAGAACCCGACCCCGATCGCAAGGCCAAGCCCGATCCCCGCCACGATCAATTTTAGAAGATATAATGACACGCCAGAAGAATCTGGTCGGGAATGTTATAGAAGAATCAGTCTGGCGTCAATCTTTATACGGAACCGCAGTGCTTCGGTCAATCGATAAATATCTCGTCCACGAAGATCCATGGGTCACCGCCGGCGCCGAGATGCCATGTTGGGATCTTGCCGAAATTGAATGCCCTCACACGGATATATCGGGCGGTTATCGGCTGCGATAAATTGGAATGAAATTCCTTTACTTGAGGTGTTTCATCCCGGACTGGAAAATTCGTTTTTATCTCGGCGATCTTTTGAAATGCAATGCCGTCGCCCGAGGCTTCGAACTCGACGCGGTCGGGCATCCATATCCACTAACGAACGGTTTGCAGAAAGCTGCCGCCGACGCGGTTAATGCGTGTCGGCCGTTTCAAGTCGATCACCGCTTCGAACGGCCGTCCCCAGAATCCTTGCCATTCACCGGCCGCGAAATTCGCGTTCCCGCGAAGCCCGTCGATGATCGTGTCTTCGCCGTTGCCGGGATATTGATGGTTGTATTCTGAATTGAGTTTTACCGTCCAATCGTTCGTTCGCTTCTGAAACCTGGCCTCGACTGGCAGACTGCGATTGCCTTTTTCATCGACAGCGATCGCCTTGACCTCGGCGGTTTCGGTTACCTCGAATGGTGCTAGGTACTGCTTTGATCTTTCGCTTGGAACTGTGCCGTCAGTCGTGTAAAAGACCTTCATTCCCGGCCAGATAGTTTTGATAGAAATACTCGCCTTTTCGCGAAAGGTTCGCGGGCCGTTGATGACCGGGACCGCGACATCGTTGGTCACGATCTTGCAGCATCGGAAACCGTCAATATCATCGGCCTTTTCTGCCATCTCAAATTCCAGCACACCGCCGTTCATAATGTCGGCGTGGCTAAGTGTAGCGAGGGGGTGACGCTTTCCATTCAGCGAGCGCGAACGCACATAAATGTTCTTTTCCGAGAGGCCCGCAGCCCGGATCGTGAAGGTCCGTCCATTCTCGAGATGGTATTTGATCTCAGGAAAGAGCGGCGTTCCGAACTCGTAATATAGCGTTCCCGGCGCGACCTGGTAAAAGCCGGAAGCAGAAAGCACATACCAGGCGGACATCTGCCCGCAATCTTCGTTGCCGATCAGGCCGTCGGGTGCATTCTTGTAAAACTCGTCCATTACCTTGCGGACGTACTTCTGCGCCTTTCCGCGTTGGTCAACGTAGTTATAAAGATACGGAATGTGGTGCGAAGGCTCGTTGCCATGGGCATATTGGCCGATCAGGCCGGTGATGTCCGGTTGAAAGCGGCCGGTCAATTTTTGCTCGGTCGTGAAAAGCTCGTCGAGCTTTGCGGCAAATTTCTCGCTCCCGCCCATCAGGTCGATCAAACGCGGGACATTATGCGGAACGAAGAACGAATACTGCCAGGAATTCCCTTCGGTGAAGTGAAAGGTAACTTCGTTCGGTGCAAAGGGCTCGATAAATCCGCCATTGCGTTTCGGTCGCATAAAGCCGGTTTCGCGATCGAATAGGTTTTCGAAGTACCGCGAGCGTCGTCGAAAGTTGCCGGCATCTGCTCTGTATTGGTCAATGGCCCGTTGGGTCTGCGCATCGGGGGAAATCTTCATCCGCTCTACGGCCAGGCCTTGCAAAAGTTCGGCCATCAGAGAGATGCACCAGTCGTTGTATGCGTATTCGAGGGTTTTCGAAACAGATTCGTTGTCGTCTTCGCCTGAGATATAGCCGCGGCGTTTGTACGCGGCAAGGCCGTGGTGGTCGAGGTTGGCGGAATGTTTTGCGGCGGCGTACGCTTTCTCGTAATCGAAGCCTTTGATGCCCTTTGCCATCGCGTCGGCGATCACGCTGACGGAGTGATAGCCGATCATCGTGTCGGTCTCTTCGCCCCACAATTCCCATACCGGCAGCCGCCCGCCTTGTTCATAGATCCGAATGAACGAATTGATGTAATCGACCGTCCGCCGCTGGTCGATGATGGTGTATAGCGGATGCGCCGCCCGAAACGTGTCCCAGAGCGAAAAAACGGTGTAATGGTCAGATGCTGAGGCACGCGCATCAGCAAGAGCCTTACTCGAACGTTGAGCGTTACGCCCTTGCTGACGCGCGGGTTTCTGCAATGTGTAGCCCGGAAGTTGATGAATTTTCCGATCATGGCCGAGATACCTGCCATCCACGTCATTAAAGACGTTCGGGTGGATCATCGTGTGATAAAGCGCGGTATAGAAAACGGTCCTCTGATCTTCCGTCCCGCCGGTAACTTCGATCTTCGACAGCTCTTTGTTCCACGCCGCTTTGGCATCCGCACGAACCTTGTCAAAATCCCAGTGCGGCAACTCGGTCTCGAGATTCTTGCGGGCCCCTTCGATCGAGACGTAGGAGATGGCGACTTTGACAAGCAGTTCCTCTCCGGATCTCTCGTCAAATCCAAGCACCGCGTATCGTGTCTCAGCGTTCGGATCTACACGGTCTCGACCAAGCTTAATCGACCCAAATGGCCTGCTGAACTCCGCGACAAAATAGACCCTCTGGTTCTTGGCCCAAGAAGATGAGGTGCGATAGCCTTCAACCTGCAGATTTCCATTACGGCTGATCGAATTGAGCCAGTAGTTCAACGCTCGATCGCGCCATTCAAGATCGATGATCACTCGCTGCATCGATCCGGTTGGAAACCGATATCGGTGAAACCCAACTCGCTCGGTTCCAGTAAGCTCGACGAGAATATTGTCATCAAGCTTTACAGTGTAGTAGCCCGGCTCGGCTCGTTCATTCGCGTGCGAGAACTTCTGGTGATATCGGCCATCTGTGATCGATCGGCCTCCTTCCGGCATTTTCGGTTCTACAGTGGTCGGCATGAACAGAATGTCGCTTCCATCCGGGATACCGGTGCCCGAGAGGTGAGTGTGCGAGAAGCCGTATATGATGTCGTCGGAGTAGTGATAGCCGGAAGAGCCGTCCCAGTTGTCGATGCGCGTGTCGGGCGAGAGCTGGACCATTCCGAACGGCATCGTCGCCCCCGGAAACGTATGCCCGTGGCCGCCCGTGCCGATGAAAGGATTTACCCACCGAGTATAATCGCGCGTCTGCGCGGTGAGCAGCGAGCAGTATGCGGTGAGCAGTGTCAGAACCGCCAGCGTAAGCAGGCGGCCAGTTCGGTACGGGTCCGAAGATCTCACAGCATGCGGACAACTGTAATTTCTCATGCACTTACTCCTGACTTCTGACTTCTTTCCTAATGCACAAACTCGCCGCCCCAAGCCTGGGTGAGGCCGCGGCCTTTGATGCCCCAGCGAAATCTAAAATGCGGATCGCCGCCGCGATGGTTGTATCGCAGTGACATCTTATGCAAGCCGGCTTTCAGCGGCACGATCGCCGAGCGGATCTTGCGGTCTTTTGTACCGGCATCGTCGATGATCTTATTATCACCGAGCAGAATGGTCGCATCCCAGGTCGAATCAACTTGGAATTCATATACCCCATCCTCAGGCACGCGGAAATAGCCGTCGAATGTGACGGCGAATGGTTTTTTCAACAGAGAAAGATGGACAGTCATCGCTGACCAGATCCCGGATCGCGCTCCTTTCCCTTGCCGCGGGAATAGTTTATTTTTTCACCAATCCCGCCCCGAGTCACTATTATGACTACACTTTTCGAGTAGCTGGCCAGTTGCTTCGCGGCTCGACAGGATTTACGCTTCCCCAGCCATCATGGCTCAATGAGTTTGTCCCGTATGGTGGTTATTTCTATTCTGTTTTTCCCCTCGGCAGTGTCCTCACAATGATCCCTGCCGCAGTCTTAAAGTCACTTGGAATCATCAATGAAATGCCATCCGCATTCCTCTCCGCGTTGTGCGCGGCGGGTTCTGCGTCATTTATGTTCTTGATCGCGAATAGGTACGGAGTACCCGGAATCAGGTCAATTCTAATGACGTTCGGCATATTATTCGGGACCTTTGCATGGACGAATCTGACAATGGGAGGAGCCTGGCAGCTTGCGTTAGGTTTTGCAATGCTTGGCGGATTCGGCGCTATCTATTTCGCTATTTTTGATCGAAGGCCGTTTATTGCAGGAGCATTTTTCGCGCTTGCTTTCGGGAACAGAACAGAGCTTTTGCTTACCGCACCGATCTTTATCTATCTTCTGATCCGAAAGAATTCGGAGAGCGGATCTACAAGCCTGAATGAGGTCGCTCAACTCATACGAGCCGGTTGGCGTCAAATATTCTCATTTTGTGTTATCCCGTTCATACTTGGCGTTTTCACCCTTGCGTATAATTTTGTCAGGTTCGATTCCCTCAGTGATTTTGGCTATTCCCGCATTCCCGGAGTTTTGCAAGAGCCCTGGTATCGCCACGGGATTTTCTCTGTCTGGTATATTCCGGGACAGATTTGGGAAATGCTATTCAAGCCTTGGGAGTACCGACCAACATTTCCATATTTAAGACCGAATGGCTTTAGCAGTTCAATTCTGATCAGCAGTCCGTTCATCCTTTTTGCATTGCGTTCCGGCGCTAGAGACGCAACCCTAAAGTACCTTTCTTGGTGCGCGCTTATTTTATTGTGTACTGTTCTGTGGATGCACGGTAATTCCGGTGGATGGCAGTTTGGCTACCGATATGCGATGGTCTGTCTGCCATGGTTGTTTATCATCTTACTTGAAAGTTCGCGTGAGCGTATCAGCCGGCTGGAATGGTCTGTTTATGCTTTTGCTTTATTCACGAATACTTACGCGACTTGGCTATTTCATTGGACCGGATATATGAAACAATAGCTGCAACTCAGGTAAACTGGACCTATGCCGATCCTTAAAAAACGTGAGATAGAAAGCCTTGAGCAACTTTCGGGTGAAGAGCTTGAACAATTTCTCGATACCCTTCCCGCAGGGCAGGCAACCATCAGCGCGTTGCTAGACCATATCGAGGACGAACTTTTTGAGAGCGAATGTAATCACAGTCTGCAGTACGCGATGAAATTTATGATGGACAATCGTCTTGATTTCGGGAAATTGACCCACTGGCTAACAGCAAACGGCGGGTATTGTGACTGCAAAATAATGGAACAGATCGCTCCTATTTGGCGCGCGAAATTTGGGGACGATTAGTAATCTTGGATTTTATTACACTATTTTTTATCAGATTTGCCATCTTGTCCGATGAAGGCTGTGGTGTGAGACATCTGAGTTAGCAAATGTTATTTGCCGGTATGACCAGAATGTAATACGCGTTAGGGACCACGCAGAAAACACAAGAGGAATTAGGATCCTGATCCATGTTGATTTGTATGAGGTGGATAATAGATGAGTTCAACAATGTTGCCATCGACGCCTTTTGTGTAGAACGATGAAGTTCCGTCGCGATGCGGTTTGATCGGGCGGCCTTCCTTTTCGGCGGCGGCAATAAGCTCTTCCATCGTTTCAACGCGAAGCCCAAAGTGCGGAGGATGTTTTGATCCGGGAGGAAGCAGAGCGATGCCGAAGCCCTTTACATCACGCATCATTGCCCAATCGTCATAAAGGGTTTCCACACTGAACCCAAGCCTTTTGTATTCCTCGACCGAATTCTGCAGATCGTCGCATTTGACGGCCACGTGATCGACGGTGCCCGAGAATCTTATCTCACTCATGTAAACTTCCTCTCTTGGCAGTATTTTAGCGCCGCCGGGACGTTTCTTAAAGAAATCAGCTCGAAATGCTTACCGATCGTTCGTGTGATAATTTGGTTGATATGAAGATCGCGTCGCTTCTGCCATCGGCAACAGAGATCGTTTGTGCGCTTGGTCTCAAGGAAAGTTTGGTTGGTATAACGCACGAGTGCGATTTTCCGGAGGATATTTCGGACAGGCCTCATCTTACCTCTAGTCGTATTTCGCATGAAACGATGACCAGCCTTGAGATAGACCACGCCGTTCGTTCACAACTTGACGGCCACGGGACGATCTATGATCTAGATACAGCATTGCTAGAGAGGCTTTCACCTGATCTTATAATCACGCAGGAGCTTTGCGACGTTTGCGCGGTCAACTACAAGATAGTGAATCAAGCTGCGAGAACTTATACTGCGGAAGCAACGGTGATCTCGCTTGAGCCGAATTCGATAGAAGACATTTTCGACACGATCGTAACCGTCGGAGAGCTAGCGGGCGTTCGAAAGAGGGCTGATGATCTAGTGGCGGATCTGGTAGGCCGCCTTGGAGCAATTTGGCAGAAGATCGAGTTTCTTGGACATCGGCCGAAGGTAATGATGCTTGAATGGCTTGAGCCGCCGTTCGCCCCGGGACATTGGGTGCCCGAACAAGTTGAAAAAGCTGGAGGACACTGTGTGCTTGGCCAGGCCGGAAGCCGTTCAGTAACGACAACCTATCAAGCGATCGCTGAATCGAATCCTGAGGTGCTCGTGCTTGTACCGTGTGGCTATTATATTGCCGATACTATGCGGCAACTTGAAAATACATACTTCCCAATAGAGTGGAAGGAAATGGAAGCCATCAAGCGCGGAGAAGTTTGGGCGATCGATGCGACAAGCTATTTTTCGCGTCCAGGCCCGCGAATAATTGATGGGGTTGAGATATTAGCAAAGGTGTTCCACCCTTCTATGTTTGGTTTCCCGGCACCGGAGGAAGCGATAAGGATCGAACGTGGCTTACTCAATTTTCCGGAGTAGGTAAAATGATCTGTGGGTTTGATCTTGAGGCCTTAGTTGCTCAGAAAGAAACCGTTTCTCAAGAAAAATATGGATAGATTTGCGATAGTTGTTATCTTCTTTGCCTTCAGTGCGTTTGTATTTGCACAGAACCCTTCGAGCGAGTTGGCTACCGCGGCCGGAATAAAGATAACGCCAACGGACCTTTCAGAGAACGCCAGGTCACTTTACGAGAAACAGAAGGAAGTTGCAGCATCAAATCGGAAGCGAATCCTTGAAAAGAAGATCGCGGAAATGCTACTGAACGCTGAGGGTCGATCGCGTGGCACTACCGGCGAACAGGTGCTCGCTGATGAGTTCAAGAGGTTAAAGCAACCGACGGATGTGGAGATCAAGACCATTTACGATGCTAACAGAGGAGCGATCGGCAACCGCTCTCTTGAGGAAGTACGACCGCAGATCGTTCGTTTTCTGATGCAAGAGCCTGAGGAGAAAGCAGAGAATGAATTGCTAACCCGCCTAAAAACAAAGTATCGTTTCTCACTCGGTACAGATGTTAACGCGGCTCCAAGAAAGCCGGCTGATGTTCTATTCATACTGGATGGAAAGCATTACACAGTGGGTGAATTCGAGAACGAGGAGCGCATCGCTCTTAATGACGTCGAAGTGCATATCTATGAAGAGCTTTATGCTGCCACAGAAGACGCATTGCTGATGAAACTGATCGATAAGGAAGCCGTGGAAAAGGGAACTGATCCCGGTGCGGTGATCGCGGCGGAGATAACCGATAAGATGCGCGAATTTTCTGACGCTGAACGGACGAATTTATGGTATGACCTGCAGCGCCGTCTATTCGCAAAATACGGAGCGAAGATATTGCTGCCGGAGCCTATGCCTCTTGTTTTGGAGGTCTCGGCGGATGATGACCCATTTCTCGGCCCAGCAACGGCGCCGGTCACCGTCGTTATGTTCAATGACTTTCAGTGTGGTGCGTGTGCAGCGTTTGGTCCAGTCGCACGAAAGGTTGCCGTAGAGTTTGGCAGTAAGGTGCGTCTGGTGATCCGTGATTTTCCGTTGGAATCCATTCATGAGAATGCCTTTCGAGCCGCCTTGGCTGCTAACGCGGCCGCGCGACAAGGAAAATATTTCGAGTATGGGGCGATACTCTACGGCAATCAGCGCTCGCTCGATGATGCTTCGCTTTTGCGATATGCGGGCGAACTTAAGCTTGATCTCGAAAGATTCAAGGCAGACATAGCCGATCCGAAGAACGCTGAAGAGATCCGAAAAGATATTGCGGACGGAAACAAATATGGCGTTAGCGGAACACCAACTGTTTACATCAATGGCATAAAACACCATGGGCTCTCCGAGCCAAAGTTTCGTGTCGCGATCGAAAGGACCCTAAATAGAGTAAAATAGCAGCTTATGCGAATGGTGGTATTATTATTGGTCGTTTTTGGTTTTGCAGGTTGTGGCGGAAACGCTCCCGCGAACAATGCAATAGTTACCAACGGGCAGGCGACCTCGCCCGTAAGAGCAATACCGACTTATTCATTCGAAGTCGTAAAGACGTATCCACACGACCCGACCGCGTTTACCCAGGGACTGGTTTATCATGGAGGGTTCCTTTATGAGGGCACTGGTGGTGAGGCAAAAGATTGGTTCATCTCCTCTATCCGCAAAGTGGATCTCAACACCGGAAAGGTCCTTCAGAAACACGAGATACCAAGAGAACTTTTCGGTGAGGGGATAGCCATTCTCAATGACAAGCTATTCCAATTGACATGGCGAAACGGGAAGGCGTTCGTGTATAACCTATCCGATTTCAGGCTACTGCAGGAATTTACTTATTCTGGACAAGGCTGGGGATTGACGGAAGATGGAACTAACCTCTACATGAGCGACGGCACCCACGTGATCCGCGTTATTGATCCTGAGAATTTCAAGACGGTCAAGACGATAGTTGTAAAGGATGAACGCGGACGGCCAGTAATGCAGCTAAATGAACTGGAATGGATAAAAGGAGAGATCTGGGCAAATATCTGGCAGAGGGACATTATTGTCCGTATCGACCCCAGCACAGGAAATGTAGTTGGGCGGATCGACCTTGAAAAACTTGCAGACGAAGAACGCCGCAAGAATGCCACCGGTCTCGAAGAGCGCCGGCCGGAAGTGCTTAATGGGATCGCATACGATGCGGAATCTGACAGGATATTTGTTACAGGCAAACTTTGGCGGAACATTTACGAGATAAAGCTCCAGCCTGCATCCTAAATGAGATCAACACAACACGAAACATATATGCGCAGGGCGATCGAGCTGGCCCGCGAAGGAATGAACGATGGCGGAGGCCCATTCGGATCTGTTGTCGTACGTAACGGACTCATTATCGGCGAAGGCGGCAACCGGGTAACCGCAACTAACGATCCGACGGCGCATGCTGAGGTAGTCGCAATTCGCCGGGCGTGTGCGGAGATAGGTTCTTTTACATTGGCCGGCTGCACAATATACGCTTCCTGCGAGCCGTGTCCGATGTGCTTAGGCGCAATCTACTGGGCACGTCTGGACCGGGTATATATCGCGTGCACGCGTCAAGACGCTGCGAATGCCGGTTTCGACGATGAGCATATTTACGAGGAATTGAGCGTCGCCCGCGATGAGCGACGTATCCCGATGATCAAACTCCTCCGCGAGGAAAGCCTGCTGGTCTTTGACGAATGGAGCGCAAAACCGGACAAAGTTGAATATTAGGAAGGGATGTCGAGCATATATTTTTATATTCTTCTTGCTTTGATCGTAGGGACCTTTCTTCCGCTGCAAGTCGGAGTTAACAGTAAGCTAGCGGATTCAGTGGGAAGTCCATTGATCTCGGCGTTCCTTTCTTTTTGCGTCGGGACGATCGCTTTGCTCTCATATATTCTGATCACCGGAACACCGATCGCAAACGCAGCTAATGCAAAGAATGCGTCACCGATCTCGTGGATCGGTGGTTTGCTTGGTGCATTCTATGTAGCAGTTTCAATTGTCCTTTTGCCCAAACTTGGCGTCGCAACCACTGTTACTTTGATCATCGCCGGCCAAGTGCTGATGAGTCTCGTAATGGATCATTTTGGTCTGCTCGACGTTCCTATAAAGGAAGTATCTTTCGCAAGGGTGTGCGGAGCGATACTTGTCATACTCGGCGTCGTATTGATCAGGAAATATTGATCGCAAAGATGCAGACCTGCCAAATTATCTGACCCAGATTTCCTGGAACAAATTCTTCCTAAGGTTGTCTATAAGAACAACCGTTGGCACCGGTATGCTGCAGGGAGGACTTAGAATGCTTGACAAATTAATAGAATCCGGTACCGACACACGCAAGAACAAAGGCCGCAGCGGCTATTTTGCCGCATCAACCTTCTTGATGAGCGGGATATTGATCGTCGGCCTGCTAATCAGTATATTTGGTGCGAACTTTGATATCGGAAATGGAGATCTGAATGTTTCCCAGATACTGGCACCGGTGATCGTCGATGCTCCGGAAGCTGAACCCCCGCGTGAGAATGATCCTGTGCCGCGAGATACCAGACGGGCGTCTGATCTGCCGATGCGAACCGCAGCCATACAACAGATAAGCGAAACACCCAATAAGATCGTACCCGTAGCGACAGGTAAGATCGAATTCAAAGAACGGCCTGATGGGCGTTTCACTATAGGAAAGTTCGATCTTGATCCGCCGGGGCCGGCGACAAATTCAGATGAGAGCCGGAGCACAGGCTCTGGAATCTCACGAACGGGTGGCTTCGGCGAATCAGTAGCTGTTGTATCGGATAAGACGCTGGCAGAACCTCCCCCGGCAATAAAGCGGCCAGAATCAAATAGGAACACGGTGGTTTCGCTCGGACCGGTGAACGGAAAGGCGGTATCTCTTCCGAAGCCGGCGTATCCTGAAACGGCAAAAGCAGTGCGGGCGGAAGGGTCAGTACAAATACAGATAACGATCGATCGCGACGGTTCGGTGATCTCCGCGAAGGCTTTGAATGGCCATCCGATGCTTCGTCGCACGGCTGAAGAAGCCGCGCGTCGGGCAAGGTTCACGCCTACGCTACTATCGAATGAGCCCGTTCGGGCCACTGGTATAATCACATACAACTTTCAGCTTAATTAAATTGGTCAAATCGTTCAGTTAGCTAGACGGGTCCGAAATACCATGAGATGTTCGGACCTATTAAACTATCGGCGAGAAAGAAGATCGATAAAACCTTCCGTGTCTAGATCATATATCGGAACGGGAAATTTGGATCTGAGTTCGTCGAACGTCATTCCGTCAAGCAGTATTGGCTCATCGGATTTGATCGTGTGCTTGGGGATGATGGCGAAATCGCCGACTATTTTATCCTTCATCGCTAGAAGATCCTGGCCCGTCAGCAATCCCGCGACCGAAACGTCACCGCCGAAATAGGTGTTCGGTACCGCGATCACCGAAAGACGCGTTCCGGCTAGGCGATCGTACTTTGCCACCATCTCGCCGAGTAGCGGAGCGAACATCTCACCGGTAAGGATCGTCCCGCAAAGCTTGGCGCCATTTGCAAATTTAAGAAGCGGTCCTGATGTCATTTTGCGCGCCGGAATACGGGCTTCCGGGTGTGTTCTCGTATTACGAAAATATTCACGTGCTATGGTTACGGCTTCTGCTCTTTTTTCTGCATCGCGCTTTCGGTCGAGCATCCGTTCAAATCGTTCGATGAAGGTTCTAACCATCCCGACGCCATCCTCGATCTGCGGATAGTTTCCATAGTGTGTGCGCGAGGGAATGTTTACCCCGGCTTTGAGGTAGATCTCGTCACCAAGAAAGGCAAAGGTAACACCAAGCGTCTTTCGAAATTCTTTTTGTAGCCGCTCTGCTTCCTTGATCGTGCGCCGACAAAACTCAGGCGTAACTCGCGTAAGTCGCTCGTCAGTATTGTATCGGGTCAAGGCGACCGGAACGACCGCAACCGAAACTATTTTCGGATGATGTTCGGCTAGATCGCGAAGCGTCTTTTCAAGGATAGCCCCGTCGTTGATCGTCGGGCACAGCACGACCTGAGCGTGTATTTCGATGCCGTTATCAAGCAGCGTTTTAAGTTTGTCAGAAATATCCGCACGCGACTCATCAACCCCCAGAAGATAGGCTCGAGTTTTTAGATCGGTAGCGTGTATCGAAACGTATTGCGGAGATAGACGCTGTTCTATGATCCGCCGCATCTCGTCGGGCGTGATCGAAGAGAGAGTCGTGTAATTTCCATAGAGGAACGAAAGGCGAATGTCCTCGTCGCGGACGAAAAGTGACGGCCTTGCATCTTCCGGGTTTCCCTTGCAGAAACAAAAAAGACATTCGTTCGCGCATTGCCGGGGTACGATTTGCTCGAACGTAAGCCCGAAGTCCTCGCTCTCGTCGCGGTCGAATTCAATCTCTTCCGTATGGCCGTTTGGCTTTTTGACGTGAAAAACAAGCTCGGTCTCCCCGGCAGTCTGAAAGCGGAAATCGAGATAATCGCGAACCGGTTTGCCATTAACGCGAACGATGCGGTCACCCGGGCAAAGTGTGCTTTTCAATACCGGCTCAGGTGTAAAATACCTTGAGGCGTTTCAATAAACCGATCAGTCAATGGGACTCAGCAAAAAGATACAAGGGATCCGTGAACTTTGGCAATTTGATAACCGCTTTGAACTGATATTTGAACGGCTCTTTCGGCCAGGAAAAACAACTCTTACCTACCAATACAAAGGCCTCAAGTTTATTACTGATCATTCTGCGGGAGACGCTAACGGCGCACGTGCCTTACTCACATCGGATATGTACCGTGTGTTTCTTGAAATGATGGAGTTGCCTGAGAAACTGACCGTCTTGGACATTGGAGCAAATAACGGTGGTTTTCCGCTATTACTTCGTTCTGAAGGATATCCGATCGGGAAACTCCTCTCGATAGAATTGAACCCTGCAACATTCGAAAGGTTGAAACAAAACATTGGACTGAACTTTGGAGTTGAGGCCGAATGTCTTAATGCGGCTGTCTGCGGGGAAAGTCGCATGATCGCATTCGCCGAGGGAGCCGCCGGCACCTCTGATAACATCTACCAAACCGCTCGGTCCGGATCAGGCAAACAAAGAAGTGTTCCTGGAATAACGCTCGACCAGGCGATCGAGAAACTTGGTCGGGACGCGATCGATATTTGCAAGATGGATATCGAAGGAGCCGAGTTCGAGATATTCGCTGGGCCAAGCGCGGCCAAGTTGAAAAAATGCCGATATCTTCTTATAGAGATACACCATTATCCCGAGCCGGCCAGGAACCGTGAACTTGTAAGGAGTGCATTAACAGCGTTGGGATTCACTGAGATAAGCCCACCTCCCAACGACGACAAACATCATGTCCATTGCTTTAAAATGTCTGTTGATAGATTTAGTACCCATTGAACAGAAGATAATCATAGACATTTTTTATATTCTAGATCCTCACCTCCGCCTCATTTACTTTAAAGTTCAACTATTAATGAAGCCGTGCCCTGTGAAAGAAAACATACGGCTTTGTTTAATGACCTCTATGATCCTCCCGCCATCCTATGCTCTGCACCGAGGGCTATAAATCTCATTTCATCACCTTCAGCAGCGATGCGAACCGTCTGGCCGGGACCGATCTCGCCGTTCAACAGCTTTACGGCAAGCGGGTTTTGGATCAGCGACTGGATCGCACGCTTCAAGGGGCGGGCACCGTAAACCGGATCATAGCCTTCCCTTACGATCAGTTCACGAGCCGTGTCTTCCAATTCAAGCGTTATGTTTCGCTCTGCAAGGTTCGCCCTCAGTTTCTCAAGCTGAACATCGATTATAGTGGCGATCTCCTCTTTGGTGAGTTGCTTGAATACAACGATATCGTCGATCCGATTCAAAAACTCCGGTTTGAAATGGTCGCGTAACACTTGAAGTATATTCGCACGAATGTCCCTGTCCGCAAGCGGATTCTCAGCAGCCGCCTGTATCTCGCGGGAGCCGAGATTCGAAGTCATTATCAGGACCGTATTCTTGAAATCGACAACGCGCCCCTTGCTGTCGGTAAGGCGGCCATCGTCTAGAATTTGGAGAAGAACATTAAACACATCCGGATGCGCTTTTTCGATCTCATCGAACAGAACTACCGAATACGGCCTACGCCGAACGGCTTCGGTCAGCTGGCCGCCTTCGTCATATCCTACATAGCCCGGCGGGGCACCTATCATCCTGGCGACTGCGTGCTTCTCCATATACTCCGACATATCAAGCCGCACCATTGCACGCTCGTCGTCAAAAAGAAATTCCGCAAGTGCCCTCGCAGTTTCTGTTTTACCGACACCGGTCGGGCCAAGAAAGATAAAGCTACCAACCGGCCGATTCGGATCTTGCAAACCGGCCCTTGCACGTCTAACGGCGTTTGATACTGCCGACAGTGCTTCATTTTGCCCGATCACCCGGCGGCCAAGATTCTCTTCCATCTTGACAAGCTTTTGCATCTCCCCTTCGAGCATTTTCGACACAGGAACGCCTGTCCATTTCGCAACGACCTCTGCAACGTCTTCTTCGTCGACCTCTTCTTTGAGGAAGACGCCGTCCTTCTGTAGCTCCTCCAACCGCTTCTGTTCGGACTCGATCTGTTTCTCAAGCTCCGGAATCCTTCCATACTGAAGTTCAGCCGCTTTGGTAAGATCACCTGCCTGACGGGCGCGATCGAGTTCAAGCTTCGCCTCCTCAAGTTGCTCTTTGCCAGTGCGCATCTTTTCGATCTCTTCCTTTTCGGATTGCCACTTGGCCTTCATTGCGGAAGATCTTTCCTGCAGATCGGCGATACGTTTTTCGATGTCATTAAGCCTTTCTTTGGATTTAGCATCGGTCTCACGAGACAGCGCCTGCTTCTCGATCTCGAGCTGAAGTATCTCTCGCTCAAGCTCATCGATCTCCTGAGGCAGCGAATCGATCTCGATCCGGATACGTGAGGCAGCCTCGTCTATCAGATCGATCGCCTTGTCAGGCAAAAAGCGGTCAGTAATGTAGCGGTTCGACAAGGTCGCCGCGGCAACTATGGCGGCATCCTTAATGCGGACACCATGATGGACCTCGTATCTTTCTTTTAGTCCGCGCAAGATCGCGATCGTGTCCTCAACGGTCGGCTCGCCGATATAGACTTGCTGAAAACGCCGCTCAAGAGCCTTGTCCTTTTCGATGTATTTCTGATACTCGTTAAGCGTTGTCGCCCCGACGGCGCGAAGCGTGCCACGGGCAAGCGCCGGCTTCAACATATTCGAAGCGTCAATCGCCCCCTCGCTTGCACCTGCACCAACGAGCGTATGCAACTCATCAATAAATAGAATTATCTGGCCTTCAGCTTTCTCGATCTCTTTCAGAACGGCCTTTAGTCTGTCTTCAAACTCGCCGCGATACTTCGCGCCGGCGAGCATCGCTCCCAGATCGAGCGAAACCAACCTTTTGTTCTTTAAGGTCTCAGGAACATCGCCCGATACAATTCGCTGTGCCAATCCCTCCACGATCGCTGTCTTACCGACACCGGGTTCGCCGATCAATACCGGATTGTTCTTTGTGCGTCGGGAAAGTATCTGAATTGTTCGCCGGATCTCATCGTCTCGGCCGATAACCGGATCAAGTTTTCCTTTTCTTGCCCGTTCGGTCAGGTCCAGTGCATATTTTTCAAGGGCCTGAAAATTCTCCTCAGCGTTCTGGTCAGTTATCCTCGAACCGCCGCGCATATCGTTGATGACCTTTTCAAGATCTTCGCGGGTTATGCCATTCGACCGAAGGATACGTCCCGCATCACCGTCTTTTTCAGAGGCGATAGCAAGAAGCAGGTGTTCAGTGGAGATGTATTCATCCTCCATTTTCTCTGCCTCTTTCTGAACCTCCTGAAAGATGGTATTCGTGCGAGAGCTGAAGTATTGCTGCCCGCCGGATACTTTCGGCATCTTATCTATTGCAGCCTGTAGCTCGCTGATCAGAGGAGATGAATTAGCCCCGATCTTTCCAAGGATCGGCCGCACAACTCCCTCTTTTTGCTCCAGCATCGCGAGGAGAATATGTTCCGGCTCGACCTGCTGATTTTGATTTTTCTCAGCAACACCGATAGCTGCCTGGACAGCCTCCTGTCCTCGAATTGTAAACCTGTCGAATCGCATAACTATATTTTAACTCAAAGACGAGAGAGACGCAGAGCACATTCGTGCCCTGCGTCGCCCCTACACGCCGAAAAAAAAACAAAGCCCATTAGGCATTCGCAGTCGATGACTTGGCCTCTGTATCAATCGCTTTCGCAGCCGTAGTGCCGCCAGTTATCTCGATCTTGCGTGCCTTTGTCTCTTCTCGCTTCGGCAACGAAACGCGAAGCAACCCGTTCTCGAAATCGGCAGTAGCCCCGTCAGCAGTCACGGTCTGCGGAAGCGTAAACTGCCGCGTGAATGATCCGTAAGACCTTTCAACACGATGATAGTTGTCGCCCTCGGTCTTTTTCTCAAATTTGCGCTCACCCTTCAATGTAAGCACATTATTTTCCACCGAAACCTCAAAATCTTCACGGTTCAATCCGGGAAGTTCAGCTTCTACGATCAATCTGTCCTGATCCTCAAAGATATCCACACTTGGACTCCAAGCCCCTCGGGCAAATTCAACCCTATCAGGTAAGGCAGAGCTGAAAAGCCTATTCATCTCGTCATGAAGCCCACGAAGTTCGCGAAACGGGTCATACTTGATCACATTCATCATTTTGGTCCTCCAAACTAAAACTTGACTGGTTTGAACGACTAAATAATTAGTCTGAGTTAATAATAAAATATGAGTAATCTACTGTCAAGTATAAAATTAGATTCTCTGCGTCAAAATCTTACGAACTATTTATTCATCCGAAGATGACACTTTCCTTTTTTTTCGGTTATATTTAGAGACACTTTTTCACTTAGTCCAAAATTTGCATTCCGATTTTTGTTGAGTTTGTTTGCACCAAGTTTAAAGATGCAGGTCTTTCGTGAGATCACCTGGCCGATCATAGCTGTGATTGCCGCATTCATCGTCGGCGGGTTGATAGTTTTCGCGCTTGGAGATGATCCTATAAGCGCTTATTGGCTGTTGCTATCTAACTCGTTCGGTTCATTGCGCGACATTGGTTGGACGCTGCACTATGCAACACCGCTGATCTTTACCGGTCTTGCTGTGGCAGTCGCATTTCGATGCGGATTGCTTAACATTGGTGCCGAGGGCCAGCTTTATGTTGCAGCATTCGCAACCGCTTGGGTCGGCATCAAGCTTGGCGGCACGATGGTGGGTAATGATAGCTGGGCTTGGGCAAGCCTGCCTTGGTTCATATTGGTTCCGCTCTGCATCATAACTGCTGCCGTCGTCGGAGGTATTTGGGGGGCGATCCCGGGATTACTGAAAGCCCGCTTCGGTTCGCATGAGGTGATCAACACAATAATGTTGAATTTCATCGCGATCGCTCTGGTCAGTTATCTAACCCAGTATCACTACAAGAACCCGGGTCCAATACTTGAAACACCACCGATCGGTGAGGCGGCGCATATTCCGCGGCTGAACGAGTTCCTGCCATTCCTTACAACTGACGTACCGCTGAACGTCGCGTTCATTCTGGCTCTGATAATGTGTGTGTTGGTTTATGTCTTCTTGTGGAAGACGAAATGGGGCTATGAATTGCGGGCAGTAGGCGAGAATGCGTCAGCAGCCGAATACGGAGGCATATCTCCAAAAAAACAGATAGTTGTTGCAATGACCATCTCGGGAGCTCTCGCCGGAATGGTTGCGATCGGTGAGGTGCTTGGAACTCGTTACAACTACTACCATGACTTTTCGGCACAATGGGGGTTTCTTGGAATTGCAGTTGCCCTTCTTGGCAGAAACCACCCGCTCGGAGTATTGATCGCGGCTCTGTTCTTCGGGGTTTTGCTTCGCGGCGAGATATTTGTAGATGGTTTTACCCGTTACGTTTCAAAGGACCTTGGTTTTGTATTGCAGGCGATAATGATCCTGTTTGTTGCCTGCTTCCAGCGTTACGCTAAACGCTGACGTGGCCGTATGCAAGATTTCCTGACATTGGCATTTCTGTTCTCCGCAATAACTTCGGCGACGCCGTTGCTTTTCGCTGCTATGGGCGGACTTTTTTCAGAGCGGTCTGGAGTGATAAACATCGCCCTAGAAGGCTTGATGCTTGCCGGGGCTTTTACTGCAGCGGTCATTACATTTCAGACAGGTGATCCGTATCTAGGGCTCATGTGTGGGATCGGTGCTGGCGTTATCACGGCCTTGATCTATGCTGTTGCAGTAATACATTTTGAAGCGGACCAGGTAGTTGCCGGGATGGCGATAAACTTCTTGATGCTGGGGCTTCCGGCTTTGATCAGCGGAGTCATTTACGACTCTACCGGTTCAACCCCGCAGATAGATCAGGCGCACAAGATACCTATTTTGTTCGGCGGATTATCATATGTTTCTGTGCTAGCGCTGTTGGTTGTTCCCGTAGCGTGGTATGTCTTGTACCAAACGCCATTCGGCCTGAGGCTAAGGGCAGTAGGTGAGAATCCTGAGGCAGCCGATGCGGCGGGTATAAATGTGGTACGGCTCAGGTACGTCGCGGTATTGATCTCCGGTGTTCTGGCAGCGATCGGCGGTGCGTTTCTCTCTACTGGTCAATCATCTTTGTTCACACGCGGAATGTCCGCAGGTCGCGGCTTTATTGCACTAGCCGCGTTGATACTCGCAAAATGGCGGCCGATCCCCGTTTTATTCGCTTGTCTATTCTTTGGATTTACGGAGGCAATAACAATACAAATACAGGGGGCTTCTTGGGCAAAGATCGGCGATGAACCGATACCGGTCCAGTTCATTGAGATGATCCCGTATGTTTTGACAATAATTGTTCTTGCCGGATTTATCGGCCTGAGCCGGGCACCAAAAGCGCTGGGCAAACCATACAGAAAAGAGCTTTGATCCCCGCACCAGATGATTTACGAAAACGCACAAGAAGCCGCCCAATACATACGCTCAAGATCAGATCTAACGCCAAAGGTGGCCGTTGTTTTGGGCAGTGGTCTTGGTGCATTCGCGGACACACTCGAGGATGCCATTTCTATCCAATACAAGGAGATACCCCATTTTGCTCTTTCGACCGTCGAAGGACACGCCGGACGGTTAGTGCTTGGCAAGGCAAACAGAATCCCTATCGCAGTTCAACAGGGACGTTTCCACTATTACGAAGGCTATTCTATGGAGCAGGTAATGTTTCCAATGCGGACCTTCGGAGTGCTCGGAATCAGAACGGTGATCCTGACAAATGCCGCCGGAAGCCTCAATACAGAAATGTCGCCGGGCAGTCTGATGCTAATCTCCGATCATTTAAACATGATGGGTGTTAATCCGCTTCGCGGGCCGAATGATGAACGCTTTGGTGCTCGATTTCCTGATATGACAAACGTTTATGATCGTGAGCTTCAGGAGATCATAGTCGCAGAAGCAGACAAGATCGCCCAAGAGCGGCTAGAGAGCGGGGCCGATCCAAGGCTGACTGATTTCCTCCATCGCGGTGTTTATTGCGCCCTTTCCGGACCGACGTACGAAACACCTGCCGAGATACGTATGTATCGTTTGCTTGGTGCCGATGCTGTTGGCATGTCAACGGTTCCTGAGGCGATCGCCGCCCGCCATCTGGGAATGCGTGTGGCGGGTATTTCATGCATAACTAACTTTGCTGCCGGAATGACCGAAGAGGCTATAAATCACGAAGAGGTAATGGAGACCGGAGCTCGCGTAGCTAGCGTGTTCCAAGAATTGTTGAAACGAGTGATCTCAAGATTATGATAATTGGAATCTGCGGCGGAACAGGATCAGGCAAAACTACAATAGCTCGCAAGATCGTTGAAGCGGTTGGGCGTGAGCGCGTCGTACTTGTCGAGCAAGATTCCTACTATCGGAATCTGGCTGACATGCCGCTTGACGAACGCCATCAGGCAAACTTCGATCATCCGGATTCGATCGACAGTGATATGCTTGTCAATCATCTGATGCGGCTCAAGCAAGGTCTTAAGGTCGAGATGCCGCTCTATGATTTCAAGACGCATACACGAAGCGACCAGATCGAAATAATTCCGCCAAAGCCGGTCGTTATTGTTGAGGGTATTTTGATCTTTGCCGAACCGCGTGTTTTGGACCTGCTGGATATGCGGGTTTATGTGGATACACCGGACGATATTCGATTTATCCGAAGGCTCCGCCGCGATATCGCCGAACGGGGCCGCACAGTCGATTCAGTTATTGACCAATACTACCGCACCGTTAGGCCAATGCATTTCGAATTCGTTGAGCCATCCAAACGCCACGCGGACATCATCATACCAGAGGGCTCAAACACAGGGATCAGCGTCGAATTACTATGCAGTCTGGTGCGCGAAAAATTACTGGAGGAACGCTCGATTCCAGCACAATGATACATTCAGAGAAAGAATTAATTTCAGCAGCGGTGGATGTAAGAAACCATGCATACGCTCCATATTCTAACTTTAAGGTCGGGGCCGCTGTCGAAACCGAAGATGGTGACATCTACACCGGCTGCAACGTAGAATCAGCCAGCTACGGACTGACCGTTTGCGCGGAACGTGTCGCGATCTGGAAAGGCATTTCTCGTGGGGTAACAAGATTTGGTCGGATCGCGGTCGTTTGCGACACCGAGGAACTGACCCCGCCTTGCGGCGTCTGCCGCCAGATCATCTGGGAATTCTGCGGTGACGTTCCCGTAATACTCTCAAACCTCCACGGCAAGACCGAAACCATTCAAATGAGCGAACTCCTCCCGCGTGCATTCGATTCGAAGTTTTTGAAGTAACGGTTATGAAACTATTAAGATCAATGTTGTCTTCAATCTTTCTTTACTTTATCTTGCTGAACTCCTTCTTTGTCTTCGCCTCGCCGAAGAAGCAAGCAGACATTTTAGTACTCGGGGGGACCATTGTTACGATGGGCGCCGACCGGCGTGTTATTGAGGACGGGGCTGTCGCTGTAAGCGGCGGAAAGATTGTTGCGGTCGGAACACGGGCTGATATCACAAAAAGCTATAGCGGAAAACAGACGGTCAATGCCGCTGGCAAGGCGGTCATTCCGGGCTTAATAAACACACACACGCATATTCCGATGGTCTTGTTTCGCGGAATTGCTGACGATCTTGACCTGCAGGAATGGCTTACAAAATACATCTTTCCTGCCGAAGCAAAGAATGTACGACGGGCGTCATCTCAGGCCTTCAGCGCCCGATCCGTGCACGGAACGACAGGCCGATAGATGCGGCGATCCAGACGGACGCTTCCATCAATCCGGGCAATTCAGGCGGGCCTTTGCTCGATAAATTCGGGCGGATGATCGGTATAAACTCGCAGATATTGTCGCCGGCGGGCGGGTCGGTTGGAGTCGGTTTTGCGGTTCCTGTGAATACCGCAAAGCGCGTCATTCCCCAGTTGATACAATTTGGCGAGGTCAGGCGACCAAAACTTGGGGCAGATCTTAGGCAAGTCACCGATCTCCTTGCGAGCGGGTACAGGCTCCCAGTTCAAGAAGGGCTTTTGGTCGCAGCAACGCTTCCCGGTGGAGCAGCCGCTAATGCAGGTATCCGTGGTCTTTCCCGTGACACAGATGGCTCTACTTTGCTGGGTGATATTATTCTGGCCGTGGACGGAGAGAAGATGAACAGCGTAGATGATCTCTATCGATTCCTTGACCGAAAACAGTTCGGTGATACGGTTCGTGTGGAAGTTTACCGCGGCGGACAGCGCATCGCTGTACCTGTTCGGCTGATAGCCACACCGTCACAGCCGCGAACATCTCCTCGGACACGCGAGGAATAAGTATCTGAATAGACTGGAGACAAACGATTTTTTTAATGAAGGCTTTGGCTGGGTTTGCAGGCATTGCGATCGCGAACTTGGCCAAAGCCGTTCTGCTTTAATAGGCTGTTCCAGAATATTGTCCGAAGGCGAATCAGAATCCAAGATCCCTCAATTAACAAATTTAGCATTAGCGAAATGGTCCGATCCGGAACGTAGAACGCTTATGTGTCCAAGATGTGGGATAACGGAGCGGATAGACATCGCCTGACACGCTTTCCTTGTCTATAATCTTTGTAGATGGATCTCACACGCGAATTATCGACTGCTATTCGGATTGCAAAAGATGCAAGTCGCATGATCCTAGATCACTATGACGGCGATATTGTTACCGAAGAAAAGCTTGGGGTCGATGATCACTATGAGCCGGTAACTGAAGCGGATCGTGCGGCTAGCAGATTGATCGTCGCGGAACTTGAGAAGGAATTTCCGGCTGACGGGATCCTCTCTGAAGAGGAATCTGACGTGATCGAGAGGCGCCTTTCGAAGAACCGCGTATGGATAATCGATCCGATCGATGGCACTGCCGGATTTGTTAAACGCGACGGCGATTTTGCTGTTCAGATTGGATTGGCGATTGACGGCGAACCGGTCGTCGGTGTCGTATTGCTGCCTTTTCATAAGATTCTTTATTACGCCTTGAAAGGAAGCGGGGCGTATTCCGAATCGAATGGAGAGATCAAGAAGCTGAGGGTTAATGACACGACAGATTTTTCGGGAATGTTAATGGCAGTTTCGAGAAATCACCGTAGTCCAAAAATAAACTCTATCTTGAAAGAGTTTGGAATTCGCGGGGAGGTTCAGCGGGGTTCTGTAGGATTAAAGATCGGACTTATTGCAGAACAGACCTGCGATCTTTATATACATCTTTCACCTCGGACAAAACTTTGGGATACCTGTGCTCCGCAAATAATTCTGGAAGAAGCCGGAGGTCGCCTAACTGACCTTTTCGGCGAAGCTATACATTACAACATCTCAGATGTTCAAAACTACGGCGGGATCGTAGCTACTAACGGGGCTGTCCACGATAAAACTATCCGTCGTCTTCGCCCGTTGCTGAACGAATTCGGAAGGCTGAGGCTGAGAGGCAAAGCGAACCGCGGCTGAGATCATTTCAAAAATACCATCTTGACGATCTTGCGGAATGCGGCCTCGGGAAGAGTTCGCTTCAATGCCGGCATTGCTTTTGTATTTACGCCATAGCGGAGTCGGTTCGTGCCGTCGGTCGCGGCATTCCAGATGGTTTCGGCGACGATCTCGCCGCCCGGAGCGTCCACACCGCCTTTGTTCATAACCTCTATGAATTTTTCGAAGCGTTCATCGTAAACGTGGACACTTTCGCTTTTTGCGATCTCTTTGGAACGGTCGTAGAAATCGGTCTTGATCGGGCCGGGTTCGATAATTTTGACGCGAATACCGAACGGTTCGAGTTCATAAGCAAGCGATTCGCTAAAACCTTCGACGGCAAATTTGCTTGCGGCGTAGAGCGATGAAAAAGGAAGTGCCGCGAGCCCGCTGATGGACGAAACGTTTACGATCGTGCCGCGTTTTTGCCTACGAAATATCGGTATCACTTCCCTGCACACCGCCATCAGGCCGAAAACGTTCGTCTCGAACTGCCTGCGAACCTGTTCATCGCTCGCGGCCTCGAACGCGCCGAGCAAGCCGTAACCAGCATTGTTGACGACCACATCGATCCTGCCAAATTTATCGTGCGCGTCTTTGACCGTGGTACGGATCGACCCGGCATCGGTCACATCCAGCCGAAAACATTCGATATCGGCGATCTTTTGCAAATCGGCGTGTTCTTCCGGCCTTCGCATTGTCGCCGCGACTCGCCAATTCTTCGCTTGAAACAATTTCGCGGTCTCCCGGCCGATCCCGCTCGATGCACCCGTTATCAAAACCACCTTTTCCATAACCTTTATCGGATAAACCTACCAACTCCGTGGGAGATCAGTCTCAAACGATTGCCCTGTCTCTGATATACTAGATCATAAAATGAAGTTTCTGCACATCGCTGATGTTCACTTGGGATGCACACGTTACAATTTGCCGGAAAGTCCGCGCGATTTTTTTGATGCGTGGATCGATGTTCTACAGAAATATGCCGTCGGGGAAGCGGTCGATTTCGTGATAATGTGCGGAGATTTCTTCCACAAAAGAAATGTGCCGCCGGAGACGATGAATTACGCCGTTGCCGGTTTGCAGATGCTGAAAGACGCTGGAATTCCGGTCGTTTCCATTGAAGGAAACCACGATCAGAAATATACGGACAGTGATTATAGCTGGCTGCGGAGTTTGGCAAACTGGAATCTCGTGCATTTGCTCGAGCCTACCAATATCGACGGAAAACTTGGTTACGAACCCTGGAGCGACGATGCGAAACGCGGAGGATTTATCGACATTGGGCGTGCCAGATTGTTTGGTTCGCACTGGTTCGGAGCCGCCGCGAATTGGGCGATCCCGCTTTTGACAGAAGCCATCCGCGAAAACCGCCGCGAAGGCGCCTTTCATCTGCTGATGCTCCACACCGACGTCGAGGGCCATCAAACTCATCCGATCCCCGCTCTTTCCATACAGGCATTGAGTGAATTAAAGGCCGTAACCGATTATGTTGCTCTCGGCCACACGCATATGCATTACGAGATCGACAATTGGGCGTTCAATCCAGGCTCCATCGAGGTAACGAACATTGCCGAGTTCCGCGAAACACGCGGCGCGTTCGTGGTCGAGATCGGCGAAGACAATTCTGTTACCGCAAAACATGTTACGGACTACGTATACAGGCCGTTCCAGCGCTTGAAGTTTGACGTAACGCCTTTTTCGGAACCGCAAGAGATAACAGAAAGTGTTTTGCAGATGGTTTCGAGAGATGCACGGACAGCAGTCGAAGGTGATCCTGCACCGATCATCGAGATAACTCTCACCGGGCAGCTCGGCTTTCCGAATTCGCAGCTCGAAATGAAGAAAATGCGCGATGAAACGCAGAAAATGACCGGAGCGCTGCATGTGCGTGTAAAGAATCACTCGACACCGATCGAATATGCCGTTGCTGCGGATGAAGATGAGAATATCGGTAGAGATCAATTAGAAAAACGAGTCGTCGAAGACCTGGTGATTCGCGACAAGCGCTTTCGCACAAACCGGCAAAATATTTCCGAGGCCGTTATTGGAGCGAAGCAACAGGCTCTGCTCGGCGACGAACCGGAGAAGATCGCCGAATTTATTTCACAAAAACTTCTGGGGAGCAGAAGAGAAAATGCCTAGTTCTATGAATAAAGTCAAAGGGATCAAAGAGATCCCGATCTTCCCGCTCCCTTTGGTTCTTTTACCGAATGAGGTCTTGCCCCTGCATATTTTCGAACCCCGTTATCGGCAGATGCTTGAGGATGCAATGGCGGGGAGGAAAATATTCGGTGTCAATTTCCTGGATGTTGAAAGCGGATCCGACACTCCGAAATCTGGAAGCACAGGCTGTGCGGCCGAGATCAAAGAAGTGCAGAAACTTGATGACGGAAGATCGAATATAGTCACGAGCGGACTGGTTCGCTATAGATTGATCGAATACGTCGAACGTGAGACCCCATATCTGGTTGCAGATATCGAATTTTTTGAGGATGAGCCTGAGGACGAGAGTCTGATAACACCGCTCGCAGACGAGGCATTTGAATTATTTCAGCGAATGGCTCAGGCCGCTTACCGAATGGCCGGAAGCCGGGGGCATCCGCCAGAGGTCCCGCGTGCTGAACCGGAAACTTTATCGTTCCTTGTAACAGCCGCGTTCAATCTTGATAACGAGCTGAAGTATTCGCTGCTAAAGACCAGCCTGACATCGGAAAGACTTTCCCGGCTTCGTGACATTCTGGCTCAGTCGGTCAGTCAGATCGAGGAAGGTGCAGAAATACTTCGGCTTTCCCAGACAAATGGACACTCGAAAAAAAAGCTGGACATCTAGATAGAGATCTTGAGCTACTGAAGTGTGAGCGCTTGTTTCAGGAAATCAATAACGCGCTGTTCGTAAGCCGACGATATTTCTATTGATGCACTAAAAATGCTGTAACCCGAGGGGCTAAGATCGGTTTTCGTTTCAACAATGCTGTTCAATGGAAAGCATTTCGCGACACGCGAACCTGATTCTTGAAACATTTCGGCATCTACGCCGCCGAGGATCATTACCCGACGCTCACCTAATCGCTTTGCGATCTCACAAGCCGGCTCAGGTTTGTAGCAGCCGCCGTAATAGTAGGCCGGGGTTCCAAGATCGGCAAGTTTACCTGTTACGGAACTCGCGAATGGGTATCTTTTGGCTATCGAACTTTCAAGTAGGTGCGCTGATGAGGCCGGAACGGAGTCTAACACCAAAGCCTTCACGCTTTTGTCGATATCAGCAGCCGAAAGGCCTGAAAGGGCCCCTAGCTCGAGGCCATAGATACCAATATCCTTTCCCACTAGGGTCAAGCCTTCAGGAGTCTTTAGTGACCGCAGAAATACTATCGCTGCCGATGCGTCCGAAGCCTCGCAACCGCCAAAACTTGTCTGCGTAACCGCCGGCTGTGGACCATGACCTCGTAGATCGGGCATCAAGACCGTGAAATTAGTTGCTTCATTCAATTTCACACCTAGATTCAAAACGTGTGAACGATCGGCCCCGTAACGGTGAAGCAGGAGGACCGCCGGTGCATTTGGAGTACCTCTAAGCAACCACCCACGAGCGGTCGTTCCGTCAGAACTTTGCCAGCTTTCATCCGTGACCTGCGCACCTTTCGCGCTAAGCTGCCCGTATTTTTCAGGTGTGACCAAATACTCAAGCCTACTTGGCTGCGAAACTTCGTGCAATAGCCAGATCGAAGCTGACGCAATCGCCGCTAAGGACAGAAAGATCACGGGTAATATCAATTTTGAAACACTTTTAACAAGGCGAGTAGTTCGTGCCATATTGTTGACGAATCCCGTTTGCGAAAGGCAACGGTAGTAAAAGGAAAGGAGTCTCAATTAGAAGCAACAGAAAGTGCTTCTGAACAGCTATCTAAAATGCTAACATAGTTCGAGAATTATTGGAATATGCGGTCAAAATTTTGCTTAAACCTAGTCATTTCTCTTTCGGCCATACTCCTTTTACCTCAATTTATGTCAGGACAGCCCGCCAGCCAACCCTCTGCGGTTGCGCCCGACCGCATCATGACTCTGACAGAGGTCAAAAGCGGAATGAAAGGCATCGCTCGAACGGTATTTGATGGAACTGAGCCGGAAGAGTTCAATGTAGAGATCATCGGCGTCGTCCCGGGGGCTATCGGCCCCAAACAAGACATGATCGTGGGGAGGATCAGTGGAGGAAAAGCAGAACGCACCGGCGTTTTTGCCGGAATGTCAGGTTCGCCGGTTTTCGTCGATGGAAAACTGATCGGTGCCATTTCTTACAGCTTTCCTTTC
Source organism: Leptolyngbya sp. 7M (assembly GCF_018128485.1). Classification (NCBI taxonomy): domain Bacteria; kingdom Bacillati; phylum Cyanobacteriota; class Cyanophyceae; order Leptolyngbyales; family Leptolyngbyaceae; genus Leptolyngbya; species Leptolyngbya sp. 7M. The sequence continues at coordinate 1,389,114 of NZ_CP070897.1, read as the reverse complement.
TCGAAAGAGCCGATGTGCGGGATAACGCCTATTGAGCAGATGCTGTCTATATTTGAGCAACGTGTGCCGGCTAAAGCAACGACTGAATCGACCGCGTTCTCGTTTGCTGAATTGGTTTCAACGAACTGGTCGTCTTTTAATATCCCAACACACCCTGTTTCAGGATCGGTCGATACGGATGCGTATTCTAATACCGTTCTTGCATCGGCTGCGGGTCAGACGTTTCGCCCGATCGGCACACCATTAACTTTCAATGGCATCTCGCAGGCAGTTTTGGACATGTTTGCTCCGCAGCTTCTGAAAGCGGGGCTGGTGCCCGTTGCCTCTCCCGGCGGCTCAGCCACTATAGGCCCGATGAAAAAGGCAGATGAAAAAACCCTTCTAGGCGGCTCATCGGTCTCAATGCACCTGACACGCGGCGATTTCAGTATTGCCGCTGCGGGAACGGTAACACTTCGTGATGGCGACCGAATATATGCATTTGGCCACCCGTTTCTTAGCCTAGGCAGTTCGGAATTACCAATGTCAGAGTCAAGTGTGGTAACGGTCGTGCCGAATATGAACAACTCCTTCAAGATCGCTGTTCCGCACGACATGGTCGGCACGATGACTCAGGATAGAGCTACCGGCGTGTTTGGACGGCTCGGCCAGGAACCAGCACTGATACCAGTTCGCGTTATTCTGGACACAAGCCGTGGTGGCGAGGAACTGCTCTCTTTCGAGGTAGTACGTGACAGTTTTTTGACGCCCCTACTTGTGAACATAGGTCTTGTAAATGCTTTGATCGCACAGGAGCGCGGGCTTGGGGATTCAGTGGTTACAGTCTCCGGTGATGTTAAGCTTAAGGGTACTGGATCCATCCGCGTTAATAGGCGCTTCTCCGGGGCTCAGGCAAACGCAATGGCGGCAGGTTCGATCGCTTCCCCATTGGCGACTTTATTCCGCAGCGGTTTTGACGGACTCCAGATAGAATCCATCGAGGTAAGGCTTCGTTCCATTGATGGAAGCCGAACAGCAACACTTGAGCGTATCTCCGTTAATAAAGATCGGGTGCGCCCAGGCGAATCGATCGAGATGCAGGCATTCGCGATGACAAACACTGGTCGAATGGTTATGCAGCGAATACCCGTCAAGATCCCCTTAGGTGCTCCGACCGGTAAGATGTCAATAGTCCTTGGAGATGGCACCGTCGTGCAGCGATCGTCACCAGTTCAGCATTTCGTTCCGAGAAATCTGTCTGATCTCGTTCTGACTATAAATCAGGTAAAGATCCCCGACAGACTCTATCTGCAATTGATACGGACAAGCCAAGGTGCCATTGTCGGTTCGAATGAAATGCCCGATCTCCCGCCTTCGTTCTTGGCAACACTGAATAGCGAAAGAGCTACTGGCGGCATCAGATCGTCGGTCTCTGCGATCTTGATGGAGATGGCGGTTCCACCATCAGAATTCATAATTACCGGTGAACAAAAACTGACGATAGAGGTAATAAAGTAGCAGGATCAGGGTTTTAAAGCTTTGCATACTGTCAATCCTGCAGAAAATGGAGTTTGAACGCGATTGAACTGATACTAAGGGTTGCGAACTTTGCTGCCCAGCGCCATCGAGATCAGCGCCGGAAGGGTAGTGACGCACAGCCCTACATCAATCACCTGCTCGATGTGGCCAATATGCTGTGTGAGATTGGAGGCATTGACGACCCGGAGGTTTTAGCTGCCGCCATTCTTCACGACACTATTGAAGACACCGAAACTACCAAAGAAGAACTTCTTCAACGATTCGGCAAACCGATTACAAGTCTTGTCCTTGAAGTTACAGACGATATGAGCCTTCCAAGAGCTCAACGAAAGCAAGCACAGATAGAACACGCTCCACACCTTTCTCCCGGTGCGAAAGTGATCAAGCTCGCAGACAAGATCAGCAACATAAGAGACTTGACCGATCATTCTCCTGTCGATTGGTCAAGAGACCGACACCTGGAATATCTCGACTGGGCCGAGAGTGTCGTTGCCGGTCTCCGAGGCGTAAACCCCTCGCTTGAAAAATACTTTGAAGAATCGGTGGCGCGAGCCCGCAAAAAGCTCGCATAAGTTCTGCCCCGGTGAGAGTCCGGCACTTTTCAGCCATCACCTTTCTTCAGCCCAAAAAAACAAGTTGGGCAGTAAACATACTGGAATTTTTAGATATTGCTGCCAAGAACCATCACTGCAACTGCAATATTGACTATTTAATAGCTCCCGCTATGGGGCTGGAGGCAGAGGCATACAGCCGCTTCGGCATTCGGCCGGCAATATACGCTAGTCGGCCTGCCTCCACAGCGAGCTTCATCGCTGTCGCCATCTGGGCGGCGTTGCCGGCTTCGGCGATAGCGGTGTTCATTAAGATCGCGTCTGCACCGAGTTCCATCGCGATCGCTGCATCCGACGGCACTCCGACACCCGCATCGACGATGATTGTCGCGTTCGGCAATTGCTCGCGCATTATGCGGAGATTTGCAGGATTCTGCACGCCCATTCCCGACCCGATCGGCGCGGCCAGCGGCATCACCGCAGGGCAGCCGACATCGAGTAGCTTTTTTGCCATTATCAAGTCGTCGGTAAAGTAAGGTAGAACAATAAATCCTTCCTTGACCAACACTTTCGCTGCCTCGAGCGTCTGCTCGTTGTCGGGCAACTGTGTTGTCTCCGGTCTAAATCAAAGTGGTCGTACTGCTAACAACTCTGGAGCCCAAGACGGGATTTGAACCCGTGACCTCTTCCTTACCAAGGAAGCGCTCTACCCCTGAGCTACTCGGGCGAATGCCCTAAAAAAACTCAATGGAGCGGGAGACGAGACTCGAACTCGCGACATTCAGCTTGGAAGGCTGACGCTCTACCAACTGAGCTACTCCCGCTCATGGTGCAAGGGGCAGGATTCGAACCTGCGTAGGATGTTACTCCGCCGGGTTTACAGCCCGGTGCCATTAACCACTCGACCACCCTTGCCTTTATTTGTGTTGCTAATGCCGTCTTTTCGAGCTAATTAGCAAATTTCCAATAATAACGAAGGCGCGGAAAGCGCGCAAGCGCAAATCGGAGGTTTTCTGGTGTCCCAGGCAGCAAAAGTAAACGTTTGAAGGGGTGCCGGTTTGGTGCATCTGAATAACTCATTTAACAACAAGACGATGAATATCCTCGATCTTTTCAAGTGCGGCTTTTTCGCCGAGTTCAATAAGTTCATCGCGCTTGCCGAGTTCATCAGGCCGGATATGAGCGATTTGCGGTTCTATTATTACGTCAGCACGATAATGCTGGTTTTTTGAAGCTGTACGTACAAGCATCATCGCAGATTGGATCATTGTGCCGATAAACGTTGTCGGAACACCGCCAAAACCTGTCCCGCATGACAATAGGTCAACTGCTATCACCTTATCAGCCCCGAGTTTGCGTACCGCCTTTGTCGGCATCGGCGAGGTAACACCGCCATCGACGAGATATCGACCGCTGCTATCTTTTACAGGCACAAAAACGCCCGGGATCGCACAGCTTGCCCTGATAGCGGTGGCCAGATCACCCTCGTCACGAAAAATCACCTCGCTCCCCGATTCCAGATCACACGCGACCGCGGCAAATGGAACACAAAGCAATTCGAATCGCGAAACCGGAAAATGCTTTTCAATAAACCCCGTCATTGCTGAATTTGAAAGTAATCCCCGTGGCGAATAAGAAAGGCTTGATACACCGAACCAGCTCACGGATCGGCCGATCTCTATCAACTCATCGACCGAAAGCCCAGACGCAAATGCCCCGCCAACAAATGACCCGGCTGACGTACCGGCGATCATATCGATAGGAACACCATTCTCCACCAGCGCTTTTAGCACGCCAATGTGGGCAAATCCGCGGGCTCCGCCGCCCGATAACGCAAGACCGACCTTTGTCATATCGGCAATTTCCTGACAGCGTTGATTTTAACCGTCCATTATGGAAAACTTGAAACGCCCTGATGACTTCGACCGGCTCCCTAGCACACGAAAAGACGAGAACTTCGGCCGATATTGCCGCAGGCGATACCGTCTGTCCCGTATGTTCACGCGAAACGCGTGACGAATTCGTGCCGCTGCGCGTCTTAGAAGAGGACCTGCAAAAGCTGATTGGCGCAAATGCTCCGGACACTCAGGAATTCCAAGCGGTCTGTGCCCGCTGCGTTCGGTTATTTGAAAGGGCTAAAGAGCATATCATCGCAGATGCCGCGATGCAGAAGGACGGCTCACACGTCCTTTCAACTCCGCTCAGACTTGATGCCGACGAACGTTTTACCGGCAAAGGAGTTACGATCGCTTTCCTTGATTCGGGTTTTTATCCGCACGTCGATCTGACCACGCCAAAGAATCGCATAATTGCGTATCGAAATCTTCTTGATGCTGACGGCGACCTGAATTCGCTGTTTCAGCCGGACGTCGCAAGCTGGCATGGAATGATGACGTCCGTTGTCGCCGCCGGCAACGGCTCGCTTTCAAATGGCTTTTATCGCGGACTCGCCCCAGATTCTGACGTCGTTCTCGTGAAGCTCGCACGAACAGGCCGCATTACCGACCAGAACATTCTTGATGGATTGGAGTGGGTACTTGCGAACAAAGGCAAATATGACATTCGGATCGTAAATATATCGGCGGGCGGTGATGAGGAGCAGCATTATTTGTCCGATCCGCTTTCGCAGGCAGTCGAACGCTGCACGGCTGCCGGTATTACGGTGGTTTGCGCGGTGGGAAACTCCGGACATTTACCTAACCATCCCGTCGTGCCGCCGGCAAGCGCCCCTTCGGCTATAGCAGTAGGCGGTCTTGATGACAATAATTCGGTCAATCGTGCGAAACGCGGAATGTATCGCTCATCCTATGGGCCAACGATCGACGGATTGCAAAAGCCGGAGGTGATCGCCCCTTCGATCTGGGTCCCGGCGCCCATATTGCCGAACACGCCAACCGCTCAGCAGGCAAGTCTCCTGGATACGCTTGATAAGGCCAATGACGATGACCTGCATTCGATAATTCGCGCAAATCCGGGCATCGATGATGAACTTGATGCCGCGCTCGACCGGCCGGTGCACTCGATTCGGCAGATCATCTTGCTGAAGCTCCGCCGTGAGAACGTTATAACAAAGCATTATAAATACGTCGACGGAACATCTTTTTCAGCCCCGATCGTTTCGTCGCTGGCCGCCCAGATGCTCGAAGCAAATCCACACCTCTCGCCGCAACAGATAAAGCGCATATTGATCGCAACCGCCGAACGCCTGCCGCATTACGAAGTTGACCGGCAAGGCTGGGGGGTTATCGATCCGCGGCGCGCGGTCGGATCCGCCTTTGATCTTCGCAGCTGAGATCGCCAAGTACCTTAGCGATTTAGAGGCGTTGGGACTCGTCTCGGAGTGACTGCGGGCGTCGGTGTGGCTCCGGGCCGGATGATCACAGGCGTCGGCGTTGGGACCGGAGTCCTCACAGGTGCCGGCGTCGGCGTGCGCGCAGGTCTCGGTTCTTCATCGTCGGGCGTAGATGCCGGCATTGGCGTCTCGGTAGGACGCGGCGTTGCGGTCGCGGTCGGCGAGGGAGAAGGCGTCGGGGTTGGCGTGCGGGCATTCGCATTCGTGTTTTGGTTGGACATCTGAACCGGCACGTTACCGAAATCGAAGGCATTGCTAATATCCATATTAGTGTTCAGCCCGGCATTGGCGTTCGGCGCGCTTGTGTTTACATTTACGTTCGTATTCGAATCCCCGCTGAACTTCAACGCAAGCCAAAGCGCACCTGCCCCGAGAGCTAAAAGAGTGATCGTCCCAAACATCGTAAGCAGAACTACCATTACTGTATTGGAACTCTTGGCTTCGGGTGCAGCGGCCACAACTCGCGTTCGCGGCGGTTCGGGCTGTGACATCGGCACAACGATACGCGGAGCCGGTTCTTCTTTAGGCTCAAATTCGATCTCGCCTGCAGGCTGACCGGGCACGGGAGGCCTGACCTTACGGATCACCGTAACTTCGGACGGATCGTCCTCGACCGGATGATCGATGCTTTCGCTAGGCATTTCAATGAATTTAGGCTCTTCCTCGTCAACAAGAGGTGTGCCGTCCTTCATACAAAAGCGTAGTATCTCTTCGTCGTAGCGAGTGTCGCAGGTCGGGCAAAATTTCATATTTATTTTCCGTGCCGATCGCAAACTTGGCTGTGGGGAGCTTGATAGTTCGGCTCTTGGCGGATTTTAACATCATTCGAAGAAAATTGGCGAAGCGAAAGAAATGAGTGGATCGTGAATGCGAGCAGATCAGACCAAGAGAACCTCGTTCACACCACAAGATGAACGAAAGTCTGAGAGCTGATGCTGCTTGTGTGCCTTCCCATCAACCCGTGCCGGTGAATGTCCCGTGAATGTAAGAGGAATACCTAGAATCTGTGTTGAGCTTGTCGCGAAGCACGAAAATCCAATCTGAACCGCTGCGGCCGCGGGCAAGTTCCTGAGCGACCCGATAGCCGATCTCATATGGCTCATCCTCTTCAAGACGAGCTGCCGGATAACCCGAATTTCTCAAATAATATCCCTGTGCGATATAGGCAACGGTCTCGTTGTCAAGCCAGGGGATCGTTGTTCGTTCCAGATCGAAAAATGCGTGAACCGCTTCGTGTACGACAAGAGCGTTGAAATCGCGCGACCAGCGCCGATTGTTTCCTAGATAGAACGTATTCGCGGCGTTGTTGCCTTCGCGGCGCGAACTATACGTGATCATATTCGCCGAATGTCTGCCTTCGACAACGTGTAGGGAGCCTGCGGCAAGAGCATCTGCTACGCGTATGAAAGAATCGCGATTGATAATAGCGGTAGTTCCCGAGTTTCGATAATTAATCCTGATCCGGCCCGTATCACGGTCCCGCAGGATCTCGATCATTTGTTCTTTCGCGCCCATTTCCAACTCCTTGCAGGAGAAATGCCAGCTGCGTCAGGGCTAACGCAAAAGCGCCGCCGGAAGCTTTGATATACTGCTAAATCGGCGACTAGTCAAGCGAAATATTCGGCGAAGGGAAAAGTTACGCAGATTAAAGGTTATTTCGGTCCTAGGAGATGATCTTATGCCGGCGCTTAGCCCTTGCCATCTGTATCTTCGTCGTCGTCGTCGTCATCACTCGACCGAGAATTTCCCGGCGTCGCCCCAAACCCGACCAGAAGCGCACGTACATCCTCGTCATCAGTGATGTCCCAAGCCGTTTCGCCTTTCTGATTGCGTGCATTTACATCAGCCCCGGCGAATAAGATCAGTCGGACCTTTTCGATGTCATCCTCGTATGCGGCATGCATAAGAACAGTCCATCCGTCATTTTCCACGGCACGTGGATCCGCCCCTTTTTCTAACAAGAGACGCATGATCTCAACGGTGGAATTCTCCGCCGCTGCCATCAGCGCCGTGAATCCGTCCTTGTTCTTTACATTTACATCGGCACCGAGACGGACGAGCATCTTTATTACCTCGGTAGAACCATTCATTATCGCGGCAAAAAGAGGCGTTTCGCCTTCTTCATTCTCGATATCGATAGACGCGCCGCGCTCAAGGAGCAATTCGACCAGTTCGACCGGCGTATCTTCATCAACCCGGAACAGCGCGTTCTCACCTTTCTTGTTTCGGGCATCAGCACGAGCGCCGAAGTTAATAAGCGCACGAGCGATCTCTGTAGTACCATCGGCTACCGATATGAATAGCGGCGTTTCACCGTTCTCTTCTTCTTCGTTTGGATCCGCACCGCGGGCAAGAAGCTCAAGCACGTCATCAAGCTCTTCGGAATAGACCGCCCGAGAAAGGTCGTTCTTGAATTCAACTTCGTAACTGACCGCAACGGCCCCAGCAAGGACAACACCGATATCTATAGATAGCGTCCGAAACCAATCAGAGTTGTCATCAAGGGTGATATTTACAACGTTTTGGTCACGAAATCCATCGGCCTTTAGCTCGATCGAATAATTGCCCGCGCGCAAGTTTTTGAATTCAAAACTTCCGTCGAAGCTGCTTACGCGCGTTTCCTCAAAATCCCCGTTAGCATTACTCAGCTTTATCTTCGTTCCGGGAACGACCGCACCCAGTGCGTCAGCAATAACTCCGGCGATCCTGGAATTCCCGACCGCTGCTTTTGCGATCGTTTCCTCTTTTTCATCCGCCGGTCGTTCGATAGCAACGATCTCCCGAACAGGCGGATCCTGTGCGATGCCCGTTGAGGCAAAGCTAAGCGCTGCGCCGAGCACACCCGCCGCCATCGCCGGAGCCCTTCGGGATATGTTATACAGCGGAGGCAAAAACAGCGGTTCTTTGGTCTCAGGATGTTCAACGTAGCGGACACAGAGGTTTCCTCCGGAAGCGCGCACCAGCCGACGGGCCTCCTTCCGCGTCATCGCGGAGATGAAATTAACGTTCTTTTCACAATGCGAACAGAACCGCACCCCTTCATTTCCGTGCATCTCTTCCCATGCTTCATTACAGGGTTTTGTGACACGGATCGAATTCAAAGATGGTATCTTGGACATACGGGTAACCTCCGCTTACGGCTGTGCGAACAGCGCTGATTCGTAAACACACAAATAGACAATTTTTAGATCTTAATGTTCCCGGCTGTGCGGGAGCGGCTCGTCGTCTTGTTGCGTTAGTTACCTGAGCGGGAAATTTGGTTGCTTTGGCGGATGTACATTTTTTGGCGCAAAAAGGCCGGTAAATTTACCGGCCTGGAAGTATGGTTTTTTTGAGATGTTCAGCCGGCCGACGGTACCAGCCACGCTACGAATGAAAGCCAAGCATTGGAATGCGCGACAACCGGCCGCAGCGGGATCATCACAACGATCAGAGCGGTGCCGATCGCGAATGGACGGTTCAATTTGCCGGTCTTATACCAATGCCAAGCAAGCGCACCCAACGCTATCAAACCCGGAACCCCGAATGCCCACAATTCCGCGTATTGCGGAGGAGCTACCGGGAGTCTGAACAATGCAGCGGGCATAAAGGCTATCGCCGTCAGGAACATCAGGCACTTGTGTTCGGTCGCTTTCTTTCGATAATAGATGGCTGCTGAGAATAAGGCCGCAAAGATCACCATATCGCTTACCGGCAGCAGGAAGAACGCATGCGGATCGGCTCCCGGCGGAGCAGCATGGCGAACCAATTGTGCATCATACGCGGTCAAAAGCCCGACCACTATTACCAACGCAGCGAGCGCAACACCGATCATTCCCATCGTCATATGGAGCTTGATGTTTCTTGTTCGAATAAACACGGTCTGCATCACGAAATAGAGCACCCAAGCGGACATGATCACGCCGTGTGTATGCACCAATCTATTCGCCACCGCCGGAACATCGAAGAATGCACTAAAGTAATATGTCCGCGCATAACCTACCAATACAACGAGCGGGAATCCTATCGCCGTCGCCAACAATAGCTTTCGCTCAGAAAGACGCGGATTGAAAACTGCGATATTCGTAGCCATATAATTGCCCTCGCATCAATACGCGGATCGCAAGCGGCATTCATATCAGTGGAGCTCAATTTAGATATTCGGTAGGTAGGTCCTTGATGCTCGGCATTGCGTCTCGCGCGGGGAGTTCTTCTTCAAGGTCCCAGATCTCGAATAATTCTGGCGGGCACTCGCTGATGAAACGTGAGGGCTTTTGCAGGACGGTCTGGCGATTATAATCCGTCATCAACAGCGGATAAGTTAGATATAGTTCATCTTTTGCACGTGTCAGAGCAACGTACCAGAGACGACGTTCTTCTTCCTCAGATTCGATCTCTTTCAGCGAACGCGGGCTTGGGAACTTGCCCTCCGCAGCCCAAATGATAAAGACCGCCTTCCACTCAAGGCCCTTTGCCTGATGTACCGAAGTAAGCGTTAAAAGTTCATCTTCGTCGCCGCCTTCGACCACTTCTTCGCCGACAAGCGGCTGCGGCTCCTTGAATCGTTCTGTAGCAAGAAGGGCGAGTTCAGAAAGAAATGCCTCCGTCGTCTCATAACGCTGTGAGAACTGGGCCAGCCCCCGTATATCTTCGCTCCTGGCATCGGCATTCTCAAAGTTTTCCAGCAGATATTGCTCGTAACCGTTCTCGAAGACATAAGTTATCTGTTTTGAGGGTTGATCGCGGAATTCGTTCGATACAAGCATCTCAAGTAAGCTGCCCAGATCTTCAAGCCCCTTACGACCGGTTTTTGACACCTGAGTGGCATTCTTTAGCGCCGTTACTGTAGTCAGAGGCCCGGTCTGACCCTGTGAACTTCCGGGCAATATCTCTGTTCCGGAAATTCTTGTAGCTATCGACTCAAAAACACGATCTGCCGTAATGTTTCCAATGCCAGGCAATAGCTTTAGTATCCGTTTCCAAGCTAATTCATCGCGCGGATTCACCAACACTCGCAGATATGACACAATGTCTTTGATGTGAGCTTGCTCAAAAAAGCGCACGCCGGATCGAACTCTGTATGGAATGTTCCGTCGGGAAAGTTCCAGCTGCAATTCGATCGAATGATAATGTGATCGATATAAAACGGCGATGTCCTCAAGCGAGATCCCTTCATCGCGCAGCTCTAATATACGCGATGCGACAAAGGCCGATTGCTGATCAACGTCTGAACACGGAACGAGCGCAGGCTTCACGTCCCGCGAACGCTTTACCGCCTTCAGCATCTTTGGAAATTGCCGTCGGTTCGATGCGATCGAAGTGTTCGCAAGCCCTAATATCTCTGGTGTTGAACGATAATTAGTTTCGAGTTTGAAAAGCTCGGCTTCGGGATAGCGCTTCGGAAATTCGTAGATGTTCGTGAACTCAGCACCGCGCCATGCAAAGATCGATTGAGCGTCATCGCCGACAACCATTACGTTTCGATGCTTTGCGGCAAGCAGGTCGATTATCTCCGCCTGCAAACGATTCGTGTCCTGATATTCATCGACCAGGATATGCTGAAACTGTTCGGTGTAAAGCTCGGTGATCTCTCGCTTTTCGGTCAAGAGCTGCTTGAGCTTCAGTAACAGATCGTCATAGTCCATCACGTTCCGCTCAAGTTTTCTGGCGTGATATATCGCATCCACGCGCTTGATCTGCGCGGTAAGCATCTCAAAATACGGATACTTTCCTGCAATGACGTTCTCTATTGGCAAGTCAGTATTTGTAGCGTAGCTTATGATGTCCTGCAATACTTCGGCCTTCGGAAACCGCTTTGCCCTTGTATCGACCGCGGCATCATCAATGCATACGTTTATAAAGTCCTTCGCGTCTTCGCTGTCAAGTATCGAGTAGTTAGCATTGAACCCAAGTGAGACTGCGTGCCGCCGCAATATCAGATTTGCGATCCGGTGAAACGTTCCGCCCCACACGCGATGAACGTTCTGTGAACCGGTCAAAGCCTCCACACGTCTTAGCATTTCGCGGGCTGCGCGATTTGTGACGGCAGCACGTGCTGTCAGGGCTGAAGGCCCAGTTACGGTCCAGGTGCTGATCGATGAGGATGGTAATGTCGTTTCGGCAAGCGCGGTAAGTGGTCATCCGTTGCTTCGTGCAGCAGCCGCTGCGGCAGCCCGACAGGCTAAGTTCAGCCCGACAATGCTTTCTGGACAACCAGTAAAGGTTTCGGGAGTGATCACGTATAACTTTGTCGCTCCATAAATCGGGGCGATCGTGGAGAGGCTGAAGAGTTCGTGCCTCTCCGCAATAAGATCTTAAGGAGATCCGGCAATACATAGACTTTTTCACGATTCTTTGGAGGAAAAACCATGACTTTTTTCGCTAGCCTGATGGGCTCATTTCTACTGTTCTCTGCTTCGGCGGACGGAAAGATCTCGTTCGGCTTTTACGACATCATCTCAAGCTTGACGATCCCCGGATGGGCGGTCATTATCACGTTGCTCATCCAGTCTGTATATCTTATCGCCGTCGGTATCGAACGCTGGCTTACCTATAACAAGGCGAAGCAGCAGTCCCGCCAATATGCGCCGAAGGTAGCCCAGGCTCTCAAGAACAGCAATATTGACGAGGCTATCAGTATTAGTGATCGCCACAAAGATTCGCACCTTGCGATGGTTGTATCGTCTGGCTTGAAGGAGTTTAGCGCACATCAGGGGGCTGGTGAGATAACCGCTGACGAGATGGAAGCTTCCAAGCGTGCCCTTGAGCGAGCCATAGCTGTCAAAACGGCCGAACTAAAGCGTGGACTTTCCGGTCTTGCTACTGTAGGTTCAACTGCTCCGTTCGTCGGACTATTCGGAACGGTCGTGGGCATCATCGGTGCGTTCGTTGCATTGGCACAGGCTGAAAATGCTGGTATCGGTGCTGTTGGTGCAGCTATTGCTGAGGCTCTCGTTGCAACGGCCTTTGGTATCGGCGTGGCAGTTCCGGCCGTGTGGCTGTTCAACTATTTTACGAACAAGGTCACGAGCTTCGGCGTGGAAATGGAGAATTCGGCTTCGGAATTGGTCGATTACTTCATCCGCCAGCGTACGAAGAACCTTAAGGCTTAGTTTATTGGTCTAGTTTTACCATTGGAGGTTCATTGCCATGGGTGCAAAGGTCGGCGGGACCGATGAATATAATTCGGACATTAACGTAACACCAATGGTGGATGTAATGCTCGTGTTGCTGATCATCTTCATGATCGTAACACCATTGCTCCAACAGGGGGTTACAGTTAATATCCCGAAAGAACTGAATTCACCTGACGAGGACGCAAATATTACCAAAGATACTTCGGTGGTGCTTGCTATCCCTAACAACAACGATTTTTATATCGGTAAGGATCCGTATCCGATCGAGGAGCTTGGTGAACGCGTCAAGACCCTTATGAAAGATAAGACCGCCGAGGAGCGCATCGTTTATATAAAAGCGGGCATCGATGTTGATTACGGAACGGTTGTCAGGGCGATAGATACCATTCGCAAGCAAGAGATCGACAAGATCGGACTTGTAGCGGATAAGAAGAAGGGGACGCCGCAGCAAGCGGCAAATTAGGGTCAAAATGGCCGTTCTTATTACGGCCATTTCCCATCAGGAGAAGTTATGGGAATGTCAACTGGCGGCTCCAAAGATGGAGCAACGCCGAACATTAACGTCACACCGCTGATCGACGTACTGCTCGTACTGTTGATCATTTTCATGATCATTACGCCGGTCAAACCTAGCAAGTTTGAAGCAAAGGTGCCAGCGGAGCCGAAGAAGCAGGAAAATCTGGTCGTTGAGCCGAATCCGTTGAGTCTTGTGGTAACGATAAATCCTGCAACTCGGGGCCTCTCACTAAACAATGAAAACCAAGGCACTATCGAGGAGCCAGACGCGCTGACCAATCGCTTAAAAGAGATATTTGCTCAGCGCGAGCGGGATAATGTGCGCCGTCCGAATTCAAATGAGACGGAGAAGACTTTGTTCATCAAATCGCCAAGATCAGTTAAATACGGTGATGTTGTCAAGGTTATTGATGCCGTTAAGATGGCGGGAGCCGCACCTATTGGCCTACAGATCGACGATCTGTCAAATTAGTATTTTATAGCTCCGGACGGCATGACCGCTCTTCGGCGCTCAAAAAATCGGAATCATAATGGAGTCGAAAATGAGATCATCTCGTTTTGGGATAATTGTGCTGATCGCTCTAGCGGTCCTGGTCACTACGAATTGCTCGTATTACAACAGGATCATGTCCAGAAAGAATCTGGTCGATGGTTCAACAGCTTATCGCGATAGAAAGTTTGAGACGGCAGAGGATCTCTTCCGAAGGGCTGCAGAACGCGACCCTGAAGGGGAAACGCTTGAAGGGCGAACCGCACAGCTTTTCCTTGCCAGAACGCTTCATCAACGATACAGCGCTAATCGTAGTGAAAAATCGCTTGCGGAAAGGGCCCTCGTCGAATATAACAAAGCGATCCCACAGTCGCTTCGTGAGTATGCTGCTGCCAAGACTGCTTATGAAGCTGATCCGACAAGTCAAGCTGAGACCAAGCGGTATTTCTCTGCGCTATCAGCAGTTAACAACACATCAAGTGCGATCGCCAGCTTAAACAATGCGCTTGAGCAGCAAGCCGCAGCGAAAGAATGGCAGCAGCGCGTGGCTGGTGATGAAAGCTTTCCAGACACTGCCAGGGTACGAGCGATCGTGGCTCTCGGATTGGAATACAATACATGTGCTAACGACATTACTAACAACGAAAAGGTCAGAAAAACGGTCAAACGGGATGGGAAGGATGTCTATCAGTATGTCAAACCGGAAAACCCTGAAGATATGACCAAGTTAACAAATTGCATCTCCGAAGGGGAAAAACTGTTCAACCAGGCCTACCAGTTAGAAAGTGATTTTGTAAAGAACGCCGCGAACACCAATGTGAAATCACTGACTGACGATCAATTAAGCCTTCTTGAAGAACGCATACTCCCGTTTGAGTCTGCTCGTTCTTATCGTGCAAGCATGGCTGCCCAGGCGGCACGTCTAGCAGAGATGGAGGGTAGGGCCGATCTTGCCGCTGTTCGTGCCGAAGCGGACCGGCGTAAACAGGAATCCGATGAATTAAAGACTTTGGTCGGGAACATTAAGGCAGAAAAAGACGCGCGCATAGCCGCCGCACAGGCTGCTGCACTTGAAGCAGTGAGCGGAAATGCGAATGCTGCGAAATAGATCTTTAGTCTGTGTGATCTTGAGTGCCCGTTATTACTGACGGGCACTTTTTATATTTCTGATCAGTGACTTTTTCTTGGATTCCCAGTGTTGAAGTTCGATAGAATATATCAAGAGATATCAAGATGATCCGTATCGAGGACATTATTGATAAGGTCGAATTGAACCGGCCAAACCCCGACTTGGAGCTTATACGCCGAGCGTATATGTTCTCCGCTCTTCACCACAAGGGACAAAAACGAGCGTCAGGCGAACCTTATTTGGTACATCCGCTGGAGGTTGCAAATATACTGGCCGAAATGCGGCTTGACGAGGTTAGCGTATCAACCGGATTGCTTCATGATGTCGTTGAGGATACGCTTGTCGATCTTGACACCATAAAATCATATTTTGGTGATGAGATAACTCATCTTGTTGATGGGCTCACAAAGATCGCCCAGATAAGCGATCTTTCAAAGGAGAAGCAGCAAGCTGAGAATGTCCGCAAGATGGTCCTTGCTATGATCACGGATGTTCGCGTAGTGCTGATCAAGTTAGCGGATCGGCTTCATAACATGCGAACAATGCAGTTTCTCAAACCCGAGAAACGTGCGCGCATTGCACAGGAAACCCTCGACATTTATGCTCCTATTGCTCATAGACTTGGAATGGGTAAGGTCCGGAGTGAACTTGAGGACCTATCATTTCAGAATCTATACCCAGAAGAGTATAAACGACTAGCAAAAGATGTTGATAGCCGTCGCCCCGAGCTCGAAGCTACGCTGGAGCGTATCAGGCAAACCGTAGAGACCCGTCTCCGTGACAATGACGTACCTTTTGTCGAGATACAAGGACGTGTTAAGAGGCTATACTCGCTTTGGAAGAAACTAAAGAAGCAGAAGATCACAATCGAACAGGTTTACGACCTTATCGCAACGCGAATAATCACTCCTAATAACAAAAAATACTGCTATCTCACCCTAAGTGTTATGCACGACACATGGACGCCGGTCCCGGAACGCTTTAAGGACTGGATCGCTATCCCCCGCGATAATCTTTATCAGTCTCTCCATACATCGGTTATCGGCGATGGAGGGCAGCCATTCGAGGTGCAGATCCGGACCGAGGAAATGCACCATATTGCGGAAGAGGGCGTCGCAGCACACTGGAAATACAAAGAGAAAAAACTAGGACAGGCAGAAGAAGATGCTAGCTTGGACGAACTAAGAAAAACGGTCGAAAAACTACTTCTTCCTTTGGTGGAGACCACACAGACAAATGAGGATTCGGAAGAGTTTATAGAATCTTTGAAACTTGATCTGTTTCCGAAAGATGTTTACACATTTACCCCTATGGGTAAGGTCATCCAACTTCCGCGCGGAGCGTCACCGATCGATTTCGCTTACGCTATTCACTCCGAAGTCGGGGATACCTGCACGGGAGCCAAGATTAATGGACGCATCGTCCCGCTTAAATCAGAGCTGCAAAATGGCGATGTCGTAGAGATAATGACGACCGCAAATTCTAAGCCGTCCCGCGACTGGCTAAATTACGTCATTACCGCCAAAGCACGTAGCCGTATAAGACACTGGATCGCCGAACAACAGCGTGCAGATTCAATAGAGCTAGGTCGGAAATTACTTGAGAAAGAAGCAGACCGCTTTCGTGTACCTCACAAAAAACTTATCAATAACGATGTGGAAATGAAACGCATCGCAAATGAATATGGTCTTGGCAGACCTGAGGATTTGCTAGCCTCAATAGGATATGGCAAGACCCTCCCACGAAATGTTATCTCCAAATATCTAGGTGCTGAGAAATTTGCTGAGCTTGATCCGGAAAAGAGAAGGGAAACACGGATCGAAAGTGGCGTAAAGGCGGTCAAGAAATTCATAGGGCTCGGTGAAGATGCGATCGTGGTTAAGGGCGTTGATAATCTTTTGACCACGCGTGCCCGATGCTGCAATCCGCTCCGCGGCGAAGAGATAATTGGATACATATCGCTTGGCAAGGGGATCGTTGTCCATAACAAGCGCTGCAAGAACGTGCTGCAGCTGATGGTAAATAAGGACCGCATCGTCGAAGTGGATTGGGCAAAAACGGATCAAGACGAGATCCAGTCGGTTAGAATACTTGTTACAACGGAGAACCGCACGGGAATGCTGGCAGGCATCACCAATGCCATAGCTGAGATAAAGACTGGAATTCGCGATGCAAAGGCTAATGTTTCGCGTGACGACCGGGGACTGATCGAGGTAACGGTCGAAGTGTTTGATAAGAAACATCTTGATCGTGTGTTGAGTTCTATTCAGCAAGTGCCAGGTGTGATCGATGTCGAGCGTATAAATACGTGACTCATAGTATAAAGAAAAATTTATACTAGTATAAGCTTTACTTTTTATCTTAGATTGTGTAATATCCCTCCAAATTAGCCCACTCGGACGTTGTCGGGATCCTAACTTATCTAATATCCAAACCCGACAGGTTCGTAAGTTTTTTCTCTTTTTATTTATTTTACTCTCGCTTTCGTACCTTTTATCAGTGCGAAAATATATGCTTGTCCTAACAGGCATAACCCAGAAGGAGAAAAATTAAGAACAATGAGAAAATCAATGTTTGTCGTGGCAATTGCCGTGATTATCAGTGTAGGGCTTGCGGTGTTCTCCCCTTCGGTGGAGAGCCAGGAAAAAGGGAAGGAAAGTAAGATCGAGCGTGCCGAAAATCCTGTACCGGGTCGATATATTGTGATTTTAGAGGATTGGGCTGCTGGGGAACGTGGTATTACTTCAAATGCCGAGGCTCTTGCATCGGAGTTGTCGATTGCCTATCAGGGTAGAGTGGACAAAGTCTTCAAAAATTCTTTGAACGGGTTTTCTATCGAGATGTCTGAGAAACAGGCAATAGAATTAAGTCAGGATGTAAGGGTGAAACACATCGAGGAAGACGCATATGTTTCCATCGAAGCAACACAGACCAATGCGACATGGGGACTTGACAGGATCGATCAACGGGATAGACCGCTTAATGGAACATATGAGTATACGCCGACCGGAAGTGGGGTCAATGCTTATATTATCGATACTGGCATTCGGCGTACACATACTGAATTCGGCTCGCGGGCATTTATTGGCTATGACGCGATCGGAGACGGACAAAATACCAATGATTGTAATGGACATGGAACGCATGTAGCCGGTACTGTCGGGGGAACGATTTATGGTGTTGCAAAATCGGTTAGGCTCTACGCAGTTCGCGTCCTAAATTGTAGCGGTAGCGGGACAAATTCTGGTGTAATTGCAGGAGTCGATTGGGTAACCGCAAACCATATAAAACCGGCAGTAGCGAATATGAGTCTTGGAGGCGGGGCATCAACTGCTCTCGATAATGCGGTAAATAACTCGATCAATAGCGGGGTAACCTATGTCGTAGCGGCTGGAAATAGTAACGCCAACGCTTGTAATTCATCACCGGCACGAGTTCCCGCTGCCATAACGGTTGGGTCAACAACCAACACAGATGCTAGGTCGTCCTTTTCAAATTATGGAAGCTGCCTGGATATCTTTGCACCCGGATCTTCCATTACCTCTGCATGGCATACCAGTAATACGGCAACAAACACAATTAGCGGAACATCAATGGCGGCCCCGCATGTGGCAGGTGTTGCAGCTCTTTATTTGCAGGGAAATACAGGAGCTTCCAACAATACTGTTAGAGATGCGATCGTTAATACCGGTACCACGGGACGCTTGACAGGCATTGGTACAGATTCACCCAATGTCCTTGTTTATTCGCTACTGTCAGGTGGAGGCGGAACGCCACCGCCAACATGCAGCGGGGGAACATATACCGGCACACTTTCGTCTGGTCAAGCACATATCCATCCGAACGGCACATACTATCAAAGCACCATCTCTGGGATTCATTCAGGGGTTTTGACTGGTCCTTCGAATGCCGACTTTGATCTGAGGCTTTATCGGTGGAATGGTGCTTCGTGGGTAGTTGTGGCAAGTTCTACTGGTACGACATCTAATGAAAGCATTAGCTATAATGGTGCCGCGGGGTATTATTATTGGCGTGTGAACTCTTATAGCGGCAGCGGTAGCTACAGCCTTTGTACTTCACGGCCATAACTGCTTTGGCTGAAGGCAGGAAAGATCCTGCAAAACTACAAAAAGCGGCTACAGATAACTGGAGCCGCTTTCGTTTTGAAAATTAGAAAAACTCTGTTATTATTTCACTTTTGTTTGCCACAAGGGGAAGTTCACTGCCATGAGCATAGAAAGTATCTCAACCGAAAATGCACCGGGAGCCATAGGCCCATATTCGCAGGCAATAAAGGTCAGCGGAATGGTTTTTTGTTCTGGCCAGATCCCGATAGACGTATCGACCGGTGAGTTTGTTTCCGAAGACGTGGCGGAACAAACTGAACAGGTATTGAAAAATCTTAGTGCCGTTTTGGAGGCCGCCGGGTCAAGTTTGGGAAATGTGGTCAAGACGACCGTTTTTCTTGCGGATATGAATGACTTCGCGGCGATGAATGAGGTTTATGGGCGATTTTTTGATCTAAACAAACCTGCTCGTGCTACTGTGCAGGCGGCACGTTTACCCCGCGATGCCCGGGTCGAGATCGACTGTATTGCGACGGTATAGAAGCTGGCGAGTGGTTTTAAAGAAAAAGAATTGCCAAATGCACTTGAAGTCAGAGCATTTGGCAACTGTTCGATAAAAATATAACTCAATAAGGAGTTATGCAGCTTTGACAACTTTACCCGATTTGATGCAACGGGTACAGACCTTCATTCGGCGATTTCCGCCTTGTGGAAGTTGAGCCCTTACAGGTTGCAGATTCGGGTTGAATCGGCGTCGGGTCTTGTTATTAGCGTGTGAAACATTGTTTCCAAACTGCGGTCCTTTCCCGCAAACGTCGCATCGTTGTGCCATTAGATCATTGCCTCCGGTATCGGGGTCGAGAGTTTATAAAAACTCAAAAACAAGTTTTATAGCAATTTTGTAGAGTTAAGTCAAGTAATGATGAAAATCCGTTCAAATAAAGCGTATGTCTCGTTAACACGAGAATTTCTTTTCCGTCGAATTCCGTTCGCTGCGTTTATCGCAAGTGCGGTATTTTCTCTGGCCTGTGGAAACGGTGGTCCGACCATCGGCACTGGGGTAAATCCTAACGAGACTGCGGCAACCGTAAACGGCAAACCGATCAAAATGGAAGATGTCGAAAGGGCCGTCAAACAGCAAGCCCAAGGTCAGGAAAGCCGATTCTCACCGCTCGAACTCGCAGGGGCAAGGCTCCAGATACTCCAGTCACTTATCGAACAAGAAGTGATGTATCAAAAGGCGGAGGCCGAGGGTACTGTTCCGACTGAAGACGAGGTTACGGCAGAATTCAATCGCCGCAAGACCGAGAGCCGTCTTTCCGCGGAGCAGTTCGAAGAGGAGATGAAAAAGATAGGTGAGACTGAAGCCTCCGCTCGCACAGCGATCAAGAAGGGGCTCGCCATACAAAAGTTACAGGATAAGATCACTGGAAAGATCGAACCGCCGCGTGACAGTGAGATAACTCAATTCTTTGAATCCAATCGTGATGCTTTCAAGCGGAAAAGAGGAGCTCAGCTAGGTGCGATCGTCTTCGATCCGCGTGACCTTGGCGAAGGTGATACGACAAAGAGCGACATTGAGGGACCCGACCGATCCAAGAAAGACTTCTGGGTCGTCAATGCCGTAAGGTTCAAAAAGACTTGATGCGAACGCATTTATCAATCCCGAACCGACCTGATCAGTTACTGTCGGAGCCGAAAGCAGAATGCTCCGCCAGGCGATCTGTGGATCACGGAGATCATAGCGCGTGATGCTTTCGCCAAGACCCGCCACCCTGGATGACAGGTTTCTGTCAGGTGCAGTTTTCGAAGGAACAATAGTCTCACGGAACACTTTTATTAATTCAGGTTGGAGCGAGATATCGTACGTGTCCTCAACTCCCGTTTCCGTTGCTCGCGTGACCCAAGTCACGTCTTTAACCGAACCTCGAAGGATCTCTGGTAGAATGCGTGCGACAACACTTTGAACATCAGCTTCGTCGCTTGCCCGCTTTGCAAGAGAGATCGAAGCGAGATTCGCGATCTGTGCAATGCCTTCGGGGGATATTTGCCCAACCGCATGTCCATCCAATTCCGGAACACGCTGTGCTTTCAGAATGCTTTCTTCATTACCGTTTTTTACTGATATGCAACGTTCAAGAGCCGATTCGTCATTTCCGAACAGGATCAAGCTTCCTACCACAAGCCCGTATGCCTTACGTCCATTTCGCCCGGACCAAACGAAATACTTCCCCCCGTACTTATCAGAGGTTTCAAGTGTCGCCTCACCGCCATACATTTCGCTAATGAAGAGTCCAAGATGCTCTTCGACGAAAGAGATCACCTGAAAATTCCAAAGTCTTGTCTCGATAGCGGCTACGAAGCGAGGCTGAAAGTTCAGAACCGAATTCTCTTCATTAAGCTGTTCTTCGGTGGTCTCAAAGCCAGTAACGGAAATAGCCATTTCCATCCCGTCTAGAAGGCTTGT
This sequence comes from Leptolyngbya sp. 7M, assembly GCF_018128485.1. Lineage (NCBI taxonomy): Bacteria > Bacillati > Cyanobacteriota > Cyanophyceae > Leptolyngbyales > Leptolyngbyaceae > Leptolyngbya > Leptolyngbya sp. 7M. Next base: position 1,367,909 of record NZ_CP070897.1, on the reverse strand, counting down.
GTCGGGCGGTTGGGCTAATGACGCCTTGAGTTTCGGATTGTTCGTTATTATCCCGACCGCCTTTCCAAGATCTTTTGTTTCAAGATAAACAAGGGCATCGGCCGGCATTACCGAACGGACATCTGTCGGCGGCGATGAACAAGCCAGAGATAAAAGGATCGCCGATAAGGCGGCAGGAAAAATAGAATTTAATAACTTAGATCGGAATGGAAGGCTTTGCTTACCTCTGCTACTTTTCTGATATGCGCCGGAGCCATCACTTCCACACATCTCAAGATCAATTTGGCGAACTAACTGTGATAACATCTTGCGAATATGGCCGATAAAGTATTTGCAGATGACATTTTACAGGGAAAGGTCGCGTTTGTAACAGGCGGAGGGACGGGAATAACCGGAGGTGTTGCCCGGGCGTTTGCCGAACATGGGGCCAAGGTCGCAATAACCAGTCGAAAGGAAGAAAACCTTGCCGCAATGAAGGCAATGATAGAAGCCGGAGGCGGTGAATGCTTCTCCGTTGCGGCTGACGTTCGGGATTTCGATGCGGTTGAGAATGCCATCTCGAAAACAATAGAACATTTTGGCCAGATCGACATAGTGGTGAACGGAGCCGCGGGGAATTTCCTTTGTGCCGCAGATCAACTGTCGCCCAATGGTTTTGGAACGGTAGTCGATATAGATACGAAAGGTACATTTAATGTTTGTCGGGCGGCATTTGAGGAATTAAAGCGAACACGAGGCCAGATACTTAACATCTCGGCTACGCTGCATTACCTTGCGACACCTATGCAGATACATGTTTCTGCCGCAAAAGCCGGAGTAGATGCGATCACGCGGAATCTGTCGGTAGAATGGGGACGATATGGCATCCGCGTCAATGGGATCGCACCCGGCCCGATCGAGGATACAGAAGGAATGAAGCGGCTGCTGCCCGAACCGTTGAAGGAGAAGATAACCAAAAAGATACCTCTCGGCCGATTCGGACGCATCGCTGACATCGAAAACGCTGCTTTGTTTCTAACCTCTGACGCCGCAAGCTATATTAACGGCGTAACACTAGTAGTTGATGGCGGGCAGTGGCTACTTGGCACCAGTCTTGGATAATGTGATCTTATATCATAATTTATACAAAAAACTTGTATTTACGGTGGTTAGCCTTTTGTGTTGAGAAGAGCTCAATAAGTTCCATTGTAGTTTCGGTCTGAAAAAATCGGAAAATAAAAAATTAGTATGAGTATCATTGTTACAGGTGGGGCCGGGTTTATAGGAAGTGCTGTTGTTTGGCGGCTGAATGAGCTAGGTCACGACGACATATTGATCGTTGACCGAATGGACGAGACCGACAAGTGGAAGAATTTTGTGCCGCTAAAATTTAAAGATTATATTGATGCGGATGACTTCATAGACTACATCGAAGCCTTCCGCGACGCCGAGGCGATCATTCACATGGGGGCGTGTTCATCGACCACGGAGAAGGACGCCCGATACATGTTGATTAACAACTTTGGATATACAAAGGACCTGGCAGATTTTTCCGTCGAGAAAGGAATCAGGTTCATTTACGCATCTTCAGCAGCGACATACGGTGACGGGTCGGCGGGGATGGAGGACGGCCACGAAGAGTTGCACAAGCTGCGTCCGCTGAACATTTACGGCTACTCGAAACATCTCTTTGATCAATATGCGGCCCGACACGGAATGTTTGAAAAGATCGTCGGGCTGAAATACTTCAACGTCTTTGGCCCGAACGAAGGGCACAAGGGCGATATGCGTTCACTAGTGAACAAAGCATTCAGCCAAATAAATGAGACGGGGAGCTTGAAGCTGTTCAAGAGCGCGAACCCTGCCTTTGAGGATGGCGAATTTGGTCGCGATTTCGTTTATGTGAAAGATGCGGTCGATATGACGCTGCATTTTATGGGAAACAAGATCGGCGGGCTGTTCAATGTCGGTTCGGGGCAAATGAAGACCTGGAATGCTCTTGCTGATGCGATCTTTGATGCTCTTGACCGTCCAAAGAATGTTGAGTTCATCGATATGCCCGAACATCTCCGCGATCGTTATCAATACCAGACTCAGGCCGATCTTTCCAGCATTCGCCGTGCCGGCTATGCTGCCGAAACTACACCACTCAATACGGCCATTAAGGACTACGTACAGAATTACCTCTTGAAAGGCAGATATCTTGGTGACGAAGATCTATGACCTCAATCGGCAGTGCAAGGTCGCGATGGATCGGTAAAGTCCTGCTTTGGGAGGATTACGGGATCTTTTTCGGAAACTCGGGTGACGCTGATCTTCATGAATCCCCCGCGATAAAACTCTGTGTTTCATTTGGTGGCGAGTTCTATATCCGCGATGGCGATAGTGGCAAATATACTCCACTTACAGCGTGTGTCATACCGGCTGGGACGCCGCACGCGATAAATGGTGGCGGTGTGAAAATGTATATGCTGTTGGTCGCACCGGAAGGTGAGCTCGGACAAAAACTGAGCGGTTTTTCCCCACAGCTCGGAACGCAAGATCTGACAAAACATTACTCAGTTCTTTGTGATTCACTTTCACCAATTGCAAATACGAATGAGCCAGTCCTACTGCAAAGGATGTTATCAGATCTTGTATATCTGGTCGGTGGTATCTCTGATTCTCTTCCCGCGGAGATCGATCCTAGGGTTGCTCAAAGTATCGAATGGATCCGATCTGGCCGTGAAAGCGGTATTTTGATCAAAGATATCGCTGCTGAGGTCGATCTTTCAGAGAGTCGTTTCTCGCACCTTTTTTCCGAGCACCTGCGTGTGCCGGTCCGCCGATATCTTTTATGGCTTAGGCTGCGCGATGCACTACATATGCTTGCTACGGCCGAAAACTTGACAGCGGCTGCCCATTCTGCCGGCTTTTCAGATTCTGCTCATTTGACCCGCACTTTTCGATCTGCACTCGGTATTGCTCCGAGCGATCTGATCAGGCATAGCTCTGTTACCTCATTTCTTAGATAGCAGATTCGTTCAAGCAATCCTTTTTAACAGGCGGCTAATATTTTTATCGTGGAAAATAATTTGATCACGCCCGAACCGATCGCAATCGGCGAGGACGAACGAGAAAGTTACGAAAATTGGGGCTTTGCCGATACGGCGTTTGCGGTGAATGAACGTGGCAATGTGACCATACTCGGTACACGTTACGAATTGAGCGGAAAAGAATTACCACGACTATTGCCTTGGATACGCGAGGTTTTGAATGTCAATGTTGATACGAGCGACGTGTTCAAAAGCTCTTACCCGACTGCGGTGCCGGCTCCAGTGCGCAATGAGGATTTTCTTGACCACATTACGAAAACAATTACGGCAGACCGTATAAGTTTCGACGACGAGATTCGTTTGCGGCATGGTCACGGGCACACGCAGGAGGAAATGTTCGCGATCAAATACGGTCGGATCGGGCGCATTCCAGATTTTGTAGTTTATCCGATCAGCGAAGACGAGGTTGCTGAACTCGTTACTGCGGCCGATGCTAACAATGTTGTGCTGATCCCGTTTGGCGGCGGTACGAATGTGACCGACGCGCTTCGTTGCCGTGAAGATGAATCGCGTATGGTCGTATCGGTCGATATGCGGCGGATGAATCGCATTCGCTGGATAGACAAAGAGAATATGATGGCGTGTATCGAGGCTGGTGCTGTCGGCCGTCATATAATGCAAGGCCTTGCAAGGTACGGCGTTACGATGGGCCACGAGCCGGACAGCGTGGAATTTTCAACACTGGGCGGCTGGATCGCGACCAACGCGAGCGGGATGAAGAAGAATAAATACGGGAATATCGAGGATATTGTGCTTGACGTAACCGTAGTCGGAAGCGAAGGAAAGCTTGAACGCCGGAAACCGTCGCCGCGTGAATCGACCGGCATTGACCTACGCCGTTTGCTGTTTGGTTCGGAGGGAACATTAGGCATAGTAACGTCTGCGATCGTCAAACTTTTCCCACTACCTGAAGTTCAGGAATACGGATCGGTCATATTCCCGAATTACGAGAGCGGCTTCGCATTCATGCGTGATCTAGTTCGTGAATCGACGCCGCCAGCAAGCTGCCGGCTAGTTGATAATCTGCAGTTTCAATTTGGACAGGCACTGAAACCGGCATCCGAGAGTTCGCTTGACGCCCTAAAGGGCAAGGCTCAGAAATTTTTTGTTACAAAGGTAAAAGGTTTTGACCCGTATAAGATGGTCGCGCTGACGCTAGTTTTTGAGGGCACACGGCATGAGGTCGATGGGCAGAAACGCGACGTGTACCGGATCGCAAAACGCCACGGCGGGATGAAAGCTGGAAGCGAGAACGGGCGTCGCGGCTATCAGTTAACTTATAGCATCGCATATATCCGCGATTTTTTGATGAACTACCACATCATTGCCGAATCATTTGAGACGAGCTGTTCCTGGAGTGATGCACTCCCGATTTGCGTGAACGTGAAAAAACGCCTCCTTGATGAATACGCAAAACGTGGCCTTCCGGGACGACCTTTTGTTACATCGCGTATAACCCAGCTTTATAAGACCGGCGTGGCTATTTATTTCTATTTCGGGTTTTATTTCAAGGGAGTCGATGACCCCTCGCATGTTTATTTGGAGCTTGAAAATATTGCCCGCGAAGAGATCTTGGCAAACGGGGGATCACTCTCGCATCATCACGGCGTTGGAAAGATCCGTGAGCAGTATCTGCCGGAAATAATGTCCGAAGCGATGCTCAAATGGAAAGGCGACGTTAAACGAGCCCTCGACCCAAACAATATTTTCGGGGTTGGGAATCAGAAGTTGGGTAGAGGATGTTGAGAGCTGAACGACTGATCGAAATTATCAATAGCCGACTGCCACGTCGCGACGTTACAGACCCGCCACTGTGGCAGATAGAGAAAACGCGGTTTCAGTCAAACATTTGCCGCGTTGCTTTATTGCCGCTCGGTGCGTTACTCATCTTTTTGATGAAATACGTTCGGGGGTATCGCATTGAAAACATGGCGACGATCCGCCGACAATTTCGCGAAATATGGGCGATGCGCGAACGTGAGAATGTACCCCTAGTGATCTGTGCCAATCATCTTACGTTCATTGATTCAGCGTTGCTGATCTGGGCATTTGCGTCAAACTTCTGGTACGTCCGCAATTACCGCGCGATGATGTGGAACATACCGGCAGGCGATTTTTTTAAGAAAAATCCTGTATATCACGCCGTCCTTTATCTGACGAAATGCATTTTTATTGACCGCAAAGGCTCAGCCGCACACAAAAATGCGGTGCTCAATCTTTGCCGATATTTACTCAGCAAGGGCAATATCGTATTGATATTTCCAGAAGGCCAGCGTAGCCGCACCGGCCGATTTGATATTGAACGATTGCGTTTCGGCACCGGAAAGATCATCAATGCTCTTGGACGCGCGAAAGTACTCTGCGTGCATATTCGCAGTCCGAAACAGAGAACATTTTCAAATTACCCACCGAAAGGAGCACATTTTCAGATACGCACTCAGGTTATTGAACCGACGATCGATACTGCGGATACGCCAAAGATTGCGAGTATCAGCATCGTCAAACAGATCGGTGAGGAAATACGAAAAATGGAATGCAGTTTTTTTCTTGAAAATCCGAATGCATTAGGCCGTGAAGATGATTACAGTTCGTAAGTATCTGTATCATCTGGTTTTTGTGCGACTAGAATGGGCGATGTTTACGGATACCCGGATGCCTGATCACATCGCCGACATGATATCACCTGATTTAACCATCGCGGATTATGTGAGAAACTACCTGGTAACGGACAGGCATCGCGGCGATTGACGGAATGAAGATCTTTCACGGTACAGAGAACGCGAATATTCAAAAGCCGACCGTCTTGACGCTCGGCGTTTTTGATGGGCTACATCTGGGGCATCAACGGATAATGCAGACTGTCGTCGAACGTGGAAAAGCGGTAGAGGCAGTTGCGACCGCGATCACATTTGACCCGCATCCACGTGCTGTTTTGCACCCGGAGTCCGCACCACCGCTCTTGCAGACCCTTGACCAGCGGCTTGCGAATCTTGAGGTGCTTGGCATCGAGCAGACCATTGTAATTGCCTTTGACCGTGAGTTTGCCCAAAAGCCGGCCGAAGGTTTTGTCCGCGAAATACTCCACGAAAGGCTGCAGGTGAAGGAGGTGCATCTTGGCAAAGACTTCGCCTTCGGGCGTGGTAGAGGCGGGAACATCGAGCTTCTAAGGAGAATGAGCGGCGAACTCGGGTTTTACGCCGAAGAAGTTCCCGAAGTTCGGCTCCGCGGACATCGGATCAGCTCATCAAAGATCAGGCAGCTTTTGAGCGAAGGGAAGATAAATGTTGCACGGCGGATGCTCGGCCGGCCGTACGGCGTTGAAGGCGTGATCGAGCGCGGGGCACAACGCGGCCGGACCATTGGCTTCCCGACCGCGAATCTTCGTCCGCACAATCGTGTGATACCTAAGTTCGGCGTTTATGCGACAGCAACGCTGGTAGAAGGAACGTGGCGGAGAAGTATAACCAACATTGGTATCCGGCCTACATTTGAAAAGGATGCTGAGCCCTCTATCGAATCTTACATCTTTGACTTCGATGGTGATCTTTACGGCGACGTACTCCGCGTAAGATTCCTGCACCGCATTCGCGACGAGCATAAATTCACTGGAATAGATGAGTTGCGGGCACAGATCGAGCGTGATACCGATCAGGCAAGGAACTATTTCAGACGTCCGGGCGTAAAGAATATGCTTGAAATACTTTGATGCAAATCCTTAGCATCGGACCGCATCGAAAAAGGCTTGGACAGCGAAGACGTTATCTGGATGAAGCAAGTAAATGAAGAACAAGCCATTGCAGTGATCGAAAAGGTGCCGATGCCCCTCGACCGTAACGGAGGAAATGGCTCGCGCCCAATGATCGCCACGGATAAATTGCCGATCGCAAAATACGTAACGAACGATCAGCGGATCGCAGAGGAGAAGTTTCTTGCAAAGAAAGAAGCCGAGGTCGAACGACGCTATACCGGCATTCGCGGATGGTTTCGAATTGTGCATGTCTCGGCGGTGATCGGTAAACTGGCGCTTTATCTTTACCTTGACCAATACGAAATGCATCGTAAGGGCCAGCTTCGCCACGCACGCGAGCGAATGAAGACGGCCGAGCGTTTGACCCGGGCAGCTGTGTATGGCGAAAAGCTATACGGTATTCGGCTTTGGTTCTTTCATAAGATAATGCTCTTGCTTCGCCGCATTTTTCTTGGAGGCGAACTAAACCGCGAGGCGAACCAAGAGAAACAGGCCGTTTGGCTCAAGGAAAAACTGATCGAGCTTGGGCCTACCTTTATAAAGATCGGACAATCGATGGGCACGCGGGCAGACCTACTTCCATTGCCGTTCGTTATTGCGCTCGGGGAATTGCAGGATAATGTACCGCCATTCGATAACGAGATCGCTTTTGCTCGGATCGAGAAAGAATTAGGGCGGAAGATAAACGATGTCTATAAGGAATTTGAGTTAAAACCCGTTGCAGCGGCGTCGCTCGGACAGGTCTATCGGGCACGGCTTCATACCGGTGAAGAAGTTGCGGTTAAAGTACAGCGGCCAAACCTTGAGGCTACGATCAAAGGCGACCTTGAGATACTGCGAAAGGTAGCGGATTTTGCCGAACGCTTTCCGCAGCTTAATGAGAACGCTGATTGGTCCGGGATGCTCCGCGAATTTAATGAGACCATACACGAGGAGATGGACTATGCTGCCGAGGGGCAGAATGCGGAACGATTTCGTGCTTCATTCAGCAACTGGCAGAATGTTCACGTGCCGCGGATCTATTGGAATGCTACTACCTCAAAAGTGCTGACGATGGAATACATACACGGCACCAAAGTTACTGACCTTGAGCGGCTTCGCACGCAGGGTATCGCGCCGGAAAAGGTCAATCGGCTTTTGATCCGGACCTATTTGAAGCAATTACTCGAAGACGGGTTCTTTCACGCCGATCCGCATCCCGGCAATTTGCTCGGCAGCGACACGTTCAGCAGGTGTCGGTAAGCGACGTACGCCGCTTCCAGGCTTAGAAAGTTTCGCATTGGTCGCGAGGGCCATCACCTTTCCGGCAAGTTTTGTCCGAGTCGATGTAACAGTTACCTGAGCCATATTCTTCGAACACTCGGAGGTGTGATCAGAACTTTTCACCGTAACAGTACCATTTCTTGCTCCGCCGAAGATAAGGTCATATCGAGTGCCTGGACGATAATATCGGGAATTGAATTCCTTTACTACGCTCTCAGGATCAGAGCCATCCGCAGGAGCCTCCATCATCCCTTTATCGATGTATCCGATGGGTTCGATCATCTTGCCGTCGTTCAATACTGCAAAAATGATCGGCTTTTGGATGACAGCATTCGTTGTCCGTTGTTGACCAGAGGCCGGCACATGGCCCACAAAAAGGAACACGAATAAACAACCTGACAAAAATACTTTTGATATGCCTTGCATCAATTCCTCCGAACCTCAGATCTTTTGCGAGATCGTCTTACCCTGCATAAATTGCAGCAGGTATTCACGCCCGCCTGCCTTCGAATCCGTGCCGCTCATATTGAAGCCGCCAAACGGATGAACCCCGACCAGCGCACCCGTGCATTTGCGGTTCAAATAAAGGTTTCCTACATGGAATTCACGCCGCGCCCGATCCAATCGCTCCTGCGAAGCTGAATACACCGAACCGGTCAAGCCGAATTCCGTACCGTTCGCGATCTCCAATGCATGATCGTAATCACGAGCTTTTATGACGGCAAGAACAGGTGCAAAGATCTCTTCCTGTTCGATCGTGTCTCCGGGCTTAACGTTGTCGATTATTGTTGGGAGAATAAAGTAACCCTGCGAATCATCACCGGTGCCGCCGGTAACGATTTCCCCACCTTCGGCAACACCTTTTTTGATGTAATCCAGCGTCTTATCAAAAGCACGTTGGTTTATCACTGCCGCAACATTCGTATCACCTTCCGTAGGCTGCCCAACCTTAAGGTCTTCCGTAAGCTTTATGACCTTTTCGAGAAGCTCATCGTGAACCTTCTCATCCACGATCAAACGAGAGCAGGCCGAACATTTTTGCCCTTGGAATCCGTAGGCAGCTTGCACAATGCCGACAGCCGCTGACTCTAGGTCTGCATCATCTGTTACGATAATTGCATCCTTTCCTCCCATTTCTGCAACGACACGCTTTATCCAGATCTGGCCAGGTCGGGTTTTTGCGGCTTCTTCGTTGATGTGGAGTCCAACTCCTTTAGAACCTGTGAACGAGATAAATCGTGTTTTCGGGCTTGTTACCATTGCTTCGCCGGTCGGCGGCCCACCGGTAAGAAAATTTACCACGCCCTTTGGTAATCCTGCCTCCTCTACGATCTCGATGAACTTTGCCGCAATCGTCGGAGAATCGGAGGAAGGCTTGAGAACAACGGTGTTTCCAGCAACCACAGCGGCCATCGTCATACCCGACATTATTGCAAGCGGAAAATTCCAGGGTGGTATAATTGCTCCGACTCCAAGCGGTATATATTCAAGGCTATTATCTTCACCAGGGATCTTTGTGATCGGCTGTTCTTGGGACCAACGGAGCATTTCCCGTCCGTAGAATTCCATGAAATCGATCGCTTCTGCGGTATCTCCATCTGCCTCAGCCCAAGTTTTCGCCACTTCTAGCACCATCAATGCGGAAAGTTCATGTTTTCGCTTTCGCATAATGTCTGAGATCTTAAAAAGATACTCCGCCCGCTCAGCAGCTGGAACAAATCGCCACGTCTTGAAAGCTTCTGTGGCCGCGTCTATAGCCTTCTCAACAAGCGAAAGATCCTCGTCAGTCTCAGAAAACACCCCGATCACCTCATCTTTATTTGCCGGGTTGTAGCTCTGGAATTTGGTCTCTAGCGTGATCTTCTCACCATCGATCAAACATGGATATTCGCGGCCTAACTCCGACCGCACCTGCTCGATCGCCGCTTTCATCGCCTTAGCGTTCTCCGGCTTCGAAAAATCTGTGAATGGTTCGTTCCTGAATTCGTCTAATACTCTTTGTGTTTGCATAGCTTTTACCTTTTGTGGATCTTGCCCGATCTCATTCCCATTTTCCTGTTCGTTGTAATCGCTTTATCTTTCTTTTTGCTAACTCTCGCTTCAACACGGTCATTCTGTCCAGAAAAACAATACCGTCGCAATGATCTGTCTCGTGCAAAACACACCTTGCGGCAAGGTCTTTGACATCTAATTCGAACTCCGTTCCTTCGACGTCTTGAGCCCGAACTATAACGCGCATATCGCGTTTAACCTGTTGATATAGTCCGGGAAACGAAAGACAGCCCTCATCTCCGAGCTGTTCTCCTTCTACGTGTATGATATTTGGATTGATGAACGCATATTTATCGGAGCCGCCTTCTTTGTTTGGCGTGTCCATAACGAATACCCGCTCTGAGATCCCAACTTGAGGAGCTGCGAGCCCGACGCCGCCAGCTTTGTACATCGTCGCAAACATATCGTCAACCAATTTTTTCAGCTGGCTGCCAAAACCTTCTTCCGTTACCGGCTTGGCGACGGATAACAAGACCGGGTCGGGATAATGAACGATCTTCAGTTCGGACATAAAGAATAATTATATCACGCCTTTCCTGTGAGTTTAATTTAACGAAAGGTCCGTATGGATCTCTGCCTCAACGAACTACCTTTCCGTTTTGAACGATCCGTTATAAAATGCTTCTGCTGTGCTAAAGCCGACGATAATCGCGATCCCGGTCTTCGCCCTTTTAATCGGGCTCGAGGCATGGTACTCGCATCGGCGTAGAGCGAATGCGTATGAAGCACGTGATGCATGGACGAACATTTTCGTCGGTTTTGTAAGTGTAGGTTTCGGGATACTATTTGGCGTATTCGTTGCGGTGATTTACACAGCCGCTTACGAACTTGCTCCATATAAATTTCCAGCCGATGCCTGGTGGTCGTGGGTATTACTGTTTTTCGTGGATGATCTTGCGTACTATTGGTTCCACCGCGTAAGCCACGAGATGCGGCTTTTTTGGAACTTTCACGTCGTACATCATTCAAGTGAACATTACAATCTAAGCGTTGCCGTCCGGCAGAGTTGGTTTTCAGGGCTCCTCCATTGGATATTCTATGCTCCAATAATGCTTCTGGGCTTTGCCCCCTGGATGTTCGCCTTGATGCACGGTTTTAATCTGATTTATCAATTTTGGATACACACCAAGTTCATAAAGACCCTTGGGCCATTGGAATATGTGCTGAATACACCCTCACATCATCGGGTTCATCATGGGGTTAACAATCCCTATCTGGACAAGAACTACGCCGGTGTTTTGATAATTTGGGATAGATTATTCGGCAGCTTTGTCCCAGAATCAGAAGAGCCGAAATATGGAATAATCAAACCGATCAAAAGTTTTAACCCGCTCTGGATCAACACGCACGGATGGGTGGAAATGCGCGACGCTATGCGCCAACGTCGGACGCTGCTCGGAAAATTGAAATGTATTTTCGGCTCCCCAAATATGGATATTGAGGAACTCGCACAGAACGTCCGCGCTGCACAAAATTCATGATCAAACATATAACTCTCTTAATCCTGTTCGCTTTCTTATGTATCACACCTGCTTTCGCCCAAACGCTCACCATCACCAAACGCCCAGTGACGTATAAAAGGCCAAAACCGCACTCTGAATATAAACGCACGTTCAAGATCAACTACCCGGTTGTCAGGGGGACAACGCCTGCGGTCGCCAAACGTATTTCTGCAGAGCTTGATTACTTCAAGCTTTTTGATTTTTCTCTAAAAGACGAATTGAACGAGATCCAGTGGTTAGACGAAGCTGATTTCGCGGTCAAATTCAATCGGGACGGGTTGCTTTCCGTCGATCTTTGGATCGAAGGTTCGAGTGCCTATCCTGACGGTTCTACAAAACACGTGGTGATCGATAGTAAGACTGGAAAACGTGTACGACCGACCGACGTTTTCAAAGATCTGACAGGACTTGCGAGAACCATCGATGCCCAATTGCAGCGATCAATTCAGCAAGCAATCGCCGAAGCAAAAGAGCGAACCGATATCGACGATGTTGATATTTCTGATCTCCTCGAGGGGAAAGTGTTTGCTGTTGAAAACACGGAAGATTTTACTGTAACGGCTGATGGCGTAACATTTTTCTATGATTTCGGCTTTCCGCGAGTTATACGTCCACTTGAGCCGAATGAAGAATTCCAACTGGATTGGCAAACACTTCGCCCTTACATACGTGCTGACGGTTTGCTCGGAAGGTTTATTCGTTAATATACTAATCCGCAGATGAGCGAAAGAAAGATTCGTGTTTTAGTGGCTAAGCCTGGGCTGGACGGCCACGACCGCGGCGCAAAAGTTATAGCCCGAGCCCTTCGCGATGCCGGGATGGAAGTTATCTATACCGGCCTTAGACAAACACCTGAAATGATCGCGGCGGCTGCACTACAAGAAGATGTTGACGCTGTGGGTATTTCGATCCTTAGTGGGGCACACAAAACGCTTTGCCCACGTATCGTTGAGCTTTTGCGGCAGAACGGAATGGACGACACGTTAGTACTGGTTGGTGGCATTGTTCCCGGAGAGGACATTCCGGAACTCAAATCAAAAGGCGTCGCAGAAGTATTTCTACCAGGAACATCCACAGAAGATATTGTTTCCTTCATCCGGGCAAATGTAAGGAACGGCATAAATTAAGCGATCTTTGATCTTTATTCATTCTGCTACCGAGAATTACGATTCGAACGCTTGTTGAACTAAATCTGATAATTACACATGGAGTCGATTTGAAAATATGTTGAAACTCAAGACCCTCTTCTTTGCCACCGTTATGATGCTATCGCTAGTTTTTATTGGCGGAAGCATTTCTTCTTCTGACACCTCTATGCAGGCAAATGCTGCTCAGACACGTGTTAAGCGGAAACGTCGTCCAGGAGCTATTCGGACCGTTGCCCGCGGAACAAAACGTGTTGGTCGCGCCACTTACCGCGGCGGCCGATGGGTTACTCGCCGCGTTTATCGCGGTGGCCGATGGGTAACTGTGAGAACATGGCAGGGTGGACGAAAGGTCGTAAGCCGAAGTAAAAAGATTATTTATTGATCTTTTTATTGGAAAAAACTAGGCATGCATGAGAAATGGGCAGCGATCACATCGACTGCCCATCTTTAGTCTGTATATTCAAGCGATCAGAGCTTATTGATCGATCATCGGTAGAAAACTCTTCCGTTGCTTGCCCTGTAATATCTTTTACCATTCTTGGTATAAAGGTACGTTGCACCGCCACCGGCAAGTGCGCCTAGCGCCATTCCGGTTTTACCTCCTGCCCAAGCACCAAGTCCTGCTCCAAGGAGCGTGCCGCCCGCGATCTTCGCCCCGCGGCGATAATTCGAGTTATAAGCTCGACGTTTGCTTCCTTTACGGCTCGAAGCGTAAAGCAATCCGGCTCCGGCTCCTATCATCGCACCGTTTCGACCTCGGCCGATCAATGCTCCGGCCGCAGTGCTGCCGGCAACTATAGCGATATTTGTTGCAAGCCCAGGATGCTTTTTCTTCTTGCGACGCGTCTGGCCAAATGCTTCAGGAACTGCCATTGATACGGCAAATACTATCAAAAGAGTAAAAACAAAGAATTTCTTCATACATCAACATTCCCCCTGTATGCGTTTATTGCGATGTTTAGTTACAACAATTCTTGTGCCAGTTCCTTGAGCAATCCATAAAATTCCCGTTTCTACACGCTTCTACAGGCGTCTCGTCAAACATCACTATTCGACAAAATGCATATTGATGTACCTAACAAAGGAAGAATTCGCACCATTTCGTTCACGATTTCTTGACACGAACACTATTTCGTAGCACTTTATCAATACACACCTTCTATAAACCGCTTAAATGAGGAACCAAAAATGAAAAAAGTTCTTTTATGCATTTCTGCATTAGTGCTTTGCGTGTGTCCGATAATCGGACAACAAACGCCCATAGCATTTACAAATGCTCGGATCATCCCGATAATCGGACAGCCAATAGAGAGAGGAACGTTGGTCATTCATAATGGAAAGATCATCTCGATCGGAGCGAACGTCCAACCTCCTGCCGGAGCTCAGATCAGAGATATGGCCGGCAAGACGATCATGCCCGGACTTGTTGACACCCACAGCCACATCGGTGGCGGTTCCGGAGCAGATGCTTCGTCACCGATCCAGCCTGACGTGAGGATACTCGATAGCTTCAACGTCCGTTCTGCCGGTATCCAGCGTGCACAGGCAGGCGGCCTGACGACCGTTAACGTGATGCCCGGTTCAGGACACTTAGACAGCGGCCAAACGCTTTATTTGAAGCTCCGTGACAATGCAGTCAAGATCGACGATATGCTCATCTACGATAAAGATGGCAAGTATATGGGCGGCATCAAATTTGCGAATGGAACGAATTCCCTGCGGACCGGCGGCGGTGCGTTCCCCGGAACACGAGCCAAATCTGCAGCCCTCGTCCGAGCCCAGTTCATTAAGGCTCAGGAGTATCGTGACAAGATCAAAAAGGCTGGCAACGATGCGAGCAAATTACCGCCGCGAGATCTTGCGATGGAAGCCCTTGTAGAGGTGCTTGACGGAAAGCGGATGGTGCATTTTCATACACATCGGCATGACGACATTCTCACCGCTCTTAGATTACAAAAAGAATTCGGATTCCGGATAGTTCTTCAGCACGTATCTGAGGCGTGGAAGGTTGCAGATGAGATCGCGGCCGCCAAAGCTCCTGCTTCGATCATCTTTATTGATTCGCCCGGCGGAAAGCTTGAGACTGTCGATATAGATTTTAAGAACGGGGTCGCATTAGAGAAAGCCGGGGCTCTTGTCGGATTTCACACCGATGATGGTATCACCGATTCCCGCTGGTTTCTCCGCTCCGCCGGATTAGCCGTTCGAGCCGGAATGTCGCGGGACAAAGCTTTATACGCGGTTACGATGGCAAACGCCATAATGATGGATCTTCAGGATCGTATCGGTTCGCTTGAGGTCGGTAAAGATGCAGACATAGTCATTCTATCCGGGGATCCGCTCAGTGTTTACACACACGTTCTCGAAACGTGGGTTGACGGACAAAAGGTCTTCGACCGAAACGATCCGAAAGATTATATCTTTGCCGTTGGTGGACGCGGAGCGACGACTGATGAGATCGCCCATTCTGATCTGCACTGTTTTGATGGCGACCTGGGAGGTGGAAACTAATGAAAGTCAAGATGTTTAGCTCAAGTTCGCAGAAAACCGGAACATTAGCATTCCTCGATGAAGCCATAAGAATTAAGCTCGGCCGCAGCCGTTTCATTTCCCTGTTCTTTGGCATCTTTGCCGTGGTGCTTATGTCCTCCCTCGCATCTGCCCAGATCGCGGTCAAAGGTGAAACTGTGTGGACAATGGCCGGCGAACCCATCACCAATGGCGTAGTTCTCATAAACAACGGGAAGATCCAGGCGGTCGGGACCGAATCCCAAGTCTCGATCCCGGCAAATTACCGCGTGATCACGGCGAAGGTTGTAACACCCGGCCTTATCGATGCCCACACGGTGATTGGCCTGAACGGCTATTTGAACCAACCTCATGATCAAATGGCACTTGACGGCGGCGGAAGTTTCCAGCCCGAACTTCGGGCTATCGATGCTTATAACGCAGAAGAAAAGTTGGTCGAATGGGTGCGGGAATTCGGCGTAACGACCATCCACACGGGGCATCAGCCTTCCGCTCTGGTCTCCGGCCAGACTATGATCGCAAAAACGACCGGAAAGAACGTTGATGAGGCAACCATCATCCCAACGGCGATGATCGCTGCAACGCTTGGAAACGCAGCCAACGCCGGCCAGGGGCGTTCGCCTGGGTCACGATCGAAACAGGCTGCGATGCTTCGGGCCGAATTGATCAAGGCACAGGAAGCCGCAAAAAAGACGGAGCCATCAACCGATCTCAAGACCCAAATAATGGTGCGTGTAATAAAGCGAGAGGTACCGATGCTGATCACTGCGGAATCTGCCGTCGATATTATGACCGCGATCCGCATCGCTAAAGAGTTCAACATTCGGATCGTTCTCGACGGCGCGGCGGATGCACATATGCTGATCGATGAGATAAAAGCATCAGGCTTTCCGGTCATCGTTCATCCGACAATGGCCCGCCCCGGCGGTGATCGACAGAATCTCTCGCTGGAGACTGCATCAAAGCTGCGTGCTGCGGGTATCCTGATCGCACTCCAAAGTGGTTATGAGAGCTATGTTCCAAAAACGCGCGTTGTATTATTCGAGGCCGCAATGGCTGCAGCCAACGGACTTTCGAAGCGGGATGCCCTGGCCTCAATAACAATTGACGCAGCGAAACTGCTCGGGATCGATAACCGAGTTGGCTCATTGGCTGTCGGTAAAGATGCCGATCTGGCTCTTTATGACGGTGATCCGTTCGAGTGGACGACACATTGTGTCGGTACAATAATCAACGGGCGTATAGTAAGCGAGACTGTTCGCTAACTCTAGCTATGCATGATCGGGCACCTCCCATAGCCCGATCATTTTCGATCTAACCTCTAGCTTTTGTGACAGAAATGATGCTTATCCGAACTTTATTCATTTTCGCACTTTTCGTCCCTGTTTTGTTTGCACAGCAGACTGCCCCGCGTCCTGCCGAATCACCGCGCCCTGCGGCATCGGGAACGCCGGCCCCACCCTTGCCAAATGATGATCCTCCGGTAGTTACAAAACACTCTGCACGCATCGGCGGCCGTCAAATAAATTACACGGTAACGACCGGATATATGCCGATACGAAATGCTGTATCAGGCGAGACCGAAGCTCGTTATTTTTATATGGCATATACAGTTGACGGCATCTCAGATAAGCGAACACGTCCGTTGATGTTCTATCCATACAAATTGCTTGCAGATAATTAAGTATATCTCATGCATACAAATATTTTTCAAGGCTCTTATGTGGCCGAATAAAGTATGTATAGATAAACAGTTTGTATAATGGTTACTCTCTTTTAAGTAGCTCAACCTAATTAAACTTAAAACGCTTCACGGTATACCCTCCATTCCTACCTCTGTTCTCCATTCCTTCGATAATTGCATCGGCTAAATCTACCTCATCCTCAAACACCTGACTCGCCAGTTCATCCCGTTTGAGATGCAACCATTCCTCTTCAATCCGATTCATTTGAGGACTGTACGGCGGCAGGAAAAACAGAATCAGTCCTTGCTGCTGCCAACGCTGCTGCTGGAGTTGCCTCAGCTTACTGCGATGCACTGAGGCATTGTCGAGAACGATTACCGTCAGTTGTCCCGTTCGATGAAGCTGTTGACCGGCGATCTCTGCTTGCCAATCCATTAGGTTAAGCTGCTGCGGGTTGTCTTAGGGATACCCAATACTGCTGTTCGAACTGAGCAGGGGAAAGATAGTTCAACGTCGAATGCAATCTCTGTCGATTGTAGAATACCTCTATCCATTCCACTATCGTACTCTTTGCATCCTCTCTTGTGATAAATCCCCTTGAATCAATTAATTCTATTTTTAGAGTACCAAAGAAACTCTCAGCTACTGCATTGTCCCAGCAATTCCCCTTCCGACTCATACTACAACCAATTCCTGCTGTTTGCAGTGCTCTGCGGTAATCGCCACTAGCATACTGACTTGCCCTAAAAAAGTAGAAAGTTAAGTAGGCATGTCATATATAAATGCAAGCTGCCAACAGGTTAGATACACGAATAAAAAGATACGGGTATAAATAGTTTTTGAATGAGATATAGATTGCTTATATGCACAGATTCAGGTATATATTTTATATTTTCAGGTGTTATTATGTATGGATAGCAATAGTTGCAAGATAGAGAGCAAGAAGGTGGAGTAAGTGATGCGGCAGTGGCTCAAAGAATTGTTTGAGAAGCAGTATTTGCCAGCGGTTCGTTCGCTTCAAGATACACCAGAAGGTCAAACAATTGCCAAGCAGTGGGCAGAGTGGATGAAGCAGCAGTGGGTAGAACATGGATTGACGACACTACGGCAGCAGGCAGGGGTGATGCAGGAGGTGAGAAATGCACTCAAGGCGATTGACTCAGAACATATAGCGTTGGAATCAATGAAGTTTTCAACAGCGCAATGGATAGCCATTAATGAGTTGAGTCAGAAGGCAGTCGCACGACGTAATGAGCATGTAAAGCTGATTGATGACCCGGAAGCAATTGTGGCAAAAGCAGTACGATTGTTGGAATCACGAGATTGGGCAGCAGTGGCAGCAGGGCTGACAGTGCTTACCGGGCGAAGATCGAGTGAAATTTTGGCAACGGCTGAGTTCGAGAAGCAATCGCAGTGGAGTGTGCGCTTTACCGGAGCACTCAAGCGCAAAGGCGAAAGTCAGCGACTGTCGTTTGAGATTCCCACTCTGACAACAGCAGACCGAGTGATTGCAGCATTAAGGAAGTTGCGAGGGTGGGTGAACTGTCAGGGACTATCGGTCCGGCAGATCAATGCTAAGTACAGCCATGCGGTTGCAGTAGCTTGTGATAAGCACTTTTCAGGGTTAGTGCCAGTACGCGAGGGGGAAGATAATCTTTACACCCATTTGTTTCGCTCTGTGTATGGGGCAATTGCTGTGTTTTGGTATTGTCCACCAACTGTCGATGCGGATGAATTTAAGGCACAGATTCAAGGGCATTTTGCACTGTTGGATACACAAGGGAAAGAATTACGCCGATCGCTGGCCGCGGGTAGGCATTACAACGATTACAAGATTGGCGATGGTAAAGGCAATCTCGATGGCAGGCAGGGAATTAAGTTGGGGTTGGGAGGCATTGAAGTGATTGAAGCATTTGAGCGCAAGCAAGTAGCACAGATGGCAGAAGCACTGGCTCAACTACCACCCAAGAAGCAGCGGGAGGCGAAGGTGCGTTTGTGGCGCACCGATGTGGAACGGTTACAGATGTGTCTGGAGCAATTAGGGATTGTGGCAGACAATCAGCCCGACCGGATTAGCCGCTTCCTCGATTGGGTCGAGCAGCAGCTTGCGGGCAAGCAGGCGGAAGAACCAGATGCCGATATCATTCATTTGATTGATTTGGTTAAAACAGAGCAACAGGTAGATCAAACAGTGAAGCACGATGAGGGAACAACTGGGATCTCAGCAAAGGCAATCGAAGCAGTGGACAAAACACCAGTCACTTCACCTTCTCCTGAAACTACTCCACCGCTCTGGGAACAACTCTCGCAGCAGATGCTGACTCTAACCCGGCAGATGTCTCGTTTGACCGAGGTACTGCTATCTCGTGAGCAGCAGACCTCACTTGAACCAGGACAAGCACAAATCACACCCTCCATACCGCTACAATCGCCCCAGATGCAAGGGGATGAACCAGCAATTGGGATTGGGGCATCCACGATCAATCTGCATGCTACTCAGTCTAAGCAGATGAGAGGAGACACCCTCAAGCCTAATCGCTCCAGTGAAGTGGCACTCGAAAAGGTCAATGCCGCTATTGACCAGATTATCGCCTATAATGATGCACCCGGACGAGTGCGCAGCCACAGAATCATGATTGGGGTCGCTGCTCTGAAGAAGGTCCGGGTGCGGGGTGAGTTATGTGGGCAGACCACTTGGGAAGCTGTCATTGGTAAGGCGAATGCGCCAGGAACCCGCACCGCAGAAATTGAAGCACATCACAGTCACTATGGCCTAGGACTGATGCAAAACCGGTCGCGCAATACCATTGCCGGCCTACCTTCAATTGAGGATGTCGCCAACGGACGTTGGCACAAGACAGCACAAGACAGCACTGAGGCAGAATATCCTGCCTAAATACGAGCAGAGCAATCACCATCAAGGCAAATCCATTGCTCGCAAAGACATCCATACTTGTACAAAGCAAACTATTAAGTATAGCGATGTTAACCATGTTAACCGTACTTAATTTGATAGATTTAAACGAGTATAGATAGCTGCAGCACTTGGAGCTATCTATCAACCTACAAATAAACGCACCCTGCCGCTTGCGGCGGGGTATTTCGGTTCACATGGCCAAATACGAACGCCCCAAGGGTCGGGGAATCTAACCCCAAATAGCTTCAAGCGCTTTAGACGCATCAAAAGCAGAATTCACATCCGCCTTTGTGGGGGTAGGGGAGCTGCATCGATGCAATTTACGAGATGGACTCACGCCCATCAAAACGAGTTCTGAAACTACCGTATTTAACCCAATAATGTCTAAGATCATGACACGGTGTATGTAAACTTGCCTTAGCCTGGTAAAGGATCACCTGCCGATGACCGCCCATCCAGATCTTATCAATCGGCTCCACAGATATTAGAGTTCCTCCTAACACAGTCACACATTCTGTAAATCGTTCTACCGCACTATAGTCAACCGTCTCAAACACAAAAAAATGTCCCGAGCACACCAGATGGCGACTACGGATCCAGCCTTGCATTTTCTTTTGCGCTACAGGGGGCAGCATCTTAGCCTTAATGGTCTCTAGCTCGACCGGGAGCAGAGGGTTAAGCGAGGGCTTGAATGAGGGGGATGTCATCAGTAAAACTCTCCCGTTTCTCAAACCATAGAGTGCCAAAGCCTGAATCCCAGACAGGGGTGTGCGTTGATTCGTACGTTCGCACACCCAATCCGCATTTCCAACTTGCCCAGCGCGTCTCGATCACTTCTACCTCACTCACTGAATACGTTTAACAACCATTACACTCAATCCACCATAGATAGACAGATTCAACGCAGCCCCGAAACAGCAAACTTTTTCGCTTGACTATTACCGAACCATGGTCGCGACACTTTAAACACCCGAACTTAATCGGTTTAAGCATCGTTTTTTATTCAGCTTCAGCGTATAAAGTTACATTCTGCAGCCATAGATTGCGATATAAATTTGATAATCCGACCCTAATTAATCGATGCCGTCCCAGACGAGCGGGTTTCCGCACGACGATATTCGACCGTTGCCACGGTTTCGCAGACTCTTGATTGCCCAACCATCGTGCAGCCATGGACTAGCTCCACTCCAAGAGTTGACAGCTAGCCCCTATCCTCCACTCAAGTCACTTCGCTGATGCGAACAATTTTGCCACCCGTTCTATGAATGCTTTGAATTTTGGATGACAACTGCTCATAATTAACCTCTACGGTGAATCGACTACGATTGGTGCGTGGACCGAGATTGGCCGCCGCGATCGTAAGCCGGAACCGTTTGTTCGAATTAGTATAGGCTCCTGCGCCCGTTGGGGCCAGAATCGGAGTGGGCAAATTAGCCGCCAGATCCGTAATCAACTGAGCAGACCTGCCGCTATCGCTAGCGGCGAAACCACGCATCAACGCCAAACTGCGATTAAAGGCAACCGCTTTTAGTCCCGCTTGAGTTTGGCTACCGCGCTCATAGGGGACTTGATGTTCACCAAAACTGCGCTGGTATTCGTTGCTATCGAGATAGGAATCAATTTCGGCCGCATAGCCATCGCAAACATAGCGCTGCACATGTTCTGCAATTTCCGTTTGATCAATCGGGGCACGCCCTAGTAAATGCTTAAAATTCAGTTCAATAAAACGATAAGGCGAAGACGGTTCAAAAAACAGCGACCGATACAGATCCGATTGCGCCACCTGCCGCACAAACCCTCGCACCGTCAGTTCGCCTTGGCGCAGCAGCGATTCGGCCTCGGTAAGTCGCTGACTTTCCATCAGGTGTCGATTGCCCAACACCTGGCGATAAACCGCACGAATCACCGTTTGCAACTCTGCTTCGCTAGCCGCTGGCCGCAGTTCCACTGGCTCGGATGCCATTACCCAAAGTGCCATATGCAACGCTCCTAAAGGTGAATATGATTGAAGTTGAGACCAGTGGGGTGAGCATAGCCCACCCACAGATCCAGAGTCAGACCGATTCAGACGATTTCAGATCATTGCTTAGGCAATTTCAGTAATGCTGACAATCCGAGCCCCCGTGCGGTTAATCCGCTGGATTTGGGGCGTCATTTTGCTGCCAGAAACAATGTATTCAGTGGTGCTGCGACGACGCGGACTATCGAATTTTGCGCCAGTGGCCACGATCTTAAACAGCTTTTCAGTCGCAGCATAGGCTCCCCCGCGGCTCGTTGCAGGCCGAATTGGCGTCGGGCTATTGGTAGCGACCGCATAGACGAGCTGCGAGCTGCGCACCGCGCTGTCAATTTGGCTCGGACCCCGATCGAGGGCAAACATGCGGTTGTAGACCACCTGCTTTTGGCCCGGTTGGCTGACCGTGCCCCGGAAATAGGGCACCATATTTTCCCCAAATGCCGACTGATACTCTTCGCTATCAATATACGAATCGATCTCCGCATCGTAGCCCTGTTCCACACAGCGGCGGATATGCTCAGACACTTCCGCTTGATCTTGCGGCGCACGGCCCAGCAAATGCTTGAAATTGAGTTCAACAAACCGATAAGGGGCACAAGGCTCGAAGTAGCGCGACCGGTAAAAGTCAGATTTCGCCACAATCCGCACAAATTCTCGCACCGTGATCGTGCGGTTACACAACTGAGACTCAGCCGCCACCAGTCGCTCGCTCTCCATCACATGCGGATTTCCCAAAACCTGCTTATACACCGCGCGAATAATCGTCTCTACATCCTCGAGACTGCTCGTTGGCCACAGTTCTAATGACATCGATGGATCTCCTGACTAATTATGAAATGTCAACACAGCGAAATAACGCATATTGCAGAGCGCAAAATACGAGTTTAGGAATAGCAAAAAGGTCTAAAGCGTACACACACTTTAGACAATGCAACGACCGCAGAAACGCCGTTAATCGATCGGCGTGATACTAGCGATCACTCCACCTTGACGATGAATGCGTTGATATTCTTGAGATAACTTCTCGTAAGGAACCAGATAAACCTGATTACTGCGACGGAATTTAGAAATGTTGTTGACCGTATTCGAGCGGTAGCCGGTCACTTCAATCCGGTAGACCTTACCGCCTTCACTAGCGCCCACACCCAAGCGCGTCCGGGCCACACCCGGTGGCGTGCGGAAGGTCGCTCCACTGCTACCCGGAGAAACGACCGCCGTGGGGGTTGCCTGAATCACCAGCGCGTTCAACCGCGGGCTTTTACCGGCTAGGTTGCCCTTCAGCGAGCTGCTCGACGCGCCACGCACCAATTCAAACGTATGGGTAAACTGCACCATCGTCTTGCCTTGACTCTTATAGCCATGAATGTAAGGAACGATGTTTTCCCCATACCGATTTTGGTACTCATCGCCATCGAGGTAGGAATCGATTTCCGCCTCAAAGCCTTGCGTATCGAGAATGGCACTGTGCTGCTTCATTTCCTCGTAGCCATCCGGTGCTCGCCCCAGCAAATGGCGAAAATTCAGCTCAATGGCGCGATAGCGCGGCACATTCTCAAAGAAACGAGACCGATACAAATCCGACTTGGCCACAGCCCGCACAAACTCGCGCACACTCAGATCGCCCTGCTTGAACTGCGATTCCGGCACTGCCAGCCGCTCGCTTTCCATCACATAGGCATTGCCTAACACCTGCCGATACACCGCCCGAATCATCGTTTCCAGTTCGTCGGCCGAACTACCGGGCACCCGCTCCAGGGGCGGGGTTTCATCAAACAGGCTAACCCCCAATCGGGACGCTGGTCCAAAAGCCATTCACAATCTCCTGTTAAACAACAGCGGTTGAGAAGAATTGTTTCAAGATGTTAAGGAATTTCAGAATTACCCAAACGTGCAACTCGATTCCTTGGTCTTGATCATGCTTCGCACGGCCCAGAGGGCCATCGTGCCATTCCACCGTAGAGTCCCACAGAAACCCACGGTAGAAGTAGCGTTGCAGCTATTTTATAAGCTTTATACGCATTGTTATGATCTAATATTCATACAAGGTTGTAACAATGCTCATCAAGAATTGTGAACTTTGTAGCTGAGAGGGTGAGGCCACTGAGCAGCCGGTTCTAAGCAAAGTTCAGGGATATCTCAAATCGCTGCATGCAATCGCTTAATCGGCTTTTTGTTCAACCCCAAACCCCACCAGCATCACATCGGTCAGCGGTTCACCCTCAGCCGGACGGCGATAGTTCAGGATTTTGCGAATCCGCAGGCGGGGATTGACCAGCGTAATCGAGTCAACCGAGACCACTCGTGTATAGTAGGTTTTCATTAGCAGTTCCCCGGTGTTGGGGTTAAAGCGAAACTGGGAAATAATCGGACGGGCTTCCTCGTAGGCCCGGTCTCGCAGATAATCTCCGCTCAGAATCGTCTCTGCTTCGCCCTTCGGCACAAACAGCATATTCAACGCCTGCGCCACCGTTTCACCCGTTTCCGAGACCGTATTAAACTCCAGATGAAATCCCGGCAACGCCTCGACAGCCGTCGGCTCATACTGGTTATCGCGCAACACCGTTTGCTTTTGCTCTACCGTGAGCGGATGAATCACAAAATCGGTATGCGAGCGCTCCACCAGCGGCTGAGTCAAATAATGATAGGTACGCTCGGTCTTCCAGCTGCCGACACAATGGTCAAAAAATTGGTGAAACGTTGATAGGGTACTCATGAAAAAGAGAGGATGAAGGGCTAAGGTTGGTTCGCGTCGCATCTCGGTCAGAGACCTTTGCGGTTTGCGGTTTGCGGTCTCGATTTTGCAGGTTCAGTTGCAAAGGTTGAATTTGGCGAGGGTGGTTTGCACCCGATGCTAGGAGATATTGTAAGTGCTATTGGCGAGCGGACTCGCAGCGATTGCTGAGAGCCAGATTCTGACGTAGCGCCACCCACTCAGACCGCAGCCATTCTCCGACCAAGACCCGACGCGCATCCCTCAAACCTCATTCCATCGCGCCGGCCTGTTTGAGTAACGCCACGGCTTGATGAGAACGAAACGAGCGTCGGGCTTCACTCAAGGCCGTTGCCCCCCAGTTGTTTTTGGCATGCAGATCGGCCCCCGCTTGAATCAAAATTTCCATTGTATCGAGGTCACCTCTAGCCGAGGCCATCATCAGAGGTGTCCAGCCACCTAGATTATGGGTATTGACCTCAGCCCCCAACGCGATTAACGTTTTCACCACATAAGCATGGCCGTTATCTACTGCTAAATACAGCGCCGTATCTCCAATCTTATTCCCGGCATTAATTGGGGCACCCAAAGCAACCAGTCGCTGCACAATATCGGCATGGCCTTTGCGAGCAATCGCCATCAGCACCGTTTCCCCGTAAGCATTGGTCCCCTCAATCGCGGCACCGGCATCCAAAAGCGTGATTACAATCTCGCGTCGATCCGATTCTGCCGCATACATCAGGGCCGAGAACCCCGCCGAATTGCGCCAATTGGGGTCTGCGCCCTGCTGCAACAACAGCTGCACCACAGCCCAATGCCCCTCGACGGCCGCCCACATCAGCGCCGTATTGCCGCGGCCAATGGCCGTTGTCACCCCTGTCGTGTTGGGATTTGCTCCTTGTGCCAACAGCACCGCTGCCCTGTCGGCATCGCCTTGAATTGAGGCTTTGATTAGTTCATCATCCGCAGCAATCATAGATCAATCAAACGCATCAGCCGATTCAACAATGACCCCATTGACCGTGAGAATCTAAGCGCGAAACTGGCTTAACTGGACAATCAGGTGATCAAAATAGGGCGCTAGGGCGTCCGGTTGACCCAGTTCTACCCGGTTGAGGCTGGCGGTTTTAATGCCCTCGAGGCCCACCACCATTGCATCGAGCGGCACCTGCAGTTCCTGATAGAGCAACCGCATATAGTGCAGCCCTTCTGGACTCGTATAGTCGAGATGCTGGCCCGCAATTCCGTAGGTGATGCAGCGCAGAAAATGCCAAAAATCGCGCCAGCTTGCATCCGGCATCCGGCGAACGAGTATGTCGCGTTTGGCGAACTTATTCGATTCAGCAGATACGGCCGCAAGCTCAGAAAGCACGGTGCCGTACTTTGCACGTCGAGCCGGATCCTGTGATACCCAGGCCGCAAACTTGGCCTCTTCATCACGCCTCTGCTCCACGACTTTTGAACGTCGTAAACGCCATTCGCCGCCTTGATAAACCTTTCGTGCGTTGTCGAAATTAGCTATGTCACTTTGCAGCTCTATGCGTTTCGCTTCGTCCCCTTCGCCGATCAGCCGAAGAGCATCAGCTCGGGCAGCCAACCAGCTCGAAAGAAATGGAAAATTCGCATCGCGTGCATATTCTATCGATTGCGACTCCCGATACCTGGTGGTATTTCCCGGATAACCAAGTACGAAAACAAAATCGTTCTCTTTCAGCCCGCCTATATTCATCGAAAGAAAACGGCGCGGTTTGAATGGAACATTTGACGGCGAATATTCCTTGGAACTGCCATCCGGGGCCACGTACGCACGTAAAAATGCGAAATCACCCGTGTGTCGCGTCCATTCAAAGTTATCTGGATCGCCGCCGAATACCCCAATGTTCCTCGGCGGAGCATAAACCACACGAATGTCTTTTATCTGCTGTATCTGGTAAAGATAGTGGAAATATCCGTTGTTAAGTGTCTGAATACGAACGGTAGAACCGGCCGGAGCTTTTGCCTGTTCTGCTGCGGTCAATTCATCTATGTTTTTCTTGATGGCCGCTGCAAGAGCTTCTCCTGCCAACCCGGCAGTTCCCTGACGTATGCGTGCTGTTACGTCCTCTATTCGCTGAGTGATGAAGATCGAATAATCCTTAGCGCTTATCTCTCCGGCCCGATTGTCAGTACGAAATCCGTTTTCAACAAGATCATTGTTCGGCGTTGAGGCTGAGACCAACGCATCAAACGCACAGTGGTGATTGGTAAGTATCAGCCCTTCTGGCGATACGAATTCTGCCGTGCAGCCTATACTTAAACGGATCACGGCATCGGTCAATCCGCCACCTGCCGGATTATATATCTCTTCAGGTTTTATCCTCAGTCCACGATCTTTGAGATTGAGGCTTGCGATCATATCCGGCTTGTACATTCCCTCGTCGCGGGCGACGGCAAATGTAAAGCTGCTAAAGATGATCGATGCCACCAATAGAGTGGCAACGAACGGGCGATTTCTAAGTTTCATACAGTAAGTTCCCCAAAAGTTTATTGGAAATATAGGACAATAAAGTATAGCCGTTTTTAATGAGGTGTTCCATCAAATGAAAAAGCGAGCCGAAGTTTCGACCCGCTAGATCTATTGATGCAAAAGCCCTTTATCGCGAAGCCCGCGAAATATCGGTCGGTTCCGGCGGTAAAAACCGGCGCGGATTTATCGGCCTATCTCCCAGCCTTAATTCATAATGAAGGTGCGGTCCTGTCGAGCGGCCGGTAGATCCAACGTAACCGATCAAAACCCCACGTGACACGCGATCGCCAACTTCGACCTCGACTTTTGCCATATGACCGTATCGAGTGAAAAGTCCGTTCCCATGATCGATCTCGACCATGTTCCCGTAGCCTCCCTGCCAACCGGACTTGGTAACAGTCCCTGAGGCTGGAGCAACGATCTGGTCTCCACGTTCACCGTCGATATCCATTCCGTTATGGAACTCGTACGTGCGTCCGCCGAAAGGATTTCGTCTAAAACCAAATTCATTATTGATCTTTCCGGTAACGGCCCAAATATTTGGTATCGTCATGGGGTCGCTGGTAACCTGTATCAATCTGAGTCTATCTTCGACTTCCGGGTCATCAGAGACCAACTGTTCTGGCGAATACGGTCCGCCGCTGTTTAGCGCCATATCCGCCGCACCATCAGGCCGGGAATAATCGATCGATCTTGGTAAAGCGCTGATCTCAACTTTGGAAATGGTCTGATTGTTTTGAACCGCGTTGCCGGCCATTTCAGCGAAACTGGGAATACTGAAATTGGAAACACCGACAACGCCTAAAGAAAAAACCGAAATGATAAAAACGAATGAAATAATAAGAAGCCCGTTCTGAACGATCCCTTTCGGGACCAGAACGCGGCGAACATAAATTCTATTTTTTGAACTGCTTTTGAAAAGAAATGAAAAGAACCTTGAGTCTTTCTGCATTATGCTGTAAAGCTCCTTTAGTTGATCTCGAACCGGAATTCCATCGTTCCGGCAAACGGAATCACGTGGGGCAAGCCGCTAGCGACTAACGCGAGACCTGAATGAACAAAAACTTATTTTTAGATTACCCTGCCTGCTCGAAATTGAACGGAAAGTCTTATTTTAGCCTCCAGTCCGCGGCTTGGCAAGTGAGCGGAACCTGCGCGAACCGAAAAGAGTGTAACAGAGTTTAACAAAAATACCTAATCTCTAGCCCGTTTCGCTTCATTCCAACTTTTGAGGACCAAATAGCCGATGGCCGCGATCAAGGCAATGAATAGAAGAACGATGATGACCTTTATGGCTCCGGTCAAGAAACCGATAAAGGCAATAAAACTCTTAAAGAAGGCGATAAGAAGAGCGATCAGGGCCAACAGGCTCCCACCGATCCCTGCTGCTTTTAGGAAAACTGACATACTGAAAACTCCTTGTTCTATACTAATCCAACTGCACGAAGTTCAAAAGAAAAATATTCCTCAACTCCAGCGGTCGTGTTCCCTCCGATAACGATCTTCGCCCCCGCCGTCAAAGCGGCCCGTAGTATCTCTGTGTTCGCCGGTTGCCGCAGAAAATACCGGAAGCGGTCGAACGCTATCAAAATCTTTCCAGCTGGACTCCTCTTCCTTTGGCTTGAATATGTAGCCTCGGAGAATATATATGCCCAATCCGATCAACAAAGCCGGAAGAAGTGCCCTCATCAATCCGCGCATATTGAAAAAGTTCTGAAGAAGGAAAAGTGATCCAAGCACGCTTAGGATGATGCCCCAAAGCTTTGGATTGCCTGAGAACCTCTTTACAAAAATATCTTCAGCGACATCCGGGGTAAGACCGGAGCGTATCATTTGTGCCGTTCGCCACGCATCTAACGCCGAGAACAGCCACATGCCGATAAAGCCAAAAAAGAATAGAGCGTATCCCGTCAGCACTGCCATCTGGAAGAGCCCGACGAAAACGCCAAAATACACGAGGGCTTTAACTGTCTGGCCATTATAGGCGGCCCCGAGCCCCGGACAGATAAAAGACAATAACGTAGCAAAAAATGGTGAGGTTCGCTTTTTCACGAACGGGACGTAATTAGTGCGTGAATTCTGCCTCAAAAGGTCGACGCCGTGCACAATACAATCCTGACAATAGGGAAAACCTTTGATCCTGTGGTCACAGGTCGGGCAGAGCGGTCGTCCGCAGCTATTACACTGCACAACCGCAATATTCTGAGTGTGGTACGCGCAATTCATTCCTTTTTGCCCCCCTCGTTCTCAACGAATGTCGTACTGTTTATCGGAGCATCAAGCCCACCGTTCTGTACAGGCTGCCCATTCCAGGCGGCCGTGCCTTGGCGATAGGTCTTCTCCGCAAGCTGGACGCTTTTTGCGTAAACATCACTCAAGGAACCATCAGAGGAAACGGTCTGGCTGATGAACAGAAATGCGAACATCAGCATCATCGCAACAGGTGCGAGCTGAGGAACGGCGACCGGAACTCGTATGCTGCTTATCCAATCAACAAAACGCGATCCCCAGGATCGATCCTTCCCTCGCCATTGCCTTCCTTCAGCCCAAGCCGTCAAGTTCATTATTCGTTCGTGCAATCCCAGGGGAACGGGAAGTTCCTCTTGCTTGTAAGCAACCAGCGTTGCAAGCGACCTAACGACCTCACCGGGCAGGTCAGTGCATTGCTCGCATATAACGGCATGCCGCTCCCAGCGATGAAAGACATTAGCAGGCAGGAACCCGTCAAGATAGTCTGTGAGACTTTCTTCAAATTCATAACACCGGAGAGCTGCGTCCGGCACGGTACTGGCGAGTATCTTTGCTTCAAGTCTGGACAATGCGTTCTGGCCGCCGGCCATCTCCCGGCAGACGGATATCGAACGCTTCACATCATTGACCAAAGCATGACAGATGGGACATTTGAGAAGATGGGCCGATGCGGCACGACGCGCAGGCTTATCCAGAGTTCGTTCTACATACTCCGATAGCCTCGATTCAAACTCCGCACAATTCATTGCTTTCTCAAATGCACTTCCCATTACTAACCTGACCCCTTGAAACTTCTCTTTTTGCTGACCTTCATTACATCGCCACAACACGCATCCGTCTAAGTATCTTCGCCAATTCGATTCGCCCTCTGTTTATCCTCGATTTGACCGTTCCCTCCGGGATCTGTAAAACATCTACGATCTCCTGATAACTCAGCTCCTCGATGTCCCGCAGGATGACGCAAGTCTTCAAGTCGGGCGGCAACTTATCAATACCCTGCTGCACCTGTGCAGCAAGTTCCCGCCGCTCCATTTCCCGCTGTGCGGAATTACCTATAGCACGCAGATGATATTGATGATCATCTACTGCATCAGCCATGGAATTCTGCGGATTTCGCTGCCGATGACGATAATCATCAATTATCAAATTCCGCGCGAGCCGCATCAGCCAATTCGAAAGATCTCCTTGCCTTGGATCGTATTGATCCAGCGTTCGATATATCCGGATAAATACTTCCTGTGTCAGATCTTCTGCAGCTTCGGCATTCGAAGTGAACCGATACGCAAGATTGAATATCCTGCGTGAAAATGTGGTCACTATCTCTTCCCACGCAATAGCATCACCACTCCGCGCTTTACGCACGAGTTCAGCACCATTGATCTGCGGGGCAGCCTTCAAAGCTTCCAAAATATCGATCTCCCGCCTGCATTAAAGTCTGCGAAACGGCCAAAAAAACTTACCAGCCGAACATTAACTACGAACCGATCATAGTGGAAGTTCCCAACAAATTGCTCTGCCGCATAGCCAAGGCTCGCCGGTCGCTGCTAAAAGGCCTCAATTAGCCATTTCTCCACTTTTACGGTATCTTCAAAGGTTTGGTCGGGCAAGCACGGCCGAGAACATTTGAATACTGGATCGGACTCCGGGTTTTGAAAAAGTACATTAGATTTACAATTCTTCTCCTTTTTGCTGCTTTTCTTTTCTGGTTCTTCGGAAAGGACCTGGATTGGCAGCAGGTCCGCCAAAGCCTCGTTAGGGCAGATCCGTTCTATCTTGGGGCCGCAGTACTTGTTATCTGTCTTGGTTATCTGCTTCGCGCTGTCAGATGGAAAGTTTTACTTGGACCTATCACTTCTTCAAGCCTGAAAGAGCTCTTCGCGACAACAACGGTCGGCTTCGCTGCGATACTCCTTGTCGGCCGGGCCGGTGAGATAGTTCGGCCAATGTGGCTTCCAATGCGTGACAAACGTGTCCGCCCCTCGGCGGCTCTTGTTACGCTTGGGCTTGAGCGGCTTTTTGACCTGGCCGCGCTGGCCACATTCTTTGCGATCAACTTGTTATGGCTCGTTCCGCCTCCGGGCCGCGAAGACCAGTTCGCTTATGTATCAAATGCCGGCTATGTGATACTCGGGATCGTGATAGTAGGGTTTGTCCTGCTCTTTTGGTATCAGCGCGTTGCCCCGCGAATTCTGCAACGCCTTCATCGCCTGACAGATCGAAAATTCATCCCAACAAAGATCAGGCGTATCGTTTTGAGTTTGTTCAAGCAACTTGCTGCGGCGCTGTCGATACTGAAAGATTGGAAAGAGCTGCTTTCTGTAACCTTCTGGACCATCGTTCTTTGGCTCTCTATCGCTTTCCCGACTTGGTTCGTGCTCTTGGCTTTTGGACTGCCGTTCGATTTCAGCGATTCACTTTTCATAATGGGCTTCGCCGTTGTAAGCTCCGTTGTTCCGACACCGGGCGGTGCTGCAGGAGCTTTCCACACGGCTACGGCTGCAAGCCTGTTGCTGCTTCGACCGGATATGCGTGTTGAAGATGCGGCAGCAGTTTCGATCGCGATGCATCTTGTCTATTTCGCTCCGGCACTGATCTTCGGTTTGTATTATTTCCTTCACGGCGATATAAGTATTGAACGCTTTCGGAGTCTGCTCTCAAGCGAGCAGGCGGTCGAAGAGATCGTCTCGGAACCTCCGAATGGAACCATCGACCAGATGGTCGAGAATTGAAACACTGCTCAAATCTATGCGATGCCCATTTTGTGCCCATCTTGAAGATAAGGTCGTTGATTCACGCGAAACGAAAGAGGGGGATGCCATCCGCCGAAGAAGAGAATGCCTTGAATGCGGACGCCGATTCACATCCTACGAACGGATCGACGAGATCCCATACATGGTGGTCAAAAAGGATGGGAAACGGGAATCATTCGATCGAAACAAGATCCTTGCCGGATTATTGAGGGCCTGCGAAAAGCGGCCGATCTCCACAGGTCAGCTTGAAGCCATAGCCGACCATATCGAAAAGGTGGTCCAAGATTCGCCCGACCGTGAGGTACCTACCAGCGACATCGGTAAGATAATAATGCGTCGGTTGAAGTCGTTGGACAAGGTTGCCTATGTGCGATTTGCATCGGTTTATCTTGAATTTGAAGATGTCTCTGAATTTATGACAGAGCTAAAGGATCTTGTCCGTGCCCGCGATAAACGCAATGCCCCGAAAGCTTCTAAGAGTAAGAAATAGGGCTTACTAACATTATCACTGAATTTTTGTCTAGGATAATTTAGCAAGCGTCTTATCTCGCTCAAGGCGAACAGCCTTCCTTGATTGCGACCCCACTTACGCATAAACTGAAAATTTATGGCCGAGATCGAAGATTTCCCAATTTCCCTTACGGAAGGCGAGGTTGTTGAGCCGATGATGCAGATCCCGAGTGATCTGCCCGCATTGCCGCTCCGCGACATCGTCATTTATCCCTTTATGATCGTCCCGCTCTTTGTTTCTCGGGACAAGTCGATCCGCGCCGTTGAAGAGGCTCTGAAAGACAACCGGATGATCGTGCTTGTTTCGCAAAAGGACGTGAATGTCGAAGATCCGGGAAAGAACGATCTATTTTCTACCGGAACCGTCGCGATAATAATGCGAATGCTCAAGCTCCCTGATGGGCGTATCCGAATATTGATCCAGGGTCTATCACGTACGCGTATCGACGCGGTCAACACTGGCGGCGATCACATTCGTGCCCAGATCACACCTGTTTCAGAACCGCTTGCACCTGAGAATTCGTTGGAAGTCGAGGCCCTGATGCGAAACGTGCGGACAGCGATGGATCGGGCCGCAAGTATGGGCAAGAACATCTCGCCCGAAGTGCTTGCAATAATCGCAAATCTGGACGATGCGGGAAGGCTTGCAGATCTTTCAGCATCAAACCTGGAACTCAAGGTTGAAGACGCCCAGAGTGTTTTGGATATATCGGACCCTGTTGAAAGGCTTCACAGAGTAAACGAACTATTGGGCAAAGAGATCGATGTTCTTACGGTTCAGCAGGAGATCAATAGCCAGGCTCGTGCAGATATGGACCGCTCACAGCGTGAATATTTCTTGCGGCAGCAATTGAAAGCAATACAAGCCGAACTTGGCGAAGGTAACGAGCTTTACGAAGAGATTGAACTGTATCGAGAAAAGATCCAGAAGGCCGAAATGCCCCAACAGGCGGAAGAGGAAGCCCTTCGACAGTTAAAAAAACTTGAGCGGATGCATCCCGATACAGCCGAGACAGCAACCTTGCGTAATTGGCTGGATATAATGACCGAACTACCTTGGACAAAACGGTCTGAAGATAATCTGAATCTGAAGAAAGCTGAACGCATTCTAAATGAAGATCATTACGGACTTGAACGGGTGAAGGAAAGAATGATCGAGGCTCTTGCGGTCAGAAAACTTATCGAAAAACCGAAAGGCTCTATCCTATGTCTTGTCGGCCCGCCCGGAGTCGGAAAAACTTCTTTGGGGCGTTCTGTCGCTCGTGCTCTTAACCGTAAGTTCGTTCGACTTAGTCTGGGTGGGCTTCACGACGAAGCGGAGATCCGAGGCCATCGAAGAACTTATGTCGGAGCAATGCCCGGACGGATAATTCAGGGGATCCAGCAGGCCGGAACGAACAATCCGCTGATAATGCTTGATGAGATCGATAAGGTCGGGGCGGATTTCCGCGGTGATCCAAGTTCTGCTCTTCTTGAGGTTTTAGACCCTGAACAGAATTTTGCATTTCGCGACAACTATCTCGGCGTGCCATTCGATCTTTCGAACGTTATGTTCATGACCACGGCGAATATGCTGGAGACGATCCAACCCGCCCTTCGAGACAGGATGGAGGTGATTCAGCTTTCGGGTTACACAGCCGAAGAAAAACTTGAGATAGCCCGGCGCCACCTTATACCGAAACAGATCTCTGAGAATGGCCTTGATCCAAAAGATGTCTCATTTGAGCGTCAGGCAATAAATCGGATCGTAACTGAATATACCCGCGAAGCAGGGGTACGGCAGTTGGAACGAGAGATCGGAAAGATCGCCCGCAAGGTCGCACGCAAAAAAGCAGAACTGGAAGGTGATTTTAAGGCTGTAAAGATCTCGGCAGATTCCGTCCCTGAATATTTGAGGGTACCAAAAGTTTACAATGAGACCGCCCTTGCAAAAGACCAGATCGGCACGGTTACAGGCCTCGCCTGGACAGCGGTCGGCGGAGACATACTTTTCATAGAAGCCATAAAGACCAAGGGTAAGGGAAAGCTTATGCTTACCGGACAGCTCGGCGAAGTGATGCAGGAATCTGCCCAAGCGGCTTTCTCATTTGCTAAAGCTCGAGCGGAGGAATTAGGGATAGATCAAAATATTCTGGAGAATTTTGACATTCACATTCATATACCTGAAGGTGCTATCCCTAAGGATGGTCCAAGTGCAGGGATCACCATGGCGACCGCTCTTGTTTCGGTTCTCTCCCAGCGTGCTGTTCGGAAGGATGCTCAAGTTGTCGCACCTTGTGGACGATAAAATCCATGCTCGTTCGATTGGGCCGTATTCGCTTATCACCCAGCAGCCGCTCGGCGGTAAGGCGCAATTCGGCGGACAGCGGTTTGGTGAGATGGAGGTTTGGGCTCTGGAAGCATACGGAGCCGCTCACATCCTTCAGGAATTGCTGACCTGCAAGTCTGACGACGTCGCGGGCCGATCAAAGATCTATGAAACGATCGTGAAAGGCGTGTCGGATTTTGAGCCCGGCATCCCGGAATCGTTCAACGTTCTGGTGCGCGAGCTTCAGTCCCTGTGCCTTGACGTTGAACTGATCCAAGAGGACGAGATCGATCCGGAAGCTATTGCTGCGGGCGTCGATACTTTGGTAGGGGCAGATTGACCATGGTCTGGAAAGTAGTGGAGGTCCGATAAGGGTTACAGGAACTCTGGACTTCCCTAACTGACAAGACTTCTGGACTAACGGAGAAAAAATGTTTCGATTCAATACTGAAAGCAAAACACAATTGACCACGAACTATGAGGCGATCCGCATTTCGCTTGCGTCGCCGGATAAGATCCGCTCGTGGTCCCATGGCGAGGTCACGAAGCCGGAAACCATCAACTATCGAACGTTCAAGCCGGAACGCGATGGGCTCTTCTGTGCGCGGATATTCGGCCCGGTCTCAGACTGGGAATGCCTCTGCGGAAAATACAAGCGGATGAAGCACCGAGGAGTAATCTGCGACAAATGCGGTGTTGAAGTAACGCAAAGTAAGGTCCGCCGCGAAAGGCTTGGGCATATCGAGCTTGCTAGTCCGTGTTCGCACGTCTGGTTTTTCAAAGGCTTGCCGTCACGGATCGGGCATTTGCTTGATATCACACTGCGGGACTTGGAAAAGATACTTTATTTCGAAACGTACATCGTTATCGATCCCGGCGACGTTACTGACCTGAAGGAAAAGGACCTGCTGACCGATGAACGGTATCGCGAACTTTCGCGTGAGTATCCAAACCAGTTCGTTGCCAAGATGGGGGCCGAGGCTATCAAAGAGCTTCTGATGAAGATCGATATCAACGAATTGGTGGACGATCTTAGACAGAAGATGCGCGATGAAACGTCGCAGCAGAAGAAGCTGAAGTTTTCAAAACGGCTCAAGGTGGCTAATTCGTTTGCACGCTCCGGCAACAACCCTGAGTGGATGATCCTTGACGTGTTGCCGGTAATCCCGCCGGAACTGCGTCCGCTGGTGCCGCTCGATGGCGGACGTTTTGCCACTTCCGATCTAAACGATCTTTATCGCCGCGTGATCAACCGAAACAACCGGTTGAAAAAGCTCATAGAGCTTCGCGCCCCTGAGGTCATCGTTCGCAATGAAAAACGAATGCTTCAGGAAGCGGTAGATGCGCTTTTTGACAATGGCCGACGCGGCCGCGTTCTCCGCGGTGCGAATAACCGTCCGCTGAAATCGCTTTCCGGAACATTGAAGGGTAAACAGGGCCGATTCCGACAGAACTTGCTTGGAAAGCGTGTGGATTATTCGGGTCGTTCGGTGATCGTTGTTGGCCCCGAGCTTAAGCTGCATCAGTGCGGTCTTCCGAAGAAGATGGCTCTCGAACTTTTTAAGCCGTTCATTTATCACAAACTTGAAAAGGAACAGCACGCGGCAACTATCAAACAGGCTCGCGAGATGGTCGAACGCCAGGAAGACATCGTTTGGGAAATCCTCGACAGCGTTATCCAAGAACATCCGGTCCTTTTGAATCGAGCACCGACGCTTCACCGTCTTGGTATTCAGGCTTTCGAGCCGGTTTTGGTGGAAGGTAAGGCCATCAAGATACATCCGCTTGTTTGTACGGCTTTCAATGCCGACTTCGACGGCGATCAAATGGCGGTACATATTCCGCTCTCTCCTGAAGCACAGATCGAGGCAAGTGTTCTTATGCTTGCATCGAAGAATCTGCGATCGCCTGCGAGCGGACAGCCTATCACCGTGCCCTCACAGGATATCGTCCTGGGCTGCTATTACCTCACGCTTGCGCGCGACGAGATGAAAGGCGAGGGCAAGGCGTTCAATTCGATCGAGGATGTTCTGCTCGCTCTCGATGCGGAAGTGATCGAGACGCAGTCCAAGATCAAACTACGCTGGCGCGGAGACCTCATCGATCTTACGGTCGAACACAATCAGCAGGATGTTATCCGTGCGACCGTCCGCGAGAACATCGATCAGGTGATCGAAACGACCGCAGGCCGTGTGATCCTCAATGAACGGCTGACCCGCGATGGCCTTCCATTCGTTAACGGAACCCTTAAGAAAAAGGGACTTCAGTCGCTTGTCAGCTTTAGTCAGCTTCGACTCGGCGATGATGCGACGGTTGCTCTTCTTGACGACCTGAAGGCGATGGGCTTCCTTTATGCAACGAAATCGGGAATGTCGATCGGTATTGACGACATGGTTACCCCGGCATCGAAGCGGGACATCATTGAAGAAGCGCGTAAAGAGGTCGATAAGCTTCAGAAACAATACGAAGAAGCTACGATGACCAATATGGAACGCGAGAACAAAGTTACGGCTATCTGGTCTGAGGTTACGGACCGCGTCGCCGGAGCGATGTTCGATGCGATGAAGAAGCGGGAAAAGGAACGAAAGGAATTGAACCCGATCCTTGTAATGGCTGATTCAGGCGCAAGAGGCTCTGACGCTCAGATCCGCCAGCTTGCCGGTATGCGCGGCCTTATGGCCAAACCCTCCGGCGAGATCATCGAAACGCCGATCGTCGCGAATTTCCGCGAAGGTCTGAACGTGCTGCAGTACTTCATCTCTACGCACGGAGCCCGAAAGGGTCTGGCCGATACGGCGCTCAAAACGGCTGACTCAGGATACCTGACGCGGCGACTTGTTGACGTTGCACAAGACGTTATCGTTTCTGAAGAAGACTGCGGAACGCTCAAAGGTGTTTGGGCTGAGGCGATCATCCGAAATGGTGAGGAGGTTGAATCGCTCCGCGACCGGATAGTTGGCTGCACTTCACTGGACGATATCGTCGATCCGGTTGATGGAACGACCATTGTTGAGGCGAATAAAGAGATAGATGAAGATCTTGCCGGGGCCGTGCAGCTTTCCGGTCTTCAGAAAGTGCGGATTCGTTCACCGCTTACGTGTGAATCACGGCGCGGCATCTGCGTGAAATGCTACGGCCGAAATCTGGCAACGGGCGAAACTGTAGAGATCGGCGAAGCTGTCGGCGTTATCGCGGCGCAATCCATCGGCGAACCCGGAACGCAGCTGACAATGCGTACCTTCCACGTCGGCGGTACCGCTCGGCTCGAACAAGAGACCAAGCATACTGCGGCGATGGATGGAACGGTCAAGTTCATTGGCGATTGGAATATAATCAAGAACCGCAAGAAAGAAATGATCTCGATGCGGCGGCAGCCGTCCGAGCTAGGTCTTCTTGATGACCGCGGACGTGAGGTCGCTCGTTACAAGATAGTTTACGGTGCACAGCTACACGTAAAGGACGGACAAAAGGTCAAGGAGGATGACGTGCTGGCGACGTGGGATCCGTTTACATTTGCGATCCTTACAGAATCGACCGGGACCGTGAAGTTCCAGGATCTCAAGGAAGGCAGGACCGTCGAACAGGAAATCGATAAAGTAACCGGCCAGATCCGTCTTGTGGTCAAAGACTCTGACGAAAAGAATCAGCCTCGGCTTGAGATAAAGAGCGGAAATAAGACGCTGAAGACCTATCAGATGCCTATTCGGGCAAACCTGCAGGTTACCGACGGTCAAGAGGTCGAAGCCGGTGATATCATCGCAAAGATCCCGCGCGAGACCACAAAGACGAAGGATATCGTCGGAGGTCTTCCGCGTGTTGTTGAGCTTTTCGAAGCGCGGAAACCGAGCGAAACTGCCGTTATGTCTGAGATAGACGGTACCGTTACCATCGGAACCATTTCAAAGGGCAAACGGAAAGTGATTATCACCGGCGAGGATGGTGCGGAACGCGAATACGATATACCGCGCGGAACGCACATCAACGTTCAGGATGGCGATCATGTAAAGGCCGGCGATCCGTTGATGGACGGTCCGCTCAACCCGCATGACATCCTGCGCGTCCTGGGAACAGAGGCCTTACAGACCTATCTCGTTAGCGAGATCCAGGAGGTCTATCGGCTCCAGGGTGTGAACATCAATGATAAGCACATTGAAGTTATCGTCCGCCAGATGCTTCGCTGGGTGAAGATAAAAGAGGTTGGCGATACAGATTTCCTTATGGAAGAACAGGTCGATCGGTTCAGGTACGAGGCAGAGAACCGCCGCGTCGCAGAAGAAGGCGGTAAGACGGCTGTTGGTGAACCGCTCCTTCTTGGTATAACCAAGGCATCGCTTTCGACCGATTCATTTATTTCCGCTGCCAGCTTCCAGGAAACGACCCGCGTGCTTACGGAAGCGGCGATCTCCGGGCGCGTGGATTATCTCCGCGGGCTGAAGGAGAACGTGATAATGGGTCGTCTGATCCCCGCCGGTACTGGTATGAAATACTATCGGAACGTTAAGGTTGATCGTGACCCGACGGAAAATCGCAAGGTTGAAGATGAATTTGACGAGCTTGCGAATATCCGCGGCGGGCTTGACTTACCGAATTTCGGACAAATTCCGGGCGTTGAGGATCCTGACATGGCAAGCGGTATGGATGACGAAGAGATCAGTGAGGATTCACTCGATCTTGAAGGAACCGAGGAGTTCGACATCGATGAGGCAATGAAGATCGAGCTCGATGACGATGAACTCTAGACCGCAGTAAGTAAAGTAAGTAACTAAAAAAGCCGGGCTCAATGTCCGGCCTTTTTTGTTAAAGCATCGGAATGAATGATCCGGAGACGTTTGAATGGAGCCGCGCCGCAAGTTGCTTGCGATCTGGATCCGTTATCGGCTGATCGCCAAAGTTCAATATCGCGGTGAATCGGGACACTCCAAACATGCCTAAGAGGTGCTTAATGAAAGGAGTGTCATCCCACCAACAGACGGATTCGCTCGGTGGCGGCTCGCCGGGCGGTGTTCTGTAGCTGATCGACAGGAACGAGACCGGAACATCTGATCTTGCCGCAAACTCAAGAAATGAGGAATTGAATGGAAGCACGGATTCACCCTTGGTGCTTGTTCCTTCCGGAAAAACTATAACGCCTTCTCCCTGGCTCAACCGATCTATGACCTTTTCGCCGGCGATGGGAATGCTCTTTCGACGGTCACGGTTCACAAAGATGGTTCCCATGTTCGTGATCATTCGTCCTACTAGAGGCCAATCGCCGATATCGTGTTTGGCAACAAAAACACCGGGAACAACTGATCTAATGACCGGAATATCGATATAGCCAAGATGGTTGCTGACCAAAAAGAATGGGGGCTGCGGCGGGCTTCCTATGACTTCAACCTCGATCCCGGCGATACGCAGAAACCCGCGCGACCAAAGCTCAAAAATAAGCTGCCGCCAATAGACCTTGTTCGGAATGACAAAGCTAAGAAGAAGCCAAAGGCCGTAAATGCCGAAGCTTAAAAGAAATAGGAGCGTAAAACGGACGGTTGATCTAACGGTCTTCATCCTTTTCCAGCTTGACGAAATTGTATCGCAGCAAAACCCGCATAGGCAAAAATCGATTCCCAATAGATGCAGGTCGCCAATTCATTGATCGGACCGCCGAAATAACAGATTCATCCAATCCAAAGCCAGCCCAACGAACGACATCCAAATGGACGATAGTGCCATCCGTATCGATGCTGACCTCCGCTTCGACGGTGGCGGATATGCCGTAGAGATTTGCCTGTAATGTATATTCGGGACGGAGACGCCGATATGGCATCGGGGGCCGCAGGTCCTGAAAGCCCGGCGTTCCAGGTTCAGGGACCTCCGGAAACTTTTTCCCATCTATTCGCTGAGCGACTTTTGCTGAGGTAACGACCTGCTCGGTGAGATAGGCAGCAATAGTATCGGATCGCGATATCAATTCTTTGCGGGCCTCTGATGAACTGGGCCTTTCCGAGGTGAATATCTGCCAACTTAACAGCTCGCCTGTAGCCGAACTCACGAGATATAAGGCTGCATATGCTTCGTAATATTCCTCTATCGCGGAAGAGGTGCGGCGGAGCTCCTCCGCACGCAGCAAGATGAAATGAGTGGTCCCAAGAACACGGCCTAGCGCGGCGGCTTCGGAACGATGCAGGTTAAACGGTTCTTTTAAAGAGACGGATTCGGCGGCAGCACGGCTGAGGTCAAGGTCATCTATCTTTATCCGGGATCCAAGCTTTTCGGCAACGGCGGACGCAAGTTCGCCTGAGAGCTCATTCCCGCTTGGCGTTAGTATTGCAACGCGCTGAGCCGCGACATAATGAGAGCACACAGCCAAGCCGATGACAGCGAAGAGGAGCGTCCTTTTAAAGTTTGAAATGCCGATCCGGTCAGCCATGATATAGAACCTGCATCTCGTCTTTGAATTCCGCGGGAAAATAAAGTCGGTGGATGCGGTAGCCTTCCTGAAGGCCGCGAACGGCCGCACTAACCTCTGATATTTCGCGGATCTCTGGCCGAGAGAATCCGGCCTCAACGTAGATGAGGTCTTTCTTGCGGCCTTTATCCGCAATATAGAAATTATGAGCGACGTCGCCGGCCCGATCTTCGATAACATAATATCTGGGATCTTTTCCGTGGCTTTCGACCAATTCCTGTGCTTGCTTAACAAAAGCGGCCCGCTCCAGCTCAGGCATATCAAGATCGAAACCCTTGAAAAGACGTCGGTTAAGAAATCTAGTTGACAGATCAGATAAGACCGGATCGGTCGAAGACTGCCATCGCTTGATGTGGAAAAGCATATCGGTATCGTCAACTGAAAGATGTTCGCGGAGAGAAAGCGGACGGCCCGCAAGGATACTTTCAAACGCGGTGTTCTCAGCGAACCAGGGGTCCCGGCCTTCGGAATAAAGCTCGAGCGCGCGCTTCAAAAGCGAGCGCAAGATCGCTTCAGCTGAGCGGAGTGTGCGGTGGAAATATACCTGCCGAAACATATAGTAGCGCGCTTGGAGATAGTC
Source organism: Leptolyngbya sp. 7M (assembly GCF_018128485.1). Lineage (NCBI taxonomy): Bacteria > Bacillati > Cyanobacteriota > Cyanophyceae > Leptolyngbyales > Leptolyngbyaceae > Leptolyngbya > Leptolyngbya sp. 7M. The sequence goes on along the minus strand of NZ_CP070897.1, from coordinate 1,325,915 downwards.
CTCGACGGCCGAGATGCCAGGTGCAGAAACATATAGGTGATCGGCTTCGACATTGATCTCAAGTGATTTTATTATCCACTCGATATCGAAAATGCCGTACTTGGCACCGGTCATCAGAGAATCACGAAGAAGATAGTCCATTCGATCGACATCCAGCTGCGATGAGACCAACTGGGCAAGCGCCATCGGGCGAAAATTGCCGCGAATTATGTCCGCAACCCGCCCGGGAAGGCTTTTGTCAAATTCGCGCAAAAGCGCGCCAATCTCTGTCTCATCACTAATTATCGCAGCGATGGTAAATGCCTCGTGATGAAAGTTAAGTATCGGCTCCACCACGTGAGAAAATGGTCCGTGGCCGATGTCATGCAAAAGGGCGGCAATGCGGACCGCAAATGCATCGGCAGGATCAACCGAATACGAAACGCCGAGCTTGAAAAGTATCCGGGTCGCCAGGTGGAATGCGCCGAGCGAATGGGTGAAACGGGTGTGTTCGGCCCCCTGATAAGCAAAATGGGCAAGCCCAAGCTGGCGGATTCGGCGAAGACGCTGAAACTCGCGCGAATCTATAAGCTCTGCGATCAGCTCGCCTTCGGGCGTATCGGTTTTCAACCGGATAATGTTATGTACCGAGTCCCGGTAAATTCTTTCTATAGAAGTAAACATTTCGTTCCGTCAACCGATATTCATACGTAAAACACCGCGGTGAAGTACAGATGAACAAGCTGCGTTAAGTTGCCCAATCCCTGACCTTAAAATAGATTAAGAAGACACAAAAATTGATGACTAAAGGTTCTTCCCAGTCAGTAATGTAACTCCCGTAACCTCAAGATAACGCTTTAATTATAGCAATTTAATGGCACCTCGTCGGCTAAGTTTCAAACATGATCTAATTATATGACCTAACATCATATTTCCGACAGTCCCCAACAATATCCAGTAATATCATCGGAAATCCAAAAATCTGGATTTTGGGTTGAACCGCATTTCCGGACTCGATCTGTCAATCAGTCAATCGGCTGTAATATGCCCAAAAACACGCGATCCCGACGGTTCCGGATGACCGAGCAAACTATGGCATCATCTTTGCATTTAGTATGTACGAAGTCGTTCCCGCGCACGCAGTAAATATGTTTTGCGTATTCGGCTGAAGTAAAGATCAAGAATTCTTAAGAGTCTTAGGAGTAAGAAAATGCTTAAAAAGTCAAAGCTACTTTTTATCGCGTCGGCCTTTGTTCTCTGTTTTTCAACATTTGTTTTGGGACAGAGGACGACGGGCGACATCGAAGGGACTATAACTGACCCGCAAGGGGCAGCAGTTCCAAATGTAACGGTAACCGTTACAAGCGCCGACTCAACGGGTGCTGCTGGTACGACCAGCGGTTTCAGACGGACGGTGCAATCAAATAGTCAAGGGTTTTTCCGGCTGTCGCAGGTTCCGCCGGGAGTTTACAATGTTGCAACGGATCCGGTTTCAGGGTTTGCAGCGGGTGCTGTCAATAATATCCGCGTCGCCGTTGATAATACCACAACTGTAACAGTTCAACTTTCGGTCAGCGGTGCTGACGCGGTCGTTGATGTGGATGCATCTGACCTGGCACCTATCGATAGCGGTGGAACGAAGGTTCAAACAACCATCTCCGCTGAAAGGATTGAACTTCTTCCGAAGGGTGTCGATTTCACCAGCGTCCTGAAGACGATCCCTGGTACGCGTCCGGAAGGACTTGCCGGCGGCGTGTCGATCGACGGAGCATCCGGTTCGGAGAACGCTTTTTACATTGATGGTCAGGAAGTTACCAACTTCCGTACAGGTACGTTGAATGCTAACAATGCCATTCCGACCCAGTTCCTTCAGGAATTGCAGGTCAAGTCCAGTGGTTTTGAAGCCGAGTTCGGCGGAGCCACCGGCGGTGTTATCAGTGCGATAACCAAAGGCGGCAGCAACAATTGGCACGGTGATTTCGGTATCGCATTCAACACGCAGAAATTCAACGCAGATGGCCGAAAGCCGCGTCGGCGCTTATGCGCTGAGCGAGGCGGGGTCGGGCTCTGACGCATTTGCACTAAAGACAAAAGCCGCTGACAAGGGCGACCATTATGAACTCTCAGGACAGAAGCTCTGGATAACAAACGGAAATGAGGCGGAGATCTTTATTGTTTTTGCGACGATCGATCCGAGTGCAGGCTATAAGGGTATTACGGCTTTCATCGTCGAAAAAGGCTTTGAAGGGTTCTCTGTAGGAAAGAAAGAGGACAAGCTTGGTATTCGGGCTTCGTCAACGACAGAATTGGTCTTTGAGAACTGCAAGGTGCCGAAAGAGAATGTGCTGGGCGAGGTCGGCAAAGGCTATAAGGTCTCGATCGAAACGCTCAACGAAGGCCGTATCGGCATTGGGGCACAGATGCTCGGCATCGCACAGGGTGCATACGAAGCCGCCCTAAAATACACCGCCGAACGAGAGCAGTTTGGGCAGTCGATCAACAACTTTCAGGCGGTGCAATTTCAGCTTGCTGAAATGGCGGTTGAGATAGAGGCCACCCGCCTGCTTGTCTATAATGCCGCCCGGCTAAAGGACGCGGGCAAGCCATTCATCAAAGAGGCGGCGATCGCAAAACTCTATTCATCACGATGTGCCGAGGCGGTTGCGAGCAAAGCGATCGAGCTCTACGGCGGCTACGGTTACGTGAAGGATTACCCGGTCGAAAAATTCTGGCGCGACAGCAAGATCGGCGCCATCTACGAAGGCACATCGAACATGCAGCTCCAAACGATCGCTAAGCTGATAATGAGCGGAAAGTAAATGCCTACAGTTGTTATTCGACGAGCGCATTTACAGGATGCAGAAGTTCTTACCCAACTCGCCTACACGACATTCTGGGACGCATTTCACGAGCATCCTAAGAATGCGCCGGATGATCTGGCGGCTTATATGGCGAAGGCTTTTAGCCGCGAGCAGATAGAAAGCGAACTGGCCGACGAGAACAATATCTTTTTGCTCGCGGAGATCGACGATGAACCGGCGGGGTATGCGAGGCTGATCTTTGGAGCAACAGAGGAAGGCATAACGGCCGAGCGGCCGATAGAGCTGAACCGGCTTTATTCCCACCAGAAATTTCTTGGCAAAGGGGTTGGGCAGGCTTTGATGGACGCCTGTTTTGCCCGGGGCCGCGGGCTTGGATGCGATGTAATGTGGCTAGGGGTCTGGGAATTTAACCCTCGGGCACAACGCTTTTACGAAAAGAATGGCTTCCGCGTCGTCGGCAGCCATGTGTTTCTGCTTGGCTCCGACCCGCAAACCGACCTACTGATGCAGCGGGAAATACTAGCCACAGAGGACACGTAGAGCACGGAGTAATATCTTTTTTATTTCTATCACCTCACTTCTCTCTATCTTGAAACTCACCCGAGAATCCTAAATAATCGCCTGCTCAGCGTTCCACCTGTGTACTCTGTAGCGAAGGAAGATTGCTTTTCTTTTGCAGATGCGATATTGTTGCATCTGTGCGACGAATTAAGAACCCACCCAATCCCTATGACCGCTTTTCGGCGGAGTATGTCGGCGAGCCGCCGCCGGTAAAGCTAGAAGTTTTTGAGGAAACCGCAACAAAAAAGATCATTACAAAGGCGTTCGCCTCGGACTGGGAGGGTGGTTGGCGTTATACCGTGAACTGCTATCGCGGCTGTATTCACGGCTGCACGTATTGTTTTGCGCGGCAATACCACGAGTATCTGGGCTACGGTGCGGGCACGGATTTTGAGACAAAGATCGTAGTAAAGCCAAACGCCCCGCAACTGCTGCGGGAAGAATTGAAAAAGACCCGTGAAAAGATGCCGCATCTGGACTTTTCGTTTGCGACCGATCCTTATCTCCCGCTCGAAGCTGAGTACAGATTGACCAGGCAATGCCTTGAGGTGTGCGCGGACTTTCAGATACCTGTCGGGATAATAACAAAATCACCGCTTATTACACGCGATATTGAAATACTTAAACGGTTCAACAAAATATCAGTTTTCTTTTCGTTACCATTTCTAACAAAGGAAAGATCGAATCCTTTCGAACCTTATACGCCTATTCCGGAGGCACGGTTTCGGGCGATGAAAATGCTCTCGGATGAGGGTATCAAAACCGGCATCGGGATCGCCCCCGTTATTCTTGGTTATAATGAATCAGATATTCCCGGACTATTAGAGCGAGCTAAAGAATCCGGTGCACAGCGGGCATTTATGTCATTGCTCCACCTTGATACGGATTCGATAGAAGAGTATTTTGTAGCCAAGATGAGCGAACGTTTGCCACCGACGCGTGTAACAAAGATAACCAATACAATAAAGCGTGAGCGGGGCGGTAAGCTGCGTCACAGCAGCTATGCAGAACGTTCAGTGGGTAAGACCGAACAATGGGAGATCACCCGAAACCTATTCGAATTTCATGCACGGCGGCTTGGGTTTAACCAGCCCGATAGGCCTGAGGTGTCTGATCTTACGGTAGGTCCTAATATAACGCAGCAAAGCTTATTTTAGACCATGCAGAACCGGATAGAAGTTTTTGAACAGATGTTGGCGGCAGATCCGAACAACACGATGGTGATGTTCGGGCTTGCGAAAGAATATGAAAAAGCAGGCGAGCACCAAAAGGTGATCGACCTGCTTGAGACCTATCTTGCGAAGGCAGATGACGAAGGCAATGCCTATGGCACCCTTGCTCAGGCTTATCTCGCGGTTGGCGAAAGGGAAAAGGCAGTCGAAATTTATAAGAAAGGCATCGAAGCTTCTATGGCTAATGGACATCCTTCGATGGCGAATGAGTATCGGACGATACTAGAATTGGATCTTGCAGATTAGCTGAGAAACATCAGCTTTAACCAAAATTATCTTTCGCAGTTAACCACTAATGCCCTTTTGATCCTTACTGGCTTTTCAGGTTTTTCATCGGTAACCTTCGCCTTATTTATCTCATCCACCACATCCATTCCTTTTGTGACACGCCCGAACGCGGCGAATGTACCGTCGAGATGTGGTGCATCACCCACCAAAATGAAAAAATTCGTGGTCGCGGTGTTTGCCTCCTCACCGCGAGCCATCGAAACGATACCGCGTTCGTGGAGTATTCTGTTGGGTTCATCCGGCAGGCGGCGATTCGCCCGTGTGGCCATTTCAAAACCCACTCCGCCTTCCCTCGTCCAGAAATTTCCGCCCTGAATAACAAAGTTCGGCACCACACGGCTGAATGTCGTCGTATCCAGGTATCCAAGCGAAACAATGTTCAGAAAGCTGCGAACTGATTCCGGCGCGTGCTCTGGGAATAGTTCAAAAGAGATCTCGCCCAGTTCGGTCTCAAGCGAAACGCACTTAGACGCCATCGTCTTAACGTCGGCATCATCGAAGGGTTCTGTTTTCACGGTCTTTCCTGCCGACCGTGGGTTCGCTTTTGATGGCTCTTTTTGCTGATCGTCCTGTGGGTAGACAGAAAAGGATAGAAAAGACATTGTCAAAAGAAACCATAGTGGACAAATGCGATTCATTCGACAATTTTCTGTCAAATTACTTTCTTGTGCAACGTTTAATATCAATAGCGAAGTGATCAGGATCTCGAACGACTAGATATGCCTCAAAGCGATCGATCCGGAAACCTAATGGTCCAAGATGTAGCATTAAGGAATCGGCGGGTAAATTGCTATTATTTGCCTTACACGCATTAGCCTAAAACGAGCGAGTGGTGAACAGCAACGATATTCAATATTTGCGATATCTGCGAATAGGACATTTTATAAATGCCGGCTTGCTTTTCCTGATCGCGCTTTTTCCTGTTATTCATCTTGGGGTCGGGATCGCGATGGTCGCGGGAATGTTTGAAAGCGAGAATGACCCGCCGCCAGTCTTTTTAGGTTACTTGTTTGTCGGCATTGCCCTAGTTATCATTGCGATGTTTGCAACACTGGGGGTTCTTAATTTAATTGCTGCCCGTAATTTGGGCGAGTACAGGAATTGGATCTTCTGTGTTGTAATGGCTGCGGTGAATATTATGTTCTCTCCAATAGGCCTTGTCATTGGAATTTTCTCTCTGGTTGTTCTCCTTAGAGAATCGGTCAAGCAACTTTTCGAACATGGTGGTCAACCAAGAACTGGACAGATGCCAGATTGGAGATAGCGTGCCCTTTCGTTTGACCTCGTTACTAGTTTTGATCTTTGCCTTAAGCCTTGGTAGTTTTGCGCAATCGGGCCGCGTAAAACCGACCGAGACCCCGACACCTGTTCCCGGCACCAGACCCGCCGGAGTTTATCTTCCTACTGATGAGCGAGAGCGTAGGGGGGGCGAAAAACCGACCGCGATGCCCGTACCCGGAGATGACGATAATGAAGTGATCAAGGTCGAATCTACGTTGATCCCGATCCCTGTTTCAGTAGTAAATTTGTCCGGTCGCCCCATAAAAGATCTCCGCCTGAAAGATTTTCTACTGAAGATCGACGGTGTCGAGGTTGAGATATCTGAAGTACTTCGTGCAGAGACCCCCGTTCGCCTTGCTTTGCTTTTTGACAATTCAGGTAGCGTTCTGACTGCACGCGATTTTGAGATCAGAGCGGCAGTTAGATTTCTTCGGAGCATTGTCAGGCCCGATCGCGACCTGGTTTCGCTTTTCAGCATTGGGACCGTAAGTCGTCTGGAACATAGGTTTACGAACGATGTTGAGTCGATAGTTAGAACGATACAGTCATTTCCACCGCCTGACGGTGCAACTGCGCTGCTGGATGCCGTGGAGCTTGCGGGGAGATATTTATCGGAGGTTGAAGGGCGCCGCGTGATCGTGATCGTTTCAGATGGCGAGGACACAAAAACCGATACCACCTTCGAGAACGCGGTTAGGACGGTGCAGCAGTTGAATTGTCAGGTATTCGTAGTAAAGACGACCGAATTTGAAAATTTCATTCGTACCGGCTCTCGAAAAACTAATGCGAATTTGCAACAGCTTGTTGCCGAACGCCGGATGGCCGAACTTACTCGACAGACTGGCGGAAAAGTGTATTCGCCGATAGATGAAGGTGAACTTGGCGACGCCTTCCGCGAGATCGCGGCAGAACTTTCTGACCAATACCTCCTAAGCTATTATCCGGAAAACGAATCGGAAATGCGGGGCCGGTTTAGAGAGATATCTGTTGAGATAAGAGGGCGGACAGACCTGACGGTGCGAACCAGAAAAGGCTATTATGTTCCGAGACGATGACATTTCAGGAAACTCTCGCTGAATTCTTCCAGCATTTAAAATATGAACGAAATATGAGTCCGCATACATTGCGGAATTATGTTTCAGATATTGAGCAATTTCGTGACTTCTTATTACAGATCGAAGGACGTGAGAGCGTAACTGCGGAGGAGATCGACCGCCTTACAATTCGCGAGTGGATGGCTGAGCTTCATTCGTCCGGACTATCGAAGGCTTCGATAGCAAGAAAACTTGCGAGTTTACGCACATTCTTTCAGTTTTTGATCCGCGAGGGCAGGCTTGAAGTGAACCCTGCGAAGCTCATAGCAACCCCGAGGATAGAAAGGAAGCTACCCAATCATCTTTCTATGGAGGACGCAGTCCGGCTGATCGAAACGCCGGACCTGAATACCGCACTCGGCCGCAGAGATCGGGCTATATTAGAGTTTCTATATGCAACTGGTATCCGTGTGAGTGAACTTGTCGGGATCGATCTACAGGATATCGATATGCGTGAACGTATGGTTCGGATAATGGGCAAAAGAAGACGGGAGCGGATAGTTCCGTTTCATGAACATGCACTGCAAGCGTTGATACTGTATCTTGATACTGCTCGCTCGACCTTCTTGAATGTATGTCCAATTGCGGAAAGAGATATTGACGCGGTCTTTCTTCATCGACGCGGCGGGCGTATCACAACACGAAGTGTTGGACGAATGATCGATAAATACCTTAAACAATGTGCGGATATACATAATATATCGCCGCACAGTTTGAGGCATTCGTTTGCGACACATTTATTGGATCAAGGCGCAGACCTGCGGGATATTCAGGAGCTGCTTGGACACGTGCGGCTCTCGACCACACAGATCTACACACAGGTGTCAATGGAGAAGATGATAGAGGTATACGATAGGTCGCATCCGAAAGCGTGAATAGCCCTATTCGATCCTTATGTCAGGATTCTCGGCCAAAAACTGTTCGCGGGGCGTAGAATCTACCGCTCCACGCAATGGACGGGTTCCTACGTTCGGCTTGAAATTGCCGTTTTCATCATAAAGCCTCCGATATTGAGCCGTATTACGGATAATGCCCTGAACGTAACCTTTGGTCTCACGAAATGGAATAGCCTCGACGAACTCATCCATCTCCAGCGGAAGTGTCCGTCGCCACGTTACTACACGTCCGGGACCTGCATTGTAGGCAACCGCCATATATTCTATTCGACCGTATTTATCCAGATTCTCACGCATATAGGCGGTTCCGAGCTCTATATTCAGGGCCGTGTTGTAAAGATCAGCGGCCGAGCTGACGGGAAAAGCAGATCCATATTTCCTAGCCATCAATTGGGCTGTTGGAAGAAGGAGCTGCATAAGGCCATAGGCATTGGCGGAGGAGCGTGCTGTCGGGTTGAAGACCGATTCTTGCCGAATAAGCCCCGCGACCTTATAAATGTCTAGATTCCTAGCCTTTGACCATCTTGATATCTGATCCCAGGCGATGTGCGGATAGAAGATATCCCATTCGTCGCGGCCCATTTCTTCGGGAAACATCTGGGCATAATCCGGGTAGCTTTTTGCAAGCGCGAGCAGAGCATTCACATTGTCCGACTTCATTCGATAGTGTTTCGCCAAAGCAAGATTTATTCTCGGGGAATTCTGTGCTGATTTTTGGGCTTCGCGGAGTTCGTCGATCGCCCAGTCAAAAAGACCGATGGTAGAGAGCTGTTCGCTTTTCTCTGCACGTTCTACTTCGCGGGGGCCGGATGTTTCCTGAGCTACGGTTACGGTTTTTAGGTTTGCTGCAGCTTGGGATACAAGCGAACCGGCAGGGAATTGATTCGGAGCCTGGCACTGGCCGCGAGCCCGCAGAGCATTAAGTCGCTCAAGCCCGATGTGTCCATACCAATTCGCGGAATATCTATATACTAGGGCGTCGTAAAGAGTACAGGCCTCACCGATCCGACCGGATCTTTCTGCATTGCGGGCAGACCAATATCCGGCCCGGCCGCGATTTGAACTGTCTTTATCTGCATATCGGGCCAGATGCTCAATCAGCATATCTGCTGCCCTTGCGGAATTCCCAGCTTCATGTTCAAGCCAAGCGAGTTCAAATTGCGCTCCCGCCACCTCAACCGCTTGCGGATAATTTACCAGTGCGGTTCGGAGGAAATGGATCTCCTCTGCCTTGTTCTTGGAATCCCGAGCCAAATATCCGGCCTCGACCCAGGCCTTTACTGTGAGCGGACTTTGTGGATGATTTGAGCGCATCTCGTCCGCAACCATTCGAGCGCGCGGCCAAAGCTTTGCCTTTGCGTAGGCATTGAGAAGATCACGATAAGCCTGATCTCGCCCCGGCATATTTGACGGCATTGAATCGAATGCAGCTTGAGCCAGAACTGCATTACCGGCCCTTGAAGCAGCGTTGATACGATCCAAATGAACCTGCGGCGTGATCTCAGCAGGAAAGCGTTCGATCAGACGAGTATAGGCATCGAACGCGAGCGAGGCCGTTCCCATCGACAGTAACCTATCAGCTCGAACCTTCATTTCTTCTGCCGTCGCATTCATTAGTGGATCTACCGATAAGTTCTTTAGTCTTGCTTCGGCTTCTTTGCCCACATCGCGCGTGCCGCCATATAAATAAGCCTTGCGGAAAAAAACAATCGCCTGCGGCTGATCGCCGAGTGTTTCATATGCTTTCGCTGTGATGAGGAGAGATTCGGGTACTTTTTTATTGTTAAGTTGATCCAAGAACTGCGGCACTTCGCTTGTCCTGCCTGTTATCATTGCAGATTCAGCCCACCGCAGCTTTGCTTCCTCCAGTCTTAGTGAATCCGGGAATTCCTTAACAACGCGCTCAAACTGCTGCATTGCACCTGCATGGTCACCATCGGATTGAAGTGCTCGTCCGCGTAGCCAGATGGCATAATCAGCGAGCTTGGTGAGGCGTTCGAAGTCATCTGAGTTGAGAACTATCGCTGCACCCTTAAAATCTTTATTCTCGAAACGAATGCGTGCGCGCAGAAGCCGTGCTAGTGCTCCGGTCTGCGTTCCTGCAAAACGTCTTTCAATGCCTTCGACAACCGATTCGGCCGGGAGGCGTCCGCCTTTGGTCATTTCTCGGAGCGAGGACAACGGATCTGACCCGGTTGGCTGCGCACTACAGGAAATGGAGAATATGGTGAAAATCAATGAGAATGATACAAGAAGATTTACTACCATTTTTTCGTCAATCTGCGCCAAAGATTTGATGCGCTTAGGTCATCCTTACTATGTCCATTGAAAAAATGCACGGATGATATTATACCAAACCTGTGGAGACCACCCCTGTCTTCTGTGATCAGTCAGATTGCAAACCGTCTTTGAAGATTTTAACCTGTTGTATTTGCAATTGTTATGATCATTAAATCCATCGAATTGATAGAAATACACCTGCCGCTTGTACATTTTTTTGAGACAAGTTTTGGCAGAACCTACGAACGCCGGATCATTCTCGTCCGTGTGGAAGACACAGACGGAGCCGAAGGCTGGGGAGAGATAACTTGCGGGGAATTGCCGGGGTATTCTGATGAATGGACCGACTCCGCTTGGGTGACCACAGAGAAGATCCTTGCCCCTATGGTCATTGGAAAAGCGGCTGAGAGTGCTTCATCGATCTGGGATCTTATGAAATGGGCTCGCGGCCACCGTATGGCAAAATCCGGGATAGAAACCGCTTGTTGGGACCTTGAGGCAAAGAAGCTCGGTGTCCCGCTGTGGCGACATCTTGGTGGAGCTAACCAGATCATCGAATGCGGTGTCTCGATAGGGATTCAAGATACGATACCTCAATTACTGGACAAGATCAGGGTGGAGCTCGAAGCCGGATACAAAAGGATCAAGATCAAGATCTCACCGTCATGGGATCACCAGGTGATCAAAGCCGTCCGGACAGAGTTCGGCGACATTTTGCTGATCACGACCTGAGCAGATGCCGTTGGTCGTAATTGTCGATGGCGATACTGCGTCTGCCGCCGAGATACTCGCCGCCGCGCTTCAGGACAACGACCGAGCCCTGATCGTCGGTGAGACAACATTTGGAAAAGGCTTAGTACAAAATGTTATCCAACTGCCTGAAGGCGGAATGACGCTGACCGGTGCTCGGTATTACACACCATCAGGCCGATCTATACAGCGAAATTACTCAGATAGAGGGCTCTATGACTATTTTACCCACGCAGAGAAAGGCGAACTGATAGATACGACCTCGAATATTTACCTAACTATCACAAACAGAAAGGTTCATGGCGGTAACGGTGTTTCGCCTGATGTAAGGTTTGAGTCAAACAACGATCTTGCGAACGCGATAAGATTCCAGATAGAAAAGACTGCCTTCGCTCAGGTAAGGCGAGCAGTTTTGGCACCGTCCAATGGGTTAAGAGGTTCAGATTCGCAAGAATTGCAGGAACTTCGCCGCAAGATCATCTTCGGCGAAGATACCCCTAATTCGGAGAAAGTTGCCGAGCTTGTATCACGGTTTACTACAGCTGAAGCAAACCATGCCCTTATCGAGAATGAATTCCGCCGAAGAACTCGCTATTTTTTTTCGCTCGCTCTATTTGGACAGGAGGCGGCATCAAAGACATTGATCGAGTCCGATCCGCTAGTAACAACTGCGATCAATCTTCTGCCCGAATCGGCGGCTCTTTATAAAGAAGCATCTATCATCCTCAACAGAAAAAATGCCCGCCGGATCACGTCTCCTAACGGGCTTAGATGATCAGAAACAGGAGGAACTGGAAAGAATGATGCTGTGGCAATCGGCGTCTCGCTTTCGGTTCCATTAGAGAAGATGTGCTTGAAAGCGGTTCGGTTGCTTTACAAAAAAGATCCGCGGGACCTTTTTGATCCCGCGGATGCTGTTAAACAGAAAATCTAATGAAATTAGAAGTTTAACTTGCCCGATATCTGTACTCTTCGGGCACTGTTTGTTACGTCAGCATTGATGCGGCCAAAGATACTTGAACCGTATCCAGTTTGCGAAAATCCGGCTGGAAGCACTGCCGACGGGAACGAGAAGTTTGGCGTGTTCGTGAGATTCCTTGCATCCACACGAACATCAAAGCTCACAGTTTCTGTGAAACGGAAATTTCGCGAGAGCGACATATCGGTTTCCCAATACTTAGGTCCGATAAAGTAATTTCGTCCCGTATTTCCCACCTCACCGGGTCCCGGCTGCGAGAAAAGGCCTCGTGCTGCCTGGTCGAACCACCAGTTCCGCAAAAGCGGGCTAGAGGGGTTGTCGAAGTTACCCTGAACCAATTTGCCGAGGTCACGCGGACAGCCATTGCAATTTGCGAACGATCCACTCGTCTGGCTGATCGTGTTCAGACCGGAGAAGACCGAGAAGGGTCTGCCGGACGTCATTCGCACCGTACCCGCCAATTGCCAGCCGCTGATGATGTAATTCAGAACCGAGTTCTCAGCCCTTAGAGCTTTTCCGCTGCCGAACGGAAGTTCAACAACATAAGTGCCCAAAAGCGAATGCCGGCGATCGAAATCTGACCATGCATAAAGTAATTTTCGGTTGTTGTTATCAAGTGGCGTATTTGCGGCGGTCTGCGTTGTACCGGTGCCAAGCGTGGTAAACACTGGATCGAACGAACGTGTATCCTTTGAGATCGCATACGTGTAGCCAACCTGATAGCTGATGCCTTGCCGCATCCTTCGCTTCATAATGAACTCAAGCCCGTTGTAGAACGAAAAATCGTTGCTGTCAACGACATTGAGGCCGCCAGTGAATTGCGAAAAAGGCTGGAAGAACGAACTAAAACCATGGACACCGATAAGCTGCTGGTTCAAATTCGCGTTGGTACATCTGCCGGCCGTAACGTCAGCCGCAAGGCAAAGCCGCTGGGATGCTGCCAGTGCGAGCGTAGCGATGCTGCCCTGTGTAATGGCCGTAGCATTCAACGAGCGGAAAAGCGTGGTTCCCGCATTATTGTTCGCATTGCCCGTGAACAGGAGATTGATCAGCGGGCTATTATATGTCGAACTGCCCCGAATACTGTTGAACGCCTGTAGGAAGGTCTCACCCGTTCCCGGAAGCGTTCCGTTGAGATTTACCTGATTTACATTGTAAGTACCAAAAAGGTTAGTTGCCTTCTTGCCGATATAGTTGAACTCGAACACATTCGCTCCCCAAAGTTCTCTTTGGAAACTTGCCGTCCAGTTATGAACGCTCGGGAATTTGATATCCGGATCGATCACTGTGGTCGAAGCAGTGCTGAACGCTACCGGCGTCCTTAACTGATCAGGAGACTGTGTCGGAACCACTGATGGAAGACCGTTTCTCAACAGTCCGCCACCCTGGCCGAATGCGGTATTTGATCCAAGCGCATTGTTCCCGGGCGTGCTTTGGAATATGAACGAACTAAAAAGGAACGTCGAGAATCTATCCGATGCCTTGCGGTAATTCATTCGGACAGATGTTTTGCCATCCTTGAACGGATCCCATGCGAACCCAAGCGTCGGCAAGAACATGCCGTAATCGTCATCAAAGAGCTTACCTTCCGTCCAGCGGATCGCATTCGATGGGGCAGATCCGAGCACGACAGGGCGATCCGGAACCAGGATCGGGCGTCCGCCTGCCGCACGCGGAGCGAGCCTTATCTCCCAGCGAACACCAAAATCGACCGTGAAATTGGGCCGCCATTTCCAAGTATCCTGTACGTAGAAATCGACCTCAGGATGATCCGCATCAAAGATCCACCGTGTGCCGCCCGGAGCAAAGGTTGAAGGATTGCTCGGATCGTTAACGAATGCCTGTGAGATCGTACCGACGCGTCCCAAAACATCGTTGATAACGTTCTCCAACCGCGTCCGGTCTGCAGAGTTGATGACCGCGGCCCCGGTCGGCAAATTCCATGCAGCGGGAAAAGTACTGTTGACGGTTCGGCTAAAGTTAAAGGCACCCTCTATCGCACCACCTGCAACCGACGAACGGTCGTCGTTGCTTCGTCCGAGACGGATATTCGTTCCTGCCTTAAGAACGTGCGGCGAAAGGTCGAACGTCATGTTATCAACGAATTGAAGCGTTCTGAAGGAGCGAGCATTGTAAGTGAAGTTTGAGTTATAGTCGGTAGGAAGATTGAACACGAAAGCATGGTTCGGGTCAGCATTAGGATTCGTAAAGGAAAAGCTGAAATCGCTATACCCGAACAGAAATTCATTTGTAAACGTTGCAGTCGGCGACGAACGCCAGTTGAATGCAACATTCTTCGGTTTTCTGAACGTGTCAACCCGATAGCTGTCGCCGCCTGGGAACCTTGGCCGGCCGGCGTTTGCGGCATCACCGATCGTATTCTGCTCACCCTGTGCCCATCGAATGTAGAAATTGTTAGAGTTATTCAACTTGAAGTCGAACTTGGCAACAAAATCATACTGCTCTTCACGCTGCGGGGAATTGAAAAGATACCCTGCAATATTCAATCCGTCACCGGTCGCGCTAAAGCTGTTCGGCAAAGGCATACGGTTAATGTATGCCATCAGGGTCGGATCGAGCGAAATACCGGTTCCGGTCGGGATATTATAGGAATCGATGCAGTTCGTCGTTACGGTAGAGCTGCACGGAGGAGCGATCGGATTCCCGTTCGCATCAACAGTTCCCGGCCCGTTAACTCCACCGCGAAGCCACCTGAAAACTCCTTGTCTTACAGCCTGGGTATAGACTGTCCTGGTTTGAAGTAGAGCATCCGACGCACGCAGCATTTGGAGGTTTACGAAAAAGAACGCGCGATCACGAAGCAGCGAAAAAGGTTTCGTTCCCTCACCAAAGCCGGGATTAAAAAGCGGCCCCCCAAAGCTTCCGCCAAAAATATGCTGGATAAAATTTTCCTTGTCTGTCCCATTCACATTCGCGGGATAACTTCGCGCCATGAAGCCCTTTGTTTGATAGTACTCAAAAAGGCTGCCGCGAAACTGATTCGTCCCAGAGCGGGTAACAAGCGTTACCTGCGCGCCGCTGCTGCGTCCAAGTTCAGCGGTGAACGCTGACGTTACGACCTGAAATTCCTGGATAGAATCCGGATTGGGTCTTAAGGGGGTGAAATTCGACCCACCGGCGGTGGATTCATTTATATCGATCCCGTCAAGCGTAAAATTGAAGGCACGGTCACGCGAGCCGTGTATGTGGACGCCGCCGCCTGTATTCGCACCGGTCGAGATTCCCGGCTGGAAATTCAGGATATCCAGCGGGTTCCTGCCACGAGTACCGACGATCGGAAGACTTTCAATGGTCCTTTGTTCTACCGTTCCACCAATGTTTCCTGAGCTGCTTGTTTGCACTTGTTCCGCGACCGCACCGACCTCAATAACAGCAGTTACTTCACCGATCTCAAGCGAAACATTCACGGTTGCGGGCTGATTGATCAGCACCGTGTTTCTAGACGAAACAAATCGTTTGAACCCATCCTTTTCAACGGATACTGAGTAGGTTCCGGCCTGAACAAGATCAAATACATACTGGCCCGTGTTGCTGGTCGTCGTTGTAAGGCTTACGTTGGTGCCTTCGTTGGTCAGTGTAACTGTCGCACCGGCAATGGCGGCTCCGGCACTATCTGTGACCGTGCCGGTAACGCGTGATGTTGTCCCCTGTCCGATCGCAAAGATGCATGCGCAGACCATCACACCAAAAGCGGCCACCGCTTTCTTCAAAGTTTGATTGCCCATCTCACTCCTCCAAAGTTTTTGTTTTACTATATAACTTATCCTTATGATATTAAGGATTGCGTGCAGGAATATTGATGTAAGATAGCACAACTAACTCTAGGTGTTAAATTGAAATTAACGAATTTTTATCGAATGTATTCTAACAAAAGTCCGGATTCTCCCACCGCCCATCCAAATCGTTTCATAATGAAGAGTCCATAAAGATTAGACTCTGTCCCGCTCTCCTGACGGACCCAAGTTCTCCCTTTATCTGATGAACGGAGAATAATCCCCTTATGCCCGACGATCCAGCCGTTCTTATCGTCGGCAAAGTCCACACGCATGAATGTCCCTTTGAAAGGCGTAGGTACCTTTTCCCAAGTATTGCCACCATTCTCGGTGCGAAGGATAATGCCATTCTTACCGACCGCATACCCTTCTTTATCATCACGAAAATCGATATTGAATAACGGTTCGGTAGTTCCTGACACTTGCTTTTGCCATGTGCGTCCGCTGTCGGTCGTTGCCAGGATCACCCCGCCGTCTCCTACTATCCAGGCACGCGAGCTTCCGTTAAAATCCAAATGATAAAGCTCTCCCTTTGCAGGAACGATCGTCCTTTGCCAGGTTTCGCCGCCGTCTTCTGTTCGCATCACTAGCGAATCTACGACAACTTCTCTATCTCGGACCTTTCTCCATATTGAACCGACCGCTAAACCGCGGCGACGGTCTGAAAAACGGATGCTCAAAAATTCCGGTGTTCCGTTTTTGATCTCGCCGGGGCCAATAAGCTGCGTCTCCTTCCAGGAACGTCCTCCGTCTGATGTGATGAACATCTTCCGCCCTGCGACAAGATACCCATTATCACTGTTTCGGAAATAGATCTCATTGATATCTTCTGTAGTATTCAGCTCGTATTTTTCCCAGGTTTTCCCCCCGTCGGAGGTCGAAGCCAGATACCCCGCGTCTCCCGCAATAAAGCCTTTGGTGGCCGAAGTGAAATAAACGGCAACAAGGTCGCCGTCTGTCTCGCATTTAGACGCCCGCCAGGGACCTTGTCCGTTAATACTGGAAACAACGATCAATAAGATCAATAAAAATGGATAGAACCTAACCGAAGATACCACTCGGAAACCTCCAAAAGAAGAATGAAAAAAGGGAACCTTTACCGAAATAGCATAAACGGTTTTTCCGCAAAGGTCACCTTTTTGACGAAACGACAACTCAGCTTTTGCGGCGGAACTACTTCACCACTCGATAAACGCGACTCCGTAGTACAACCACGACCTGTTCGCCAAGCGAAAAATATCGTGCAAGCTCTGTTTCGTTCTCTATCAACTTAAAGTAGTCATCGCTCATAAAAACCACTCGCGTTTCCGGCAGTTTCCGATCTGCCGTAAACTCGGAATCGACCCAAACATTATTCTCTAGAAAGAAGTTTCGGCTTCCAATGAACCTATTTGTTGCGGTGCTTCGCACCAATACCTGATCTTCGGCTGATCCTTTTTCATTGAACGAAACGCTTGAACTCATCTTCTGTCTGTTCTGCTGGACGCTCATTCTTACGGCCTCTTCTCCGCTTACGGCCGCTACGCGTTCCGCTGCCCCCGGTGCCATCATCGCACGCCCGCGAGTGTCGCGGCTTGTAGCTATCATTCGGCCATCAGCGGCAAGATAAGATGTGTATGGTGTAACTATTCCGTACCGCGTGCCAAGTTCCACGACCTCGTCCTTTAGCTCTTTGGTCTCGCCGTTGATGCGGATCTCCTCAATGAGCCAACCGACTCGGCGAATAGCCCACAATCGCGGCAGAAATTCATTCTCAGTGTTTCGTAAAGGAAGGTTCAAACCATTGAATTTGAAGCTACGCTGAGCATTGCCGCTCTTTCCGCGAAGCGTAATTTCGATATTCCGAAGATCTGATGAATTGCGATATCGTCCGATCACGGCAAGCTGCATCCCACGGAAAAGATCTCCGAGCTTTCTTGGATAAACGGCTTCGGCGGAAATCCCGGCGAGGTCAAGCTCCAACCCGGATAGGACCGGAGAACTTACGCGCGAAAAGAAATTCGAGACCTTGACCTCAAGGTCCTCCTTTGGCTGAACATAGTCTGAGATACCGCCATTCTCAGTCCCTATCTTGTCGAGCAGCGTTGTATTTACGTCATACCCAAAACCGAACGGAAAGATGCGAACATCAACCTTCTTTGCTTTCGCAAGATTCTCGATTATGCGCTCGGTATTTCTCTCCCCGACGGTTGGCAGACCGTCCGTCATAAAGATGATCATCTTGGGACGCTCTGAGCGGTCAAACATCTTAAGTGATGCTATCAGCGAATCATTAATGTTTGTCCCGCCACCCGGTTTTAGGGAGTTGATGAATTCCTCGCCACGAGAACGTCCGCCATTATCCGCCCGAATAAGATTCGGCTCCATCAATTTCTCCTCACCGGCAAAGCTAACGATGCTAAAGCGATCATTCTCATTCAGCGTGCGAATACCAAACAGCATCGCGGCACGAGCTTTATCCATTTTCCCTGCATCGGCCATCGAGCCACTCGTGTCCAGCACAAAAACGATATCTTTGTTTACGATCTCCTTTTCGGAAACTTTGTCACGGGGCGAGAGCATAAGCAGAAAATAACCGTCTTTTCCAGGTTCGCGGTATGTAAGGAGCGACATTCCCAGATCATCATTCGAATGATTAAAGAATAGCTCAAGATCATTGTCATTCTCTTTTGTCTCGAACGTGATGGTCGCCATTTTTTCCCCGCTACGACTGATATCAATACTGTGCGATGGTGAATAGATATTTCGTAGAGCGCGATCACTAGAGATCTCGATCTTTCCAGAGATCGTGCCAAATTTCTGAGGGGGCATATCGCGCTTAATGTTTTCTATTGAAGGATCTTGGTTTCGCCAAAGGTTGTGTCCTGTTCCGAGCGGATATCTATAAGCAATGGTGCCGGAATCTGCCTTCAAGACCTGTGAATAGATAAGTTCGAGCTTTTTATCCGAATGTGGCGGGATAGGAAAGATTGATGCCTGAAATAGATCTTTGCCGGCATATTCCAAAAGTCCTGGATCTCGCTGACTGCGAACTATCTGGTCGTAAATTCTTCGCGCTTCTTCGCGAGTTCTGACCTCTCCGACGAGCTTTTTACCGTCTTCCCATATGGAGAACTCACTGATCGCCGCCGATTCGGGCAACGGGAAGAAGTACGTACCCTCTAGTGTGAATTGTGTATCGTTACGAAAGATCTGCTCAATGTGGGTCGTTGCCACCTGGCCGACGATCTTGGTTTGGATGTTTATCGACTTTACAGGAAGCACGTTTGGCAAGGGGATCGGCCGAGGTATCGGACGCGGCGGGCGGCATGGCCTAACATTACAAACTATCGGGACGATCACTCCCTGTGCTAACACGTTAGGCCCGGTCAGAATGACCGCGAAAAATACGGTAAAAAGGGCCGCGAATTTGGTAATAGTCATATAGTATTCTCCAAAAAACTTGTTGGTTCGGGGAAAGCTGAT
The DNA here is from genome assembly GCF_018128485.1 of Leptolyngbya sp. 7M. NCBI lineage: Bacteria > Bacillati > Cyanobacteriota > Cyanophyceae > Leptolyngbyales > Leptolyngbyaceae > Leptolyngbya > Leptolyngbya sp. 7M. Next base: position 1,306,494 of record NZ_CP070897.1, on the reverse strand, counting down.
TAGAATCGTCTTATACAGAACGTCAGCAAGTTCTTTTTCTTGCATCTTTTCTCGGTCCGTTGCGTGTTCTAGGTGTATTTTCTGAACAGGAGTCTGACCTATAATGGTGATTTCCCGCATTCTTGTATTTGCTCTGGTGATTTCGGTTTTCGTGAACGCTTCTTTTTCTCAGGTAAGCAGTGACGAGCACCACATTTGCGATCAGGACTTTGCCCGCTCGCTGGCGGCGCAGCTTGCAGCTGACGCACGGGCCGAAAGCGACACTCACAAAAAGGTAAAGAGTCTCATCCGTCTCGGAGATTTCACCTGGGAACTGGATGAGGCGCGCGCTCGAGATTACCTAACCGAAGCCTATCGGGCCTCGGTTGAGAACTTCAAAGAAAAAGGATTTGAGACAAGACAGCTTTCTGATGATCCCCGGTCTTTGTTCACACAATTACCCGATCTTCGGTTCGAAGTTTTGCGTGCGATCGCAAAACACGACCCTGCCTGGGCTCGTCGGTTGTCCGAAGAGCTAATGGCGGAGTACGAGAGGTCAGCCAAGAATAGAAGACCGATCGATGAATTTCGTGAGATCCACTCGTTGATGTCCGTAGCTCAGGATTCTGTTGAAACGAATCCGGAACTTGCCATAATGCTTTTCCGCCAGGTAATGGCGTATCCGTTGGATTATCACTGGTATTTTGGGCTGAATGTGGTCGCTGGAAAGAATGATGCATTTGCTGGCTCGCTATATATGGAACTGCTACAACGGTACAGAAATGAAACGCCCCGCCGGCTGTTGTTTCTATCGGCGTATCCGTTTGCGGCAACTCGCATCATGGGAGCAGACCGTATGCAATACGGTTCTAGTTTGCCGGATGGAATGTTGCCGCAACCGGCTCTTCAGCAACGTTTTATTGAAACATTTCTCACCAGATCCCTGTTTTTTGTAGGGAACGCGGAGGAACGGATGCGTCCACCGTACATTCCATTTTCCAAAGTCTTCTTTCGAGACCGTGATCACGCCTGTATCTGGCAGATCTTGGGAATTGGGAAACCGTCGCGGACCACGTGGGCCTTCATTATCGACCGGGACAGGACTCGGCAGCGGTGTTGGATTTGTAGCAACAGGCCCTGGATTGGGGTTGCCTTGTCGATGCCGTCTGTTGTAATTGCGATTGTAATTGTACCAGCGCTGATGATACGAAAGCGGATACCAGCAAACATTGTTATTTACGACCGTTATGTAAACGATCGCCGGACGCCACCAGCTACGCGAATATCTATAGTATGCATACGGCGTCCAGTACCAGCGGCCTTTTACCCAGATCCAGCGACCATAGTGATAAGTGGCCCAACCCCAAGGCTCATCATTGACCCAAGTCCAACCGAAAGACGGCAACCAGCGCCAATGTCCGTATCTATATGGCGACCAGTTGCTGTAGTAGCTTATTGAACGTTGATGTGGCGACCAAATGTAGCCATAATCACGATCAAATGTCCAATCACCGTAATCCGTTAATTCATCTGCACCGTAAATATCGCGATCGTAGTATTGGTCGTAATGTGAGCGTTTGAGGCGTTGGGCTATTTCATTATCGCGCGTTCTTGCCCATGCAAAGATCGGGTCTGCTAGGTAAGAAGAGCCTGAAAGATCCCATTCACCCGCGTTGCGACCCGAAATGAGAAGGCGAGCGCTTCGCCCATCGCGAAGGGTGAACCCTGATGTTTCAGAATAGATCCGAGCTTCGCCATCATCAAAGACAGAGATCAGCACCTCGTCGGAATTCAATGCAGCATCGATGAAATACTCGCCAGATCGCTGGATCGCGATAGTGCTTCGCGGGGCATCGATCTCAAGATACTCACGGTCGATTGAAATATCATTTACACGGAGGAGCAACTTGCCTTGCTGAAGACTTACGGCAATACCGGCATCCTGGAGCGTCGTCAGCGACAGGAGCGAGTCCTCCCCCAACCGCAGATAATTCCTCGAATTAAGCTGGATCTCGACTCGTGCTCGAGGCCCAGTAGCAATAATGTCACCTTCGACTATAGGAAGATTAAGGGCCGCCTTTTCCCAATCAACGTTTTCGGACCGCCTGATCTGAACATCACCTTCAATAAAGCTGATGCGAGCGACGCGATCGGTTATCTCCGGCTCATCATCAATAAGAACATAACCGCTGGCGGAATACGAGAATAGCGATAGCATCACCGCCGCGAATAAAAAACTTTTACGAGATCTTGATCCGTACATGGGCATCTCCTTGGTTTGATCGTCGTTCTGGACAAAGCTCCTGGTATTCGCTCCAAGTTCTGCATAGCAGAGCTTTTAGAAAATTTCAGCAATTTACGTTCCGTTTCGAGATAGGTTGCCAAATACAAAAATGTACGATTTTCATTGGTTCCCAGTTACGGAAAAAGGGTCCTGACTACCGAAATCGTGCAGCCAGTCGAAGCTGCCTGACGAAATAGTGCGCTTTTTGAAATCTCATAGGAACCCGCCCTGGTTTTCTTATCACTGAACAAACTTTAATGGCGGCCCAGAACGGGCCGCCATTGAAGAATCGGACCTTTGTACTGTCTATACTGCGACAGCGTGATAGTTAGGGCCAAGCTTTTCTGCTTCCCCTTGAGCAAGGTTATTCACAAGCTCGTAATCGAAATAGTCGAATTTTGACGCTACCATAGGTTCAACGCGTTTGTCATACATTTCCCGCGAACGATCGATCGCCTCCCGGAGTTGGTCATAAAGATTTGAGGAATTCCGGCCCTCTTCGACCTTCTGCTGATTGTAGAGCTTTATCTCTTCGACAAGCAGACGGGCAAATCGCCGAGCCTTTGTATGAAGCGGTCTTTCATCTTCAGAAACAGCAATAGGAAGATCCAGATTGCGCGAGCTGAGCCTGCCGGTCGGCCGCTCTGCCTGGATGGTCTCAGAAACCGCAGGTGAACCTTCGGTCTGATAACCGTTTTGAGCAACTTCAGCTGAATCAAATGCCTGCTCTTCAGCTACCCCATCCGTTGATCCAACGACATCCTCGGCTGAAGCCCCAAAGTCTGAGTTACTGCTGAAGGCAAAATCGGTATGAGGCTCGGACGCCGACCCTAAGTTGGAAACTGAGCCTGCCGTTTCTTCAAACTCTGGTTCGGGTTTGGAGATCTCAAACGATGTTTCCTCTGCAGTTTCAGGTACGAATTCGTAAGCGACCTCTTCAGGGGCTTCAGCTTCGGGATGAGAGGTAGTGAACGAGAATCCGGTTTCGGAATCTTCAATTGGCTCCCCAATTGGTTCGGCCGGCATCGTCCATTCCGAGGCTTCCCCGACCACGGCTTCGTTAACCACTTCGGCTGTATAGTGTATTTCAGCGTCGGGTTCAACGTGTTCGATAGAACCCGAATACTCGGGCACCTCGGCAGGAAACTCATTCGCAACTGGAGAAACGGCCTCCTGAACCGCATATGAGGTTATTTCAGGTCGCGTATTTTCAGCAACCGGCTGACGATCATTCACAACTGAACTTGCAGCAAGAAGCTCCACGGTTAGACCAGCCACACGAACCAAGGTTTCCAATGCTTCAAGATTTACTGTGGTCCCGTCGCCATAATCGACATACAGAACCGCCACTCCTCTGCCGCGTGCGATCAAAGGCAGAGCATACATCCTGTCCGGACGGCCAAGCCCGAGCGGACCGAGAAATCCTTCTTCCAGGCATCCATCAAAATAGGACGCCTCCGCAATCTTAAGTTCGTTTACCGCTCGGTCAAGAACGGAATCTGACGATTCGAATCGCCCGTCCCCGACGGGGACAACCTGTGTGCTGCTGCTATCGAACCGCTTCCATGGCACGAAAGCCCCGTGCTTAACGATAAAGAAAACTCCGCGCGGGGCAAATTCTCGCGCATGAGAGATCAGAGAGGTGAGGATTGTAGATTGCGACGTCTTTGAGGAGATCTCTGCAATGGCATCACGAAGCACATCATATTTAACAGATACTGCAGAACCAGAAACCAGTTTCTCAGCTTCGTCAAATGCGGTCGCGGCAAGTTCCGCACCGGCATCTTTAGCCAAGCGCAGATGTTCTGTAATGGATTGAGCTATCGCGGGTTCAAGTTTCGGGGCCTGTTCGAATCTTTCCGTCAGCAAACGGATCGCTTCATCCATTTGCGCTTTGTGCTTTTCGAACTCGGCCTCAAAATTACGCTGAAACTCGGCGGTTCGCTGCCGCATTTCAGAATAAAGATCGTTAAGGTAACCCTCGAATTCAGCTTTCAAACTAATCTCGAGTTCTTCGCTATTCACTATTGTTTCTCCTCCAAATACCGACGATGACGGCAGTGATACTTGCTGCGTTTCATAGGTGGGGTCTAAATTGGCGGGGCGGATGTGCCGGCGACGCGGTCAGCAAACATAAGATGCTGCCATAAGGATTATGGCGAAATTCGGCATACTATGTCAAGAAAATCTTGCAGTGATTCGATTTAGAGATGGGTTGGCGTGTTCGGTTCAGATGGCAATTACCGTTATTTCAGGGTCTATCTCATCGCGGATCATATTCTCGATTGCCATCAGTGTTCCGGTCAGTGAACTCGGACAGCTTCCGCACGCGCCTTCGTATCGGATGCGGAGGGTTTTGTCCTCAAAACCAACGACCTCCAGCCAACCGCCGTCTCCAGCAAGATAAGGGCGAATGCGTTCGTCTAAAAGTGCATTTATCTCACGAACAACAGGGTCATCATCAAGGATGGCTCCCAGGGTGCCGCCTATTGCTTTTGCGGCATTACCGTTGCCGTTTCCATTTATTGAACGAACAGGTTCTGCGGCCCTAATGGGAACAGCGAGTTCCGGAAGTATCTCGTCCCACTCGGCCTCATCCGTCTTCTCGACGGTAACCATCTTATCCATGTAAAAGACTGAGACAACTTCGCCAACGTCAAATATCGACTTGGCAAACTCGTCTGTCCCGGCCTCCTCAGCAGACTTGAAGGAGTGCGAAGTGCCATATGACATCGGCTCCTTCAAGATGAACTTTACCGCGTTCGGGTTCGGCGTTTCCTGGATATCGGCTATCTTTGGCATTGTCGATCTAAAATTAAAGATTGCTAAATCCTTACATAAATGTCAAGTTTTTGAAAACCTGAGTGGGTGAAATAAAAACGAGCCAATGCCGTAGCAGAGGCCCGCTAAAAGCAAGGAACAAAAACCTATAGATCGCAGCTATTCAGTGATATGGATATCTTCCTTTTGGTTTACACGTCCTGAAAGAAACATACCGCCCAACCCGATCGTTGCGATCAGAAATACGATAAGGCTGACGAGATAAAGCGTGTTCCCACCGCTGTTGGTGTACATATAGTACGAACCTGCGGTCAACAGGAGGGAAACGAGGGCTAGCAACGCGTAGAGCATAATTGACACCTCCGAACCTGAAAACGGAACTGGCCTCTTGTTGAAGCTCTAGGGGAAGACCTGGGCCAAGCCGAAACGGTATTTGGCCAATCCACGTCATCGATTACTTTTCAAACTGCCTTGATGGAACGCCCTTATAGTAAACCCAAAATCGGATAAAAATCAAGCATTTCGTGTCTGGAAAATGTGATGCGTTTTGACTATACAGTGATCAATCACTTGTTTTTATTGCCGACACGACCCGCGGAATGCCTTGAAGATCAGGAATAAGATCTATTCTTTGCCAGACCTCAGGCAGAAGCATGGCCTGGACAGGTTCAGATTGATCCCAGCCTATCTCCATCAATAGCCGCCCGCCCGGCGCCAGCCGCTCTGCTGAATCGTGAATGATCCGGCGAATTATACCTAATCCATTTCCACGATCAGTCAATGCAACAAGGGGTTCGTGCTCGCGAACCTCTATTTGCAGCCCGCCAATATCTTTCAAAGCGACGTAAGGCGGGTTTGTGACTATAAGATCAAGACCCCTTTCGTCCATCGATGCAAATATATCTGAAAGGACGATCTTGATACGTTGCTGAAGGCCGAGTCGCAAGGCATTCTCTACAGCAACCAAGAGGGCATTTTCCGAGACGTCTCCGGCAATACATGTCGAATCCGGAACATTCGCAAGAATTGCCAGTGAGATACAACCTGAACCGATACCGATCTCACAAAATCGTCGAGCCTCCCGTCTATTCAACCAATCGATCGCATGCTCAACTAGTATCTCGGTCTCAGGCCTAGGAATAAGAACGTCTGGCGTTACCTTGAACTCAAGTCCGAAGAATTCCTGTTTTCCGACTATGTACTGAAATGGTTCATGTGAAGCACGTCGCCGCAGAACGGCTTCGAATCGTTCAATTTCTTTGGCTCCAAGTTGAAGGTCATCGTGCGCGATCAAGTATGCCCGGTCACGTCCTATCACAAAACCAAGTAGCGACGCTGCCTCCTTTGAATGTTCCGGGATCGCCGCCTCGGCAAGCAATTGGGCTCCGAAACGTAGAGCATCGGCTATCATCATTCTGCACCCTCGCCTCGGAAGATCGCCGGTATGGTCAGCAATATGATCTTTATATCCAGCAGCAGCGACCAATTCTCAATATAAAAAAGATCCAATCGAACCATCTCCTCGAAAGAGATCGTACTGCGTCCTGATACCTGCCACAGACCAGTGATTCCCGGCTTCATATCCAGCCTTTTGCGGTGCTCAATGTTATATTCTTCAACTTCGTACGGTATCGGAGGACGCGGGCCGACGATGCTCATATCGCCTTTAAGAACATTAAGTAACTGCGGAAGTTCATCGATGCTCCAGCGACGCAAAAAGCGCCCGACTGGAGTAACCCTTGGATCGTCTTTTACTTTTCCGTGCAGACCGCCCTCGCCGCTCTCACCTTCAATATTCCGTTTATATGCTTCGCGATGCACGGTATCATCTGCATCGGCGAACATTGTACGGAATTTATAGCATTGAAAGATACGGCCATCCATGCCAACACGATTTTGACGAAAGAAAATATTACCGCGCGAGCTAAAACGAACCAGCAGCATGGTAATAAGCCAAACCGGAAATGTGATCAGCAAAGCGAATGATGCGATCACGATGTCAGAAAGTCGCTTGATCAGACGATCCGTATCCGAAAGCGGCTCACGAAAAAGCCTGACCATCGGAAGAACACCTATTTGTTCTACGCTCGTCTTCTGCGGCAACAGGTCAAAAAAACTGGGAGCAAATCTGAACTCAACTCGACGGGAACGTCCTGTCTGCATCATCACATCAAATAGTGATTCGCCACGAACGGAATCATCGGTGATGATCACTTCCTGGATCCGGAGCTCACGTATCAGATCAGCAAGTTCGCCAGCCGCACCGACAACAGAAACGCCTCCCAGCTCGCCAGTTTCAGGCCCGGGATCGTTCCCGTTTCTTACAACCCCAACTATCTTGAATCCCAGATCCGGGCGGCGTTCGAGTTCCCGTACCGTTTGAAGAGCTTCAGCATTCGTGCCCACAACTAGTGTCGGGACCAAATTTATTCCTCGTTTCCGGAACCTTGTCTGGATCGCCCTGATGACCAAGTGAAATAAAAGATAGAGCACAAGTGCGATAAGAAAATCGAGAACAAAAACAGCCCTTGAATATGAAAAATCTCTGTATGCAAACCCCCCGCGAAAAAGAAATGCCCAAGAAACGATGATGAGCGATCCAACTGCTATTGCTTTGAAAATACGTATTCCTTCCTGAACGTATGAGAACACACCGTGAAATCGATAGACTCGCTGATAAAGAAGCATCGCAAAACGGACGATAATAGCCGCGATCAGAATTCCTGAGTACGGCGAAAACTCTCGCGACCACAGAGAATTGTCACCCGAAAAGATCGCCGCCCCCTCTCGCAACCTGAACGCAAGCAAAAAACTTACAGCCGCGATGAATATATCGACAACCGCAACACCGAATTTTATGAACGGCATTACCCATTCCGGCACGCGGTTCGGCAATGCCTCTGGCCTCTGACTCTTCGTTACGGATCGCATTGCTTCCATATGCATCTCTTTGTTTGTATGTTAATAATCAGGTCGTTGCAAACGGATAGAATTCGAATTTTGCCTATTGTTTGCGCATAACTGATGAAAATACTCATAACCGCTCCGAGCCTCGATGAAAGCCGCAATGTAAGTGGTATCTCGACTATCGTTCGCCAGATAATCGAATATTGTCCGGACCAATTCCTTCATTTTGTAGCAGGCCGCGAAGACAGAGAAAGTTCCGGGGTATTTTGGGCCATACGCCAATTGATTTTACCCTTTCGCTTTATCGCTCAAATACTCCGATTCAGGCCTGATGTATTTCACATTAATACCGCCCTGACTGATCGTTCGATAACTCGTGATGCGGTACTGTTGGCAATCGCTCGTTTAACCCGCACTCCTGTGATTCTGGCAATACATGGAGGAAAGTACCTCATAGAGGACATTCCCTCAAAGGCAATGAGATTCACGACGAAGAGATTGCTTAGTATGGCAGACTCTATAGTTGTTTACAGCGATCACGAAAAAGGTTTGATCGAAGAAAGATGGGCACCGAAGAATATCTTCATTCTTCCAAATGCGATCCCAGGTCGATTCATAGAAAAAGCTCAACGCAGTAACGATCGGCCAAGCATACTTTATTTTGGAAGGATGCATGAATCGAAAGGCTTGCACGAATTGACCAATGCCGTGCGAATTCTTAGGAAAGAGGGGCTCGATTTTGATGTTAGAGCTTACGGCGAAGGGCCTCTTCGAGAATACTTCGTCACTGAGATGGCTTCTCTCTTGGACGATCGTTTCGTGTATGGAGGCGTGATTCGCGGAAATGAGAAATGGAATATCATACGGGAGGCAGATATCTTTGTACTGCCATCACGTTATGGTGAAGGACTGCCGATGGCCATGCTTGAGGCAATGGCGACTGGCTGTGTCGTAATTGTCGGCAATGTTGCCTCAGTAAGAACGGTTATTGAAAACGCGAAAAATGGCTTCTTGGTGGAACCTTTCTCGGAAGCTGAGCTTGTTCAGAAACTAAAGCAGACCATACGAGGAGAGGTCAACCTTGAAGATATTGGCCTACAAGCAATAGAAACTGTTCGTAAACATTTTGAGATAGGTCAATACGTCCAGCGGCTTAGCCGTATATACGCGAATACGATCAATGGATGAAACTGAGAAAACCGGGCTCACAACTCAAGGGCGTGTCAGGATCGTGAGTCTTGACGTGGATCTTTGTAGCGCGACGTCCATAGCCGACAAGGTTGAAAAAATGGTGTTAGAAAGACAGGGAGGATATATCTGTTTTTCTACGGTCCATATGGTTATGGAGGGTTTTGATGATCCTGAATTCGCAATATTAGTAAACTCAGCAAACCTAGTGATCCCTGATGGGATGCCGCTTGTTTGGATGCAGAAGTTGCTCGGACACAAACAGGCTGAAAGGACAAGAGCTAACGATATGATGACCCGCTTGTGCGAGGTCGCTGCCTCAAAAGGCTGGTCGGTAGGATTTTACGGCGCCTCCGAGGACGTCATATCTGGGATACTTGATCGGCTCTCTACAGAATTTCCCTCCCTTACCGTTAGTTATGCATTTTCGCCTCCATTTCGACCACCAACGTCTAACGAAGAAGCTAAGATCATTCAAGAAATAGAGTCAGCAAGACCTGCTCTTTTATTTGTTGGACTTGGGTGTCCAAAGCAGGAGCGTTGGATGTCCAGAAACGCTCAACGACTTTCATGCGTTATGTTCGGGGTTGGGGCTTCCTTCGATTTTTTCGCAGGTAATGTCAAAGAAGCCCCACGATGGTTAAGCCGCATTGGACTCGAATGGCTATTTAGATTGTGGAAGGAGCCAAAACGACTTTGGCGTCGCTATTTAATTCAAAACCCTAGGTTTGTTTTCCAAGCTTTCTTACAAATAGTCGGAGCTAAAAAGCAACCCTGAAGCTACCTTGCTGTTTTACCCAAGGTGCCAGGCCAAGCGGCCCACCAACGCTTACGCCTCAGATCAATGTACTTCCAATACGATTGACTATAATGAGAGTATTGTCTTCAAGCTATTTTGGAGTTTTTTTGTTCCTCATTTATACAATGATGCTTATCATAAAAAATCTCTAACATCGGGCCTACGTTCGAATACTGCAATACTTTTGCCCTTTTTTTTGAAAACCAGCATAATATCGTTTCCGGACATAGCATAGACGATGAAGTTCGTGTCAAATATCAGACTGCTTTTGCTGGCTCTTTGGCTGGGGTCGGCGGTGTTTTTTATAGCAGTGGCGCAGAGCGCGTTCAGCTTGAAGGCGAACGTCGGCTTTTTGACGCTGGACGTTCAACGACCTTTTTGCTGTTCCAGCGCGAGAATGCCCTGACCAACGCACGGAATTCTGAGATCCGGGCCGAGACCGATTACCGCAAGGCGATAGCTGATCTTCAGCGAGTTACGGCCACAACTCTTGAACGCAATAACATCGTTCTCGAATCACCCATTCGCGGTAATTGACGCTGACCTTCTCTTTAATATGTTGTTGTTTAGCCCGTGAATTTTGCGGGCTTTGCTTTGTTATTTAGATCTACTCTGCGAAAATCATCTGCGTGAAGATCTCTGCGGTGATCATTACCTTCAACGAAGAGGCAAACATTGCCGATGCAATCGCTTCAGTTGATTGGGCCGATGAAATCCTAATTGTCGATTCAAATAGCACAGACCGAACGGTAGATATAGCTAAGGAATTAGGGTCTCGCACTATCATCCGCGAATGGGGTGGCTTCTCGGATCAGAAGCAATTTGCGACCGATTCCGCGGAAAACGATTGGATATTGAGCATAGATGCTGACGAGCGGGTATCACCACAACTAAAAGCGGAGATCGAAGATCTAAGGCAAAAAGGATCAAAGGCTCAAGGCTACAAAATTCCCCGCCTGTCATTCTATATGGATAGACCTATCAGACATTCGGGCTGGTATCCAGATCGGCAATTGCGTCTTTTCAATAGAACCAAGGGACATTGGAAGGATGTTCTAGTACACGAGAGTTTTCAAATGGACACCAATGCGGTGACAGACACCTTAAATGGTGATATCTTGCATTACACCGTTAGGAACGTAGCCGAACATCATAAAATGATCGGTGAGCGCTATGCTCCCCTTGCGGCTGAGCAAATGTTCAAAGACGGAAAGCCGTCATCCTTAAGGAAGATCATCATGTCAGGCCCCGCCGCATTCTTTAGAAGCTATATCCTTAAATGTGGATTTCTTGACGGCCTGCCTGGCTTTGTCATTGCTTGGTTCGCCGCACATAACTCTTTCCTGAAAAATCTTCTCCTTTGGGAATTAGAGAGATCCAGTGAAAACCGCAATAGAAGGTAGAAATTACAACCAATCGAGAACTAGCAACATCGAATCTTTTAGCATTCCTTGAGATAAGGTATATTGTAATCTGAGTTCTATCCGAAAGATCCTATGCGTTTATTGATCTCCGGCATTTTTGTTTCTTTCTTTTGTCTGTCCATAGCTCACGGACAAAAGGGTGTCGATTCTCAAACCCAGAAGATAAAAGACGACACAAATAAGGCGACGTCTCGCCCATCAGATGTTAACCGCTCGTTCGATTGGGGAAAGGGTAAGACCCAGGTGCGCGACAGGTTGCCGAACCCCTATCAACTGAATGGGCGCCGTGACGCACTTATCGACATTGTTCAAGAGATCTTCAAAGAAAAAAAGATCATATTGGATGAGGCCTCATCCAGATTGTCAGAAGGCGTCATCGTCTCACAACCATTTGTGTTCGGCCGCGGACAGGTGATCGCCACCAATGAAATGAAGCGATATGCCGTCTTGCAGTTTGATGACACCGCTTGGACGCGCGGACAATACACATTAACCGTAACGATACAGCCGATCGACGGTATAAGAAATAATGTGTCCGTAGTGGCAAAGATCGAAGGACGGGCCGGTGCGGGACTTTTCACCGAATGGAGAACAGTCCCAAGTTCCGGGCTCGCAGAAGAGGAATTTCTGGTAAAATTGGTCGAGTCGATGACCGGGAAGCTATTGGACCCGCCTCAAACGATCGACCAGCCATAGCCAAATGATAAGGCTTATCAAAACCGCATCGGTGTTAACGGCATTCGTGCTCGCCACAGGTTTTGCCGTTATGGGTCAGACACCAACAACAGAACCGCCGGAGCCGATGGCGGATCGTTGGCGAAGTCGCGAAGATCAGCCGAGAACGATCCGCGAACAGCTTATTAAACAGCGTATAGAACGCGAACGGAAAGAGCATTTGGCAATGATAAGGCGCGGCTCTGATGCACTTGAGCTCTCGGAAAAATTGGAAAGATCGCTAAATGAGAATAATCAATTCTCCCAAGAGGACATTAAGGATCTGGAAGAATTAGAAAAGCTTGTCTCCAGAATACGAAAAGATCTCGGCGGAGGTTCGGATAAGGAAGCAGAACAACGCGTCGAAGAGGAGATCGGGCAAAAACCTGATGTTAAACATGCCTTTCAGTTTTTGAAGCAATCAACGGTAACCTTAGTCGAAGAACTTCAGAAATCTACCCGCTTCACGATCTCGGCAGCTGCTATTCAAACTTCTAACGCCATTATCACCGTTGCCAGATTTCTCCGATTGAGGAAATGAATCTGCATTTTGCCACTTCTTATCGCTTTCTTTCAGCAATCCTGCCATTTATCTGCATTATTGTGTTCACGGCTCAACACGCATTCGCCCAAAATGACGATGACATCTTAGTCGTTGATTCGTCTATCGTGATAATGAATGCTTCGATACTTGATCGAGAAGGCCGACACGTAAGTGGTTTGAAGAAGGAAGAATTCTCTATATTTGAGAACGGCGTAAAGCAGGAGATAGAATTTTTCGCCGCTGAAGAAACGCCTTTTGCCGCGGTCATTCTTTTGGACACGTCCGGCAGCATGGGCCAGCAAATATCTGTTGCGCGTGCAGCAGCGATACGTTTTCTCGACGGCTTGCGGACCGACGATCAAGCCGCTATTTATCGTTTTGATTCAAAGGTTGCTCTCGTCCAGGATTTCTCAAATAGCCGTGACGTAATGGAAACGATCTTTGACCTTAGATCGTATGGGATGACAGTTTTGAATGATGCCATTTTCAAAGCCGCCGAAGCACTCCAAGACCGGCCGGAACCGAGGAAGGCAATAATTGTTCTTTCCGATGGTGCTGATACCATGAGCGGACGTTCCGCGGATGCGGCTCTAAAAGCTGCTTTGGCTGTCAATGCGGTCATTTACACTGTCGATATGGCATCACCTAATCTTTCCGCCAAGGACAGGATGTCTGCTGCCGCGTCGTTGCGCCGATTTGCTGAACGAAGTGGCGGCACATTCATTGAAAGCCCCGGCGGTGCAAGATTGCGCGAGGCATTCGAGAGAATTGTAAATGAACTCGGAACTCAATACACTCTCGGATTTTCACCCAAGAACAATAATAGGGACGGGAAGTGGCGCTCTTTGGAACTCCGCATTTCCCGTCCCGGTTTGACGATTAGAACCCGAAAAGGCTACCACGCCGAAAAAGCGAGGTAGAACTACTCGTCTTCCGAAAGAACGAACGTCAAGATCATCATCACGACATATTCGCTAACCTGACCGTTCTCGATATTTACTTTTTGTTCCTTTATCCAAGCTCCCCGCAGGTTATCGATCGTGCGTGCCGCACGCTCAATTCCCTTCTTGATAGCATCCTCAAAACCTACCTTTGAGGTAGATGTGATTTCTATATTCTTGGCAACTGACATTATTCATCCTCCCTATTTTCGTTTTAGTGGTTAGAGTTAAAAGTGGTCTTGTTTCGTGCTCGGTCTGCATGTTTCTCGATCGCAAGTGAAATAAGTGTATCAAGCACATCTGTAAAAGAACGCCCGCTGCCTTCCCACATTTTTGGAAAACCTGAAGCATCGGTCAATCCCGGCATCGTGTTGATCTCATTGACAAGGAGCATACCGTTGTCGCTACGGAGAAAGAAATCGACCCTCGCGAGTCCGCTGCCATCGATAGCCTTGAATGCGGCAAGTGCCATTTCACGAACCTTTTCAGTTAATTCCTCAGAGATCGGTGCCGGGACAATGAACTCGTTGTTGCCCGTTCCGGCATATTTTTCTGTGTAGTCGAGAAATGATTTCGCTTTGTCTCTTATAATGTATTCGCCTGGAAGACTTGCTTGTGGATATTCATTCCCGAGCACTGCGCACTCGATCTCACGCATTGTAAGTGCTTCCTCAACGATTATCTTGCGGTCATATTCGGCTGCAAGAGCAACCGCTCTCCGGAGCTCGACCGAATCACCAGCACGCGAAACCCCAACAGAGGATCCAAGATTTGCCGGCTTAACGAACATCGGATAACCCAACGAACGTTCCATCTCCCCGACGATCCGATCTGGGTCAGATTCCCATTCGCTTCTAAGAAAAGATGCGTATTTGCAAATCGGCAGTCCGGCTTCCCGAAACAATGCCTTCATCGTGGACTTGTCCATACCGCACGCGGAGGCCAGTACCCCGCAGCCAACGTATGGAATATCAGCGAGCTCGAATAATCCTTGGACAGTCCCATCCTCACCATAGGTTCCATGCAGGACCGGGAAAATAACGTCCAATCCTATACTTGGCATTTCGGCACCTGCAAGGGAGGTCATTCCATTGAAACCGCGATCCGGCAATAGGCCGAATGCTCCGTCTGCCCCCTGTATTCCGTTTAGAAGATCAACCCTTACGTCATCCGGGAACAATTCGGCCGATCGAAACGGATTCAGCCAGTGTCCTTCTTTATCGATAGCGATCGGAACAAGCGAATACTTCCTGCGATCGATCGCGTTGATGACGGACAAAGCCGACCTCACCGAGATCTCATGCTCTCCGGAGCGGCCGCCAAATATGATGCCGACTCTTGTTTTCATATCATTACGGTAAAAGCTACAAGGATATTACTATCGAATCCGAATGTTTACAATCGCTTTAATTTCAATAAACGGACTAAATAAAGGGCTTCAGCCGATCAATTCTTAATTTGGTTTCTGATTCTTTATAAGCTCAGTTAGAATGGCAACAATTTTACAGATAATTTCGTTTTATTATTGATGCATACCGGGCAGCCGACAAACAAGAGAACGATCTCACCGGATTGGTTAGTTCAAGGCGTCTTGACAAAGATCGGCGATCTTTTCGACCGGCTAACGGGACGGGGATGGAAACCCGGAAGCACCCTTGCAACCAGCGAGCTGATCGAGCGGATAAAAGCTTTGCTGGACGCCGAGATCCGCGAAGATGCCTCTGGTCGCAAATTTGCGCCACATAACATTCAGTTAAAAATGCAGTGGGACAAATTCTCGACCGATGCGGATAATGCCATCAAAGCACTGGAGAATGAGATGCTGATCGCGGTGATCGATCATATAAATGACCGACATTATTACAGTTATGCACCGATCAGGATCTCGGTAAAAACGGACTATTTTACAGAAGGCGTGAAGTTGCTTGTCAGTTTTGAGGAATTGACAGGAAACGAGGAAGAAAGGGAGATCCATGTATCTGTTCCCGATGATAACTCAGAAAGCAAAATAGAAACGGAGCGAGTTAATGATTCGAAACCATCTGCCCCGCTTTATCGGAAAATACGTGTCCGCTATTCGATCGAAGGAAAAGCTTTTGAAAGAATAATCCAGCTGATCGCAAACAAGAGGATCAGCATTGGACGCACGAAAGAAAACGATATCGCCATCAACGATAGAAGTATTTCTAAGTACCACGCCGCCATCGTCTTAAACTCGAACGGACGGATAGTTGTAGCTGATACTGGTTCAACGAATGGAACTTTTATTGAAGGTAAAAAATTAGAATACGGCAAAGCCGTAGAGTTGGTCTCAGGTCAGACAATAACTTTTGGAGTGGTTACCATAACGATCGATATTGAACAGCTAACAGAACATCCTGATTCGAAGGCCTCTCATACCATGAGCCGGGAGACGACAGAAGCTCTTAGGGCCGGTGATCTTTTCTTCGCTTCAAAGAGAATAGAGTGGTTAAGTCCTGAGGGCCAGTCCCCCTCTTTTTCAAATCCACAAGAGCTGCAGTCGGAAAATGCCTTACAGCCTTCTCAGTTGATCACTGCTTCTGATGAAAAGGAGGGAGAAAAAGATAAACTGCAATGATATTATTGCTTTTACAAGTGATCACGGACTATCTCCGTCCGGAATATTGGTTCGGAGGACAGGTACTCGAGCGGACACCTGCCGGCTTGAGCATCGTCTATATCATTGCTCTCGGAATACTCATCGGTTTCCTGGTTATCACCTTCTTTGACAATTTTCGACGTCCAAAATTTCTATTTGAACTTGATCTGCCGCGTGAAGTAAAAAATCGCCTTACGCAAACCATTGCGAATCGAAGCATTCGGATCTGGCAATGTGTATTCATAATCCTTGCCCTTACGGTCTTCGGATTTCAAGTCTATTGGACCTATTTCGCAGGAGATGTGAACGAGCAGTTCCAGGCACTTGCATACAAAGATCTTCGAAATCGTCGAACGACGGCGGCAAATCTCCGCGGATGGATGCTTGACCGGAATGGTGACCTGGCATCTGCGCTTGCGTATTACAAATTGGACGCTAAGGGCGAGATCGTGCGTTCATACTCACTTGAAAAGGAAATGGCCCACTTCCTCGGCACCGAACGTGGCACTCCCGGACTTGAACGGACTTTATATCAGCGAACAGAGAATCCGATGCCGGAAGCCTGGGAAGTGCTTTGGAAATACCGAAGGCCAGAACCCGAGAATAAAGACGTAAGAGTTACGATACACCGCGATCTTCAGGCGTTTATCGCACAGCAACTTGATGGCCGGAACGGGGCTATAGTCGTCCTTGATCCTCAGACGGGCGATATTCTTGCTTCGTTCTCAAACCCCTCCTACAACCTCGCTCAAGCGAACGATCTGGACGAGTATCTAAAACTCGAGGCCGACAAACGCAATAAACCTCTGCTCAATCGAGCCATGCGTGAATTCTACGTTCCCGGATCGACTTTTAAGCTCTTCACCATGATCTCCGCATTTCGCGCAGGAAAACAGAACCTGACCTTTCCGAGCTATGCCGAAGGCTTCAAACCAACTCGTGGTTCGATACCTATTGTGGATGCCAGTCAGAGTCGCGACGGTATGAACGTTAGCGGAGCTTGTGCCGGCGGCTGTCAGGAAAAGGACATTCGGACCGCGTTCAAGGTTTCAAGCAATCAGTATTTTGCGCAATTGGCGATCGCACTTGGACGTGAACGAATTCGAGAAACCGCGATCGCTCTTGGGATACTCCCGGTCGAAACTCCCGAAGAAGCGGTAATGTCAAAATTTTTTCCTCAAGTGCTGAATGCAAGCACACCGGCCATCGCCAATTCGATCGCCCCCCAGCAATCGACCATCGTTACGGGGAAAGATATTTCCCTTTTTGATATTGGACTGGAAGGTATCGGCCAGGGATATGCAGGCCAGATGACACCTTTTCAAATGGCCTTAATAACAGCTGCTGCGGGAAATATGGAAGGAAAATTGATGAAGCCGAGGATAGAGCTGGATCGACAACCGGAAGCATTCTCCCAGATATTGACACCTCAACAAGCCGCTGTTGTTCGCGAGGTGATGTCCACGGTTACCGAAGAACCCGGAGGTACCGGAACCGTCATCGCCGGAAAACTCGCCGGCACTGGTATTCGAACCGGAGGAAAGACCGGAACTGCTGAAAAACAAGTGCCGCTGTTCGATGAGAAGACCGGGGAACTGAAGACCGAAAAACGAAGACGTCGAAACGAAGCCGGCGATTGGGAAGAATATCAGGTCCCAATAATGGTAAAACGTTCAGATAGCTGGTTCATCAGTCTGGCACCGATAGAGCGTCCAAGATTTGCCATAGCTGTAGTCGTTGAGGGCGGCGGCTATGGCTCGCGTACCGCAGCACCGATCGCGGCGAATGTCATCTTGAAAGCACGCGAACTGGGTTTGTTAGGAGAGCAATATAGGCCGCGACAAGCTCCTAAGAGACCGGCTCCGGCAAGGAGAAAATCCAATTGAAGAATCGCACTTCATCCCATTTCTTCATACTGCTGTTGATCGTGCTTGTAACGGCGATCTCACACTATTCCGTATATTACGGAGGCCTTATACGTGGTTATGAGGCATCTTGGATCACCGGCTATAGAAATGTGGCTCTGGTGGCTCTTCTGGCGATCGTCCCGATCTTCCTGAAAAAGATCGGGAAATATTCCGGAAGTTGGACGTTGTACACTTCTGCAGTGCTTTTGTTCTCTATCGGCCTGACCGTTCAGTATAGGCTCTTTAGCGATCCTGAATATATTTCCCGGCGGGATAAGGCCGAGGCGCGGCAAGCAAAGATAAAGACCGCGCAGATGCATTACATTCAGGAGAATTACTCTGCTGAGAAAAAACAACTGATGGGACTTCCTGCAACGCCCCCATCACCTGTCGATCTATCAAAAGAAACTCCGCGTCCATCCGAGGAGGCTATGGGCTCCGTGCTCCTCTCCGGAAAGACAATTAATCCAGTCCTAGGATTGATTGCCCTAGTCGCTGCGTTCTTTATCATTAGACAGGAACGCGTCCTTGAGATGCTCCAAAAGAACGGATTCCTCATCGTACTTTTAACGTTAGGCCCACTGATACTTGCGGCCATCACGTCCCGAGCAGGAAAATCGATCGGCAATATGACCCCCTGGGAACTTGCCAAGATCCCTTTTTTGATAGGTTTCGCGGCAGTACTCGCCGTTCTGTATAAAAATCTCGCAAAAACCTATTGGGGCCTGCCGCGTGCAAGAGATGTTGTGCCGCTCATCTTTATGGCGGCCCTTCCTTTCTTCCCATTCTTTGTCCTAAAAGATTTCGGCCAAATGATGGTATTCAGTGGGGTTTATATAACCCTCTACCTCATCGCTGTAAGACGATTTTCCCAAAGATTCATTCTGATCGGCAGCGTTTTATTTCTTGCGAGCGTCCTGGTGGTCGGGGCTCTCCCAGTTTCTACCCAAGAAAGGATCCCGCTGTTACCGACTGTTGCCAAGCCGATCAAGTCGGTACTTCCGGACCGCATTCAGCAGAGATTTCATTTATGGCTCGACGGTTTTAACCCACCAGATACTGAAACAAGTTGGTGGAAAGATGATTTCAACGGCTACTATAGGAAATTGGTCGAAAAAGACCCATCCCTTCCGCAGTTGATCGAGCGCGACCCAAATTTAATGCGGACCATAAATATCGATGCATGGTTCGACGTTCTCGCATTCCAGCCTGCGCAGGCAACATATGGACTTGCTTCCGGCGGGATGACCGGACGTGGACTTGGTCTCGGGCATCCCGAGTTGATACCTGTGGCTGATTCCGATTACATCTTCGCCGCACTCGCTGAAGAACTTGGACTTTTCGGGGGTTTGTTGGTAACCTTTGCGCTGATCGTGCTTGTAAGTGCCGGCGTTAGAACGGCTTTGGATTCCAGAGATATGTTCACGAAGCTTTGTTCGATCGGGCTTGCGGCGTTCATCGGATTTCAAGCACTGGTTAATATTGGCGGGATCACTCGAGCTTTGCCGATGACGGGAATAACACTGCCATTTGTAAGTCATGGCGGGTTTTCGTTGATCACAAGCTTTGCAATGCTGGGAATGCTTATGGCATTCTCGCACACATCTGCTAATATGCCGATCTTGGTGATCATTGGATACGCCCTTGCGCTTTTGAATTTTCTGATCGCTGTTTTTAATATGCTCCCCGGCTATCCTCTCGACGGAGGAAGGGTGCTTCGTGCGTATCTCTGGCGTTCCGGCCGTGATCTCGATGAAGCAACGATCCTGACAGGCCGATTCGGACAAGTGATCGCCGTAGCTCTCATCTTCTTCGGTCTCATCATTGCGATCTTTCGGCTCGAGTTCTTTACCGGATTTTGGGCTGTGCTCGCAGGCATATTTCTTTTTGATTCGGCCAAGAAGATAATATTGGAAGTGCGCTCATCGGCAAGAATACTTGTTGAAGATGCGATGATGCTCCCGATCTCCGTATCGCCAGAAACGACCATACATCAGTTTGTTGAAACTATTCTCCCAATGAATCCGCAGGCAATTTTTCCTGTTGCCGCCGCAAAGCGGCTCCATGGAATGCTATTGCTTGAAGATGTGAAGTCTGTCGAGCGTACGGAATGGCGAAGCGTTTCGGTCGGCACTGTTATGCGTCCGGTAGAAGGCGATCATTTTGTTGAGGTTGGCACACCGCTTCCGGAGGCGCGAGAACTTGCCCGAACCAACAGCATCGGCATAGTTGGAGTCATCAGCCGCGAGGGCGAGCTTGTTGGGGTGATCTATAGCAGCCGGCGGTGATGCCCGGACCCGGTATGATATGCTAGGAAGCGGCGGCGTCTGGCCGTTCGCGTATAGGTTTAACTGAAGATCATTAGACCTATTTTATATTTCAGATGGAAATAAGCGAATACATCCCGACATGGAACACAGTGCGCAATGTGCTGGATATCTCCATTGTATTCGTAATTGTTTATGTAATACTTAGACTTCTGCGGGGAACGCGGGCCGTGCCGACGATGGTAGGCATTGTTCTATTAGCGTTACTCTACTGGCTCGCCGTGGCCCAAGACCTTGCGACGCTTGAGTTCGTTCTTCGCTCAGCCGTTCTCTACGTCGGTTTTGCGATAATCGTTCTATTTCAATCGGAGATCAGACAGGCTCTGATCTACTTTGCGAATCGACTTCGGTTCCCGATAATGAAACGTCAACGCGGTCAGTTCGGCGTTAGCATTTATGACGAGATAGTGCTTGCTGTTACAACCCTTTCCACCGAAAAAACAGGAGCGTTGATCGTCATTGAAAGGAACGTTGGGCTAAGGAACTTCGTCGATGCCGGTGTTCAGATTGATGCTGCAATAAGCTATGACCTTTTGGTAACGATCTTCAATCCCTCAACGCCTTTGCACGACGGTGCCGTCATTATTCAGAATGAGCGCGTTGCGGCTGCTTCGGTGTTTCTCCCACTGACAAAGAATCCCAGCATCTCGCGTGACCTTGGAACGCGGCACCGCGCGGCCATAGGAATTACGGAAGGTACCGACGCGATCTCGATCGTCGTGTCGGAAGAAACGGGATTGATAACGTGGGTCGAAGGCGGAAACGTCAAACGAAACATCGATACCACCCAGCTTCGCCGAAAACTTCTTAAGGCGATGAACGTCCCGATGATCGAAAAGAAGCCTGAAAAGACCCAGCAGATGGCGGAAGCAGAAAGCAAGATCATTTAACAGCGACTCACTATGGGTTACAAGAGTGAAACTGAACCCGGGCAGCGTCCCGCAAAATTGTTTCTAACCCACATCCTAAAGAAGATATTTCTTGAGGATTGGGCGATGAAACTGATAGCTCTCGCGATAACGCTCGCTCTTTGGATCGGGGTCACCGGACTGAGTGAGGTCGGAAGTGATCGCTACTCGGTTCCGCTTGCTATCCGCGTTGGAGAGAATATCGAGATAACGAATGACCCGTATCCTCAGGTAGAGATACGTGTGGTAGGAGATAAACGCCGACTTGGACAGATCCGTGAGCGCGACTTAAGAATCTCTATTGACCTGACCGACCTGGCCGCGGGCGACCATGTTGTAAATCTCTCGCCATCGAATGTTACGGCATATGACCTTCCGACAGGCGTACGCTTGGAAGATATACAGCCGAACCGGATCAATGTAAAACTAGAATCCGTTGCCGCAAAAGAAGTTCCGATAAAGGTTCGAACCCGGGGCCAACTTGAGGACGGTTATGAAATGGCCTCAGAACCGATCGCATCACCGGAAAAGGTTCGCGTTCGTGGACCGGCGAGCGTTATTGAAAAGCTAACGGAGGTATCGACCGAGATCATTGATATCTCCGACAAGAAGTCAGATTTTACGGAACGCGGGATCTCGCTAACCGCAGGCGGAAACTCACGGGTCAGTTTACTAGAAACGGCGGTCGACGTCAGATTCCAGATCCGCGAAGTGCGTGCTGAACGGGTTTTCCTGGTACCGGTCGAAGGGCTTTTTGATCGAAAGGCTACAGTTTTGCTTTTCGGGCCGCGCTCGGTTATCAATGGATTGAAGGCAGACCAGATAAAGGCAGTTGCTGCAAAGGACACCAACGGTGAAGATATCGCGACCATCTCGCTGCCATCAGAGGCACAGAGCTCCGTGGAGATAAAACAGGTGCGTCTCCGCCCCTAAGCTCCCTTTAGCAAGAATTCCTTTACGTCTGCACGCATCTGGTCCGTGATCTCGTGCTTAGCCGCATATTGTTTTGATTCGTAATTCGGGAGTATCTCCTGAAGCCTTCGGTCGAATGCGGCGAATCTCTCCTGGGTGTAGAATTCATCGTCATCGCCGTAGAGATAGAATGCTCGGCCATCGAATGGGCGATAATCGGAATTGGAATCAAGGTCGCCAGGGATGCCCCCGCAAATGCCGATGATGCCCGCAAGCGTCTCAGGAAATGTGAAGGCATAGCGGAAATTCAGTGCGCAGGCTTGGGAAAAGCCATACAGATAAACCTGTGTGCGGTCGATCAGATCCTCATCAGCAAGCTTTTCGATCACTTGATCTATAAAACGATGATGTAGTTGTACATATTCTTCGGGCCGATGATCCGTCAGCCATCCGAATCCGACCCGATAACCATCTTCAGTTTTACGAAAATGCTGGTGCGGCGCTTGTATTGATGCAATGACCCAATTCTCTGGTGCAACATAACGCGCCTCGCGCATCATATAGCGTTTATGGGCACCGTAGCCATGAACTGCTATCAGCAGCGGAGCCCGGCCAATTATGCCATCGGGTACGTAAATGTCATAGTAGAGCTTTATTTCGGCGGTCAGTGTAAGATCTGATCGAAGGTTTTCCATTTCTGACGATTAAAGACCGGGCAAAACGGCCGATCCGTTCCTTGTTACAATAATCGCATTTATGAAGACGTTCTTCGAGCGTTTGGATGAGATCGTGGGAATAAAAAGCAGTGCCGCTCGAACACCATTTTTCGAACGTGCTGCATATATCTTCCTTTGTTTGACCGCGCTTTCTGCCCCGCATTCGATAGCGGCGACTCAAACATCTTGGCTGGTCGGTGCTCTTTTCACAGCAATTTGGATAATTCGTGCCAGACGTGTCGAATGGAAGTTCGGTCTGCTTGATTCGGCGATGATTGGCCTGTTTGCCTGGTCGGTCGTTACTTCGTTCACTTCATATGATCCGGCGACATCGCTTGATAAACTCCGCGGTGCGGCCGTTTTTGTAATCTTCTATTTCGCCGTATTTAACTTGCGAACAACCCGCTCCGTTCTCTTTATCGCCGCATTGCTGATCGGCTCTTGCATGGTAAATGTTGTTTGGGTGCCGATCGAGCGAATGATAGGCAGAGGTGTTGAGATACATCAGACCGACCCAAAAGGCCCGCTTGGGGGCGCTCTGCTCTATGATGGCGACACTCTTTTGACGGCAAATAAGAAACCGATCCGAACTCCGGAAGATCTTGCTGCTGAGCTACAGCAAAGTGAGACTGTTGACGTCAGATTTTATCGACCTGATTTCGAGTTTACGGTGAAAGTGAACGCCTCTGCTCAGCTTTCTGGTGAGACCGCGATGGAACGCCTCGGCATCGGTTCGTGGAAGAAAAGTCGCAATTGGCGCTCAGCGGGATTCTACGGACATTACACAACCTATGCCGAGGTGCTGCAGCTGATCGGGTCGCTGTTGCTCGGGTTCTTGGTCGCAGGTCTTTCGCAATGGCGGAGATCTGCATCTGAAGCCGAGCAGACCAAATATTCTTTATGGTTGCCGGGGTTGATGATCGTCTCCTTCGCTCTGTTGCTTCTTGCACTTCTTTTTACCGTTACGCGGGCACCGCAGCTCGGCCTTCTGGTCTCCGGTGCCGTGATCGCACTTTTCGGCCTCCGAGGAAAATGGCTATACATTTCCGCGCTGATGATCGCCCCTTTCGTAATTGGCGGCCTTCTGTTTCTACAGCAATCGCGTCAAGTGGGTTTTTTGGACAGTAAAGACGAATCGACCAGATATCGAACGGTGATGCTTAAAGATGGAATTCGAATATGGACCGAGAGCCCGCGAAACTTTCTCTTTGGCGTCGGAATGGATTCGGTCAAGAAAAACTGGCAAGAATGGGGAATGTTCGAAGGCGGCAAGCTGCCGCTCGGACATTTTCATTCGACGCCGATTCAGCTCGTCGTTGAACGAGGCCTACCGGCGATACTTATTTGGCTCATAATGCTCTATGCCTATTCCGGTACGCTCATACGCCTTCTGCGCTCAAATGCAGTATTGCATTGGGGCGAGCGTGGGATCGTTTTTGGAGCTCTTGGCGGACTGGCGGGATTCGTGGTCAGCAGTCTTGTTCATTACAATTTCGGGGACCAAGAGGTTGTAATGGTATTTTATTTGATAATGGCTTTATCAATTGTCACAGCTCGTCTCGTCCAAGTCTCTTCGAGCCGGGAACCGATTTAACGAACTTTTTACAAGCCGCGGCCGTAAATTATCTTTACTGACCGACCAGCCCTGAAGGATAACAAAATGAGATACTCTATGACCTTACGAAAATTTCTTGTCCTGATCCTTGCATTAGCGATCATTTCTTCTGCTCCGACGGCTTCCCTTGCGCAAACCCGCGAGGCCAATGCTGCACAAAGCTATTCCGAACAGCTTGCCACGATCGAATCAAAAGTAGCAGCACGGCGGAAGGAGCTCGGCATTCCCGGAATGTCGCTCGCGATCGTGAAAGACGACAAGGTCATTTACTCTAAAGGGCTTGGCTTTAAGGACTTTGAGAAACAGATCGCCGCGACAGCCGATACGCAGTTCGCTATCGGCTCCGCCACAAAAGCATTTACCGGACTAAGCGTGTTGATGTCGGTCGATGAAGCAAAATTCTCATTAGATGATTCGCCCAAGAAGGTGCTTAGTTACTTCAAAATGGCCGATACGGAAACTGATAAGAACATCACTATCCGCGATCTGCTGACGCATTCGTCCGGCCTCAATCGCACGGATATCGCGATGATAACCGGAAGGCTTAACCGCCAGCAATTGATCCGTGTTGCCGGTGATGCAAAGCCCATTGGTAAACTTCGCGAACGATTTGGTTACCAAAATCTAATGTATGCGGCTGCCGGCGAAGTGGTGGCGGTTGCACAGGGCCAGCCGTGGGAGAAGTTCGTCCCGGAACGCATCTTTAAGCCGCTCGGCATGGCGAACAGCAATATGTCCATCACCGAGATGGAAAAGGCAAAGGATCGTTCGTTCGGCTACAACTATAATTTCGACACGAAGGAAACCGAAAAACTTCCCTATAGAAACATCGACCATGTCGCGCCGGCGGGTTCGATAAATTCCTCTGCGAACGATATGGCGAAATGGTTAAGGTTCGTTCTTGCGGGCGGCGTGTATGATGGGAAACGCCTTGTCTCGGAAGCGAGCTTTAAGGAATGGCTGAAACCGCAGATGAAGGTCGACCCTGCCGGAAGCGTTAATTATTCTCTCGGCTGGTTCATTCAGAAATGGAATGACCTGACCGTTGTTCAGCACGGCGGAAACATTGACGGTTTTAACGCAATGGTCGCGATGATACCGGAAAAGAAGCTCGGTTTCGTGATGCTTACAAATGTTTCAGGCTCGCCGCTCGGCAACGAACTTATGCCTATCGTTTGGGAAGCGTTTCTCGGAAAGCCCGGCGCGGCCGAAACAACAAAAGGCGATGACGTTCCGCCCCAGAATGAAGCCGGAAAGTATAGATTCGAGGCCGCCGGGTTCGACATCGACATCGAATGGAAAGACGAAAAGCTGTTGGCAAATGTTCCCGGCCAGCCCGCCTATACGTTGGAGAAAGTGAGCGGACGCAAGTATAAGCTTCTGGGCGCACCGGACGGGTTCTTCATCACCTTTAGGGATAAAGAGCTTTATCTGGAGCAGCCGCAGGGAAATTTCACATTGCCAAAACAAGGCTCCGATGCCGGGCTGGGTTCTGCTCCAGAAGCAAAAGAACTGGTCGGTAAATGGACGCCTGAGAAAGGCGGGCCCGCAATCGAGGTAAAAGAGGCCAACGGAAATGTAACGCTGAATATCGAAGGCCAGCCGCCATATACGCTTACAACCCGCGAAAAGGATAGTTTTAATCTTAGCCCGCTGCCAGATACGTTTTGGGTCGCCGTAAAACGCGGCGAAGACGGAAAGATAACGAGCTTTACATCACACCAGCCGCAAGGGAATGTAACTTTTGTCCGAGCTGGAACGGTCAAAATTGATATTTCTGCGGATGAGCTAATGGCAAAGGCAATAGATGCTCTTGGTGGTGCTGAGGCCCTTCGCCGCATCACAAGCCGCCTAACGATTGCCGATGTCGATATGGAGCAGCAAGGCGTAAAAGGCGTCGCCACATCTTGGTCAAAAGCTCCGAACAAGTTCGCGACCGAGACGAAATTAACGGCGCTTGATATCGAGATCGGAAGCATCTGGGAATACTTTGACGGCGAAGCGGGCGAACAGGCAACAAGCTTTACACCCGTCTCAAAGTACACGGGCAAAAGGCTCGATGACGTCCGCTTGAGTTCTGATATTTCAGCAATGCTCGATTGGAAAAAACATTTCAAAAAAGTCGAGGTCCTGCGAAAGGCAAAATGCGGCGATGAAGAGTGTTATGTAGTTGAATTTGAACCGAAGGCGGGGTCAAAGTTTACAGACCAATATTCAACAAAAACTTTCCTGCTAAAACGACGGGACGGCACGATCCCCTCAAGCACAAATGCGATGCAGCTACCATTCTCCACCCGCTTCGAAGACTATCGCGAGGTTGACGGTATCAAGATCGCTTTCAAGAGCATAAACAACACCACCGGTAACGGCGACGTCGTCACAATACTAAGGAGCGTCAAACATAATATTGAGATTGACGACAAGCTCTTCGCCCCGCGAATCCCGAAATAGCCTTTTGACCTAATTTGCCGCTATAGATAAGGGGCTCCGTACCGGGCCCCTCTTTTTCCTCATAGCAAAGCTGACCAAACGGCCATCTTCTTTTCGTCCACCCGGTTGCCTGGGCCGATGCCCGATCAACGAATCGCCATTCACCGATCACGAATTATAATCACCATTACTGAAACCAAGCTTTGATGAACGGCAATTCTACAGATCTGGGCCAGACCTGCACTTCTCAGCGGCACGAGAATATTGCCATGCCTGACCCCCTTCATTCAAAGCATCTCTACTATCTGTATATTGTTTCCGCAGGTATCATCAAAGACGGCGATCTTTACCGTTCCCATTACCGTGGGTTCGACGCTGAATTCGACACCGAGATTCCTTAGCCTTTCAAAATCGGCCTGCACATTACTTGAATCGAACTGCGTGTATGGCATTCCGGCATCATAGAGCGCTTTCTGATAGATCTTTGCCGGTTCAAAATGTAGCGGTCCCGGCTCTAGTAGTATTTCGGCCCCGTCCTGTTGCTCGGGGCTAACAACCGTGAGCCAACGGTTCTCGCCCCCTAACGGGATATCAACCTTTTTAATGAATCCTAGCTTTTCGGTGTAAAACTTTAGCGCATGCTCTTGATCGAGAACGGGAATACTTACGATCCTAACTTTCATTTTTTCTCCTTCTTGGCCAGAAATTGACCGAATGATCAAAGGCTATCAAAAAGAAGTTCGACCGGCTTATCGAATATTGCTCATTTTCTGAAACTGCTTTGGTGCAAGCCCAACTCTCTCGCGAAACAGATTGCTGAATGAGGCCGGGCTCTCGAATCCAACTTCAAAACATGTCTCAGTTACGGACTTGCCGCTCTGCAATAATTCTTTTGCTTTTGCAATACGCAATTCCGTCAGATACTGACCCGGCGTCTGCCCATAATATCTTTTGAAAAGTCGCAACAAATGAAATTTAGAGGTAAACCGAGCACGAGAAAGTTCGTCCAGCGAGACTGGCCTATCGAAATTCTCGCACAGGAAACGCCGGGTCTTGATAACATTAGCTATCTGCCAATTGTTCCCGTAAAGATCAGCCCTGATACGCTCTATCTCACGTCGAAAATACGTCATAGATATGATCTCCGATCGGCGATTTCAATGATGCTCTTTCGCACCCTCAGGCAAATTACCCTGATAAATCTCACTTCCACTTTTCACAAACTCCTTTGCCTTTTCGCTCATGCCGACGGCGAGGGCCTTTTCGGCTTCGACGCCTTGCTTTTCGGCGTATTCGCGGACGTCCTGCGTTATCTTCATCGAGCAGAAATGCGGTCCGCACATTGAGCAGAAGTGGGCGAGTTTCGCACCTTCGGCGGGGAGCGTTTCGTCGTGGAATTCTTTGGCTTTTTCGGGGTCTAGCCCCAAGTTGAATTGGTCTTCCCAACGGAACTCAAAGCGTGCCTTTGAGAGAGCGTTGTCGCGATACTGCGCGCTCGGATGGCCTTTTGCGAGGTCGGCGGCGTGAGCGGCGAGTTTGTATGTGATGACGCCTTCTTTTACGTCCTGCTTGTTTGGCAGGCCGAGGTGTTCTTTCGGCGTTACGTAGCAGAGCATCGCGGTGCCGAACCAACCGATCATCGCGGCGCCGATCCCGCTCGTGATGTGGTCGTAGCCCGGAGCGATATCTGTCGTCAGCGGCCCGAGCGTGTAAAAAGGTGCTTCACCGCAAGTCTCGAGCTGCTTATCCATATTCTCTTTGATCAGGTGCATTGGCACGTGGCCAGGCCCTTCGATCATCGTCTGGCAATCCATTTCCCAGGCGATCTTCGTCAGTTCGCCGAGTGTTTCGAGTTCGGCAAATTGGGCTTCGTCATTCGCATCTGCGATCGATCCCGGCCGCAATCCGTCGCCCAATGAAAAGCTGACGTCGTACGTCCGCATGATCTCGCAGATCTCGCGAAAATGTGTGTAAAGAAAACTTTCTTCGTGATGAGCGAGGCACCATTTCGCCATGATCGAACCGCCGCGGCTGACGATGCCGGTAGTGCGTTTTGCGGTAAGCGGTATGTATTGCAGGCGAACGCCGGCGTGAATCGTGAAATAGCTGTCTCTATACACTCACCGCCGTTCGGATTCTTGTCGCGAAAGGGCGAATGCATTCGGTCCGGCACAAGCTCATCCTTTGTAACGAGGATCTTTTCATCTAGCTTGTGTTTTCCCTGATTCAGTACGGCCATGGCGATCGGCACCTTTACCACGCTCTGCATTGCGAAACGCTCGTCAGCATTTAGAGACACACTGCCTTCGCCGTCGATCACCTCCGCATAAACACCTACACGACCTTTCGCTTCTTTTGCGATCTCTTCTATTACTTTGGCGAGTTCGGGGGCACCCTCATTGCTCGTCGATCCTATATCAGATCGGGACTCCTTTGAATTGTCTGCGCGGCGGAAATTGTTAGCATCCGTGGCCGGACCGCAGGATAAGATAAGAACACTTAAAAGCAGGATGGTGAGTTTCATGGTAATTTATTCGATCTAAAATATTTATCAGCTAACTACGCGAAATTGCATTAAGGGGATATCAATTCAAGACTATTTTAACTAATTTAAAAGGGTTCCTTTGATGCCTAAAGCAAATGAATATACCGTATCTCCGGTGGCAACGATCATATTACCTTCGCGGTCAATGCATAGCCCAACGATCATATTCCCGGCAATTAAGTGTCTTGCCTCGGTTGCTCCGAATTCTACCGAGAAGATACCCCGTCGCCCCTTGTAACAGCCCGCAATATAAAGCGTTCCTTCAGTATCGAACGCTATTCCCTGAGGACGGCCAAACCCTTTAAAGTAAACGCTGACTTCACCGTTCGTATCAATGGCATAGATCGGCTCATAGCTTGCAAGGCCGGGAGCAGAAACATAAAGCCTTCTATCTGGTCCGAACGCCATATGATAAGCCGCGACCGAGGGTTCAAGCCTAGCGAATTCGTCCGGCGTCCCGTCAGCAAGAATGCGATAGATAGTTCCTGTACGATCGCCTACGAACATTATCCCGTTCGAATCAAAGGCGATGCCTGTCGCAATACCTAGACCTGTGGCGACCGGAACTGCCTCAAGATCACCATCTATTCTGCAAACAACACCATCTTTACGATTGGTTACATAAAGACGTCCGTCCGCATCAAATGCCATTCCCGTCGGATTCGGGATATCCACCGGCAATTCATCTAGAAATCCATCCTCCTCAAGCCTAAAAAGAGTCGCCGGAAGCTGTTGCCCACGTCCACCAGAGCGTGTAAGGACGATAGAATTATTCTTCGGGTCTATGGTCGGATTAGCCACAATATGCATATCTCCGACAAGCCATTGAGGGATCGTTAGAAATGCAGGTCCGATGCTCCCGGTGCTCGATTCGACGAAGAGTTCACCTCTCTCAACTGAGGACTGATCGTATCTGACTCTGACGATCATCCGGCGGGAAGACGAAGCTATCCATGGCATGTAAGTCGAATCAAGGATACATTTTAGCTCACCAGGGAGCTCGTATCTCAAACCGCCAAAAACGACCTCGACCTCCGCTCCGGGAAGAGCGTATTCGGGTAAAACACTGATATTCTTTGATATTTCGGACATCGAAAACTTGATGATACGCCGTATTCCCAAGTGTGTCGAATGCAACCGACCAGAGGCGACGATTTCGTCTTTCCTGGCCCAAGTCGGTCAATATGACCGATAGTGACAAAAAGTGATTGACGGTATAGATAGTTCGCGATAAACTTTGTTTGACGGTGTTTTTACTCTTCTTATTCACTTTTCCAGCCCGCCGTCGATCAGAATCGAAAAGCCTTTCCTGAATTATGCTAACCAGAATTGATGATCTATTGCGCATGGCAATGAGCTTCGGTGCATCCGACCTTCACCTCAGAGCCGGAGCTATACCTGTGATCCGTGTTAACGGAGAACTTAGGCCGCTCGCCGGCGCAAACAGATTGAATCAAGAAGAAACGCTGGAAATGGCATTTTCGATGATGTCGAATCGCCAAAAGCAACATTTCAAGGAGGTCTTCGAGGTCGATATTGGTTACGGTGTCTCAGGGCTTGGCCGATTCCGCGTTAATATCTTCCAGCAGAGAAATTCGATCGGGATAGTGGCCCGCGTAATATCTGATACGATAAAAAATTTCTCCGAGCTAGGTCTCCCACCGATCTTAAACAAAGTGGCCGAGGAAATGCGCGGACTTATTCTGGTCACAGGAACCACTGGTTCGGGTAAATCTACAACGCTTTCGGCCATTGTCGATCACATAAATCAAAGCCGAAATTGCCATATTGTAACAATCGAAGACCCGATAGAGTTTCTTCATAAAGATAAGCATTCATTTATCACCCAACGTGAGGTTGATGTAGACACACGCAGCTTTGCCGAGGCTCTTCGCGGGTCGCTGCGACAGGATCCGGACGTGATACTTGTCGGCGAAATGCGCGATCTTGAGACCATTGAAACTGCCCTGGTAGCAGCAGAAACAGGGCATCTCGTTCTTTCGACCCTTCATACCCTAGATGCCCAGGAGACGCTAACACGGATAATCTCGGCATTTCCGCCTTACCAACAGAAGTCCATAAGGATCCAGCTTGCCGGCCTTTTGAAATCGGTTATCTCACAACGTTTGATGAAATCCAGCAACGGAAAAGGCCGTGTCCCCGCCGTTGAAGTTCTTATCTCAACTCCTCTGATACGCGATTACATTCTTCACGAAGAAAAAACTGCATCAATCCGCGACGCCATTGCCGCGGGAACTTCACAATATGGAATGCAGACCTTCGACCAATCTCTATTTTATCTTTACCAATCAGGACTTATTTCTCTTGAAGAGGCTCTTCGCGGATCCACGAATCCCGACGAATTCCGTCTTCGTCTGGCAGGTATCCAAAATACGACCGCGATCGCGAAAGAAGAAATGGAGAAGATCAGCGGCGTAGGAAACATAAGCAGCCTAATCACAAGAATTTAGGATAAGAGGCCCAAGAATTTAGCCACAACAATGCTACGGGCGCTGAAGCTGAGCCCGCATTTTGATTTTCGACATCAACTCATTCGTATGCCTGTGAGTAGGGCGTGCCTCGAAATAGTGTAAAATCAACGATTATC
This sequence comes from Leptolyngbya sp. 7M, assembly GCF_018128485.1. Classification (NCBI taxonomy): domain Bacteria; kingdom Bacillati; phylum Cyanobacteriota; class Cyanophyceae; order Leptolyngbyales; family Leptolyngbyaceae; genus Leptolyngbya; species Leptolyngbya sp. 7M. The sequence goes on along the minus strand of NZ_CP070897.1, from coordinate 1,274,345 downwards.
GACAGCGAAGTCTTGACATTAAAGGGCTTTCACGTGTAGATTTTAGTTTTATCCGGTCCCGTGTATTGAACCGAAAGCGTAGTCTTACTAAGGGTCTTCCTGCAGTTTATTGCACGCCGCAGTGGTTGTTTGCACCCCCGAAAGACTGGATGAATAGAGAGCGGTCTTTTAAGATCACCCTTCTCCATTTCGAGACGTTTTTAGACACGAATTAGAATTACACTTTTTTAAGGAAGAACACGTAGATTTAGATGACAACAGACGTTAACAACGAGACCGAAGAAACGAAAAGCGGCGAAGCTTCGGCTCCCATGGAACCCGCTAAGAGTGATGCGGCGGCCCCTCAACCGACTCAAACCGCGAATGGACCCGCAAAGGATATTATGTCCTCGGGTGAGATAGATTTTGGAGAGATCCTAAAGGAATTCGAACAGGATCAAACTGTTTTCCACCCCGGAGACCTTGTCGAAGGAAAGGTGGTAGGGGTTTCCGATCGCGGTGCGCTTGTCGATTTTGGATATAAGAGTGAGGGCGTCATTCCAGCAGATGAGCTTAGTACCGATCCGGAAACTACTCTGAAAGAGGGCGACTCTGTAGAGGTCGTTATCAAGAGTATTCATTCCGGTGATGCCCCACCGACCCTTTCCCTCGCCGATGCAATGGGCCGAAAGATCTGGAATGAGATCGAAGAAGCTTATAAGAATGACGCAGTGGTCCGAGGGAAGATCGTTGACAAGACAAAAGGTGGATTAAAGGTCGATCTTTATGGTGTGGAAGCGTTTCTTCCGGGGTCGCAGATCGATTCACGACCGATCCGCGGGCTTGACAGCTACATCGGCGAAGAGATCGAAGCAAAGATCATAAAATTCAGCCGCAAGCGTAACAATATCGTTCTTTCCAGAAAAGTGATCACCGACGAGGTGCTCAACGAAGAAAAGGAAAAGACGATGGCCAACATCGATACCGGATACATTGTTGAAGGAACGATCAAGAACCTTACCGACTACGGTGCATTTGTTGATATCGGCGGTATCGACGGTCTTCTCCACGTGACGGATATGTCTTGGGGAAGAATCGGGAACCCATCAGAAATGTTCAAGTCTGGAGACCATGTCCAGGTAAAAATACTCAAGCTTGACCGGGAAAAAGAAAAGATATCTCTCGGTTACAAACAGCTTCTACCGGACCCGTGGTCAACCGTAGCCGAGGTTTATCCGCCTAATTCGCGCGTGAAAGGAAAAGTATCCTCGGTTACGGATTACGGTATTTTTGTTGAACTTGAACCCGGCGTTGAGGGCCTTGTACACGTCTCTGAGATCTCATGGGCAAAGCGCTCGTCGAGCCCGAAACGGCAGTTCCAGAAGGGTGAAGAAGTTGAAGTACAGGTTCTCGGCGTTGATACCGAGGAAAAACGCATAAGCCTCGGGATGAAACAGCTTCAGGAAAATCCGTGGGACACCATACACGAACGCTTCCCTGTCGGCTCCAAGATCCGCGGAAAGGTTCGGAATCTGACCGACTTTGGGGCCTTCGTTGAGATAGAAGACGGAATCGATGGCTTGGTGCATGTTTCGGATATAACTTGGGCTAAGAAGTTAAAGCATCCGAAAGAACTCCTGAAGAAAGATCAGGAAGTAGATGCGATCGTTACCCACATCGATTCTGCAGGTCAGCGACTATCGCTTTCGATGAAGGACCTGACACCGAGTGCGTGGGAAGGCTTCACCGCGACCCACAAACCCGGCGACACCATTCGAGGGAAAGTATCACGATTTACGAATTTCGGTGTTTTTGTCGAACTAGGGGAAGGGCTTGAAGGGCTTTGCCACATTTCTGAGCTGTCCGAAGAGCGTGTGGAACGTCCGGAAGATGTTGTTCAGATCGGACAGGAGCTTGATTTCAAGATCCTCAGGATCGAGAACGAAGATCAAAAGATCGGGCTTTCATATCGTGCGGTCGGCAAAGACGACGAGCCTATAATTGACACCCGACAGTTTTCCTCCGAAGCGAAGAGCGGAATGGCATCTCTCGGTGAACTTGCGAATCTTCTTAAGAACGAAGAAGCCGCACCTGCGGTGGAAATGACCAAGGAAGAAAAGGAAGAGGCAAAGCGCCGAAAAAAGGAACAGGCCCGGAAAGAATATGAGGAAGCGGCAGCTCGCGAGGCTGCCGCCGAAGCAGCCGGATCCACATCAGAACCAGCTATCTCTGGCGAGGCACAAGATCCTTCTAGTGGCGGCACTGAGGTTGCTTCTGAAACGGACTCGGCGAACGAGAGCGGTGCAGATACTGAGGCGGACGCAGCACAGCCTTTGCCCGAAGCATCTGAGACTAAAGGCGAGACTTCTGAATCTTCGGCTAACGACCAAGCACCCGTATCAGATGTTTCAGCGAAGCAAACCGATCCAGTCGCAACGGTTTCATCGGAAAACACAAACATGGCCGAAGATCAGGAATCGGCTGAGAAGACGGAAGGTTCGCCAGCCTAAGCTTTCGCTCCCACGGCCGGCAATGCTTCACGATTTTTGAGGATAACTAAAATGACGAAAGCTGACCTCGTAGAAAAAGTTGCAGTTGAAGCCGACCTTACCAAGAAAGATGCTGAACAACTTGTCGAGATAGTTTTCGACAGCATCATTAACACTCTTAATGCTGGAGAGAAGATCGAGTTGCGTGGATTTGGGAGCTTCCGCGTACGCGAGCGGAACTCGCGCAAAGGTCGCAACCCAAAAACAGGAGAAGCAGTAGATATTCCGGCTAAACGGGTCGCCTACTTTAAGCCTGGCAAAGAATTAAAGGAATTGATCAATAGCGATCAAGCTTCGTAATCCTTTCAATTTACGAACGGTCTCTAGTCTCCCGAAACTGCGGTTTGCTGCTTTGCCCGGATCTTCTGTTCGAACGCCTCATCTTCTATTTCCCCGCCGGGTGAAACCGGAACATCTGCAGGATTCTTATACTTCATCCCCCGCTCTTCGGAATCTATCTCAATATCTGAAACCCTAAATGAACCGGTGGTCGGTGGGTTATAGCCAGGATAATCAACCCGCGTATGGTAAATGGCAACCAGCGACCTGATCATTGCCTCGCGGATCTGAGTTAACTCACGCAATGTAAGGTCGCATTCATCTAGCTGGTCATCGCTTACAATTGCATCTATTATTTTCGTTACGATAAATCTGATGTTCTCCGGCGTCGGCTCGGCAAGCGAACGGGCCGCGGCCTCGCAGCTATCCGCTATCATCATTATCGCGGCTTCGCGAAACTGAGGTTTGGGACCAGGATAGCGAAAATCGTTTTCGGAGATCTCATCAGCATCGCGGGCCTCAGCCTGGGCTTTTTTCAAGAAGTAGTGCAGCGTCCGTGTACCGTGATGCTGCGGAATGAAATCGATTATCCTCTGGGGCAGACCCATCTCTCGAGCCAATTTCATTCCGTATGTAACGTGGCTGATGATTATCTTCGCGCTCTGCACTGGCTTGAGCTTATCGTGGGGATTCTTACCTAACTGATTCTCTACGAAATGTTCCGGGGCGGCTGATTTTCCTATATCATGATATAGCGCTCCTATGCGGGCAAGTAATGCATTCCCGCCAACTACCCGACATGCTTCTTCTGCCAATTGGCCAACCGCGTGAGAATGCTGATTAGTACCCGGAGCGCGCATCGCAAGCTGCCCCAACACAGGCAGATCGGCGTTCGAAAGCTCAAGCAACTTTACGTCGGTCAGTATGCCGAACATCGATTCACAGATCGGCATGAAAACAGCAGTAAATGCCGCTGTAATTATGCCGGACGCAAGCCCACATGCAACCGCGAGCATTATCGTATTCAGAATAAAAGGCTGTTGTGTATACGCTATTAGAGCGATCGCTGCCATCGCACAGGTCAACCCAATCAAAGCCCCGGCGATCGTGATCGTCTGACGGTTTCTATAGCGCCCTATGCCATAGACCGCTACAGATGACGCTATAGCGGTATAAACCGCGAATTCCAGCCCTTTCGGCGCCATGAAACCTGCGAGCAAGGCAATGAACAACCCGGTAAAAAGGGCTGTTCGTCTGTCTGCTAGAAGCGTCATCAGAAGACTTCCGAACGCAAATGGCACCGCAAACGACCATAGGGTGGGGTCATTCAGCGGGGGCCTTATATTTTGCGATGCGGTAAACTCAGCAAGCCTGAAAAATACAGCCAGCAACATCGCCTGAACCAGTACTATAAAACCAAACAGCGCGAAAGTTTTCTGCTCGGAAAGGGCTAGGCGCGGTACTATCCCGCGGTGCTCAATGTATTTCCAGGCCGCCCAAAAAAGCGAGCTGATCAGCATCAATAGCCCAATAAATCTGTTTAGCTGCCGCGTCTCCGAGGTGTAATTTCGGATCGCGGTCAATTTAGACATAATTTCCGGAGTTATCCGATACCCGGCCGAAACTACGGTCTCACCTCGTTTGAGGGAAACGGTTACCGGCGGGACGTTCTTTGCGGCATTGTTCCGAGCCATGCCGGTCGCAGAAGCATCATAGATAATGCTCGGTTGGATTAGCGGAGACATCGCAGCCTTGAAAGCATCTACCTCTTTCGGCGATAAACTTCTTATCTGAGAGAGTCCACTAACAAGCCGTTCTCGTGCCTCTGTTACGGAGGTCATCGTCGCGGCCGGATTCTGTACACGACGTGAATCGGTTGGGCGGCGGCGATCGATAACCTCGATCTCTGATTGAAGATAAACGGCATCCTGATCCCCATAGATATCACCGCTCGCGCTCTCACGAAGAACCCGCGTAACCGCATCAAGTTCATTCGTGCTGAATTTTCTTGCCGCAAAAATATTGCCGATATCCTCGCCGCCAGCACCAGGCCATTTATTTGAAGAGCCTGCGTTTGAGTTCGCCCTGTTTGCCGAGCTACCGTTCTCCTGCGAACGCTGAAGCAATTCCCAAGCGGACCTGAAATTCTGAACAGCTTCCTCTGCACGTCCCTGCTCAATGGCAAATACTGGAATGACCGATTCCCGGAGAGCCTCGCGTTCGCGTTCAGTTGCTTCCTCATCAACGTAATTTATATCTGCTGGTGCGACGATCGTCTCACGGGCGATATCATCGACACGATAGCCGGGATCACCGGCACGCCACCAAGGATTATGAATAAGAAGGGTAGTTACAACACAGAGTACCGCGAAGCCCAGCCAGAATCGCTGATTTGATGATAAGGCCTTGATCGGCCGCATCACCATCTCGCCGATCTCGGAAAGCCGCTTTGCAAGCGGCGACCTTACGTTCTGAAGCTTTCCCTTCATATTACGACGGCCGATCTTTCTACTAGCGCGACCCTATCTCCAATGCGTTCAGCAAGTGGACGTAGTGTTTCGCGTCGAATAGCTGAAATTGCCACGCACTCGGTATTTTTGTCAAGCATTACTTCTCGCCTTATTTGTTCGATCACATCTCCTGATGCAACGTCCGCCTTGTTCAAAGCGACCAATTGAGGTATCGAATTAAGGTCAAGTTCCTTCAATATAGCATCTACCGAATTGATCTGCTGGATCGCACGCGGGTTGGAAGCGTCCACAACATGGACAAGAAGATCGCTGTCCGATATCTCTTCAAGCGTAGCCCGAAATGCCGCGACCAACGTTTCAGGAAGGTCACGAATAAAGCCAACTGTATCATTGATTATCACTTCCTGATCGATCGGGAGCCTTAGTCGGCGTGATGTCGGATCGAGCGTCGCAAACATCTTCTTTTCGGCATAAACCTCCGATTGCGTCAGCGCATTGAGCAGCGTGGATTTTCCGGCGTTGGTGTAGCCAACAAGCGATATCATAGGAAGTTCCCGTTGGGCACGCTTCTTCCGCCGCTCATTTCGTTGCCTGCCAAGAGCGTCAACCTGCTTCTCCAATTGTGCGATGCGATCGCGGACACGTCGTCTGTCGGTCTCAAGTTTTGTTTCGCCGGGCCCGCGTCCTCCGATGCCGCCGGCAAGCCGAGAGAATGCGGAGTTTTGACCTATGACCAGTCGGGGTAACAGATACTTCAATTGGGCCAGTTCAACTTGAACCTTACCTTCGCGAGAGCTAGCTCTTTGAGCAAAGATATCAAGAATAAGCTGCGGGCGGTCTAAAACCTTCAGGTCTGTGGCTTCTGAAAGGATCCGCACTTGCGCCGGAGTAAGTTCTGTATCGAAGATGATCATATCCGCCCCCAAACGCATAGAGCGGATCAAAAGCTCTTCCAGTTTCCCGCGACCGAGCACAGAACGAGGATCGATCTGTTTCCTGCGTTGGATTATCTTGTCCAAAACGACAACGTCTGCAGATACAGCAAGCTCTTCAAACTCTGCCATTGATTCTGCCGCATCGTCGGCAAATCCGTTCGTTACATTAACCAGTATCGCCCTGTCCCGCTTACCGCTTTCCGCGCGAGAAGTGCTTCGGACGCGCGCCATCTCACTTTCAAGAGAAATGATCAAAAGCTGGCGGCGGCAGTGATACAGCAGGACCTTGCAAAACTAGGCATCAAAATGCAGATCGCCCCTCTGGATACCGCCGGAATAGCGAAGCGTGCCAATGAAAGCTTTGATTATGACGCGATATTTACCGGGCTGAACGTTACAGGGCTTGAACCCTCCGGTTTTGCATCGTTTCTCCTCAGCAGCGCTTCGGTTCATCAGTGGCATCCGAAGCAGGCGTCGCCGGCAACCGAATGGGAAGCTCGCATTGACAAGTTGTTCGCAGAACAATCAGGCGAACTTAACCCCGAACGCAGGCAGCAGATAGTTTATGAGATACAGCGGATAATTGCCGAGGAATCTCCGATAATACCAGTCGTAACGCGGCACATCGTCTCGGCAGCAAACAAGCGCGTCGGAAATCTAATGCCAAGCGCTATCTTGCCCTATTCGATGTGGAATGTGGAAGAACTTTTCATTCGCGATTGAGTCTGCTGAGCATAATCATGACAAAGGATCAGATGTCATAGAGCCAGTTATTGACTAAGCGCAACAAACGGGGCGGCTGCTCGGCAGCCGCCCCATTCACGAGGGTGAGGAAAAATCCTGATCTCATCCATTTAGAGGGTTGTGGAAGAGGGACGCTTTTATTATTGTCCCCAACTTTAAGCCTGCGGTGTGGGTTTTTCTTGAGATCAGCCCGATTCGTAATTTTTAAAGCGATGAATGAGTTTCTTCTCGAGTCCTGTCCTTTCTGCTCATTTCCCATTCATACTTCGACTAAAAAGAGCGGGGCCTTTGGAGATCCCAAGACCCCGCATTTGTTCCTGTTTCATGCCCCCGCTAGAAACAGGAAAGATCGAGCGTTCATTCAACGGTCAATGGAAGTTAAATCTTGTTTACCCGCCCCGTTCTCGACAGACCTAACATTCCTATCAGGGTAGAGATGCTAACGGCTCGGGGCTTGTAGGAGATTGTGGGAGATCATCCGAACCGTCAGCACCCCCACATTCATTAGACCAAGATTAAATCTGCCAAGTTGAGAAATTCTTGAGAATGGCTGCTTAAGCAATAATGGAGACTTGAGTTGTTGATAATAAGGACTTTATCCTTAGATATGCGGTATGTTAAGAGTTATTTCGCAAGCTCAGCTAACACTTTTCGTGTTTCAGCAGATGGTGTAATACCGAGTTCGTTCCGCATCGTTATTGCCATTTTATCAAAATGTAGCTTGACAGCAGCGCGCTTGCCTTGTGCAGCCAAAGTTTTCATAAAAAGGCGATGGATATCCTCTCGATATGGATCGATCGCGAATAATTCATCACAATACTTCAGCGTCTGATTCCACATCCGACCGGAGAATGCCTGCTTGGCAAGTGCCGCCAGAACCCTGGTGAACTGTTCTTGGTAGTACTGGCGCCGCTCATCCACCCAATCATCATAACTCCCTTCCATGAAATCACCGCGGTAAAGAGAATAAGCTGTTTGAAGTTCTTCCCGAAGCTTGTCATGTTCCTTGTCACGCTTTGCTTTCTCAGCCGATGCTATCGCAATATCAAATTCTTCTGTGTCAATTGAATATGTAAGATCTGGGTTTAGAAAATAGAAGCCTTCGCGGAAAAGAAGGAAATTCTGCTTTAATAGCTGGCCACTATTCAGAGCCTTTCGTATATGAGAGATGGTAGGGTGAAAATTTTTCTCGATCGTTGCGAGCTCTTCATCGCGCCAAAAATTATCAATGATAGCGTCTCTTGATGTCCTTCGATGTGTGCTCGTGACGATAAAACAAAAGATATCCCGGGCTCGCTTGGTAGTCCAAGCATCTGCTGCAAATGGACTGTCCTGTGATCTAAATATTTCAACTTTACCGAGAAATTTTAGAGTGAGTTCTGCATATCCGCTGGATGATATCAAAATTCCAGGTCTTGTTTGTTCAGGAACTGCTCTGATCTTTTCTGAAGATCCTCGCACGCCGTCAAGGAAGAGTTTGAGATCGCGCGGCAACCGCGCATATACCCCCTCATGCCGAAATACCTCTGGTATCCGGGTCATTTCTCCCTTAAGCCAAAACTCATAGTCATATCTTGATGAAAGGTCTAAAACACGATGAATTGCCGATACCATTTTTTCAAAATCATTATCGTTAAAGCAGCATTCGGCAAACAGCATAACTGCGATCGCCTCATCGTAACAGTTGCCTTTCGCACGGAAGAATTCGACGAGTCCAGAGATCTTCTCCGACAAGCCTTCGGTCCTGGACTCTTCAAGATCTAGACGGCATAGCCAGGTCTCTGCCGTCCTTACACCAGACACACTGCCAGTCAACGCTCTTTTCTCGATAGCGCGCTCGAGCAATTCTCTTGCTCGTGAGCCATCGCCTGCCAGGCGATAATATTTTGCCCGCTCTTCGATGAATTCGCGCTCCTCTGAATCTATCTCTGCCTCTTCATACGAGTTAAGGGATCGTTCGTAATATTCGTTCGCCTTTTCTAGCTTGAACTGATCTCTATAAAGATTAGCCAATGCTTCAAATATCTCCCCTTTTAGCCCCCGAAGATTAAACAGCTGGCAAAGCTCGAGAGCTTTCTCCAGATGTTGCTCGGCTTTTTCCATTTCACCTCGGTAGGTCAGCAATCGGCCCATATTCAAATGCCCGATAGCTTCTTGAGGCAATTTGGACTCATCATCTCTGTCACTAAATATCCTTCGAAACCACTTAAGAGCCTCTGAAAAATCACCACGAAAGCCCGGCACTAGTGCCAGATTGTGTGCAACCAGGCGGATATATTTATCATTTGCCTGATACTCAGCTATTTCCATAGCAATGCGAAATTGTTGTTCAGCCTCACTCAAATTACCTGCTGCGATCAGACATAATCCGCGAGTGTTGGCACATTTAAGAAGGGTTTCTGATAGAGGTTCAGCAAGTTCCGTCGCTCGGTTAAGAAGGTCGAGCGCTGCCGCATACTCATTCTTACGCCGCAGAACGCTCGCCTGAAGATGGAGTGCCTCTGCCTCGCCAAAATGGTCATTGTTCTTTTCTAAACACCTTGCAGCTCGATTTGCCAGTAAGCTTGCTTTGTCAAGATCTCCGCGTAAACGTGCCGCTTCCGCAAGTGGAAGCAATGAGGCCGGATGAAGTTCCAGGATGGCCATCGGCACCCTTTCGGCAAAAGAACTGAGAAGAGTAAAAGCTCCAGAGGCTATCCACTGTGAGCCATGGTTTTCTATAACCTCAGCCGCAGAGTGAAAATCTTCAGCCTCAATGAAAAGTGAAAGGGCCGCCTCCCAATTTCCGGTCTTCAGTAGCTCCTTGGCTATGCGGACTCGTTCGCGAGCAACCGAATCTGGCCCTGCTTGGATCCTGAAGCGTCGCATCAAAAAATCTTTGAATAAAGGGTGAAATCGGTATTCTTCTGCATCATGGCCGTTACCCACTGAAGTTATAAATAAATTACGACGTGCTAATTCCGGCAAGATGGCGGTTGTATCACTGTTCGGAAAAAGTCGCCCGCAAAGTGTAATAGGCATGCTTTCTAAAACCGATAATCTCATTAACAGATCATTTGTTTGCGGCAATTCGTATGCGATAACTTCCTCCGCAAAATAATCAAAGATATCTAGTTCGGATCTCTTAAATACCTCGCCAAGATCTAGTTCGGGTACCGACATATTTGAAGCAAGCTGGCGTTCAGCTGTTTGACGTATCAACTGAAGAGCGGTAACCCAACCATGAGTACGTGTACGGTATTCACTTACCTGGCCGTCATCCATTTCGATCTGTAATGTGGACCGGAAAAGTTGTCGTAATTCATCCTCCGTGAAAAGAAGCTCCTCACGTTTTATGTGTATGCCTTTATGTTGTGTTCGTCGTTTCGCGACGGAAAGTGGCGGAACATCCCGCGAAGTGATGATCAGGTGAAAAAGATCAGATGAGTACTGTATAAGACGATCTACGATCTTATGAATATTTGTTTCGCGCCCAATGTAGTGATAGTCATCTAGTACAATGATGAAAGGCGTCTCCGCAGCATTTTCTATCTCGTTGAGAAGAAGATCGGCAGAGCGCTCAGGAATGAATGAAAGTTCCTCACCCGCAGAGCTAAGGTAATTGGCAAAAGTATCTTTGAAATCCGGGATGGCGTTCGCAATTCCTGTCACAAGATACCCCAAAAAAACGACCGGATCGGCATCTGTGTGGTCAAGTTGATACCAAATCAGCGGACGATCTGTCGAACGACCAAATTCGGCGACTAGGGTTGTTTTGCCGCAACCCGCCTCGGCTGTGATTATAGTTACCGGTTCAGAAAGAGTTGACCTCAGACGCTCTATAAGCCTAGGGCGAAAAACGGTATCTGGCACCTGTCTGGGAGGAAGGAGTTTCGATCTTAAAAACAGACTAGGAGTTCGCATCGCGCACCGCATCAGCAGCCTTATCGCGTATATTATGCCATATTTCAATTATCCATTTGTGAAATGTACGGCTTCCGATACCATGCTATTAATGGATGAATGATTTATGGGTCGGGACCGATTTGATCTTTGTATTACAAGCTCGCCCAGCTTCCCTGGATGGCCGAAACTAACAAGATGATCAGTTAAAGCCTCTGCCTCACTTAAATTCTGGGAGCGGTAGAATTCTATCGTTTCGTCTGAAAGAAAATACAGTATTTCTTCATCAATAACATTCATTACCTGCTTTGAACGAAATCGCCATATAGGAGAATTGGGTAAGCTTCTTGCGATCAGGAACAGATGAGTGCTATATGGCAGATGTGCGATAAGAGCCGCAATCAAAGACTCAAACCACTGCTCATCAAATAGATAGTGGAGGTCATCAATAACGATGAGCGAAGCCACGTCCTTCGACTTAAACAGTTCACTAATAAATGCATCTATCTCATCAGGCTCAGGATCCGCAGACCTACACTCTGGAATTCTTTGAGATTTTGCCGCCCTCTCGCAGGAAACAGCGGCTTCGAGATGGCTGGCGAATATTCCCCAGTCCCTGTCTGCGCTTGTAACGCTATGCCAAGCGGAGATCGTGTGGTCTTTGCAGAAGAAAGCAGCAGCAATAGATTTTCCAGTGCCATGACGCCCTATTATAAAAGTCACTGCATAAGCTGAGCTTGACCGCTGAAGTGCCTCCTGAATCCTTTTGCGCTCCAATAAACCTTCTGTCGCGGGAACTGATGATCTGCTGAGGTCGATCAAGCTCCCGAACCAACTAGTGATAGAACCAATTTTTGAGAATGAGCTTTGAATAAGAGTGGTTTCCAGAAAGTTCTCAAGAATGTGTTGGGAAAAATCCATACGAATTACAGATTATTTATCTCAGGTTGAGAGTTTCTTGAGTAATGGTTATGCCAATTTTCTCTTTTACTGGGCTGAAATCTAGGTTTAGAGTTTAGAAAACAGTCTCATGATATTGATTCGGTCAAAATGACATTATTGCAGAGGAGGTGCTATCTCAAATTGATAACTTATTTGGGAGAAGGTTTGGTCTTTTAGGGCTAACGACAGATATTTTCCCCAAGAAAACGCTGAAGGCACGAAAATTGCGTGATTGCATTTCCAGACGGTTGGGGTGTATTATCCCCCATACCCCCAATTTTCATCGAAACTAACGAAATATGGCATACGCTGAGTGCTTTTTGGAATCTCGTCTCGATTAAAACTACCGTTTACCAAGATCGGTGAAGGTTGTGTAATGAAAAGGCTTCTCTCATCACTTTTCGTACTCGCACTATTCTCAGAATCTCTATTTGCCGGATTGCTCGTATCGCGTTCGAACGGCATCACTCTTACCGGTGTTGACGGCATACAATTCGTCGGTCTTCCCGGACTTTCAACACAAGGGACTGATGGCTTTCTTGGATTCACCTCAAACGGATTTTCGATCTTCGACACGAACGGGATCACGCTTACCGGCGCAGATGGCATCACACTCACGGGAGCTGATGGGACTACACTTACCGGCCCCAACGGGATCACGCTAACCGGTGCCGACGGCATCACTCTTACCGGTGCCGATGGTATTAGCCTGAGCGGAGCAGACGGGATAACGCTAATTGGTCCAAATGGTATAAGTTATACGCTCGATTCCGTTTTGCTAAGACGTCCGAATGGCATAACTCTTACGGGGGCTGATGGAATAACTCTTACCGGCGTCAACGGTATCACCTTGACAGGCGCAGATGGTATAGCAAAGAAAGGGATAAATGGAATAACACTTACAGGCGCAGACGGCATCGCTCTAACAGGCGCAAATGGCATTACCTTGACCGGGGCGGACGGTATAGCATTCACCGGGGCAGATTCCTTGACCGGGATAACCCTCAATGGCCAAATATTAAACTTCGCGAATCCAGCGGGTATCGTTCTTACCGGTGCTGACGACATTCGGCTCACCAGTGTTGATGGAATTGCTCTTACCGGTGTTGAGGGGATAACACTAACCGGGATCGATGGGCACGGGTTATTCGGCAACGAGGTAGTAAGTGGTTTGGAGGGCCTTGATGCAGATCTGGCTCAGCTGCTGGATCGCATTACTGACGATAGCAACATAAACGCCATCATTACCTTTCACGGTCCCGTAACTGAGGCCGATCTGAACGCATTACGTTCAATAGGAATCATTGGCGGCACCCGATTCCGGCAATTACCGATGGTTTACGTCCTTGCCACCAAACAGCAAATACTTGCCATTTCTAGGCTTCCGCAGGTTCGATCTGTATATGGCAACCGCACCCTTCAATTAACAGTCGATCCTTACTTTGAAAGAACGCAGATCAATCGGGTACCCGGTGATGCAGAGATCCGCTCGGCAAATGGAGGCCTAAGCGTTACGGGTCGTGATGTAGGGGTCGCTGTTCTCGATACCGGAATTAACGCATTGAATGTTGATCTAGCCGGAAAGGTGGCGGCAAATGTTAAGCTTCTTGATCTTCAAAGCGTCCCTTTGGGATTTTCATATCCGATAGACATCGAAGGCCTGCCAAATACCGATCTTCTAAGCGGTCACGGCACGTTTGTCGGCGGGATCATTGCCGGGAACGGCACACTTTCAAACGGAAAGTTTGCTGGTGTGGCACCTGGAGCCAAACTTATTGGACTTTCTTCAGGTCTTTTGAATTTGACACATGTTCTCTCTGGATTTGACTACATTCTTGAGAAACGCCAGGAGCATAATATCAGAATAGTCAATTGCAGTTTCTCGGCGGATGTTCCATTTGACCTAAACGATCCGGTTAATATTGGAACGAAGATGCTTGTCGATGTTGGAATAAATGTAGTATTTTCAGCAGGGAATAACGGTCCGGGCACTGGCACTTTGAACCCATATGCTCGAGCTCCTTGGGTAATCGGCGTCGGGGCTAGCGACCGGGATGGCAAACTCGCTAAATTCTCTTCTCGCGGTAGCTTTGGTGGCGAATTGAATGCTCCGTCGTTGGTTGCTCCCGGTGTTAGCGTTGCTTCGATACGAAGTCTCGTTACTTTGACTGGTTCCCTTGGTGTACTGGATGCTGACCTTTCAAGGCTCTCTCTTTTAGAATTGCCCTTCTACACAACAGCGAGTGGCACCTCTTTCTCCGCTCCACAGGTAGCGGGAGCAATCGCGCTAATGCTGGAGGCTGATCCAAATCTGACACCTGCCGAGGTAAAGGATATTCTTCTACGTAGCGCAACCCCGATGCCGGGTTATTATAAGCACGAAGTAGGTGCAGGGATGTTAAATACACATGCTGCGGTGCTTGAGGCCTCTTTCCCTCAGCGCAAGATGGGATCATTTCGCTCGATCACGACAAGACCAGGCATCCGATTCATAACATCCACTTCAAGCCCATTCACTATACCTGTACAGCCAGGAAGTACGTCAAGCATCCCGATCTCCCTGCCGCAGAACACCCTACAAGCCACTGTAAGCGTTTATTGGGGATTTAGTTTGAATGATTTCGGACTTGGGGTTTACCGTCCAAATGGCTCTCTTGCGGAGGAATCGAATATTGTAAATCTTCCCCTGATCGGCGGCCGACGAGAGAAAGTGCTTCTTACTGAACCGACAGCAGGCACATACCAAGCTCGTATTCGGCACACTCTTGGTCTTGGTTCTGCTCAGAATGTGTTTGGAGCAGCCGAGATAACCCGCGTTGATTACTCTGGGGTCACGGATCTCGGAGATCTGAACACCTCATCTCAGAATACTGTCAAGAAAGTGCTTAGAATGGGGATCATGCTCCCGAAGGGTGAGGTCTTCGGTCCTGGGCATGCCGCATCGCGTAGTGAATTTGCAGAAACATTTGTTAGAGCTGGATTTGTACCACAGTATCTGGCCAGCTCACCTGTATTTCCCGATGTGCTAACGCTCAGTGAGCGAAACTTTGCCGAAAGCGCTCATTTTCGTCCAGGTGGAAGTCTTTTCTTTGATACTTCACCCGGGGGACAGTTCCGACCGTTTGAAGGAATGACAAAGCTCGCCGCGGCAATCGCTTACGTTAAAGCTGCACGGCTTGAAAATTCAACCACGCTCGCCATACTGCCGCTAACAATAACGGACAGGCTATCTATACCTTTGCAATGGCGCGGCCATGTGGCAGTTGCTCTAAATCGGGGACTTATAAAGCTCGACGGAAATCGTTTCAATCCAAATCGTCCGATAACGCGTCTGGAGCTCGCGGAAGCTGTTAACTCACTTCCTCCTTAAAGCTCTCATCCTAAATTGTGAATCAGATGAAGGCGGCCGTAGGTGGCTGTCAAGTTACGAAGGCGTCGCTCAATGTCCGGTGTAAAAGCTCTCTCGTTCATTCGCCAGGTCCAGTTACCTGAGTCCGTCGCGGGTGTATTCATACGTGCTTCATTGCCAAGGCCGAGGGCATCTTGCATCGGGATGATCGCGAGATCAGAAACTGACGAAATAGCCGCTCGGATCAATGCCCAATTCGGCTCGCGCATATCCGTGCCCAGATAGTTCCGGCAGAATCGTCTTTCATTCGCGAACGCGTTTCCCGAGCGCGAACGCCACCAGCCAACGGCAGTTTCATTATCGTGCGTACCGGTATATACCACCGTATTCTGAGTTAAATTGTGGGGAAGAAATTCGTTCGCGGCATCTCCGCCGAACGCATATTGAAGTATTTTCATCCCCGGAAATCCGAACCGGTCGCGGAGTTCGCGAACATCTTGAGTGATGTCGCCGAGGTCTTCAGCAATTACCGGAAGCTTGCCGAGGCTTTTCTGCACGGCCGTAAATATCTCGTTGCCCGGAACCGTAGCCCATTCGCCGTTCTCTGCGGTCTTATCACCGCCGGGCACCTCCCAAACGCCGCAAAAACCACGGAAATGATCGATGCGGACTATATCGTACAACTTTAAGGCAAAGGCTATGCGCGCGACCCACCAATGGAAATCATTATGTCTCATCTTTTCGTGATCGTAGATCGGATTTCCCCAAAGCTGTCCTGTATTTGAGAAATAATCCGGCGGCACCCCCGCGACAACCTTCGGTGAGCCATCCGAGTTGAGCTTGAACTTCTTGCTATGTGCTTTATCGCATCGGCTGCGATCCTATCAAATAAATGCTGCGGCAATTGAGCATCCTTATCAATGCCGATAAGGCTCAATCTTGCCGCGGTTAATTCCAGTTCTTGCGCATCCAAACTGCTCATAGCGCTTCTATCAATATCTTCGAGTTCGCCAAGCTCGTCCTCGGTAAGTCCGAAGAGCACGCTGTCGCACAGGAGTTCCATTTTCTTCTCGTCCAGCTCTTTCATATGGAAGCCTCCTTGCTCGAATTTTTTATCCCTAACAATTCGCGAGCCTGTATCAAACCTCTACGGGCATGCGTTTTCACAGTGCCAAGCGGCATCCCTGTCGCATCCGATATCTCTTGATGCGACAAGCCGTGGACTATAGACAATTGGAGTACCTGTTGCTGCTCCGGACGCAATTCTTTCAACGCCCGAAAAGCCTCCCGGCCTTCGACAAGCATTTGGAGGTCAGCATCATCTGATCGAGCAGGCTCCGAAAGCAGATCTTCGATCGAATCAGCCGAGATACGACGCTGGGTGAACCTGATCTTATCTATAAGGCGCCTCCTCGCTATCATTGCGATAAAAGTTGTTTCCGATGACTGCGATTCGTCGAACCGGCCCGCATTTTTCCACACATCTACAAATACCTCTTGTACTGCATCCTCGGCATCATCAGAATTCCGAAGCATACGTCGAGCGAGCGACCAAACCAGTCCGCCATATGCCTTAAGGCAGTCTTGAACGGCACTCTGGTCGCCATTAGCAATTCGCTTGAGTATATTTTGGGCCATCAAGATCTCGTCGAGATGATAACTCAAAATTAACCCAAAACTTTCAAACAGCCAAACCCGGAGGCTATCGTTTCCGACCAAACGCTCCTAAGGGTCATTTACAGAAACGCCTCCGGATCGGCTGCATTCAGACCGCAGGCGGATCAATTTCCTTGGGTCTGGTCGGTAACGATGACCGACATAACAGATTTCGTTTTCTATGGCTTATCGGTTTCAGGCCGAGCAGGGTTGGGAATAAAGAATCTTGAGGCAACAAATATGACAAATAAAGTCAATGAGGATGCAGCCGAAACTAGACAGAATTGGCAAAATGCTCCGATAACGTAAGCCTGAAGATAAATTAGCCAAAGGGAGAAAACTGCCATTGCGCCCGCAAGTGCGCCAAATGCTCTCCATGCTCCGTGGTTGCCAAATAAGGTCAAAAGCGCGAACGAGAATGCTGCAAAATAAGCAACGGCACCAAGAGCGGCGAGAGGGATGCCGGCGAATTCGGCGTACGTGCTTGATAGCACCACCTCGCAGCCTTCGATCAGGCTGCAGGGGACTATTTCATCATCAAAATGTTTGATCGTTAGATAAACCGCATCGGCAAGACCGATCATTGATACCACGATGGCCGCAACTGAAGGCCAGAGAGGCCGTGTATGGTCCTCAATTTCGGCAGGAACATCCACCATCTCTATTTTGCAGAGTTAGAAGAAGCCCCGGTATTGGCCGTTGCCTGCGAACTGGCTTGCGATACCTGCTGCATTGCCGCATCCACCGCCGCCCTAAGAGCAGTAATGTTTGCTGGCACCATTTGACCGTTCACTAAGATCGTCGGTGTCGAAGTAACGCCTAATCCACGGCCACGCATCATATCTGCATCAACGCGCGAACTAAGGGCACTGCTCTTCATATCCGCTTTGAATCGCTCTACGTCCATTCCGATGGAGCGGGCATAACCCTCCCAAAGCTCTGAAAAGTTCGGAGCGCCGCTCCATTCTGCCTGATTTCGGAAAAGAATATCCTGCATCTGCCAGAACTTACCCTGAAGTCCCGCAGCCTCAGTCGCGAGAGCGGCGCTATAGGCTTTATCATGTGCAGGAATCGAGAGGGGAAAGTGTCTGAAGATAAATCGGAAATTGCGGTTGCCAGCGTATGCCGCCTGAAGCTCCTTCAAAACTGGATGCGAGGCCGCGCAGCCGCCGCATTGAAAATCAGCAAACTCTTCTACTGTAACTGCGGCCGAAGCATTCCCGATCATATTCACGCCAAGCGGAGCGCCGAGCGGAGCATTTGCTGCTGCCTGAGCCGCGCGATTGGCGGCTGCATTTGCTGCGGAACTGTTTGCTGGTGTAATTGTCGTGTTCTTTGAACCCGAGCCGAACATACCAGTTCCATAAGCGATAGCCCCGATGACTACCGCCAACACGCCCCCCATTATTATGAACGGGGTTGCACTATTACTTTTCTTTTCCTGTTTCTTCATTTAAGCAAAATTATGCCACTCTCAATCTTCTTTTCGGCAGAACCGCCTCTCCAAGTTCCGAATAAGCATCGGCGGTGCGTTTCGCAATACCTTCAGCGTTCAGACCGAATTCTGCTAAGAGAACTTTTGGGTCACCGTGTGTTACGATCTGATCCGGAACGCCCAGCCTGATCACCTTGGCCGCGTTCTGAATACCGTTGCTTTCAAGCAGCTCAATAACAGCTGAACCAAATCCGCCCGCGAGATATGCTTCTTCAACGGTAACGATAAGGCCGTGGGTTTCCAAAAGCGATGTGATCAACTGCTCGTCCAATGGTTTGACGAAGCGAGCATTAATTACAGTTGCATTTATAGCCTTTTCTGCAAGTCTTTCGGCAGCCTCGATCGAAGGCCCGACCATTGAACCGAGTGCTAGGATCGCAACACCCTCACCTTCTCGCATCACTTCAGCCCGCCCGACCTGCAATTTCTTCGGAGGAGCCGAAATATCAGCACCGACGCCATTGCCTCGAGGGTACCGCAGGGCCGCAGGGCCCGGATGCTCGATCGCCGTGAGCAGCATATCCCGCATTTCGCCCTCATCCTTCGGTGCCATCAAAATAATGTTTGGATAGCCGCGGAGATAAGCGATATCGAGAAGCCCATGATGCGTTGGGCCGTCGGCACCAACGATGCCGGCGCGGTCCATTGCAAACGTTACATTCAGGTCTTGCAAACAGACATCGTGAATGACCTGGTCAAATCCGCGCTGCAAGAATGTCGAATAGATCGCCGCAACAGGCTTAAGGCCTTCACACGCCATACCGGCGCAGAAAGTAACCGCATGCTGCTCTGCGATCCCAACATCAAAGGCACGGTCAGGAAATCGTTCCAAGACCTTGTCAATGCCGGTTCCATCCGGCATCGCGGCCGTCAAAGCAACGATAGCCGGGTCAGCTTCCATCAATTCACATATCGTTTCGCCAAATACCTGAGTATAGGTAGGCGGCGCCGGCTTGGATGATTTGTATGGCAGCCCGGTCTTTGGATCGAATGGGCCTGTCGCGTGATATGCGTAATAATTCTTTTCAGGATTCGGAAAGCCCTTTCCTTTCGTGGTCAATGCGTGAACAATGACTGGCCCATCATCGACCTTCTTAGCCTCTTCGAGCGCGCGAACAAGCTGGGGCACATTGTGTCCGTCAACATACCCGATGTACTTGAAGCCCAACTCATTGACAAGGGCCCCGGGAAGCACCGCGGCCGCGATGGCATCCTTAAAGGACTTTGCTGCTCTTCGAAGCGATCCGCCGATGCCAGGGACGCTTTCCAATGCGTCGCCTATCTCTTCTTTTAGGTGCTGATAGCTTTGGGCTTCCTTTATCCGATTCAAGTACCCGCTCAAAGAGCCTACCGCAGGTGCAATGGACATTCCGTTGTCATTTAGGATAACGATCAAACGCGATTTCAAATGGCCGGCCTGATTTATTGCCTCCATTGCCATCCCGCCGGCAAGCGATGAATCGCCGATCAAAGCACATACGTGAAAATCCTCGCCTTTGCGGTCTCGCGCGACGGCCATTCCCAATGCGGCGGAAAGCGAAGTTGATGCGTGCCCCGCACCGAAGGTGTCATACTCGGATTCATCCCTGCGCAAAAAGCCCGACAGCCCGCCGAGCTGTTTTATCGTATGCAGCTGATCACGTCGGCCAGTGAGTATCTTGTGAGCATACGCCTGGTGTCCTACGTCCCACACCAATCGATCATTCGGCGTATCGAAAACGTAATGCATCGCGACCGCAAGTTCGACCGCCCCAAGCGAAGCCCCTGTGTGACCGCCGACGCGAGAACACGTATCGATGATGAACTGTCGGACCTCATCCGCGACCTCCTGAAGATCATCGATCCTCAATTGCCTTAGGTCTGCCGGCGAACTGATCTCAGAAAGAAATCTCATAAAATATCGGCACTATCAAAAGTCTAGCCGGAATTTCGCATTTTAGCCTTTTGTAACCATATAGTTCAATTCCTGAAGTGCCAAGATACACCATTATCCGGAATGCTTCCTTACACTTCTTTACATCAAAAATCGGCCATTCGCGGAGTTCAAGCGTCAAAGAATACGACGGCGAAAGCCAAATCGATTCATAAAAAGAGGTAAAACTATGTCATACAGAAGAACATTTCGTATCGGTGCGGCCGCTTTGATCGCTGCCGGAACGTTCACTTTTGCTGGAATGGCCCAAACCGCTCCTGAAAAAGGCAAGGGCGAGGCAAACAAGGCCGAAAAGCTAGAGCGCCGTGGCTTTAAGGACGGAGAAGGTATGGGCAAAGGCGGCCGATTCGGTAAATTTGGTCGTTTCGGAAGGGCTGGTATGTCAGGATTTCGGGGAGTGCAGTTGAGCGAAGAGCAGAAGACCACGATCCGCGCCATCCGTGAATCTTTCAAAATGGATGAAGGTACCCGACAGGAACTTAAGTCCATTGCGGAGGCTCGCAGGGCAGGTTCGCTTACCGATGATCAGAAGGCTCGTGTAAAGGCGATCCGCGAGAACCAAGCGAAACAAATGCAGGCGATGAGGGCCCAGATAGAAGCCATTTTGACGCCGGAACAGAAAGAACAGATCGAGATGAACCGCCGACAAATGCGTGAGCGAATGGAGCTTCGCCGTCAACAGATGGTTGAGCGACGGCAACAGTGGCAAAAGCAGAGGGAATCTAAAGAGAAGCCAAATAACTGATAACCTTGATCGATCCAATAGAAAGCCGGTGGATGCTCTGCCGGCTTTTTTCATTCTTCAGATACCAGAGATGCCAGATAATATGCCAAACAAAAAGACTGCGAGTCATTCTCTCGCAGTCTTCTCGTTATACCATACCGCAAGGATCAGAAACTGAACCTTACGCCTAGCTGGAATTGACGCGAATCGAAAGCAGCGGTCGGACGGCTGTAGTACTTGCCGCCTCCCGGACTCTGCCCGAAAGCGTTGACGTCTTCAACGAAAGGTGAAGCAGATGCCTCATTGAACCTGTTGAATAGGTTGAACCCCTCAGCGATCACGTCGATCCGATAACGTTCGCTCCACCGGAAGGCCCTTGAAAGCCTGAGGTCAAAGGAGGCGAACGAATGCGTGATGCCGCGATTGCGTCCAAGATTACCGATCGAAAAACGTCCGTCGGTTATCAACGGCGTACATCCCGGACGGCCGGGAACACAAAGCGAACCGTCTGCCGCAACACTCGGGCGGTCGGTTTGCGATGATTGATCGTTGTTCGTATCAGTGTTCGTGATGATGTTGAAGGGACGTCCGGAGGATATCTCGATGATAGGAGCGATCGTGAAATCCGCAAAGACGCGCCGCCAACCTGAATCCGAATTTCGCCATCCGTCCGGCGACGAAAGTAGTCCGCTAAAGACGAAACGATGCCGCTGATCAAAGAGCGAATCTGCCTTTTCCAGATTGAACCGCTTCACATCCTGTGCGATAAGCAGCGTTTGAAGGTCCGATGAATCATCGATCGAGTGAGACCAGGTGTATGAGGCACGGAAAGCGAAATTGCGTGCGAACCTTCGGTTAAGCTCAACGTTCATCGCATTGTAGCTTGAATTACCGTCTGAGATCTGTGCATTCACAGCACCGAACGGTGAGATAACGCCAGGTGTGCGTAGGGTGTTCGCATTTGCGAGTGCATTATCAAGCACAGCTTTTGTAACCGCACCGCCAGATAGAGCCCTAGCTAAGAAATAATTCGGAGCATTGGGCCGGAAGAAGTTCGCCACCGCCGGGGCGATGACGCCCTGTCCCGTCGTGGTGTTTATCGAGATCATTCCCGGTATTACGTTCACCCACGTGCCAGGAGCTGTACAAGCCGCAGGATTGACGGTTGCGACCGCCTGTGTGCTTGTAGGCAGAGTTCCAAAACAGCGGACAAAATTCTGTATCTGCTTTGCCGTGTCCGGTGTGTTCAGATCAGTCGGATGTGGCAGGTGCCGAGCACCCACGAAGATATAGCCGACCGAGAGCGACATATCCCGAGTAAGCTGCTGCTCGATGGTAAGGTTTGCCTGCGTGGCATAAGCATATTGGAAGTCTTTTGCCACCGGCAGGATGAAGGGAAGTACAGCCCCGAAGCCGGAGAATGTCTGGTCATTGAAACGCTGCCGCCCGAATTGATACTGCGCCGAAGTTGCCACACCCGGCGTGACCGGATTGCCAAACGCCGCACAA
Source organism: Leptolyngbya sp. 7M (assembly GCF_018128485.1). Taxonomy (NCBI): domain Bacteria; kingdom Bacillati; phylum Cyanobacteriota; class Cyanophyceae; order Leptolyngbyales; family Leptolyngbyaceae; genus Leptolyngbya; species Leptolyngbya sp. 7M. The sequence goes on along the minus strand of NZ_CP070897.1, from coordinate 1,251,898 downwards.
AGAGCAGCATTTGATCCTTGATTCCCGCAAACCGTCCCGTGGAAGACCAAGGCAGCGTTCAGCAATGTCGGGCCGGAGGAGCCGACAGGGACCGGGCTTCCCGCAGTCAGAACCGCTTGCTGTTGCTGTGCAGCATCTGCAATATCGGAGTTGAATGCCACGGCGAGCAACGGATGATCGTAGAACAACCCGGCAGCACCGCGAATAACCGTTTTCCCATCGCCTCGCGTATCCCAGGCAAAACCGAAACGAGGAGCCCAGTTATTAGTGTCTCGTGGGATACCCTGTTGAACGCCGACCGCGTCCTGAGCCGCTAGCAGATCTTGGGAGGTGAGGTTGATACCTGAAAGTGGATCGCTGAAAGCAACCGGCTGGATGGTTTCGGTGAGCTCAACGTCGTATCGTATACCATAATTCAACGTCAAACGCGGATGTACCTTCCATGAATCCTGTGCAAAGAATGCCAGTGGCCTGTTTTTGATCTTGCTGACGGGGTCGCCAAATCCCTGAATATACGTCGAGGGCAGACCGAGTCCGTATGCCTGTACCGGTGTAAGATCCGGAGCGCCAAGTTGGCCAAATGCAGCATTAAGGTTACCGGCAGCGAACGGCCCAAAATTAAAAAGTCCGGCGAAATTGAGTTCAAACACCGCACGCGGGATATCAACGAAATTCACATCGCCGCCGAATTTGAAGGTATGGTTTCGCCAAACCCAGGTGAAATTATCAGCAAATTGGATCCGCCGCTCGGTTCTGTCAACCGGCGAGAAGAGTTCGCGGCCGATGAAAGCAGTGCCTGAGATATTAAACGCGACCGCTTCACCGTTCTGTGATCTGAACGATGTGTCGCGATGGCCGAATGAGAATTTGAATTCATTCGCCTTGCTTGCACCAATGCTCGTATTAAGCGTTGCTGAGAATGAAGTATCCGTCAGTTCCTGAATACCGGTTCGCGAGAAATCGTTTTGCCCAAGCGATTGATTCTGTGATTCGACCTGAATACCCGTTACGGTTCCTGGGTTATATCCGAATCGGAGCGAGAGCTGATTGTTTGCGTTTATACTGTGGTCCCCGCGGATAGAGAAAAAGTTTGTGCGCTCCGTAACTGGGAAAATGCGTTGCAGATCGTTCAATGGTCGGAATGCTATCGGAAGTCCATTCGATCCGATCGTTCCGGAGGGCACAGGTGCCGAAGATAAGAAAAATCTTGCTCCGACCGGTTGGCCGGCGGGTATCGGCGAAGACGGTGCTCCGGGGCTTATCAATTGGTTCGTGCCGGTAAGAGCAGTTTGAGAACCACTGGATGCCAGATAAAGATACCCGACTGCCGCCTGAATGAACGCCGGATTTCCTGACCCCAAGAGCTGATTTGCCCAAGCTGCCTGTGCCGAGGTTAAGCCGCTGAATACTTGCGTGAACGGAAGGATCGGCTGGCCGACCGTTATCGTAGAACCAAGTCCCGCCGAGGGATTGCTCGTAAAGAATCCGGATTCATCCCGCTGGCGCCTTTCATATGAGGCAAAGAAGAATGTCCTGTCCTTTACTATCGGCCCGCCAAGCGTTCCACCCCATTGCGTCCGCCTGAAATCGGGCTTCGCTACAGGGGCAAACGCGTTCCGCGCCTGAATATTCTTGTCACGAAGAAATCCGAACACATTGCCGCTCCAATCATTTGTGCCGCGTTTGGTTACCACGTTCACGATACCGCCGGTGGCGCGTCCGAATTCCGGGGCATAGGAATTTGTCGCGACCTGATATTCCTGGACGGCTTCCATAGAAACTGTAGTTCGTGCCGCGTTCACGGAGTTATCGGTGAAGTCGGCACCGTCAACCTGCACGAGCGTTGAGCGTCCGCGCTGGCCGCCAATGTTAAGGCCCGATGTTGGGGCTGGTCCGATCGGGCGACCATTGTCGCGGCCTACGGTCGAGAGTGTCAATGCAAATCCGGTTGCGCTGCGTTCATTTATCGGGAGATTCTCGATCCGCCGTTGGTCGATAGTAGCGGCGACGGTCGTCCGTGTCGTTTCGATCAGGTCAACATCATCGCCGGTAACGGTAACGACGGCATCTGGGGTTCCGATCTCAAGGCTGATCCGCAGTTCAGCACTCTGCCCGACCGTCAGACGGACTGGCGAAATGGAGACCTTTTTGAACGAGGCTGCCTCGGCATTTATCTCATATTCGCCCGGAGGTAATGCAATAAAACGGTACGTCCCATCAGACCCCGAGGTGGTCGTTCGCGATATATTTGTGGCTATGTTTCTCGCAGTAACGGTCGCACCCTGGACGACGGCCCCGTTTGGATCGACGACTGTTCCTGCAAGGTCAGCCGCTGCAGACTGTGCCTGTCCCTGGACGAGCGACGCAAGTATAAAGATCGAAACTACAAAAAGGACACTTTGTTTAGCGGTGTCCGAAATAACATTCAGCACGGATCTCATTTTTTTTCTCCTTGATAGTACGGCCACAATTTCGGATCGGCCGCTGGGATCTGCATATCGGCACAAAGGGAAAGCTCTATCGAACTTAGCGCAGTTGTTAGAAAGTTTCTGTGCGCTCGGATCGCGAAAGAACTGCCGACAAGAATTGCTGTAAAGTTTTTATTACAAATACGATAAATAGGCAAGTAAAATTAGCACTTTAGGTAAGTTATTCACCATCAGGCTTCATCGAACAATGGCCTCGTCAACCGGGCGATGCAGCGCCGGAGCCCCTCACTTGCCGAAAGTGCTCTGACCGCCAACATCGCCCAACGCACATCAAACGCAGCCCGACGCAAAAGGGCACTCGTGATCAACCGCCGCCGAAAATACTGCCGATGCGCGGCCAAATATGCCTTAACGGCGTCCTCTGCCGAAACTGATGTTGCGACGCGATCTGAAAAAAGCCGTGCAGACTCTAATGCCATCAGCATTCCGCTCCCGGTAAACGGGTCGATAAAAGCTGCTGCATCTCCCGCCGCCGCTGCGTTCTTCGCGGGCAAGGCTCTTCGCCGGCCGAAAGCTCCTATCGCTGCCGAATGCCAGCGCGAAATTCGCTCTGAGCCGGAAAGCAGCGTCCGTCAAATGCCTCGCGGCTGACCATAATCGTTCCGCCCGGACCGACTATCACCGATCTCTCCCAGAGCAAAAGTTCGTCGGAAACTTCCCCCTCCAGCCCCTCAATGTGCAGTGCGATGGTGTCGCCGGTGTGCGAGTCAAACTCCCGCATTCCGCAATGCACAAGACCTATATCGCTGTCTGCCCTGAAGAGGGCTGCCTGCTTTTCCAGCTTTGTCGGTTCCCAGATATCGTCTGCATCAAGAAACGCGATAAGCTCGCCGCTAGATCCCGCAACGCCCCGATTCCTCGCCGCTGAGACTCCGGCATTCTCTTGCCGGATATACTTCACCGCATCGCCAAACCCGGCGACCACCGCAGCCGTATCATCGGCCGAACCATCATCAACAACAATGATCTCCGCCGGAGCCAAGCTTTGCCCCAGAGCTGAGCCGATCGCCTCGGCAATATACCGCCCGTAGTTGTAGGTTGGTATCACAACCGAAATTCGACAGCTATCTTTTTGCGCAAATAAATCCTGCTGACTCATCGAGCGTCCTTACCGACTCAATATGGAATCCATGGGAAACCAAAAAGTGGGCTAGTTGTTCTCCATTTTCGCCATCCGACTGCCCGATATTGAATTCGCACACAATTCGATCGATCTTAGCGAGTGTTTCAGGGGCAGCAGAGTACAAAATCTCATATTCACCACCTTCACAGTCGATCTTCAGTAGATGGCAACGTTCGATCCCATTGAGGGCCTCTGCCAGTGATACACAAGCAACTTCGATCCCCCCAACGGACGAGCCTTTTTCGGCTAAAGAGTGAAGAATCCAGGAGTCTTCCACTTGGAGAATCCTCGTCCCCTCTGAATCGGCTACAGCGGCGGTAATCAACTCAACATTCTCCGCACCACTTTCATCGCGGTTTCTGGAGAAATATTCACTATTCGTCGGAAATGGTTCAAACGCACGGACACGCACATTTCGTGCGGCCGACGCAGCATACAAAGAGAAAACCCCAATATTTGCACCGATATCAACTACACTGTAATCATCTTTGATCTCATATCCGGCTGGTGAATACAACTGATCGATCCAAATCTCATGGAACAAGAAATTAAGGTCAACTTGTTTAGGTGAATTGATGACAACACCATTCCGGAAAATGATCTTAGTGAGTGGTCTGTCACTAAGCTTAGCTCTAAAAATCTCCTTCCAATTCTTAACAAGAAAAAGTATGCGAAGATCGTCTGCAATTCGCTTTGGTATTCTAAAAAGCCTACTCGTATTCATTAGCGTCAATGTAATATTGCCCAAAAAACCAGAAGATGAAAATTTTATTGTCCTTTTCGGGAAGAGTTTCGGATCGCAATACAGTTCAAGGTAGCGAAATCGGCCATTATCCGTCGTTCAGCTGAGGAGCCATTTTACGACCCAGGTAAAAATAGCGATTCCCGAAGCTCTCTAAATTAGCTCGCGACGCGGCCTGTGAAATCTTTCGAAGCGAAAAAAGACCGAGCGATCGAAGGTTTCTGATGACAGCTCGATCCAGTTGTTCAGGTGCAGGAAAGGCGATCTCGCGAACCCGAAAATCTTCTTCGACTAACCCATACCTTTCAAACAAGGCACGTTGGCCGCGGGTTGTCGAAAGCAGCACATGAAAAGGTGGCGTCTGGTTCGGTTCACGGGAAAATTTCCGTCGAAACCGGATCATTCGAAAAAAAAGGTTTGGGTTCGCCTCAAGAGGACCGTGTGCAACCATCGTACCACCCGGCTTTAGCAGGGCGAGTACCCGCCGGAATTCTGCATCGATGTCGGTCAGATGTTCGAGCACATCGCCGAGGTGCACAACATCTGCCGGTTCGCTGACTGGTTCGTTGTGCCCGATCACCCGGATTCCTTCTTCGGCCAATGAGGCGGCGAAAGAGGGATTGAAATCAATTCCAAGAACGTCCCAGCCCATCTCCTTAACGGCACGCAACAGCCGTCCGTCGCCGCAGCCGTAATCGATGAACCTCCCTGGTTGTTCGTTTTGCAAGAAGTCTAACACCTCGCCAAATTTCCCCAGGTCTTCAAACTGCGGTTCGCCCGCATCGTCGCAGTAGGAATCGTCATACATCCGAGCAAGATCATCTGCATCCGGCATCGGATCACAAATGAGCGATCTGCAGCCCATGCATTCCTTGAATTGGAAGATCTTGGCGTTGAACTCTACTTCTAGCCACGAACTCCGCAGCTCTGAAGAGGTGCACAACGGACATTGTTGATGGGTCATTGATATTTAACTAGCGATGCGATGAATTTATCACACACACGCTGAGTTTTCGTTACCGAAAAGCGCTCTGACACAGTTCTGGCGTTCTCACCCATCGCGGCCCATGAAGCCCGGGCTCCGATCATCTTTTCTATCGCATCGGTCATTTCGGATAAACTTCCCGGGTTTATCAAGTAGCCATTTTCGCCATTGCGGACGATGTCTTCCGCAATGCCTCCGCGCGTAGCGATGACGGGTTTGCCGAGCGCAAGGGCCTCCGGATATATCAAGCCAAATGATTCTGCGATCGATGGATGTATAAGCACATCGAACTCATTCATCACGGCGGCAATATCGGTGCGTTTGCCTATCAATTTGATCCTCTCACCCATTCCGAGTTCTGAGATCAAACCTTCCAGTTGCGGCCTGTCCCCGCCGTCGCCGGCAATTGCCAAGGCAATGTCGTCCCTAGCTCGCGCAACCACCGAAAATGCCCTGATCAGGGTATCAAAACCCTTTACCCAAAACAGCCTCCCGACGGAGCCAAAAAGCATTTTTTTTTCAAAGCCGAACTCCCGGCGAATATTCGATGCCTGTTGTGCCTGCCTACGCCAATCATCCAGATACATTCCGTGTTCGATGACTTCGATCTTCGCTGCGGGCACACGATGTTTATTCACGAAAATATCCCTCATATTTCGTGAGGGTGCGATAACTTGAGTCGCCAAATGCCGAGCTAGAAAACTATCCACCGCCATCAAGCGTGCGTTGCCATAAAGCGGAACCTCGTGTGAATGATGCCCCGAAAATATGCGTACCGGGATCCGCGCGATAATGGCGGCAATAAGTCCGACGAAACTCGCTTCGAATCCATGAACCTGTACGACATCGAATCGTTCCGAGCGAAAATATCTGACCAATTTCATCAATGCTGTGGGATAGCCCCTTCGCGCGGAGCAATTGATAGAAAGGCTCTTTACGGATATGCTTCGCATCTGCTCCTGGAGATCGCCTTCGGGCGCAAGGCTTATCACCACATAATCAAATCTGCTTCGATCGGAAAATTTTACCGAATTGAACAACAGTGGGTTCTCTGTGGCCGGATCTATAAGGTGGCAAAAGCGGATCAGTTTGTTCATCGAGATTTTCACAGACTATTATTCCTGTCTCGCACGAGCCTTGTTATAATTCAAAAAACCTCCCCAGAAATAGGCTGTTGTCAAGTACCCGAAAAGTTTGCGGTGATCGCCATTGGGTGACATTGTCTGTGCCAGTGTCGATACTCCTATGAGAAATGTGCGGCCGGCAGACGATGCCAAGAAGCGCCTCATAAAGTTTTTTATTCCTTTGCCTTTTAACCTATCCAACGTTACTCTTAGCCGGGCAAATCTTTCCATCTCAATGATGTCAGGAACTTTTGCAAATACTTCAGCAGTCGCCTCACCATACTTAAACTGCTGGGACGCGATCCATTTGAGTTCAAGGTGGTGATTGTGCGTAGCAAAGATATGCCGAGCGTGAACAATAGGAATTTTAAGTTTGTCGAATCGAAAGATCACCTCATGCTCCTCGGCCGCCGGGATCGTCAGGTCGTCGCGGTACAGCTTTTCCCAGCCACCGAACTTAGTTCTATCAACGCATAAAAGGCCGCTTGTTATCGCATCAACCTTCTCATATCTCGGCTCTTCAGTTATCCGATCATACCCATACAAACGGGAGGCGAATCTTTCCAATGCCCTGGTTTCGTGCGAGACGAAAGGATAGCTTCCGAATACTACACTGCCGGCATGCCTCCTCTGGGCATCCACAAATTCGTTTAGCGTTGTGGGTTTGACCAGAATATCATCGTCCAGGAATAAGACAAGATCGGATCTTGCCTCACAAAAACCTCTATTCCGCGTTGCGCCAATTCCGGCATTTTCCTGCTCGATCAAACGAAGATGCATCTTTTCCGGCGGCGGCCCCATCCGATCGATCACATTTCTGACAGGTCGCGGCGAACCATCATCGATAACCAAGACCTCTATCCGTTCAAACCGCGAAATATCCGACCGAAATAAGTGTTCAAGCGTCTGCCCTATCTTGTCATCCCGATTGAAAGAGGAGATCGAAATGGTGAGGTCAAATCTCAAGGTCATCTCTCAGTGTCGGCCTCCAAGTTATCAAGGATGGTCGTAAACAAAGTATCGTAATTGTTTTCCGAGGCTACATGATCTGACGCGTTTTTCCCTATAGCCGCCCAGCTTTTACGGTCTTGCCACATTCGTTCCATTGCTTCCGATATATCGGAAACATGAGTAGTCTTAGCAAGCCAACCAGTCTTACCGTCAATTATTAACTCAGGTATCCCCCCAACAGGAGTGCCAACCGCAGGTCTCCCGCACGCCATCGCCTCGATCATAGCGAATGGTGTCCCCTCAGACAGCGAAGGCATTAAGAGAATGTCATTATTAGCTATTATCTCGAATACATTATGCAAAAAAGGCACTACGTCAATCCGCTTGGATTCGAGACCAAAATAACTAGAAAGGTTCTTCAGATACTCTCTGCCAAATTCCGACAACCCAACAAAACTTAATTGCCAATCCCGGCCTTTCCATTTTTCACTGGATAAGCTTTCTAGTATCAAATGCTGCCCTTTGTCTAGAGGGGAGAATCTGCCAAGATTAAGAAACCTTACCTTTCTTTCACTTTTAACTGGAAATGAGATAGAAATATTTTTTGCTTCTTCTAACGCCTCAGAAGTGAGGCCGTTCCGTGTGAGCAAATAGTTTGTCAGTTTCCTACAAATCGCACGCTCAAATGATGTTCTGTTTCTTTCAGCAACAAAAACAAAACGTTTCGCAGTTTCGGCAATATAGGTATAGGTTTGCAGGCACTCATGAGAGTCGAGATAAAAATCCTCATTCGCATGCTGCAGCATTAGCCAGTATGGGATCTTTTTACTCTCACAGATCCTTACTGGATACTCAAGTTCTCGGAAGTTCGCAAAACCATCAACATTTAACCAAACCAGATCCCAGTCGCCGCGAATGATCTCGTCATACCACGGGAGCCTACGAACTGCACTTCCAGTTAATCGATCTCTTAACTTTGCTAGATTCCGTCGCACAAAATGGATATTATGATGCCTATAAAACTGCACCTTAGCTCCTGCTGCTTCAAGCTCTGTGGCTTTATGTTGCGTAACGGGGCTGTAAGCAAGTCGAATGTGGAACTCGAAGCGTTTGCAGGTGCGAGGGTCAGTAACTAGATCAAACCAATACTTTTCCGACCCAGCCCAAAACGGATATGGCGATAAAGTACTAAAGAGTAGTATTTTGGGCTTCATCAATTTGCTTTTGCATGACGTTTCCTAGCCGCGACCAAAAGTCCAATATAGAACTCATTGCCGGCTTCGCTTGTTTCTACGATCCGTTGAGATTGAAATGCATTATCCGCTAGTCTATGCCATACCCTCGGAAATCGGTGCATAAAACTGCGGATGATTCTGAAGAACGGGGAAATGATACTCGAAGGTGTTTCGAACCAGCCGCTGAATCGTTGTATAAGGTACATAACTGCCCGGCCGTTTGTGGTCAACTTTAAAACTTGGTCGATCTCAAATCCTGATCTCACTAGGTCGCGAGCAAGCCCCTCGGCAGTCCATCGCTGAAAATCATAAGGGCAACCGTGTTCGGGGTAGTTGCCATGCGTGGTACATAATAATAGGCCGCCAAGCCTCAACAGTCGGTAGCATTCATCAAAATATTCACGCGGATAGTGTACGTGCTCTGCTACTTGAGTTGAAAGTATTAGGTCAAATGTTTCATCTTCTTCGTCGATCCGACCATCATACCCAATCACATAATCAATATTAGAGACCTCTCCAACATCGGCTTTTTTATAATTTGCTTTCGGGAATAACGATTGGTAAGGTGCTCCACCAGAGCCATAGTCCAATATAGTGAGGGCTTCTTCCGTCCCATATGACCTTAGAGCTGTTACAAGGTCAGAGAGATGTAAGTACTCTGGGTCACCACGTCTCGGATCAAGTCGCATCCTCAAATATTCTTTATCTTGTATCCCGATGTGTGTATCCATCTACTTCTCTATTGTTTGATCAACAATCGACCCGTATCGTCGATCCTATGAAGGAAATATTTAACTGGCAAAGTGTCTAAAAATTCATCGACCGCTTTTCTTGCCCCTTCCCAATGCCCATAATCATCAATAATTAGAAAACCCCCTTGATTTAAAAGCGGAAATAGGTGTTCTAGTTCGTGTTTGGTTGAACTATACCAATCAGTATCCAACCTTAATATGGCGAGTTGTGGTGGATTTTGTTTAGGGATCGTATCTTCAATCTTTCCCGTGATAAAATGGATCTTATCCCAAGGGTATTCAGTTCGTTTTATATTGGCCTCTACTTCCTCAAGCTTTGAGACACACCACACTCCCTCCCCAACCGGGGTGTTTTTTAGTTGTTCCTCGGCAGAAACACCATCATAACTAATATCTTCTTCAGTTGGTTTAGTCATCCCGTCAAACGTATCGTAAAGATACAGTTCGCGCTCGCCATCACCCTCGTCAAGCAGAGTAAGAGCAGCAGCCATAATACTTCCTCCTTTCCAAACACCACATTCGGCGATCGCTCCTGGAATACGATTTCTGGTAATGAACCGTACGGCGTTTATTAGTGATATCAGTCTTTCATTGCTTGTTAAGGTAAATGGACGGACCGCCTCGATTATCGCTCGGTCGATCGCTGAGACGTCTGAAGGCATCGATCTACTCTCCGGGCGTTGATAACGAACAATTTCGTATCCCGTAGATCTTAATGTTTGTCGAATTAAATCTTTTAACATCAGGAACGGTCTGTGTGATGACTGGACTACTTGTTATGAGCGCGTAAAAACGTGTCGGAGAAGTGGATAAATCCGAGCTGATCTTTGCAGCTCGGCGACCCAAAAAGTGCCTGCGGCCACCAAAACAAAACATCCTCCCACCAACCCTAATATGTACAGGCGATTTTCTATATATGGCGCTACTAAAAAAAACAAGAATCCAATCGCTCCGCCAACCAGAGCAAGTCTGATAATATCGACAAAGAAAAACCGAACAAGATCGAATTGGAGAAATTTTATCTTGATCACAGGGACGAATATGGCCAGGTAAACGACCTGAAGTGCCAACCAAACACTAGCAGCTCCGACAGCCCCATATCCACTTACTGAAAAAATTAAAGACGGAATATAGATAAACAAAAACAATAAATTAAACAAGAAGCTTATGTGCGAGCGTCCAAAAGCATGTTGCAAGTAGTATGGCACGAGCATAATGACGTTTACCGCAAATGCAGCGGCTAATAGAGCCAGCAGCGGTGCCGTGGTGCGAACGACCTCTGGATTCTGCGTCCATATTTGAAGTACAGGAGCTGGCAAAAACACGAGAATGGTCCCTATCGAGACCGCTCCCCAAGCCATTACACGTGTGCCGAGATGGAACGTGCGGATCAGCTCTTCTGTATCACCGGAGTTAACGTGCCGTACAAGATTTGGAAATAACACATTATTCACAGAATTCGAGAATGTGTTTATCGTCATCGTTACAATATTAAAGGCTAGTACATAGTAGCCAAATTGTTCCAGTGAAAGCATCCGGCTCAATATGACTTTGTCTGCATTTGCCAACAAGATCGTAACCAGATTGTTTGCAAAAAGCTCTGATGCAAATCTCCGGATACTTTTGAGCAGCGAGAAATCGGTTCTTCCTGAATATCCCTGAAATTCCGCCGCGCGATCAAACAGAAGTTTAATTAACAATAGATTACAGACAGCGGCCAAAGCCTGAAAGATCAAAAATGCCCTTATCTTGTCTTCAAAGACCAAGATCGCTACGATCGCACCAATGCATCTGAAGGTATTATACGCGATGTTGACTACATTGAGCGCAACCTGCTGCCGCAAACCCATCAATCCGTTGGCATAAAAGTTTGTAGGGAACTGAAGAACGAGCGAGAATGCCAGAATGACCATTACCGATACCATAAAGGCCGGCGTAAAACGCTCGGTATTGAACCAATAGTGGGCAATTAGGTAAATGAACCCTAACAAACCCACAAAGATCAGAAAGGAAATGCCATAGATTGAAACCTCCAATGTTTTCTTTAGGTCTAGTAGTCTGGATTTGTCACGAGATTCAGCAAAACCCGACATCTCTCGGTTTATGTTTGTGGCGATGCCTAGATCGAAAAGCCAGACGAACGCCGTCAATCCCGTAAATGCTCCGATGATCCCATACGCCTCTACACCGAGATAATTTATGTATATAGGGACGAATACAATGCCGACCATTACCGTATAGACATTTGTCATCAGGTTTGATGCGGCTCGTGCCCTCGCAGAGAATCCACGAGATAGTAATTTGTCCAGAATATTAAACAAGGCTTGATTGCAAGTGTTTTTCTTGCCTACGGTTTAGGGATACTGTTCCTAGTCTGTATTACCATTTCAAAAACGTCTATTGCGAAGGTGAGTTTAGCATCTTGGGTTGGGTGATTTGAAGTTGATGTTTAGGCTTACTGATCTGAAAAGTGAACCGAAAAGATCAAGTTTCGGTAACGGGTAATTGTCGTTGTTATTTTGCGAGAAGCATTGTGCAGATAGGGTAGCCGCCGCGGGCCGATCGCGTTCCCTTTGTCGGCGGGTTCTTTGGCAGGGTTCGTGTCGGAGTGGTAGCGGCTTGCCGGGTTCATTCAGGGTTTGCCCTGAAGCATTTCCGGTTGTGGAAAACATTGCTGGGCCCGAAGGTGCGCTGGAGAGGCGTTAAACAGCCCGTCTTTCTCGATCACCTTTTTAAGGTCTCAGTCTTTCGCAGCGATAGTTTTTTTGCAGAAAATGGGTTTAGACCTTCTGGTGCAGACACAAACATGTTAAATACGGGGCCCGAAGAATAAGCTTGGTTTATGAATATTGGAAAAATGCGGGCTAGATATTACGAACTTTGATGTCTTTTTAGCTAACTTTAAGCCAAAGTTAGCTAAAAATAGAGCAGAGTTAGGAAGAAATACGCTAAATTTTTCCTGCCGCTGCAATAAATATGCTGATCGGTTTTCTTATCCGGGCCGTTCAGCAGGGTAAGTTTCGCGGAAAGTAGGAAGCAAGCGCGGCCGGGGCGTAAGATGAACCAAGATCGACAAATGCAGCTAAGGTATTAATGCGGAGCCGAGAGCAACGAGATCCCGTTAAAAGACTGCGGGCGTAAAGCTCTCATCTCGACAATTAACCGGAATGCTGTCGGTCTTTATCCCTCGTTGACCTTCAGCACGGCAAGGAAAGCCTCTTGCGGTATCTCTACGCGGCCTACCTTTTTCATTCGCCTTGCCGGAAAAGAAGCAATATTTGACCTCTTAGATGACGGAAGGAACAGGAGCGAAAATATCAGAATGAAAAGAGAGCCAAACACGCCAAGTATCGCAAAAATAGCTACTATCGCGTCTAGTTCTAATACAGCCGTGATCGGTGTGATGATCATGACCAGAAGCAGAAACCACAGCAGCGAGAAAAGGGCACCATTCTTTTTGTTGATAAGGTTTGGTTTTTCCACAAGGCTGGAAAGTTGAGGCAAAGTACCGTCATTGAGTAAGAGCTCCGTTACCAGACCCATTGAAAAACCGCAACGCGAACAAAATTTGGTCTGATCGGATATCTGTTGCTGACCACAGCGAGGACAATGCATTCTTATCTCCTAGGCTTACCTATCAACAAAAACGAATTCTCACAGGAAAAGGTTCGGTACACAAAAAGAACCAGCTCCATCAAGAGAACGTCAGATAACGTTAACGCATCTTGCCACGCAGGTAAAACGAACGAGCTACCGCTTGTGCCTGACCAAGGCTTTCTTCAGCCTTACATAATGATTCCAATAGGATTTCGATGACCGTCTTTAGCTCAACAGGGGCCGGAATCGATCTTAGGAGTGTTTCATCGTTGCCGAGGGTTGCAACCCCCTTTTTTCTTGCCAGCTCGACTTCATTTAGGTAATCGTGGATCCTCTTCTTGGAAGACAATTCTTCGGGGAGAGTCCACTCAAATGGATCATCCCATAGCCGTGTGGTGATCCCGCCAAAAACGCGCTCAACCTCTGCCGCCGAACGGATAAGGAAATATGCAAAGGTAACCTCTTGAAGCCGATCATTTGCTCGAATGCCGGCATCAAATAACTGTTCTTCCGGGATCGACGAAAGTAACCTAACGGAACGCTCGTGGAGATCATCAAAACGTCGTTCTAACGAATGGAGTATCGTTTGCATAACAAAATGGACGGGCCATACTTGCACCCGCCCATTAAGAATATTCTACTTCTCAACTATCTCTTTGCGAAACGCCTGTCCTTTTCAAACATCCCGAGGCCGTAATTTCGACCTTTCCAATTAACACCGCTTCCAACCCGTCCTTTGACGCCAAGTTGGGTACCTTTTCCGGGAACTGTATTTTCGGTCAAAACCCAGATGGAGCCGGTACCATCGCTGATCTTGTAGGCGCCGCCGCGGATCGGAGTGCCGGGAATATTGACACCAAAGCTGTCCTGTACGGTACCTGCTATAGCGATATCCTTGTTCTGATAGCGGCTTGGGTTTGCCTCGATCTCCGCTATACTGACCCGTTTTGGGCAGGCAATAGTAAATGCTGATGCTGCGATGACCAAGCCAAGCACAAAGTATTTCGTATGTCGTTTCATTTTTTTGCTCCGTCCAATCATAATATTTTTGGGGAAGAGCTAACCCTTGCAAAAGATTCAATATAGAGATGTAAGGTTTGCCGTGTTCTTCGATCGCGTCAATGCGGCAAGCGGACTTCTTGATGTGTTAATATACAAAATAAACGATTAGCCTGACGATTGCGATACCATCTTGGCAGTTTGGAGATGCTCGCGGTCCTGGCGATACACCTAATTCAAGGATCATATGACCCACAATCTATTCAATAGCAGAAGTTCATTCATCAATGGACGCGGCGAGTCCGCCGTTTACTATTCACTTCCTCGACTTGAGACTGAAGGTATTGGGAATATCTCGCGATTGCCTCATTCCATCAGGATCGTGCTCGAATCCGTGCTTAGGAATTTTGATAACGGTAAGAAAGTAAGCGAAGAGGCGGTCCGTTCACTTGCGGCATGGCAGCCTGATGAAGAACGGACGGCCGAGATACCGTTTGTTGTTGCGCGCGTAATACTGCAGGATTTCACGGGTGTTCCGCTCCTCGTTGACCTTGCGGCAATGCGGTCTGCGGTTCAGCGACTTGGAAAAGATCCGTCGATGATCGAACCGCTCGTTCCGGTAGATCTGGTTATCGACCATTCCGTACAAGTGGACTTTGCGGGTAGCGAAGCGGCGTACCAGCGAAATATGGAAATGGAGTTCCGCCGCAATGAACAACGCTATAGATTCTTGAAATGGGGAACCCAGGCATTTAGCGGATTCAGCGTTATTCCGCCCGGCATCGGCATCGTTCATCAGGTGAACCTGGAATATTTGGCAAAGGGGGTGTTCGAACGCGATGGCGTTTACTTTTTTGACTCGCTTGTAGGTACCGACTCGCACACCACAATGATAAACGGACTCGGTATTGTTGGGTGGGGCGTCGGCGGCATCGAAGCAGAGGCCGGAATGCTTGGCCAACCGGTCTATTTTCTCACGCCGGATGTGGTCGGAGTGAACCTCACGAATTCGCTTCCGCAAGGCGCGACGGCAACGGATCTCGTACTACGGATCACGGAGATGCTGCGAAAAGCGAACGTCGTAGGCAAATTTGTCGAGTTTTTCGGTGAAGGAACAGCGGCGCTAAGCGCTACCGATCGGGCAACCATAGCCAACATGGCACCGGAATATGGCGCCACGATGGGATTTTTCCCCGTAGATGAGAAAACACTCGAATACTTCGCAGCCACTGGTCGCAGCGAAGAACAGATCGGGACGATCCGTAATTATTTTACCGCTCAGGAGATGTTTGGTATCCCGAAATCCGGAGAGATCGATTACACGATCGTGATCGACCTTGATCTTGAAACGATCAACCCATCAGTTGCTGGGCCAAAGCGACCACAGGATAGGATCGATCTTTCGAACCTGGATGATCGATTCAAAGAATTGTTCACACTCTCTGCCTCAGATGGCGGCTACGGCAAACAACAGGATGATCTTGAAAAACGATTTCCGGTAACGCTCAGTGGAGTTTCAAACGGGGAGATAACAGGCGGCGGTGAACAAAGCTCACGATCTATACCCTTACCAGTTTACGGTGATACATCCGAAAAGGGTACAAATGTCACTACCGAGATCGAGATGATCAATAATCGCCCGACGCCGGATCGTGTCGATATTGAAGGTGATGAGGCCGCTCCGGTCCAAACTACTATCGGAAATGGTGATGTCCTTATTGCGGCAATCACTTCATGTACCAATACATCCAATCCTTCCGTGATGATAGCTGCAGGATTAGTGGCGAAAAAGGCGGTAGAAAGGGGAATGAAGGTGCCGGATTACGTCAAAACCTCGCTTGCACCGGGATCGCGCGTTGTAACGGATTATCTTGAAAAGGCCGGTTTACAGAAATATCTGGACCAAGTCGGATTCAACCTGGTCGGTTATGGTTGTACGACCTGTATCGGAAATTCTGGCCCACTGGATGCAAGTATTGAAGAGGAGATTATTGAGAACGATATCATCGCCGCGTCGGTGCTTTCTGGCAACAGGAATTTTGAGGCTCGTGTTCATCAGAATATAAAGGCCAATTTCTTGATGTCGCCACCGTTAGTTGTTGCCTATGCACTTGCCGGAACCGTCCTGAAAGATGTCTATCTTGATCCTATCGGGAAGGACAAAGATGGTAATGATGTTTTTTTGAAAGAGATATGGGCATCCCTTGACGAAGTAAGAGATGTAATGCAGACATCAATGGATCCCGAGACATATCGGCGGCTGTATTCAGAATTTGCCGAACAGAACCCGCTGTGGAATTCGATCGAATCCTCAGTAGGAAAGATATATGAATGGGATCCGGATTCGACCTATATTCAGGAACCTCCGTATTTTGAGGATTTTGGTATGGATGCGGGCAAATTTGAAGATGTCCGAAACGCGCGGGCTTTAGCTATTTTTGGGGATTCCGTTACGACAGACCATATATCGCCGGCGGGAGCGATCAAGGCTAATTCGCCTGCAGGTGTTTATCTGCAAGAAAAGGGAGTAGATATTCGTGACTTTAATTCCTATGGTTCGCGTCGCGGTAATGACCGGGTGATGCTTCGCGGAACCTTTGCGAATGTGCGTATAAAAAACCTAATGGTGGCGCCGATCGAGGGCGGAATTACGAAGCACCAGCCTGACGGCGAGGAATTGACAATTTTCGACGCAGCAATGCGTTACAAGGACGAAGGTATTCCCCTGGTCATATTTGCCGGCAAAGAATATGGCACGGGCAGTTCCCGTGATTGGGCCGCAAAGGGAACCAGGCTTATGGGAGTAAAGGCCGTCATTGCGGAATCGTTCGAACGCATACACCGTTCGAATCTTGTCGGAATGGGTGTGTTGCCGCTTCAATTCAAGGACGGGGCATCTGCCCAAAGCCTTGGTCTTGATGGCTCGGAAACATTTGACATAATTGGACTTTCAGGTACCGATATCTTGCCTAGGCAGGATGTAGAAGTCAGGATTCTGAAGGATGGAGAGCCGGAGAAGAGCGTCAAAGTAACACTTAGAATCGATACCCCGATCGAGGTGGAATACTATAAAAATGGTGGGATCCTTCCGTTTGTGCTGCGGCAGCTTCTGTCCGAAAACAATATGGGAGCTAAATCCTGACAAAAAAATCTAGCTTTTGGAGAGGAAAATCGTCTATTCTAGGAATTTGATCGGCGGAGTTCCGCTGATCTTATGTCATACGGAAGGATCGGGATTTGACCTATCCTTTATTTTCTGGCCCAAGATCGGGGAATTGCATTATTTTTCCCGAAATCCGGCCTGTATTGGCCGTTTATAGCGGCATTATTATCAGGAGTTCAAAGATGAAGAAGTGTTTTCCCCCTTTGCTAGTAATTATTCTAACTCTCTCTTTTGTAGTTCCGAATTTTTCGCAACGAACCGGTTTAAGACAGAGAGCTTCTGAAACGCCAAATAAGTCAGTCATATCTTCTAAAACAGTTTTCGCTCACGCTTTTGCATATTCTGATGGTTTGGAGGGTGTTCGCTTGGAGTGGGCGACGGCCTCCGAAACAAATAACGTCGGGTTTTATATCTATCGGACCGGCGTCAATGGCAAGATTCTAGTAAACGAAGATATCGTGCAGGGATCATATTTTCTATTCGCTGGCCAGGTTGCTTACGACCAGACTTATGAGTTCTTTGACGCAGAAGGCGGAGCAGATGATGTTTACGAGATCGAATCCATAGGCTTTAGGGGAGAGAAAACCTCTGTGTTTGCCTCCAACAGGGTTGCTAAGGATCTTTCCTTGTTTAGGGAGCAGTCCGAACGGAAGCGAACGAACGGTCTCATTGGAGATAATGATCTTTCTGTTTCAAAGAGTCTACAACAAGAGATCGAAGCCTCGGAATTGGCACCAGACTTAAACACCCACCGCTGGGTGATCACCCAGCCAGGTGTTCGCATCGGTGTCAAGGGAGAAGGTATGGTCAGGGTTACGGCTGCAGAACTTGCCGCAGCGGGTTTCGATACAGGGTCAAATCCTGCGAATTGGCAACTGTACCTTGAGGGCAATCAGCAAGCGATCAAGATAGGTCCGGGCGGATCGTATATTGAGTTCTATGGTAAGGGAATCGATCGGCTTGAAAGCGACACTCAGTCATATTTTCTGATAATTGGACCTTCCGGAGGTAAGCGCATACAACAGAGATTGGCCAGGCCCAATACCAGCACAGTTGTATCACCGCGGTATGCCCAGACATTCAAGTTGAAAGAGCGAACCAATTATAACCAGAACATTCTGAACGGCGATGCGGAAAACTTCTGGGGCCGTGTTGTTGGCCCATCGCCATCCACGACGCTTAACTTTCAGCTTTCAGGTCTCGATCCGGCCGCGGGCAATGCTGTTGTCCGCGTCTGGTTCCAGGGCTTTTCCGCCGGCGCACATCAAGTTAACCTGACCTTGAATGGAACGCCTTTAGGTTCGGCAACAGGCTATGCGCTGACACCATTCGGAGCCTCGTTTACCTTGCCTGTCAGCCAATTGGTCGAAGGAGCTAATGCTTTGGAGATGATCTCCGTTGCACCAGGCCCACCCGCCGATTTCAGCTTTTTTGACAGGATCGAGATCGACTTTGGGCGGCGATATCTGGCTGTGAACGACCGCATTAAATTTCACACGGAGTTGAACAAAAGGGCATCACTGTCGGGGTTTTCGTCAGCAAACGTAAGGGTTTTTGACACTACGGTCGAAGCAGAACCGCTGGAAGTTCTCAACCTGAATTTCGCATCGAATGGCCAATCGTTTGGTGCGGAGATCCCTGCAGCAAGGAGCCGAAGGTATTATGCCGTTGCAGATTCTGCAATGCTGACTGCATCCTCGATCTCCCCAATTGACCCTGCTTTGCTTACAGATCCGTCAGTAAATGCTAACCTTCTGATAATTACCCATAAAAATTTCTTGTCCCAGGCAAATAATTGGGCACAGTATCGACAGGATCAGGGTTTCTCCGTGAAGATAGTTAATGTCCAGGAGATCTATGATGAATTCAACTATGGCGTAATGAGCGCCGATTCAATAAAAGCGTTTCTACAGATGACCTCGACTACGTGGGCAACCCCCCCGGCATACGTTCTCTTACTCGGAGATGCCACGAGCGATCCTAGAGATTACAGAGGTTTCGGTTTCGCTAACTTTGTTCCGACCCGTATGATCGATACGATCTTTACTGAAACTGGCAGCGACGAATTCCTTGCGGATTTTAATGGTGACGGTCTGGCTGAAATGGCGATCGGCCGCGTTGCGGCGAGGACCGGTGAGGTAATAACACTAGTCTTCAACAAAACAGTTTATTGGGAGAACAACTTTGTCAATTCTCTTGACCGCGGAGCATTGTTTGCGCACGACAGACCGGATGGCTGGGATTTTGAGGGTATGAACAACCTACTCAGGAATCAACTCCCTACAGGAACGCCCATAACGATGGTTCACCGAGATGAGCCGAACGCTCAAGCCAACCTCATCGCGGCTATGAACTCCGGCAAGTATATTATCAATTATTCCGGGCACGGGACCGCCGGGGCGTGGGCTGCAAGCAACTTTTTTGCGAATTCGACCGTACCGCTGCTCACTAATCACAATAATGAAGCCATCTTTACGATGTTGACCTGTTTGAACGGTTATTTCATTCTTCCGAATTCGAACAGCCTTGCTGAGAGCATTGTTCACCATAACAACGGGGGAGCTGTTGCTGCTTGGTCCTCCACTGGACTTACAACGCCGGATATTCAGCAGCTTATGGCGGTCAGATTCTATCAGCAGATCTCTGCTAGTCAGATCCAACGCATCGGTGATCTTATCCGGGATGCAAAGTCGGTAATACCCGGTGGAAGCGATGTAAGGTTGTCATGGGCGTTGCTGGGTGATCCCATGCTAAAGATTCGGCAGCCGGGAGGCGGTGATCTTAAAGAGATGAGCGAAAAGTTCGAAAAACGTTAGACACCATTTGTCAGAAATGTAAAGGCGGCTGAGTGCTCAGCCGCCTTTTCTTATGGTACTCGCGGCAGGAGTCGAACCTGCGACTTCTTCCTCCGGAGGGAAGCGCTCTATCCACTGAGCTACGCGAGCGAAAAACTTCTATGATTCTACCATATCATTGACTATCTCTAGGTACGATCCGGATCGTCTTAATGCGTACTGGCTCTGCGGGACGCTCTCCATTTTTGGGTGTTACACCGGAAATGGTTCGGGCATGATTCATACCCTCGAACACACGTCCGAAGACAGTATATTTCTTGTCAAAATCCGGTGTCCTCCGAAGCGTGATAAAGAATTGAGAATTCGCCGAATTTATATCATTCCCAAGCCTTGCAGCTCCGACGATACCAACATCATATGGAACATCCGAAAATTCGGCAGGCACATTCGGTTTTCCCGAATCGCCTTCCTTCATTGGATTCGGGGTTCGTCCAGGTTTCGTATCAGCATTGCCGGCTTGAATTACGGTTTGATTTACGCGGTGAAATTCGATCCCGTCAAAATATCCCTCAGCGGCAAGTTGCTTGAAGCGCTCGACCATTTTCGGCGCAATGTTTGAATAAAGCTCGATCTTCATTGTCCCGAATGCTTCCGATTTTTCCATCTCGATGACGGCGATCTCACTGTCTGCAACAGGTGTGGTGCCTGTTTTAACAGCACCGTTCGAATTTGACACACTTGTGCCGCTACTACAAGAAAATGTTGCGACACCAGCAAAGATCAATGCAAAGATCCGAATTCGATCGATCATTTTCCCATTCATATCTGTTTTTCACTATCAAGAAGTATTGTGACCGGGCCATTATTTACAAGCTCAACATCCATCATTGCCTGAAAACGGCCGGTCTTGACCGTTTCAACTAACTTCTTGCATTTCGAAACGAAATGCTCGTAAAGTTCATTTGCTCGCTCCGGCGGAGCTGCATCGATGAAGGAGGGACGGCGTCCCTTTCGCGCGTCGCCATATAGAGTGAATTGTGAAACTACCAACAATTCGCCATTACTCTCCAAAAGCGATTTGTTCATCCTGCCGTCTGCATCCTCAAATATCCGCAGGTTTACGATCTTATCGGCAAGATAGTCGGCGCTTTCCCGATCATCAGTGGACCGAACTCCTAACAACACAAGAAGTCCGTTCCGGATAGCTCCGACTATCTCACCATCGACGGAAACACTCGCTCTTGATACTCGCTGAACGACTGCACGCATCAGTTCGCCGCTTCTTCAATATATACCCGATTCATCACGACCGGTTCGAGCGGCTTGTCTTTTGCATTTCGTTCTACGTTTGCGATCGCATCCACAACGTCGTGTCCATCCAAGACGCGGCCAAATTTTGTGTAGCTAGGCGGAAGCGGATAATCTACGTGCATAATAAAAAATTGCGAGCCATTAGTGTTAGGACCAGAATTTGCCATCGCAACGGTTCCTTTTTCATAGGCGCCCGCGTAGAGATCCGAGCCGCGATCTATCTCATCGTCAAATCTTCCGCCCCAAGCCGATTCTCCGCCGTAGCCTTCGCCGAGCGGATCTCCTCCCTGGATCATAAAATTTGGAATAACGCGATGGAAGATCACGCCGTCGTAATAATTCTTCCCGGCTAGAAGCCGGAAATTCTCTGTTGTCTTTGGAGCGTCCTGCTCCAATAATTCAAACCTGATAGTACCTTTGTTCGTTTCGATAACTGCTGTCCTATTAGCCACTTATGTCTTTTCTCCGTTTAATATAAATCGTTCGATCGCCGCCGCAACGCCGCTTTCGTCGTTACTTAATGTTGTATAAAATCCATCGCGTTCAAGCAAACTAGGGTCTGCGTTTCCCATCACGACCGGAGTTCCGGCGAATTCGAGCATTTCAAGATCGTTAAAATTGTCGCCGATCACCATCACATTCTCCGGCGTAAGTCCATTCAAGACCGAGAGCTTTTCGACGCCGGTGCCTTTCGAAGCATCGGGCGGCAAGATATCGATAAGTGTAAAGTCCAAATGCGGATATATCGTTGGCAGGATCGTAACTGTGTCATTCAGTTCGTGCCTGAGCAATTCGGTCAATCTCGCCATCGGCTCGCAGCCGCCTGAAAAAGAAATATGGATCACTTCGTGATCGGGCAAGGCCTCGTGAAGATCGCTGACGTGCCGAACCGAATCTTCTGCGTCGCAGCCGTGCAAACGTTCGGACCAAAGAAGATACTTTTGAAGCGGGAGATTATCCGCGGAGATGCGGTCATAAATCATCGTGCCCTTGCCATGCGGATCGGTGCTCACGAGAGCGTCGCCGCCATGACGTTTACCGGCCCGCACTATTTCGCGGGTAGTTTCGAGGTTGAGCAGCGATGCGGCTACCGTAGCGCTGGAAGAACATTTGGTGCTGGGTTCGATCTTTGCCTCGATCGTCGTCTTCCTATTCCTTTGGAGCGGCCGCTCGACCTTCATCGCCGCACTCGCGATCCCGACCTCTATCATCTCGACCTTCGCATTGATGTACGCGATGGGCTACACGTTGAATTCGATCACGATGCTCGCTTTGACGCTGATGGTCGGGATCGTTATCGACGACGCGATCGTGGTACTTGAAAACATCTACCGATTTGTCGAGGAAAAAGGGAT
This sequence comes from Leptolyngbya sp. 7M, assembly GCF_018128485.1. NCBI lineage: Bacteria > Bacillati > Cyanobacteriota > Cyanophyceae > Leptolyngbyales > Leptolyngbyaceae > Leptolyngbya > Leptolyngbya sp. 7M. The sequence goes on along the minus strand of NZ_CP070897.1, from coordinate 1,229,277 downwards.
GAATCCTTTTCAAGCGGCGATCGAGGGCACACGCGAGATCGGTTTGGCAGTGCTTGCAACAACGCTATCGCTGATGGCAGTGTTCGTTCCGATCGGTTTTATGCAGGGTATCGTTGGGCGGTTTATGTCCAGCTTTGGCCTTACAGCTTCCTTTGCGGTCGGCGTTTCACTGATCGTTTCTTTCACATTAACGCCGATGCTTGCTGCAAGACTCATCAAGCAGAAGCATGCAGCAGCTCCAAAAGACGAGGCATTTGAAAGCGACGTTAACGTTGAGGGAACGCTGGGAACGAATCGCGAGCGGTCCGATGCAGAAACCCTTTCGAAAGAGCGCGGGTGGTTCCGTTTCATACTCGATAGGTACACCTCGATGCTCCGTTTTTCGATGGCTCATCGATGGGTGATCGTAACGCTCTGCATCCTGATGTTCCTGTCGATCATTCCGCTCTTTATGTTCGTCGGCAAGAACTTTCTGCCGGTCGATGACCAATCACAGTTCGAGGTAACGATCCGTGCTCCGGAGGGTTCGAGCCTAGGCGAGACTGCCCTTCGCATGGAACGTATAGCTGCGGAGATAAGGAAGATGCCAGGCGTTACCGATACGCTTACGACCATCGGCGGCGGCACGCAGCAGGTGGTCAATGCCGGGACGATCTATGTAAAGCTAACAACATAAAGGAGCGCTCAAAGTCGCAGGAGGAGCTGATGGCCGAGACGCGCGAGATGCTCGTGCCCTATGCGGATGAGCTTCGAACAAGTGTCGGCATCGTGCAGGCCTTTTCTGGCGGCGGCTTTCGAAACGCGAATGTACAGTTCCTGATCACCGGGCCCGATCTCAGCAAGTTGGAAGAATATTCCGAACAGATACTCCAAAAGATGAAGACGATCCCGGACGCAGTTGATGTCGATTCAACTCTTATAGCTGGCAAGCCGGAGATCCAGCTTGAGATAAACCGTGCTGTCGCCGCCGATCTTGGCGTTCGCGTCGGCGACATTTCCGCAGCGTTGAATACACTCGTTGCCGGGCAGGAAGCGACCACGTTCAATCAAGGATCGAATCAGTACAAAGTTCGCGTTCGTGCGATAAACGACTACCGCACTGATGTCGAAGGGCTTAGCCGCCTGATCGTGCCGTCATCAAAGCTTGGCTGGGTCTCGCTTGACCGTCTGGTTACGACGGAACCGGGCACCGGACCTAGCTCGATCGAACGTACGAACCGACAGCGTCAGGTTACGCTTCTTGCCAACACGCGACCCGGCGGATCAGCAGCAAGCATTACGTCGGAGATAGATAATTTTGTTCGTCAACTGAATCTTCCGAGCGGCTACAAGACCGGCTACGTGGGCCAATCAAAGGAAATGGGCCGTGCGGGCTTCTATTTTCTATTGGCTTTCGCTCTTTCGTTCGTCTTTATGTATATCGTACTGGCGGCGCAGTTTGAATCATTCATTCATCCGGTAACTATTTTACTTACGCTGCCTCTTTCAGTGCCGTTTGGTATCTTCAGCCTGCTTGTTGCGGGGCAAACGGTAAACATCTTTTCGGGGCTCGGTCTGTTGCTGCTTTTTGGTGTTGTCAAAAAGAACGCCATTCTTCAGATCGATCACACGAATAATCTTCGCGCAAAGGGAATGAGCCGTTACGACGCGATAATTCAATCGAATCGCGACCGTTTGCGGCCGATCCTTATGACGACGCTTGCTCTTGTAGCAGGTATGATCCCGCTGGTTCTTTCGACAGGCGCCGGTTCGGGAACGAACCGTTCGATCGGCGTTCTTGTCGTTGGCGGCCAATCGCTTTGTTTGCTTCTGACGCTGCTCGCCGTCCCGGTCTTTTATTCCATTTTTGATGACCTTGCGGAAATGCGGCTATTCCAGTACGTAAGCCGATTCTCTGACTGGCTTTTTGGCGGTATCCGACGCACTTTTGCGGCGGCAACGGGATCGGTCTTTGGAAGAGATTGAATCATTCAGATATTTACGAGCGCTTTTATATTTATGGGTTCGCGATCATACATAATCATCTTACTTGCGTGCCTTTTGCTTGTGAACGCGGCACACGGACAGGCAGAACCGCCCGCGCCGATACCTTCGCCAACGCCGTTTGTTGCTGACCCAAAAGGCATTTTCCCGGAGAATGCTCCGGGGGCACCGAACGTCGCCGCGGACTATGTGTCCTTGGACCGCAGCTTGCCATATCTTGAACGGGTCGGGGTCGATGCCGCCGATCAGCGTGCATTGACTCTGGCTGAAGCCATCGAGATGGCCTTAGACAATAACCGAGATATCGAGGTTGCCAGAAAGGGACGCTCAATTGCCGGTTTTGAACTAAAGGCGGCACGCTGGTTCTACGAGCCAAGACTGACCGGCCAGGCGTTGTACGAGCGCTCAACCGTGCCGAACCTCAGCATTTTCTCGACGAATGAGACCACTACGCAGGGCAGCTTTGTCGGAAATGCGGGAATAACCGGATACATCCCACGTTTTGGCTCGGTGATAAGGGCAGACATAAATAATCAAAGGCTAACAACGAACAATCCGATCGCGATCCTTAGCCCGCAGTATAATTCGAGCCTAGGATTCACGTTCACTCAGCCGCTTTTCCGTGGACGCGGAATGGATCAGCCGCGACGAATAATAGAGATCGCAAAACGAAATCTTGAGATCACGGATACGCAATTCCGCCAGCGATCGATCGACGCTGTCGCCGCAGTAGAAAAAGCATATTGGGACCTCACATATTCACTACGAAATCTTCAGGTCCAGCGCGATGGCGTCCGCGATGCAAAACAGCAGCTGGAGCACAACCGCCGGTTGGTGGAAGAAGGTCAGCTCGCACCGATCGACATCGTAGCCGCTGAAACGCAAGTCGCCAATTACGAACAGGCGGTCTATGAGGCTCTGAACGCTGTGAACATCGCCGAGAATCTACTTAAGAATCTGATCGCACCTGATCGTGATGCTGAGATCTGGTCTGAAGTATTGATCCCGATAGAAGCTGTTGAGCGGCCGCTGCCGGACGTAACGCTTTCTGAGGCAATGGAGAATGCCCTTAAGCTTCGTCCCGAACTTGAGATAAACAAAGGTCAAAAGGCGATCAACGAGGTCGAGCAGAAATTCTATAAAGACCAAACACGTCCACAGATAGACTTCGTTGCAGGATATTCATCGGCCGGAGTCGGCGGCGGGATCAATCCGAATTTTTCCAGCCCGTTCTGTGCAAATAGTCCGGAGCCGGCAAAGTGCGAGGCAGCGCAGCAGGCACAGCTTCAGAATTTTCTTCAAACCATCGGCGGCCCCGGTTCGGTTGTGCCGGACATTTTTTCAAATAAGTATCCAACATACCGCATAGGCGTACAGTTCAATCTTCCGCTGCTTGGTGATAAGGCTTCCCGCGCGAATCTTGGAAAGGCGCGTGTCGATGCGGAACGGCTCGAAGTTCAACGCGAGGCCATTGAACAGGCTATACAGGTTGAGGTTAGAAATGCCATTCAGAACATCCGCACCGCGGAAGCCAGGCTTCGGACCGCATCGATAGCACGTGAGAATACACAGCGGCAATACGAATCTGAGCAGCGAAAGCTAGACTCAGGCCAATCAGATATCTATCGAGTATTGGAAAGACAGACCGCTCTTACCGCCGCTCGATCGAATGAACTTCGTGCGCGGACCGAATTGAACAAGGCTATCGCTGAGCTAAACCGCGCGATGGGCAGGACGCTCACGGCAAATAACGTTGAGGCACGCTAAAAGCAAGATCCTGCAGTCGCACCAGATATTCGGACACCGATGAGAACGGTTTACATCAATGAATTTGGCGGACCGGAGAATCTGGCGGTCCGCAATGTTCCCGAACCGTATCCGCCGCAAGGTCGAGAGATCCTTGTGCAGGTTGCTTACGCCGGCATCAATCGAGCCGATGTATTGCAGCGAAAAGGACTTTACCCTCCTCCCGCGGGCTTCGATCCGAGGCGTCCGGGATTAGAGTTCGCGGGGTCGGTGGTCGAATGCGGCGGGAACGTAACGTCATTTCGGCCCGGCGACTTTGTTTGCGGCATCACATCCGGAGAGGCACAGTCTGAATTCATCGCCATCGATGAACGTTTGGCAATAAATGCGGCAGAACTAACCCAAGAGGCTGCGGCCGCTATCCCGGAAGCATACATAACCGCCCATGACGCTTTAATAACCCAAGCAAAAGCAGTTGTCGGAGACTTTATACTGATCCACGCGATCGCGTCAGGTGTTGGGCTGGCGGCTGCCGAACTTGCTCTATCCGTTGGGTGCCAGGTGATCGGAACCACACGCAGCGAACAAAAGGCCGAGGCATTGACCGGCGTCGGCGGGCCTTTCTATGAAAAAGGAGTAGGGATACTTGTTCTAAAGGATGGGCCGGCTTTTTCCGATCGTTTGCATGAGATGACGAACGGACGCGGCGCGGACGTCGTCATCGATCTTGTCGGCGGCGATTATTTTCCCGATGATCTGCTCTCAGCTGCATCAAAAGGGCGAATAATGCTGATCGGGTTGACGGCGGGCCGCCGCGCAGAGTTTGATATGGGGATCGCCCTTTCAAAACGGCTTACGATCCGCGGAACAGTGCTGCGTTCACGAAGTATCGAGGAGAAGGCTCTAGCCCTAGATTCTTTTCGCCACCAGATGCTTCAAAAGTTCTCTTCCGATCCGCCGCAGCTAAGGCCGTTCATCGACAAGGTCTTTGCTTTGGAAGATGTCGCCGAAGCACATAGATATATTGAGGGTGACCATAATATTGGAAAGGTGCTATTGAAACTCTAGTTTGAGATAATGGCTGAAAACACTCCTCCACGAACTATATTTTTGACCGGATTTCCCGGATTTATCGCTACCAGGCTCGTAGAGCGACTGGCCGCCAATTGTGAGCAATTCTACCTTTTGGTCCAGCCGCCGTTCATCGAAAAGGCCAAAATGGAAGTTGAGAGCATCGCGCTCCGCACCGATGTTCCGATCGAGAAGTTTGCGATCATTCCCGGCAACATTACGTTGGCCGGCTTGGGAATCGATCCTGAAGATACTGCCGAACTGGTAGAAACCGTCACGGAAGTTCACCATTTGGCTGCGATCTATGATCTTGCGGTCGCCCGAGAGCCTGCTTTTTCGGTTAACGTGGAAGGCACGAAGAACGTAAATGGCTTTGTCCGAACGTTAAAACGGCTTTCCGGTTATAACTATGTATCTACTTGTTATGTTGCGGGTAAACGGATCGGCCGTATTCTTGAGACCGAACTTGAACACACAGCCGGCTTTCGAAATTTTTATGAGGAAACCAAGTATTTGGCAGAGTTGGAAGTAGAGAAACTCAAGCGCGATCTGCCTGTAACCGTATTTCGACCGTCCGTTGTGGTCGGTGATTCGCGGACCGGTGAGACCGCAAAATATGATGGAATTTACTATCTGATACGGTATCTTGCACGGGCTCCGCGCGTGCTGCGGCTTGTAAATGTGGGAAATAAGCATGTTAAGCTGAATCTGGTGCCGGTGGACCATGTTGTTGAAGCCATTACCTCGCTATCCCGTGATCCAGATTCCATCGGTAAGACATTCGCGATCGCCGACCCTTCGCCGCTAACCACAAGTTTATTGTTTGATGTCATAACGGAGGCATTGTGCGGAAAACGGTCGATCGTCTCGCCCCTGGCTTCCTTGGTGTATGCTTTCTTGCGTTCGCCGCCCTCACCTTCATTGACCGGCTTGCCCCATTCCGCTGTTCCGGATTTCTTTATTGAACAGGAGTACGATACTGCCCTGGCGAGCGGCTTTTTAGCACGTCACGGCATAACATGTCCTTCATTCGCAGACTACGTCCCGAATATAGTTGATTTCGTTAAGAAGCATCCCGATCTATAGACCGAACATCGGAATCTATACAGATCGGTAATCGGAAATATGCGGTATATCTACTTCATCGTTTACATTGTAATTACTTTATCGGGGACTACGGCCGCCCAAAGTGGCCGCATTCAACCGACGCCGACCCCAACGCCGGATGAAGCCGTAAAGATCGAGACGGAAGAAATAAAGCTGAGCATTCTAGCACTGGATGAGGACGGCAAATACGTGAAGGACGTTACCGGTAATGATATTGTAATTACAGATAATAACATCCTGCATCAACCCGAGACGGTTCGCCGTATCCCGGCCAATGTTTTGATCGTATTGGACACCGGCGGCGAGCTCAGATGGGTCAAGAACCTCGACCATACCCGAAGGGCTGCCGCGGCTGTCATCGAGGCTCTTGCCCCGGGCAATAATGTGGCAATACTTCAATATAGCGACAAGGCAGAACTTGTAGGCGATTGGACGGACGACAAGAATGAGGCTTTGGGCGTACTTAGGAAAACAAAGTTTGGACTTAGGTCCGCTTTTGTTGAGGCTATCGATCTAGCGATAGAAACCCTGCTTTCGCAGCCGCGGGACAATAGACATCTTGTTCTGATCACCGACGGAACCGACAGTTTTTACGGGCCAGCGGAACGCCTAAGGGCGATGAGGCGGCTGTTGTCAACCGACATCAGCGTACACGTTATCAGCTATACCCGAATGGAATCTAACGATATTGACCCGCGAACAAAAGCTATCTCCAATTCACCGCCGCCGCGTGCGATGCCGGATGAGATAGCGGCAACGCTGCCAAACGGCAACAGAGATGCTGCACGGGCTCCGAAGATCGGCCCGACCATAAATATGGACCGCAAGCATCTTGAGCGGATGCGAAACAGAAAGCGCGACTTGGATGAAAGCGAATCTCATCTGCTGCAGCTTGTCGAGAATACGAACGGAACGATATTGGTACCGCTCGACCGCGAAGAGATGGTCGCCCGCGCCGCCCGCATTTCGGCGTTCATCAACGCCTCATATGTGATTACCTATATTCCAAAGGTACCGGTCGCCGAAGGGCCAGCCGAACGAACGATCCTCGTAACCTCAAAGCGAGAGGGCCTTGTCGTCCAAGCAAAGCGCCGATTTTTGCGACCTGAAAAACCATAGGAAAGCCAACCGCGTCATATACACCGCACTCGCGGTGTTTTTATTTAAACATTGGCCCGATCGCCTACGTATGTTTGGTCGGGACGAGTTTAATGAGTTCTCGATGATAGTGGAAACTTTTGCTTCGGTTTTGCGTCTTTAAAGACGGCAGCCGATCTTTACATTCGATCAAGTGATGCAAACTTTGCCGTCCGTTCTGGAAAATGAAGCCGTAATTCCGCGTTTGGAGGAGCGCGACGACCTAGGTGCGCCTGTAATTTCAGAAAGGACCGATCTTCAGTTGATCGAGCTGGTCCAAGCCGGGCACGCAACCGCGTTTGAGGAGCTTTTCGAGCGCCACAAACGTTACGTAGCGCGGCTCGCCGGGCGTTACCTTACCCGCCCGGAAGAGATCGAGGAGATGATCCAGATCGTCTTTGCAAAGGTATTTGTTGAATTGCCGCGGTTTCGAGGGGATCACGAATTCTCCCTGACCGGTTGGCTGCGGCAGATAACGGTTAATGCGTCTATCGACATTTTGCGAAGCAAGAAGCGGCGGCCTGAGGACATCTGTTCAGATATTACCGAAGGCGATATAGCAGATCTTGCCGAGGCCGCAAATCATGACCCGCGTTCCGAAGAGAATGCTCTAGTCGACCGCGATCTTGCCATCAAATTGCTCGGGCATCTGGAGCCGGAAGACCGGGTCGTTATGCAGATGTTATATGTTGAAGAACTAAGCGTTGCGGAGATAGCAGAAATGCTCGGCTGGTCAGCATCAAAGGTCAAGATACGTGCGTGGCGTGCGCGACGTTCGCTTAGAAAGATACTTTCTAAGTACGTGTAACCGGCCACACGGATGTTACGTCTTTATTGCTGACAGGCACTCTAATGGGGAAATTAGGTAAAAAGGAACTGGATCTATTGGGCGAGAAGCTGCTTCGCTTGTCGCGGTTAGAGCCGCCGGAAGCTGACCGTATCGCCGAAAGATCTCACCTGTTTGCTTCTGTGCTGAAAAAAGCCGAAGCTTTTCAGCGCGTTCCTGATGACCGTCCGAAGCGAGTGTTCCTTTTAGACTTAACCGTTTTCAAAGGTGCTGCTTCCGCCGCGGTTTTCATGATCGCGGCCGTAGCGAGCGTTTCAGTTTATTTAGTTAAAGATCGTGCGGCTGAAGTGAGCGAAGATCGGCCGTCGATGCCGGCTGAAAAGCCGGTGGGTTCGCTGTCCAATAATCCTCCTGGGTCAGTAATTATGTATGATTTACTGCCAGCGGACAGCGAACCCGAAAGATCCATTCGGCCGGCACGTACCTTGGTAAAGACCCAGGCAGCACCGAGACGTCAGGCCGTTCGTCCGCAAACGCTTGATATGCGCGAATCTGCGGTCGAGGAGTTTTATCCCATTACATTTGCCGGTGATCCATATGAAACGGCTCGCGGTGGGCGGGTCGTGCGTGTTGATGTACCTGCAACCACGCTTTTTGCGATGGGCCTGCGGCATTCGCTAGAAAATGCTTCGGAAATGGTGAAGGCCGATCTACTGATCGGCCCTGACGGAGTGGCAAGAGGTATTAGATTGGTCAGATAGAGGTCAAGCTCAGATGAAAGTAGTATTTGGATCAGCGCTCTTCGCGCTATTTGTGACTGTCGGATATTCCCAGCAGGCACGCGTAATCGCGGAACTGGGGGCATCGACCGACAGAATAGTGAAGAATGCCCCGTTCTCGGCTATCGCTGTCAGTGAAAGTGTTCAGGTACTCCCAGACGGAAACCGGATAGTGCGTACATCGACCACGAAAATGTTCCGTAACAGCGAGGGGCGTTTTCGGCGAGAGACTACGGACAGTATTGGCGGCCTTTACGGTGCCTATTTCTCGACAGGGCCGGGCATCACCATACTTGATCCCGTCGCAGGACGAAGGCTTATACTTGACGAAGGCCAAAAGGTTGCCACCGCTGTTGAGCTAAACATTGCCGATCGGCTCGTGACACGAACGATCACCACAAACCAAGGCAAATCGGCTGAACCCGGCCAAAAAGAGTCCCCAGTCAAAGTACAAGAAAGCCAAGTGAGCATTCAACCCGCAAGAAGAGCCGCAGAATTAGCGGCTGCCTCGAGGGAAATCGCTGGGGCCGCTCAGGCTCCAGGCTTTTTTACTGCTCGCACTCCGTTCGAATCAAAGACCGAACAGCTTGGTAAACAGATATTCGAAGGTGTGGAGGCCGAAGGTGTCAGAACTATTACGACCATTCCCACCGGTGCGATAGGAAATGAACGGCCGATAGAGATAGTTTTTGAACGATGGTATTCGCCTGAGCTGCAGCTCACACTATATTCAAAGCATTACGACCCTCGCTTCGGCGAGCAAACATATACGATAAAAGATCTTATCCGGGCCGAACCTGATCCATCATTGTTCTCGCTTCCGAGCGGATACAAGATCGCACCTGAAAAGGGAGCCGTAAATCGGGTTGGTCAGATACAACAGTCCGGATTTCTTGACGCTCAGGCGCTGGAGCTACCAACGGTTCTACCGGCATAGCCACGGCTAATTCCTGCTCTAGTTCTAACGGCACAGCATTGGTCGCCTTGAGCGTCAGGGGAATATTCACCTTTTGGGATTCCTGGAGTTTGGGTCTGGGTTCTAGCTCATTCCAGCGATCGGCCAAATAAAGCACTAACGAGGTGCCAATATAGCCGCCGCCCAACGCCATCACTATGTCGATCAAATAGGTCAATGCTGTGTCTAATGTTTCCATAGTTCCACTCCCACCAAATCCTCAAACTCGCTGTGCCATTAAATTTCGTGGTTAAACGACTCGTTCAGCGACTAACCGACATTATTGCTAGCGTATCGGAAATCGATCGAAAAATGTAGTCTTATTAACCTTAGTAACGATACAGCGTTTTTCACTCATGTGAGGTATGGGAGGTGTGGGGGCTTCGCCCCCACGCAGGGGCACTGCCCCTGCACCCCGTTTTTCATACTTCACTAGCCTGAAAAAGGCTGTAAATAAACTACTGTAAATTATGAACATGCATTAATTCATCGAAGCAACCTCTATGTTCTGGTTAGATTTTCTCTGCAACCATTCCACGCGAATCACATCAGCAGAATCAAGCTCCTGAGGGCGATGGGTATCAAGTGTCTTTCGCAATTCTTGGTAAGAGTATCCCATCTGAAACAAGGTTTCATGCCCCAGAAATTCCAAATAGTCATTAGCAATTTGCCAAGTTTGAGGATCCTTGAGCAATGAAATCCACTTATCTGAATTTTGTGGATCTGGCCGAGACTTCTGATAAACCAATTTTTGGTCTCCGAATCGCCAGACTGTTGAATTAGTAGCACCATACTCAATCATTTTCGGAGCAAATTTCAGTTTCATTGCTTGACAAACTCTTTTAAATTCAATCTCTGGTTTGGCAATTAACTTTTCATAATGCAGAACCAGACAATCATCGCCCAATTCTCTGATTCCTTCTAACAATAAACCAGGTGCTTTAACAATGTCATTTTTTAATTGGTCTAAATGCAACCAATCACTTTTAACCCAAGTAGCAATAATTGAACAAAGAACTGCCAAGGGATTCCTAAGCAAAATAATAAACTGAGCTTGTGGAAAGACTTTGTAAATTTCTGAAATAATGTAATAATACCGTGGGGTTTTGTCTAAAAAATACTTCTTTCCAGTAGGTTTTAATACTTGACTATAAAGATCAGCATACATGAAACCTAGATGTTCATAATATGCAGCTTTACTGTTTGGTAGTTGTTGAAAAAAGTTATCCCAGCCAATTCTAGCCAGCTTGGTATTGTATTCGGCTTGAAGATCGTCATAACATAAGGGATACAGAAGTGGTAGCATTATCCAAGGTTCTGATATTGTGTGGATTTGGGGATGGCTTCCTAAAATCTTCTGGGTCAACGTAGAACCAGCTCGAGGCTGAGATATTAGGAAAATTAGGTTTTGGCCTTCCAGTCCTATACTCACAGTTACTACTTTGCCTCCGTTGCCCTGATTGTTATTAACCTTAGAATATTAAACATATCTATTTCACTTTATACACCGTATCAAAGTAATTCTTCAGCTCACTTAAATTATCAATCGTATTCATGCCTTGATTTTCATATCTTAGTACCCCAGTTAAAAAATCATGTCTTGAATATACAAAATAGGAATTCAGATCGTACCTCAGCCCTAGAACTTGAGCAAAGCGATCGGTTATGGGCTTAAAATGTCCAAATTCCTTACTCCATGCTAAATTCGAGGTACTTTGACAGGCTGCCTTCGATAAGAAAAAGTACTCTTTTATCATCTCAGTTATTTGTAAAGCCAGGTACTCATAAAAAGGCGTAGTGGGATGATACGGGTCCCTAAAAAATGGTATATCTCTGTATCTTTCCTTAAAAAAGTCTATGAATTTAACATCACCTAACTTCTCAAGTTCTGAGAAACGATACATGGCATCATTGAATGTGGATCGGATAACATCTTCATCCAGATCGGCTCCACGAAGATAAGGGGCAACCTGCCTTTCTTCATAAATTTTTGGGAAAAACATAACAGCAGCACTGTTAATTCGCTCAAGTTCACGAACATCATTTGGAGGCCAAAAGCCATTAAATCGAACAAAGGGAACTCTGATAATACAACAATCAGGTTTAAGAATTGTCTTAAGGTTTTCAAGCTTAAATTCTTCGTAGGATTGGATGGGTTGTATGATCAACGCATCACATTGAGAGAACTTTCCTTTTAGCTCATTATAATTTTCTATATTCTCATAAGATAAAATATGTTCAATATTAAATTGATGATCAACTCCTGCTTTTACTAAAGCGTTTTTATAAATCGCACCATGACAGTTTGCAAAAATCAGGATATTTCGCATTTGGCATCTCCTAGTAACTTCATGAATCCAGAGAAAAACTCTGACTAAGCTGAAAGATTCACAAATTGTTAGCCCTCAAGGCAGTGTAGTAATTGACTGAATCGCTCTGAAAATTGCTCTCTCTCTGAGATATACGCAAATGAGTCCGAAAAATGTGTAGCCAAACTTTGCAACTCTTGAATATATGCTTGCACAAACTCAGAATTTGGCACAAAGCTATCGATCTTATCAAATGCTTCTTTAGGATTGAGGCCATATAGATCAATCCAGGATTTATGCTTAATAATCTTTCTGATTCCATGCTCCACACCACCTACATACACAGGAATTCCTAAACAGGCATAAGCATCAAATAATTTCTCAGTAACATACGTCTTGTAATAAGTATTTTCAATAGCAGAAATAAATGTGCTGGCTTTATTGAGCTTTACAAGCTTATCAAGATGCCAATCTGGTAGATCCTGCCGAGGTTGCTTAGAATGCCAACCTTTTCCTTCGACCAAATTGTTTTGTCCAGTAAAATTAAGCGCCAAGTCTGTACGGAATTTACTCAATCCCCACGTATTTTGCTCCGGATAGCTTTTGGCATAATTGTCACTCAGTCTCTTTTCTGCAATAAAAGATATTTTGTACGGTGCAGAGTTCCAAACAGTTAAAATATCCTGTTCAGAGTATTTGCTTGCAGTCTTGAAAATAGAACAGTAGCGCGTAAAGAAACGGTTATGGGTTGTGAGATAGTAAGGATAGCTAGAAAATTCAAAAACATTACTATTATAATGGTTAATTTGGTGAACAGTATAACTTTTGTCAAAACAGGTGATTTCAACTATTCTACGGGTAAAATTTGGTGTCCAAATTGTGTCCCAAACTGGTTCTTCAGAAATCACCACTAGTTTACTTGATGGGTTCTTAGACTTAATTTGGTGAATAAGTTCTTTATCATCATTAAAGTCTTTGATAAAGCCAGTAAGAATCACATCGGCCTTGAAAGGATCAGTAGAATAATCAAACTTTTTTTCGAAAATAGAGCGGTAACTTTGATAGGCAAAGGGGGTTCTCTTAGAGTGCTTACCGAATAAATACAACGTCAATTTAGCCATTTAACCTAAAAATCTCCTTTAGAATACACAATGTGCGCTACCTTAAAAACCATCCAGAAATTATTGAATATCCTGCATTCTGAGACGCTCAAAACTATACTTCTCCTTGCTTTTCGCTCGCCTTCGTGTTCACAAGGGTATACTTTGGGGCTTCCGTCCGCTTGCATATACATTGGCACAGCCACTCGGGCTAGTAAATAACCAATTTCCCTCGAAATATAACTCTACTAACATCAGAAAGAGAGGTTAGTGGAGTAAGGGCAAAATCAGCAACTTTAAAGCAGGCTCTTATACAGCTAACTGCTCCACCTTTCTTGCTTCTGTTACCTGTTTTTGTTGCAGCTCCAAAAACAGATTCACAATATCGTGGATAAAACAGTCAGGTCCATACAACATCCATAATTGTTTCAGCGCGGCCTGCTTTCTTTGAATAAGTTGTTCATCCTTGGCCATTTCTGCTAGGCGATTTGGAAGAGCTAATATCTCTTCAAGATTTTCTCCGCATGCAACCGTTGCTTCTTCCCATAAAGACTTGTTGGCTGGAGGTTGATAGGTATCAGCTAGAACCACTGGAATAGCTCCATACCCAATCGATTCCCATAACCTGATCGAGTTCGGCCCAGTACCTGAAGGGCAAAGACTAAACAGGCTTTCAGATAATACAGTCTTGAATTCTTCTGTAGCTTGAGTATTGACCAACTCCTGCTTAGACTTTTGCTTCTGAAAAATTTGATGATCATAGACAACTTTTTGAAAGTGCCAATTATCTCGGCCAACAACCAAGCCTCTATGATCTTTGCTGAGGTTATCTATAATCAAATCTCGTGCATTAGTTAGGTACCACTGATTAGCTCTTGCACCAATGAAAGAGTATAGATATTTTCTTTGATTTACCTGCTTAACTTCTGCTTCTGATACCTGTACTGGAAACAGGGGAAAAGGCAATATCTGAACACACTCATTTTGGGGCAATGTGGTCTGCCCCTTGACGGCATGGCTCCAGTAAATGTGAGTTATACCCGAATCAATAAACAGATGTTGGTATTTCAGCATTAGGATATGTTGACAAACCGTGATCACATATTGATAATTCTTAAGCTCTGCCTGGAAGCTATCCAGTATCGCTTTAAGTTCATTTCCTTTAATAACTCCAGTGTTCAATTGGTCAATTAGCGTTGCCCAAGGGAATGCGAAATAGACTGCACCTTGAGTCTCCGACAGCATCTCGCAAGCTTTCAGAAATGCTTGCTTCTCAGTAATTGCAGGAAACTGCCAATCGCTGTCAAAACCTATCACCGTTTTATTACAAGTGACGCGCTTTGCGGCTAATTTAGCATCCAACAACTTGCTATGTTGACTTTTGATAGCAAAGTCAAATTGTGACTTCTTACTCAAGGAAGCCTTGTTATAGATATCAAAAGGCTCCTTCTTAAGCGAGATCTTCCCATCGATACTACTCTTAATTAAGCACCGCTTTAAAGAATACAGATCTATTGCCTGTAGATTTTGAAAACGTAACTCTTCTGGAACAGTTTTATCGATCTCTAGATAGTATTTATCTATTTTATTCTGCGACTTTTCGCTTATAGCTTTCGAGCTTTGCGCTAGTGAAAAGTCAACCTGGAAAATATTTGCTTTTTTTTCTGCAAATAGACGCCATAAATTCCAATCTCCTGCAAATTTATATCTTCTAAATCCTTGATCAGTGTCTACCGAACGCCACAAACTATTCCTGAAAAACGTGCCTTCCTGTTGAATAGAATCCCAGTGCCGTCCATCACATAGCCCGTGCTTGATCACCTCTTGATTTACTGGTATTTCGATAGTTGCAACTGGTACATTGCTACTGGCAACGAATGTAGTACCAGTTACCCAACGAACCGTTTTTTTATCAAGCTGTTTATCAAGCTCTGCTATAAAAGCGCAAGCACCGGGTATAAGTATGTCATCCACATTGATCCATGTCATCCAATCGTTAGGTTGCATACTTAGGCTACTAAAACCCTTAAATAAGGCATCGTATATACCTTCATCTTCAGCACTTGCATAGGTAAACTCTATTTGTTTACACAAGAGAGGAATAGCGCCTGTTCTGATTCGCTCAGCCCAACGTTCCAGTACTTCAATCGTCCCGTCGGTGGAGCCACCATCCTGAACATGGTAACGGATCGAGAAATCTCCAGCCTGTAAAACTACACTGGCAATCGTTCGGTCAATTGTATCAACGACATTACAGGTAGGAGTGACTATAAATATCTTGGTGCAAGGTGCATCATTGGACAAAGTTACTGAGGTAGGTTTAGGCTGAGATGGATGCTTGCCATCTCCATTAATGGCCAATTCCTGATTTTTCGATTGTGACGTGGTTTTTGCCTGGATTTCTTGCTGTAAGCAATTCAAATGTTGCTCTAGAGATGCTTGTGGATACAGTTTAACCCCTTGCTGACCGATCGCAATTGCTTCATCCAAATTCCCCTGCTGGTGGACCAACTTCAGCAATGTTTCATAGACCCACATTGGCTGCTGAGGATCCAACTCAATCGCTTGACGTAAGCTCAAGATACATCCTGTATTATCACCAGCTTTCTCCTGCGCTGCTCCTAGCTCACAATACAAGACAGTATCGTTAGGATGCTTTTCAACTGCCGCTTGATAAGTTGCAATTGCACTGTCAAATTTCTGTTGTTTTGAGAAAGCATAGCCCAACTCAATATAGGTTTCAGCAGAATTAGAACCTAGGCAAATGGCTTCCTCAAGTGCAGTAGCCGCATTGTTCCATTCTTCCAACTGTAGTAAGGCTTTAGCCAAATTCCTGTAAGACCATACATACGATGAGTTGAGTTCAATCGCTTTGTGATAAGCAGCCACTGCCGCCTGATAGTTGCCTTGCAGCAGGAAATTATCTCCGCAGTCATGGTAGTAGATAAACTGATTAGGCTCTAGCTCAATAGCTTTCTGATAGTGCAGATCTGCTGCTTCAAAGCGTTTTTGTCTGGACAAAACTCGTCCAAGACAACTATGCGCTTCTGCTAATTGGGGAGCTAAATCAACAGCCCTCTGCAAGAAATCAGCCGCTTCCTTAATACTGTCTTGATACAGGAGCGCTTTTCCTAAATTGCAGAACAACCAAGGGTCATCAATCTCACTATCAAGCACTTGACGATAGAAGGCTTCAGCCTGTTTATAATTGCCTTGCAGCATAAAAACATTCGCCATTTGGTAGCGGTATATCGCTTTCTCAGGCTCTAACTCAGCAGCTTTTTGATAGTGCTTGAGTGCTTCCTCGTAGTTCAATCGCGCTTGACAAACCTTTGCCCATAGGGCATAGGCTTCTGCACTGCCAGGTTCTGCTGTAGTAGCTTGTTGAGACAGAAGATATGCCTCGTCCAAATTTCCTTGGCTATACGCAGCGTAAGCTTCAGCTAAGTAATTCATAGTTCAGGATTTAGCAAGACGTGAGCAGGATTTCTAAATTTCGACAAACTCTAGAGCTGAGAATTATTTGTTAAAACCTGATTGAATTACTCTTATTAAAAGTGAGTTGAGTCTTTTATTAATTGTTCTTGATTAAGTCAACTCGTATCGATACTTAATCAGCACATCTTCCAGCAATTCGTTCAAAATCTTTATCGTCGCTGGCTTTAATTTCTCTTTGTAATCACCAGGAGTCACTTTACGTATATGCGAGTCAAAGTTCTCCTGATCCGGGAAAATATCATGCCGTTTTGCAATTTCTGCGATGTCGAAATCTTCAATTTCTAAATCCAGAAAAGTCAAAATCTCGCTAATCCACTGGTGTTTGGCGAAAATAATATCCTCATAACGGAAAAGCTTAAGATTCTCATCCTCAATTCGAGCATAAGCCCTGAAGATATCAGCGAATCGCTCAGCATTCTCTAATACATAGCTATCGATATCTACTTCCGATAACTTTTGTCGCAACTGCGCTAGCTGATCGCCCATTGCACCCTGAGGCAAAGGATGGCTCTTCTTCATTGAGAAATAATGAGACACCAGAATATCCCTCGGATCCCGAACTAGCAGAATTTTCTTAAAACCCTTGATGTCAAAATTATTCAGATAGGGTGGAAAATAGCGAAATCCGTAGTAGCAGTATCCTTGTTCAACAAACAGTTCGCAGATATCCTCACTAAACCTACCTTCCTCAATTCCTTCCTTAAAAGCAGTTTTAGCAATGCTAATAGCGGGAATTTCAAGATACTGGCAGATATCCTCCATCACATTGTCTTGCAACACACTGCCAGATTTGGGAATAGCAAAGACAAAAAAGCTAGCCACATTAGCTGGAGAAGCCATTTCCAGCTTAATCTCCTGTTGATCCTGTGTATAAATCACCCTTTGCATTATCTCAACCTATCTACAGAACATTGATTTTTGAAACCTTAACTGAACATTAACTGAACATTAACCGAACAGAAGCAAGCTATCCAATCATATTTATTTCATGAGCTTTGCTCATTTATTTGCTTATTCGTTTACATGTAAATTTCGCTGATCTAAGAATAAACATTCGTCTACACCAATCCCTTAAATACAATTAGACATTAGATCTTATAAATGTAGCAGTGACATGACTCACAATTACACTAATAAACACATGACAATATTACAAAAACTACGAATTCGAGCAAACTTCAAACTCAATCTTTTCAATCAACAGACCTAACTTTCGTTGACTTTCATCTATTTGATAATCGCTTACCTTCAACGTAAACCTATTCACTCCTTGTTCAAGCAAGACTGTCAACGACAACACATTTCTTCGCTTGATATCAGAACAAGGAACTTGCTCCTGCAGACATATCTGTCCATTTCTCCAAATTTCCAGATGCTGATCCGGAGAAATATTGCGGCAATTGATCACAAGACTCCCCTGTTGAGACTTAGAAGAGATCACTACAAATTCCCCTTCAGGCCACAGCAACCACTGACTAGGACTTTCTAGCTCAAGCTGAGGATAAGGCGGTTCCATACCACTAAACCCTGTCAGCGCGTGACCCGTAACACCTGAACCCGAAATTACACTATGCAGAGTCTGCCCATTCTCACCCATCACAACTGTCGGTTGGGTCAGATCTGGCAGATGGGCCGCAAACTTACTTGCCGGATTGAGCTGGAGTAGATTCAGCCAACCGCTCTGATCCAGCGCCACCATAAAGCTGTGATAGCTCGACTGGAACGAAAAAGTATTGGCAATATAAATGGGTGCTAAAGTACTCAGGAGTTGGCGTTGTCTCTCATCAGTATAAAGTTCTGCAATCACCGCTGCTAGCGCTTCAGGCGTCCGTTTGATAACCACTCGACCCGTGATTCCGTCTGTAATCGCCTCTTTGATACCGCCTAATGCATAGCCCACTGCAGGCGTACCGCAAGCCGCCGCCTCAATAAAGGTTTGGCCAAACGCCTCCTCCTGGGAAGGGCCAACAAACAGATCCGCCGCACTGTAATAGCAAGCTAACAACAGGGGATGGCTAACATAGCCAGCACTGTGAACTTCTACACCTTCCACAATCGAAGCCCCATAACCAAAGCTGACCACCATTACATTATCGAGTGCAGCAATCTTAAGCGCTTCCACTAAGAATCTGAACCCTTTGCGCTCATCTTCAATCGACTGACTACCCGTTAAAATAATGAACTTGTCTTCCGGTAAACCCAATTGCCGACGACACTCTTGGCGATCCCGCGGATAGAAAGTTTTCAGATCAAGCCCATAGTGAATGGTTTGAAACTTATGATCTAGCTCAACTACAGCTTGTCGAGGTTGGTAATTGAAAAACGCATACCTAGCCCAATTGGTAGTCCAATGACTATCACCCAACACCAAAAGCCGATCGCAGTTACGCACTAAAGTATGTTTGCGTTCAAAAGCATCCTTGATTTTGTCCGGCGCTAGGCGAGGATATTCGTTACTGGTCGGGCAGGCAGCATCACAGGTCACCATGTATTTTTCGCAGGTTCCCACATAGCCACAGCGTCCAGTCAGCAACCACTGGTCATGCATGATGAAAACCGTATAGAAATGGCTGGCCAACAGTTCCAACACATCCAGCGGCTGTTCCATGTTGTGCAGATTACCTACCACCACCAGATCGGGATGCGCCGCAGCCACTAGTTGAAACACAGCCTCAGCCGTGCAATTCACTGGTGTGAGGGACCAGTCCAGCGTCCCTGCAATTGGAATCACCTCATGACCAGCCAAGGCCTGTGTCGTGAATACGCATTGCTCCCGAACCGCCTTTTGAGCTTGGGCAAAGTTGGAATCAGGATATTCGGCAAGATATTCTTGAGCCAGTTCCAACGTGGAAAATGCCGCATGTCCCTCGTTCAGATGAAAGACCGAAGGTTTTACGCCCAATTTGCGTAGAAACCTGACTCCGCCGATCCCTAAGACCTTTTCCTGCACAATACGTGTTTCGGAATCTCCTCCGTAAAGATGCCCCGTGATCATTCGATCAACTTCAGAATTCTCAGGAAGATTCGTATCCAGGAGATACAGGTTTATGCGCCCTACCTGGGCAAGCCAGGCCTGGATCTGAACCTCACGACCCCGGATATGAACCATTACACGGACCGGTTGGCCGCTCTCATCTACAACAGGCGTGATTGCCAGGCCTTGATCGAAGATGTTGGAATAGTGCTCTTCCTGCCAGCCATCGTGTGCAATATCTTGCCGAAAATAGCCGTATCGATAAAGGAGGCCGACGGCAACAAGCGGAAGTCTCATATCGCTAGCCGATTTCAGATGATCGCCGGCAAGGATCCCAAGTCCGCCCGAATAGTTGGGCAGCGAATTATGGACGCCATATTCAGCACAAAGATATGCCACCGGCCGCTCAGCGGTGGCGGTAATCGTATGATCGTCCTTCGGGGCAGAATTTATGTATTCGTCAAATCCGGCAGCGAACTCCTTAAGACGTGAGAGATAGCCGGGATCTGCAGCGATCTGCCAAAGCCTTAGCTCGCCAGTCTCTGCCAAAAGACGTCGCGGATGTTGTTCGCATCGTTCCCAGAGCTCCGGATCGATGTCCCGGAAAAGAGCGGCTCCCTCAGGTTGCCAGCACCAATAGAAATTCATCGAGATCCGGTCCAGGTCTTGTATCGGCGACGGAAGCTGTCGGGAAAAAGGGGAAAAAGAGCGAAAAGTCAGGTCCATTCGTTCGGCTGCTGCTTGCTGCATTATTTATTGCGGAATTGAGGTTCGAGAGCAAAGTATTTCAGAACTATAAAGCAACCGCCGAAGAGTTTCAAACCATAAACCGCGTGACAGATGGTAGAGGCAACTTCTGATTCGAATAGAGCTACTCGCTATTGGTGGTTTTGTTGGTATTAGAGTTAACTTTGCCAACTGCCATGTAGTGAAAATGAAAAGCAACGATGATGCCGAATCCGAAACCTATTGCTGACAGAATACCTCCTGCCCACAGATAATCTTTCAGGTTCCCGATCAATAGCATCCGAAAAACAAGATTTAAGGCGAAGCCGCCCGCCGCGAAAAAGAGCGGTATCGTGATGAATTGATACGGTAGAGGAACAGTTCGGAGATCTCGGTTACTAAAAAAGAATGGCTTCAGCCGGTCATATTCCCAGCAGACCAGATAAAGAGCCGCGAGTGCCATTAGCAGCGTTACGAGCCAGGTGCCTTTGAAGCCAACAGAATTTGTTAAGACCGCTATATTCACTATGATCGGAAAGAATAAAAGAGTTCCGACATGAGCAGTGCGCGGTATGATCAAAAAGATCGCTGCGGTCAATTGTGTCCATCCGAGGAAATCGTAGTAATACCCCGTGTTGTAAAGTGCGCTGAAGTACGCTCCGACAGGATGGGTGTCGGGAATAAGTGTGAACGGCCTGTGCATTATTTTTGGAATGCTCGGCGGAATAAAGGAAACACCCAAAAGAACCCTGACAAATGCAGTAAAAAGCTGCGCCCATCGCCTGGTAACGACCGATGAATGCACACTGTCCAGGAAGTTTTCCAACTTGAAAAGGTCGAACATCTTAAACTTTACTTACGATGTAGTAACGTTAACTTAGAGGAAAAAAGTTTCAGCTTTCTTGAGACTGCGTTGAAATTGGTTTAGAGTTCAGGCTTTGGCTGCAAGTAATTTTGACCATCGTTGCGGCTATTTTTGCTTATGAAACTGGATATTATACCCGTCAAATGGACCGATGAAGGCGTTGCCATGCTTGATCAGCGACTTTTACCCGGTGAGGAGAAGTGGCTGATGCTCCGAACGTACAATGACGTTGCTGACGGTATCAAGGATATGGTGGTCCGCGGAGCGCCGGCGATCGGTGTTTCAGCCGCTTATGGGGTAGCTCTTGGTGCAAAACAATTTGTGGGTACCACGGTCGAAGATCTAGGTGAAGAGATCGAATATATTTGCGAGGTGCTTGCTGCGACGCGACCTACTGCGGTCAATCTTTTTTGGGCGATCGAACGGATGAAGGAAACTTTTCTTTTGGCAAAAAGCGAGGGCAGGACGGTCAGTGAGATAAAGCAGATCCTTGCGGCAGAAGCGAAGTCGATCCACGACGAAGACATCGAATCACAGAGGCTGATCGCTCAATACGGCGGGGGATTGCTTGAGGATAATTCTTCGGTTCTCACGCATTGTAATGCGGGTGCGTTGGCCACGGGCGGCGTTTGGGGAACTGCACTTGGCGTTATTCGCGGAGCTGTTGAGCAGGGAAAGAATATTGCAGTGATCGCAGACGAGACGCGTCCTTATCTACAAGGGGCGAGATTAACAGCTTGGGAGTTGCACAAAGATGATATCCCGGTAACGCTCATTACGGATAATATGAGCGGCCACCTGATGAAAAAAGGCCGTGTGCAGGCGGTAGTCGTAGGAAGCGATCGGATCGCGGCTAATGGAGACGTGGCAAATAAGATCGGTACTTATATGGTGGCAGTGCTTGCCAAGCGCCATAACATCCCTTTCTATGTGGCGGCACCGCTTTCGACCATCGATAAGAATTGCCCAACCGGTGACGACATTCCTATCGAGGAACGCAATACACGTGAGATTACTCATGTGCGCGACATTCAGTTGGCCCCGGACGGCATCGGTGTCAGTAACTACGCATTCGACGTAACGCCTAATGAGCTCGTGACGGCGATAATAACCGAAAAAGGCGTTGCTCGCGCTCCATACACTGAAAGTCTAAGGAAACAATTTGATTTGTGATCTAACTCTTCGCTTAAGTGCGTTGCTACATAATGTCCATCGGATCGATCTCCAATCTAGCGATCCGAAGGTCGCATCCTAGCGCCTCTGCCTCACCCATCGCGGAATCGATCCTCTCACGCAAAAGTTTTCTGTTTGTTGAACGCAATATTAGCTGATATCGAAACTCATTCTTTATACGATAGATCGGAGCGGGGGCCGGCCCAAGCACCCGAACTGAGCGATCAGTATTCTTTCGATCCATACATTCCCGTAGGATACGAGAACTTCGCCGCGCGTAATCCTCATTTTTGTGTTTGAAGAGCACTGAGGCCAAAACCGTGAATGGCGGATATCCAAAACGCTCGCGATATAAGAGTTCTTGTTCATAGAACCCTTCGTAATCCTGCTTGGCCGCGAATTGGAGAGCATAATGTCCCGGATGATAGGTTTGGATCAGAACATTTCCGGGCAGCTCGCCGCGTCCTGCCCGTCCGGCGACCTGTGTCAGAAGCTGGAATGTTCGTTCGGCCGAACGAAAGTCCGGAAGGCCAAGCCCTGCATCAACGGAAACAACGCCTACAAGTGTTACATTCTGAAAATCATGACCTTTTGCGATCATCTGGGTCCCGACAAGGATATCTATGTTTCCTTTGTCGAAGTCCAGAATAGTCCTTGCCATCTCGCCTTTGCGTCTTGCGGTGTCGCGGTCTAATCTCTCGATACGCAGATGGTCGAACCGTTTACATAATCTCTCTGCGATCTGTTCGGTGCCGTGGCCGATGAAGTAAAGATACTCACTTTTGCAAAATGGACAAACATCCGGAACACTGGTCGCATAACCGCAATAATGGCAAACAAGTTTGCGATCTGCTTTGTGGTAGGTCAGCGCAATGTCGCAGTTTTTGCATCCAAGTCTTTCCCCGCAGCTTCGACAAATAACGAAAGAAGAAAACCCCCTCCGGTTCAATAAGATTATTGTTTGCTCTCCTCTTGAATGAGTGTGTTCTACTGCATTTACGAGAGCTTTGGAGAAAATCACATCTTTGCCTTCGGATTTGAAGACCTCTCGCATATCGATCAGATCGACCTTGGCAAGCGGACGACCGCCGATCCGGTTTCCTAATGGCAAGTATCTGTATTTGCCGATCTGTGCGTTATGGAAAGATTCGATAGCTGGCGTCGCAGAACCGAGAACTACTACTGCTCCAGTCGAATGGGCGCGCTTGACGGCGACATCTCGGCCATTATAAGAAGGCGATTCGTTCTGGCGGTAAGACGTATCATGCTCCTCATCAACGATGATGATACCAGGATTATCGAGTGGAGCGAATACTGCAGAACGGGTGCCGATAACTACCGATGCCCTTTGGTCTCGTATTCTTCTCCATTCATCAAATCGTTCACCGGGGGAAAGGTTGGAATGTAGGATCGCGACCTTCTCACCAAATACAGTCTTCAGACGGCGAGAAAAAACCGGGGTCAGAGAGATCTCAGGTACAAGCATAAGAGCCGTTCGGCCAAGCGAAAGAGTTTCTCGCATTGCTCGGATGTAAACTTCAGTCTTGCCACTTCCGGTAACGCCGTGAAGGAGAAAGCAGGCATATTGCTCGGCCCTTAGCGACGAATTTATGGCATCTAGGGCACTCGTCTGGTCAGTATTTAGTACGATAGGATCGAGCTCCGGCAATTCAATATCCGCAAGCGGATCTCGTTGGATATCGCGTGTAAATATCTCGATCAGGCTGGCTTTTGCAAGTGTAGTTAATGGGGAAGAGCTGATCTCAGCCTTTTCCAACAAGTCCGTGAAAAGCATTTCACCCCCATTCTCGTTTAGCAATACAAGGATCCGCTTTTGGGCTTCGGAAAGAGGTTTTACAGGCTCCCGCGCGGACGTCTTAAGACGCACCGCCTTCTGACGTTTTTGCTTGATACGCGGTTGGACGACACGGGGTTTTGAGACAATGAAGCCGGCTCGCTTGAGTTCAGCGATAGCCCGCCGGGCACTTTTAGGTTCGACATCTTTGATCAGGTCTGATTCATCTATCGCTTCATATTCGTCGATCTTGCGAAGCAGCTGCCATTTCAGAGCGGAGGAATTCTGTTTACTCGGGAGGATGGAGGATCCTTTATGTAGGAGTCTATACGTCCGGGAAGCAACGGAGCTTATGCCTGCCGGTAGCGTTGCCTTCAGCATCTCGCCAAATGAAGCGGCATAATAATCTGCCGTCCAGCGAGCAAGTTCGAATATTTCGGGAGTAATGATCGGCTCCGGATCGACAATGTCAATAATGTCTCTGATGGACTCCTCGTCTATCGTTGCAGGCCTTTTCGAATCTATTCCCACGATGAAGCCGACCAATTCTCTTTTTCCGAAAGGGACAAGGACGCGTGTGCCCGGAGAAAGACTTGCCGCGATATATTTATCAGCTCGGTACGTAAATGTCCTGCGCACCGGGATCGGCAGCGCGACCTCAACATAGAGCTTATCTCTCTCGTCAATCCTGCTATCGCTGTTCATTTCCTTATCAGCTCAAGCTGATGATAACCTAAGGGAACTTAATAGCTTAATCAGCATCTAAAGCACTGTAGAAATGGAAACCCTTTTGCAGCAAAACAAAAAGCGACCGAGCATTAACAAGGGGTTGGTTATCGGGATGATAGCAGGTGTTGCGATAATGGCGGTATTTGTTGGCATCCTGATGATGCAGCCATCAATGGAGGAGCAAAAGGCCGCGGTTCTGGCAGATGCTCTTCACGAAGGCGATCCGGGTTTTGACGAACTGACCAATGATATTGTGATCGAAACCGGTGAGAACACGATCGAATCACCAAATGCATTTGGCAGTATTTCGATGTATATCGTTGGGAACGTCAAGAACAAGGGCCAACGTCTTTATAATGGACTTTCCGTGAATGCTGCCGTTTTTGACCAGCAAAATAATATGCTGAAAAGTAAGGATGTGTTGGTCGTGCCGACCCAACGCGGATCAATTTCGCCGGGCGAGACCATACCGATCACGCTGGAGATAGCTGGCTTTAAGCGGAATGATGATCGGGCCTATATTCGCTGGAGAGTTACGGCGATACGCCAGCCAAAGAACTGATCTCCTGATCTTTTAGTGCCTCAATGATGATGTTTTTCTTCTTGTCTATTTGATGGATCTACCGGAGTTTCGATAAAAAAGTCTTCAAGCGATTGTTTTACCGGCAGAACCGAAACCAATGAGCCGCCGGTCTTTCTGATCGCTGATATTACGGTATCCACATCTTTCTCATCTTTTACCTCGACAACCGCACCAGTTGCCTTGGGGGTGATCCTGGCACCGCCGGAATTTGAAAGCTCCTGGGTCAATGCTTCTGCACTAACACCTGCCGCGATCACCTCGAATGCACGCTTTTCCTGATCACGGCTCAGCAGGTCAATAAGATCACCGGTCGCGGCCAGCCTTCCTCGCCGAAGAATGGCAACTCGGTCACAAAGCGCTTCAACGTCCGAAAGAATATGTGTGGACATAAAAACCGTAGTGCCTTTTTGTCTGAGTTCTGCGATCAATTCGCGGATCTCGCGGCGTCCCATGGGATCGAGCCCGCTCATAGGTTCGTCAAGGAACACTATCTTTGGATCGTTGATCAGTGACTGTGCAATACCTACACGCTGGAGCATTCCTTTCGAATATTTTCTAAGCTGCTTATCCCAGTCGCTCTCACGCAATCCGACTCTGGTAAGCAGTTCTGCTGTTCGTTGTTTGCATTTTGAACTGTCAATTCCGAATATCTCACCGAAATAGGTCATTAATTCTCGTGCTGTCAGATAGTCATAAAAATATGGATTCTCCGGACAATATCCGATCTCACGATGCATAGATCTGTCCGAGATATCACGTTCTAAGATCTTTGCTCTCCCCGCGGAAGCGAACAGAAGTGACATCAATATCTTGATGGTCGTAGTTTTCCCGGCGCCATTGCCGCCAAGAAACCCGAATATCTGGCCCGGCTCGACCTTAAGGTTGAGATCGTCAAGTGCTCTAACTTTTCGTTTCTTGAGGAAACCAACGTCGTAATCCTTAGTAAGTCCTTCTATTTCGACGATATATTTCATAAACAAAACTCGCTTGGATGATCAACTCTGCTAGCTTGTTCGCCGGTAGGCAACTCCTGCGTAAATGCCAAGCAACACAATAAAAATAACCAACGAAACAAAGCGGGCGAAAAGGTATAGGCGCGGCTCTTGAAAATTGAGTCGAATATCTAGAGCGTTCTCCGGAAGTTGGATCTCCATAGTTCCGTCCGCGGCGGGGTGGATCGTTCTCTCAACTCCCTCAATGCTCGCACGCCAAAACGGATAATAGAACAATGCGAACCTCGCAGGGCCGGCCGGGCCATCGCTGATCGAATATGTCCTATCGATTGGGGTTCCCGCTAAGTGGATGAGCTTTCTGTCGATAGATGATACAGGTGCTTTGTTTCCGAATGCCTCTTTTTTTGCCCATATCGGCCACCAACATTCGCAGCTCTCGCTTGTCCGAAACGATGACACTTGTGTCTCAAAAATTGCCATCTCTGAATATCGAGCCGGCCGCATTACCTGGAAGATAGAAAATGCAACCGCCAGCGCAAGAGAGCCGGCAGCGATCATCCCAATAGGCCGATGTTTAGAGCGCAAAAGATCCAATGTAGGGCTGAAGCCTGCCGCCACCAGGAACGCTGTTGCGATAGTAGCTAGCGACATCCATCGGAACGGGAACTGGATCGCCGATACGCCGGGCAGATTTGCCCAAACAGGATAGCTAAGCGGAGTTGCGAAGAAAACCGCCACACAGAGGACTAAGAATGGCGGAAATATTATCGATCGTACACCGTCACTGCGGTTCCGGGTTGTGAGATAAAAAACAGATGCTGCAACCATGCCCGTCAGCAAGAACATTGCATCACCAAACCATAACGAGCGGTCCCAATATTCTGGACCTTCATTTAGGAAATAGGAAAATAGGAAATTATTGCGAAAGTCAAAATCAGCAGAGCCAAAGCTCTGTCCAGCGTGTTTGATGTAGGCTATCTCTGAGACGACGCGTATCCAATAGAAAGAAGTTGTTAAAAGAGCGATGGTAATACCTGAGGCATATCCGATCATAGCCCGCCGGTTCTTGCTCATGATCAGCAGAGCTGAGACATAAACCGCCAATCCGATCACTGAAATGATCGTTGTTGGAATATGTGTAAGCACTATTCCCGCAACGGACAGCCCAAAAGAGATTGTGGATGTTATGCCCGGCTCTCGGACCAAACGAACCGCCGAATAAAACGCAAATGGAACTATCGCGGCTGCGACAAATTCAGCAAACAGAAAGGCGTTGAAAAGTTGATTAACGTGATAAGGCAAAGCCATATAGACAATGCCCGCCGTCAATGATGACACCCGGTCAAAATATTCACGCGTCCATAAGTATATTCCCAGGCCACCAATAAAAAAGAGCAGAAGGAATACGACCTTGCTTCCGTAATACCAACTGCCGGTGAAAAATTCCGCAGTCGCCAGAAGATAATATGCCATCGGCGGATAAAACCTGACACTGACGTCGCCAAACCCGTGGTTGACCGCGGCGGACCATGAGGGTATCAGATGACCATTAGCGATGGAATCCTTAAAGGCATTTGCAAAACGATAGTGTTCGGGAAGGTCGTTTCCGGACGGAATCCCGAAAACGAATATCGGCAGCATAACTATGCCTGCCGCAATGACGAGGATCCCCGCATCACGAAACAAGCTCAGGACACTGTCAGTTTCTTCATTTCTCATTCGAGAGTTCTTGGGATCCGCGAACGGAAGTCCAGATCGGCTTTACAGTTCTCGCGATCAAAGCGGTAGGGTGAACCTGTTGGATCTACGAGTTCATTCTTATCGTTCGTGGAAAATGAACGGCCGCGAGGTAGTGAAACGGTGCGGAGCATTGGAATGACCTCAGAAAGCCGCACCGGACAGGTGCCCCGAGCCTCGCGTATGGAAGACAGGGCATTGTTTATAGCTTCACGTTCGTCGAGCGAATCTATCTCCATCAAGCGAAGCTCCGCATTGCTTTTGGACTGTTGGTCGTCCGCTTCCTCAAAGATCTGAAGATACATCTGCCGTGCGATTTCGCGGCTCCCTCCACGTGTACGCATCGCCGCCGACATCTCCCTCATAAATGGTGCTGCATCGGGAACACGAGATCCCGCGGCATACGCTTCGGAGGCTCTTTCATAGTCTTTCTTTCGCCAATAGATATAGCCGAGATAATGATAAAGCCGCCAGTTATCAGGATTATTTGCTATCCCTTTCTCAGTAAGGGCGATCGCCTGCTCAACGTCTATTGCCGGGAGCACCGTAGCTCCATAGGAATATGCCGCGATAAACCGCGGATCAAGATCCGTAGTGTTGTTCAGCATCGGATACAAGAGCCTTGGATTAAGCCCTCTCAGATCGTCAATATTTATTTGATCGAGCCCGACCTTGGAGATCTTGCCCCCAATGTATTGCAACGAATTCATCCAATACCAATCTGCTACAAGCCCTTCGGCACCGAATGCAAACCCCTTTATTTTCGATGTCTGAAGCGACATATCATCGTCTTCATAACCTTTTGGGAGCGGCGGTTTAATTGACCCTATGTAACCGGTCAAAGGTATTGACGCAGCAAATAGAACCGTGATGACGAACACGCCAATTATTAGATGTTTCGAACCAGCGGACATTTTTTACTTAAAGTTGCGTCGTCTGAAGATCAGGATAGCCATAACGATCAGTATCGAGTTGAAAACGATCGCATAAACAGCGGCCCCCATGAACATTCCTGTCGGCGGCGTTTCACCATAAGCGGCATTTGTTACAAACGTGAAATGAGAAGTCATTCGGTTTTTCTGTCTTTTTTGTGACTTATTTCTTACCTGATGGATAAGCTTGAAAACAAAGGCTTTGTCTATGAGTGTGAAAGATTCGTTTTGGATCCCTTCGAAAGAACACTCTTGATCGAGGGGCAATCGGTCCATCTTCCTGCCAAGGAGTTCGAGACACTTCTCTTTTTGGTCGAGCATAACGGTCAGGCTCTATCAAAGGAGGAGATACTAGCAGCGATCTGGCCTGATACTTTTGTCGAGGAAGGCAATCTCACGAAACAGATATCGCGGCTTCGCAAGGTGTTGAACACCAGCGAGCAGCAGTTTATAGAAACGATACCAAAGCATGGTTACCGGTTTACGGCAGATCTGCATCGCAAGCAGTTGGTTCAGAAAACGCCTGAAATCCTGATGCCGGTAACCGAACCTGTGCAGTTGCTTGACCAAGAAACAGCGCAGGACATCGTCCGGCATCCTGTTATTGGTCGTAAACTGTCAATGCGATATCTTTTAGCCAGTTTATTGCTCATTGCCGTATTTGGTTTTGCTGCAGCTATTGCTTGGATCACCATGCATCCGACACGATCAGACAGAGTTTCTAGGCCGAGGTCGATCGCCGTTCTCCCTTTCAAATCTGTAGCTGCGGACTTCCACGATGACAATCTGAGGCTTGGCCTGACCGATGGTTTGATCACAAAACTCAGTGGGATCAAACAGATCGTAGTGCGGCCAACGAATGCAGTGCTCAAATACGAAACAAGTGATCTGTTAGTGGCCGGTCGTGAACTTGCGGTGGATGCTGTTCTCGACGGAAACGTTCAGCGGATCGGTCAGAAGATTCGTGTAACAGTGCAGTTAGTGAGTGTTAGAGATGGTTCGCTGCTTTGGGGCGGAGCTTTTGACGAAGAATTTACCGACGTTTTCCGTGTTCAAGACGCGATCGTTGAGCAAGCCGTGTCCGCATTGGCATTGCAGCTGACCGGTGAAGATCGGCGCCAGATAACAAAAGATTATACGGCTAATCCGGAGGCCCATTACGCGTATGTTCGCGGACGAGTCTTTTGGAACAAACGGACCATAGAGGATTTTCGCGAAGCGATCAAGCATTTTAATCAGGCGATCGAAAAAGATCCGAATTACGCCCTCGCTTATTCGGGCCTTGCGGATTCTTACAGTCTGCTTGCCGATTATCGCGGGGCCCCCACGGACGAAGCCTACTCAAAGGCAGAAGCCGCGGCATTAAAAGCCCTTGAGCTGGACAATGATCTGGCCCAAGCGCACACATCGCTTGCGTATGTAAGGATGTATCATTCCTGGAACTGGAAAGAAGCCGAAAGTCGCTTTCGAAAGGCGATCGCTTTAAGCCCAAACTACGCAACCGCTCATCAGTGGTACTCGGAATTTCTGACCGCAATGGGGCGCTTTGACGAAGCTTTGGTCGAGATCAGAAGAGCGAAGGAGATCGATCCGCTTGCGCCGATAATAAACGCGGGCGAGGTTTGGGTGCTTTATTACGCTCGCCGCTACGATGAAGCAATAGAAAATGGTAAGCGGCTCGCTGAAACTAATCCTCAGTTTGCCGAAGTATATGAATATTTGAAACGGTGCTACGACCAAAAAGGAATGTATCGTGAGGCTATCGCGGCACGTCAAATGCGGCGAAAACTTGCCGATCTCGACCCTATCGAAACACCACCGATTAAACGCGCCGCTGCTGCTTCATCGCCGTACGATTATTGGCGTAACAGACTTGACCAGGAATATGCTGATGCCAGAAACGAACCTCCAGCTAACTTTGATATGGCCGAGATATACGCCCAGATGGGCGAAAAGGATAAGGCTTTTGAATGGCTCGAAAAGGCATTGAAAGAAAAAAACTATTTGATGGTGTATCTGAAAGTCGCACCAAATCTTGATCCGATCAGGTCGGATGAGAGATTTGTGCGATTATTGCAGCTCACCAGGCTGGCCTTTTGAGTAAGGCTTTATAGATTCTTCTATTTCGCCCGGGACATAATGACAAGTTCTGGCTTCATCGCTTCTATGGATACTTGACGGGCGACCTCTTCCGCGACCTTGCGGAATGCGGCCGCCTGCGGCGAATCGGGAAACGTCGCGACGACGGGCGTGCCTTTGTCGCCGCCTTCGCGGACTTCCATTCCGAGAGGAACTTCGCCGAGGAAATTCAGATCGTATTCGTCGCACAGCTTTTGCCCGCCGCCTTTGCCAAAGATCTCGTATTTGTTGCCGGTGTCTGGTGCGATGAAATACGACATATTCTCGATCACGCCGAGGACCGGCACGTTGACCGTTTCAAACATCTTCACTGCACGGCGAACATCCGAAAGTGAAACTTCCTGTGGCGTTGTAACCAGAACGGCGCCTTGCACCGGCACGAGCTGCGCCAAACTTAATTGCACATCGCCGGTTCCGGGCGGCATATCGACGATCAGATAATCGAGCTCGCCCCAATTTACATCGCTCAAAAACTGACGCACGACGCCGTGAAGCATCGGCCCGCGAAGGATCATCGGTTTGTCAGGCGGCACGAGCACCGCCATCGATATCATCTTGATGCCGTGCGCTTCGATAGGTTTTAGCTGTCCATCGATGACCTCAGGCTGGTCGTAGCCGGTGCCGAGCATGAGCGGGACGTTTGGGCCGTAAACATCGGCGTCCATAATGCCGACCTTCGCGCCGTCAGCTGCGAGTGCGACCGCGAGATTGACCGCGACCGTCGATTTGCCGACGCCGCCTTTGCCGGATGAGACGGCAATGATGTTCTTCACGCCGGGTATCGCGACGTTATTCGCGATGCCACGGCCCTGCGGCACTTCGGCGTCCATAGTTACCTTGACGGACGTAACGCCTTCAAGCCCGGAGACTATGGCGTGAGCCTCGGTTTCCATCTGCTCCTTGACCGGGCAGGCTGGCGTCGTCAATACGATACGGAAAGAGACATCACCGCCTTCGATAGCAACATCGCGGACAAACCCAAGGGTGACGATGTCCTTTCGCAGGTCGGGGTCAATGATCTGTTTAAGAGAATCCAATACTTGCTGTTCGGAAATTTGACTCATTGTTTATCCGGTTTCTGATAACCTTCTTAAAAAGTTATTCTATCAAATTCGGATATGGGATTGTCCAAGCCAAAACTCTTTGCAACCCTTTGTAATGAGGCCCAGGCTTGCCGCATCTGTCCGGAGCTTGCTGACAAGACAGCGGTTTTGAGCAAGTATAACGGCATACTTGAGCCGCGAGTGATGTTTATTGCTGAGGCTCCGGGGCGGCAAGGAGCTGACCGCACTCGGCGGCCATTCTACGGCGACAAGTCGGGTGAGAACTTTCAAGTATTGCTTGATTCTATAGGTTTGACACGGGATGAGATATTTATCACGAATGCGGTAATGTGCAGCCCCCGAACCGCGACCGACGCCAACCGTAAGCCTACGCGGAGGGAGATAAAGAATTGTTCAGCGTTTCTTAGACGGACCGTTGAGTTGATAGACTCGCCCATTATCGCGACCTTGGGCGGCGTCGCACTTGACGCGATCAGATCCATTGAGCCGCATTCCCTAAAGCTTGCAACCGATGTCGGGCGGCCGATTAGATGGTTTGGCCGTACGCTCGTTCCACTATATCATCCAAGCCCGCAGGTGATCGCGGCCCAACGTGGACTCGGTCTTCAGCTCAAGCATTTCGAGCGGCTCGCCGAACTTATATAATAGAAACGAATGGATATCGAGGTCTATAAACATATCCGCTCGGG
Source organism: Leptolyngbya sp. 7M (assembly GCF_018128485.1). Classification (NCBI taxonomy): domain Bacteria; kingdom Bacillati; phylum Cyanobacteriota; class Cyanophyceae; order Leptolyngbyales; family Leptolyngbyaceae; genus Leptolyngbya; species Leptolyngbya sp. 7M. Next base: position 1,196,446 of record NZ_CP070897.1, on the reverse strand, counting down.
TGGAACAGGGTTTCACGAGCAAGAACGGGGGTTGATTGCCGTCTGGGGAAGGGAAGCGGTGCAGTTCCTCGACGGAATGATCACGAACGATGTGAAGACGCTAGGTGACGGGCATCAGATGCTCGCCGCGTTCCCGAATGCTCAGGGGCGGCTGCTTGCAGTAGTACGTGTTCTTCGACAAGGTGACCGGTTTCTGATCGAGACCGAAGAAGCCACGAGAGAGAAGGTTTATCAAAATCTGTTTCGATTCACATTCGCTGGTGATTTTTTTGTCGAAGATCTAGCGGAAGGTTATCGATTTGCTGACGTATTCGATCGGAACACTGATGTGCCGGATGGTGCTATTACCTTTAATGGACTCGGATTCGAGACTATCGCTACACCGAGTGATAGCTGGGAGGCTTTCATTTCTGCTCTTGTTGAAGCGGGTGGACGAGTTATTCCCGAAAACGTTTATGAGGTGTTGCGAATAGAAGCCGGTATTCCAAAATACGGGATTGATATGGACGAGACCACCGTCGTGCCGGAGCTCGGTCTTGATGGTTTGATCTCGTATAACAAAGGCTGCTACATAGGGCAGGAGATAATCGCCCGCATCCACTTCCGTGGGCATGTAGCGAAACAATTGACCGGACTAATTTCCAAAGGCACCGTCGAGACCGGCAATGAATTGACATCGACCGAAGGTAAACCTGCGGGCAGGATAACGTCGGTAGCATACTCGCCAAAGCTCGAGATGACGATAGCACTGGCATACGTTCGTTACGATTTCCTTGCCGTTGGCACCAATCTCGCGTCCGGCGATGTTGTGCTCGAAGTGTCGTCGCTGCCTCTTATTGCTTGATAAAAAATGGGCGGCCTACTGCATCGCCGGCCGCCTCGACGTTCGCTTAGATTCAGATATTGTTATTCTTCGATGGTTACTGTCTGATTTCCGAGATTACTCTTTGTTTCCTGCTTGACCAACCCGACGCCGGGAGCATACCAATTGGTTATTCGTAAATTGCCCGCCTCAATTCCGCGACCAGTTACCGTTACATTGATCTTGGTTGTGTTCTCTATCCTGATGGTTTTATAGTCTTTGCCGCCAATATTCAGCGGCTCATCAATAGCGGCAACCTTGCTCTTTACGCTGACCTTTCCTTTGCCGTTGGCCTTGAGGCCACCTGCCGTAACGTTCGCGTTTACATCATAGCTCGATTCAAATTCCTTCCCGACTGAGATCTCACGCGGCAGTGTTATTCCGCTGCTGCTAAGCGTATCAACCGTAAAGCTTGTGTTGTCGCCCATTCCCGTGTTCGTGAAAACAGCATTCCGAATGCCTTCGGGCTCACATACCCAATTATTGACGATCTCAAGCCCGTAGCTGAAATTGCGTTTTTCACTGAACCCTTTTTCTGTTATCTCGGAATGACTTAGCGTATATGTGCCGGCACCGGCACCGGTAACCTTGTATTGAGTCTGCTTCTCCGCAGAGATCGGGTAATACTCCAAACTACACGGCGAATTCACCCCAACATCTTTATCTTTGACCGGGTCACTCTCAGGTTCTTTTTTGAGCGTATTAGAGGCGGCATCGGAAGAATTCACCGCAGTGTTACCGGCATTTGATTCGGTTCTGTCACATGCCGAAAAGCCGAGAGCAAAAAATATGGTCATCACCGATAGAAACGCGAGCCATATGCCGCGATACTTCATGGAACAAAAAAATAATGCCATCAAATCCTCCTTTAGGCTTAACTTTGATCTGATTGTTAGAAGAAATGTTGTGGGTAAACCAATCAATAGAATGGCACAGCCTACGGAGTTTGCTCAAAGGTAAATAGCCGAAATATATCTCAATGAAGTAAAATCCGGCGTATGGATAAAGATATCGATCTGCCGAATGCGAAGCTGGCTTATACGATCATCCAGTCGCTGCTGGAGGCGAATGAGGCATTGAGCGATCTGCTGGTGGTTGCGGCGCATGCCTTGGACGAGGACGTGACGAAGGCCCTGACGATGACCAACGAGTGGCAGAAGTACCTCGAGTCAAAGCGAAATATCGAAAACACGAAGCTGCAGGTCGAAAAATTTACTGAGAATCTCAAGAAACTTGAAGCGGGTTCAAGTCCAGCCGACAGCTTATAGCTATCAGCTGGTAGCTCTTCGTAATATGTACGATCTGATAATAATCGGTGCTGGGCCGGCTGGTATATCAGCGGCTTACGAGTCAAAGTGTGCGGAGCTCTCGTATGTTGTCTTCGAAAAGGGGCTGATCGGTAATACCATCTACAATTATCCGGTCGGGCTAACGGTTTTCTCGACGGTAAATGAACTTGAGTTCAACGCAGGGGACCTGAAACCGGCTCGTGAAAAGCCGACCCGTGAGGAATTGCTTTCGTATTATGTAAGATTTGTTCTGGATAATGAGTTGAATATACGGACTGAAGAGACAGTAATAGAGGTTCATAAGGATGAGCTTCCAGCGGAAATGAAAAACAGCAAAGGCGGCTTGCCAACCTTCACGGTCGTAACGGAAAGAGGCGAGTATAAGGCCCGTAATGTCCTTTTTGCCATCGGGGCGATGGATCATCCGCGGAGACTGAATGTACCGGGCGAAGATCTGCCAAAAGTTTACGACCATTTTCGTGAAACATATCCGTGGGTTAAGAAGAAAGCTTTAATTGTCGGTGGCGGAAATTCGGCTGGTGAGGCTGCATTGTTCCTCGCGCAGGAAGGTGCTGAGACAACACTCGCGATCTTTCGCAAAGATTGGGAAAACACTGACCCGAAACAGGGTTGTATAAAGTATTGGGTAAAACAGCCGCTCGAAGAGGAGCTCAAGCAGCATTGCCTCAATCTCTTTTTCCTCGGCAAGGTGATCGAGATCCGCGAGAACGAGGTAGAGCTTGAGAGCGAGTCTGGCGAGCGAATCTCGCTGGAGAACGATGTAGTGTTTGTCTTGATAGGGTCGGATGCAGACCTATCGATATTGAAGCAACTTGGGGTTGAGACCGAGATGGGGAAATATGGTGAGGTGCCGATATACGACAAGGAAACTTATGAGACGAACATGTCCGGCATCTTTGTTGCGGGACATTTTACTAATGAAAGGCACATTAAAAGCGCGATAGAGGTTCCTCGGAAGATCATTCCTTTGATTGCTGAGCGTGTTTGTCCCCAAAAGGAAAATGCTGCCGCGTAAGAATGGTAATAAAGACCGATGTTTTGAACTGTTCTTCATCGACTTTTCACGTTCTCCGCGGCATTTGTTATTCTAACGTCCGGCTGCTAGCAATTGACCAATGAGGATTATCTTTTCCAGTTTCATATTGGTTTTTGCCACGGATTCTGTATCGACCACATTGAGATTTTCGACCATAGGGTCGGTCAGTAGAGAATAGATCGCTGAGCACAGCATACGCATTTGAAGCCGAGTTTCCGATGGAATTTTCTCTTCCTCAGACTCTTTTTGTTGAGGTTTTGAGGCTGGCAAGGCGAGATTTGTCCTCAAACGTCGTGCTGCCTTTATCACCGCTTCGGATGTCTCATTTATAAACTCCCGAGGGAGCTCAGAGCGGTCAGAAAGACGAAGTATCATCAAATTGTAATTGTCCTGTAGAGTTTCCAGGTCCGCTTTTGTTTCTGATCTGATCCGTACTGCTTTTTCTAGTTCTTCTTTGCTCGGAGCCTTTTTACGCAGCTCGCGGTTCATCTCATCATGTGTGGCTTTTTCACCCTGCCTATTGAATTCATCAATGCGACGGCCTACGGCAGAAGCGGCACGGCTGGACTGCGAAGCCGACTCAGCTACAAACACCAAGATCAGAGCAAACACCAAGAGAATGGAGTTTTTCTGACATATAGCGGCACGATCGTTTCTCATATCTCTCCTTAAATAAAAATAGAGAAATTGGAATAGTATTGAGCGTTTAGTGAAGCATACTCCTGATCAATGAGGAGTGCAAGAATATTATTTTCTGCTCAAATTAAAAATGGCCCGCGCATTTAGTATGTGTGGGCCATTCAAAGCGAAAGATGGCTTTATCTATGACCGTCTTTCCCGGAAAGATTGTTGTTAGTTGCGGTGAGTACAAGATCGTTGATGTCCGAAGATACCTGGATAGTTACCGCATTGAACTCCAATCCTTTTGCAAAAACGTTCAACTGGTAAGACGCTCCGCTCGGAATTCCGGTAAAGGTAAAGTAACCAAAGTTATTGGTTGTTACAGATTGTATGACAGGTGTACCTAGCGTCGGAGGCGTAGAGATAGTTACTATTGCGCCCCGCACGGCTTGGCCGTTGGAAGCAAATACTCGGCCTCCGACCGAGACGTTTGATGCTGAGGCAGCAACCTCGACAGCTCCGATATCAACACTCGTTCCCTGCGGACGTGAAATGCCCCGTTGATCTGTGGTCAAGTTGATTGGAAGGTTGTTTGCGGAACATGATGCGTCAAGTACACAATTTTGCCCACCGTTAATTGCCGGAGAACCGGGCTGAGGAACGAATGTCTGCCCAAAACCACCGTTATCACCCAAGGTGCCGAGCATTGGGGTTGTGTTCAGAAGATCTGATCCCACCCAGCCCGTACTGGTGCCGACCGCACCGATTATATTATTTCCCTGCGATTGAAGTCCGTTAGCCGAATTGCTGACGTCGGGTGATGGTCCTGTATTGCCGGCGATTATCGAATTTCTGATAAATCCATTGACGTTCGTGGTAGATCTGTGTATGCCACCTCCGTTCGTTGCCGATGTATTGCCGGAGACGGTTGAATTGGTCATATTGAATAGGCTGCCATTGGTTACGATAGCGCCGCCGCCGGTTGTGCCCTGTGAAGTGTTGCCGGCGAATGTTGAATTCGCAATGATCACCGAACCATTCGCCTGCATAGCTCCTCCGCCACCAGTTGCACTTGTGTTGCCTGAAACTGTCGAACTGTAAAGCCGGAATGTGCTCGTTGAGAAATTTTGCATTGCCCCGCCGGAGGAGGTCGAGCTGTTGTTTGATATTATGCAGTTGAAGATTGTCAGGTCGGCGTTTACAACAGGATTGGGACTAGCTGACGCCGCATTATTGATCGCACCACCGTTTGCAGCCGTATTGTTCGTGAGTATCGAATTTCTGATCGTGAGCGTTCCGCCGACGTTGTAGATCGCACCGCCTCGACCAGTATTTGTTGCACCAACACCGTTTCCGCGCGTGAAGCGAATACCTTCAATTGTGGCATTAACATTTGCTCCGGTTACCAATATCCTGCTTGCCTGATTTCCGTCCAGAGTCAACAAATTAGCCCCGGGACCAATGATCGTCAGCGCACCGTTCGAGCCAATAATGATCTCAGTTCCTGACAAAACTATGGTCTGCGGCGTGTTGAAAAGGCTTGAGAACACAATGATGTCATCGCCGGCTGCAGCGTTTGCGGCAGCCACCGCTTCCCTAAAGGAGCAATCAGCATCACAAACACCGTCGTTGGTGTCGGCGACCTTTGTAACAGTGAATGTAGCGGAAAATGTCGCGACTGTCGCCATCAGGCAGAGACAGAGCAGCGGAAAGACTCTACGAACAAAATTCATTATTTTCCTCCTTATTTCCAATAAATGTGATCCTCCGGCAGATGCTGATATCTGACGACGAAGTTAAATAAGCCGCGTGCGTGCCGTAGGAGGCAGGCGCGGCGCACAAATGTGAACTCAAATTTGCCTGAATAATAAAGGAATTAGGAGCAAAAAGTAAAGGAACTAAGTTTCGTTGGATGACCTAACTCGGCGGGCGACACCGGAGGAATAGGCCGAGTCTTCGACTCGGGCTGCGACTGCTTCGCCAACGCGTCGGTCGAATACAGAAGGAATTATATAATCCGGATGAAGCTCATCATCTCCGATGAGATCGGCAATAGCACTTGCAGCGGCAAGCTTCATCGACTCATTTATTCTCGACGCACGGCAGTTAAGTGCGCCGCGAAAGATTCCTGGAAAGCAAAGGACGTTGTTTATTTGATTGGGATAATCGCTTCGTCCGGTAGCCATAACTGCCGCAAGCCCGACGGCATCCTCGGGCATTATCTCCGGAACGGGATTTGCCATCGCGAACACTATCGGGTCGGTGGCCATATTCTTAAGATCCTCAGGACCAATGACGCCAGGTACCGAAAGCCCAAAGAAAACATCAGCGTTTTTTATAACATCGTGGATACTACCTTTTTCTTTCAGGGGATTAGTGTTGCGAGCATACCAATCCTTCACCCAATTCATATTCTCGGTGCGGCCCTTGTAGATCGCACCGGTTTGATCACAGCCGACGATGTTCTTCACACCTGCAGCCATTACGATCTTCGAGCAGGCAACTCCCGCAGCCCCAACACCATTGACGACCACCTTGATATCTTCCATCCGCTTGCCGACGATTTTCAGGGCATTTATCAGCGCAGCTAGAACAACCACTGCGGTGCCATGCTGGTCATCGTGAAAGACTGGAATATCGAGTTCTCCCGTTGTTATTCGTCGTTCCGTAATCGTAGTTTAGCTTGAGCAGGCCCTGGTTTGTCGCCGAACTTCCGAGGCCGATCTGTGTCGGCTGCAATCGCGAGTTGAACACCGTGTTCTCAAACCTGCTGTTCCCGAGCTTCATGCTCGCGACCGCACCCGCCGCCGCGTAAACAAAATTGCTCGCATAATTGCGGACAGGGGTGTCCGCGTTCCGTCCGCTCTGCACCTGTGCAAGATCGCCGCTGGCGTCTAAAACATTCTTCACAACACGCCCGCTCGGATACGTCTGCTCGATCAAAGCGCCGGAGAGGTTGTAGGTGTAGGTCATCCATTTCGGCGGATCGGTTCCGCCACCGTATTCAACTCCATCTGTCGTCTGCTTGCTCCGCGTCACACGCCCTAAGATGTCGAACGACGTCCCAATGAATCAAGATGTAGCTTTCGTATCCTCACTCAGGTAAACGAATGTTGATGTCAAAATTGATTACTGAATTCTCCGAATTGGGATTTCCAGTATTGATGACACGTTCCTGGTTCTTATCCAGTAGGTCAACCTCGGGTGACGAGGGGTTTCTAACGATAAGTCTGTAACTTCCATCGCCGACGAGAATTTTGTAGTTCCCGTCAACGTCAACGTTCGTCCCCACAAAACAAGATGCACAATCGGTCTTCTGAAAGATAATGGTTTCACTCGTAGCGGGTGCCTGCCCAATATCCCGAAGATTCAGGATGAATGCCTTTCCTTTGATCAACACGAGTCGCTTCGGAGCATCGCCGCTCGCGGCAGCTGCGGAAGGGCATCTAGCCGAATTTGCCGGCCAGAAAAATCCGAGCAGAGCAAGTAATCCCAAGATCATCATTTTCATTCTTTTTACCTCTTAACATTGTCTTGAACCCAGAGAATCATTCTACTCATTTCAACTTCGAGTCCATCAGTTCCACGTAACGGCCCCCCAAATGGAGGTCGAATCGGATATCCGAATCTCAGATACACCGTTGAGCCAACATGTAACCTGCGAGCTTGGTATTCCCCCCTAAGTGGAAGACCTAGGGCTAGTCTTATCTCATTAATCGGATTATCAACCGGTCCGCGCACTCCAGGGACTGTTGGATCCGGTTTATACGTTGGATAAAAATGAGAGACTTCATGTGCAAAGACCAGATTCAAGAATGATGCCTTTACATCATCACCACCTCGCACATGAACATCGTCACCAAAGTCTAATCTAATGTTGATAGCAGAGATCGTCACGGTTGACCCATCAGCTTGACTTACGGCAACACCACGTCTGGTACCAGAATCACCAAAGGCAACAGCGTTGTTATTGTTTGTTATCTCTACTGTGAAAAGCTTAGAAGGATCATCAGAATTTATCGCGTCAGTCAGGAACTGGGTCGCCTTAACGACGGCTTCATCTAAACCAGAAGTATCGACAGCTAAATATCCATCTGCATCTATCGTGACACAATTCTCACATCCATAGGTAAAATTGACCCGCCTAAGAAACTCGCTACGATCGTCATCGTTTGTAATGTAGCCTACGTAGATCCTCTCGCCAAAAGGATCCACGTAATACAACGGGTTATTTCTAGCGTAAACGTAAAGATTCCAACTTTGGGTGTCCGACGTTCGTGTATCATTCAGGAAATTATCTGGTGTTTGAAATCTTCCAAGGTAAAACCCATAATATCGAGCACCAGCATAGTCTAATGCAATCTCTGTATCCCGTTGGTATGAGGTGAATTTTTGGCGGATGGTGTCGGTGGTGTAGCCGAGGCTCTGTGTCCTCTGTGGTGAAGAGATCTCTTCGCCATATGGCATGAAATCGCGGCGGGATGAGACTTGGCCGTTTTGGTTGGTGATGACTCGAGGGCTTCCGAGATGATCTTTGGTCAGGTATTTTGTCTGCGGAGTCTGTGAAAGTTGGGTTGAGTATTCGGCAACGAGCTTGCCGGCGGAATAGACAAACACGGTCGTCTCGGTGTCGGTGACTTTCTTGACCCTGCGGCCTTCACCGTCGTAGTAATAGCGACCGATGGTTACGCCGTCGCGTTTTACTTCCGATTGTTTGTTGTCACCGTTGAAGATGAACTGACGCGGGAGCGATGTCATTTCATCAATGTCCTCAACGATATTGCCGTTTGCATCGTAGCCGAAATCGGTGCTTGTGAAACGGTTTGTGTTCGCGTTTACAGCCGGTGTCGTGTTCTTCGTAACCCCGCCGATGTCCTGTGCGAACGAGAGATCGTATCGATTGCAATCACACTCTAACTGAAGAGTTTGATATTCGTCTTACATTCTCTTTCACTACCTTGTTATGAAAATCTGTCGAAGCGTCGACCGCAAACCCGTTCAAAAGGAAAGCAGTAATTTATCGTTGTGCTTCCCAACCATTTCTACGACCCAAGTATTGCGATTGCTATTTAAAACTATGGCATTTAGATAATCTCTCAAGGTGTGGTTTGAACCACTTAAATCAGCGTTGTCGTTCAGACGAATCGAATTTGATGAAGGTTCATTCATAAAAGTCGCGTACTCGACTCTTTTCGACTTCATGAGGAGAACCACTTCTGGTAGAGATAAGATACATTTTCTTACGTTGAATTCGTTTGTTTCTTTAATCACACACTTTCGCTCAATATGTAACCCGAGAAACAATGAAAGAAACTCACTTTTATCGCCTGTTGGAAAAACGTTCAAAACGCCATCGTTGATTTCCCAGTTGTAGGCTGGTTCTTGCTCAAAAAGTAAGTTAAGAGCCTCGATCAATGGCTTTTCTCGAATATCGATGTTTATTTTAGCATCATCCATATGTCTGGAAGATTTTTCTAGACCCAAAGGCAGTTTGTACCTCTGAGCTAACGTGCCAAGTGCGTATACGAATGTTGCCTGAGAGGCCTGAAGGGTTACCCTCTGTTTTAATAGATTCTCTGTATTTTCTTGGCAGAATATGTTCAGCGTAAAAATCACCGATATTACTGCTAGAATAACGCTATTTGCCAAATGTCTCATGATTCTTCTCTTCCTCCAATAAAGAACTACTACTGATTAAGCATTTTGGGTTCTAGACTTTTGGGGGGATCAGGGGCTCTTACAACTGTGACCTTAGCGGGTGAAACGGTCACTACTGTATTTAGCCCATTTCCATTCAGATCAGTATTCAGCTTTCCATCTCTTCCAACATTAGTGATCGTACGTTCCGTTATTACATTGTAAATTCCGCCGTCAGACGTCTTTACGGTTAGTGTTTGTTCGGTAGTCGATGTAAAAGGAGTTGAGTTAAAGAACTCCGTCACGCCAGGGACATCGTCTTCGGTGGTTTCAGTTTGAGGAGTATTGGTGATTTCACCCTTACCAACGATATCTCGTGTTTCACCTGATTCACCTAAAGGAACCGCTCCTTTATTTTCAGTTATGCTTCCTGACCCTGCTTTTCTGACATTTGATTCGCTCACAGTTGCACCCGATAGCGGTCTTCCTTCAGCATCTGTAAGTTTTATTGTGATGATTGCCCCAACGCCAGAAAAATACTGATTCTTTTTTCCATCGCTGATTTTTTCGTTTATATAGACCTTAGTTTCAGGAACCGTAATCTCGACCTTAACGGGTGTTCCCGCCTGCAGGCCCGTGGGGTCGGTCAAGATCAACGGGCGGTTCATTGTGTAGGCGTAGCGGTTGAAGGTTTGGGGGTTTGCGGATTTGCCGGAGGCCAGGAGTGGATCGACGGCGGTGAAGCGGCCGTGGTTGTTGTAGTAATAGCGGGCTTCGGCAAAGTCGAGCCCGGTTTCCTCGTCGCGTTCGTAGCCGGTGAATTTCTGGCGGACATTGTCGCCGACGCCGTATTTATGCGTCGCGGTTCGGTGGTTTGTGTCGGGAGCGATCTCCTCGCCGAACGGCATAAAGTCACGCCGCGAGATTATCACGCCGTTCTCGTTGGTCAGCACTCTCGGTGAGCCAAGCGGGTCGGTCGCGGTGTAGTGAACCATCGGACTCTGCGTCGGGCCGTCAGTCGAGTATTCGCCGATCAATTTCGCAAACCCGTCATACACAAAAACAACCGTCTCCGAAGCCGTTATCTTCTTTATCCGCTTCGCATTGCCGTCATAGACGTACTCGCCGACGATATTATTATACTGATCCCGAACCTGCACCTGCTTGTTATCGCCATTAAACACAAACTGCCGCCCGTGTGCATCGACGATCAAGTTGCCAACCGCATCAAACTGATAATTCGCCGTGTTAGAAAACCTATTCGTTGCCGCATCAACCGCGGGAAGCGTGACTTCGTTGATCTGTTTCGCCTGTCCCTGAACCGTCTCCGAATGAGAAGTCCTGTTGCCGTATCGGTCATAGCCGAACGTCTGTATCCACGTCTGACCGCCGTTTACCGTCTCCTTCGCCTCGGTAATTCGATCCAGCGAATCGTATTTGTAACGCTGAACAAACGGATTTGCTAAACCGTTAAAACTGATCGTTTGCCTGACGATGTTCCCGGCGTTCTTCGTCACGTCAACATTCCCGTCGGTACCAAACTCACCATACTCATAGGTCAAATGCATCAACCCGCCATTCGTCGGCGAATTGCCCATCTTGAGTTCCAATACCTGATTCCGGCTATTCATCACCGCACTTTCCCAAAGCCCGTTTCCAAGCTGAAGATGCTGTATTACACCTGAAGGCGTGTACGCAAAATGCTTGGCGTAATTGTGGAAACCAAAATTCGCGTTTCGCTTGCTCTGGATCATCGAGATGTCGCCGTTTGCGTCGAGCACGTTCTTCACCACCCGCCCGCTCGGATATGTCTGTTCGATAAGGGCACCCGCCAGATTATACTTATACTCTGATGGATAAACCGCACCATCGGTTCGCTGCTCGCTCTTTTCAAGCCGGCCCGCGAGGTCGTATTCAGTATAACGCGTCTCGGAAACAGACGAAGCGATCTTTGTCACACGGCCTTTGGAATAAGGCACCTGAGAGTCGTCGTAGGTGTACGTAACTGTCGGGGTCGAATCGGAATATGAGCGCGTGAGTTGGCGGTTTAGGGCGTCGTAGGTGCTGGTGATAACGACGTTGTTCGCATCCCGCGAGGTCAGAAGATTTCCGTTGTTGTCATAAGTAAACCCGATCGTCCAGCTATTGTTGTCCGGGTTGCCCGAAGTGTTCAAAGCGGTGTTTACCGTCTGCTCCGGCTGCCGCACACGCAAAAGCCGCCCAAGCGAGTCATACATAAAATACCGGTTCTGAACCCCTTGCTGCACTCTCACCATTTTACCAAGCGTATTGTAACTGTAATACGTCGGCTGAACGGGATTCGAGACCGGACCGAGATTCCCCGCCGCATCCGGCTCATCGACCCGAATAAGCTGCCCCAACGCATTCGTGATCGAACGGCGTTTCTTTCCAGCCTGATCCGTCACAAGCGTGCGATTGGCGTCGATGTCGGTGCGGACAATTCCAGTAGAGTTTGCGTTATTGCCGCCAAACGCAACCGGCAGAGCGGCCCCCGCAAACGTCTCAACCTCTGATCTGCGGCCATTGCTCCACGCGGTCGAGAGCGTCCAGCCCATTGTGGGGTCCGTTTCGCTCGTTGAGTAATTCGCTCTAAACGGATTTGAAGTCAACTGATACGTGTAGCCCGAAACGGTCTTATACCGCGTCTCTACCTTTATGCCGTGCTGTTCATTGTATGGGTCTTCCGATTGCGGGTCTTCCAGCGTACGTGCGAGGCGCACCCGCCCCAACTGATCATAATGCTGTATCGACACCTTTCGCCCATCGCCCAGCGCTTCGACATCTGAGCGCACCACGACACGACGATGCACGTCGCTGTATTCAGTCCGCGTCCACGACTCAAGCGGGGTATTTGCAGCAGCTCTGACCTTTGTCGGCCTTCCAAGCGCATCGTATTCAGTGACGGTCGAAACGCCATTGTCAATATCCATCGTCGAAGTCACCAGCCCCGTATAAAAATCATACTGAGTCGCTGTAGTCCTCGCTATGTTTGTACCATAGGCCGTCACGGTCTGCGTAGGATAAAGATCGTAAACCGGCCCGTTCGGACTTTGTATTGCCCCGTATGAGAACTGTGTAACATTGCCGTTGGCGTCGGTCGTCGTCAAAGGCATCCCGTATTGATTATATGTGACAGACGTGGTGATCGAGTTCGTGCTCGTTAAAGGATTACTATACGCCCGATACTGGCCGCCTTTGTATGAATCCCAGACCTTTGTAAGCGTCGCGTTACCACCTTTTGTGTTGCTCGAATCGTAATCAGTGTAGTCGTAGGTCATTTCCGAGCGCGACCTCGGATTTAATGAACTATCAAGCATCTCGACAGATTTCACCAGCCCAAGTAAACGCTTGCTTGACGAAAGGTGATAGCTATCAGGATCGTTATAAATTGTCGATGAGGCATGAGGTGTGGGGTTATAATACTCTGTTTTAGTCACACGCTTTAAGATAGCATCGCCCGGAATACCAGTTATCCGGCCGTATTGATCGCGCGGAACGCTCGAATACGGGACCCAATCGTACTCCCTGACTTCGAGGATGTTGCCGTTCTTGTCGTTATCGAAGTCCTTAATCGCGGTCAAGACAAAATCGCCCGACGCATTGCGAATCGATGTGAAACTTGTCTTAATATATGGATTGTTAGGCTTACCGGAACAAGAATTGTTCCCCTGCCCACACGCGACGGGTGTATTTCGCCCCCAGATATTTTCGACCATCGAACCATTTGAGCTTACGGTCTTGTATACTAATCCTGCATCCCAGCTTTCGGACTGCACATCCTGATACCAAGTCGTGGTCAAACTTCCATCGGGAGAATAAACCGATGAGAGCGTGGGGGAAGTGCTATAAGTCCACGTCTCTGTTGTCTGGCTGCCGAATCCGTCGTGTTCATTCAAATATTGAACGACCTTTGCCACTGGAGAATTTCGCAGTATACCATCTGGCAACTCAGGCTCTTCAGCAGAGCCTCTCCCGTCCATTAGATACGCATATCCTATCGTAGCCCCGCTCGGTAACTCAACACCATTTATCTCCCCCCCAACCCTCGGATTCCTCCATTGGATCAGCAAAATCAGGAGCATTATAAGAGAAAACATATGACCGTCCGCCAAGTTGTTGAGGCTGTACAATCTCATCGACAACCGGAATGGTCTCCTCAAGAGGAACATTCCATTCGATCTCTGGGCAGTCAGGATAGCAGGCAATATAGTGTTTCCTGACCCCAATGTTCTTCCATTTGATGGTCCAGATAAGTTCTTCACCGTCAAAGCCTTTTGAGGTTATCAGGCTGTCCCCTAGCTGGTTATGTGTCAAAGTTATAGACCTCCCGAATTCATCCGTGACCGCGTTTCCCGACAGTACCACATAGTTGCCGTTTCGATCGTAAACACGTTGAGGCTCAGAATTGCTATTTACCACCCGACCGCCGTCGGGGAGATACAATATCCAGTCATTTACAGTTGTCGTTTCAAGACGAAGAAAACTGCCATCAACGCTGTAGTAGACTGGCCGGGAGGTCTGAGTGGGCATTCCGCCGCAGTTCTCGACGGTCCCGTTGATGTCGACCCTGTAGTAGCGGTCGAATAGCGCATCCGAATGGCCGTAGGGTATCATCTCCTTCGAGCTTCCGTCAGGGAACACAACTCTTAGCTTATGAATCCAAGTCAGCTCCGTCCAATAGGTCCCAGGAACTCCCATTGAAGTGCGGCAATTGGGAGGATTCAGCCCATACTTGTTCCGGCGATCCTCAAATTCAAGCCGGAATACAGTCCCCAATTGCCAGCCGCCTTTTGCGCTCGGCATGACAACCGTCTTGTTGTAATGGGGACAGTTTATTGGGCCCTCTGGCTCACCCGGATCGCACGGTTTTGTCTCATCTCGTATTCTTAAGGTCCTGGTCTCCCAAAGCTTGCTATTATAGAAGAGATTAAACCTCGCCCCAGTATGTCCACGTCCGGCCGGAAGCCCTCCAAACATAAAATTGAACATCAGGTTTCCATTCGTCGTGTTTATCGTCTCGAAATCGCTTATCGCATATGCATTCCCCAATTTTGAGCCTCGCTCGGGTTGGACCTGATCCGCCTGACCGAGAACCGATGCGAAAAGGAAGACTGTAAGGAGATTGAATGCGACCAAAGCTCGAATGGTGGCATCAAATCTACCCAAGTGACTTGTGATAAGCTCCGATTTCGCTATTTTACACATATTTAGATCTCCGATGTCATACATAAAAACCCATAAAATGCTGAGACAAACACCTCAGGTCTGAACTCCCTACTCTTTAATCTCGGTTATCTCCTGTAAAACGCCGGTACTGGAATGTCTCCACTTGACCCCCATTGGACTTGGCGGAGTTCGTCTTGAGTGCCAAGTTTTGTTGATTGGCGGATGTACCAGGTGCCGTTTGAGTCTCGCCAGACGGCGATATCGACAATTCCGTCTCCGTCGTAATCGTTCGGGACGGGGATGTCGCCGGAGTTCTGCCACGCGGTGCTCGACGTCTGAGTGTGAGCGGCGTTCATGATGACCCAGCTATTGCCATTCAGCAGAGCGAAGTTCGCCTTGCCGTCGCCGTCGTAATCTGCCGAGACCGGCGTGCCGCTTGTGCCCATCCCGACGCTAATCGTCGTGCTCTGCGAACTCAGATATGAGAAGAACATTGTGTTCGAAGCCCTGAAGACGGCAAGATCGGCCCTTCCGTCTCCGTCATAGTCTGCCGGTACGGGGACATCCGTGTTCAGGCCGTATTGATAGCTGTTAACCTGCGAGTCCGAGCTTTTCAGCACATACCAGTAACCGAGCCCTGCCTGAGCATCCGGCCTGAAAACCGCGATATCCGTTCTGCCGTCGCCGTCATAATCCGCAACTACCGGCTGATCGCCGCTTGTGCCAAAGTTCGTCGCATAATAGGTGCTGTCGGATGATTTGAAGATCCACCATTCCCCCTGGCTCGGCCTGAATATCGCAAAGTCCGTCTTGCCGTCGCTGTCGAAATCGCCCGGGATAGGCACATCCCCTGCCATTCCCCATTGAAATGTGACAGCTTGCGAACCCGACCCGCCGAGCACCCACCAGACACCCGTTGAAGACCGCCACACCGCGAGATCAGCAGGAGGTGCGACATTGGCCCCGGCGTCTTCGACGGCCAACAGACGCGAGCCTGCATAAATATATTCTTTCGCAAGCTGTGGGGTAGGCGTCGGCAATGGGCTTGTGACGAAAGGATTGATCCTGGAAAGTGCTGAGCGGTCCTTCGCCTTCAAAGCATTCTGCTTCGCGGCATCCTGCTCCAGATATTTCAAACCGGCCCCTAACACGCCGAGCGATAGCACGAATACGGCAATAGCCGCCCAAAAATGATCTCTAAGATATTCGGTCACTTGATTGCTCCTGGCTTTATGGTCTTTTGTTTCCGGCCTTCGGACCCGGAACTTTTGTTCTCTGCAATGGTGCAACAGATCCGCACTCCGCGATCCCGGATCCAAAACCCGGCATCAGATGGCACAGTTCTGCCGCGAGGGCGAATACTGTGTGGGAACAACGTCATTTCGATCTCCAAAAAAATCGAATTCCCAATGCGGGAATAAGCTGAAAGGTTTGAAACTTAGCTTTGGACTCTGGGAGCCGTAGCGGTTAAAGAACGATTGTCAGACAAGATATATAAAACTCTGGCCTTCTGTCAAGAAAAATTTTCCTCTCGTCAGATCTGGCCGCAGATATCAGGTCAGTACCATCTCTGCGGTTGTCCGATATAACAAGACCGTCTTTCATATATGCGACACGGGAACCTTGACTCGTGAGCTGGCTTATATCTTCCGTTCCTGCTTTCGTCGAAACAAGCGATTAATTGATCGGATCGGGCCGCGGCGGCAAGAAGATGTTGGCGTGGTCGGCTGGTTCTGCAAGCGAAGACGGGCTGAAACCCCACCTGCGGCCTGAGGCCGCCGGTCTTTGCAATTCCTGAGGCTGGTCTCTGCTATCGCCTGGCTATGTCTGCATCTCCTAAGGCGATCCTTTGTGGACGATCAAACAACGTATCAATCCGCATCAACGGGTATCGGCACGGATAAGAGTGGAAAAAAGCGTAAGGTGTTTAACACACGGGCATGACAGACCGGAAAAATTTCCGCATCTGTGGAAAATCGGGTAAGTGATCAGGAAAAGATGCGTTAGCGGAAGATCGTTTAGGACATCTGTTCTAAACAGATACAAAATTTATCTAACAATGGAGCAAAGTTAGGAAACGACCTATTCTCTCTCGCCGGTCATGCCCCGTGATATCTCTGAGATCGTGAAACTCAATCTCCGATGCTTCTATGATGGAGATAATTACTCAAAACAAACGTTCAATTACCTTCTCAATGAACCAAGGGGATTGAGCTATAAGGCGATAACGCGCGAAGGTTCAATAGTAGCGTTCCTGTTTGTACTGGTAAATGCCGACGGTACCGCCCATGTAACGACGGTCGGAGTTGACCCAAGACACCGACGCAGAGGTCTGGCGAAAAGGCTATTGCTTCATTTGGAAACGGTCCTTCTTCAAAAGGGGATCTCAACAATTGTTCTTGAGGTCCGTGTCGGCAATCATCCGGCCCAGAGGCTTTACAATAGTTTGGGATATACGATCACCCAGAGGGTAAGCAAATATTACAACAACGGCGAGGACGGCTTTCTAATGGTCAGATCGCTTGCCTAATACAGAGTAAAGACCCACCGTGAAACTTGAACTTCCTACCATCTATCCGATAACGGACAGAGCGATCCTCGGCATTCCGCATTCGGAACAGGTACGACGCCTTGCGGGCGCGGGTGCCCGTTTTATCCAACTCCGCGACAAGACTATGCCTTCAGGAGAACTTCTTTATGAAGCAAAGAATGCTCTTGAAGAGGCTAAAAAGCATAATGCCCGCCTGATCATAAATGACCGCGCTGACATCGCTCTTCTTGCCGGCGCGGACGGCGTTCATCTTGGCCAGGATGATCTTTCACCAAAAGAAGCCAGGAAACTGCTTGGAGAAAATGCGATCATCGGGATCTCTACTCATTCGCTGGAACAGGCCAGTGCAGCCGCCGATGAACCAATTGATTACATTGCCATCGGCCCCATTTTTGCGACTGAAACAAAATCGGATACTTTACCGGTCGTCGGCCTTGAGGGGGTTCGAAATGTAAGGTCGGTGATCAAGAATGTTCCACTCGTAGCAATTGGTGGAATACAAAAGATTAACGTTAGAGACGTTATCGATGCGGGAGCAAGCTCGGCTGCCGTTATTTCAGCCTTGGCTCATCCAAAAGATAATATTGAAAAAGCATTTCGAGATCTGCTTATCTCAATATCAGGAAAATAGTCCCGATTGTTTAACAGCGCATAAATTTATCTTGCAATTGTTGAATGCATAGGTGATAATTTATCTGTTTACGGTTCTGCCGTGGACGCCAACCGTTGGCCGCCTCAGCGGCACTCACCTTTGTTGTTCTATCTTCAGGAGTTACCCGCCAAATGAGTTTGCTGGACGTAGCACCCATCATTGAGCAGATGCTGCTCATTTCAGACAATGTAAGCGACCTGAACTTCTCTTGTGGACAAAAGCCGCAGGTGGAGATAAACGGAACGTTATACCCTGCGACGCCTCTCGGGCTTGGCCGCCTTACCGCATATCAAACGGAAACTATCGCGATGGCGATCCTTCGCGATAATCCGGACGCGGCACGGCAGCTTGCAAAGACGCGGACCGCGGACCTAAGCTACGCCCTTCCCGGAAAATGCCGTTTCCGGGTAAATATCTTCCAACAGAGAAATTCTTATTCGATCGTGATGCGTGTGATCCCGCACGACATACCGAGTTTCGAACAGCTGAACATACCGCTGCAGTTAAAAGAGATCTGCAACATCCGCAACGGTGTTGTTCTGCTGACCGGACCGACAGGTTCCGGGAAAAGTTCGACGTTGGCTGCGATAATCGATCAGATAAACGAGACGAAAAGTTATCACATAGTTACGATCGAAGACCCGATCGAATTTCTCCATAATCACAAGAAAAGCACCATCAACCAACGCGAGGTCGGAGCAGACACGAAGGATTTTGCCTCGGCTCTCCGTGCCGCATTACGACAGGCTCCGAAGGTGATCTTGGTTGGTGAGATGCGCGACCTTGAAACGACAGAGATAGCACTTGAGGCCGCCGAGACCGGCCACCTTGTGCTATCTACGCTTCATACGATAGATGCTTCAAAAACCATCGATCGAATAATTGGCCTCTATCCAAAGAACGAAGAACGCGTGATCCGGACAAGGCTAGCACAAACGTTCCGTTACATAGTTTCTCAGCGCCTGATTCCGCGAGCTGACGGAAAGGGACGTATCGCCGCGGTCGAAATCATGAAATCTAACCCGCGTACCCGCGAATATATTGAGAAAGGTGAGAGCGAGGGCAAGACCCTTCTGGACGCGATCCGTGATGGTGAGATAGACGGCATGCAGGACTTTGATAGCGTTATCAAGAAGATGATCGAAGAGAAGGTAATCACGCTTGAGGACGGACTTTCTTACGCGACAAACCAAAACAACCTTCTGCTTCAGCTAAAAGGGCTTTCGTCGACGGAAGATTACATCAATCAGAACAACCTTAACCGCCCGGCGGTCGAAGCCATCGCGCCGCCACCTGTTGTGAACAGTTCCAGTTCGGTCCTGGATCTAATGGAGTGAGCTTTGTCATGAAGCCGCCTGTCAAACCACGGTTCTATTGAACAAGGAACTTCAAGAAATATGATCATTCGCTGTGACAATTGTTCTGTTTCGCTTCAACTCGATGAAGCAAAAGTGCCGAGCGGAAATTTTACCGTTCGTTGTCCTCGTTGCCAGAATATGCTTCGTGCGAATAAGGACGCTAATGGCGATGTTTCACCGACCGTAAAACAGCTCGCCGATAATAAGCCCGCGCCCGCAACACCCGACGGCAGCGCACAATTTGCAGAGAAGGCGTCTGAGTTCGAGATAAACAGTGCTCTTCGTTCGCTGCTTGCAGCACTTCAATCGGGAAAGGAACTTTTGGACAAGGATGAGGACGTTGCAGCAAAGCCGAGACGCGTTCTGCTCTGCCTTGGACAAAAGCGTGAAGAGATCGCAAAGATACTCGCCGACGCTGGCTATCGGGTTTATATCGCCGATACACCGGCACAGGCGAATGAACGCCTGCGCGACGGGAAAACAGAGATCGTCATATTCTCACCAGATTTCGCAGCGGAATACGGCGGAGCCGCGATCATCCAGCAGAAGGCGAATGCGATGTATTCATCAGAGCGAAGAAGGCTTTATCTGGTCTCGATCGAGGACGATGGGACGACTATGAATGCACACGATGCGTTCTTGCGAAATCTAAATCTGATAGTTAATTCCGGTGACATCGCTCAGCTTCCGCTTATTCTGAACCGAGCTCTAAGCGATTATAACGATCTATACCATTACCTGAATCAGGGCCTCGGCGTTGAACCTATTTGATCATTCAAAGGCCGTTCGAAGGAGTTCTCCCAGCGGCCTTCACGACATTGTAGGGGCAGAATACTGTCCGGTCCATCTGCTTTTCCCGGGCAAGAGTTCCTCGGGCAGCCATATTAGCTGCCCCTACAATCTAGAATATTCACGGCGATCAATTTAGCGAGGCGAGATCACAAACCAGCATCTCCATTTGCATTCGAGCTCCGTACGTGCCACCGCCAAGTGAATTCTTGATAGCAAGATCAACATCCGCAATCCGTCCAACAGCATACAATAGATCCTGCATGGGTGTCCGCCGTGCCGCGGCGAAAAATGCTTCCTGGTCGCTGTACCTTAGCCTGACTGAGTTCGCAACCTCACGACGGTCACGCCCCTGATCCATCATTTCTTTCGCAATGATCAGCCGGCGATAATTTGAACCGAGCAGGCCGAGCAGCATAAGCGGTTCTGCACCGTCGTTAAGCATCTGAGCCAAAGCGATCGCCGCCTGCTTAGGGCGTCGGCCTATCAGATGTCCCGTCAGCGAAAAGTTATCAACTTCGCGTGTTCGAGAGATAAATTGCTCGACGAGTTCAACTGAGATCTTGCCTTCCGGCATCGAGGCCGCGGCGAGCTTCTTGATCTCGGTCGAAAGCTTTACAAGGTCAGGATCGGTCATCGAGATCAAATAGCGTATCGCCTCCGGTTCCGCCGTCACACCTTCTTCCTGGAACATCTTGGCAAGACGTGCAAAAAGTTCCTTTCCTTCCAGCGGCTTGAACTCGACCACAACAGCATGTTTTTCAAGAAGCTTGGCTAGCTTCCGATTTCCGTTCAATTCTTCTCCGACAAAAATAAGCACTGATGTCGGATTCGGATTCTCAAGATAGCCGGCAACCAATTGTTCATGCTGTTCTTTCAGCGTATCGTTGGCCGCAGTAGAGGAAACACGAACATTCACTACTCGGACCGCACGTCTGGCAGCCATCATCGGGAGCTGATCTGCCGAAGCTAAGGCATCCCGAATGTTCTCAGGGTCTTCTAAGCTGAAGGTCGAGTCGTTAAAATCGCGCAGGTCGCCTTCACCGAAGCATCGATCGGCAATAGTGTTAGCAACAATATTCCGGAGGTGTCCCTCAGGACCATAAAGCACGTAAACGGGTTTAATGTCATTTGCCCGCAATTGCTGCCTTAATGTATCTATCGAGATCTTTGGCATTTGTAGCAATTATTTTCGTTCCTGTCTTACACCGATCCCATTAATAAAAGCCGATACGGCTGATTCGGCAAAGGCACGCGCAATGCGCTCGACGGCCGGATCTTCTTCGTCAAAAAATGAGCGCGGATCAGAAGAGAACTCGAACGAATCACGAAAAACGAAATTCTGGTTATCGAATAGGATCTTTTCCTCACGAAGGTCTCGTATCGTAACCGCGGCAACGATAGTTATCTCGTAAACGCGGGCCCGACCTTCGCGGTCAAGGAGCACGCCGGTGAAACTAAAATCGCGGATCTTGCCTTCGATCACCGCATCGGCCCCTTTAGCAGTTCCCTGAACACGCAATCCGCCGCCCCGTTTTATCACCTCACGGATAACCGCATCGGTAAATCGAGTCTCGACCCTGTATCTAAGTCCTTTTGCCTCATACTGAAATGCCGGAACGCCGACCGTCTTGATGTGCTTCGGAAGGCCCGAACTTGTAACTGGTTTATAGCACTCGGTAAAACCCGAAACTGAAAGAATAGTCAGCGCATACATTAGCCCTTTGAGGATATTCATAAAAATGTCTTTACAGCGTTTACTACCTTAAGGGCGTCGATGGTTTGTTTCACATCGTGAACCCGTAGGATCATCGCCCCATTCATTGCTGCGATTGTAGCCACAGCGATGCTTCCCACCACTCGCTTCTTCGGATCATTTTCACTCAAAAGTTTACCAATGAACGATTTCCGTGAAGCACCGATCAGCAGTGGATAACCATCAAAGTTGTTTACGAGTCTATCAATTTTGGCGATCAACTCTAAATTTTGCTCAGGCGATTTGCCAAAGCCGATGCCAATATCCATGGCAAGCTGATCAGGTGATACCCCGCGCTCGAGAGCCTGTTTAACCGAACATCGAAGTCCATTCATAACCTCGACCACAACATCTTCGACCGGCGGTTGGGAATGCAGCGTCTCAAACTCGCCGAGCGAGTGCATAAGCACCAGTCCAGATCCGGTCCGTGCGGCGAGCTCGGCAAGACCGGGATCCCATCGCAGCCCGGAAATATCGTTAATGATCTCTGCTCCGGCATCAAAAGCAACTTGTGCGACGGCCGCCTTGCTTGTATCGACCGACAAAGGGATATCGAATCGTTTTGCGAGCGCTCTTACTACTGGAACGACTCTTGCTATCTCTTCCTCTACAGTGATCCGTTTGCTTCCGGGCCTAGTAGATTCACCGCCAATATCAATAATGCTCGCGCCTTCGCTGATCATCTCTTCGACCCGATATAGGGCTGCTTCGACCGAGCCATAACTCCCGCCGTCCGAAAAACTGTCCGGCGTGAGATTTAGGATACCCATTACAATCGGAGCATCGATCTCAATGATCCTTTTTGCGGTTCGCCAGGAATACATATCGGACAAAGTAAAAAGATGAAAGGCAAAAGTAAAGCGTGGCCTTACCTTTGCCTATTTTGTCTAAAGCTGGTCAAAACGACTATGCTGTCGCAGGGTTATTCGGTGTAATAGGAGGAATTATCGGTTTTGCAAAGGCTTCCTTCACTTCTTCGGTCTCGGTCGTTCCGCTGTCGTCCGGAGTTGATGCTACCCGCTCCGGCGAATCAATCGGAAGCCCTGCAATAACCCGTTTCATCTGTTCCAGATCCAGCGATTCGTGCTCCAGAAGGGCATCTACGAGCCTTTCCATAGCTTCGCGATTGTCTTCTAGGATTTTTGTCGCCCGTTTGTATTGGGTCTCGATTATCTTATTGACCTCACGGTCGATCCTGATGGCCGTATCTTCGGAATAGTCCCGGTGCTGTGCGATCTCCCGGCCCAAGAAGATCTGCTCGTCTTTCTTGCCGAAGGCTAGCGGGCCAAGATCGGACATTCCGTATTGGCAGACCATTGCCCGGGCTATCTCCGTGGCTTTTTCAATATCGTTAGAAGCTCCGGTAGTAACGCGACCGATGAACAATTCCTCAGCAATGCGTCCGCCCATCGAGTTAGCGATCATTGCTTCGAGCTCTTCCTTAGTTCGTCCGAGAACATCCTGTTCTGGCAGGAAGAAGGTAACACCGAGAGCCCGTCCACGCGGTACGATCGTTACCTTGTGAACCGGATCGCTTTCAGGAATATTCATTCCCACAAGGGCGTGCCCTGCTTCATGGATCGCCGTCAGGCGACGTTCCTTGTCAGACATCACCATGCTGCGACGTTCGGGGCCCATCAAGACCTTATCCTTAGCAAATTCAAGATCACGGAGCGTAACAACCTTGTTATTATTTCTGGCCGCGATCAGCGCAGCCTCATTAACGAGGTTGGCTAGGTCGGCTCCCGTAAAGCCCGGGGTTCCGCGTGCGATAACATTTACATCCACACCTTCGTCCAGCGGTATCTTTCGTGTATGGACTTTTAGAATGCCCTCACGACCGCGCACATCAGGATAGCCAACAACAACCTGCCGATCGAAACGTCCCGGTCGAAGCAGGGCGGGGTCGAGCACGTCCGGCCTGTTGGTCGAAGCCATTAGGATAACGCCATCGTTAGATTCGAAACCGTCCATTTCAACGAGCAGTTGATTAAGCGTCTGCTCGCGCTCGTCATGGCCGCCTCCGAGCCCCGCACCGCGGTGGCGTCCGACAGCATCAATCTCATCGATGAATATGATGCACGGGGCGTTCTTCTTGCCCTGTTCGAAAAGGTCGCGAACACGCGATGCTCCGACGCCTACGAACATCTCAACAAAGTCCGAACCCGAGATCGAAAAGAAGGGCACGTTTGCCTCACCTGCAACAGCTTTTGCAAGAAGTGTTTTGCCGGTTCCCGGCGGGCCCATCATTAGCACTCCCTTCGGGATCTTTCCGCCAAGCTTTTGGAACTTTTGCGGATCTTTAAGGAATTCGATTATTTCCTGGAGCTCTTCTTTGGGTTCGTCCACTCCGGCAACGTCCTTGAACGTTACGCGTTTCTGCTGATTGTTCAGAAGTTTTGCCTTTGATTTGCCGAAGCTCAAAGCTTTGTTTCCGCCGGCCTGCATTTGCCGAAGCGTGAATACAAGAAATCCGACAAGCAGCAAGAAGGGAAGAAGCTGAATGAGGAAAAGCCAGCCGAGACCGCTGGAAGCGGGCTCTTCGGTATACTTTATGACCGCGCTAGTACCTTCATTGGCCTTGTTGAATTCATCCATCTTGTCAACGAGCAGTTTTCGTGTTGCATCGCTGCCAAGTGAGGTAACGAACTTATTGCCGTCAGCATCGGTGAATTCAACACCTGATTGCTTTATCGCGGCCTCCTTAAAGTCCTTATTGTTGATGCGGGTGATTGCCTCATTTATTGCAAGTTCTTGCGGGGCCTTCGTTTGCTTACCCTGAAGGTAGTAAACAAGCAAAAGAGCTCCCGAAATGAGCATCATCCACATTAAGATCTGTCTAGCCTTTGAATTCAAACTTTAGCCTCCAAGATGCCTTCCATCAGATTCATTCGCAACAACTTTGTTTGATGAAAGCGAGCTTTGGCTCGTTGTTCGCGAATCGGGCATTGCCCAAGCGCGAACCGCAATCTTAAATTCTATGTGCGCGGGGGGCTTTTTTCAACCTTTATCTGCTCGAATACAAGGCGTCCGTTTCGTTTCGATACACGCCCACCCACTGGTAACTCGATCAGTTTACCGCTCTTTTTGCTCTGTACCAGGTCGGCAACTGCTTCGATATGCTTCAATTTCAAGCGCCGAAGGTCGCCATATCCAGTTTTTAGCCACTCCCGTATAGTCTTGAAAAGCTGGGGCCTTTCAAGGCTTTTCAGGTCGCGGAGGTATAATGTTGGTTGGGCGTCAGTGCTGGCTTTAACGGATGTTTCAGCCTTCGCCGCCGTGGCTTCTTTTGCATCCTCCTGCATCAACTCCGCGGTTCGGCATAGTGCGTCGACTATCTTCGGATTGACCTCTTCGAGTAGTGGTATCAAGGTCTTTCTTATCCATACGCGCCGAAATCTCAGATCTTCATTCATCGGATCTAGGCAGAAGGACATTTTCATTTCCCGACAGAAATTCTCGGTATCGACCCGTTTCGCCCAACGCATCATTGGCCGAACGATCGTTACCACAGCTTCGGTAAATGGCAGCAGCGGACCATTTTTGTCGTAGTGCGAAAGGCCACTTATTATTTTCTTCGGCTGCATCCCACCGAGCCCGTCAGACCCGCTTCCTCTGATGAGGTTCATCAAGACCGTCTCCGCCTGATCATTCATTGTGTGGCCAGTTAAGATATACTGAGTGTTAACATTCTCGGCAGTTCGCAGTAGAAATCGGTATCGTGCACGGCGAGCTTCTTGCTCCAAATTTCCCGGCGTCCGTTTCTTCCATTCGCTATGAGCAAGCTCAATCCTGCGTTCCTTTGTCAATCTTCGAACGTGCTCCAGATCACTTGCACTATCGTCGCGAAGTCTGTGATCAAAATGTGCCGCTACTATCCGGACCGATAGCTTCTTCTTTTTTCTAAGTTCATCTATCGCTAGCAGGAGAGCGATCGAATCGGCACCGCCCGAAACTGCGACTATGATCGCGGCGTCCTTCATAGGAAGATCAAGCCGACGCCATTCGGTGATCATTTTTCGAAGAAAGGAATGCACGAGAGGAGTTTAGCCATGAATACCGACAATTGCACGAAAATAATGCTCCAGGTCGAGGCTTATTGACCCTTGTCTTGTTTAGGTAACGCCGCTTTCTTCTGTAAAAGTATAGAGATACGGCCGGTGCATACAAGCTTACCGCGTTCATCGTGGCTTTCGATCTTCCATACGCTTAGCGTTCTACCGTGGCGTATAGGCTCGGCGGTAACAGTCAAACGTCCTCTGCTTACTGCTCTTAGGTGATTTGCATTTATCTCGATGCCGACCGGCGTTACCTTAGCCAGATCCGAACCTGCCACCACGCCGATCGACGCGGCAGTTTCAAAAAGATAGAGTGAAACACCGCCATTCATTATTCCAACGTATTGGTGAACCTTAGGTGTAACGGTCATCGTCAGCACAACGCGCTCCGGTTTTGCCTCAACGATCTCCACCCCAAGGAACTGCATTAGTTCATTTTCAGCAGTTTGTCTTAGTATTTCTGCCTTGTCCATCGTGTCTTTTCGAAGTAACCAATAAGAATAAAGCGAGAACTCGGAATCAGTGCGATCGAACTAAAAGATCGGGCATCAATGATCAAGCAAAGCTCTTGCTTTCTCAAGCGCCTCGCTTACGCATTCCGGAGCGGTTCCTCCGATGGCAGCCCGAGACGAGATGGAACTTTCGAGACTTAGAACAGCAAAAACATCATCATCTAACTCGGGGGCGATCTTCTTCATTTCGTCAATAGACAGCTCCTCAAGTTCTTTGTCTTTTTCGATTCCGATCAAAACCAGCTTCCCAACGGCTTCGTGGGCGGTGCGGAATGGCACGCCTTTTCGCACCAAATAGTCAGCCAGATCGGTCGCATTAAGATAGCCGGACTCGGCAGCTTTTCTTGCTCGATCTTCATTCAAAGACGCATTCTCAAGAACTATAGTTGCCGCTCGGAGCGATATCTGCACAGTATCAACAGTATCAAAGACCGCCTCTTTGTCTTCCTGCATATCCTTGTTATATGCAAGCGGAAGCCCTTTGATCATCGTCAAAAGAGAAATATTGTGTCCGAAAATGCGGCCGGCTTTGGCTCTCAATAATTCAAGAGCATCCGGATTCTTCTTTTGCGGCATTAGGCTCGAACCCGACGAGACGGCATCGCTCAATGAAATGAAACCGAATTCATCTGAGCAATAGATGATCAGATCCTCGGCAAGCCGCGAAAAAGGCCGACTTGTCATTCCCGGATTCAATGATGCCCACGTACATTTTCTCGAAACCGGTCAGCAGCTTTCTTCGGTCGATCTCCGTGATGCGAAAACTCCTCGGGAATTCGTTGAACGTATAAAGATTTTTGCCGCAAAGTTGCCGAAGGGGCGATGGATCTTGGGCGGAAAATGGGATCACGAGAACTGGACGCCGAATGATCTGCCGACTGCGGCCATGATCGATGCGGTGACCCCTGACAATCCGGTCTTTATTGATCGGCTAGACGGCCACATGGCACTTGCTAATAGTCTTGCGATGCGGCTCGCTGGGGTGAACAAAGACACAAAAGATCTTGACGGCGGCGAGATCGTTCGCGATACTGCCGGCAACCCGATGGGGGTTTTCAAGGATGCGGCGATGAGCTACGTGACCCGAGTCATCCCGGATCCGAGTTGGGAAGAACGCATTGAAGCCGCGCAGGCGGCGACAGATCATGCTGCGTCGCTTGGCGTAACCAGCGTTCAGGATATGTCGCTTGGAATAGATGTAGGTGTTTTCCAGGAACTGCTGCGCCGCGGAACACTGAAAACAAGGGTTTACG
The DNA here is from genome assembly GCF_018128485.1 of Leptolyngbya sp. 7M. Taxonomy (NCBI): domain Bacteria; kingdom Bacillati; phylum Cyanobacteriota; class Cyanophyceae; order Leptolyngbyales; family Leptolyngbyaceae; genus Leptolyngbya; species Leptolyngbya sp. 7M. The sequence continues at coordinate 1,168,864 of NZ_CP070897.1, read as the reverse complement.
GCTGTTCGCCGCTTGGCGATTATCAGCGGTGGGAGCGAACCGGTGTTAGGCGCTCATTTGGCGATCCGATGCTCCGTGTTGGTTGCTTGAAAGGGTACGCAGACGGAAGTTTGGGGTCAACCACTGCCTGGTTCTTTGAGCCGTATCTTGACGCACCCAACAGCTTTGGCCTGGCGATGGCGGACGTAACGACCACGATGCCCCAAAACATCACAAATGCAGACAAGGCTGGGTTACAGATACGCATTCACGCCATCGGGGACCGTGCTAATGCTACAATCTTGGATCACTTTCAGGCTGTCGAACGTGCGAACGGACCCCAGGATCGGCGATTCACGATAGAACACGCTCAGCACGTCCGCATCGAGGATTTGAAGCGCTTTGCAGCTCAGCGCGTCGTTGCCTCGATGCAGCCATTTCACATAATCGATGATGGCCGCTGGGCATGGAAGCGATTGGATGAAAAGCGGCTTAAAGGAACCTATGCTTTCCGGACAATACTCGATTCAGGCGGCGTGCTTGCGTTCGGTTCGGATTCGCCCGTCGCACCGCTTAATCCGATCTGGGGTGTTTACGCCGCGGTTACGCGTCGCACCCTAGACGACAAGAACCCGACAGGATGGATCCCGGAACAGAAAATATCACTCGAAGAAACGATTCGAGCGTTTACATGGGGATCTGCGTATGCAGAGTTCCAGGAATCGGCGAAGGGTACGCTGGAAGTCGGCAAGCTTGCTGACTTTGTGATCCTTTCGGATGATATATTCTCTATCGATCCAGTAAAGATCTGGGACGTTAAAGTTGTGATGACGGTGGTTGACGGTAAGCCCGTTTACGAGGCGAAGTGAGATCATTTTTCGGTGTTCTCATTTTGACTTTGCTCTTAGCAGACATCGCGATCGGACAGACGGCCGCGGATCTTGTGATAGTGAATGGAGACGTCAGGACGATGTCGCCAAAGCAGCCGAAGGCGGAGGCGGTTGCGGTTATCGGCAATAGGATCGTCGCAGTCGGGTCTGATGAGAACATTAGAAAATTAATCTCTTCTGCGACTCGCGTGATCGATGCGGACGGCGGTACCGTTCTCCCCGGATTCAATGATTCGCACGTACATTTCATGGCGATCGGAAATAAGTTCTCGTCGTTCGATCTTAAAGACGTCGCGAATACAAGTTCATTCTTCGAGAAGCTCGAACTCTACACGCGATATTTGCCGAAGGGCCGCTGGATACTCGGAAGCGGTGGAAGGAAAGATCTCTTTAACAATATTCCGTTCGAAAAGCTCGATACTCTTTCCCCAAACAACCCCGTTTTCATATACGGTGCGGACAGAAGCGTGGCGATCGCAAACTCTGCAGCCTTAAATGCTGCTCTGATCAGGGACACTCGACCCGGGATCATAAGTGGCCCCGTTCTCGAACGGGTCAGGCATTATGTACCTGCGGATCATACGCGCCGATGGAGCGAGATCGCGGAAACCGCTTCGAACTATACCGTCAGTTTTGGGATAACCAGCGTTCATGACACACATTCCGATGACCATGCAGAACTATACAAAGAACTTGCACGTAATGGACGCTTGAAGGTCCGCATCTATGATTGCTTTGATCTCTCTGCGTGGAAGGTTTACAAGGGAGATTTGAATAACGCCGCTTCAGAATCTGCGATGGTGCGGGCCGGCTGTTTGAAAGGAACTGCCGAAGTTGAAGGCCAAGCCATTCTTGATCTCAAGCGGGATGTTATTGGTGCGGACAAGGCAGGATCTCAAGTTCTACTGCACGCTATCGGGTCTCGGGCGATAAGAGTCGCCGTAGATGTCTTCGAGGCGGCTATCCGCGAGAACGGCGCTCGGGACAGACGTTTTCGCATTGAGCACGCCGAACGCGCCGCTGTTGAGGACCTAAAGCGGATGGCTCGGCTCGGCATCATTGCATCAGTCCAGCCTTATCTGTTTGGTGGTCGTATGGGGAATGCAGGCTTTTATCGGAGCTTGATGGATGAAGGCATTCAGATCGCGTTCGGGTCAGATGCTCCGATGACCGAGATCGATCCGTTGCTGACGATCCAGGCATCCGTGGGAAGTTCGGGCCGCATCGGACTTTCAATAGATGAGGCACTCTATGCGCATACCGTTAGCTCTGCATACGCCGAATTCAGAGAAGACATAAAAGGATCGCTACAAAACGGAATGTTGGCAGACATCGTTGTTCTGGAAAGGACAACAAATAACACCTCGGGTCTAGTTGGGCGAGTACTGTTTACGGTAGTTGACGGAAGGGTGGTCTATCAGGCACATTAAAGTTTGATCAGCGGTAAATTTTTTGAGGTTTAAAGTATAAGTTATGTATCGTTTTGGTTTTATATTAGCTGCCTTTATTCTGCTGTGTGCCCCCGCTTTGGCACAGGATGAGTTGAACAGCAAAGGTGAGCCTGTCCATCGCAGCCAACAGAATGCGCCGGTCGATCTAAAGAAAGGCGAGAAGATAACCCGCGGCGCGGAGCTTGCGAATAACGTGAAAAGAGTCAAGGTCGAAAAAGCACTTTCGAACCCGACGGAATACGCTGACAAGACCGTTGAGGTAGAGGGGATCATTGTACGGTCCTGCAAAACTGAAGGCTGCTGGATGGAGATGGCCGATAAGGAAGGCGGCAGATCCGTTCGCGTAACCTTCGGCGATCATGCCTTCTTTATTCCCCTGAATGCCGCGGGAATGAAGGTCAAAGCTCAGGGTGTTTTCAAGACAAAGATATTGCCAAAAGATAAGGTGGATCATCTTATCAACGATGATGGAGCTGTCTTTGAGAATCGGAATCCGGACGGATCGGTCACGGAAGTTTCCTTTGATGCGACCGGTGTTGTTCTAACAAAAACAGAGTAAGGCTTGATCATAATTGTTAACACGTGCATCCCGCGTGGGCTATATATGCCAACGCGGGATCTTATTTGGGTTCTTCGATCAAGCCGGTCGGCGGCCATCCACAATGGCACTACGCATTGTGATAGAATCATCTGAAGTTCCTGATACCTTTTCGGAGGCGTGTAGCAAAGTGAAAATTGCATCGATAATTGCGATCGTGCTCGGAGCCTTGGGTTCGGTACTCGGTCTCCTTGTTCTTGGGATCTCTTTGGCACTGCCGGAGCTGACCAGCGGGAAGACAAGCTGGGACGAGGCGATGCTGGGAATTATCCCCGGTGCCATTTTGATGGTGCTTTCATTTCTGCTTTTCGTGATAGGGGTAGTAGTGTTTTTCGTCGCCCGCAAGAAAAAGCCGCACTAAGTTACCTCGTGATCTCTGATGAAGTCGTTTTACGTAAGAGATGTTTTGATCGATCCACCGCTTATCCTCTCGCCAATGGCGGGCGTCACTGATTACGTTTTTCGGCGACTTATAAAGCGACGCGGCGGTGTTGGTCTGGTCGTGTCGGAATTCATCTCGGTCGAGGGGTTGACACGGGGTAATCCCAAATCAAAGCGGCAGATGCGTTTTGACCAGGAGGAACGGCCATTCGCCGTTCAGATATTCGGCGGACGTCCGGAACGGATGGCTATGGGAGCGGAAATGGCCGAAGAGGTCGGTGCCGATATCCTCGACGTAAATTGTGGATGCCCCGCGCCAAAGGTTGTGAAGAACGGTGGCGGTTCGGGTCTTCTTCGCGAACCAGGCCGGCTGGAGGAGATATTGAAAGAAATAAAGCGGTCGATCTCAATACCTTTGACTCTCAAACTCAGGACGGGATATTCCGAATCGACGATAAACGTTGTTGACGTTGCAAAAATGGCAGAGCAGTGTGGCGTTGAGCATATACAAGTCCATGGCAGAACACGAGAACAGGGCTACAAAGGCTTGGCGAATTGGGACCTGATACGCCAGGTAAAGGAAGCAGTTTCAATTCCGGTATCCGGAAACGGAGATATAACGTCTATTGAATATGGGCTGCGGAAATGGCAACAGGCTGGAACCGATGGAATTCTGATCGGACGCGGGGCAATGCAGAACCCATGGATCTTCCGCCAATTTGCAGATGTATTGGCAGGACGGGAACCTTTTCAGCCTGATCTCGTGGAAAAGAAGGCTGTGCTTTTGGAGTTTTTCGAAATGTGTCTTGAGGAAATGCCTGAGATAGTCGCACTGGGTAAGATGAAGCAGCTTGCAGGCCAATTCACAAAAGGTCTTGTTGGCGGTGCGCAGTTCAGGCAAACGCTCTATCATTCGCATTCGGCCGATGAGATACTGGATAACATCACGGAATACTTTTCTACATTATCCTCAGGAAAAGCCTATGGGGACGGACAGGTTGAATCGGATGACGTATCCATAACGTCTTGTTCGCAATTTACAGATACGCGTTCGGGTTCAGTCACAGCAAGTGCCTGATAGTATTGGTTCGGAGTAGTTAAAATGTCTAAATACATTTCAATCGTTTTTATCGCAGGGATGCTGTCCCTATTTTTATCAAGCTTTGCATTAGCCCAGAAGCTTAAACCGGAAGAGATAATAGCTAAGCATCTGGACTCGATCGCGGCAGCCAATGTGCGGACCGCACGAAAGAATCTTATCGCGGTCGGGGATGTTACTGTTGATTACATTACCCAAAAGAACCCCTCCGCGACTGGTCGCGTTGTAATGGCTTCAGAAGGTAGGAAGATGTTTCTCGGGTTCAGCCTGAATGCATCGGATTACCCGATGGAGAAGATCATTTACGACGGCGGCCGTTCGCAAGTAGATTTTGTTAGGCCGGGAGCACGATCAGATCTCGGATCATTTTTGAACAGCAATGGCGATCTTTTGAACCAGGGGCTTTTGGGCGGAACTCTTACAACGGCGTGGGCATTGCTTAATTTAGATGAACTTCGGCCAAAACTTTCCGGCGGCGGGACAAAGAAGATCGACGGTGTCGAATGCTACTCGATCGGTTACTCACCCCGCGGCGGCAATGATCTGAACATTACGCTTTATTTTGAGAAAGATACTTTTCGCCACATCCGGACGGAGTACAGCCGTGTCATATCAGCCGCGATCGGGCGAACAATAGACACCTCCGCGAGGCAGCAGGAAACAAGGCTCCGGGTTGTTGAGACGTTCTCAGATTTCGGGCCGGTCGGGGAACTAACACTTCCAAAACATTACAAATTGCATTATTCGTTTTCAGGAAGCAGCGGCATCAAAGAAGTTTCCTGGACGTATAAGTTGCTTGAGTTTGCTGTAGATCAGAGCATGGATCCGAACACATTCGCTATTAACTAAAGAATGCGAAATAAAGAAATACTCGGCGGACTGTTTACTGTTGTATTGATATTTCTTTCGGTCGTTTGTGTTTCGGCTCAGCGGCGACCTGCTACAGTGCAGGAACAGCCGGCGGCGGAAAGTGGGATGAATGGATCAGCCGCTTATGCGGAGCTGATACTCAGGAAGACAGATCTGGAGTCAGAGCTCGACGCTCTTTTGGCTGATTATACTGAGGAATATCCTCGAGTTGCCGAACTGAGAGTTTCCATCGGGACCATCGAACGGGACATTAAGACCCTCTCATCAGTAAAGCCGGCTGATCAAGGTAAGTTAACGCAAGCTCTGGGAAGGCTGATGGTAAGAAGATCTGAACTCGAGACCGAGCTTTGGAAGCTTTCGCGAACGCTTGCCGATGAGCATCCGGAGATAAAGCGGGCAAAACGCAGGGTTGCGATCTTCGATAAGGCTATCAAGAGCATTTTGGACTGAGAAGGGAAGTTATCCTTTCTTAGAAACAAGCAATGCAGCTTCCTTCTTCGATACCTGCTTCGTTTCCGGTACTTTTATAACCACAAACTCCGAGGGGATGTCATCGAAAGTTACTTCGACTATGTCTCCAGTTGCGATACTGCGAGAGGCCTTGGCAGTTGTTCCGTTGACCCGGACGCGACCCTCTTGGCACGCGGCCGCGGCTGCAGTCCGACGCGATAGCAATCTTGAAAGCTTTAGAAAAATATCAAGCCTCATTAAACAGTTAGACCGAGCCAGCAGAGGTCTGGCCCGGCCTGTTTAGTATTGATCTAATATCAATTCTTAGTTGCCTTTTCGTTTCGTTCCTCTGCAAACAGAAGCGGTGCGACCAAGGGACGATATTCCTCATTGAGTTTTATGTAAGCATCCTTGCGGAGATTGGACATATATGCCTTTTGTGCTTCAGGAAAACGCGCCTGCAACATCGCCGAACGGACCGCGTTCTCATTGAACTCCGATTCGCTGCTGGCTGCCTCTCGGGCATCTACGCGAAGCAAGATGATACCAAGCTGATCGATCTCGATCGGCTCAGTAAATCCGCCTACCTTAACTCCGGCAAGCGGTTTGCTGATCACCTCTACTAAGTCGGCCACGACCAAGCGTTCTGCTTTACCTTGTCCCTGCGTAAGCTGGCCGGGATCTGAGTTCTCTTTTTGCAACTTTGCAAAATCCTCCCCTGCTCTAAGCCTGGTCAAAAGCTGCTTTGCGTTCTCACGGACAACGCCTTCATTGCGACCGGCAAAGCTTAGGAAGATCTCACTCACCGAGACAGTTTCGGGTTTCGTAAACCTTTGTTTGTTGGCCTCGTAGTAGGTCCGGACCTCGGAATTGGTTGGCCGCCAATATTCGGCCCGTTGAACTTCCTGCTGGATCACGAGGTCCCGCGTTATCTGCCGCCTCCATACATCGCGCATCTCCTGCGGGTTTATGCCCTGCCGTTCCATTTCCTGATATAAGGCTTCCAGGGTCTTGATGTTTGCGTTCTGCATTATCTCAAGCAGACGGCGATTTAATGTCGCATCGATCTCACTATCCAGCTTGATCTCTTTGGCACGCTGTAAGACCAGCTCCTCATTAATAAGATTCGCGATCAGCTCACCTTTCTTCTCTTCAAGGAGGCGTTCCGCCTCTTCGCGGCTTTTTCCTTCGGATACTTCCTGATCGATTATCGCCTTCATCTCACGCTTTACACGCGACAGAGTTATTACGCCTTCATTTACTTGTGCAATGACCTCATCGACAACGCGGATCTCGGTTTCCTGTGCCGATGCCGAAGCGGTAAAGGCGAATACTACGACCGCTAAAAGAGCTGCAATGCTGGGTTTGTTCATATGATATTAGTTCTCAACAACTTACTATTATACCTAAGATCGTTCGATGCGTTATTCCATTGGATGGTTTGTCCCGCATCATTTCAAAACAAATCTCGAAAAATGTCCTATTACGAATCTAGTTATTTTAGCAGACTTTGCGCCGGAAAGCCCCCGAATTTAGCCAGAAAGTGTACCAGAATAGGACAAAATCGTCTGCAAATTAGAGGAACGTTAATTGCGGTCTAACAGAACGCGGCCTAGCCGAATAAATGTTTTGATTATTTTCAGATCTGTTGCCGATCGGCATCGATCCTGGAGTCAGAAGAGTGAAGAAGATCTATAACCGACTTGCGACCTTTTTCCTAGTGGCGATCGCCACGATCACCGGATTCTATGCATCTCTAGTTTTTTCATCTGCTTCTCTAACACCCGAACAGCGTTTGCTTACATTCGAAGCTATCGCCGTGCTTGAAGAACGAGGATTCCGTGACGAAGCATTTTTGCTGAGGAAAGTGGTTGTTTTTCGTTCAAACGATAACTGGTTAAATGCTTCGGTCGAAAAGGAAGATGCCTATGCGGCGACCAATTTCCCTTTCGCCATAATCACGCTTTATCCCGAATTCTTCGATCATCCAGTAGGCAGCATTGAGCGGGCGGCGATACTTCTTCACGAAGCGAGGCACGTCCGCGGCGAGGACGAACCCGCCGCGTACGAGTATGTTTGGAAAAATAGAACAAAGCTCGGTTGGACGGAAGACAAATTTGGAGCATCTGAGGTCTGGCGCACCGTGGAAAATCAAACTCGCTTTTATGTTCCGGGGTTATTTATCTGTGAGTTTAATCCCGGATCTGATTGCACAGCGATCAGGAAACCACCGACGGTCTCGCACCGGCGATATCTTCGATAGCGTCCAACAAGCGTATTATCGACCCAACAAGGTCGCTTCCGGCATCTTTGCAACGGATAATACCATTTGGTGAGAACGTAACCCCTTCGTTAGATTCTATAAACTCAAGCAATCGTTCTGGCGACACTCGCGATCGCGGCCCGATCTTTATCGAAAAGCCCTCGCCAACGCTGTCGATGGAAATAACGCCGATACGTTCGGCAACCATGCGAAGTCGGCCATGATCGAGCAGATTCGACACTGCCGTGGGAAGCCGACCGTATCGATCTTCGATCTCGGTGCGAAGCTCTGAAATGGTCGCTTCGTTCTCAGCCGATGCGATACGTTTATAGATACGAAGGCGTTGGCCGGTGTCCGAGATGAAGTCTTTTGGTATTGCAAGGTCGAGCCTAAGCTCGATGGTGACGGACATCTCATCATACACTTCCTCACCGCGAAGCTCAGCGATGGTGCGTTCGAGCATTTTCGCATAAAGGTCAAAACCGAGGGCGTCAAGATGGCCGGACTGCTGCCCGCCGAGAATGTTGCCAGCCCCGCGAAGCTCAAGGTCTAACGCAGCGATCCGAAATCCGGCTCCGAGATCAGAGAATTCGCGTATAGCGCTCAGGCGCCGCCGTGCGATCGGTGTCAGCTCCAATTCGCTTGGGATCAGCAAATATGCGTAGGCCCTTCGGTTCGATCTGCCGACGCGTCCGCGCAATTGATAAAGCTGGGAGAGGCCGTAATTATCGGCTCGATTGATAATGATGGTATTAGCACGCGGGATATCAATGCCATTCTCAATGATGGTTGTCGCCACCAGCACATCGTATTTGTAGTCAATGAAATCGAGCATTACCTGCTCCATTTCCTTTTCATTCATTTTGCCGTGCCCGATGGCGATGCGGGCATTCGGGACGATCTTTTGCACCAAAGCCGCGATCGAATCAATGGTTTCGACACGGTTATGAATAAAAAACACTTGCCCGTTTCGCGCAAGTTCAAGGTCGATAGCGGCGCGGATGACATTCTCAGAGAATTGAACTACCTGCGTATTTATCGCCAAACGGTCGCGCGGCGGCGTTTCTATAACAGACATATCGCGCATTCCGAGCAACGACATATTTAGCGTTCGCGGGATAGGAGTTGCGGAAAGCGTAAGGACATCTACCTTCTTCTTTAACTGTTTAAGCTTTTCTTTGTGAGCAACGCCGAATCGCTGCTCTTCGTCAACGATAACTAGACCGAGCTTGGGCAGCTTAACATCCTTTGAAAGCACACGGTGCGTACCTATCAAAACATCAACATCACCTTTTTCAGCCGCTGCGACAACTTCTTTCTGTTCCTTTGCAGAGCGAAAACGTGAGAGCAGATCGATCTTTGCCGGAAACGCCGCGAAACGCCGCGAGAAAGATTCATAGTGCTGATAGGCAAGGATGGTCGTCGGAGCCAAGACCGCCACCTGTTTTCCATCCATAACGGCTTTGAATGCCGCACGCATTGCGACCTCTGTTTTTCCATAGCCGACGTCGCCGATCACAAGCCGATCCATCGGCCGAGCCGTTTCCATATCAGCCTTCACGTCTTCGATCGCGGTCGCCTGATCCGGTGTTAGCTCATAGGGAAACGCATCCTCGAATTCATGCTGCCACGGTGCATCTTGCGAAAAGGCATAACCGGTAACAAGTTTTCGTTCGGCATAAAGGCGAAGCAATTCGTCCGCCATGTCGCGCATCGCCCTCTTTGCCTTTGCTTTTGTCTTGCTTGTTCCGCAAATTGTCAAGATTCCAACCAAGAGAACCGTCACGATAGCAATCAGTGTCTGCCCCGTGTTTGTAAGATCTAAGACAAAGCTCGCATAGGACGCAAATCCAACGCCGAAGATCGCCGTTAACCCTGGATCAAGCACCAGAAGCACCATCCATCCGTAAAGAAATGCCGCTCCCTTCCCATATGCCTCTCGAAGGTAAACATAGCTGCCACCTGCCTCTGGAAACCGCGATGCAAGCTCTGCATAACAAAGAGCTCCGCAGAGAGTCATAAGTCCGACCATCGACCAAATGCCAAAAAGCCACGCTGGGGACCCGACCGATTTCGCCATACCTGCAGGAACCAGAAAAATGCCGACGCCGATAACCTGACCGATTATTACAGCGACGGCAGTCCAAAGCCCGAATTTCCGTTCAAGACTCATAGGCAACCACTAGAATCTGGGTCAAAATACAAATCGCCCCCCGATCTGAAATGCTCGCGGCCCGCCTGAACCAAAGACTCCCCCAGCTGTGGTGATCGGCTGGCCAAAGCTCGGTGTACCCAGTACGTTACCGAATCCGGAAAAATTCGTATTAGAAACGCCCAATATGTTGGTCGTATTGAAGAGATTGAAAACCTCGATGATGGGTTCAAGCCTCATACGCTCAGTAAAACGAAATATTTTGGAAAACCTAACGTCCAGCGAACTAAAGTTGTCATTAAATCGTGCGTTCGCTGGTGCAAGCGGGAGCTGCGCCGCGGGCGAATTACCAGCGTTTCTCTGCGTTAGATATGCATTGAGTTCGCCAGCATTCTTGAACAACCGTCCCCCTGCATTCCTTTGTATCTCCGGTATGCGCATTTGTCCGCCGGGCATCAATATGTCCATCGGCACCCCGGAAGCTAACGTGAGGATCGGTGACACCCGAAAACCGAACGGCAGTTCAAAGGTGCCAGCAAACGTGAACCTATGTCGCTGATCGTTGGGTGGAGGCCCGTATTCGGCGTAGAGGTTATTAGGGTCAACGGGCCCGTTAGAAAATGGCACCTGATCGTCATTGGCATAGTTAAATGCTTTAGAAAGCGTATATGAGGCCCGAAAACCGACCCGCTCTCTGAATCTCCTTTCGACGCTCACCAGCAGCCCGTCATATTTTGTTTTTACGCTCGATTCGAGATTAACTACTCTGTCCGGCCCACCCACGACCGGATTGTTCACGACACCGATATCACGACCAATAATGAAGTGCGTGCCGAAGTTGTGTAGGTAATCCATCTTCAACGCATAGCCCCTTACAAACTCCCACTGAAAACCGATACTGCTTTGCTGCACCATCGGATTCTGCAGCGAATTGTCGATAATGTTGATACCCGAGGCTCCGGCTCCAGGTAAAATAAAGCCCGTAAACGGATTCGAAAATGTGGGGGCAAACGGCAAGAAGCGTCCGTTGGCATCCAAAAAGATCGGGACGCCGTTCGGATCCGTCAGTGCATTGCCGGCACGAACCGCGACGGGCAGGGCACGTCCGTCCAACCCACGTTCCAGCGTGATCAATTGCAATACAACGCGGTCGTAATAGATGCCGTAACCGCCACGGACAACAAATCTGTCTTTGAACATGGACCAGGCAAACCCAACACGCGGCCCGAAGTTGTTATAGTCCGGCTTCCTTTCGCCTCTGTAAAAAGACGCCACGAGCGGATTCGTTTCTGCGTAACCAGAGATATTCTTCACGTTCGTGTCGGCCTCATATCTCAGGCCGATGTTGAAGGTCAGTTTACGCCGGGCACGCCAGTCGTCTTGAACAAAGAACGCGAAATGTTTGTTATTTACCCCGTCGAGCGAAAGAGGCCGGTCCGGGAACTGGCTTCTTAGCGTTACCGCAAACAGAAGGTCGTTATCATCGATAACGCCATCATTGTTTCGGTCAAAGTTTGCGAAATCTTGAACAAATTCGATCCGTCCGTCCTGAAAAACACCAAGGTCTATCCGTGAAGCAACATGCTGAAAGGTGCCGCCAATTTTTACAATGTGTTTGCCGGAAAGCAGTGTGGTCGCGTTACTGAATTGAATGCGATCCTGTTTCGTCGCTTGCGGCACTCTAAAGCTGGTGCCGTCCAATATGCTCGGAAAGGTATATTGCCGCCCCCTTTGGATCGGATCGGTCGTATTTGCAAACTTATTGAAACTTAAACTTGCCTCATTTATTACATTTGGCGAAAACACACGACTCCACGTTCCTATCACGGAATGAAATCGGTTTTTCAGATCCTGCAAATAATAGGCGGATCCGATAGCACGGTCGAGTTTGCTCGGGCCCCGAGCGTCGGCGTCCTGAAATGCATAGCTGAATCCAAGCCTATCCTTTTGTGTTGCGTTAATATCGAACCTCGTCGTCAGCAGCAGGTCGTTAAGCGGTGATTCTGCAAAACCGCGACGTATCACTCGGTTAGGGACGTCGCGAATACCGATAAGCGTGGCTCCGTCCTGATCGCGATATTCGAAGGCTCCAAAGCCGAAGAATTTATTCTTGATAAACGGCCCGCCAAGCGTAAACGCATATTGCTGACGGTCAAATGGCGGTGCCTCAAGCGATCGGTCAAACGTCGCCGGAAGACCTTGCAATGCTTTGTCACGAGCAAAGAACGATGCAGACCCACGGAGTGCGTTCGACCCGCTCTTTGTCACCACATTTATGAGCCCCGAGCCTGTTCGCCCGTACTCCGCTGAAAAGCGATTCGTAGCAACCTGAAACTCCTGGACCGCGTCCTGCGGAATGTTAATTAAAGCCCCACCAACAACATCATCATTGTTGTCTGCACCCTCAATCGTTACGCTGCCTCCACGACCGACCTGCCCTGCGGACGAAATGACGACCGTATTGGTCTTCGTTGGGTCAAAATTCGGAGCGACAGTGTTCCCAGGCGTCAGCAACGCAAGCTCAAGAAAATTGCGGCCATTTAGTGGTAAGTTCTCTATTTCATTATTGTTGATCTGTCCGCTAATCGGTGAGTCGAGCCGCACTAAAGAAGGCCACTCAACTTCCACGTCGATCTCGTAATCAGCGTGACCAATCGCAAGAGACGCATCAAACGTAACCGTTTGTCCAGCTCCTATAGCAAGCGCGCCAGAAGACGAAACAGGCTCGAAGCCACCCGCAGCGACCACTCGAATTGTATAGCTCCCAGGGCGGAGATTGGGCATTACAAACCTACCGCTTCTGTCCGTCGTCGCTGTCCTGACAGTCCCGGAGTCAGGATGGATAACAGTCACGATCGCCCCTGGCAATACCGCATTATTTGGATCTGTTATGATGCCGCTCAACGTCCCGGTGGGCTGCTGTGCATTGAGCAATAAGGAAAATACTGAAATAACGATGATCGTCTGAAAACACTTCTGTATATTCATGGTGTAAAACACATTATGTAAAACTCATTATCGCTAGCTTAATGTTCAAAAACTCTTCTTCGCTATCCGCAAATGCATCTCATTCACCATCAGCAGTGCCGCTGATCCATAGTACTTATGATATTCGGCCACCATCTCTCCCTTAATGATCACCGGGTCGGTTTCTGTAAGCTTCTTTGCTTCCTCAATATCATCGCTCAGAAAAAGAAATAAACCCCGCCAGCCGTTCACCCCGTCCAAAGGCCCTGCAAGCACTAGCTTTCCTTCGGCAGCCAATCGTTTCATGTTGGCAAAATGCCCAGCGAACATCTCATCGCGCTCCTTACCGACAGGCACCTTTTTTGGCCCGGTCTTTAGAATGACCAGCACATAACTCCGCATTCCCATTTCATCGGCCCCGAGTTTCTCAGCAAGGTTAGAGTCATACTTAGGTGGAGCATCAGACTTGGACTGAGCATAAGCTGAGAAAGACAGAAGAAGGATCGCAAATGTCATTAAAAAAACTACTCTCATGCTACTTTTTCCTCCGAGAAATTCCGATAATATTATCACGTGACTGAGATTCCATCATACCGAGGAAATCCCGACTTAATGCGGAAGGTATCTTAGAGCTATCATTAACACATACCTATGACCAAGAATATCAAGGCTCCTACTGGGAACGAATTAACCTGCAAAAACTGGCTGATCGAAGCGGCGTATCGGATGATACAGAATAATCTTGATCCTGACGTTGCATTTGATCCAGACAACTTGATCGTTTACGGCGGGCGAGGAAAAGCCGCCCGGAATTGGGAATGCTATAACGCGATCCTTCGTTCACTTCGTGATCTTAATGAAGATGAAACGCTTCTTGTACAATCGGGTAAGCCGGTCGGCATTTTCAAGAGTCATTCCGATGCACCGCGGGTCCTGCTGGCTAATTCAAACATCGTTCCCCATTGGGCGACGCAGGAGCAATTCGACCAATACGAGCGCGACGGCCTGATGATGTATGGCCAGATGACCGCCGGCTCGTGGATCTATATCGGAACGCAGGGCATCTTGCAGGGCACTTATGAGACCTTCGGCTCGCTTGCCCGGCAGCACGGCTGGGGCACACTTAAAGGAAAGCTTGTATTGACCGCCGGGTTGGGAGAAATGGGTGGAGCGCAAGCCCAAGCGATCACGTTCAACGGCGGGGTTGGCATTCTTGTCGAGGTAGATCCCTGGCGTATCGAGCGCCGTCTCCAGCTCAAGCAGCTTGATGTTTCCACCGATGACATCGATGAAGCTATTTCCTTGGCGAAAGCGGCGATGGATGCGAAAGAGCCGAAATCGATTGGCCTGCTTGGCAATGCAGCCAAGATCCACTGGCAGGTTCTTGAACGCGGCATCATCCCGGACGTCGTCACCGACCAAACTTCCGCCCACGACGTTCTTTACGGCTATATCCCCGTTGGATACACGGTCGAAGAAGCAGCGGAATTCCGGAAGCGAGATCAGAGTGCTTATGAGCAGGCGGCGATGGATTCGATGGCACGCCATGTTGAGGCGATGCTTGAGTTTCAACGTCGCGGAAGCATAGTTTTCGACTATGGCAACAACCTCAGGCAGCGTGCTAAAGATAATGGCATCCTAAATGCATTTGATTATCCAGGCTTCGTGCCGGCATATATCCGGCCGCTTTTTTGTGAAGGCAAAGGCCCGTTCCGCTGGGTCGCACTTTCGGGCGAAAAAGAAGACATTTACAGGACTGACGAAGCAATAATGAACCTCTTTCCGGAGGACGATCATCTCGCACGTTGGCTCACAATGGCTCAGGAACAAGTAGAGTTTCAGGGCCTGCCCGCCCGCATTTGTTGGCTCGGTTATGGTGCTAGAGCAAAGGCAGGTTTGAAATTGAATGAAATGGTCGCCAGCGGCGAGCTGAAAGCCCCGATCGTGATCGGACGCGATCATCTCGACTGCGGCAGCGTAGCATCACCGAACCGCGAAACGGAGGCAATGAAAGATGGCTCGGACGCGATAGCTGATTGGGTCTATCTGAATGCGATGATCAATGTGGCCGGCGGTGCGACATGGGTCTCACTTCATCACGGCGGCGGCGTTGGAATCGGTTATTCGCTTCACGCCGGACAGGTCATCGTCGCCGACGGAACGCCCGAAGCAGCTCGCCGCATCGAACGGGTACTAACCACCGACCCCGGAATGGGCGTTATCCGCCACGCCGACGCGGGCTACAAGGAGGCCATCGAATTCGCGGCAAAAAACAATATAAATCTACCTACGCAAACACAGGAATGATTCTTGATCGTCAGTATCTATAGGCGTCTCTTAAAATCTACCTACGCAAGAAGAGTGCTCAATGAAAAGCTAGTAAGAGAGCTTGCGAAGAGATTCACCTAACACCAAAACGGCCCAAATATCTAGGTGCAGTTGTGTGGAAGCACTAAAAATTCTCTATTATGAACTTCTCGAAAGTCTTTCGTTGTGGGTGGCTGGGGATTTTTTCGAGAAACTTTTTATATTCCTCAGCTGCCATTTTGTTGGCGTTCGCAAGTTGGTACAAATGGGCGAGCTGGAGGTGGCATTCGGCCATGCCAATGGGGTCCAACTCAATAGCTTTGTTTAATGCTTCGGCACCCAATGAACCGAGTTTTAATTGGAGATATGATTCGCCAAGCAGTTGGAAAGCTCGGGCAGTTTCCGGTTCCAAGGTTATGGTATGTTTAAGCACTTCGATCGCAGCCTCAAATTGTTTCCGAGCCATCCGCACCCGAGCCGCAGTGATCCACGCAGGGGTATAATCCGAGCGAATTTGCAACGCTTTCCGAAGAGCCGACTCCGCAGCATCTAGATCACTGTTTTCCAAATACTTACCTGCAAGCATGCCCCACGCAATGTAATCTTCCGGATCGAGGTTAACTATTTCTTTCAGATACTTGATAACCCCATTAACATCTTTTGATCTTTCTGCTTGTGCTGCCCGAGCATAAGCATCAACTGTTCTTTTATTTGGCGGTCGATAGAATTTTGAAGAGACAACTCCGGTGATCGAGGGCCGCTTCACGGCATCTGCGCTGATATCAAAGTCCTCCCGTTGCTGTGCGGTTCCAAATGTTGCGACCTGTCGTCTGGCAACTTCAACACCATCAACTTCCACGACCAATACCCCTCCTGAGCCGGCCGTTATCTTGAAACAGTAATTCCCAGAGCGCCCGACGGTGATCCGCTCTGGCGATTGTGTGCGGTTTTGATAAGTTATGGAGATCTTCGGGAGCCGTGAAGCCGGGTCAGCACCGCGAGTGACTATTCTTCCATACACGAACGGAGAGCTAAGCCGAGGTGCATCAAGGGTCGCAATAAACCCAAACTCACCGCAAAAATCATCGACCTGGCCAGACGTGAAAGAGCTTACCGTAAACATCATTACCACAACAAAGAGAATGATAGGTATCTTTCTCATAATAAATAACCAAGCATAGGCAGATCGATGTCGGATAGATTGGATGAGCATAGCACACTACTTCTCAATAAAACGAAAAATCATTTAGTGGCTTATCACAAATCATCTTTTTGCATAGCTACATACGCATTGGTATAATTTCGTTTGCTTTATGGGTCGTTAGCTCAGTTGGTAGAGCAGCGGACTCTTAATCCGCGGGTCGCAGGTTCGATCCCTGCACGGCCTACCAGGTAACAATAAACGGTTTGACGAGGTAATCCGTCAAACCGTTTCATTTTCTGCCATCAAAACTTGTTATGCTGGTTAATACTTAGATCTTATCCTTCCAACGGAGAACTTCGTCCCTCAAAAGCGGGTTTTGCTGAAAGCTTGCTGTATGACCTTGGGCTTTCTGGGCCCGCTGAATATGCCAATAGCTTAATCCGAGTTTCGATACTGCCCGTGCATAGTAATAACGGGCGAGAAACTTGCCCTTGAATAGTCCGCCCAGCATCCAGAATTGGCTGCGGAAAAAGCTTCCTGCTCGATCTAGATCGTCGTGTGTTAACAAACCTCGGGCGATGTCGATCGCAAGCATATCTGACAAGATCCGCTTTTGCCGTCTCATCACCCAAAAGGCAAAGCCAAGAAAGATCAGAAATAAGGGTATCTCAAACAGGATGTAAAGCGTAAGAAATCCGCATAAGCCAAGATATTGCCCCCCGAGTCCAAGACCTTCGCAAACCGGAGCAAATCCCAATGCGATCAACGCGATCGTGACCAAGATACTCATCCCGTTCCAGATCGCATGCAGTACAACAGCAGCAACATAACCCAGGATTGGGGCAATTATCCTAACAGCCCAGCTATGCGATTCGCGGGATATGCCGCATCCGATACCGATCATTGCGGTAAACGTTACGTGCGCCCATGGCGAGAGAATTCCTCTTAACGTAAAAAGCCCAAGAAAACTCAACGCCGCATCGGATGTCAGGCCATAGTTGTAGATAGCGTCAGAGATCCCGCGGCCGTAATAGAGAACATTCTCTACGGTCGCAAATCCAAGAGCGATCAGGCCAGCGAAAACGATCCCATCAAGTATGTCGTCAAAGTATCGTCTGAAAAAGATCAAAAGGATCAGCAGGCCGAGGCCCTTTGATGCCTCCTCAACTACTGGAGCCGAAATAACGGCACCGGCAAGATCGGCAAGTTCAGGAATTCCTTGGCCGGTTACAGCGATCGTTCCCGCAAACACGACTGCTCCGAACAGTGTATTTAGAATTATCGAGACAAAAACAGCGACCACGCCGCCCCAAGCAAATGAAAGGCCGATCAACCAGGGCGGTTCCGGATCGAACCTATCGAGCCAAGCTAGGGGAAACGAATAGAGAAGTGCAGGAGTGAATGCTATCGCAGTTGCCAACGCAGCTGGAACCGGGCCCACGCTAAGATAAATGATCGCAAAAACCAACAATGCAAGCGGTATAAGAGCCACGAACGCCAGTATCACCAGAACCGTCGGCCAGATGCTCTTTGCGGGCGGTGGCGGAGGCGATGTCTCAATGTGGCCGAGCCCAATATTGCTTATCGAATTTTGGAGGCCCGTAGGAACGCTGTCTGCAGCCTGTTCGTAGCCTGCCAACTGCTCTTCCCTGAATTCCGCCGCGGAAACAACCGCACGATCATCCGGAGCCGCCTCGATAGAAACACGTGCTAACGCACCATTCTTACCAAACTGAATGGAGTCTCCATTAGAAAGTTTGGCGGTCGTTATACGATCTCCGTTGACTAGCGTTCCATTAGTACTGTTATTGTCCGTGATGTAATAACCGTCAGGTTTAGCTTCGATAAAAGCGTGTTGTTTTGAGGCTATGCGTTCACCAGATGGATCGAACCGCACAGTGCAGTTCTCTCCGCGTCCGATCCACATAAACCCGCTCGACAGGTCGAATACCTGTCCCGCAAGCGTTCCGCTTTCTACCCGAAGCTGTAATTTCATAGTGCAATCATAGAAACAAAGAACCCAAAGTCAACCGCTAGTGGTGACTTTGGGTCCAAACGAGCTAATAGTCTAACTATCGAACTTGAACTGAAGCTGGCGAAGCTACTTCACCGGGAGATCCAAATTGCCTGACAACTACAGCCCCACCGGTACTATTGATTCGATACCATTCATTGGCACTCGGTCGATATACTGCGATATCCGTCTTCCCATCACCGTCAAAATCAGACGGGATCGGGATATCCTCTGCAATACCGAACTGGAACCCATACGAGGCAAAAGTTACCGGGTCATATACGAACCAGATTCCGGTTGACGGCCGATAGATCGTTAACTCCGAACGTCCGTCTCCGTTGAAATCTGTACGAACGGGCCGATCACCGGACATTCCGAAAGGATGGATCTTGTACTCACCATTCGAACTTTGAACTATATACCAAACCCCATCAGAAGGTCGCCATACCGCAAGATCCGTCTTTCCGTCACCATCGTGATCGATCGAGATCGGCTTATCACCTTCTAATCCCCACTGCGAGATGTGGAATCCACCGGAACTTTTCGCTATGTACCAAACTCCATTCGAGGGTCTAAAGATAGCTATATCGGCCCGTCCATCTCCATCGTAGTCGCCGACGACCGGTATATCACCTTGCGCCCCGAACTGCACGGCCGGACGTGAGCCATCACTGCTTCGAATGAACCACCAGGTGCCGGTTGATGGACGGAAGATCGCCTGATCCGATTTACCGTCGCCATCATAATCCGCCGCCACCGGGATATCACCAGGATCGCCCCATTGTACAGACGTATTAGAGCCATTCGAACTTCTTTGGATCGACCAGAAACCAGTAGTAGGGTTCCATACTGACAGGTCTGTTCTTCCATCACCATCAAAATCGGAGATGAAGTTCGGATCCGAAACATCTATGATGTATAGCCCAGTGGCCAGATCACCTAACAGCACCTTGTCTTCCCCAAGGAACGGGAACACCGCCCAATTACCCGCATAACTCGTGGGAAGATTGCTGGAAAGGCTCTGGCGTCCGCAAACGATGTCCCAAGGCTCGTCATCAAACTCACCGTTGTATTCCGCGGGAACATATTCCTGCGGGTAAGAATCGTACTGACCAACTCTGTTCAGGATGGTCGGATCGCTTATATCGAATATTTGCGTTCCCGCTTGATACCACGAAACGTAAAGCTTGTTCCCCATCACAACGGGATTGTGCGGAGTAACGGCATTGATCTGTAGATCACTCATTGTTACCCGATTTATTAATAGCGGGTTCGCAGGATTGGAGATGTCATAAACGCGAAGATCTCCCGGATGCGGCCCGTTGCTTCCGGTGGTTTCACGAGCAGAGTATAAGTAATTCCCATCTTCGCTCGTCCAACTGCTGTGCATATTATTGCCAGCCGTGATGGTCGCGCTTGGATCAGTGATAGTGCCTAAAAGCGTAGGCATCTGCGTGGCAAGGTTCGACACGCTTGAAAAATGCCCTAGGCTGCGGGTCTGTTTTGCCCACGGCGGCGGTTCATTCCCGGCAACGATCGGTCGGATAGAACACGGATTCAACGTGAGGCCCGACCTCTTTCTGGATAATCAAAGAGGGCCTCGCTCATATGTTGATCGGGTATATTTTGATTCGCTTGTCCATGAACCCACAATGCTGGACTACCTGGTCTCACTGACGGGAGCGGAACGTGTGATGCTCGGGACAGACTATCCATTCCCGCTCGGCGAGCTAGAGCCGGGAAAATTGATCGAGTCCATGACATATAGTGGAGAGACCAGGGCCAAATTATTTCATGGCTCAGCATGTGATTGGCTCGGAATGGACATCGGACGATTTAAGAACGCATCTGTAACCTAAATCGACGCGCAATAAAGAGCCCGATCAATACAGGCGCACCGAGGATGATGATCAGTGAGTTTATGATCCCAAGCCCGGCAAAAACGAGGAAATGTGAAAAGTGGAAGCTTTTGTGTCGCTCAATAAAGCGACTCGGACAATGCGGTAATACTAAATAACCCATGGTTAATATCTTCGCTCCAAAACGGAATTCAGATGAGCATCGGCATTAAAGCCGCTGCAAAGCTTAATTAACAATATTTGCGGCGAAATAGCAATGTGTGGGTGAAATAATATGATCTCGTTTCGCCGCCCTAGCGATCGATCTTATGGCAAATATCTGCACATTCCCTTCTGCCTGTAATAACTCCTTTGTTTGCAATGAATAACATGCTAATTAATGCTCTTGGACAATTGCCGGAGCTCTATACCGAACTTGACGCAAACGACCCTCTGCGTAATTTTAGGGAATGCTTTTGTATCCCTATCGATAAATCGGGCAAACAATCTGTCTATTTAAGCGGAAACTCGTTAGGACTGCAGCCGAAGACCGCTCGTAAGTATATCGAAGCGGAATTAGACGACTGGGCAAGGCTTGGTGTTGAGGGACATCTGCATGCCCGACATCCCTGGCTGCCATATCACGAGTTTGTTACAGAGTCGCTTGCTCGGCTTGTCGGAGCAAAGCCTTTAGAAGTCGTGGCGATGAACTCACTCACGGTGAACCTCCACCTTTTGATGGTGTCGTTCTATCGGCCAACCAAGGAGCGCTATAAGATCGTGATCGAAAAAGGTGCGTTCCCTTCAGATCAATACGCTGTCGAATCACAACTGAAATTTCACGGCTTCGATCCAAGCGACGGCTTGATCGAACTCGGGCCTCGCGACGGCGAAGACAGGCTTCGCACCGGAGACATTCTTGAAACCATCGACCGCGAAGGCAATTCGATCGCGATGATATTGCTCGGCGGTGTGAATTATTATACCGGCCAGGCGTTCGATCTACGATCGATCACTGAGGCTGGACACAGAAAAGGATGCATTGTAGGTTTCGATCTCGCGCATGCGGCCGGAAACCTAGTGCTTCAGTTACACGATTGGGATGTTGATTTTGCAGCGTGGTGTTCGTACAAATATCTGAATGCGGGACCAGGCGGCATTGCCGGAGCTTTTGTTCACGAACGCCATTCGCTCTCATTCGATCTGCCGCGATTTGCAGGTTGGTGGGGGCACGATAAAGACACGCGCTTTCTAATGGGGCCACGCTTTATTCCGCTTGCTGGTGCTGAAGGCTGGCAGCTTTCAAATCCGCCGATCTTTCAGCTTGCGGCCCTGCGGGCTTCGCTAGAGATATTTGACGAGGCAACGATGCCGATGCTTCGCGAAAAATCGGTAAGATTATCTGGTTATCTTGAGCAATTGTTAAAACATATAAATACAGACAGGATCGTAATCATTACACCGATTGAATCGGAAGAACGTGGTTGCCAGCTTTCAATTCGTGTTAAGAATGCAGACAAAGGTCTATTCGAAGCTGTAACCGGGCGCGGCGTATTTGCTGACTGGCGTGAGCCGGATGTGATCCGTGTCGCACCTGTTCCGCTCTATAATTCCTTCGAGGATGTAGCAAGATTTGCTCAGATACTTTCCGAATGCTTGAACGTGCGCTTAGACAGATGATGGGTGCCAGAAAGGTCTGCGAGCAGAAAGGTATAAGTTTGACTATCCGTTTTCTTCATTACACGCTTAGATGTCTCAGTCAAATAACATAGTCATTATCGGAGCTGGGCTTGCCGGATCACTACTTTCGATCTATCTGGCCCGCCGTGGTTATTGCGTAACGGTTTACGAGGCTCGTGGTGATATGCGAAAGGAAAGTGTTGCCGCAGGACGTTCTATAAACCTAGCCTTATCTGATCGCGGGATAGCGGCTTTACGCGAGATCGGAATGGATGAATTCATGCTGAACGAAGCGGTGCCAATGTATGGAAGGATGATCCACGATCCGGCGGGGACCACAAAACTATTGCCATATAGCGGACGTGAGGGCGAATACATAAACTCCGTCTCGCGTGCGGGATTGAACATCGCATTGATGAACGAGGCAGAGAAGTATGAACAGGTACAGATCGTGTTCAACGAGCGTTGTCGCGGCCTTGATATTGACAGCGGCGAAGTGTTTTTCAGCAGCAGAAGAATACGTGCGGATACGGTCTTTGCAACGGACGGTGCGGGTTCACCGGTACGTCAGGCGATGCAGGAGCAGATGCCGGAATTTCAATTTACATCGGTTTTCCTTGATCACGGCTACAAGGAACTGCACATTCCGCCAGGACCTCACGGGAGTTTTTTACTTGAGAAGAATGTTTTACACATATGGCCGCGGCATCAGTTTATGATGATCGCGTTGCCTAATTTTGACGGCAGTTTCACCTGTACGCTTTTTCTTGATAAGGAGATCCTTCTTGGGCTTGATTCAGAGGCAAAAGTGCTTACATTTTTCGAACTGGAGTTCCCCGATGCTGTTCCGTTGATGCCAGCTCTTGTCGATCACTTTTTTTCGAACCCGATCGGCGAGCTTGGCACGCTTAAATGCTGGCCATGGCATATTGACGGAAAGGTGCTGCTAGTAGGTGATTCGGCACACGCAATGGTTCCATTTTACGGTCAGGGGATGAACTGTGCCTTTGAGGATGTCCGTACACTGAACGAGCTACTATCAGGCCCCGGATCGATGCTTACCGGTTCAGGTACAGATTGGCGATCAGTTTTTGAAAATTATTCGGCACTCCGAAAATCAAATACTGAAGCGATCCAGGATATGGCAGAAGAAAATTTCTACGAGATGAGGGACGCGACGGCAGATCCCGTATTTCAGCGTAAGCGAGAACTGGAGACAAAACTGGAACAGATGTTCCCCGACTATTTTTCAAAGTATTCAATGGTTACATTCCGAGAAGATTTGCCGTATTCCGTAGCAAGAACAAAGGGAACCGCCCAGGACAAACTCCTTATGGAAATATGCGCAAATGTTGAGAACATAAGTAAATTAGATCTTGACAAGATCATGGATGAGTTGCGCAAATTGTGATAATTGTAGTTCAGCAATGAGATGTTAGCTTTAGGCTGTTCGTATGAAGCTAATAGCTCTAGGTAAAAGATGCACTTTGACCTTTCGATCCCGCTAAGATTTAACGGGCCGCAGCCCAACGCATTCGGTGTTGAGACAGCGTGTTCCGAGCCGGTGAGAGCGGGAGAATTTATAGGCGACACGCGACTCGGCGGCAGCATAAACTTCGAGCAATACACTTTTATCCCGCATTGTAACGGAACACACACTGAATGTGTCGGGCATATCACACACGAGCGCATTTCGGTGCGGGATATTTTAAAAGACATTTTTATTCCGGCCCTGTTGGTGTCGGTTGAGCCGGAGATCTTGGGGAAGGAAAAAACAATTACATCCATCTCACTCAAAAATATAGGCCTTAAGCCACCCGGCGCTTCGGGTGAAATCAGCAAGGAACCAACGGCCCTAATAGTGCGTACGCTTCCGAATGATAAGAGCAAGCTAACTGCGGACTACAATAAGGACAATATACCGCCTTACTTCACGCCAGACGCGATGCAGTCTATTATAGATGCTGGCTTTACGCATCTGCTCTGCGACCTGCCGTCGATCGACCGTATCTACGACGAAGGCAAACTGATAAATCACCGAATTTTTTGGAATGTAGAGGAAGGGAGTTTTGAAACAAATCCGAAAACGCGGCTCAATTCAACTATTACCGAATTGATCTACGTCCCGAACGACGTCACCGATGGCCACTATCTGTTAAATCTCCAGATCCCTCCTTTTGAAAGCGACTGCGCTCCAAGCCGACCCGTATTGATCAAGAAGGACTAGGATATGCAGGTATCACTTGACTGCCTGTTCAAGGGCCGATCTCAGATCAGGAAGTTTGAATTTATATCCCGAATCCAGCAGGCGTTTGGGCCGCACACGGGTAGAATCGAGCAAAAGTGCATCACCCATCTCGCCGAAGACCATATGAACCGCAAATTCCGGAAGTGGTAAGATCGTTGGGCGGTAAAGGACCTCGCCAAGAGTTTTCGTAAACTCCTCATTAGTTGCCGGGTTAGGCGACACGACATTAACAGCTCCGCGCACTTTTTCGTCCTCAAGAACGAAGTTCACTATTTCGACCACATCATCTAACGAGACCCAGCTCATCCATTGTTTGCCGCTGCCGATCACGCCGCCGAGACCCAACTTGAACGGCGTTAACATCGTAGCAAGTGCTCCGCCGTCTTTTGATAAAACTATGCCCGTTCGCAACAAAACCGTCCGGATGCCCAGATCTTCCGCACGCCGCGATTCTGCCTCCCATTCCTTACAGGTTTCGGCCAGAAAAGTGTTGCCGGAGGGCGAGGCTTCGGTAAGCTCACCATCTCCGCGATCACCGTAAAAACCAATAGCTGACCCGGCAATGAATGTCTTCGGCCTTTGTTCAAGTTTGGCAAACGCTTCGATCATTGTCCGAGTGCCGAAAACACGGCTGTCACGGATAGCTTTTTTCTTCTCATCGGTCCAGCGAAGTCCTGCGATATTTTCGCCGGCGAGATGAATGGCGGCATCCAGTGCTTCGAGCCGCCCCAGGTCTTCCTCAGCAAAGCCCGTTTCCACATTCCATTGGATATGTTTGTCGTCCTTCGCCTCGCTCCGCGAAGCAAGCAACATCTGATAGCCTTTCTCTGTAAATGATCTCTGCAGAGCTTTTCCGATCAGACCGCTGGCACCTGTGATAAGGATCTTCATTGCCTTAGTTTGTTACGAACCAGATCACTAAGCAAGCGCATTTCCCGCTCGGTCAATTGATTTCGAAACGGGAGCATTCCGTTGCCTCCTTCAGCGATCTGTTCGTATATCTCTTGTTCAGTGATCCTTTTGAACTCGCCTCTTCGCAAAGATGGTACGAGGGTCCCGTCATCGAGCATACGACCCTCACCTTCAGGGCCGTGGCAAATTGCGCAGTTTTGGCGAAAAAGCGATGCGGCCGGTTCCCGGCTTTCCCGGATCGAGAACTGCTCAGGTCCGCTCGTGAAACACGCTGCCACACCTAATGTCCCGAACAAGAGAGTTAATAAAAGCTTTGCGCGGATCATCTTAGAATTAGTCTCACGCAAAGCATCTATATCTGCAATGCAGCTTACATTATCCCGTCTAAGATCAAAAAGAAGCCCTATTTACCTTCTAATTCGCGGCGCAATGCTAATTTGGAGATCTTGCCGGTGTTACCGATCGGAAGGCTGTCTCGAAACTCAACGTACCGCGGATACTTGTTCGCGGCAAACTGCGTCTTGCACCAATCGATAAAGTCGGCATCCGAAAGCTGCCTGCCTTCTTTCAAGACCAAATATGCCTTCACCTCTTCACCCATTTTTTCGTCCGGGACACCTATTACCGCAACAAGCGAAACTGCAGGGTGCGTCATTATCACCTCCTCTAGTTCGCGTGGATAGACGTTGTATCCGCCGCGGAGGATCATATCTTTCTTGCGATCCACTATGGAAAGAAAACCGTCATCATCCATCGTGCCGATATCACCGGTATGGAACCAGCCATTCTTGAAAGCTTCTTCCGTTGCCTCGGGCCGTTTGTAGTAACCCTTCATTATATTGTGTCCGCGGATCACAACCTCGCCGCGCTCCCCGCGTGGCACCTCATTATCATTTTCGTCAACGCATCTCACTTCAACCCCAAACAATGCCTGTCCAACGGTTCCGGCCCGTGAGGGGACCTGCGGATGATTGAATGTCGCGACCGGTGAGGTTTCCGAGAGCCCATAACCTTCCAGAATTCTCACATCGAATCGTTCTTCAAACTGCTTCATCACTTCGACCGGCATTGGTGCGCCCCCCGAGCTCAATACTTTCAGGTTTTCTGCATACGGGGCAGTGTCGATATTGTTCTCCTCGACATATTTCAAGATAGACCAATACATAGTCGGGACGCCGGTCCAAAAATTGACCTTTTCTTTCTTGAAGGTTTCAAGCACCGGCGGAACCTCGAATCGGGGCAAAAGCACAATTCGGTTTCCAGCGTATATTTGGGCGTTCATTTGGGCCGTCTGGCCAGTGGTGTGAAATAGCGGCAACGTAATAAGGCAGGTCTGCTGTTCTTTCTGAGTAAAATCTACAGATGGAAAGTGCAATGCCCACACCTCCGCAGCATTCATAAATATGTTGAAATGCGAAAGTTCTGCCCCCTTTGGCTGTCCTGTTGTCCCGGAAGTGTAAAGTATCGCACATGTATCATAAGGCGCGGTTGGATATGTTTGAAATGTATCCGGTTGGGGGAAGATCATCTGTCCAAGTGTTGGGTGGCCCTCGATCGGTGAAGGTGCGGCAGGATCTTTTGTCATCACGATCAAGTGTTCGCAGGCATTGACCTGGTCGAAGGCTTGCTTCGTATTCTTCCCCATCGGAAGTTCCTCGGTGCCCTCGAATACAAATACCGCTTTTGCGTCTGAATCCTTTAGCTGATGCTCGATCTCACGCGGAGTGAAAAGCACACAAATAGGCACAACAACGGCCCCGGCTTTCAAGATACCGTAGTAAACTATCGGAAAATACGGCAGATTCGGGCAGTTCAAAGCAACCTTGTCGCCATGACCGATCCCCATAGCGTTCAACGCGTTTGCGACCTTGTTCGACATCGCCTCGAGCTGGGCATAGCTCAGCCGAGTATCCCCGAAAACGATCGCATCATTCTGCGGGGCGAGTCTTGCGTGGTGCGAGACAATCGAAGCCAGATTTAGGGTTGTAACGTTCGTCATAAATGGCGATTACCTTCCTTCTGCGATTTTGGATTGGGTGTCGGTAATTGTGCCACAGGTTAAGCCAACTGAGAAATTGTCGAAGTTGATCAAGCCCTAAGTTTTGCCGGTCCGGTAGCATTAAAGTCAACAATTTGAGCAGAGGATATTGGTTCGCTGATCCGTTGGATCGAATGCCGTTGGAATTCAAGTCTTTGTTCCGGGTGATCAGTACGGTAGTGTCCGCCACGTGACTCCTCACGCCAAAGTGCGGCTCTGGCAATCAGCAAAGCGAGGGTTACAAAATTTCGAGAAGATACACTTAAATTAGAGCCAGCGATCTGTTCGAATTCATTTATGGCTCGGAGTAAACTCTTCCGATCACGCAATATACCAACCCGCTCCCACATCACGCGCTTCACACGTTTCCGAACCGCGGTTGCGATGGCCGATCGAGTATCCCCGATCGCAGCGCTATTGTCTGACACTGTTTGAGCTCGCTTTGCTACCGGGGATGAAAGCTCATCATTTGCCGCAGCTTTCCCAGCGCGAGCACCCCAGACCAATCCTTCCAGCAAAGAATTTGACGCAAGCCTGTTCGCCCCGTGTACACCCGTACAGGTAACTTCCCCTGCAGCGTAAAGTCCCGGAACCGTTGTGCGGCCCCATAGATCTGTTCGCACGCCACCCATGCAATAGTGGGAGGCTGGCGAGACCGGGAGCTGTGATTCTGCAATGTTCAACCCGAACTGCAAACAAACCTCATTTATTTTTGGAAAACGATGCCGTAAGAATTTGCCATCTAGCGCGGTCATGTCTAAATAGACATAGCGTGAGCCTGTTCGCCTCATTTCCGCCACGATCGATCGGGAAACAATATCACGCGGAGCAAGTTCAAGCCGTTCATCATATCGGCCCATAAATCTTTCACCGTTGACGTTACGCAAAATGCCGCCCTCACCGCGCATCGCTTCGGAAAGTAGGAACCGAGGTGCGCCGTCAAGACTGAGAGCCGTCGGATGAAACTGTATAAACTCCATGTCCGCCATCTCTGCGCCGGCAAAGTAGGCCATTGCCATACCATCGCCGGTCGCGACCGGGGGATTGGTCGTATGTTGGTAAAGTTGTCCAGCCCCGCCAGTACAAAGGATGACCGCTTTTGCGAAGATGTCGCGTGGGCTGCGAAGTATAGGATCCAGATACCTGACGCCGATACATCGGCTCTCATCGACCAGCAACCGCTCCGTATTCGCGAAGGGTAGAAGAGTGATGTTCTTTTCCTGCCGTGCTCTCGCGATCAAAGAGCGTACGAATTCTGCACCGGTCGAATCGCCGTGTGCGTGTAAGATTCGCCGGCGGGAATGCGCCGCCTCCTGAGTGAACACCAGGTTACCGCCTTCCTTATCAAACTCTGTTCCCCATTCGATCAATTCCTTGATATACCGCGTACCCTCGTTTACAAGTACCTCGACTGCAGGCTCATCACAGAGTCCGGCCCCGGCAATCAAAGTATCGCCTTCATGAAGCTCAGCGTCGTCATCGTCCGAAAGAACAACGGCGACGCCGCCCTGAGCATACTCTGTGTTTGATTCGTTAGCTTTGTCTTTTGTGAGAACCGTTACGTCCGCACCATTTGTGGCCATTTCGATAGCAGCACGAAGCCCCGCTACTCCGCTGCCGATCACGATAAAATCCGTTACCTGAGACATTAAGAGAAATGTAACAGATTGCGGTTGTGGTGTCGTGTATGGTCAGGCCGCCTTCTCACTCGTTGTGCCGTGATGTTCTGTCGCGGAATAGAGCCCGCAGTAAGCGCCTTTTCTGAGATCGATGCCATATTCAACGTAAGCTTTTAGCGCCGAGATCATTTGCGACCAACCCATACAATTCAGGTATGAACTATCAAGATCCTCCTGGGTTTCCCGCCAACCCGTCTCACTTATCCTAACGATCGTCCCGTCGGAAGCAGATTCGAACTCCATTCGAATGTGTGTATCGAGTCCTTTTGCACCTTCCCATCCAAGCTCGATAAGTTCATTCTTTTTCATCTTCTTTACAACGACCGGGAACTTCACCTTGTCATCACCTGGATTATCAGCGAATGCCCATTCGACAGTTGTTCCCTCATCAAGCGGCGCACTCGCTCCGCCGTTCGTAAAATAGCCGCTAAGCTTCTTAGGATCATACACTGCATCGAAGACCTCCTCGATCGGCTTCAGAATTTTTGTCTGTACCTTGAATTTTAGTTCCATCTTTTCGCTCCTAAATTGTGAATTTACAATTTCTGGATCGTAAACGATCAATTGATTGCGGCGCTACTATATGTTATAAAAATATAACATGTCAAGGCGGAAGAAAGATGATTCAGTGTTCAAGGCTCTAGCGGACAGCCGGCGTCGAGAGATATTGGATCTCATCCGCGATGAACCTAAGACGACCGGAGAGATATGTTCACATTTCAGGAAACTTGACCGCTGCACCGTAATGCAGCATTTGGGTGTTCTGGAGAAAGCGGGGCTTGTGATCACGCAGAAAAAGGGACGGTTCAGGTGGAACTACCTGAATGCCGTCCCCATGCGCGAAATTTATGACCGGTGGATAAACAAATACGCGACCCACTCGGTTGACGTGCTTACAAAACTAAAAAATGACCTGGAACAGTCGGAAACCGGTCAGGCTTGATCTCAGTGTCGCCACTGGTTCTGGCGAGCTTTTCGGCGCGCTCATCGCCGGTCTTTGTCATTATTTGCCCGAGTTCACCAGGCTTGATGTTAACCGTAACTTGAGCCGTGCGCCCGATAAGGTGCGTATCAGACACGCTGCTTGATGCTTGCTGACTTATAAGAAATCGTCCGAATGCAGATACGACGCCGCCGAAGATCACACCACCGAGCAGGCCGATCAAAGCACTTCCGATCGGGCCCACTCCCGACCACGCAGCTATAAAACCGAAACCACCGAATGACGTGATAAAACGGCAATGACACGACTGTCAAAAAAGCCGAAATCCGTCCCATCACCGCCTACTAGATCGGCATCGCCGCCGAACATCTCAAGGATATCGCCGAGTATCAGCGACGCAAGCAAAAAGATAAACCCAATGCCGCCGATGATCGCATACAGCGAGAGCAGATTGATGCTGGTCAAAAGATCCATTCAATTCTCCAGTTCAGGTGATTGCGGACATATTACACTGAAACGAAAAATTTACCCATAAATCCTATTGCGAGATCGCATTGAACAACAGCGGGAATGTCGCAAGGCTCTGGCCGCGGTATTGCGGGCGAAAATTGTCGGAGATGCATCCTGCACAACGGAGACTAGGCGGATCTCGGTCTTAGCGGGCCAGTTTCTTTCAGCCACAGCATTGACCGCCGCCTCAGCTCCTCTCGTTCCATCGAATCCAATAACGATGCGCGCCGGCGCCGGATCGACCTCATTGCGTCCGCGGGCAACGCGCACCGAACACTTTGCCTCACTTAATACCTTTTGAGAGATGCTGCCGAGAAAAAAACGGCTGATAGCAGACTGTCCGTGCGACCCAACAACTATTAACTCTGAGCCGAAAGATTCGGCGGCGTTTATCAATTCCCAAGCAGGTGAACCATATCCCGCCTCTGATGAAATATCCCATTTTGGCAGGATCGAACTTACCCTTACGGCCGCGCGCTCTGCGTTCGCGCTGGCTTCGTTCATCAGAGCCTCGCCCTTTGCCCGATGGTGTTCTAGCAGTTTCTCGATTCGGGCGTCGGTTATGCTTTCGTCCATCCCGCTGCTTGGGGGCATCCAGACCTCCGCGATCGAACAGATCCGAGCCTCTCCACGCTCTGGCAAACCCGCCTTTACAAGGTCGTCTATCGCCGCATCTGAACAGGGCGAACCATCATATGCGATAAGTATTTTCATTGTTTTCGTTAAGTTTACATCAAACCTGGCGAACGCGCGCAATCCGCACGGATCAGCCAAGTGTTATAATTTACATTTAAGCGGAGGAAAGTGATATGATCGAGATCGAAGACCTTGATCGGCATTCGACGGAGCAGTTGTTAGGTTCATTAAACTATGGACATTTGGGTTGCTCAGAAGACGGCCAGCCATACGTTGTGCCGATACATTTTGCCGCCATTGGAACCGATATTTATCTTTACACTACAGACGGCAAAAAATCCCGGATAATCGAATCCAACCCGCGCGTTTGTCTTCAAGCTGAAGATGTTGTCGATAATGAGAACTGGCGAAGCGTGATAGTCCTCGGCAAGGCTATCAGGGTTGTTGATGAGGACGAGCGGACCCAAGCTATCGAGCGGATCTCCGCAGTAAACCCGAGAATGACGCCCGCGATAAGCGTCCGCTGGATGGACAGCTGGGTGAAGGAGAATATCGAGGTGATCTATCGGATCGAGCCTGCGTCGATCACTGGTCGCGGCACCGTCTCCCGCACGCGAACGTCGGCCCCATTCGTCCCAGCAAAAAAGGACCCGGCAAACTGAAGGCTTTTGATCGGTCGAAACTCTATCACTCAAAGCTCAATGCAACTATCGGGTCAAGCTTCCAGCTTTCCATGCTGGATAAAGACCAACAATGATGCCTACTCTTGCATAAACGGTCAGTCCTACACTACAAGTACGGCCCACAGAGGAACGTCTGCGGGGAGCGGTGAATAGGAATTTATTAGAAAGCTGTCCAATATGCCGATCAGCAATTCGATTATCCCACCGATACCGGTCAAAAAGATCGATACCGACCACGGAATTGGGAGGAGCGTTGTCAAACAAATTCTTGAAGATCTCCGATCACTGCTTCTGCATCTTCTTCGGTGATGTCACGACGCTTACCGAGCTTGAGCATTTCCTAGCGGCTTGTGATACGCTTGGCGCCCTTGGGAGGGCAAAGACCGTAGAACCATTTGCTGAGAAAGTATTTGCGACTGTGGTATTCAGGCCCTGAATTATGGTTACAAGGCTATCATCGAAGCAACGCTAATTACGATCCCAAGCAAGGTTAGCAATGTTCTTAGCTTGTTAAGAAATAGATTCCGGATCGCTAATTGGATAATGGCCATAGTCTGACCAACGAACTGTCGAACTTGCTCAGACCTACAGGCGTGGGGGGCAAAACTCCCGACGAAAAGCTTACTGATGTCATTTTTCGCCATAGCACAGTTGCGATCAAATGACTTCTAGGTCGATCTAGTATAAGGTTCGGACAAAGTGAGAAAGAAGTAAAGACTGGTATCATCTATCTCGAAAAAAGGGGCGTTAGCAAGACTTGGCGAACAAGAATGAATCGGTGGTTCGTTATTTTGTTGGTGATGATCGCGGTCATATGTTTACCGCAGCTTCTTGTTAGCTCGCCGCTGACCGCAGCCGTGATCGCGGTGGCAGGCGTTTGCCTTGTGATTTGGCTTTCAGAGATCGCGCCCCCATTCGTCCCGACTATACTGCTTTGGGCTTTGATCCCGCTTGTCGTTGCTCCATTTGATCCGAGCTTGTCGCTTGCTCGCGTACTCGATTGGGCCGCGGACCCAGTTCTTGCGTTATTTCTCGGCGGTTTCGCAATGGGTGTTGCGGCCGAACTTTACGGTCTAGACCGCCAATTGATCGCTTTCGCTATTAGATATTCGGGTGGCTCCTACCGTGGATTGCTTTTTCTCGTGATCTTCCTTACTGCTTTCCTTTCAATGTGGCTTTCGAACATTGCGGCCGCTGCTCTGATGTTTGCGTGCCTTCGAACGTGGCTTGCCGAATTCGGGGAGGAGGATCTAGGTCGCCGGATGCTCTTGTTGGGTGTCGCCCTAGGCGCAGATCTTGGAGGCATTGCGACGCCGATAGGGACCGGACCAAACGCTGTCGCCATAGCTTCGATATCCGAAACGATGCCTGTCTCATTCATCGGCTGGATGGTCTTTGCGTTCCCGCTAACGATAGGAATGCTGATTATCAGTTATATCTTTTTGGTTTGGCGAAACAGAACGATCGTTGCGAGCGAAGCATGGCGAGGATATCGGAAACAGATCAAACCGGTATCGCTGGATGAGGTTGCGACCAGACAAAGAGGCATTCTAATTTGTTTGATGGTGGTTACTATTTTGTTTTGGTTGGCCGAGCCAATACACGGTATTCCCGCAGCGGTAATATCGCTTTGTACCACCGCCGCCCTTTTTCTTTTGGGTACCCTTAGCAAAGAGTCTTTGAGAAAGATAGATTGGTCCACTCTGCTTCTGATCTCCGGCGGCATCACACTGGGCAAACTGCTCGAGGCTACAAACACGGTTGGAACTTTTATTGCAGAAATTTCCCTTGATGGAATTGACCCGCGCATCGGACTTTTTGTTTTGTGTCTATTTACCGCACTCTTGGCCGCACTTATGAGCAACACGGCATCGGTAATAATGATGATCCCGATCGCCACCGCGCTGATACCATCTCCGTCCACCCCTATCATAATCGCGATCTCGGCTTCATTTGGCATTCCGTTCATTATCAGTACGCCTCCGAATGCAATGGCGTATGGGGAGGGAGGGCTTAGAGCCACTGACCTATTATGGCCGGGCCTATTGATCATGATCTCAGGCTGCTTTGTAGTGAGTTTTACAGGGCGCGAGATGCTTGCTCTTGTAGGTTTCCGCTAGTGGCTGGAAAACTCACGGTTTTCGCGGTCTCTTTAAAATAGGGAGCCTCATCCGCCCGATCTTTTCAAACACAAGGAGCTGCCCGGAATGCCCCGAAAACATGAAAGAAAGACCGTTGCTGTTGGTACGGTCCTTGATTCCTCAGCCGGAAGACGCGAATCGCGCATAAGCGATCTAAGCCTAGGCGGATGCTATGTTGAATCTATGACCGGTTTTCAACCCGGCGAAGCAGTCTCATTCGATCTTTCCGATCAGTCCGGCGGAACGGTTGGCTTCACCGGCGAGGTGGCTTACGTATTGGACGGCTTTGGATTTGGACTTCGTTTCACTAATCTCGGCCCTGAACAGATAGCCTTCCTTGAAAGAGCACTTCCCGAAGAGCAATATCACGAGCAACCTTCATATTGATCAAGGTTGACAATATCTCTACAAGGGATAATAGTTTCTCAGAATCCATTCAGAAGATTTGGGAGAAACTATGGTGTCCAACGATCCCGGCCTTGAAGCCTCTTTTACTCTTGAAGATAAACAGGGTGCGGTTATTGAAGAGCCGCCGTTCAGAATGCTGATCCTCGGTGATTGGAGCGGCAAAGGTGTCAAAGCTCCGCTTGCCGATCGCCGTCCGACAGAGATCGACCGCGATAATTTTGATGAGGTCTTAGGCCTAACGCAGCCGAAGGTAGAGATCGATATGGAGGGAGGCGCTCGGCTTGAACTTGTATTCAGAGAGCTCGACGACTTTCATCCAGACCAGATATTTAGACAAATACCTTTGTTTGCTGAACTGCGTGACCTTCGAAAACGATTAAACAGTGAGGAAACTTTTCATGCGGCCGCTCGAGACGTTCGGGAACGGTTCTCGACCCACATCGACCGAGACGGACCGGAGACCTTCAGCGAGGACGCTACTGTTACAGGAGTTTCCGCCGATGACCTGCTTGACGCCATACTGGACCGCCCGGCGGGTGGAGGGTCGGTCCCGAAGCCTAAACCGTCGGACGATCTTGGTGCTTTAGTAGCTGATCTTGTTCGCCCACATTTAGTATCAATAGATGATACTGAACGTTCCGCCTATGTCGCTGCGGTAGATGAAGCGACCAGTACGTTGATGCGAACGATCCTGCACCATCCTGGTTTCAAAGAGCTTGAGGCGGCGTGGCGGGGACTCTATCTGCTTGTAAGAAGAACGGAGACCTCGCCGGATCTGAAGCTATTCATCCTTGATATCGCAAAAGAAGAACTAGCGGAGGATCTGCGTTCTGTGGACGACCTGGAGCAGTCTGTCATCTACAAGCAATTGCTGACAGATACCAGAACCAATGAATCATGGGCCGCTCTCATCGGCAATTACGATCTTCTCCCTGAGATAGATGACATCGCGCTGCTGATGCGAACAGCAAAGATCGCGGCCGCCGCGAATGCACCGTTCATCTCGCATATGCGGCCGGATGTTCTTGGCGTTCATTCGCTCCATGAAAACCCCGATCCTGCTGATTGGCGAATAGCAGATGACAGCAGCTCGGCCAAACTTTGGGCCGCAGTTTGTGATCAATCGGAAGCAGTTTATATCGGTTTGACAACCCCGCGATTTCTCGGGCGTTTGCCTTACGGTTCCGACACCGATCCGCTCGAAGGCTTCCTATTCGAAGAGTTTGCGGATGTGCCCGCACATGATGATTATCTTTGGGCAAACTCGGCTTTCATCGCCGGACATCTGCTTGCGGCCACATTTAGCGAGCGCGGGTGGGAGATGGGTCGCCACTTCAAACAAGACATCGACGGCCTGCCGCTCCACATCTACAAGGAAGGAACAGAAACCGTTTACAAGCCTTGTGGAGAGGTGCTACTTTCAGACCGCGCGGTTGAGCTAATGATCGCGAAAGGCTTAATGCCGCTTGTTTCTTACAAAAGCACGGACAAGGTCAAGCTCGCAATGTTTCAATCCATCGCCGGAACTGCACTAAATGGCCGATGGTACTAACGATATTTTGTTGGCAATAGGCCTGCTTTGAACTACAATTTAAGTTTAGTTTTTAGCGGGCTCACCCGCTTTTGTTTTGCGCAATGTTTGATGAGAGATTCGATGTGATCGTTATTGGGGCAGGGCACGCTGGCTGTGAAGCGGCATCTGCCTCTGCGCGTCTCGGTGCCTCCACCGCACTTGTAACGATCAATCTGGACCTGATAGGTCAAATGTCGTGCAATCCGGCTGTCGGTGGAATTGCCAAGGGACACGTTGTTCGTGAGATCGATGCACTGGGCGGGATAATGGGTCGCGTGATCGACAGAACCGGAATCCAGTTTCGCCTGCTGAATCGTTCTCGAGGACCTGCAGTCCGATCGCCTCGAGCGCAAGCAGACCGCGGCCTTTACAGAACGGAGATGCGCCGCGTGCTTGAAGCCACGCCAAACTTGCATTTGCGACAAGGCCTGGTGATCGACTTAATTGTTGAGAATAATACAGTTATAGGTGTTGAGATGCAAGATACGCGGCGTTTTGAGGCGAAGGCCGTGATCATTGCGACCGGAACTTTTCTTAATGGCACTATACATACCGGCCAACAGACTTTTTCCGCAGGCCGAGCCGGCGAGCCCGCTTCGATAGAACTTGCAGAATCGCTGAAACGGCTTGGCTTTCCGGTTGGTCGTCTAAAAACGGGCACACCGCCGCGTCTGGATGGCCGTACTATAGATTGGGATGCATTCGAACCGCAGCCGCCTGACGAAAAGCCGGTGCCGTTCTCGTTTTCCACGGAACGCATTGAACAGCCGCAGATACAGTGTTTCATTGGTTACACAAGCAATAAGGTCCATCAATCCATCCGCGACAATCTGCATAGATCTCCGCTTTATTCAGGCAAGATCAAAGGAGTAGGACCTAGATACTGTCCGTCTATCGAGGACAAGGTGGTTAAGTTCGCCGGGAAAGATAGGCACCAGCTCTTCCTTGAGCCTGAAGGACATACCACTAACGAGGTCTATCTTAACGGGTTTTCGACCTCTTTGCCGTCGGAGCTTCAATTGGAACTTTTAAGAATGATCCCGGGGTTTGAAAGTGTTCAGATCATAAGGCCGGGTTATGCGATAGAGTATGACTATGTCGATCCGAGAGAGATGCTTCCAACTATGGCATCTTCTAGGTTCGAAGGTCTTTTTCTCGCTGGACAGATCAACGGAACCACAGGATATGAAGAGGCCGCTTGCCAGGGACTGATGGCCGGGATCAATGCAGCTTTTTCTGTGCAGCGTCGCAAACCGCTTATTTTAGAACGAGATAAGGCGTATATCGGCGTCCTTGTGGATGACCTCATTCGTCATGGCGTAGATGAACCCTACCGGCTTTTCACGTCTCGTGCTGAAGCAAGACTTTTGCTTCGGCATGACAATGCAGATCAAAGGCTTTCGGCAATCGGCCGTGAAGCGGGATTGGTCGGAGATGCGGATTGGGAGCGGTTCGAGAAAAAGCGGGACCGATTGGCAAGGCTTCGAAATGCATTGGATAACACTCGATTCAAACGCTCCTCGGTAGAGTATGCCGCGGTCTCAAGCTTGCTTGATGCTGACCTTGGTGATGCCTTCACGCTGTCTCAGCTTGGATTGCGGCAAGGGATAGAAAAAGAACTATTGATAAAGCTCTTGCCTTCGGATATTCGAAATGAGGTGCGTGAAACTGACCTAGATTCTGCACTAGCGGATTCGCTTTATGCCGGATATATCGAAAAACTGCGAAATGCTACCGAGCGCGTTAACCATCACGATTCACTTAAGGTCCCGGAATCTTTCAATTTTGGCAAGATCAGTGGGCTTTCAAATGAGATGGTTGAAAGATTAGAGCGTGCACGCCCGCGTACATTTTCACAGGTGCGTTCAATTCCGGGACTTACTCCGGCCGCTCTTTCGACCGTACTAGTGCATTTAACAGCTTTACAACCAAGCGAGAACACAAAAAACTAATGTGGAACGTTCCACAATTAAACCTAGTTCGGTTTGTGTTCTTCCACATTTAGCCTAAAATCATTTCAAAAGTCGCCTCTTGCGGAGCTACCTGGAGGCCGACCTCCGCATATGGGCAGAATAATCGCTATCGCTAATCAAAAAGGCGGCGTAGGAAAAACAACAACTGCAATAAATCTTGCAGCAGGATTGGCTATGGCAGGCCGGAAAGTCCTGCTCGTTGACGCTGATCCACAGGGTAATGCAACCTCAGGTGCCGGCATTGAGAAGCGGACCGGCCGCAAGTCTCTTTATCATGCATTTGTATCGGGTGATTCAGTTCGCGAGGCAGTCTTGCCTACAGAGATCGAAAAGCTTTGGGTGCTTCCGTCTGATAAGGACCTTGCAGGAGTTGAGATCGAATTTGCTGAAGATACCAATCGGGCAATCGTTCTCAAAAACCTTCTCCACCCGATCAGAGAGTTTTTCCACTATATTATAATTGATTGTCCACCTTCACTCGGCATTCTAACCATAAACGGCTTAACTGCGGCAGATTCGCTTCTTGTACCGATCCAAACCGAGTATTTTGCACTGGAAGGCGTTGCAGAACTCTTCGAAACTCTATCTCGCCTGAAGCGGGAGCTGAATCCTGATCTAAAGATCGAAGGACTTTTGCTGACAATGTTTGATGAGCGGACCAACCTTTCAACCGCGGTAGCTAAAGATCTTCGTGATTTCTATGGCCCGCAGGTGTTGCGAACTGTTATTCCGAGGAATGTTCGGCTTGCTGAGGCCCCGAGTTTTGGAAAGCCGATACTTTTATATGACCCTCGTTCGAAGGGAGCTACAAGCTATTTGGAGTTAACAAAGGAGATCATCGAACATGGCTAGAAAACCGCTCGGACGCGGACTAAGTGCCCTTTTGGGTGAGCCGGCGCGTGAAAATGCCGACCAGGACGCCCTAACTGTTGTAGCCAAAGGTGTTACAGAAATAGACATCACGCGGATAAGCGGCAATCCCGAACAACCGAGGACGCGTTTTGATGAGAAAGCGCTTGATGAGCTTGCAGCTTCCATTGCGGCAAACGGTATTGTTCAGCCGATAGTTGTGCGTGAAAAGGGCGACCAATATCAGATCGTAGCCGGAGAACGGCGCTGGCGGGCAGCACAAAGAGCAGGGCTTTCTCGCGTACCTGTCGTGGTGCGCGAGGTAGATGATGATCATATTGTCGAACTGGCATTGATAGAGAATATACAGCGTGAAGACCTCAACCCGATCGAAGAGGCTGCTGCATACCGTAAACTTATTGATACCATTGGACTTACGCAGGAGCAGATAGCCGAACGCGTTGGTAAGGAAAGATCATTAATAGCGACCGCACTGCGGTTGCTAAAGTTACCTGAAGAGATTCAGAAGCTGATCGAAGAGGGAAAGCTTTCAGCAGGACACGGACGAGCCCTGCTCCTCTCAGATGACCGCTCGACGCAAATAAGGGCGGCCCGTGAAATGATCGAGCGGCAAATGTCCGTCCGAGAGGCTGAACGAACCATAAAGCGGGCCACGTCACGCCCATCAGCAAAACCTCAGAACAAAATTTCAGAAAGGTCGATCGATCCTAATCTGCGCTATGCCGAAACGAAAATGATGCGTGCTCTTGGGACGAACGTAAAGATTCGTCCCGGAAACAAGGATGGCGCCGGCAGGATCGAGATAGAGTACTACAATAATGATGACCTCGACCGCATATTCCAACTGCTGATGGGACGTTCAAGTGAGGCAGCTTTCAGCGAATGAACTTTTTCGTCGATGATCAATAAAGGAGGACAACACGAATGACCAAGCGTTTGACGGAAATGGTCTCCTGTGCTGGTTGAGTGGCAAAACTCGCCCCAGGCGACCTTGCTCAGGTGTTGAGCAAGCTTCCGAAACAGATGAATGAAAATGTGATCGTCGGTTTTGATACTGCCGACGACGCAGGTGTATTTCGCCTTTCGGACAGCGTTGCACTTGTGCAAACAGTAGATTTTTTCACGCCCGTGGCTGATGATCCGGAGACGTATGGCCGCGTCGCTGCTATCAATTCGCTAAATGATATCTATGCAATGGGCGGCAGGCCGCTTACCGCGCTTTCGGTCGTTTGTTATCCTCAAAAGGGTGATTGGGATGTTTTGGCAAAAATACTTCTCGGCGGGCAAAACGCGATGAGCGAAGCGGGTGTCGCTATTTTGGGCGGGCATTCTGTAGATGATCAGGAGATGAAGTTTGGCTATGCAGTTACGGGAACTATCGATCCGAACCGTGTCATCACAAATGCGGGGGCAAAGCCCGGAGATATTCTTTTGTTAACAAAACCGATTGGAACCGGAGCTATCAATACGGCAGTAAAACGCGGCGTTGCGAGCGAAAAGGCTACAGAGGCATGTCTTGCAGCGATGAGCACTTCGGCCCGCGCTGCTTCTGAGGCGATGGTTAGTGCTGGAGCGAACGGCTGCACGGACGTTACCGGATTCGGGCTGTTGGGCCATGCGTTCGAGATGGCACGTGCCAGCGGCGTTACTTTTAGAATTCAATCTTCGAAAGTGCCGCTTCTTCCGGACGTGGTTGAACTTGTCGAACAGGGGATGCTTACGCGCGGAGATAGGAATAACAGGATCTACGTTGATGAGAGCGTCGCATTCGATGGCTCTGTATCCGCAACTATGCAGAGCATTCTTTTCGACCCGCAGACCGCCGGCGGACTTTTGATCAGTATTTCGGAAGCGGGAGCCGATAAATTTTTGACTCAAGTACCTGAAGCCGCGGTCGTTGGCCGAGTGGTCGAAAGAGCGGATGTTCTGATCACGGTTGAATAGATCGCGACGTAAAGGCGGCATGCTTATGTAGCCGGCAGAGAATAGAAAAATGTTTCTCTTAGTTCTCGAAAGCCTTGGAACCCAGGAATTGATCCTGATAGCGTTGGTCGCCTTGATATTCCTTGGCCCGCGCCGCTTGCCGGAGTATGCGCGAAAGATCGGAAAGGTCGTCGCCGATCTCCGCCAAACGTCGAATGAATTTCGTCAGACCTGGGAGCGCGAGGTAGATCTGGAAGGAGAGGAAAAGGCACTTGATCTTGACGCAATAGAGAAAGAAGTCGAAGAGGAAAGAACCATCGCTCGGGAACGAAAGATGGAATCTGAATTGGCTGCGCCGGAGGTACGTTCGATCGACAAGAGAGAATTTGAAAAGCTTTCGGCGGCAGCGGAGGAAACCAGCAACTCTTTGATCGCGAACGACAAGCCTAATGTAGCCGAAACCCTTTTGCCGGACAATGAAGAAGACGCGTCTGGTGCGATTCATCTATCACCATCAATGCATCTTGCGGCAAATAATCAAGCAAGGTCGGCGGCGGCTCGCCCGGCTTTTTGCCCGTCAGATGACGCGAATAGTTCTCGATGCCACGACAGAAGCCCATCTCCTTGATCATCTCAAGGTCATACATCGTGCGCTGCCGTAGCCGCTGAGCCTCAACGATCTTCCCTTCACCGATCAGCTTTTCCTCATGTTCGTCAAGCTCCGCACGTATGGTCTGCACCGCACGTTTTATCGTGTCTTTCGACATAACATAATGTGTTTTCGGGTATATCGGCAGCCGCGACGTATGCTTGAACACAACTTCTCCTAACAGCGGATCGATAGTCGCTATCGAATCGATCTCATCACCCCAAAACTCTATTCTGTAAGCCTGATCCTGATAGCTCGGATAGACCTCAACAACATCGCCGCGAACACGGAAAGTTCCGCGGTCAAAGTCGATGTTCACCCGCTCATATTGGAGTTCAACCAACTTCTTCAACAAGTCTTCCCGTTTCAACTGCATGCCCGGCTCGATGAACATCAGCATCCCAAAATACGCATCCGGATCTCCAAGGCCATAGATACATGAGACCGACGCGACTACAATAACATCACGACGTTCAAAGAGTGCGCGCGTTGCAGAGAGCCGCAGCCGGTCGATCTCATCATTTATTGTTGCCTCTTTCTCTATATAAAGGTCGGCGGCAGGCACATAGGCCTCAGGCTGATAGTAGTCGTAATAGGAAACAAAATATTCGACCGCGTTCTCCGGAAAAAAAGTCTTGAACTCTTGATAAAGCTGTGCGGCCAAAGTCTTATTGTGAGCCAGTACAAGCGTCGGCCGCTGAACTTCCTGTATTACGTTCGCAATGGTGAAAGTCTTTCCCGAACCTGTAATTCCAAGCAAAACCTGATCGCGCGCTCCCGAATTCAAACCCTCGACCAATTGCCGGATAGCCTCCGGCTGATCCCCCTTCGGCTTATTTTCACTTATGAGACGAAATTGCATAGGTTAATTATAATGCGGAGAACGTCTGCGCAAAAGGCAAGAATCAGTGCAAAACGAAGTTGGCCTACATTCGCGTGCGATAGGTTGATGAAAATTTGGACAGAAGAGATAGCTCACGCGTTATTTTAGGATCTGTCTCGTTCCAAAAACGCACGGATGCCATTCTGGCAATCATCTGTCATTCGGGCTTGGGCGTTAGTTGCGGCGCCAAATTCCAGGGCTTCCCTAAATAATGTGCCATCGATCTTATAAAGAAGCGATTTACATAGCGAGACCGCTGAAGGGCTTAACCTTGAATAAACCGAAGCATATTCGATCTGCGACGTTTCAAAATCTTCATCCTCAAATACCTTATTCACAAGGCCGAGCGATTCGGCCTCTTGTGCAGAATACTCGAAGCCCTGCGTCAAAAGTTCGAAGCTTTTTTTCTCCCCAATGTTCCGACGAACGATCGCCGATACCATTGCTGGCACGAAGCCGATCTTCACCTCCGGGTAACCGAAACGTGCGCTCTTTGTGGCAATAACCAGATCACACGCAGTCGCGAGCCCGCATCCGCCTGCTAAAGCACGGCCATGGACTGCGGCTATCACTGGGACTCTCACTTCACGAATAAGGCTAAACAATTCGGCTAGGGAACGGGCATCCTCGAGATTTTCTTCGTATGTTGCAGTCGCTATTTTCTGTATAGAAGAAAGGTCGGCACCGGAGCAAAAGTCCTTGCCCGCGCCACGAATCACCACTGCTCGCAGGCTATCATCATCATTTGCATAACGTAAAGCTGTCTTCAGCTCATCGATCAGTTCATCATTCAAAGCATTTCGCTTATCAGGGCGGTTGAGTGTGATGATGTGGACCGCATCTTCGGTCGAAGTTAAGACGACAGGCATAAGATCAGTTTAATTCTGGGGCATCGATGTACATCCGCAAAAGTGCTGTCGAGAAAGTTTTTCCTTGAGCATCCGTCATGAGGCTCAATGTCCCGCCTCCACCCAGGGCTCCATGCAGAAGAAAATTAAGAGCATTCAGATTCGGTAACTCAAATCGTTCGACCTCTCCGGTGACCATTTCACCAAAATGCTGTTTGACGCGCTCGGCAGTAACCTCGCGAACAAGTAATGGGTAATATTCGTCCTTCAAAGCTATAAGGCCGATATTCGCAGTATCTCCTTTATCTCCCGAACGTGCGTGGGCTATATCTTTCAACTGAACCCGCATAATAAAAACCTCTGATCTAAGTTTGATATGATAATAACCTATCGGAGGTCGAATTTCTTATCGTAATGAAGCTAATCCGTTTTCACATTTACATCATCCTCTCAGTTGCATTTATTGTTGTTCCCATAAATGCTCAGTCAAAGACCGAAACGGACGTACTCGAAGTCATCAAAAAAGCGGCTGAACGATCAAAGGAATATGTGGCATCGTTCCGAAACCTGATATCGGAAGAACTTAGAACCTTCGAGGTCTTGAGGGAAGATGGCTCTGTTAGACGACGTCGCACCGTCGGCTCCACATTTATTGTTTATCAACTTTCCAGCGACGACGATCGAATGATGGAATACAGGCACATCACTTCTGTCGATGGGAAACCGATCGGAAAAGCAGATGTTCGCGCTAAAGATTTCTTTGAAAAGCTCTCGCGCGCTGC
This sequence comes from Leptolyngbya sp. 7M, assembly GCF_018128485.1. Taxonomy (NCBI): domain Bacteria; kingdom Bacillati; phylum Cyanobacteriota; class Cyanophyceae; order Leptolyngbyales; family Leptolyngbyaceae; genus Leptolyngbya; species Leptolyngbya sp. 7M. The sequence continues at coordinate 1,125,082 of NZ_CP070897.1, read as the reverse complement.
CTCTTCAAAAGACGAAATCGAACAGATCCGAAAAGAAAGCTTCCGCCGCGATGAATTTGAGATCGAGGGCTACACTCTCTTTCAAGGAATTCCACTTGCAGAGAATTTCCGTGAAATAATGGAATTCAAATTCCTCAAACACGATGAGATAGAAGGCAAACCGGTTCTCGTTGTTTTCTACCAACAGATCAATCCCAGTGAAAACGTAAGGATCTATGACACCCAGGACAAGAGAGCTAAGGATGTTCTGGTGGATGTGGCCGTGGATACTGACACGCGAGTTCCGCTAAATCCGAGACTTCGGGGAACGTTGTGGATCGATGCCGCAACCCATCACATTTTGCGCGAAATAAGAGAGATGACCGCGCAACCTAATGGATTCCCCGCCCCGGTGATCGTAACCCGGTCAGACTTTACCTATTCTGAAAGTGAATTCGCGATCTTCACGCCCGCTAAGATAATGGTCGAGGTATTTACCCTTCAAATAAAGAAGAAAAGGGTGATTCCTGACGTCAGGGCGAATATGGAATATACGAGATTTACCAATCCTGATGTGGAGGTTCGCTCAGGAGATGTAAAGAATTAACTTTTTAAGATACACGAAGCGAGATCTTCAGTTATCGCATCAATGAGTCCGATCCGAAGAGCTTCACTTGCTGAAATCGGCGACGCTGTAAAAAACATTCTCAACGCGTTTGCCTGGCCGACCAACCTAGGAAGACGCTGTGTCCCACCCCATCCGGTTATAATTCCGAGGCCGGTTCCAGGGTGGCAAAAAGTGGCCTCCGCAACGGCGATCCGCTGCTCACAGGAAAGCGCAAGATCAAGCGCACCACCGTAACACGCTCCATTAATTAAAGCGGTCGTTGTTAGCGGGCACTGTTCTATTCGCTCCATAAGGCGTTGTCCTCGCGCGGCAAATCCGCGAACACGTTCAGGCTCAACCGCATTTATCTCCCGAAGATCTGCACCTGAAGCAAAAATGTTTCCGGTTCCGGTGAAAATGATACGTTCCGCACCAGATATCTTAGCTAGGTCAAGAGCGTGGTCCATTTCATCAAGCACAGATAACGAAAGCGGATTGCGGAGTTCCGGCCGAACGAACTTGATCACTATTGTCGAGTCGGATCTTTCAACCCTTACCCCATTAGACATAGGTTTCTGAAGAACAAATAATAATAAGTATGTACCGTACTGACAAAGCTCATCCATGGCACGGCATTCCAATCGGCGGCTCAGCGCCGGAGGAAGTAACTGTTTTTATTGAGATAGTCCCACGAGACACAGTAAAATACGAGGTCGATAAGGAAACGGGTTACCTAAAGATCGATCGACCGCAGCAATATTCGAACGTTGTTCCTGCGAACTATGGCTTCGTCCCACAAACGTACTGCGACATTGGAATTGCGGAACTTGCTCGGTCAAAAACCGATCTGACAATAAATGGTGGGGATGGCGATCCGTTGGACATACTTGTCCTTTCGGAACACCATATACCACGCGGCGACATCATCCTGAAGGCAAGGCCCATCGGCGGATTTTGCCTTGTGGATGATAACCAGGCCGACGACAAGATAATTGCGGTACTTAAAGGTGACAAAGTCTTTGAACAGTATCAAGAGATCGCTCAGCTGCCAAAGGGGATACTCGAGCGCTTTGAACACTATTTCCTGACATACAAATCCCTACCGGATCAGCCAAACCAGTGTGAGATCGCATACTCATATGGACGCGAGGAATCCTACAGCGTTATCAGGAACGCAGCCGCGGATTACAAGCACCTAATCCAAGACAAACTTTGACTAGTTTTGCACTTGTATTGATTTCGTTGCTGAAACTTTGATCTGACCTGCTGAATAGAATTTAGTATGTATCGATTTAATTCATAATTTTCCGTTTCCTTGAGTGGATATAGGTTTTTGCTGGGGAATATTATTTGGCACACCCTTTGCTAACACTAAAACCGAAGTAAACTTAGCAAGCAGAAGGACTCTTAGTTTATATAGTCTATATCTGCTAGATCTAAATCACACAAGGGAGGGAAAATAATGCTTTGGACTATCTTTATAATTCTTTTGGTACTTTGGGCACTTGGTTTCGGCGTTGCCGGAGCGGCGCTCGGTAATCTGATCCACATACTTCTTGTGGTAGCTGTTGTGGTTCTTATTGTTCAGCTGATAACGGGCCGACGCCCAGTATAATGTAATTCTATCCTGACTTGCGGCGGGTCCTCACCCCGCCCACATCTCATAGTTACGAAAACAGGCGAACGCACGTTTGAACTACCTAGAATTCAATTAGTTCAAAATACTCAAGTAAGCTTTCCAGGGACCAACTGCTTCCTCATACCGACGAGCCATTGCTATGGCGATCTGGCGGATGTGCGTCAGGTCATGAACCACCCAGGTGGATAGCAGTTGAGCGAGCGACACCTCACCAAACTCCGGGTGTATCCCAATAAGTGCAAGTTTTTCAGGGGTGAGTTTCCATGATGACCATTCATCAAGACACTTCCGGCGAACAACAGCGAATTCCTCTAGAAGTGTCTTGAGTGTTTTGCCTTTCGTCTTTTCAAATTGTCCGAAACGATCGAAAGGTGGAAAATGGAGATCTTCGCCCTGTGCCAAGATGACTCTGGCCCGCGGTATCCAATCAGTTTCGTCTGCGTGGATCAAATGTCCGACAATATCAAACGGCTGCCAGTCGTTATGATCGCCATTTGAGGCAGTCCACTCAACTGGCAGATCGCCAAGCCAAGCACGCAAAGTTCTCGGTGTTGCTGAGAGCACGGCGTTTGCATCGTTAACGTCAAAGTCCATACTGGTAATAGACATTCATCAAGATCAGGACTCTAATTTAGGCTGTCAACACAAATGGACCGATGTGCGGGTTTGATGTGTTTAGACACGTTTCAAGTGCCAGTATCAGCGAATCGCGAACGTCTTCAGGTGTAACAATGGCATCGACCAGGCCGCGAGCGGCGGCATGTTTTGCGTCGAGTTCGCGGTCATAGGTTTCGCGGACCTTTTGCATCTCGGAAAGCATTGCCTCGTCTGGCTCCGTGCCTTCTTTTTTGAGTTTTTCAAGCTGCGTTCCGAACATCGCCTGAACGGCGCTGTCACCTTCCATCACGCCCATTCGGCCTGTCGGCAAAGTGAAGATAAAATCCGGATCGAAACCTAGCCCCGCCATCGCATAGTATCCTGCTCCTGATGCGTGGTTTATCGTCAAGACTATTTTCGGCACGGCGGCGGTCGCCATTGCTTCGACAAAACGAGCACCGGCGCGGATGATGCCGCTATGTTCGGCATCGGCGCCAACCATAAAACCGGAAACGTCCTGGACAAAAAGTAGCGGCGTTGAATGACGGTCGCAGTTTTCGATAAAATATGCCGTCTTTTCGGCAGACTCAGTATAAACGATCCCACCGAAACGCGGAGGCTCTCCTTGCTTCCCCTTGAACATTCCGCGGCTGTTCGCTATAACCCCTACCGTAATACCGCCGATCCGGGCGGTTCCGCAGATCATTTCTTTTGCATAGTCCGCCTGGAATTCATCAAGCGAGTCCGCGTCAATAAATGTCTCAAGGACGGCGTACATATCGTAAGGAGCTTTGTGGTCCTCAGGCAAGATATCGTAAAGCTTAAAGCTAGCAGCTAAAGGATCACGACTACCTTGAATCGACACGCGAGTCGGTTCTTTTCCTGGCAGCTCCAATACAAGGCAACGTATTTTCTCGAGACATTCTTCATCATTTGCTGTTCGGTAATGAGCAACCCCGGAGATTGAATTATGGGTCATTGCTCCGCCAAGTGTTTCATTGTCGATAGTTTGGCCCGTCGCCCCTTTCACAAGGTTGGCACCGCCAAGCCCCATAAAGGAAGTGCCTTCGACCATTAGAATAACGTCCGACAACGCCGGTAGATACGCACCGCCCGCAACGCACATTCCCATCACAGCGGCAATCTGGGGAACCTTCAAATAGCGCCGCATAATCGAGTTGTAATAAAAGATGCGGGCGGCACCGTACTGCCCCGGAAAAACACCTCCCTGATAAGGCAAATTCACCCCCGCGCTATCAACGAGATACACGATGGGAACACGGTTTCGCATCGCTATCTCCTGAGCGCGCAAGATCTTCTTTATCGTTTCCGGATACCAGGCTCCGGCCTTGATGGTCGCATCGTTGGCAACAACAACACATTCTCGGCCATGGATCTTCCCGACAACCGTTACAACGGCGGCCGCTGGCGCCTGCCCGCCGTACTCGTCATATGCAACAAGTAATCCGATCTCTTGCGAGAAGGTGCCTTTGTCGAGCAAAAGCTCGATGCGTTCACGAGCCGTTAGCTTGCCTTGCTTGTGGAGTTTTTGGATCTTCTCCGGCCCGCCACCTTGCTTGAGTCGTTCTGAGAGTCGAAGGAACTCATTTGTTAATTTTCGAAGTCTGCTAGAGGGAACGTCGTTCATTGCCAATATTCTACACAAAAAAATTAAACAGCCCATCGCGATGGATGGGCTTTGAGGAAAATGATCTGATCGATATACATCAACGAATGCTAACGGATCCGGTGCTTGTGTCTGATATATTAGGGTTGTCAACGCTAACGACCCGAAGCCACGCCCTTCGACTAGCTTGCCCCCAGACCGTTATTGGTTCGCTGCCATCGTTGGGAGTATTCGCAACAAGTGTGGTCCAGTTTAGACCCAGATCACGTGATAGCTCGATTCTTACATTCCCTGCTATATTGTTCGATGCCCAGGTAACAGTTCGTTGAATTCCGCGGGGCACTGTCCCGCCCGCTGCATATGATTGAAGCAAGATGCTCGAACCGCTGTAACGGTAGTTCGCAATAGCATCAGCCGTGTTGTTTATCGAGCGAGCGTTATCGCGAAGATTATCCAGGCCGGTCGGAATACCTTGATACGCAATGAACGGATTGGAAAAGTATGCTCGTCGGGTGCAGCCATTCGGACACGGATCGACATAAGACATAACTGTTCGGAACACACCATTAGCGTAGTGTCCATAGCCATAAGGAAATGTCGCACCGCTTCCGTTCTCAGGATTGTGCTGGCTACCCATGTTATGCCCGAGCTCGTGAGCAAATGAAAGGTTGCCGACAGCACAGCTTCGTGCCGTAACGGTAAATCCATTGTTGGGATTGCCTGATGGATTGCTGCCCATAAGGTAGCCTACGCCGCAGGCTCCAGATATCTCGCCTATTGCTGCTACAAGGTCTGCGTTAACGGTGTTTCTTGTTGTTTGGATGGTTGCGCTGTTTCGTAAATTGCTGAGGTCAGTGCTGTAGCTCGTCGTTTCTGTATAAACCCATTCCTGTGCGCTCACCATTCGGACACGCTGGCGTATCCGGCTGTTAACGTATGCGGTATTGGTTGAGTCAATGGCATTCTGGGAGAGCACCTGCGCCTGTACGTCGCCACCGAGGAAATTCTTTGTTGCCGTCGTATAGACAACAAGAACATCGATCCGATCACCAGAATCAACAGCCGGCCCCGCCTCGTTTTTCGGACGATCAAACTGCTTTTCCTCTGATCTGATCTCGCCACCGCATTCGGGGAAAAGCGATTGATCCAATTTAGCCAGGATATGATGTTGCCCACGCGGGATGATCTCATAGACGGCATCCGGAGTATAAATTAGTCCGGCAACGTGGCCCTTTAGGAAGGTCAATATAACATCGCCCTCGAATTTCCCTTCCAGGATCTTGCCTCGCCACGTAACGTCATCCATCGCCCGAAATTCCTTAGACAGACGCGAAGCGGTATGAACCTTACCTTCGTCGAACGTGATCTCAAAGACGTCGGGCGCGGTAAAAGCCTCGCTGGCGAATTCGATCATAAATTCAGCAATGCTGGCAGGCGAGCTTTTTTCTGTAAAGACACTCTCGGTTTTAGTGATGCTGAAAAGTTTTGCCCTAGTTTGAGCATTCACAACTGTGATCGAAAAAAATAAGAGAAATAAGCCGGATAGTAAGATCTTCATCATTGATTCTCAATAATAAATGTCGGCACCATGCCGCCACCAGAAGAAACATTCGCCAATTCGGAAGTAGAAAGCCGCGTGAAAGCGGAACCGACAATCCCATTAAAAAGAAGAGGGTCAAGGTCAACAAGCTGTTCGACCATTCCCCATTTTCCGTGTTCGTCAAATATCATCGGGAACATCTCTTTGGCGGTGCTTACACGTTCCTGCACAAGATAATCACCATCGGCAAGGGCTGCCGCAATCGCCGCATCCCACTCGGCTTCACTCGAATTCCAACCGATGTATATGCCGTGGCCACCATAATCATCATTCGGCTTTAAAACGAGTTTTGACGAATTCGAACGGGTCCATTCGACCAGATCGATCTCATTTCCCGCATTTAGGGTTCGTTCCTCGCGAAACTTTCGCGTCCATGGGACGTGAGCGGCGATAGCTTCCGTTTCCGTCCCATTAAAAAGTTTAGCGTATTTCTCATTGGTGAGGACAGAAAAAATAGCCTTCTTATGGATCAGCTTTCCCCGAAAGCTATTGACCATACACACCGCGCCGGCCCGATATGCTTCCAAAAGAGCCGGAGCTTCGTCCATTATCGGCAAATATTCATTTACGAGTAACCGCTTGTAAATAACGTCAATTGCCACACCGCCAAACCACAGCTTTCCGTTATCAAATTCAAGGTCTTGAGGCGCACAGATAACGGCATCGTAGCCCTGCGCTTCGAAATAGTCACGGAACAGATCAAATTCTTTTTGCGTTGGCAGGTCTTTTAGATCCACGATCGCGATGATCGGCTTTCTATTAGCCTTCCCGCTGCCGAATTCGTTCCAGCATTCGAGGAGAACGCTGAGCATCTTCTCCCTACCCGAAAATCCCGAGTAAGGATACCGTTCCCCAAATTTCCTCATCACAGGAAGATCCGTGAATATCTCTGACGCGGCGTCGGCGTAAGCTATGCCCGCGGGACTTTCCCCGTTGAGTTCAACAAAGCTATACGCACTTTCGGTAAGAAACGAATCAAGACGGGCCGTCGGTGAAACTTGCCTGTATCCGGGATCGATCTTTACAAGCTCTCTTTCTATTTCGGTGATGCCGAGCTCATCCAGAAGCAGTTCGTCACTAACGGCCGCATCTTTTACTTTTTGCAATGCGCTCCATATGGTTTCGCAAGCGTTCGCGGCCTTTTGCCAATCCGAACGCTTCACAAAATGTGGGCGGAGATAGGGCGACAGCGGACGTCCGCCGAAGATCAGAAGATTTCGCTCAAGGCCACTTTGAAGTTGTTCAAAGCTTTCATTAGCAAGTTCGTGATCTTCGAGCAGCGAATGATAGTAGGCGACGGCTTCTTTATGCATATTTGCAGGAGGACAGCATTGGTTAGCTACCCATCTTTACAATTTGGTCAAATTCGGCCTTTGTAAGCGACATAACAGAAATACGGCCGTTCCTGACAAGCAAAATATTCGATAGCTTAGGTTCAGCCTTGATTGAAGAAAGCGGAACCGGAGTCTTAAGTTTTTTACCTGCCTTCAGCTCAACAGCAATCCAAGCCGGATCATCCGCGGTCGGGTCTTGAAATGCCTCTTTCGAAACGGTTGCGAACCCAACAACCGCCTTTTCATCGCCGGAATGATAAAAGAGAACCTCGTCACCTTTCTGCATATCGCGCAAAAAGTTCCGAGCTTGATAGTTTCGCACACCGGTCCAATCCGTCTTTTTCTCTTTCTGAAAATCATCGAAAGAATACGAACCGGGTTCTTGTTTCACCAGCCAATAGTTCATTTTCTTTTTCCAATACTTCTAGGTTTTCTTTTGAGCTTTTACCGCTTTTTTGTTCAGCCAGCGAGCCATCCGCTCCACGTAGGGCCTTATGGGCTTGAATATCTTTGCACGGATGCTGTTCTTGTTCTGCTCTTCGCTCCAAGTGTAACGCCGTGCCAGGTGGATAGAACGCGAGCGGGATAAAGCACTGAAAGCCGCCGGTCTTGTCCTGCTGTTCGCGAAGACGCACGAGATGGTCGATGCGGTCTTCGATCGATTCGATGTGGCCGTAGAGCATCGTCGCGTTTGTCTTCAGGCCGGCTTTGTGAACCTTGCCGGCAAGTTCGAGCCAGCGGTCGCCGTCGCATTTATGGTCGCAGATGCGTGAACGTGTGGGTTCGGCAAAGATCTCGGCACCGCCGCCGGGACAGGAATCCATTCCTGCGGCCTTGAGCTTTTCGATGACATCTTCGTCGGACATCTTGTAAAACCGAGCAAAGAAGTCGAGCTCGACCATCGTGAGGGCTTTGAGATGCAGCTTTGGAAACTCGCGCTTTAGCGACGAAAAAAGATCGGTGTAATAGCTGAAGGGAAGTTTGCTGTTGAGCCCGCCGACGATATGCAATTCGGTCGCTCCCTCGGCCACCGCCGCGCGTGCGATCTCGATGCCTTCTTCGATCGAATGCGTGTATGCGTCTTCCTGACGAGCACGGCGATAAAATCCGCAGAACTTGCAGTCCGCGACGCAGATGTTCGTGTGATTGAAATGACGGTTGACGTTGTAATACGTCGTCAGCCCGTGCTTGCGGCGCCGAACCGTGTCTGCGAGTTTACCCAGCGCGTTGAGGTCGGTCGTTTGGAACAACGCCATACCTTCGTCAAACGTCAACCGCTCGCCGTCTTCAACCTTGAAGGCAATGTCGATCAAATTCTTATCAAATGAGAACTGCATACTAATGAGATAATTTTATCAGAAATCAGGGGTGGGGCGTATTGGTAAATACTAGTCCAACAAGGCTTCCGGGAAATAGGTGAAGCCTGTCAATTCGGCCAGATCAGGATATTTGGTGAGCAGGTGGCGGCAGATAACGCGGGGGCTCTGGTAGGTTTGAAAAGCCTTAAAGAGCAGCAGTTCGAATGCCGAAGATTCTATCCAGTCAACATCCTTAGTAAATCCTGTCACGAGTGCAACTCCGGTAGCCTCCGCAAAATATGCCACCTCGCGCGGTTTTCGCATCGTGCTGCAGGTGCCAAAATGGACGATCCAATTGCCGAACCGTTTGCCCATCATTTCGGCAAGTTCGGTCAAAGTTATCTTTCCGCTGTGAAGGTGTATCTTGCCCGGCGATCCGTGAAAGGCGAAATAAAGAACGCCATAATTGCGTTTGCACAGCAGATTCAGGTTGTAGCGGAGTTCTTCTCGTGTGTTGCAGGTAAGGTGGCTGAATCTGGCCTCCATGGTACGTGAAACCAGTTCCAGCGTTGGCAAGACATTGAGCCGATTCTCGATACGCCTCGTCCACATTGATTCAAGGCAAGCAATGTTTCGTTTCCTTCGTGACATTACTGATGCTCTGCGAAAAAGACAGCCGAACCGAACGAAATAAGCAGAATAAAACTGACGAACGCATTCGTCGTGAAAAATGCGGTGTTCATTCGCGAAAGATCGTTTGGTTTGACGAGGGTATGCTGATAGATCAGCAGCGCCCCAACCAGAGCAACGCCGGCGACAGCCGGCCAGCTCAACCCGGAAACTAAATAGAGCAGTACCAAAACGATAAACGCCTGAAAATGGAAAAGCCGAGCGATCCAGAGGGCGCGGGCAATGCCAAACCGTGCCGGGATCGAATGAAGCCCTGCACGCTTGTCGAAATCGTGATCTTGGCACGCATACAGGACGTCAAAACCTGCAGTCCACATAAGTACGAACAAAGATAAGAGCAGCGGAACTTCCGAATCTATTGCTCCGCGCACCGCGATCCAGGCAGCGGTCGGAGAAATGGCAAGTGCCCAGCCGAGCAGCAGATGTGCGAAGGCGGTGAACCGTTTGGCGTATGAGTAGCCAAGTACGCTAAGCAAAGCGACCGGCGAAAGCGCGAATGTCAGCCAATTTAACGACCAAGATGCCAAAAGAAATATGCCGATTGAAATAAATAGAAATCCCCATGCGAATCCTAAAGAAAGCCGTCCGCTCGGTAATTCACGGTTGGCGGTTCGCGGGTTTTGGGCATCGATGTCACGATCGACGATCCGATTGAACGTCATAGCTGCCGAACGCGCGCCGATCATTGCGGTCGTGATCCATAGTATCTGATGCCACGTCGGCAAGCCGTTCGCCGCAAGTATCGCCCCGAGAAAGGCGAACGGAAGCGCAAAAAGCGTGTGCTCGAATTTTATCATCTCGAGTGTGGTCTTAAGCTTAGAAACCATTCCGGTCATTTAGAAAATTATAATCGGAAATCTCACAAAGCGCGTCTTTGGTAAAACATATCACCGTCCGGAGCGGGCCTGGGAAAGTCTGAGGGCCTGGCGGCGAACTGCGTCGGGTACATTTTTGCTCTTCGAGATCGCGGTGAGATCTCGTAATTGCAGTCGCGTTAATATTGGCAGCACGTTCGCTATCGGCGTACGCGGGTTCCTCGCAAGGTTATGCATTATCGGATAGCTGCGTGCCCACTGACGATCGTTTGCGATCTTTCGGAGCACATCTTCAGTTACTGAACGCATCGCGGCGATCTTCTCCACTTCCTGTTCGGTTATCTTTGGATTGTTCACCACAGCTTGGCAGACGATGCGGTTCGGATCGCGTATGAGAATATTTCTCGCCTCGCGGTCGCCTTTCATCGCCAACCGCACGCGGTCTTTCATTCCCATCTTCATTATCCGATTTATCATCGAGATACGTTCGGTCGGTAGATCGAATTCATCTGCGGAAAGCTCACCGAGTATCCTGTTCACTATGGCCGCCCGTTCTTCAGGAGTTTCTTCGTAAAACTCTTCAAGATACTCAAGGCCCATCCATGAATCGTCGATGTCCGCGTCCGGTATTTCGATCATCTCGGCCAAAAGTATCGCGTCCTCGGCAGAGAGATCGGAACCATCCATTTCTGAGCTTTCAAAGAACTCGGCTGCGGCGATCTTTCCTTGTGCCCTAAGCTCATTAGCGATCTGCTTCGCCCCGCGTTCCTTTTCAAAGAACTCGCGTTTGGTCTCTGATGCTCGACGTCCGGCCTCTGAAGTGCTGTTCGGATTGGAGATAATTGCATCTATCAGCCCCGGCGAGCGCAGCAACAACTGTTGATTCAACGAAAGAAGTTCAAGCAATTCGCCATTCTTTGCATTCTGTGCCAGTGCTATGATACTGGCCTCCGGCGTGCGGCCATTATTGATCGCAGCAGTAGCAACCACTTCTTCCACAACCTCTGCATGTTCGGCAAAGTAGCCAAGCACCGAAGCAGCTATCGATCGATCGTTCATCGCATCCAGGAGAAGCATTGCGTCCTGCTCCCGGATAGTCGATGAAGCCAGCTTCGAGAGCTCTTCGTCTTCCGATGTCACAAGGTTTACAAGTATCTCCAGAAGGTCTGTCGGAGGCAGCGGCAAGATCCCGCGAGCCGCCGCAATCTGTGCGTTGCGCGGAGCTTTGCCCTCTATCACGGCCCTTACGACCGGGTTGGTTGATTCAATGCTAAGTGCCATATTCGGATCTAACCGCGGCTGAAAAGGCCGATGAACAGCCCCGCGGACGGGAAGTTACGATAAGTCTAACATAGCCGACCAGCATCTTGACTAAGTAATTGTATTCGCCTAACTTTAAGCTTTGCCTGGCGACCGCGGTCCGCTCCAGGCGCTGCCAGAACTTAAGCATGTTAAAGGAAAAATTAGGACAAGCGATCGATCAACGAAAAGCGAAGATCGGGGTTATCGGATTAGGTTATGTGGGGCTTCCGCTAATTGTCGAATTTTGCCTCAAAGGTTTCGACGGAATCGGATTTGAGGTCGATGAGAATAAAGCAAAACAGGTAAATGAAGGCATTTCCTACATCGTAGATGTGCCGAGCGAGAACCTAAATAAGTGCGTTGAGGCGGGCCATTTGGTCGCGACGACCGATTTTTCCCGGCTCACAGAATGTGACGTCATTGTTATTTGCGTCCCAACGCCGCTTCGCAAGACCAAGGACCCCGATATGTCCTTCATACTTTCAGCGGGTGAAGAGATCCAGAAATACATGCGGAAGGGACAGCTTGTCCTTCTGGAATCCACCACCTATCCCGGAACAACGGATGAGGTTCTACTCCCGATGCTTGAGGCGAAAGGTTTTAAACTCGACGAAGACTTTCTCTTGGGGTTCTCTCCGGAACGCGTCGATCCGGGCAATCCGCAGTTTCAGACACATAATATAACAAAGGTGGTCGGGGGCGTATCTTCTGCTTCTACCGAGGTTGCGGCCAAGCTTTATGGGACGATCGTCGATAGTGTTCACCCGGTCTCATCGGCTCGGGTCGCCGAGGCATGCAAGCTTTGGGAGAATACTTTTCGAGCGATCAACATCGGTATGGCAAATGAAATGGCCCGTTTGTGTAATGCACTTGGTATTGATACTTGGGAGGTGGTTCGAGCGGCGGCTACCAAGCCCTTCGGTTTTATGCCGTTTTATCCAGGGCCTGGTATTGGGGGGCACTGCATCCCGCTTGACCCGCATTACCTTTCATGGAAAGCTCGTCAGCACGGTTTTGATTCACAATTCATCTCCTTGGCAGAACAGGTGAATTCTTCGATGCCAAGATACGTTGCAGGGCTGGTTCGTGACGCGTTGAATGAAAAGGAAAAGTCGGTCAAGGGGGCAAACATACTCATCCTTGGGGTTGCATACAAAAAGGATATCGATGATATGCGCGAATCGCCGGCGCTTTCGATCATCGACCTGCTGAGATCGCGCGGAGCGAATGTCTATTACCACGATCCTTTCGTTCCCGAGGTAACATTCGACCATTCATACACTATCGGCGATGGCGAACCTTTATTCAGCAGGGAACTTACCGACGAACTTATTCGCGAAACGGACTGCGTGGTGATCTGTACCGACCATACCGATGTTGACTATGGCCGCGTTTGCGATATTTCGTCACTTATCGTTGATACACGCAACGCGCTTTCGGAGGATTTCCGTAAACAAAGCTCCGCAACCATCATACGGCTTTGATAGAGAGGCTATCTAAGTCGCTGGGACGCGACCTGACTTCGTGCAGCATCCGGCAATTTATCTGTAATTTCTCATTTTTGTTTTACGCTTATTTTTTTCCTTTGATGGTCATTGGATAACCGGCATTTTTCCATGCCTGAGTCCCGCCAAGCAAAGCGTATGCTTCTTCGATCCCTTTTTCATTGAGTTTTTGTACCAGACCGGCACTTGCATTCTCGGCCGGTCAGGAGCAATAGGCAATGATCTTTTTGCCCTTGGGTATCGAATCGAATTTTTCCTCTACTTTTAGCGTGGGAACGTTTATAGCTCCGGTAATATGCTCGTTTGTAAATGAAGCTTCGGAATGCGTATCAATAAATACCGCCGTTCCGGCATCATAAGCGGTTTTCGCGTCTGCAAGCGAGATGCGTTTGGCAGAAGGAAAGGGGATATTGTTCTTCACCGGCGATGGTTGTGTATTTAGAATCTCCCGACCGGCTTGGGAAACATTCGCGTTATCCGACTGACAGCCCGCGATCGAGAACGCAATAGCAAACATTGCCGCGATCTTTGTTTTAGAGGTCATACTGACTGGAAATTTTTCACTTTCTTTACGCCTCGCCAAATGCTTTCAGCACCTCATCGGCATGTTCAGTAACCTTTACCTTATCGAATATCTTGACCAGTTTGCCGTCAGGATCTATTAAAAAAGTCTTCCGATGCGTGCCCATGTACTTCTTGCCGTACATACTTTTTTCGCCCCAGACGCCATACTTTTCAACTAACTTCTTGTCAGTGTCCGCAAGAAGATCGAATGGCAGCTTGTACTTTTCGATGAATTTCTGATGTGACTTTTCATCGTCGATCGAAACGCCCAACACTTTAATGCCTTTCTTTTTAAAAACCTCATATGAATCGCGAAGCGAACAGGCCTGCTTCGTACATCCCGGAGTATCGTCTTTCGGATAAAAATAAAGAACAACACGCTGTCCGCGAAGGTCGGAAAGTTTTACCTTATTTCCGTTTTGATCCTTTGCCGTAAAATCAGGAGCTTTCTTGCCGATCTCTAACATATTCTCGTTTCCCCTTGTATGGTTGATATTCTGTTCATCACGATTCTGAACCATACTCGCTTTGTTCGCAATCGCCCATTATTTCTTTTTCCCGAAATTCCATCTCAGGCCCGTAGTGATCAGTACGTCATTCTTTTCAGCAGTGCCGACCGGGTCATTGTTAAAGCGGTCGCCAACGGTGATGTGCCACCCGATTCGCTTCGTTATATCTGCCGAGAAGGTTGAATCAAAAATGAAGCGGAACTCACGCCGATCGGTAACATTCTGGTAAACCGTAAAGGTGCTTTGCAGCTTCAGCCGCTCGTGGAAGCGATGTTTCAAAACGGCACCGGCAAGCCCTTCAGGTGTATCTGTGTTCGGGCCTATCTGCCAGGTTCTGTTCCAGGCCGCACCTAAAAGAAGGTCCACTTCGGTATTCTCATTTCGGATCGGACGATAACCGACCCCACCTCCTAGCACAGAGCGAAAATTCAGCCGTTTCGGGCGGTCTCGCTCAAAATCATATGAAGCAAAACCGAATATTTTACCGTTTAGATTTCTGTCATACCTTGTGCCGCCCCAGATCGCGTTCTGCGTTGTGTTGAAGGCCGTTCGTTTCCGGTCGTTATGCCACTGGCTTCGGACATATACCGTCAGCTTGTCGATACCGCCGGTCTTTACGGCACGAATACCGGTGGTCATCGTTGATGTACGTGAATTGCCGGTTGTATAACTGAAGCCGATGTTCGCGTTGCCTTCCCACCCTTCGGCGATGCCTATATATCTTCCGCCGAAAAGCCTCGCCTTTGGTGGAGGGGGCGTTATCGGTTCAGTCTTTTCCTTCACGGTCACGGGGATGGCCTTTGCATCATTTCCCGCATTTCCTGCTGACGCCTCTTCGGTTCTATCAGCGATCGACGCGATGTGCTCCGCGGAGATCATTATCTTTCCTGCATAATCGGTCTCGATGATGACGTGTTCATCATTGCGCTCGATTATTTTACCGGAGATCTTGTCTCCGTTCTTGAGTTTTACCTCATTAGGAAAAACGGCAGAAGTGAGTACGGCCGCAAACAATGGGGCCGCCAGCCAATGCAGTTTCTTCAGCATACGTGCTAGCCTTTATTTGAAATTTTAACCGGCAGGGTGAAGCCGATGTTGATAATGCTAACATTATGAATACGTGATGTGAATTAGATGCGCTGATAGCACAGGTAACGAACTAGATCGGTACCAGGCGTTTTAACGGGAATGGTAAAATGATAAAACCCATCTCAGAAACAAGAGCACTTTTTAAGCTCGAAGAACTGCGCGATTCCTTCACCAAAATGATCCGCGAACGATACGAAGCCAAAGCCAAACCTTGTGATCTATGTGATTCTCCGGGCAAATGCTGCCAAGATGAGCATTATGTAAATGTAAGGATCACGCGTCTTGAAGCCCGTGCTATCGGAGCAGCGATCCAAGATCTTCCTAGCGAATTGATCGAACGTGTAAGGGACCGAACCACTAGGGCGATAAGTACATTCAAACTTGATCAAGCAGACGCTAATGAGCTTAAAACTTTCGCATGTCCGCTATTTGAGGCCGGCATTGGATGTTTAGTTCACAACATCGCAAAGCCGCTGCCATGTATAGTGCACGCTTGTTATGAAAGAAGAGAGGACCTGCCGCCGGACGAGCTGCTTGAAAATGCCGAAAGTCGCATAGCACGTTTGAACGCTCGTGTTTATGGCGACCGATCCTTGCCTTGTCCGATCCCGGTTGCGATCAGGAATTGGTCTCGTTTTATAAGTTATTGACGCGGTGCCAAACGTTTGACAACCGCAAAGCTGGCTTGTTAATCTAACCGTTCGTCTGCGAAAAGCGGACGCGATCTTTGGCCGAAGTTTTATGTGTCCGGTTCGTCTAGGGGTTAGGACACCGCCCTTTCACGGCGGCAACACGGGTTCGAATCCCGTACCGGATACCACCCTTTTTGCAACAGTTTGCATCATATGTAGTGAATTCGCTTGAAGATCAGGCGAATTTTTGCTTTTAAGGCCTTGAGTGGATGGTCGGCACAATGGAAATGATCCGAAAGCTCCTGACGCTTTTCATTATTGTTCTGCCTTTCGTATTAGCGGCAGAATCGCGCGGCCAGTCTTCCGCAGGTGACACCGTGCTTGTTATGCCGTTCGAGAATCGGACGGATATGCAAGAGTTCAATTGGGTCGGAGAAAGTTTTGCTCTTTCCGTATCCGAACTGCTCCGTGTGCCCGGCCTTAATGTTGTAACAAACGCTGAACGCAAACTTTTACAGCAACGGCTTCGGATGCCGTTAACAAGTTTACCCAGCCTTGCATCATCTTTAAGGCTTAGCCGCGAGGCCGGGGCAACATTATTGATAACCGGCCGTTACTCGATAACTCCTGCTGCCGAAGACACCGCCGCGATTATCGACGTTACTGTAAAAATAATCCTCGTTGCGGAAGGCCGCTATCTAAGCGAACAGATCGGGAACAGACAGATCAGCCGCGACATAGTGCTTCGCGATGCGTTGGGAAACTTGCAGTCCGTACAGGGCCAGGTCGCATATCAGATACTTTATCAACGTGACAAGGCCCTGCCGTTCTCGCAAAATCAGCTGATCGAATCAGCCAGTAAGGTGCCGGCCCGTGCATTTGAGGCATACATCAAGGGGCTACTTTCTCCGGCTGGTGAGTTGCGAGAAAACTTCTTACGGAACGCGGTCAGGCTGTATTCGGAAAGCAATCCCGAATCTGCCTATGCCGAAGCAGCCCTCGAACTAGGGCATCTATATTTGGGCCAGCGTAAGTTTAATGAAGCGATCGATGCGTTCGAGCGTGTGGTATCGGCTCACAATCAGTGTCGGGCCGCGGCGAAAGCCGGTGACAGAATGCTTGGGTGCAACGACGAAAGCTTTGCAGAGGCTTCATTCTATATTGGCACTATCCAATGGGAACGCGGCAATTTCGAACAGGCACTTGCAGTTCTTCGTCCGCTTGCCGAAGATCTGCAGCTCACGACCGTGTATAACACTCTTGGTGCGATCGCTGTTCAGGCATCGCGTGCTGAACGCCGCAATGAACAGAACGCTGCAGCATTATTGGCCGAGGGTATCGCTCTTTTGAAAACGGCGGCGGATTCTTCACCTGACGACGCGTCGATCCGCTTTAATTACGGATATACACTGTTCCTGCAGAAGAATTTCATCGATGCGGCGACGCAGTTTCGGGCGGCCATTGAGGCGAATCCTCGCGACGGCGAAGCTTTCTACCTTTTGGCAAAAAGCCTTCAGGCATTGAAGGATGAATCAGCAGCGGTCGTTGACGATCAGGCTCGTACATTTCTTTCAACGGCAAACCGATACGCCACGCTCGAACGCGAATGGCAACGATCGCAAACCATTCCGGACATCAGAATGCGTGTAACGCAGCCGCGTCGTAGCGATTTTGTCAGCGTTGTTCTTCGGGATCGCCGGAATACTGTCGCTTCTCAGCCGCGTTTGAGCGAGACCGACAATCTGTTGGCGCAAGCCAGAGAGCACTTCAAGAACGGAAACGACGAAGAAGCGATGGCAGTGATACGCCGCATACTCTCAGGCGAGCCGATGAATGCGGAAAGCTATTTATTGCTCGGCAAGATACATCTTCGCCGCGGCGACCGTGAACAAGCGATGAGTTCCTTCAAGACAGCACTTTTCTGGGACAATCGGCAGATCGATGCGCACATAGCATTGGGCAGGATCTACTTCGAGCGTGGGGAATGTCTGCAGGTCAAAAACTACGCTGCGTCAGCCCTAGAGATCGATCCGAACTACTCAGATGCGATCTCGCTCGGGCGTCAGGCCGAGCGATGTTCCAAATAGTGTAAGCAAATTCACCTGAGTAAACCGCCGAAAGTTTTCCCTCTTCTCATCTCCCATCGTCATTCAATGTCGCTAACTATTTGTGCTATATAGAGTTAGCCGCTTCCATAGATACTCATCACTTCGGATCTGAACTGGAACGCATCTTTGGCACGCTGCGTGCTAATTGAAAAGCGGCTAGCTTGATGAAGTCAATCAAGACCCCGCCGCCAACACACATCCGAGCGCGGTTTGCCACTGTGCTTGATCACCTTCCGAGCGTTCCTTCAGTTGTCCTTCCTTTAGAGCCTGGCCAAAACGGCCGGGCTCTCCTGCTTTTAAACCTTGCATTTATTGATGTTTGGGCATTTTCACTTATCTATAGTTCATATTGAGAAAAAATGAACGATTATCTGCCAAAACCGATGCAGATTGATGCCTATCAGGTTTCAAATTTGCGTCAGATGACATTTTCCGTCATTTCCGGCCTGACAAATTTTGAATCACTTCGGTCAGAAAAGCCTCAAACTGAATGAACTGCCTTCAATTTAAGCTACGAAACGTGTCATTCGAATGGATAGGCGAACTGTTTTGCTAGAATAGCTGGAATGCTTCGTAATTGTGCAAGGCTGCTGATACCCTCGCTGAGCAATGCATTATTGGCTCTGGCTGCGGCCCTTATTCTTGTTTTTTCCTTTCCTGACTTTGAGGTATGGTTCTTGGTTGGCAAGTCTTCGCTCTGCTGGTTTTTTCGTCGTGGTTGTTACCAATCAATCGGGCATTGGCCGCGGCATCTATACCGAAGCCGATATGCACTCTATTCATAGAGCGATGGATGAAGAGCTCGAAGGGCTAATAGATCGTTATTATTTTTGTCCTCACTTGCCAGACGAAGGTTGCCGCTGCCGCAAACCCGGACTAGGAATGCTCGAAGCTGCTCAAGCTGACTTGGCGATCGATCTCCGCGGCTCGTGGATGATCGGCGACAAGACTCTGGATATAGAAACAGGAAAGAATGCGGGAATTCAGACCGCTCTTGTTAAAACGGGATACGGTTCCAGCCATCTAAGCATCTTGAACACGAAGCCCAACGTTGTCGCCGCTGATCTCTTGGAAGCCGTCAGGCAGATCGTCAGACCCGATCTCCGGATCGTCAGGTGAAAGCGGCAAAGTAACCAGGAATTCCGACCCCTTACCTTCCCCTTCGCTTTTAACCGCTACTGTACCGTTATGCATTTCCGTAAGATTACGGACAATCGCAAGTCCGAGACCGAGTCCGGCACGCACTTCTCCATCACGTTTTGATTCCTGTCGGAATCTTTCAAACACCTGAGGCAGAAATTCAGGGCTAATTCCGGCGCCCTCATCACGAACACGCACTGTTGCTTTACCCTCACATTCTTCCAAGACAATATCAACATTATTGCCCGAGAAAGAGAATTTTATCGCATTCTCGATCAAATTAGAAAATATCTGAACAAGTCTATCTCGGTCTCCCAAGAGTTTGCATGGCTTTTCGGGCATAATATCGAACCGCAATCTCACACCCTTTTGATCTGCGGTTGGGCGAAGACTCTCGACGGAGTGACGCACGACCTCGCCTAACTCAACCTCCTGATAATTCAGATCGAGCTTTCCGGAGATAAGCCGAGCAACATCAAGAAGGTCCTCGATCAACCGGTTCTGATTCTCCGAACTTCTAATTATCGTGCTAACGGCACGTTGAACCTCTTTTTCATCCAGATCGCCTTCCTGCAGCAATCTTGCCCATCCTAAAATTGAGTTCAGCGGCGTTCTCAATTCGTGCGAGACCGTGGCCATAAATTCATCTCTTAAACGATTTGCGATCTCGGCCTCACGTCTGGCTTCTTGTTCCATCCGAAGCAGGTCCTCTCGTTCTCGCCCGACCTTCAATAATTCAGCATTTGCGCTCTCAAGACTTTGGGTTCTCTCGGTGACCTTTTGTTCAAGCTCCTGATTTGCCTCAACAAGTGCTCCTTCGGCTACCCTTCTCCGCCGGAACTCCCGCGAAACCAACCAATTTGCCAGAAAAAGTGCGGCAATGCCTGCAACGCTTCCGCTTATCAGTATCCAGATCGTCTGTTTAAGGCTTGCTGAGAGTGAACGCTCTCGCCGATTAAGCAATGCAGACTCTTCATTTTTCAGTTTATCGATCGACGTCCTGATACCATCAATTATGGGCTTGACCTTCTGAGGAGATGTCTCCAGCATCGCGGCTTCCATTCCCTCGCGGATACGGATATTTATCTTTCGGTTGGCTTCGAAAAGATACTGGGATAGAAAAGATTCCAGCCGATCCAGCTCTTCAAGCTGCGGTTTATGATCACCGAATCGCTGACGAAGATAGCTTAGATTGGCTTTTATCTGAGATTCAGCTCGCCGATGCGGGTCAAGATATGTATCGCTTCCGACCTGTGCAAACCCACGCACGGAGGCTTCAGAGTCAAGTGTTAAATACAGAAGCTCATCAAGCCTGTAAATTATGTCCTGAGAATGCCGTTGCCATTCGAGAGCTTCCTGAGATGAAACGGTGCTTTGGTAAAACACCACACCTATCATCACAAGCATAAGGAACACGAAAGCCGATATTATCGGAAGTTTTCGTTCGGACCTCAATGACATCGTTAAGCTGCTTCCTCAATAGAAGATCTGACTCAGCGCGGGAAAAAGTGGAGCACTAATTCTGTATAATATACGATTAGTGTTTTACAGCCAAAAATGTGAGGCTCAGCTATAATTGGGCCTGACTCTTAGATATCTGCTCTGCCAAAATCATCTTCGAGACGTTCAATATCGTCCTCGCCGAAATAGCTGCCAGTTTGGGTCTCAATGAATACTAATTTGGTTTGCGGATCTGAATTTTCTACTCGATGTGCTGATCCTGCAGTAATATCAATAGACTCCCCGGGACCAACTAGAATTTCTTCGCCGTTTAGTGTTACTTTAGCTTTGCCGCGAACGACGAACCAATGTTCGCTGCGATGTGAATGGCGCTGATAGCTCAGACGTTTAAGCGGCAACACCTCGATGCGTTTCACCTTGAAATCTTCATCTTCATCGAGAATGGTAAAGCTGCCCCATGGCCGCTGCTCACTAAAGGCTCCAAGTAGCGTATCATTTTTTTTCATGATCAAAACGTTACAGTCTAATGGCAAGTTTAGATAAAAACTCAGTCTCGGTAAATGCGGTAACCATGCAAAAGGTTCAAAACCTGATAATTGGCCGGCTGATCGTCATCTTTCTTTTGCTTATTACCGGCTGGGTCTGGTACAGCCGTTCACTGAACCTTACTCTCTCAGATATCCCGCGCGGACCATTTCTAATATTTGCTATTTCGGTCGGGATGACCGCTGTCTATTTCTTGTTTTTGCGCCTAAGCACGAACCTGAACTGGCAGGTCAGGGCGCAATTTTTGACTGACATCTTTTTGATCACTTGGCTGATCTGGCAAACTGGCGACCTAACCTCGCCTTATATCACATTGTATATCGTTGTGATCGGCGTCTCCAGCATTTTCCTCAACCCAGCTCAGACGCTGATGATGGCATTTGTTTCGATCGCATTGTTCTCGCTAATGGGGGTCCTGATAGCTTTCGACATTATAAACGGGACCGGAGACAGCGTTTCAACGGTTCGTATGATCCAGGTAGTGAGCTTCCACATAGTCGCAT
The DNA here is from genome assembly GCF_018128485.1 of Leptolyngbya sp. 7M. NCBI lineage: Bacteria > Bacillati > Cyanobacteriota > Cyanophyceae > Leptolyngbyales > Leptolyngbyaceae > Leptolyngbya > Leptolyngbya sp. 7M. The sequence continues at coordinate 1,103,537 of NZ_CP070897.1, read as the reverse complement.
TCCTTGTAGTCGGTTTACTGGCGGCGAGACTATCTGACCGAAGAACTTCTGGCGAGCAATTGGTCGAGGCGACAAGATCTCTGGCCGACCTTCGAGCTCTCCATGAACGAATTGTGGAATCGATACGTTCAGGCCTTATCACAACCGATCTCGCGGGCAAGATTTATACCTTTAACACAGCCGCCGCCGAGATCACCGGTTACAGCGCGGCTGAGATCCACGGTTGGCCGATACAAGACCTGATCCCTAACATTGATGAGGCTCTGCAGCTAACTAGTGAGGCACAGGCGCGCGGCGAACAATCCCCTCGCTTTGAATGTGATCTCATGACCCCGGAAGGTTTTACTGTAAGGATAGGTTACAGCGTAACGAATCTTTTTTCGGAAGAGCAAGAAAAATCAGGGCTGATAATCACTTTCCAAGATCTTACAGAGATCCGATCAATGGAGGAAAGCGTTCGTCGGAAGGATCGCCTTGCAGCGGTCGGACGCGTCGGGGCTGGTCTTGCACATGAGATCAGAAATCCGCTTGGAGCAATGCGTGGAGCGATTCAGGTTCTGGAGTCAAACACCCCAAAAGATTCGGTGCAGGCCGATCTTATGGGCATAATAATGCGTGAATCAGACCGCTTGAACAGTATAATCACCAACTTTCTTAACTATGCGAAACCCAAGTCTGGCAACTTCTCAGAAGTAGACGTTTGTGAAGTTATCCGTGACACAACAACACTTCTTAGGCATAGCCCTGAGTTAAAAGATAGCCACATTATCGTCGAACACTTGCCAGATGCACCGGTTACCGTGTTGGCAGACAGTTCGCAGCTAAAACAAGTTATTTGGAATTTGGCAAGAAACTCCATCAGTGCTATGCCCGACGGTGGGAAATTAACAGTGCGCGTAGAGCAGGCCGCAAACCGACGGGTGCGCATAGCGATCGAGGATACGGGAATTGGCATGACTCCCGAACAGGTCGAACAATTGTTTGAGCCGTTCACAAATTCAACATCCGGCGGAACCGGCCTAGGCCTTTCGATTGTTTATCAAATAATCAAGGATCACAGCGGAACGGTTAATGTCCGAAGCTCTGAAGGTGAAGGTACAACCATTACAATTGAGCTGCCGCGGGAGCAGACATCGGTAGAAAGACCCCGACATAACATCCAGAAAACTAACACAGATCAGGGCAGTCCGCTCAGCGAATTTCTTAATGTTAAGAATGAATGAGCAAAATTAGCCTTGATAAATCATTTGATTATTTGTGAAAATAAATAAAGCGACGCGATCGTGTCGTCCATTCCCCAGGTTTCACGAACTCTGAAACGCTAATGTCCAACATACTTATCGTTGACGACGAGCAAAGTTATAGGCAGTTACTAAGTCTTGTATTCGAAGGCGACGGCCATATTATCCGAACTGCCGCTAACGGACGTGAAGCGGTGGACGTCATTAAAAAAGAACCCGCACACGTAATCATCTCCGATGTAAAAATGCCGGATATGGACGGCATCGAGCTGCTTCGTCAGGTGCGCGAACTATACCCTGATGTTGGTGTTATTCTTGTAACCGCCCACGCTTCCGTTGAAACAGCCCGCGAAGCTTTCAAACTTGGTGCCGACGATTTTATTGAGAAACCGTTCGACGTTGAGGAATTGAAACTCATCGTTAAGAAAACCCTTGAGAAACAGGCGTTGATCGATGAGAATCGGGCGTTCAGACGCGCTCAGCGTGAACGTGGAAGTGTCAAGAATATAATCGGCAATTCTGCAAAAATGCAGGCGATCTTTCAGATGATCGAGACGGTTGCCGAAGTGCAATCGACAGTCTTGATAACCGGCGAAAGCGGTACGGGTAAAGAATTGGTCGCACGCGCCATACATGACCTAAGCCCGCGTGCTGAGAAGCCCTTTATTTCGATCAATTGCGGGGCTTTTACAGAAACGCTTCTCGAATCAGAGCTTTTTGGATACGTAAAAGGTTCGTTTACTGGGGCGAACACTAACCGCAAGGGTCTATTTGAAGCTGCAAATAAAGGTACTATTTTCCTTGACGAAATAGGCGAAATGTCGGCCGCCATGCAGGTAAAGCTACTTCGCGTGCTGCAGGAAAGAAGAATACGTCCTGTCGGTGCTCATGATGAGATACCTATCGACGCGCGGGTGATAGCCGCAACGAATCGCGACCTTAAGCAAATGTCGATCGATGGTCTTTTCCGTGAGGACCTCTTCTATCGAATCTCTGTGATTCCGATAACCTTACCGCCTTTGCGCGAACGTCGCGAGGACATTGCTGATCTTGTCGCACATTTCATCCGGAAGTTCTGTGATCAGACAGGACGCCAGCTTTCCATTTCGCCACGCTCAATGCAGTTGCTTGAAAACTATATGTGGGGCGGAAACGTGCGCGAATTAGAACATACCATCGAACGTGCTGTAGCCTTAGAACGCGGCGATGAGATACAGCCGGAACGATTCCCGGAGCACATAACGAATTACAACCCCGAACGCATCAACGCTGAATTTGAGCTTCCTGACACCGGGATCAATCTCTCTGCACATTTAGATAACCTTGAAAAAACCTACGTCATTGAGGCATTAAGAAAAACGTCAGGCAATCAAACAAAAGCGGCAGACCTCCTTCAAATGCAGGTTAGATCGCTTCGCCATTTACTCGATAAGCACAGTATCCGAAGCCTCTCTGCCCAAATGAGAAATGGCGAATAACTCGTTTGGAGATCGTTGAGTTCTTGCCATCTTAAGTAATACGGTAATTGGGCATAGTGTTTGCTTGTCCTCCTTCTAGTGGCTATGCCGCAACGTTGGAGGATTATGGTCCGATTCAAAAATCAAGGCTTCTCGCTCGTCGAAGTTCTAATAGTAGTTGTGATCATAGGAATAATCGTGGCTATCGCCATCCCGAATCTCATGGGAGCTCGGCGCGCCTCTAATGAGGCATCTACAGTATCCGCGATGCGGGTACTTCACGGAGCGCAAACTACCTATAGTTCTACCAGCGGAAACGGTGAATTTGCCGGCAATATTAATTCACAGGACACATCTTCGCTTGCAGAACTCCACAATGCTAATTTGATCGATAACGTACTCGGAAGTGGTTATAAAAGCGGTTTCAGCTTCGTAGGAGACCGCGTGCCTTCATCACCGGGCATCCCACCCACATTCTATTTTTCTGCCATCCCCATCTCTACTTCGGGCATTAGCCAGACCGGTGTGCGTCGTTACGGAATAGCCACAAATGGCGTCGTAAAGGCCGATTCAACAGAAGCCGATCTCGGAACTCATTTCAACGCAGTAACACTTGCATCAGCACCACCCTTTAATCAGTGATCGGTATCTACATTTCAACTAAAACCAGTATTCTTCTAAATGGGCCTTCGGGCCTTTTTATATTTTTATAGCCCAAAAGCCCGCTCTTATTGACACTTTTTGTCATTACCGCTTTACCAAATTCTGGTAATTCTAGGTTCTCCTGAGTAGGACGGTCATTTTGACCATAACATCCCAAGCCTTTATCTCATTGCTGTTCAATAGGTTAGAGTCATTTTAGCACCTCGAAAATAGTTTGGCACACGCATTGATTAAGGCATAAGTGCCTGGGAAAGGTAGATTCTGACTTTGACCAAAAACTTCAGGAGATTGTGAATTAGAAATGAAAAATCAGAAAGGTTTCTCACTTATCGAACTTTTGATCGTTGTCGTGATCATCGGCATCATCGCAGCGATCGCTATCCCAAACCTGCTTGCAGCTCGTCGCTCGGCGAATGAAGGCTCGGCAGTTTCTTCGCTCCGCACAATTCACGGTGCACAGGCTACTTACCAGGCAACGTCTGGTAACGGTAACTATGCAGGCGATTCTGGAACAACCGGAACAAGCGGACTTGTTGAACTCAACGGTGCCGGCTTGATCGATGGTGTTCTCGGTAGCACACTCGGCCAGAAGAGCGGCTATAACTTCACGATGCTCAATTTCGACCTCGCAACAAGCGCTCCGCCAAACCCGGCTTCGTTTGCTGCAATCGCAAAACCGAGCTCCAACTCAGGTCTGACCGCGACAGGTACCCGAAACTTTGGTATCGCAACGGATGGTGTTCTTGGATCGGAAGTCCTTCCGCCAACAGGTGGTGCAGGTAGTATGACACTTGGTGGTTCGGCTGCCACCGGCGCTTCATACAGCAATGGTACCCCAATGGGTAACTCCTAATCGCATCTTAGTATAATTCTGGAGAGGGGGCGGTTTATGGAAATGGCCGCCTCCTTTTTTTACCGATAGATAATCATACTGGCATTTCCATTAAAAACCGTGTCCCGAATCAAAAGAATCGTTAATATTCTGTCTGCCCCGGCAATACTTTTCTGTATTGGCTGGGCGTTCGTTTTCTTAGCTCTTTTGCTTCCCTTACCCGCATTCGGTGACACATTCATTTTGTCTTGGAAGACGGACTTGGTAGCAGCGATCTTCTTACTCTTAGCCCTTCTTTACCTATTCTCTGCTCGCCACGATCGAATTCGCCCCACGCCGTTCACCCGCGATGAAGCAAAATTCATCATACTTCCGCTAATACTTTTCATTGTGTGGAGTGGGCTTTCGGCATTTTGGGCGTCATGGTGGCTGCCTGCGCTACACCACACACTTATCTGGACAATTTATCTCGTATTCTTTCTTTTTATACGTGAGCTGTTAGAGAGACGAAACAATCTCGGACGTCTGCTCTCATCGGCATCAATATCGCTTACAGTTATTGCCCTATTTGCATTAGTAGGATACTGCACTGTACTCGCAGTCGGGACCGGACCGTCACTCGGTATCATATATTCAAAGTACTCTGAACAAGTGAATTCCCTTTTTCCACTCCTTTTTGTGGCAGTTTTACTTTTACCGGAAAAGAAATTCAAACTTGGCGTTGTCATTCTTGTTTTACTCTGGCTTATGGTGTTCGCAAGCCTCAGCAGAACAGGCTGGGGACTATTCATTTTTGGCTCGACAATTACATCGGTATTTCTGATCACCTCGAAACGCCTAAAACAGTATAGAACTCGCCTCGCATTGGTGATCGTTCTTTTGATCACGTCGCCATTTCCGCTTCATATATTCTCAGTGTTTTCAGACAAGGCCGGTCTTCCGATGGTCGAAAGGGTCAGCGATTCAGCCGGTATAACCGGCAGCAATAATTTTCGAATCCTTATGCTGAACATATCCGCAGAGATGTTCAGATCCGCACCGATCTTAGGTATTGGCGCTGACAATTTTGGCTTCAAGGTCAATGATTTTAGGATCAGATTTTCCGAACGATATCCGGACGATCTTACCCTCGCCGAATCTGAAGCCTATCTGCCGGAACGTGCCCACAACGAATTTGTTCAGATATCGGCAGAACTCGGATCAGTCGGGATACTTCTTTTCGGGTGGTTCCTTTTCGGTGTAGCTCTGATCGTTTATCGGGCAACTGTCGGAAGGAACCGTCTCTATCCCTTAGCCTTTGCTTCTGCGATAGGACTAGTGCTTTTTCTCGCCAGTTCCCTTGTAACGTCCTATTCATTCCGACTGATCCAAAACGGCTTTGTCTTCTTCTTTCTGCTTGCGATCGCGTCGCGATATACGATGCGTAGTAAACGATCTTCCCAAGAAGCGAGGTTTGACCTTAAGCAAGGTCGGTTTCGCTTCGCACATCTCACTGCGGTTTCGGCTTGTGTCGGACTCGCCGTTTTCTGTGGTGTTCGTGCATGGAGTTCTCATCTTACGAATCGGGCGAACGCAGTCGCAACGCTAGATCTTGCAGAACCGATATATCGGCAAGCTATGGCTCTTGATCCGACAAATCCTGAGGCTCGGTATTCTCTTGGGCTCCGCTTTGTAGAAGTTGGTAGGTATGCTGAAGCAGTTCCGCATCTAGAGGAGTCATTAAAGATAGGAAAGGGCAGGTCTTCAGATCATTCTTATCTTGCCACCGCCCAAAGCCTTGCAGGAGATAATGTAGGTGCCGAAAGAACGTTCGAGATCGCTGTAAAAATGTATCCTAGATCGCCGTTCGTACTTACTCGATACGCGGCTCTCCTTCGAATTAACGGTAAGTTTGAGGAATCTGAGAAGCAATTAGCACGTGCCCGGGCTATCGACACTGAGGCTACGAATTCTTGGTGGGCATTTATCAACAATGGAGCTAAAGCAGCTTCCGAGCTGGCTCATAAGCGGGATGATCATTTAGAACTAATGGACCTCGCCCCGAATGATGCGATCTATGCCGTTCTTGCCGAGCGCGACATTCGCTTTCCAGATGAACGAATAAAGTTCCCGTGGGAGAAACCGTTCCGACGCTAGATCCCGCTTGATATCCGGGTCGCTAGACTTCCCAACCCTTGTCCAATGAATTGCTATCGGGCGATTTCCTGTTATCCTAATCTCGCATTGACAGATTAGGTAAAACAGCCCGCCTATGACGGATTCGTATCTAAACCGGCTCGTCCGATCATTTGAGTCTCGATCAGAAAAGGTAGCTATGCGGATCGTCGGTGATGATTCGCATATCTATACCTTTGGTGAGTCGCTAAGGATGATCCGCTCGGTCGCCTACCGGATCGAGCAGGAGAATGTGGATTTCGGGGACCGCATCGTTGTAATGGGCGAGAATCACCCTTCGTGGGCCATCGCTTATCTCGCTACGCTATACCGCGGTTCAGTGTGTGTTCCTATCGACCCTCAGGGCGAGATAGAAACTGTAACCAATTTCCTTGAAAATTCCGAGGCAAAGCTCGCTTTCATCGATTCAACGCAAACAGAGCGGTTCAAACAGATCGAGGAAAAACTCGGTCGGCACATCCCGGCTGTCGTCTGGCAAACTACTAATGGTAGCGAAACCGTTAGATCCAACGGATTTCTGCCGTTTTGCGATTGGGCAGACACACAGTTTCCCGAGAACTTTGCCATGGAAAAACCGATGGCAGCAGGAGATGATATTGCTCTACTAATTTACACAAGTGGAACAACCGGAACGCCAAAGGGGGTGCCGCTTACGCATGCGAACATAGTCGCCGAGCTTGATGGCATTAAGAATATTCTTGAGCTAACAGACAAGGAGCGTATCCTTAGCCTTCTTCCGCTTTTCCATGCTTATTTACAGATCGTCAATCTCTGGGTAGCAACAACTTACGGTTGCGAGGTTGGTTATCTAAAGGAACTTTCGCCCGCCGAACTTGGGAACGCAATGAAGGAGTTCAAACCGACAATCCTAACAACAGTTCCAAGATTGTGGTATTTGTTTCACAAGAGGATCTTTGATGCGATCGACGCAAAGCCTAAAGCCATCCGGGCCCTCTTTCGTACGATGCTCACGACCAACGGAGCGCTTCGTGACACCGCTGGGATCGATCTGGGCCGAAAGTTATTTGGTAAGGTCCATCAATCCTTCGGCGGGGAGCTTCGAATGGCCATCTCAGCCGGCTCTCGTTTCGATGAAGACGTCGCCCGCGATTTCCATAAACTCGGTTTCACGATCCTGCAAGGCTATGGACTCACAGAAACCAGCGGAGCCGCGACAGGTACATATGTTGACGACAACCGAGTAGGTTCGGTTGGAAAGCCACTCGCTGGAGCTGAAGTCAAGATCGCTGATCCGGACGCCGAAGGTGTTGGTGAAGTCCTTATCCGCGGCGGAATGGTCTTCTCTGGCTACTATAAAAATCCGGCGGCCACTGCTGAGTCATTTACGGAGGATGGCTGGTTCCGTTCGGGGGACCTTGGAAAGTTCGACAAGGATGGCCACCTTTACATAGTCGGCCGTGCAAAGGACGTTATCGTCCTCCCCTCCGGAAAGAACGTTCACCCGGAAGACCTGGAGGTTCATTACCTGAAAGCTCCGGAAGTAGAAGAACTCGCGATAATAGGAGTTGCTGATGCGGCAGAAGGCCGAGCCGGAGCCGAGAAGCTGGTTGCCGTTGTCATTCCTGATTTTGAGTATTTGAAGCAAGCAAAGCTCCCAAATTCTAAAGAAGCGATTGGTATTTTGCTGCTAGCGGAACATCGGCATATGGATGATTTATCGGCATAAGAATGTCGTAGCCGGCAGTCGGGTGGCGGTTCAGTTCGACCGAATCCTTCGCATTTATGCGATAAGGGGCATTGATAATTTTTCGCTCTACGGTGATCTTTCCGACGTCGTGAAGATAACCAGCTACTGCCGCACCTTCAACCTCGTGCTCATTCCAGCCCAGCTCTTCTGCGATTATCTCGGTATATTTCCCGACGCGTACTGAATGGCCTTCGGTGTATTTATCCTTTCGGTCGATCGCCGCAGCAAAGGCTCGGACCGTATCACGATACGTAAGCCGCAGTTCATCATAGAGCTTGCGATTCTCGTCAGCGCGACGCTCTAATTCGATCATCATCGCACGGTGTGCAATAGCGACGCCTATGTGGCGGGCCATGGCGCAGATGATCTCCCTATCATAGCTGGTGAACGGTTCACCGGTCGCCTTTCGGCCGAGAAACGCGGCCCCTACCAATTCGCCGCGTACCACGAGCGGCACGAAAAGTTCAAGGCCCCCGAGTTCAAGGCTTCGGTCGTAAACCTGAAAGAAAGGGAGTGCCTTCGCCTGCGCTATCTCGATCGGATAAAGGCCGTTGGCAAGGAACTGGCGCTCGTCTTCATAACATAGTGAAAGAGCGAGCGGGAAATCCTCGCCGAGCCCGCGGCCGGCGAGCATTGAGAATTCGTGTTCGAACCGGGAATATCTTGCGACGCCGCCACGCATTATCGCCAGCGAGCCAAGCATAAGATGCATCGAGGTCCTGACCGTTTCGTTGAAATTCTGACCGGTCGAAACTTCCTGTCCTAGCTCCGCAAGTGCACCAAAAGTGTGGATCAGCCGATGCCGCTCCTCGGTCATCTGTTTAACGTTTGCGGTCTTTATGTCCTGCAATCTCACTAGTTAACTAGATCAACGTGTTTAGTTACACCGAGCATATCGAAGAGTTCGATCGTGCTTTGGTTAAGGTCAGAGAAGACTACCTTTGCTCCGGCACCGCGGGCTGAATCGATAACGCCGAGCAATATGGATACACCGATCGAATTGACGATCTCCGTCCGGGAAAAATTTACAACGATCTCGCGGCAGCCTTCTGCCAGCCTTCGGCGGCATTCGCGTTCGATCATTTCACCGGTCAGTTTGTTCAAATAATCGCCGGCAAAGACCGTTGCGGTCTCACCCTCTGAACGGATGGCCCCGCCAAGCTCAGATTCCGTCATTGTTTAACTTCTTTTCCTTCTTACTTTTGCAATGCTTGGGATGAACGAAAACTTTAGAGATGTTTTAACACAAAGGCCGAGATAAGACAACAAAAATCTGCGGAGCCCGGCGATGCCGCCAAAGGCTAGTCGACGAACTCGATGTTGGCCTTGTGCGGTATTATTCCTGCCTCGTAACCTTCATCTAACAAGCGCCGGACGCCTTCGCGGCCACGCTCGCCGTAGTCAAGCGTAAGATCATTGACCCACATTGCGACGAACCGATCGGCGAGTTCCGGCGCCATATCTCGTGCAAACTGCATTGCATACGTCAAAGCATCCTCACGGTTCTCCATCGAATAAAGAATACTCCGGTGCAGATGTTTTGATACCTGTTTCATCAATTCCGGCCCAAGCTCGCGCTTTATCGCATTGCCGCCCATCGGCAGCGGAAGTCCTGTACGCTCATGCCACCATTCGCCTAGATCGAGCACCTTATCAAGGCCCATTTGCTTGTAAAAAAGCTGGCCTTCATGGATAAGCAAACCTGCGTCGGCCTCGCCTTTCTGGACCGCCTCGATTATCTCGTCAAAGGGCACTACGACGTGTTCGAAATCTTTGTTGAAAATCCGAAGAGCCAGATAGGCGCTGGTCAATTCGCCGGGGACGGCGATCTTCATTTTTCCGATATCTTCCGGCTCCCGGGGCTCTCTTGCTACTACGATAGGGCCGTATTTGTCGCCGATGCTTGCCCCATGCGGAAGCAATGCGTATTTATCCGCAACGTAAGCATAGGCGTGAAATGATATGGCCGTTACGTCAAAAACGCCGTTTCGCGCATCCTCGTTCAGAGACTGAATATCTTTGAGCGTATGCTCGAATTTAAGGCCGTCCGTCTCAAGTTTATTCGTGGCAAGGCCGTAAAACATAAATGCATCGTCCGAATCCGGTGAATGCGCAACGGAAATGATACGAACTTCGGGCGATATTTCAGGTGTAGAACTCATAAACAAATACTAAAGCTCAAAATAGAAAATATTGGTGTCGTAGAAAACTTTGATTTTACCGTTTTCAGCGTGATTGGTAAAAAGGACAGCAAGCTCTTTTTCAAGGTTCGGAAAGACCGGGTCTGCTTCATCCGGCATATACGATGAAGACAGCAGACGACCGCGAAGGCCTTCTAGGTCAAACTCCTGCAAATTCGGGAATGTGGCCTTGCTGATCTCAACTCCGAAAAACTGCCTAAGCACGGCCTCGTCTATCTGCTCGTGCCTCACCTCGGAATAATCGCGGCCATATTTCAAAAGCAGCTTTTCGTATTCTTTTAGGAATTCGGTCGAATCGATCTGGCGTTCATTCCAGATAAGCGCCACGTGTCCGTGAGGTCTTAGGATCCGCTGAAATTCAGCGCGGGTCGGTCCGGGCTCGAACCAGTGGAACGCCTGCGCCGCTATTATGAGGTCGCACGAAGCATCGCCTAAACCTGTTTCCGCAGACGTGCCGTCAATACTCACGAAATCCGCAAACTTGGAAAGAAATTTCTCGGCCGCCGCACGCATCCCTGAATTGGGCTCAACGCCGTAAACCTTACAGCCAAATTCCAGAAAAGGCTCCGACGAAAGGCCCGTGCCTGAGCCGATGTCGGCGACAACGGAATGCATTTTAAGACCAAGCCGTTCGCGAAAAAATCCCATCATCGCCGATGGATAACCCGGTCGATATTTGACGTAATTTTCGATGCGGTTTGAGAAACGCTCCGCCGTTCTCAACATTTAATCTCCGGCAATGAAGAACGTCATCTTCCAAACGCCGCGCTTCTTTTCAAAGCCGGCACGGTAATCTATCGGGCTTCTGACGTATCGAGCGTTGACATAACCGGTCTTGCCTCCGAGCGTTTCTATCCGTATCCATTCCGGCTTTGAACGATCGGATGCAGAGAAGACGGTATCTTTCGCCTTCACAACGTTGTACGAGAGCTGGTCGAGGACCTTTGCCTGCATCGATGGCCGCTCGCGGAGATTTACGTTGTTCCCGAATATCACGTGGTGATCAAAGGCATCTAGGTCATCAGGCATTTCGGTGTAAAGATAGGGCGCGGTAAATGAATTCATCTTGTTGCGCCCTTCACCGGTAAATCTTCCGCCGTTCTTGATCACGGGCGGGAACTGATCCCAAAAATCGGCCTTGTTCTTCCAAAGCTGATCAAAACCTTTCAAACCCGTGTGTCCCCCAAAACTGAGCTTTATGTTCGGATCCATTATACTTTTTACGTATGCCAGATCTTTCCGTTCGGCGGCGGCGATCAGTTTGGTGCGAAAAGCCATAAAGGATGCATCCTTTATGGCTTCATCAACCGGTGTTACATAACGTTCCTGTGCATAGATTGATGCAGCAAGAGCAAAAACGAACAGAGCAACCTTAAATATCTTCATAAAAATTAGTCATCGGCGATCTCGTCGCCTGTCCATTGAGTTTTATTTGAATGAGGAATATCGAACTGGTCCAAAATACGGAAACAAAGATGTTCGACGAGCTCCTCGATAGTTATAGGGCGGTGATAGAAGCCCGGACTTGCGGGAAGGATCTGCGCTCCGGCATGGGAAAGCCGCAGCATATTCTCCAGATGGATCGCATTGAACGGAGTTTCACGAGGGACGAGTACCAGTTTTCGTCGCTCCTTAAGGCAAACATCCGCCGCACGATGTATAAGATTCGTGCCCGCCCCGCTTGCTATCGCACCAAGCGTGCCCATTGAGCATGGAACGATTATCATTCCTGCCTGTTTGTTCGATCCTGATGATGGTTTCGCCGCAAGATTGTCCAAACGCCAATATCTGATCAATCTTGAATCCTTCTCAAGACTGAGCCATTCGTTGATCTTTTCGGCGGTCGGATCTTTTAGATTAACACCCAACTCGACCTGAGCGACCGTGGCGGCGGTACCGGACATTATCAAATTAATGGTCTCTACAACTCCGCTGGCCGCCAGAAGCTGCAGCGTTCTTTTTGCGTAAATAGTTCCCGAAGCACCAGTTATCGCAACCGTTAATTCCATAATCAGTAATTCCATTCTATCATCAAACAACTCTTTCAATGCCCGCTGCGTACTATTTTATTGCTTCTTGTGATCTTTTGGCGACTCTTATATCTACGGCAAACTGTCCTGATCATTTGGACATCTAAAGGTCCGTCCACACTAAATTCCACAATGCCCCCAAATGTACAGAATTTGAAAAACAAATAGGGGAGATTTTATGAAGACGAAAATAGCGTTCCTCAGCCTCACATTTATGCTGGCCATATCAATTAGTGGCCAGAATTCGACAAATACTGTTTCAGGTTCAGCCAATAGCTCGACAAAGGTCTCAAAAGCCGAAAAAGATCTAGGGCTTGAATCTACCACCACCATTTCGGCAGCTTTGCAAAAGTCGCTCGATGTTGAAAAGGCGAAAGTTGGTGACCAAGTGGTGCTCAAGACAACCAAAGCCGTAAAACAAAACGGCGAGATAATAATAGAAAAAGGAGCAAAGTTAATAGGCCGCGTTACCGAAGTTCAGCGAAAAAGTAAGACGGCCGCTGATTCGAGATTGGGGGTTTTATTTGACACGCTCGTACAGGATGGCGGTTCTGTTCCGGTAAACGTTAGTATTCTTGCTATCGCGAATGCGGCCACGCGTGCCGCGGCGGGCAATGATCTTTTCGCAGAATCATCAGCATCGTCCACAGCATCGGCACGGACAACAAGTTCAGCCAATTCTGGAGGTCTCTTAGGCGGCGTAACAAACACTGTGGGCGGCGTGGTCAATACTGCAGGAAATGCTATTGGTTCAACAGTAAATACTGTCGGGAATACTGCAGGCTCGGCTGTGGGAAACGTCGCTAGACCTATCAGCGGACTGCAAATAATGAATTCTACGGAAGCCTCGGCAAATGGCAGTTCAACGCTATCGCTTTCCGGAGCCAACCTAAAGCTCGAGCAGGGCACACAGTTTCAACTTGCGGTAAGTTCAAGCTCGAATATTTCGACAGCTAAACAATCTGACCAAAAATAATCGCTTTTTCTTAGGCAGCCTGATGCGGACCGGCTTTAGTAGCCCGGTCCGTTTCTCTTGTGTTAGACTTTCGCCGCAATGCTCAAATCAGATATTCACGATACAGTTTGGTTCTTTGATCTTGAATGGGTCCCGGACGCTGCGGGTGCGATACGTCTTTTCGATCTTCCGCCCGACACACCCGAACTGGAGGCGATGCAAAGGCTTTGGCAGGAAACTAAAGATTATGACGAGACAGAGAACCCGCGGCCATTTGTAAAATATCTGTTCTCACGCGTCGTTTCGATCGCGTTCCTCTCACGACGCGTGATTCATCGTGAAGGCGAGCGGCACATCGAGTTCGCGATCAATTCCCTTCCAAAACTTCCGTCCAATGAAACCACGGTTGACGAAGCAGAGATAATCGGCAAATTCCTTCATTACATCGGTCATCGAAATCCGCAGCTGGTCGGGTTCAATTCCGCGGAATCAGATCTTCAGGTATTGATCCAGCGCGGAATGGTGAATGAGATAAGGGCTGAAAGCTTCAGCATGCGCCCGCCGAAACCTTGGGAAGGACGCGATTATTTCGACGCCCGCAATAGCGAAGCACATCTTGACCTGCTCCAACGCTTCTCACGCGGTGCAATGTCGCCGAAGCTCAATGATATGGCACGGCTTTGCGGGTTTCCGGGTAAGATAGATGCAACCGGCGATCAGGTAGTAGATATGTGGCTCGCCGGTGACATAACAAAGATCGTTGAATACAACCAGATCGATACACTTAACACCTATCTTATCTGGCTTAGAATGGTGAATTTTGCCGGGAAACTTACCGAAGAAGAATATTTTACTGAGCAGGAAGACTTCCGCACATTCCTTGAAACTGAAGCGGCTAAGGAAGATAACGACCATATCCGCAGATTTCTTGCCAAATGGGACGATGCTTAAATATTATTAACCAGTGTGCGCCGACCTTGCAACGGCGCGCAAAAAATGAAAAACTAATCGACAATGAAGCGGCCTGATGAAAGAGAAAAGGCCTATTCGATCTTTGGCCCGAAGCGGGCGTTATCTGAAAGTGCCGCGTGGGCATCGGTCGTTTACTCGCTTGTTCCATTGGTGGGCATCGTGTTCGTTCCAGTTTCCATCATCTTCGCTACCGTTTCATTCATCCGCGGCAATGAGATCAAGGTAACATTTAAACTCTTTTTGGCGACTCTTGTGATACTTTGTGCCCAACTCGGGCTTTGGTGGCTTCTTTACCTGATCCCGACATTGTCGGAACAACGATAAACCAATGAAGATCGCCAGCATCATCGGTTCTACTTCGCACGTTACGTATATCGCTCGGCTCGATGACGGAGACAACGTGCGCGATCTTTTTGGTTCGTTCGTATCGGTGAACGTCGGCAATGAAACGGTGGTGGGCGTTGTTTCAGACTCTCGTCTCACAAATCCCGAACTTTTTAGGATGTCTCCACGGTCGGAAAGCGAACACGCCCTTTCCGATGTTGCAGGTGAACTTCAAAAATCACGGCAATCTCTAATAGCGGTACTTTTGCTCGGCACTATGGCTGATGGTTTCGCACGGCAAGAGCTGCCGCGGGTTGTTGTCCCTGCGAACACGGAGGTTTCGTTAATGGACAGAGAACTTATCCGTCAGTTTCATACTGATGCGACTGGCGGCCTTATGCTCCACTATCTTTCCGGGATAATGACGCACGCCGGAGGGCTCGGGCTTCCGCTTGCAAAATACATCATCGAGCAGCTTTCTTCCGACGGCAATGAGGCTGAGCAAAAGCGCCTAAATGTTCTTCTGCGGTCCATTATCTGGAAATATACCTTCGGCGAATCAAGATTCTGATATCTTATGTTACAACTAGGCAAGATCTACGCGGAGAATTGTTTGGATACGATGCGGCGGATGCCGGATGGTTTTGTAGATATGACCATTACAAGCCCGCCTTACGATGACTTGCGCGAATATAATGGTTATCACTTCCCGGTTGAAGAGATAGCTGGACATCTATTCTCTAAAACAAAGGAGGGCGGCGTGGTCATATGGGTGGTCGGCGACAGGACCGTAAATGGAGATGAAACGCTCACAAGTTTCAAACACGCCTTCGCGTTCCGCGAAGCGGGTTTCCGGATCCACGACACGATGATCTACGCAAAGAACAACCCGATCCCGTCCGATTGCGGAAAGCGATATCGGCAATGCTTTGAGTATATGTTCTGTTTTTCAAAAGGACAGCCAAAGACCTTTAATCCGATAATGCAGCCGATAAAGCAGGAAAAAGCGTTCAAATCATTCCGCATCACAAAGGTTGGTCGGAACGACCTGGCACATGACCACGTAGCCCCGAAAGAGCGTAAGGTTAACAACATTTTTTTCTACAACGTCGGCACTTCAAGTTCGAAAGATAAGATCGCATTTGAACATCCGGCCATATTCCCCGAACAGCTCGCAGAAGATCAGATAAAGAGCTGGTCGAACAAGGGAGAGATAGTTTATGACCCATTCATCGGAAGCGGGACCACTGCAAAGATCGCCCATTTGCTTAAGCGCCGCTGGATCGGGTCAGAGATCAGCCGCGACTACGTCAGGCTTGCCGAAAAACGCCTTGAACCTTATATTGGCGATAAGGATATTCTTGCCGCCGCATGACAACTTTTACGGCCGCTGAAGCGTCTATTCTTCTGTTCAAAACAAGAAAAGTTGAGGTCATCCGAATGCGAGAACTTTTGCTCCTGATCGTATGTTTAACATTCGCGTTGCCGACTGCGTCGCAGATCCGCCCGGTCGAGAAAGATGAACGCCCAACAGGCGTAAATGTTACTCCGGCTCCGGAGCGATTTCCGGCAAAATATGAGGGCGGAATGTTCGGCTACGGAAAACGCGAGGACGGAACGATCCGCATCGACGATATTAACGAAAGAATCGTATTCTACGCGAAGGACGGGAAGGAGAAATTCTCGCTTTCCTTCGACGATATGCAGATGATCTATCCGGAATCGCGCTCCGTAACTTCAAACACGGGGAACATCGTCCGTAACATCCCGCTTCCGGGAAGCATGCTCGGCGGCCTGATCAAAGAGAAATGGCGTTATATTATAATAAATTTCAATGACGCTGATGCAGATGTTCGCGGTGCCGTAAGTTTCAAACTTTCTAGCAAAGAACTGCTTGAATCGGTGATCCACACGGTCGGCAAGAAGGCGGGAATGACGCAACGCGGCGACGCATATTACCGACCGCGCCAGCAGAAGTCGGATACTTAATTCATATCGCCGAAGCGATGTTGGATAATGGCGGTCAGCCCGATGGCCGCCGTTTCGGCCTTCAGTATTCGGCCGCCGAATGTAATTATTTGGGCCCCCGCCTTTTTCGCCAGCTCCAATTCCCCGTCGCTCCATCCGCCTTTTGGTCCATAGACGATCGTTATTTTTCGCGAGGGCTCCATCTGGTCAAAACCCGCTCCGTCGCGTTCACTGAAAAGAATTATCTCTCCAGCAGATTCTGCAAAAAGCGTTTCGAATTCGATTATTGGGGCGATATTCATTAAGGTCGCTCGTCCGCACT
Source organism: Leptolyngbya sp. 7M (assembly GCF_018128485.1). NCBI lineage: Bacteria > Bacillati > Cyanobacteriota > Cyanophyceae > Leptolyngbyales > Leptolyngbyaceae > Leptolyngbya > Leptolyngbya sp. 7M. The sequence goes on along the minus strand of NZ_CP070897.1, from coordinate 1,086,689 downwards.
GTTTTGCGGCCTCGAAAGCAATGCGGCGCCACCTTTCGATCTTCTTCGCCGCGTCTTTTACCTTGATCTCACAGCGATCGGAAAGCAGTGGGATGAAACTCTTTACGCCAAGCTCTACAGATTTCTGCACAACAATATCGTAGCGGTCCGGCGGAGTTAGTACCGCTGCAACGGTAAGATCGAGCGGCGATTCCGGTGCGGATGGTTCAAGGCGGCGAATGACCTCAAGCTTTGTCCGCATTTTTCCGATCTCTTTGACGCGGCATTCGTATTCGCCGCCGATGCCGTCAAAAACTCGGACAGATTCATCCGGCCTGATCCGCAGCACATCCCGCAAATGACGTGTTTCGCCGGTATCTAAAACCGCCTCATCTCCTGATATCGATTCTGCCGGTGCAAAAAATCTATGCATTTTAGTGTTTGTTGCCGAACCATTGTTTAAATTCAGCGGATCGGACGCGAAGCTTCAACCAATCATCGAATAAGTCCGGCGTGCGCAGCCAAATAGTCAACCATTCCGCTATCTCCGCAAACATCAGCCGTGTTTCTTGATCGGCCTTTGAACTTAGCGAACGTTCGTGCGCGTCCTCCTTTGATCTTATCGCCTTTTCTCGAAGAAGCCTGAGACCGTGGCGATCGTCTTCGGCCGCGAACTTCTTATAAAGCGACGTCATTCGCGGGATGGAAGCAGACGCCTTTTCCAGCGAAGATATATCGATCAGGTTTCTGAGGGCCGCATCATATAACGTTTCCGCACGCCGCTCGACGTATAGTTCCATTATCTCAGCGTGTCTAAGCTCGGCTCCCTCGTCGGCAAGCATCCGTGCCAGCCGCATCGGCGAAACAACGGCCGCAGGCCCGAACCGGGCCTCTAATAGAGCCTCGATCGCCTTTATCTCATCAGCTCCAACGCTTTCGCAATCGAGCTTTTCCCAAGCCTCGATCACGAGGTCTTCTTTAGTCTTTGAAACAAGCTCTTCGATAGAAACCTTTTGCCGCATACAAAGCTGTTCTTTGAATATCGGATCATGCGTAAGCTGCCGCAAGCGGGACGCACCGAGGATAATACTTAACAGGCCCTATCTTTCAAGGTCGCAATTTCAGCCGTGCGATCAAATCAGTCGATGAATGGTCCTTCGGATCACCCACGATCGCAACGGTCCCGCCATACGAGCGTACTATCTCACGTTCAGGGACAGTTTCCGTTGTGTAGTCAGTTCCCTTCGCGTGAATGTCGGGCTTGAGGGCAAGCAATAATTGCTCGACCGTTGGTTCATCAAAGATAGTGACCGCATCGACAAACCGAAGCGAGGCGATGATCTCGGCTCTTTCCATTTCGGGCATGAATGGCCGCCCATTGCCCTTGAGTTCACGGACCTGACGGTCAGAATTGATGGCGGTTATCAGAAAACCGCCAAGTTCCTTTGCTGCATGTAGATAGCGGATGTGTCCGACATGAAAAAGATCGAAACAGCCATTAGTGAGAATGACCCTTTCGCCGCGGCTGCGAGCCGCCGAAACGATCTCCATTAGACGCAAGCGGTCGGCTATGATGGCAGTATGGTTTAGGCTCATCTTTCATCAAGGACGGTGAAACGCTCTCGCAGCTTCCCGATCAAGCGAGGCGGCAAGTTCATCGGCTGATGCGACCGCAGTTCGCTTTTTCATAACCACAATACCGCCTGCATGGTTTGCGATACTTGCCGCATCGGCGACATCCAGACCCGAGGCGAGCCCTAGGGCGAAGGCCGCGATGACGGTGTCGCCGGCACCGGTAACATCCACAGGTTCAGTCGAACCGATCGCAGGTATAACTTTGCATTGCTTATCGGCTTCGTAAAGCCGCATACCCCGTCCTCCGCAGGTTACAAGCAATGCGCGGTGACCGAACTTCTTTAGAAGCTCCTTACAGCTTTCGTCATTGATCGGTCCGCCGATGGCGGCCTCAGCTTCTTCCTGATTGGGCGTGGCAGAAAACGCACCGCGAAAGACCGAAAGCCTAAACCGCGAATCGACAATAAGAGGCACACTGCGGTTAGCTGTAGCTTCTCTGCAAAACTCAAAAATATGCTCATCTGCCGCACCGTAACCATAATCTGAGAAAATCACCGCATCCGCATCCTCGATCGCGGTTCTCACTAGGGAAAGGTATTCATTCCTTACGCCATTCGGGATCGAACCGCTCGGCTCATGATCGATACGGATCACCTGATTCTTTGGAGCGTGCTGATGGCCGGCTAGAACACGGGTTTTAGTGGTCGTTAGAACCTCCGAAGTTCGAACGATCGTGCCGGTCGAAACGCACATCCGCTCAAGTTCGCTGATCAGCAGATCGCCCGCAGCATCGTTTCCGATAATTGCGGCAAGTATCGGGCGGCCGCCGAGGGCAGCTATCTGATGAAGAAACATCGCTTATTCGAAAACGGTTTGGAATTGACGCCCGAATTCGGCAGATCATTAACTTTGTGGAGATCGAGCCGATGCTCGACAGAAAGCCCTCAAACTATCTGCTCTTCATTGGACGGCTAAATCATAAAAAAGGAATCGATCTATTGCTTCGTGCGGTGGCAACATCGAAAGAGTTCAGATCAAAAGGATGCAAGCTAAAGATCGCCGGGGCGGGGCCGGAACCTTACAAAAACTACCTCAAAGAACTATCAGACGAGCTTGGTCTTGCTTCCGCGGTCGAGTTTCTTGGGCAGGTCGAAGGCGTTAATAAGCAGCAGCTATACGCCAATGCGTATTTCACCTTTATGCCCTCACATTCAGAGAATTTCGGTAACGTTGTTGTTGAATCCCTTGCACAAGGAACACCTGTCGTCGCATCCAAGGGAACACCCTGGAGATCGCTTGAAGATGAGCGGATAGGGCATTGGATCGAAAATGATGTTCGGTCATTAGCCAATACCATTGACGAAATACTCAGAATGCCAGAAGAAGAATATGCAGGCTATCGGTCGAGAGCAAGATGCTATGTAGAACGAAATATGGAAATCCGGAATAATTTCGATCAATGGCTTCAATTCTATTCTGAGATCTGAATACGTCCTATCGGAGGTAATTTCAAAAATGCCGACGAAGCGATAAATGGCCTAGCAATAACCTACAAACCTTTTCAGAGACATTGCTGGCAAGATACTCGGCAGGCGGGGTCCACCCGGGATTTCTGGAGACGGCGATCTTTATACATCGCATAACAGCTTCTTCCTCAACACCACTTATGATATTGCTTCCCGCTTCCAGCGTTTCCGGCCGTTCGGTAACATCTCGGATCGTAACATTTGGAACGTTGAATATCGCGCATTCCTCCTGCACGGTCCCGCTATCCGTTATTAAACAAAATGCATTCTTTTCAAGCTGGACGAAGTCAAAGAAACCAAGCGGATCAAGCAATACTACCTTTGCTGAATCGATCCCGATAGAGCTGTCCGTCAGTCTTTCACGCGTTCTTGGGTGAACGCTTACGAATACACGTTTCTGGTAAGTTTCAGCGGCCTTCGTAAGCGAATCAAAGATCGCCCGGAGACGCTTAGGTATATCAACATTCTCGGCGCGATGAGCGGTAACCAGAAAGTACTCGCCCGGTTGAGTACCTAGCCGATCCAAAACGTCACTTTCCTCGATCCGCGACGAGAAATTTTCTAAAACTTCGAATATCGGATTACCGGTAACGAAAATGCGTTCGCGCTCTATCCCTTCTCGAACCAGATTCTCCGCACTTCGATATGTATATGGAAGAAGGACCGTGCTGGAATGATCGACGATACGCCTATTTACTTCCTCCGGAACTCGGTCATCATAACACCTGTTGCCTGCTTCCATATGAAAGACCGGAATTCCACGGCGTGCGGCGGGGATCGCAGACAAAGCGCTATTTGTATCACCAAGAATAAGGACGCGATCGGGCTGAATCTGACCTAGGAGAGCATCAATGCCCGAGATTATTTGACCGGCTTGCTCACCGAATGCATTTGTCCTGATCCCAAGATGTTTGTCAGGCTCACGAACGCCAAGCTCGCCAAAAAATACGTCGCTAAGGTTCGGATCATAATTCTGACCGGTGTGAACGATAATATGGTCACAATAATGATCGAGAGATTTTATTGTGAGGCTTAACCGAATTATCTCGGGACGCGTCCCGAAAATGGTCATTATTCGCATAGGTGATCTCTATTTGCCTGCTGAGAGAAAGCGTCCGATCTCGCCGCTGGTACCCGCAAGAAGTTCGCGTATCTCCGGCACCGAGAGGTTTCCATCTTTTGAGGAATATTCACCTTCAAGAGCTTGCTGAAATTCACCATTTCCGCGCAGCTCGGGCAGGACGGGCATTATTGCGTAATAATTACCGCGTTCGGCCGTACGGAAGCACTCTTCTTCAGAAACCATTATTTCGTGGATCTTCTCACCTGGACGTATGCCAGTGAACTCGATCGGCACATCATCTTTTCCCGCGATCGCCTTAGCAAGATCAACGATGTTCGCGGAGGGTACCTTTGGTACAAAGGTCTCGCCCGCCCGTCCATCTGTGATAGCTGCGAAAACAGTATCGACGGCCTTGTCCAGGCTTAGCAAGAATCGTGTCATTTCCGGCAGCGTAACGGTCATAGGCAATCCCTGTTGAACCTGCTCGACGAAAAGCGGTACGATAGAACCCCGAGAAGCGATCACATTCCCGTATCTGACGCACATGAATCTCGTTTCGGGGTTTTCACGATTGGCTTCCAAGAGAATTCGTTCTTGGAGAGCCTTGGTCATCCCCATAACGTTTATCGGCTTGCAGGCCTTGTCAGTCGAAATACCAACAACGGTATCAACCTCCTGGCCGTGATCCCTGACTGCTTCAACCAGGTTTTGGGCACCAATAATGTTGGTTTGAACCGCCTCATACGGGAAATACTCACAAGAAGGCACCTGTTTGAGTGCAGCAGCGTTAAAGACCACATTCGTGCCCTTCAACGCTGATCTAAGCGCGTTCGGGTCACGAACATCTCCGATGCGAAATACAAGGCGATCTCGCGAATTCTCATATATAACATCGTCTGTCGCAGTCTCGCGGCGCATATAGTCGAGCCGCATATAGTGCTGCTTTGCTTCATCTCTAGAAAAAACAACGATTCGGCGCGGTAAGCCCAGCTCACCCGCAAGCAAACGTCGTACGAGGGTTTGTCCAAGTGAACCGGTCCCACCGGTAACAAGGATTTGTTTATTCTCAAGAGGTTTCATGAATGCCCTATTTTTTTATAGACGCCTGAATCAGAATGCATTGTCGCGATCATATCCGGCCACGGCTCGGGAGCAAATTCGTTTGTCTCGCGAAATCTGGTCGAATCCAAGCTGCGGTCTATCTTGAATTCTTCATCAGGCTCAATAGTTATCCCCGCATCATATTCCTGATTTATTATTTCAAGAAGATCAAATTTGCTTATCGGATCACTAGAAATGTGCACAATGCCGGAGATCTCAGGACTTTCGACCAAATTGCCGATTATATCTGCAAATATTATTGTTGGAAAGCCAGTGTAAATGGCGTTCTTAAACCCTTTCACCTTTCCACCGCGGTTTGAAAGGAACCAATCAACCAGGCTGTGAGGATGCCCCAATTCATGACCAATTATGGATGAGCGAACTGTTAAATGCCGTTTTGAATCGAGTTCCCCCCAATGCTTGCTCTGCCCATACAGGTCCAAGGCGTCGGGAATGTCTGTTTCCGAATAATTTCCTTTATCACCTTTAAAAACGCAGTCCGTGCTGAAAGTTATTACTTTGATACCAAGATCATCGCAAAGACTCTCCAACCGATGGGGAAAGATAGAGTTAACAGACAGGGTCGTTACAATATCCCTGGAGGTCGGAATCTGTTTTATGATGCCTATAGCATTTACAACGACGTCCGGCCGTACATCTTCAATAACTGCCCTGACTTTCTGTTCATCTTTTACATCAACATTTTCGAAGATCAAGCTGCCTCTGGAGGGAAAACCTGAGAAATAATTGTGCGCTTTACCCCGACAAGTTCCAAAGGTCTCAAATCGATTGCCAAATACTTGGAACAGTTTATGTCCAAGCATCCCATTTATTCCCAGAATTAAGACCTTCATAGTTAATGTATGTTCTAAATTGTCATGCCACGACAGCTAAGGAACTCTTGAGAATCTCGCCGGCGGCTTCGTAAACCTCATCAGGGCTGACCAAACTAAGACAGAGCCCGTGATTGAAGCAATTGGCAGACTGACACCCTTCACACTCCACACTCTTTCGGAACACGCGGTGTTCTTCACCTACGGGATACCATCTTCCCGGATAATCCACCGCTGCAAATATAGCCACGCAAGGCGTCCCAACCGCAGCAGCGAGGTGCATAGTCCCTGTATCGTTACCAATGTATAAACAGCATCGACTAAGAGCAGCTGCGGATTCCCTCACATTGAGCCTACCCGCAGCAATAGCTCCGGTACCCCATTTAACAACCAGTCTCTGAGCCTTTTCTATGTCCTCGATCCCACCAAAGACGATCGGTTGAACTTTGAAATCTTGGACCAATTTATTGATGACTTCTTCAAAGTTATCCTCCGGCCAAACTTTGGATTCCCATTTACTGCCAGGTGCGACGGCAATAAGGTTAGTTGATTGTCTTTTGTCAAAGTTATGCGAGATGAATTGCTCTGCGATTGCAATTTCCTCGTTAGTGAGCTGAAGCGGCTCTGAAACTTCATACCCGCGTGTATCTATGCCGGATTCTGCAATACAATCCAATAAATACTGAGCTTCTGACTCGACCCGCGGAGTGCCTCCACTTGCCCGTCGTGGCAGGATCTTATTTCTTAAATGATCTCCCCCGAAAACCTTCTTTATTCCAGCAAGTCGGAAGAAGCTCATATCACGTTCTATCTGTTTTAGAGTACGTATTCTCGGCATCAGATAAAACGCCGCATCAAAACGCTGCGATCTGAGTTTCCAAACAAGCTCTATCGAACGCAAAATTCGTTCGATAGATGAAACAGATGTAGGATAGCTCAAATAGGAATCAAAAAGCCCGGTCTTTGGGATAACGCTCGATGCTGAAATGTAATGTGGATTCTGTGAGTCGGCATTGCTCAAAAGGCACAAATGAGCGTCAGGGAATGCCTTTCTGATCGTCCAATAAGCCGGAAGGGCGACCAGATTGTCGCCCAAATGCCCTATCCGAAATACCAAGATGCGATCAAGCGGCTGATTCATTCGACCTATTTTCATCAGCCCAAACTGCGGCAAGACGTGCGGCAGAGATAGCCGTTGTTCCGATCTCCTCCACTACGATTCCAGCGGCCAGATTAGCAAGCCGAGCCGAAGTCTCCAGATCCGCCCCTGAACCGACCGCTGAAGCAAGCACAGCGATCACCGTATCTCCAGCTCCTGTAACGTCATATACTTTTCGAGCCGATGTCGGAATATGTACTGGATAAGAGCCACGGGAGAAAAGCGTCATCCCGTCTTCTCCCTCAGTAATAAGTATGGACTGAACATCCAGATCCAACAGCAATTTTTCTCCAGCCAATTGAACAGTACGTTTTCCGATATCATCTATGTTACATGCCTCCGCAGCTTCTTTCCGATTTGGCGTAAGGAGCGTGGCACCTGAATACTTTGAGTAGTCTTTACCTTTTGGATCTACAAGCACAGGGATATCATTATCCAGAGCAAGTCTAAACACTGCCCTGAGAACTTTATCTGTTAAGAAACCCTTCGCATAGTCAGAAACAATAATAGAATGCACAGAGCTAACGAGTGTCTCTAACTCTGAAACAACCTTCGTTTCGGTTCCTGCCGAAATAGGTTTTATGGTCTCCTGATCGACCCGTGCCACCTGCTGACTGTGGGCGATCACACGTGTTTTTACGGTTGAAACGCGCTCCGCATCGCGTATCATATGTTCATCGCTTATACCAGACTCTAGAAGAAGCGATGTAAATTGATCAGCTTCAGGATCAGCTCCGCTACAGCCCATCAGTATCGGCTGGGCCCCTAGGCCCTTTACGTTTAGAGCAACATTGGCAGCCCCGCCAAGAGCGAGGGTTGACCGATCAAGGCGAACAACAGGTACGGGGGCTTCCGGCGAAATTCGCGAGACATTGCCCCACCAATATCGGTCGAGCATAATATCGCCAACGACCAAGACCTTAGTATTTGAGAGCTTGTCAATCAGTTTATTCAAGATCATTTGCCTCTGATAGGGCCTTGTCAACCATCTCACACCAGATATGGCCGACGGTAATGTGGGCTTCCTGAATTCGAGCGGTCCGTGTCGAAGGGACCATAAGACATTTATCACTAAGCGAGGCTAACTTCTTGCCGTTTGCACCAGTCATTCCTATGACCGACGCTCCCTTCTTTCTTGCGGCCATCACTGCAGCAATGACGTTCGGCGAATTCCCACTGGTGCTTATACCAATCAGACAATCGCCAGGTTTTGCAAGAGCCTCAACCTGACGGGCGAAAACTCTTTCAAATCCATAGTCATTTCCTAAAGCCGTAAGTGCAGAAGTATCAGTAGTTAAGGCTATTGCAGGTAAAGCAATACGTTCGGTTTCGTAGCGTCCGACGAACTCAGCTGCAATATGCTGTGCGTCGGCCGCACTGCCCCCGTTTCCACAGAATAAAATAGTATTTCCCGCTTTAACGGTTCTAATAAGAAGTTCCCCACATTCTTCGATCACTTCGCGATGATCTTTAAGCAACTCCGAGAACACCGCAATATGTTCATTTATTGATCGCTCAAATGTGGTTTTGGCGACTATACTGTCCATTTCCTTTGCCTTCTCTGTTGTAATCAACTTCTTGAAATAATTGCTCGATGAATAACCCTGAACCAAAGGAAGCGAAAATACTTTTCCACCATTCGATAGAACATGATCTGAGCCGATGATCTCCTCAGGCTTCCAATCTCCACCCTTTACTAGTATGTCCGGGTTAATGTGCTTTATCAAGTTCTCTGGCGTAAGCTCATCAAAAATAAATACTTCATCGACAGAATCCAATCCCAAAAGTACTTGACGTCTATCTTCTTGCGGCATTATTGGACGTCCATTGCCTTTTATCCGACGTACGGACTCATCGCTGTTTATGCCAACTATCAAATGATCCCCCAATTCCCGTGCACGGCGGAGAAGATCTATATGGCCTGGATGGATCAGGTCAAAACATCCGTTTGTAAAAACTGTTCTCACCATATGGTAATCGGTCAAATCGGGTCTGACGACATGCTCAAACGCCCTGGTCCTGCAAAAAAGCGTATCAGCAAAATGCCCGTAAACGCTATAAGCAAAACTTTTACCAAAAACGGGATCGTGGCGCTGTACGTTCCTTCATAAGACACTGAAGTAAGCAGCATGTAATACATGACGGCCCGCCAGAATGAGAATGGTTGTCCTTCTCGCAATGAAGTGTATAGAGTTCTAAGTATAAAACCAAGAAGCATCATCCCGAGCGGTACTCCCCATGGACCGAAGTTGCGAAGCAGATCTCCGAATGGCGTTACTGCAAAGGCATTATCGCTGTAGTTGAAATATAGGTCGCCGTATTTTGCCGGGTCGATAGTGACCGGCTTATCAGGCCAGAGTATACGAGGGATCCAAAATGTCGAAAATTCATTCCAAATATTATTGGAAAATCCGTATGCATCTTCCAAGGTAGAAAGTCGCTCGTGATTTGATACTATAACTGCAAGGGAACTTACAGCATCCAACCTGTCGCCTAAAGCTCCAAATCCCTTTGATAAATTGTCAATTACATTACTGGAGCCGATGGCCGAAAATGTGTCACCTACATAAGCGGCATACTCGCTCATGCTAATGTTTTCCTGATCCCTCTTGATGCTTCGAAAGGTGGTTCCGTAAACCATCCCGATCATCAGCAATATAACAACTATCAATCCGCCGGCAAGAGTCTGCTTTATTCCGATCTTTCCCCTTGTCATCACATAGGCACAGGTAACCAGAATAAATATGGTGATCAAACTGCCTCGGTTTCCCTGAAATGCAGACTTTGTAAGTGAAGTAACTATCAAGACGGCAAGTACAATATAATGGATCGCATTAAATCTTTCAGACCGGAAGATGAATAGCCACAGAAGAAAGCTGGCCTCAAGCCAATAGAGCGAGAGCATATAAATGAGCCCGTCATAAGCGCCTATTTCATCGACACGCTGAAATCCGAGGATACCGAATGTAAAGGCGAGAATGGTGTTTACCAGGCCGATAGCCATCAATATCAGTCCCGGCTTCACGACATCCGCTGGCCGCCAATTCCAATCAGGGAGACGTTTTGCGATCGCACCGCCTAAGCGCCGTCCAAAGGGTAAAAGGAACCCGATCCACAGTCCCGCAAACCCCAACATCACATAAAAGAAAGTGAGCGGAAGATTTTCGCGCTCGTCAAGCACATAGGCCAAATAGTATGGCTCTGATATCCCAAAGATCAGCGCCAATCCGCCGATAAAAAAGCCCGGAAAGAGATATGTCCACGAGGCAAAAACTACCGGATGAAATGGATCAAAGGTATCGGTATAGAGTTGATGGACTATTGGAGATACCAGCAAGATTCCTGTCGCAATACACCACGGAAGCAGATAAGAATATCCGCTTCTTTGCTCAAAGGCACCGCCCAACCACAGCAATCCCAGCGAAACGATCAGCACGCCCCCCCACAACAGCCCAACTGCATATAAGATCCTTCCTGTACCTTTGCCAGGGATGGACGCTCTGGACCGATGTTGTGTTCTATTGATCGCTAGGGAACGAGGCTGCATAAACGAAATTCACAAGAGGCTTAATTTTATCAAATCAGGGAGATGAAAGCCTCTGTGAACCAAGTAAATTCCTGCACTTGGTCCGCCTAAAGCAACTTCCCTATGTTCTCTCGAGTTTACAAACTGCAATGAGCCCATCTGATAATTGAGAAGAAAATCTGACCGCTATATCATTGATAATATTGTATTTCCTGGGATTGTGAGGGCGGTGTTCGTTGCCGATATCGTAAAACATCATCTCCTCAACAGAATACCCATGGCGTTCCAGCAGCAACTTCAAGGTTGAATAAGAATAATATGCGACATGATCCGGGTGGACAGGCTCTTGCACTCCGCCCCTTCCCCTGAGAGCATAGAGAACGAATCTGAGCGCACAGTAGGCATTGATCGTCGTAATGACCAACCGTGAGCCTTCGTCCATAAACCGCTTGATACCATTCAGAAAGAGGCCAGGGTTGTTTAAATGCTCGATCATTTCGCCAGCAATGATCAGCTCAAACCTATCCTGCAAACCAACGCTCTCTAACTGTTCTAGATCAGCCTTATAGAGGCGTTCAACTCCGTGATCTCGCAAAATGTTCAAGCCATCGTCATCGTTATCGAATCCCGTCAGCTCCGAAGCAACCTTGCCAATCTCAAAATGGAGCAACATATCATTCTCGATCGCCTGCTGAGTATATGGATGATTTGTGCACCCCAGATGAAGCACTTTCTTTCCTTTTGAAAGCGATATAAGAGTCTCTCTTCGCAATACTAATGGCGGTCTTCTCATCACTATTCTGGCTGATATCTATTCTCTCCAAGTATTTTCTTTAGAATCGCGTCGATCTGTGTCCGTTCCAATATACCCGTGAATATTAACAAAGACACGTAAACCGCCCCACCAACTGCCATTCCGGCGATCAGTCCTATCCAATCTTTGGGGAATGCCCGTAATGCCACCGATTGAATGGCGGAAAGAGCGGCCGACGCCAACGTGACAAAAAATACAGTTCGCAACCAAAATTTTAATTGTATTCTGCCCAGGAAGCGATGTTCTAAATACAAGATCATCGGAACGGTAACTACCACACCTATAAGACGAGCAGCAGCCACCGTAATGGAGCCAGTTTCAGATCCTGCCGCAAGAACAATGAAGACAGCCGTGATCAACCACACAAATGTAATAAGAACATTGAACGACGGGGCCTTGTAAGTCTCAGAAAGAGCCCAAACGACAACAAAAAGCGCGATCAAACCGAACGTGATGCTATGGATCACAAGCATAGGATAGGAACGAAGTGCAAACTCGGTACCGACCCATGTTCCAAGAAATGTCCTCCCACTAACTATCAGGGTGACTACGCCCATCACCGCTATCGAAAAGACCACGGCGGTCGCTTTTTGATAAAGCATTTCCATCTGTCCTCTATCTGTCAGCAATTCGTTCAATCTTGGAAATAAGGCGAGCGAGAAGCTGGAAATGAACCCATGTAGATAAATACCTAGCAGCATCGGGACGAAGAAAAATGTTAATTCCTCTGGGCCATGATTTCTAACGATCCAAGCTCTTTCAAATATGAATAGAAGATTTCCGAAAATTTGATAGAGGATGATGCTCAGACCATATGTTGCAACGGCATAGATCAAGTCTTTACCGATATGCACTGTCGGCCTGAAATCTTTCAAGCCCGTAACGGCAAAGAAATAAAAAACGATCGCCGAAGTGATCGTTGTAAAAAGGTTCCATCCGATCAAGGCCACAAGTCCGTGACCGCTTTTGGCTATCAAAATATTGCCGCCGGTCAACAAGATAGAAAACGTCGTAGATATTCCAAGATAGGTCCCAAATCGATGTAAACCTTGCAGCGTGGATTGAAACACCTGGGACAACATCGTGGCTACGCCAGCCGCAATAGCGATGTACAGCGCTATGGTTGCCGGCTCAACAAACTCATCAGGCAGCAGAAGTACGTCAGAAATGATCCAGGGCGTTAGAGCTATTAATACACCGGCACCAACGGCAGCGATCAGAATGGTGAAGAAGAATGTTGCGATAACCGCTCGTGCAGCGTTATCTTTTTGCCCCGCAGCGTTGAATTCTGCTACGTACTTAGCAGCCACCCGGCCTATGCCAAATGTGAAAGAATAGCTAAGAAAACCCAGAACGATCGCATAAACACCATATTGCTCAACGCCGAGGGAATGGACGATTATGGGTGTAGATATGAATCCCAGAGCGAGCGGAAGAAACCAGGCCGCAACACCGAATATCGAGTTCGTTGCCAGTCCGCGCCTTTTTTGTTCGTCACGCCTATCCATTACCGGTCTATTGCATTAAGATATGCCCTCACTACATCCCGAGCGACATTACGCTCATCGAACTTGGAGAGAGCGATCTTTCGGGCATTCTCACCGATTCGCTGTCTCAGTTGTGGCTCATCTGAAAGCCGGATCATCGAATTAGCCAAGGCCTCAGCGTCCCCCGCTTCTATCAACAATCCGGTCTTCTCGTGTTCGACCGCTTCCGGAATGCCATAGACCCTTGTGGATATCGGAGCGATCCCGAACGCCATCGCCTCGAGGAGCGAAATGGGGAGTCCTTCTACAAAACTCGGGAGTACGAAAATATCGGCAACTTGGAAGAATCTGAGCACATTCGTCCGCCCTGAGCCTAGCGTTGCAGGATCGATTAACTTAAACCTAGCTCCCAGTTGATAAGACCCGACACGAATCCTATCTTCTTCACTCATAGGCATAGGCGATAGCCAAAGGAAATAGATATTGCGGCCTCCATCGGTCTTTATAATGCGCCTTGCTGCATCGAGTAGCGTCCATCTGCCTTTTCTGTCAATGAAGTTACCAACCGTAAGTGCGATCACGGCATCTTTTGGGATACCATTTTCTTCAAGCCACTCAGGGTTCATCGAGATCGAAACGCCCATTCTGCTGAAATCCACGCCGGAAGGCGCACGTGATTTCATCGTGCCGTCGCGCATTCACACGGGCAAATTCTTTGCCCTGCCGCAGTCGCCGCAAATTTTGAAGCAGATCACGATGATCGCGGGTTTTGACAAGTATTATCAGATCGCCCGATGTTTTCGCGACGAGGATCTGCGGGCGGACCGCCAGCCGGAATTCACGCAGCTCGATATGGAGATGTCCTTCGTCAACCGCGAACAGGTCTATCGCGAGATCGAGGGCATGTTCAACCACGTCATGCGAAAGGTCGGCGGCATCGAGCTGCCCGCCGAGTGGCGGCGAATGACCTATGCCGAGGCGATGCGCCGCTACGGCTCGGACAAGCCGGACCTGCGTTTTGGAATGGAACTCATAGATCTGAGCGACGATCTGCGAGACACGGATTTCGCACCGTTCGCTGAGACCCTGGAAAAGGGCGGCGAAATAAAGTGCATCGTCGTAAATGGCAAGGCAGATTATTCGCGAAAACAGACCGACGAGCTGCAGGAATACGTCAAACGCTACGGTGCCGGTGCGATGGCGTGGATCAAAATTGGTGACGAAGTAACGTCGTCGCTGATGAAGGCGCTGGGCGAAGAAAAGATCGGGCAGCTCATAACGACAGCCGGTGCTGAACGAGGCGACGCGGTTCTGATCGTCGCCGGAAAGAAGAGCGTCGTTGCAGCGGCCCTTGGGGCACTGCGGAACGAAATCGCCCGACGCGAGGATCTGATCGACCGAAGCAAATTCGAGTGCCTGATCGTTACGGAATTTCCGATGTTCGAACACGACGAGGAAACTGACGCCTATGTGGCCGCGCATCATCCTTTCACATCGCCGATGGACGAGGACCTTGAGATGTTCAAAACGGCGGTGAACGACCCGTCGCAGCATCATCTGCTCGGCAACGTGCGTGCGAAGGCCTACGACGCCGTGATCAACGGCTACGAATGCGCGGGCGGCTCGATACGTATCCATCAGAAGGACATTCAGGCTCTGAATTTCAAAGCTTTGGGTCTGACGCCGGAAAAAGCACGCGAGCGTTTCGGATTTTTCCTCGACGCGTTGGAATACGGCACGCCGCCCCACGGCGGTTTCGCCGCAGGCATCGAACGCACCTGCATGATATTGTGCGGGACCGAAAATATCCGCGACGTGATGGCTTTTCCGAAGACCGCGTCTGCTCAGGACCTGATGATGGATGCCCCAGGTGATGTGGATAATTCGCAATTGGATGAACTTGGTATCGCGGTCACACTGTCATCCAATAAATGATGGGTGAAGTACCGGTATTCATAATCCTCAAAACATACTGGTCGGAATTGAATGTTGGTCTTGGGTAGTGCGGAACCATTCGACGAATTTAGGTATTCCTGCCTCGATCTTCGTTTTCGGGTCATAGCCGAGCAGGCGGCGGGCTTTGGAGATATCCGCATATGTCATTGGGACGTCGCCGGGCTGCATTGGCTGCTGCTCGATCATGGCTTTTACACCAATGTTCTCTTCGATCAGCTCAATAAGCTGCTTTAGTTCGGTAGTTTCCGATTCACCAAGATTTATCACCTCATGCATCGACCCGGCATAATTCATTGCTTCGCGCACACCCTGAATTATGTCATCGATAAATGTGTAATCACGTCGTGTGGTGCCATCGCCGAACATCTGGATCGGTTTGCCCTCCGCTATCAAGCGAGTAAATTTGTGGATAGCGAGATCGGGCCGCTGTCGTGCTCCATACACAGTGAAGAATCTGAGACAGACAGTGCGGATGTTGTAAAGATGGGAATATGTATGGCACAGCAATTCGCCCGCTGCCTTCGTCGCGGCATAAGGTGAGATCGGCTTGCGTACCGGATCATCTTCTGAAAAAGGGATGCTGTTGTTTACCCCATAAACGCTTGACGAGGATCCGAACACAAAATGAGGCACATCGTGCAAACGGGCAAGCTCCAAAAGGTTTAACGTCCCTTTTATATTCGTCTCACAATAAAGCTTTGGCTGAGAAAGAGAAGGCCTGACGCCCGCCCTGGCAGCAAGATGCACTATCATTTCGAACCGCTGAGCATCAAAAACTGCTGTTAGGTCTTCTTCGTTGCGAATATCAGCCTTAACAAAATTTACGTTGGGATCACCGAGAAAGGATGCTAGATTTGCCCGCTTAAGTTCCGGCGAATAAAAATCGTTCAGGTCGTCAACTATAGTGATCTGCCACCCGCCCTCTCGGAGCAAATTTTCCACCAAATGCGAGCCAATAAAGCCAGCCCCCCCGGTTATGAGTACGTCTTTCTTCACTTGATTTTTTGGTTATTTGATGAAGGTCTAAACGGGTCAACCGTAAATTAAACCGTATCACACATCTAAAAGGCGGGCAAAACTGCATAATTGCAGTTTCTAAAAAAACTGCCCGATCTCAGATTGTTGCAGTGTAGCTAAGCTGTTTCTCCTAGTTCAGATGTCGGTTTCGAACCTGATATTTGTGGATCAATTCCTCCAAAAAGCCCTCGTATGTAAAGGTCTTTTCATCGTAATCAGGTTTAAGCCGATACATTAAGGGAAGCGCAACCCGCCATGCCATCCATTCGCGTTGGCGTTCATCAAGATCCCAACGGCGACGAAGCAGGTTTTCTACTACTTCGATCTCCTTTTCGGTGAGCTTCGAAAGGTCAGCGCTGAACTCGGTACGCTTCTGAACGCGGCGGAGCGCGGCATCTGCAACAGGATTTGAAAATGTTTCGGCGAATGTCGGAGCTTCATCTGTTCGTTCTCTAATAACGACGGTCCCAGCGAAAAGATCTCCGACCCGTTGGTCACGACGATTGAGAAAGATCGTGATCAGGCCGACCGAATAGATCGGTACGACAAATCCGGGTACCGCATCAAAAATTCTAATTAGATTCCGGGCGATCGCCTCCCACAGTGTTAACGGACGGCCATCATCCCGGATAACGCGCAATCTCATCAAGCGTTTTCCCGGTGTTTGTCCGTTCCAAAGCCATTCGAAAAAAATGAAATAGCCGGTGAACACGGCGAAGACCACAAGGATAAGGATCGCCAGCATCCAGTTTGATAAACCCGTACGGGTGGTCTCTGCAAACTCAATCTCTGACCAGAGGCCCTCGCCTAAAGATAGAGAGAACAATATCAAAATCAACGCTATAGCCGCATATTGGATCAGATGATCGACAAGAACCGCGAGAAAACGATTCCCGATCGATGCCATCGGCAATTCGATCGGGACACGCTCCGGAGTTTCGACCACTAGGGTTTCTTCGGTGCTTATGAACTGTCTGTCCATATTAGGAACAGATTATTACTACTGCAGATTCAGTTTCAAATCATTTATTTTGCTTGTCAATTCAAACCCGTGTTCTCTATACTTTAGTAACTGACCCGGTCTGGAGATGAGGCAGAATATAGTGAGACCAACTATCCATCGCGGAAAGATCGACCCCGGCGAAATGCGTTTTGCACTTGTCGTCAGCCGTTGGAACGATTTTTTGACGTCGAGACTTCAGGAAGGCGCTCTTGATGCCTTTGGATCGCACAACGTGCCCGAGGACAATGTTGAGATATTTATGGTCCCGGGTTCCTTTGAATTGCCTTTAACCTCAAAGGTCGTTGCCGAAAGCGGCAGATTTGATGCTGTAGTCGCGTTGGGCGTAGTTATCCGTGGGGAAACGTCACACTTCGATCATGTCGCCGGCGGAGCTGCGAGTGGTATCCAGCAAGCAGCAATGAGTACGGGAATCCCGGTCATTTTTGGTGTGGTAACTGCCAATACGCTTGAGCAAGCCATCGACCGGTGCGGCGTAAAATCAGGGAACAAGGGGTTTGAAGCGGCTCTCGCTGCGATCGAGACCGCACATCTGCATAAACAGATAAAGAACAAGGAAAAGGGTAAGGACAGAGCAGTTCCGCATGTCGCTTGAAAAATCAGCCAAAGGTTCAGGCACGCGCCGAAAAGCAAGAGAATGCGCTCTTCAGATGCTGTTTGCGCACGATCTGGCAAAAACGGATAGCAGCCAATTGACCGCTACGTATTGGGACGAACTCGGGGATGAGTCGCTTGATGAAAAGACGCGGTCGTTTGCCGCAGATATAGTTGTTGGAACCCTAAAGAACTTACAGACCATCGACGATCGAATAAAGACCCGAGCAGAACACTGGCGAATCGAGAGGATGGCTGTTGTGGATAGGAATGTCCTCAGGCTAGCAGTTTACGAATTTTTGTTCAAAGACACACCCCATACTGTAGTTATAAATGAAGCCCTCGAGATAACGCGTAGATTCTCCACTTACGAAGCCACACAGTTTATAAACGGAATTCTCGACGGAATAAAAATGGACATTGAGACCACTTCGCAACCGGAGCAGGATGGTACTTCACAGCGGGCATTTTCGCAATGAGACCCTTTCTGGCCCAACCTTTAAGCAACTTCTCCGGTTGGCATTTCAAGCTTATTGGCTTCATATTTATCTGGTCGGGGGCATTCCTGCATTTACCAGTGTTGGATCTTTATGCCCAGTCGCTTCCGAAGAATATCCGTGGATATCGCGTCCATCGGGATGTGATCAAGATCGAAAGGTCTTCTGTTTCCGATGCAGATTCGCCGGTAACTGTTAGTTTTAAGGATCTTAGGGTATCTGAGATCGGTTTGACCGGATCTACGTTCCTTTTGGACGCCGAATTACGCTCAGAGTTTCAGAGCGGAAAGGTGGAGATTCTTGATTTTTATGATGTACGCGTAAACGGGATCGCTGTTCACCCGGAAGAATATGTTCGCCCGTTCGAGTTCAAGAAAGGTGTAACCGTTGAGCTTCCAGAGCCGGTTCGGATCTTCCTTCCGGTCACTGGAGCGATCCGCGGCGTATTGAATGAGGTCTTCGATTCTAAGGTCGAATGGACAGTTACTGGCCGAATGTTTGTGTTTGGCAAATTCCGACGTTACGGTTTCAGCCACAAACGGGTAGTGGTTGTCGATTTCGAATTTGCTCATCCGAACCCTCTCAGGGGCAGTCGTCTCGGGTCGTAAACAGGCTCTAGACCGTCCACGATGTTTATCTTTCTTTTCCGTTAGGCTAAACTAAAAGCTTATCAAGATAATCAACCCAAGAGGTTTAATTTGCGCTGTGAGTAACCCCATCACTAATATTTCCGAACACTTCGAAGCGAATTTTGGTGCGAATTCGAGCTATGTAGAGGCTCTATTTGCTCGTTTTAAGGAAGATCCCACGTCAGTGGACGAATCCTGGCAGGTTTACTTCGGTGAGATGCTTGCCGGTACGGACGGAACCACGAACGCAGCAAGCCGTGATACGGAGCGCGGACAAACCACGTTGCTTCAAGAAACAAAGAAAGAAAACACGGAAGAGGCTGTTTCCGTCTCGAAAACCGAGTCGATTGAAACACCGGTGCTTTCTGAGGGCAGTGAGGCGAAGCCATTGGTCGGTCCGGCTAAGAAGATCGTCGAGAACATGGAGCAAAGCTTGAGCGTTCCGACCGCTACGAGCGTTCGGACAATGCCTGTAAAACTCCTTGAAGAGAATCGACGCATAATAAATCAACATCTTGCGACCCACGGCGGGGGAAAGGTCTCGTTTACTCATTTGATCGCGTGGGCGATCGTACGATCCGCGCGAAATATCCCGGCAATGAACAATGGATTTGGGATAGTTGATGGCAAACCTGCCCGGATCGTGAACTCGTCCATAAATCTTGGTATCGCTATCGACATTGAGAAGCGCGATGGCACGAGAAACTTGCTCGTCCCTAACATCAAGGAATGTGAGAAAAAGAATTTCTCAGAATTCCTCTCAGCATATAACGATGCCGTAAAGCGCGCACGCGACGGAAAACTTGAAATATCCGACTTTCAGGGCACGACGATCTCCCTGACCAACCCCGGCACTATCGGCACAGGTGCTTCTAACCCAAGATTAATGTCCGGACAGAGCGCGATAATCGCTACCGGTGCTATTGAATATCCGGCTGAGTACCAGGCAATGACCACGGCCGCCCTATCGCAGTTGGGCATAAGTAAGACAATAACGCTGACCAGCACTTATGACCATCGTGTTATTCAGGGTGCCGAAAGCGGCCTATTTCTCGCCTATATTCACGAACTCCTGCTTGGCCAGCACGGCTTCTATGAAGAGATATTCGCAGATCTTGAGATAAACCATTCACCGCTTCGTTGGTCGGAGGATTTCAATCCTTCACTTTTTGGTGGCGACCGCATCGCAGAACAGACCGAAAAGCAGGCGAACGTCTTGCAGCTAATCAATGCTTATCGGATACGGGGGCATCTGCTTGCTGACATCGATCCGCTCAATATGACGGGACATCGCGAAGCCGAACTTGAACTTGAGAATTTTGGACTGACCATCTGGGACCTCGACCGTGAATTTATCACAGGCGGACTCCACGGAGAGAAAACACTAACTCTCAGAAAGATACTCGACATTCTTCGAAAGGCTTATTGCGGAAAAGTAGGCATCGAGTATCGGCATATTCAGAGCAAAGAAGAAAAAGAATGGATCCGTGGCCAGATCCGCCAACACTTTGTAGATCAAACCCCTCTGGAACCGGAGCTGCGGAAAGATCTGCTTCAGAAATTGATCGAGGCAGAACAGTTCGAACAATTTCTGCACAAGAAATATCTAGGACAAAAACGCTTTTCACTTGAAGGCTGTGAGACAGTAATACCGATGCTGGATCAATTGGTTGAAGGCGCCGGAGCTCGTGGTATCGAAGAGATATTCATGGGAATGGCACACCGCGGCCGGCTGAATGTGCTTTCAAACATTGTAGGTGATGCGGAATCGGGAGATATGGCCGAGCGCATCTTTACTGTATTTGAAGGCACGTCGCATCCCAGCTTTCCTGCTGACGAAGGCGACGTTAAGTATCATCAAGGCGCTCTAGGGGTCAAAAAAACAAAATCAGGAAATTCCATCAAGATCCAGCTTTCTTGCAATCCGAGCCATCTTGAATTTGTTAATCCGGTCGTCGAAGGTATGGCCCGCGGCCGCCAGGATGACCTGAGGAACGGTGACGGACGTACACGAGAGGAAGTTTACGATCTGATAATGCCGGTATTGCTCCACGGCGATGCGGCCTTTGCCGGTCAGGGAATTGTGATGGAAACTCTACAACTCGCAAACCTTCCCGGCTATCGCACCGGCGGCACCATTCATATCGTCATCAACAATCAGATCGGTTTCACGACAGGCCCTGAATCAGGACGCAGCTCGATCTATTCGACCGACGCCGGGCAGATAACCCAAACACCCATTTTCCATATCAACGGTGATGATCCGGAGGCTGCTTTTCGCGTTATACAGATAGCTCTTGATTACCGCCATCGATTTAATAAGGATGTCGTACTTGATCTGGTCGGGTTTAGAAGGCTAGGCCACAACGAAGGTGACGAGCCGAGCTACACGCAGCCGGTAATGTACGCGCGTGTGAAGGCTCACCCGGGAACTCGTCATTTATATGCCCAGTATCTGATACGGGAAGGTGTGATCACAGAGGACGAGCTGAAGACAATGACCGATAAGGTCGTGGATAAATACGAAGGTATTCTTTCACGGGCAAAACAGATCGCGTCAGAGAAGCCGAAACAATTGTCTGTACCGGAGCCGGTCATCGAAGAGGATGGTTCGACGGTTTTCGAAACCGGAGCTTCTTCTGAACATTTACAGACGGCCTCTGAAAAGATCTCTTTGGTGCCGGCAGGGTTCAACATAAATCCGAAAATGGTCGGCCAGCTAGGACGGCGCGCAAAAATGGGTGCCGGCGAAGTTCCCATGGACTGGGGTTTTGCGGAGGCAATGGCGATCGGCACATTGGTTCAGGAAGGTTATCCGGTCCGGCTTTCAGGGCAGGATTCGGGCCGCGGAACATTCTCGCAGCGTCACGCCTCTATGTATGACACCGTGACCGGTGAGCGATGGTCACCGCTAACCGAGCTCAGAAATCCTGACAATGGAAAGGCTCGATTCTATGTTTTCGACAGTTCGCTTTCCGAGGCTGGCGTGCTTGGATTTGAGTATGGCTACTCCCTTATTTGTCAAAACGATCTTGTAATGTGGGAGGCCCAGTTCGGCGACTTTGCCAATGGTGCTCAAGTAATAATAGATCAGTACATCTCGGCGTCTGAAGATAAATGGAAAGAAAGGTGCAGACTGGTCATGCTGCTGCCGCATGGTTACGAAGGGCAGGGACCGGAGCATTCTTCCGCACGGCTTGAGCGTTTTCTCCAACTATGCGCGGAAAACAACCTTCAGGTGTGCAATCCAACAACGCCAGCCCAATATTTCCATCTATTGCGACGACAAGTGAAACAGGAAACGATCCGGCCGTTAGTGGTTATGACGCCGAAGAGCTTATTACGGCTGCCGGCTGCCTCCTCCACGATCGAAGAGCTTCGTTCCGGCGGCTTCCGTCCCGTAGTTGATGACGCGAAGATCAAAGATCGTTCGCTTGTGAAACGGATCGTACTTTGTTCAGGAAAGGTCTATTACGATCTGGATGCAGGGCGAGGAGATTCAGGTGATGATCGCGTTGCAATTGTCCGACTTGAACAATTCTATCCTTTCCCCGGTGAGGCGTTAAGAGAGATAATTGCGGGCTACCCAAACGCTGTTCAGCTGTTTTGGGTGCAGGAAGAGCCGCAGAATATGGGCGGTTGGTTTTTCGTAGAGCCAAGACTGAGGAAGATGATGCCCGAGACGATGTCGCTCCGTTACGTGGGGCGTGTGCCTTCTGCATCACCGGCGACGGGATCCTATGCCATCCATGAGCTTGAACAAAAAGAGATAGTGGATAACGCTCTTATCGAAGACACAGACGAGATATCTGCTGCAAGCGAGCCTGAGGTCTCAGAAAAGATCGCTCCGGCATCGGCATAGGGTCTCTTAATGGGAGAGATCCTGATTTGAGGCGATAACGTAGCTATAAGGCAAAGTTAAATGTAATGAATCCTGTTGCCTTTACGGGTTGTCCGTCACGCACAACGGGCCTGAATTTCCATTTCATTATCGCATCTCGAGCTGCGGGCTGTAGAAGAGTGTGTCCGGAGACATGTGTTATCTCAATTATCTCTCCGACTTCGTCAATTATCAGATCGACTCTGACAACCCCCGAAGCACGCATTTGCCGTGCAGGAGCCGGATAAGTAGGAGCTGCTTGTCGGGTCGCAAACTGTATCAGTGAGCCAACATTGACCGGATCCGGATTCTCATTTTTGAGAACAATCGAAGACGGTACAGCTTCCGGCTTGTTTTCCTTTTCACTGGTGTTCTTTGTCTGCGATGCTCCGACGACCATGACCGGACGCTCCGGGGGATTAGAATTTGCGGCTGAGGTTCCCGTTTGTTCAGTTTTTGTAACAGATGAATTTGATGCTACAAGTTCGGCGGATGGGGACTTCGGATCATCTGGCTTCGAAGATGATACACCATTATCAGCTGATCGCGTTGTAGCTACCGAACCTTGACCTTCAGTGATAACAGAGGCCGCAGGTTCTCCGGATGAAAGTTCAAACGCATTTTTTACAACGCTTCTCGATGTGGCCATCAATTCGCGAGCATCGGCAACCTCATCACGCCAGCGCCGTGCATCATACTCGTCACGAGCCAAGGCCGCACGAACGGTCGTAGCTTCTTCGAGCAGTGCTATGCCCAAATTGGCTTGCTGTGCGTTAGACGAAACTTCTTTTGCCTGTTCAACCACTGCTTCAAGCATCGACCGCATACCCTCGATCTCGCGAACGGCTTCAAGAGGCAGATTGCGGTCAGATACCAGAAGACCAAAAGAACGGTAGCGTTCTATCTGGCTACGGGCTGATCGAACAACCTGAGCCGCTAGCGCCTGATAGAATGTCTCGGCGTTCGCATTGTTTCGCTTCAAGCTGGCAAAATGGTTTTTCAGCATTTCATCAGCGCGCCGAAGGTCACCCTGCTCCAAATAGCTATTCATCAGCAGGACATTCACAACATTGTGAACGGTTGGGTCGCTGGTTTCGCGCTTTATATTCTCAAGCTCGTATATAGCTGAAGGATAATTACGTGCAGCGATGAATGCCTTTGCTTTAGAAACGCGGTCACGCATTATCTCTGACGATGTTGGCGCTTTAGATACAACGGGATTGATGTTCTGCGGCTGCGGTTCGGATGACGCCTGCGGCGTCTGTGCATTTATGATGGCGAAAGAACTTAATAAAACTAACAAGACCGAAGTGCAGAACCTTCTGACATTTACCGGCATTTATAGTCCTCCTTTCTTGTCTCAAGAGACTTAAATTTTCCGTAAAGGCCAAGCGAACTACTCCGGGGCATGCTCACTTTTAATGACCCATTCACGTCCGTTTAAAAAAGACATCGAAGTGGGTTTGTGGGCCCTTTTTTCAATTCTTAAGGCTTTCGATGATTTTCTTACGGTATGTGTTTGCGTCTATTTTTATAGCATTTTCGTTTAACGTGAGCAAACGGCGGTCTCGCATTACGGTGCGCCCGTTTATGATCACGGTTCTAACATCGGACGATTTTGTGGCGTAAACCAGATGGGAATAAATGTTGTACATCGGCGTTTGATGAAGCCCGTCGATATCTATGATAACAATGTCGGCAAGCTTTCCGGCTTCGATCGATCCGATCTTGTCTCCTAGATGAAGTGCCCGAGCTCCGCGGATCGTTGCCATCTCAAAAACTTGTTCAGCCGAAACAACCTTTGGGTCGTCCGAGAAGACCTTATGCAGTTTTGCTGCTGTGTCCATTTCTTCCCAAAGATTCAGGTCGTTGTTCGAGGCCGCTCCGTCTGTGCCCAGTCCAACATTCATATTCTTGAAGAGCATCATCGGGACCGGGGCAACTCCTGCGGCGAGCTTCATATTCGACTGCGGGTTGTGAGCAATGCCTACGTTGTGGCGCTTCAAAATGTCCAACTCATTTTCATTTGCGTGGACGACGTGAGCGGCGATCGTGCGTTCATTAAAAAAATTAATGCTTTCTAGGAACTCGATCGGCCGCTTGCCTTCATATTTTTCCTGGATCGCTTTGGTTTCAGTATCGGCCTCGGCTAAGTGGATCAACAATGGGGCTTTCAGTCGATCGGACATCGCCCGAGCATCCGTCAGATTATTTTCTGAAACGGTGTATGGTGCATGCGGAGCGATGGCCGGTACGATCAGTGGGTGTCCCTGCCATTTCTTGATAAATCGTTCTGTTAGATCTAATCCCTCGGCGTAGGTCTTTGCATCAGGAACAGGAAAATCGATCACTGTCTGGCCTTGCACGCTTAGCGAAGCTTGTCCCGGACTTTTCCTGCTTTTCACGGGTTTGTCGGAGACCTCGGGAGAGCCATCATCCAGGGGGAACAGTACATAAAATCGGATGCCTTCCTGAAGTTCACCCAATACCTCCTCGGCAGCGGATTCCGGTGAATCTTTCTTGACTTCACGCCCGCATAAATGACAAAAGGTCTGCCCCGCACGGGCAAACAGCAGTCGAAGATAGTCATATATCTCGGTTTGGGTGGCAACGGTGGAGCGAGGATTTTTGGTAGAGTTTTTTTGCCTGATAGCAATGGCGGGTGCAATTCCCGTTATTTCGTCAACATCAGGCTTATCCATTTGCTCAAGGAACTGGCGAGCGTAAGCAGAAAGCGATTCAACGAATCGTCGTTGGCCTTCGGCATAGATAGTGTCAAATGCGAGACTCGATTTGCCGGAGCCGGAAACACCGGTTATTACCGTGAGCTTATTATGAGGGATAGTTACAGATACATTCTTAAGATTGTGGACGCGGGCTCCGCGAACCAACATCGTATCTTCACTCTTTCGGGCAGGCTGCATAAACAACGTACAGACATCAAGAACAAACTTTTATTATAGCCCTGCGGATATGGGCCGGGCAATTTTATCGCCATATATGGGATTGTATGTCTATGAAGGCTTCTTGGGCTTAACCTTACGGTGCGGCGTTGCCGAAAGGCCGAATTGCACGCGACTTATGGCAAATACCGGTCCATAGGTCTGCGGGCGGCATTCCGGAGAATCGGAAACGCCGGCCGTCCATGTTCCTCGTTCTCGGTCGAATGTTGCCCGGAAATACAACTCGCCGCTGCGTTTTGCGAAAGGAACTAGGTCATACCTGGTAACGCCCCAACTTTGTGAGGTTAAACCATCAAGGACTCGGCGAGGGCCGAACGTAGAACGATTGAAAACGACAATTGCGTTAACGCGATCAATTCGTTTCATCTGCCATTTTACTATTAAGTTTTCTTTTGAAGGAGGCTCCTTAACATTGAGAAAATCGACTTCTGATAGGAGGGCGGGTTCCGCGAGCAATTCGAGGTTTGCGCGGTCGTTGATGGGAATCGGTGAAGCAAAATTTCTCTTCAGATCTGAAAAAGATCGAACCGAAATTGCGTGTTTCCCTTCAAGTCCAAGCTCTTGTGTCTTGATGCGAGCGGGCACGGCGAAGAGAGAAAGTTTCTGCGGAAGAAATACGCCGTCTTTTTTCAGGAATCTGTCGCGAACATCCATCATTGCCTCGATCGTCGAGAATCCCAAGGCGTCGTTGCCAAAAAGTTCGCTGACGATGACATCAAAACGCTCGCGGATCTTTACGTCAGTTGAACGGCCATGAATTATCTCTATTCGTTCTGATACGGAGTTTTCAATTGCAGTTGAATGGATCAAAGGTATGAGAGCTTCTTCGGACTCAATTGCGACAACTCGCTTAGCTCCCAATTTTGCTGCGAGAACGGCCCAAATTCCGGTCCCCGCCCCAACATCGAGAAAGCTTGAGCCAGGACGGATGGCATCAAATATCGATCTGGCAAGAAGGCTATTTCGGACGCCGTCGGCAAGCATCGTTTCGTGGTATTTCAGGATTCCCGGAAGTGACCTTGCCAAATGCTCATTTAAGACAGAAGATTTGTTCTTCATAAAGTTAGCCGAATGCTGAGTTGTTTTGACGCTTTCGTTTGATAGCAAGATTTTGGTCTTATTTATACAGTTTGTCTAATTTCAAGTATGCGATCTACGGTTTCCGAAGCGTTTCCACGCTTTGAGCTTATACAAATAGCATTTTGAACTACCAGGGAAAGAGTTTTTATTGCTGAGGCGGCATTCGCCCGAATTGGGATAGTATGGTTCACTAGTTCCAGTAATGCCTGTCCCGGAGTTAATTTCTTTGGGGCCCATTTCTCATTTTCTACGTATTCAGTAAATATTATCAGACCGGCCGTAACCGGACGTTTTCCGGCCTTGCCGCCGATCTCCTCAACGGGGATCTCAACCTGTTGGAGATCATCAATTATCCCGCGCATAGAAAGGTCTTTTGGGAAAGGGTGAATGCGACCGCGTTTGTCGATCACGGCAAACTCATCGGAGTAATATTTTGCCCCGCGACGGACGAGCTCAGCCGTTAGCGTGGTCTTTCCGTGAAAGCTTTTTGCTGGAAGCAAGATCGCCTTGCCATTGACCGCAACTACTCCCGCATGAACAAAGGTGAAATCAGGAGAGTGTTCGGCAACACAAAGCCTAAGCTGTGCGGCTAGCAGTATCGGCGCAGTTTCACGGCTGCGACGAGCGTCTATTTTTTCACCGTTCTTGTAAACAGCGTCAAAGGGAACCTTGTTCCAAATGTAAACAAAGTCGTGGTCAAAAGGCCGAGCTGCCATTGTGATCTCACAGCCCGGAAGACTTGCTTCGATCAAAGGCGTGGCGAGTCCGAATGCTTCTTGCGAATTTGAGCGGACCCGCATAGTAACACCGTGTGAGCGAACAAACATCTGTTCGGTGGGTTTCTTTCGATAACGCATCTTTATTCCGGAAAAGTGAATACTTCCAGAAGGATATATTTACAATTTTTAGTCCTGTGGAAAAGTAGAGCAACAGTAACAAAAGTAAGTGGCAAACCCCGGCGGCTACCATCTTTTGTCATAACTTGAAAAATTCTCTTGCCAAAGATCGCCGAAGTCCGACACCAGTAAGGGCATCGCTCCGTGAAACTCAAGACGATCGTCCGTAGGGCGTTTTACTCGGTAATTATATCCGGTTGGCGATGCTACGGATATCGTGATCCCATCTTCGGCGATCCGCGAAACTACCGCTGTACGCCAATCTTTTTTTGAGCGATACAAAAGACGCGAACCAAGATGCAAATCGCCCAGGGTCATTTCAGTTTGGGAAGACGGTATCCTTCTCCAAATGCGTTATATGCATCGATCGGGAGATGCACCAGGTAAGGGGTTCTTTTTGAATCGATCCAGGTAACTATTTGTTCCAGATCCGATCGGGCCATCGCAATACAGCCACTCGTCGGGGTTGCCACATCTTTCCAGATATGCAGAAAAATACACGAGCCGTCGCTGCGACGAACCGGAAATGAATTATATCCAACGAAAATCCCAAGTTCGTATTCGGGGACAAACTCGCGCATCTTCTCGCTCGTTTTCCAATCAAAGTTCCCTGCCTTAAAGCGGTCAACGATCTTGTTGTAATGCGACGAATCCGGGTCGTCAACACACTCAGTGCTTTCCTCTATTCGGAGATATGGATAGGTTAGAGATTCAGGTTTCGCGGCAAAGCCAAAGGCTGAACGCAACGGGAATATTCCGGCGGGACTTCGTCCATCTCCCTCCTTCTTGAATTCCTTAATAGATCCAGGTGCGGATCCAATGGCCCAAGCCGAGCCGTTGCGTCCAAGCACGACCTCAAAATCGCTACCTTTTCGTTTCCATACTGATTTTAGCGATGCACGTTCGAACATCGCTCCGGGGGCTTTAGTGGAATTCCAATCGGGTGGTGTTATTACGACTATCTGAAGAGCCTCAGCGAAGGGCGGAGGCTTCTGCAATTCGGTTTCGGTCTTTATCTGCGAATATCCGCCTGCTGTAGCGGCCAAGGTTAGCAGCAACACAAAGAAATGGCGCATTCTAATCCTCAAATAGCGAATCTGCTGAAGTGTTCCGTTTGCTAACGGCGTAGATCCTCAGGCCGATAGAGATCATCGCTATCGAGATAAACATCCATACGATCACCCAAACAAAACCCGGTATGCCTGTTGCCGCCGCCATATTTGCAGCGTCCGAATGTGCAGAGGTCATTGTTGATATAAAGAAAACATTGACCAGATCGAACACAGCGTTCAACAAACATTGAACTGCTAGAAATGCTACAGCGAAGTTGGCCCATTTATCATTTGCAAATTTGGCGATCGCGGCCAATCCCGCTGCAAGCAAGGCACCTGAAAAGATGGTGAAGAGGAATCCCCCGACGGTCGAGGTAGTGAATAGGTTAAATAATGGCGAGATAAGGCCGAATACGATGGTCATCACTGCGACAAATCCCGCGGAGAAAAGTAACGCGACCCGAGATGACCGGTCAAAGCGCATCCATGCTAAAAGCCCGGCCCCGAACGCAGTAGTGCCAAGATAGCCGGCGCTAGCGATCATAAGGGATGAGAGCCAGCCGCTGCCAAGAGAATATACCTCTCCGCTTCCATCCGGCGAAACGGATAGGCTTTGTACTGAATTTCCTGTAAAAACCGTTGCAAGAGCGTGTCCGCCCTCGTGAACAAATGTGGTGAATATCCGCAATGGATAAGTAAGATATGCCAAAAATGGGAGATACCATGAGAGGATCCAAAGTCCAATGCTTACGATCGTTGCGACGATCAGCAATGTTAAAGCCGGTTCTGCTTCGCGTGCGACTCTGTATCTCATAGTATTCTCCCTCGTCTTAAGAGTAAGTTTATCAATTTACGAAATAGTTTACCTGAAAGTTCCTTTAGGATGAAGCTTTTTGGCGTTCTAAAAATAGGTTCAGGTTACTGACAGGCGCTTTACTGATCGACCTGATCTGCCTGATCAGAGAAATCTTACTTCAACGCGATCCCCGGCAGCACAAGAAACATCTTTCGGAACAAAGATCAGAGCATCGGCGCGAGAGAATCCGACAAGATCAGATGAGCCGTGCCATCTGATCGGCGATGCGATCAAGTGTCCGCTCGGATTAGTAGCTATTATGGCAGGTAGATAGGAATCTCGTTCCTTAGTTCCTTTCACCGGATCGTCCAGCACGGCATATCCGCTTGAGAGGTCGCATACATTAGCCGACTGCATCAACAACACACACTTCCTGACAAATAGATGAAACGTAACTGCCGCCGATACAGGATTCCCCGGCAAGCCGAATACAATGGTTTTACCCAAACGAGCGAACACTGTTGGTTTTCCGGGCTTCAATCTCACCCTGTCGAAATAGAATTCAGCACCGAGCTCACGCAATGCGGCTTTTGTAAGGTCATATTTTCCCACGGAGACACCGCCAGTCATTATCAAGACGTCTGCTGATGTGGCGGCAAGCGTGATCTGAGATCTGAGATCGGAGATATTGTCCCCGACGATCGGCCAAATATTAACATCCCCACCAACTTCTCGGGTGAGAGAGCCAAGCATTACACAATTTGAATTTCGTATTTGATCTGCTTTTGGCTTTTTATGAATTTCGACGATCTCAGAACCTGTGGAAAATATCGCAATACGCGGCATTTTTGTTACCTTTACTGTCGAATAACCAAACGCAGCCGGGATCGCTAAAGAATTTGACGTGATCCGTTCCCCTTTGCTCAATACGATCGAACCCTTTTTCACCTCGGCAGCGCGTTTTACGATGAATCGGCCCTTTTCGGTTGGTTCTGAAAGAAGGAGGTAGCCGTCTGACTCGTTCGCAACTTCTAGTTTTTGAACGGCGTCGGCTCCGGCTGGAACGGGCGCACCGGTCATTATGCGGACGGCCTCACCTTTTCTCAATCTTCCGGTCCAGCCGCGACCCGCGGCTGATTCGCCTACAAGTTTCAGCGTGACCGGTACATTCGCAGTATCAGCCGCCTTGACGGCATAGCCGTCCATCTGCGAACGGTCGAACGGCGGCAGGTCTTGGTCAGCAACAATATCCTCCGCCAATACACGCCCGACCGACTCGTTCAAAGGCACGGACTCCATCCCAAGAGGCTTTGTTCTCTTTTCGATGATCGAAAGGGCTTTCTTGACCGGGATCATAGTGAGTTTTTTCGGAGCAAATAAAACCGCAAAGGCGATAGCCGGTTTCGGGGTATTCTCCGGGGCTTTAGCTCGTCATCTGTGCATCTATCTGATCAAATAAAGCCCAGTTTGCCGCGGGCGGAACCATTTGTAGCCGCTTTCGGTCATATATGCATCGTCTTCGGCCATCATTGTAACCTTCTGCCCGTTCCATTCGGGAACTGTGGTTGAGGTGTTCAACTCGATAGACATATATGATCCCGGCAGTATCTTGTTTCCGCCGCCACCGATATTGCCCCGAAAATCGATCGAGGGGCCGAGACCATGGCCGTGGGTGCCGATCGGATGCGAATATATCATCGCTTCAATGCCTTGCTTTTTTGCCTCGGCCATGGTTTGTTCATAGACCTCAGTTCCGGTCATTCCGGCCCGAGCAACAGAAAACAAAATGTCCTGCAGCCGATAGTATTTTTCAATGCGGCCTTTAGCCCTTCGGGGGCATCTTTCTCGCCTTCTTTCAGAACGTAAGCATGCTTCTGCCAATCAGTTGAAAGCCCCATGTAATCAAGCCCAAAATCTACGTGGATCAGATCGCCGCGTTGAATTACCTCTGATTCTTTCGCGGTCGAAAGAAATGGGCCAGTGGTCTCGGTCACCGCACGTTGCCGCTGGATCCGCAGATCGGGCTGGAACCAGACCGTAAGGCCAAGCTTGTTCACTTGTTCCATCAGCCAGAAGCGTATATCGCCAACTGTCGTTTTGCCGGGTGTGATGACCTCGTTCGAAAAGGCTCGTCGTGTGAGAACATCGGTAACTGTAACGGCATTGCGATAATGTTCAAGTTCATCCGGAATGCGGGTGTCGAAAAATTCGGTTAACAGATCTGCCGCCGAAACGAATTTCTTCTCGTTCTCCGCTCCAAGTGATTCGGCAAGGAACTTGTATGAATCGTGTGAAAGGCCGCTTTGTTGGCCGCGGCTCCCGCCAATGTTCAAGGCGATCGTCTTAGGCTTGTTTTCATCCACGATCTTTCTGAGCTCCTCGCCAAATTTATCGCGGGCGGGCATTACGAATCGATAATGTTTTCTCAGGCGTTCTTCGTCATAACGGACCATCGCTATACGCTCGATCCGTTCGCCTTTGTCGATGAAGATAAAAATATCCCGTCGGCCGACTATCGGTATCGGCGGCGTAATGTATGGCGTGACCGGATCGCTATTGAATTCTTCATTTACAACTATCCACATCTCGACGCCGTGCCGCTTCATCATCGGCAGCAGCTTCGACCCTAACCGCACCATCAACCAGCGCTCTCTCACCTCCATCTGCTCCCGCTGCGTAAGCATCTTCGGCATCTGAAGTTCGGTAAAATTCTGGCCATAAAGTATGCATTGCCAAGAGGACACCAAAAATATCGAGATCAATAATAGGCGCTTAGACATATGAATATAGATCGTAACTAGATATAGATTTATAGAACTGGTCAGTAACCAGAGGCATATTCACTGCGACCAGACAAAACTGAGCCAGCTAGCGATCCGCATTTCGGAGTTGGATCTTAATAATATTACCCACAATAGAGCCTCTTGACACAGCGAAGGTCTTACCATCCGGCGAAAGACTAAAGTTGGATATAACTTGATCTGTAAACTTAGTGATTTGGAAGGGATTTTTTCCGTCGATCGGGATGAACCAGATGTTACCGAAAGTCTCGCCATTATGCCCATAATAGATACCGCTGCCGTCGCGTTTCCAGTCAAAAGGACTTCTTGTAAATGGTAAGATCTTTGGCTGCGTCGGGTCGGTTTCTGTAAATAATCCGATCTTGTAGGGCTGGCCTTCCGTTTCTTTTTGGTCGTAGAAATGAGCTACAAATCTCGTCGGGTCAGTTGGGGAAATGTTCGGAAATCGGGGCGTATGTTCAAGAACGCGGACCGGATCGCCGCCCTCGACGGGCATTTTCCACAAACCGTTGCCGCCGTAATAGAGCCATTTACCATCGGGTGAGAATGCGGGGTCGCCTTCGCCGCCGCCATTCGTTATCTGCCTTAAGTTTTTTCCATCCAGATCTATTTGCCAGATGTGAGACCTCCCGGTACGATTTGATCCAAAAACGACGGATCTTCCGTCTGGCGACACATCGATCGAGTTTTGAGCCGCAGATTTATCGAACGTTATCTGGGAGTCTTTCATCGTTTGGGGGGCAAGCCGCCAAAGATTTCCTATCCCGTGCCTACTGGTCTTAGTGTAGATGATCTCGTGACCGTCCGGGGTCCATTTTATTCCCGAAGCTCCATTCGAAGCACCAACATCAAACGTCAATTGAATTGCATTTTGAGAGTCATCCGCCGGGATGAGAAAGAGATTATCGGATCTTGTCCAGGTTGCGGTAAGTATGAAGCTAAGATCTGAGGCAGGACGAAATTCCCTATAATCATTGGCGTCGTTTGTAATACGCTGAGCCTTACCGGACGGATACTTAAGAGTCCATATTTGAACCGGTTCTCCGGCGTTTTCCCTGACCGAAAGAATGATCTCTGACCCACCTTTTGTCCAATACGCCTGGTGTATGCCAAACCAATCTGGGGAGGAAATATCGTCCTGCTTACCTGTTATAAGGTCTATCTCGATCAGATTGCGTTTTGCACGCCCATTGTTCGGGTCTTTTGTAAAAGCCGCTGCGAGAAGTTTGGAGCCATCAGGAAACCAGGATGGCGAAGCCCCCCAGATAATAAACCCCGATCCGTTGCTGCGTGAAGCTACGGTTCTGCGTTCACTGCAATCACTCGACCGGCAAATATCCAAATGATGCGTTTCGGTATCAGGAACGCGTCTATATAATGCAAGCCATTCGCCGTCGGGCGATAACGAGAAGCAATGAGCCAGTTGATCCGTTACCAACTGCGGTGAACCTCCGTAAAGAGGGATTCGGTAAACGGAATTCCGTTTTGTCCCATTCTGTCCACTGTAATAAATGTAGTTGCCATCCGCCGAGAACTGGATACTAAAAAGATGTAGTTCCTGTGGTTCCAGGATAACGGTTTCGCTTCCCGTTGGCAGATGATGTAGGAAAAGACCGTATTTATCGTCCGGCGTGTGAACGACATAAGCAACGTTTTGGTCGTCCGGCGATAGACCGGCCATGAAAGCTCGCCCCGAGGCGGTGATCCTTTCGTATTTAAGATCGCCGAAACCTTGCGACTGGATCAAAAACGATTCCGACGGTTGAAAACTGATAAAAAGTACAGCCACAGCAACCAGCAGAGCGACAGGAACAGAGAGCAGCGCAAAATATAAAAGACGTTGATTGGTGCGCGTCAAGCCACTGGGGGCATTCGGTCTTTCTGATGCGACTGACAAATGCTCGGACACATCTAGCTCATTTGCGATCAATTCAAACTCGGATTCCGATATCTGCGTTTGCTTCTCAAAACTCTGCTCTATAAATTCCCGCTCGATAGTTAGGGTTCCTCTTGGGTACGATTCCGTCCACTCTCCCGTGAAACGATATCCGCGTCTGGGAACAGTCTGTATCAGGTTCTCTGTAGAACCGTATTGCTTGAAGGTTTTCCTCAGAAGATATACATTCTGCGGCAGCACTCCTTCTTCAACGAAAGCATCTTGCCAAACCTGATCGAGTAGTTCGTTTTTAGTAACTACATTCCCGGCTCTTTCGACAAGCACACAAAGCAATTCAACCGACTTAACGGGCAGATCTACGATCACCCCGTCGGCCCAGAGGATCTTTCTTTCCAGGTCGATCGCATAACGGTCGAATCGTCGTAAGTTGTTGTCGTTATTGCTCATTAAAGAGAATGAGAAATCTTTGAGAAATCTTTGAAAAAGGAAAAAGACTTTACATTCCTTTAGGACAGATTATCCAGTTTGGAAGTATCGAAAAAAGTGATCCGATGGAAGTTTAACGCAAAAGACATGGAACGAAAAGAAACTTTTTATCAGAAAAAAATCCGTGAGCGCATCATCGTCGAATTGAGTTCCCGGCAAAACACACCTGAATCTGTTTGCAAGGTCTGCCTGAAAAGGGTTGAATGGCTGTCCTTTGAGGGGTTATCTGCCATAAGCGGAACAGATCCCCTGCAGTTGAGCAAAAGAGTGTCTAGCGGTGACCTTCATGTGCGAATCACGGAAGAGCGACATTTATATTTTTGCCTGGAGTCGATCTTGGAGTCCATGCTCTCCGCCTAGGTCCAGGCTGCGGCGAGGTGCTCACAATTGAACCTCAAAATTCTGGGGTCAGTGTCGGGATCGGTAACCGTTTCAACGGAGAAACGGAGATAAGAAAGTTATGAAGAAGAACAGATTTATGTTCATAAGCGGTCTTTTCCTGGTCATTGGCACGATGATCGTGATGTTGTTTGGCGGCTTAATATCATCCTTGCTCTTCGGTGAAAAGATCGACGAAATACTCGCTGCAGATCAAGATCTTCTCCCGATAGTTTTGATCGTGGGGATCGGAGCCGCTGTGCTCATACCGTTAATTGGCATTCTTCTGATGATCGGGTCTATCTTGATCCCGCTGTTTTCCGGTATGCGTGAGCAATCCCGGATACTCGAGCACGGACAGGCTGCTGAGGCCCGAATACTTGCACTTAAAGATACCGGTACGCGGATCAACGAAAATCCTTTGATCGATATTTCGATGGAAGTCCGCCCTTATAATGCTCCGGCGTTCACGGCACAAATAAGACAAACGATCTCGGTCGTGCATCTTCCATCGTTTCAGCCGGGCAATATTGTGGACGTTAAATTTGTTCCCGGCACTGACCAGGTGGTGATCGCGGGTGTGAAGACCCGATAGCATAATATTTTATTCCGGATACGGAAATTCACAGAAGATGATCGAGCAACCATTGACAGGTCGAAAGTTAAACGGATACGGCAAGCGGCCATTTGTCATCGCAGCTATTGTTATTGGTTGCACTGCCGTAACGACCGCAGCATTTTTTGCAGTGCTTGCCGGTGTCTTTTTGTATTCAGTGAAGTACACGGATGAATACAAATGTGCGATCTCGCAAATAAAAAATGACAGGCAGGTAAAGAGCATTCTCGGCGAACCGATTGAGCCTGGCTTTTTCGCGTTTCTCAGTTCAAGTAGAAGAAATAACAGCGAAAGGTCGGCGTATTTTCAAACCAGTGTTTTTGGGCCCAATGCCTCAGGCACTTTATATGTCAGTTCGTTCCGCGGCCGTCTCGGCTCAAATTTCCAGATGAGCTTGAAAACTAACTCCGAAAGCCGGGAGATCTATAACGGACAATACCCGTGCAACTAATTTCAGTATTAAGAATGATCCAACTAATGATGTTCGTAACCAAGCTTATTGACCAAGGCGAATGCCGGATAAAGAAATATATGAAACGCATATTGATGGTGGCGGTCATGTCCACGCTCTTATCGGCTGAGGGTTTGACGCAAACGACGAAGATCAAAAGCGTCTATACCGATCTGTCCGGTAAAACCTGTAAAAAACTCAAGCCCGATGCCGAGAACGGCGTTTTCTACCGCGCAGAGTGTCCGGGAACAGGCGGTTACAAACTTATCTTTCTCGATGGTGATCTGCGTAGTTATCTCTGTTGGGGTTGCCACTGTTGCGGCCGCTATTGGCGCCGGCGGCTTAGGAACCTACATATTTCGTGGCCTTAGGCAAAATGATAATAACCTTTTGATCGCAGGAGCCTTGGCATCTGCTTTGCTGGCATTACTTTGTGATTACGGTCTTGGGCAGATCGAACGGGCTTTCTCCGTTTCAAAGCGAAAAGGTAACTTTGCAGGAAGAATTCTTGGACCTGTCGTCGGAATCACGCTAATCGGTATCGTATTTCTTGGCTTTATTCCGGGATTTAAGTCCAAAGCCTCTAACTTGGAAAACAAGGATCAGATCGAATTGCCCACTGGAGGGCGAAAGATCGTTGTTGGCTCAAAGGACTTTTCGGAATCGATCATTTTGGCGGAAATATTATCCCAAATGCTTGAAAAACAGGGACTTGAGATTATTAGGCAGTTTGAGTTAGGTGGAAATCTTGTGCATGAGGCTCTGATAGCAAAGCAGATCGATGTTTATCCCGAGTACACCGGAACTGCATATACTGCTATCCTTAAGAAAACTCCGAAAACGGAGCCTATCGCGGTTTACGATGAGACGAAGTCCGAATATGAAAGCCGTTTTGGACTTACATTGAGCGCACCTCTTGGATTTGCAAACGATTTTGCGATCTTGGTACGCGGCAACGTTGCGAGATCACTTAACTTGAATACTATTTCAGATGCGGTTCCCATTTCGAGAGATTGGCAGGCCGGATTTGGGCAAGATTTTATGTCGCGAGCCGATGGATACGCGGGTTTTGCAGGAACCTATGGCTTTCGTTTTGCAAAACAGCCTCGCGAAATGGACCTAGCGCTAACATACCGTGCTCTGGCGTCCGGTGAGCTTGATATGATCGCCGGTAATTCAACTGACGGCCTTATTTCCGCACTTGATCTTTTTCAGCTTGAGGACGACCGTCGCTATTTCCCGCCATACCAGGCCGTATTTGTTGTAAGAAAAGAGGTTGAGGCTACACTTCAACCGATCTTAGATCGACTTGGCAACAGCATTTCAACAGACGAAATGCGGGGAATGAACTTAAAAGTGGATGGAGACAAACAAACCCCAAAAGACGTTGCGGCGGACTTCATTCGGCGAACATTTCCGTAACGCGTGTTTGCAACAAGATCCCGCCATTCTGCGCTATAATAAAAGCCTGTAGAGGACTGCCCGACCTTGGTGGGGACTTTATTTAGCAAATTATGAAAGCAGAAAAATATGCGGTTGGTGATTCGATAACGATGATGTGTTCGGGGTGTGATGATGAGCGTCCCCATACTATCGAAACTGTTACTAAGCTTGGAAAAATATCAAAAGCTATCTGCAGCGAATGTGAGGGTGTAAGCACTTTCAATCGTGGTGTAAAAACAAGCGTCTCCGTTGGCAAAGGCAAGACAGCCGCGCCCTATGATCGTTTTAAGAAATACAGAAAGGGGCAGGCAATGATGCATGATAAATTTGGCCACGGTGAGGTTACTGCCGTTCTCGAACCGCAGAAGATAGACGTGCTCTTTGGCGATCAAACACGCCGTCTTATCCACGCTCAGGAACCGGCGTAAATATTCTCAGGTTAAATATCAAGAAACACCAGCGATCAGATCACCCGCTCTTTGTATTTAGGTGGAACTCTGTGGGTTTTGATATGAAAAGACACACAGAGTTTCCTATTATGATAACGATCATCGTTTGGTGGCGCATTTATTTTGATAATTTGTACAGATCTTCACCCTCAGCAGGCAAATATCCCTGACCTAAACTACTCTTTGGCTTGCCATCTTCATCTCGGTTAGTCATCTAGTCACTCTAATTCTTATCTCCACATACGTGGAGATATCCGTTTCGAAGATTGGTTCGACATTCGCCAGACGGGTTCATCTCCACATGCGTGGAGACATCAACCCTAGACAGAGATGACTCGGTCAAAATCGAGGTTCATCTCCACATGCGTGGAGACATCACTTCGTATATTCCAGCCGGAAACGGCGCGAGTGGTTCATCTCCACATGCGTGGAGACATCTTAGAATTATGTTAAATACCGCTACTTCCGACAGGTTCATCTCCACATGCGTGGAGACATCTTAACCTGATAATTCTTTAGAGCTGTACCTATAGGTTCATCTCCACATGCGTGGAGACATCTCCGGTAATCTAGTTAATCGATTGGAAGAACAAGGTTCATCTCCACATGCGTGGAGACATCCAGACGCGGAACCTAAAGCATTCGCCGAGTTCCGGTTCATCTCCACATGCGTGGAGACATCCGTAACGCTTGCCAAGAGTTAATCGGGCGAAGCGGTTCATCTCCACATGCGTGGAGACATCTGGTGTGCTCTGTCTGCATATGTGCTCCTCTTAGGTTCATCTCCACATGCGTGGAGACATCCCAATTATGTGAGCAAATAAGCGACCATTTAACGGTTCATCTCCACATGCGTGGAGACATCGAAACAACGACAAAAAATTGAGCTACCGGCTGAACGGTTCATCTCCACATGCGTGGAGACATCAGATTGGCGACAATTCTGTTGATCACGTTCGGCGGTTCATCTCCACATGCGTGGAGACATCAGATGAGGTCATCGAAGCGGCTTCCGCTTCGGCGGTTCATCTCCACATGCGTGGAGACATCGTAGTCAGTAGATTAAGTTCGAAAACATCCGGCGGTTCATCTCCACATGCGTGGAGACATCGCGGCGGCGCCTGTGATTCAACGAATCAACAAAGGTTCATCTCCACATGCGTGGAGACATCACCTGTATCAGTGCGGCGGGCGCCGCTCGGGTGGGTTCATCTCCACATGCGTGGAGACATCACCATTAACCCGTAACCGCCGCCCATCACTAGTGGTTCATCTCCACATGCGTGGAGACATCAATTGGGAAAGTGCGAATAAAAGGAAATCTGGAGGTTCATCTCCACATGCGTGGAGACATCGCCTTAAGATTCTTGTTGACATCGGATCTCAGTGGTTCATCTCCACATGCGTGGAGACATCTAATCGCGGCTGGCGTTGGCGGGTATCTGATATGGTTCATCTCCACATGCGTGGAGACATCTCGTTTGAGATCAAGCGTATAGCCGAGTTACGTGGTTCATCTCCACATGCGTGGAGACATCCTAACATCTACAGGTTATCACCAGACCGGCACGGGTTCATCTCCACATGCGTGGAGACATCATATGACCACCGTTTAGGGAGGTTCACTGCAAGGGTTCATCTCCACATGCGTGGAGACATCACCACATTCGTAGGCTGTCGAATGCGGTAGAACGGTTCATCTCCACATGCGTGGAGACATCCAGACCTAGTTACAGACCGATGCAACCGCTCGTGGTTCATCTCCACATGCGTGGAGACATCCACAGAACCCGAGGCGTAATTTGTCTTGAAGGCGGTTCATCTCCACATGCGTGGAGACATCGGTGGTCCGATGTCATAATGACGCCAGACGCCCGGTTCATCTCCACATGCGTGGAGACATCGCTGGAATCGAATGTTCGAATGTCTAGGCAGCTGGTTCATCTCCACATGCGTGGAGACATCGCCGCGTCTCTGCGTTCTGTGTCGTCGGTCGAGGTTCATCTCCACATGCGTGGAGACATCATGCAGGTTACCGCGACGAATCCACGACGTTGCGGTTCATCTCCACATGCGTGGAGACATCAAGTCCGAGGCAAAAGAATTCCTGGACTCGATCGGTTCATCTCCACATGCGTGGAGACATCGCTTCTCCTCCTATGTACAACCTACTCACCACCGGTTCATCTCCACATGCGTGGAGACATCTCCTCGTCGCCAAAGAGGGCCTCTTTCAACAACGGTTCATCTCCACATGCGTGGAGACATCCTTCTTTGCGATCTTCGCGGACGATTTCGGCCAGGTTCATCTCCACATGCGTGGAGACATCCAAGGGGTTGCCGCCGTTTCGTGAAACGCAGAAGGTTCATCTCCACATGCGTGGAGACATCGATGATTTGCATTAGTTTCGCCTCCCAAAAATCGGTTCATCTCCACATGCGTGGAGACATCTGCATCCACTCTGCAAGGTACTGCCGTAAGGACGGTTCATCTCCACATGCGTGGAGACATCGCTTTGCCTTTAAATCAAAAAGTCTCACGTCGCGGTTCATCTCCACATGCGTGGAGACATCGTCGTCCCCTGATCGGTCGTGATGCCTGTCATCGGTTCATCTCCACATGCGTGGAGACATCGCCGCGCGGAGCTCTGCAAAGCGAAAGACGGCCGGTTCATCTCCACATGCGTGGAGACATCCCAACGAACAACGCCTGGCGCGCCTCAAGGCCTGGTTCATCTCCACATGCGTGGAGACATCCTAGCAAGTTCCGCATCGATAGTTTGTTGTCTAGGTTCATCTCCACATGCGTGGAGACATCATTCGACGTCGTCGCTTGTATCTGATCCCTGACGGTTCATCTCCACATGCGTGGAGACATCTGTTTGAGTGTTTAGATCTCTTCGCCGCGGAACGGTTCATCTCCACATGCGTGGAGACATCAGAGCCGCGATCTGTTCAGCTTCGACGTGTTGCGGTTCATCTCCACATGCGTGGAGACATCTTCCTTTCGCAACGTTTCGCGAACCAAGATCAGGTTCATCTCCACATGCGTGGAGACATCTATATCGATGGCCGCGATAGTAGGAACACCAGTGGTTCATCTCCACATGCGTGGAGACATCAACTCTACGAGTGCTTGCCTATCGGCAATCACTGGTTCATCTCCACATGCGTGGAGACATCCACGT
Source organism: Leptolyngbya sp. 7M (assembly GCF_018128485.1). Classification (NCBI taxonomy): domain Bacteria; kingdom Bacillati; phylum Cyanobacteriota; class Cyanophyceae; order Leptolyngbyales; family Leptolyngbyaceae; genus Leptolyngbya; species Leptolyngbya sp. 7M. The sequence goes on along the minus strand of NZ_CP070897.1, from coordinate 1,045,536 downwards.
AAGCCACGTGAGAAAAAATTGCTTTCGCGGTTCATCTCCACATGCGTGGAGACATCATCGCGAATAGACCGATCCTCCCACTGACCCTCGGTTCATCTCCACATGCGTGGAGACATCTCCTGCTGCATTGATGTGAGCACAGTCTTTAGCGGTTCATCTCCACATGCGTGGAGACATCGTTTTCGGAACGACGGCAGGTTGACGGTGACGCGGTTCATCTCCACATGCGTGGAGACATCAAGAAGCAAAAGACGCTGGAATTCGGTCGGGTCGGTTCATCTCCACATGCGTGGAGACATCATGAGAGGATTAACTGGCGTGAAACTATGGAAAGGTTCATCTCCACATGCGTGGAGACATCAGTGCCAGGTCGCAACTGTTGGCGGGCTATCGCGGTTCATCTCCACATGCGTGGAGACATCTGTGTCATAAAGTTCCCTGATAGTGCGTGGTGCGGTTCATCTCCACATGCGTGGAGACATCTTATATACCGCTTCTTCTCTTGAAGAATTAAACGGTTCATCTCCACATGCGTGGAGACATCTTTTTTTGGTTGGCTCCAGATAACGGTAGTGTAGGTTCATCTCCACATGCGTGGAGACATCCCTGCGGCGTGTTCGCGTGTTCGGCGGCTATTCGGTTCATCTCCACATGCGTGGAGACATCTTTCAAACTACAGCGTCAAATTTTGTCGCCGACGGTTCATCTCCACATGCGTGGAGACATCTGACGTTGAGCGTGGTAACGGGGGTTATGTTTCGGTTCATCTCCACATGCGTGGAGACATCTTGCGAAGTGCTGGCAAATTTAACGTTGCAGAAGGTTCATCTCCACATGCGTGGAGACATCGCATACGCAAGCTACTCGTGCCGTTTTACCGACGGTTCATCTCCACATGCGTGGAGACATCTAAACCCAGGGTACGAGCATAAGCTATAAAAGCGGTTCATCTCCACATGCGTGGAGACATCGCGTTCTGGCACACCTACGACGGACTCGACGAAGGTTCATCTCCACATGCGTGGAGACATCGGAGGGAAGCTGGCAACTAACAGCAGTATGCACAGGTTCATCTCCACATGCGTGGAGACATCCCGTTAGCAGTGATTTCAGTTCGTCGATGAAAAGGTTCATCTCCACATGCGTGGAGACATCCAAAAGCGGGTTGAATCCGAAGATCGTGTTGTCGGTTCATCTCCACATGCGTGGAGACATCGATTCGAGCGGTGGCGGCATTGATCCGGGGTGAGGTTCATCTCCACATGCGTGGAGACATCGTAGCCCAATTTTTTCAGTTCGGACTTGCTAACGGTTCATCTCCACATGCGTGGAGACATCGCTAGAGGGTTTCAGTATCTATCCCCTACTATTGGTTCATCTCCACATGCGTGGAGACATCCGGTTTTGATCCGGTCGATCAGGTCTTCCATTAGGTTCATCTCCACATGCGTGGAGACATCCACGAATTCATTTATAGACATCGGAGCGATATCGGTTCATCTCCACATGCGTGGAGACATCTCAAGCTCGGTGGTAAGAAAATCAGCGACCTGTGGTTCATCTCCACATGCGTGGAGACATCACTTGGAAAATACTATGTTTCAGGAGATTTTTGCAAGCTAAGTCTCGGCGGCGATGTTACGAATTCTTACGGCGGTTCTTTTTTATCTTTTTTGGGCACGGTTGCTAGCAGAAGGCCGTCAAAAGAGCGGATCTTTCTGGAGGTTTCGCCGTGGGTACGGATGTCGTAGCCCTGTTCGTTCGCGGCGTTGTAGAGCATCATAGCGCCGCCGCCGCGGGTCTTTGAGCAGATATGGTCCCACAATTTATCGCGTACCAGGGCAGAAAGATGACCGGCGAAGACGCCGGTTTTGAGTTCTACCATCCAGCGGGTTATCTCGCCGCGAAGCGAAGGCGGCACTTTTTCCAGCAGCAGCACTATCATAACTGGTTCTCCTCCTCATTTTCGGCCTCTGGAAATTCTTCAGCATAATTCACACCGCCGGGGACGGAGCGGTCGCCGCCATCCCAGAGGCCTCCCAAGGCAAAATCGTCCAGATCGAACTCGACCTCGGCATCATCGGTGCGGATATCCAGTGCGTGCTCGATATCGGGAATGATACGTGAGAGTAGCCGAGTTTCGTGAAACATATCGCGCAGGTTGTAGCGGACGCGCCGCTCGATCTCCTCTTCGGATTCGCGGACGATCTCAAACGCAAGCGGTATTGTGATATCGGCTTTGTAGAGATCGGCAATATCGTAAACGAACGAAAGCATCCGGCCCGTGTGGATAAAGCCGAGTGCGGGCGAATAGCCGGCGGAGACAATCGCCGCATGGCAGATGCCGTACAGGCAGCTATTGGCGGCGGACAAGGCCCGATTGACCGGATCGGCGTCAAACCAAGAGCCTTTGTTGTAAGAGCGTCCATGCCAAGGAACACCGGTCTCAGCCGATGCCTGAGAATATGCGGTGCGGACGCGGACGCCCTCGCGGCCGCGTATCTGTTCGAGCGTGAGATCATCTGAGAGCTCTTCGGCAAAGCGCATCTCATACATCCGCCTGACGACGCCGAGTCTGAGCGACGGCAGAGAACTCAGATATGCCTGTCGCAGCAGACGTCGGCTGCCGCGCGTTTCGCCCAGGCCCATCGCATAAAAACGAACCGCTCCTTCGCCCGACCACATTATCAGGCAGCCGTTATCGGCAAGCGATTTGACGGCCTCGTGCGTGATCGCGGCGCCAGGACCGATCATCAGTAGCGAAAGATTTGCCGCGGGAACGCTCGTCTTTCCATCGAGATCGTAGAAGGCAATTGATTTGGCGTCTTGTTCGATACGGCAGTGTTCGACGTAAAGATAGCTGTAGCTATCACGCACTTTGGGCAAAGTCGCAAGATCCTTTAGTTTCATATTTCCTCGACAAAAATAGGCGGGCCATAGTGACCCGCCTGCAACCGACGCCATTTGGCGATGGCAAAACGTTGAACTATCGTGCCGGTGCAACAGAGATAAGTCCAAAGCCGTATGCTTTGCCCGTGCCGATGCCTTTAGCAAGTGCGGATCGAAATGCGTCGGCATCTGTAACCTCAAGCACGCCATCGAAAATGGCCGAACCGAGCGTTACGCGGCCTGTGTCGTGCCTAAAGCGCACGGCAGGCCGCGGTATTGCATCGACCGCGGCAACATCGTTTCGAGCAGTGACGCGGCAGAGCGAAAAACCGCAATCGGCACCCTTCCGCTCGAGCCAGCGAATGCGGCCCTCGTCGTCGCGGATATCGATACGACGGCGTTTCTCGTCGCGGAATTTCTCCTGGCCTTCGTCCTTTTTCCCGGCACGCTTCGTGGGGTTTGCCGCGAGCCGAAACACCAGGCGTGTGCCGTTGGCGATGTTCGAGTAAGCTCCGTTGATCGGCTTTAGGTCGATGCGGTTGGCATAGCCGGGCGTAAGCAGCGACCAATCGGGCTGTGCGGTTGACTGAACGTAAAGCACGAAGCCATCACGTCGGCGCTCGAGTCGGTGAAGTATGTTGAAAGCACTTCGCGGCGTTTCACGCTCGTGCTGCGGACGATCCTCCTGTCCTTCGATCGCCGGAAAACAACCGGAAATTGTTCTGTGAAGCATCCGCGGATCGCTAACATCCTTCATTACCGCTCGCGAACGATGATTCAAATAGAGACGGCTAAGATATAGTTCCATTATTATCACCTCCTTTAATATCGACGAACGAAGTTGCTACGCGGCGAATTGTAAAGCGACGCTCAGCGAATGAAAGCGGAACGTCAGAGCGAACCTCGCTGCCCTGCGGGTCCTCGATCACGAGCCGCTGCGGATCATCCTGACGCTTTTTGTCGTAGCTGATGCCGAGCCGCGAAAGAAGTTCGTCATTTGCCAGCTCTTCTTTCAGGCCTTTAGAGCTGTCGATGATCGCCGCGTCATCAGCAAAATAGACGGGTAGCGAAGGCACAAATGCCTTGCGGCCGAGGAAGAGCTGCCATTTGGGTTGTTTCAGCGCATCGTGGACGCGTTCGAGAAGGCGTTGGTCATCAGATTCCAAAGCCGCTATGAAATCCGCATCGGAGAGATAGAACCGCGTCGAAAGCTCTGTGTCCTTGGTGCCCTTCTCGGCCTTGGCTATGTTGCTCGCCGTGTGGTAATCGCTTTTCATATCGCCCTGACGTAGCACACGAATACCGAGTCGAGCATCGACAAGTTTTCTCAGGCCGTCGTTATGATCATCTTCGCGGTCGATTCCCATCGCCGCGCAGATCAGACCGATGACGCCGGATTTTGACGGCTCCTTGCCTGTATCGCGACGCGTGAAACGGGACATAGTGCCCCACGACTGCATCGGCCCAGCCAGACGCATAAAGAGTATGTGTGCCATAGCTTCACGCCTCCTTGCCGTTAAAGATCGCTGATATTGTCTGGTCGAGAAGTGCATCGAACGTGCCGGCGTTGTCGCCCAAGGCGGCCGCCGTGTCAGCATCGCCGGTGGTGATGAAAACGCGGGACTTCGCGTTATCGCCATAAACGCCAGTTATCTTGCCGTAATGCTCGGCAAGAGCTTTGATCGATTCATCAACCAGGCCGCCATTGGGCGAGTAAACCGGCTTTTCAAAAGCATTTGCCAACGACATCATTCCCGTGTCGCGAACAACGGCATAGACAAGCGACGGCTTTTCGTGCGTGGCAAACGTGGTTTGCTTGCCGGTCGGCAGAGCTTCGACCGCCGCGCGTATGTATGCGTCGATAGTGGCTTTCGTGAGCTCTTCGTCCTTTTGCAGATTCTCGCGGAGTTTGTCGATATTGACGTTCGCATACCGATAAAAACACGCGGAATTGAACTCGATCGTACCAAGGTGATCACTGCCCGCAGTATCTTCGGGCCGCAGGTCGTCAACCGCCGTGAAGAAATCGAACTCAAGGCCGACCTTGTGGGTGGAGATGGCATGAGCGACCTGAGATGCAGCATCGCGATTGCGCTCAGGAAGATCTGCGAGCATTCGACCAAATAGGCCGAGGTCCGCCGCCTTGCCTTCGTTCATAAGATCCATCAATGCCTTTTTGACCGCCTTTTTTGTGTCGTCTGAGGGCTTGTCACTTGCAAGTTCATCAAAGTGCTCTTCGCACGTCGCGGCTATGCGATCCAATTCATCTCTGCCCATAAAGAGCAGGTATTCTGTTTTCGAGGCATCTTTTCTAGACGCTTTGAGGCCTACGGAGGTAAGTGCCTCAAGAGCCACCTTACGGGATGGCTCCGCATCTCGCCCCTTTGCAACAAGACGCTGGGCGATGTTCTCGATTAGTCGGGTAGAACGCTCGGCGAGATTTCCAGGCTTTTCGAACTTATCGCGAAAGTAAGTCCGCATTGCTCTCTTAAAGCATTGGCTCGAGATGCGTGCGCGGCGGACACCGCCGAAGGTGCAGTCCTTTGGCGAGCCCGTATCGCTGCGGTTAAGGTTTGACGGTGCGAAATTCTGTATAAGGTGTAGTTCTAAGATCATTGTTGTTCTCCTCCTGTAGTTTCTGAATTGTTTCCTTCTTTGGTTTCCTTGCTGCCCCAGAATGAGCGTGCCCATTTGCGCTGAACGAATCGGTCGTCGTGCGACCAATTTCGTATATCCCTGAAAAGCTGTTCCCAGTTGACGGGAACCGAGTTAGCCTTTAGCAAGCCGATCATCTGCCGCAGGTAGTAATGCAGGTCCTCGGCATCTGCATCGAGCAGCGCTACAAAGCGGCGCTCAATGCTGTCCGATTTTTCTGCGATCTGCTTTACCGAACTGCCCAGATCGCCAGCGTTCTGCGAGGCATCGGGGTAATAGGCAAAAAGAGCCGAGGTGAGGAATACTGCACGTTCGTTTGCGCGGCCTTTTTCCTCGCCGGCGTAGCGACCGATGTATGGATACATCTCCATCGCATCGCCGGGCGGGCGGCCAAGGCCGCGGCGAAGATGTGCCAGAGCGGCTCGATCTTGTTTTTGTGCAAGCCCGCGCAGATATCCGATCAAACCGCTTTCAGATCTTTGCTCGGCTGTTTGTGTTGATGTGTCTGTCATTGATTACCTCCTGTTGCATAAAATTTCTCGGGCAGATAAGGTGCCCAAAGGGTTGCGTTTGATTTGATCGCTTTGTTGATCGAAGAGCGCATCGCGTTCTCGGCCGCAACCGCGGCCTTGTTTTCCGCGGCCGAACCGCTCAGGCTCATAACGGTCTGGTTAAATGCATCTAACGCAATTCGCTGGGTATCGCGAAACCACGCTATCATCTCCTCATCACCCTTTACCGGAAGTTCCCCGAGCAAGCGATGAAACCGCACCTCCATCCACGACCAGTAATTTGCTTCGGTCGAGAACGTTTCACGCTGCGTCTCAAGCGCATCAGCCAAAGTCTTGACACCAAAGCGGAGTGCGGCGCCAACCTCTTCGGAGAAGTCGAGGCAGATCCCAAGTTTATGCACTAGCTCGTCGTTTTCAAGAAAGACGAGAGGCAGGTCGAACCGCTCGTGATTCCAGAAAAGCAGCTTTGCCTTGTCAGCCGCCAGGCCACAAAAATCAACGGGTAGCCTGTCGCGGCCAATTAGCCCTTGTCCGCGGGAGGTAATTTTTCGAACCCGCCGAGAGTGTAGTGGGACCATGCACCTTCATGGAAATGCCAATAAAGCGGCGATGAAACACTATCACGGTTTATCCAATCCCAGCCTTCCGAGTGCCAGAGTCTATGATCTTTATAACCATTGTCAGCAATGAATTCGAGGAATTCGCTGTTCGTGACCAATCGATTTGATATCGAAAAGTCATTGATAAATACCCTGTGTTTGCTGAGTTCATTATCAAAGCAAAATCCGTCACCTGAATGTCCGATTTCATAAATGCCAGCAGGGACGTTTATGAATCCTGCATTGGGTCTCTCACTTTCGTGAATTTCGGATCCAGCTTTATAAACAGGAAAAAGCGGATTTTGCGCGAACGTGTATTTCAGATCTGTAAGAAAAAGTTCCTGATGCTGCTGTTCATGATTTAGGCCGAGAACAACAAGATCAAAGAGTTCTCTTTGTGACGGAGAGAGCGTTGGCTCATCAGTCAATTCAGGTTGGTAAGCTTTCGAATCTTTCCCGCTAAGTAGATCGAGCATTGCTTGATCGACATATTTGCGGTATTCGAAAACACGCTTTACTGTGGGCCGGCTCAGATCCCCACGATGGTCGCGAGAGGTGCGCTCACCAACAGAGTTATAGTAACTATTAAAGAGAAAGCCGAAATTAGGATCAAAAACCTGATAACCGGGAGCAAATCTCTTTAAGAGCATCTCCTCGAAGAACCAAGTGGTGTGGGCAATATTCCACTTCGGAGGCGAAACGTCAACGATCGGCTGAGGAATGTAATCTTCTATTTCAAGCGGCTCACAAAGCTCTTCAGTCCGGGCACGAACACGACGGTATGCTTCAGCTAGATCTGCCGAAGCCATCTGGGCGCTCGTTACCGCTTGCATATTGCTATTAAAACAAAAAGTAGAGCGAATGCAAAGATTTGGACGGATCAGGATCAGTTTCTGACTCGTAGTCTTTCGACGGCCCGGATCTTTATTATGGTTTCGCGAGCGATCTCTGCAAGATAGGGATCCGCATCACTAATGTAACGTTCGAGAGCTGGCAACGCTAACGCGTTTCCAAATACCCCCAGTGCAAATGCCGCTTCACGCCGCGTGTCATTCGATTCATTCCGATCATCGAGGACTTGTATCAACAGACGGATCGTAGGCTCTGCATCAGAATCAATTCGATTTGCCAAAATAGCTGTGGGGTCGCCTAACGATTTAAATTTTTCGGGCAGAAAGCTTTCAGGAGAGACCGTATAGCTAGTCCCGGTGCGGATCAGCATCGCTATCTGGCCAAGAGAGCGAGCAGCAGAACGGCGTATCATCTCGTTCTCTTCACGTGGGCGTTGGCGGAGAATATTGTTTAGGATCGGCATCGATTCGATATCGCCGATGTTGCCTAATGCGATGATGATGGCAAGCCGGACCTCTGCATCACGTTCGCGATCTAGAGCAGTTATTAACGGCTCAGTGGCGGACCAATTCCCGATCTTACCGAGAGCATATGCCGCCTCTCTGCGCACAAAAGGCATTCTGTCAGATAAAAGCGGACGTAAGGCATTTACTCCTTCGCTGTTCTCGAGGAAGATCACACTGCCGGCTGCAGTTGCCCGCACAATTTCGCTGCGGTCTGTTAATGCTGGGAGTGCAGCACGAGAAGCCTCGGGGGAGGCAATGTTCCGAAGTTCGAAAAGAGCTGTCCGTTTTGTCTCATCATCACCTGACCTGAGCACCCGACTCAGTTGATCAACTCGATCTGATGCCTGTCCATTTGTTAATTCACAAAACGCAATGAAAACCGACAGGAACAGAATAAGATGGATGGGATCACAAAAGAATCGCATCCATCTTATTCGATGTATCCTCATTGTTTTATATTTTGCGGCCGAAAAACGCTCTTTGAGAACGTTCCCACTCACCGACCTGACGGGCCCTTACATTCTCATATGCACCAGCCAGTGAAGCTATTATTTCATCAGCCGTAATATGTTTTGTTCGTGCAGTGTCCGAAGGAATAAGACGTTCAGCACGTGTATCAGGAAGCTTATCGATGTCTTTAGGAGCAGATGTGAAGTTTCGGTTGACCATTTCGTGACCCTCCTTTCCGTAGCGGTGGACAGCAGGGCCGAAACGAAAATGTCATTCCGGTGCCGTCCGCGTTAGAATTTTTCTCATCATTACAGCTTTCGTGTGATAAAACTCCTACCTTAACGGTTTTTTCAGGATACCACACCTAGTAGTTATCAACAAGAAAATTTGACAGCGAAACTGTTTGGCTATAAATTTTAGTCTATGCTGTTGAGCTTCAACAACAACCTCGCCCTTACTTAGCCACTCGCGGCCTACGGCCGTTTGGGTGGCGGAACACATTCTCAAAAACTCAATCAACAATAGTTGGCTTCCGGATTGGATAGCATACCAGCTTTCCGTTAGAATTGGACTTTTTCCAGCTCAAAAGCTCTATGGACGAGAAATATTTTGCAAAAAAGGTCGAGGCAAAGTGGCAGAAAAAATGGGCCGAAAGCGGTGCATTTGCGGTAACTGACGACACGTCTCGTCCGAAGTTCTATCAACTTGAGATGTTGCCATATCCTTCCGGAAACCTTCATATGGGGCACGTAAGGAATTATTCCGTCGGCGATGCTCTCGCATGGTTCAAGCGACTGAAAGGATTTAATGTTCTGCATCCGATCGGCTGGGATTCCTTTGGCCAGCCAGCAGAGGATGCTGCCGTAAAACGGGGTGTGAATCCGCGCGATTGGACGGAGGACAACATCGTTGCGATGCGCGGACAATTGAAAAGGCTCGGACTAAGTTACGATTGGACCCGCGAGATCGCGGCTCATCGTCCGGAATATTACAAATGGGATCAATGGTTCTTTCTGAAAATGTTCGAGAGAGGCCTTGCGTATAAAAAGAAAACGCAGGTTAACTGGTGCGAGAACGACCAAGCCACGCTTTCAAATGAACAGGCTAGCGGCGGCCTATGTTGGCGATGCGGAAATCCCGTTACCAAAAAGGAGCTTGAGCAATGGTTCTTGAAGACGACTGCCTATGCCGACCAGCTGCTGGATGATCTCAAGATCATAGAATCGGGATGGCCGGTGCATGTCATCAAACGCCAGCGTGACTGGATAGGGCGAAGCGAAGGAGCGTTACTTGATTTTAAGATCGTTGGTTCTGACCAGAGTGTGCGTATATTTACAACACGTATCGATACCATCTACGGAGCTAGTTCAATTGTGCTGGCTCCAGAGCACCCGATCGTACTAGCAAATCGCAGGAAATTCGCACCTGAAGTCGTCGAGAAGATCGATCATATAATTGTTGAGAAGGCGAAGCCTGTGGAGCATGATGCCGAGATCGAAAAAGACGGGGTAGATACAGGTCTAAGAGCCACCAACCCATTTAGCGGCGAGGATCTCCCCGTTTGGGTCGGCAACTATGTGATGATGGATTACGGGACGGGCGCCGTAATGAGCGTCCCCGCTCATGATGAGCGCGATTTCGAGTTCGCAAAGAGATTCGGCCTTCCGGTCCGTCAGGTCATTTCTGAGCCGCATATGGTGCACGAGCATAACTCAGTCCACGCACTTGCCCTTGAGGCCCCACTAACTGAATACGGCGTGCTTGTCCATTCTGATGTTTGGAGCGGCAAAGCATCAGAAGATGCTAAACGGGAGATGACCGCCTTTGCTCAAAAGCAGGGTTTCGGTGAGGCTGCGACGACCTATCGCCTTCGTGATTGGGGAATATCTCGTCAGCGTTTCTGGGGATCTCCGATCCCGATCGTATATTGTGACGGCTGCGGGACCGTCCCTGTACCGATCGATAAATTGCCGGTTGAATTGCCCGAAAATGCTCCAATTACTGGAACGGGGGAATCTCCATTGGCTAAGGTCGAGGAATTTGTTCAAACTACCTGTCCGCAATGCAGCGCGCCGGCATCCCGTGAAACGGACACGATGGATACTTTTGTTGATTCATCGTGGTACTTCTTCCGATACCTTGATCCCAAAAATTCGGAGGAAGCTTTTGGCCCTGAGAAGGCAGCTTATTGGACGCCAGTGGATCAATATATCGGCGGAGATGATCATGCTGTGATGCATTTGATCTATGCCCGTTTCTGGACAAAGGTGATGCGTGATCTCGGGCTTGTTGCCTTTGGAGAGCCGTTCGATCGACTCCTGACACAAGGAATGGTTGTCGGTGAAACGTTTTACGATGATTCTACGGGCAAACGGAAATACTTCCCACCGAACCAAGTAGAGGTCGAACGCGACGCGAAAGGGAGGATCATCTCTGCAAAGGGAGTTGATGGATCCGATCTGAAATTTGCCATCGAGAGGATGTCCAAGTCCAAAGGCAATGGGGTTGATCCGGACGAAATGGTCGATATCTACGGGGCCGATGCATCGCGTATGTTTGTACTTTTTGCAGCACCTGTAGATAACGAACTTGTTTGGCAGGAGGCCGGGATCGAAGGGGCTGTCAGGTTTTTGCAGCGAGTCTGGCGACTAGTTTACAAATGGCGCGAAGTGCTTGTTCCCATACTTTCACAAGAGCGCAAGGACCCCGCGACATCAATTGCCGGATCAGCAGCCGCCAAGAAGCTTTTGCAGAAGACACATCAAACGATAAAGCGAGTTGATGAAGCTCTCACGACGCTTCAATTCAACACGCCGATCGCTGCACTGATGGAATTCACCAATGCGATCTATGAGTCCCAGCTAGAGCCAGCTTCATCTAACGATGCTGAAAAGGCGGCAATGTCTGAAGCGATAAGCTGTTTAGTAAGAATGCTTACACCGTTCGCACCTCATACTGCAGAAGAGCTTTATTCCTTTATAACGGGAAGCGATTCGGGCATGATCGCGGACGGCGCCCGTTTCCCGGAATTTAACTCTGACCTTGCAGCGGCAGATGAGATCGAGATCGCCGTTCAGGTAAATGGGAAACTACGATCAAGGGTGTTTGCTGCTCCCTCGGCCTCGAATGAAGAGATCGAACGCCTTGCATTGGCTGATATGAAAATAAGCGAAAATATTGCTGGAAAGCATATCTTAAAAGTAATTGTTGTGCCCGGCCGGCTTGTAAATGTTGTTGTGCGTGGATGACCGTAAAGTTTGTGAAGCTGCAACTTAGTCGCAATGTAAAATGTTCAAACCTTGCTTGTGAAAAGTAAACGAACTAAAATAAAAAAGCTCTGCGTTCGGCAAAGTTCACCGAAAAAAGGGTCAATATTTTAGGCGATGGCTTTCCCACTTCGCATGTCGGTCGTGAAGAATAGATGAAGGAGTGCCAGCTTTGTAAGAGTTGCTTCACTGATGAAGTGGCAACGTGCCCGAAAGACGGGATGCCGACGATGCACACCATCGCAGGGGAGCCCGTGTTAGAAGGCAAATACCAACTCGAAAGCCGCCTTGGCCAAGGCGGTATGGGGGTTGTATATAAAGCTCGGCACGCATATCTAAAGACCCAGCTCGCTATAAAGATAATTCTTCCTGACCTGGTCGGAAACGATCCTCAGCTCGTAACGCGATTTCGTCAGGAGGCCTTGGCCGCAGCGGCTATAAGGCATCAGAATGTTGTCGCAGTCACAGATTACGGCGTTATTCAGGGTTCGATCCCATTTCTGGTGATGGAATATGTCGAGGGTGAATCGCTTCATGATCTACTTGCCCGGGAGAAGCGTCTTGATCCGGAAAGAGCATTCGAACTGATGTCGGCGATATGTTCAGGTGTCGGTGCGGCCCATCATCAGGGCATTGTGCATCGCGACCTTAAACCTCTTAATATAATGATCTGCTCGGACAAGCCGAGCATCTCTCAGGCGGTCAAGATACTTGATTTCGGCCTCGCTAAGATCAAATCCGGTGAATTGCTTGGATCTTTTATTCAGGCACAAACCACCGGCCTAATGGGATCTCCGTATTATATGGCCCCTGAACAGTGGGCCGATGACGAGCCGGATTCGCGTTCGGATATCTACAGCCTCGGTGTGATGCTTTATCAGATGCTTACGGGGGACGTGCCGTTCAAGGGCTCGTCAATACCGGCGATAATGAAAAAGCATATCTCTGACCCTGCGCCAAGGTTTCTCGAAGCAGGCATCGCAATTTCACCTGAGCTTGAGGCGGCAGTCCTACACACCCTGGAAAAAGAAAAAGATAAGCGGACCCCGACGGTCGAGCGGATGATCGAAGAGTTAAAAGAGGCCATATATCCGCAGGCATTGGGTATTCATACCACATCTGGCGGACAGCCGCTTCCTGTTTCAACATTGAATGTTCGCACTAATCCTCCACGCTCTCGTGTTTTCATTGACAATGTAGCTGTCGGAGAAAGCCGCGAGGACGGGTGGATAACACTTAATGGGATCCAGAGTGGCAATCACAAGCTGCGTGTATCGAAGGAAGGCTTCAGTGATTGGTTTGGTGAGGTAATATGCGACGGACGTCCACAGCAGATCGTCGCGGATCTCAACACGGGTGTGTCCGTCCCGGGCCCGACTGTGGCTATATCAGGAGGCGTCTCACCCAATACACCACAGAACCTTTCTCAAACGCTCAGAACGGTGAGCGAGATGCAGAAGACTCAGGTTCAGCATCAAAATACCGGAGACCAACAGATATTGGTTTCTTCTGAGACGCCCCGTCGTTCGTTCTTGTCGCCGGTCCTTCTTGGCGCGGCTGCACTTTTGATCCTCGGTATATTTGGTATCGGCGGCATCGGGGGAGCTTATTACCTGGGTTGGTTCGGCGGTGCTAAATCTCAGGGAAACATCAATGGACAGGGGACACCTACTCCCGACGGCCCAACTCCCGAACAAACCAAGCCCGACCTAGCTCTCATCAAGGGCGGCACATTCATAATGGGACGGAATAATGGCAGTGAGATCGAGAAGCCGGAACATCAGGTAACCGTAAAAGATTTTCTGATGGACAAGACAGAGGTTACCAACGCAGAATTCCTTGAATTCATGCTCGCTACCGGTTACACGCCGCAGATACCCGACAGATTTCTTGCACACTGGATTAATGAGCGCCCGATTGCCGGTGAGGAAAAAATGCCTGTTCGCTTTGTTAACCGCGACGATATTGCAGCATTTGCAGCTTGGCGTTCAAAGCGTGACAACACCCTTTATCGGCTTCCAACTGAAGAAGAATGGGAGTACGCGGCCAGAAACGGAGCTAAACAGAATCTTTATCCTTGGGGTGACAAATTCGAAAGCAAGTGCGCATATGTTGACAAGCCGAATTCAGACCCTGCTCCGGTAGGCACGGCTTCCTGTCCGAATGATTGGGGAGTTCATGATCTGATCGGTAATGTACTCGAATGGACAAGTTCTCATCCTTGGGTTTATCCGGGGAGTCCTCACACTGTGACGGCGGACGCTGATAGAAAGCTCATGCTTCGCGGCGGAAGTGCAGAGTATCGATCGACGGGAGATAACAAGATCACATCCACATTTCGTTTAGAGACTCCGTTAACCACGCGGGCAGCGGTTCTGGGTTTCAGGCTAGTCCGTGATCCATGACGATTATGGCACGTAGCTCTCCGCAGATTGTGTTGACGAAGTCTGGCCCCCCCAGATATGGTCTTGCTCACAGAGAGCATCAACAATAGCTGGATCTAATCTTGTTCCTGCCAGCCAACGTAACTGTTCTAGTGCATTACTATCGGTTGTATCATCCTTGACGGCGAATCGATCCTTTGCCCGTTCAAACTCTAATATGACCGCAATGATCCTTGCGGGAAGTGGGATCTCCTCCCCATGTAACGCATTTGGCGAACCAGTACCATCAAAATTTTCCCAGATATGTTCTGCTAGGTCGAAAATCTCTTCAAATTCAGGCGAATGACTAATAATATCTAAGCTATTCTTGATACCAGTCTTTTTTTGAGAAGAATAAAATTTCAGAACGGCAAGGTATGCAGCATTGCCCAGCAACTCAAGATCGACAGAGTCTACATCAAATTTCCTGGCTATCCGGACGGCGTTTTCCCGAACAACAGATGCTCTTGTAGATATGCCAGGATCGATAGAATCATACACTGAGCCTGAAACTGCAAGTGCAAGTTGCTTGAGTGAGGAAAGACGGATCTGCATGCGCTCATAATTTGCCTGTAGCTGGCGCTGGGCTCGCAAAGTCTCATAGTGTTGTAGAGCTCTCTTTGTTGTTTGCAAGAGCTCTTCGTTTACCCATGGTTTTGTTAGATATTTATAAACCACCCCTGAGTTAACCGCTTCGACAAGTGCCTCTGCGTCGGAATATCCAGTTAACATTATCCTTACTGTCTGTGGTCGCAACTCCGCAGAACGCTTCAGAAGCTCTATGCCACTGATGCCAGGCATTCGCTGGTCAGAGATTATCAAGGCTATATCATGAAGCAAGAGCTGATGGATGGCCTCCTCGCCACTTCCGGCGGTTATAACTTCATAGGTCCCGCGGAATAGACGTTCAAGAAGCCTCAGATTTGCCATTTCGTCGTCAACTACTAATATCTTGTACTGCATATATTTAGATTTAGAATTACCCTGGTTCGTTCAATGTATAGGGAGCCTGTTATCGACTTATCGGCAATGTTACAATGAACTCACTTCCTTTTCCGGGGGCGGAAATAACATCTATTTTCCCACCATGCTTTTCAATGATGCCAAAGGAGATAGAAAGGCCAAGCCCCGTACCTTCACCAACCGGTTTGGTGGTAAAGAACGGATCAAAGATCCGTCCGAGATCATCCTTTGCTATACCGACGCCGTCATCGCTGATCCTGACACATACACTTTGTGAATCACAAGATGTATTTACCCAAACGCTGCCCGGACCATTTTTTATTGCCTGAGCCGCGTTCACGAGAAGATTTGTCCACACTTGATTGAGCTGTGCAGAATAAGCTTCAACGATTGGAAGCTCGCCATAATCCCGCAAGAGGCGAACGTTGCCGCCGCTGAAATACCGCGACAATAGCCTAATTGTGGATTCTATTCCTTCGTTGATATCAGTTTTTTTGAACTCAGCCTCATCTAGTCTGGAGAAGGTTCTGAGATTTTGGACGATATCACGGATCCGCTCAGTGCCATGGCGGCAGTCTTCAAAGATAGAACCAAGATCAGTCTTCGCGTTTTCGTAAGATATCTCTTTTTTCAGATCCCAAACTTTGGCCTCAATCTCGGCAGGAAGTTGTTGAGAATCATAGAGGTCGAGCAGCCTCAAAAGATCTGAGATGGTCCTTTCCAAAAGATCAAGATTTCCATAGACAAAACCGACCGGATTATTTATCTCATGTGCAATGCCGGCTGCAAGCTGCCCAAGTGACGCCATTTTTTCACTATGGACTATTTGTGCCTGAAGGCGTTCAAGTTGTGCTTTACCTCGTGCAAGTTCCTCGTTTTGCTTTTCGAGGTCGAGTTTGTATTGATTCGCTTGCCGTATGAGTTTGCTGCGTTCAAGGGCTCGCTCTACTGCAAGTTGCAGAACTTCTGGTTCACAGGGCTTGATCAGATAATCGCTAGCTCCTAAACGAACTGCGTCCAAAGCCCTTTGTGGACGATCGACCCCAGTTACGACTATCACAGCAGTTTCCGGATAAACTTCGATTATCTTTCTTAGAAGCTCGACCCCCGAAAGCCCCGGCATCATTACATCTGTGATCACCAGATCAAACCGGGTCTTCCTTAGCTCTGCCAATGCATTTCCGACCGAATCAGATTCAATGCATTCATAAGAAGTTGAAAGATACTTACGAAATACCTTACGTACAACAGGAGAGTCATCAACCAGCAGAATGCGAGATGATCTGCCCGATCCACCCATTTGGAATGAATAGTCCATTGGATGAGGGAGGCGCTTGGTTGCGGCAGAAATGGGAGTTGTTGTGTTGTTGGGCACAGCGAGAGAAATTACCAATCCGTGTTATCTAGGTTATTTGGTGGTGCAACATCTTAAATACTGAAAAATACTCATATAATAAATTTCTATCGAGGATTATATTGGTAAGTACTCATTAGAATGGGAAGTGATGTTTTCAATAGAAGCTCTAAAATTTTTGTATTGAGAGGAAAGAATGGGTCACGTAACCTTTCCATTTCCAAATTAGCATATCACAGGTTACCACGACAATACTTTTGTTATGCTTTGAACAATGATTTTTGCGCTCTATATCAATAAGATATGATTCACAGATAGGTATATCTGACAGGACAGAATGAATATCATCCTTTCTGAAGAATACACACCAGGCAATTTTTCACCTGAGAAAGAGTTCAGTAAAAGCTGTATTGTTGTTGGACGAGATGCGCGTGTATGCGACGTGAGCTTCGATGGAGCTCGATATCCGATGGTCTCACGTCGTCATGCCGAACTCCGTTGGCAAAACGGAAAGTGGTACCTGATCGACCTGGGGTCAAGTTATGGGACATTTTTAGATGGTGAGAGGCTGATCAAGCCGCGTCCTGTATCAGCAGGGTCGCAACTACAGTTTGGGACCGATGGTCCTATAATAAAAGTCGTTTGGTTTGAGGAATTTGTCGAAAGCGGGCGTGTTTCGCAATCGGGCAGACATCCTGATTCTCTAATGGCTACTGATGCAGAGCACCAGCCAAAAACCGGCCATTCCGGCAAACCAGATCTATCCGTGTCAGATCCTATACGACCGATACTCCCGCCCGCGCGTTTGGAGCGTATCGATGGCCCGCAAACAAGCACTGATGTAAAACCAGGCGAGACATGGCTTGGGCGTGACCTTTCATGCCAAGTGATCTTTGATGCATCAGCGGCGACAGTTTCTCGAAAACATGCGGTCATTCGTTCGGTGAAAGCCGACTATTTTCTGTCGGACAATAACAGCTTCAATGGGACACTTGTCAATGACCAAAGAATAGCAACAGATGTCCCACTCTATGATGGTGATGAGATCCGGCTCGGTCTTGGAGGGCCGATCGTCAAATTTTTATGTCCAGGTCGCCCACCGACGGCCGAGGCAGCTCTTGCGGGACAGCGTTCGTTTGCTCGATCTCCTTTAGGATTCGCGGCAAACGAAGCCGGCCCTAAAACCATTGTTTTCAAAATGGATAGGGCTACAGCGGACTCGCGTGCAGTTACACGGCAGACGGCACCACAGCTTTTATTATCGGTTACGTTCGGAGATGCCGGCATCATTCGGATCGGCAGGGATGAGACAAACGATATTCGTCTAGATGGGCTCCAGATCTCCAAGTTTCACGCAAGATTACAGAGAACGGAATCAGGGATCGTGGTTGAGGATCTGGGATCCACAAATGGCGTATTTCTGAATGGTTCCCGAATAAACAAAGCGGGCGTAGCGATATCGGACGAGATTCAGATCGGCTCATTTATTATCCGAGTCGACGCAGGAGAAAATGTCTCGGTTTTCGATACGCGGTCTAAAACACGGGTTGATTGCGTGAATATTACTCGTGAGGTCCGTAAAAACCTCATTTGCGGTCAGGTGTTCGTGTCGCTCGCGGATTACCCTTAGGACAACCTCGCGTTGCCGCGTTAATTTCAAATCTTCTATCGCTATCGTATTCACTTCCTTATAAAACCAAATAAAACTAATTTAGTAATGAATTTTAATATATATATGTGATTACCACTGATTATAATAATTCTAAATTTCATTATTGTCAAATCGATGATCAGCTAGAATCTCTCAGGTCATTTGATCCTCAGCTAACAAAGCTAACAATACCCATTTATTCGAACCTCCTTGCATATAGCTGAAGGGATTGCCCCGAGCCCTCCTAATTAACCAAGCATCAAACTGAATCTATCTTGAGCCTGGCAAGACTTCCCCACCTATCCACCCACATATGCATCAATAGTGCGAGGTGAGTCATATTACTATTTTTTTAGCAGCTCAATAAATCTTTCAAACAAATACTTAGAGTCGTGCGGACCTGGTGCCGATTCAGGGTGATATTGTACAGAGAAGACGGGCAGTGTTTTATGACGGAGGCCAGCAACAGTGTTGTCGTTCAAATTTATATGCGTTATTTCAACATCAGCGGAGAGCGAATCTGGATCTACTGCAAAACCATGATTGTGTGATGTTATCTCAACCTTTCCGCTTTCTAGATCCTTTATCGGCTGGTTTCCACCGCGGTGGCCGAATTTCATCTTGAAGGTTTTGCCACCGAACGCCTGTCCGATCAGTTGGTGACCGAGACAAATCCCAAATATTGGTTTCTGCGACGCGACGAGTTTTCTTATTTCCTGGATCACTTTGTTCATTGATGCAGGATCACCGGGTCCATTCGATAAAAATATCCCGTCCGGTTGTAAAGCAAGCACCTCTTCCGCTGAAGCGGTCGCCGGCACTACCGTAACTCTACAGCCACGGCGTGCAAACTCACGCAGGCTGTTTGTTTTCACTCCAAAATCGTACGCCACGATGTGAAATCTCTCTTTAACTGACGCAGGAAATTCAAACTTCTCATCAACCGTAACTTCGGTCGCAAGCTCACGGCCTTTCATATCGGGCGACGTCCGGACTCGTTCGAGTAGGCTTTTCACGTCGAGGTCTTCGGATGATATAACGGAACGCATCGCACCCTTGTCACGTATATGGCGGACTAGCGCTCGCGTATCGATGTGTTCGATACCGACAATATTATTGGCTTGAAGATAGCCTTGCAGCGAGCCCGTAGCACGATGATTTGAGTATATCCGGCTTGCCTCGCGGACGACGAAGCCCGCGGCCCAAGGGCTTCTTGATTCGACGTCAGATTCATTAACTCCGTAGTTCCCAATGAGCGGATAGGTCATACAGACGATCTGTCCCGCGTAGCTCGGATCGGTCAGTATCTCCTGATAACCGGTCATGGATGTATTGAACACCATTTCACCAAAAACTTCGCCTTTAGCGCCAAAAGACGCACCGGAAAAGGTGCGTCCGTCCTCAAGTACCAGTATCGCCTTGATCAGATGACTCATAAAGCGGTTATTTTATCGTAATGCAGTCAGGAACATAAGTCAGGAATTATGGACCAATGATCAGGGCTCCTTCGCACGGAAGTCGTTCAACGGCGGAACGGGCTCATCCGGATACTGCCCGTGCTCCAGAAATCCCATTTTTTCAGGCTTCCAATACCTGAAGAACGCCTTTCCATAAATGTACTTCTCAGGAACAAGCCCCCAGTATCGTGAATCAGAAGAGTTATCGCGGTTATCACCCATTACGAAATAATGGTGAGCCTCAACCTTTTTCGCGGCCATATTCGGCAAGCCTTTGTTGTGAATGTTGTCAAGATAAGGTTCGATCAATTCACGATCATTGATCAACACTTTTCCGTCCTTTAGTTCAACGGTCTCACCCGGCATTCCGATTATCCGCTTCACGTAACTCTTATCGGGCTCTTTCGGGTACCAGAAAACCACGATATCACCCCTTTCAAGATGTCCCCAGCTAACGCTTTTGATGTTGTAATAAACGAGCTTATTGACCAAGAGACGCTCGCCATCGTGAAGGTGAGGAAGCATTGATGATCCCTCTACGACAACTGGCTGGACCGCAAATACGCCTAAGAGGACAAATACAGCCATTATCAGAAAAAGATCGCGTATTAAACGAACACTCTCACCAAACCAATAACGCCCCACACGATCGCCGCTAGGATACGAGATCGAAATATCACGATCATCCTCAGGCCTCCAAGTGCCAAATGAGAATTCATTTTTCTTCCTTTTTCTGAACATGCTGTTCTTAGATGCTCTTGAGAAGGGGGCGGTTCGCGAAATTTCGTGCCTCCCAAATAAGAACGTATAACCAGTAACGCTCTTTGTCAAAGTATTTTTCACCAATGCCTCAGGCGGCTTACTTTTGCAACCATTTGAGATATCATTGACCGGATGAATGCGGAGATTAGAAAAGAGTTTGCCGCCCTTGACCAATACACCTACCTGAATAGTGCAGCCGTTTCTCCGATACCTAAAAGATCGAAAGATGCCGTCGTTTCACAGCTAAATGATGTTGGCCGATATGGTTCAGAACAATACCCGGCGTGGGTTGAAATGAAAAATCGAGCGAGAGCTCTTCTCGCAGGAATGATGAATGTCCGTCCGGAACAAGTCGCATTTATGCGGAACACTTCGGACGGTATCGCATCTGTCGCCTGCGGCCTGGATTGGTCGGCAACCGATAATATTGTTTCTTTCGAACGCGAATTTCCCTCGAACTACTACGCTTGGAAGATGGTACGAGATCGTTTCGGTGCAGAAATCAGGTTTTGTCCGGAACGTGATGGCCGCATCGATCTGGAAGAATTGGTGTCCTTGATTGATGAAAACACAAAAATCGTGGCACTGAGTTCTGTCCAATTTGACTCAGGATTCAGAGCGGATCTGGAATTTGTCGGAACAGCCGCGCGCGAAGTGGGGGCTCTTTTTGTGGTTGACATTATCCAGGGACTTGGCCAGTTCGGATACGACCTGCCGAGCCAACTGGTCGATGTCGCCGCTGGTGCAAGCCATAAATGGCTTTGTGCTCCGGAAGGTTGCGGATTCGTTTACATTTCTGACCGGGCGCGCGAACTGATACGGCCGGCGTTTGTCGGATGGATAAGTGTTGAGAATCCTTGGGACTTCACCGACCGTGAACAGAGATTTCGACCAAATGCCCTTGCATGGGAAAGCGGAACAGGCACCTCTTCACTGTTTTATGGCTTAGAACAAAGCTTAATGCTTTTGAATAACGTTGGGCTCCCCAAGATCGAAGCCCACCTGAGCAAACTCTCTGAGCATCTTTGTGAGGGTTTGGGCAATCTGAATTATGAGATCATAAGTTCACGTCGTGAGGGCGAGGCGTCAGCTATCGTCTGTATCAAACACCGCGGAAACATCCCATCTTCGGAAATATTTGAGAAGCTCAAGGCCAAGAAAATAATTGTTAGCTCTCGGGGTGATCGACTAAGGATATCGCCTCATTTTTACAATACGATAACTGACATCGACCGTCTGCTCGAGGGCCTTCCGTGATTTTTTGTATCATACGGCACATTTTAGAGCGGCTCAGACAGATCATCGAGGTTAAGGCGGGTCAATCCCCCGGCATCTGAAAAGGCAGTAGTGTTGGCCCTAAGATTTTCTCGTCGTCGAAAATAAACAATACCTGAAATGACACCCAAAACGAGGGCAGTGAGCAAAACTGTTGAGATAAATAAGATCGTCGAAAGAGCGACCTCTTTACCCGTGGTGGCAAAGTAACGCTCAAGTTTTTGTAGAAGATACGGATCCTCGCCGAGCCATTGAACTGTCTTTTCATACTTTATTTGATCGAGAAGCTCATTGGCTGCGTTTAAGTCGGTTGTCCCCAATACGAAAGCGGAATAATTCCCGATCCTACGGTAAATATTGTTATCGCCGCCGTTGCCCAGTTCGATGACGTTCCTTATGCGCACGTCGGCGTCGCTGGCGGACTGCGGCGAAGTATGCTCAACGATAACTAGCTTACCGGCAGGATATGTTGCCGAAACCGCTTCTGTACCCGGAATAAAGTCAATGGCACTAATAAGGGGCTGATCGCCAGTGTTGGCCAGAAGATCCGAGCGTTTGTCTGTTATCAGGGCATATCCCTGGACCGATCGCCAATCTGGCAGATGTTTCAGCAAAACCGGTACACCATCCTCTTCGGAAACCTCCTGACTTCGGAATTCCGCACTGTTCTGCTGTGCGAACGCTGGCCCAACGAAAGAAAGTATCAGGATGAAAACAGCACGAACCGTCTTTAGATTTATCAATGTACTGCTGAATATCATCGTTTTCGAATTGAATAGAGATGATAGCATTATTCGCACAAAAGCTGATAAACCGTATGGATCGAATACACACCAAATCGTGTGTCGGTTATTTATCGGTCTATACGGTTTGGTTTGAATCTCATTTTTGATGTTTCTCGAAAACAAAGGTATGCCCACAATTTGGGAACAAAACAGCCTTCTTAACGTCGATAGTATCAATACGATCAGTTTTGGCACAGTGATTGATTCCTTACTCTGCGGGGGTACAAGCAAATGACCACTGAGACACTTAGCTATCCAATACTTAACACCGAAGCTGGAAGTTCGTCCAAGACATCTGGCGGCGCAGTCAAAGGCACTATCGATCTAGCTACCGCTCCGGACTTTGAATTAACAAAGCTCGCATCAAAAGGCGACATGGCAGCGTTTGAAGAGATCTATCAGCGTCATCATCGCAGAGTTTATTCGATATGTTTAAGGATGCTCCAGAATGCCTATGAAGCGGAGGATCTAACGCAGGATGTGTTCATTCAGCTGTATCGGAAGATCGGGAGCTTCAGAGGTGATTCGGCCTTCACGACCTGGCTTCATAGAATGACCGTTAATCAAGTGTTGATGCACTTCCGAAAACGGAATGTTAAATATGAGAAAGTAACCGAGGAGGGCGAGACGCCAGATCAGATCGTAAACGGTACTGACGATCCCGATCGGATGCCGATAGTAGATAAGATCGCCCTCGAAAACGCGATTGACCAATTGCCGGACGGCTACAAAAATGTGTTCGTCCTGCACGATATCGAAGGCTTTGAGCACGAAGAGGTTGCGCGAATACTTGGATGCTCGGTTGGAACTTCCAAATCGCAACTGCATAAGGCTCGATTGAAGCTTCGAAAACTATTGCAGAAAAAGGCAAATCCACGTTTGGTCGGACTAACTGCTTAACCAAATACAAACCATTATCTTAGGCCCGTGAACGATAATCGTTCGCGGGCCTTTGCTTATCCCCATATCTGTGACACTGTCAAAATTAGACCTGACAAGCCCACAATGATAAATTTAACTGATCTTTCAAAGGTTTGTCCGATCTAAATGCGCATTACGATTCTTCATTTATTACTCGCCACCTCAATTACGTTTGCCGGCTCGTTTAACCTTGTTTCACCTCAGATAAGCGACCCGGCCGAATTATGGCAGCAGGTCGAGGTGATCCGCACGGACTTTGGCGTTCCGCATATACAAGCCGAAAACTTCAAGTCAGCCGGCTTCGCTCTCGCATGGCTTCAGCTTGAAGATCACGGACCGCGAACAGCGATGAACATATTGTCAGCGAGCGGAAGAGCAGCTTCCGTGCTTGGTTATGAACGTATAGGATCTGATCTAGCGATGCGGCGTTTAAGAGAAAAGGTCAAGCATAAATACCCGACACTTTCTGTTGATGTGCTCGATGTTTACGAAGGTTTTGCAGCTGGCATTAATCGATTCATCAAGCTTCATCCGAACGAGTTTTCACCCAATATGCCAACTGATTTTACAGGTTTCGACGTGGCATCAGCTGAGCTTGTGCAACCCAATGAAGGGAAAATACGGCGATTTATCGAAGCCGTTTCTCCGCGATCCAACAGCACAAGACCACAATCCGATGATCCGGACGCTGACGACGAAGGCTCTCATCCAGATGACGGTTCAAATGCCTGGGCTTTTGCGCCGACCCGGACCAAAAGTGGAAAGTCGATCTTGATGCGAAACCCCCATCTGCAATGGAGTGCGGGATATTACGAAGCACATCTTACCGTTCCAGGGAAAATAGATTTCTATGGCGATTTTCGAATTGGCGGGGCTTTCATAGTTATCGGCGGATTCAATAAAGATCTTGGGTTTTCGACAACCAACAACCAACAAGATCTAGACGAGTTTTATGCTCTCGACGCCGACCCGAAGAATGTGAACCACTATTTGTTTGATGGCAAAAGTGTCCCGTTGAAGCGCGAATTGCTAACAGCACCCTTTCGAAATGGTGAGAGCATTTCTACCGAAACACGTGAATTTTGGTCAACCGATCTCGGTCCGGTGGTTCACCGTGCAAACGGAAAGATCTACATAATGAAGTACGCTGGCGACGGGGAGATACGTGCAGGGGAACAATTCTTGAAAATGATGCGGGCCACGTCACTCAAAGAATGGTTGGACGCGATGAAGATGCGGGCTCGTATGACCTCAAACTTCACTTATGCAGACAGGGCGGGCAACATTCTTTATCTTTGGAACGCTGCCTTGCCAAAGCTTCCCCACCCGCCGGTCAACGACTTGACCGCTGTGCCTGCCAAAGGCATCAAAGATGTTTGGACCGAATACGTTCCATTCGAATCTCTTCCTCAAGTGCTAAATCCTCCGGGCGGATATGTTCATAATGAGAATAGTTCGCATCACTATACCAACATTCGAACTCCGGTAGATACTTCAAATTCCTACCCAAATTTCGAAGAGCCCCGGCTATCACTACGCAGCCAGCTGGCGATCCAATTTGTCAACGGCGATGACAAATTCAGTCTGGAAGATATTGTGGAGCTCAAGCATAACTATCGTGCATTGCTTGCCGACCGGGTCAAGAGCGATCTGCTCACAGCAGTCCGTAAGACCTCGCCGACAGGTGATGTCGCAAATGCGGTTGATCTTCTTGAACAATGGGACAATACGACCTCTCCCGGAAGTCGCGGCTCGGTGATCTTTCAGGAATGGTGGCGGCATTACTCCGGTATTCGCGATAACGAGAGGCAGCCATTGCCTGATGGAGAGCGATATGCAGCCGTTTGGTCCAAAGACGAACCATTCTCCACACCGCGCGGATTGGCAAACTGGACCCGAGCGGTCGAATCATTTGTCTGGGCGGTTGAGGAAGTCAAGAAACGATATGGTCAGATCGATGTTGCCTGGGGTGATGTCCATCGTGTTCGGCGCGGCAATGTTGATGTGCCGGTCGGCGGCTGCGGAAATGACCTCGGCTGTTTTCGGATAATGAACTACACGCGACAGTCGGACGGCAAATTTGCCGCGACTGGCGGCGACTGCTGGGTCTTTGCAGTGGAATTCGGGGACGTGCCACGCGGCTACTCAATCCTTGCGTACGGACAAAGCAATAAACCGGAATCTCCTTACTATTCAGATCAAGCTGCAATGTTCGCGCGGGGGGAAATGAAGCCGATCGCATTTACAAGATCTGATATTCAAAAACGGGCAAAGCTTAAATACCGCCCTGGCGAGAAGCCTGTCCGGTGATTAGGTTTATTAGCATCCAAGCTTTTCAGGAAACGATCTATCTTCCGTGAATTCCCAGATTCCGCATACGGCGATAGAGATGGCTGCGGTCAACGCCCATATCTTCAGCGGCCTTTGAAACGTTGCCGTCAAATTCGGCAAGCTTATGAAGAATGAATTCGCGTTGATAGGCATCGGTGGCCTCTTTGAATGAGGGAAAGCGAAAGCTTGATGACGGCTTTTCTTCAGTAAATCCGAGTTCCGGCAGATCGCCAACGTCGATCTTTTGCTTCGTTGTCATAATTATCACACGTTCGATCGTGTTGCGGAGTTCGCGAACGTTTCCGGGCCAGATGTGGTTTGAAAGCTTTTCGATAGCGGCTTCGGTAAACACCTTCACTTTCTTGCCATTGTCTGATGAGAATTTACGGTTGAAATGATCTATAAGGGCAGGGACATCTTCGAGCCGTTCGCGAAGCGGAGGCACCTGAAACGGTATAACATTAAGACGATAAAAAAGATCGTGACGGAAATTTCCGTTTTCGATCAGCTCATCCAAGCGTTTATTCGTTGCGGAGATAACGCGTACATCGACCTTAATTGGCTTATTGCTCCCAACTGGTTCGAACCGCTGCTCTTCCAAAACCCGCAGCATTTTGGCCTGTACCCGAGACGACATATCACCGATCTCATCGAGGAAAAGCGTCGCCCCATCTGCAATTTCAAACTTCCCTTTTTTTGCCGAGTTCGCACCTGAAAAAGCACCTTTTGAGTGTCCAAATAATTCCGATTCAACAAGCTCTTCAGGTATCGCCGCAGAGTTTATTTCAACGAATGGAGAGTTTTTTCGTTTAGACTGCGAATGTATCGCACGGGCAACCAATTCCTTTCCGGTTCCGCTTTCACCTGAAATAAGAACGCGTCCGTCCGATGGGGCAACGATCGAGATCTGTTTACGAAGGGCACGCATCGCGATCGATTCGCCGACCATTACATATTCGTCAGCGAGCTCTTGTTGAAGCTGTTCATTTGCCCGCTCAAGCTCTCGTTGGCGGACTGCATTCTTTACGGTAACGATGGTTCTCTCCAAGCTCAAAGGCTTTTCAATAAAATCGAACGCACCGAGTTTTGTGGACTTTACTGCCGATTCAATATTCCCATGGCCGGAAATCATAATCACCGCCGAATCATTACCTTCTTCCCGAAGCTTTTTCAGCGTGTTTAAACCATCAATTCCCTTTCCGAGCCAGATATCGAGAAGAATGCATGAATAAGTATTCTCTTCAACAAGCTTCAAACATTCCTCGCCCGTGGCGGCCAGGTCGACCGCAAACCCTTCATCCTCTAACACTCCACGAAGCGTCTCGCGTATGCCGGGCTCGTCATCAACTATAAGAATTGAATTCATCTATCCCTTTACAGGAATCTCCACAATAAATTTCGCACCTCGCGGTTGGTTTGCTACCGCTTTGATCTTACCCTGATGCTCGGCAATTATTCTTTGGACGATCGCTAATCCCAAACCGGTTCCTCGGCCCTTGGTCGAGAAGTAAGGCTGGAACAGCTTTTGAAGATCGGGCGGATCGATACCCTTTCCGTTGTCCGCAACCTCAATGACTATTATATCGCGGGCAGTATCATGACGTGACGATATAGTTACGACCTTTTCTTCAGGGCCAGGAGCTTCAATAGCATTGTCTATCAGGTTTACAAACACGCGTTTAAGTTGTTCTGCATCAACAAAGGCATTGGGAAGACTGCCGGCGAGCTTCATTTCAAGCGTCAATTCGCTTGACCTTCCAGCGTAAAGCTCAGCTGCCTGTTCGATAACCTCATTAATATTTCCTGATACAGGCGATGTTTCCGGTAGGCGTGCAAACCGTGAAAATTCATCGACCATTGATTTTAATGACTGCACCTCCCGGATTATAGTGGCGGTTCCTTCCTTTACGACTAACTGAGTTTTATCATCCACATTGGGAGTAACCGATCGGTGGATCGATTCATTCCCATTATCGGGAACGGCAAATCTGCGTGCAATGCGTTCGGCGGAGAGCTGAATCGGCGTTAAGGGGTTTTTGATCTCGTGAGCCATTCGCCGGGCAACTTCCTGCCAAGCAGACGCACGTTGGGCCGCGATCAATTCGGAGAGATCTTCCAATACCAGAACTACGCCGGAGCCCTCAGGCAATGCTGTTGCCACTATGGAAACGGCAAGTCCGCCGGAGGCTCCGTCCTTCTCGCCGGCATCTGCCATTAGCCTTGATTGATCCGAGGCGTGGCCAACCCGCCGGGCCCTTGAAATGATGCGGTCAAACAGCATGCGGTCCGCCTCACCCAAAAGATCGGAAAACGGCGTTCCGGTGAGATTTCGCGTATTGACCCCAAGTATTTTTCGCGCAGCAGGATTGATCGTGCTGATAAGTCCACCGGCGTTGAGCGATATCACACCCGTAGGCAATGAAAGCAAGACAGTTTCTATGTACCGTCGCCTTTCGGTAAGCTCAGCGGAATTTGCTTCAAGCTTGGCCGACATCTCGTTGAATGTAGAAACGAGCAGAGCCAATTCGTCCTCGGCCATTACATCAACGCGATACCCAAGTTCCCCCTCTGCGATCTTTTGTGCTCCCTCGGCTAGAGAACGAAGAGGCGTCGCAAGTCCCCGGGCAATGTAAAATGCTGTCCACATCGCCGCAAAGATCAGCATAAAGGTAAGGACGCCCAGCGTAAGAAAACCGACTTGCCGAACCGTGATCTGCGAAGCCTTCAGTCGATCATATTGCTGAAGCGATCCTACCACTGCCTGATCGATATTCGGGTCACCGGACATTACCGTGCCAATGACCAATCTCCGCCCGTCAGGAAGCGTTGCTACAAAGGCATCTACACCGTAACCATCCGAGAGCGTTGGAGAACTCAGCTCGCCGGAACCAAGACTTGAGAGGCCGGCATCATCTAACGCTTTAGACACTGCTTTTATTGCGTACCGTCCATCCTCGCCGATCACTCCGGCAAAGACTAGGCCGCCGTCCGAAAGAAGTGCTCGCAGATCGGATTCGGTCGGGACATCTTGTCCCAATGAACGCGCCGCTACCGCCGCAAGCTCATTCATCCGATCCCGTTCGTTCTCAATAGCTCGTTTTTGAAGGTCCTGCGGAAGGCGAACGATATTCTCGGGTATCTGCGTGAACCAGCGATCGATCGCCCGATTCATAAAAAGAATGGAAAAGCCGGCCATCGCGATTATCGGCAAGATGCTTATCATCACGAAATAAAAAAGCAGACGGGTCTTCAGTTTCGACCCGAGCTGCAATGCCTTTCGCTCGCGAATAAGCCGCACGATACTCCGTAAAAAGATGAACCCAAAAACAACGAATGCGGCAAAATTCAGTGAGGACAGCCCGTAAAGCAAGAGTGTGTCTCCCGCCGATTCGACCGAAAAATCCTTCCAAATATTTGAGGTTTGAAGAAGAAGAAGTATCGTCAGGAGAAATAGAACGAATGCTCCAAGAAGCCAAAGAGAAAGCCTGATACGTTTTGGCGAGCCGGTCGTCATCTCAGAAACCCAAGTTTAGCACAATGACCATTGCTATGCGCCCGTTTGATGGCGGCAGACCGCTCCGCTAAACTCTAGCGGAATGACCAATATTCGGCTGATATTTTTTGATGAAACCAACATTCTTCGGAGCGGTTGGCGGGTCCTTTTTTTTCTATTTCTCTTTTTATTTCTGATGGTCTTCCTTGGCTCGGCGGCAGCAATTTTTCTTCCATCACTAATGACGCCAGGTCCAGGGTCAGCTTCTGCCTCGCTACTTTTGAATGCAGCAATAATGTTCGTCTCGGCTTTTACTGCGGGCTATGTTTGCCTGCGGTGCTTTGATGGGATCTCTCCCGTGTCGCTCGGACTTGTTCTGCGGCCAACGTATTGTGGCGACCGATCTGTTTTGTGCTTTTTGCGGGGCAAAGCAGCCGATCGCACAACAAGGAGTTCATTCGGAGATATACTCATCTTCAGCTCCTAAGACCGCCCGATTGCTTATTGAGGGCACAAGTGAACTTTCTACACCAACCTATCTTTTGGAAAAACAGGAGAACCTCGTAGGACGGCGCGACCCGATGTCAAATATATTTCCAGAGGTCGATCTATCGAAATACGACCCGCAGACGAAGATATCGCGGCGGCATGCCCGTATCTGGAAGACAGGCAGTGAGTTCATGGTCGAGGACCTTGGTTCATCGAATGGGACAGTTTTGACACCGGTTACTAAAGATCCGTTCCGTCTGCCGCCGCATACGCCGCATACCCTCGCAAATGGCGACAAAATAAAGATAGGCGATACGGTCCTTCATTTTATCGTCAATTGATCTGATATGTCGTCAACCACAACGGACAAAAATTCGCCGGCGCTCGTATCGCCACAAGTAAAATTGGTAGGCTTTACACCCGAAGAGGTCACGGCTCCGTTCTCGCTTCGCTGCGGAGCGTTGATAATGGATTACCTCATCATCGTCTTTATGCCAGCATTATTCATGGTCATTAGCCGCGCCTCTGGTAATGATGGTGCCGGGCTCTTGAATAGCGGTTTGAACGATATCGGCTGGCTTCTTGGTGTCCTTCTTGCTCTGGTGAGCGGCGTTCTGCTTCCTGTAGCGACCGGAAAGACTATCGGGAAGATGCTTGCCGGAATACAAATAGTAAAAACTGACGGAGCTGATATTTCCATCGGGAGAATGATCCTTCGGCAGGTGGTGGCGATCTTGTTATTTCCGTTGACATTAGGCATCTCATTCTTCTGGTCCGCGTTCAGCCCGCTAAATCGCTCACTTCACGATATTCTGGCTGGGACCATGGTGATCTACGCATCTAGGCGAATACGTGATTAGATCGATATAGACTATGGCTAGACTGTTACTTAAGAATTCGTCAGGGATACCTGAGAATATCGACCTTAGCCGTATCCGCACGACGATCGGCCGCTCGGCTCGTAGCGATGTGTGTATCCCCGATGCATTCGCATCAAGACTACATGCTGAGGTGAGGCTTGAAGGTGACTCCTATTGGCTGCAGGATCTTGGCTCTGCCAATGGCACCCGCCACAACGGGAATGTAATAAAACACGCGGTCCCACTTATGACCGGTGACGAGATTCAGATCGGCGAGACGACGATGGTCTTTGATGCTGATATTCTGCCGATCGCGGGTGGAGCAACGCTCATTGCGGATAGAACCGAGGCCCTTGATCCTTCGAAGACCATTTCTTTCCAGAGTCGCAGAATTCCGACTACAGACCTACTTAAAGGCCAGTTTTCTTCAAGAAACGACCTGCTTGGTCTTATAAGCAAAGTCGGTGTTGCATTGCTTTCCGCGAGTGGCCTTGAAGAAACGCTTGATCAGGTTGCTTCCTTGGTGTTTGAAGCAGTTCCTGCCGAACGCTGCGTCATAATGCTGCGTGATGACAAAGCTGCTGACGGAATGAAGATAATGGTTGCGAGGATACGCGGCCAGAAAGAGCAACTTAGCGAAGTAAGGATCAGCCACAGTGTAATGAATGAAGTGCTTAAGAATGGCAAGTCCGTTCTAACAGCCGACGCACAGCAGGACCCGCGATTTGCAACACAAACGGTGATGTTGCAGGGGATCAGGTCTGTACTTGCCGTCCCGCTTAGCGTCGATGAACGCAACATCTTCGGCTTGATCTATGCGGATTCGCCGACATACGAGACAACATTTACCGAAGAGCACCTTAACATTCTCACCACGCTCGCCTCTGTCGCATCGATCAGGGTAGAAAATGCGACCCTGCTTGAGGAACGGATGCAGCGTGAACGGATGGAGCGGGAACTTGAATTAGCGACCGAGATCCAGCAAAGATTTCAACCTTCTGCCCCTCCGATCATTGAAGGCTATGAGTTTCAGGGTATATCGTTCTCTTGCTATGAGATCGGGGGCGACTACTACGATTTCATTAAACGTCCCGACGGAAAGCTGATGATCGCATTAGGCGATGTATCCGGCAAAGGAACTGCGGCAGCGCTCTTGATGTCAAGTCTTCATGCGGCAATTCACGCGCAGATTGCCGCAAAGAGCTCGCTCTGGCAAACGGTGATGTCAGTCAATGAGTATCTTTCGGAGAATACTCCGGCGAATCGATTTGTAACCCTCTTTATCGGTGAGCTGGATCCTGTGACCGGCAAGGTTCGTTATATAAACGCCGGCCATAATCCGCCACTTCTCGCACTTGCCGATGGAAGTACTCAGCAGCTTGATTCCGGCGGTCTTCCATTAGGACTTATGTCCGTTGCTCAATATGAAGAAGGCGAACTATCGCTCGAGAGCGGAGATACCCTTGTTGTTTATTCGGACGGCGTTTCAGAAGCCGTGAACCCGCTTGATGAAGAGTTCGGGATGGAACGGCTAACTGAGGTAATAATAAATAACAGGACGGCTTCTGCAGCCGGGATCCGGGATAAGGTCGAATCGGCCCTTTCATCCTTTACACAAACCGCTCCGGCAAATGACGATATCACGCTCGTAATTGCAAAACGCATTTAGTTAGGGTTAGTTAGGGTTCTCAGGGAGATAATTAAACGCTCGAAAACACTAATTGCGAGTAAGTTCGGTGTAAAGCCAAGTCTTTGCCAATTTCCAGTGACGGTTTATTGTTGGAACGCTAACGCCCATTACCTCCGCCGTCTCCTCTATTGATAGTCCGCCGAAATAGCGGAGTTCAACGATCTTTGCCTTGTCAGGATCCATTTTCGCAAGTTCGAGAAGCGCGTCGTCAAGAGCAACTAGGTCGGATGATCGGTCGTGTGAAACGACGAGTATCTCATCCTCTATCGGTAGCAACTCTGCATCGCCGCCACGCTTCTCGGCGGTATGTTTGCGTGCGTGATCCATAAGGATCCGCCTCATAACCTGAGCAGCAATGCCGAAGAAGTGCGCTCGATTCTGCCATTTAACACGGTTTTGATCGATAAGCTTCATATAGGCTTCATGCACAAGTGCTGTTGGCTGAAGCGTATGGTCGCTGCGTTCACGTCGAAGATATGTGCCTGCCAACCGTCGAAGCTCGTCATAAATGTGAGGCAGGATCTGATCGACAACGTCGCGATTGCCGTCCGTCAGTTCAAGCAGCATCTGAGTGATCTCGCCTTCTTTAGCCATAGGTGACGCCTAATTATAGGGAAGTGAAGTATCTATTCAAAGCGAAGTATCGATTTCTGTAGTTGCTTCTAAATCCTGACATCTCCACCAAGAACGACTTTACAATCCCCGGTTTCCAACCAGGCGCTTTACCGATCAGAGACGGATCACCACAGTCAATCGGGTGGTTTAGGTCGATCTTCGTTGAAAATAATATCAAGCCGGGAAGGTGGAAGATAGTTCTTAGGAATCAAAGCGATTCGGCGTCGGAGGCAGTGATTACCTTATGGCAGAACGCGTCAAACTAGCAAGGCTATTTTACCACCCCCAGTTTTTCGAGAAGGCGTTGATATCGCGGTTCTGAGCGCAGATTCTTAAATCGCGGATCAGCGTCCATCAAGTTAAAGCTATGCGAACCGGCTTTCTCGGCCCGTTCAAGAAATTCAAGAGCCTTCTGTGTCATCCCAAGATGGTTGAACGCAAGCGCGGTCTCAAAGGCAAAAGCCCGATCATTGCTGCTTACGGACGGAGATAACACCGCACGCTCAAGCATTGATAATGTCAGATCTTTTTCTGTTACAGGATCTGCTACCTGTGCATAAATTATATGCCAGCTTGGATCTTCTTTTGAGCCACCTGCATTTTCCAGTTCATCCTCTAAAACCGTTGCGGCTTCTCTGTGTTTTCCGGTAGCTGAAAGTATCCATCGCTTAACTTTTAGAGCTGGAACGAACGCGGGATCATCCGCAAGCACCCGCTCGACCTGATCCATCGCGTCCTGATATTTTTCATCAAAGAATAGCACCATCGCCGCCGCCGTTCTTACCGAGAGTGAACGCGGGTCTAGCTTTTCGGCCATACGAATTTCACCTATTGCGTCCATTGGTTTTCTCATCGCGCCGAGAGTAAGTGCAAACCAATGGTGGGCTTGGGCATAGGACGGGTTCATCTGGATCGCACGCCTAAACTCTAGTTCCGCCGCCGCTCGATCACGCTCGTCAAAAAACTTTATATAGGCAAGAGAAGCATGGGCTTCCGCGAGCTCATCGTCGATCTTCAGCGCTTTAGAGACATATTCCCGGGCTCGATCATAGGCATTGGGAGGGGGTGACGTGTCGTAAAGATTTAAGAGTGAATAGGCATCTGAAAGCCCAACATAGGCAAGTGCGAACTCAGGATCGGAGCTTACGGCATTCGAAAAACTGATTATCGCATCTCTAAGTCCCGAGCTAGTCCGCATCGCCATCTGTGAACGCCCAATAAGGAATTCTTGATATGCAGCAGCGTTGTCCGTTTGTGATTTCTCGATCTGTCTTAATTCGAGCGGCTGAGGCTGGATACCTACTGTTTCAAGGATCTTTAGTGAGACTTGTTTTTGTAGCGAATGGTGTCCGCCTCCATTTGCAAAGAATCTTTCACTCCATATCTTTCTGCCACCGAATATATCTATCAATTCTGCATCAAGGAACAGATCGCTGTTCGCATTCCCTAATGTTCCATTAACAACGAAGCTAACGCCGATCGCCTTTGCCTCGCTCATTAAGTCGCCTTTTGCGATCGCACGCGACGTGTTTGAGGATATGACCTCAAGTTCATTTACCACGCCCAGACGCTGGGATAATGCATCAGCCAAGCCTATGCCAAGTCCGGGACTTTGCGTTGAGCGAAAAGGAGCGATTATCAGAGAGGGCCGTTGGTATCCGATCGGCTGGGTTACGCTCCTGCCTGTCGTTTCCTCCATCCATGGACGGTAGTAAAGTAAAGTTAAAATACCTAAAAGAAATACTGAGGCAACTGCCACCGCCAGCCACCTTCGCCGAATGCCAACTAAGTTTTTCTCACCTTCAAAATTGGGAGCGTCAGTATTCTGGCCCTCGGCAACCAGGATCGTCGGACGGTCGTGGATGCTTGTTACCGGACCAAAAGCCGTATCATTCGCGATGCGTGTTCCAAGCTTGGCAAGGTCCGGATCAGAATATCCTAGATCATCAACTAACTGACGATATCGGTCATCATCTCTGAGAATATCAAATACCGGTTCCACCGAGAGCCAGTTCAGCCAGGCATCATTCATTAGATATGAGGTCTTCAGGGCTGAAAATGCGGCCTCAACGTGTTCAGAAGAACGGTCGGTATCTTTAGCTGCCAAATGGCATCGAACAAGTGCTATATAATATGCCGAAATATAGCGGTCATTCTCGAGCGATACGATACGTTTCAGCTCAGCTTCTGCTTTGGTTATTTCCGCATTCGCGGCAAGCGACTCCGCATAGCCAAATTGGGCAAGAATGCTGTCACCCATTACATCTCTGGCTTTTCGGCTTATCTGTAAAGCTTCTTCGGTGTGACCGCTCACTCGGAGAACCTTGCTTAAACCGAAGTAACCAAAAGGATATTCAGGAAAATTTGCAATGACGCGGCGGTATTCGTCTGCTGATTCCTGAAAACGCCGAGCGTAATAAAGACCCCATGCAAGATTGTGATGATTGAACGGTGTTAAAGGATCCAGTTCGAGACCTTCACGGGCGAATTGCAGACCTTCTTCAAACCTCCCAAGCGTGAAAAGGACTATCGAGTACCATACGGATGCTTTCGCATTTGACGGATTGAGGATCAACGCACGCCGAAGGTGCCTAACCGATTCGACGCTATCATAGTTTCCGGCATGAAGGGCAAAGCCGAGCGTAGCATGGGCCTCTGATAACTCATCATCAAGCTGCACCGCCGTGGATGCCGCCTTGATCGCAGGCTGGAAACACTCCTGCGGCGGGAGAATACCCATGATGCCCAGCCAGGAATAGTAGTCCGCAAGTCCGATATAAGCGAGAGCGTATTCGGGGTCCGCTGTTATTGCAGAGTGAAAGCAGACGAATGCCTTGGCGAATCCGTCTTCTGTAAAACTATTGAAATGAAATTTTCCGCGAATATAGTGTTCATATGCCTCTGGGATGTCGGTTCCGCGTTTCGCAAGATCGGCCAACTCGCGACCGGTTAGTTGCGGCAGCAACGCTTCAGCAACACGCGTAGATAGAGTGTCTTCAAGCGAGAGCACATCGGCAAGGCCTTCGTCGATGGAGGTTGCCCAAACCGCAGCGTTCTCCTTAACATTCAGAAGTTGCACAGTTACGCGCAAACGGTCAGATGCCTTTTTTATGTTGCCTGTGAGAATAAATTCAACGCCGAGTTCTTCCCCGGCTCTCTGCGGATCAACTGCACTATCAGCAAAAGGCAGAACGGAGCTTGTAGGCCTTACGATAAGCCGCCGGATCTTGCTGAGACGCATAGTTACCGCATCGGCAATGCCGATACCCAGAAACTTGTCAGCCGTGTCCTCATCGGCGGCAAGATTCACAAAGCTAAATGGAAGCACAGCCAGCGAACGTCCATCGCCATCATCACGGGCAGAGAAAAGCCGGCTTCGCGTGGTTCTCAGATCAAAACGATCGGCTGATACCGGTCTTCCAGCTAGATGTTTTGCAACATCATCAAGAAGGGCCCCTACACTACCGTATCGCTGCCCCGGATTCTTAGCGATCGCCTTCATGACGATGTTGTCGAGGTTTCCCGATATCGCCTCGACGAGCGAAGCCGCATCAGACGAGCGAACAGAGGCAAAGGAATTACCTATACCGGCATATCTAGCTTGAAGGTGTGCCGCTAGCCCAATGGCTCGGCTTGGCGGAAGCGGTTCTTCTTCGCAGATCGCATACGTGATCTCATGCAGGGCCTTACCGGAAAGATCATAAGGTCGATGGCCGGATATCAGCTCGTAGAGAAGTATGCCAAGAGAATAAATATCAGATGCTTGCGTTACCGATTCGCCTTTGACTTGTTCTGGGCTCGCATAATCCGGCGTCATCAACCGCAACATCGATGCGGTCGGATTAACAGATTCATGTACCAGGTTAGGGTCAAGAACTTTTGCGATACCGAAATCAAGCAACTTTGGATCACCGTCTTTATTTACAAGAATATTGCTTGGCTTAATATCGCGATGGACTATCTTTCGCTGGTGGGCATATTCGATGGCGGAACAAATGCGGGCAAATAGTTGAAGCCTTTCTTCAATGCCTAAACAGACTTTATCTGCAAAATTGTAAAGAGTTTCCCCCTCGATGAACTCCATTATGAAATAAGGAGTTCCGTCTTCACGTGTTCCGCCATCGATCAATCGAGCGATATACGGGTGTTCAAATGATGCGAGGATTTGCCTTTCGTGCCGAAATCGACGGATAACGAAATCAGAATCCATTCCGCGTTTTATCAGCTTTATCGCTACGCGCTGGCGGAATTCGCCATCAACCCTTTCGGCTAGGTACACGGCTCCCATTCCGCCACGACCCAACTCCTGCTTCAATTCAAATCGACCGATCTTTGTGCCGATAAGAAGATCTCGCTCGAGATTCTCGAAACCGTTGTCCACAGAGCGCGAAAGATCGCGTCTTGTTCGCGTACTGATAACTCCACTATCCGTCCAGACGGGCGACTCGATGAAGTTCTCGACAGATGCCTCAGCACGCAAAAGTTCTTCTACTTTTTCTTTTATTTCGTCATCATCTCCGCATTCGGAATCAAGAAAAGCTTTTCTCTCCCCGACCGGCATCTCTATTGCTTTGTCGAAGATAGATTCAAGTTTTCGCCATCGCTCCGGAGACATCGGGTAAGATTATAACGAAACTACACTGGTTGAAGTAGTGATATAAATAGACTTCACAGAGATTTCCCGAACCGGTCCACATAACCCTCTCTATCGGTTAGCTAGATCTTGTAACCGGTAAGGTTAGTTATATAAACGCCGGCCATGATCCGCCACTGCTCGCACTTGACGATGGAATACTCAGCAGATTGATTCCGGATTTCGTGACCTAAATTCATGGGTCTTTCGTGTCAATTTTATATTCTGTTTAACCCCATAGATCGTTTAGCCCTTTTATTATTGGAATATTTGGTCTCCAACCAAGTTCCTGCGTGACAAGTGTCAGATCGGAGACGTAATTCAGCGGGGTCGGGACCGGGATCTCAGTTTCTTCATCCAGAACCGCCTGGAGACCGGAAACCTCTTCCATTAATCTGACCAATTCTCGCAGAGAAACGGCATTTTGTGACCCACCGCCGATGTTGTAAAGTCCATGGCGGATGACTGAGCCGATAAATGCCTGACACGCAACGGCAAGGTCATTGACGTGGAGTAGATCTCGACGAGGAGTTCCTCGCCCAGGTAGAGCGAGACACTCACCGAAATTGATCGCATCGGCATAGTGGCCTACGAAATTTGGCATATTCCCTTCGCTTTTCGGCGCATATACCGTAGACAGCCGGAAGATACATGATCGGAAGCCATTCTGATGAGCATAATATTCAACGTAACGTTCGGCGATCAATTTTGACCATTCCAATCCCGATTGGCCGGAATAAACAGTCGGGCAGGTCTCGGGAACTTCGGCATAGTTATCTGCAAAGCGTCCGTAAACGTCCTTGGTAGAGGCAAAAATAAATACCGCATCCTTTTTTATATTGCGAAGAAGATTTATCGTTCCTTCTACATTGGTCAAAAAGACCTGCTCGGACGCTTCCGGCGATTTATCGAGATAAGCCGCTAAATGGATAACAACGTCATATTCACTAACAATTTGGGCATCCTGTGTATTAAGAATGTCTCGCCCGGAACGGCGTGATAGATCATCCGCATGAAAAAATGTGCGAAGATGCGTCCCAAGATAACCGCTGCCGCCCGTAACTATTGTTTTCATACCGATAAATTGTTGGACATATGCCGCCGAAAACAATTAGAATTTTACAGGGCAACCGCATTTATCCGAAACCTGTCTTAATTCCTTCATAGTTTTAAAATGCCCGAGAACCTAACAGTTCGCACCACGCGCTCAAAGATGCCGCCGAAAGGCTGGGTTCGCGCTCGGCGTATATACACATTTAAGGAGCCGCCGAAACCGCTTTGGAAACGCGTTCTCGGAAAGATCTTCAATTATTGGACGCTAACCGCGTTTTTGCTAATTCTTCTTGGATCATTCCTTACTCTCGGCTATTACTGGTTTGAATTCTCTGACAGGATCGATCGTCGTTTGCTGAGCGGCGATGTTTTTACGGCGTCTGCCGGGATATATTCAGCTCCGAAAACACTTAGAAAAGGTGAAGCGATCACGCAGCAAACCTTGCTGGATTATCTACGCGCGGCCGGTTATATCGATAAGAATGTGAAGGCCGATCATACACGAAGTCGTTATTCGATTTCGGAGAACGGCATTAGCATCGAGCCCGGGATCACCGGCACCATTGATGGCGAGAATGTTTTTCCGCCTGTTCTCGTAAAGTTTGCAAAGGATGGAAAATCCATCGCGTCGATAGCCGATCAGCGTGTCGGAAAGGAGGTGGACCGTGTGCAACTAGAACCGCGGATCCTAAGCACCATCGCACGCGAGGGTGACGGCCGTCGAAAGACCGTCGCCTTTGCGGACCTTCCGCAACATCTCGTCAAGGCGATCATTGTTACGGAAGACCGCGCGTTCTTCGAGCATTATGGCGTGAACATACGCGGTATCGCACGCGCTCTCTGGAGCCGATACGAAGGTGAGGATAATGCGGCTCTTGCTAATCAAGGCGGGTCTTCGATAACGCAGCAATTGGTAAAGAACCTGCTTCTGACGCGCGACCCTACGTGGGAAAGAAAAATAACCGAAGCGTATATGTCGATCATCCTGGAAACCCGGCTAAGCAAACAGGAGATCTTTACGCTTTACGTCAATCAAATATATCTCGGCCAGCAGGCTGGTGTTTCTATCTATGGTGTTGGCGAAGCCGCGAACATTTATTTTGGCAAAGATGTTTCACAATTAACTCTGGCCGAATCGGCATTCATCGCAGGGATCGTTCGCAGCCCAAACAGATACGGTCCATATAAGAATCCGGAAAAAGTTACTGAAAGGCGAAACCAGGTTCTTATGTCGATGCTGGAGGTTGGTGAGATAACGGCTGCCGAGTTCGAGTCAGCAAGAAATACCAAGCTCGAACTGAAGCAGATATCAAGCAAACAAGATCTACAGGGAATGCCCTATTTTTCACAGTATGTAGTAGATACGCTGCCAAGCATCGTTAGCGATCCGGAAGCTCTCCAACATCTTCGTGTTTACACCTCGATCGATCCGGACCTGCAGCGCATCGCTTATGAGACCGTAGTAAAACGGCTAGAACGGCTGGACAAGTTCTTCCCGAAACAGCCGCCGGGAAACCTGAATGCCGCACTTGTCGCAATGCGTCCAAAGACCGGCGAGATAGTTGCCATGGTTGGCGGCCGTGACTACCTGGAAACACAGTTCAATCGTGCGACAAGCGCGATGCGACAACCCGGCTCTGTATTCAAACCGTTTGTTTACACTGCGGCCATCAACTCGGCATACGATACTTCTTCGCGTGTTTTTACGGCAGCAACTGTGATCAAGGATGAAAAAAAGATCTTCACTTCCGGCCGCGACACATATGCCCCTAACAATTACGGAGACACGTTCACGAATAAGGAAACCACGCTCCGTGATGCCCTAGTAAAAAGCAAGAATACCATTGCAGTAGATGTCGGAATGCAGGTGAATATCGGAAGGGTGATGAATCTTGCACATAAGGCTGGGTTACCAAAGGTTGAAAGAGCATATCCTTCAATGGCACTCGGTACGGCGGAAGCAACCCCTTTGAACGTAGCCACTGGTTACACTATGTTCGCAAATCTCGGAGAAAGGGTTCTTCCGATGCCTATAACGCGGGTCACAGCCGGCGATGGTACGACGAAGATCGAACCGCAACCCGACCGTAAACAGGTCGTAAGATCCGATGTTGCCTACATTCTTAACGACATAATGAAGGACATCGTTAATCGAGGCACAGCGGCGCAGGTTCAAGGGTGGGGTTTTCGCAATGAGGCAGGCAAGCGAGCCTATGCCGGGAAGACAGGCACATCACGGGATGGTTGGTTTGCTGGTTTCACGCCGGAGCTTGTTTGCGTAGTTTACGTTGGTTTCGACGATAACGCCGATCTAGGAATGAAGGGAAGCGATTCTGCAATGCCCATTTGGGCTGACTTTATGAAAGCCGCACTTGACCTGCACCCGGAATGGAACGGTGATTGGCAAATGCCGGCAACGATAAGAAAGGCGGAGATCGATATAAGGAATGGATCACTGATAAGAGAGCTGGATGGAGCTGAAAATGCCACCGTCGCTGCACAACCTACGCCCTCGCCTTGGGAATGCCCGATACTCTTTCCCAGTACTGCAGGACAGAATTTCACGGTTGTTGTGCACGACATTCTCGAAACTCCGACCAATGTGCTGTGCACGAACTATACGTTTACCGTTTCATATCGCACCGGTTGCCGACAGCCAGGTTATGACCGCACGAATGACGGCAAGGCGGACCCTACATACTTCCGTTCTTCAACCGGCACATGGAATATTCTGAATTCTGCAGGCGGCACCAACAGCCTGTTATTCGGACTGAGTAACGACATTATCACTGCCGGTGATTACACAGGTATGGTCAAACTGACGTCAGCACCTATCGTCCGTCCGCGAACACCTGGTTTTATGGCTTGAATCAGGTCAACCCGGGGTCCGACGTCGCTTACATTCCTTGGGGACTTGCAGGAGACATACCGGTGCCGGGTGATTACGACGGTGACGGCAAAACCGATATCGCCATTTGGAGGCCGAGTAACGGTATTTGGCACGTGCTGCAGTCGTCTAACTGGACCGTATCGTACTTTAAGTGGGGAAGGAACGGTGATACTCCGGTGGTAGGTGACTTTGACGGCGATCTTCGGTCCGACTATGTCGTGGTCAGAACGGATGAATTTGCTCCGAGGTATCTCTGGCTTCTGCAGGGCTCTAACTTCAATTTCGGATTTCCCCTTTTCACATTCTGGGGAACCGCCGGAGACAGGATCGTTCCCGGCGATTACGATGGAAATGTAAAACAGATATTACCGTCTTTCGACCTTCCGACGGTTACTGGTACACGATCCAAAGCAATGCTGCGAATGCTATAGGAACAGTAACCTCAACCTATAAATTTGGGCTTCCCGGGGATATTCCGCAACCCGCAGACTACGACGGAGATAGGCGCACAGATTTTGCGGTTTTCCGCCCCTCAAGCGGTGAGTGGTTCATATCCAACAGCAATAACGGAGCTTATGATTCATTCAACATTTACAACTGGGGAAGCTCGACAGATCAACCTGCGACCTCTGCCTATCGGATAACAAATCCGTAGGAACAAGCAAACAGAAGCTGCCCTTGAACACGATGTTCAAGGGCAGCCTTAACTATTTCAAGTTTTTCTATTACTTAACGGAGAAATTCGCGACGGGATAATCTGGAGGTGTCAAAGTTCCCGCAGACTGTCCCCACTCAACCTGAACCGGCGACGCAAAGGTATTGCGGACAATGAAGTTTGTGTTATCCGCTGCCTGACCGCTACGCCAAACTGCCATGTCGGTCTTCCCATCTCCATCATAATCGCCCGGAACCAGGTAATCCGTGGCCGACAAACCAAATTTCTCAACAACGATACGAAAGTCCGAACTTCTTAGGAAATACCAATCAAAGTTCGCACCATTCACCCTTACAGCAGCCACATCCGTCCTACCATCGGCATCAAAATCACCGGTGATAAACTTATCTGTGTTCAAACCATACTGAAGTACACGCTGCCCGGCGGTGCTAAGCAATTGCCAATGAAGCATTTGGCCGCCCACGTTCCTTGCAACGTGCAGATCGAACCTGCCGTCTCCGTCAAAATCTCCCGGAACGGCCACATCTCCATCAATTCCCCACGGCGCATAGGTCGTATTACCACCCGGATTGCCGAGCGAACCTCTGTAGAAGAAAGTGCTTTGTCCGCCTCCGGTACCATTACGGTAAACTGCTGGATCTGCCTTTCCGTCACCGTCATAATCACCGACAATGGTCGGGTCGTCACCCGTTTGACCAAAATATTCAACACGAACCGTACCATTCGAGCTATTCAAAATGAAGAATGCGGCCTGGGTCGGCGGTCCCGATCTCCACACCGCAATATCGGTCTTTCCATCGCCATCAAAATCTGCAGGCGTAGGCACATCGCCAGCCGGAATACCTGCACCGAGTCCCCATTCAATTACAGAGACGCCACCTCCATTAAGCTGTGTCCACCATGTACTTTGTCCGGACGCTGAGGCGGCGCGTACTACTACATAGTCCGTACGATTGTCCCCGTTAAGATCGAGTGTTCTCGAACGCGGAGCTAATGGAGCACCAGTGATTGACCCGATCAATTGAAACGGAAACTCCTGCGGCATTGGAAGAGGTGTTGGGTTCCCGGTTGGTGTTTGTCCGGCATCAACAACGTCCTGCCAAGCTGTTCCGGTAAATTGACGTGCGTTATTGAATGGGGTATTTCGCGTTCCGACTACGGTCATCGGAGGAGCAAAATGAGCTGTTGTCGTACCGATCTGAGTATTCCAAGATATCCAATAATGTCCCGCTGTCAAAACCGCCGGTGGATTAACATTGATGTTATTCTGCCAAATGATCCTGTTAGTCGCAGGCGCGGTCGGCGGATTGGCCCCTGCACCGACGATCGAATTAAAGATCCTGAAACCGTTAGCATTCGTCGAGCTGGCCAGTCTGTTAGTTGTCGTATCACCAAACACTACTGTGCTGCCCAGATCTCCAGGTCTTCCCTGCCATATCTGAAGCGTTGCTGCAGAGATCGGGCTCGTAGAGCCGGCAAAACCGGTTTGATACGCGTACGTAACAACCTGATTGATGGTCCAGGTTTGTCCTACAGGAACATTGAAATCATCAGCACATCGAAATACGGTGGCCGTTACCGAACATGAAACCCCTGCCAGAGTGTTAGCGTAATTAGTAACGCCAAAGTCATTTTGTGCCTCACTCCATTGAGTTCCAACCGGAGCAGCCACACCGCTCTTCGATGTGGCACCGCTAAGTAAGTTGCCGTTATTGTAGATAACTTGTGAGCTAACGCTTTCGGTAATCAAAACAATCACAAAAAAGCTTATCGCCACAAAGCGCAATCGAGAA
The DNA here is from genome assembly GCF_018128485.1 of Leptolyngbya sp. 7M. Lineage (NCBI taxonomy): Bacteria > Bacillati > Cyanobacteriota > Cyanophyceae > Leptolyngbyales > Leptolyngbyaceae > Leptolyngbya > Leptolyngbya sp. 7M. The sequence continues at coordinate 1,001,693 of NZ_CP070897.1, read as the reverse complement.
AACTTCATATACCCTCCTTTTTTCAGAGAAATTCATACAAATTCCGACGTCGGAAATCAGAACAAATCATAGATCCGGTAGGAATGGCGAAAATCGTAAACTAAAGTAAAGGAAAAAGCAAAAATGGCGTGCAGCCCAATTTGCTGCACGCCATGACCGATTCCGGAGTAATCAATCGCTTTAGATCACACGAGCCTCGTTCCTAAGCTTTTCGACTAATTCAACAGCACCGGCCTTTGCGTCGCCGTTGCCAAGAATTTGGGTCTGTTTTGTTTTAAGCGGCATATATACCTTTTGAATATTCTGGGCACCGGCAAAGGCTTCTATCGATGCATCAACGTCACGTATCTCCTTTTTCTTCGCGGCCATTATGCCTTTTAGCGAAGCATAACGTATCTGAGAAATGCCGGATTGGATCGTGAATAGTGCCGGGAGCTTATACGTAAACCATTGATACCAACCGCTTTCTAACTCACGCTTGATCCGAAGGCTATCTCCGAGACTTCCGCGATCGACCTCTATAACGATCGTCCCGTGAGGTATCCCGAGCAATTCAGCGAGCAACACGCCCGTCTGTCCGTAACTTGTATCGTCTGACTGGAGACCTGTAAAAATAAGGTCCGGCTTTTCATCACGGATCGCATCGGCGATGGCCTTTGCGATCTGGTAAGGTGAAAGCTTGTTCGAATTCTCTGCTACCACGTGAATAGCCCGATCGGCTCCGCGAGCTAGCGCATCCTTTATTACAGTCTTTGCCGACTGCGGCCCAAGTGAACAGACCACTACCTCACCTTCGCCCTTTGCTTCCTTCAAACGGAGTGCCTCTTCAAGAGCGTAACCGTCAGATTCGTTGGTCTGCATCGCGATGTCGGTCTCGTTTATCCATTTCTCATCTGGACCGATGCGAAGGACCGCGTCCTTGTTAGCGACCTGCTTCATTAGAACGATAATTTTCATAACAAGTGTCTTGTTCCTCAAATTGCAGCTCATTGCCCATAAATGCGAAGACTTTCACCCGCAAGGCAGAACTAAACCGGCATTAGCCTGAGCTACTCAGAGTATCGCTTAAATATCAAACTTGCATTAGTGCCCCCAAAACCGAAACTGTTCGACAGGGCGTACTCGATGTCAGCTTCACGAGCCACGTTCGGCACGTAATCCAGATCGCAATCCGGATCGGGGTGTTCATAATTGATCGTCGGCGGCAATTTACCTTCTTTGATCGCAAGAACCGAGAAAACTGCCTCTATTCCGCCGGCAGCTCCAAGTGCGTGACCGGTCATTGATTTTGTCGAACTTACTGCCAAGCCGTTCTTCGCGTGATCACCAAAGACCTGCTTTATCGCGAGTGATTCAAATTTGTCGTTGTACGGCGTTGAGGTCCCGTGCGCATTTACGTAGCCGATTCGTTCTGGTGAAACATCAGCATCTTTGATGGCTCGCTGCATCACGCGAATAGCTCCTGAGCCGCTCTCATCCGGCATGGTTACGTGAAAAGCATCGCCGCTCATCCCATAACCAACGATCTCCGCCAGGATATTTGCACCCCGTGCCTTCGCAAATTCCAGCTCCTCGAGGATCATAATGCCCGCACCTTCGCCGATGACGAATCCATCGCGCTCAGCATCAAATGGGCGCGATGCCTTTTGGGGATCATCATTGCGAGTCGAGAGCGCACGCATTGAGGCAAATCCGGCGACAGACATTGGCGTTATCGCGCTTTCCGCTCCGCCGCATATCATCGCATCCGCGTCACCGCGTTCAATAAGGCGAAAACTATCGCCGATCGCGTGTGCACCTGCAGAACAGGCTGTTGCAGTAGCCGAGTTTGGGCCCTTTGCCCCGTGGCGGATGGATACGTTTCCGGCTGCAAGATTTACGATGGCTGAAACTATAAAGAATGGCGAAACACGATCCGGACCTGAATTCAAGAGTTTTTCGTGTTCGCGTTCGATCGCCCAGAAATCACCGATGCCGGAACTGATGTATGTTCCGACCATCTCGGCGTTCGATTCGTCTATTGCAAGTCCGCTGTTCTTGATCGCCTCATCTGAGGCCGCAAGAGCGAAATGGGTAAAGGCTCCCATGCGGCGAGCTTCTTTCTTGTCAAGAAAGTTTAGCGGATCGAAGTCTTTTACTTCACAGGCAAACTTTACCGAAAATTTGTCCGGGTCGAACTTCTTAATGTAGTCCGCGCCATTGGCACCGGTCATCAGGCCGTTCCACGTTGTGGGCACATCATTCCCGATAGGCGTTACCAGCCCTACTCCGGTTACTACAACTCGACGTTTCATAATTGATCGGATAATGGAAAATCGACGATGGATAATGAAGCCCTATGCCCCACTACCCATCGTCCGTTGTCCTTTATAACTATCCTTTGTGCTGCTCTACGTAAGCGTAAGCATCGCGGACCGACTGGATCTTTTCCGCATCCTCATCAGGGATCTCAATATCAAACTCCTCTTCAAAACGCATTACTAGTTCGACTAGGTCAAGCGAATCCGCTCCAAGGTCTTCAATAAAGCGGGCGTTTTCCGTGACCTCTGCCTCATCAACACCTAATTCATCTACGATGATCTGTTTGATCTTATCCTGAACGTCTGACATATATTCTCCTTTTGTTCTTTATAAAGTTACTTTTGTATTGCTCAAGCTTTCCGTGTCAGCAACATTCAAAACGCGAACGTCGCGATCTATTTGTTTAACCAAGCCCGAAAGCACCTTTCCGGGCCCGACCTCGATAAATGTATCGACACCCGCAGCAACAAGTGTCTGAACAGATTGAAGCCACTTAACAGGAGATGATACCTGCCGCGTGAGAGCATCGCAAACCTTCGAGGCACCACTATTGATGGCTGCATCGACGTTGTGAACTATAGGTGCGCTTGGTTCCGCATATTCCAGATTCGAAAGATCATTTGCTAAGTTTTCCTGTGCAGGCATCATCAGCTCACAGTGAAACGGGGCGGACACATTCAAGCGGATCGCACGTTTGGCACCGCGTCCTTTCAGAAGTTCACATGCGCGATCAACTGCATCCAAATTTCCAGCTATAACGATCTGCGATGGCGAATTTATATTAGCGGGGCTGCATACCTCGCCTTGCGCGGCTTCGCTACAAGCTTGCTCTATCGTTTCCAGATCCGCACCAAGGATAGCAGCCATTGCACCGACACCGACCGGCACCGCTTCTTGCATATATTTGCCCCGTTTCCGCACGGTCCTGACCGCATCCGAGAGTGCAATGACGCCCGCTGCAACCAGTGCCGAATACTCACCCAAAGAGTGTCCGGCAACGAACCTTGGTGCAGCAATACCCTCCGACCGCATTGCCCTATAGGCAGCTATGGAAGCCGTTAAGATCGCCGGCTGTGTGTTTTCGGTCAACGCAAGTTCTTCTTCCGTTCCGGAAAAACACATTCTCGAAAGTGCAATACCTAGAGCGTCGTCTGCCTCTTCAAAAACCTGCCGGGCCGCGGGGAAATTATCAAATAGATCCTTTCCCATCCCGACGGCCTGACTTCCCTGTCCGGGAAAAATGTAGGCTATTGTTGATATTGGCCCGCCGATCTCCGACGAATCAAATTCCGACATCGATCAAAATTGGATGCGATACTATCGGACAAACCGACACACCGCATATGACAGTTCTAAAATCTAATGACCGTTCCGCCCCATGTAACGCCGCCACCGAACGCCGTCAGAAGGACAAGGCTGCCTTCCGTGATCTTTCCCGATTCGATACATTCATCAAGTGCGATCGGTATGGAAGCAGACGAGGTATTGCCGTGGTAAGCAATGTTCGAATAAACCTTTTCTTCGGGAATGCCGAGACGCGAGGCAACTGCATCCGTGATCCGCTGGTTAGCTTGGTGCGGGATAACAAGATCCACATCATCAACAGAGAAACCAGCTTTTTCCAGCATTTCCGCTGAGATGTCTGCCATCGAGCGCACGGCAACCTTGAAAAGCTCATTGCCTTTCATCTTGAAAAAGTGCATTCGATTATCTATGGTTTCGTGTGTTGTTCCCAGCTTAGTTCCGCCACCTGGAGCGTAAAGCTGTTCTTCGTAGCGACCATCTGAGCGGATCTTTGTGGCCAATATGCCTTTTCCTGAGTTAACAGGACCGATGACCGCGGCACCTGCTCCATCCCCGAAAATCACGCAGGTGGTCCTGTCTGTATAATCGACGTATTTTGTAAGTACCTCAGCGCCGATAACAAGAGCATATTTGATCTGCTCGGTCCGGATCATTGATTCGACCATCGTGAGGCCGTAAAGAAATCCTGAACACGCCGCGAACACATCCATCCCTGCGGCATTGGTCGCTCCGAGCTGAGCCTGAATCAATGCCCCAGTCGAAGGCATTATCTGATCGGGCGTGGTCGTGGCGCAAACAATGATATCGATGTCTTCGGGCTTCAAACCGGCCCGCTCGAGCGCTTGTTTAGCGGCCGCAGTACCGAACTGCGAAGTATATTCGTTTTCCGCTGCTTTGTGGCGTTGCTTTATGCCTGTGCGGGTTGTGATCCATTCGTCGGACGTTTCAACGATCTTCTCCAGGTCGGCATTTGTCAAAATGCCTTCCGGGTAAGAATGTCCCATCCCTAGAATGCCAGCGTTCTTTTCTGCCATTTGGTGAATTAGAACTTAAAGAGAGTGTAAACTCAAAAGGCTATTCGGCGTCTTTCACCTCGATCACTTGCCGGCCCTTGTAGGTGCCGGTCTCAAGATCGATCCGGTGCGGACGTTTCGCCTCTCCGGTTTCTTTGTCCAAATAGAACTGCGGCATCGGCAGTGCGTCGTGGGCGCGACGCTGACGCGTGCGCGATTTTGAATGTCTTCGTTTTGGATTTGGCATCTTTACCTCATTTATTACCGACGCAGCCCGCCGATAAATACTAAATATCTAATTCTTCAGTTCTTTTAACGCTGACCATCGAGGGTCAGCCTGAACCTCTTCGCAGCCACAACTTTCAACGTTAAGATCGCTGCCGCATTTCTGACAAATGCCCCCGCAATCATCCCTGCATAGGACTCGTTCAGGAATGTCGAGCAGTATTTGCTCCCGCACGACTTCGGCCAGATCGATCGAAGTGCCGTCATAAAGTCCGAGATCAAACGCTTCTTCGGTAACTTCCAGCTCCGCTTCCGATGGAAAATTTTCCTCGGTTACATACTCCGCAGAGAAATCAATTGCAACATTGTGGAGCGCCTGCCCTAAACACCTTGTGCAGGCGAGCAGAACAGAGCCATTAAGAACTCCTGCGATCGAAATGGAATCTACTTTCTCAACGATCTCGATATCAGCCACTAACGGTTTCTCAGGAACGATCCCGATCTGAGCAAATTCTGCTATGACCGGATCCACTTCGAACCGAAACCTTCCTCTTCGACCAGCAAGGCTGTTTAGCTCGACTATCATTTCAAAAAATGCAAATGGACAGCATCGTTGCCCAAACGCAAATTTTTTATTATAGCCTCTCAGGTGACTGTGTCAAACATCATTGTATACGAGAAGAGGGTCCGTATTCATGCTCGATGAACGGAGCCGACGGCATCTTTGAGCGAGCTAAATCCGTGTTTAGCGATCAATCTGCGAAGGCCCGATAAGACATCCGCGGCAAAGCTGGGACCGCCGTAAACAAAACCGGTATAGGCTTGAACAAGCGAGGCTCCCGCTGCGATCTTCGCGAACGCATCCGCCGCTGTAAAGATGCCGCCGACCCCGATAATTGGGAGTTTTCCGCCTGAATTCTTGTATATCGACGAAATCACTCGGTCAGAGCGGTTGAGAAGCGGCTTTCCGCTCAGCCCGCCCGCTCCAAATCGGCCAACCTTGGGTGTTTTGAGCCCGTCCCTTGAAACCGTTGTGTTCGTTGCTATAACCCCGTCGATCCTAAGCGACAAGCATACATCCACGATATCCTTAATAGAGGATTCGTCGAGGTCAGGAGCGATCTTCACAAGCAATGGTTTACTGCCGAGTTGCTCTCTTCTATCCGAAAGGGCCCGAAGGAGCTCTGAAACATTTTCAGCAGACTGAAGATCGCGCAATCCAGGCGTGTTCGGCGAAGAGATGTTTACCGCGACGTAATCAGCAACCTGGTGAACTGCTCCAAATGCTCGAACGTAGTCCTCTACCGCATTCTCATTCGGCACATCACGATTCTTTCCAATGTTGACACCGACAATACATCTCCGCTCGATCTTACCGAGCCTTTCGACAACCGCATCAACACCGTCATTATTAAAGCCTAGCCTATTTATAAGCGCTTTATCCTCGGGGAGCCTGAACAATCTGGGGCGTGGATTTCCCTTCTGAGGCTTATTTGTGACCGTCCCTACCTCTACGAAACCGAATCCAAGCGATGCAAGCTGATCGACAACGACACCGTTCTTATCGAATCCGGCTGCGATCCCAACCGGATTCTTGAATTTTAGCCCGAAGCATTCCATCGAGAGCCCGTCAGATAGATCTTCTAAATCCGCTCTTGAAAATGGTGCCGTTAGACCGGTGCGAAGTGCAGCGATCCCGAGATCGTGTGCCCGCTCAGCATCAAGAGCGAACATCACCGGGCGAACGACTTTTTCCCAAAAAAATGCCATATTCGAAGCGCTAATGTTAGTGTATCTCCCCAGCATTCGAAAACTTCCGAAGCCATTCTTTGATGTTTTGCAGTATGTTTGTTAGGATTTGCATCGAATGGCAGACGAAGCAAAACTGCTGGAGAAATCCCGGATAATGGACAGCGCTCGAATGAAGCGCGCCATTTCTCGACTCGCATCAGAGATCGTCGAGGAGAATCAAGGGTCGAGCGATCTTTATATTGTCGGGATACGCCGCCGCGGGGTCCCGCTCGCCGAAAAAATAGTTGACAAGATAGGTGAACTAGAGGGGCATCCACCGCTTTTCGGTATAATTGATATAACGCTGTATAGAGATGATCTTTCGACCGTCGGTGCAAGCCCGATTGTGAATCGAACAGAACTCGACGCCGATATCGAGGATAAGATCGTAGTTTTGGTTGACGACGTACTTTACACAGGCCGAACGATACGCGCGGCTCTTGACCAGCTAATGGATTTCGGACGGCCAAAAAAGGTACAACTCGCCGTACTGATAGATCGCGGTCGCGAACACCGTGAATTGCCGATCCAGGCCGATTTTGTCGGGAAAACCGTACCAACAAAGAAGTCTGAGATAATTAAAGTGATGCTGAAAGAGTATGACGGCCTTGAAGCCGTCGGAATTTTCGAACGAGATGATTAAGATCCGAAAGCAAGGTTAACTGCCTTGCTTTTTTTGTGCTGATGGAAAAACCTTTTCGCCGAAGTGACCTTCTTGGTATCCGCGATCTTAGTGCGGAAGAGATCCGCGGAATTTTAGACACAGCAGAGAATTTCCGCGAGATAAATGCCCGCGAGATCAAAAAAGTGCCGACGTTACGCGGCAAGACCGTGATCAATCTCTTTTTTGAGAACTCCACCCGAACACGGACCTCATTCGAGCTCGCGGCAAAAAGGCTGTCTGCCGATGCAATAAATATAAGTGTTTCGTCGTCGAGCCTAGCCAAAGGTGAAACGTTGGTTGATACTGCGCTTAACTTGGATGCGATGGATCCGGATTGTATTGTCGTTAGGCACGGTTCTGCGGGTGTGCCGCATCAGCTAGCAAAAGTGAGCCGGGCAGCGATAATCAACGCCGGTGACGGTGCGAACGAACATCCGACGCAAGCATTGCTCGATGCGATGACCATTCGTGAGCATAAAAAAAAGATCGAGGGGCTTGAGGTTGCGATAATCGGAGATATTCTTCACAGCCGCGTCGCACGTTCCAACATTCACTTGCTGACAAAGCTCGGGGCCAACGTACGTGTTGCCGGCCCAGGTACTCTCGTTCCACGCGATTTCGAATATTTGATAGCCCGCGAACCCTGCAAGAAGAAAAAAAATAAAAGTTCAAAGACTGAAGAACGAACATCACTTACGGTTTGCGACCATGTTGAGGACGCGATCGAGAATGCAGACGTAGTAATGATCTTACGCATCCAGCGTGAACGTCAGAATTCAGCCTATTTTCCGACACTGCGCGAATACTCGATCCACTATGGGTTAACAAACGAACGTCTCGACCTAGCGAAAAAAGATGCTATCGTACTACATCCAGGTCCGATGAACCGCGGTATTGAGATCGCTTCAGAGGTTGCCGATAGCTCGCGTTCGTTGATCTTAGATCAGGTCAAATATGGCGTCGCCGTCCGAATGGCGGTGCTTTACCTCGCCACCGGAGGTTCTACACAAGCTTAAGTCATATGAGGTTACTTATCGCAAACGGCCATCTTATAGATCCGGCCGCGAATGAGAATACGGGAATGAACGTTCTTGTTGAAGATGGCAGGGTGTCTGCATGGCTTCGACAGAATGAAACTCCGCCGGAGGGATGTGAAATTTTTGATGCAAGCGGTTTGCTGGTCGCCCCTGGATTTATTGATCTTCACGTGCATTTACGCGAACCAGGCCAGGAACACAAAGAAACGATCGCGTCGGGTTGTGCGGCGGCTGTTGCAGGCGGATGGACAAGCGTATGCCCTATGCCGAACACAAATCCCGTTAACGACAACGCAGCCATAACGCGATACATGATCGAACAGGCCGAACACGCAGGTGTGATGTTCTCCGTTTTTGCTGCCGGCGTGATAGGAATGAGCATCCCAACGCTGCTGCACGCGATCCACGAGGACTCAAAGATCGCCGCCGGCCCGATAACGCTTGCCGCCGCCGATATCTTTACGCTCATCGTTTATTTCAACATCGCAACCGCCCTGCTGAAGTGACTGTAGCTTGTGAGTATTCTGCAACGACAGGTATTCTTTCAGAACAGAAATAACAGCCCTGAGCGTGGACTGCCGCCTGACGCGGTCATAAGAGGAATCGATGTGATCGATGCTTCGCTTCGCTCCTCCCTGATCGCGTCAAATATTCCATATCACTTCCCTTACTTCGCCCGAAGATTAGTGCGGCTTTTTAAGATCCCTGCTTCCGTTCGCAGCTCCCACAGTTCCTTTACCATCTGGAGCTTCTTTTCATCAACCTCACCGTCCTCCGGCCGTACGATCTCGCCTTTCTATCTGCACAGCATTTGCTTGTTGGCTCCGTCTCGCACACCAACACCGCCACCGTCTCCCCATCACGAATCTCTTGATCATGCCCCTCTTGAACCCTGGTCGTATCTCTGGATAATTCCTTCCTTATAAGAGACTTTTCTGTTTTGTTTTGTTAGCCCCTCTCAAATAATTAGTGCATCGTAATTCTGGAAATTAGGATCGTGATTCAAAAACCCAAATCCTTTCGTTCAGCGGATGGCCTATCGAAAAAGCCATTATTTGACGTGTAAGTTTAGGAACAATGTCGGAGCACAATCTATATACTAGAGCATATGAGGATCAACGAAAGGGTCGTCTCGTTAAACGACAAGCCGATAAACGAAAAGGCGCGTTATGTGCTCTATTGGATGCAGATGTTCAAGCGAACATCGAATAATCACGCGCTTGTGTGGGCGATACGAAAGGCAAACGAGTTGAAGCTTCCGCTGGTCGTTTACGAAGGGCTGAAATACTACTACCCATGGGCCAGCGATCGAATTCACACATTCATCCTCGAAGGCGTTGAGGAAAAAAAGAAAGAATTTGAACGGCTTGGCATAAGGTACATCTTCTATCTGCAGAAAGATGAAAGCTCGCCAAAAAATACGGTCGCGGCTTTGGCAAAAGACGCCGCTCTGATCGTTACCGATGATTTTCCATGCTTCATAATTCCCGAACACAATCGACGCATTGCTGTGCGAGCACAGATCGCCATTCACGCTGTAGATTCGAACGGGATCATTCCGATTTCAAAATTTAACAAAGAAGAATACGCCGCATATACGATCCGGCCCAAGATCAACAAGTTATTACCTAATTATCTGAAACCGTTTGCAGAAGAAACGGTTACGATGGACAGCACAAAGATCGAGCTCGACGCGGCTTTCGAGACACTTATAACGTCGAAAAACATTCCGGACCTCGTCGCCGAATGCGACATCGATCATTCCGTAAAGCCTTCACGCCAATACCGGGGCGGCTCGACCGAAGGTCGCAAACGCCTAAAAAAATTTGTCGAGGAGATATTGCATGATTACGAAAACGCAAGAAACAAACCGGATCGCGATGGTTCATCACGGCTTTCAGCATACTTACATTTCGGCTTTTTGTCTCCCCTAGAAATAGCCTTGGCGGTTCAAGATGCCGATGCTCCTCAGGGATCAAAAGACGCGTATCTTGAAGAACTTATCGTCCGTCGCGAGCTTTCATATAATATGACGCGGCACAATCCCAAATATGATTCACTTGAGGCTTTGCCGGCGTGGATTCATAAAACTATGCGAGCCCACGCCGATGACGAACGGCAGTTCATATACTCTCTCGAGCAGTTAGAAGCTGGCGAGACGCATGACGAACTCTGGAATGCGTGCCAACGCGAAATGGTGATGACCGGCGAGATGCACAATTACGTTCGGATGCTTTGGGGGAAGAACGTGATCGCCTGGTCGCGAAGTTATGAAGAAGCCTTTGCGACACTCGTTCATCTAAACAACAAGTATTGCCTTGATGGCCGCAACCCTAATTCCTATGCGGGTATTCTGTGGTGCTTTGGCAAACACGATCGGCCGTGGATGGAACGTCCCGTATTCGGCCAGATACGTTATATGACTAGCGGCAGCACGGGCAAGAAATTTGATTCAAAGAAATATATTCAGTGGACAAAAATGCTTTGACGGCGCGATCGCGTCGAATTCTTCTTCATTGCGAGCGCACCTGGTGATATGGATCACGCACCTTCTTCGCGTATTGATAGCGGAGAAGTAAAACTTCTGCAAAGTTTAATCCAGGAGAATCGTCGCAATGATAAATCATCTTTCTATCGCAGTTAATGATCCCGAACGGGTGGCAAACTTTATCGCCGAGCTTTGGGACGGGTATGTGTATCCCTTCCCTCCGGCGCCTAACTCATTTTTTGTTCTTGCAAACGATGGCAAAGGAACTGCCATCGAGATAACGCCGGCCGGCACAGTGCTCGTCCCCGGCGAAGGACTTCCGGACGAGAATGATCTGAACGCCGTTACCGAAGAACACGAGGCTCAGTTTGTCCGAAGCGAGGTCGTCCCAAGGTATGTAGCAACGCATATCAACATCAACACGGAAAAAGGAATCGATGAGATCCGCAAAATGGCCAAGCGAGAGGGTTGGCGCGTTCTGGTATGCAACCGCGGAGGCGGGCTTTTTCAGCTTGTCGAGGTCTGGATTGAGAATACTTTAATGCTTGAAGTAATGACACCCCAGCAGACCAAGCGATACATTGAGATAACCGATCCGAAGGCTATGGAAGCCGCGTTCGCCGAGGTACTTCAACAGCACTATCCGGCAAGGGATCGTGTTTTACAGAACGATCTGAGCCTTATCGGCTGATGATGGTGTACATCAAAGGCGGGATGTGCTGAGTACAGACTCAGCCATCTCGTCAATAACGCTCAAGTCATCAATTTCAGAAATCGACCCAACTGCCATCCCAGTCGAAAACCTCTGTTGCTCGAAATCTTTTTTTGTAGTCGTAAAAGGATTCGCCCTCGTAAGCATAGCCCTGATAGTAGTATTGACGGTTTGTTTCTATCGAATATTCGATCTCCTTCAACATCGTAAAGATCCCTAGTCCACGATGGGTAATTGCCGGATCGAACATCGCATAAACACCTGAGACCGATCTGCTTCCAACATCAAAATAGCTAACGGCTAAAAGCCGGTCTTCTTCATACACGCAGATCTCCTTTGCAGCACATGGCGAGTTCGCGGGTTCGGAAGAAAGAAAGGTAAAGATCGAATCCGGGGCACCGTATTCAAACCGAGTTTTGTGGAGTTCGAAAAGGTTATTAGCCTCTGGTGTGAGATCTATCGGACCTATCACGACCGAAAGATCACTGTTGCGTCTTAAGTTTCGACGCTGGCCTTTTGAGAATTCGAATCTTGCAAGATCGATCCTTAAAGGTAGGACGTATCTGAGTTCGTTACGAAAGAAGCCAACATTGTACCTGAAAAAGTGCTTTCCGAAATGACGCCAGCCGTTCGCCCATAAAGAATCCATCTGTTCAGGAAGAACACTCTCTGCGTAGAACTCTTCATTGATCAGGCGGAATTCTTTGCTGAGCATTTCCGAACCCCGATGGCGGCCTTACCAATTGACGCTTCCCTCTTTCGACGTATCGATCTGCGCCAGGCCTGACCCATCGTCATAGAAGAAGATCTTCATATTGTCGAACAGAAATTCGTGAGATTCCGGATTCGAAACATCAAGCCCGAAATGATTGATAAGCTGCATCTGCTTTTTCTGCCATTCGCCCCAACAATCTTTGCAGGCCTCGGTCCCGATCTTCTGTCCAAGTTCGGTGGGCACAGGCGCGTAACCCAAAGGTTCGCTTTTTTGTCCACAGCGGACACATTTGAATTTATCTCCAAATATTCCCATTACAATAATGATTATGACAGGCCTCAGATCAAAATTATAGTCGCCTAAATGATCTGAGCTGACGGGTTGATCAGGCCATCCCCAGCATTAGAACTGCAAAGTGTTTGTCCTGCAATAGTTAACGATCCATTTGTTTATTGTTCCCGGATCATTGGGTTTATAGCCAAGTTTTTTTGCTTCTTTGAGGTCCCTGCACGCTCCTTCTTTGTCCTCTTTGCGCTTAAAGCTTTTCGTAAGTCCGCGGAAGTAATGAAGCTCTCCGGGATTTGGCGGATCGTGTTCAAGAGCGGAGTCAAGATCGTTAAGAGCCTGCTCGAATCGCTTCGTCGCGTAAAAGACCATCGCGCGCTTCTTATAAAGCTCGGCATTATTCGAATCCGAAGCGATCGCCTCGGTATAGATCTTTATCGCCTGCTCGCAATCGCCTTTTTCTTTACACAACACCTCGGCACGAGCCATCACATCATCGAGTTTACCTGAGTCATTACTTACCCCATCGTCCGCTACGCCGTTCCCATCGCTAGAACACGACGAGATCAACGCGAACACCAATAAAACAAACAGAAACGCCCTGATCATATAGTTACCTTTTCAAGGATATAGCAATTAAGATTTATGACAAATCCGCGCAACGTACCATACATTCCATCATGGCCGAAAATCACGAATATCCTTAAAAGGCTCATCTTTATCGTTGAAATCCGGGCGATAATAATACGACGAAGATTCGTATTCCTGCATAAAGCCCTCTTCCATGCCTAAGTGTTCGAGCAAAGAAACGGCATCGAACCACTCGCCTTCAGAGATCCGGCGTGAGAGCAAAATATAGCGTGGATCAGTTGCAGCTTTATTTGTGGCGTAGTACTGCGCCATTAGCGATATGGCGGTTTTCGGGCCGAGTTCATCGTGTATCCAGCGAAGGTTTTCTTCAAGCCCGGCAATGTCATTCGGCAATACGAGCAGGCGTATCAATAGCCCGTGTTGCAATAGTCCTTCGTCATCGAATATGAGTCCATCGCCCATTTGGCGCTGCATCTCCTTTACGGCAGCACGAGCGAATTTCGGATAATCACGGACCTTCGAATACTGAAAACCGGCGTCGGCATCAGCATACTTCAGGTCGGGCAAATAGATATCAACTATGCCCTCAAGCAACTTCAATACCTCGACCGAATCGTATGCATTCGTGTTGTAAATGATGGGTAATCGCAATCCGTTCCTAGCTGCAATATATATGGCCCGGGCCATCTGCGGTGCAAAATGTGTCGGCGAGACAAAGCCGATATTGTGGCAGCCACGTTCCTGCAGTTCGAGCATCATTTCGGCAAGGCGTTCGTGTGTTATCTCGTTCTTACGCTGCTCTCTCCACGTTTGCGAGATCTGATAATTCTGGCAATACACACATCGAAGATTGCAATTACCGAAGAAGATATTTCCGGCGCCGCGTGTTCCACTCAGGCAAGGTTCTTCACCGAAATGCGCAGTGTAACTGGAGACTATAGGCAGTCGCCCGGAATAGCACGCGGCGATCTCCTCATTTAGGCGATCGTTGCCGCAGTCTTTCGGGCAAATGTTGCAGGAGCGCAACATCTCTTCCAGAGCTTGGACCCTTTCTTCGAGTCTATTCTCCGCCAAGAGTATTAGATACTTTGCGCCCATTGTATCGTTTCTTTTTACCCTTGGCATCGTATTTTATTGCGATGTCCTGCGGTGAAAGCTTCCTCGCAAGCTCCCAGGTAAAATCCATTTCTTCATTAATGGTAGCGGTGGCCATTCGCGTTTCCTTCAGCATCAGGATGCTGCCGTAAAAGAGAAATATGATACCAACTATTCCAAGCGGTATAGGTATCCATTTGTAAATATCGACCAATCCAGCAACTGCGATACTCACGCTAGTAAGAACGAATAGCATCAGCCCGTAATAGAAAGCCCCAAGTGCGCGCTGGAGTATCCGTGCGCGACTGGTAACAAAATCAAGCAGATCGACCACCACCTCTACCCGTTTGTCATAAAGCGGTATCTCATCTTTGTTCTCAGAATAGATCAGCTCCCCGATTCGCACTTCAAGAGCTCGAACGCGATCGACAACACGGCCCAGCCGAGTTGATGTGGAAAGCACAAGGGAGCCGGTCGCCGAGATGAGAAGCGCGGGCGTGATCATCGCCGTAAGAAACTCGATCGTCGAGCTAAGAGCCTTGGGGTCAACATCGACAATTTCACGTCCAGCGAACATAATTCGAGATTCTACCTTACCAGGGGTACGAAAGATAGAGCGTCAGCTATATCGCATTATCAATGAGGGGTGTGTCTTGCAGTAATGCGATCAACCTCTGCGGACATCCTACCCGTGATCATGTACCACATCATTTTATAGTCAGATATGAACGACCAAAACGGGTACTTGAACGTCGCGGGGCGATTCTTTTCAATGACAAAATGAGCGAACCAGGCGAATGCATAACCGATGACGAGCGATAGCGGAAAGTAATACCAAGTCCCCCGCCATATGAACCAGACAAGGAGAAGCAGACCGAGCGTTGTACCGACGAAATGAAGAAGACGGGTCATCGGCAGCGAGTGTTCCCGAACATAAAAGTCCCAAAAATCTTTGTAAGTTGATATTCGCTCTTTCATTCTCAATTCGCATTCAAAGCCTGGCGAGCGAGCAGGCTTCCATTACTCAACAGACGAGAACGAACGAGCTCCAGTTCGCCCACTTCCCTTCGAGTGAGCATATTCTCACGCTCAAGCTTTGAATACAGCTGCTCAGCTTTTCGATAATGAGCGGTTCCGCCCGATCCGGTCGCCATCTTAACTCGTGGCCTAGAAACCGATCCGGGAAGGCAGTAGCCGGCCTGCTCGGACACGCCACCAAAAGGTCTCTCGGTCGGCCCACAAACACCAATGCCGGATTCTACGTCCCCGAGTGTTACATACAAAGAAGCCAAAAGGTTCGCACTACGCAAGTTGTTCTGTGGCTCACGCTGAGTGATCTCATCAAATATCTGAGCCGCCGCCAACAGCCTTTCACGGCCCTCTTTGACCGCCCCCATTGTAACCAAAAGTTTCCCCGAGACGGTCAAATGAACAGCCCCGCCATAAGTGCTTCGGCTACGACTCCGATGGCTATCACCGGATTCCCATCTTCTACGCACTTCGTCCGAGGCCTGGACCAGCTCAAATGCTTTTGTGCGTTCATTCGAAAGAAAAGCAATTTCTGCCAGCTCGAGATATGCGTCGTATTCCTTTCTCGCGAAGTAGGATGTGGGTTTCTGATCGTTTCGCAATTTGGCTACCACCGCGATCTCAGAAAACATCCTCTCGGCCTCACTAAGCCGCCCCATGTTTTGCAGCACCTGGCCAAACAAAAATCCAGTCATTAGACGAACAACAATGTTATCGTGTTCTTCGGCGTTACCCTCATACGCGCGTTTGCCTGCGGCATATCCTTCTGCGGCTGCTTCATAGGCAGATGCAATATCACCAAGTCGGCTTGCGAAATGATCCGTGATTACAGCATAGCTGCCCGCGATCTTGCGGTCGCGATCGGGAGAATCGGACAATGTAGAAAGAAGCTCGATCCGTTGGCGATAAGCATCGATGGACCTACGGAAATACTCATTAGATGATGTAACATCACCCAGCTCAAGATACCCATTTGCAACATCCGCAAGCGCCATTCCGTAACCACGTGTGGCAGATTCGCTGTTAGGCTCAAGCGTGAAGATCGCCTCGCGAAGCTGTAGGCGCTCCGTCCGATTAGCAAGCGAATCATTCATATTCAGATGGCCAAAGAACTCGTCCTTCTTGAATAGAGCCCTAGCTAATACGTCCTTGTAAGTGTTTTCCTGTGGAGCATCAGCGACCAACCGCCGTGCAATACTTTCAGCCTTTGAGATACTTTCCTCGGCACTCTTGGTATCGATCAATTGATAAGCAAATTCGTGACCAAGTTTGATGTGAGCTTCGGCAAGCTCTTTAAGCAACGCGGGGTCATTTGCCTCCGCGGAAAGGCTGTCGAGAAACCGGGCCGAAAGCCCTGCGAGCCTGGCACGAGCCTCATGACTGACGGCAGTTTCTCCGAGTCCCTCGTCCCAACCGGAGACCAAAAGGTTCGAAAGTTTCCTCACCTCTTCGAATCTTGCTTCGGCTCGATTCCTTTCATCGGTTGCGACCTTGGCTTGCCAAATAGCGACGCCGAAACCTGTTACGATCGCCAATAGGGCAGCCGCGGCGGCGGCAACTTGCGGACGATGCCTACGAGCAAACTTTGCAGCTAGATACCCGATCGATGCCGGCCGAGCCATCACCGGCAGTCCGGAGAGATGTCGATCGATGTCCTCCGACAATTGCTCTGCCGCAAGATATCGATCGTCCGGTTCTTTCCTGAGGGCCATCAAAACAATTTTGTCCAGATCGCCACGAAGACGCCGGATCAATTTATCCGGTCTGTCACCTCGATGCTCTGCAAGAGTGTCAGGAGAAATCTGGCCTCCAGTCGCCCCTTTGCGCAAGTCGGTTATGGGCTTTGCAATAACCGTTGAAGGCGCACGCGGATCCGTCGCCATTACCAGCTTTGAGAACTCGATGATGGGTTTCCCTTCTAGCTGGACCGGCCGTTGACCAGTCATTAACTCGTATAAAACTACTCCTAGACTGTAGATATCAGACGCAGTAGAAACAGTACCGCCCTGAAGTTGTTCGGGTGACGCATATTCCGGTGTTAAGAGCCGCATACCGAGCGCGGTATCGGCTATGGAGACCCCCGAACCCGCAGGGTCAAGCAGTTTTGAGATCCCGAAATCGAGAAGTTTAGGCTCTCCGGAGGAATCGACAATTATGTTTGAGGGCTTTATATCGCGATGAACGACAAGATGACGATGAGCATAGGCAACGGCTGAGCAGATCTTCTGAAAGACTAATAGTCTATTCTCGATTCGAAGTTTATTGCGGTCGCAAAACTCCGTTACTGGCAAACCATCGACAAATTCAAGGACAAAATAGGGACGGCCGTCCTCCGTCGTGCCACCGTCAAGAAGTTTCGCAATGTTCGGGTGGTCCAGTGTTGCAAGGAGATGTCGCTCCAAACGAAACCTTCGCAAGATCTCGTCAGAATCCATACCGCGTTTGATCACCTTGATAGCTACTTTTCGTTTTAGCTCACGATGTTCACCCAGATAGACCAAGCCCATACCTCCCCGGCCTATCTCTTTCAATATCT
Source organism: Leptolyngbya sp. 7M (assembly GCF_018128485.1). NCBI lineage: Bacteria > Bacillati > Cyanobacteriota > Cyanophyceae > Leptolyngbyales > Leptolyngbyaceae > Leptolyngbya > Leptolyngbya sp. 7M. The sequence goes on along the minus strand of NZ_CP070897.1, from coordinate 983,906 downwards.
TGTAGTTCCCTATAGCTTCTATCGAAGGTTCTTCGCGGTCGGCAAACAGATCGGTTTCGCGCGGCAACAGACCCGCATCAAGAAATCGCTCCTGCTTTGCCCTTTCAGATGCTTTTAGCATCGATCGAAGTTCATCGATCACGGCAGGTTCTTCGACACTTAAGCGCTCGAGAGCCAACACCCGGTCTTCCGCAGAGAGTGCGTAGATCTCATCAAATGCCGAATTGAGCCGCTCCCATTGATCTTGTGAGTTGTGCTTTTCTGAATCAGGCATCTCGTGCCTCCGCGAGTTCCTTATACAACCAACTGCGTGCAAAAGTCCAGCCCCTTTCTATCGTTGCGGTAGAACGTCCGAGCGCGTCCGCTATCTCTTCTGTTGTCATTCCACCAAAAAACTTCATTTCGACGATCTCTGCCTTTTCCGCGTCGCGTTGCGAAAGTCGTTCAAGAACTTCATTCAGATCCAAAAGATCGAAGTTTGTGTCATCAAATGCGATCGTCACCTCTTCAATAGAAATGTGATCTTTTTGGCCGCCTCTTTTCTCTGATCTCTTAGCGGCGGCGTGGTTTACTAATATCCGCCGCATCATCTTTGCTGCGAGGCCGTAGAATTGAGCCCGATTCTGCCAATCAACATTCCTCTGATCAACCAGCCGCATATAAGCTTCGTGTACCAGCGCGGTGGGTTGCAGCGTGTGGTTACGGCGCTCATTTGCAAAATATGAACCCGCTATCTGGCGCAACTCGTCATAGACAAGCGGAAGTAGTTCGTCCAGGACTGTACGATCACCGGCTTCATAATCGCGCAACAGTCTGGTTATGTGCCCAGCATCATCAACCATACACTCCACTCATAAAGGGATACACGCACATTCTAGAACATTTTCCCACAAGCCGATAATTATTTTGATGGGATTCTCCAGCGTTTCTGGCGTTAACAGATAGGAGGGTAGAGTGTCACGGATCATCCGTTCGACATTTGAGTAATTATGAACAGAGCTATCTATCTGACAAGCCTGATGTTATTGGTCGCGGCTGTCTCTTTCTCGCAAACGCGCAAAGAAACTGAGGCTGCCCTTATCGGCTATTGGATAAGCAGCGAAGCGGTCGTCGAGATACGTCCGAAAAATCAGATCACGATCAATGGTGATCGTTATGAATGGGCGATCCTTGGCAAGACATTGGTTGTCTCGCAGGGTGATGATTATGCCGATTTCCCATTCGAGTTAAAGGGAGACACGCTCACTGTTTGGGTCGAAGGTCGGAAGGTGGTCTATTCCCGGACAGATAAAGAAGGAGCCGAAGAGGCGATGGCGCAGCTTGCGCGCCGAAGAGGTGGGGGTTCCGGAGGCCGAAATGACGATGGCGGAGAAGGCGGCAGCAATCCACAGGATCTTGTCGGTAAGTGGTGTTACCAGGCAAATGTACAGGCACAGGGCGGCGGCCGTCAGTCCGACATATGTTTCACATTAAAGGCTGATGGTACATACGAATACTACGGCGAGGCCACAACTACGAATCCATACGGCGGTGCGAACTCACAAAGCTGGGATTACGGAAGATGGAGTGCAACGGCTACCACGCTAACTGCGCGCTCAAACAGCGGAAAGACGACCACATATACGCTTGAACGCCGAAATCACCCACGAACCGGCGACCCGATGCTGATAGTCGATGGCGATGCATTTGTTACCTATTACCAAAAGCGCCCCTGGTAACTGTGCACCTTGCCGGAATCAAAGACTTTTTATGAAAATTCGTCCCACGTTTGCAAAATAGGGCTCTTAGCGATCAGGAGACACACAATGAAGTTCAGAAAAATACTTGCCACAGTAACATTACCGACATTTGTTTGGGCCGCCCTAGGTGGCACATGGTTAGAGACTGTGCAGCACGCATCAGGATCGTTACCTAATCGCATTACGGATAAACAGGGCGGCGAGACTATGAACGACCACTCCAATGTGATGGTGTATTTTGAGGAAAACCGCGGCCAGTTTCACAAAAATGTCAGTTATATGGCCCGCGGGACAAATGGCCATACTTTGTATCTGACGCCGACGGATGCGGTTTATGTACTGGAAGAAGTCAGTAGTCAGAATCCAGACGGCATAAAAAACGAAGGCAAAGGCCGAAAATCGCCGATCGACGATCTGATCGCGGAGCGTGAAACGCGGGCGCCGCGGCGGGCGGTGGCTGTGTATATGAGTCTGGTTGGCGGGAATGAGTTTGCGGCATCAGAGGGCAGTCGGCAGCTTGAGCATCGGACGAATTATTTTAAGGGCCGTCAGGAAAACTGGCGGACGGAGGTACCGAACTATGCCGAGGTGCGATTCGACGGAGTATATTCCGGCGTTGACATCTTTTGGCGGGGAAATGCGGCGGGCGATGCCGTAGCGGGCTTGTCCGTCGAGCCTTTCGCTGATGTTTCACAGGTCAAACCGGATGAAAAGAAGCGCAACTTGCTTTTCTTTATCGCTGACCGCGGATCTGATGGAAAATACCGCATAAGTTTTGGTAAGTACAACACCTTTGAAGAAGATAACGTGATGGACGGAGACATAAAGACCTTAGATGAAGGCGTTTATCACGAGCTTTTGCTCGATATTTTTGATATCGACGGCGATGGTGTTAGCGAGATATTTACGTACGTTCAGGGTTTTGAAGGCGCGGCTTTCAATGTCTATATGCGTTCGGATGGTAAATGGGGCAACGTGTTTGAAGGCTCCAACTATCATTGCGGTTTTTAGGTTTTCCCAGATCGTATTGCGACGGCGACAATGGTTGCCGTTGCTTTTTTGTGTGATGAAGATCGTATTCATGGGTACGCCAGAGGCTGCAGCGACTAGTCTTTCACGGCTGCTTGCAGATGGTCACGAGGTGGTAGGGGCTTACACTCAGCCTGATAGGCCGTCCGGACGCGGAAAGAAGCTGATACATTCACCTGTCAAACAGTTAGCTGTCGAGGCCGGGATCCCTCTCTTTCAGCCCGTTAAACTCAAGACGGAAGAAGCACTGTCAGATTTTAAGTCTCTTGAAGCGGAGGTCGCAGTCGTTGTCGCATACGGACGAATTCTTCCGGCGGGTTTCTTGAATGCATTTCCGTATGGTGCGATAAACTTACACTTTTCATTGTTACCGAAATATCGCGGTGCCGCACCGGTGAACTGGGCCATCGTGAATGGCGAGACGAGAACCGGTGTTACAACGATGAAAATGGATGCTGGTTTAGATACGGGTGATATCCTGATGCAGCGGGAAACACATATAGGACACGATGAAACTTCTATCGAGCTAATGTTACGTTTATCCGAGCTTGGAGCGGATCTGCTTTCCGAAACATTGGATTCTATCGATGTTATAGAGCCGCGTAAGCAGGATGATTCTGCAGCTACCTACGCACCCATTCTTCACAAAGAAGATGGTCGCATAGACTGGGAGATGAATGCGGATGAAGTGGCAAGAAGGATCAGAGGTTTCCAGCCGTTTCCGACAGCATTCACCTATTTCAACGAAAAAAAGCTGACCATCTGGAAAGCGCATGAAGGCAGTTCTCTGGAGGATACAGAGCAGAAGGAGCCAGGAACCATTGTGGCAGTCAAAGGAGGCGAGATAGCTGTCCAATGTCGAGACTCGATCCTATACATTGACGAGCTTCAGATAGAAGGGAAAAGAAGAATGGCAGCACGCGAATTTCTGAACGGACACAATATCAAAATGGGCCTTATACTCGGCTGAACTGGATTTACTCGGATAAAAGCCATTCGGTGGCAACAGATTCGTCCTCGAAGATCTTGATCCGAAGTCCGCGATTCTCGGCAACAAGCGTTCCAAACTCATTCAGGCTCTTGTGCTCAGGAAAAAGGTCAACAAACGCAACCTTTATGTTGCGGACAGGTAGGTCGGCCATTTCTGAGACAAGCTGATGTACTTCGGCTATGGAGATCGCTTCGGGTACATTCTCAATAACCAGCAGACGCTTGAAGTTACCTTCGATAGCTGCCCTTGCTATATCCTGCCAATATCGTTTTGCGATATCAAAATTGGCTGTTTCGCCTTCTATAAGAGCACGGAGTATTTCCTCGCGTTCTGTGAACGATACTGAATATATGGGGGTTATGATGTCGTTAGTCACTTTGACGTAAGGCAAATCGTCCATCCCATATTAAGTTAAAAAGAGAAGATTACCTAATTTGGTTAGGTTAAAGACATCACCACAATATCAAAGTGAGTTCTAAGCATTGGCGAGAAAGCTCTATAATAAGGAAAGCAAAACCTATTCAACAAATGTACGAAATAACGACATTCTACAAGTTTCTTGATCTTTCCGGTTCGGATCTGCAAGCCTTAAAAGCCAATATTTTGGATCAAATGGTAGTTTTATCGATCCGCGGAACGATCATACTTGCCCCAGAAGGTATCAACGCGACCGTTGCCTCCTCGCCCGAGCAGATGAGGGCATTCATCAAGTCTTTGGATGCAATTCTTGGCATCAAACTGGAAGCTCGATCGACCTTTTCTAAGGTCCTGCCATTCAAAGCTGCGAAAGTTAAGGTACGCCAAGAGATCGTTACGTTCGGCCACAATGTTGACTTTTCTGCGGCCTCCGGAACGCATATAAGCCCGGAGGAGTGGAACGATATTATCAAGAAAGACGGTGTGGTGCTGATCGATACGCGAAACGATTACGAATTTAAGATCGGAACTTTTGAGGGAGCTGTTAATCCCGCAACCGAACGATTCAGCGATCTTCCTAAGTTTGTCGAGAAGAATCTTGATCCGGATCGCCACAAGAACGTCGCCATGTTTTGTACGGGAGGAGTAAGATGCGAAAAGTTTGCTCCATATCTGATCGCGAAGGGGTTTGAAAATGTTTATCAGCTAGAGGGTGGCATCCTGAACTACCTTGCATCGGTCCCGAAAGAAGAGCAGCTGTGGCAAGGCGAGTGTTTTGTGTTTGACGAGCGGATATCTGTGGACGCTGATCTGCAACCCGGGTCCTCTACGGATCATTCTTTCTACAAAGGAAAATCTAAGGTTTCTGACGAAAAACCAAACGGAGGTCAATGACGATCTCACCAGCCAGAAAGGCGGCATTTGACATACTTCTGCGGATCGAAGTGAACGGAGAGCTTTCGTCAATGCTCCTTCCGGAATTTGAAGCTTCTCTCGAAGCTCGTGATCGATTTCTATGCCACGAAATAGTTTTAGGGGTATTACGACGTCAGCTTTTGTTTGATCATGCTATTGATAAATTCTCTGGCGGAAAACGTCTCGATCCCGAAGTTCGAATTGCCTGCCGGATCGGACTTTATCAATCACAGCACCTAGACCGCGTTCCGCTGCACGCGATCGTGAATGATTCGGTGGAACTTGTGCGGCGAGCAAGGAGATCATCAGCTACAGGATTTGTGAATGCCTTTCTTCGAAGACATTCTAAGATACCTCTATCGGTCGATGTTGCAGACGAGCTTCTTCGAATATCTGTAGAAACATCGCACCCTCCTTGGCTTATTGAACGCTGGTCAGATCAGTTTGGCCGGGATGAAGCGATGAAACTCGCTAATGCAAACAATGAAAAGCCGTCCATGACATTCCGGCTAACCCATAATGCCGATGAAGGTATCCTCGCTGGTATAACAGGCATCCGTCGTTCAGAAATAGTCCCAGATTGTTTCATTACAGAGGATATAGGCAAGCTGAAACTCTTAATAGATTCCGGCAGCATCTATTTGCAGGATGAAGGCTCTCAATTGGTCGGATCATGTATTCGGCATCAGGACGCAGCTCGCATCTTGGATCTTTGTGCGGCACCAGGTGGGAAAACCGGTCAGATAGCGGCTTCAGGTTATGAAGCGTTCATTATCGCATGCGACGTCTCGCCTCGTCGTATTGAGACGATGAGGCGAGTGCTTGAAAAACAGGGGCTCGAGCACATTCCCATTGTGCAACTGGATGCAGAGAGAGCATTGTCATTTCCTGAAAGCTCTTTCGATGTCGTTTTTATTGATGCTCCGTGTACAGGAACAGGAACAATTAGGCACAATCCGGAACTTAGGTATCGGATCACAGAAGACGAGATCAGAACGAAACATGATCAGCAACTAAGAATGCTGACTGTGGCATCGAATTATGTCAGGAAAGGTGGGGCTATCTACTATTCAACTTGCTCTCTTGAACGTGATGAAAATGAAAACGTAATAAAGGAGTTTCAACGTTCGAACTCTGGATTTAAGATTGACGACATTGCGTTGCCGGAAAGGTTTAGGACCATTGAGGGATTTGCTCGTACGTTCCCACACCGTGATGGAACGGACGGTTTTTTCGTGGCGAAATTATTGCGGAGATAAATTTTCTTTAAGGTTGAACTTGCTGTTTCGGGTTCGTTTAAGCAAGACAAAATGATAAAATCCTTCATTGTTTAGGAGTTATTCGGAATGAATGTTGCGTCGGGAATTTTTAATGCTACCGGAAAGCTTTTATTCTTGGTGCTGTTGCTTGCTGCATTTCTTGGGGGAATGGCTGGCGTCGTCTATATGTCGTTGGCAGGAAGTGAGATAAAGGTCCCCGATCTCGTTGGTAAGGATTTTGTCGCGAGTGAAAAAGAACTTGCTGCATTGGGTTTGAAGATCAAGCGAAGAGCCGACCGGCCTAGTTCCGAGCCTATAAATACGGTGCTCGAACAGCTTCCACGACCCGGCGAAACTGTGAAGACTGGTCAATTGATATTGGTTGTTACAAGCAAAGCCGGAGTGGATGCAGACACGCCAAAATCCTTGATTGAAGACATTCAATCGGACGACACGGAAAAGATCGAGGAATTGATCTCTGATAAACCGAAAAGATCTAAGACGGCGACGAATTCAAACACGGCTAAAAAGACCGCCGATACACGCCGCGACGTAATAGCGAATTCGAGTACTTCATCAGATGCTCCGGCGAATAAATCAGAAGACGCTGATAAGCCAAAAACAGCTGATCAATCAAAACCGCAGGATACGGGAACTCAACCAGAGCGGAACAGGAATACTTCTACACGGCCAGGGGTGAATACACAGCCGCGGGATAGGAGTCCAGGAACTGGGGAACAGCGTCCGCCTACACGTCCTTGACCAGCGGACAACTGAATATAAACCATTGGCAACTAATAATTTGTTACCAGATCGCATGTTTGAGCTCGCACCTTCAATATTGTCTGCCGACTTTGCAAATTTAGAGGACGGCATCAGAAAAGTTGAAAGCGGCGGTGCCACGGTACTGCATGTGGACGTGATGGACGGGCATTTTGTTCCGAATATTACCATCGGATTGCCGGTCGTTCGATCGCTTCGGAAGGCGACATCATTGATAATTGACACACATTTGATGATCTCTGAGCCAGGGCGTTATGCCGCCCAATTTGTTGAGGCCGGAGCAGATATGGTGTCAATTCACGTCGAAGCTGATCCGCATCTTCATCGTACTCTCTCGGCGATACGTAATGCCGGAGCAAAAGCGGGTATTGCGATAAATCCTGCGACGCCGCTTTTCGCTCTTGAAGAGGCTCTGCCTTATGCCGATTTCGTACTGGTAATGTCCGTTAATCCGGGCTTCGGGGGCCAGGCATTCATTCCCACATCAATCGCAAAAGTACGGCGATTGAGAGAAATGATTCGAGAGCGTGGGCTTGAAACGAGGATCGAGATCGACGGAGGGATCGACGAACACAACGTTCTAGACGTTGTTGAGGCGGGAGCGGAGATCATTGTTGCCGGCTCAGCAATATTTGGGAAAAGCAATCCGGCGGAGGCGGTTCGAACGATGTTGAACAGAGCAACTGCCTGGGTGTGATATAGTCCAACGAGATCTAACTATGAAATTCCGATATTCAAGACTTCTTTCATCAATTTTTGTGCTGACTTTGGCGGCTTCTACCGGGTTTTCGCAGGTTCGGCCAGGAGATGGAACGCTCGCTCAGCGACTTGAGGTAATGAAACAGAAGCTGGAGACCGTAAGGCGTTCGGCTTCAAGCTCGATCTCTGTCCTGCGTGAAGAAGGGGAAGGTGATAAGGCGGCCCGCGACAATCCAGATTCGGCACTGAATCGACTTCGATCTATCGAGAAGGAAGCATCCGGTCTTCAATCTGAGGTTAATAATTTGCGCGGAAGGATAGACCGAGCGGAAAAATACGAAGCTTCGGACGTTGATCAACTCGAGCAGAGAGTCGCCGATCTTCAGTCGCGTGCTGAAAGAGTGTTGGTAGAGACTGCTGCTGCGCGTGCTAATCCGACCTCGACCGTTGGGCAGCCGCGTCAGCCAAAGAAGAAAAAGAAGTTCCTTGGGATCTTCGGTGGCGGTGGCACCGATGAATATGATGAATTGATCGGTTCGGTAAGTCCCGGACGGGATCGCGAATTATTTGTTGTTGCTACGCGAGAGATACGAAAGAAGAACTTTGATGTCGGACGTCTGCTTTTCCAAACAATAGTAACGACATATCCGGATTCGCCCTATCTTCCAATGTCTAAGCTGGCAATAGCTGATTCATTCTTTCTTGAAGGTTCGACCAGCGCCTTGATACAGGCTATCGCGGCCTATCAGGACTGGCTAACCTTCTTCCCAACGCATCCGTTGGCGGACCGTGTGGTAATGAAGATCGCGGAATCAGAAATGCGTCAGATCGGACTTCCGGATCGAGATGTAACGCGCGCGAAGCGGGCTGAGGTCCGCTTGAAGGCTCTTTTGCAGAACTATCCGAATTCGATCCTAAAGCCGGATGCCGAGAAACGGTTGATAGAAGTTCAGGATAACATCGGAATGCACAACCTTTTGATAGCGAATTACTATTACACACAGTCGGTAGGCCAAGGCAAAGGAGGCCTTAAAGGGGCACAATCGCGCTATCTAGAGATACTGGAAAAATATCCGAACTTCGGGAACATGGACGAAGCTTTATTCAAGCTTGCAAACACATATCTTGTCGAGGAAGAAACTGATCAGGCCGCGCGTTATTTTCAACGGATCGTGAGCGATTATCCGAATAGTGAGTATCTTGCCAAGTCCAAGGAGCAGCTCGGATTGATCGGTGCATCTATTCCGGAACCGAACCCGGAACGAATGAATGTGTTACCGCCGGAAAAAGAGAGTTTCTTCAGAAATTTCAGGAATCAGCTCTTCGGCATTTATCCGATGACGATCGATAAGGACGGTGTCCTTATGACAAGGAATTTCGACCGCGAAAAATTCGAATTGATCGATCAGATCATTGAGAACCAGGGTGATATCCTCGTCAATCAGATCCCGCAAGCCTTTACCACCGTCATATCACAGCGGCAGGCGCAGGTGCGTCCGAACACGGCACAGCCGCGAACAGACCCTGAACGTTAGGCTTGGGTTTAGGGTATAGATAAATGATAAAAAAGGCATTGGGAACTGTTCCCAATGCCTTTTTATCTTAAACCTCAGGGCCTTAGCGAGTTTTCGAACGGGGCTGTTCGATTCACTCTTTTTACATCTCCGGCGATGGGCTTGGCGATGGTTCTGGATTCCTCCGCTTCAATTGCGGGGCGTCGTTTGAACTGGATGAACCGCTTTCGTTACCTTGATCAGCTTCTGCCGGTTGTCTGCGTTTGAGTGTCGGCCTGCCATCACCTTCTTCTTCGACATCACCGACAATACCTGCTCGGGCATTAGTTAACCGCATCAGATGTGCCTTGACCCGCTGAAATTCGGACGATGTTATAACGTATTCTTCACGTTCAGGGAATCTTGCCACAAGCGAAAGGCTTGCGTCTCGGCGATCGATGGATTGTGGGTGTGTTGAAAAGATCTTCGCGAGAGTGCCCGGTTTTTTCCTATTCTTCTCATTTAATTTCTCAAACATCGTCGCCATCGCGGTCGGGTCATAACCAGCTGCGTAGAGATATTGAACGCCAAGCGTATCGGCCTCGCGCTCTGCATTTCGACTGAACTGCAGAAAACTAAGCAATTGTCCAAAGCCTCCGGCATTTTGCGCGACCGCACCGGCAATTCCGCCGCCAAAGATTATCGTTGCAAGAAGCCCATAATTGATCGCCTGAAGCTTCCCTTGGTTCTCCATCGCATGACGTGCGGCTACATGCGCGATCTCGTGGGCCATTACACCAGCAAGTTCGGCCTCATTATCAGCGGCAAGTATAAGCCCGCGATTAACGAAGAAAAAGCCGCCCGGAAGTGCGAATGCATTCACTTCATCGCTGTCAATAACCTTGATAGTAAAGGGGATCTTGGCATCGGAATGAAGCACAAGATTTTGTCCGACACGGTTGATGTATTCCGTAACGATCGGATCCGTGACCATTTTGGCCTGCTGCTCAACTTCCATCGCCAGCTGCCTTCCAATGGCTACTTCTTTCTCCTGCGACCCACCTAGCCATCCGAAAAGCTTATCAGTGCCGCTGTTTATCTTCCGTTTTCCGATCTGTGAAGGATCTTCCTTCACGGAAAGACTCTTTGACGGCTCAGGCGTTGGAGCCGTTTTAGGTTTTTTTGAAGATGATTCTTTCTTTGAGCTTTTATTGTTAGTTTGAGCGTATGCCGCCAGCGGGAAGAAAGAGAACGAACCAAAAAACATCGCAGCGACAAGCAATAAAGACGCCAAATCCTTTGCAAACCTTACGAACATTCAATCCTCCGTGAAAACTTAGATCCCCCTCTGATACGTAGTTACATAGTAATCGTTTGAGTGGAACGAATCAATGGATCTATGATGCACGATCCGGATCTTAAGTTGTTATAAGTTGTAAGGTGTAAAAACCGGTAAGGAATAACTTCCATTAACGGGATATCCAACAAGCCATATCATAACGTGAATTCCTTGAGCAAAAAAAGGGTTTATTTTGTTAACAATAATTGTTAAACTGTGTTTGGCGCGCATTGCCTGCCGATCCCTCATTCCAAAAGTAAATCTCAAGATCCCCTGTTTACCACTTTCACTGGCCAAAAATGAATCCGATTTCCGAAAAAGTAAAAGACATCGTCGAAGTCCTCAACTATAAGAGCATAAAAGACTTTGACTCTGATCCTCGCGAAACTTTAAGCAGCTATAGATTTACGGACATTACATCGACAATGATGGGCCGATGGCTTGACCGCATATCTATGGTTCACGCCCGCGGAAGTGCGGCATTTGCTCTAGCCGGCTACCGAGGGGTTGGTAAGAGCCACTTCCTGGCTGTGCTCGGAGCAATAGTTTCGCATACTGAGTTACGTGCGGCGGTTGCCGATCCACATGTTGCTGCCGGAGCACAAAGGCTTCTTAGACGTCATTATCCTGTGATATATGTGCGTCGTGGAACCGCGGACACATTGCTTGATGAATTCGCTTTTGCTGCGAAGGCCGCTTTCCCGAACAAAGAGTTTCGTTTTGACGGTACAATTGAGTCGATACTTACATTCATTGACGGCGCGATCGGCGATATGCCGGCGATAATCTTGGTTGATACGGCGTTCGAACGCGGCGTTCGGGTTTCACGCGATGACGGAGCTGTGTTAGCTAAATTAGCTCAGGCAACACGCGAGCGGAATATTTTTGTCGGGCTGGCACTCGATGATGATATTGCAGGTGCAGACGGCGTAAATGTAGATATTTCAAGAACATATGAGATCGATTATCTAGACCACGAACATCTTTATACCGTTGTAAATCGGTATGTTTTTCCAAAACATGCCAACAAACAGGATGTTCTTCACGACGTTTACGAGTATTTTAGAAGAGTTCTTCCAAATTTTCGGTGGAGCGAACAAAAGTTCGTTTCTTTATACCCTCTTCACCCGTCAATACTTGAAGTAGCTCCGTTCATTCGTCTCCATGTGCATGATTTCGCACTTCTCGGGTTTGCTTCTGAGGCTGGCCAGAGGGTTCTTGGCCGTCCGGCGATGTCACTTATTGCCTTGGATGAGGTTTTTGACAAAGTTGAACCGAGCCTGAGGGCCATCGGTGATCTTACCGAAGCGTTTGCAGCCTATGACAAACTGAATGCTGAGGTGGTTTCAAAGATACCCATAATCCAGCGGCTTCAGGCAAAGCTTATTTTAAAGGCCCTTCTTTTGCTGTCGCTTGATGGACGCGGAGCCTCGGCGGCGGAGATTGCCGAATCAATGTTGATATTCGATGAGGCGGACCCACCGAAAGCCATCCGTACCATCGAAGAGATCATATCGAAGTTCAATAAGGCATTACCCGACGAGATAAGGCAAGTGTCCGCCGAGGGCCGAGAGCAGAAGTTCGGTTTCCGGATGACAAGTAAGGATGAGCTGAACGTTGCCTTAGATAAGGCTGCGGCGGCCTGTCCGGAACGAGTGGTAGGAGAGGTTCTGGTCAAGCTTTTCCTTGACCGATATCCTGATGCCACCGCGCTGACCGAGGACGTAAATCAAAGATCTGTAGAGTGCATTGTTAAATGGCGGGGAAGTCTTCGTCGAGGGCGGATCAGCTTCATGTTCGAGGATCAGCCGGGAAATAAGTCATCAAAAAATGATCCGAGTATCGACTGGGGGCTTAAGGTCGAACTGTTCAATAATGAGGAAAGCTCATTAGGCGGCGGTTCAAATCATTCTGCGGAGACGCTTATCTGGCGGCCGGATGTTCTTTCGTTGTCGGAAAGAGACACGCTGAAGCGGTTTTTCATTCTGACGACTGACAACGCAATAAGAACCCAATTCTCCGATCAGATACATGCCCCGAGACAATCACACAGTGTGGCAGCCGCACGAATCTTGAAACGAAGTTTTCTTGATGATGGAAAACTTGTAATTAGCGGTTACGATTTCAATTTTTCTGATGATGCAAGGGAGTCGCAATCATTGACTGAACTCCTCTCTCTGATGCTTGAAACTCACTTTGAGACCAAATATCCAGACCATCCAGAGTTCGGTGCATTGATGGGAGCGTCGGAGACTAATAACTTGATCTCAGGTTTGTACGGAGGAAGCGAGACGCCTGGATTTGAAGATCTCGTACAGAATTTTGCCGTTCCACTTGGTCTGGTACGGAATGTTGAGGGGCGCTTTGAGCCGAATAGTTTTGAACAGCTTGTCCAGCTTCCATACATTGCGAATTTGATGAAGCTGGTAGAGAGTTCTGGCAATGCAACGATCGACCTGGTAAAAGCAGGTGAGACGCTCAGCTCTGAACCGTTTGGATTGGTACGAGAGGCTCAGCGATTAGCATTGACGGCCCTCGTATCAGCTAGAAAACTTGATTTCGTAACTTCAAAAGGTGATCGTATCAATCGGCGTTCGCTGGACCTTCGCATCATTTGGGACGACATTGTAGGTATCGCACGATCGGTCGAACGTTCGCTCACAAATGACCGCGTCAATGAATGGGCTTCAAGAATAGCTGTCGGTGAGACATTTAAGGCTCTTTCAGCTAAAGAAGATGCTACACGCTTTCGGAAGTCGCTGGAGAAATGGTATGGCGAATGGCGACGGGAAAGGATCATAGACAGATTCGAACTTCTGGCAGATGAGGTCTTTAACACGCGCATATGGCGGATCGGCTCAGCGGCGGCTAAAACATTCAACGCCTATGCTGATGTAGTATCCCAGACGATAGAGGGCGACGTAAATCCCGAAGAGTGTGTCGTAAGGATCGCAGCTATCTTTTCTGATTCGGACGAAGAATATGCCAGGCGGACGTCAGAGCTAGAAACGATCCGACATTTTGTAAAGGGCAGCGAGATACGCTCCCGTATTCTTTCTTATACTTCCCTCGCTCAGTACACATCAGATCCCGTTATTGAGGCTCTTAGGATCAAGACCATTGAAGCTGCGGAGCTTTGCATTGGCGATCCGTCTGAAGCCAGGAATCGGGAGGCAGGTTTGCTTTTTGAGAAGTTTAGGAAGGATTACGGGGCCCTGTTTACTACCCGGCACGATGAGGTAATTCGTTCCCATCATATACAGGAAAAGTTCGCATTACTTCAGTCCGGCAAAGATTGGGGTGCGTATGGGGCTTTGGCTGATGCGTCGGAAGCGCGTTTGCCAGCAAGTTTTGGCTTTGGATAGAACGTTTCCTGTTGCTGATCGTAGCTTCAGCTTGTGCGGTCGGGGAGTTCGTTATCGGTTTAATGTTGATGTCTGTTCGGGCTCAGATGGCCGGAAGGCCAATAGATGAATTGGCTATAGACGATCCGCTACGGGTACAATTCAACACTTTGCATGAGTATTCTGTTTGGGTATTGTTAGCGGGGATTGCGGCAGCTCTGATAGTCTTTTTCATTATTGCGAGCCGGAACTTTGTCCCCTCAAAGGATAGTGCCTCCAGCGATCCTTATAATTTTGAAAAAGAGTTTAAGATATAGAGTATATGGAACTTATCGAAAAGTTGCCTGAACTGAAACGTCGTTTCTCTTCCTGGAATGTAAACGAGGACCTTAAAGGATATCCTTTCGTCGAAAATGAACGAGCTCCATTCTCGCCGGCAAGGAGGGCCCTACCAATGCTTAACCTTGCTCTTATTTCCTCCGCGGGGGCTTACGTTGACGGCACTGATTCGTTCGACATCAGTTCAAAGGATGGTGACCTGGAATTTAGAGAATTCCCGAAAGAGATCGAACCGGGAGATATGAAGTATGCCGCAAAAGGCTATGATGTGCGGGCAATACGGGAAGATAGGAACGCGCAGATACCGATCGAGCGCTTGAATGAGTACGATGCAAACAATGTTATCGGCAGCCTGAACGACGTTTGGTGGAGCCTTAGTCCGTGGATACCGAATGCGGCCAGAGTTGCAGAAGAAATGGCACCAAAACTCGTCGAGCGCCTGCACCGATATGAGGTACAAGCAGCATTGCTGATCCCGGCCTCGCGGCTTTGTCACCAAACGCTCGGTATTCTAGCCCGGGCTATTGACGCAAGTGGGATACCTTCGATGTTGATCTCGGTCGATCGTTCGGTAACAGACATGGTGAGGGCTCCGCGAACGGCATACTACGACGGTGAGTTCGGCTCGGTAGCCGGGAAACCGAATTGGCGGGAATATCAGTTACGGGTTCTTGATGAATCGTCGCGCTGGATCGAGACATTTGACCAGCCCGGCTCAAGAAAACTTGCGGTCGATCTTGAGACCCAGATAGAAGCGGCTCGCGGCGAACGGTAAGGTCAAAGATTTTTGCGGTTATGAGTGAGAACGAATTTCTATTGGCTATTTTTGCTGGCGTCGGAATGCTGTTTGTTTTGATCGCTTTGCCGCTTGTCTATAGAAAGATCGGACCCAACAGCTTCTATGGAGTCAGGACAAATAAGACGCTCGCGGATAAGACCCTTTGGTACGAAGCCAACCATCGCTTTGGCAGAGATATGATGTTTGGCGGGATATGTATTGTTATCATCGTGGTTGCGACCACAGTGCTAGCAAAAAATTCGATCTCGCCAAGCGTTTTGGCGATCCTTCTTTTATTTGCCATGTTTGTGACCATCTTATTTGCAGTCATTCGCTGCCAAAGGTCCTGTCGCATATTCTAGTTCAAACGCCCAATTGCCATCTCCTGATCTCATCTAAAGGCAACACGATCATAAGTACGTTTAAGAAGAGATTGTCTTTTATCCACAGA
The DNA here is from genome assembly GCF_018128485.1 of Leptolyngbya sp. 7M. Classification (NCBI taxonomy): domain Bacteria; kingdom Bacillati; phylum Cyanobacteriota; class Cyanophyceae; order Leptolyngbyales; family Leptolyngbyaceae; genus Leptolyngbya; species Leptolyngbya sp. 7M. The sequence goes on along the minus strand of NZ_CP070897.1, from coordinate 968,330 downwards.
AGCGTGATCAGCTCTATCGCAACGAAGAACCCAATGGAAAGAATCAAATGAACTGACCGTGCAAAAAAGAACCCAAGCCCACACGCCAAGATGTCCACAAATGAATTGATCACCGCATCGCCGATATAATCTGTAGAAGCCGTTACCATCCTGTATCGTTCGATAACAAAAGTGGAGTTCTCAACCAATTCCCAAGCGCACGCTAATGCAATGGCAAAAAAAAATTGCCGATTAAGCGGCAATTTTGGATCCGTCAGCATTATTAGCCAGTAACATAAGATACCGTGCAGTATATGCGTCAGAGTATATGGATCGATCGGATGCTGTGAGTTCTGCCTGCTCCACACCTCTGCCGACAAAGGCCAGTAGATATTGGTCTCACCCCACGTATCGCCGCCCGATAGCACAAGCCACAAGATCGTCAGCAATAACAAGATCAAAGAGAATGACCAGCCGTTAAAAAGCCTATCTCGAATGCCTTGATCGCTGCTGAATGTAAGTTTAGTCTGAAGAGCTTCATCCATAGCGAAATGTTTCTACCTCGCTATGATTCTTTATGCTGTCAAGTATTCGAACAACTTTTTACGGCATCTTTTCAGGCAGGTTTAACGTGAGATCATAATTTAATTTAGATTTAAGGTAAAGGGGCCATCTGCCATTGCTTTATACCATCAAGCGGGTAAATAAGCATTACGATGTTGAGAAGCAGGCTGTCCCTGATCCACCAAAGCAGAACGAGTTCGGTTAGAAAGAAAAACACAAGCGAACGCCACCATCCGAACTTCACGGCAACCCAAAAGCCCAGGGCACAGGCTATCAGATCGCCGATAGAATTTGAGATCGAATCACCGAAATAATCCAGTGATGCAGTATTCTCGCGATATTTTTCGATGATAAAGTTGGTATTTTCAAGCACTTCCCACGCGGCCTCCACGATGATCGCTATCAGGAAACGCCACTCGATCACAAGCTTGGCGAATAATATACCGGTCAGCCAGAAGAACAGCACTCCATGCAGAACATGGGTGAAAGTATAAGGATCGAATAGATGCTGAGACGTGTGGCTGCTGTTCCAAGCTTCGTTAACATAGATTGCCCGATCGCTGAGTTTGCACCACCAAACGCGTCCAAGCCACCAAAGCACCGCGATCATCAGTGCACCAGTGATAGCGCTTAGGGCGATAGGTATCGGATCGATCCGAACTTTAGGACTCTCTTCCTGCAGCATATTTTGCAATTGTTAACAACCGTCTTCGGACCGATCGAGTGGTGGTGAAGCAGGCACGCCAGGCTGATCTTCAGGTCTGTTTTTTGCTAGGTGATACTATTCCGTGGAGATCTCGCCCTCGCCGTGAAGTGCGGCATTCAGCGTATGCCAGCTAAGCGATGCGCATTTTACGCGAGCAGGAAACTCAAGGACGCCCGCAAAGATCCTGAGTTTTCCTAGATGATTCTCCTGAGATCCTACATCAAGGCCGCCCGTGACCATTCTGTGGAACTCTTCGAATAGCTGTTCCGCTTCTTTTATTGTCTTTCCCCGGACGGATTGCGTCATCATCGAGGCCGACGCCTTTGAGATCGCGCATCCGGAACCTTTGAAGGCAACATCGGCCACGCGATCTCCGTCCATCTTCACATACACGCGCAAGGCATCTCCGCAAAGTGGGTTGTTGCCATCCGCCAATTTGTCCGCATCCTCGATCTCACGAAAATTCCGCGGATTTTTGTTGTGTTCCAGGATGGTCTCCTGGTAAAGCTCATTCAATTCCGACATACTCAGATCTAAAGACTTATTCTTTCCATCTATGCGAATACCTCTATTACTTTCTGCACGGCATCGACAAGTTTATCAACCTCTTCGCGTGTGTTGTAGAACGCAAAGGAAGCACGAGCGGTAGCCGGAACATCGAAAAACTGCATTACGGGCTGTGCGCAATGATGACCTGCTCGGACTGCAATTCCTTGTTGGTCGAGAATAGTTCCGATGTCGTGCGGATGAATGCCTTCAATAGTGAATGAAAGCACGCTTGCCTTATGCGCGGCATTTCCAATTATCGTTACTTCAGGAATATCACCCAGCCTTTCTGTGGCATATTCCAGCAACTCGTGTTCATATCTCGCGGCGGCTTCGAAATCGATGGAGTTCAGATAATCGATCGCCGCACCAAGTCCAATGCCCGCAGCTATCGCCGGAGTTCCGGCCTCGAACTTCGCGGGTAGCGGTGCATAGGTCGTCTTTTCAAAACTAACAGTTCGTATCTGGCTTCCGCCGGTTTGATAAGGCGGCATTTTATCGAGCCATTCTCGTTTGCCGTAAACCACGCCGCTGCCGGTCGGTGCAAACATCTTGTGGCCGGAAAACACGAAGAAATCGGCATCAAGATCCTGAACGTCGACTGGAAAATGTGGCACGCTTTGCGCGGCATCGACGCACACCGGCACGCCGAATTTATGTGCGGTCGCGATCATTTCCTTGACCGGGTTGACCGTTCCAAGCGCATTCGAAACATGCCCGACCGCAACGATCTTTGTCCGCTCGTTCAGCAGCTTGTCGTACTCCTCGATGACAAGCTCGCCTCGTTCATTCATCGGGATCACGCGAAGAACTGCCTTTCGTTCTTCGGCAACGACCTGCCAAGGAATGATGTTCGAATGGTGCTCCATCTGCGAGACAAGTATCTCGTCACCTTCATTGATAAAGCCTTTCCCGTAAGATTGCGCAACCAGGTTAATGCCCTCGGTCGTGCCTCGAACGAAGATGCAGCAATTAACATCAGGCGCGCTGATAAAGCGTTTTACCTTTTCACGTGCGGCTTCGTATGCGGTGGTCGCGTGCTGTGAAAGATAATGAACTCCTCGGTGAATATTCGAATGTTCTTCCGCCAGGTATTTCGACGTTCGGTCGATGACGGCCTGCGGCACCTGCGATGACGCCGCATTATCCAAATATACCAACGGCTTTCCATTCACCTCAGTTTGAAGTATAGGAAAATCCGCTCTGATCTTTTCTGCGTCCCAAGTACTCATCATTCTTAAAGCCTTCATTTTAGATCTCCGTCCCCAATCGGTTTAGCACTATACTGTCCAGGTCCGCCTTTATTGCTTCGACACCGATCTTGTTAATGATCTCCTCGGCAAAGCCGTATGTCAGCAGGTTGCGAGCGAGCGTTCCGGGCAGGCCGCGGGTGAGTAGATAGAACAGCTCTTCTTCCTCAAGTTGGCCGACCGTAGCACCGTGCGAGCATTTAACGTCGTCGTTAAATATCTCAAGCTGCGGCTTTGTATCGACTCGGGCTTCGTTTGAAAGCAGCAAGTTCTTGTTTTGCTGCTGCGCATCAGTACCGTGAGCTCCTTCGCGGACGAACACTTTGCCATTGAAAACGCCCCGCGAATTACCGTCAAGCACGCCTTTGTATGTCTGATACGAATTACAGTTCGGCACCTTATGATCGATCGAGGAATGCGTATCGTGATGCTGTCGGCCATTGAGCATATAAAGTCCGTCGATCCATGCTTCACCGCCTTCTTTTGTGAACTTTACTTCGACATCGTGGCGCGATATAGCCCCTCCGAGATTGATATTTGTAGAATCATAAAGCCCGACTGCTAGCGATACTTCCGTTACGCCGTAGCTAAACGCGGTGTCCGCATCCTTCTGCACACGATAGTGTGTAAGATGCGCATTGTCCTCGACGAAGACCTGTATTGCCGTATTTGTAAAGCTGTTATGACCGCCAGAGTAAGACTCAACGATACTTGCCTTACTGCCAGATTCGGCAATAAGGATGATGTGTGGAAAGATCGCAGTTCCCTCATCGGCAGCGAAGTTTAATGTAATCGGCTTATCAACAACTGTGTCTTTCTTGATCCTCAAGACCGCAAGATCAGCAAACGCAAGATTTAATGCCGTAAACCCGTTACGCTCAAAATTGAAACGCCGCAGATCGTTGATATTCAGTTGAGCCGGAAGATTAGAACGCCCACTATCAACCGTCCATCGTGCGTTTGCTATCGACGAAACGTTCGTATACTTCCAATCCTCGTTCCGAGGGGTTGGAAAGCCCTTAAAGGTGAAGATCTCAAACGCCTCTTCTCGCAACTTCTTTAACGCTACATCCGTCTCGGATATAATTCGTTTCTTAAACTCTTCCGCAAAATTTGTCTGCATTACGGCCGTAGATAAAACCATCTTTAAAGTACCTTTACTAAACTAAACCTATTGTCCGCCTTGATCGTCTGGGACGGATCCAACAAGAGGTCTTTCGTGATCCTTAATTTCACTTCGTTCTCCGTTCGCGGTCTCTGATCATCAACCAGCGGCGACCGAGCGTAGTCAAAAAGAAAATCATGCCGTGTCAAAATGTATTGCACACCCATTGCCGCGGCTTTTGCTTTCAATTCTTCAGCGGAACGCGATTCCCAGACCATCTGACGCAGTGTCCAGTCTTCAAATAGGTAGTCTGAAAAATATGGACGGTCTAGGTTGTAGGTATCCCGTCGCATATTTATAAGCCATACCTTTGCTGCGGGGGCAGTCTCCGTGTTAAGCCATTGATAGTACGGATAGTAATCGATATTCCGTGTGAGAAATTGGTCACGGCTTTCGCCGCCAAGAATCACGCGAAGCGGTGCTTTTTGCAGAAACCACGCCGCGCCGGTCAATAACGCCGCCAAGCCTGCCGCCACAAAAGCATATGATCCAACCTTCCGGATAGTGCCTTTTCCACTGTCAAGCCCCTGAAATGCCGCTGCGATGCTGATAGCAAGAATTGGCAAGATAGGTAATAAATACCGCAGCTGCTGGCTTGAGAATAACCAGAAAAGGAACATTATTCCCGCAATCCCCGCACCTATCTTTGCCTCGACGGGCAGATCAACTTTCCACAGAGCTAACAAAAGGACCGGCAAACCGATCAAAAATGCTACACCCAGCACACCATCAAAATATATGGCGATCTCGGGCTGCGCATTTACCGACAAATTCCACGGAGCAATCACATAGTCAAACGGGGTTTTGTTGATACCGCCATACTGCGAATTCATTGCCTGGAACAGATTCGACCTTTCTACGTCCCAGCCAACAGCCTTGCCGGGCCAGATGCTCATATAAAAAGGAAATATCGGGCTCCCTGTTTTGACCCACGTCCGCAGATACCATGGCGAGGCAACGATGCCTGCCGCCAAGAGTGCGGCAAAACCATATCCCGCGATCTTCAACGACCTATCGGGATCATTATTCTGAGCTTTCCTGGTACGCAGCAAGATGACCAGTGCGAATGCCGCGATAACGAAGAGCGTCGTGAGCTTTGCGGACAAAGCCGCACCCAAAAAGATGGCAACAAAGATAAGCCAACCGGTCTCAGGCTCTTTCCACCACCGCGTTAGTGAATAGATCGCGAGCGTGATGAAGAGCCCAAGAGCGACGTCAATGTATGCGCTTGAAGCTACGTGATATGCGGTTGGAACCGTCGCGACCATTAGTACCGATATCAAGGCCCAGCGTCGATCGATCCCGATCTCTCGTGCAAAACCGAAGATCGTAGCCAAAAGCAGTGGAAAGAATATCCAGATTACAGAGGCTCCCGCTGCCTCGCCCGCACGCTGACTGAAAATATTTCCGAGAAGCATTGCCCACACGGTTTGCATTTCAGTCCCAAGTGCCAGATAGCTTGCAATGTTACCTTCAACGAATGCATTGCTGGCCTGTGTTATAAACGCTTTCGGCAACGCAAAATGATAAAGCAGTGCGTCCTTCGCCGTCGGCGGCGCAAGCGACGCAGCGAACGAAAGCAAAATAGGAAAGGCAATAAGAAACAAGATCGCTTTATCAAATAAACTCGCAGAAACGGGTACGCGGCTTTCTTCTTTTGCTTCACGAAGCCGTCGGAGGCCTATCAGCGTCAAAACAAATCCGAATAACAACGAAATAAGTGCACTCGCAGTGCCGTAAAGCCCAAGAAGCCCCAACACGAACCAGATCAGCGACCATGCAGCCGCCCCAACAGCAGTTTTTATCGCGAATTCAAGAACATGGGAATGGTCATCAGCGCGTGAGACACTAATGAACTTCGTGAGGATGCCGCCTAAACCGAACCATGATGCCGCGACCAAGGCCGCAACAACCGCACCGATCAAACTGTCAAAGATCCCGTAACCAAATATTGGCCCGCCGTTAAGTCGCGGAAACAAGGAAGCGATCCGCCCGACGTCCTCACTCCTATTCGCAATAAACGCAACAAGCAAAACTACCGCCCACAATGCGATCAGCAAGCCGGGAAGTGCGGTCCCAACTGAATTGGTTTCACCTTTGCTCAATTCCTTCAATCTCGTTCCGCCTCAGCCAATATCTTCGCTAGATCTGGCACGATCGGCATTGGCTTAATTGGGCTAACGTTCGCTCCGCCAGTGTTTCCTTTTGGATAGATCCCAAACGGCGTTTTCGTCGCAGCACCGCCAATGCGCAATACTTGGCCCGCGATCTCCTTCGCATCCCGTTCACGAATTCCGTGTTTCAGCATCAGCCAATGAATACGCGTATGATGATAGGTGCTCGATTGGCCAAGCACGTGAGCACGCTCTAAATGCCGGAACGCCCCCGCCGCATCACCCGCCGCCGCAAGTTTTTCAGCCTCTGCGATCTCGTTTTCGATATGCTTTTCAATGAGCTGGTTCATTTCAGTTCGTGGCTCCCTTCACCCAGTCGTAGCCTTTTTCTTCCAGTTCAAGTGCAAGCTCTTTTCCACCCTCTTTCACGATGCGACCGTTGGCAAGAACGTGAACCATATCCGGAACTATAAAATTAAGAAGTCGCTGATAATGTGTTACCAAAATGATCCCGTTCTCATTCGAGCGCAGCTTGTTCACGCCCTCTGCGACTATGCGAAGGGCATCGATGTCGAGGCCGGAATCGGTTTCGTCGAGGATCGCGAGCTTTGGTTCGAGCACCGCCATCTGCAAGATCTCGTTCCGCTTTTTCTCTCCGCCGGAAAAGCCCTCATTGACCGAACGCTTGAAAAACTGCGGGTCCATATCGACGATCTTCGCTTTCTCTTTCAAGTAATCATTGAATTCAAGAGGGTCGAGTTCCTCCAAGCCGAGATGTTTCATCTTCTCGTTGTAGGCGAGCCGTAGAAACTGCGAATTCGATACCCCCGGCACCTCGACCGGATACTGAAACGCCATAAAGACGCCTTCGCGGGCGCGTTCATCGGGCTCCATCTCGAGTAGGTTCTTGCCGTCGTAGATCACCTCACCCGACATCACCTCATACGACGGATGCCCGGCCAGCACTTTCGACAACGTCGATTTGCCCGAGCCGTTCGGTCCCATTATGGCGTGGACCTCGCCCTTCTTAACCTGAAGGTTCAATCCCTTCAATATTTCTTTACCGTCAATGCCTGCATGCAGGTCTTTTACTTCTAAAAGCATATATTTCGTTAGTTTGTGGGATTAAGCCTCCGGAGTAACTGCTTTCTTGGGAGATTCTCAAGATCCGCACGATTCTGAACGTATTGTTCGATTAACCCACGTCCGCACAAACCAGCATTCTTATGGCAAGGAGATTCCGATCGTTTAACTAACGGCGAATTCCCAATGTGCTGGCTCTCACGCTTAGAATAGATCTCACTCACCCTCCCACATTTAGGGCACACTCCACTTCTCATACTTCGACACTGGCTCAGAATGATGTCCGTGCAACCTAAAGATCGCCTCGTTTGAGAATGCACAGACCCTGGCAATTCACAAGCTCATTTCGCGACGGTGACCTCCTGGGTCTCAATAAATCGTTTTTCTCGCTCGTCTCGGCGCCACGAAAGCCAACCGCGAAGATGCATTATCAAGAAGATCGAACTCCCGATGATAACCGCCGGGCTGCCCGTCAGAAAACCAAATGTTATCCAACTGGCGCTAGCCATCATAAAGACAAGAAAACCTAGCTTATTTTTGTTGCCGAGCAGAAAAACACCTGTCAACCCGCACGCGGTCGCCAACCAATCGATGCCGTAATATTGAAGGAGATTCATTTCTTGTCTTGCACCTTCTCGCCGGGTTTATCTGCTTTCACAATTGCCACGACCTCGATCTCGATCCGCGCATCGCGCGGCAGCCGGGCCACCTGCACCGTAGAACGGGCCGGGAATGGTGCCTTGAAATGCTTTGAATAGATCTCGTTCATCTTGGCGAAATCGTTCATATCGGCAAGAAAAACGGTCGCCTTTACCACGCCTTCCATCGAACTCCCTGAAGCCTTCAGGACCGCCGCGATGTTCTTAAGCACCTGATCGGTCTGGGCCTCAAATCCTTCTACAAGCGACCCTGTCTTGGGGTCTGTTCCGATCTGCCCCGCCGCAAATACGAATCCGTTCGCAATTATCGCCTGCGAATACGGCGCTCCGGCGACCTTCGGCGCATCAGGCGACTCGACACTACGTTTCACCGGCGATTGAGCGTTTGCAATACTCGCCAAAGCGATCAAAAGAATTACAAAAATACCAAATTTCATCTTCTGTACCCTCTGTGCTTTCTGTGATTAACCTTCTTTTACCGCCGCGATCGCCTGTATCTCGATCTTCGTACCAAAATGCAGATCTTTGACCGGCACGATCGCCCTCGCCGGTCGGTGCTCGCCCATGATCTCGGCGTATTTCTTATTCACCGCATCCCATAATTCCATGTCCGAAACATAGATCGTCATCTGAAGCACTTGCGATAGACTACTGCCTGCCGCTTTGAGAACGTGTTCAACATTCCTCAATGCCAGCTCCGTCTGCTCGCCAATATCACCCGTAAACGGCTCCCGCGTATCGAGCGACATCGGCAGCTGCCCCGACACAAATATCAATCCGCCATGTTCAACACCCGGACTGTAATGGCCTTTTGGTTTCGGTTGGTCTGGCGGTTGAATTGTCCTCATTTATCTATGCATACTGGCTATGTAGCGCCAATTGACTTATCCGACCGAGCCTTCAAGCTTTAGGCCTAACAACTTCTGAGCCTCAACGGCATATTCCATCGGCAGTTCGCGAAAGACCTCTTTGCAGAAACCGTTGATGATCAGCGAAACCGCGTCTTCCTGCGACAGCCCACGCTGCTGAAGGTAGAAAAGCTGCTCCTCTGATATTTTCGATGTGGTCGCCTCGTGTTCTACTCGGGCGGTATTGTTCATCACCTCGATATAGGGGAAGGTATTCGCCTCGCAGCGTCCGCCGATCAGCATCGAATCGCACTGAGTATAATTGCGTGCTCCTTCGGCCTTCGGCATCACTTTGACCAACCCGCGATATGAGTTGTTCGAACGGCCAGCCGATATGCCTTTTGAGACGATGGTTGATTTGGTGTTCTTACCCAAATGGATCATCTTCGTTCCTGTGTCAGCGATCTGTGCGTTGTTGGTAAGAGCGACGGAGTAGAATTCGCCGATCGAATTGTCGCCCTGCAGTATCACGCTTGGATATTTCCACGTGATCGCACTGCCGGTCTCGACCTGCGTCCACGATATCTTCGAATTCACGCCGCGACAGGCACCGCGTTTCGTTACAAAGTTATAAATGCCGCCTTTGCCCGTTTCGTCGCCGGCGTACCAGTTCTGCACGGTCGAGTATTTGATCTCGGCGTTGTCCAGAGCGACAAGCTCAACAACTGCCGCGTGAAGCTGATTCGTATCGAACTGCGGTGCCGTGCAGCCTTCGTTGTAGGCGACATAACCGCCTTCTTCTGCAACGATCAGCGTTCGCTCGAATTGTCCCGATTCTTGGGTATTGATGCGGAAATACGTCGAGAGTTCCATCGGGCAGCGGACTCCTTTCGGTATAAAGACGAACGAACCGTCGGAAAATACAGCCGAGTTCAGGGCGGCGTAATAATTGTCGCCGACGGGTACGACCGATCCGAGATATTTTTGGATCAACTCTGGATATTCCTCGACGGCCTCGGTGAACGAGCAAAATATAACGCCTGCCTCTTTCAGTTTTTCCTTGTATCGCTTGGCCAGCTCCAGCTGGAGGATCGCGATTACCGCTCGATGACACGAACTGTGATGGATTGGGCTGATGACGTGTGCGAAGGGCGTATAGTTTCTTGTCTTGAAGGCGGATACAATTTAGCGACACTCGGCGAGACCGTACACGGCCATGTTGAAGAACTTGCGATGGGATAGCGTTTTTCAGAACTCTCGCTGTGTGGTATCATCGCTTGCATCCTCAACCGAAATTTGTTGTTAGGAGTTGCTGATATGCCGGATATAGAAACAACCTGCGTTCAGTGTAAGGAAATGTTCCTGTTCACCGAAAAGGAACAGGAAATGTTCTACCAGCGCAATATGCCTCCGCCGCAGCGGTGTCCTAAATGCAGGTCGAAAAAAGCGGCGATCGGAGAAGATGCCCCAAAACGATTTGAGATAGTTTGTGACAATTGCGGAAAGCATGACCAAGTCCCGTTTCAACCAAAAGTAGGGCGAACGGTGCTTTGTCGCGAATGTCACGAGGCGAGCAGATCCAGAGCACGCTACGCATAGACCATACCTAGATCAGATACAGCAAGAGGAAACCCCGATGAGTTTTGAAACAGTTAACTACGTCTTGAACGGAACAGTCGCGACGATCACGATGAACCGCCCAGATGCGCTTAACGCTCTGTCTATGCAGATGGGTAACGACCTTAGAAGCGCTATCCAGAAAGCCGCAGCCGAAGGCGTGAGGGCGGTCGTCCTTACTGGTGCTGGACGCGCGTTCTCATCCGGCGGTGACCTGAAAGAGATGCAGGAGATGGGTGAGGCCGAGGGCCGCATTGAAGCATTTCTTGACTCGCCGCTGAAATCGCTTCACGGTTTGATCCGTCTGATCCGCGAGACGCCTATTCCTTTTATCGCAGCTGTTAACGGCATTTGCGCAGGCGCTGGTGTTAATCTTGCCCTAGCGTGCGATATTGTCATCGCGTCTGATGACGCAGCATTTCGCGAAGCCTTCGTCCGCATAGGTTTGACCCCTGATTGCGGCGGCACATTTTTCCTCCCCCGTGCGATAGGCGAAAAGCTCGCTGCGGAGCTTCTGATGACAGGCGACTCGATCTCATCGGAAAGAGCGGCCCAGATCGGAATGATCAATAGGGTGGTTCCAGCGGCCAGTCTGATGAGTGAGTCAGCCAAACTTGCAGTAAAACTGGCGATGGGTCCGACAGGTTCCATCGGACGTATCAAACGGATGTTGAACGCCTCGTTTTCAAATGACCTAACCGCACAGCTTGTCCTTGAAGCTGAGTGTCAGATCAAATCCGGACAATCATCTGATTTCAAAGAGGGCCTCGCGGCCTTCTTCGACAAACGCCCGCCGGTATTCACTGGAAAATAGAGCTAAAGAAAGGAGAGTTTCGCTCCGCCTTTTCTTTTCTTCACAATCACTTTGACAAATACAGTCTCATTGGTTATCTTTTTCTTAAATGAAAATGAAATCCAGTTTCAATATCAATTTATTTTTGATCAGACGCACATAATGAAGATTTCGCTGGCCTAATGGTTCCAGTCTAGGTAAGTAGTTTGTCGGACTATTGACGCCACCAAAATATACAAATGAGAAAATGAAAGAGATAAGACTAGCAAGGATACTTACGATATTGTTCATTGCCGCCTCCCTTTGCGGCACGTTGGTTGGGCAGACCGTCTTGAGCATAAGGGGCCGGGTGATAGATCAGGCTCATGCTGGGATTCCCGGTGCGACCATAGTGCTTGAACGTGCGGACATACGTCTCAGGCGTGAGATCATTAGCGACGACGAAGGCTGGTTCGAGATTCGCTCATTACCGCCTGGGTTATATTCGCTGACGGCAGGCGGCAGAGGTTTTGGATCGAAAACGATTTCTTTAGTCTCTCCTTTTGATGGGGTTTTTGCAGTTGAGCTTTCGCCGGAAGCAGTTGCCGCGGAAGTATCCATTACGGCTGCAAATCTGGTTGGTGATGCCGGAGCATCGTCCGGTGCTCCTGGATCCATAGAGCAGCTTGACCGGATCACATTAGAGAACAGTCGCGTTTTTAACTTCTCCGAAGCTTTAAGAAAGATCTCCGGTGTAAATGTGAAAGAAGAGGAGGGCTTTGGGCTGCGGCCGAACATCGGGATACGAGGGACGAATCCCACCCGCTCGACAAAAGTGTTGCTTCTTGAAGATGGCATTCCGCTGGCCTATGCTCCTTACGGTGACAATGCGTCTTACTACCATCCGCCGATCGAGCGCTACGCATCAGTGGAAGTGTTAAAAGGTTCAAGTCAGATAGCTTATGGACCCCAAACGATCGCGGGAGTAATAAATTATTTGACACCGAACCCGACCACAAAGCCCTCATTTGCCATCAAACTGATCGGCGGAAACCGTTCTTACTTCAATGGAAGCTTTACCGGAAGCGGGACCATTAAGCGAACAGGTTTATTCGTTAACTACACTCGCAAACAGGGCGATGGGGCTCGCGAGAACACAAACGCTAGGCTGAATGACTTATCTTCAAAGGTGATCCAAACGATAAATGCAAGAAATTCACTTACTTTTAAATTCAGCTATTATGGCGAAGACTCGAACGTAACCTATTCGGGACTGACCGAGGCAGAATTCGCTGCGGATCCGCGGGCTAATCCTTTTCGTAACGACTTCTTCTATGGAGACCGCTATGGTCTATCTGCTTCTCACACAGGTGTTTTTGGAGCGCAAACCTTCATCACCACCAATTTCTACTTCAATCACTTTAAAAGGCATTGGTGGCGGCAATCATCGAATTCGGGACAGCGGCCAAACCGTTTGAATATTGATCCGGATTGCCTCAGCATGGCTGATCTGAGTACAACTTGCGGGAATGAGGGCCGGTTGCGCGAGTACAAAACGTTCGGGGTCGCTCCGCGTTTCGATCATAGCTATGGTATTGGCAAGATCGTCCGCGGTGAATTGCAGGGCGGATTTCGGCTTCATTGGGAAGACCAGTTCCGCCGTCAATTGAATGGTGATCTTCCGACCAGCCGTGATGGGGTGCCATCCGAAGTAAATCAAAGGAAGAATTTCGCAAAGTCAGGGTTCATACAGAATAGGTTTATCTTTGGCCGCTTTGCGGTAACGCCCGGTGTCCGGTTTGAGCAGATAGATATTCTACGACGAAATCTCTTGGCATCCCCTATTGCAGAAGGACGGACAACGATCACCGAGGTGATTCCAGGGGTCGGGATCACCTACTCTGCCCCTGGTCGAATAAGGATTTTTGCTGGGCTTCATCGCGGGTTCTCTCCGCCGCGTGCTGAAGACATTATCGGAAATAATGGTGGGGTGCTCGACCTGGATCCGGAGCGCAGCTGGAATTATGAGGTTGGTGTTCGAGGTGATGTCATTAAAGGTTTTCGGGTTGAAGGCACCTTTTTCCGGTTGGACTACGAGAATCAAATTATTCCGGCGAGCCTGGCAGGCGGCATCGGAGCGACGCTAACTAATGGAGGAAAAACTCTGCAACAAGGGTTTGAATTCTCAGGACAGTTTGATTCAGGCACAGTTTTTCTCTCCGAGCATAATTTTTTCATGCGAACGGCATATACATGGCTGCCGATCGCGGAGTTCCGCGGTACTAGATACAGTTCACTAAACGCTTCTATCCCGATCAAAGGGAACCGTCTTCCGTATGTGCCAAACCATTTAATAACAACAAGCTTAGGTTATTCGCATTCAAAAGGGTTTGAGGCATTTATTGAAAATAATTACATCAGCCGACAGTTTGGCGATGACCTGAACACTATCAACCCGACACCAAACGGACAGAGCGGGGCGATCCAGGCACAGACATATTGGAATGCTACTGTGAATTATCGCGTAGAAAGTATCAGAACAACTTTTTTTGTTACAGCAAAGAATATATTTGACCGCCTTTTCATCGTCGATCGCGTTCGCGGCATCTTGCCTTCAAGTCCGCGATTAGTTCAGGTGGGTGCAAAGATGAGTTTTTAGGCCAAATAAGGCTAATTATCATACAGCATACAGATGGATAGTGTTAGATCAGCAAAAACTCCACTTGAGGTTTGGTATTGTAGAGGTTGCAGGCTTGCCCATATGCGTGCAGGTGATGTTCGCCTAAGCTTCGATCGTGGGGAATTTGAATTTCTCATGCATCGTGTGATCGAATTGAACTATTCCGAGTGGGATCTGGACGGGTTGGCCCCAATAAGGATCGCCGAAGGCGCTGCTCTTGTCGAAGATGTATCAAACAGTTCAGAAACTCACGAAAAATTCAATAACTAGTTTATGAAACAAGAAATTATAACTTTGATAGCAACAGTTATCTTTGTCGCACTGCTTGCCGCGTGTGGTTCGCGGCCGGAATCCATTTCAAGTAATTCTGCGAACAAAGGGGCAAGGGTCGTTATTGCGCTTAAGCCGGATAAGAACCCGGATCAGATGATAGCAGAGCGTGGGTCGCTTGAAAAATATTTATCGGAAAAGCTTGGGAAGCCGGTAGAGATCATCATTCCTCTTTCAGCGGCGGTGATAAATGAGGGGTTCGCAAATGGAACAATCGATATCGGCTATCTAAGTGCTAATGATCTTATTAACGCCAAGGATGCTGAACTGCTGCTGGTGGGTGAGATCAACGGCAAGACCACCTATAAAAGTTATTGGCTGTCGCTAAAGGAAAAGCCTTACACAAAGATCGAGGATCTTAAAGGAAAACCCGTTGCATTTGCCAGCAAGACGAGCACTTCGGGCTTCATAATACCGCTCTGGGATCTACGCAAGCGAAATTTGATATCAGAAAAAGCCGATCCTGAAGAGTTTTTTGGGGCGGGGAATGTCTTTTTTGGCACCGGTTATGTATCAGCGGTTGAACGGGTTTTGAATGGCCAATCTGAGGCCGCGGCCGTAAGTTATTACGTGCTGGATGAGAACAAGCATTTGACCGAAGAGCAGCGCTCAAAGCTGAAGAAGGTGCAGGAGCAGGGAGATGTCCCAACGCATATCATTGCGGTCCGCAAGACGCTTACCGGTGAAGAAAGGAATAAGCTCAGGCAGGCATTGCTCTCATTGAACGATCCCGCAAATACGGAGCTCCGCGACAAACTATTTACTTCCAAACTCGTTGAAGCGGATCAGCAAGAACACCTAAGGCCACTGAAAGAAGCTCTCTCGATTATGCCTAAATAGATGGAGACCACCCGAACGGCGACGATCTCACCCGGGGAAATAGCTGTTGGAGTTGAAGGGCTCTCGCTTGATCGCGGCGATAAGCGATTATTCGAGCGAATGTCCTGGCAGCTTGCGGCAGGGTGTTTCCTCGCGGTTACAGGACCATCCGGATCCGGCAAGACAAGTTTGCTTGCTTGTCTTCGCGGCCAGATCCAGCCGACTGACGGAAGTGTGAATTTTGCAGATGATCTCCCAACCTCCATCGGTACAGTATTTCAACATCTTCGTCTTACGAATGAACTTAGCGTGTTGACGAATGTTTTGTGCGGATGTTTGGGGAGTCAGCCTTGGTGGAAGACGCTCTTCGCGTTTGGATCGCCCGAAAAACAAAATGCCTTCGAGCTTATAAAAGAATTTGGCCTTGCTGATCTATGTCATAAGCCCGTTCGGAGTATTTCGGGCGGGGAACAGCAGCGTACGGCGATTGCCCGTGTGCTTATGCAAGACCCGAGCGTGATCCTTGCCGACGAGCCGACATCGAACCTTGATCTTAAACTTGCTGAACAGGTGCTTTCACGCTTTCGCTTGTTGTGTGCAGGACGTGGCAAGACCGTGATCGCTGTTTTGCACGATGTTGAGCTTGTAGAGCGTTTTGCCGATTTTGAACTGAAGATAGGATCTGCTTTTGCGGATGGCTGGTCGCTACGTAAAATTAAAAGATAGTGGCCAAAACCGGACCGATGCCTACACTTGGTTGGCGCGAGCGCTTCACAGCTTTTCGTGCAACCCTACTGCTCTTTGCAGTCGCGGTGGTGTTTTCTTTGCCCGCATTGACCGGTTCGGGCCGAGACCTTAATTATCTAGAGAATCTAAGACGCTTCGCTGCAAAATTCTTTCCGCCTGATCTCTCAGCAGCGCCGCAGATCATATTCGCTCTCGGCGAAACAATACAGATCGCAGTTATGGCCACACTGTTCGCCGCGATCATTGCTATGCCGCTGGCAGTTGCCGGTGCTCAGACCGTTGCGCCAAGATGGCTGAACTTAACGGTCAGGATGATATTGAACATTGTTAGAACTCTTCCGAGCCTTATTTGGGCACTGATAGCGGTAGCAGTAGTAGGGCCCAATCCGTTGGCAGGGGTGATCGGGTTGACGTTTTATAGTGTTGGATATTTAGGCAAGTTTTTCAGTGACGCATTTGAATCTATTGATACGGAAGTCCCTGACGGGTTAAAAATGTCCGGTGCTAATGCGATACAGGCATTTCAGTATGGACTTTTACCTCAGGTAAAGCCGCTTGTCGCGAGCCACGTCCTTTGGATGCTTGAATACAATATCCGCTCGGCCGCTATAATCGGCTATGTCGGCGCCGGCGGCATTGGACTGCTTTTGCATACTTATCAGGAGTTCGGCCAATGGGACAAGTTCTCTGCGGTCCTGCTATTTATTCTTATACTCGTTACGCTGCTTGATCTATTCGGCGAGTGGCTCCGCAAAAAGCTATTGCATTCTGATTAAGATTCTGCGCACCTAAAACAATCAGGAGTATGAAAAGCTATCAGGCAGACAGGCTGCTTAAATGATATAGGCGCATTCAGAGGCTGGCCAATGACCGATATATGAACGCAATTAGGTGCATATTAAGGTAAATAATGATAGTACGGACATGGTTGTATAGTATGGCTGTGGTTGGTTTTAGAAAGATAATTCTAAATTTTGAGTCTGGCACCCAAGTTTGTTCCCAATGTTTACGATCTTCCCCATAACCGAAATAGTCCGACCTTGATCGGCGTTAAGAACTTCTCTTTTAATTTGAGGCAGGAGTGGTTATCCTGATTCTTTTTATGAGACCTAGAATCTCTGACCAGGTGTATCTGCCTAGCTTTCTAGAGCACGATCTGAACCAAAGGTTCGATGAACTTTTGAAGTTTGATTCTCTCGCTGAGCTTGAATCCGCTCCGATCCACGCGGAGATCAAGGACGAGGCTGAGCGGATCTTGAACTCGGTCATTTATGAAGAGTTTTCTTGCGGGAATGAAACCGCAGTCCGCAGCCATATATCCGCACTGGCATGGAACATCGAACGCGGGAACATTTTTGAAGGTATCCTAGATGCACTTAAGCAAAACGCTAACCTGAGCGGCAAGGACGTGTTGCTCCTGACAGAGCTTGACCATGGAATGGCCCGAAGCGGAAATAGATTCGTCGCACAGGATCTCGCACGCGAATTGAGGCTTAATTACGCATTTGCTCCGGTTTACATTGCACTACAAAAGGGAAGCGGGGTTGAAGCAATGGCTGAGGGAGAGAATACGAATTCGATACACGGCCTGGCGATGTTCTCAAAGTGGCCAATGCGGAATATTCAGGCCGTTCCGCTGCCGAATGGGAAAGACAAGATGTGGGGCAAGGAAAAACGGCTCGGCTGGCTTCGCGCATTGGTCGCTGAGGTCCAGCATCCGGCCGGCATATTCCGGGCGGTTACCGTTCATCTTGATGCTCACTGTTCGCGAGCTCATCGCCGTCTTCAGATGCAGATAATTCTTGATCATCTTGATACTCTTCCGGAGATGCCAACTTTGATCGGCGGCGATTGGAACACCACCACATTCAATTCGCAAAGTTCCACGCGTGCGATAATGGGCTATTGGCGACGCGTCTTTATGGGGCCTAAAAATGTTGCTAAGAACCACCTGCCGCACCCGGAGCGATTCTTCGAAAAGGCATTGTTTGATCTTATCGAAGGCCGCGGCTACCGTTTTCGGGATCTCAACAACATCGGGACCGGAACGCTCCACTACCACGTTGAAAGCATCGAGAAGAATACCAACCTGCGCGACTGGGTGCCGGAATGGTGTTTCCCGTTCATTTTTTGGGCCGCAAACCGCGTCGGCGGAAGTGTTTCAAGCAGGCTGGACTGGTTTGCCGGAAAGGGCATCGTGCCCGCATCTCCGAGCGCGGCAAAAACGATCGGCGAACTTAGGGACAAGGATGGCACGCCGCTTTCGGACCACGACGCTATCTCTTTGGACTTTCGCCTCCATGACTAATAAACTCTATTTATCGGAGAAAAATAATGGAAGTTTCTTTTTCACAAACTCTTAGCTTTGACGCGGCAACGTTCGAATACGAGGCGGTCGCTCATGAGAACGGCAATGCCACGACGATCAGATTCCCTGTCGATGAGAAAAAAGTAAGCCCCGGCGATTCGGTTGTCGTCGTTTCTGGCGCCGAGGTTCATTTTCACGGAATGATCGGGAAGATCGAAGACGGATATGCTTATGTTTCTGACCCAAAGGGTTCACTTCTTCCAGCCGGAGCGGTGAATTGAAAGCGCAATGAGATCGGATTTGCTTCGGGCTATGTGAACTTTCGCCGATCTCTTGAAATTCGTAACCATCGATTCTAAACTGTCATTTTCATTGGGGATGTAGCTCAGCTGGGAGAGCGCGGCGTTCGCAATGCCGAGGTCAGGGGTTCGATCCCCCTCATCTCCACCAGGTTTCTGCAAGACCGCCGATCAGCTTCGGCGGTTTTTACTTTTTCCGAGGGTAGCTGGTTATATGAGGAGGGATAGCGATCCCGTTTCCCAGTCGTGAATCAGGTATTGGCCTGCCAATCGTCTCTGAGATCGGCAGCACACCGGCCCAGACGTTCATTGCATAATCTTCGTCGTCATCTTTCGGGTCGCCGGTCCTTATTTTTGCTGAGGCTTCTTCGATAGGGAGTTTCAGGACAGAGGTCGCTTTAAGTTCCAGTTCATTAGGCCAGCGTATCTCAGGCCAGCGCCCCGGAATGATATGTTCGGTGAATGCCTCGAGAGCCCTTTCCTTTTCTTCACGATTTGCGACAAGTTCAGCTTTACCAAGCACTACGACCGAGCGGTAGTTTATCGAATGATGAAACGCCGAACGAGCTAGCACCAGCCCATCGACCAAAGTTACTGTGACGCAAACATCTACACCCTCCGAAAGCGTCCGCAACATCCGGCTGGCGGAAGAGCCGTGAATATACAGATGATCATCAATACGCGCATATCCTGTCGGGATCACATACGGCTGGCCGTCAACTGCAAACCCAACGTGACAGATGAATGCCTCATCGAGGATCGCATAGATCGTATCGCGATCATACGCACCGCGTGCCGGAAGGCGCTTTACTTTAATTCGTTCACTGCCTTTCATAAATCATTTCGTGCTCATCCAATCATCTCCGACGCCGATCTCTGCGATGAGCGGAACGTCAAGAACGGCTGCCGATTCCATTTCGCGTTTGATTATTTCGGAAGCTGCGGAGACCTCCTCCTCGGGTGCCTCGAAAAGGAGTTCATCGTGCACCTGCATTATCATTTGCGTTCTCAGTCCGGCTTCCTTAAGCCATCTCGCTACATTGATCATCGCGATCTTAACTATGTCCGATGCAGTCCCTTGGATCGGCATATTGATCGCCTCGCGTTCGGCGCGCGAACGGACCGCAAAATTGCGATCCTTGATGCCCGGGAAATATCGCCTGCGTCCGAACAGCGAAGTTACATAACCTTTCTCGCGGGCTTCTTCCGGAATTCGGTCCATATATGCACGGATGCCTTTGTATGTTTCGAAATAGTCGTCTATCACCTTGCGTGCTTCCTGTTTCGAGATGCCGACACGTTGCGAAAGCCCAAAAGCCTCGACCGCATAGGCGATGCCGAAGTTGACTATCTTCGCCAAGCGACGTTTTTCCTTCAAGTCCTTCTCGTCAGCAGCCCCGAAAACAAGCTTGGCCGTTTTTGCGTGTATATCTTCATTCTTTTGATAGGCTTCAAGCATTACGGGATCCTTCGTGATGTGTGCGAGAATTCGCAATTCAAGCTGCGAATAGTCCGCCGAGATGAGCTTGTTCCCCTTTTCCGGAATGAATGCTTTCCTTATTCGCTGGCCAAGTTCTGTGCGAACCGGAATGTTCTGTAGATTTGGCTCAGTCGAACTCAGTCGCCCGGTCGCGGCGACTGTTTGATTCAAAACGCCATGAATTCGCCCGTCCGTATTCACCATTTTCGGCAGCGAATCGGCATATGTCGCTTTCAATTTATCGAGTTCGCGATAGTCGATTATTAACTGAGCTATCTCAAAATCAACAGCCAGCTCGGCAAGTACATCTTTGCTCGTTGAAACCTGCCCGGTCGCTGTCTTCTTCCCGGTGGCGATTTTCAATTCCGCGAAGACCTCGCCAACCTGTTTAGGTGAACCGATATTGAATTCGCGTCCGGCGATCTTGAAGATCTTTTCTCGCAGAGCTGCAAGCTCTTTGGAAATGAAGTCAGAGAAAGTGCTAAGCGAATCGACATCGACCTTCATTCCTGCGGTTTCGATATCAGCAAGCACGGGGCTGACCGGTATTTCGATATCCGAATAGACCTTGGTAAGGCCATCCGCCGCTATTTTCTTGCGGAGCACCGGCACGAGCTGAAATATTTGATCGGCACGTGTTGCGGCCTGCCAACCGGACGCCGAGAATGCTTCAGGAGCTTTGACATTCGGATAAGCGTTCAGATTGTGCTGTGCCAAGAACTCGATCTCATGATGCGGTCGTCCCGAATCAAGCAGATAAGACGCAAGCATCAGATCTTCCGTAACGCCGACCACCTCAGCACCGATCTTCCGAAGTACGGCGAGGTTCTTTTTCAGGTCGTGCGTCCATTTTTCAATATACGGATTTGCGAAGGTATCAGCGATCGGGCGCAAGGCGGTCTCACGTCCATCTTCAAAATTCTCAAGATCAATGAAAACTGCAACGCCCGGTGCGTAAGATATAGACACACCCAATGGGGGCTGCTTATCAAACGCACTGTGCCATTTGCCTTCATTCGAATCATCAACATAAAAGGCGAAGCGTTCCTTTTCCCATACCGTGCGAATTAGTTTGTCCAATTCGGCTCGGGTTTTTATCACCTCATATATCTGCTCGACCCGTCCGGGCGAATCGTCGGCCCCGCCGTGCATATTGAACAGCGTCGCGGCGTCGGAGAATTCTTTTGTCAGCGTGTTGAACTCTAGTTCGCGAAAAATTTCGTATGCTTTCACACGGTCGGGCTCGCGGAATCTTAGCTGATCAAGATCAAGTTCTATCGGTACCTCACAATGTACGGTCGCGAGCTCTAAAGACTGGCGAATGATGTCCTGGTTATTTTGCAGGCTTTCACGATAGGTTTTATGAGTTACCTTGTCGGCATTCGCCATCGCCCCTTCGGCCGAACCGAATTCGAGTATCAGTTTCAATGCACCTTTTTCGCCAATGCCGGGAGCTCCGGGAATGTTGTCGATGGAATCTCCCATTAGCCCGAGCAGGTCAATGATCTTCGCTGGCGGCAAACCGAATTTGTTCTGTACCCACGCTTCGTCGCACCATTCGATCGGTGGGACGGGGACCTTGCGTTTTAAATTAGAATCATTTGCTGCTCTTCGACCATCTTTCGGAGCCAAATATCGGATTTAATAGACATAAAAAGTGGTAACGAATGATACGTTACCACTAATAAATACCGAATTGAAATCTGACTATGCTCCGGGAGGGCCGATCTCGCGGATCCTCATCGTTCCATCTCCAATCGTGAACTTCAATGGAACTGAACCAGTACCGGTTTTGGCCACGATAGAGCGTTCGGTGAATTCTCCTTTTCGATCACGCGGCGCAAATGAAGTGAACTGATTATCGATCCTGCCTGACCGCAGTATCGACGCGTCAAAATAAGCGTTCAAGCCAGTAGGAAGACTGATGTTCATCTCTCCCTTTGCAAGATTGATTTCGGCAAAACGTCCTCGCCAACTGCGGGTCGGTATGGTGATATTCACGGTGCCGCTGCCGATCGTTGCAAGAATGCTCCCTCCGACAAGGTCTATAGTTGAATTGCCATCCAAATGATTTAGTTTGATCATTCCATCGACGCCTGTAACCACCAGGTCCCCTTTTCCGCCATCG
The DNA here is from genome assembly GCF_018128485.1 of Leptolyngbya sp. 7M. NCBI lineage: Bacteria > Bacillati > Cyanobacteriota > Cyanophyceae > Leptolyngbyales > Leptolyngbyaceae > Leptolyngbya > Leptolyngbya sp. 7M. Next base: position 946,236 of record NZ_CP070897.1, on the reverse strand, counting down.
ATCTGCAAATCGATATAACGCGGAACTTTCAAAGTGTAATTTACGGCATAGGTCGATCCGATCAAATGTTTAGGAAACTTCTTATCGAGTTTCATTATGGCCTTTCGATCATGCGGGCCGATGGTTAGGATCGCGGTGCGCCCGAGGCTTTCCTCCGTAATGAAACCAACCACGGACGACAGACGTTTCAGATCTGCATCATTGCCGGCGGCGACCTCGATCTCAGCATTTATTTCTATCTCTGAGCGTTGCCAGCCCTCGATCTTTATGGAACCATTCGGAGCTCCAATTATCGAGAGTGTTCCCCCCGAACCGAAAGGTATCACGTCAGATTTATAGGTGGTTCGCTTTATCGATGAGGGTTGCTGTGAAAATGAAGTTCCGTAGATAAGGAACAGGGCTATAGAGATCAAGAGAATTTTGGGTTTCATAGTGTTCCAGAAAGGCAAGGATAGGGAGCGAAACGCGGCCACAACTAGAATACACATTCCATTGCCACGGAAGCAAGGATTTATTTTGTGGTGATTCGCCGGGCCGGGCTACAGTGCTAACGGCGTATAAAAGCTATGGTCCCGCGTTGGTTGGTTATACTGATGCTTGCATCACCAGCGCCGTTCTGCCCGGCGATGCGACGTCCGTCACCGACCATCCGCAGATCACCGCCCGAAAAAGGCCCAAGGTCGATGCTCCGAGTAGAAGGTGCTGTCGCCACCAACCTAAATGAGGAGTTGAAGGGAATTCGCAGATTAATGTTGCCGCGAATGGAACTAAATCTATATGTTCCCCCGTTCTGTATCTGGCCATCGAAGAAGATATCGCCGATGCCGTTCTGTGCAGACACATTTGTTGAAACGATGTTAGTCAACGTAATGTCCCCTTCGCTAGTAATATGAGCTCGAACACGCGCTCCGCGCACATTTGATACGGAGAGATTTCCGATCTTTGTTTCTATGTCCACACTTGAACCGAAGGGGACTTTAATATTGAAATTGACATTGCCGACATCCATCCGACCCTGATTATCGCGCACCAAATTTATGTAGATCGTACCGCTAAGACTTTGCGGTTCGATATTCGCGGCTGGAGCCTCAAGATACGCAGAAATGCTGATCTCCTGTTTGTTCCAGCCCTCGACCGTTACAGTTCCTGAACGGTTAGTTAGCTGTAGTGTTACATTTTGACCGGCAGGATAAGTCTTCGAAAAGCGCTTTTGGGCAAATACGGGCGAAAGCAGAAAAACAAACAAAAACGCGACACTCAGACATCGAAAAGCCGCGGTCGTTTTGAAATTGAAATGATCTTGGGCAAAAGACATCGCAAACAAGGACCTTACAACTCGGCAAATTCCCTAAGAAGATTCATTTTCTCATTCAAGGCGGAATCGAGCATCTCGCCAGTGAGTTGATCATCAGGGTCTTTTTCTAACATGAGCGTATATTCGTGTACAGCTTGGTCGATCTCCCGGACATTGCGATCGAACGCCTCCCGCATACGCTCGTCCCAGTGCATTCGTTTTGCCTGAACACGTTTATTCCAGTAATCAATTACGGCTTGTTGTTCACGAATACGCCGTTCGCGCGCCTGCTCTATACCCTCAATAAGCCCAAGCTTTCCAAGCAACTTCTCGACAGTAGTCTCTGTTTCACGAGAACGGGTTGTGTTGTCGGCGAGTGTCGGCTCAAAGTAATTCTTTAGGCCAACAATAGTCAGAAGAGAGCTGATCAATGCGACACCAATGGCTGCGGTTACGACCTGAGGGACGGAAAATGCACGACCCTTTCCGAACAACCCAACGGGCGTTTGCTCTTTTTTATTCTCTCGGTGTTTAAGGTCCGATTCAATTACGTTATTTATGCGGCACCAAAGAGCTTTCGGATTAGGCGGGACGATCTCTTTGGTATCGGGCTTTGCACAATTTGCCAATATTGCAGAGAAATCTTCGAATAACTGAGAGCATTCGCCGCACTCGGCAAGATGGGCGCTGACAAGTGCGGTCGTCACCTGATCGGTCTCACCGTCAATGTATTCACTGATCAACTCCTGGCAAAGGCTGCAGTCCATTCTTAAACCCATCCTTCGGCTGAAAGTGAGCGAAGGCTTTAATATCGATCTTTATCTCCCCTTGAATGACAAATTAATAGATTAACGCTAAACCCGATTAGTTGCCTGCCCGAAACATTCGAGGATGCATCTATCCAGATGAATAGTCCGGCAAAAACCGCTACCCTGTTGACCTTTTCTTATTTTGTTAGAGTTGATCTTTTTGCTGGATCAGAAGACCTCTCAGTTTTAGCCGAGCTTTGTGAAGCTGCGATTTTGAGGTTCCGACCGAAATTCCGAGCTGCCGCGCGACCTCTTCATGCTCATAACCTTCGATGTCGTGCAGAATAAAGACTCTTTTGTAGCCTTTCGGAAGCTCCGCAATCGCATTTCGGAGAGCTATGCGATCGATCACCTGCATCTTGCCCGGATCTGCCGACCCGATGGCGATCTGTTCCGGCATCTCGCCGTCTTCAGAGACGCGTTCATTCTTTACGCTACGCTTGCGAAAGAACATTAACACCTGATTGACGGTTAGCCGATGAAGCCATGTGGAAAAGGCCGAATCCCCTCGGAAACTGGAGATTTTGCGGAATAGCTGAATGAAGACCTCTTGCGTCAGGTCTTCTGCTTCTGTAGTGCTTCCGGTCATTCTAAGACATAAGGAATAGGTACGTCGGTTGTATCTTTGATACAACAGTTCGAAGGCCGAAAGATTGCCGTCCGTGGCCAATTGGCACAGTTCTATATCAGTTGCGTCCGCCTTGGCGGTCTTATCCTCGGTCGGGAAATACGCTAGGACCTTAGCTCCATTCAAGCTTTCCTGGTCCAGCCCGCCTATTGCCTCAGTAGGCAGTACGGTAGAGTTCGACTCCATAAACACTCCAGACAGGTTGTTCTCTGGTTGTAAGACTTCGTCGGCAGCTATGATGCGATACCTCCAGTTAACGGTTGCACTGACCTGAGAAAATAATATATGTAAATTTGACCAAGGTAAAGGTATTTATTTTTCAAGCTCTCTGCGGCCTTATGTTCGACGGTTAGGATAATTAGGCTGAAATTTGTCCACGGTTCATACATCCTGCCTGCGTCGGGTAAGAATGGACGCAACAACAAACAAGATCCCGAAAACGATATCATTCATTGCGGCCCAGATAAGTGAGTCTGAAAGACGCCGCAAGGAAAATGAGGCAACCGCTGCGATGCCAAAAGAGAACTTTTCTGCGACACCCGCGAGCATAATTGGCCGATACCTTCTTATTGGATCATAAGCTATTAGTGCCAACACAATCTGAAACGCAAGAGCGACACCGATGAAACCGGAAAAATTCGGGATGATTTATTGCGGGCGGGTTGTCAATACCGTATTGGCGCTCCAGAAAGTATTGCGGAATTAGAACTAAGACTCCGTAGATGGCTGATACTCCAAATATTCAACGTGCCGTTCTCATAATATCGATCTAACTACATATCCAAGAACATCGGTGGTTCAAGTTTGGCATTGCCGAAGATAAGGAGGAGATCAAGCACCTCTATGTTCAAGCAGTCTCTCAATATATTTAGCCACCATATCTACTTCGAGATTCACCGGATCGCCGGCGTTCAAAGCCGATAGGTTGGTCATTTCCCAAGTTTTTGGTATCACTGCTATCTCAAAGGCTTCGTTACTTAGGGCGGCGATAGTAAGGCTGATTCCCTCAACGGCAACGGATCCTTTATGGATAAAATAGCGACCAAGTTCAGACGGGAAGCCGATGTGAACAGTCCAGAAATCGCCGAATGGCACCGCTCCGAGAAAGGTACCCATTCCATCAACGTGGCCTTGGACGATATGTCCGCCCAGCCGACCGGAGGGGGCAACAGCCCGCTCAAGGTTCACAAGCGAGCCGATACCGAGTGAACCGATGGTCGTTACCTTTAAGGTTTCTGGTGACACATCTGCAGAGAAACCATCTGCGTCGGGACATAGAACTGTTAGGCAGACGCCGTTGACAGCTATTGAGTCACCCGGGTGAATATCCTCGGTTATATAATTTGCAGCAATAGAAATTCGGACGCCGCCGGCATTTTCATTCAATGCCGAAACACGTCCGAGTTCCTCAATTATCCCTGTGAACACGCTTTTAGAACCAAGGTTTCTTGTTCAGTATATAGGTCTGAACAAACTCCTCGTCCGATTTGGTGAGATAAATTATCCCCTCAATAATACCTACCACCGTTGTTATCAAAATAAGCGGCGTGCCTATCCCGCACGTAACTATCGCGATGATGAACGAGACAAGATAAACGGACAGCATAATGATGCCTTCCTGCTGATATCCAAGGACGAACTTGTGAATTCCGAGCCCGCCGAGAATGATGCCGCAAATACCAGCAGCGATCTTCTTGTCAGCTCCGGGCAATGTGGTCTGTCCGCCCATAGGCTGCATTGGCATAGGACTTACCGGGAGCATCGTTCCGCAATTCGTGCAGGTCGTGAAATTGCCCGGATTCTGCGAGCGGCAGTTAGGGCAGGAAACATAATTTGTGGCCATATCTGGTTTATCTCCTGAGGTGTCTTGGCGGAATAAGTATATTCTGGCGCGCGCCATTGTCAAAGCGGAGTAAACAAAGGATTGCTATCGTGAGTCTCCGATGAAATAATGACTGTATGGAGAATTCTGCCAGTGCAGTGTCGGGACCGCCCGGGATCCGCAGAAATGGATCGGGCGGCATCGACGACTCTTGGGTAGCTGACGTCATCGAATGGTTTCTGAATTATGATGAAAGAACAGCAAGAATGCGTCACCCGATGACCGAGGAGCTTTTCAATTGGAAGCAAAGGGACGATGAGAGCCAAGGTTTGGTGATCTTTCCGTTTGAGAATGCAGAAGCGCGTTTTGCACTCGGCGCATACCAAGCCTTCAAGGAAAACACGTCTGAACCGCTACTAGGGCTTTGGCTTAACGATGTTCTCGCCGCCCTGCACGAGGCTAGGGAAACAAGACGCGAGATCACGGAATCGAATAACCTCGATCAGGATCCAGAGCGGTCCTGGCTAAACAAAGCCGATTTCCTCACCACCAATGCCGAGCGAAGGCTTTATTTAACAAGTTGTTGGCTAGAAACTCTTTGTACCGCCGAGGCACGTGTTTTGGGCTGGATCTATCAGGAGACCTTTGGCCGGCCTTTTACGCCAACTACTTAAAGACCTCACACCGACGTATTTCTCCATATTGCATCCCGATTGCAAATGCCCTTTGGCGTTGGTCGGCCGAACCGTGAGTAAACGATTCCGGAACAACATAACCTTGTGTGCGTCGCTGGATCATATCATCGCCGACTGCGGCCGCAGCGCGTAGAGCTTCTTCGATGTCTCCGGTCTCTACAAGCCCTTTCTTTTGAGCAAAGTTTGCCCAGATGCCGGCATAACAATCGGCCTGCAGTTCCAGGGCTACAGACAGTTGATTGTTCTGCCCGGCCCTCTGTACCTTTGCCATCGTGCCCAGAAGATTCTGGACGTGATGCCCAACCTCATGGGCGATCACATACGCTTGGGCAAAATCGCCAGGCGCCTTAAATTCGCTATCAAGTTCGCGAAAGAAGGCAAAATCAAGATAAAGTTTATAGTCGCCCGGACAATAGAAAGGCCCCATTGCCGCGCTCGCATAGCCGCAGGCTGAGGATACCTGTCCATCAAACAGAACCAGCACCGGATCCCTATAGTTCTGTCTTGCCTGCTGCGGTAATATCGTCCGCCAGGCATCTTCAGTGCTTCCGAGAACGGCACGTACAAATTGTTCGTTTTGATCCGGGGGTTTATTCGTCTGGTTGTCCGCAGGTGCCGGTGCCTGTGTAGTTTGCTGAGGAATGCCTGTTTCAAGAAATTGCCTTGGATCACCGCCAAGCAGGCATACGATAACCGCAAGTATCAGCACACCTATGCCACCACCGCCAAAAGCGATACCCCGACCCATTCCTCTGCGATCCTCTACATTTACACTTTGACGTTGATCTCTCCAACGCATATGGCTCTCCCGTCAGTTCGTTAAGGTTAAAGTTCTCGGATTGTAACATTCGTCAGGATAAAAAAGAAGACGTATCCTTTCTTAAGGATCGATCGGACAATCACCAATTGTTTCCTTGGTCTTTAACCAAGCGACGAACACTTCGCTGAGAAAAGTGCCGGTCAGCCAAACCTGCAATGCATAATATTCAGTCAAATTCAGGGAGACTAACGTCCTATTGCCTCTAAATCTTGACATAAGTAGATTTAGAGACTTATCATTGTATTCGGTCGCCTTAACGTTGTTTCTTTCCACAGTTAAACATATATAGGAGGAAATGATGATCAAGCTGGACATCGTCAACCACGTCGCTGATCGGACGGGAGTTTCAAAGCAAAAGGCGGAACAGGTTGTCGATTCACTTTTCAACGCAATGAAGGACGCACTTGCCGCAGGTAAGCGGATAGAACTTCGCGGATTCGGCGTTTTTGTAGTTAAGCCGCGCAAAAGAGGCGTAGGCAGGAATCCCCGGACAGGGACCGAGGTCCCGATCCCGGCAGGTAAGACCATTCGGTTCAAGCCCGGCAAAGAGCTTACGGCACAGGCCGTTATGGATTAAGACCAAGATAACTCTGGAACAGATCGCAGGTTGAAGGTGTGGATTTGATACACTTGATGCCTGCGATCTTTTTATGCAGGAACTCCATTCATTTGAACGCTCGGTGATCTTTGAACGACGTGCGATGCGGCCGACATCACGCGCCTACTTTCGCCATTCGCTCTTACTATTCGTCACTTTGATCACTGTAACTATCGCAGGGACTTTATATCCATTCGGCAAGGTGCCAATACTACCTGATGCGGATCCGCAGAATCTTTCAGAACTGATCGAACTGCTCGCCTCGCTCCCTGGCCGTTACATAGCTTTGATAACAAGTGTGCTGGCGCTACTTGCCTCCGATGGTGAAACGCTTTTCTATTCACTCAGTTTTTCGATTTCACTTCTTTTGATCTTGATCGTCCACGAACTTGGACACTACATTGCGTGCCGAATCTACGGTGTAGATGCGACACTCCCTTTCTTTATCCCAACACCACCAATGATCGGTCCCGCAGGAACATTCGGAGCGTTCATTAAGATCATGTCTCCAATGCCCTCACGTAAAGCTGTATTCGATATTGGTGTTGCCGGACCGATCGCAGGTTTTATCGCACTGATACCTGTTGCGATCCTGGGTGTCGTCATGGGTGACACCTCCGCTGGCGGACACGGAGGGCTTGTTTTTGCAAATCCGCTTCTTCTTTATATCATTGCTTCGGTGTTCGGGACTGATCTGCATCTTGGATTTGGAAATCCATTCTATTTTGCGTCGTGGGTCGGACTGCTGGTTACGGCCCTGAACCTCATCCCATCTGGACAATTAGACGGCGGACACACAATGTACGCTGTTTTTGGTGAGCGAGTACATTATTGGATCGGACGGCTCGCATTTGCCGTTATGGCGATCCTTTCGGTTGTCGGATTCTTTTACTTCAACAGCCCGAGTGGATTTCTGATAGCGATCCTGCTTGGAATAATGATGAGGGTCGGCCACCCACGGCCTTGGGATACTGGCCCGTTGGATAGCAAACGAAAACTTATCGCTTTCGTAACGCTTATTATCTTTGCGCTCAGTTTTGTTCCATTTCCAATAAAGATCGTTTAGTGGCCTGAGCCTTCAGGCAGCAAAGCCCTGATCTCTTTGATCATCTTTTCAATGTCTTTCTGGCCGTCAAGCGCGATCATGAAAAGATCATAACTTGTTTTGAAACAAACCATTCCGTTCCCAAAGAACCAAACACCCTCAAGCATTGGATTGCCGCGAAGTATCCAGTCGATCGGAGCTCCAGTCACTGTTTTCGGATTCAGAACATTAGTCATCATTACTGCTCCGGATGCAAATGAAAATGCTCCAAGGAGCGGAGCTCCTATTTTCCTGGCGATATCTGCTTCGAACTTGATCTTTTCGGCCTTTGCTTCGTCAAGATTTCCGGCTGCTATCTTCTCTTCCTGACTTTTGAGGTAGTCATTGAAGCCTTCGCTCAATTTTTTCACTGACCAGGCTGGCAGAGCGGAATTCAAAAGCCAATGTGAACTTATTCCGGTGAAGACCACACCTAATCCGGCTCCTACGATCATCGAAGCACCTGTAGCTGCAGCCTGGATCGGCTCTCTCTGAATCCAATCTGAAGCTGTTGATAGCGACCGCATCGCAGAATCGACCGTTCGCGTCCATCCGGCTCCGATGTCGAGCAGTTTGGTGGCACGCTTCACGTTCGCACCAACCTTATTCTTGGCGTCTTCAAAAAATTCAGTAGCCCTTTCACCTGCGCTGGAGATAACATCGCCTGCTGTTTTACCTGCTTCGGCGGCAACTTCACCTGCACGTTCCCCAACTTCTTCAGCGACCTCACGGACAGGCTCACTTGCATCCCATACCTTTCGCGCGGTAGATCCAGCCGTTTTCAGCGTTTCCTCAGCCGCCTTGACCGCTTGTCGGCCGACCTCGGTTTTTTCCGCCTCGGACTTGATCTTCTCCGCACCTTTTTGTGCGGTTTCAATTACGGTCTTAGCTCCCTCGCCGATCTTTTCTTTAATACCGAGCTGTTTGTCTATCTCTTCAAACTTCTCTTTTGCTTCCTTCTGCCACTTTTCAAATTTATCGCGATAATCATTCATGGCTTTCCTTCTTTACCGGAATACGATGCGTTCCGGGGTTAAGTTCACTGTCTAGCAATTTATCATTGCACCGTTCAGGACATCATACAATACATTTTTGATGGCTTTGATGCTGTCGGCAGACTAACTCCCAGCATTTCGCTGTGATAACCTTTCCGATTATGACGTTCGTAAAGTGTCCATCATGCGGAAAACAAACCCAATATGAAGATAATGACCATCGCCCTTTTTGTTCTGAAAGATGCAAATTGATCGACTTTGGAGCATGGATCGATGAAGAGTATGCACTTCCCGTTGAATCGGTTGAGATGACGGAAGAAGACCTAGAGTTACTACAGAAAGCAGAGCAGCTACGTAAATAGATCAGCTATGTTCGAGATCCCAACCGCCATATTCGTTGCTATCGGCTTTGCGTGCCTTATATTTGCAATTCTGATCTATTTTGTTTTTCGGCTACTAAAACGGAGCGTAAGAATGGCTATCCGACTAACCATAATAGCTACAGTATTGTTTGCTGTTATGGCGACCGTCATTACCGTTTTCTTTCTAGTTTCCAAGGGCGATGCAGCAAAGCCGGTCCGCGAGACTAATTCCCGGAAAAAGTGAAAATCCTATCGATCATTTAAGTTGGTCGGAGGGCATCATGGAACAGGCGTAAAGCCTGTTTTCGATTTAGATGAATATCGAGAGAGCTAACCCGATCAGGAGGTTCTGGCAGCGTTATCGTGGGCTGCCGCCGACCGTTTTCGCACTTAGCCTTGTAAGCTTTTTGAATGACACATCAAGTGAGATCATATATCCGCTTCTTCCCGCCTTTCTCTTCCTTGCACTCGGTGCTACGCCATTCGCGATCGGTCTTATCGAAGGCATTGCCGAATCGCTCGCAAGCATACTAAAGCTTTTTTCGGGGTATTTGAGTGACAAGTTCGCTAAACGAAAATTACCGGTCTTTTTGGGTTATTCGCTGGCAGCGATAATGCGTCCGTTGCTCGCGTTTGTAACCAGTTGGCAGCAGGTTCTTGTCGTCCGAATGACTGACCGTGTTGGAAAAGGAATACGTGGGGCACCGCGTGACGCATTACTCGCGGCAGAAGTGCCTGAGGATCGGCGCGGAATGGCATTTGGCTTTAACAGAGCTGCTGACCATCTGGGAGCTGTTGTCGGGCCGATAGTCGCATTTATGTTGCTGACATATCTCGCATCAGACCCTGAAAATCCGACCCTAGCCGAATACCAAAGCGTTTTTCTTTACGCGTCGATCCCTGTCGCTGTCGGCCTTTTCGTTATTGTTTTTTTTGTTCACGAGCCTAAGAAGCCAGCAGAAGAATCCGCCGTATCGCCCAAACTTTCCCTGGACGGATTTGACGGCAGTTTCAAGCGATATCTCCTGATACTTGCGCTGTTCACGCTTTCAAATTCTACGGATGCGTTCCTCTTGCTGCGTGCGGAGCAGGCTGGAGTTGCTCCCGCAATGCTGCCGCTTCTTTGGATGGTCCTGCATTTTAGCAAGGTCTTCAGCTCTCTGGTTGGCGGCGAGCTTTCAGACTCGGTGGGCCGAAAAGCAATGATCATCAGCGGATGGGTGGTTTATTCGGCAGTATATCTTGGATTTGCCTTCGTCAACGCTGAATGGCAGGCGTGGATGCTCTTTGTGCTATACGGGTGCTATTTTGGTCTCACCGAGGGTGCGGAGAAAGCTCTCGTCGCAGATATGGTCGATGCCGAAAAACGGGGCACGGCATACGGACTTTATAATCTTGCGTTCGGTGTCACGGTGCTTCCTGCCTCACTTATGTTCGGTGGGCTTTGGCAACTTTTCGGCGCGGAGGCGGCTTTTATCGTTAGCGCGGGTATTTCGATCGCCGCAGCGGTGTTGCTTCTTTCGTTGAGAATAGAGCGAAAACAAAAAAACTAGATCCGGCCATGCTTCCGCCTGCCGGATCTGGTTTGATGGGATCATCATCGATCAGCTGAAATCATTCAAACGTATCGAGTTGATCATCGTTCTGAAAGCGTTGTTGTAATTGAACGATTCATTTTCAGGTGATACGGCCGCGATCCAGAACGTATCCCCATTTCTGAGAGAAACTGTAAAGATCGTAACGTTCTCTACCCTACGGGTAACCGGCGACGTGCCCCTAAGTTCGACCGTATAACCCTGACGACCAGCGATCCTGGCATTCTGAAGGTTTGTACGCGCCTGTAAATAGCCGTTTGCCTGGAGCAAGCCGTTTACAAGGTCACGGGTATCGTTCATAAGGTCTCCGCCGCGACCGCGATACATCCCAACGATCGCCCCATGGGTTATTCCCTGATCACCGTAAGCACCTTCGGGAGCAAACGTTACCTCATTCTGACCGGCAAATTCGCGCCAATTTGACGGAACGCTCATTCTAAGCCAATTACCGCTTGAATAGGAGCGCATTGTTCGAGACGGGGGCTGAACATTCGGAGTCCGTAACATTAATTATTTCATCAATGACGCTCATATCAGCGTTGCCGACCGGCAGGCTCTGCCCGATGCCTTCGACAAGATACGGGGTAGCTTCCGGCACTCTGCCCGAATCTTTATACGTTTTGAATATCGATCCATACGGGTCCGCACCGATCACCTTTATCTTCGGATTCATCTCCTTCAAAAATCTTCCGGTACCGCTTATTGTTCCGCCGGTTCCGACCCCCGACACAAAATGCGTGACCTTGCCCTCGGTATCGCGCCAGATCTCGGGGCCGGTCGTTGCATAATGTGCCGCGGGATTTGCGGGATGATTATATTGATCAGGATAGAATGAATTCGGTGTTTCATGTGAGATGCGCTTCGCGGTCTCTACATAGTGATCTGGCGTTCCAGGTTTTGCGGCAGCGGGACATACAACTATATCCGCGCCGAGCGACTTCAAATACCTCATTTTCTCCACCGAGACTTTATCAGTAAGAACAAAAATGCATTTGTATCCGCGAACTGCAGCTACGAGCGCAAGTCCGATCCCTGTATTACCACTAGTTGCCTCGATCAAAGTCCCGCCTTTTTTTAACACGCCTTCCTTTTCCGCCCAATTGACCATTGACACCCCGATCCTATCCTTTACCGAGTATCCGGGGTTAAGGCTTTCCATCTTCGCAAAGATCTGCGCTTTTATTTTGTGCGGCTTGGTAAGATTGTTTATGCGCACTAGCGGCGTATTGCCGATCAGCTCAAGTACGTTCTCAGAAAATTTCATATATTTATCAGTCAGTCTTATGACCTGATAATATATCCCTTAGCCGCGCTTTACTCAATATCCGGCCTGACCAAATGCTCTCGCGCATAATGGCAAGCAAGTATGACCAAGCACCTATCAAAAGAACTTAGAGGATTTGGCCTTTTTCTGGTTTTTATAGCCCTCTTTTTCTATGCGGCTCCCGCACAGGCACCTGTAGTTATTGTTACGCCGCCCGATGATGCTGCTTCCCGTCGGCTCGCATCGTTCGAGAAGGTTTGGAAAACCGTGAATGACCGGCATTTTGATCCGACCTTTGGCGGGGTTGATTGGGGAAAAATACGGCTGAAATATGAACCTGTTACCAAACGTGCCGCCTCCGACGAAGAACTTCACAATATTCTTCGCCAAATGCTCAATGAACTGAAGCTTTCCCATTTTGGAATTCATCCGATGAACCTGACCGCGGAGCAAGTTAACCGGGAAACAGGCTACGTGGGCATCGACATTATAATGATAGACGGCGAGCCCGTCGTGAACCGAGTAGATCCGGGAAGTCCCGGCGATCGGGCTGGAGTGCGAAAGGGATTTGTAATTTCCCGAATAGATGCCGAAAAGGCCTCTGAGATCCTCATCGCATATGAAAAAACACTAGTCGGAAGAGCCCTAACAGAACAATCACGCAAGGTCTATCTTGAACGCCATCTTGAGACAAGGATAAACGGAAAACCCGGATCCACTGTTTCGCTTGAATTTATCGGTGGAAACCGGATGATCCAGCAGACAACGATCACTCGGGAAGAATTCAAAGGAGAAATGTCGCGTCCATTTGGAAACTTTCCTGCTCAGCAAGTCCACTTTGAATCCCGATCAATTGCACCTGATATTGTTTACGTACGGTTCAATATGTGGGTAATGCCGCAGTTGGCCAAGTTAAGAAATGCGGTCCGAGACCTATCGACAGTTTCCGGCCTGGTCATCGATCTTCGCGGCAATCCGGGCGGTATCGGGGCAATGGCGCCCTCGTTGGCAGGTTACCTTGTGTCTGAAAAGGCATCGCTCGGCACGATGCGAACCCGCGAACGCTCGATTCAATTCCTAGTGTATCCACAAATCAATCCGTTCCGCGGAAAAGTTGTTATATTGACCGATCACGGAACAGCTTCGACCAGCGAGGTCTTCGCGGCGGGAATGCGGGACATTGGACGCGCAACATTGATAGGCGGTGTATCCTCGGGAGCTGTGCTTCCATCCGTTTTTGAAACGCTTCCGACCGGAGCACTTTTCCAGTACGCGATCTCAGATTATCGCACCCCGAAAGACCAGCCGCTGGAAGGAGCCGGTGTTTCGCCTGACATCGCCGTGGACCAGGCAACTGAAGCGCTCCTCGCCGGACGAGATGCTCAACTGGAGCGGGCAGTTGAATTCATTCGTTTCTCTCGCTAAAGCGCGGTGAGCAACATTAGTTTATAGAACCTCTCCTCTCTCGTTTACGAATCGAATGAATTCGCTTATAGTAGTTGTCAGGTCGCCGCGTCGGATGTCCGAACATACGATGACATTTACAGGCAGATCGTTGAGAATTTCCGAAATGCTTCGGAACAGAACAGATTTTTCGAATGGGTTGAGCATCTGCCGATATGGGTTTTAGATCGCTCCCCGAATCAGGGACGGCAAACTATTTTGCCCGTGCCGATTGCAAAGATCCTGCGTGACTAAAACAAATCCTATTGCTATGGGGCCTCTAGCCCGAAGCATCGAAGTGAACGTGTATTAGGCGTGTGATCTCTCTGCGCTCCACTCAGAGCGCTTGAAAAAACTGCACCAACGACCCGCCCTGCGACCTCTACAAAATCAATAACAAGGAAAGTAAGACTAAATGTCTAAAGAAATGATCATCAGCGTCAATGGACGCGAAAAGAAGATCGCCATTCTTGATAACGGAAAGGTGACCGAGTTCTATATCGAACGCGGCGAAGAGAATTCAGGCATTGCCGGCAATATTTACAAGGGAAGGGTACAGCGCGTTTTACCCGGCATGCAATCCGCATTTGTATCTATTGGCTTGGAACGCGATGCATTCCTTTATGTCTCCGATTTCTTCGATGAAGAAGAAGAGATCGAACGTATCGTAATGGAACGATCCAAGAAAGGCTCAAAGGAAGATGCAAAACGCGAGGCAAATGAGAAGATCGAACGGGCACGGATCGAACGTGAGAAGCAAATGGAATCTGCCCAGGAAATTTCCGAACCGCTTGCCGAGCTTGCTGAGCCGATAGATGAGCCCATGCCGAGGGAATCTAAGGAGACAGGAAAGAAACGGTCGAGGCGGGGTCGAGATCGGAAGAACACTGAGGAAGAACAAGAGCTGACCGCAGGTGAAACCTTTATCGAGTTTGACGATTCTGGTTTCGAACGCATTGTGGACGATGAAGATACCGGCGAACTTTTCAAGGACGCCTATATGCAAGAGGCGATCGTGGATCAGGTAAGGGCAGTCGAATTTGATATGGAGAGCATCGATGAAGCCGAGGTAGGCTCTCTACTTACTGAAGTTTCTTCAGAAGGCGCTGCATTTGAGCGTATCGCCGACGATGAGGACGAGACAGAGCCTGAAAAACCAAAGAAACGCACCACAAAGAAAGCCGGTGCGGCCACCGAAAAAAGATCGCGAACAAAGAAAAAGGTCAAGCCGGACGATGAGACTGGATCAGATGGCGATGCAGTAGAAGCCCCGAAGAAAAAACCAACTCGCAAAAAAGCGGCAACCACCAGATCAAAAACAACAAAGAAGAAAGACAGTGAAGATATAGTTGCTGGAGGGTCTGAGATCTTGCCGGATGCCGAGGCAGAAGTTAGAGAAGCTCCGGATACCTCCGCAATGTCCGCCAGAAGAGGCGGCCGCGGACGCAGACGAAGTAAAGCTAAAAAGGATGAGAACGGAAATTCGGGAGAACATCTTCTCGGATTTGATGATGTGATCAAAGAATTAGAAGAAAGTGATAAACACAAAGATGAAACGGCACTCAATTCATCAGTATCCGCTGAAGAACAAGATGGTCAGCAAGAGGTCACCGACGAGCGATCAAGCGGCGAAAGCAACGGAAGGAAAGGTTCTGGACGTAACAAGAATCGGGGACGCGAGCGTGATCGAAATGAGAATCGTAATGGCCGCGGAGACAAACGTGAAAGGATGCCAACCCCGACCATTTCGGATCTGCTTCGTGAAGGACAAGAGATACTTGTCCAGATCGCAAAAGAACCGATTGCTAAAAAGGGCGCACGTATTACTTCCCATATTGCATTGCCCGGACGCTTCCTCGTTTACATGCCGACGATCGAACATCTCGGCGTTTCGCGAAAGATAGAGTCTTCGAATGAACGCGGCAGACTAAGGTCGCTTATTCAAAGGATCCGGGCCGAAGAAGACATTCCGTCCGGGGGATTCATCGTCCGAACAGCCGGTATTGGTATATCGGAAGAGGATCTGCGACAGGACGCACGCTACCTGGTCCGAACCTGGCAGGACATCAAGAAAACATCAGAGAAAGCGAAATCGCCGGCGCTCGTTCATCAAGACCTTGACTTGGTACAAAGACTGCTTCGCGACCAGCTTTCTGACGATTTTACCGCGATCCGCGTTGACAGTGAGGAAGAGTATCTCCGAACGGTCGAATTCATAAATAGGATCCAGCCGCGCATGGTAAACCGCGTCAAGTTTTACACACGCGAACAACCGATCCTCGACGCATACGGTGTTCAGGAGGAGATCGACAAGGCCCTGAAGCCGCGTGTTTGGCTGAGATCCGGCGGATATCTTGTTATCAATCAGACCGAAGCTCTGGTAGCCATCGACGTTAATACGGGCAAGTTCGTTGGCAAGGGAAATGCCAGGCTTGAGGACACCATTACTAAGACCAACATGGAAGCGGTCGAAGAGATCGCACGCCAGATACGCCTGCGAGACCTCGGTGGGATAATCGTGCTCGATCTGATCGATATGGAAGACCGCCGAAACCGCCATAAGGTGTCTCAGGCTCTTCAAGAGGCTCTTGCATCGGACCGATCGCCAACGAAGGTGCTGTCGTTCAACGATTTCGGGCTCATAATAATGACCCGCAAACGTGTAAAGCAATCGCTCGAACGGACAATGTGCGCGCCTTGCGAATACTGCGAAGGCGCCGGATGGGTAAAATCGCCGCAAACTGTTTGCTATGAGATACTTGCAGAGTCCAGAAGATTGTCAAAAGAGCTTGAAGATGTCCGTCAGACTACGCTGCGTGTTCATCCGGATGTTGCCGCAGCTCTTAGATCAACAGAACGGACGGTTCTCGAGGAGATCGAAGCTTATCTGGAAAATGTGGACTTGACTGCTGATCCGCATATCCACCAGGCACAGTTCGATTTTGCTTTTGTTTGAGATTTAGACCAGAACCAGATTGTAAAAGGGCCGGCAATGCGACCGGCTCTTTTTATTCAGAAAGGTTCATTTGCCTTAGGATCACCTTGAATCTAGGGTCGTCTCGTAAACTTTGGAACTCGGGTTCCACCGCAAGCCACACCATCCGGTCATCCCGCTCGTGATAACAGTGTTCAAGAAGTTGAATAGCTCGGTCTTTTTCACCGATCACAGAATAAGCTTGGGCAAGTCTATACGCCGCTTCCGTACTCTCCTTCGCTCTTCTCTCTAAGTGTTCGATAAACTGCCGCGCTTTAGAGCTATCAGCAATTGCCGCATACGACATTGCCATGAATGCCGCAAGGTAATCGCTCTTGATCTCGCCCTTTTCTCGCTCGAGCGCCCCGCTTCCCACCGCGACCGCGCCGTTCGGATCGGCATTGCGAAAATGCGCTGTTATCCTTAACCGCACATTTGTAGGTTCGTTTCGTGCAAGACGATCGAGGTCTTCTACGATCGGATGCAATTTTTCGTATTCACCACGGTAAAGCCTTACAGCAAAAAGGTTCATTGCCACGCTTCTTGATAGCGGCTCCAGTTCCCTTGCTCGTTCCATATGAAACAGCGCCTCATCGTGCCGTTTCAGTGTCGTCAAAAGTAATGCATACCATTGCCTCGCAGTCACATAGTTGGGGTCTATCTCGATCGCCTTACGAAAATCCTCCTCAGCCCCTCTCCAGTCCCAGTCATGAACCCGCTTTACCCATGCAAGCGAAGTCAAAGCGTTTGCCGACTGTGGATCAAGTTCCAAGGCCTTTAGAGCCATTTCCTTCGAACGATTGTACAATGCGTCGCGTTTATTTCCCGTGCTGATATTTGCCTGGAGAGCATAGACGTCTGCAAGACCGCTATACGCCGCTGCGAAACCGGGGTCGAATGTGATCGCCCGCTCAAATTCAGCAATGGCATTCGGATATTCGTCTGCTTTGCGTTTGTCCGAAATATAACGACCGTTCAAATATGCTTCATAGGCACCGCGGTTTTCCGTTAAGTGTTTTATAGTATCGGGGCGGAGAGTGCGCGACATCGCCCGCGCACTTTCCAGAGCTATCTGGTCCTGAAGTTTGAATATGTTCTCGGAATTTTCATGGATAGCTGTTGTCCATATTTGAACTCCGTCACTTGTACGAACAAGGCGTAGCGAGATACGAATATCGTCCTGATATTGCTGGACCGTACCTTCTAGGACTGCATCGACCCCGATCTGGCGTCCGATAGAGACCGGGTCTCCATTCCCGGCCTGCCGATCACCCTGGCTTCTAAGCGAAACTACCCGAAGCCCATCAGCTTTTCCCAATTGAGAAACCAGAGCATCGGTGAGGCCAAGGGCACGTTGATCCTGAGAGCCCGTATCGTCAAGCCACCTTAAAGGAAGAACAGCAACAGAATCGATCGCGCGGCCCGAACTCGAAAATGAATAGACCAACCCGAACATACCCAGGCCTGCGAGGACAAGAATTAGTGCGGCATACCGCCATCGAATCACGGCAGCGGCCAACAAGTTCTTCGCTACGGGTTTAGACCGATGGTCATCACCTACCGAAGTTACTTCTTCAATTGTCGTGCGGGTCAGCGATCGGCGTTCGATCAGCAGATCACCCACAGCAACTTCATTGGTGGTTCCGGTGAATCTGTAACCTCGTCTCGGTATTGTTTGGATCAGCTGGCTCGATTCGCCCAATTTTTGGAAGGTTTTTCTTATTCGGTAAACGTGCTGGGCCAAATTGCTTTCTTCGACAAAGGAATCGCCCCAAACGCGATCCAACAACTCCTCTTTGGTAACAACCTCGCCCGGCTTTGCCGTTAGAACACCAAGGATCTCGATCTCTTTGAGTGCTAAGGGTACCGGTTCGTTGTGTCTCCAGAGGACTTTCTTCACCGGATCCAGCCTAAAAGAACCGAACTCCCTAAAAAGTCCGCTCTCACTTAAGTTGTTGAGATCAAAGGACATATATCTATTGAATCAACAATCCATAAAAAATTGATAAAAGTTTCAAGACATAACTCTCAACACATCTCTATATTCCTCGCACAGGCAAAAGCTTGCTGCGGATAGACGGCGATCACTGGTCTGCCAAGCACTAGATGATGAGCCGAATTTTAAGACAAATGGCTGAAATTGCAAAGAAATTTCTTATTACGACTCAAACAGTGGAGATCATCCGGATACGCAGCAATTGCAGATGGGGCGAACGCATTCATTATGCCGATACACCGGACGAGATACATATCTCTGAATTGGAGTTGAAGACCGATCGGACTACGCGGCCAACAGTCAAAGCACGGAGACTGATCGGGTCGAAAATAGGGCCCCAAAATGATCTTGGCTATGGCCAATCATTCTGATCTTTCGATACTGATCGTAATGAGGCAATAGAGTTGGAAATATGAATCGGGCAAGCAAATTCTTATTGATCGGGATACTACTAACGGGAGCGGCAAACCTTCTCTCTCAAACAACTGCATTTACGTACCAAGGCCGTCTTGATCTCAACGGTGCTCCGGCGACCGGCACTTTTGACTTTGAGTTCCTGTTGTTTGGTTCAGAAAGTGGCGGAACACAAATTGGCAGCACCGTCTCACGAAACGGAGTTTCGGTGGCGAATGGTATGTTCTCGGTTTCTTTGGATTTTGGGAACCAATTTCCAGGTTCCTCACGCTTTATTGAGATCAGGGTGCGTCCGGTAGGCGGCGGAGCTTACACAACGCTTAGCCCTCGACATCCCATCTCAAGTAACCCATACGCGGTAAGAAGCTTAACTGCAGCGACGGCGGAAGCCGTAACGGTCGGCGGCATCCCTTCGGGGAGCGGCAACTATATCCAGAACACTAACACACAGCAGCCCTCGTCGAATTTTAACATCAGCGGTAATGGTACTGCGGGTGGGACGTTGTCCGGTAACACGGTGAATGCGGCAACTCAGTACAATATAGGCGGGAATCGAGTTCTTTCGGTTTCCAATATCGAGAACACGGTGGTCGGCATCAATGCAGGTTCATCATTGACAACTTCCACGGGCAACACATTCTTCGGCCATTCGGCCGGTCAGAGCACTACTAACTCAAGCTCAAATTCTTTCTTTGGCCATCGTGCCGGAAGGCTCAATACAGGTACCGGAAACTCGTTCTTCGGAAGTACGGCCGGCGAGGCGAACACGACCGGCGGTGGAAACTCATTCTTTGGGCAATCCGCCGGAAATTCGAATACCACCGCCAACTTCAATTCATTCTTTGGCACGGCCGCAGGGCAAGCAAACACTACCGGCACACAGAATTCCTTTTTTGGTCGGCATGCGGGCTTTACAAACGTGAACGGTAATGAGAACTCTTATTTTGGTTTTGAGGCAGGGCGCAACGCGACTAGCAGTTTTAATTCTTTTTTCGGAAGCGGTTCCGGAAGAGCGAACACGACGGGAGCCGCAAACTCCTTTTTCGGAACGACCGCCGGGGCCGGCAATACCGAAGGTAGCGATAACGCATTCTTCGGCGTCAATACCGGCATCTTGAATACAGTAGGAAGCGGAAACTCTTATTTCGGGCGCCGTGCGGGAAGAGAGGCGACTGGGAGCAACAACACCGCAGTCGGTATTGATGCGGGTCGGAATAACTTAACTGGCAGCAGCAATACGTTCATCGGAGCAAATGCAGATGCATCCGCTACTAACCTCACGTTCGCGACCGCAATCGGAGCCGGATCAACTGTTAGCAATAGCAATACCGTGTCGATCGGACGCGGCTCAGATGAGGTTCGGGTAAATGGAAACTTAAGGGTATCCTTTAATGCCAGATTTCCAGGTACTGTTTTTATCAATCTTGCGAATACAGGTAACGACGGGGGTGAAGCCGTATGTTGGGATACTGGAAGCGACCGAATAATGGACTGTCTCTCGTCCATACAATACAAGACCAATATCGGAACCTTAACCTCTGGCCTAGATCTGATCACCAAACTCCGTCCCGTGTCATTTGAGTGGATCAGAAGTGGCAAGAAGTCCATCGGCTTTATTGCAGAGGAGGTGAACGAAATCGAACCAAGGCTTGCAACAAAGTCGAAAGAGAACATCGTGCGCGGTGTGGATTACTTCGGAATGTCAGCCGTCCTTGCCAGCGCGGTCAAGCAGCAACAAGAACAGATCGAGTCTCTTCAATTGACCGTAAACGAACAAAAGAATCGTATAGATCATCTGACGGAGATAATATGTGAGATCAAGCCCGCATCTAAATATTGCAGAAACGACTGAGTAAGATAAATCGGTATCTGGTCTCCTATCCCACGTTTTGTCACACCATAATCAGTTTGTGATATTTCGTGATTAGGATTTGGCGGTGCATTGCGCGAGTCTGCGGAAAAACCGCAACGGACGAAACTGGCTCTGCGATGCCCGCCATCTTAACTTTCTGAGATCTATCTATCGGAAGTTGAAACTACAGTTTCAGATCTCGCTTGAGGTCTTTCGGGTTTGATGGTTTAACAAAGATCGAATCCGGAATTCGCTTATTGTATTCGATAGATTGGAAGTTGATACGTGAGGAATGCTTGCCGGCTGTGAATCGATCAATAATGAAGGGAGACCTGATGCCGCCGACCTCTACGAACTGGGCATATCGGTCCTCTTCGGTTATCTCCTCACCATCAGCATTGGTTCGACGGTGGATAGCCTTTACCGGAAGCGCGTCATCCGCACTGAATTCGAATTCGACCACTAATCCATCGTCGTAGGTTACCCGGACGACATCATTCCTTTTCCCCAACGTTGCCGGCCGTTTCCCCACATATTCGAGTTCCGCTTGCCCGCGCCAATATCCACGCAGCAAGTAGTCGATGCTGACCCGCATTCCGCGGCGGAAACTTTCGATCTGCGTCGGTGTTTGGTCCTTTAGCGTTTCCGCATCTCCATCAAATATCCATCCGGTCTCGCCGGTGTTTGTTTGAACGGTCTTGATCCCCCCGCCCTTGAATTCCGTTCGTTCTTTGTCCGGAAAAACTATTACATCGATAAATGATTGAAAAGAAATGACAGCCCCATCGCGAATGATGCTGAACCTTCCGCGTCCGACTGCGGTGGTAACATTCAAATACTTTTCCCCTCCAAGGGCCGCGACCGAACGGGCAAGGACAGCTTCAGCTTCCTTCGAAGTTTTTCCGTTTTGGCCAAAAGAAACCGCTGGCAGGATCGCGAACAATGTGAGTATAAGCACTAAAATGGCGGAATTCTTATTCATCAATCGCATATTCGATAGATCGGACAACGCTTACGCGCGAGCCGGAACGATGAACTGCGGGACGAAATCGGATCTTTCGGACCGCATCTTCGATCTTCGCTTTCACATCGGACTGTAACCCAACGGGCATCTCGAAAACCGAGGCATTTCCGCGCGCGGAGAAAAATACTTTGACGCGTATCTTGCCGCCAAAAGTTGCAGGAAGTTCAGAAGCTGCCAGTGCCGGCTTCGGAGCTGCGGTCACAGCCACCCGCGTACGGATATCGTCATCGTCGTCGTCGTAATAAAGATTGAAGGCGTATTCGACAATGGTGGTCTCATCCATCGGCTGGTCATTCATCATCTTTGGACGAAAACGGATCCGCTTCGCTGCATCAACGGCGCGCTCGGTGAGTCCGTGCGAAAGCGGCTCCAGAACAGTCACGTCGCCGATCTGGCCATTTGCCAGGAAGACCACTTGCAAGCGCACACGGCCCTGAACCCTGTTCTCGCGCGCAGAATCAGTGTAGCCGGGCGCGGGTCTATCGATGATCTCAAGGTTCCTGAAGACAAATTCCTTCGGTTTCGCGGGCGGCCCCGAAACAGGTTGTGGCGTGCTCTGACTGAAGTGATCGGAGCCGACCATTAAGATAATTATCGACACAGCGACGGCAACCCTGAGGCCGTATGATCTGATAAAAAAGTTCGGCACGATACTGATCCTCCTTTTATCGGGGGCGAGATACACGCGGGGCTTCATGCCTCCGTAGTCAGAATTTCTCTGTATGTTTCATAATAGACTAACATCTGATGTGCGCAAATATGAAGATCGGAGTAACCTGATGACAGACACGCGCTTACCTATGAATGATAATCACGACTCCAACCATTCCGTATTCTTGATTTGAAATTATGAGATACCTGTTTGCCACAATCTTATTGTTGTTTCTCTGTTATGAAAATCCGGCTCAGTGGGTCCGGCAAACTGTTGATACGACCGCATCGTTCCGCGGGCTTTCTGTCGTAAGCCGGCAGGTTATTTGGGCAAGCGGTAACGGCGGGACGGTGGTAAGGACGATAGACGGTGGCCGGAGATGGGATGTAATAACGATTCCCGATGCCGAGAACTTAGACTTCCGCGATATCGAGGCATTCGACGGAAACACGGCATACATTCTAAGCATTGGCAATGGCTCCGCCTCGCGGATCTATAAGACGATCAACGGCGGAAGAACTTGGGAATTGCAGTTCACCAACGCCGATTCGAGGGCATTCTATGACGCCATCGCCTGTTGGGACCGCGACAATTGCATCGCGATGAGCGACCCCGTCGATGAATTCTATCAGCTGATCACCGCTTCTATGAAAAATGCGGTTGGAACCGCATCGGTATTGTCAACAATCCTGTCCAACTCGCTTCGGGACCGTTTGATCTGAAGGTTTGGAGATATGAGAAGAGGCTCTAGACCTCAACAACAGTGGTAACAATGACCGGCTTTGTCCCAAGTTCTTTTTGGATGAAGCGCTTTAAATGAAGGCGAAGATTTTCACGGAAAACCACTGTATCAGCGATCTGTTCGCGTTTCATTTCAGCGACTGCGTTTGAAATGGTTTGTCGCGCCGCATTGCTGAACCCGTTCGGCCAATTCCCAATAGACCCTGCCGATGCAGTCCCCGCCTCTGACAAACCCGCTACTCCGTTGAAGGTGATGTGAGGTTCGCCGACCAACTGATGCGTTTTCCTGTTCACCGTAACAACAAGCGATATAGCCCCGCCGTATGCGAGTTTCTTACGTTCGCGAACAACATCATACTCTATCTCTCCGAGCGACTCTTCGTCGATGAACGTCCGGTGAAGTTCATGCTTCTCAACGATGCGGGCACCATACTTATCTATCTCAAGCATATCGCCGTTCTCAATAAGAATGATGTTGTCATCGGTATAGCCTGGTATATGGTTCTTAACGAATTCTTTGTGCCGGAACAGCATTCGATATTCGCCGTGTATCGGCACAAGATATTTCGGACGTGCGGTTTCCACCATTATTCGAATATCTTCCTGCGAAGCGTGCCCGGAAACATGTACCAATCTTCGCTTTTCTTCGATGATGTTTGCCCCGCGTTTATAAAGATGTCCGATCAGCCGGCTGATATTCTTCTCGTTCCCGGGTATTATCCGAGCCGACAGAACGACCGTATCTCCCTTTTCGATCTCAAGTCCTTTGTAAGTCGAGGTCGCCATGTTCCAAAGGGCCGCACGCATCTCACCCTGAGAGCCCGTAACTATGAAACAAATTTCGTCATCGTTATATCGCCTTGCATCTGACAAAAGAACCTGTGCATCAGGCAGGATCTTTAATAGGCCCAGTTCTTCGGCAATCTCTACATTCTTCATCATTGAGCGTCCAAGAACGCACACTTTGCGGCCATATTCGTAGGCAAGATCGAATACGATCTGAAGTCGATGGATCGAAGAGGAAAAGGTCGAAACAAATAGCCGCCCCTCGGTCTCTTCAAATATCTCGCGAAATGCCGGTATCACATCTTGCTCGGAGGGGGTCCGCCCCGGCACGGTCGCATTGGTCGAATCACCGAGCAATGCCAAGACGCCCTTGTCGCCGTAATTCTTTAAGGTCTTTAGATCATATGTTGGCCCGATCACCGGGGTATCATCGATCTTGTAATCACCCGTATGAATGACAGTCCCGACGGGCGTGTTTATGGCAAGCGAGAAACAATCAATAAGTGAATGCGAAGCATGTATGAACTCAATACTAAATACACCAACTTCTGCAACATCGTTTGGCTTGACGCGATGCAATAAAACCTCTTCGAGCATATTATGCTCGTCGAGTTTTCGTTCGATCAGACCCATCGTGAATCGCGATGCGTAAACAGGCAAATTGAACTTCTTTAGGATATATGGAAGAGCTCCGATATGGTCTTCGTGGCCGTGTGTAAGAATTATAGCGGTCAGGTCGTCACGATACTCTTCAAGAAAATCGAAATTCGGAATTGATATATCTACTCCATATGGGGTCTCCTCCGGAAATCCCATACCGGCATCGATGACGATCATTTCATCGCCGCATCGAACACCCATACAGTTCATCCCGAATTCGCCGATCCCGCCAAGTGGTATTATCTCTATCTTTTGCAACTGGTTACCCCACTAACGAATTAAATTAGGTTATCACATCTCGCGGCCGAGATGACTCAAAAGCCTGGTCCATTCCTCATGGGTGAGTGTTTCAGCTCGTCTTTGCCCGTCTATATTGGCCGCCGCGAATGCTCTTGAAATATCTTTGTAGGCAACCCGTAGATTGTTCGTAAGAGTCTTCCGCTTATGAGCAAAAGCGAAGCTTATCAGATCTGTGAACCCTTTAGTGTCTGCGATAGAGAAAGGTTTCGGCAGCAAACGTACAACTGAGCTTTGTACCTTTGGAACTGGTCGAAATGCCGCTGGCGGCACATAAAAAAGTTTCTCTACCTCAAAGGCCGCACCGACCAGAACGGTCAGGTAACCGCGTTCGGAGCTTCCTGGTTCCGCCGTAATACGCTCGACAACCTCCTTCTGGAACATAAGAACAAGTTCTGACAGATGCTCTCGCTGCTTTATGAAGTGTTGGAGGATCGCGGTCGAGATATAGTAAGGAAGATTTGCGACCAATTTAGCTTTGGTGTTTGGCGAGATCAATTTTGACAGATCTATCTCAATCGCATTTCCCTGAACAACTTTGAAATTACTGCTTCCCGAAAACCGATCGTCGAGAATGTCTGCAAGCTCATTGTCAAGTTCGATCGCGATCACTTGTGCCCCGCTAGCGACCAGATGTTCTGTAAGAGCACCTCGTCCGGGCCCGATCTCAACGATCGTGTCTCCCGGATCCGGCGAAACAGAACTAATTACCCTCCGTATATAATTTCTATCAACGAGGAAATTTTGACCAAGTGATTTCTTCGCATAGACCTTTGTCATTGCTGTTTAGGTAAGTGTCGCTTATCATTTCCGACGGTTCGGATAGGCAGTTATTTCTATATCTTCGCCGTGCCGCTCGATCGAAATATCAGTTAAACGAAGTGCGCCCGCCAGAGTTTCTGCTCCTTTGCCGCCGATCGCTACCGGAGCATCTGAGCCGCCAATTATGATCGGGGCAACCATCAAAGTAATCTTATCGACAAGCCCGGCATCGATAAACGCACCAGCGACGGCCGTTCCGCCTTCAACCAGAACGCTTTGGATCTCCCGACGCTTTAATTCATCAAGCACGCCTTCAAGGTTGCGTGCGCCGCGTTCAACGGGAATTATCTCAACCCCGCAATTCATCAGCGGTTCGGTCAAGAGTGGGTCGATGCAGTTTGTCATGACCAGCGTGGGAGCCTCAGCCGTCGTTTGTGCGAGTTTCGAATTGCACGGCAGACGTAGTCTGTTGTCCAAAACAACACGTACAAGAGGTCGCCGTCGTGGAAGTCCGCTGCGATCGGTCAATGAAGGATTATCGACTAGTGCGGTTGTTCCGCCGATCAAGATCGCATCGTTTTCGTGCCTCAATTCATGGACTCGCTTAAGAGCTGCCTCACCGGAGAGAGCAGTAGAAACACTTTCTTTTAATGAGATCCGGCCGTCAAGCGAAACAGCCAGCTTTAGATGAACAAAAGGTCTTTCCATTTTGTGCCAGCAGACAAATTTTTCATTCAGCCTTGCGGCTTTATCAGCAAGAATTCCTGTTACTACCTCGATCCCGGCACTCCGCAAACGCTCAAATCCGCGTCCTGAGACCAATGGGTTTGGATCCTCGATCGGAGAGACAACGCGTTTGATACCCGCGTCTATTAGCGCTTCGGTGCATGGAGGTGTTCGCCCGTGATGAGCATGCGGCTCAAGAGATACGTATGCAGTACCTCCGCGTGCACGTTCGCCGGCTTGCTCAAGAGCCAGTATCTCGGCGTGCGTTACGTTTTCAGCTAGGTATGTGCCCTCGCCGATCAAATCACCTTCCGGTGATACTATCACACAACCGACCAGCGGGTTTGGTGAGACCATACCGATGCCCTTCGCTGCGAGGTCAAGGGCTCTCTCTGTCAATTCAATGTCGATGCTGTTCGGTCTCATTTACTCGAAAAGCCCATTAACGTAATTCTCTGCATCGAAGACCATTAGGTCATTGACCTGTTCTCCGATACCGACATAGCGGATCGGAAGGCTAAGTTCTTTGGAGATCGCGACGGCGATCCCGCCTTTTGCAGTTCCATCTAACTTAGTTAACACAATACCAGTAACATTGGCCACCTTTGTGAATTGTCGAGCCTGCTCAAGTCCGTTCTGCCCCGTAACAGCATCGATCACAAGCAAAGTTTCGTGCGGAGCTCCTTCAACCTCACGGCCTGCAACGCGCTTCATCTTCTCAAGTTCGGCCATAAGATTAGCTTTATTGTGAAGGCGACCGGCAGTATCGACAATCAGAACATCTGCATTGCGGGACTTCGCGGACTGCAGAGCATCAAATAAAACCGCAGCCGGGTCGGTTCCCTGCTTCTGCTGTATTATTGGCACCCCCGCCCGCTCGGCCCATATCTCAAGCTGATCAGATGCCGCTGCTCTAAAAGTGTCGGCCGCGCAGATCATTACCTCATTCCCCTCGTCTTTTATTCGCTGTGAAAGTTTTCCGATGGTAGTTGTTTTGCCAACACCATTGACACCAACTACCATCAATACATAAGGCTTAATGGAATCATCGACAACAGTTTCAGAGGCGACACCTTTTTCACTGGAATGCTGAAGAATATCAAGCAATTCATCCTTCATTACACGTTTCAAAGCATCTAGGTCGTTGATCTCTTGGCGGGAAACGCCCTTTCGAACAGCCTCAAGTACCTGCATTGTTGTTTTTACGCCGATGTCGGTTGAGATAAGCATCTCTTCCAATTCATCAAGCAATGCATCATCGATCTGCTTTCGGCCTTCAAAGATCGAATCAAGCCGAGTATTTATGGAGTCGCGGGTTTTTGCGATTGCATTTGAGAATCTTACGCCAAGCTCCCGTTCAACCGCGGCTTCTTGTTCTTTAAGCTCCTCTATTGATTTATCAAGTCCTAGAACTGATAAACTGAATTTGTCTTCTTTCTTTCGTCGCCAGAATAATGCCATATAAAGATCACGCAAAAACGTGAAATTACCGAGTATAAAAAAATATCGCGCGTCTAACAACGCGCGAAAAATTTAGGCAAATTTAAGGAACGCTTAATTCGAAAGATCGTTTTGCTGGATTATATCTGGTGGCGGTGGGGGAATTATATTCGAGCTTTCAGCAGTAAAATCAGCTTTCGATGTTGAGCCAAGCCCCTTTGCCACACCAGCGTTTATAGTTACCTCACCTGCCTTTTCGGCAGCAGCCATTGACTGAACAACACCTCTACCGATCTCACCGGCGTTACAGCCGCGAACCAAAGCCTCGACCACAGCTCCGTCGTAACGTGTTCCAACAAGCTGCCGTATCCTGTCCAATGCTTCCTGCAATTGCATTCCCTTTGAGTACGGACGGTCAATCGTCATCGCGTCAAACGTGTCCGCGACGGAAACGATCTTAGCCTGTAAAGGTATCTGGTCACCAATTAGCCCTTGTGGATAGCCTTCGCCGTTGACCATTTCGTGATGCATATACATACCGGGAAGGAATTCGCGCATCGCCGGGATCTGCGACATTATTTTGTAGCCTTTTACCGGATGTGTCTTCATTATCTCGAACTCTTCCGGAGTAAGGGCAGCCGGTTTCTTGAGAATATTGTCATCGATCGCAATTTTGCCGACGTCGTGAAGCAAGGCGCTGATACGAAGAGTCTCAAGTTCATCCTCGGGCAGATTCATTTGTTTGCCGATGGCAACCGAAATGCGTGCGACACGTTCCGAATGGCCCCGCGTGTATTTATCTTTGCCATCTATAGCGGCCGCAAGTGCCTTCACGGTCCCGACAAAAAGCTCTCTGTTCTCAGCAGCAGCCTTTGCGAGTTTCGCAATGTGCTCTTCGAGCTTGTCCGCCATAGTATTGAAGGATTCACCGAGCGTACCGATCTCCGTGATGTTCCTTGCCTCAACTCGCGTGCTAAGGTCGCCACCGGAGATCTTTTCTGCTGCCGCAGATAGATGCAGTATCGGAGCTGTCAGCGATCTAGCAGCGATGGAACCGATCAAAAGCGCAAGCAGGGCGAAGGCAAGACTTATCAACCACGTCTGCGTACGCATCTCACCGACGGAAGCCAATGCTCGAGCCTCATCCTGCATGGTTAAAACACCAAATTGTGTATTTGGCCCGATCGAAACAGTGGAGTAGGCTCCGATCATATCATGCGAAACTCCGTCGAACTCGGCGCTGAATGGAACGAGCCCCGACTGAAACTGCTGATAGCTATCCCGCCACTCCTCTACGATCTTTAGATGAGATAACGGACGACGTTCCTTCACAAGAGCAAAATCAGGATGAAATACAGCTCGACCTGTTGAATCAACTACGAAAACTATCGGCAATCCAGATAGCCAAAGATCTTTTTCCGACGTTTGATCCATTCCCACAACGTCTCGCCCGATCCGTTTGAGCGAAACGATCGCCACAACCGAAGCGATCCGAGTTTCCCCAACGTTCACCGGTGCCGAGATAGTTATAACCGGCTCGCCACCTGAAGCAACGATCTGCGGCTCGCCAAAATTAACATCAGCATTCGAAATTGACTCGATCGCTTTTCCCGCCATGGAATCGATCTCTTGACGGGCTATCTTCCCTGGTCGGTAAAGAGCCAATGACTCCGAATCCCTTGGCATTACATACAGTGCCACCAGATCCGGGTTTTCTTTAAGGGTGTTACTCAGTTGTTGGTCGGTAAGGGGTGAGGCAAAGATCTCAGGGTTGTTAGAAAGAGCGAATGCATCTGCAAGACCCGTTACCATATCTCGATATCGTTGGCCGAACATCTCGATCTGGCGAGCTTTTTCCTGAACTAATTGTATTTGGTAGCGATTCTCAACCGCACGGAGCTCCGTGGCGCTGCGTCCTGCCAAGAACCACCCGACAAGCATTATCGGCACAAGCCCTACAAGTAGTAGAGCAAAGACAACAAAATAAATAAGGCTAATTTTTAAGCGTTTCTGGGACATTAAGGCAGGAGCGTGGAATCACGCCAGTATTGATTGTATACAGAATTGCCGTAGCGGTCAACAAGTTTTAACAGCAAAAGCCTTAAGACCTCTAATTGTTCATCTATAAAAAGCGTAGTAAAAGTTCATCCACAAATAGAATTTTTATTATCGTGGTTTTTGTTACCAAGAGGAACTAAGGAGGTTAGTTGATTATATTCAACTTTGTGTTTCAGAAATGTGGTTGACTAACTTATTCTTTGATCAAATGTGTGGTCAGGTTCGCATACTAATCTGAGGTCTTGTCTGGTCATCGGGTGGCGGAATTGTAGCTTCCATGAATGGAGACAGAGGCGTTTGAATGCTGGACCGCTTCGATCAACATCGCCCAGTATCGGATGACCGATATGGGCACAGTGTATCCGTAATTGATTCGTCCTGCCGGTTACCGGTTCAAGCTCCAACAGCGTGCGATCATTCGATCTTTCCAGAACATTGAACCGTGTAACAGAAGCTTTGCCGTCATCTTTTATATCCCAGAGTTTCCTATCGCCGTGCCGTCCGATCGGTGCTTCTATCACACCATGATCCTCAGCAAGCCGCCCAGAGACCAAAGCAAGATATCTTTTTTGAACATACTTCCGACGGAACGCCTCCATCATTCGCTGGTGCGCTTTAGCATTCTTCGAGACGACCAACAGACCCGAAGTATCTTTGTCCAGACGGTGTATCAGCCCGGGTCTTATGGCGTAACCGCCGTGGTTAAGATAATACGAAAGAGCATTCAATAGGGTCCCACTTTTATCTCGGTTGTTAGGATGGACAAGCATTCCCGCAGGTTTATTTATGGCTAACAGCCATTCATCCTCATAAACTACATCGATCGGGATGTCCTGCGGGAGCATTGCGGTCTCTCGCGTACGGTCAAGTTCGATCTCGATAAAGTCGTTGGGCCGCAGGCGAAATCCGACATTCTCGTGGCGGCCATTGACCTCACACTTCCCCGTCTTCACTATACGCCGAAGGTACATTTTGCTGAGTCCGGCGAACCGTTCAAAAAGATACTCATCCAGCCGTATCTTGTTCACCCCGGTCTCAACGATCAACTCCAAGCGTTCATCCATTGGAATGATTCTAACGTCTTTTACCATACCCACATAATTGTAGGATTTCCCGAATGACCAATTCTGCTTAATCTGTTACCATCTTTAATTTCAATAATGGCATTTCCTACAAAAAAGACAGACCCTTTAGAGATTGCAGCTTATATCGCAGACCGGCTTACCGCCGCAAACGATGTTCGGGACGCAATACGCAAAGCTCTTGAGGCTCTTAGAAAAGAACTTGAACTGCGTGCGGCGGTTCTTTTTCTAAACGACCACAATGGAGACAATTTATCGATAGCCGAGTCGGCAGGTATCGGAGTTAGCGAATTTCGCCGTCTTGATGCAAGAGTTGTTCGATCAAGAATCGGTGAGGCCTTTTCTATTAGTGAAAAGCTTGGCCCGCTGCCAATGAAAGATGACTATGAGCTTAATGACGTCTTTAATGATCTGGACGGGGCGTCATTGGCAGCCGTTCCGGTTATGATCTCGGGGGCTCCGGTAGGGATGCTTGCCGTGTTCGGCATAGAAATAACTCACACTCCTGTGATCGAACTTGCAGCAACGATGTTCGCTCAGGCTCTTCGGATCGAGCATTCGGTACGGGGCG
This sequence comes from Leptolyngbya sp. 7M, assembly GCF_018128485.1. Lineage (NCBI taxonomy): Bacteria > Bacillati > Cyanobacteriota > Cyanophyceae > Leptolyngbyales > Leptolyngbyaceae > Leptolyngbya > Leptolyngbya sp. 7M. The sequence continues at coordinate 914,792 of NZ_CP070897.1, read as the reverse complement.
AGCGGGAGCGGCTGCGTGAAGAAAACCTGCTGCTAAAGCACGAACTTAAAGAGAAATACGAGTTTGATCAGATCATTGGTAATTCCGGGGCGATCCGGCATGTTTACGAACAGGTAAGCCAGGTGGCAAGATCGAATGCCACCGTCCTTCTGCGCGGCGAGAGCGGGACCGGAAAGGAGCTGATCGCAAATGCTATCCATTACAACAGCCTCCGGGGTAAAAAGCCATTGGTAAAGGTGAACTGTGCAGCGCTTCCGGAATCGCTTATCGAAACAGAGCTTTTCGGCCATGAAAAAGGTGCATTTACCGGAGCCGACCGGGCAAGGAAAGGGCGTTTTGAACTTGCCGAAGGCGGAACGCTTTTTCTTGATGAGATCGGCGACCTTCCGCTACAGACGCAGGTAAAACTTTTACGGGTTCTTCAAGAGCGCGAGTTTGAACGGATCGGCGGAGCGCAAACCATCAAGACCAATATCAGGCTGATAACTGCCACCAACAAGGATCTTGAGAAAGCAATATCAAAAGGCGAATTCCGCGAAGATCTTTATTACCGTTTGAACGTGTTCAGTATCTTCTTACCCCCGCTTCGCGAACGCCGATCGGACATCCTTCTTTTGGCAGAGCATTTTCTGGAGAAGTATGAAGCGGAACATAATAAGCGAATTCGTCGAATTTCTACGCCCGCGATAGATATGCTGATGAGCTATCACTTTCCGGGGAACGTACGCGAATTAGAGAATGCCATCGAACGCGCCGTGCTTGTTTGCGATTCGAATGTCATCCACGGACATCATCTGCCACCAACTCTTCAAACCGCTGAGGTCACCGGCACGGTTACGGAATTGACACTTGAATCCGCCGTCGCATCTTTCGAACGTGACCTCATACTTGATGCCTTGAAATCAAACAACGGAAATATTGCGAAGGCTTCTCGCTCACTAGGCTCGACGGAGCGGATCATTGGCTACAAGATCCGAAAATACGGAATTGACACAAAGCGTTTCAAAAAATGAGCGTTGACCTGATAAATATCTCGGAGCTTCCAGATCCGGAATCTGCTCGTCGATTTCTGGCAAGGCTCGAAGAAAGAACTCCCGGGCCGTATCGACGGCTGATGAAAGACCGGTCGCTTCTTTCCGATGTGCTCACGCTAGTATCTTACAGCCCGCTTTTGGCCGAGACGATGCTACAGCATCCCGAATACATCGCATGGTTAGGCCGAAAGCGAAAAGATGGGGCCGTCCGTGACAAGCAGGAAATGCTTGAATCGCTGGCGCGTTTCTCCCTGACGAATTCCCAGCTAGATCCGCACCGAGTGCTTTCCAGGTTTCGGCGTCGAGAACTTCTGCGCATCTATCTTCGTGATATTCGTCGATTAGCTACGATCGCGGAGATAACGGAAGAGCTTTCAAACCTAGCCGATGCTATTTTGGAGCATGCTCTTCGCATCAGCCGCCAGGAATTAGAGAATCGTTTTGGTCCGCCGCAGGAATCCGACGACAAGGGCCGTCTTGTCCCATCGCATCTCTGCATTGTCTCTCTCGGGAAACTTGGCTCTCGGGAATTGAACTATTCATCGGACATCGATCTTCTTTTTCTTTATTCAGACGAAGGGACCACCGCCGGCGTAGGCAGGCGCGATCCAATAACAAACCGTGAATACTTCGTTAAGCTTGCTGAGCTAGTAGCAAAGATGGTCGGCGAGGCAACCGGCGAGGGGCCGGCATACCGCGTTGATCTAAGGCTCCGGCCCAACGGCCGCGTTGGCCCGCTTGCGATGTCGGTCAAGGAAACTGCTCGATATTATACTGAGAGGGCCCAAGCCTGGGAAAGGCAAGTGTTGATCCGTTCACGATCTAGTGCCGGCAATGAAGATCTATTCAAGGATTTCTTTCAACGCGTCGAACCGTCTGTGTTCGTTGAGGACCAATCTGTCTCGGAAGCTCTTCGTAACGTAAGAGAATCAAAGCAAAGGATCGATATCGAACTGATCAACTCAAAAGGCATTAACGTTAAACTGGGAAAAGGTGGTATTCGTGAGATCGAATTCATCGCCCAGGCGCTTCAGCTTGCATATGGCGGACGAGATAAATGGCTTCGCGCTCCTCATACACTGATATGCATTTCCAGGCTTGCCGACCGCTCATTGATAACAGAAGACGAGCTCACAAAACTCGTCGAAGGCTATGCTTTTCTTCGTCAACTAGAGCACGTTCTTCAGATGGAACATGGGCTGCAAACACATATCATTCCTAACGACAAAGAAAAACTCGAAAGATTGGCTGTGAAAATGCACTGCATTGATCTTATAGCGTTTACGGACACGTTAGCAGAGCATATGCAGTCAGTTCAAAAGGTCTTTCGCCGGATCTTTTACGAGGAAGGTGCCTCGTTCGAACCATCTACACCCCTCGCTGCATCAGCCGATCTGTATTCTTCCGAAATTCCAGCGAATACCGGAAGATTAGACGAAGGTAAAGAAACAAACCCGGTATTGGAAAAGGTCATCAGCACCTCACCGCGTTTTGGCGAGCTTGTGGGAACTGATGCAGCGATCGGATCTTTACTATCAGAGCTATTAGAAACCGGTCAAATTCTTGAAGCCTTCGATCCGGGCAAAGCATTGATGGAGGCCGTCTCCACGGCAACTGAACTTGGTGATAAATTGGCCCGGCTTCGCCGAAATTGGCGGAATTTCCTTGCGATGATAATGGCCAGCGATGCACTGGAACGCATCTCCGTCAAAGATGCAAAGCGTTTGCAGACGAAGCTTGCCGAAGCCAGTATAAATGCCGGGCTTGCTATCGCCCGATCCGAGATCGAGAAAAGAAACGGAGCTTCCGCGGAACTTGGGCTCGCGGTAATGGGACTTGGGAAGCTTGGCGGGGCCGGCGTCGATTATGATTCAGATCTTGACCTTGTTCTAGTTTATGACGAACAGATAACAGACCAAGAGCTTGCCTCGCGTGCAGTGGAAGTCTTCGTAAATGCACTTTCAGCCATTACGCGGGACGGCTCGCTATACCGGGTTGATCTTAGACTTAGGCCTTACGGTAAGGATGGCCCTCTCGCAGTCTCTCGCAGTGCCTTCATCGAGTATGTGAAGGTGTCTGCAGCGATTTGGGAATTGCTTGCATTCGTCAAGATGCGGGCAGTCGGTGGAGCAATGGAAATGGCCAAGATCCTAGAATCAGATATCCGCAACATCATCCACGAACGGGCTCTTGCGATAGATCCGGACGCACTGGCCACCGAAACCCGCCGTATCCGTGCAGGGCTTGAACAGCAGCGTTTAAGAGCACGCGGTCAACGCGATATAGATATCAAGTATGTGCTCCGACCGCAGAGTATTTGAATGGTATCCTTACGAGGCTGACGACCGTCGGTGCGATCTACCTTGCTTTTGTTGCGTTTGCCCCTCAGGTGCTTTTAAGCGGGTTCCGTGTGGGACGGTTACCGTTCATCGGCGATAGTCTTGACGCGTTTCTGACATCGACACCGGGACTGAGCTGGATACCGACGGGGCTGGGATATCAATTCTTTTTCGGCGGTACATCACTTTTGATCCTTGTCGGCGTGGCAATGGATACAGTTGCCCAGATCGAAGCCCAGCTTGTAATGAGGAATTACGAAGGATTCCTTGGTGCAGGCTCCCGACTACGGGGCCGAAGAGGCTAGGATTTTTTCACCACAGAGTGTGCGGTCAAACAGGGGTGCGGATGTTTCTCTGTAAAGATCGCGGGCTCTGTGGTTAAAAGTTTTGATGAATAAGATCATCGTACTCATAGGTGCCCCTGGGGCGGGAAAAGGGACTCAGGCTCGGCTGCTTCAAGAGCGCCGCGGCATTCCGCAAATTTCTACTGGCGATATGTTCCGCGAGATGAAGACGCTGGAAACTCCTCTTGCCCGCGAGGTCCAGGAGATCATGGCTTCCGGAAAATTGATATCGGATGACATTACATATCGGATAGTTCTGGAGCGCACATCCCGTGAAGATTGCAAGAATGGTTACATTCTTGACGGTTATCCACGAACTGCAGTTCAGGCAGAGCAGCTTGAGCAATTGGCCGCTGAGCAATCGATGGAGATCCAGGCAATTGAGGTCGATGTTCCCCGTGAGGAGTTGATGCGTCGGCTTACGGGACGGCGCTCGTGTCCAGTTTGCGGTGAGATATATAACATCTATTCAAAGCCGCCTAAGGCGGAGGGCAGATGTGATCATCATACGGAGGCCGAATTGGTCCATCGTGCCGATGATAACGAAGCGAGCGTAGCTACACGCTTGGCGACATATGATGAACAAACGAAACCGTTGATTGATTACTATGAGCGTTCCAGCCGCCTGGCAAAGGTTTCCGGAAGCGGCGAGCTCGAAGAGATATATTCGCAGCTCGATAAGCTGATCTGAGGAGAGGTGTTTGGTAATTCGAGGACAGCCGAGATCGTAAGTGCGGCATCGGCACTTTTGTTGGGAAAGAGAATGATCATAGCGAAATCTCAAAAAGAACTTGAGAAGATGCGTGCAGTAGGTGAACTTATTGCCACCGTCCGCGAAACTCTTCGTTCAATGATCGCGCCGGGCATAACTACACTTGAGATGAATGCCGCGGCGGAGAAGATGATGAGAGATGCCGGAGCTATCCCTACGTTCATCGGATATAAGCCGCATGGAATGGTTCCATTCCCGTTCGCAATTTGCGCATCCGTTAACGAAGCTATCGTACACGGTTTTTCAAATGATACTCCGCTTAAAGAAGGCGATATTGTTTCGCTTGATATGGCCTGCACCCTTGATGGATTTGTTGGCGATACAGCATTTACGGCCCCGGTTGGTGAGGTTTCTGAAGAGCTGATGCGGCTTATCCGCACAACGGAAGAATGTTTGGCATTGGGCATCGAGCAATGTAGGCCGAATAACCGTATCGGAGATATTAGTGCGGCTATCCAGGCACACGCAGAGAAGGGCGGCTACGGGATCGTTAGAGATTATACGGGCCACGGTATTGGACGCCGGATGCACGAGGCTCCGCAAATTCCCAATTATGGACGAGCCGGGACGAAAGAGAAGATAAGAGCAGGGTATTGTTTTGCTATCGAGCCGATGTTGAACCTCGGCACGCATGAGACCAAAACGCTTGAAGATAAATGGACCGTTGTAACTTTGGATGGGAAGCCCTCCGCCCATGCGGAGCATACCGTCGCAGTTACGCCGGAAGGGCCGGAGATCTTGACGCTTACGAAAGCGCAAAAGGACGCCTTGCGGAATAAGAAGGCCGAAACCGTCACTGGCTGACTTGATAAACATAGGCTGACGCGGTAACATTTAGGGTTTGTCCAACTGAACAAAAGTTTGGACCATCAGAAGTATGTCAAAGGAAGAGGCGATCGAGGTAATGGCCACCGTGCTTGAGACCCTGCCGAATGCGATGTTCAAGGTCGCGGTAGAGGAAAACCAGCACGAGGTATTGGCACATATCTCGGGTAAGATGCGAAAGAATTTCATTCGTATCCTTCCCGGCGATCGGGTTTTGGTCGAACTCTCTCCTTATGACCTGAAGCGAGGCCGGATAACATACCGGTACAAATAGCTGATCGATCGGAGCCGGGGAGAAAGCCGGACTTATTAGAGGCAAAGAAAGACAATGAAAGTAAGGCCTTCAGTAAAAAAGATCTGCGATAAGTGCAAGATAATTCATCGCAAGGGCGTGGTGCGCGTTATTTGCGACAACCCGAAACATAAGCAGCGGCAAGGATAGGAGAGATTATGGCTCGTGTAGCAGGTGTGGATCTGCCGCCCAATAAAAGGGCACAAATCGGTTTGACGTATATCTATGGCGTCGGGAAGTCGCGCGCGACCGAAGTACTCGGCAAGGCCGGCGTTAGTATTGACGCCAAGATCCGCGATCTAACCGAAGACGAACTGAACAAGATCAGGACGATTCTTGATCAAGAAGGTGAGATCGAAGGTGATCTACGGAAACGTGTTCAAATGGATATCAAGCGTCTGATGGATATTGGTTGCTATCGTGGTCTTCGACATAGGCGAAGTCTTCCGGTTCGGGGCCAAAGAACATCGACCAATGCACGCACTCGTAAGGGGCCGAGAAAAGCCGCCGTTGCTAAGAAGAAAGCTCCTGGTAAGAAATAGGAATTTGTTGTGTTCGCTCGACGGTCTGCATGATGATTCTTTTCATCGCAGATTTCGATCTGAGCACCGAGATCATCGAAATGGCAAAAGCAGCAGCTAAAAGCAAAAAAACATTCAAGAAAAAGGAGCGGAAGAATATTCCCGTCGGCATCGTCCATATTTCGGCGTCGTTCAACAATACGCTGATCTCGATAACCGATACCCAGGGAAATCTGGTCGCTCAATCCTCGTCTGGTGCGCGCGGATTTCGCGGCTCTAGAAAAGGCACTCCGTTCGCAGCTCAGCAGGCGGCGGGCGAGGTTGCCCGAAAGGCGATCGAGGCCGGTATGCGTGAGGCAGAGGTCCGGGTAAAAGGACCCGGTGGCGGTCGTGAATCGGCGATCCGTGCGGTTGCTCAGGCCGGGATCCGTGTAACCTCGATACGCGATACCACGCCCATCCCTCATAACGGTTGCCGTCCGCCGAAGCGAAGACGGGTGTGATATTTGATTTTAATATCGAAAGGAAGAAGGGTCACTGACCTGTAAACTTTTCCGCTTGAAATGCGGAAGCAGAAAACAATATGGCTAGATACAGAGATGCGGTGTGCCGACTGTGCCGCCGCGAAGGTGCGAAATTATTTCTTAAGGGCGATCGTTGCTTTAAGCCCTCGTGTGCGATCGAAAAGCGAGGGACGAACCCTCCCGGACAGCACGGAGCCGCGCGGAGAAAGATGCTTGCCGGTTATGGCGAGCAGCTCCGTGAAAAGCAGAAGGTAAAGCGAATGTACTTCGTGCTCGAAAAGCAGTTTCGGAATTATTTCGAAAAGGCCCTTCGGCAGAAAGGCGTTACCGGCGAGAATCTTCTGTTCATGCTCGAAAAGCGGCTCGATAATGTTGTTTATCGTTCAGGCTTTGCGACGTCTCGCCGTCAGGCTCGTCAGTTAGTTAATCACGGGCACATTGAGGTCAATGGCCGAAAGGTGAATATCCCCTCGTTCCAAGTAAAACTTGGCGACGTGGTAACGGTAAAAGATAAAAGTATAAAAAATCCTCATGTCGATGCGGCATGGCAAACCTCGGCAGGCCGTGGCCGGCCAAGCTGGATAACACCTGCGGGTAAAGACCTAAGTGTCTCCATATCGTCGCTGCCGACCCGACAGGATATCGAATCTAATATCAACGAGCAGCTGATCGTTGAGCTTTACAGTAAGTAGTGATAACCGGGTTGGCCGAAGTAGCCGCCGAACGGGGTCTGTTCTTGCCCCGGAATCGACGGGGACAAGGCCAACTTATCGAACTTTAAAAGAACAATTATGACTCAAAGCAGCAATTGGACAGATTTTCAAATGCCTAGCCGGCTAAACGTCGAATCAGATACCTTAACGCCGCGCTATGGAAAATTCTATGCTCAGCCATTTGAGCGCGGGTTTGGTACAACCATCGGCAATTCCATACGCCGAGCACTTCTTTCTTCGATCGAAGGAGCCGCCGTTACTGCCGTAAAGATCGAAGGCGTTGAACACGAATTTTCGCCGATCAAAGGTGTAGTTGAAGATGCAACCGACGTTATTTTGAATTTGAAACAAGTTCCGTTTCGGATGAATGGCTCGGGACCGAAGACGTTGTCTATCAGCAAGAAGGGGCCGGGTGAAGTTACCAGCGCGGATATCGAGGCGGACGGAGATGTTGAGATCCTTGACACTGATGTTCATATCGCGACCATAAATGGATCGGGTAAATTGGAGATCGAAATGCGTCTAAAGCGCGGCCGCGGTTATGTCTCCGCCGAGTTTAATAACGACGACGATCTTTCGGTAGGATACATTCCGGTCGATTCTGTGCATTCACCTATCAAGAAAGTGAATTATTCGGTCGATAAGACCCGCCAGGGTTCTAACACTGAATTCGATAAGCTCACCATCGAGGTTTGGACGGACGGTTCGGTAAAGCCTGAAGACTCGATAGGGCTTGCGGCAAAATTGGTCAAAGACCATATGTCGATCTTCATCAATTTTGAGGAAGAGGAAGAAGAGTATAAATACGAAGACATCGCGCGTCCGCCGCTCATGAGGAACGATCTTCTTGATAAGCCGGTAGATGAGCTGGAACTTTCGGTCCGTTCCTATAATTGCTTAAAGAACGCCGATATTCGCTCGATCCGGGATCTTATCAAACGAAGCGAAAAAGAAATGCTCGGTACAAAGAATTTCGGAAAGAAATCGTTGACCGAGATAAAGGACATGCTTCACGGTATGGGGCTTGATTTTGGAATGGATTTTGACGAACACGGTAACCCGATACCCGGATCCGGGGGAAGAGACCTGGATTAGTCCAGTTCACCGGAGCATCAAAAACTGACATGAGACACAAGAAAGCACACCGAAAGTTAGGGCGAACGACAGAACATCGCATCTCTATGCTTCGCAATATGGCGACATCGCTCGTGAATTCGGAAAATGAATACATAGTTACCACAGTAGCGAAGGCTAAGGAATTAAGGCCGTTTGTTGAGCGCGCGATCACGCTAGCGCGGCACGCACAGGGTCTTGATGGAGATGATGCAAAAGCGAAAGAAGTGCATCTTCGTCGGCAAGCCGCTCGGTTTTTTCATGCCGGCAACTCAACCTTCAAGCTCGCCCAAAGTCGTTTTCGCGGCAAGAAGGGTGATCCGAAGCCTGAGATCGAACGCACGGCGGGCGTCAAGGCCGTTCAAAGATTGTTTGATGATCTTGGAGTCCGTTATAAGGACAGGAACGGCGGTTACACGCGAATAATCCGTCTTGGCCGCCGCTCAGGTGATAATGCCGAGATGGCTGTGATCGAACTGGTTGATAACCCGCGCGAAATGGCAGCAAAGGGTTGAGTCTTTTGCGGGACCATTTACGATGAGCAAACAAACTGCGCTTGGCAAAGACGAGGAGCCGGAATCGATGTCTGAGAAAGACGAAAAAGAGCGAGATTTTGACGAACCATCGCTGAATCTTTCAGAGATCCGCGAACTCGCGGAGCTGGTAAACGAATACGGATTTACCGATTTTCGTTTCGAGAATGAGAAGATCAAGGTCAGGCTTAGCAAGCAAATGTATATGCCGGCCGCTGTTTCACAGGCTCAAATTGCTCAGCCGGCTACTTCGACTCAATCTCAGGCTACGCAAAGTGAAGCTTCTGTCGAAGACATTAAAAGCCAGCCACCTGCTGACGACCTCCACGTCATAACCTCGCCGATCGTCGGAACATTCTATCGTGCACCCGGGCCGGACAAGGAACCTTATGTTAAAGAAGGCAGCTTGGTCTCGCCTGAAACGGTCGTCTGTATCGTTGAGGCAATGAAGCTTATGAACGAGATCCAAGCAGAGACAAGCGGCGAGGTTGTAAAGATCTACGTGGAAAATGGCCAGCCGGTAGAATATGGCCAACCGCTTTTTGGTATAAAAAAATAGTATCTTCGCCACGAATTAAACGAATTGCAGGATAAAGATCTGCGAGTTCGTGAATTGCGTGGCTAAATTTTTGTGATGCGTGAGATCCGCAAAATTTTGATCGCCAACCGCGGGGAGATAGCCTGCAGGATCATCTGGACGTGCAAGGAGATGGGTATCAAGACGGTTGCCGTTCATTCGGAGGCTGACCGTGAAGCTCTTCACGTTCGTTTCGCTGATGAGGCGATATGTGTCGGTGGTAATCCTTCGGCGGAAAGCTATTTAAACATTCCCGCCATCATCAGTGCCGCTGAGATCACCAATGCCGATGCTATCCATCCAGGGTATGGATTCCTTGCCGAATCTGCTACCTTTGCGAAGATCTGCGGTGATTGCAACATCAAATTCATCGGTCCACGTCCGGAAGTTATCGCTATGATGGGCGATAAGGTAGAGGCCCGCAGGACAATGCAGGGTGCCGGTGTCCCGATCCTTCCCGGAAGCCCGGATCCGATCGAATCAACAGAGGACGCGGCAGATCTTGCACGCGAGATAGGATTTCCCGTTATCATCAAGGCAGCGGCGGGCGGCGGAGGCCGAGGAATGCGCATCGTTCGAACAGAAGACGAGCTTGCCCCGAATCTTGAAACAGCCCAGAGCGAAGCTCTTGCGGCATTTAAGAACGGAGCGGTTTATATTGAACGATATGTTGAACGCCCACGGCATATAGAGATACAGGTTCTTGCTGATGAACACGGAAACGTTGTCCACCTTGGAGAACGCGAGTGTTCCATCCAGCGTCGGCACCAAAAGCTATTGGAAGAGGCTCCATCACCGGCGATCTCTAAGGAACAGCGTGAAGCGATGGGAGCTGTCGCCGTAAATGCCTGCAAAGAGATTGGTTATTCGAGTGCCGGAACATTCGAATTTTTGATGGATGAGAGCGGAGATTTCTATTTTATGGAGATGAATACCCGCATCCAGGTCGAACATCCTGTTACTGAGATGGTAACGCTTGCGGACATTGTCCGGAATCAGATACGCATCGCATCTGGCGAGGATCTTCAATATCAGCAAAATGATGTTAGGTTGACCGGGCATTCGATCGAATGCCGGATCAATGCGGAGGACCCTGTTAAATTCACACCAAGCCCCGGCAAGATCACGGCCTTCAATATTCCGGGCGGCCCCGGAGTTAGGGTTGATACAGCGGTCTATCCTGGTTATGTGGTTCCGCCGTATTATGATTCAATGATCGCCAAGCTGATCGTTCACGCGCGGACGCGTGATCTTGCAATAGCAAGAATGCAGCGTGCGTTGGATATGATGGTGGTCGAGGGGATCAAGACGACCATCCCGCTGCACAAGAAAATAATGGCGGACAAACGTTTCCGAAAAGGCGACTTTTCAACGAAGTTCATGGAAGAGTTTGATTACTCAGTTGATAATTGAAGGTCGATAGCTGATAATTATCACTAGGATAACGTATAGCAATTAGTTATCGGTTTTTTATTTTTTGTGGTTACCGCAATATTTGCGGAGTTACTGCGAGCAAGGAGAGGCTGAATTTGGCAGGCCAAAAAATATGGCAACAGCAAAAGAAGTAAAAGAGAAGATAGTAGGTGATTACAAAACGCACGGCTCCGATACGGGGTCGTCGCAGGTTCAGGTCGCGCTATTAACACAGCGCATAAACGAATTGACCGAGCATTTCAAGGTGCATAAAAAAGACAATCATTCGCGCCGCGGCTTGCTGAAGATGGTCTCTCGTCGTCGTAAATTGCTTGATTATTTAAAGCGTCGGGATATTAACGAATATCACGAGATAATCAAGAAACTTGGCTTGCGTCGTTAGATGCGAAAGCGTGAGAGCGTTGGATCCCGAAAGAAGATAAACTTTCAGACTCGATGAGTAATAGAAAGAACGTTAAGGTTCTTGATGATACAAAGCGAGATTTTCAACTCTCAACGCTTATGAAATTATCCGGGTCGCTTCGGGCCCTTGATCATAGACGTTTCCTCGAAGGATTTGTTGGCGGATGCTGAACGTGACAGCAAAATTATCAGACCACAAAAACGAAACGTACGCATTTTTGGTTTTTGCCAAAAGCGGCTTGTGCTTCACGACACGGCACCAGCCGCTTTTCGGCTTTAAAGTTTGAATATGACAAAAAAATACTTGAAAGAATCGATCAAGCTCGGTGGAGAAGAGTTGATCGTAGAAACCGGCAAAGTTGCCAAACAGGCCGATGGTTCGGTCATTATCCGTTACGGAGATACAATGCTCTTGGTAACGGCAGTTAGTATGAAGTCGGCAAAGGAAGGATTGGATTTCTTTCCGTTGACTGTTGAATATCGTGAATCCAGCTATTCGGCCGGACGGATCCCCGGAAATTATTTTCGAAGAGAAGGCCGCCCGAGCGAGAAAGAGATACTGACGTGTCGATTGATCGATCGGCCGGTTCGTCCGCTTTTTCCTGATGGTTATAGTTTTGAGACTCAGATCGTTGGGACGGTAATTTCTGCAGATTCGGAAAACGATCCGGACGTGATCGCGATCACAGGAGCATCATGTGCTCTCTATCTCTCAGATATTCCGTTCGACAATCCTATCGCGGGTGTTCGCATTGGGCTTATTGACGGAAAATACGTTGTAAATCCGACATACGATGAGCGTCGAGTTTCGGATCTAAATCTAGTGGTTGCGGGTACGGAAGAGGCAATAGTGATGGTCGAGGCCGAAGCTAATGAAGTTCCCGAAAAGATAATGCTTGAAGCTCTTTTGCTTGCCCATAAGGAGATAAAGCGTCTTTGTCTATGGCAGAAAGAACTCGGAAAAGCTCTTGCTATAACCAAACGAGAGTTTGTTCCGCAGCCGATCGATGAATCTCTGATTGCCGAAGTAGAAGCGAATTTTGGATCTCGGCTTCGCGAAGCCCTTGATACGACAGGTAAAGATAAATTGACGAGCTATGCTGCGGTTGATGCCTTGAAAAAAGAAGTTGTTGAAAGTTATCCGGAAGAGGAGATCGAGAAGCGCCACATGGCCGGCAAAGCATTCTCACATCTGAAAGAAAAGATCTTTCGTGAGGATATGCTCGGAAACCGCAGGCGTCCTGATGGCCGCAAGTTCTCTGAGATAAGGCCGATTTCCTGTGAGGTAGGTTGGCTTCCGCGTGTTCACGGTTCGGCTCTTTTTACCCGTGGGGAGACTCAGGCGATCGTTACCACGACGCTCGGCACTAAGATGGACGAGCAGTATCTGGACGACATTGAGAAAGGCGAGGTAAAGCGGCGCTTTATGCTCCATTATAACTTTCCGCCATATTCCGTGGGTGAAGCAGGACGATTTGGCGGCACCTCGCGTCGAGAGACCGGACACGGCAATCTTGCCCGCCGGGCGATCGAAGCTGTGTTGCCTACCGAGGAAGAATTTCCATACACGATGCGTGTTGTTTCGGACATAACCGAATCAAATGGCTCGTCGTCAATGGCATCGGTTTGTGGTGGAATTCTCAGCCTGATGGACGCGGGGGTGCCGATCAAGCGGCCGGTTGCTGGTGTGGCAATGGGGCTTGTTATGGAGGGAAATCGGTATGCGATACTTTCCGACATTGCCGGTGCCGAAGATCACTATGGCGATATGGATTTTAAGGTTACCGGATCCAGCGAAGGTATAACGGCATTGCAGATGGACATCAAAGTCGCAGGTATTAACGCGATGATACTCCAGGAAGCGCTTGAACAAGCACGCAAAGGCCGAATGCATATTTTAGGGATTATGGAAAAAGCGATCGCTGAGCCACGAAAAGATATCTCAAAATACGCTCCGCGGATCATCACGTTGAAAATCCATCCCGACAAGATCCGTGACGTTATTGGTAAAGGCGGCTCGGTCATCCGAGCTCTTACGGAAGAGACCGGTGCGAAGATCGATATCGAAGATGACGGTACGGTTCTGATCGCGACCGCGGATGGTGCTGCAGCTGAGGAAGCGATTGCCCGCATCAAGGCAATAACCGCAGAAGCGGAGATCGGCCAAACCTATCTTGGTACTGTCTCTCGTATCGTTGATTTCGGGGCGTTCGTTGAGATAATGCCGGGCCTTGACGGGCTTCTGCACATATCGGAGATATCTGACCGACGCGTGAAGGACGTCCGCGATGAGCTCAAGGAAGGCCAACAGATAATGGTCAAGTGCATTGGCAAAGAAGGCAACAAGATCAAACTTTCCCGCAAAGCGATCCTGGCTGAGGAGAAAGCCAAGGCTTCGGGCAGTGGCGAAGAATAGCCAGACCCAAGATCTTGCTACTGAAAAGGACGGTTTCGGCCGTCCTTTTTTGGATCAACCTGTTTTAATTGTAGAATTTAACTCTTGCTGAACTCAACCAACGATCATTAATTGATAGTTTACGAATTGACCTTAGAGAACCGCCATTGTTTATGTCTGCACCAAATATTGAGACCATAGTTTCGCTTTCAAAGCGTAGAGGTTTTGTTTATCCGGCATCGGATATTTACGGCGGGTTGGGCTCGTCGTGGGATTACGGACCGCTCGGCGTCGAGTTGGCGAACAACATCAAAAAGAGCTGGTGGAATTGGGCCGTTTACGAACGCGACGACATCGAAGGGCTTGATTCATCGATAATCCTCAACCGAAATGTTTGGAAGTATTCTGGACACGAGACGACGTTTTCGGATCCGCTGGTCGATTGCCGCGACTGTAAGACGAGGCTGCGCGAGGATAAGCTGGAAAAGAACGAAGAGGGCAAATTAGTCTGTTCCAACTGCGGCTCAACGAACCTGACCGAATCGCGTGCGTTCAACCTGATGTTCCGTACGACCGTCGGTGCGGCCTCGGCTGAGGATGATCCGACGGCATTGGCTTACTTGAGGCCTGAGACCGCACAAGGGATCTTTATCAATTTCAAGAACGTGCTCGACACCTCGCGGCGAAAGCTGCCGTTCGGCATCGCGCAGATCGGAAAAGCATTTCGCAACGAAGTGACGCCGGGGAATTTCATATTCCGGACGCGAGAATTTGAACAGATGGAGATCGAGTATTTCTGCCGGCCCGAGGACGCACCGCGTGTTCATCAGGAATGGATAGACGGTTTTGACGAATGGCTGCAGTCGCTCGGTATCTCATCGGCGAATCTGAAACACTACGAGCAGACAAAGGAAGAGCTGGCACATTACAGTGAGCGGACGGTCGATATTCTTTATCGATTTTTTCCCGAACGCGACGACGAGGCGAAGCAGTGGGACGAGCTGATGGGCATCGCGAACCGCACGGATTATGACCTCCGCGTGCATTCGAAAAAACCGGAAGACGCCAAAGGCAACCGTCTGAATCCTGACTCGACCGAAGACCTGTCGTATTTCGATCCGCAGACGAACGAGCGTTTCTATCCCTATATAATCGAGCCTTCGACCGGCGTGAACCGCACGCTGCTTGCAGTGATGATGGACGCCTACACCGAGCGTACGAACGAAAAAGGCGAGACCCGCGTCATTCTAAAACTTAAACCCGAGATGGCGCCGATCAAGGTCGCGGTTCTGCCGCTTGCAAAGAACAAGCCGGAGATAGTCGAGATGGCGCGGAAGATCAAGAAAGACCTGCAGCCCTCGATGCGTGCCGTTTACGACGACACCGGCGGCATCGGGAGAAAAGCTCGGAATGTCCAATCTGTGGAACCGAGATGGCAACATGCTAACGTACGAGAATGAAAGGTCCGACATCGCCATAGTGTTCGGCACCGCTGCTCTCGACCACTTCGCACGAAACCGCCAACTTCGACCTTCTTCTGCCGAAGCGGGCGGCCAGCTCTTCGCGACCTTCGACGACGGCGTTGCTCACATCGATCTCGCTACAGGACCAAGGCCGACCGATCACAGGTCCAGATACGTCTTCCGGCCCGATCGTCGGTCGGAACAACTGGAGATCAAGACGATGTTTATGCGGGGCCTTCACTATGTCGGAGACTGGCACACGCATCCGACGCAGATTCCTCAGCCATCAATAGAGGATCTTCGGAATATTCGTGCCGCCGTGAGGCAGTCGGTTCACGAGCTCAAGGGATTCCTCCTGGTCGTCGTCGGCAATGCACCGTTTCCCGTGGGTCTTTCGGTAACGCTCGACACGGGCGACGATGCACTCAGGCTCCAAGTTGCCGCTACATCGACAGCAAGCACCTTATGAACTGAAGAACATTTTGCGTTAGTCGCTTGGGCTACGCACTAAAGAAGCCTAAGCTCCGCTTCTACCTTGGTGCCTGTCGCGGAGCGAGTTATGCAGACCAGTGGATAGCAACGAGACCGCGACTCTGCCGTCCGACTTATCTCGGCCAAATGTGTTAGAGTTAGAGTATTTTTGTAAATGTCGGCCACTTCCGACTTGGCCATTGCCAGCGAGGCGACTCCTGAATTATCGTATAATTATCGTAAGTACGTGCTAGGATGCGGTAATCTTGATTGAACGCGATTTTCGGGAAAGTCAATAAATATCGGCCTATGGCAATATATAACAATCGGTAAAAACTGCCTATATCTAACTGAAAACATTTATTCATCGGTTCGACTCCGATTCACACGTCGAGCTACGTTTCCATAAATATTACAAACATCAATCATCTAGACTTCGAACATTATCGAAAATTGTGTGACACAACTTCGGCGGTGAAGCCGTCGAGGGTTTGAAAGTGGGTGGCTTTCAGCATTCCGCTTTCGTCGAGGATGCCGCGGATGATCATGTAGTCGCTTTGGTTGATGATCGCCCGGTATTCCTCGAACTTGTCCGGCATCACGACAAAATTAGAATGGCCGGTCTCGTCTTCGAGTGTGATGAAGACCACTGATTGGTCAGATTGTCCGACTAATGCCACCGACCAAGTTTAAGCGTACAAGACGACACACGGTTTCCGCATCGAGCTAGGTCACCTATAGGTTTGAGAACTCTGATTTTGACCAGCTCAGAGTATTTCTCTGGCCGCTGGATCTACTCCAACTTGCAGGGACGGTCCCCTGTGCGCTCCGAGCGGCCTCTAAAATGCTCGTGGGTGAGCAAATCACCCGTAACTGCCGCTGCTCGAGGCGATCGGCATTCAGCGCATCATCCGTTTCCTTCAGGTTTCTCTCCATTCTGAACGATATGAATTTACGCGTGGTCGATTATCATTGGCTCCGAACGATCCGCCGCAATTAAGGTCGAATTTGTACACGATATGAGTCCTTATCGTTTGCATACCAGAACGGGTGGGCTTTCGTCTTCGAATTGTATGTTGTACTTCAAACTAAAAAGCCACCCTTCTTTCGGATGGCCTCTATTTCAATTTAGTGTTTCCGCACATAGCACATCGCCTGGTTCAGATTCAACCTTTTTGCGATGTTCGCTTAGCTGACGCTCTAGCCATTCGTTATAAATCGTCCCCTTTTCGATTACGTGACGGTCTTGATAACGCAGATAGTGCTTCTCTGTAACACTGCTACCCTTTGAATGCCCTAACCCTGCTTGCAAAGAATCACGGTCTTGACCCGCCGCATCACGCTCGGTTGCATTAGCCGCGCGCAGTGTATGGAACGTAACATCAGAACTAACCCCTGCACGTTGGTAAAGGTCTTTGACTAAATTGTAATAGTTGGTTGTATTAAAGACCGCCTCATCATCACGCTTATCAAACACACCGGCCGCTTCCATTTCGTTATAAAGCCACGTCGAAACATCAACCGTTTTCTTGTGAATCTTATTCCGCGAATTTTTCATTTCGAGTTTTATCACCCCTTTGCGGTCAACTTCATCCGTGCGAATCATACCACGTGTAACGTGTCGAAGCTCGTCTATCCGCAAGCCCGTTGTATAACCCGCTATCAATGTCAACCGCATGTGCGAACGGTCCCGTTTCCATCGGTTGCACTTTGGGATTTCGTAGCAGGCTTCGAGCACCCGCATAAACTCATCGAACGAAATATACGACGTTTTCGGTTTTTCGTCGCCTTTGCGGATGATGTCTTTGAATGAGACGTGATTCTCAAATTTTCGCTTCGGCGTTGATTCGGCAAAATTCAATAACCCGCGCAACCGCGATAGATACCTATGTGCGGATGCTTCCGTGCGTTTCCGTTCCCCTTTACCCCGCTTGTATGGACGTTGTAACAACCACGTCTTGAATGCGAGCACGTCTAACTTCGATACGTCATTTATTAATTTTTCGCCCAAAAATTCAGATATGACATCCAACTTCCGAAATTCATACTTGTATTGAATTTTTTGATGGTCTTTAAGGTATGGCTTGTAATGATCCTCAATGAACCCCTGCACGGTTTCAGGGTTCAGCATTATTTCCTTTCCCTTGTTCTTTAACTCGTCAACCTTAGAGTTTAACCAGTTTTTGGCGTCGTCCTTTGTGAAAAAATACCCCTTTTCATCTGGTTTGCGTTTATAGGGTTTCCATTGCCCGTTGTCCCAGATATGTAGGTGTGCCCTGTAGTAGTATTCGCCCTTGGTTTTGGCTCGCTTGCCTTCCCGAAACACTTTGGCGTAATATCCGTCTGAAATGTATTTATCAGGTATCTTTCGCATGCATCATCATTTTCGGGTACCGTTTCGGGTACGGCGTACCCGAACTAACCGTATCCTAGCGTCTGTTAATGTCTTTGACTGTCGGTCTGTGTCACTGTAACTCATTCTATACAAGGAGTTTATCACCGTAAGTTGCTGACAGTCAAGGACCGGGTGAAAGGACTCAGAAGCCTGTTCCCGCAAGGGAGTGGAAGTTCGATTCTTCTCGTCCGCACCAAAGAATATCCTATTTACAGGAGCACAACCCCGATTCTGAAAGCACCATCGCGGCTTTTGCTTCAGTGATCTCGTCGTCAATTCAACCACACTGCGTCTTTCAAAGCGTGCTACAGGAATCAACAAATAGCATCCTTAATTGCGCTTGCCTCAGCTTTGGGTAAGACTTGTTTTCATGCGAGAGAGTTTTGTAGCGGCAATATTTAAACACCAGGCCGCTTTCGGAATACAGTTGTCTCAAGACAAGGTTACTGCGCTTGCCGATCACTACGATCTAGTTATAGAAGACAATGATAGGCTCCATCTTGTCGCTCCGTGTTCGCCTGATGAATTTGCCACGAGGCACGTCTTAGAGTCGCTTACGTTGCTCAAATTCCTGCCAGAGAATACCCGGATAGTGGATGTTGGCACAGGATCCGGCCTTCCGCTGATCCCTTGTCTTATCGTTCGTCCGGATCTTTTTGGTTATCTGATCGAATCAAAACAAAAGAAAGCCGCATTTTTGGACAATGTGGTAACTCGGTGTGGTCTGTCTGATCGAGCTGAGGTCATAAATAAACAATTCGCGGAAGTTCAACGTCCTGACGTATCGTTTGTTACATGCCGAGCGTTGGATAAATTTACTGAGAAGCTTACGCAGATCCTAAAGTGGTCGGGGGATGCTAAGCTTCTGCTATTTGGTGGCCCTGCACTCCGTGATGCGATGAACGCTAAGGGCATACGTGTAGAAACAATATTATTGCCGCTATCCGAACAGCGATATTTGCTTGTGTCCGAGTCTTAATATGAGTGCGCGCCTGAGCATCATTAGCAGTTGAATAGTCCTCAAAGATTTCATGTCTTCGGAACCAAATCTGGAATACGTGCATCAAACTCGCAAAAAGGAGAAAGAACAATGAACATTCGAAACGGGAACAACGCAGCCCGATTATCTACATTCCTTGTGTTGATCTTCTGTCTAATGGTCGGCCAAGTCGCTGCGCAGGGCGAGTTGGAGCAATTAAAGACAAAAGCCGGCGACCTGATGAAGGAAAGTAAGATGACCGAGGCCGTCCCGGTGCTGGAGCGTATTCTTGAACTGGATCCACGAGATGCGAATGCCTATGAACTTCTTGGAACGGCTCTTCTTGGGCTCGCGGTCAATACAAATGACGCCGAAGAGAAGAAGCGGCTCCGCCTTGCCGCTCGCCAATCTTTTGTTAAGGCCAGGGACCTCGGCAATGATACGAACTTTGTAAAGGCGATGATCGGCAGTCTTCCGATGGATGGAAGTGAGGGACGATCATTCTCAGATGTCCCCAGATCGCATGCGCTGACCTATGCGGGCGAACAGGCCTTCACCCAAGGCAAGATCGATGAAGCGCTCGATCTTTACAAGCAGGCGCTTGAGGCGGATCCGACGAATTATTATGCCGCTCTTTTTAGCGGGGATATGTACCTGAAAAAGAATGACTTTAAGAATGCCGAGATCTGGTATCAGAAAGCGATAGTGATCGATCCTTACATTGAGACAGCATATCGTTATTCCGCAACGCCGCTTATGCGGCAGGGGAAATACGCTGAGGCGCGTGATCGATATATCGAGGCATGGATAACAGAGCCATACAGCCGATTTGCATTGAATGGGATCATCCAATGGGGGCAGGTGACTAACACGCCTCTCGGCCATCCGCGTATCGACGTACCTGAAACAGAGATAGGGCCGGACGGTAAACCCACGACCAAGATAAATGTGGATCCACTTGCTAACGATGGGTCGATGGCTTGGATAGCTTATTTTTCGACACGTGAAACCTGGAAGAAAGACAAATTTACTGCTGCATTTCCGAAAGAGAATAGCTATCGCCATACCCTTATGGAAGAGGCAGAAGCACTTCGGGCTGTCGTGAAAATGGCCACAGCTATGAAACCGAAGCAACTTAATCCTCAGATCGAGATGCTTTCGAAGTTGGATAATGATGGGCTTCTTGAAGCTTTTATACTCTTAGCAAGGGCCGATGAGGGGATCGTTCAGGACCACGCCGGCTACCTTAGATCTAACAAAGAAAAACTACGAAGCTACGTTGTAAAGTATGTGATCGGGTCCGGGAAATAGTGTGAACGGGCCGGTAAGCGAGAGCGGTCTAAGCGTAATGGTTTATTGCCGACAGCTACGAATAAGTAACGGGCGTTATCTTGTTTCGAGATCATATTCACGAAGCCGTCGATAAAGTGTCGATGGCGAGATGCCGAGAAGTTCGGCAGTTTTCCCGCGATGCCAGCCAGTGCGTTCGAGTGCGCTGATTATCTGCTGGCGTTCAACATCTCGCAGATTTGTCGATCCGGTATTATGGAAAGCCCCGATGCTTGCAGAAGATGCGCCATTGTAGCTCACCGAAACGTTGCTTGGAAGCTCTATTTTATGGAGGACTTCAGGGGGAAGTTCCTTGATCGTGATGCGTCCATTATCCGCAAGCAATGAAGCACGCTCCAGACAATTGCGGAGTTGCCGCACGTTGCCTGGCCAGGAGTACGCAGTTATTGCTTCGATCACAGGTGGGGTAAGTTCCGGCGGCTCCGCACCGCCGACCTGTTTAAGCAAATGATGGGCGACCGGTTCGATATCCTCTCGGCGTTCACGCAGCGGCGGAATATGGATCGAAAAGCTGTTTATACGATAGAGAAGATCGGCGCGAAATGTATTTTCTGCAACCGCCAAGCTCGGATCTCGGTTTGTTGCCGCGATAAGCCTAACATCAACTTCGACCTTCTTCACACCGCCAACGCGGAAAAAAGTTCCGGTTTCCAATGCACGAAGCAGTTTTGACTGAAGCTGATGTGGCATTTCCATTATCTCGTCAAGGAAAAGCGTCCCGCCATCGGCTAGTTCAAGAAGTCCAAGTTTTCGCGTTCGTGCACCAGAAAAAGCCCCAGCCTCATGTCCGAAAAGCTCGGATTCAAGAAGCGTGTCCTGAAGAGCGGCACAATTAAGATCGATGAAAGCCTTTCCGGCACGTGGACTAAACCGATGTATTGCCTGTGCTACCAGTTCTTTTCCTGTCCCAGATTCGCCGGTTATCAGCACAGAAGTTTCAGACGGAGCGACACGATGAACCAAGCGAAGAACCTCTTTCATTTGAGGCGATTCGGAAATAATGTCCGGAGTCGAACGGGTTGAGCGTGCGATCTGGGCTCGGAGACGAGTATTATCCAACTTAAGCTGTTTTTTCTCTGCCGCCTGTGCGACGAGTGCGGCGAGTTCGGCGATCCGATAAGGCTTTGTAAGGTAATCGTATGCACCGAGTTTCATCGACTCAATAGCGGTCTCGATCGAGCCTTGTCCAGTCAGCATTATCACTTCCGGCGGATTTTGTCCCTTTTCGCGTATCCGGCGAAGAAGCCCCATTCCGTCGAGGCGCGGCATATTGATATCACAAAGTAGGACATCAAAGTCACGCGATTCGAGTATTTCCCACGCCGCATGTCCGTCTGCGGCGGTCTCAACTTCATGGCCCTTTCTGGTCATCTCTTTTTGAATGACCAATCTAAGGTTTCTCTCGTCGTCTACTACTAGGAGTTTTGCCATAGTTCATTTCTCAGTGGGAGATAAGCTTTTTTGAAGATCACCTGATCGACCTAGGTCGCTCTATTACAACACGTCGATCAGTCAACTATCGGAAGCGAAATTGTGAAGGTCGTTCCCGAACCAGGGTTCGATCTAACGCTCAGCCGGCCTCCGTGGTCCGTAATTATTCCGTAACAGACCGCCAGTCCGAGACCTGTTCCTTTGCCAACTTCTTTGGTGGTAAAAAAGGGCTCGAAGATCTTCGAGAGGTCCTCAGCTGCGATGCCAACACCTGTGTCCTGTACCTCGATCGAAACTCGGCGTCCATTGGTCGTGGCCTGAAATGTTAGGGTGCCTCCTTCGGGCATCGCATCGATCGCATTTGTCGCAAGGGCGATCAATGCCTGCTGTATCTGCCCCCCATCGGCATTGATCATTGGAAGGTTATCTTCAGCGTCAACTTTTATTTCAACTCTGTTACTTCGGTTCTGATGCGAGATCAGGTTGACTGAAGATCGAATTATTTCGCTGACATCTATCGGATGCCGATCGCCGGTCCTTGATCGGCTGAAATCCAGCAGTCCGGTAGTTATTGACTTGCAGCGGAAAGCTTCGTTCTTGATAAGTTCCAGGTATTCATTCAGGTCATCCTCTGCGTCGGAGCCTGCGAACGCGCCCTCTTCGAGTCGCTGCTCTAGTGCTTCTGCGCAGGCAGAGATCGTTGCTAACGGATTATTGATCTCATGCACCACACCCGCAGCGAGCCGCCCGACAGCGGCAAGTTTGTCTGCCCGGCCAACAGCATGGATCGCCTCAACGCGCATCGTAACATCTTCACCAACGGTTATTACGTGACTTACTTCGCCCGTTTCCGGGTCGAACATCGGTATTTTGCTTACAAGCCAATGCTTGGTCGAACCATCCTCTGCGATCGTCTGCTGTTCAATGCGTTCGATCTTTCCGGTGCGGAAAGCCCGCTCAAATTCCTGCCGGACCTTTCCTTCGGGGTAACGTGCAAGTACTTGGAAAACATTTCTGCCAACCGCCTCATCCCGAGCGATGCCCTGAGTGCCGATCTCGCGATGACGATTCCAGGTTACGATCCGATAATCGCGATCTACGACATAAATAGAAACTGGAAGTGCGTCAAGCACGGCCTCGGTGAATCTACGATGTTCTTCACGAGCACGAGTTATGGTCCTATTGATCGCAGACTCATAATGGGCGGAAAGATTCACGCTCATTGCAGCCATGGTAGTAGCCGCCTCGATCAGGCTTCCTTTAGATTCGGTGAAATCCTGTTTTCGGGCAAAGCCGGCGATAATCGCACCCTTAGTCTCCCCATTAATGTGTAGCGGAGAAACGTATTCAAGACGATGCCGCGCCGAAGTAAGCAGGAATTTATCGGGGTCCTCTTCGCAATAGCCGATCTGGGGTGGCAGCAGTTCGAACCATTTTTCGAACCGTTGTTTCTCCAGATAGTGTGTTTCAAGTTCTCCTTTCCGATCGAACCCACAACTTACGACACCGATATTATCTAGTTCCGCGACAAAAACACATTGGTCCGCATCAACACCGGCACGGATCGCACTAGCGACGCGCAAGGCTACCTTCCGCGGATGGATCATGAAAAGCAGGCTTCTGCCGAGTTCTGAGATGAACTTCAGCTCAACCGTAGTTTCCGGCTCCTGGACCACGTGAGGAAATTGCCTGAGAGGCCGCTTAGCTGCGACGGGAAGTGTCATTCTAGAGGATCGATGCCCCGTGGGAGGTCATCTACGAAGTATCTTGAAAATCAATGGAAGGAAGTTCTGAAGGGAAATTCCCGAAAATCCCTACAACCATTAAATAGGTTTTAACGAAATTTGTCAATGAAAATCAGGGATATGCGTTACATTGCCGCTGGCCGGATCTGTCGTTTTAATTTTTCCCAGATATCTTCATCCGTACCGAATCCATATAGCCAAATGGCGTCTTTCTCACGTCTGAACCACGTCAATTGTCGCTTCGCATAATTTCTTACATCCTGTTGGGTTTTTTCGATAGCGCTTTCAAGTGAGCGTTCACCGCGAAGATACTCACAAACGCGCCGATAGCCATGTGCTCCGAGGGCACTTCCCTCAGGAGAAATTCCTTCATTAAGTAGTGCCATCACTTCATTTACAAGACCATTCTGAAAATGATGCCTGGTCCGTGAATTTATTTTCTGATAAAGGATCTCACGCGGCGGATGCAAAACGAAGAGCCGGATACGACCCGAAAATTCGGGAGCGGCTGACCTATTCGGCTGCTTTTTTGATATAGGTTCGCCAGTTTGGAAGAAAACCTCCAATGCACGGATCACACGGACAGAATCATTCGGGAACAATTTTTCAGCCGCAGCGGGGTCGAGCCGCCTCAGCATACGGTAAAGGTGATGGACACCTCGGCTCTTAGCCATCGCTTGCAGTCTCTGGCGTAAAGCCGGGTCGGTCTTTGGGCTATCGAAAAGCGGGACTCGGAGAGTTCGAAGATAGAAACCGGTACCGCCGACCAGAATCGGAACTTTTGCTCGGGATTCGATCTCCAAGATCTTGTTAGTTGCGTCGCGCGCCCAATCTGCAGCTGTGTATTTTATGTTGGGATCAACATAGTCGATAAGGTGATGCGGAATGCCCTCCATTTCCTCGATCGATGGTTTTGCCGTGGCGATCCTGATCTTTTGATAGATCTGGACAGAATCGAAATTGATGACCTCGCCGCCAACATATTTCGCGAGCCGCACGCCGAGAGCGGTTTTGCCGGAACATGTCGGGCCGGAGATCGCAAAGATCGGCTTATCATTTCGGATCATTCTCGGCGTTAATTTTTCTTGATCTGATATATTGTCGGACCTGTTACGATCATTTTAGCTCGAAAAGCTGTACAGGATTAATTTTGAACTGCATCATCTTTGCTGTTTCTCGACCGCCATCTCCGCCCTTACGTTGTAGTGTGATCCTGCCAATGCGTAGATTTCCGCTCCGTGTGATCTCGACCGGCCCCTCGGAGAAGAAGTTTATCGCTACATTCGATGGGACTAGTTTCCATTCATCTTTACCGGCGATCTTCCAAGCGACCATGAACCAATCTGCCCGCCCATCTCCTTCTCCTTTGATGACATCCGCAGCGATACGCTCTTTTTTGCTTCTGAAGAAATCTAAGACCGCTCTTTGGCGGTCATCTGCAAGTTCATTAAGAAACATACGATCTTGTCGCTTCGACACGCCGACGGGAAGGTCTTCACCAAGAAACAGGCGGAGGGCTGAAACAACATTATCTGGCATATCCCACATTCGTGCATATTGCCTGAGCCATCGTTTATCTATTTGATTGAAACCGTTCGCGGTGCTGACGAGCTTGATCGATATGCCGTGTCGATAGGTCGGACCATCTGCATCACTAACAAGAACGACAACGTCAGCTTTCTGGCCGTTGGGCTTGAAGGCGACTACATTTCTGATCAATGAATGGTCGTAACCCATTATGCCTAGCCATTCGCGGGCATCTTCATCAGTCCGCCAACCATTGAATTTATCGCGGATCTCGCTTTCATTCCTAAAACCGGCTTTTGCTATCTGTGAACCGCGCTCAACCGCAGATGCCGGCGCTTGCGCCGCAGCCCCGTAGTAAGCAACGCAAACCAGCAGGAAAATGATCGAACGAATGATGACAGCTTTCATTGTACGCCGACCTTTGAGATGAATTCACCAATGCCATTCAAAAGCATCTGAACAGCAACCGTAATAAGGAGCATTCCCATAAGCCTTTCAACCGCGACCAGACCTTTTTCGCCCAAAAAGCGCGCAAAATACCCTGAAAAATAAATTATCACTGCAGATACAGACCATGCTATCAGGACGGCGAGCATCCATTCCGGCCAACGTCCCGGTTCGCGGCTCATCAAGAGTATTGCAGTGGACATCGCGGACGGCCCGACGACATAAGGTATCGCAAGCGGAACGATGAAAGGCTCGCCCTCGACCTCTTCTTGTAGTGAAGCATCGCGACGCGGAAATATCATTTTTAAGGCAATGATCATCAAAATTATACCGCCGGCCGTCGTAAGGGCTGTTTCAGAAAGCTGCAACAAACGAAGAAGGTATTGGCCGAGGAAAAGAAAGCCGATCAAGACCACAAGAGCGATCAGAAGTTCGCGCACCACAACGAATCGCTGTCTGGATACTTCGACCTTCTTTAAAGTGGTCATAAAAAGCGGAATATTCCCAAGCGGATCCATCACCAGGAAAAGCAGTAGTGCAGCAGATAAGGTATCCATACTAAATGATCGCCTTCGGAGACAGGAATATTTGCTTAGAAGCACATCGCGGAAAGTTTAGTATCGCCAAACTAACCTTTTTCTCATAATTTTTGCAAGCCCTTCATAAAGAATCGTTCTTCCCTACATGATAAATGCAGGATCCTGCAATCAAAGGAGCTTGGAGATGGGGCGTATAACACTTTCGATGTTGCTTATTTGGACGTTTGTATTTGTCGGCTGTTCGGTTTCGGATATTTCAGGTTTGGACGGCGCTCCAATAGAACCGGATTTACCTGGAGCTGAGAAACGCGGACTTGAAGCATTCAAGTCAGAGGCCGAACTTAAAGAGTTTCTCGCGACGATCATGCGAAAGCGGAATGACCGCTTAGCAAAGGATTCAGGTTCATCGCAGAATACCGCGGCAAGTTCGCCGGTCGTACAGGAATCCAAAGGGACCACCGCGGATAGCGAATCTGTAACGAATGTACAGCATACCGGTGTGGACGAAGGCGGCATTGTTAAGGTTCACGGAGAGCATCTCGTCATACTGCGGAGAGGCAGGCTCTTTACCGTCCGTATCGGCGACGACACCTTAAGTCCTGTTTCTGCAATAGATGCATTCGGCCCAGACATCGATCCTTCTGGGACGTGGTATGACGAGATGCTGATCTCAGGTGATCGGATCGTGGTCGTTGGTTACAGCTATCAGCGTGGAGGCACAGAAATAGGACTCTTCCGGATCGGGCGAGAAGGGGAACTTGTGTATGAGTCAACCTATCACCTTCGTTCGAACGATTATTATTCGTCGCGAAACTATGCCAGCCGACTTATCGGCCAGAAACTGATCTTTTACACGCCGTCTTATATCCGAACTGATGAACAGGGTTTTGCGAACTCATTGCCTGCGATGAGAAAGTGGCGCAAGGGAGCGACTGCGGCCGATTTTCGCAATATCGCACCCATTAACAGGATCTATCGCGGTGTGATGAATGGAGAATCAATGTATTATCCGGCACTTCACTCGGTAACGGTATGCGATCTTTCGCGACGCCAGCGGTATCTCAAAAAGCCAAAGAACGATGGCGTTTATGTACGTTGGAGTCCAAACGTCGCCTGCTCCGTTGAACGCACTTTCGGTAACTATCGCAAGGCCATAGAATGCGTATCCATAGCCGACGATCCGAAGGCAATCGCTTCCGTAGGCCGCGATATCGGGATCGCGCGTGAATATCCCGACAAGGTTATCGGAAAAAAGGACGAAAAAAAGTCCAACCGACCCGAGCAGGAATGCAGCTGTCCCGCCGGCGATCCAGACCGAACGTTCGGCCCGTTCCGGTTTCCCCGCACCGAGATTTTGTCCGACAAGTGCCGAAGCAGCATTCGCCAGCCCAACGACCGGAAGCAGAAGGAAGATAATTACTCGCAAACCGATCTGGTATCCGGCGATTGCAACGCTGCCAAAAACAGCTATTATGCGGACAAGGACGCTCCAGGTCGCGGTAGTAACCAATAGCTGAAGAACAGCAGTCGCGGAAAGCCGCGTAAGATTCCACAAAAGACGCGGATCGAACTTCCAATGTTCAGCTCGCACCTGCAGCCGCCCATTATCCCGTAGAAAAAGAGCCCAGCCTGCATAAGCCACGCCGGCTCCGCGGCCGATAACAGTCGCAACCGCGGCACCGGTTACGCCGAGTTCGGGAAAAACCCAAACGCCAAAGATAAAAAGCGGATCTAGTATGATATTCAATCCGTTCGCAACTACGAGGACACGCAACGCGATCGCCGCATCACCAGCTCCGCGAAATATGCCATTAAGCAGGAACAGGAAAAGTATCACACCGTTCGTCCCGAGCATGATCCGCATAAATGGCAGCCCGATCGAAACAACGTCTTCGCCCGCTCCGAGCAAGGCGTATATCTGCGGAGCAAAGATCACACCAGCTGCACCCATTATCACGGAAACAAATAAGCCTAGATAGACAACATGCGTTGCGGCACGCGCGGCGCCGTCAAGATCTTTTTCACCAAACCTGCGAGCAACGGTAGCTGTGGCACCGATACTTAATCCGATGGCGACAGCATAGACCAATGCAAGGATGGACTCGGTGAGTCCGACGACCGCCACGGCAGAGGCTCCGAGCTTTGCCACAAAAAAAGTATCAACGATCGCGAAAAGAGCCTCCATCGACATCTCAAGGATCATCGGTATTGCCAGGATCACGAGAGCGATCGGGATGGAGCCTTTCGTGAAGTCGCGTTCGGTGCCGCGAAACGCTTCGCGAAGAATAGAAAAGAATGAGTTTTTCTCGCCCGCTTCTGAGAGCGGACGCACTCCTTCAAAAGACATATAAAACTCCTAACTGTATGAAAACAAAAATAACTATGGCACGGAGCGTGCCGCGAAGACCGAAGAAAGCCGCCGATCAACAGACGATCTCGGTACAGCGAGTGCGGATGTATTAGACAAGCTCGATTTTCATGACCTTACGAATCTAGCACAAAGCCTAAAGGAATACGAAATCAAACACGCCACCTTTGGCCATAAAGTTCGAGGTACTTCGAGCCAGAAGCCTCCAAATTCAAATACGCCCTTCGACATTGATAACGGACATTTCGTTTGTCGGGAATTAGAGCTGACCGCATCTCTTTTGTGCTAATATTCTTCTAATAGGAGATCTATTATGATCAGATGTATCCGTGGCAGCACAGTCTGATAACTCACGCGAAAAGAATTCGAAGAGTGTATCGCCCCGTATCGGCGAAGGCATAGTGATGGACATCGGGACGGGGGACGGTCGCTTTGTGTCCGCAGTTGCCAAGAGCCACCCGAACAAGTTCTTCATCGGCGTGGACGCGAACAGAAAGCCGCTGGATAAGCCAGCGATGCGGGCAACGCGGAAGCCGGCGAAGGGCGGACTTCCGAACGTGATGTTCGTTGAGGCTGCCATCGAGACGCTCCCCGAGGAGTTTGACGGCGTTGCCGACGAGATACACATTCATTTCCCGTGGGGCAGTCTTTTGCGTGCGGTAGCCATCGGCGATACGGAAGCTCTTGCATCGCTTTGCCGGATAGCGGCACGGGATTGTTTGCTTGAGGTCGTTCTTGGTGTTGACGCTGAGCGCGACCGCGCAGAGCTTGAACGGCTCGGCGTTCCGGTACTTTCTCTGATCCTCATCCATTCTTACCTAGTTCCCAAATATCGAAGTGCGGGATTTGAACCGATCGAGATACGTGAATTGCAGAAAAGCGAATGGACAAAGATCGAGAGCAGTTGGGCAAAACGGCTTAGCGCAGGCGATTCGCGGAAGGTATATTTGATGCTGTTTCGGGCCGTGAAACGCGGCTAAGCATACTGTGGCTCTGGGTATTTCTGTAACAGTGTTTCATCTGCGTTTGGGCTTTTATCAGATCATTTGATCTAAGTTGTCGGGATTCATTTATGTACAGTGGACTTTCAAGACGTGAATTCATCCGCGGACTTGGCGGTTCATTTGCCTCTCTGATCTTGGCGGGCAGATCATTGTCAACGCCTTCGGGAACCCCCAGCGCGTTCAAAATGCTCGTTGTAGGTGATTCGCTAATCTGGGGACAGGGACTTCGCGAAGACCAAAAATTCTATTACCTTACGAAAAAATGGATAGAGAGCGAGATCTTGGGAGGCTCGCTGCCGGTCGAGCTAAAGGTTTTGGCTCACTCCGGCTCAACGGTAAAACTTGATCCGGAAGAACGGGCGGCACTAGAAGGAGCTAACAGAACAGGATTTGAGGAACTCCATCCTGAGATAAACGTCTCTTTTCCGACCATAGAGAAGCAGTTTAGAACTGCCGCGGAACACTATGCGGACCCTGAACAAGTGGACCTTATTCTGATCTCCGGCGGCATCCCGGACGTCGGCGTTGCGAAGATAATAAATCCTTTGGAAAGCAATCGACGGCTCCGCGAACGGATCGACCTTTATCTTCGCGGACATTTTCGTGAGGTGCTGCTTGAAGGAGCACGGAAATTTCCTGCAGCGAAGATCGCGGTGATCGGCTATTATCCGATCATCACACGCCACACGCCGATAAAGCGGATCGTAAACGACATCTTAGAATTTTACAATTGGCCGCGTTGGGCAAAGCCGCTCATAAATAATCCTGTTAAAAGAAATCTTTGGCGACTTTGGAAAGGGAAGATGATCGAACGCTCGCGCATTTGGCATCGGGGCTCTGATGAGACATTTCGCGAGATCATAAACGAACTAAACACAAGCTCAGGCCGCGAGCGGGCCATCTTCGTTCCTTCGCCGATCACTGAGAGACAGGCGTTCGGAACGCGTGAATCTCTGCTTTTCACAGCCGGACGCAAAGGCAGGCCTGACGACCCGAAGGGCGAGATCAGACTTCAAGAATGTGCACCCGCGCTAAGGGGACTTCGTAACGAGACGCGCCTAAGGTATCGCACGCGGTTCTGCGAGCTTGCCAGCATCGGACACCCGAATCCGGAAGGTTCGGCCGCGATCGCCCGTTCGATCCGGGAAGGCTTGACTCCTCTACTCTCTGATCAAGCCAAGTGATGTTTGTCCGCTTCAGAGCGACCTTTACGTGTTTTTTCTAAATTAAGTTAACGAAATGACAATAAAGATCGCCTATGGCAGAACACATTCGCAAAGCCTTGGCCAAATTCTGGACAATCTACGACAAACCTGCTTGTCAAAAACAGACCTGATGCTTTCCCCGTTTAGGACTTTTCACCTGACCTCTTGTTGTCAGATCGTATGAATAGATGAACATGAACCCTTTATTGAGACCGGTAATTTTAGTACCTGCAATGGCCATGGTAGTTTTGCCCAATCGGCGGGAACAGCTGAGCGACTAAAGGGTGTAAAAAGGTGTTTGTTGACGAATCTTCTCTCAGGATCGTCTTATCTTCCTGCGGCACGCGTGTAGGCGGTATGGTCTTGCCGTGCCAAAAATATTCGACCGAACGGCTTGAGTTTTTGGTAGTCCTTAAACGCTGGCTTGGAAAGACCGGATTTGAGCTAGTTGATTCGGAAAAGAAAGCTGATGGGATACTTCAGGGAACTATGGCGATGAACGACTATGCTCATCAGCCCTCGATAAACGACCGCATCCGAAGTAAAGCAAAGGATCCGGATCCGATCGATATGGCGCAATGGGACGTCGTGGCCTGGATCACAAATGTGGATGGGCGGCGGATCTGGACCATTCGCCAAGAGCCGTATCCTGAATTCACCTATGGATTTAGCAGCAAGGCAAAGATAGAAGGAAAGAAACTTGCCAAAAAGCCATCGAGTACGACCGCAAAAAGAATAGGTAGGCGTTGCAAGACGCCGGTATTCCTGCACCCGGCCCTGGGTGCGGTATAATAGTAGCTTGTTTACGATCGATTTGCGGTGAAGATAGCGGTTGCAATGAGCGGCGGCGTCGATAGTTCGGCGGCTGCAGCGATGTTAAAAGAAGAGGGGCACGAGCTTGTCGGCTTCACGATGCAGCTTTGGGATCAGAGGCGGCACGTGAATGTTGATGAAAACGGGGATCCGCTTCCCTCTCGATGCTGCTCGCTTGACGATGTTTACGATGCACGCCGCGTGGCTGATTCTCTCGGCTTTCCGTTTTACGTTCTAAATCTTGAAAAGGATTTTGACCGCGACGTGGTCGAGCCCTTTATTCAGGGCTATCTTTCCGGCGAAACGCCTATCCCGTGTGTTGCGTGCAATTCACGTTTGAAGTTCGCATCACTTGATAAAATGGCCCGCTCGCTGGGCTGCGATAAGGTTGCGACCGGACACTACGCTCGAGTTGATTATGACAACAACGCAAATAGATATAGACTCTTTCGCGGCAAGGATCATTGGAAGGATCAAAGCTATTTTCTTTGGGAACTTACACAAGATCAGCTTTCGCGCGCGATGTTCCCGCTGGGTGAATTACAGAAGGACACGGTTCGCGACATCGCGCGCAATGCCGCTCTCTATACGGCGGACAAGCAGGAATCGCAAGAGATCTGCTTTGTCCCTGATGGCAAATATTCTGAGTTCATAGACCGATTTCTTTCACACGCAGGCCGTGAAAGTGAGATACCCGAAGGCGGCGAGATAGTTGACATATCCGGCGAAGTAGTCGGCACACACACTGGTATTCATCGCTACACGATCGGACAGCGCCGCGGATTGGGTATCGCGAATGAAAAACCACTCTATGTTGTGCAGATCGAGCGCGCACGCAATCAAATAATTGTCGGGGAGGCGGACGAACTTGATTCACTTGAGTTCACGGCAAAAGGCGTCAATTGGGTCGCCTTTGATGAACCTGCCGATCCGGTCCGAGCTCTTGTAAAGGTCCGCTACCGTCACGAACCAGCTCCCGCCACCATTCATGCTTTGCCGGATGCCAAAGCACGAATCGTTTTTGATGCTCCCCAACGTGCGATAACTCCCGGACAGGCAACGATATTCTACGATATAGAAACGGGTGAAGAAGTAATCGGCGGTGGATGGATCGTGCGAGAACCTTCCTGATGTATAAATCCGAACTCCGAAAAGAATTTAAGCGAAGGCGGCAGTCTTTGACCGCAACTGAGCTGTCCGCAGCCAGCCAACGCATAGCTGCCCGCTTCTTTGAGGAGATAGATCTAAGCGAAGTACGCACTCTGCATACATTCATTCGCATACCAAAGTTCAATGAGGTCGATACATCAAATATCTACTTTCGCATCTGGCAGCAGCTACGAGGGATCGCGACCTTTGCTCCGCGATGCGACGCCGAAACGGGAGAGTTGACATCGATCGAGTTCGATGCGGAAACGCCGCTTGTAGAGAATGGCTGGAACGTTCGTGAGCCCGCTAGCGGTAACACGGCCGAACCCGAAGAACTCGATATCATTTTAGTGCCGTTGCTTTGTTTCGATCTGTTCGGCCATCGCGTTGGATATGGCAAGGGATTTTACGACAGTTTCTTGTCGCGGTGCCGCGGAGATAGTCTAAAGGTCGGACTCAGCGGTTTTCCTCCGGTCGAGATGATAAGAGATGTTTCAGAAAAAGACGTACCGCTGGATATCTGCATCACGCCGGCACGGACCTATCGTTTTGGCCCGCCAAATTAGATCCTGCCAAACAAAAAGAAAGAACCTGCCATTCCTGACAGGCTCTTTTCTTGCTGACGATCAAAAGTCTTAAACCTTTGCCGTTTCGGTTTTTGCCTTGTTCTCGTCCTTTGTTGAGGACGAGCTTGTTGTTGAGGATGCGGCCGTAGAAGTCGAACTGCCCGAATACGACGACGAGCCTGATGTGCTCGAAGCTGTTGATGTCGATGAACTGCCGTAAGATGAAGGACTGCTGGAAGCCGCGGTTGTTTTTTCCTGGTCAGCACGTGCCTTCAGCATCGTACAGCCGCCTTCAAAGATAGCTCCTTCTTCAATGATCAATTTAGGAGTAGTGATATTTCCGATCAATTTTGCCGTGCGGCCCAGATGTACCTTTTCAGACGCAACAACGTCGCCATTGATAACCCCATTCACATTTGCCACACCGACGGAAACATTCGCATCAAGCTGGCCATTATTGCCTACGATCAGGGTTCCACCGTCCGAAGAAACAGTGCCCGTCAGATGGCCGTCAACACGCAGCATCATCTGAAAGTTGGTGTCGCCGGTCAGCGATGTGCCGTGGCCGACAAATCCGCTAAGCTTTCCTTCTTTTATGTCCCGTGCGATGTTCTCGCTATCGGTCGTTGGTTTAGAGACCGTGCTTGGCGCATCGTTACCATAACCGTATGAACTCGGCTGAGCGGGTTGGGCGGGGGAAGCTGATTGAAGATCCGGGGCATCAGAAATATCGGTCTTGGACTTATTTCCCATTCTGATCATACTACAATGTCTCCTTTAGAACTTTTATTACTTTTGGCGGCAGATCATTCCGGAGCGGATGAGCGAACTTGTTCGATCATATACGTGGAATTGGTTCGACCGTGTCAAAACGTACCTGCCAAACGATAATAAACGAGAGCCAAGGCTGATGTCTAGTTTATTTGATAGGGTTGAATTTCGTCCGAGCGCGTGGGAAAATTAGGGATTTCGACCGGAGGCTGAATTTTGTTCGTAGAAAGCAAGACCAAGACACGACTCTTAAAACGTATGGGCCGCGCGATCGCTGATTTTGGCATGATCGCGGACGGCGACCGAGTAATGGTCTGCATTTCCGGCGGAAAGGATAGCTACACCCTCCTTGATCTTCTCTTGGATGTACAAAAGCGGGCGCCTGTCGGCTTTGAGATACTTGCGGTCAATCTTGATCAGAAGCAGCCCGGGTTCCCGGCGAATGTCCTCCCGGATCATCTGACAAAGATAGGCGTACCGTTCCGCATCGTGGAGGAAGACACATATTCGATCGTCAAACATCACATTCCCGAAGGCAAAACGTATTGTTCACTTTGCAGCCGTCTACGACGCGGCATTTTGTATAACATCGCCGTCGAAGAAGGCTGTACAAAAATAGCTCTCGGCCATCACGGCGATGACATAATAAATACCTTTCTTTTGAACCTTTTCTATGTCGGGCAGCTAAAGGCCATGCCGCCGATCCTCCGGAGCGACGATGGACGCAATACGGTGATCCGCCCGCTGGCATATTGTCAGGAAACGGATATTGCCGCTTATGCCGAAGAGAAGCAGTTTCCGATAATCCCGTGCGATCTTTGCGGCTCGCAGCCTAATTTGAAGCGCGCTCGGGTAAAGAGGCTAGTTAGCGAACTCGCCGAAGAGATACCATCGCTACGGCAGTCGATATTGACCGCGCTGACCAATGTTACAAGCTCCCATCTGCTTGATAACGAGCTTTACGATTTTCGCAACTTTGAACCGCTCATCAAGAAGATCCCGGCAGGGCACGGTTCAGTAGAGAAGGAACTAGATGCAGTTTTTGATCATTCCGAACCGCAATTTATGCCATTAGCTATCGGGAACAACGTGCGTGAAGCGATACTTGCCTCTGAATAAGGAACGATGAGAAAGTCGAATTAAAGCAGGCTTTTATAGAATGCCGCGGGACGCTTACAGAATGCCTAGCGAAGCCGTGCATTGAGTTCATCTAAAGCTGTCCTTCCAGGACAAAGTTCTTCTTTCCCGAGCGAGTTTAGCGGTCTATCGCTTGTTTCAAGTAATTCGTGCAGATCTACTGAACTCTCATCAATATAGAGCAGGCCTGTCAGTATCTCATCGCGCCGTTTCGCCTCTCGAACGGCGTTCGTTGCGGAAAGCCGGTCGGTCGGGTCCCAATCCTTTGCTAGCTTGTTCAGATGGATAACAGAACCGTCGTGCATCGTCAGATCTTTGACCGAACCCGCTTCGTAGCTGGTCTTTATCTCACGCATCATTGGTATGAAATCCATCGTGGCGGTGGCGGCCATATGTTCGCGGACGTAATCGTAGGATTTGGTCGAGCCGACATTGTTATTGAAAGTAACGCACGGGGAGATCACATTCAGGAATGCAAAACCATTGTGCCGCATCGCCGCCTTCAACAGCGGCACAAGCTGCTCTTTGTCTCCCGAAAAACTTTGACCTACAAAGGTGGCACCAAGTTCTATCGCGAGACTCGCAAGATCTATAGCGGCAAATAGATTCTCAACGCCGGTCTTA
Source organism: Leptolyngbya sp. 7M (assembly GCF_018128485.1). Classification (NCBI taxonomy): domain Bacteria; kingdom Bacillati; phylum Cyanobacteriota; class Cyanophyceae; order Leptolyngbyales; family Leptolyngbyaceae; genus Leptolyngbya; species Leptolyngbya sp. 7M. Next base: position 878,990 of record NZ_CP070897.1, on the reverse strand, counting down.
TTCTTTGAGCCTGCATCCGCGGTCGCCGAATCTTGTCCTTTCGTCAGGCCGTAGCAGCCATTATTCATCACAAGATAGACCATACGCAGATTTCGGCGGATAACGTGAACGAACTGGCCCATGCCTATAGAAGCCGTATCTCCATCGCCGGAAACGCCAAAATAGATCAGGTCGCGATTTGCAAGATTGGCACCCGTAGCGACACTCGGCATCCTTCCGTGTACGGAATTGAAACCGTGCGAATTGGTGAGAAAATAAGCAGGCGACTTTGATGAACATCCGATGCCCGAAAGCTTCGCTACCTTGTGCGGTTCGATATTCATCTGCCAACACGCCTCGACGATCGCCGCGTTGATCGAATCATGCCCGCACCCCGCACACAGCGTTGAAAGCGAGCCCTCATAATAATCAACCGTGTACCCAAGGTCGTTCTTCGGCAATGCCGGATGTCTGAATGTCGATCTGACGTAGGTCATAGCTATAATCCTAGCACAATTGGGAGGCTTCAATAGCAAGAAACGGACCTGCTGCTGACAAGAAAAGCCGGCTATGGGCGTTGTATCTCAACTATCCTCACCGGCCCGAAGTAAATTTCTCATTAGAAAAAGAAACTGCCGTTGGTTCTTACCGTATGATCCGCCGCAGCACCATATCAGCTGCGACAGGTTGCCTGCCTGAAAGGTTGACCTGTTTGGACCCGCGGAACCAGACGCGACCGTTTACGGTTATTGTCGCGATGAGAGTGTAACGCGCACCGGGATTGACCTTCGCGGGGTCGAAAGCAAGCGCGTATTCAAACGGGATCTGTTTTCCGCCCGTTTCATAGCTATGTTCGGCAATGGTTGTCGTCGCGCTGCCGGTCGCTTTCCGTTCGGTTAGCTTTACAGTCACAACCCCCGACGCCACTGCGATCCTTTCGCGATAAGTTATCTTCCCGGAAATGTTTTGACCGCTTATCAATGGAGCAAACTCATAAATACCACCGTCGGCCATCAGAGCGAGATAAAGATTCCCGTCCCGGATCACATATGAGGTAATGTTCGCAAGGTCACGCCCAAAGCGCTCCAGATTCTGCCCTTTTGGGCAGGCCATCATAGTAACCGCCATCGGGCCAAACTTTATACGGTTCGGACCCTCGGACGACCAAGTGCCGGAGCCATTATTGCAGTTTATCCGAGCCGTAACTTTGCCTTCCGCCCTGAATTTCAGCTCATACGAAACCCCTTCTTCTGGAACCAGCACGGTATCATCACCGCCCTCGAATCTGACAAGTTTCCAGGCAGTACCTTCAAGTTCTGAAGCCGCCGCATTTACTTGGAAAAAGATCGCCATACCCAAAAGGGCCAACAATATACCGCCGGTAAAAATACTGATCATGTATCTCATATTACCTCCGTTTGTTTAGAAGCAGCGCCCGCTCAGAGTTCGGAGGGAAGTACCCACCTTTGGTCAACAAAAAAAGGCGTTGGATCTATTCCAACGCCCTTGATCTGCTTATCGCAACTTTAACGAGGTTGCGGCACTACGGGACGCAACGAACGTATCGTCCTGCCAAAGATACCAAATATAGTCATATTCGGGACGCTTGAATTTAGGGTTTGGCAACGGCCCGTAAAGTTGTTCCCGCTGCATATCTCCCAAACTCCTTTACCGATCGTTACGCTTCCCGTAGTTTTGCTGATACGCGGCTGAGCACTCCGGTAATTGGTCGGGGTGCCGCGGTAGTTTGCCTGAGTGTAAAGAACAATATACCAATCAGAGCCCAACGGCGGCTCCGGCTGGTCGAATCCTACCGGCCGGACCGAAGCCACGCGGCGGCTCATTCCAACAGATGCAAGGTTAGGTGTGCTGCGATCCAGGGTAATGCACCTTCCGGTGAAGTTCCAGCCATCACAAAATTCCCAAGTGCCCCTTCCAATAGTAACGCTTTGAGCACGACGATTCAGGTTAGTTGCCGGACCGTCGTAATTTGCTGGGTTACCGCGATAGTTTGGCTGATCGTAGAGCACGATATAGGGATTTGGTGTAGGTGGGGTCGTTCCACCGCCTCCACCGCCGACGCGACGAAAAGACTGGATACGGTTGTCCCAGTTGTTTCTGCGAAGATCGCGTTCTTCACCATAAACGACCACGCAGGTGCCACGGTAGTTCGGCTGATCGCAGATCTGCCATTGCTCATTCGGGCCGACTCGAAGGCTGGAGATATTGCGGTTGAAACCGACACCTGCAAGGCTCGGCATATCGCTTGTGTAGGTCGCGCTAGACCCGCGGAAATCGCGGTCAACGAACACCGTCAGACCGATGCCGCCCATGGCACGTTCCTCGACCTGGGCACTAGTCTCGGCGACGGCAAGTGTGAACATGAACGTGAAAACGATTAGAAAACCACCTAGAACGCTTGTGCTCTTCATAACTTCTCCTCGAATTTAGAATGTGTGGGCCTTGATTGCGGCGCACTTTGACTAGGTTTACAACCTACTAATTACACACGCTTGGGCAAAATTTCCGGCCGATCAACCCGCCTTATTCAATGCTAATTTATTACTATTCAGGATCGCAGCACATATAAGCCCGAGTGCAGTTCCCAAGGGGGTTGTGAAGAATGCAAAAAGCAGTGCGAACGAAGTGAAAAGTTCGTCACGGCTGACCGCATAGACCGGAAAACCCAATAAGGCCATCAATAACCAGTGGATCGAAAGCCCCACCGCGGCCGAAAGCAGATACGCCGCAGCCCCTCCCACCCGTTCAGCGGCCTGACGTACCGCAATAGCAGTAAGCGTGCATGCGAAAACCGAAAAAACTATCTGAAAACCGGAGACGATCGCGAGACTTGTCCAAACAGATGAAACGTGTGACTTTGCGTGCAACGGATCCAGCACGGACGCCGCGCTCAAGAGAACACTGAATACCAGCAACAAGACCAGCGGAATGACGACATAAAGGATCAAACCGAACAGGTTTGCTATGCTCAATGCTTTTGTCAGCGGCTGTTTCTTCACTCTAGTAAATGACAAGGCCGCACTGCGCTCGCGATCAAAACGCGGCCTTTATCTGCCGATGGATATTATCAGCGGTAATGGGCATTCCGTCGTAGTTCAAAATGGAAACCAGCTTTGCCGGATCGACACCCAGCTCTATCATCATCAGGCTGCGGAATTGGGCGTCGCGGTTTTGTTCGATGACGAACAGCGTGGCGTGCGAATCAACGAAATCGCGGAATGACTTGCCGAACGGAAAACCGCGAGCCCGCATTGCGTCGAGGTGAATGCCATCGGCGGCGAGCAACTCGAGGGCTTCTTCAGCGGCGTATGATGATGTGCCGAAATAAATTACACCATTGCGGATCTCTGAATCCGAATTTACTGCTGACTGCTGACCGCTGACTGCCAACCGGATCTCAGGTTGCGGCACCAATCGAGCCGCCTTTGCCCTTTACGCAACCGCCCTCTTTGCCGTAGAGCTCAGCCATCACAGCCTCTGGCGCGATACCTTTGACCATTGCCTGAACGTGGTCGCGGTAAGACGTGATAACCATATCAGTAGGCTCAAGCGCCATCATAGAGCCGATGGCAATGGCTTCCTGGCCGATGTAAAGGTGACAGAAGCCGCCGATCTTACCCATCCGATAGACCTCAGCGGCCTTTTCTTCAAATACGCGGCCGAGCACCATTTGATAAAGCATCTCGCGGAGCAGCTTCTTGTCCGTTTGTTTTATGGCTTCGATCTGAGATTTGCGACGCTTCTCATATTCGGCCTGCATCAGATCGACCACGGCTTTCAGATCGCTGCGTCCATTGGACAAACTTTTATCCTGACCATTGCCGTTTGATCGGACCTTTTTGCTTTCGGCTTTATTTGCTGTTGCGGATCTTGCCAAGTCCTATTCCTCCACACATTTCCGAACATGATTGTCGGAAATAGAATAACTTCTCATTATAGCGAACCGAATGAAATAAAAGCAAAATTCGCGTTTTGTGTGCATTGTATTTATAACCTTTGTCGGAATTGACCGTTTAATAATAAGATTTAAAGCAGTGATGCCAGTAAGACTCTTAAAGACCATATTTCTGCTGATTCTTTTTTCTTTCTCGGTCAGCGCGCAGGATCCGACCCGCTGGATCCTTGAAAATGATAGTGATGCTGCGGGTCGAAATATCCTGAGTTCCGCGGAGTCTAAAGTAACGTTAAAGGTTAACGTCGAGCCGGGCTGGTATCTCTATGCAATGGATCAGCCGCAGGGTGGGCCGATCGCGACGGTCATACGTATTTCAGACGCCTCACCATTCGAACTTGTTCGTTCAACACAGGCTGCAGAGCCGCTTGCAAAGGCTGATCCTAATTTCGTCGTCGATGGCAAGCCGCTGCAGTCGCGGTTCTACACGGAGCACGCGGCCTTTGACCTGGTCGTTAAACCGCTAAAAGAAGTGACCCTCGCTGAACTTCGGATCGATGTCCGATTTCAGGTTTGTAATGACACGCTTTGTCTTCCGCCGCGTGTAAAGAAAGTCTCATTTGAAGGAGAAGAAGCACAGAACAGGCCGTTTGCTTCACCGCCAACCGAGAACATTGATCCCGATAGCAGCGGAACTACCGTTCCTTTTGAAAGACAGCGCCCAACTGACCTTTGGGCATTCATATGGCTTGCCGTTACCCTCGGAGCTCTGTCGCTTCTGACGCCTTGTGTCTTCCCGATGATCCCGATCACGGTCTCATATTTTACTAACCATGCATCGGGTAGCCGTGCGAAATCTGTAAAACTTGCGACGATCTATTCGCTGGGAATAATCGCTACATTCACACTTTTGGGGATGTTGCTCGCGATCCTTGTCGGGGCGGCTGGCATAAACCTTTTTGCGGCGAATCCGTGGGTGAATCTTCTCATTACGGCGATATTTTTGTTCTTCGCGTTTAATCTGTTCGGCGCATATGAGATCACGATCCCATCAAGCGTATTGAGCAGGCTCGATAGCATAACACGTTCGCATGAAGGAGAAGGCAGCGGAATAATCGGTGCACTGCTGATGGGACTGACGTTTACGCTTACGTCATTTACATGTACATCGCCTTTCGTTGGAACGATTCTCGTATCAGCGTCACAAGGCGATTGGCAAATGCCGCTTGTCGGGATGCTCGCATTCTCCACCGTATTTGCCCTTCCTTTCTTTGTGCTTGCGCTTGTGCCGCAATGGGCGTCAAGCTTGCCTCGGGCCGGCGGTTGGATGAACTCAGTGAAGGTCTCGATGGGTTTTCTCGAAGTGGCGGCGGCGATGAAGTTTTTATCGAACGTTGATCTGGTTTGGAAATGGGGGATCTTTACGAGAGAAGTGGTTCTTTCAGTATGGATCGCGATCGGGATCATTCTTGCGATCTATCTGCTTGGCAAGTTTCAATTGGCCCATGATTCAAAGCCTGAAAGGATAGGTGCGGTACGCCTGGCTTCCGCTATCGTAAGTCTGGCGATAAGTTTTTGGTTGATAACAGGACTTTTCGGGGCAAGACTTGGCGAGCTTGAAGCCTTTCTTCCTCCTGACCTAAATAAAGCCTCGGCTCAGACAATGGGTGGAAACGGTGCCGGCGTCAAATGGATAAAGGACGACCTGGAAGGAGCGTTCGAAAGGGCAAAAGCCGAGGATAAGCGTGTGTTCCTGGATTTCACGGGCTATACCTGCACGAACTGCCGCTGGATGGAAGCGAATATTTTTCCAAAACCGGATGTTGAGGCGGAGTTTAAGAAGATGGTGCTGGTCTCACTCTACACGGACGGGATGGGTGAGGTTTACGAACGTCAGCAGAAGTATCAGGAATCGACCTTCAAGACGGTGGCTTTGCCGTTTTACGCAATAGTGGATTCGGAAGGGAAGATAAAAGCGACCTTCCCGGGACTGACACGGAATGTTGATGAATTCGTTGACTTTTTGAGAAAAGGACAGGAAAATTAGGCGGTCATGATGCAAGTTGCCGAAGCAAAGCGTATTCCAATAGCAGAATTGGTAGAAGGACTCAGGTCGATCCCTGACGAAGAGTTCAAATGCGAACCGGTTTACGATTTTCTTGCTTCGCATCCTGTTCAGATAGATTCTCTCCAAAGATTTCTCTACTGGAGCCCGACATTTTACACACGCAATCTTATCTACAAGGACGACCGCTTTGAAATGATGGCGATCTGCTGGGATAAAGGCCAGGTCTCGCGTATCCACAATCATTCCGAACAGCGATGTTGGATGATGGTGCCGATCGGCCGGCTGAAGGGACAGAATTTCGCCGTTGAATCCATTGATGAGAGCAAAGGACTCTGCAAACTGCGTGAAACGGATTCATTCGAGCTTTCAGATTGTCTTGCGGCCAAGGTGGAATTGGAGGAACCCATCCACCAGATACTTAACCTTGCCGAATTCGATGAGCGTGCGGTCAGTATCCATATTTACTCTAAACCCTACGACCGATGTCTCTCATACTGCCGAGACACAGATACCTTCAAGGAAGTGCAGCTTTTCTATACAAGCGTTGACGGGAAGTTGTGCGACGGTGTCAAGCTTTGAACCATCAATCTTTGATCGACCCCCTTCGGTGATCCAAAGTGAAACGTATTCTTTCATCCGAAAGATCTAGTGCGGCGATAATAGGAGTATGCGCATTCTATGTCGGCGTCAGGCTATGGGGCCTGACCGATCCTTGCCTATGGTTCGATGAGATCTTCGGGGTTCATGCTGCTGAGCATACCTGGAGAGGTTTGCTGTCTTTCATCGCTCAGGATCTTATCCATCCGCCATTATTCTATCTGCTTCTTAAAATTTGGATAGCGATCGGCGGCGAAAGTTTGCTCTGGCTTCGTCTCTTTCCGGTCTTGTTCTCAGTACTCGCTCTTTTTCCATTCTTGTTGGTTTGCAGAGAGCTGAAGCTTAAAACGCAGACGATTATCATTGCTCTTCTTTTACTTGCAGTGAACGGAGCTCTTATAAAGTATGCTCAGGAAGTAAGGATGTACAGCCTGCTGCTCTTTTTTTCGCTGATGTCGATCTGGCTTTTTTCGCGTTACTTTATCAAAGGAAAGAGCTTCACCGCTTTGATCTTTGTCAACATCCTGCTTGTTCACACACATTACTTCGGTTGGTTGGTCGTTGGTTCTGAGGTAGTAGCGATCCTTATCTTTCAACGAATAAAGATACGACAGACACTTTTGATGTTTGCTCTGACCTTTGCCTCATTCGTGCCTTGGATGATCGCGATCTACCGAGCGACAACCACCGGTTCCGAACTCGAACAGAATATAGGTTGGATAGAACGTCCGGGGATAACTCAGATCGTACAATTTGTTTTTGACCTTATCGAGCCATTCTATTTCCAAGCGAGCAATGCGGAGCCTGCCTCACTTTATTACATTTCGATACCGTTTCTGTTGCTGATCGCAGTTGTCAAGATAACCTACTTCATACATTGGAGAGAGGCTGACGATAAACAAGAGGTCTATTTTCTGGCGATATTTATCGGAGCACCGATCCTAATGGCTTTTACCGCAAGCTGGTTTCTGCCGCATTCAATTTGGGGTTCACGGCATCTGATAATTATTTATCCACCGACTTTGATCTTGATCGCGATGCTTCTGACGGACATTTCAGGCGTGATATTACGTTGGATAGTATTGATAACTATCGTGTTCATTATCGCGTCGGCATTAGTTCTTCAACTCGCGAGACCTAGGGCCGAGTATGTCTGGTGTTCTTGGGAAAAGGCAGCTGAAACGATCGCTCAAACTGCCCCGGGTCCTACACCTGTATATACATTCGAGGATTTATCGGCTTATCATCTTTGGTTTGCTTTACGGCGAGATGAAAGATTCCAGGTGTTTAAAATAGATGGCATCAATGGAATCTCAGAGGACAAGGCTTATTTTCTTCCTCGCGGATTCGACGGCGTAAAAAGGATCGATATTGGGGAGGTCGCAAAGAGTCCATCGTTCATTGTTTTTAGGGATTCACAATTCAACAAGAAGCGAAGGCCGCTGCTGCAGGTATTCAGCGACATTGGGTTCGAGTGGAAGCCGGTCGGATCGATCTATGCTCGTTCGCAGAAAACATTTATAGTTAAAGTTTACTAAAGATCATTTTCTCTTCCACCGAACACCTTCCTTCGTGTCCTCCAGAATGATGCCTTTTGCGGCGAGTTCGTCGCGGATATGGTCAGAGCGTGCGAAATCGCGGTTTGCTCGTGCCTGCTGACGTTCTTTGATAAGAGCTTCGATATCGGCATCCAGCATCGCATCATCTTCCTCGCCAAAGATCCCGAGAACCATGTTGAATTTCCCGACTGCGTCGAGAACGGCATCTCGTTCTTCGGGCGACAGCGGACGCTCGCTCATGATGACGTTCACTTCGCGCACCAGATCGTGAACGGCTGCCAATGCTGCGGCCGTGTTCAGGTCGTCGTCCATCGCGGCGGTGAATTTGCGCAACGCCAGTATGACCAGCTCGACCGCGTCGCGTTCATCGGCGCTGCCACCGCTTTCTTTTACAAGCGAACGGAAGTTTCTCAGCCGCTCGACCGTCGATTCCGCTCCGTGAAGGCCTTCGAAAGTAAAATTCAGCTGCTTCCGATAGGGCACTGAGAGCAGGAGATACCTGATAGCGAGCGGAGAATAGCCCTGCTTTGTCAGATCGCGGAACGTGAAAAAGTTTCCTTTCGACTTCGACATCGTTACGTCGTCGATCTTTAGGAATTCGCTGTGTATCCAATACTTTGCGAACTGCTTGCCGGTCGAGCCTTCTGATTGGGCGATCTCGTTCTCGTGGTGAGGGAACTGCAGGTCTTGGCCCCCGGCGTGTAAGTCAAACGTAGGGCCAAGATATTTCATTGCCATCGCGGAGCATTCGATATGCCAGCCCGGACGGCCTCGGCCGAACGGAGCGTCCCAACCGGGCTGTTCATTTTCGCCGACAAGTTTCCATAAAGCAAAGTCGCGCGCGTCCTCTTTGTCGTATTTGTCGGTGTCGATGCGTTCACTGCCGCCGGCGATATTACCTTCAAATTTGATCTTTGACAGTTTTCCGTATTCAGGGAACGCCGCAATTCGGTAATAGATCGAGCCGTCGGATTCGTAAGCGTGGCCGTTTTCGAGCAGTTTCGAGATGATCTCGATCATTTCGGCGATGTGATGTGTCGCACGCGGCATTATCTCAGGCCGTTCGTTGCCCAAGGCGTCAAAATCTTCAAGAAAATATTGCGTATATGGTGCGGTGAATTCATCTATCGAGATATTTCTCGCTGCCGCTTCGTTGATGATCCGGTCGTCGATGTCGGTCAGATTCATTACATGCGTCAGTTCGTAGCCCTTGAATTTAAGGTACCGCCGCAGAATATCACCGAAAACAAACGTCCGGAAATTGCCGATGTGTGCAAAATTCCACACTGTCGGCCCACAGATATACATCCGCACCTTGCCGTCTTCGATAGGCTGAAAATCCTCAATTTGTCTGGTTAAAGTATTAAAAAATCTCAGCATAGGTGAGCAGATCCCGATAGAATTTATATAAAAGTTTATGATTACCAATTAACTCAAAGAAATCAAAAAAGAAGTTTAAGTTATCATATATTTGATATAGTCAACAATATCATTGATAATGACAAATAATATGATGCATAAAAACTCTTCTAACGTTGAAAAGATAAGAAAATTCAACAGATTCTTCACCAAGCAGTTTGGTTTCTTGAAGGAGCATACTTACTCAGCCTCGCTGTCGCTAACAGAAGCAAGGGTTTTATGGGAGCTCGCGAACAGAGATGCCCCCACGACAACAGAACTGAGTCGGGAACTCGAAATGGACGCAGGGCAATTGAGCCGTATAATCACCGGTTTTCAAAAAAAGGGCCTGCTATCAAAAAAACGAGATGAATCAGACCGGCGAAATGTTCATTTGGGTCTAACGTCAAAAGGCAGAAAGGAATTCGAGATCATCAATTCGGCATCGGAATCACAAATCAAGGACCTGCTGGACACTCTCTTGCCTTCGGAACAAAGAAGATTGATCGGCGCAATGCATTTGATCGAGAGGTTGCTGACACGGGACAGGGAGGAAATAAATTCCTATCTGATAAGGCAGCCTCAGGCGGGCGACTACGGTTGGGTGATTCAGTTTAATGGTGAATTATACAAAAAAGAATATGGCTGGGATGAAACTTACGAAGGCCTTGTCGCGGAAATAGTTGCCGATTTTATCAAGAATTTCGATCCGGTTCGAGAACGATGCTGGATCGCAGAAAAGAATGGAGAAAATGTTGGAAGTGTATTTCTAGTGAAGAGGGATCAAGAGACGGCAAAGTTGCGACTGTTGATAGTTGATCCAAAGGCACGCGGTCTTGGCATTGGCAGGCGACTAGTAAATGAATGTACAAGATTTGCACGTTCGGCCGGATACAAAAAGATCACACTTTGGACTCAGAGCACTTTGTTGGCCGCACGCCATATCTATACCAAAGAAGGATATAAGCTGATCAACAGCGAACCACACAATAGCTTTGGTCATGATCTAGTTGCTGAAACTTGGGAGTTGGATCTAGAGTCGATCGAGGATCAATGAAGTTAAATGTCTCCGTCGATAAACCGATATCGGGCCTCATCAGAGAATAGACGTTCCGGTGTGTAGTGTCTAAGGGGAAGGTCTTTATGATAATTTGTGTGGAGTTCATAGGCCCTTGCCGGAAGGGGAATATCGGGTCTTGAGGTATTAAAATCTGCCACGGTTCGCATCCAAAATATTGTTAGGGTTTCGTGATAGGGCATTTCCTTTGAAAGGTCGAGGCCAAATCCGTTCTTAAGCAGATTCAGGATGCCATTTTTCATTTTTTCCGTTGCGGTTACGAGGCCGTATTTTTCGACATAATATAAAGCCACGACGAGATGTTCGGCGTGCTTCCATTTATCCCGTTCGATAGTTGCCTCCTCGAACGAACGCACAAGTTCTTCAATTTCTTCGATCGTATTGTATGTTCTTGACATAGTTATTCACGCAATCAAAAAACGGAACGGGAAAATACCCGATCCGCTCCATTATCCACCGGAAGTCCCGCACGAGCAGGAAACCCGTCCAATGACGAAAGCGGCTGGTCATCATTGACCAGCCGCCATAAAGATAAAGTTTAGCCTAAAGAACGATCAGGCTGCAACCCGGACGATCTGTTCCTCGTCAACGTGGTCATCAATGAACAGGTATTTCTTCCACTCCGGACGTGATTCTGCGTAATGACAAAGCAAAACATGATCGAGACCAAGCCGAAGGAGCTTCTGCGAGGTAAGTAAAGGCATTCGGGCCTGTTCCGGAGTTCGGTTGCCCTTTCTCTGGTTGCATTTGACACACGCCGTAACCAGATTTGCGGGAGTGCTCTCGCCGCCCTGAGCACGGGGCAGAATGTGGTCGAGCGTTAGGTCTTTTGCATGCTTGTGTTCGCCGCAATACTGGCAGCGATAACGGTCGCGAATATAAACTCGAGCACGCTTCATCGTCGTCTCCCGACGGTTGCGGCGGACATTTATGTAATGTCGCAGACGAATTACTGATGGCACGCGAAAACTTGTTGAAGGGGAGCGAAGCACATTGTCCCCGTCATATTCTTCGATGAAGACCGCGCCGCGAAAATAAAGGCATACAGAGCGCGCGACACCGACCGTACCGAGCGGCTCGTAAGAAAAGTTCAAAAGCAATACCCTTCCTGATAGCAAGCGTTACTCCTCCTTTCGATATTCGGACAATGGATCAAAGAATCTACGAAACTCTGCCTCTAACGTGTAATGTAATATCAAAGCAGTAGTTTAGGCAAGCACAATATATTGACGTTAAGCAAAATTTAACGCCATATATTGATGTAGTTATCAGATCCATATATTTGAGTGCCCTGCTTTTGCCGCATTTGCACAGAAACTTGTTTGAGTGTATAAATTGCACGCTCTTATCGAAAAACCTATTAAGGCAGGTTTTGAGTATCCGTTAGCTCAAATGCAGGAGACTTAATATGTTAAGAAACATTCTTGCGGTTATTGTCGGGATCATTATCGGCAGCGTTGTTAACATGGCTCTGGTAATGGTCGGCCCGATGGTGGTGCCGCCGCCCGAAGGCGTGAATGTGGAGACCATGGAAGGTCTCCGGGCCGCAATGTCACGATTCGAAGCCAAACATTTTATTTTTCCGTTCTTAGCTCATTCGATCGGCACGCTTGTTGGGGCATTGACAGCCGCGATGATCGCTGTGGAACGAAAGATGTTAGTTGGGATGGTGGTCGGCTGCTTTTTTCTGTTAGGCGGGATCGCCGCGGCATCAATGCTTGGAGCTCCGATGTGGTACAACGCGCTGGATCTGATCTTTGCGTACATTCCGATGGCTTGGCTCGGCGGACGTCTCGCCAAAGCCGGAAAAAGGTCTTGAATGCGTCTAGCTACCTAGAGCATTACTTTCCGCAACAGCGACACTGCTTTAACTTAAGAGTTTCCGATATGCAGTGCATCTTGGTATAAGTTTGCGATGACAAAGATATATCGGTCAAAAGTTGATGGGTGGCTGAAGGTTATACTAGGCTCAGGCATTCTTATCTCAGTTGCCGCGACGGTTTCGGCCATCGCTGCTGGTGGTTGGCGTTATCTTTGGTCTGCCGCGATCACAATATTTTTCAGCCTTTTCATCATTTGGATCTTGTGCGGCACTCATTACGTTTTGGATGGAAAGATCCTGACCATTAAAAGCGGGCCGTTCAGGTGGCGGGTGCCGGTTGACGAGATGCACAGTATCACCCTTACTAATAACCCATTATCGAGTCCGGCACTTTCGCTAGATCGCGTCCGTATCGAATACACGAACGGTAAAGCGATAATGATCTCACCCGAAGATAAGGATGAGCTTATCGCCGATATAAAGGCTACAAGCTGAAGCGGTCTCAACGGCCGAAATAAGGATGAACTATGCGATTCGCAATTCCACACATCGAGCATACGATGGGTTTTGCCGGATTCTCGGAAACGTCGTTCGGCGAGCCGCAAGACATACAAAAGAATTGTGAGCGGACGCGAGAGGTCTTTCGACATCTTTCGCAGAATATCTTGTAAGCTCCATCCGGAGCAAAAAGCTTTGCCTGGCATATCTCGCAATCGATAGTTATGCCCGGAGGGCGTTCTATCTCTTCGAATTCATTCGAAAATCCAAGCATCTTAAGAAGCCTATCAGCGTCCTGATCTGACAGGTAAGGAAGCCAAGCCTGTACGAACATCGAGGTTTTCATCTTGAAATGCACAGGTTCAGGTAAAAGTTCGTGCATCACTGTGTAGCGAGGGTCTTCATAAAATGCACGCATCCCTTCGCGTGTTATTCGTATGAAGAACTCGGCGAGGGCGAAAAAGCTTATTGTTTCGACCTTGGTCTGGCCGTTTATACTCACATATCGCAGGCTATTCTGGAGTTGCTGCTGATGCAATCCATACTTTTGCCACTTCGGATCGAAACCAGAATCAACACTGGAGACGGCGCACACCTCAAGGTAAAGATCATATTTTTCAGGCGTATCTATCGTCGGAGGTAGATAGGGCGGAAAGGTTCGATAATATATGTCCCAGAATTCCCGTTGAAATTCGTAATATTTTTGGCGGTCTCCGAGAGCTAATGCCGCCTGTGACTTTTGCATGAGGTCGAACTTTCGCGCTTGGTAGTGCATCGTCTTTTGGTGATCCGCAGCCCAGGTCTCCATACCAATTGCAAAATCAATGTCAGTGAACGATCCACAAAAATCGCACATTATATACGGCGTCGAATACGGGTTTATCTTTGGTCCACCGCATTGTATGCATCTAAATTTTTTTACTCGCATTCCGTGATCTAAGTGCGTGGAGAACTGTGTTTAAGCCGGCTCGGTCGTGACCAGAGTTAGGTCTGGCATCAATCGTAATGCAGAAACCCCTTGGGTCCCAAAGTTTCTATCCTGCCCGAACGCAGGATCTTTATCACTTCAGGTTCTTCGGTGATCTCGCCGATACAGGTAAATCGATCGGAGGCTTCGATCATTTCTTCGTTCGCCCCAGAGGTAAAGAGCAATTCGAGATCCTCACCTCCGTGTAAGGCTAATTCAAGATGATCCTCAGTCGTGCCGGGTAGATGGTCAAGTTCCGGAGCAACGGGGATCTTATCAGCAAACAAGATCGCGCCTACACCGCTTGATCTGCATATATGCGCCAGATCTGATGAAAGCCCATCACTTATATCGATCATTGAGGTTGCCTGTAGCTCTCGAATTCGTGCAAGAAGACCAACTCTCACAAACGGGGAAAGCTGGCGCTTCATCAGCTTTTCTTGCCACCCCGCGTTGGCCATTCCAGGGCGAAGGCCTGTTTCCAGCAGTTTTAATCCACCGGCAGCCCCGCCCAGCGAACCGGAAACAAATATCTTATCGCCGGGTTTGGCACCGCTTCGTAACACCGCAGATTCTTTCTCGACCTTGCCAAGAACGACCGAATCTATAACAAGCCTTTCCGGGGTTCGTGAAACGTCGCCGCCAACGAGTTCGACTCCGACCTGCTTTGCAAGCATGTGCCAGCCGGCGTAAAAGCTTTCTAAAAAGGAATTTTTCCAAAGTTTTTCTGGAACACCGATCGAAAGCACAGAAAACGTTGGAGCACCGCCCATTGCAACTACGTCTGAGATGGACACGGCAAGTGCTTTATGTCCTAAAAATTCAGGCCTGGTCCATTCTATTCGGAAGTCAATATCTTCGACGAGCATGTCCGCAGTTAAGAGAAGATCGAACTGTTCGTTCATCGGCAACACTGCGCAGTCGTCTCCGATCTTGCCGAGTCTGTGGCTTTTCTTAATGCGGTTGATGAACTCAAATTCATTCATTACTTTAAGTATATTGACACAAGTTGAATTATTACATAGAATAGCTCGGGTAACACCACAATCCACTTTAATGAGAGGCAGAAATGGGGCAGGCCGCTGTCGCAATTCCGGAGAAGCTATATTTCAAGATCGGCGAAGTTTGTGAGATCGTCGGCGTTCAGGCTCACGTTCTCCGATATTGGGAGACTGAGTTTCCGCAACTGTCTCCGCAAAAGAATCGCAGCGGTCAGCGGAGCTATCGTCGTAAAGACGTTGAGATATCGCTCAGGATCAAAGAGCTTCTCTATGATGACCTCTACACTATTGCCGGCGCACGTAAAAAGCTGCAGGCGGAAATGCGTTCTGAGGCACCGAAACTTAAGATAGTTCGCCCGGAACCTGAGGAAGCGGAACTAGAGAACCTTGAAATAGAATCTCCGGGGCTATTTGATGATGACGTCTCGCTCGATGAGATCTCTAGGACCGTCCGAGCCGGACGTCAACTTGATACAGAACAAATTGAAGCCTTGCAGAAACTCGCTGATCATCTCCTCGAATTACGGGAAATGCTCCGCCGCGGACGCCAGAGCGGCAATGGGTGGGATCGACCGCAAGATCAAGGTTGACAACCCGAAGTCTCCCGTCTAATTTGGGGCCAATTTGTGCTTACCAAAAGCCTTTCCGCTGAAGTAAGCTCCGGAATCTGAGCCGAACAATACTACGAGGAAGAACAGGAGCAATTTGCTCGAAACGCCCGGAGCATGTTCAAAGCCAACACGCGTTGCTATCAGAAACCCTCCAAGGAAGGAAAGATAAAAAACTCCCAGAATGGTTACCCCTATCCCGGTGAGCATTTTTGTGAAGTCCTTTTGAAAACGAAAAGTTTGCGTTACAAGCACCGCAGCAATAAACAATGCCATCGCAATCATCAAAAGATCAGGAGCCTTTGATGGAGCGTCAAAAATAAAGGCGACCAGCAGTGCCGTCGCTCCAAGGTATCCAACCGAAGCATCGGCTTTCAACTCTAGTTTCTTGGTGAGTGAATAGAACTCGAACAAACCGGCAGCAATTGCCAATACCGCGATAAACACAAAAAGCCAGATACTTTCAGGTATCCAGAGCGGGAGTATTATTGAACCGAGCAAGATAGGGAGGGCAACGGCCGCGGTCAGAAGGCGTGTCTTCATTTATTCGCTGCCTCCTTCAGGCCGCCGTAACGTCTGTCTCGCTTTTGGAAGTCAATTATTGCCTCAAAGATCTCAGACCTTCGGAAATCTGGGAACAGGGTCGGCGTAACGTAGATCTCGGAATAGGCGATCTGCCACAGCAGGAAATTCGAGATTCGCATCTCGCCGCTTGTACGTATCAGAAGATCTACGTCCGGCAGGCCCTTGGTGTAGAGATTGCGTTCGATGTCCTCTTCGGAAAGCTGGTCTAGACCTCTCCCAGACGCGACCAGCTGTGCCGCTGCGTTCTTCGCTGCCTCTACCAACTCAAGCCGACCGCCATAATTCAACGCGACGCTCAAAACCGTACCTGAATTCCCTGCGGTTTGTTCAGTTGCCCACTGTATCTCTTTCTGAACGTCCGCGGCCAAGCCGCTTATATTTCCGATAGCCTGAAAGCGGATATTATGAGCTTTCACCTCACGGAGTTCGCTGCGAATGTACTTCTTGAGCATCGACATAAGCCCCGATACCTCCGATCTGGGCCGCTTCCAATTTTCAGTGGAGAACGCGTAAAGTGTTACCGCCTCGATCTCAAGCCGTGTACAGGTGTCTAGGATCGAACGGACCGATTCCGCCCCGGCCCTGTGCCCAAAAATACGCGGACGGCCGCGCATCTTTGCCCATCGTCCGTTTCCATCCATTATCACGGCGATGTGCCGCGGAAGGCGTTTAAGATCGATCGACGCCAGCAGCTTGGCTTCACGTGTTCTGGGATCGATCTTGCCTTCAAAGTTCGGATGCATACTGAAACAGAGTAATAGGCAGTTCGCTCTTTCTTTATCGCTATCGTGAAGCAATAAGCCGCCGTTCTTCTACAGAGACTATAGCCGCTCTATCTATGGGCCCATAGATGTGCGGATAGATCTCGCCACCGGTTGAGGGTTCTTCAATGAGCCTCGATGTTAAATGATCCGTCTCGATGGTCAGGACCATAACCTTCGCATATCCGTTGAAATACCGCCGAAGCACAGCATCGATCTGATCTTGAAAACTGCAATGGATAAAGCCCTCAGTTTCAAGACTCCCAGCAACAAAGGACGGAGCTCCAAGCTGGCGCTCCAAATCTTCCTTCAAGACAATGTGATACACCAGCATTAGGTTAAGCGGTCAATAATAAACTTTTGCCAATGTGAGTCCGTGTGCCGGAGCCGTCTTTCCGACAAGGGTTCTGTCACCGCTGACGATAGCAGTTTGAATTGTATCAGAATCCATTTTCCCCTGCCCTACCTCGATCAATGTTCCGGCAAGCGAACGCACCATATAACGCAAAAAACCATTGGCCGTGAAGCGCATTTCTATCATCATCCCGTTGGCCCGTTCGTCCCAGTATGAATCGATCGCTATCTCGGTAATATTTCTGACCCGATTATCGCCGTCAGCCTGTGCAGACGCGAATGCCGTCCAGTCGTGTTCACCAAGCATTGATCTTGAGGCCAAGGTCATCGCGGCAATATCCAGCGGTTTCCCCTCATGATGAGCAAAACGGCGCCAGAACGGCGACATCACCGGGGCATTCATGATCCGATAGACGTAAGTCTTACTGATCGCCGAAAATCTGGCATGGAAGTCGTCCGGTACGCGTTCAACATTCATAACCCGAATATCTCGCCAAAGATTTCCGTTTATTGCCTTCTTAAGTTGGTCGGGTTCGAAGGTCTTCCGCATCTGAACGCTTGCGACCTGGCCCTCAGCGTGAACGCCGGCATCGGTCCGCCCAGACCCAAAGACTTTGACCGGACCGTTATCAAGCGTCCCTATTACGCGTTCGAGCTCACCCTGGATCGTCCGATCGCCGGCCTGCACCTGCCAACCGTGAAAATCCGTACCGTCGTATTGGATCAGGAGCTTATAGTTCATTCATTCGTCGGTCAAACTCTTGCGCGAAAAGATAGGGTGAACGTTCGTCCATCCGGAAATATAGTGCTGGTTCGATCAGCTCAAGTTCCATCAATGCGAATCCGCCGTCATCACATCGGACAAGATCTATTCGCGAATAGAGCGGAGTTGGGTTGATCAGCGCGTTGATCATCTCTGCGGCTCTAAGCATTTTCGGTTCCGGGTTGAATGCAGATATCAGGCCACCGTGCTCTTCCTGAACCCGAAAATCACCTTTCCTGGGAGATTTCAGAATAGTGTGGCTGTAGATGCCGTTGAAATAAAAAAGCGAAAATTCGCCCTCTTCGATGACCTGCCGAACAAAAGGCTGAACCATAAAACTGCGTGCCTCGAACAAGTCGATCAAGTGTTCATCAAACTCTGCCAGTCGGAACGTATCTTTTGCTGTTGCGCTGATCGTCGGTTTTATTATTAGCTCATCTGAGGCAAGCTTTCGCTTCCATTCAACAAACCGCTCTGCAGAAACTAAATCGTCACTCCAGATGGTCGGCACTATCCGAACACCTCTATGCTCAATATCACGTAAATACTTTTTATCGAGATTCCATTCAATTATCGAAATGGGATTCTCGAGTCTTGCGGAAGAGTCTTCGATGAGCCGCAATACGCGTAAGAATTCTTCAGGCTGTTCCTGGTAATCCCACGGCGTCCTTACAATTACTGCTTCAAACTGACTCCAGCCAACTGTCGGATCGCGCCAAGAGATCGTTGACACCTCCCATCCGAGATCATTGAGGGGGTTGATCGCAAGTTCATCATCGCTGACATAACCTGCCAGATCGTCCATTGAAAGGAAACAGCAGCGTCTTTTCATCTTGCGGCCGTACGGCTCCCGGGTTTGTAAGGGCTGTCGCCTGCGTAGCACATCGGACACTGCTCTTCGGTATAGGTCGGCACATCGAGCTCGACCAGTGCCGTTCGAGGAACGCCGACGTCTGCGACACCGTTCGAACGATCAATTATCGAGGCGGCTGCAACCACATTACCTCCACCTCCTTTCAATGCCGCAATACATTCCCGCGTTGAGCCGCCCGTCGTTATGACGTCTTCTACTACCAAGATCCGTTCGCCGGGTTTTAGCGTGAAACCACGACGGAGGGTCATTTCCCCTTCCTGCCTTTCAGTCCAAAGAAATCTTATATTCAATGCCGCAGCAACCGAATAACCGATAATAAGGCCGCCGATCGCCGGCGAGGCGACCGTTTCAATGTTGTCATCCAGATACTTCGCGGCGATCATTCGGCCGAACCTCATCGCATCTGCGGGAAACTGTAAAGCAAGTGCACATTGAAGATAGCTTCGGCTGTGCAGCCCGCTTGAAAGCAGAAAATGGCCTTCGAGCAATGCACCTGCACTCCTAAAATGCTCCAAGATCTGGTCGTGTGTCATTGGGTGATCGGTCATACGTGAATGGCGGATCGAAAGTAGGATTATGCCAAATGTTTCTTAGAAAGTGCGAATCGATCGCGTCAGTTGTTGTCATTGTTGCTTCAACATTCGAACACATGGCGTAATCTGAGTGCACACATATTTCGCCCAGCTTCTTCTGACATGAAACATTTATGGCTGGTCAACCGCCGGCCGATCCGCATTCGGACCCCTTGACCGAGGATAAAAATCGATAGGTGTTGCCGCATTAGCCTACCACAACATATTGTGTTAACAAATACTTACGAAAAGACATGCATTCGTTAATAAGTTACGTTACACGCGGCGCGTTAAATGTTGTGGTAAAAACAGTTATAAATTTAACATAAAACCACTAGATTTAGTGTTGACAAATCGCTTCGCACACAATATAGTCTATATCCACTTAGGACGCGCACAGGATTTTGGGATTGAAAAGTTTTTCGAAGGCAAAACGCCTTAATTGCCCCGAAGAAGTAATGGGGAACGAAAACGAATGCGGCTTGCATACAATATCTGGTGCATGAAGGAACGCTCGTTACTAGGAAGAAAGCCTTAGCTCAAGGCCCGAACTAACCCATAAAAATCCACACGCAATAGATCCCGCCGCAACTTTACGGCGGGATTGCGGAACAGAGCCGGCTGGCCGTCAAAAGACGACAATAGGGCTCAAGGGATTCTTGGCCTCAAAAATCCACACTTAATCAGTTTGGGAGATTTTTTTACCATGGAAATGCTTACCGGAACCTCAACCGCCGCAGCCCGAAGAGAAGAGACCGCACAAACGCAGATGCGTGTGACCAAACGCAATGGATCGCATGAGCCGGTCGATATCAATAAGATCGTGCGAGCGATCTCACGCTGCTGCCCGGGACTTCCGAATGTTGACAGCATGCGGATTGCGACCAAGACGATCAGCGGACTTTACGATGGAGCGACGACAAAGGAACTTGACAAGCTTTCCATTCAGACTGCCGCAAGCCTGATTTTTGAAGAGCCCGAATATTCAAAGTTAGCTGCTCGGCTTTTGAATCAATATATTGAAAAAGAGGTCCGCAATCAGGAGATCCATTCATTTTCGCAATCGATCGCATTTGGCGTACGCGAAGGGCTCATCGCCCCACGTGTCGTCAATTTCGTTTCGGAGAATAGCCGCAAGCTAAATGACGCGATAGACCAGACCCGCAACGATCTGTTCGAATTTTTTGGCCTACGCACACTCTACGATCGTTATCTACTGAAGAATCCGGTAACGCGAGATGTTATCGAGACCCCGCAGTTCTTCTGGATGCGCGTAGCCTGCGGCCTCTCCGAAACGCCGCAAGAGGCGATCGAGCTTTACAATCTTTTCTCATCGCTGGAGTATATTCCGTCGACACCGACTCTGTTCAATTCCGGCACAAAGCACGAACAGCTTTCTTCTTGCTTTTTGCTTGATAGTCCGCAGGACAGTCTTGAGAGTATCTACAAGAAATATTCTGATGTTGCGATGCTTTCGAAGTTCTCCGGCGGCATCGGTATCGCATATCACCGCGTTCGTGCACAGGGTTCACTTATCCGCGGAACTAACGGCCATTCGAACGGCATCGTTCCGTGGCTGAAAACGCTTGATTCATCGGTAGCTGCCGTAAATCAAGGTGGCAAACGAAAGGGCGCCGCCTGTGTTTACCTTGAAACATGGCACGCTGACATCGAAGATTTCCTTGAGCTCCGCGACAACACCGGCGATGAGGCTCGAAGGACCCACAATCTAAACATTGCCAACTGGATCCCTGATATTTTTATGCGTCGTGTCGAGGCGGATGAGATGTGGTCGCTGTTCGATCCGAAGGTCGTGCCGCATTTTCCTGATATCTACGGCGAAGAATTTGAGCGAGAATATTTGAAAGCCGAAGCTGAGGGACTTTTCAAGTCGCAGGTAAAGGCTCGCGAGCTTTACGCCAAGATGATGCGAACGCTTGCTCAAACCGGCAACGGCTGGATGACGTTCAAGGACGCCTGCAATAAAAAATCCAATCAAACGGCAAACGCCGGCAATGTGATCCATCTTTCTAATCTCTGTACGGAGATCGTTGAGGTTACAAGCGAAAATGAGACCGCGGTCTGTAATCTGGGGTCGGTAAATCTCGCCCGATACGTCAGCGATGCAGAATTTGATTTCGAACGGCTGCGGCACAATGTCCGTCTCGCTGTGCGGCAGCTTGACCGCGTAATAGATCTGAACTTCTATGCCATACCGAGCACGAAAGATTCTAATATGCGTTGGCGCAATATCGGGCTCGGCGTAATGGGACTGCAGGATGTGTTCTTTCAAATGCAGCTGCCGTTCGACTCCGAACCGGCACGGAAGATATCTGCAAAGATCCAAGAAGAGATCTACTATGCGGCTCTTGATGCCTCTTGCGACCTTGCCCGTCAAAAAGGAGCCCACCCGGCATTTCCGGAAACACGAGCCGCCCAAGGTATTTTGCAATTCGATCTTTGGGGTGTTGTTCCCGAGGACACCGAACGCTGGGATGCGCTTCGCGAAAAGATAAAAGCGAACGGTCTCCGGAATTCGCTGATGATCGCAATTGCTCCGACCGCGACGATCGCTGCGATCGCCGGCTCTTATGAATGTATCGAGCCGCAGGTTTCGAACTTGTTCAAACGCGAAACGCTAAGCGGCGATTTCATACAGGTCAATAAATATCTGGTAAATGAGCTGAAGGCCGCCGGGCTGTGGACGGAAGAGATCCGCCAAAAGATAAAGCTCGGGGAGGGCTCGATACAGGGCATCAGCGAGATCCCAGAGGAGCTGCGTGCAATTTACCGCACGGCGTGGGAGATACCTATGCGTTCGCTCATTGATATGATGGCCGACCGCGGTGCGTTTATCGATCAATCCGGCTCGCTGAATCTATTTATGGAAAGCCCTTCGATCGGCAAGCTCTCGTCGATGTATATGTATTGCTGGCAGAAAGGTTTGAAGACGACCTATTATCTGCGTTCGCGGCCCGCAACAAAGATCAATCAGGTGACTGCCGATTACAAGGTCTCGGATCTCGTGCCGGCTGAAATGAAAAAAGAATATACAGATGCGGAGGCTCTGGCATGTTCGCTCGAAAACCCTGAGGCGTGCGAAGCTTGTCAGTAATTCGAAAACGGAGGTCAAAAAGATGAGGAATCTGCTCTTTACGCTCGTACTATGCTTG
Organism: Leptolyngbya sp. 7M; assembly: GCF_018128485.1. Classification (NCBI taxonomy): domain Bacteria; kingdom Bacillati; phylum Cyanobacteriota; class Cyanophyceae; order Leptolyngbyales; family Leptolyngbyaceae; genus Leptolyngbya; species Leptolyngbya sp. 7M. The sequence goes on along the minus strand of NZ_CP070897.1, from coordinate 856,420 downwards.
GCGGTAGCGATAACCGCCCTTGTCTCAACTTCCTTTACGTCGCAGGCCCAGCGTGCAGCGGCACCTGCGGGCAATGACGCTTTACTTTCCCGCGTGCAGGAATTAGAAAAAAAGGTCGATCAACTCCAGAAAGAGATGGCGGGTTCAAAACTGGTCGTAAGCGGCTTGGATAAATCACTGACCGGCTTAAAGACGTCGTTTGACGGACATACACATAAGCTTTCAGCCTCGAACTATACCTTTGAGCAATTCAGGATAGATAGTTCGAACGGCAAAGCTCTTTATGCACCTATCGCCAATGCGGACCAGATAAAGATAAACAAGGGCTTCATAACGACCGCACCGGTCAAATAAACCCAGCCCTAACATATACGAATGTTCATTTGAAGGGGAAAATATGCTGTTAGATCCAGGATTTAACCTCACACTTCGGCCGATGAAATACCCGGACTTCTATGAGATGTACCGGAACGCCATCAAGAACACTTGGACGGTCGAGGAAGTCGATTTCTCGATGGACGTGACCGATCTGCGTGCGAAGATGACGCCGGCCGAACGGCACCTGATCAACCGGCTGGTTGCTTTTTTTGCGACAGGCGACTCGATCGTCGCGAACAACCTGGTGCTGAATCTATATAAGCACATCAATGCTCCTGAGGCGCGGATGTACCTCTCAAGGCAGCTTTATGAAGAGGCATTGCACGTGCAGTTCTATCTGACGCTGCTTGACACCTACATTCCGGAGCACAAGGAACGCGAAGCTGCCTTTGCCGCGATCGAAAACATTCCCTCTATCCGCAAAAAGGGCGAGTTCTGCCTGAAGTGGATCGATTCGATCAATGATCTGCACACGCTCGAAACGAAAGAGGACCGTCGCAAGTTTCTGCTCAATCTGATCTGTTTTGCGGCGTGCATTGAGGGACTCTTTTTCTTTGCGGCGTTCGCTTATGTTTATTTTCTGCGGTCAAAGGGCCTGCTGCATGGGCTTGCGTCGGGTACGAACTGGGTCTTTCGCGATGAGTCCGCACATATGAACTTTGCCTTTGAGGTGGTCAAGAAGGTTCGTTCGGAAGAACCGGACCTTTTCGATTCTGAGATGGAACGCCAGGTCGCAATGATGCTTGATGAAGCGGTCGAGTGCGAGATACAGTTTGCCGAGGACATTCTTTCTGGCGGCGTCGCCGGCCTTTCGGTCGCGGATATGAAGCAATATCTCGAATTCATCGCCGACCAACGGCTCGCCATGCTTGGCATCCCGAAGGTTTACAAAGCAAAGAACCCGTTCTCGTTCATGGACCTGCAGGATGTTCAGGAACTCACGAACTTCTTCGAACGCCGCGTCGCTGCCTACCAGGTCGCCGTCGCCGGCGAGGTCAGCTTCAGCGAAGCGTTTTGAACGAACAGCCCGCGAAATGCACGAAAACGACGCGAATAGGTATAATTGCCTATTCGCGTTTTTCTTTTGCGGGCGAAATACATATGAACGGACAGATCACTGAATTCATAAAGCATCACTATCGGCACTTTAATGCGGCGGCGCTCGTTGACGCGGCGGAGGCGTACAAGCGGCACGTTGAAGCCGGCGGAAAGATGATGATCACCCTCGCGGGTGCGATGTCCACGGCGGAGCTCGGGCTTTCACTCGCGGAGATGATCCGGCAGGACAAGGTGCATATCATTTCTTGTACGGGCGCGAACCTCGAGGAAGATCTGTTCAATCTCGTCGCTCACGATTTTTACGAACGCGTGCCGCATTACCGCGATCTGACGCCCGAGGACGAGCAGGCGTTGCTCGAACGGCATATGAACCGCGTCACCGATACGTGCATTCCGGAACACGAGGCGATGCGGCGGCTCGAGAAAGCGATGGTCGAGGTCTGGACGCGTGCCGAGGCCGAGGGACAGCGTTATTTCCCGCACGAATTCATGTATCAGGTGCTGCGTAACGGCTCGCTCGAGGAGTATTACCAGATCGATGTGAAAGACAGTTGGATGTACGCCGCGGCGGAGAAAAATCTGCCAATGGTCGTGCCCGGCTGGGAAGATTCGACGATGGGCAATATGTACGCCGGCCACGTCATCACCGGCGACGTCGAGAACGTCCACACGGTGCGCACCGGCATCGAGTACATGACGATGCTCGCCGATTGGTACACCCGCGAATCGGCAGACGCCTCGATCGGATTTTTCCAGATCGGCGGCGGTATCGCGGGCGATTTCCCGATCTGCGTCGTGCCCATGCTCCACCAGGACCTGCAGCGCGAGAACGTGCCCGTCTGGGGCTACTTCTGCCAGATCTCAGATTCGACAACGTCTTACGGCAGCTACTCCGGCGCCGTCCCCAACGAAAAAATAACCTGGGGCAAACTCGAAGCCTCAACACCCAAATTCATCGTCGAATCCGACGCCTCGATTGTCGCCCCGCTGATGTTTGCTTATATTTTGGGGCGGTAATTATGTATGCAAATTTAATATTTTATGTTAGATTTGCATAGATGATCGAGCGGAACTTACAATCAGAACTGATCGAGCGGCTGCGAAATGCATCATCGGTCGCGTTGTTGGGCCCGCGGCAGGTCGGAAAGACTACCTTGGCATTTGCGATAAGTGAATCGATCCCATCGGTGTATCTTGACCTGGAAGACTCGATCGACCGCCAGAAAGTCCAAAATATTGCAGCATTCCATCGGGAGAATCGGGACAAGCTGATCATATTGGACGAGGTGCAGAGGCTGCCGGAGGTGTTTAGGGAGATCCGCGGTCTGATCGACGCCGAGAGGCGACGCGGGAATAAGGCCGGACATTTTTTATTCTTAGGCTCAGCGTCGATCGACCTGCTTCGCCAATCATCTGAGAGCCTCGCTGGACGAATATCATACCTCGAACTTTTTCCGGTTTGTGCCGATGAGTTCTTGGATGCTCCGAGTGAGTTGAACGAATTGAATAGCCTTTGGCTTCGCGGTGGCTTCCCCGAAAGCCTGCTTTCTGACAGCGACAAAGCCAGCCTTCGGTGGCGGCGAGATTTCATCAAAACCTACCTTGAACGCGAGGTGCCAATATTCGGACCGCGCATTCCGGCGGTCACGCTCGAACGTTTATGGACGATGCTCGCTCATTCTCAGGGAACAAACATCAATCTATCCAAGCTGGGAACGTCTCTTGAGATATCAAATGTAAGCGTAAGCCGATACGTCGATCTATTAGCTGACCTTCTGCTCATCAGAAAGCTACAGCCCTACACGGCTAACATCAAGAAGCGCCTGGTTCGGTCACCCAGAGTGTTTGTTCGCGACAGCGGCATCACGCACGCTCTGCTGAATATTGGTGATCTCAGCGAGCTATTGGGCCACCCAATTGTCGGAAAAAGCTGGGAAGGGTTCGTTCTGGAAAACATAATGTCGGTGCTGCCTTTCGGTGCCGAAGCATTTTATTACCGAACTGCGGGCGGAGCCGAGATCGATATTCTTCTCGCGTTTGGCGGAAAAGAAAAGTGGGCGATCGAAGTCAAACGCAACCCCGCCGCCGCACTCGCTCGCGGATTTCACGAGGCTTGCAATGACATTCGGCCTGCGAGAAAGATCGTTGTCCATGCCGAGGCTGATTCGTACTCAACTAACGACGATATCGAGATCAAAAGCCTCTATGATCTCATGGTAGAATTGAAGGCGAAGTAGCAAGAATCTATGCGACGCCTCGATCATCGCCCCGTTGATGTTTGCTTGTATTTTGGGGTGGTAGATTTGGGCTCGATGTTATAATTTGCGTATGACCGAGCGAAACGTCAACAGCGAAGCTCCGGAATGCCACCGCGGCTATCTGGCAAACCGTGAGAACGCATTGGCAAATGGCGAGGACGAGTTCATCAGTTTGGATGAATTTGATACGGATCTCGAAGTTGTCTAGGCTATCTTCCGACTGTCTCTACGTAAGCAACACCAAGCTGATTCTCGATTATCTTGCACGCAGGAGTAGCTGATAGTGTCTGAATCGTCGCGTGATGCACCGACAGAACAGCATCCTGTAAACCCTGATCGTCTTCAAGCGATACAATCCTAATACCTAAATCTTCGGCTTTCTTTTTGCTAATGTGACGTGCATGTGATTTTGTCAGCGAATGACTGCCAAGTTCGGCGATGATCGTATTCGCCTTAGTAACTCTGTCTTTATCGCCGCAAAACATACCTGTTACAAGCCATTCCCTTGCGAGTTCTTCACACCACTGAATTGCTTTTTGACAGGCACCAATTAGCGTAGGGTTATATCGACCTATAATAGGTTGCCAAAGCGGAATCATAGCTGGGTTCGCAGAAATGTCTTCTGCGGCTTTGGTAAACTCTTCTAGAATTCCATGCGCTGGAATGCCACCGATTTGAGGATCAATTGGACCAAGTGACGAATGCTTCCCCATGACAACTTCTTTGGCCGAAAGAGCAATCATCGTACCCGCAGACATTGCAATTTGAGGGACAATCGCTCTAATATCTGAGTCGAACATGGATCGAAGATAATCGACCAACGACTCTGTTGCAGCAGTATCTCCGCCTGGGGTATGGAGAAAGAGATCGAGACCTCGCGACCTATCCAGTTGATGAATCGCCGCCATGAAGCCGTTCTTGTCAGTGTCGTTAACACCGAAGCCGGCGTATCCGTGATTTGCAAGGCTAGCTTTCTGAAGCCAGCCCGAATAATATATGATTACGTTTCTATTTGTGAGTTCGGTATAGCTTCGAAGGTATTTGCGTCGAACGACGTCATAAACGCTTCCAGCCGCTTGAACCTCAGTTAAAAGATCTTTCCAAGTCGGCATCTGGCATTCTCCCGGTCGGTGGGGGATTTGAACTATCCGAGAGTCGGGTAATAAGCACTTCTTTACCGGCAACCTCTGCAGCTTCGAATTGCGTGAACGACGAGGCCGAACCTATAGATAAATGAAGAGTACGAAAAACGTCTTCAATTTCAGATGCTTTCCACACTTTTCTGTCGGGCATCACTTTCCTCCTGGCCAATTTTTGACCTTAAACTGATTAAATGCCTAAATTGGGTTGATTTCCGAAACTCTCAAAAAGCATTCTGCGCCGTTTTATGGACAATGTTCTGCAAATACCTTTTTCGCTAGTTCTTGGCCTGTTTTTGTTGTGGTTGAAACGATTAGCCGGTGATCCGGGAGCTCGGACCAGAGCTGGTCTACCAAAGACCTGGCTGCATTGGTCTCGCCTACTGAAACGCAGTGTAGCCAGATAACTTTCCGGCCATCGTGTATGAATTCCGGGTAATTTCCGAGCCTTTCTGAAAATCCTGATGCGTATTTTTCACGCCGCAAAAAGAAGAGCGGCGACATTACCGCAAAGCCCAAGCTTAGAAGGATTGAATAAACAAAAAACATTCATCCCGCAGGTCCGGAAAGCATAGAAGCCTGGAAAGTCTATCATTTATGACTTTACAGGCCTCTTAGACTTTCGCAACCATCCAAACTATTTTACCCGTTCCATATAGCGCGCTTCGGCCGGGTTTACACGGATCTTTTCGCCTTCCGATATGAACGGCGGGACCATCAATGTTACGCCGTTCTCGAGCGTTGCCGGTTTGTTCGAGTTTGAGGCGGTCGCTCCCTTTAATTGCGGCTCGGTTTCGGTTACCGTCAATTCCATTGAGGCAGGGAGCGTGACGCCTATCGGCGTTCCATTATAGAACTCTACCTCAATTATCAAGCCCGGCATTAACCATTGAGCGGCATCGCCGAGTTCGTCTTCTGTCAATGCGACCTGCTCAAAATTCTCTTGATTCATAAAATGATGGTGTGTGCCATCTGAATAGAGATATTCCATTTTCTGCTGGTCAAGCGTTACCTTTTCGAGCGTGTCGTTCGAACGAAAGCGAAATTCAAAAGAATTTCCGGTAAGCAGATTGCGTAATCGTGCCTGCACCATTGCCCGAAGATTTCCGGGCGTATGGTGATGAAATTCCATTACTTTTACAGGTGCTCCCTCGTGAAGGATCACCATACCTTTTCTTATATCGTTTGCCGAAATAGCCATAATCCTAAAAATGCCCCACAGGTCCGGTTTAAATATCGGGCTGTAACCGAACTCTTTAAAATAATTTACCGGCCCGAAAAATCAAAATCATCGAACCGGTAATGTCTATGATCGATCGTTCTTGAGCTTTATTTTAAGAGCCTTTCTTGTAGGGCAAAGGTGGTGGCTCCTCGCCTGGTTTTGGGTATTCCTTCTTCATCATGTTGTAAATGCCGATGATCTGTTGCTCCCATTTTTTGGACTCTTCGTGGTTTGGATCGATCTTGAGCGCTTTTCTGTAATCCGCAAGAGCAGCGGCATATTGCCTAGCTTCCGTAAGTGCGAATCCACGTTCGAAATAAGCGTTTGCGGCGGCCAATTTCGCACTTGATTCATTGGGCTTTTTTTCCAACTCTGATTCTGCTTCGGAGATCGCCTTATCAAATTTCTCCGTATCGATCGGGTTCCCGCCCGCAGAGAATTTCCCGCCCTTTGCTTCATCTGCCGCGGCGGCCGCTTTTTCATTCGCTCCGGTCGGCGTGGCTTGTCCCTCTGTGGTGTGAACGGTTGTTGACTGGAGTTTTTCGGCACGTACGGGTTCGTGAGAATTAGATCCCGTTCGAGCCGTATTGTTAGAACATCCCGCAATAATCGCGGCTAATGATACTAAGACAAATAGCTTCATCATATGAAGATTATTCGCAAATTAGCCGTTGGTATGCAAATTCATTTGCCGTCAATATAAGGACGCGTTTGCACGATGTAGATCCGAGGGCCGATCATTCCCCACTCTATATCCTGCGGAACACCACTAAATGCCTTCTCGATGCGCATTGCGATCTCTGCAAGAGCACGTGCGTTTGCATCCGACACCACCCGGCCTTGAGCGTTTGCACATCTGTCATTGACCTGCCTCATATCGCCGGCGAGGCTGAAACGCAAGGCACTTGTTTGGTCAGAGAGAGTGATGACCGACACCGTGTCAAGCTCCGGAAGGTAGATCAACTGCTCAGGCATTCCCTTGTTGTTGACAACATTCGAATTGTGTCCGCAGACAGAACTTATGAAGATAGGCTCTGAGTTGTCACGATCAAACGGATCCTTAGTGATCATTACCCCGCCGCGTTCCATATCAACGCCGACTTGGATCAGTGCCGACATAAAGACCTTTTCCTGATCCACATAGTTGCGCACGCGAGCTTCGTAAGCCTCAAAATTCCAGAGCGACGCCCAAACCTTCTTTACGCCGTTCATCAGAGCGGCACGCGTTCGTACGTTGAAGACACTTGAGTAAAGTCCGGCACCAGAAAAATTAGGAAGATCTTCCGCGTTTGACGAACTCCTAACGAATACAGGACGCAATCCAAGCTGGGTGCGCCATTTCGTATAGATCTGACGTTCAAGCAAGGGATCCATCTTGGCTGCCTGGATCTTCTTTCGAAATTCTTCGAGCTTTTGACGGCGATATCGGGGATTATGGACAAAATCATAGTCATCCATAAGATCTTCGATCTCGTCATCGAGGCCGTTGTCCCGCATGAATTTGTCGTACCAATAGAATGGAATTGAGAATCCATCCGGCACGGTAAAACCAGGGATCCTTGCATTTATTATCTCGCCAAGATTCGCTGCCTTTGCGCCGAAAAGAATGCTATCCTTCGCTCGCATTTCCTTGAGTCCGGTCAGTCGTGTAACGCTCAGATCGCTCGGTGCCACTTGCTGATTCGGCGATGCGAACCTGACAGCAAGTTCGTTCGGGTCATCTATCGGACGCCATTTATATTCGGTCAGCGTAGCATCAAGCTCCCATACATAAGTGTGCTTGTCACGAAATAGCTTATCCGCATCTTTGATATACACATTCGGGATGCCCCAACCTTTTGCAAGGATGTTTACGTGGGAAAGCGGTGATGATGGCTTAGTAACAATTATGCCGCGAACCGGCGGAAGCGACATCGGAAGTTCATTAAGAACGATAATCTCGTTATCGCCGATCTCTACGGTATCATCCAGTTTGTCGATTATATGAACTCGGCCGACGGCCTTCCCTGGATTAAGCGCGAGATATTCCTGGCCGGCGTTGATCTCGCTTACCAGAACACGATCCAGCTTTATCTGTGAGGAGATATCCTCCTGTCTTGACGAGTTCGGCTTGTAATATACCTTCGTGAAAAAATGTCGGTTGATCGCCTCATCAGCAAGTTTCAAATGTTCCGCCGTGGCCATATCGCCCTCCCATATCTCCCAAGTGTATTTATCTACGGTTCGTTGCCAAGCGACCGTACCGACGATGAACCTCCGGTCCTCATCGATATAGACAGGCTTGAATACATCAGCCCCTCGGGGGACAAGATAAGTGCCTAACAAAAAGTCCTTGTGAAAGCGGAATCGCTGTGAGTTGACGAAGTAAAGCTTGTCCTCTTTCCTATCCAATACGAACATTGCGTGAGGTAGCGAATATGGCGTATTCGGATGGAAAGTGCGCGCGATCGAGATGAATTCCGCCTCGCTAGTTATCTTTGGTAGCGAATTTTCCAGCGTTGCGGATTCATTCTTGATCACTTCGCCACCATCGGTTCTCGGTGGTGCCTCTGGGCGAATCTGGCCAAATCCCAGTAAGACAGAGCAGAGAAAGACGATCACACAAGTTAAAGGGAAACAAGCTTTTCGAATAAGCATGATTAAGAAATCTCTATTTTTGATCAGATACAAGGAACTACTATTAAATAAAAATGATGCCCATCAGAATATTTTGGATGCCCTGCTTTGGACTGTTCAAGATCGGATATCATCTCAAAGCAATGTTCCGCGAAGCACAATGGCAGCTATAGAAAAGTAGATGACGATCCCTGTTACATCTACCAGTGTAGCAACAAAAGGAGCTGAGGACGTCGCGGGATCCAAACCAACCCTCCGCATAACGAACGGTATCATCGAGCCCGAAACGGTTCCCCACATGACGATCGCGACCAGAGACAAAAATATGGTCAGGGCTACTAGCGGCCAGTGTTCCGAATAATTGAAGAATCCCAGCTTTTGCCATAACGTGATCCGAAGATACCCTATGCTTCCTAGGATAATTCCCAATGAAAGCCCTGAAAAGATCTCCCGCCGGATGACCCAGAACCAATCGCGTAGCGAGATCTCCTTTAGAGCCATTGCACGTATGACAAGCGTGGCCGCCTGCGAGCCGCTATTACCACCTGATGAGATGATCAGGGGTACAAACAGTGCAAGAACGACGGCTTGTGCTATCTCATGTTCGAAGTAACCCATGGCGGATGCAGTGAGCATTTCGCCGATGAACAAGATCACCAGCCAACCGGCTCTTTTCTTTATCAGGGATAGGAATGGGGTTTCAACATACGGAAGCTCAAGAGCTTCCAAACCGCCAAATTTTTGGATGTCTTCAGTCGCTTCCTGTTCGGCTATGTCAAGGATATCGTCAGCCGTAACAACTCCTATCAAGGCTCCGTCTGCATCCGTTACCGGCAATGCCGGCAGGTCCGCTTCACGAAAAACAGATACCGCGTCTTCCTGTGAATCGGTGGCCTTTAGTGCCACAAATCGATTGTTCATCAGATCGGTAACGCGTGTTTCGGGCGAAGCAAGCAAAAATAGCCGCATTCTAATATCATCGATCAGAACCCCACGTTCGTTCACGACATATACCATCGTGAGCGTCTCACTATCCTTACCGAACTTCCTTATGTGTTCGAGCGCTTGCTGGACCGTCCAATGCGGCCGCACCATTACATAGTGCGGCGTCATAAGCCGGCCTACGCTATCCTCTGGATAACCAAGAAGCAATGTGGCCTTTCTACGCTCCGATTCGGAAAGAAGTAAAAGCAGACGCTGCGCAACCCCGCTCGGTAATTCCTCGAAGAACCGAGTCCTGTCGTCATCAGCCATTGATTCAAGGATCAATGCAACCTCCTCGTTCGCAAGCGATTCGGTGAGTTCTTTTTGATCACGATGTGGAAGGTACTCAAAGGTTTCTGTTGCGATCTCTCGCGGAAGAACGCGGAAAAGCAAAGCCCGATCTTCGGGTGTGCTGATCGTCGGTATGAGCGAAGCTATTTCATTCGGGGCCAGATCGCTTATTGACGCACGGATCTCTGAAACACTCCGCTTACGGAGAACTTCAAGGATCGTATCTCTTTTTTCTGTAAGTCCGCGCATACCTACTCTCCTTTTACGGAAAAAGAACAAACCACAGTTCAGCACCGAGATGATAGTGAAGTATCAGCCTATCAATCCATGTTCCACCAGACAAATAATTGATTCGAAATTGCCAGCCAGGCCGAACGCCAAGGTCTCAATAAATTTAGCGGTCGGTCTCTATAATCTGATGATGACAACCTGAAGCGGTTGCTTCACCAAAGGAGGTCAAATAGTGAAATAGAGATTTGATTTGTGAGAAAATAGTGCTTGTTTAGCCTGATGTTTTATCCTGATCGGCCAAAGTGGAGCCTTGACGCTCATCATTGCGGCGCTTGACCTGTACCCGAATCCCCAGAAAGAATGCTACGCATGCAAGTACGATCGCAAAGTAAAGCCCATCGCTGCTCCCGACCCAGTATAGATAAACGGCGATACAGGCGAGCACGATTGCCATTACCCTGAAAATGTGATCCATATCATTCCGAGACTTCGACAAGTTCGTCTTTTATGATCGCCGCGGCGGTCCGTCTTCGCTTCAGCCTCTTCCAAAAATACCGAAGCACAAGCAGTATCGGCAAGCAAATGAAAACCAAGAACGGGATAAGAGCGATAACTACTGTAACCATTCCCAGCACAAAACCGAGTGCCGCATCGAAACCGGTGCTGACAGCCTCGACCAGTCTTTGGCCGAAATCTGCTCCGCTTGCCGAGATCGCTGCCGGCGTTTGGATTCGTAGCTTTATCGTTGAAAGGCTTACCTGATCTTCAAGGAAGCGCTTTCGGCCTTCGATCTTCTCGATCTCCGCACGAACATTCGCCAGTTCACGCTGGACATTCAATGCGTCAGCAACAGTGTTCGCACGTTTCATTATTTCAAGGAATTGGTCCTCAAGCGCTCGATGGGCTTTCAGGCGTGCCTCGATATCGATGAATTCTTCTGTAACATCCTGGCCTTTTATGTTCTCAAAAACGACCCGCCCGGCCGTTCTTCGTGTCTCTTCAACAGTTTCGGCAAACTTGTCCGCGGGAACTCTCAACGAAACCAGGATCGTGTCTCTTGCAGTGCCCCGCCTGTCGCTACTGCTTTGCTGAGTTTCGGTAACAAAACCACCCTTTGATTCGGCGATGGCCGACACCTGTTTCTGGGTCTTTTCCGGATCGTCAGATTCGAGGGTTAGTTCTGCATTCCGAATGACCTTTCTTGCCGTAGGCGATGTTTGCAAAGACGTATCTAGCGAAACGCTTCGTGAACTTTCCGGCGCCTGCCTTGCGCCAGCGTCTCCGGGATCTTCGGAAGTTCGTGCAAACTCGGGCGCTGATGAGGAGCCATCTTGGATCGCGACCTCAGAGCCGCCACCACAAGATGTTATGAATATCAATGAAATAAAGAAAAAAGTGAGAAGAGATCTCATAACATCACCTCGCTCGGAAAGTATCCGGTCTGGTATTGAACGCGCAAGATCAACCCGCCTTGCGTGCGATCTCTTTAAATCCTTCTCCGCGCGAAAATGCTTTGACCGCATTGATCATTCTGCGAAATGCCCGGTATATCTTTGGGAAGAACCAGAAAAAGAAGACGGCGAACAATACGAGCACGATCGCAATTATGACAGGTGCGAAAACCGACAGAAGCGTGCCTATAAAGGCTATCGCGTCCTCAAAAAGCGATAGCAGCCAGTTCGAAACGGGTTCTGGTGAAAGATTGGCTCCGACGCGAACTGCTGCCTTTGTTCCGTGTGAAGCAAAGGCAAAACCGCCGCCAACAAGAGCCGCCGGGATCGAAATACTCGGATCCATTTCAGAAACAGCCGCATAGGCTACGATCGCTCCGGCGGGTACGCGGATGAATGTATGTACGACATCCCAGACGCTGTCCACATATGGGATCTTGTCAGCAAAAAACTCTACTGTATAAAGAAAACCAGAGATGCCGATGATCCACCAATTATCAAGAACCTCAAGTCCGCCGGGCAGTTTGACCGAGCCGAATTTTTGGAGAAGGCCAAGAACTGACACGGTGGCATAAAGATTGATGCCGCTGGTCCACGCAGAACCGAGTGCAAGGGTCAAAGTTGAGAACCACTCCATTATATTGCCTCCCCACTTTCCGATCGGTGTAATTTCCTGTGTGAATTACGTCAGAACAATAACGCTTGTTCTGCCATCGATTAGCGATTCAATTGGAAATTCATCTCAGCAAGACCCGGCAGAAGAATTACAGACGGCGATATCAGTAATTCCTTCGCATAGGCCGATATGACATAAACTTCTTCGGTGTTCAGACCTGAGATGGTGAATCGGCCAAAGTTGTTCGTTATCGCCGAAAGAGAGTTGCCATTGGGATCAGTCATCACCAAAAGCACGCGTGGGATCCCGATACCAGCAGTGTCTACGACAGAGCCTGATATTGACACTGCAGCAGGCCGCGGAATACTCTGTGCCTCGACCGAACCGATATCTGTTCCATTTCCCGAAGGAGCATTTGGAACTCCAGGCACGTCAAAGGTACGGATAAAATCGCGTTGGTCTCCCGCAAGTGCGTTCCCTACACCGTTATCGATCGCCAGACTCCCTGTTTGAGGCAGATGTGTGAATGTGGGGCCACCATTGTTTGCCAGTGAACCAAGAAGCGGATCTAGCGGTGATTTCGATGTTCCAACATAATTCGTTCCGTTTGGAAGTCCGGCAGGGAATTCCGTAGTTACACTTGTATTTCTGCCGATCAGGTTGTGGCCGCTATTTGTGATAACTCCGGTCCCATCCCGCTGAATGTCTTGAGTTACGTTGGCTGCAATGATCGTATTTGAAAGCGTCAGTGTTCCGGTTTCATGCCAGATCCCGCCCCGAGCACCGGCAGCTGTATTCGGAGCTGAATTGTTGGTAATGGTCGAGGAAATTATAGCCACAGTATTCGCCCCGGCCTGGATCCGGATGCCTCCGCCGCCTTCGGTCGCAAGGGATCCGTTCGCCGTATTGCCGCTGATCGTCGAGTTCACGATCTCGCCTCGATTCAAGAATAATCCGCCGGATGCCGCACCCGCAGTGTTATTGCTTATCGTCGAATTTCGGATCAAAACGGAGGATGTCGCCGAGATATTCATTCCGCCGCCGTTGCCGAAAGATGTGTTATTGCGGATGGTTGAGTTTCGTATCTCAAGAGTTGCACCGGCAAAACTGATGCCGCCGCTCGTGCTCGCAGCGGAAGAATTATCGTGGAGCACAGAATTATATAAACGAAGGGTATTTGTGCTGCGTATCCCGCCGCCGATGCCCGTTGACCCATTCGCGCTATTGTTTCGGATCACGCAGCTCGTGATCGTCAGTGTGCCGGTATTCTGAATAGCACCGCCGTTTCCGGTTACGATGCCGCCCGCAAGCGTAACTCCATGGATACCTACGACAAAATTCGTGATATTGAATATCCTGCTCGTCGTAGCTAGTGGAGCTGTGTTTTGGATTGTGAGAAGATTCGGACCCGGCCCGACGATCGACAAATTTGAGCTTATGGCGATCTGCCCGTTGATCTGGATCAATGCCACGGAAGGATCGAAGGTGATCACGTCGTTACCAGCAAGAGCATTCGCTTCGGCAACAGCAGCTCTCAGTGTGCACACGCCGTTGCCGGTCACCGTTTCGCACACCCCGTCCCCGGGCGTGGCATCCGTAGCATCACCGTTGTTATTGACTACTATAGTCGCAAGCAGAGACGGAACTTCAGTTATCGGAACGAACGCGGCTCGTCGGGCCTTGTCCGGTGATCCATCTGAACGAACGACTGCGTCCTGTGCGGTCGCTACTACAGAAGCGAATACCAACACGAAAGCCCCAAAGAGGCCAGACATAGATCTTCCGTTTTTCATAATGCTGGCGTTATAGCATCATCTTTTGAAAGAATCAATAGTTACTGCTTCCGGTCGACGAGGGCTCGTTGACTTCTAAGAATCTCCATCTTCCTCATTTTCGGTCTGATCCTTCTTTATACCGAATTTTTCCAGGCGATACTGTAGCGTCCTGAAGGTGAGGCCTAGCAGCTTGGCAGATTTCGTGATGTTCCCGTCGGTTCGTTCCATTGCCTGCATAATCAGGCTCTTTTCAACGTCCTCAAAGCTGACGCCCTCGGGCGGCAATTTGAACAACTCATCACCATTCTCTGAAGAGCTTGGGACACGTCCGGTCGGGACCATTTCGGGTGGAAGATCGTCGCTCGTAATTCGATCATTTTCGCAAAGCAATATCGCCCTTTCGATGGCCGATTCTAGCTGGCGGACATTGCCGGGATAATGATAATTTTCGAGCAATTCTCTCGCAGACGCATCTATCTCGATCTTTCGATCGGATCCGCGCGTGTGTTTCTTCACAAAATATTCTATCAATGCAGGGATGTCCGTTCGTCGTTCGCGAAGGGGCGGGATCTCTATTGAAAGCACGTTCAAACGGTAGTAAAGATCTTCGCGGAATCGTTTTTCTTCAGTCATCTTTAGCAGATCCCGATTAGTCGCCGCAAGCACACGCACGTCAACCGGGATCTCTTTGACACCGCCGACGCGACGGATCTCCTTTTCCTGCAAGGCGCGAAGGAGCTTGGCCTGTAGAGCGATGTCGAGTTCGCCTATTTCATCGAGAAAAAGCGTTCCGTTATTGGCGATCTCAAAAAGCCCTTTCTTTTCACCGACAGCTCCTGTAAATGCACCTTTCTCGTGGCCGAACAATTCAGATTCCAGGAGATTCTCGTTAATAGCGGCGCAGTTCACAGCCTGGAAAGTTTCGTTTCCCCGCAGACTGTTCTTATGCATCGAACGCGCGATCAATTCCTTTCCAGTACCGCTTTCGCCGCGGATCAGAACGGTCGAATTCGACTTGGCGATCTTAAGGATAAGCTTCTTTACCTTATCCATTTCCGGCGAGACTGAAACGATCTCTGTATCAAGCGCGGTCAGCTTGTTCAAAGCGCGCGACACCGTTTCCAGTAGTTTCTCGCTGTCGTAAGGTTTTTGAAGGTAATCGAAGGCTCCTAATCGCAAGGCATCCACGGCAGAATCTACCGACCCGTGGGCCGTCAATAATATAACGATGATCGATCTGTCAAAATTCGTAAGCTCCTTGAGAAGATCTAGACCGGACATTCCAGTCATTTTTAGGTCTGTTAGAACAAGATCGAACCTTCGCGACTCCACAAACTTCATTGCCGCTTCGCCCGAGCTTGCCGTTGTTACATCGTAACCCTCTCCAGAAAGGATAGTTTCAAGGATCTCTCGTTGGTTTTTTTCGTCATCAACGACGAGTATTGATTTACGTGCCATATTTTAGTGATCGTGGTCGATCTATACCGCCTGAATATTCCGTATTTGCTTTACTAATGTTTTGCTGAAGGCAACTTAACAGTGAATCGCGTGCCTTCGCCCACAACCGAAGAAACCTCGATAGATCCATTATGGACCTCCACTATCTTTTGGACGATGGCCAGGCCCAATCCGGTGCCCGTTTCTTTTGTTGAAAAATAAGGCTCAAAGATCTTTGTCAGATTCTCTTCCGCTATGCCGCTACCTGTATCGGCTATTTCAAATGAAACCATATCGTCGTGGTCGTCTCGCGTTATCTTAACAGTAAGATTACCGCCTTCAGCTCCCATTGCCTGCAGTGCATTGATAAAAAGATTGTTGAACACGGAACGTAAATATTCGGGGTCTCCTAAGATCTGAGGAACATCCTCGTGCTCAATGATGCCTATCGTAATGCCGTTTTCTTCTGCCTGCCCCTCGATGATACGAAGTGAATCGGCGATTACCTCCCGAGCTGCAACGGGCCGTAGATTCACATTCGCCGGACGCGAATAGTTAAGAAAATCTGATATCTGTTGATTTATCCTTGCAACCTCATCCTTGATCTGTGAGACGAGTTTCCTAAAAACATCCTGTTTTTCAGGGTCTTCCGGAGCGAGTTTTGACCTCAAATGGTCCAGCGTAAGATTTATGTAGTTGAGAGGATTTCTTATCTCGTGAGCGATCGCCGAACCAAGCCTGCCTATTACGGCGCTCTTCTCTGCCTGTCTGAGCTGTTCTTGCAGTTCTCGCGATTTTTCGAGTTCAGAGGCCATTTCATTGAATCGCTGCGTCAGCATACCCATCTCATCATTGCTTTGATTGGGAACGCGAAACGCTAGATCGCCCTCGGCAATACGCTTTGCACCGGCGGCCAGATCAGTTATCGGACGGGTAAATCGCCAAACAAGGATGAAGGTTATGGCGGTCGAAACAAGAAAAATACATAGTGTATAAAGAAGCGGCTCCGCAGCTCGCCAAGCGGCCTCTCGCTTATCGTTCTTTAAAATGACCATTACATAGTAACGGCCATCGCTTGTTTCAATGGGAATTGCGTGAGCCTCATCATCATACTCGGAACGTTCCGAAAGAGGTCGGTTCGGGAATCGTGCAAGGTCTTCACCGAGCTTGCCTGACTCCATCAAAGGCGGAAGCCCGGAAACTTCGGAAAGCGGTTTGAAGACAACGTTCCCTTCCGCATCAGACCTGGGAAAGTGGTCAGGATCAAGGCTGTCAGCTACTTGCCACCGTTCGTTGATTATTATGATGTCGCGGATGCGTTCGCGTGCAGATTCATCCAGAAATGTCTGCCCGGGCTTCGCGATCAGGTCTTCAAGGTATTCATCACGAGAAGTAATGCCGCTTACACCGACGGCAAACGCTGCTACGAGGGCTTGCTCCTGGCGTTCGCGACGTTCAATATTCTCCCGCTGTGTTCTCAGATTCAGGTAGAACTGAACTCCGAGCGTCGCCACAAGCAACCACGCGAAAACTATCAGCAATCTCCCGCGAAATGTATTGAAAAAGTTCATCCGGACGGATCTGTTATGCAAGCGCTTAATTTTTACTTGCGGACGGTATCAACGAATGTTATAGTGTCGCTTAGCAATTACGCAAGGTCTCGCCCAAAAATGTTCTGCCTGCGGGACCGACAGTCTCCTCGAAAATCTTTAGTTTTGCAACCATAACTTGAGGTAAACCATGAATTTTATGCGTCCCGAAAAGCGTTTGGCTAACGCATTGTTGTTTGCGATATATCTTTCTTTGGCGTTTGCCGCCCCAGGCATTGCTCAGACAAAGAAACCCGTCGCCAAACCTGCCGCAAAGCCTGCAGCTAAGACTGCGGCCACGGCAAAAAAGGATGCAGCAAAAGTTACTGCTAAAGCGCCCGCGAATAATTCTAAGGCTCCTCAGAAGACAGGGGCACCCAATACAAAAAACGCATCCCGACTCAGAGAAAAACTCTACTTGATACTCTCGCCAATGTTCTAACGGTTATTGTCGCTATTGCTTTTATTGGTGTGTTGGCTAACAGGTACTTGCTGCCAAACGCAAATGACAGAAAGGCGCCAACGGTAGGACGAGCTATTTATATTCAGGGATTCGATCCAACAGCAAGCAAAAAGAATGTTCTTCTTGTTCTTATGAAGGGGTGTCGGTTCTGTGAGGGCAGCATGGAGTTCTATAAAGAGATTCTCAGGGCCGGAAGTGATCAGCAGACCAATGTTATCGCTGTTTTTCCTCCGAAGACCGAGGAGGCGGAGATCTATCTAAAGCAGTTCGGTCTTGATTCCTTGCCGGTATTATTTGCACCTCTTGAGGAACTTGAAGTTGATGGCACTCCGACGATCATTTTAACTGACGCAAGCGGCAAAGTAACAAACTTCTGGATCGGGCAACTTTCAAAGGAAAAGGAACGGGAAGTCCTTAGATCTATTTCGTCATAGTCAATTATCAAATCCATTTAGTCGGCCTAGTAAAAAAAATATAGGCATATTCTCGAGACACCATTAGAATAGAAGGGAGGATAGATGAAAGTATTTCGTTTGTTTGCGTTAACTTTGATGTTAGTAGGCGTCTGGTTCATGCCGGAACGGCCTGTCTCTGCCTGTGCCGACCCAGGGGCTAATTGTCCAGCTCAGCAGCCACGACCCAACGGTTGTGCCTGCTGTTCAGACAATCATTGCCAAAGCGGAAACTGTAATTTAACCACTGAGAAGTGCGAGCCGAAAGTCCCGATTCTGGATTAAGTGGCTTCTTGTCAGTGCATCGGCTTGACGAACGAATGGCAGTTCGTTCGTCAGGCTTAAAACTGGTCGCATTCTTGCCCGTTAATTCTTTTTTTAGGATGTGTATGAAAAAAACGGTCACATTCCCATTGAGCACGAGCCTTTTTATGATTTTGACGTGCTTGACGACCTTGATGGCTGAAGGGCAGACGACCCCTCAATTCTCAGAATTAGAGAAACTTGAACTCCAAGTACAATCGTGGAAAAACCGAGTGGACGACATTAGCGACGCGAGCCTAGTCGATACGGCGTCTTTGCCCGTGGGGCGGCGTTCTTTGTATATTGCCTATCTTGCAAAAATCTGGTGGAAATTCGATGAGGTTAAAGCAAGGCTTTATCTGGACCGAGCGGGAAAGCAGTTGCTCGACGGCATATCGTCCGCTGAGAAGAACGAACTTAACGAGCAGCTATCCGACTTCCCAAATACCTTTCGAGTTATATCTGGCTTAGATGCGAAATTCGCGCAAAGGATTCTTAAGGAACTTGAGAAAACCTTTCTCGATACAGCTACGGGAAAGGCCGAACCAAATGCTAAGCTCGCTGATATTTATACCGCAGTTGGATTAGAGGTCGTCGTATTTAACCCTCGTTTCGCACTGGATATTGGGAAAGAATCCTTGAAATTTGGTTTTGCACTTTCGTTGCCGCAGTTAGTGATCGATCTCAATTTGCAAAACTCCGATTACGCTGAAGAGCTTTTTAATGTCGCACTGGCCGCCGCTAGTAAAAGCTCTTTGTATGGAAGCGATACAATGCTTTTCAATCTTAGTAGGTTCATAGCCGAATCAAATAAAGGAAAGTCGTTCTCACCGATTTTGCAACGAAAAGCCTTAACCGCTTTTATTGGGAAACTGGAATTTGCGGTGTCGACGCGTGACACAAATCCGCGTGCATGCTCGATCTCTTACTATGGCCCGTTTTTAGTTGGACGAGTTGGCGAATACCTTCCGGAACTCTTATCCCGGTTCCGCGAACTCCTTCTTGTCTGTACCGCCAACCTTCATCCGGATTATCGGGAGCGGACCGCTGCGAACATTGAAAACGTGCCGAACACAGTTGACGAATTGTTAAAGTCGGCGAGAGAGGCGAAAAGTCCGGACATGAAGATCAATCGTTATCGGGAGGTATTTCTGCAGTTGCTTGAAGCGAAGAAATACGAGCAGATGATATCGCTACTCGATGGGTTTGATGGTGATGCTTATAAGGAGATCTCGCCGATCGGTTGGGATAACTGGCGTGTTTCGGCGGCATCCGGTGCGGCTATTGCGGCGTTTGAAGTGGGTGATATTCCTTCGTCATTTAGGTTCGTAAACGATGTACCAAAACGGCTTCGACCGTTTGTGCGTAAGCGAGCGGTATTGAATAAAAAAATAGGTGAGGATGAAGAGACGTATATTGAACACCTGAATGAAATGCAAAAGGAATTGGATTCGATAGAAATTCCTTCGCACGATGCGGCGCGTCTTTATCTGGATCTAGCAGAATTTTACCTGAAGACAACCCCAACCGAATCCCAGCTTATGTTTCGAAATGCGATCAAGCACATAAACAAAGCGGACAACGACAATCCCGATCTGCTGCCGGAAAAGGATTGGGCTCCAATGGAAGACTATGTTTCACTGAGCGCGGATCTGCTGGAAGCGGATGATATGGCGATATTCTCGTCGATGAAAGACATTAGTTCGCGCCATAGCCGGCTGCGTCTCTCGCTCGGCCTTCTTGAATCCTCATTGAAGAAGCTGGACGAATCGAAAAAGCAGCTCGACGCGCTTAAAAGTAAACAAAAGAAAAAATAGCGACTCGCTCGATTGAATCTTCATAGGTTGCCTGCTACGGACCTATTAATCCCCCCCCATTTCCACAATAGAAGTTCGGGCAGCCCAGTGCACGCGCGCGCTTGCTCCGTGATGGTTTTTGGCTTTGGTTGTTATTGTCGGGGTTTTAAGTAAAATACAGGTTTGGTCGAAATCTAATTTGGAGCAGAACATAAATGTCATTGATCGAACAGGTGTGGGCACGGGAAATAATGGATTCGAGAGGGAATCCGACTATCGAAGCCGAGGTGATATTGGAAGACGGAACGACCGGCCGGGCAGCGGTGCCCAGCGGAGCTTCTACGGGAGAAAATGAAGCCGTTGAACTCCGCGATGGTGATGAGCTTCGTTATCTGGGAAAAGGCGTGTTGAAGGCGGTTGAGCACGTGAATGGAGCGATAAATGATGAACTCCAGGGTTTGGATTGTCTCGATCAAACGCTTATTGACGAGACAATGATCGGCCTTGACGGAAGTTCGAACAAGGCAAATCTTGGTGCAAATGCCATTCTTGCTGTTTCTTTGGCAAACGCTCGTGCAGCAGCGGCGGCGCTTGAAATACCGCTTTATCGGTATATCGGCGGAGCGAACGCAAAGATGCTGCCGGTTCCGATGATGAATATTTTGAACGGCGGCGCACATGCGGACAACAACGTAGATTTTCAGGAATTTATGGTGATGCCCGTTGGTGCCGAAACATTTGCGGACGCTCTTCGAATGGGAGCTGAGATATTTCATAATTTGAAGGGTGTATTAAAGTCTCGCGGGTATTCGACCAGTGTTGGCGACGAAGGCGGTTTTGCTCCGAATCTAAAATCAAACGAAGAAGCCGTAGAGACGATACTTGAAGCGATCGACAAGGCCGGTTATTCAGCGGGCGATAATGTGATGTTGGCGCTCGATCCGGCAACTAGCGAGTTCCACATAGATGGAAAATATGTTTTCAAGAAATCGGACAAACGTGAGCTTTCGTCCGAAGAGATGGCAGCATTTTGGACGGATTGGTGCGACAAATATCCGATAATTTCGATCGAAGACGGAATGGCCGAAAACGATTGGGATGGGTGGAAGACATTGACTGATTCGGTCGGCGATCGTGTGCAGCTTGTCGGCGACGATCTTTTTGTGACAAATGTAAAGTTTTTGCAGAAAGGTATAGAAGAAGGTGCGGCAAATTCGATCCTGATCAAAGTAAATCAGATCGGAACGCTGACCGAAACGCTTGACGCCATTGAGCTAGCGAAAACGAATCGAATGACGGCCGTTATCTCGCATCGTTCGGGCGAGACCGAAGATACATTTATTGCTGATCTGGCTGTCGCTACCAATGCCGGACAAATAAAGACCGGAAGCCTTAGCCGCAGCGACCGCATCGCCAAATACAATCAGCTTCTTCGTATTGAAGAAGATCTCGGAGATTCGGCCCGCTATCCCGGGCGCAAAGCATTTTATCAGCTCCGATAGCTCACATTCTGCCACTAGTACTGAGATCGGGCGGCAGCAGGGACAAAGAAGTCAAAGAAGGTGACTGAACAATAGGTAGGCACTTCGGAGATGTTCGCTATAGTATTTGCAAATATTAGGACACTATGTCGATCGAGATCGATGAAAGTAAGGATCGTTTGGAAGTCGATATGATACATCGATTTCTTAGAGAGGAATCTTATTGGGCTAAGGAGCGCACCCTTGAGCAAACGCGAACAGCTATCGAACATTCGATATGCTTTGGCGTTTATGACGACGATCGGCAGATCGGCTTTGCACGCGTTGTTAGCGATAAAGCAACTTTTGCCTATCTAGGCGACGTTTTTATTGTCGAAGAATATCGAGGCAAAGGGCTAAGTAAAGTGCTGATGCAAAAGATCATCGAACACCCGGAATTACAAGGGCTTCGCCGCTGGATATTGGCAACTGCGGACGCTCACGGGCTGTACGAGCAATTCGAATTCGCTCCGCTGCGTCATCCGGAACGCTGGATGGAGAAAACTGCGCCCAATGCATACTAATAAATAGTTGCGCGAACACTCTGCATTTCGGTTATAATTATCTTGAGCCGATCCTGCATGCGTCGGCTGATGATCCCAACACACTCGGTTTAGGACACTTTCGAAATTTCCGAATAAAAGTTCACTTCCAACCCAATGAATCAGACGATCAAACGTCCACTTGCGCTCATAATCCTTGATGGCTGGGGTTTTACCTATGAAACCCGTGGAAACGCCATAGCGGCAGCCCACACGCCTTATTACGATGCCATTCGTAATGAATTTCCTTTTACTATTCTTGAGGCTTCGGGCCGAGCAGTAGGATTGAACGATTCGATCCCGGGAAATGCAGAGATCGGCCACATAAATATGGGTGCCGGCCGCGTCGTAAAAACAGATGCCGTACGGATTCGCGAATCGATCACCGATGGATCATTCTTTTCAAATCGAGTTCTCACAGGAGCACTTTCATCCGCACGTGCAAATGACCAAAAAGTCCATTTCGTAGGGCTTGTTAGTGATGGCGATGTGCATTCATCTTCCGACACGCTCTATTCACTGCTCCGTGCTGCTCGCAATATCGGGGTCAAAGAGGTCTATGTTCACGCTATCCTTGATGGCCGGGACGTTCCTCAGAGAACTGCCGACGTATATCTGGAAGCATTAGAGGTAAAGATGGCCGACATTGGCCTCGGACGGATCGCTTCGATATGCGGACGCCATTTTGGAATGGATCATAGCGAGCACTGGGAACGAACTGCCAGAGCTTTTACGATGATGGTACACGCGGAAGGAGAACGGGCAAGCGATCCCGTTTCGGCAGTTCGAAGCTCGTTTTTGCGTGGGATAACCGACGAATTTATTGCTCCGATAGTTATCGAACGCGAGCCTGGCGTTCCGGTCGCAACAATAGGGAACGGCGATCTGGTTGTATTTTTCAATCATCGCGCGGACACAATGAGGCAATTGGTTCGTTCGATCGCAGTTCCTGAACTTGGGGAAAGCTCTTCGTTGATAAAACCTCGTATCGATGCAGTGTGTATTACGGAATACGATCCAGATTTTCGTCTTAAAACAATGTTTCCGCCATTGCCGCGGGAAGGTGATCTCGGGTCGGTTTTCTCTAAGGCTGATATCCATAATTACCGAATCAGCGAGCCGGACCGATTCGCCCACGTTACGATGTTTTTCAATGGCCGCAGAGACGGCGAGAACCCGGTCGAAATGCATATTCAGGTTCCGCGTTCGGAGCGGATGTTCGACCGTGAATCAGAGCCAGAGATGCGATCATTCAAGATAACGGATGCGTTGACGCGTGTTGCCAAAACTGACCCGCAGGCTGTTTTCATCGCAAACTTCCCGGCGCCGGGGCTGCTTGCTGAAACTGGAAATATCGATCGCACAGTAGAAGCAGTCCAGTATATCGATACTTGTCTTGGCGGAATTGTAGATCGAATGCGCCAACTTGGCGGAGTCACGTTGATAACATCAACCCATGGGAATTGCGAATCTATGTTAACTATAGACGGAGACGTGGACAGGTTTGCAACCGCAAATCCAGTTCCATTTCACCTTATCGACCACTCAAACAGATCAACAAAATTGCGGGATGGCGGCACGCTGTCCGATGTAGCCCCAACTGTGCTTGGCATTATCGGAATTGAAGCTCCTTCGTCCATGACCGGAAATGATCTTCGGATAATGTAAAGTTATCGTCATCACTTTTTTAGCCGCCGATGCGTTAGTTAGCAACGGCGGCTTCGTCGTGTTAATATCTCATTTTCTTAAACAATAAGATCTCCATTTTATGATCGAAGAATTTGTTTTCGACGACAGTGAAGAGCGTCGCCGGAACCGGCAGAACGGTACCGGATGGATCGAGGTGATAGTTGGTTCGATGTTTTCCGGTAAATCAGAGGAGCTGATCCGCCGCCTAAATCGTGCCCGTATAGCTAGGCAGAAAGTTCAGGTGTTCAAGCCGCGGATCGATGAGCGTTACTCGGTCGAACATATCGCCTCCCATTCCGGACACCGTCACGAGTCTGTTGCGGTTGCAACGTCCGATGAATTAATGGCAGCCATTGAAGACGGAACGCAGGTCGTTGGGATCGATGAAGGGCAGTTCTTTGATCCGGGTCTTGTACAGGTCGCTAATGACCTTGCCGGAAGCGGAAAACGTGTGATCATCGCGGGCCTTGATCAGGATTACAGAGGGCTGCCATTTGAACCGATGCCCCAACTTTTGTGTATTGCCGAGTTCATCACGAAAACGCACGCCATCTGCGTACGCTGCGGAAATACTGCTAACTACTCCCAACGTACTCAAGGCTCAGAGAATCGTGTTGAGGTTGGAGCTGCCGACAAATATGAGGCACGATGTCGCAGATGTTTTGTTCCGCATATCGACAGTTCATCAATCTGAGCAATATACTTCAAATTCTTCTCCGGAAGTCCGTTAAGTGATGATCAAAAAGGCCCGTTTTGGCAGGCCTTAGATTTATTTGATTCTTTGCTAGCCTTTGGGGATCTTCATCGAATACAAGATCGCGGCAAAGGCATCACGCTGCTTGTCAAAGTTTGTGTTTTTTGTTGACTGGATGATGTTCAGGTATTGATTCTGTCCCTGATAGTTGCGATAGGCAACCCATTGAAATCGGCGGATCCCATCTTTATCCTCGGGCGGGGCTTCGACCCATTCGACCCCTTTGATCCCGTCGATCTCCAACCAACGAACCTTCTCGTATTTGCCTTGTTTCAGTTGTTCGAGAGCGCTCTGATAGTA
The DNA here is from genome assembly GCF_018128485.1 of Leptolyngbya sp. 7M. Lineage (NCBI taxonomy): Bacteria > Bacillati > Cyanobacteriota > Cyanophyceae > Leptolyngbyales > Leptolyngbyaceae > Leptolyngbya > Leptolyngbya sp. 7M. Next base: position 831,555 of record NZ_CP070897.1, on the reverse strand, counting down.
AGCCTTGATGCTCGCATCGGACGGGAAGTCGGAGGCCATTACCGAAACGGAGGCGATAAGAAAACCGGTCGCCGGAGAGCCATAATTGAAGGATTCTTTTCTTACGTCCATTTTATTCCAGCCTTTTGGAAGTTTGAACGTGATCTCCTGTTCGGCCCATTTAACTTCAGTTGCCTCATCGGCGATCGCCTGTTGCGCAGGTGTCATCTCTGCCTTTTCCGCGCTTACGTCATCGTCTTTAGTTCTCGAAGTGTTACTGGAATTAGAGCCTTTATCAGCGACGTCCGCTATACCTTTCTGAAGCCTTTCCGTAATACCGCAAAATGCAAGTGCGATACCGAGCAGACCGAGTGCGAATAGTTTCATTTATTGTCCTCCGTTGGTGAATGTTTGAACGCGAACATTGTTACCGTAATTCCAAAGAAAATCAATGTTCCGAAACGTTGGGCCAATATCTGATATATTAGAATCTAAACCGACTGATACGTTTTGACGCAGATCTTTAGCGAATAGCCGTTCGTAACGCTGATAACAAAAAAGTATGAATTGGGAACTCATATTTTCAGGAAGTCCTTTCCTGGAATTGGCTTTGATACTCTTTCTCGCGGCTATACTGGGAGCGGCAGGTCAGTTTTTGCGTCAACCGTTGATCGTTGTCTTCATAGCACTTGGCATAATTGTTGGTCCTTCTGCGCTTAACATCGTTCATTCAAAGGAGAACATCCATCTTCTTGCCGAGATAGGGATCTCATTGCTGCTGTTCATCGTTGGGCTGAAACTGGACCTCAGACTGATCCGATCCACCGGAAAGATCGCGGCGATGACCGGTTTGGGACAGGTCATATTTACCTCCGTTATCGGATATTTTATCGGGATCGCTCTGGGGTTCTCGCATCTGCACAGTTTTTACATCGCGGTCGCCCTCACGTTCTCAAGCACCATCATCATTGTCAAACTTCTTTCAGATAAGAAAGAGATCGATTCGCTTCATGGGCAGATAGCGATCGGATTTCTGATAGTGCAGGATATCGTCGTAATACTTGTGATGATCGTTCTATCGACGATCGGGCGGAATGAAGGTTCGAACTTGGCCGCTGATATTGGAAGCACGCTGCTTTCGGGCGGCGTTCTATTGCTGATCACGTTCGTAATGATCAAGTGGATAATCCCATTGATCGGCACGTTTTTAGCACGGTCACAGGAACTCCTCACATTGTTCTCGATCGCTTGGGCGGTTTCATTAGCATCATTTAGTTCACTGATCGGTTTTAGCAGCGAAGTTGGGGCGTTCCTTGCGGGTGTGTGTCTTGCAACGACACCGTATAAGGAGTCGATAAGCGGCCGGCTGGTAAGCCTGCGTGATTTTCTTCTTCTGTTCTTTTTCGTAAAGCTGGGTTCGGACCTTAATATGGCGGTGATCGGTGCACAGGTCCCAGCGGCGATACTTTTTTCTCTTTTCGTTTTGGTAGGAAATCCCATTATCGTTCTCGTAATAATGGGATTGATGGGTTATCGGAAGAGGACCTCTTTTCTGGCAGGACTTACTGTGGCACAGATCAGCGAATTCTCCTTGATCTTCGCAGGGCTTGGACTGCAGGTCGGGCATTTGAATGAGGAGATAGTTGGGCTTATAACCCTTGTCGGGTTGATAACGATCGGTGTTTCAACGTATATGATCCTGTATTCAAATCAGCTTTACGAACTACTGTCACCGGTGTTATCCGTATTCGAACGCTCGACACCCTATCGTGAAATGTCCCCGCTTAAGAAGGAAGGCGATTACGATGTGATCATTTTCGGGCTCGGCCGTTTCGGTGGTTCTATCGCATCAAAGCTAGAATCCTACGCCGATCTTCGGTTTTTGGGCGTTGATTTTGATCCTCAAGTAGTCAGCTCTTGGCAAGAACGTGAGCGTGCAATAGTGTATGGCGACATCGAGGATCCGGACATCTTGGAGAATCTTCCATTCCATTCTTCCAAATGCATAATAAGTACCGTGCCGGACAGTTCATTTTCGCTAACACTTTACAACACGCTCAAAGAGCACAATTACGAAGGTCGGATAATCTTGACGGCGGTACTAGAGAAGGATTTTGAGCTGTTGAGCACGCAGACCGATGCAGACGTCATTATGCCGCATCGCCTTGCCGCTGATTATCTGCATGAATTGTTGGTGGAGGACATACTAATAATAGATGAACTGCGGAACGCAGACTGAGTACCCTCATATACGGCTGCATCTTTCCCTAAAATTAGAAAGAGGCGTCCCCAAAGGAACGCCTCACCAAATGTCAGATACAGATCATTCTAGAAAGTAAATCTGAATCCGAGCTGTGCCGTAAGGGGACGTCCGACCGGTGGGCCAAATCCCGGGCCAAACAATGACTGCGGCCTGAGGAAGGTTCCGGCGGTTCCGGTCGCTGCAGGCGTGGTTAGGCCAATTCTCGACATGAACGACAAGTTCTCATAGTTGAACAGGTTGTACAGGTCGATATACGTCGAGAGTCCGAACCGCTCGCCGAACTTGAAGTTCTTTGATGCACGGAGGTCGAAGTTGAAGAAATTACCGCTTCGCTCTTCGAATCCGCCCGAGCCATCCGGAACAAATCCCTTTCGCACGCTGTTGACCTGTGCCTGCGTGCAGCCGACGGGGTTAAGAGCCCTGATCGCCGTCGCATTCACGGTCGGGAATGTTAGAGGGAAGATCGTGGCCGGGTCAACACCGCCGCAAAGTCGATCAACTGCAGCCAATCCATCACCATCGAGGTCGATACCTGCAATTGCTGAGAATGGCCTTGCGGTCGCGAACTGCATTATTGGCGAAAGCTGGAAGCCATAAGGCAAACTGAACACACCGTTAAGAACTACTCGGTGGCGTTCATCGATCCTTGTTGGTCCGAACTCTTCAGGCTTGAATTGGTTCTCCGGAGTTACGACAATTCCGTTGCCAGAATAGGAAGCCGTCGGTTGCCCGCCCCAGCTTCGGGAGCTGGCAAGCACATAGGCGAAGTTAAGAAGCATCTTTGATGTCCTGTACTTCAGCGTGGTCGTAAGGCTGTCGAATATAGATCGATTGTTCGTTGCGAACATATTGATCTGATTCAAGCGGTTTGCCGGGAGTCCCGCAGCCAGGAAAGCGGTATCCAGAACTCTCGTCGCATTTCCTCGAGGACAAGTTGTCGCGTATGCCGGATTACTAGTTTGAAGGGCACCAGGGAAGTTCGGATCACAAACCCTGTCGATCTCCGGATTGACGTTCAGAAAGCGAGGCTCGAACAGCCCAAGCGTATGAACATAGTCACTTGAGATCGACAGATTTCGTGTGATCTCACGCTGGAAGCCGATCGACCATTTCTGAATATAAGGCTCTGTTGCGTCAGGATCGTTGATACGACCAACAGTTCCTACGGCCAGATTGTTATAAGTAAATCCTGGGGGAGGCTGTGGAAGTCCAGTCGTACTTCCATTATAGATAACGTTGTACAACGCATATGTCTGAGGAAGGCAGGGGTCAACAGTGGGACCGCACGGCCTTGACAGATTGACAGATGGCTGGAAGATGAACGGCTGCGATTGAACATCCGAGAACAACGTCAGATTTTGGAATAACTGATCGTAGAATATTCCGTAACCACCTCGGATAACTGTCTTCGTATCTCCCCATGGATCCCAGGCGAAACCGAAACGCGGCTGATATTCGTTCCAGCTTGGTGTTCTGCGACGGAGTTTGTCCTGATCTTGCGTCAATGCCCTGGCCAGAGGATGGTTCAACTGGCTTAGGATGATCATAGTTCGGTTCTTGTCCTGAGCAGGGAGGTTTCCGATGTTCGCATCCCAGCGAAGTCCGAGATTTAGGGTGAATCTCGGAGTGATCTTCCAGTCATCCTGGAAATAGAACGCCAATTGGTCGATCGTTTGCAGGTGGGAACTTGCACCGTCGCTGTACTGAAGGGTCTGGAGTAGATCCGGCCTGTTGAATCCTCCACCAGCCAAGATCGCGCTTGGGGTTTGTCTAAAGGTTAGGGCATAACCCTGCGTTCCAAAGAAGAAATATCCGTCCAATTTGGTGTGGATATAGTTCACACCAAACTTCATCGTGTGATTCCCCTTTACCCAGTTAATATCGTCACGGAACTGGAATTTTCGTTCTTTTGTTGACTGCGGCGTATTGACGTTCTGTCCAAACGTGATGCCGCCTGGGAAGTTGAGTGTAAGCCCGACACCTGCCGGATTCGGAAGTATCTCATTCACGAAATCCTGGAAGTGGAAAATGAACGTATTCAGAGCATTCGGCGAAAAATTGAACTGATGATTCACAACAAAACTATGCAGTTTGTTGGAGGTGATGTTTCCGCCGCTCAAATTCGTTCTGTGCGGATTCGCTACCTGATCGTTCGGAGATTCGTTGTCCTGCCATGAATAGCGATAGAACATACTCTGACGGCTGCTTATCTTGTGATCGATCTTGGCGGTCAGCATTATGTCATCATAAGGTGTTGGGATCTCCGGATCGAACGATATGTTCGGAAATGCATTCGCAACTATCTGAATATCATTGGCGACGGAACCAAAGATAGGGACGATCTGCCGTTCACGGAATTTTTCGAGTGAGAAGAAGTAAAAGGCCTTCTCTTTAACGATCGGACCGCCAAAGCTTCCGCCGAATTCTTGGCGTTCGAAATTCGGATTGTCACGATTGTTCAATTTATCGAAAAAGTCGCGTCTTTGAAGCGAATCGTGCCGGAAGTTCATAAAATACGAACCGCGGAGCCTGTTCGTTCCGCTTTTCGTGACCACGTTTACCACACCACCAACGGCGCGGCCCTGGTCAGCTCCCCATCGGTGCTGGCTTACCTGAAACTCCTGAATTGATTCGTAAGAGAAATTTTGAAGAAGACTTCCGACGACGTTATCCTTGTTATCGCCGCCGTCAACGTTGACGTTCACGCCACGACCATCACCGCCGAAATGATCCGCTGCTCTGCGGAAATCATTTGCAAGCGATCTCAAATGGCTAGCGTTATTGTTGCTCCAGTTCCCCCATCTTCCGCGGTTGCGATTTCGGTCGTTGTAGCGGGTCTCGTTCTCAACAAGACGCTCGAAGTTTCTTGCATCATCCTTTAATCTGCGTGCGACGTCACGAAGATCTCGGTCCTGTCCACCGCGATAATAGGGGTCATTACCACCCGGAAACCACTGTGCTGAAGCGACCGAAGGCAATACCAAAACCACCAGCGAGAAAATGCTGACTGCTACAAAACCTTTAACTTTATTCATATTCGTACTCCCCTTACTGAAAATCTCGCAATGGAATGCCATTGCCCGTATGCGTATAGGGCAATGCCCGTGCCAATCCCGGATGAAAATCTCTCTATTTCTATAAATGTTGCGATCAGTGGGGTTAGAGTGAGTTGTGGGATTAGCTGAAAAAGTTTGGGCGTTCCCGCACTTAGGTGAACGCCCCATTTCGTAGAGTGATTGAATGAGATGGTTAAAACTAGATCAATGACCCAGAGCCTTTGCTGCGTTTATGCGGCCTGCTGAAAAGATGCGGCCGTTTAACACGTCGATCCGATCGACGGAACTGAGTATTTTTTCACGAAGGTCTTTGACCGAGATCTCCGGCTCATTTGCTATTATCAGGGCGGCGATACCCGCAACGTGAGGTGTTGCCATTGATGTTCCCGAAGCTTCACGGAAGCCGTCATTTAGCCAGGTAGAAACAATCTCTTTACCGGGGGCCGCGACGTGGACCGTCTTTGCACCAAAATTCGAGAAAGATGCGAGCAGATCACTGCTGTCCAAGGCTGCAACACTGATCACATTCGGCAGGTCGTAGTTTGATGGGTAATGCGGACGTTTGTCGTTATCCCCGGAATTATTTCCGGCAGCGGCTACGAAAAGAATTCCTTCATCGCCAGCGGCACGAATAGCGTCCTCAAGTGCTTTTGAATATTGGGTTGACCCCCAACTAGCGCTTATCACGCGGACATTTACGCCATTCTTTTTTCTATCCACAGCATAGTTTATGGCCTCGATCGCATCTTTGGTCGAACCGAACCCTCCGCGTCCGAGGAACTTGAGCGGCATGATCTGGACATTCCAATTTATGCCGGCGATGCCTATTTCATTATTGCCCTCGGCACCGATGACACCGGCACAATGCGTGCCGTGGCCATTATCGTCCATTGGGTCGCTGATATTGTCAACGGCATTAAATCCACGTCTATCATTGAACGTCCCAAGCTCAGCGTCGACGTAAGACGGGACAGTTTCGGGCCGAAACCACATATTTGCGGCGAGGTCGGCGTGGGTGTAGTCAACGCCGGTGTCGAGTACCGCGACCACAACATCTTTACTGCCACGGTTTTTTTGCCACGCCTTCAAAGCCGAAACGTCAGCATTTGCTTTCCCACCATTCTGTCCAGAATTGTAAAGTGCCCATTGATCCGAGAAGTGAGGATCATTGGGCGTATTTACCGGAGTGTCTTGATCTGCCGGTCTGCGCAAAACCTCTCGAAACGCGGGAAGTTCCGGCTTAATCTCATAGTTTGGCTCGGCATACTCGACAAATTCAGTCATAGCTGAATATTCAGCAGCGACCTTCGAAGGATCGGCATCGTCAAGGTCGTCTATGGCCACCATTCCCCGCACTAATTCGATCCGGTCTTCTATGCGATCATTCAATCTTGCGGTTATCTTGCGTTTCTCGGTCAAAGAAACGTGAGGTTTGAACCTGACGAGTACTTCGGGTTCGGCCTGAGTACCGGAACGTCTTACAGTCTTTGGTTTTTGAACGGTTTTCTGCGTTTCGGTATTGATCGAACGCAATGCGGCACGCCAACGGTCTATCTGTCCTAAGATCGCGGCAAATGTTACAAGTACTATCGCCACTGTCAGATGTATCCAAATATTGCTTTTATTCATTGCCGTCAACTCCTTATCGCCAAACACCTTAGGTTCAGCCCGCGATCAGATAATTCTTGCCTTTGAACCCCCGAAGCCGCAATTGGTATTTATCGCCGCGGTAATCGTACTCTTTGCCGTTATGGGCAAGCCGGATCTCCCAACCGCTTGCGATCATTTGCGCTGCAAATTCACCCTCTGCGGGGGCTCCGAGCGACATGTCGGGAAATTCTTTTGAGGTCGCTGATACCACCGAGATCTCCGAAGCCCTTACACCAAGCCTACTAGCCAGGTCGCCTTTAGCTTTTTCGATCGCGGTTTCCTTATCAAACTTCATCGTTAACCGTTTCTCCAATTTTCCTACTAATACGCCGGATAGTCAACGAATGTTCGGACGCAAAACGTTCAAGCAGCTCAACGACGAGAAAACGATAGATTGCGGAAGATCTCTACCAATGCCGGAAGGATATATATCGAACATGCCCCGCCGAGGATCATGCCCGTAATAAATCTAGACGCGTGATTGTTCTCCCATATATTGAAGATCGTAAGCGACCAATCGAGCGACATCGGCAGAACAGAAAGCAGCAGCCATTTGCGGGGAAGCGGTTCTATGTCATCTATTACTCTCCAAAGAGGATAGATCAGCAAGCTGACGAACAATCCGAAATATACACCGAAACAACGCGAACAAACCGCAAGCTGTTGGCCGCTAAGATAGAAAGAACGCTCCGGTATTTGGTGACAAAGCGATCCGAAAAAGGCAAAAATGGCATCGGCTCCAGGACTGAGATCGAGAGCCCTAAGCAGGGCAGGAGCAATAATCAGGACCAGCCATATGAGCGTAGCAAAAAGAGCGACCAGCCACACGATCTTTGCTTGTCGTTTAATAGCGGACTCGCTGACATTGAAATTTGAAGAAGCAGAGCTACTTAACGTCTTCATGATGGTTCGGGCTCTGCTCCTATTGTTCGGCTCCGCTTGCCTTGGCCGTGCGGCTTTCTGTTTCGAGTATGTGCTGTGTTGTTTGGATCACCGTGTCAGGATTCAGTGAGATGGAATTGATCCCTCGTTCGACAAGAAAATCGGCGAATTCAGGATAATCAGAAGGAGCCTGGCCGCAAATACCAATCTTCTTACCGGCACGTTTGGCGGCATCGATGGCCATCGCGACCATTTTCTCAACCGCGCCATTCCTTTCGTCGAACAAATGGGCGACCATCTCAGAATCACGATCAAGTCCGAGGGCAAGCTGTGTCAGGTCATTTGAACCGATCGAATAACCATCAAATACCTTTAGAAACTCATCGGCAAAAACGACATTTGCCGGCAGTTCGCACATTGCGTATATCTCAAGGTCGTTCTCACCCTGAACAAGACCGTATTCCGCCATTAGGGCAATGACCTTTGCTCCTTCTTCGACTGTCCTTACGAATGGGATCATTGGCTTGATGTTGGTCAAGCCCATGTCTTCGCGGGCTCGCTGTAGGGCCAAGCATTCCAACTTAAATCCTGCCTTATAACGGTCGTCGTAATATCGAGACGCTCCGCGGAAACCGATCATCGGGTTCTCCTCTTCAGGCTCAAATTCGCGTCCGCCGATCAGCATTGCGTATTCATTTGATTTGAAATCGGACATTCGGACAATTACCGGCTTCGGATAGAAAGCGGCCGCGATCCGAGCGACGCCTTCCGCTAATGAACGAACGAAAAATTCTTTGGGATCTTCCTCGAGAATGCGAGCTGCGATCGTTTCGATCGTGTCACGATGTTTGAGGTTTGGATAATTTACCAAAGCCATCGGATGAATCCCGATATGATTGTTGATAATGAACTCAAGCCGGGCAAGACCCACGCCGTCATTTGGCAATCTCGAAAGCATGAATGCATGGTCGGGATCGCCGACGTTCATCATAATCTGTGTTCGCGGCCGGGCGGTGTCCGTAATCTTGAGTTTCTTTACCCGGAAATCGATATTTCCGTAATACACATTCCCGACATCTCCTTCGGCACACGAAACAGTTATGTCGCTGCCGTTCCGGATCTTTTCGGTAGCATCGCCAGTTCCGACAATACAGGGGATGCCAAGTTCGCGGCTAATTATCGCCGAATGACACGTGCGACCACCACGTTCGGTAACGATTGCAGATGCACGTTTCATTATCGGCTCCCAAGCCGGGTCAGTCATGGTTGTAACAAGGATCTCGCCTTCTTTGAAGGTATTCAGCTTTGACGGGTCTAGCAGGACGTGTGCCTTGCCCTGTCCGATCTTCTGCCCAACTGCAACACCCGACGTTAGCGGTGCTCCATGTGCTCCTGTCAGTTCGTAGGTCTCAATGAAATTCTCCGTCTTTTGAGTATGAACAGTCTCGGGTCGTGCCTGAAGAATATAGAGTTCGCCGGTGATGCCGTCCTTCGCCCATTCGATGTCCATCGGCTGATGTTTTCCGGCAAGGGCCGAGTAATGATCCTCGATAGCGCAGGCCCAATTTGCAAGTTGAAGCACTTCAAATCCGGCGAGGCAGAAACGCTTTCGCTGCGATTCGACGACCGGCCGGACCATTGTCCCAGTGCCGTCGTCGTGAAATACCATCTTTACTTCTTTCACGCCCAATTTGCGCGTAACGATCGGCCGGAAACCTTGTTTGAGAGTTGGTTTGAAAACGATCCATTCATCCGGGGTTGCCATTCCTTGGACTACGGCCTCACCTAATCCCCAGGCACCATTGATGACGACCGCATCGCGAAATCCGCTTTCAGTATCTAGCGTGAACATAACGCCCGAACACGCCGCATCCGAACGAACCATTGGCTGCACGCCGATCGACAAAGCGACGTCGAAATGATCGAATCCTTTCGCGGTTCGGTAAGAGATCGCACGGTCAGTCCAGAGCGATGCGTAGCATTCGCGGCACGCTTCGATCAGACGCTTTTCGCCGCGAACATTCAAGATCGTGTCCTGTTGTCCGGCAAAAGACGCATCCGGCAAGTCCTCAGCGGTTGCCGAGGACCGCACCGCAACCTCAAACGCCCGTTTGCCGATTCGGTCGCCGAGCCGTTTGTATGCGTCAATTATCGCGGTCTCGACCTCGGAAGGGAACGGAGTTTCCATCATCATGCGGCGGGCTTCGCTGCCGACACGCGCAAGCTCGTCCAGGTCGTTAACGTCCAACCCCTTGAGCAGTTTTTGCAAACGCCCGCGAAGGTTGTCCGTATCAAGTAAGGTGTTATACGCGTGACTAGTGGTCGAAAACCCATCTACCGCTCGAACGCCGTGCGCCGTTAGTTCACGAAAAAGCTCGCCAAGCGAAGCGCATTTTCCGCCAACGATGGCTACGTCGCCGGCACCCACCTGACTTAGATCCAATACAAATGGTTGCGAGTCTGTCATTTCACAAAACAGATGAATTTAGAGCTACTTCTTCTAGCTCCGAATTGATCCGATGTCTAATTTATCGCCGAACGGCTGATCTCTGAGTTCTGCTTCTCCTCCTCGGGCAGATCGCCGCAATCAGCACGGAAATGTTTCCACATCTTCGGATTTACGGTCTTGATAAGGTCCGCTCGGCTTAGAGTCTTCAATGGCTTTCCGATGTAGATCTTGCCCATTTTCTCCAGCCGCCTTTCACTTAACGCACCAGAGAACATAAGCAACGGATAAGTAAAGTTGGGACCGTTCAGCTTTCGCAGTTTATAAAGCCACATTCCCAACGAGCCGATCCGCCATGCTGTTGGCCCCCACCAACTATACTGTCCGGGGCGAAGGTTCATCTTCCAGCATTTCATCATCAACTGCCATTGCAGCGGCGATAGTTCGCGTGTTTGAGTAACGCCTTTTTCCATCTCCATGCGAGTGTCGTGGAGCGGTGTGAATATAGATGGGATAAGAAACGCAAAAAGACCACGACGCTCCATTTCGTAAACAAGGTCAAGCGTTTCTCTAATGTCTTCGTCAGTCTCGTCCGGATTTCCAACGATCAAGGTCATCGCCGGGAACCAGTTGTTCTCGTTCAATACCTTCAGGCCCTCCAGAACAACGCTTGGCCAATGTTCGATAGGGAACGGAACTCCCTTGCCGGGCATTATTTTTTTCGCCATACGGACGGAGCCTGTCTCAAGGCCGATTAGCGGAGCTAAAGCTTTCTTTTCAGGATGCGAACTAAGGTACGGGAAATGTATCGGGCTTTTTGGCAATAGAATATCTGAGAGCTGTTTGATCATTATTGGATCCACGACAGCAGGTGCGATAGTTGAGTGGCTCAAAACGTGTTGTTCAACACCCGGCGTTTCCACTACGGATCTGTAAAGGTCCACCAGTGCTTCGCGGTTAGGGAAGTAGAATGGCGTATCGGTATGCACCTGTCCCCAAATGAACATATCCTCGGTTGCCAACGAGATCTGTTTGTTTCCTTCGCGAACATTCGCCCGGACAGCTTCCATTATTTTTTCTTTCGGAAGGTCGATCTGAGGATTAAGGTCGGGAACGCAAAATTTGCAGCGGCGGCCGCAACCTGTGGTCATCTCAACGACTCCAAAAGTCGTCCGAGTATCTGGGAAAAGTATTGCGTCGCGTTCTTTCGGATGGACAACGGTAATCTCTTTCGGGAGTTCCTCACCGCGAATCGCCTTTTCGAATAGATCGATCGTATCCTGCGATTCGCTGCGTCCTTCTACTACGCAGTCGATGCCGAGCTCCTCATACATATCTGTCTGTATGATCTGCCACCCGCCCGAACCGCCGACTATGACCTTGAAGCTGTTCCGATACTTATTGTTCTTGATCTGCGCGAACAGCTGCCGCGCATAATGTGAATTTATCGGCATCTTCGATGAGCCGAATATGGATGTATACACACCGGCGGCAAAGGTTACGCCAAGCGGGTTGTGGGTGGATACTGCAACAACACGGGTTTCGGGGCCGATGAATTTGTCTAGGTCCTCCGGATAGCACGCAACAATATCATCTTTCGAATAGACACGTTCGAGCGAAGTTTCGACAAGGCGAACTCCAGCAGGCATATACTTTGCCGAACCGTCCTGGTAGCGTTCAACTTCGCGCCATTTCGGATATTTGCGATTTAGTATGCCTTCAAGCCAAATAGGAAGCGACGCCATTGCCATTTGAATGAAATAGCCTGCGTGGTCGATCGCCTCGGTCAACGGTGCCGTCAAAACGATCTTTTTCCCGCCTTTAGTCAAGGCTTGTCCGGTTTCAAGAGCAACCGACGCCCTAGCATTCAATGCTTCCGTATTTACTGCCATCAAGTCCTCCTATTCATATAACTTCTAAGGGGTCAACGGGGAATTCTCTTTGACCGATCAGATGACAAATACGGCCCTAGAATCGAATAACCGCATCCGGGCCACCTTCCACATGTACGGTATCCACGAATCTAATGCTCTTATTGTCTGTTGTCATAACTACGGAATGGGTACGTTTTCCTTCCCCAAAGAATCTAACACCGCGTAACAGGGATCCATCGGTGACGCCCGTAGCAGCGAAGATAACTTTCCTGCCCGGTGCCAGATCGTTCGTATCATAGATCTTATCCGGATCTGTGATGCCCATTCCCTTTATTCGCTCAATTGCCTCTTCCTTTGGCGGAACCTTGGTTCTATCAACGCCGAGCCTTTCAGGATCGAATACAAACTTTGCTAGGATCTCGCCGTTCAAACACTTCATCGCGGCAGCCGTAATAACTCCTTCGGGGGCTCCGCCTATTCCCATTAGTGCGTGAATATTCGTTCCTGCAACCGCCGCCGATATCCCGGCAGAAAGGTCGCCGTCTGAGATAAGCCGTATCCTGGCACCTGCGGCTCGTACGTCTGCAACTAACTGTTTGTGACGAGGCCGATCAAGGCAAATAACAGTCAGGTCTTCAACATCTCGACCGAGCCTGCGAGCGATATTCTTGAGATTGTCGGCGACCGGAGCTTCGATATCGACGGCACCTTTGCAAGAAGGCCCGACTATTATCTTGTCCATATATATATCGGGAGCATTCAGCAATCCACCACGTTCCGAGGCGGCCAGGACAGCTATCGCATTATTTGCGCCTAAAGCGCAGAGGTTTGTGCCCTCGAGCGGATCGACCGCAATGTCCACTTCGGGGAACTCGGCACGGGCCTCGTCAGAAAAATTCCCTCCGCCGACCTCTTCCCCTATGTAAAGCATAGGGGCTTCGTCTCGTTCACCTTCGCCAATTACAATCCGACCCCGCATTGGTACGGAATCCATAACCTCGCGCATTGCCTCGACGGCGACATGGTCAGAGTGCTTTCGGTCGCCCTGTCCCATAGTTTTTGCCGATTCGATGGCGGCAGCTTCTGTAACGCGGAGAAAATCGAGCGCCAATTCGCGCTCAGCTCTTGAATTTGTCATTTGTTTTGAACCAGACTTATCGGTTTAATTAGAACTGTTGATGATGGCATTCTAACACTTGTTCGCGAGGGTTTGACAAGTATTCCTTTGAATATTACGGTTTTACTTTGATTTCGATGAGTCGAGTACGTCTTAAATGATGCTCGCAATTACGTGATCGACCCAGAATGAGCCCGCTTCTGTTAGAGATAAGGCTCCAAGAGTATCGAATATGACTTATATCGTTGCCGAACCTTGTGTTGAGTGTAAGTATACCGATTGTGCTGCCGTATGCCCCGTAGAGGCATTCCATGAATTGCCGGATCGGCTCTTGATAAACCCTGACACTTGCATAGATTGTGATGCCTGTCTTCCTGAATGTCCGGTCGAGGCGATCTTTTCGGATATGTCGATCCCGGAAGAGTACCTGCCCTGGCTTGAGATCAATAAAGAGGCAGAGAACTACCCAATCATTAGCACAAAGCAGCCCGCACTTTACGGCCCTGGCTGTAAAGGTCAGCCAGAGTAGAATAATTACTTTTCTGTTCCGCAAATATAATGTCTGCAAACCCTAAGGTATGGCCAGGGTTGTATAGCTCTTCTATCTATCATTCGGATAGCACATATTCGAGAGTTTATGATAGATCTGATGTTCGCAAGTAAACCTGATAACAAGCATGAGGTGCACTTGTCACTTGTTAAGCTTTGGGATGTCTGTATAAATAGCTGGCTGTGCCCCGCGAAAGGTTTTTCTGTGCAGGGGAGTCGGTCCAAGTCTTCGAATAGCGTCAAAATGGATCGAAGTGCCGTAGCCTTTGTGTCTGGCGAAACCATACCCAGGAAATTCTCGGTCTAATGAGCACATTAACTCATCGCGATATACTTTAGCTATTACAGAGGCCGCAGCGATAGAATAGGAAATGGAATCTCCTTTTATAATGGCCTTTTGGGGAATATTAATCTCACGTAGATGCAGAGCGTCGATTATCAAATGATCTGGTGCCGGTGAAAGGGAATTGACAGCAATAGACATTGCTTTTTTTGTTGCTTCTAGGATATTTATGCGGTCGATCTCCTCAGCTTCTACCACACCGATGGCGTACGATATTGCTGATTCGCGAAGTTCTGCGGCGATTTCAGTTCTTCGCTTTTCGCTCAGTTTTTTTGAATCTGTGAGCCCAGCGGGTACTGACTTTGATCGATCAAGGATACAGGCGGCCGCGACGACCGGGCCTGCAAGACAGCCGCGTCCTACTTCGTCAACCCCTGCAATAAGACAGAAGCCTTCCAGAAGTGCCTGTTCTTCAAAACCAAAGCCGATCGTTAGATCAAAACGATCGGCTTTTAGCTTAAATCCATTCACAGTGTGATCTTATCACGACTTGCCTTTAGATAGGCCAAGGCCCCCTAGTGGTTCTGTTTCAAATCGTTCACCAAAACCTGCGATCATTGGACGTGCCCTTGCGATGGCCGACTGAACGGAAGGAAGTTGAAGCGATGCTGCATGGCTCTCTTTAGAGTCCCAAACTTCGGTTATCCAAACAGCATTCTTGTCCTTAGGGTCGTTTGCGACGACGTAGCTCAAACATCCCGGCAGGCTATCCAAGCCTTCGAGCAGGATAGCGCTCAATGCATCACGTTTTCCGTCTACGGCGATCATCTTGCCGATCAGGCCATACATATTACCCATAGCGTTTGCTTTGCCCGCTGGCTGGAAAAGGGCGCAAGCGCCCGCTGCAAACCAAGCTGCAACGAAATCACGACGCCCTAAATTCATAATATCCGTAAAAACTACTTGGCAGCTTGAGCCTTATTTCTTGTGTCTTTTTCCTTGATGCGGGCGGCTTTTCCTCGTAAGTTACGAAGGTAATAAAGCTTTGCCCGTCGGACCTTACCTCGCCGTACAACGTCGATATGATCGATCACCGTAGCGTGTAGCGGGAATATCCTTTCAACGCCAACACCAAAGCTGACCTTACGGACGGTAATGGATTCGCGCGCTCCGCCGTGTTTGCGAGCGATCACAATGCCTTCAAAAACCTGGATACGTTCCTTATTTCCTTCCTTTATCCGGACGTGTACCTTAACGGTATCGCCCGCTTGGAACGCGGGAATATTATCCCGCAGCTGCGTTTTCTCAATTGAATCTAAACGGTTCATAACATTTTCGGCCAGAGGTCAGCCGGACACCGTGCCCGACTCACATTTCACCATTTTCTCCTATTAATAGATCTGGTCTATTCTTTTTTGTTTTCTCGAGAGCCATTCGCCGGCGCCATTTTTCAATCTCGGCATGATCGCCGCTCAAAAGTACATCAGGAACTCTCATTCCTCTAAACTCTGCCGGCCGGGTATAATGCGGACAATCGAGCAATTCGTTTGAGAATGAATCATTCTCAGCAGAAGTCGCGCTCCCCAATGCGTCTGGGAGAAGCCTAATGACCACGTCGGCCAACACCACCGCCGCTGGTTCGCCACCAGAAAGTACATAATCACCGATCGAGATCTCATCTGTAATAAGAGCCTCATTCACCCTTTCGTCAACCCCTTCATATCGGCCACAGATCATTACAAGATACGATGTAGAATCAGCAAGTTCTCTAACACCGGCTTGTTTCAGAGGTCTTCCTTGTGGAGAAAGTAAAACAACTCGGGTGCCGACCGGGAAACTTTTTCGTTCAGAGGTGCCCAACAGATGTTCGATCGCGTTAAATATCGGCTCGGCCTTCATCACCATCCCATCGCCGCCCCCGAAAGGCCTGTCGTCGGTCATCCGGTGTTTATCTGTCGCAAACTCTCTAATGTCTACGACATTTATCTCCACGATATTCGCAAGCCGAGCACGGCGGATTATTCCAAAATCAAAGACCTGCCCGAAAAATTCGGGGAAAATTGTAAGAATGTCGATCCGCATTCTGAACGTCAGAGCTCTGCCTGTGCGAAAATAACCAAAGAAAGGTCGTCTATGCAGAACCTAGAACTCTAACAAGCCCTCCGGTGGATCTACAGTGATGAGCTTATTCGGAATATCCACCATTACGCATATCGTTGCTGCGAATGGTATCAAGTATTCCTTCGCTCCGTTTACTACCAGCACTTCGGTCCCGCCTGTCCTCATTACAGAGGAGACCTCACCGATCAAATCCCCATCGATCCCGGATACCTTACAGCCTTCAAGTTGCCAGTCAAAGAACTCGTCGTCGTCAAGAGCAACCGTTTCGTTCTCGGTTATGCAGATCTCTGCGTTCCTGAACTCCTCGGCATCTTCGATCCGGTCGATGCCCAAAAATTTCAATAGGATACGCTCATTTCGATATCTAAAGCTCTCAATTTCAAGCTGGCGTTTCCTTTCTCCCGGCATCACGGCCGTGACCTTTCTCAGTCCCTCAAAACGTTCGGGAAAATCGGTCAAAATGTCTGCCAGCAACTCACCTCTAAGGCCATGTGGCCTGGCGATCCGAGCTATTGCCACCAGATCTTCCATTTATTCTGTAGTTCTAATCTTCGATCAGATCCAGATGAAAGCGTTTTCCCTGTTTCTGGCCGGCATAAAAGAGGATGCTGCGAATCGCCTTTATAGTTCTGCCTTCGCGACCAATCACACGGCCATAATCCTCCGGAGCCACACGAAGGAGAAACTTAACGTTCTTTCCGTCGCCGCTTTCCGACAGTTCTACTCCGTCGGGCGAACCAACAAGAGACCTTACGATCGTTTCAAGGGCTTCTTTCATCAATTGATCTTGCTCGAATCCGAGCAGTTGCTCGGAACAAGCCAGTAAAAGCTGCCATTCAAACGCATATACAAGGCAGCGACCGTTAGAACACAGAACTATTCCGCGATCTGAGCCGGATTGTTCTTTATCAGACTCGCTACCGTTTCGGTCGGTTTAGCTCCAACTCCGATCCAGTACTGAATCCGGTCGTGTTTTAAGACAACTTCGGCCGGATCCGTCATCGGATTATATGTTCCGACGTTCTCGATGTATTTGCCGTCGCGTTTCGAACGCTTTTCCTTTACCACAAGGCGATAGAACGGTTTGCCCTTCGCCCCCATTCTCATCAAACTGATTGCTAACATAATCTCTATCTAAGCATCCTTACTCAAATTACCAAGCCGGCGTGACGATCGTCGCTTCATCAGCAGACCTGGTCATCTACCGAACGCCGGTATTATGCGGCGAGCATTGCAGTATGCAAAAGATTTTGGCCTGCCGGTGGTGGATCATTGTGAGGACAAATCATTATCTAGCGGCGGCGTTATGCATGAAGGCCGAGTATCGCTTCTGCTTGGTCTCAAAGGAATGCCAGCTCTTGCTGAAGATATTGACGCGGTCCGCGATATTCTGCTGGCGGCAGAGACCGGAGCTCATGTTCACATCGCGCACGTTTCGACAAAAGGTGCGATCGAGGCCGTCAGGCGAGCGAAGAATGAGGGTATCAACGTTACCTGCGAGGTAACACCGCATCATTTCACGTTGACCGACAAATACGTCGAAGGCTACGACACCAATTACAAAATGGCCCCGCCACTGCGATCGGAAGAGCATCTGGAAGCAGTCATCGAAGGCATTAAAGACGGCACGATCGACGCTATCGCGACTGACCATGCCCCGCATCACCACGATGAGAAGGCTCTTGAATTCGATCGTGCGCCATTCGGCATCACCGGCCTGGAAACCGCCGTCGGTCTTGCGTTCGATCAATTGGTTCACAAAGGAATCGTCGGGCTTGAAAGACTCGTCGAGATGTGTTCTGCCAGCCCTGCACGCATCTTCGGCCTCGAAGGCAGGGGAACTCTAAAGCCCGGTTCAGTTGCTGACATTACGTTGATCGATCCACATCTTGAATGGACTTACCGTAATTCGGATTCGCGGTCAAGATCACGCAATTCGCCATTCGATAGCTGGAACTTTACGGGCCGCGCAGTTGCGACGCTGGTGGGTGGAAAAGTGGTATTCAAGGTAGATTGAAATTCTGGTAGGAAGAATTAGACGAATCCGCATTCCGGCGATACAATCTGCTAATTATGAGACCAACCGACACCGCCGAACGATCAAACATTTATGTGCTTCCAACTATTTCGGCAAGCTCTGCAGTTGTCCACATTGCGCTTTTAGCACTTGCATCGTTTTTACTGCCTGCTGCCTCGCATATACTCGGTCTTCCGGTGCGCAGCATTCTTCCGATGCACTGGCCCGTGATACTTGCGGGGCTTTGTTACGGTTGGCGATCGGGTTTGGTAATTGGTTTGCTCGCTCCGGTGACTAGCTATTTGATATCCGGAATGCCGCTGCCCCACATTTTGCCGGCGATGACCGTCGAACTCGCAGCTTATGGCTTCGCAGCAGGCTTCGCCCGGGAAATTTTCAAATTGAACTGGTTCTTGGCCGCCGCAATATCGCTAGTTATTGGAAGGCTCGTGTTTCTTTCCTATGTTTTCCTTTTCCGCTCGGTCGAACAGCCTTTCGGAGAATACATCGCTGCTGCGATGGCGCCGGGCATCCCGGCAGCCATAGCCCAATTTCTTATCCTTTCCATTATCGCGTGGTGGTGGGTTTCGCGTAACACATCGGGATCAAAATGATGCATTTTATCCGGCCCCTGTTCCTATCTATTCTTCTGTTGACCATCGCCTTGGCGGCGGATGCTCAGGTTACCAGTCAGTACACTGACCTCGTTGATATGAAATGTAAAACGCTGGAACTAAACGAGGACGAAGGCGGCTCTTACAAGGGTGAATGTCGTGGTATAGCAGGATACAAACTCTACGTCACGGAAGGCGATCTTAGGCAAAGCGTGGACATTGTCGATCCGAATGGCGGCGTCAGCGAGCTTCAATTTTGGAATCACTTCAGCGCATTCTCATACCTCGGACCGCGTGCAGAATGGCGAATAAAGAACAAGAAACCCATTGCATTGATCGTTCGATTGAACGTAAGCGAGGATCCCGAGGATTCGTCTAAAACTACGTCTTACCTGATCGTCGCAAAGATCACATCTGCCGAGACCTGTATTACCGACATCATTAGACCCAGCCGCACACAGAACATACAGGCTCGCCAAGCCGCTGACCGTTCCGCTGCGAGCCCATGTAAGGTTAAATAATTTTTCCCAAAACCCTATTTTCGCTTGCATTTCATATGTTGCAGAGTTACAACTCAAAAAGTCCGAATTTCTCTTTGTACTAATGGAGACTGAACAAGATGGAACTGCTTGCCGATCCTAACGTTTGGATCGCCTTTGCGACACTCACACTCCTCGAGCTTGTGCTCGGTATTGATAACATAATCTTCATTTCGATCCTGGCGGGAAAGCTTCCACCGGATCAGCAGCCACGCGCCAGGTTCATCGGACTCTCGCTGGCTCTGATAATGCGTGTAGTACTGCTCTTTTCGCTGTCATGGGTAATGGGGTTGACGACGCCGCTCTTTGGAGTTTTTGGACAGGAGGTCTCGGGCAGAGATCTGATCCTGATCATCGGCGGACTCTTTCTTATCGCAAAGTCCACGCATGAGATCCATGGCTCTCTCGAAGGGGCCGAAGGTCATGCTATCCGAAAGGTTTATGCTTCCTTCGGCGCGGTCATCGTCCAGATCGGTTTGCTTGACATAGTCTTCTCGCTCGATTCGGTGATAACTGCGATCGGAATGGTCGATAAGGTTCCGGTAATGGTAGCCGCGGTTGTTGTTTCAATCATTGCGATGATGCTATTCGCCGGTTCTATCGGAGCTTTTGTCCAACGTCATCCGACCATAAAGATGCTTGCGCTCGCTTTCCTCTTACTTATCGGCTTTACTTTGGTCGTTGAAGGACTTCATATGCACATACCGAAGGGCTATATCTACTTCGCAATGGCATTCTCAGTGTTCGTTGAATTCCTGAATATGCGGCTCAGGAGAAAGTCGCAAAATCCGGTGGAGCTGCACGATGCATACCACGGGGGCGGCGGAACGCCGTCGGAGGCTTAACCTATGCGCTCACTAATAACATTCTCGATCATTCTCTTAGCGGCAATGACCGTGACGTCACAATCGGCCATTCGCCGTGTGGATTTTAAGAACTTCACCTATCCGGCTACGTGCGCAAGCGACGAATCAGAGAACGTTACGGTCGAGGACGGCGAATATTCTTATGAGAAAGAAGAGGACGGTTATGTGGACCGCTTTTATTTCAAGGTTTATGCCCCAGAATACGGTGATCTGACGGGCGATGGTGTGGAAGAAGCCGTAATCATTGCCGTCTGCAATACGGGCGGAACAGGAAATTTCACCGAAGGCTATGTTTTTGGTGTGCGAAATGGCAAGCCTGAACTGATCGCTCGATTTCCTGGCGGCGATAGAGCGAACGGGGGACTGAGGTCGGCTAAGGTCGTAAACCGCCAACTTGTGATCGAGAGTAACGATACCGGAGAGTGGGGTGGAGCCTGCTGTCCTGAATATATAGTCACTTCCAAATATAGGCTTTCGGGAAAGAATTTGATCAGGATCGGCATTCCATCACGCCGCGAGATCTATCCGGTAGAACGCGTAACATTCGCCCGCGGAACCTCCGGAAAGACCTTCACTGTAACTATCCCGGGCGATGAAGGCAAACGCTTCGTAGTTGGCGCGCGAGCCGGACAGGAACTTGTTGTTTCAGTAAGTTCAGACGACGCCTCATTGATGCTCCTAGATGATGCCAGTGTAACGCACGGTATAAACAACTTTCTGGCCAGGCTAACAAAGAACGGGGATCACACTATCCAAGTACAGAACAACACTGATAAACCGCTTACGATAACGGTCAATATCCGGATCCAGTAGCCTTAATAGAAAGCTCGAGAATCGATAATACAACGGCCCAGACCGCGAGAGCATTACGGTCTGGGCCCAACTTGAATAGTCTCCCTGCAAATCCCACAACACTTACTTCAACTACCTAGAACATGGCATAGCAAGATGTGGTCATTGAAAATTCTTAAAAGAGCTATTCAATCCTAACAATGTCTGTTCCGGTTCGGCCAAAGGTTTCCGGATGATACATCTCCTCAGCCTTAGCGGGCGGGACAACGAATTGCCCGGGCGTGGTCGCACGCGCAACATATATATAGTTGTAAACGCCTTCCCAGAGAAGAGAAGCAAACGCTTCGGCTCGCTCGTCGCGGAAATTTTGATGTTCGAACCAATATTGCCGCCACCAGATATAGTTCCTTCCGATCGAAGGAGCCCCGACCTCAACTACACCGGTAGTGCCGCCGGCGTCAGGCGGGACCGCTTCTGTTACTGCAAGAGCAGGATTAAGTATCTCAAGCCCTGCAGGCAGGTTGTCGACAAGTGCAACGTGATAGCGTCGTGCCTGTGCGATCATTGTTAACCTTACACGGACTCGTGCCCCGGACTTTATCGTCCAGCTCCCGTCTGAATTCTGTTTTACATCATCAGCATTGTCCACGGCCTCATATTTCCTAAGCACCGTAAAACCGTAATCAGCCGGCTGAAGCTTTAGATCCTTAGGCGCATATTTCATACCTATCCGATAATAGAGCCGACCTGGTCCTTGTTTATCGATGATCAGATTCGATGTCCCGCCCTGTTCGACCAGGTATGACATAGGTATTGTCAGCTCATTTGAATCAACAGACCTGCCCTTGAATAACTGCTCTCCGGCATACGTCCCACCTAGCCAGACCTTTGCAACAAAATCCGGTGTTACCTTTTCAAATGTGTTGAAATACTTGTCCAGAGCGAGAAGTATGAACACGTTTTCCTGAGTCGAACCCCAATGCCCCTTCTTTCTATGTGCAAGAAGCCCACGAACAAGCTTCGGCACGAGGTCTTCAGATGCCGCAGACATACTTCCCTTGCCGATCGTCTTGATCAATGCTTCTAAGAGAACGCCATCAGCACGTCGATTCGAATGCATTATCAACCAACCGCCGTCGGCATAGTTCGTAACAAAATTAGCATGTGCCGCCGTCTCGGCAGTTCGATTCATAAGGAAACGGACGATCTGCTTGACTTCCTCGACGGACCCCGTGTCGTCCGCAAGAACCGAAAGCACCCAGCCGAGAGCTTCGAAATTTATCTTCTCGATCGTTGCTTCGGCAAGCAGCTTTTTGGCCTTTCCGGCGTCCCGATCGCCGACAAGATTCCGGACATAAAGAGCGTAAGCGGAGATGGTCCAACGAACCTGCGGAGAGCTCATATACCACTGATCGCGCAGTTTGCTTTCTATGTCCTTAAGATATGGCCTTGTCCGGTTAAGCATCTCATCCGGCACCTTGTAACCTTTAGCTTTCGCAAGTCCGAGTGCGTGAGCCACATGGATCGTCAGGAACGGATATTCATAGCGCTCGCGGTCACGTTTCCAAAGTCCGAAACTTCCGTCGTTACGCTGACGTGACTGCAGAACCTGAATATCACGTGCGAATTGAGACTCAATTTCTTGCGGCGTTGGCATATCTTTGGCCTTGAATGCCATGAGAACATCGCGCAATGCGGCTGTAGAGATCATTCGCGAAGAGATCTGCTCGGAACATGCATACGGATATCGAGCAAGATAGATGTATGCATCGGTCAGCTCTTGGAGCTGGGTCGAGCTGGTTGTCACTTCTAAACCGCCGAAGTCTTTCCAGACCTCACCCGGAGTTTGAACGGGCTGAAAGATAGCTCCATTTGCATCGGTGGAACCATAAGTCGCGAATGCCTCGGTCGTTGTGGGAGTCCACACGGGCAATGATATTTCCGCAGCGTCCGAATGCTTTCCGGAACTTACAGCGAATTGGAATCTCGCCGTTCCGGCTTTTTCCGTCGATACCGGGAAGCGGACCTCTTCACGGCTATTCGCCTTGACCAAAACACGCTTGCCGCTGCTGCCGGACAATACGGCATTGGAGGCTCGTATGCCGATATCTACGGCCATATCCTGGTCGGTCTGATTCTGAACAACTACGGGAAGTTCGATCTTGTCACCAAAGTTCATGAACCGTGGAGCCGAGGGGCGAACCATGAGCGGCTTTTTGGCTGTGATGTTTGATTCGGTCTTGCCGAACCGTTTACCCTGATCGACCGAAACAGCAGTTATCCTGTATCTAGTTAAATTGTCGGGTAACTTCAGGTCAACTATCGCTCTTCCGCTTGCGTCTGTTCGCACAGAAGGTGACCAAAACGCAAGAGCGTCAAAATTCTGCCTAAGTTCTATCGGCGTATCACCAGTTCGAGCATCTTCTGATGAGGCCGCGTCCATCATTGCCTCGCGTGCCATTTCAGATCGAATCATTTTTGCTGGCGCGGCTGTAGGAAGAGCGCGGCCCTCTCCTGCGCCTGAAGCATATGCAACATCCCCAACTGGCGGAGGCGGCTTTACGTCTTCCGGGTTTGCGAGAAGCACATCCTTCCGCAAATGATAATCGGTCACCCCAGAACCCCGACCGGAATAGAACACCGCTGCGGGATCAGAGATGCTGTAGTTGGACAAAGCAAGCACACTTTCATCCACGACAACTATTGCCACTTCGCTGTTGGCTACTGGTTCTCCCCGATGATCAGCAACATTGACCGAGACCTTGGTAGTGCCGCCCGGAGCAAGCGTTGCATCCTGAGGCTCTGCCGTTACCGAAAGTTTTCGCGACGCGGTAGAAACAGGAAGATTCATCGATCCGGTGGCGAAGGCAGGACGCATCAGGGGCTTGTCCGCGTTCGGTCCAGTTTTCGTTTTGCCGTCAGTTCCTACTTCAGGCAACCGCTCCGATCGCCCGACAAGATCAACCTGAGCATGTATGTTCGGCAAATATTTCTCATCGATCGGAATCTTCAGGGTAATTGACGAATCCTTCATCGAAAAGCGCTCCGTCTTTACAATACCGTCCCTGCGAAGCGTCAAGATCCCTTCCGCCGGAGTGAATGGTGCAATAACAAGAAGCTCTGCTACCTCACCCGGCTCGTAATTCTCCTTGCTGGGTATGATCTGTACCTGTTCTTGCTCTACATTTCGGTTTGGTGCGGTCTTCCCGCCAGGCACCCATACGGTAAATTCGCTTTCATTAAACCTCTCGCGGTCATCCATCACGGTTGCAGTAACGATATAACGTCCACCGGCCTTTGCATTAAAAAGGCATTTCGCGACCTTCTTTGTAGAGGGCTCTGCGTCATTTGACCTTACGGTACACATCTGTTCATCGACCGTAACCTCTTTCCACGAACCTTCATCAAATCTCCAATCTTTAAGGACCGCTTTGATCTCAACTTCCCGTCCGGCGACGAGCTTGCCATCGATGTCAGTTACGATAGTTTCAACATCAAATGTCGCGCCCTTTTGCACGAACGTCCGAGGCGTTCTAATACCGACATACAGATCGGCCGGATGTACCAAAAGGCTTGTCCTTCCGGCAAAGGTCTGGCGGTTCACATCTTGAACGGATGCAGAGGCAGAGACGGAATAGGGTCTTGGCGGACGAACCGATTCGAAATCTATCTTCAGCAGATGCTTGCCACTATCATCTGTAACGCCTTTGAAGTATTGCGTCGTACTCGGTGCAGAGGGCCCGCCGTAATAATTCCAGCCGCGCCACCAAGGAACCCATGTTCCAAAAATAAACTCGCTTCGATTTGGTGGTGTATAAGTTGTCGGTGTCGCGGTAACCGTCCAATTTGTTTCGGCATTTGCAAGCCCGCCACCGGAATAATATTTTGCCTCTACCGAAAGATCTGCTTTGCCTCCCACAAAATGCGGAGATTCGCTCTCTACGCGAGCCGAAACCTCGAATTCGGGCCGTCGAAATTCCTGTATCTGGAACTGATGTGTAAAGTTCTCACCTAAGAGCGAGGTCTTGGTCGATATAAACACGTTTGCATAGCCTAGATTGACGTTATCCGGCAGCTTGAATTTGAAGTCGAAAGCTCCAAAGGCATTAAGGTCTGCCGTTCCTTTCGCTATCTCATTATTGCGTGGGTCACGAGCAGTCCACGTAATACCTGCTGCAGCATCACCGAGAGGTTCTATATCGCCTAGTTTGCCTGCGGTCTGTCTTCGGATGTAGCCCTTTATTGATACCTCTTCTTTGGGCTTGTACATTTTTCGATCATCAAACACGAACCAACGCAAGCTATCTGATTGGGCCTTTTTGTGCCATGTACCGTAGTCCCTCCAAAAATAATCTGAATCCTCTGGCAAGAAAGCGATGTCCCGTCCGCGACGAGCTATCAGAATGTTTTGGCCTTTATCGGAGGCCTTCTCCGATAACTTCAGCCGAAGGACACCATTTGCTCCGGTTTGTTTTGACTGCGCGGGTTCGACACTCTCCATCTCAACTCGAGATCCATCGGAGCCAACAGAATAGGTATGCGCGTCCGCGCTTCCCCAGCCGGAAATCCAATTCCAAACGGCCCCAAAGAAGCTGGTACCTGTTTCGCCGGTGTTAGATGAACGTTCAGCAGCAACGCCGTCGTTGGGGTAGATAGACAACTCGACGCCGGAAAGCGGCTTTCCAGTCGCAAGTTCCGTCGCAAATCCGACAAGTTCCTCGTTGTCCACAAACGCATCAAGACCGATGTCGGTTGATTGAACCCAAGTTACGATGCGTGTCCGGTCGTACTTATCCCGGCGTACCACAGGCTCAATGTCGAGCACGACATTTCCATAGCCGCCATTCAATGCAGCAGCCAGATCTATGCGCGTTTCTACTAATTCGTCTGCGATATTCTTGATCGGGATAACCGAATCGGATATCAGCGTTCCCGGCATTGCAGGACGGCTGCCGTCTTCATAATTCAGATAACGAACAAATTTCTGATAGGCATTCCAGTCCTGCGGCCGTACGCGGTACATCCGTACTTTTGCGTTGGAATGGTTTGTCGAGTAAATGGAAAATGCAGGCTTTGCAGTTGGATCCATTACGGTCATAGATCCGCCTTGCGAATACATCTGGGAATCGGCCGAACCAGTCCTTATTGTTGCGTTCACCGGGCGGCCAAGCGTCTGCCCAAAAACGTCTGGTAAGGAACCATCGATCGTGATCTTGTATGTCGTCCTTCCTTTTTTTACTCCCTGAATGTAAATGTAATTTCCTGAAGGATATATGTTTGCCCCGTCTATTGCTGGCTCTATCTTTAACATCTCCTTTTTGAACGCGGAGCTATCAATTGAATTAGAGAACTGGATCATTACCTGATCGAACGGTGAGCATTCTTTATCAGTGCGCCAACCGCACTTTGCATCTATAAACCGCATTTGCCCATACGTTTGAAAGCTGAATGTTTGGGCTTCCGTGGTCTTCAAAGGTCCCTCGGCAGAGGCTGTTCCTTTTTCGATCGTAACTGTTATCTGCGACGCACCAGGCAATGCGTCGTCAGTTTGTCCGTCTTTTGTGATAGCTCGAAAAGCCATCCAACGTCCCGGCTGAGCCTGTTTCGAGTAATACGAAATGCTTCCGTCACGATCTATCTCATCTTGAGTCGCTAGGCGGACAGGTATCTTCGCATTTCCTGACCGGACAGTGATCGAGGAGATGACCGAATTGGGATCGATCGCCTGATCGAACGCAACAAATATCAAGGTGTCGCGTCGCGTGGTTTGTCCGCTGCTCGGGAACATCTGAATGGCTTTTGGCGGCGGTGTAGAAAATCTCCATACAAAATCACGCTGAAGTGCCGAACCTGTGACCGAACGCGTTCCGGCAGGCACTCTAGCAACAAATTCCGTCGCCATAGGAAAGCGTTTGTCCGTATCGAACATCAATGTCCGAGTGCCAAGCCATCGCCAACGTCCATCAACTTGTGGACTGAGTTCAACCGGAACCGTTTTCGCGGCTTCTTCCTGCGAGGTTACAGCCACCATCGGATGGGAGAACGTAATATTTAAGTCCGGAGCCAGGTCAACACGCCCTTCAGGCGAGTATCTGACAACCTCTAAAGACGTTTTGGTACCACCCGTGTCCGGCAATTGCCTTTGTTCATCCGCCGGGAATTTGACCGGTATTTTTTCTCCTGTTTTGGGGGCAGGAAGCGTTCCGATACGCTTTGCGAATTCTGCCCGGTCATCCGGATCGGTTTTGATCGCCGGAAGCCGTCCCAGTAGTTTACCGGCTTCACCGTCGGAAAGCGGATCAGTTGAAGCAGGAGGCTGGACTACGCGCGTACCCGCATTGGGGTCGCCCTCGCTGAGTGTGAACTTTAGACCTGAAGGAAGATACTGCATTCTTTTCTCCAACGTTTTGGCGATGATCTGCGCGTTCACATTGATCGTGAACGGCACGACCATCGACCATATGATCGAGGTTGTAATAATGCCTGAAATTAAAACTCGCATTCTGAATTTGTTCCTCACAAAGAGATCTGTGGAATATAGGCAACATTGCAAATACCGGCTCGCTAATGTCCGAAGTGAATGATAAAGCATTTCCAAGCACTTGCCATTCTATCCACGTGCCATCTTTTGAACGGGCATGTCCAATAGTTCTTGCAATGGTAGCCCCCCTAACCCTGTAAGCACTTTTTTTTCAGTTCACTAAGGCACCTATATCATCCAAGATCCGCCAAGTTCGTTCCGACTGTCGAGGGATCGAACAAACAATTGCGCTTTCCAATGTAAATTCGGACATTTATTGATATACTTGACGGCGGAACTTGCAACTTGCGGCCATTGCCTGTCGTAGAGAGAATGGCGAGATGCCGTTTTAACACAAGAGTTTAGGAGCGTAGATAAAAATGGGATTGTGGGCAAGGATAACGAGGGTATTTCGGGCGAGTACCGGCGCGGCACTCGATAAGATCGAAAACCCTGAACTTGTATTACAGCAGACAATTCGTGATATGCGCGATCGCGTGCCGGAACTCAACAATTCCGTAGCACAAGTAATGGCCACAGAGCGATTGCTGAAGAAGAATCATGAGAATCTTGAACGTCAGGTCGTCGAGCTGGACTCCAAGATCAAGGCTGCCGTAAAAATGGGCCGCGACGACATCGCGACAGCATACATCGGACAATTGCAGCAAGCACAGCTCGACCGTGAACGCACAGCCGCACAGCTTGAGCACGCGGAACTTGCATCGAAGCAGGCTCTGAAGGCACGTGATAATTACGTGCTTAATATGAAAAAGCGAACTGCCGAAGCGATGCAGCTTATTTCCGCCGCAAAACAGGCAAAATTGCAGGAACAGCTTGCGCAGACCATGGAAGCATTCAATATTGGCGACGATGCTTCTACCTTCAATGAAATGCGCGAGAAGATCGATCGCCGGGTTGCTGCTGCTGAAGCAAAACTTCAACTTGGTGCGGCTTCGGTAGATAATCAGATGGCTGACATTGAACGTGAGGCCATGGACATCCAGCTTCAGGATAAACTTCTCGAATATAAGGCACAGATGGGCCTGTTAGGAGCAGGCTCAGGTAACGAATCAAACAAGCAGATCGGCTCCGGAAGCGAGAAGAAGGGTGAAGAGGAGTTATTGGACCAAGTCATTGAGGCTGAGGTCAAGGAAGCGAATCAGTAAAGCGATCTGCTTCATATTTTCGAACGCGGGTTCGACTTAGAGCATCTATTTGTTTATGGCAGATCTGGCTAAGTACCAGCAAAACCTGGATAAATTTAATACTAGCTACGCCAAAGAGGCGATCAAGGAACCGATGAATTTCTGGGGCCTTGCGGGTTTTGCTGTGGCCGCGGCCTATACGGGAAGCGTGATCCCTCTGTTGATCGCATTGATCGCTGAGATGGCGTATATACTGATAGTCCCAAACCTGCCGCAGTATAGAAGACTTGTTCAGGCCCGTGAAAAAGAGCGAATAATGCTGGCAAACAAGTCGGCTCGCGAAAAACTGATCAAGACCTTTACCCCGCGCGAACGGGAAGCTGTCGAATACCTTCGCTGGCTCAAAGAAAAGATACAGGATAATTACAAGAAATTCACTGGAGCCGCTCAATTGCCAACCAATCTGCGGACGCTGGATCAGCGCTGGGAGGATTTTGTCGATCTGCTGGATGTCTATCGTCGCAGAAAGCAGCATTTAAAATCGATCAACCGGCAGGCCGTACACAACCAGCTTTCGCAGGCATATCGCGCCGCGGAGAGCGCCACTGACGAAAAGACGAAGCGGATCCAACAGACTAATGTTGAGATACTCAAACGCCGCATTGCATCCTTTGACGAGATCGAGCGGAGCGTAAAGCTCGTTGAGGGTCAGTTGCAGTCGATCGAGAACTTCTTCAGCTACCTAAACGATGAGATCGTTACGATGTCAACGCCCGAGAAATTCTCACTTCTTGACTTTGAACAGCTTTCCGATTCGATCGCGATGACAAAGCAGATGCTTGATGCCACCGCAGACGATGTTGGTCTTTTGGACAGTTATAACCGCGAAATGGGTAATTACGAGCTGCTTCCGGAAGGCAACCGTTCCTGATCACCGCTCGAATCCTTCGATCATAACCTCATTCTGTGTGGCCATCGGAGCAACAACATCTACTTGCTGCATTGGACGTGTTGATGTATCGTCAAGATCGCTGATAGCAAGTGCAAGATTTGTCGCATTTGAAGCGTATGCCATGCCGGTTTCGCGCGTAATGAGACCTTCTCGGATATATCGTTCTAACACTTTGTCAAAGGTCTGCATTCCGTCAAGCGTTCCATCGTTCATCGCATCTGTGATCGAACGCCCATCCTTTTCACCTTTCTCGATATATTCTCTAGTACGGGAATTTCGCCAACGTAGCGAAGAGCACGGAATTCGACTATCGGCTGGAACCACTTGTTCACCGGGAAATCAGCACCGAGAGCGAACATTGCTTCGTCGCCGCGATCAAGCATCGTGAAAGTGCCGCCAGGAACGTCCATCTTGGAGCTTGCGTTGTAGTGATAGCCTACGTTAGCCGAAAGATTCATCCAGGGTTTGATGCGAGCATCGGCAAAGAATGTCAGACCGAAATCACCGCGATTGCCTCCGGGGCTTGCTCCGCGCTGCATCTGGTTAAATCCGCGGAAGCTGTCTCCAGTATCCTGATACCAGCGATAGTAACCGACAAGACCCGCACCGACCGGATTCTGATTGCTTGTCCAACGCCATTTGAAGCCTGCGGTGTACGTGCTGAAGGCTGATTCGCCATAGGTTCTGTTAATGAACGGAGCGTCGGCGAGATAGGACGGAGCTAATGTAAATACTCCAGGGGCCGTTCCGGCCGGATTGCCTGCCTGATTGAGCAGCGGAACCGTTGTCAAAACAACGCCGGGAAGAATGCTGCCATAAACAGAGCCGATCCCGGGGAATGAGTCTGCACTAGCACCGCCAGAGCCAAGGGGCGGCCCTAGCAATGCGTTAGTGTTAGCCGGGAAGCCGAACAGCGGTCCGGAGAAGAACGGCGGAAGCAAGCCGTATGTTCCGGCGTTACCGCCGATATACGGGAACTGCACGAACGGAGCTCCTGCCGGTCGGAAGATCGCCTGTCCAGACAAGGGGCCGACACCCGGTCCGCGCGGAGCCAAAACTATTGCCGGCGGACTTGTATTTACATTACCGATCTGAAGCCTGGAGTTAGGCAAATAAAATGAAGATAAGTTCCTTGGCGAATTTACTTTTACGCCTCGGTAGGCATCTGTGTTAAAGAAAAGCTCAAAACGATTGTTAAGACCCACCTGGAAACTTACCGGAACTTCGTTTATGTCAACATCGCCTGGATCGCGATCGTAGTTGCTCCAGGCAGCGCTGAAAGTGTATTCCCCTCGTCGCAGCGTGGTGCCGTCATAAACGGTGAAAAGCCCGGTTGGCCCACCCATTGTGCCTCCGGTACCGACTGTTGGTGCCGTGTTCCTGTTGTCCTTGTCAGACCTCTTGTCCGGATCGATCTGTTGCGCAAATGCCGCAAAAGCGAACGTCAAAAGGGCAAGTGAAACAACTAACACTCTATTAGCGAGTTTCATCATAATCCTCCGCCGAAAAAAATAATTAAGATTCAAATTGTAGCCTCAAAAAACGAAAGAGCAACAGTTTCGTTATAGCTACACAATATCACACACGCTGCCGTTAAAGCCAAATTGCTCTGCCTGAAAAGCTTAGCAGACCGCGAAAATGATACAAGCCTCTACTGTAATGATCAGAGATGATCGACCAAAAGCCGTTAAGGTCTCTTAGCAGCGCATGATCTCTCCAGAAATCGAAAATAACCCAACTTTACCCGAAAAGCAAGTATTTTTAATGAATTACACGCAATTTTGTTTTATGCGTAAATGCCTCTCATGCGGGTATCGTAGGCTACACGATCGATCGCAAGCATGTACGCCGCAGTCCGTGTATCCACTTGATGCTTGTCCGCATAGTGAGCAAGTTCGTTGAAGCTTGCCACCATTTTCTCTTCAAGCCGTTGGTTTACCTGAGATTCCGGCCAGAAGTATCCCATCCTGTCCTGGACCCATTCAAAATAAGAAACCGTTACGCCGCCAGCATTTGCCAGGATGTCCGGTATGACGAATATCCCTTTGTCGTGCAATATCTTATCGGCTTTTGGCGTGGTCGGCCCGTTAGCTCCTTCGGCGAGTATCTTGCACTTGATGCGGTCAGCGTTCTCGGAAGTGATCTGGTTCTCAGTAGCACAGGGGGCAAGAACATCGCATTCCAGTTCGAGGAGCTCTTTGTTCCCGACCGGTTCGGCCTCCGGGTATCCCTCAAGCGTTTTATTATCACGCAGATACCGCATAACCTCAGGAATGTTTAGACCGTTCGAATTATGGATGCCTCCGAAAATGTCTGAAATGGCCACGATCTTATAGCCTTGATCGTACATTAGCTCTGCGCCGATGCCGCCAACGTTGCCAGATCCCTGCACCACAACACTCGTATCCTGGGGTTTGAGATTAAAGCGCTTGATCGCTTCATTGACCGTAAACATCACACCTCGACCGGTCGCTTCACGCCGGCCAAGCGAACCGCCGAGTGCAACAGGTTTTCCAGTAACGACGGCCGTAACTGTGTGACGAGCATGCATTGAGTATGTATCCATTATCCATGCCATCGTTTGCTCGTTCGTGTTCATATCCGGAGCCGGTACGTCCTTGTCAGGACCGATAAAATCGATCAGCTCGGCTGTGTAGCGGCGGGTCAAACGCTCTAATTCGCCTTCGGACATCTGGGCCGGATTGCAGATTATGCCGCCCTTGCCTCCGCCGAAGGGCACGTTAACAACCGCGCATTTCCATGTCATCCATGCTGAGAGAGCCTTTACCTCGTCCAGCGTTACGTCTGGTGCATACCGAATGCCGCCTTTTGCCGGGCCGCGGGCAAAATTATGCTGGACCCTGAAACCTTCGAACACCTGAATATGACCGGTGTCCATTTTTACTGGTATGTAAACCTTTATCTCTCGGCTCGGAACACGCATCACCGCATATAGATCTGGGTCGAGTCCTAGTAACTGTGCAGCACGGTCAAAACGTTCGCTCATTGCCTCAAAGGGATTCTTTTCATCGCTGCCTTTGAAGCGGCGCATCTCATCTGCCATCGGGTTTGCCATTACGAATTTCCTTCTCCAATATTTTCTTGCTGGTTACTTATGATGTCTTATTTTTTACGTGAACTTAGTGTGAACGCTAGAACACGCGGCCCGGTTGGGCAATCATAAACTTGAAATCTTAACGTAGCGAAAATCCGAAAGGCAAACGATTGCTGTCGAAATCCATTCTTTTACAAAAAATCTGGTAATTGGGCGTTTCTGATGCTAAAATCAGCGATATTCAGCCTTTCGATGAAGTTCTCAATTCGGCATTCAATCGCTAGTTCGATCCGGCGAATAAGGGTCGAAGCAATCGTAAGCACAGTCGCGGTGTTGTTTGCAGCGGCAGCCTTTGCCACGCCGGTTAATTGCCAGGATGGCGATGAAACTGAGCGTGCGATTGCCATTTTCAATCGCGGTCAGGACGCACACGAAAAAGGTGATCTAACGTCCGCTATCTCTTTATATAAAGAAGCTCTTGAACTGATCGAAGAATTTCCCGAGGCCGAGTACCAGCTTGCAGTTGCATACAGGCAGTCGGGAGATCGCACACTTGCTGAGCGTTCGTTCAGGCGTGCGATAGAGTTTCGCGACTCCTGGTCTCTTGCGTATGCCGGGCTCGGTTCACTTCTCCTGGACAAAGGTGAATTTGAGGAAGCTCGGTCAGTTCTAGCGAAAGCGATCGAGCTGGATGAGCAGAACATCCCCGCGATAGCCGCCTTCGCCGAACTGCTTATCCGTAGCAATGCCCCGAAAGAGAAGCTCCGTAGTCATTTGGATGTCGTTTCAACCTTTGCTTCAAAGGCGAGGCCGCCTGTGTCCATTTGGATCGCACGCGGTCTTTTGCAAACTGCTCTTGGCGAAAAAGCCGAAGCCAGTTTCACCCGTGCATTAGAGCTTGATCCGAACAATATTACGGCACTTAAAGAGCTTTCCCTTATCGCCCTTTCTCGAAATGACGTTGTTTCAGCATCAGCTTATGTAAGAAAGATTGAATCTCTTGGGCCAGTCGATCACGATTTGCGACTGCTCAAGGCAAAGATTTTGATCGCGGAGGGAAAGACCATAGAGGCCCGTCGGCTACTTTCAGAGGTACCCGATCCAAGTAGTGAGATCACGGTGTTGTTATCCGCGATCGATGCAGCCACTGCGACTGACGTTGCCGAATTAGAAAAACGGCTCGTGGTTGATCCAGTTGACATTGCAGCACTTTCTCGACTTTGTGTGCTTTATCGAAGGGACAACCCGTCCAAGGCATTGCTATATTGCCGCCGTGCATCTGAGGCGGAGCCCGATAACATCGATCACGCGATCGGCTACGGAGCTGCATTAGTTCAGGCAAAGGAATATGCAGGAGCGTCTGACCTGCTGAAAAAGTTAAAAAGTTTTGCTCCGGAGAACGCAACTATTCGGGCAAACCTTGCAACGGCACTTTTTGAATCGGGGAGGCTTACTGAAGCGAAAGACGAATATAAATGGCTTACGGAAAAGCAGCCGGAAAAAGCTGTAGCATTTTATTTTCTGGCTGTCGTGTATGACCGACTTGGCGAGTATCTTGATGCCGTGGCAAATTACCAGCAGTTTCTGAAGATCGCGGACCCGGCGGTCAATCAATTGGAAATAGACAAAGTGAATCTGCGGATGACTACTATACAGAAGCAGATCAAAGACAAAAAGGGGAAATAGAAAGATGAAAAGGAGCGTTTTGGGAGCAGTGTTGTCGGGGAATTATTTCTTTGATGCATCGCGATCAAAACGCTTGGTCGCTATCGTGCCGGTAGTGTTTGTGCTGGTTCATACCGTTGCCGCTCAAGCGACGGACCGATATGACCCAACGGACGCTCCGCCTCCTATGAAAATCATTTCTGACGCGGAGCGAAAGCAACTAGATTCTACTCGCGATGTAAAGAAACGCACCTCGCTGGCGTTAGAATTAATGGAGACGCGCCTTAAAGCCGCAGCAGAAAAGAATGCCGCTGATGATTTCAAATCAATGTTCGAAGATCTTGGTGCTTTCCACGCTCTTATGGATGACACACTCGCTTTTCTTGATAGATCCTCAAGCAACAGAAAGGCGATCCTAAATAATTTCAAGCGATTTGAGATAGGATTAAGACGGCTTGCCCCACAATTGGAACTGCTGAGACGTGAAGTACCCCCGGAGCGAGAGCGCTATATTTATTATCTAGGAAAAGATCTTCGCGAAGCCCGAGCAAAGGCGGTCGAGCCGATGTTCTCTGATACTGTTGTTCCAGGTGCTCGCCGCCAGCAACAGGATGAGCCATAACCGCATCTAACAGGCTTCGGACACTCACAATATGATCTTCCGTGCACTAATTTTATCGCTTGCCGCACTACTAATTTTTGTTGCGGATGCACACTCACAGCGTCGCGACTATATGACCGATGAGGAGATCGAGCTAGTTCGCGACGCACAGGACATCGATCTACGTATTACGTTACTTACAAGGATGATCGACCGCCGATTTAACGCCATAGGAATTGAGACTGGTGGCTGGAAACCTAAGGAAAAGGAACTGGATAAATGGGGAGAGCTTCCCACGACAGACAGAGTTAGGGCGTTCTCTGATATTCGCAGCATTTTACAAAAAGCCGCAGATGATATTGACGACATTGCCGGGAGGAATGAGATCACCCAAGCACAAAATAAAGTTGAGGGTAAGTTGTTCCCCAAAGCGGTTCGGGCACTTGCGGCCGCTGCGGAGCGGTATCTTCCTCACCTTATAAAAGCTGAGACATCTGCTGAAACTATGTCGGAACGTGGGAACCTTCAAACAGCTATCGAACTATGTGAAGCTATAATCGAATCAGTTGCTAAACTAAAATCAGAATCTAGAAAGTAGTAGTTTCACCCTCCAGCTTTACTGAAAAAAATTCTTTTCCGAGCTTAATCTGCTGCGATTTCCGTCTCTTCTGTCGGTATGGGCCGACGCCGAAAGATGCTGAAAATATAAAACAGCACGCCGTGGGCGACATAAAGGCCTGAAAGGATCAACAGTACATATTGTGAATAGAGCCAAATAAGCATCCCAATCGCCGCGATCAGAAGCACTATGTAAAGATTTCGACGCCCGCTTCCCGCAGTCTTGAAACTCGTGTACCTGAGCGTACTTACCATCAGAAGACCGAGAGCCGCGATCAATATCATCAAAAGGTAACTGTAGAATCTGGCAAAACCTTCACCATACGAACTCAGTGGCATCGGTGCAAAATGTACCGTCGAAGCCAAAAGACCGGCCGCCGGCGGCATCGGCAGCCCGACAAAATTCTTCTTGTCAAGCTTCGGTGTACCTTCTTTGATCACACGCGGGCGGGTCGCCTGAATATTGAAGCGCGCAAGTCGAAACGCTCCGCACATCAGGTACATAAACAAAAGAAAAACCGCTAAAGCGTGTTCGCTGCTTTTTTCATTGAATGAGGCTCCGAAAGCCCAACTGTAGATCAACGCGATGGGGGCAATACCAAATGTAAGCACATCGGCAAGCGAATCAAATTGAACACCGATCTCCGTTGTCGTGCGTGTCATTCGAGCTACGCGTCCGTCAAGCGTGTCAAATAGTATGGCAAGCCCGATGGCTATCGCAGCGTAATTGAAGTAGCTTGCGGCAGCAGCGGCATCCGTTACAGCGATCTGAAATCCGCGGATCGAATAAAGAACCGCCAAAAACCCCATCGCGATATTGGCAGCAGTAAACGCGGTCGGGATCACGTAAAGTCCTTTTCGTAAACCGCGATGAGCTGGTTTGTTATCCTTGATATCCATCAATTCCAATTCTACGGGCTAGTAGCGGAGACATTGTCAGTTGCTCTTGTATTGAACCGCGCAATGATGGTCTCGCCACCGCGAACTCTGTCGCCAACCTCTACAAGCACATCAGCTCCGGCCGGTATCAAAAGGTCGGTTCGCGAACTGAATTTTATCAATCCAAATCGCTGACCGCGTTTTACCTCATCTCCTTCTTTCGACCAGCACACGATCCGACGGGCCAGAATTCCGGCGATCTGAGTGCAGACGACCGTGCCTTCTCCGCCAGCTATCGTAAGTGAATTGCGCTCATTCGACAAACTCGCCGAATCGTTCGTTGCAGGAGCCTTGCGTCCCGGAATATATTCTTGCTTGGTTATCTTGCCCGCGATCGGGGATCGGTTTATGTGGACATCCAAAGGGGAAAGGAAAACGCTTACCGTGGTTCCGCGTTCATCGGCTTCGATCCGAGTTATTCGCCCATCTGCCGCGGAAACTACAATACCCGGGGAGTCCGGAACCACACGTTCGGGATCTCGGAAAAAGTACGCCATGAACGCCGCAACAGCTGCCAGTATCAGTGCTATCGCCCAAAGGCCGAAATATGCAAGTAAAAGCGCGATGA
The DNA here is from genome assembly GCF_018128485.1 of Leptolyngbya sp. 7M. Lineage (NCBI taxonomy): Bacteria > Bacillati > Cyanobacteriota > Cyanophyceae > Leptolyngbyales > Leptolyngbyaceae > Leptolyngbya > Leptolyngbya sp. 7M. The sequence continues at coordinate 794,444 of NZ_CP070897.1, read as the reverse complement.
CCGCAGGTACCAAAACAAATGGAAGTCCTTCTTTAGCCATAAGAATTTGCGATCAAGGCACAATTGAACCTACAAATTGCCTACTTCCAAGCCTTGTCGCTGTATCAGTAAGTTTATCTGAATAATCAACCTCAACAAAGGAGATACTTGCGGCTGGCGGGAAATACAAAGTTAGCCTTATTGGTTTCGCAAAAAATCCGGTGCGTTTCCACACCGGAAAAGAGGAGGATCGTATGAAGAAAAAACCAGGTTTTCACCTGACCGGATTATCCTTTGCGTAACTATATGCGCACCATGCCGAAATTAGGTGGACCACACATCCCAGCAGTCCAGCAGAGCCGATCCAGGATACACCGGTTAACAACAACCAGATAATGCCGATAATAACTCTTCCGTTATAGATCTGCCCGACACCCGGAATCAATAAACTTAATAGCCCTGCAATAAATGGATCGCGCATAGCTTTCAAAGCACCTCCGATATTTCTATTACGACGGAATTAAAGAAAGGTTCCGGGAATTTAATGACCGATCAATTCGTGGACGGTAATGTGTAGCAAAAAGAACAATCCGACCCCGGCAAAGACCGAAAGTGATACGAACGGACGCTTACCCCCGTGGTGGTTAACCTCAGGTATTAGGTCGCTCGCGGCGACATAAAGTGTGATGCCACAAGCTACGGGGAGTGCGTAGGCGACTGAAAGTCCGAGCCTCGTCCCCGCGAAATGGTAAAGAAGAACTCCGAATAAGGTTGTAATTCCCACAAGTGAAGTGGCGATCAGAACCTCCCGCCGACCTTTGCCGGCCGCAAGCATCATTGAACCGATAGTAAAGCCTTCCGGGAATTTATGTAGAAAGACCGCGACAAAAACCAGCAAGCCTACCCGATAATCTATCTGCGACGCGGCGGCAATGGAAACCCCGTCGAAGAATGTGTGCATCAGTAATCCGCCGACACCGGCAAAAGCCGAACGCGGGCTTAGAACATTATCGGGGTGGACTTCTTCGCCGAGATGGAAATGTGGGGCAATGGTATGTTCAAAGAACTGAGTCAAAAGATATCCGCCAAGCAAAAGCAGCATCGGAATGTAAAGGTTAGAATGGAAGAATTCCCCCTCGGTCTTCCATAGCTCCACCGTCCGCGGGATAAGTTCGATCAAAGCAACGGAGATCATAAAGCCCGCACCTACCGCTAACAGATACTTTAGTAAGCCACGGTATTGTCCATGGAGCCGCGAAGGTAAAAGCACCAGGCCACCAAGCACATTGGCTGCGGCTGCCAGCAAACCGAAGATCACGAGCTGATGAAATCCTGTTTCCATCTGAAAACAATCTTACAACTCTACAGAAAATCTGTAATAAGTAAAGTGGAGGAAGACATAAAGGGGTTCGAGGGGTAAGAGGGTAAAATCTTAAGCAGTTGATTAAAATTTCACAATTTTTTGTATTGACAACCAAAAGAGAATCGACGTATTATTCATTCTGCGGTCGGTCAATTGCTAAGTTGGGTCACTTTTGGAAGTTCAGGCCGCAAAATAGTCGCTTAAGACATTAAGCACAGCCTCATAAGCAAAATTCGTTAAAAGTCAGAAATGACACCGGCGCCCATTACGGTCGCCACGGGGCCTTTTTGCGGCCGGGGCCGGAAGTGTGCTCGTTGATAGAGCAGAGTTTTGTATGTCCGAATCTGATCCTAACGCTCTTTGACTTAACTAAGAAGATGTCAGACATCGCACACATCACGGTGCTAAGAGATGAAGTTGCTGAACTCCTTGTTACCGGTGAGATCAAAGTAATCGTGGATGCGACTCTTGGATTCGGAGGACACACCGAAGCGATCTCTGAAAGAGTACCAACCGCCACGATCATCGGCATTGATCAAGATCCTGTTGCACTTGAGGCAGCAAAGAAGAGGCTTGAGGTTAAAGGGATCCTGATCATCGCACGGCAGGGAAATTTCAGTGACATTGCTCGAATGGTGAATGAAGTCGGATTCAATAATGTGGATGGGATAGTTGCTGATCTTGGGGTCTCTTCAATGCAGATCGACAGCACCGAGCGCGGATTTAGTTTTCGCTTTGATTCGCCGCTTGATATGAGAATGGATCCTGGATCATCACGTCCGACAGCAGCAGAACTTCTGGCAGAACTAAACGCGGACGAGATCGCCGACATCCTTTACCAATTCGGTGAAGAGCGGGCAAGTCGCAAGATCGCACGTCGGATAGTTGCTGAAAGAGAAGCTGGCAGGCCTATCAAGACGACGTTCGAACTTAAACGGATCGTCGAATCCTGTGTGAGAGTTGGACGAAAAGACGCCATCCATCCGGCGACGCGAACATTTCAGGCACTTCGGATCGCGGTGAATGACGAGCTGGGAGCATTGTCGGAGTTCATTGAAAGTTCGGTTGAATTACTGAATCGAGGCGGAAGGCTCGTGATCATTAGCTTTCACTCGCTCGAGGATCGGATCGTCAAACGGGCATTTCAAAAGCTCTCGGGAAAATGTCTGTGTCCGCCCAAGATGCCGAAGTGTTTGTGTGGTGCGGTCACTAAAGTCAGGGTAATAACAAAGAAACCGATCGTCCCGGGTGAGGGTGAACTAAATAAAAACCCACGAGCTCGAAGCGCGAAGTTAAGAGCTATCGAAAAGATCTAATTGCGAGGGAGTCTAAATAAAATGAAGCGACGAAACGTAAATCGAAATCGAACGGCAGGACAAATTGAAACAAGCTCTTTTCCTTGGGGCTTGTTGTTGCTGGCAATAGCCGGTGCAGCAATAATCTCGACGGGTTTGTTCTTTGCTGCAACGAGACATTTCGCATCTATGCAGCTCGGCATCGCGAATGCGAAGCTTCGAAGTCAGCTTCAGGAGCTGAACGATGAAAAGCGTCGCCTTGAACTTGAGCGCGAACTGGCTTTGTCTCCGGCTGTGATCAAGAGAACCGCTCGCTCTCTTGGATTTCAGGAGGCAGCATTGCTGACGAACTCCGGCACGATCGGCGTCAGCACAACAAGTGAGCTCCAAGGAGTATTACGGGAGCCAGTATCCCGCAGAGCAGTAACACCTTCCGTAACCGGTGAATCACAAAACCCGTCCGCACAGTCGAGGGTATCTGTAAAACCGGCATTAGCGGTCTCGAGTCCCAAACCTGCCAAAGAAATAGACGTCAAAGCTGCGAAAACTGAAAAGCCCGAAACGGGGCGGACCATTGTATCAGAGGACATTCGGCCAAGGATCGCCGAAGTACGCGGTGGGTCGAGCTCATCTTCGGATAGCGGTATTCGAAGAACTGTGATCTCAGCGGCTTCAACAAAAAGTTCAATGGTGGTCAGAAGCGAGAAGTTTTAACTAGATCGGATCCCGAATATGGTTCGAAGAACTAGAAAGAAGCAGAATTTGAATCAGATCGCATTTACGAGATTCATGTTTATCGTGGCGATCCTGGTGATCTGGTTTGGAGGTATCAGCGCCCGGCTTGTGCATCTTCAGGTAAATGAGCATAGCTGGCTCCGCGACCGGGCGATCAAGCAACGTGTTGATATTAAGAAGACTCGAATGCCCCGCGGTACTATTTATGACCGCAATGGCAGGGCATTGGCGATGAGTATCAAGACGCGGACACTATTTGCTGATCCGACGAAGATCGAGAATGTTTCCCAAGCCGCCAAGGCGATCGCGAAAGCGATAAATGTCAAAGCCGGCGCGGTCGAAACTCAATTAAAAGAAGCAAAAGATGCTGAGCGAAAATTCGTACCGCTTGCAAAAAACCTAAATGACGATGACGTCCAGCGTATAAACAGGATGTTAGAAGATCCAAGTATAAAAAAGGCTGATCTTCCAAGGTTTGAAGGGCTTTATTGGCGTGAGGACCAGACACGAAGTTATCCGCAAGGAACAGTAGCTGCACACGTTGTCGGTTTTAGCAATGCAGAAGGCGTTGGCCAGGCAGGGATCGAACAATCGCAAAATGATGTTTTGTATGGTGCAGTAATAAAGAAAGTTCAGGAGCGCGACCGACTTGGCAGGATATATGATGAACGTGTCTCAGAACAGGAAGAGCCGGGCAATGTGGTCTTAACGATCAGCTCCTCTATTCAGTACAAGGCTGAAGAGGCGCTGAAGAGAGCGGTTTCAGCTTCAAGTGCTAAGTCGGGGATGGCAGTCGTTCTTGATCATGCAACCGGCGAAATACTTGCGATGGCGAACCACCCAACATTTGATCCGAACGACCTCAAAGGTATCAATGCCGAGAATCTAAGGAACAACTCGGTCCAAAGCTTTTATTCGCCGGGTTCAGTCTTCAAACTCGTTACTTATGGAGCGGCTTTGGATCGCGGTCTGATAATTCCGGAGGCAGAGATCGATACCGGCAATGGAACTATTGAGGTTGCCCGTCATCGCTTCAAGGATTCAAAAGCACTCGGCCGGATAAATTTCATAAAGGCGATGGCAGTTTCGAGCAATGTTTGCGCTATCAAAACGGGGCTTCGTGTAGGACGAGAGAACTACTATGATATGGTGCGGAAATTTGGTTTCGGCCAGCCGACAGGCGTCGAACTGCCTGCCGAAACCGGCGGGATGCTTCGTCCTCCGGAACGTTGGTTTGGTGATTCGCTAGCTTCGATGTCGATCGGCTACGAAATAGGCGTTTCACCGTTGCAAATGGCAACTGCTTTTGCGACGATAGCAAACAATGGCGTGCGGGTCAGTCCGCGAATAATCAAAGAGATCAAGCGCTCCGACGATACGGTGATCTCCGTTACAAAACCCGAAAAAACCAGGGTCATCAGCGATGAGGCAGCGGCAGGACTGCGCCGTATGCTGCGACAGGTAGTTGTTTCGGGAACGGGCAAAAAAGCGCAGGTCGCCGGCTATACCACCGCCGGAAAAACCGGAACGGCTTGGAAGTATGATCCGGCAATCAAGCGGGTCAGTTCGTCAAAATACGTATCTTCATTCATTGGCTATGCACCTGCAGATAACCCCCGTATAACCATCGCTGTTATGATCGATGAGCCACGCATTGGCGGTCGAAATGGAGGGGATGTTGCCGCCCCGGTCTTTCAGGAGATAGCGGAGAACGTGCTTCCGGAATTGAAGGTTGCTCCTGATAGCGATGGAATGGTCGCCGTATTCAATGGAGAAGAGATAGATGAATCGGTAGGCAACGGTGAATCGCTGGGTGAGAGTTTTGCAGAATCAAGAGAGACTAGGGAAATTGAGGCAATTAACGAGAAGCCGAAAAGAGATCCTATGATCTCCGAGAAGAAGGAGACAAAGATCGAGCTGACGAAGCCGTCGCTTGAAAAGCCACGCAAAGCTCCGGTCAGACCGGATGAAAAGCGGAACAATTCAGTTCCGATCGAACCCAATAAGGAGAAGCCAAAGAACAGAACTTGAAACTTGAGAAAGCGATCGAATACATGAACGCAGTCTGCGCAGGTGATATGCCTTATGCGTCTTATTTCCATAGAGGACCTCGGATATCTGCCCGAATCTTTTTGGATGATTCTAGCGAATAACTGCGATAAGCGAAAGAAAAGCACGGGAATGAGTTTGAAAATCGAACAAACCAGTTTGCAGGTACATACATCAAATAACTGCAAAACTTTCCCCGTTATTCGTTCTATATAGTGTATCAAGGTACATCATTTAGCAGATGTGGGGAGGTAAATAGGATGATGCAGCAAGTACTAGAAAACAATTTGTTGACTAAAACCAGGCAACGGCGTGAGTCGGCTCTCGGTACCAAGATCGGCATTTTTGGAAAGCTGTTCGGCTGTTGGCACAAACGGCTTGGCCGGCCTATTACCGTTAAGAATGTTTCTTATCGCGCCTGTTTGGAATGCGGTGCCAGAAAGAATTTTAATACCCAGAGCTTTAAGAGCTTTGGACCCTTTTATTATCCTCCGTCGGTAAAACCGGACGCGCTCCGGTAATTTGCCGAAATTCCTGTCCTAATAACCATCCATTTATATACCTACCGAGTGCGGCCGACCAATAAGGCCGCACTTTTTCCTTATGGCTCAATTGATCTTAGGATCAGCGCAGAGTTTTTTGAGCCGAAGCCAATGCAGTTGCAAAGTGCAATTCGAACAGAGTGTTCGCGAGGAAAATTCGGAACGTAATCCAGGTCGCATTCAGCATCCGCTAGGTCAAGATTGATCGTCGGTGGCACAACTGAACCGTTGATCGCAAACAATGTTGCTGCGACACCTGCCGCGCCTGCCGCACCCTGAGGATGGCCGATCTGTGATTTGGTGGCGGACATCGGTATTTTGTAGGCATATTCCCCGAATGCTGCTTTTATGGCTTTCGTTTCTATTCGATCGTTCAGGAGGGTCGAGGTTCCGTGAAGATTTACGTAATCGATGTCTTGCGGAGTAATGCCGGCATCATCCATTGCAAGTTTCATCGCCCTTGCCGGCTCAACGCCGTTCTCTTCCAGACGTACACGGTGGTATGCATCGCAGGTAGATCCGTATCCGATTATCTCTGCATATACTTTCGCACCGCGTTGTAAAGCCGCCTCTAATTCTTCAATTACAAATATCCATGCCCCTTCACCGATCACCATTCCCGATCGATCCGCTGAAAAAGGCCGGCTTGCACGCTCCGGTTCTGCGTTCCATTCCTTTGTACAAACACCCATTACCTCAAAACCTTTCAAAATACCGGGCGAAATAGGTGAATCTACTCCTCCCGCGAGCATTCGATCTTGACGCCCAAAAGCGATGTGCTGCGCAGCATAAAAGATGGCATCAGTGGAAGAGGTACATCCGGTTGAAACGACGTGAGAGAGCCCGTGAAGACCGAAGAACATCGAAAGTTCTGATGAGAGGCCGCCATGTGTAGATGCAGGTATCGTATAAATACTTCCTTTTCCTGCATTGCCGGAAAACCAAAAACCGAACTGCTTTTCCGTGAAAGATAGTCCGCCGCCGCCGGTACCTAACACAACCCCGAAATTGCCACGCTCTTCTGCCGTAAGTTCATCAGCGAGCAGGTGGCTGTCCGCCATTGCTTCACGTGATGCGGCAATGGCAAGCGGAACCGTTCTCGGAACGTGCTGCCGGTCCTTGGCAGCAAGCTCCGCTCTCCAATCGAATTCCGGTATCTCGGCAGCGATCTGAACCTTGAACGGTGTTGGATCGAATGATGTTATCAGCCGGGTGCCGCTTTTGCCCAAACTTAGCGACTTCCAAAACTCATCTTTCCCGATGCCGATGGGAGTTACACAGCCGAAACCGGTGATAACTACCCGTCGCGGAGTCTTTAGTTGGTTTAGCATTCGGCTGCGGCGGAGCTTACGATAATGGAAGAATTATTTGATCAGATAGGGCTCTTTGAAACTTCCATCCAAACTATTGCCCTTTCCTTATCTCCTCGTTGATCATGGAACGTAGGTTTCCTTCATCCAGTCGTGTCATTTGGCGGCCGTTCACAAAGAAGGTCGGTGTTGCACGTACCCCTAGAGCTCGGCCGTCGGACATATCACGGTCTGCCTTTGCAGCGTGTTTTGGGTCAGCCAATGAGTTTTTAAGCCGCTGCATATCCAAGCCTATTTCCTGCGCAAACTTTTCGAATGTAACATTCGCTTCAGGGCGGTTCGGTGGTGGTGCCGCTCCGTGTATCTCACCCCATTCTGACTGCTTGCGGAACATAATATCCATCATTTCAAAATATTTGCCTTGTTCACCTGCAGCTTCCATATACGTGGCCGCAAGCTTCGCATTTCTATGAAAGGGCATATAACGAAAAACGAACCTCACTTGCGGAAACTCTCCGACGATCTTCTTGACCGAGGGGGCAAACGCCGCGCATGCTTCGCATTCAGGATCGAGGAACTCTACGACAGTAACCTTTGCATCCGCTGGCCCGAGGGTATAGCTGTCCGGCCGAACAAGTTTTTCGGTGTTGTCGGGTCTCTGAACTGGAGGAGCCTTCGTTGTCTCTGAGCTCCGATAAGCCATAATACCAACGATCCCAAGTATCACGGCCACGATGGCGATAGCAGCAAGAGTCTTTACTTCTTTCTTCATTATTAGAACTTTGATCCTTATTTCTGAGGCCGATAAATGATCAAACCTATGCTTATCATTATAAATGAGACCAAGGACATCAATGGAATGGTTATGAATCCCAACCACTCGATCTGGCGCGAGGTGCATGAGATCCCTTCCGTGCACGGCGTCAGGCTATCGGGAATGATCCCGTAATAAAGCAAATTGTGGTAAACGGCCACACCAAGCCCAATTAAAGCGAGCGGAAATGCGTACCACTTCCATTTTCCGTCACACAATATGATACCAACTGCAATTATAACAACTAGCGGATACATCGTTATTCGCTGATACCAGCAGAGAACGCAAGGAGGAAGCTCCATTATCTCCGAAAAGAAAAGGCTGCCGCCTGTTGCCGCAAGTGCTAAGGTCCACATTAGATATGGAAGCAGGTCGTTGAACCTGTTTCCTTTGCCTTCTGCGTTCATCTCTTAATATTAAACCATGTCCGCCATACGACAGAAAATTTACTCTGAAAAGAAACGCGGCCGGTAATCCAAACCGAACCGCGATCTTTCAAGCACAACTATTAAAGGAACCCTCAGATCCTTAGAGGCATAACGATATAGCGATAATCGTATCCCGTCTCACCTGCGATCCGCATCTGTGTTGCAGCGTTTGAATCTTTGAATTCAAACAAGATGCGTTTAGGAGATGCGGGCTCTTTTGCCCGAGCGGTTCCAGCATTGGTTCCGTCAGAATTCCCTGTATCGGAAACTTGTTCAGCGGAAGAGGCAACGAGTTCTGTTGAACCCACATTGTTAAGAAATTCAAGCAGATATTGATGATTAAAGCCGATTGTAACTTCCTCGCCTTTATAATCAGCCGGGATCACCTCAACGCCCTCGCCTTCCTCACTTGATTGAGCAGTTAACTCAACTTCTCCTTCACGAACAGTCAAACGAATAGAACGATTCCTTTCGTCGGACATCAATGAAATGCGTCGGACTGCCGCACGCATATCCGCAAGATCGAATTCGACAGATCGATCGTTGTCCTTAGGCATCACCATTTCATAGTTCGGAAAATTCCCCGAAAGTTTTCGAGTTATTAGCAAACGGCCATCAGTCTCGAAATAAATGTGATTCTGGTCTTCGCCGAACTGAACATCTCCACCGCTGACGCGGGCGATCCTCACAAGCTCAAGCAATGCTTTCTTAGGTATCAGCGTATCAATGCTCGATGCTTCATCGCCATTTATTGCCTTTTCAACATATGCAAGTCTGTGGCCGTCCGTTGTAACCATTTTGGCCACGCCGTCCGCAATGATGAACTTTGCACCGGAAAGCGTAAAGCGGCTTTGTTCATTTGTAATCGCAAAGGCAGTATTCTGCACAAAATAACTGAACACATCTGACGAAAGCTTCAGCGGTGCAGATTTAAAGATAGGGGTCTCCGGATATTGCTCACGGTTGACACCGGCCAATCGAAAATTCGCACGACCGGCTTTCATCCGGACCCACTCATTGTCTTCCTTTTTGAAATAGACATCACCATCGTCCAGGGTCCGGACGATGTCGAACAGTTTGCGGGCCTGAACACACATGGCACCTGGTGTTTTTATCTCGGCCTCAGCATCACAGCGAATGGTAACGTCAAGATCGGTCCCAACAATCCGGATCGATGTTTCACCGATCGATTCGATCAGAATGTTTGAAAGCACCGGTATCGTGCTTTTCTTTTCGACCACTCCTTGGATATAACCAAGTTCTTCTTTCAGAACACTCTGCTTGATCGTGAATTCCATTTCAATTACTGCTCCCGGTATATCTTTTCCTGTCTGTCTGCTTATATTAACTTCTAAATAATTTAATTATTTATTTAGTAGTTATAGTAGGCACTGTGAAAATGTGTAAAAGGCCTTAAAATTACCTTTTTTATTAGTGTTTAGTTTCCGCACGGTGTTGTGGAAAACTTGTGGAAAAAGCTCTTAAAGTGTTGAAAACCTTTTCTCGTCGGTTTTTTCCACTGCTATCCTCAGGCTCTAACGGCCCGTTGTTGAGGAAATGTGGAAAATTATTATCAAGTGCTGCAAATAATAGACTTACAGAGGCAACGTCTCTGAACCGTATGTGGAAATCCTCTTTTTCCATTTTTGCAAAAACTCCTTTATTTATCGGCATATAAGGTCGATGAGTTCGCTTATCTTATTGTGGAAAACGCGGTCTTCTCTAGTTAATGAATCTATCTTGTCGACCGAGTGCATTACAGTGGTGTGGTGCTTACCTCCAAACTCTCGGCCTATCTCAGGAAAGCTGTGTTTTGTTAGCCGTTTGCAAAGATACATAGCAACCTGGCGAGGCATTGCGACCGCCCGACTGTTGTTCTTCGATTTCATTTCTTCGACGGTAAGATTGTAATGCGAAGCCACGATCCGTGCAATTCGCTCCATCGTCAATCCTTCGGGCCGTTCAGAATCTATTATGTTCTTTAACGCGTCCTGTGCAAGCATCTTGGAGATAGGAACCCCGCGAAGGCTGGCGATCGCGACCAGCCTTACAAGAGAGCCTTCAAGCTCGCGGACGTTGCTCTTGATCTTGCTCGCTATAAATATAGCTATCTCATCAGGAAGATCTATTCCGTCAAGATCGGCTTTTCGTTTTAGGATAGCAACCTTTGTCTCAAGGTCCGGCGGTTCAATATCGGCAATAAGACCCCATTCAAAACGCGAATGCAGACGCTCTTCAAGCGTGGGTATCTCGCGCGGCGGGCAATCGCTCGTGATAACGATCTGTTTCTGATCATTATGAAGCGTATTGAAAGTATGAAAAAATTCGTCCTGCGTGCGTTCCTTGCCGGCAAAGAATTGGACGTCGTCCATTAAGAGCACATCTATCGAACGATACTTTTCGCGAAAGCTGTCTGTTTTATCAAAGCGGATCGCATTGATAAGCTCATTCATGAACTTTTCGCTTGTGATATAAGAAACACGCATATGCCGATTGCGCTGCTTTATCGCGTGTCCGATCGCATGCATCAGATGTGTCTTACCAAGTCCCGTACCGCCATAAATGAATAACGGATTGTATGTTTTTCCGGGAATATCCGCCGCCCCCATCGCCGCTGCGTGGGCGAATTGGTTGCTGGAACCGACGACGAACTTCTCAAAGGTGTATTTTGGATTCAGCGAATTATCGACTGGCTCGATATCGACAAAATTTGGCGATTGGGAGCGACCGAACATTGGCTTGAATGGGAGCGACTGAGCGTCTTCAAGAACATCACTGTTTGACGCATCCGCAACGCTCTCATCTGTATCCGAGAACTTGCTCTCTGTTGCATCGGATTTTTCGATGATCCATTCAATGGCATAACCTTCAAGCCCTTGATCGCGCATTATGTGATGAAGTAATTCTAGGTAGTATTTCGACACCCAGTCCCGCGTGATGTCGCCCGCTCGAAGCATAAGCTTTCTTTCTTTGTCATCGATGCCGTCAAATATTATTGGACGGAACCAAGAATCAAAAATATGCTTGTTAAGGCGCGTTTCTACAACCGCCAGAATATCTTTCCAAATGTCTGTTTTGGTATCGAGAGTTTCCACTATAGGTCTCCGAAACAGGTGTTAACAACTATTAAATTTATCTGCCGAGAAATGCTCGGATCTGCTGTGTCTCAGACTAAAGTTTTTCACAACATTCTGCGACTGTAATTCGTTTGAAATTCACAGGTTTCGGCGGGAAGTAATTCCGCTCCAGTGAAAATTTCCCACAGCTTTTTCCACAAGGCTGTGGAAATAAACAAGACACTTAAAGTGTAACTTTAAGTTATTTATTTTCAATGCTTTACAAGGGTTATTCAAACGAAAACGGGTGTCAGATTAGCACATACAACTGGCCATTGCAAACCAAAATCCACAGAAAATACGGCCCAAGAAAAATTCCCTTCAACTACTTTTTTTATCAATGATTTGGAGCGAGAATAGACCCTAAAGCAAGCAATTTTTTGACGAATTTTCACCCGAAATGATGTTAAATTTTTAAGGAAAATTTTATGTGCACGAAAGAAAAAGATGAGGTGGAAAACGACTCCGCCTCTCTCGAAATAGCAAAACTTTGCAAGGGGCTTATTTACGTCAGTGAGACGGACGCGCCGGTAGAACTTTTTGTCGGAGAAAGAATGTCGGAAATTTCCGCAAAGCAGCTTGTCTATCAACTTCAACTTCCAAAAAACACAAAGATAGATCAACAGGATGCCCCGGCATTTTTCAAGCGGCTCTCTGAACAAAAAGATTGGTACACTAAGGATCAAAAGGAAACAGCGAGGCGGTTTGAACAACTAGGAAAGATATTCTCTCGCAGGCTATTGGATCCAACAGTGTTTCGTATAGGGCAGATACGGATAGACATTTACGCAATTGGGGAAGACAAAAATTCCGGCGAGATCGTAGGTATCAGGACACGAGCTGTCGAGACGTGATGAGCATCTTCAATTTACTGAGAAATCAACATCGGTCAAAGGCAGATCTTTCTCGCCGTTCCGGTTGTCGAATACAACATAATACTCGCCTGGTCCGAACTGACGCGTGATCTCGCCTTTGGGAACGATCCCGGTTTCGATCAGCGGTTTGAATTCCTGCCGTTCCTTCATTGCCGCCAGGTCGTCAGCGGTAACTATAAGACAGTTGATGCGTACATCGTTTTTTGGTGTTGAGAAATTTCCGCGAAGAGTGGTTTTTCTGTTCAGCTCGAATTTGAACGCGAGCAATTCTCCTTTTGGCACGAGCTGTGATCCCTGAATAAAGCTCCCAAACGTAAATTCTCGTTTGGGTTGAATGTTCGAGTTAGTTTCGACCGGCGGATTAGCCCTAAAAAGCACCAACGCAATTACCGCGACCGCCAACAAAGCGACGGCTCCAAGAAAGATAAATGATCTTGCACTTTCCATTTCGTATTTCTAGAGGTCATTCTATACCAGTCAAAGATCTAAAAAGTAAAGGGCCGCAGCCTTTTCGTCAGGCGACGACCCGGATTCATCAATACTAACCAATTATTTAGAGAAAACTTTTTATTTAGAGAAAACTTTGCCGGCTCCGGAAGTCTTTTTAATAACATTTGCGGGCGTTCCAACGTAGGAAACGCTACTTGCACCCGAAGCATCCGCGGTGAGTTCGCCAAGGACATTTACCCTCACCTTGCTTGCACCACTTGAATCAACCAACGCATTTTCAGCGACCAACTCCTCCGCTTCTATCTTTGAGGCACCGCTTACATCAACATTAAGTCTTGCGGTCTTGCCTCTCACGATAATACGAGAAGCACCGCTTGAATCAACCGTTAACAAACTGTTATTGAGATCGACCAGGCTGACCTTTACGGCTCCGGAAGCCTCGATCTTTTCAATATCCGGTGCCCCGATACGGATCTTTATAGGACCGCTCGTATGCACACGCTTTTCTAGGGAGATACCAAGAACTCCGTCATTTACCTCAGTCTTGATGTATTGAAGTAGATTGTCGTCCGCATCTATCTGAACGCTGAAGTCTTTTTGCGAGGCTATCTCAATATCAAAGATGCTGCTAACGTCGATTGATTTGAAATCGCGTAACTCACGGTTTTCGGTAACGATATTGCCCGAACCCTTGATACCGCTCTTGAAAGAGAAACTAAGAAAACTAGGCTTTAAGTTCTCTGCCCTGATGCTTCCGAACGAAAATACATTTGCGACCACAACACCGATCACCAAAGCCGCTATGAAGATTATGATTCCGACCTTTTTCATCTGTTCCCTCCGAGGAAAAGTATCTGCTGATGAGAGCAAACGAGGAAACAGGTTAGAAAGTTCGGATTATTTCGTTGTAGGTCAGAGGCTCAATTACAAAGTTCTTTGTTTACATAGACCTTTTTTCCGTTGGTGTTTGTGTAAAAACACCCTCCGCGGGGGCCTTTTTGATATGTGCGACCGTCTGAAGATCTCGAAGCCTCTGCGGCTGAATTCGCGGTCCTATTTGACGTTGCGGTTGGTTTTGCTGCCGGATCCGGAACCGGAGTTGCTTGCCAGGCGACGGCTTGCCAACGGCCATCACGTTTAAAGAACGTGCCAGTATTTAGGTGATTGGAAACTGTCCTTTCACCGTTGGATCTTGTGGTGATCCCGACCAACCGAAACGCGACCACCGCCGCATTTCCATATTGTCGTATCATCACGTCTTCAGCCGAATATGTTGTTACGGGATCGTCCGGCTTCCTTGCCGGGGCAGAGCGAACACCTTTCATCAATTCGGCCTTATCTATACGCTGGCCAACACCTCGAGTGTATATCAGATCATTTGCCCAGAAGCGGTCGTGGATCGCGGCATCGTTCCGCCCGGCCCCTTCAAGAAATTCATTCAAAAGGCGTGTAAGTTCGGCGGCATCCGGTGCGGATTGAGCGTATCCGGAAGCAGGTAACAAAATAGCCGCGAACGCCAACAAAAGAATCTGCCTAATCTTCGTCTTCATCTTCAAATGCCTCCGGACTGCAAGTACGGCAAAGGGGTTTGACGGCAAATATCGTCTCGCTATCGTCACGGACAAGCACATCACAGTTCGGGCAGACCGCATTTCGGTGTTTGCAGTCAAGGTCGTATGCCATGCCGCCTTCGCGTTCCGTAACGAAATGGACCGAGGTTTCCCTGCGGCAAATACCGCAGGTAACGGGACTTCCTACTTCCAATGTAAGCATCTTAATTCTCCTTGTCGGTCGAGGATGATACCACACATATGGCGTTAGATTTATTGTGAGAGCTGGAGCATCTCGCGGAAATAAAGCAAGGCACCTTGGACGATGCCAATCGCAAGCCCAAAGCCCGCGCCGAAAAGTTCGATCGTGCGAAGGTGTTCTTTTGCGACGGAAAGCACAAGAGCTTCCAATTTTTCCACCGGATAATTCTTGATCTTCTCGCGAACAACACCACCAACATCAAATTCCTTTATAGCCTCAGGCAGTTTTTCACGGATAGCGGCAATGATGGTATCGGCAAAGGTCTCGCTGGCAGAGACCAGTTTCTCCTCTTCAATTTTGTCCGAAAGTCTTCCGATAGGTGCGGCAAGCAGGCTTTCGATCTGTTTTGAAAGCATATCGTTTACCAGCCGAGAGGTGTTTTCACCGGCGATGATCGCGAGCAGGCCACGCGAAAGCATATCTTTCAACTTTGCTTCTGATTCCGGATGGACGGTCCTAAGGATAGAATCGATACTATGAGGCCGCAGCTTTTCAAGCAGATCCTTAACGTAACCGGAGATCGAACGCTCCATTTCAGGACCGCGAAGAAGCTTAAAAATTGCTGAGGCGACCTGTTCCTTGAATCTTGAAAGCTGTTCGGGATCGATCTTTCCGAGCAGTTCGATGAGCGGCCTGCGCATCGCATTATCGATCGAACGATCTATAAATGAACCGGCCTCTGCGGCAAATACATCACCTTTAAGCGTTTCTTCGATCCGCTTCGGCAGGCTCTCGTTGACCAAATCATCCACCTCTTTCAAAAGATTCTCTCTTGAAACAAATATCTTTTTGAAGAACGGGAGATTTTCGTAATACTGATGCACCTCTTTCTTGATCAGTGCTCCGATCTGCGAACGAGTTCGTTCCTCAGCTGCGATCTCGGTCAAATGATGCGTTATCGGCGTGATCTGTTCGGCGGCTTTTTCCTTTAACAGTTCTACGGCTTCGGCGGTGAACATCTCGCCTATGGGCGTGTTCGCGGTAACAAGATCGTCAATGCGGCGGTTTACGAATTCACGGATATTTTTCTCAATTTCGGGGGAGTCGATCGCCTTGCGGATCCGGCTTTCGATGAATCCAAGAAGCTTTTCGTATGCATCGTCGTCGATAACTGCCGATACCCTTCTGGAAAGCACCTCATCAACTCGTCGCTCAACAAAAGAACTGATCGCCGACCGTGTCTCTTCATTTTGAAGAACGCGCTCGATATGCTTGGCAACGGTGAATTGAAGCGACGAGATGGCATCAAGGACCGGCCCACGAAGATTTGGCGGAAGCGTTTCTACCAAAGAAGGATAATTTTGGGCCAAAAGGTCCTGCGTGTAGGAATCAATGACGCCGCGAATCTTTGTCCGCAGGAAATCTTTGCCGACCAGTTCGTCCATTATAGTTTCCTGCGAGACAAGCTCTTCGCCGACGGCCTTGCCGATAGCGTTCGCCAGCCGGTCGCGGTGGCGCGGTATCATTCCTTGCGGAAACAAAGTTATTCCAAAGACCTTGAACGGCCTTCGTGGCCGGAAAAGCATCCGCACCGCCAGCCACGCAGCCAGCCAACCATGAACGGTCGCAAAAACAACAAGCAAAAGCACCTGGACACGAATGTCCTTGAACCATGGGGCGATGCTATTTGCTAGTTCGTTAAAAAATTCCATGTATTCGAACGAACGTTATACGATACCGGATCACCAGATCAGAATATCTGAAAGCCTTTCGACCGAAGGCAGAAATCAGACAGATC
Source organism: Leptolyngbya sp. 7M (assembly GCF_018128485.1). Taxonomy (NCBI): domain Bacteria; kingdom Bacillati; phylum Cyanobacteriota; class Cyanophyceae; order Leptolyngbyales; family Leptolyngbyaceae; genus Leptolyngbya; species Leptolyngbya sp. 7M. The sequence continues at coordinate 777,938 of NZ_CP070897.1, read as the reverse complement.
CTTGACCCAAAGGTAAGTTACGAAATAATTCTTCCACTGTTCGTCCTCATCTTTATAGATCGTACCGTCATCAGGTTCGTCGGTAACGGTGCCATCAGAGAACATCCGCTTGTTCGGCTCAAGTTTTGGCAGGATCTCGTCACGAAGTTTTGCGCCGATCAGGCGAGCGTCATCCTGCTCGACCTTTACACCCATCGCGTTGTAACCCATCTGACGGACCTTCCCTTCGCTAAGAACGTCCATTCCTTTAATGATCTCCAGCAAGGCTTTCCAGTTCCATACGTTGGCACTGAATTGATAGCTTTCCTGGCCCATATCGTGAAGCGTGAAACTCATAGTGTTAAAGTTACGACAAAACCGTGAAAGTGGAAAAGCGAGCAAGGGGTTCTGAAGAGATCAAAATGGCATCTGCCATACGTGGGTTGTAGAATACTGTTAAACGCAGAATGAATAAGCAGCTATATTTGGAACGCATCGGCATTAATGATCATGATATCCGCGCGGATGCGGCAACGCTCTTTCACCTGCAACGACGGCATCTTCTCAGCGTTCCTTTTGAGAATCTTGACATCTATTGGAAATGTCAGATCGTACTGGACCTGGAACGCTTTTTTACAAAGATAGTCGAACATCGCCGCGGAGGGTTTTGCTATGAACTCAATGGCCTTTTCAATGAATTGCTGTTATCTATTGGCTTCAAGACTCGTCTGATATCAGCCCGTGTTTTTAACGGTAAGGATCACGGGCCTGAGTTTGACCACGCAGCGATCATAGTAACCATCGGCGATGAGGAATTTCTGGCAGACGTCGGATTCGGCGATTTTACTGCGGAACCATTAAGGTTTGCTTTAGACGAGGAACAGCGGGATGCGAACGGTAGGTTTACGATCCGGCGATTCGATGGTGAATATTGTGAGGTTGCAAAACATATCGACGGCACGTGGCGCAGCCAATATATATTCAAGGACACTCCCCGCGAACTTTCCGAGTTTGCGGAAATGTGCCATTACCAGCAGACTTCGCCTGTTTCGCATTTTACGCAAGGAGCCATCTGTTCGATAATGACCGAAACCGGCCGGAAAACACTCACCGACAAAAAACTTATCATTACGAATGTTGATCAGAAACAGGAGTTTACTATCGATTCAGAGGAGAATTTTGACACCATCCTGAATGACGAGTTCGACATCCGTCCCCTACAATACAAATAATGCAACGATCGATCTCATATGCCGATGCCGGCGTTTCAATAGACAATGCGAATCGAGCGGTCGCGAAGATCCGCGAATACGCCAAATCAACCTTTAATGAACGCACACTGACCGATATCGGCAGTTTTGGCGGGATGTTTTCAGCGATGTTCCCGGATATGACAGAGCCGATACTTGTGGCCTCGGCGGACGGCGTCGGGACGAAGCTGAAGCTGGCTTTTGAGACCGGCATACATAACACTGTCGGTGCCGACCTGGTGAACCATTGTGTAAACGACATTCTTGTGCAGGGAGCAAAGCCGCTCTTTTTCCTCGATTATTTTGCAACAGGAAAGCTTGAACCGGATGTTACCGCAGCGGTTGTCGAAGGAATGGCTCGCGCGTGCCGGATCATGACGGAGCTCTTGATGCAGAGGTTGCTATACACGAACTCGTTCACGGCCTTTCGAACCGTCTGCACGGAAATTCTACCGGATTGACGACCAATATGGCTCGTGCGATGGGCGAAGGATGGTCGGATATTTATGCGAGCGCGATGCTAAGCGAGCCCTCGGACCCAATACAGGGGCTTTACACAATTGCAAGCTATTCTTTCTATCGGCCGACACAACCGACCAATACTTACTATGGAATTCGTCGTTTTCCGATCGCGGTCCGTAGCTTTACCGGCGGGCCGAACAATCGACCACACAATCCGCTTACATTCGCTGATATCGACTCAACTCAAATAAATCTTTCAGATGGTGCCTTCGCTCCGAACAGCGCTGTCGGCGGAAGCGCAGACCAGGTTCACAACGCGGGCGAGATCTGGGCGAATGCGCTTTGGGAGATCAGGGCTCGTTATGTTCAGCGGCTCGGCTGGGCTGTAGGAAACCGAAGAGCTCTTCAGCACTTCACGGACGGGATGAAGATCTCACCGCTTGCGCCAACCTTTCTGCAGGCCCGTGACGCGATCATCTTTGCAGCTTTGGCCGGTGGCGATGCGAACGATGCGGCTGATGCTTGGGCGGGATTTGCGATACGCGGAATGGGATTTTCCGCATCGATCCAGGTGACTGGATCTGGAACAGGCAATACACGGGTTACTGAAGCATTTGATACTCCGAACCTAGTTATGCTCGAACCTATTCGGGCATTCGACCAGACCGGAAATGGGAACGGTCATCCGGAGCCGGGCGAATCGGTCACGATCGTTGCTCCGGTGGCGAATTTTACCGGCATTGCCGCTAACAATCTCAGCGTTGAAATAGTCGGCGGAGGAAGTGTTCATCTCGGAACGTTGCCAAGCGGCCAGGTTGCGTCGCAGCCTATTTCCTACACGGTGCCTCCGGGCACTCCCTGCGGCTCCGCGATCGATCTGACATTTAACGTCAACAGCAGCCTTGGGCCTATAAGTTTTGTCAGGAAGTTGAATATCGGCGTGCCCGTGATCACTAACACGGAGAGCTTTGATTCCGTGAGCACTCCAAACATTCCTGCAGGGTGGACTGCGGAAGTGATATCAGGCGGCATTAACTTTGTTACGAGCACTGCAGCTCCCGACTCGCCGCCGAATTCTGCTTTCGCACTTAACCCAACAACTGTCGGCGGAGGCACCAATCTGACGTCGCCGTCAATGCCGATCAGTGCATCGGCAGCAACTATCGCATTCCGAAATAGTTTTCTAACTGAAGCCGGCTGGGACGGCGGAGTGCTTGAGATCAGTATTGCGGATCAGCCGTTTCAGGACGTCGTTACCGCCGGCGGCTCGTTTATCTATGGCCCATACAACGGAACGCTAGGGGCGAACGGCGTAAATAACCCGATTGCCGGTCGTCCGGCGTGGACGGGAACCTCGCAGGGGTATATCGATTCGCAGGTGCGCTTGCCTGCTGCGGCGAACGGACAGAATGTACGCCTTCGTTGGCGATTTGGTGCCGATGACAATACGGCACCGGCAAACGGAGGCTGGCATATCGACAATGTTGAAGTCGTTGGCAGCTATACCTGCACGACCAAATCGTCACCGGTTTGGGCGGATTATGACGGAGATGGGAAGACGGATATCTCTGTCTTTCGTCCTTCGGATGGGAATTGGTATCTGCTTCGTTCACAGGCAGGCTTTGCCGCGGTGAATTTTGGAATTGCGACGGATATCATCACACCGGGCGATTACGATGGCGATGGTATCACTGATATCGCTGTTTGGCGACCCGCCAACGGCGAATGGTACATAATGAAGAGCTCCGGTGGCTTCATTATTTCGCAGTTCGGCACGAACGGTGACTTTCCAGTAACAGGGGATTATGACGGCGACGGGCTAACCGATCTTGCGGTGTATAGGCCATCCACAAATGTCTGGTACATACAGCGGAGCTCTGGCGGTTTTACGATCCAACAGTTCGGCTCTGCCGGTGATATTCCGATACGTGGAGATTTTGACGGCGACGGAAAGGCCGATATCGGGATCTATCGAAATGGCCAATGGTGGATCGCACGAAGCAGCGGCGGCTTTTCTGTCGATATGTTCGGACTCAGTTCGGATAAACCCGTTCCTTCAGATTATGACGGTGATAGTAAGACTGACCTAGCCGTTTTCAGGCCGTCAGACGGGCTCTGGTACATACTTCGCAGCTCGGATTCAGGGATCTCCTATGTTCCGTTCGGAATATCAACCGATATCCCGGTCCCGGGCGATTATGATGGTGATGGCAAGACCGATCAGGCTGTTTATAGAGACGGTGTATGGTATTTGAATCGTTCAACTGCAGGATTTGCAGCAGCACAATTCGGACTTTCTCCGGATCGCCCGACTCCGCTTGGATATTTGCCTTGATGTAGATATTTGACCCTTGATAGGAGCCGTCCGATGGCCCGCTGATCTGTTTTTCTTCCATCGATCGGATGGTCGAGAGTTCTCTTGGTGTTCCTAGGTATCAGAATTTGATGCATTTTGGTTGACCAATATGAGTATCTTTGTTACTTTTGTTGAATCACAACGTCTCACAATCTGTGCAGGCCCTGGTTTTCATTCAGTAGTTATTTTTATATGTTGATGTATCCATAATCGTCTATCTATTTCCTTTCGGTACCTGTAAAGTCGATAAATTGGGTGCTCTCTCAGGTGATCTTTCTCGTCCTTATAATTGTCATAAGGTTAAGCACAAATATGTCGCATCGTGCGACATTTCACTGTTCCTTTTTATTTTTAGGAGGGCTACTAAATGCAGTTAGGAAGTAAGATAACGGCTTGGCGTGGTATTGCGCTGAGTTTGTTCGTTCTTGCGCTCATCACAGATGTTTCGCTTCTGCCGTCCCGTTTCCAGACCACAGTAAGTGGTACAGGAACGGGATTATTTGAGCGGACGGAGAGTCATGTTCCTGGGTTAGAGGATTATGACGTGCGAGATGATCAGAAGAACGAGGCCGTGGCGGAAGCGTTCATGCGTTTTCGGGAGGCGGTTGGTAAGGACGCATCGTTCATGGCGGACATGAGCGAGGGGTTCGTGCGGGGCGAGGAGGCGTTGAAGAGGCGTGTTCCGAACCTGAAGGTGGAGTATGACACATTGCTTCGGATGCCGCAGGTCATTTCGCCGGACGTACAGAGGGCACCGTTCGATCGTTTGACGGGGACGTCATCGACGAAGAGGTCTGAGATCCTGCGAGGGTTCATCAAGGAGAACAATGCATTGATCGGGATCACGGACGAGCAGGCGGATCAGTTGAAGGTGACGGCGGATTACACGAATCCGAGCGGATATCTTTCGTTCGTGCGATTGGAGCAGGAGATCAACGGGATACCTGTGTATCGTGGGGAGGCGAGGGCCGGATTCACGAAGACGGGAGAGATGATCCGTGTATTGAATGATCTTGCACCCGGTATTGACTATGGGACAGTATCGAAGAATTTTGGAGATGCCGGAGAGGCGGTAAGGCGGGCCTACGGGTACATCAATGAAGAGGTACCGACGGAAGGGTTTGGCCGGAACGACGGGGAATCGACGGAGCAGAAGGTAGTTTTTGGTTCGGGAGACTGGGCGACGACTGCCGAGCGGATGTATTTTCCGACGGAGATCGGAGTGGCGAGGCCGGCATGGCGAGTATTGATCTGGCTGCCGGTGAATGCGTTCTACGTGATAGTGGATGCTGAGACGGGGATGATGCTGTCGAGGGAGAACATCACGGCGGATCAGACGCAGAGTGCGACGTATCAGGTGTATACGAATCCGAATGCGTTCATCAATGTAGCGGACAGTCCGAACCCGCTGTCGCCTGGTCCGAACGATCCGACGACGGGACAGCAGGGGCCGCGGATCAACCGGACGAGCGTGACGCGGATAGGTAACGAGGCACCGAATCCGGGACAGAACAATCTGGGTTGGATAACGGACGGGAACAACATCACGGATGGGAACAACGTGGAGTCAGGTGTTGACCGCGACACGACGAACGGAGTGGATGCGGCGAGCATTCCGGTAGGGTCGCCGAACCGCGTGTTCAACTATCCGTTCAATCCTGGTAATCCTGTGGACAACACGGGTGATGCACCGACGCCGAACGCGCCGACGCCTTGTGTGGCGTCACCTCCGGCATATACGGACTATCAGAAAGCGGCGGCGACGCAGATGTTCTATGTGATGAACATCTATCACGATCTGCTGTATGACCTTGGGTTCAATGAGCAGGCGAGGAACTTCCAGCATGACAACTTCGGTCGCGGAGGTGTCGGGAATGACCGTGTTAGTGCTGAGGGTCAGGACTGTTCGGGGACGAACAATGCTAACTTCTCGACGCCGGCGGACGGTGGACGCGGAAGGATGCAGATGTTCATCTGGACGGGGCCGAACCCGGACTTTGACGGGACGATCGATGCGGACGTGATCATCCACGAGGTGACGCACGGGACATCTACCCGTCTGCACAACGGTTTGGGCAACCAGGGCGGAATGATGGGCGAAGGCTGGTCTGACTGGTATGCCCACACGATGCTGGCGGAGCCGACGGATCCGATCAATGGAGTGTACTCGCTGGGCGGATATGCGACGTATCTGGCGACGGCCGGGTTCACGGCGAACTATTACTACGGCATTCGGCGCTTTCCGAAGGCCCCGATAGCATTTACCGGCGGTCCGGCACGTCCGGCGTGCGGCAATGCACCGTGTCCGCACAATCCGCTGACGTTCCGGCATCTGAACACGGGGTGCGATACGGAGATCGGGACGACGACGACGGCCAATATCAGTGCATTCCCGAGAGGGCCGTTCGGTACGACGGGAAGCTGTGCACAGGTGCACAATGCGGGCGAGATCTGGTCGAGTGCATTGTGGGAAGTGAGGGCACTGATGGTGCAGAGGCTCGGCTTTACGGTCGGGACAAGGAGAGTGCTGCAGGCGGTGACGGACGGTATGAAGCTGGCACCGGGCAATCCGATGATGCTGCAGGAACGCGATGCGATCATCGCGGCAGCAAGTGCTCTGCCGGTGGCACCTGAGGCCTCGGCCGACGTAGCGGACGTCCGCGAAGGCTTCCGCCGACGCGGTATGGGCTTCTCGGCACAGACGATCTCATCGACATCTGTCGTTGAGGCATTCGACTTTGCGAATGTCCAGCACGTGGATCCGTTCTCGGTGAGCGATTCACCGGGCAACAACAACGGGTTCCCGGAACCGGGAGAGAACATCCTGGCGAGCGTTGCGGTAAGGAACGTGACGGGAGCAACGATCAACAATGTGGTGGTGAACATCAGCGGCGGGACGAACGTCAACTATGGCAGTATCGCCGATGGTCAGACGGTCACGCAGCAGGTGCCCTACACGGTACCGGCTGGTGCACCATGCGGAAGTATGCACACGGTGCAGGTGAATGTGTCGAGTTCGGTAGGGGCTCAAGCTCCAGTCGCAAGAGAGTTCCGACTCGGTGTACCGGTCGGAGGACCGCCGGCTACATTTACCAACAATACGTTGATGAACATTCCAAATGGACAGCCTACCACAACTAGTGGTCCGGCGAGTGTTTATCCATCAGCGATAAACGTAACCGGTCTTTCCGGGAACAAGAAGATCAAAGTGAATCTTCTACAGGCGACACATACGTTCCCCGGCGACCTGGATATGCTTCTTGAAGGCCCAGGCGGGCAGAAGTACATATTCATATCTGACTCCGGTGGTACAGGTGACATTACCAACCTGAACATTAGCTTCATTGATAGTGCGGCTGCACAGCCCTCGACTACGCAATGGGTCGCAGGTGAGTTCAGGCCGTATAATACTGGAGCAAATGACCCATTCGCAGCACCGGCACCCGCTGGACCGTATACCAATGCAGCCCCTGCAGGCACAGATACACTCACTTCGGTATTCGGAACGAGTGGAGCTAGCATGAATGGTACATGGAACCTATGGGTAGTGGACGATGCGGCAGGGGACGTCGGCACAATGGGCGGTTGGTCGATAACCTTCGAATCAGACGACTACACGTGCGGGCCTGTAACGCCTTCGGGCAATGGGCGAGCAGACTTTGATGGAGACGGTAAGACGGATCTGTCATTGCATCGGCCATCGGACGGCAACTGGTATCACATTCTGTCCGGGAATGGTTCATTCGTAGCGGTGAATTGGGGACTTGGTTCTGACACGCTGGTACCGGCAGATTTCAGTGGTGATGGTAAGGCGGATTGGGCGGTATTCCGTCCGGATGCTAATCCATCGGCGGCTGATTTCTGGATCCTGAACAGCACCACGTTCACGATGACGGGGCTTTCTTGGGGATTACCGGGAGACGTTCCTGCTGTTGCCGATTACGATGGTGACGGGAAGGCGGATGCGGCGATCTATCGTGCGGGTGAGGGCAACTGGTATATCCTGCTGAGCAATGGCGGGTTTGCCATAGTCAACAATCCTGGCAATACGCCTGTACCTGGTGATTACAATGGTGATGGTGCGGCAGACGGCATCATCTTCACCAACGGACAATGGACGGGAACGCTATCGGGCGGCGGCGGCCCGCTGAGCATATCGCTTGGCCAGGCCGGTGACATACCGGTGGCGGGAGATTATGACGGCGACGGCAAGACCGATGCGGCCGTGTTCCGGCCATCGACCGGGACGTGGTTCATCAGGAGAAGCACGGATAGCGTCGTGATCAGTGCACCGTTCGGTGTTTCGACGGACGTTCCTGTACCGGGAGACTATGACGGTGACGGCAAGGATGATCTTGCTATCTATCGTCCGAGCACGGGGCAATGGTGGATCGACCGCTCAACGTCGGGCATCATCGTCCAGCAGTTCGGTCTCGCGGCGGATAAACCGGCTCCGCGGTTCGCGAATCCGTAAACCGCAAAGCACTCAACCTTAACCTGAAGGCGGAACCAACACTCCGCCTTCAGCATCAATCACTCAAGCCGGAGACTCAAACCTCCGGCTTTTTTGTGCCGAATTAAATGAATCAGTGTGTTTTTAACTTAGTATGAGCGGATATCATACTGTAAAGATCTGCCGGAGTAGAGCAACATCCATAAAGTAAGTATTAGAAGGTAGAAACTGGAAAAACAAGGTAGGTTGCGGAAATTGGGGGAAGATCGGGGAGTTAATCCAAGAGTAGGTAGTGCCGCTACGATTCGACTCTTAATGCCGCGGTGTGCATCAGATCAACTATCAGAACAAAGATCGGGGGATACACAAAAAATTCTGGATTCAATGCCTGAGCTAAGTTGTGTATCTTCGGAATGAATGAAGCATCCCAATATTGCCCGATCGCCAAGCCCAGAACAAAACTTCCGATTATGCCAAATATCAAAAAGCATGCGGCGATCATTCGCGAATGAGGTTTTAGAGCGATCTCACGGTCATCAAAAATGGATTCGTGGATCTCATCATCATAGTAAGTGTATCGCTCCAGACCATCGCGGATCCGTCCGATAAGGTGTATCGTGCCCGCCACAAATAGCGTCAGCACAACTATCTTGATCAAAACGGGAGCCTCTGTAAAATATTGCGGCTTAAGGATGGCAACCGCTAGTGTAGATAGAAACAGTGCGACCATCGGGAAGATTATCTTCTGTAGCTCGGCTGATTCGCGCCGTTCTTCCGCGATCATTCGGTCAATTATCTCATTGTAGCGATGCTCATAAACTAGCTGACGCCAACGCCGTGCGTGTGTATTATCGGTAGCAAAAACCGATTCGCCGTTTGCTGTGCCGTTGAACTGCGCTTTTGAGAGTATTTTGTCATATTTAGCTCGTTCCTTTGCGTCGCCAAGGATCGCATAGGCTTCTGCTATGGCCGCAAACGCACGAGCCGTTTCTTCAGAACCATCATTCTTGTCAGGGTGGAGCTTGCGCGCCAGACGTCTGTACGCGGATTTGATCTCGTTCCGAGACGCCTTTGGCGATACTTTGAGCGTTTCGTAGTAATTGACCATCTACGCCGGATTAGATGTCGGAGAGAAGTTCGTCGGTTGGTCGAATGCGCAACCGTGACACTTCGGAATTGTAGCACAGATATCGCAGTTATGGTATCGACATTGACTAGCAGCAACAGTGGTTAAAGGCAAGAGCAAAATGGTATGGGTCTTATCGATCTGATCGTTTCGGAAAATGGTCATCCGGTAATGGGCATTAATCTCTACCGGACCATTCACCCCCCCCTAATGCATTCAAAAGAGCTTTTGCTTTTAAGAGAGATTCTTCATATTCAGCACTCGGCTCGCTGTCAATTACAATACCGCCGCCGACGTTGAATTCTGCCCGATCGCCGTGAATTACCATTGTTCTGATCGCTACGCTCGTATCGATACCCGGTATCAATCCTTCAAAGCCGACCTCCGGTACCCGATAACCGATCGTTCCCATGGACAATCCACGGGGAGACGGTTCGATCTGGTCGATGATCTTCATTGTGCTGATCTTAGGAGCTCCAGTTATAGAACCGCAAGGAAAAAGCGAGATCAATATATCCGAAATACTGGCGTCCGGTCGGAGATGTCCGCTGATCGTAGATACCAGATGAAAGATGGTTGGATGTTCCTCGATGTCACAGAGTTTCTCTACTTTGACCGATGCGAATTCGCAGACCCGTCCGAGATCATTCCGCAGAAGATCAACGATCATCGTATTTTCCGCTCGATCCTTTTCACTTTGAAGAAGTTCTTCGCGCAAAAAAGCGTCTTCCTGTTCGTTGCGTCCGCGTGGGCGTGTTCCCTTTATCGGCGATGCCCTGATCGTGCGCTCTGCTACGCGAAAGAAGCGTTCGGGCGATGCTGATACGACTGTTGAATTTTGTCTTTGTATGAGTGCCGCGAATGGAGCAGGATGATCCTGCCGCAGACGATGAAAAACAGATGCAGGCGATATCTCGTTTTCAAACCTTACAGAAAGTTTCTGCGTAAGGTTAGTCTGATATGTGTATCCATTGCGTATATATTCGCGGATCGCTTCAACGGCGGTAATATATTCATCACGGGAAAAGCCCGAGCTGAGGTCTGGTTCTGCCGTAATCTCTTGGGGCTCGAACCGTTTCTCACGTAGTATTTGTTCGATGTGTGCAAATTGACGATCGTTCCCTGTAAGGAAAGTCTCTCGCGAATCATAATCATGAACTACCACGGCATCGAACTCCGCTACGTAAATATCGGGTTCGACCGGATCAAACGCCGCTTTTACGCTCTGAAGTTTTTGTCCAAAATCATAAGAAAGCGTAAAGAAAACGGCGCGATCTCCTTTCATTACTCTTTCAATTTGTTCAAGACCGTCTTTTCTTTCACCTGAAAACTCAAAACGATGAATTGGCTCGATACCTGCGATCATAAGGTGTGATCCCAAATGACCGACCCCGCAACTATCGAGAATGCAGATAGGCAGCTCATCGCTTATACCAAGCAATGCAGAGACCAGTTCGTCTGCCCCTATGTCGAGCCGATACACGAAAGTGATATTAACATGCCGTCTATTTACAACATCTATTGAACAGGGGTCTGACTACAATTTATTGGAGGCATTGGCTGAATTTCCCTAAAATTTGCTTTTCGCGTAATATATTGCAGACTGATCCTGCAGGACCTCAACCAAAATATGGCAACAAATCCAGAAACAACGTACAAGCTTGTCAGAGGGCTCGGCTTGTTGGCCGCAATTTCGGTGATCATCGGGAACGTGATCGGGACCGGAGTATTCTTCAAGGCACGTGTTATGACCTGTAACGTGGGAACCGGCGGATGGGTTGTTGCTGCCTGGATCGCGGCCGGTCTGCTTGCTCTGGCAGGTTCGCTGACGTATGCGGAACTCACCGCAATGAAGCCTAAAGCAAGTGCCGAATACGTCCTTCTTCGCGACGGCTATGGACGGGCATCAAGCTTCCTGTACGGCTGGATGCAACTTTTCATAGCAAAGACCGGTTCAATGGCAGCGCTCGCTGTTGCATTCGCCATCGCGCTGAATAGCTATCTGGGAAATACTCTTAATTACGCTATCATCTCGATCCCAGTTGGTGGTTCTATTCTAGAACTGACCACGATCCAGATAATTGCGATAATGGCGATCATCATATTTACGACGCTTAATAGTGCGTCGGTCGCCGTCAGCGGTCAGATCGCGACTGCGCTTACGTTCGTAAAGATCGCTCTTGTGGTTCTGGTTGGACTTGGGGCATTCCTTTTTGTTTCCGGTGGCACGTTTGGAAACTTCGGGTTAGATGCCGCTGGAGCTCAATGTCTAGATGTTGCCGAATCACAGCGATACGGACATGCAAACTATTCCTTCTTCGCCGGATTTGCCGCAGCAATGCTTGGAGCCCTTTGGGGATACGACGGATGGAACCAACTCACATTTGTAGCTGGCGAGGTCAAAGACCCGAATCGTAATATACCGCTCGCTATAATCGGCAGCACCATCCTAATAATAATTTTGTACGTCTTCGTACACGTCGCATATTTTTACGTGCTTGATCCAGGCGCGATAGCCGCTGTGGACAAGGATGTGGCTGTTGCAAATGTGATCGTCGAAAGATTTTTTGCTGGCGATGTAGCAAGTCTTTTGACCGGAGCTGCGGTCGCGCTCTTCTCTGTCGGGCTAATGATCTCATCGCTTGGCTCGCTGCACACGTCTGTGCTTGCTGCTGCTCGTGTGCCATATGCAATGGCCCGCGACCGCCTCTTCTTCTCACGCTTTGAGCGACTTTCGATCAATGGTGTTCCGATAGCGTCGCTTATACTCCAGGGGGCATGGGCGATCTTGCTGATCTTGTCAGATTCGCTCTGGCGGCTCTACAACACGGACAATGCTCTGTTTGATACGTTGACGAACTACGTCGTGTTTGGATCCTTCATCTTCTATGGTCTGATAACTTCGACAGTTTTTCTCTTCCGAAAACGGTATCCGGACGCACCGCGGCCATACAGGACATTCGGTTATCCGGTAGTTCCGGTGATCTTCCTGCTTGTTACGGCATGGCTTCTCCTTCAGACGCTATATGATGACACGATCAACTCATTGATCGGCATCGGTTTGATATTGCTGGGATTGCCATTCTATTACTATTTCCAAAGCAAGACGCCAGAGGGTTTTGTTTCGCCGGAGGATGAGACGGAAGATGAATGATAGGCGCAGCGGTGCGGATCGGCGCGCCATCGCGCGGAACCCGGTCTCGATCGATATTCAGTGGGAAAGCAGTCATGGTAGGCAGAACGGCACGATAAGCGATCTTAGCGAGCTGGGTTGCTTTGTGCTGTCAGGTGGATCGGTCTTCGAAGGTGAGACCGTACGGCTTTTCCTCCCGTTGGACACAGGCCTCAACGTCGAATTTCGTGGCACTGTTCTAAATCACGTATTTGAAATAGGTTTTGCTGTCAGATTCCACGGATTGAGCCGAGCGCAGCGCGATGTGCTGTTCAATTTGGTCGCTTTCCCTGTGGCTTCCTAATGTCGAGCCATATTTGAACCGACTACTTTTTATATAAGCGGTGAAGATCAAGCCCGAGACGCCGATCCTTGAACTTTCGAAAGCCGGGATCGGTGGCCTCTCATTCAAAATGGCACAGCGGATGGCGACCGCGGTAGCTAACTATGCCGGCATCACGGATCCTGATGAAGCCCGCGTAGAAGATCTCTTAAATTATTTTCCTGCCAGATACGAAGATCGCTCAAATCTAATCCAGATAGATCAGCTTTTTGATGGGATCGAAGCTTCGTTAGAGCTCTATGTACGAGTTGCGGGTGCGATCCGCGTAGGAAAACACCGCGGCCCGCGACAGCCGCCTCTATTCATATTTGAGATAAATGCGGGAGACCGGGAACGGATAAGACGCCCGGTCGTGGTAATGTGGTTCGTTTCCGGCAAGAACTCAAAGCCGATAATCGAATACTATACAGAACGTTTCCAACGCGGTGTTCGGTTCATCGCACACGGGAAATGGGAGTGGGATGGCCGGCGAAATACTTTCGTTTTGAAACTTCAGCGTCCTGACCTGCTTGAGATACTTCCCGCTGATGCCGATCCTGACGCGTACGGATTGTTGGCCGAAGTCGACACGACAGATCGGGCATCAGTTCATGCAGAAAACGGCGAGGACGATGAGGATGAAGACTCACGCCCGGAGTTTTCCACGGTTCATACAGCGCGCAACGTTCCAGTGTATCGCAAGCTTGGTCCCTTTCAGACAAAACGGCTCCGAGAGATCATTTACGACGTCATACAAAATATTGATCCTTCCAATATAGCCGAGATATTGCCACCTTCGGTTATTAAAAATAATTCCCTAATTGACCGATCTAAAGCCATTACCGAGATCCACTTTCCCCCGGATAATTCTCGGATCGCGGAGTATGAGATGTTCCGGAGTCCGGCACAGCGAAGGTTGATATTTGAAGAGTTCTTTATGCTTTCTTTTGCTCTCCAATTGGTTCGCGGTGAGAGACAGAAGGAATCAAAGGGAGAGTTTATCGAGATCGGAGATGTTCTGAAGAATCGTATCGCGAAGATGTTGCCGTTCAGGCTTACAAATGCTCAGCGGCGGGTCGTCAAAGAGATCTTCGCCGATATGCGTTCCGACTCCCCAATGAACCGGCCTACTCCCTGCTTGAGATCAAGCGGCTGATCGAACTCGGTGAGGCGGCGGCCGGAAAGGATGCATCCGAAGCCCAGATGATCCTGAACCACAAGGCGGCCATCGAGTACATAGTAGAATCGGCAGATGAGGACCATATTTCTTCTCAAGAGATCCGCAGCATTCACGCACTGTTATCCGAGAATCTTCTGGGAAACCCTGCCTCATCGGGACGTTTGCGATCTCTGATCGTGGAGATCTGGGGATCCACATATCTTCCGCTCGATAATCCTCAGATCCTCCAGGAGTGCTTCGATCAATTTGTCGAGAAACTTAACGCAATAGAAGACCCGTTCGAGCAGTCGATCTTCTCGATAGTCCACTTGTCTTACATGCAGGCTTTTGAAGACGTGAATAAAAGGACGGCAAGACTTGTGGCAAACATTCCTTTGGTAAAGGCGAACCTCAAACCTCTCTCGTTCACGGATGTCGACCCGGCCGCGTATGTAAGCGCCCTCCTTGGCGTTTACGAAAGGAACGATGTCAGCTTGATCCAGGATCTCTACATCTGGGCTTATACAAGGTCTTCTCAAAGATACTCGGCCGTCCAGCAGTCTTTGGGAGAGCCCAATCTACTGAAACTTCGATACCGCGAACGGGTCCAGGAGATCGTTCGCACGATAATCCTCGAAAAAACCGGAGGCGAACAAATTGTACAGAAGATCCGTGACCTGATCGATCAGCAAAATATCCCAGACGCCGATCGTGATGCCCTCTTCAACCTGATCGAAAACGAGATCATCAGCCTGCACGATGGAAATGTCGCTCGATACAAAGTTCGCCCGAGCGAGTTCCTGGCCTGGAAAGAATTACAGTGATCCTCGCATGTTGCTGCTTTGTCCGAAACGATGATACAAGACTGGGTCGTCCGGAGACCGAACAAAGTGGTTCATTTTTGCACCAGGCTGGTTTATTAAAGCACCGGAAGACTCAAAATTGAACCAATATCCGCGTCTGACCCGTTTGACTGACGACAAATGTCCTTACCACCACGGGCTAAGTTCGTGAATGGGCTGTGCGGTATGCGTCTTGCCTGTACCAGTTTCACCAAGGAGACATAGATAGAGAAAATCGTAACGTGCGAGAAGTGCAAGATTCCCAGTATCGCTAAGTGTTTTTAACATTTGACTAGTTTTATTTTTCTAATGCAAAATTTATTTACAACCAATTTGAGCCCGGCCGCGTTTTCCTGCAGAAGAATTCATAGCCGAAAATTACATATCCAGACATAAAAAACCCAGCACAGGGCATGAGGTTACCTTTGTCAAAGAAAGCTTTTTCAATGCCGGGCGCTGCAGAATCGTCTGCGTAAGCAGAACAAAGTGAACGAACTGATAAGTTCATCACGGTTGGAACAACCTGGAAAGCGGTACTTCGCTAAAAACACTGAATGATCGATTCTCTTTTAGAAGAATTACCCCAACCGGGCGTGGCTGAGGAAGAGCGGACCGCCTCAGAACCCGACACGCCCGGTTGGGGTAATTCTTCCGAGAATTCGTTTCTTGCCGCTCTGCCGATCGTTCAACGTATTGTCGGCCGACGTCGGGCTCGGCTAGATTTTACGAACACTTCAGATCTCGTGCAGGAAGTAGCCCTCCGGCTCTGGCGATGGCGCACAAACCACAAGGAAACGAGCGAGAAAATGTCCGGCGAGGAGTGGAACTCTTTTGCTGCGCGAACGGCCTATAACGAGGTCAACCGGCATTTCTCGGGCGAAAAGAATGCGGCCAATGTGCCGCTAGTAATGGTTTCGGAAATTGAGGAGCCCTCTGTTGAGGGACAAACCGAAATTGAGGTTTTTTCTCTCATTCACCAAGTGTGGCAAGGAATTTGCCAGCTGTCATTGCGACAGCGACGAGCGTTGCTGCTTCACTCACAAGAATTGATCATTCATTTAATGCAGAGCGGTATTACGGACAGGGATCTAGCAGAAGCGCTGCAGTTCAATGAGGACCGTTGGTACGAGATTCGCAATCAGCTGTCGATGACAGATGCACAGATCGCAGGAGAAACGGAAGGCCGATCGATACGGGCATCAACGGCGGGTTCGGTCAAGAAGGCAAGATATGAGGCTCGGGTGAAACTCGAAGGACTGATTAGAAAATGAATCCATCGGAACATTTAACAGACCTCCAGATTGCGGCTTTCAGTGCCCGAACACTCCCCGAGTGCGAATCGCGCGAAGTCGGCCGACACTTGCTCGGATGTGCAAATTGCCGAGGGTTGCTTCCATTGCCGAATCCAAAGCAATTCTGGACGGCTGTGCTGAGCGAACAGGACTCTGAACGGTCAAAGACCGACCGGAACACTGTTTCGGTACAGTCATACCTTCACGAGTTCGTTGAACTCTTTAACAAACCCAGTATTCTGGCCTGGAGCAGTGGTTCCCTGGTCGTCATATTGGGTCTGACCCTCTTGATTCTCTTGGCAGTTTCGAAAGAATCGAGTGTCGGAGGCGCCATTGCTAAATCGTTCGAAATTGAAGATCCAATATCAGGCCCCAACTACCAGAATGAAGAACCAGAACTCGTGCTGCCACATAACAGTGCAGGCGATGACCGTCTGAGTCAATCGCCCGGTCGAATATCCGCAGATCGAAATCTTTCGGAGCCGAGCAACCCTCAGTCGAGGCAATATCCAAAGACTGGCGCCAATAGCGGTAAGACGGTGCCGCGGGGAGTTAATGCAAATATCTCCTCGACCAGAGGTGCGATGTCAAAATGCGGTGCCCAAAGAACATTCGAGATGCAGCTTGGATCTGAAGATGGTGACCTGGTTCTTAGGTGGGAAAGCGTTCCGAATGCGGCGAAATACCACCTCTATGTTTCCGATGACAATGAGATCTTAATAGATGAATTCGAAACTGAGACAGGCACTTCATTTACATTGAAGAAAACGCTTGATCCGGATAAGGCTTATAAATGGAAGATCATTATTACGCTTGAGAACGGTCAGACCCTGAGCGTCGATGCACAGAAATTATCCGCCAGGGATTTTCAATCAAATCAGAAAGTACGCAAAAGCAAGGCAAAGTCAGAAACGCGTTGCTTGGCGAGCCAATAGGCAGAGCGGTGAGGTGAATGTTGAAGATAAGCGGAAAGACACAGATCTATGGTAAGAGGGCGACTTTCAAATACGCCATCAATGTGGTCTTGGCGCTCTGTTTCGTGTTGCCGGTTCTGTCGCAAAATAGCGATGTATTCCCGGTCCCGGATTCCTATAAAGTTGAAGGAATTCCTCCAATCAGGAAATCCGAGGTGGACCATTTGTTCTTCGATGCTTCGCAGGTAAGGAGCAACCTTATTTGGGATGTAGACCGAAAGAATCGCTCAATACTCATTACCGATGAAAAGAACTATATCTATCGACTCGATTCGCCGATGGAAAAACCGCAAACCGTGATTGACGAACGTTCGCCGAATATGGTCCGTGTAAGTCCGAAAGGCAGAGTATTCGCCTTTACTGACGATAAGGAAGATGCAGACAATTTTGAACTCCATCTCCGGGATGAAGTGGGAAAAATACGAAAGCTTTCCTCATTTTCAGGCAAGGATCAGTCCGTGGAGTCTTTCGTATGGGATGAAGCAGGTAAAAGGATTTTTTATGCGAAGATCGACTATGAAAAGAAATCAACCCGACTTTGCGATCACGACCTGTCAAGAAGTGCGTGCTATGACGTTGATCTGAAAGGTATCTGGAATGTTGTTGATTCGGATAGAAACAAAGTGCTTCTCAAACATTGGAAGTCGTCCAGCAACCAGAGCCTGTATATCTATGACCTGAATTCGAAAAGGCTGATCACCGTCGAGGACAAAGGAAACTCAACAAAAGGATTTTTCGGATTGGGACGGGTTTTCTGGCTTTCCGAAGGGTCAGCTGAATGTGGTCCGGAGATCTGTCTTTCGTCGATGGATCTAAAAGCTGGAATCAAGACCCGGATAAACTTGCCCGAGGGAATTGCAAATCTTCAGGACGTAAAGATCTCACCGGATAAGAGATCTTTTTTGATTCAGGAGATGCGGGATGGGATCGACAACATGCGTATCGGCAGGCTATGGAAGAACGCGATCATCGAGACAGTTCCACCCTTCATTCGCGGCTCATACGTTGTCTGGAATACTCGATGGCTTTCGAACAAGGAGATCGCATACACAACAGAGAACATTTCGAAGCCAGCCTCGATAGAGGTCTTTGATATATCGTCCAAACGAACTACAGCGTGGACACAGGAGCGGATACCACCCCAGTTTGAGAATAAAGTAAACCCGCCCGAAGTGATCAAGTGGCAGTCCTTCGATGGCCGCGATATATCTGGCTATATGATCAAGCCTGCAAAGATCGAGGGAAGGTCACCCGTCCTAATTTTCATCCACGGTGGCCCGCAAGTGATCGATCGGCCGGTCTTCAATTCGCAGGCCCTGAGATTCGCGGCCGATCTTGGCCTTACGATCATACACACCAATATTCGCGGATCCAAAGGCTTTGGTATTGAGTTCATGGATGCCGACAATGGGGAAAAGCGAGGGGACGCTGTTAGGGACATTTCCGCCCTACTGGACTGGATCGAAAGGCAGCCTGAACTTGATCGGAACCGGATAATCGTCCGCGGGGAGAGTTACGGTGGTTTTGTCGCTCTTGGCTCTGCGTTGTTGGAACCAAAGCGGGTAAAGGCCGTCATAGCCGAGTATCCGCTGGTTTCAATAAGAGGCCTTCTCTCCCAAACATGGATCGAGGAGTTCGCCATCAACGAGTACGGCGATCCGAAAGACGAAAAACTTATGAAACAGCTTGACGAGCTTTCACCATTGAACAACGCGGATCGCTGGAGCGGTGCTCCTTTGTTTATGACCAGAGGAAAGCTCGATGCAAGGAATCCCGAGAGGGATGTTCTCGACCTGAAATCCCAATTGCAGAACAAGGGGAACGAGGTCTGGTTCATATATGCCAAGGAGGCAGGCCATGGCGTAGCGAGCCGTTACGTGACTGCGGCAATGTATGAATTTCTAAAAAGACAACTAAATAAAAGAGGAGAAAATAAATGAAGAGAATAAAATCACTTGCCTTAACGCTGGTGCTTTTGATAAGTCTGACCGGAAGCAACTTTGCGACGGGACCGGTCGTAACGGGTACTGCTGGAATTGCCCCTGGATTGCTCTCGTTTGTCGCCGAACAGGTACTCTCTTTGTTCGAAAGTGGAGACTGTCCTTTGCGAATTTGCCAGAACTGTCGCCCGAACAACGAAGCTGACGGCGACGGAAACGGCAATTGCCGCCCGCGAGACGACTAAATGAACCATAGCTTTTCGAAATGTTGGTTTTGGAGGTTCGCAATAGCAAGCCGGCCGATATTAACCGGCTTGCTTCTTTTAGTTCTCGCGTCGGTCGGAATCCGCGGTCAATCGAGTCCACTGGCGACTATACGAAACTCGTTCAACAACGGGCATTTCGAAGGAGTTGTGAGGCTAGCCCCAGAAGCGATCTTGCGAACTCGTAAAGCCGGGACACCGGCCACCGCTTCCGAACTAGGAGTACTGAAGGCTCAGGCGTTGATGCGGCTGGAGAGATATGAAGAAGCTTCAACGGTTCTCGATGAAGCGCTGACAGACGCCGAGCAAGCGAGACAGCCTCGAAGAATCGCCGCGATATATTTGGCCAGATCCGCGCACGCGCGTGCCCTGCGGGATTTTCCATCTGCGCTAAAGTCCGCCCGTAACGCTCTTGCGGCGGCTGCTTCCGATCCACAGATCAGATTTGAATATCATCTCGCCATCGGCCGGGTAATGTACTCGTCCGGATTTGACGTTGCGGCGATCATCTGGCTTGAAAAAGCCGAGAAACTGGCCCGAGGCCTTCCGATGTCGCTCGGGCACCTTGATGTCCTGGGACATCTTAGCTTGGCATGGGCGGCGAAATTCAATTATGCAAGAGCGATAGAGTATGGAGAAAAACTCGTCAAGATAAGCGAGAAAACCGAATTCAAATACCGTCATCGGCTCGCACTCTATGAATTCGGGGGGCTCCTAAGCTCGGTTGGTCAAGGGCGAAAAGCCAAACAAATGCGCGAAAAAGGACTGAAACTCGCCTTGACAGAGAAAGACGCCTATCAGGCATGTTTGCTTCTCTCTCCGCTGATCCTCACGTCCCTTTACGAAGGAGATGTAACGAGCGCTAAGAAGCATCTTTTGACCCTAGACCGTGTTGATCGGGACAGAAGATTCCTATTCGAAGCCATTCTGGGAAATGCGGTGGTCGCGGGACTTCAAGGACAAAAGGAGTTATCGGCGAACTACTTCAAGGAACTCGAAACGTTGAAGGCTCATTCCGATTATCTCATTCCGCACTGGAAGGCCATCCTCGCCGAAAAAGGTAAAGACTGGGCCGGATTGATCGAACAAATGAAGGTACTGCAAAAGTCCACTGAAGAAAGTAATTTTCGTGAAGATCTACTGGGAATTTATTTTAGTTTGGCAAAAGGATATTGGGGGTTAGGAGAACAGGAGTTGGCAATCGAGCACGCAAGACGTGCAGCCGCGATCTTCGAAAGTGATCGTCCGACAGGGGACACCATCTTGTCGTTGTCGATCCTGGAGACGTACCATTCCGTTTTTCGGCTTTTGGCGGAAATAGAAGATAAAAGGGGCAATACGACTACCGCTTTAGAACTTGTCGATTACTCAAAAGCTCGTGTGCTACGCGACCGCATTGAGAATTCGGCTCTCCGACGTAAAGCAGATCTAGATAGCGAGGTCCGCAAGCATGTCGAGGAACTTTCAACTCAACTAATCGACGGCGGAAAGGTGCGAGATGAATTGGCCGCCATTGAAAAATCTGTAACGCTCTCGTTGCCTCAAATCGCAGCTGAACGAAAACTCGATCTGAATTCCTTCGATAATAAAAACCTGCTCCGCGACACCGCAGTTGTTTCGTATTTTTTCACAATCGGTGGTCAGCTACGAGCCTATGTTATTGAGGACAGTAAGCCTGTCCGTGCCGTCGAATTATCGCTTTCAGAGGGCGAGGCAGCCCGAATAGCACAATCCACGCGAGTTAAGATCCGCGATAGGATCTTCTTTAAGAGCGATGGAAACGAGCTTTACAATAGGCTGCTCGCCCCCTTGTCGCTTGCCTCGAACCATATCGTGATCGTGCCGGACAAAGCTCTGTGGAAGATCCCGTTCCATGCTTTAAGTCCTGATGGTGAATCCTACCTTATCGAAAAACGAATCGTAAGCTATTCACCGTCCGTCTCGATGCTCTTGAATGAGCTTACGCAGCCGGTTCCGTCCAGGAAAACAATTCAGGTTTTTGCTAATGATTCATTTCAAGACCGCCATTTGGAATACGTTAATCGCGAAGCCGAAAAAGTCGGACGAATTTTCTCCGCGAGGCCTGTGATCGGTGCGACACGAAGACAATTCTTGAGTTCTGCGGGTGAATCAGACATTCTACATTTTTCAATGCACGCGCAAGCAGATCCGAATGAACCGTTGGAGTCCTTTTTGGCCTTCAAGGCTTTCGGCAAGGATTCGGGGCAGATCACGGTGCAAGACCTTCTCAGCGTTCGTCTTAAAAAACAGAACCTTGCATTCCTCGCATCTTGCGAAACGAATAATGTCCTTAACGGTGAGGGGCTCGTAAGCATCGCATGGGCTCTGCTAGGATCAGGGAGTTCGTCGGTTATTTCTGCCCAATGGGAGGCCAATGACCGGTCAACTGAGCTGTTTACCCAAAAATTCTACGAGCAGTATCGAGACGGAACCTCTGCGGCAAAAGCACTACAGGCTGTATCGATTTCGATGATCCAAAACAAGTCAACCGGATCGCACGAACCCTATTTCTGGGCGGCTTTCTTTCTTCTAGGCGATCATCGCTAAGTGCGGCACTCAAACGAAGCACATTAAATCGACAAACTCACCAGTATTCCTGTGCAATGCCGGGAGCTGAAATCCTGTTGGTGATCTCATCTCAGGAGCAAGCGATTGATAAACCTCACAAAAGTTTTCATCGCTTTTCACCCATAGTATCTCAAAGGGCAAGCCACCAGTGATGCATTCGAGAACGCCGTATCTCAGTAATCCAGAATGAGTCCAGCACGCTTCCACGAACCCTACTACTGTCCCGCTTTTACTCTTTTCTACGACTTCCGGTAGATCACGGTAGATTGCTTTGCCCGTCGAAGACTGCCCATGTGAAGGTGTTGCCGTCAACGTGGCGATATGAAATCCCCAGCTCAGCAAAGAACCGCATCGCGCAGCGAATCTTCCACCCTTCACTCGCGAAACGGAGCTTGGCAATATCCAACCCGCCCTTAGTTTCGACGACGATCTCAAAGTTTTGAACGCTTCCTTGGGGCTGTCTTACGATTCCCCAATCTGGGTTGTAGTTGTTGATTATCTTAGGCAGATTGATCTTAAACTTAGGGGGGAACTTGAAATAGAAAACGACATCCGACTGCTCAACAAGATTCCTGTTGATGAAGTTCCGTT
The DNA here is from genome assembly GCF_018128485.1 of Leptolyngbya sp. 7M. Lineage (NCBI taxonomy): Bacteria > Bacillati > Cyanobacteriota > Cyanophyceae > Leptolyngbyales > Leptolyngbyaceae > Leptolyngbya > Leptolyngbya sp. 7M. The sequence goes on along the minus strand of NZ_CP070897.1, from coordinate 755,168 downwards.
CAACCTCCGAGTCAACCTGCATCTGGTCGTATAAACCTCGTTCGCCAGCCGGTATGAGTTCACGTTGAGGGTAACTCTTCGTTACAGGGAATAGTTCCTCAAGGTCAATGTTCTGATCCGGTACGATTCGGTATTCAATGTTCTCTGCGACGGTTCTGCCCACAACGTCTTTAACAACCTCGACAAACTTGTTCGTGAAACCTTCAGGATTCTTGAAGACCTGTTCTTGGGTCGTGGTTGGCAATCCGCAAAAGATCTCGACCAAGGTTTTGCGCGTCAATTGAGTTTCATCAGCTATCCGAGAAATGAAGTCAAAAGTGCTAGCTGTGTTTGACTTAAACTCAACTGTAGAAACGACGGGTTTACGACTAATTTGTACGTCTAACGGGATCTCATTGTATTGATTCAGTTCTAAGTCGTTCTCGAAAACGACTCGGGCTTCTGAATCGCTTGTAATAGCCATTACCTTGAATTCTCTCAAGGTGTCGTCTTTGCAAACCTTGTCGAGTTTCGAACCGACTTCAACTGGGATCGATCGAACCGTTTCGGAACCATCTGACGCCTTGCTCGCGATTCTTAGGTGCGCAACGCTCCCCGAAACTCGGTCCAGGCTGATGCGATAGCTCGCCATTATGAACTCGCCCTTTGAAATGACAATCTTCGGCTCGGGGAATCTATAGGACGAGAGTCTTTGAATGCAATCATTAACGACCGAAGCCGTTTGAAGCTTGATGATGTATTCTGCTTTTTGCTCCAGCTTTTCCCAGAACTCGCGGAAATCAGCACCCAAAAAGATTGGATCGCGACGGAATGCTGTCGATTTGCGTGAGCTGGAGGGCTTCGGCGGAGCCTCGGTCTCGCCGTCAGCAATGTATTCGTTTTGCAGCGACTCTACGTAATCCTTATAGCTATCATTCGCGACGACAGTCAGAACATTTACGTCTTCGTCGAAGATCCGTTGTCCGGTTTGATCTACGCACAGCCGAAGGCCGCGGCCTATTTCTTGCCTCTTTTTAACTTCAGAGATCGTCTGATTCAGCGTGCAGATCTGAAAGACGTTTGGGTTATCCCAACCCTCTTTAAGGGCCGAATGAGCGAAAATGAAACTCACTTTCTCATCAAACGACAACAACTTTTCTTTGTCTCGCATGATAAGCGAGAAAGCTGCTTTTTCTGCTTCCCGTTCTTCAGCCGTCTTTGCACTGGTGTCAATCGCAAACTCGCCGGTTGCTGACTTCTTTTTCGCAAAATACGAGCTTCGAACGTCTTCCGGAGCAAGCTTCGAGAAATGTCTGTAAGCGGGTTTGAGTTGATCGAACTCTTCGTCGAAGAGCTTTCGGATGATTCCGTCATCGTCGGTGTAATTGCTGACCCGATCAATAAAGAATAACGAAAGGACTTTGATCCCGAGATCGTGAAGCTTCTCCTGCCGCTGAAGGTGTTCAACTATCGTTTCGCGGATCTGCGCTCGGAATATTTCGGAGCGGAGGGGCGCCGTTGTCGAGCCTAGCTCGAGTTTGACCTGATTTTCAAAAGTAACAAATGGTTTCTCACCGGTCACACTGATCTCTTCAACTTTAAAGCCTTCGCGATGTTCCTCACGCTTAGTGTGCCGATAGAGATCTTCTCCTTGTTTTACCGTGACCGTTTCCGACAACGAAGTACCGCCGCGATTTACCAGTGTACGAATCTTGGCCCTGAAAGGTGACAAAAGCACATCTTCCAGGGCAAGCTGCATATCGTTCAAATTGTCGAGGGCATCAATGCCGGTCACCTCGATCTTCTTCACGAGTCCCTGATGATATGCATCGACGGGCGAGAGCCGGTAAATCAGATTCGGGCTTCGGCGATGAGTTGCGCTGTACCGAAGTGAAAACAGGGGTTTGAGTGTTCTAATCGCGGATTTTGCCTTTTCGGTCGAATCAATACTCTGCGGTTCGTCGAGTATCACGATCGGGCGCGTGGCCGCCACAAACTCAAACGGCCGCAATCCCGATCCTTGCAGCTTGTCCGTAGCTTTGTAGAAGTTATTCGACTTCTTGTTGAAGGCATCGATCGTCATCAGAAGGACTTGGATCTGCGACGAGTTCGCAAAACTACGTACTTGGCCCGGACGGCTACCGTCATACGGAATTAGGTTGAGAGTATTGTTGTCATAGAGGCTAGCAAAATGACTGCGGGTTATTAGATCTGTCTTAAAGACGCCCTCGTAAATAGCAATTGATGGCACCACGATGATGAACTTTGTGAAGCCGTAATGTTTGTTAAGCTCATATATCGTCCGAAAGTACACATAGGTCTTCCCGGTTCCGGTTTCCATCTCGACCGTGAACTGCGGAAAATCATGGGAATCAACGCCGATTCCCTCCAATACCATCCCACTTTCCTTCTCCAGCTCGCCTGTGACGGGCAAGCCGTTCAAGTTCTGAACGTATTCGAGATTGGCCCGCAAGTCCGAATCGTAAAGTATCTCGTCCGGCGGTATGTTCGGTATGATCTCTTCAGACCCGAGGAAACCCGCACGATAGGGCATGTGGCCTTCAAACAGGTCAACCACTGAGCGAACAGCGGCAAGCTGATACTCCTGATCCGGATCGAATTGGAACTTGATCTTTGACATTTAGATCGTCTTGAGCCTGCACACGTCGGCTAGTCGGAGTTTGTCTTGGTCTGTTAGGGCGTTGTCGAGGCAGATGAAGATGTCGATCTTGGACATTTCTTCGGAGTCGATCAGTTCATCAACCTTTCGGATCGTTTCTTCCTGGATCTCTTTGTCGAGCGTGACGAAGAGGCGGTGTTCGGACCATTCGTGCGAGATGCGACGAACGATGTTCTTTTCGAACGTCTCATCGGTCTCAATTTTCGAGGTCAATGGGAAGCCTTCCAGAAGGAGGATCTCGGTCAGAATCGCGTCCTCGGTCGCTCCGTCAACGAACGTCGAATCGAGTTGCGCCTGAAGAAGTCCTCGGAGTTCGTCGAGGTCGTTTCCTTGATAATCAGTCCATGCTTTGAAGTTAGATTTTTCAAGTCGATAACTTCTAAAGCCTAAGTCTGCATTCTCTCTCTTTCCGCCCTCCGATATTGCTTTTGACGCCCTTCGAAGTCTCTCCGCGGTAACATCGGAAATCTTTCTGAAGCCGTCCTTATAGGCAGCGTGTCCATTGGAAATCTGTTCGCCAATTTGGACTGAGATCGCTTTTCGATTGCCTCCATCCTCCGCATTCAGGGCGTAGACGGCATGGGCAAGCGTTCCGCTTCCTGCAAAGAAGTCGATTACCATATCGTCTTGTTCGGTGGCTATCCGCAGAACCTTGTCCAGCAAGCCGAGCGGCTTAGGATGATCAAAGTATTTTCCCATCCCGAGCTCGCCCAGCTCTACGGTCCCTTGCTCACTGATTACATCCGTCTCAGTCCAAAGAGACTTAGGGCTCGTCGTGCTCTTTCGTGATTTTTCGTAGATATTCCATTTGCCGTCGCGTCGCTGTTTTGCGACAAGAACCGAATCACCTTTCTCGATTGCCTTCTGTACCGTATCGCGACCCCAACGCCAGCAACTTTCGCGGCCATTACTGTCAAATGGTTCTACCTTTACAAACTCGGTGGACGCCTTAAGCGATATTGCCGCGTAGCCATCGGGTCCAACCTCAGGGCGCACATATATTGGGTAGAAAAGATTCGGTCTATTGTGCCGGCCAAATTTCGGGTTTCGATTCCTCAGCTCCCAAAGCTCAAAACGGCCGTCTGAGTCTTCAAAAGGGAGGCTGTCATCGGGCTTCGGAAGTTCAAAGATGGAATAGTCTTCTCCGAGCGAATGCAGAAGCAGATATTCATGCGTCTTGGCTATTTCCTTATAAGTCTGGCCGCGTTTATTCGACTGAATAACTATCTGAGAAATGAAGTTTTCTTCTCCGAAAATCTCGTCAACTAACAATCGTAGGTTACGAGCTTCGTTATCGTCGATCGAAATAAACATGACACCGTCTTCACGAAGGAGGTCCTTCGCAACGCGCAGACGCGGGTACATCATGTTGAGCCAATCGGAATGAAAGCGTCCGCTGGACTTCGGGTTGGATGTGAGGAGTTCGCCCATGTCGCTCTTCTGACCGGAGCGTTGTAGGTACGATTCGAGAGGCAGCGATCATCACCGACCCACTTCCTTTGGCTTGTGCTAAAAGAGTAATTTCTGCAAGTTCGTTCAAACCTCGGCCTGTCCGAGCATCAACTTGGACCACCGGAGCCCCAAGCATTTTCGAAAACTTTGCGATATCGATCTCATGACCTTGATCCTCGAATAGATCGGTCATTGTCATCGCAACAACGACTTCTATCCCCTGCTCAAGGATCTGCGTTACAAGATAGAGGTTTCTTTCAAGATTCGTTGCGTCAACCACAGCAATCACTGCATTCGGCTTTGGCTGGCCTTCAGCCTCGCCGGTCAGAACCTTTCGTGCGATCTCTTCATCAACAGACGTTGCATCAAGACTGTATAGCCCCGGCAGATCGATCAGATCGATAGGTTGCCCATTTGCGTTCCAACTACCAGTCTTTCGTTCAACAGTTACGCCGGGGAAATTGGCAACCTTTTGCCTTAGCCCTGTAAGAGCATTAAAAAGTGTAGTCTTTCCAGCGTTCGGATTGCCCGCAAGTGCAACTGTAATGGTTTCTTTGGACATTAGGATCAGACCTTCGCGACGCTTATCATCGCTGCTTCGTTGCGCCGTAGAGCAAGATTGTAACCGAGCAACCGAACCTCTATTGGGTCGCCGAACGGGGCGGCTTTGATGACACGGACCGAAACTCCTGGGACAATACCCATCTCCATCAAACGATTGGCTATCGTATCCGTGCCAATTACAGCTGTGACCATGGCCTCTTGGTTTGCCTTAATATCAGTGAGGTTCATATTGTTTAGACAGGTAGGTGCTCCTTCGCAAAGGCCGCAAAGCTATCACCTATTATCTCTTAAATTAAATGATTCTAAATACTATTTTCAAATTGCTGTAATATCTTGTTGTACCGTTTGCAAGCAAATAATGAAAGATACCGAACACCTTTGTCATAACACTTGTGTAAAGTTCTATCTGTCTGTTCTAGAATTTGAATCTCAGACTTTGATTTTATGAACTATTCGCTTGAGACACTTGAATTCCACCGGTTGGTCGATCTACTCATTGGTCTCACTCAGACCGAAATGGGGCGCAAAATGATGCTCGATCTTCAGCCCATGACAGACCGGATCGGATTGGAGCGCGAACTTTCGGGAATTTCAGAAACAATATTGCTCAACGAAGAAAAGCAGGTCTCATGGTCATTCAGTGGTATGCAGGATCCGAATTATGCCCTTGCTGTGTTAAAGATCCGCAATGCATCGCTCGAACCTGAACGAATGCTTGAAATTGTCCGTTTATGCGAACAGGCATTGTTCGCTCGCTCTTTGATACATCCTGAAAAGGAATTTGCCGCGACACTTTGGAACATCGTCGAGGATATTCCGCCGAATCTGCTAGGAACACTGGACAACGTCAAACGGAAGATATTGCCCGGCGGCGAGATAGACGACTCGGCCTCGCCTGAACTGGGCCAAATTCGCCGTGAACTTAATGCACAGCGGTCGCGTTTGGCCCACTCTCTTGAAACCGTAATGCGTTCGGCGGGAGATTCTATTCAAGATCAGATCGTAACTCTGCGTAATGACCGATATGTTATCCCTATTAAGGCAGATCTCCGCGGCAAGGTACGCGGTGTCGCTCATGGCTTCTCTTCCAGCGGGCAGACCGTTTTTATCGAACCGCTCGAAGCCATCGAAGCAAATAACGAGCTCCAGAACATAAAAGGCAAAGAAGAACGCGAGATATCCAGAATACTATTCGACCTGACCGAATCGCTCCGCGACCAACTTCCTGCCATCGAAAAAGCCGCCGACGCAGTAGGAAAGCTCGACTTCATTAGGGCAAAAGTCGAATTCGCTCGCCGTTTCAAAGCGATCGTCCCTGAACTTTCGAATGAGGGTTCACTGTATCTTGCCGACGCAAGACATCCTTTGCTGGAAGAGAATTTAAGGAATCAGCTAGCGGCGAATGGCAAACAACCGTCTGATTCGGATCAGACCGATGAGATAGTGCCGTCAAGTTTTTCTTTAGATGCCAAACGATCGGTAATGATAATCTCTGGTGCGAATGCAGGTGGCAAGACCGTTGTTCTCAAGACCGCCGGGTTATTGAGCCTTATGGCAATTTCCGGGCTTCCCGTCCCTGCAAAACAGGCAAAGGTGCCATTTTATAGATCAGTGTTGGCAGACATCGGCGATCACCAATCACTTTCCGCAAATCTCTCGACGTTCAGCTCCCATATGTCCAACATCGCGGAAATGATGCGCGATTGTATCCAGCCCTCACTTGTTCTACTAGATGAGGTTGGCACCGGGACCGATCCGGAAGAAGGGTCGGCTCTGGGTGTTGCGATAGTCGATCATTTCCGACAAAAAGGAGCTCAGGTCATCGCCTCAACTCATTATCGCGGTTTAAAGATATACGCCGCAAATGATCCGGACGTGATAAACGCTTCCGTCGAATTCGACGAAAAGACGCTACAGCCAACGTATAGACTGCTTATCGGTCTGGCCGGAGCCTCTTCAGGAATTCAGATCGCCAGCCGATTCGGCATATTGCCGGAGGTTATCGACAAGGCACGTCAGAATTTGGATGTTTCGGCACAGGAAGCAGAGGCTTATTTACTAAAGCTGCAGACCGAGACCAAACAAGCTGAAGATCTTCGTATCGCACTCGAAGAAGAACGAGAGGCAACAGCACTAAAATATGCTGGCCTTGAGGTGGAAGCGTTGCGCAAAGAAAAAATCAGACAAAAGGAATTCGAACAGAAGCTGGCTGAAGCCCTTGAATCGTTCGAACGCCAGTCTAAAGCATTTATTGACACGATCGAGGATAAGGCCCTCAAAAACAAACTAGACAAAGAACGCTCAGCCCGAAAAGCTGAGCTTAATAGAGCAATACTCTCGAAGCTAAATGAAGTTAACAGCTCAGTATCTGACCCCGAATCTTCAATCTCCAGCGAAAGACCTTCAGATATAAACATTCCCATAAAGGTCGGTTCGAAGGTTACCACATCGCTTGGAAAAGCAGGCATTGTGGAGAAAATCGATAAAGAGATCGCCGAAGTACTTGTGGGTAACATCAGAATGCGGGAAAAACTTTCTGACCTGCGAACGATATTTACTCCAGAGACCAAGCAAAGAACCTCATCTACTGAGAAGCGAAAGTCAACACCAAACCTTCGGCCTGATAACCTGGAAGCCCCGGCTGAACTGAATCTGATCGGCAAAACCACTGCAGATGCAGAATACGAGCTTGATCGATTTATTGACGAAGCTTATATGGCGTCGCTGCCGCGAATACGCATCATCCACGGCTTCGGAACCGGCGCTCTCAAAAACTATGTCCACCATTTTCTAAAGCATCACGAATTAATCGAGCGATTCGCCTTCGCTCCTTCCTCCCAAGGGGGCAACGGCGCGACGATCGCAGAACTGAAAATGTAGAAGCCTTGGCAATAGCATTGAAGATGAACCCCACTCAGTCTATTTGTTTACTGCTGAGTGCTATAATGTCACCTTGCTTTACGATCAATACTTAATTGATGACCTCAGAGACCGCGCTGACCTCGTGCGGATCATCGAACCCTACGCTCCTTTGAAGAAAAAAGGCGCGAACTGGATGGCGTGTTGCCCATTTCATCAGGAAAAAACGCCGTCATTCTCGGTAAATCCTTCAAAGGGCTTTTATAAATGTTTTGGCTGCGGTAAAGGAGGGAACGCCTTCACATTTCTTATGGAAATGGAAGGACTTAGCTTTCCAGAAGCTGTCCGTCGTGTTGCCGAAATGACCGGAACCGCGCTTCCGGAACCTATCGACGATAAGCAGTATCAACAGACAAAAAAGAAAAAAGAACAGCAGAAAAAGCTTTCTGAAGAGCTCATCGAGCTGAATCGCATAGCTTTGACATTCTGGGAAGAATTTCTCTATTCGGGTGACAGAGCGGCGGCCGCTGCACACAATTATCTGGAAGGACGAGGCATAACCAGAGCCGTGCTCGAACAGTTCCGGATAGGTTTTGCCCCGAATGAATGGCAGGCACTTCACGAACATCTGCTTGCTAGTGGTGCGAACGATAAGCTTATTGAACAGAGCGGTCTGGTCTCTAAGAATGAAGAAAAAGGCCGTATTTATGACCGCTTTCGGCACCGGATCATCTTTCCCGTATTGGATGTTAACGGCAACCCTGTTGCCTTCGGTGCTCGTGCGATGGGAGATGAGCAACCAAAATATTTGAATTCTCCCGAGACCGCTGCCTACATCAAGGGCAAGCACCTTTATGGCCTTCATCACTCTAAAGAAGCGATCCGTCAAAAGAAATTCGCGATACTGGTCGAAGGCTATCTTGATCTGATAGCTCTATTTCAGTTCGGGATAACTAATGTTTCAGCGAGTCTTGGGACGGCCTTCACGCCAGATCAGGCAAAATTGCTCTCTCGTTACACGAAACGTGTGGTCATAAACTACGACGGTGATGCAGCAGGCATCAAAGCCGCCAAGCGTGCTATTGAAGAGCTGTTGCCCCAAGATTTTGACGTAAAGGTACTTGTCTTACCCGATGGGCTTGATCCGGATGATTATATTCGCTCGCAAGGGGCCGAGCGCTACAATGAAGCTCGCGGTATGGCCATGCCGTTTCTTCAATTCACTCTCGATGTCGCGATGAAGGGACGATCAATGAATAATCCGCGGCAAAAATCAGATGCAATTGAAGAAGTGCTCCCAGCAATTGCGGCGATCAAGAATCCGATCCAAAAGCGACAAAGCTTCGATGATTCGATGGCGTTTTTCCGTGTCGATGATGTCGCCGTCAAACGTGAGCTGTGGAACACGGTCAAAAACGGACGACGTACAGAAAGCGAGATTGTACGACAACAGATAAAGCGCGTTACGCAGGCAAAACTCACCATAGCCGAGCAGCAATTGCTGGAACTCCTGATCTATGATGGGGAGCTTCAGGACAAGATCCTGCCGATCCTCGAAGAAAGCGACTATGAGAATCTTGCGTCGGCACAGCTGTTCCGAGGGTTAATTGATCTGCATGAACGGGGGCTGGAATTCTCGGCGGAACATATTGCGGAGTTCATCGAAGACGATGAATTTCTTCAGGACCTTCTGCCTATATTGATGATGTCCGAGCCGCAGCGTGTTTCGGGCGAGGTGATCGATGAGGTATTCCATAAAGCGGAAAATTGCGTCTTCAGCCTCCGCTCGATGGCGATCTCAAATAGAATCCTTGAGATCTCTCAGGAAGTGATCGCCGCAGAACGCGACAATGACCAGAACAAGTTGCGGGATCTTATTGCTGAACAACTCGATCTGGCCAGAATGAAGCATGACCTCCTTAGCAAAATCAAGGAAGTCTGATATACTTTTCGGTTTAAAAGCCGTTGTGGCGTATGGAACCTTTCCCGCCTGATGTGCGTATATAACTATAAGATTTGACAGCGATTTACGACCGGTTCGATCGAGATCGTTCAGTGATTATGCCCGATTACGATGAAAAAGAAGACCTAATGGACCGCTTGTTGGCATTAGGTAAAAGAAAAAAATTCCTCAGCCTTGACGAACTTCATCGCGAGATCCCGGAAAATATGATGTCCCCAGATGATCTGGAAGACGTCCTGGAGCGGTTGGAAGGCGCAAATATCTCCGTAGCTGAATCCGATGCACAGCTTTTGGAGCGTGCTTCCAGCATGGCATTAGATGATGAACAAGAGGTCGATGTTGAGGACGAAGATCTCGATCTTGATCTTTCGGCTGGTGTTCTCGATAAATCTAACGATCCGGTCCGTCTCTATCTTAGGGAGATGGGAATTGTCCCGCTCTTGACTCGCGAGGGTGAGGTTTCTATCGCCAAAAGGATCGAACGCGGTCAGATGAAAACGCATAAGGCGATCTTCCGGTCGCCAATCGCTGTCGAGCGTTTGATAAAGATAGGCGAAGAACTCGAAACCGGAGATTTCGGCATCCGCGAAGTTGTAACGTTCGCTGAGCAGGCCGAAATATCCCTTGAAGAGGATAAAGCCGAGGAGTATCTTCGGTGGACGCTCGAGGGCATCGCAAATATAAAACAAAATTATGCAGCGGCAGTAAAGATATGGACATCTTGCAGGAAAGAAGTTTCCGCTACTACTGGACGCGGTGCACGCAAACCTGGGAAAAGATTGCTGCGGCTAAAGCGGCAATCGGCCCGTGCAAGGCTCGAAATTGCTGCGGAGATCAAGAATCTTAATCTAACGGAATACGCGTTGCAGACTCTGATAGCAGCCATTCGCAGTACCGTCGATGTGATTCGAAAACAGGAAAAGGCGATCAAATCGCTCGAGACAAAAGCATCGAAAAAGGTCTCGCTGAGTGAGAAGCGGGAGCTGAACGCGAAGATAAGAGCAGCGAAAGCCGTCATCACGGAGATCGAGGAAAAGTACTTTCTTACCGCAACAGAGATCAAACGCTGCTACCAAACGATAAGCGTCGGCGAATTTGAAACAAATCAGGCAAAACGTGAGCTCGTTGAGGCGAATCTCCGGCTGGTTGTATCGATCGCGAAAAAATACACGAATCGCGGACTGCAATTCCTGGATCTTATCCAGGAAGGCAATATCGGCCTGATGAAAGCCGTCGATAAATTCGAGTGGAGACGGGGTTATAAATTCTCGACCTATGCAACTTGGTGGATTCGGCAAGCCATAACGCGAGCCATTGCAGATCAAGCGAGAACTATCCGAATCCCAGTGCATATGATCGAAACGATCAACAAGCTTATCCGTACGTCTCGCTTGCTCGTTCAGGAACTCGGACGCGAACCGACGAGCGAAGAGATCGCAAAACGGATGGACATCCCTGTTTCAAAGGTTCGTAAAGTGCTCAAGATCGCTCAGGAACCGATCTCGCTTGAGACCCCGATCGGCGAAGAAGAGGATTCCCATCTCGGCGATTTCATAGAGGATCGCTCAATACTAAATCCAGCGGAATCAGTAACCTTTTCGAATTTGCGCGAGATAACCGATGAGGTTCTGGCGACACTTACGCCGCGCGAGGAAAAAGTGATCAAAATGCGCTTCGGGCTCGGGAACACCGGTTCGGAACATACACTTGAAGAAGTTGGTCAGCATTTCGCCGTTACACGCGAACGAATTCGTCAGATCGAAGCAAAAGCCCTTAGAAAGCTTCGCCATCCATCGCGTTCGCGAAGACTAAAAGCCTTTCTTGAAGGCAAAGCATAATTCTACGGCCGGTGCTTGAGTTCGTTGCCGGCCATCCTTTTAAAACTATCGATGAAAGCTGACGAACAGGGTTTCGCCAAATCGAATACCGCTCTCATTTTGGGATCGCTCTTGATCTTATTGCCGTCGATCGACACGGCGAATAAATATTTTGGGCTTCGAGGGATCGCTGTTTTCGTTTGTATTGGGCTTATCGGACTTTTTATTTCTATTCGCTATATAATTCCCTTCCTCCGCGAGAAGATATCAGAAAACGTCTTTCTTTATCTTTCGGCAGCGATGTTCATTGGGCTTGCGGTCGCATCTGCTATCGGATATCAGCTGGCAACCTCAGGCCGATTCGGGGCGGGCAGCGATGCTGACGACGCACTAATAATCGCTGCTCAGGAATTGTTCTCCGGAAATTACCCTTACTATAAGGAAACATATTTGAAAAATGGTATCTCGCCAATGCCGGGATCCGTCTTGATAAGCGCCCCATTCACGCTTAGTGGAACTATCTATTTGCTCAATGTCTTCTGGCTGGGTGTTCTGTTTTTCATAATACGTTGGATATCAGGAAATGCGGTCGCATTTTTTGGAATTGCGCTGATGCTTGCCTTTTCGCCGACATCTCTTCAAAACCTTGCAACGGGCTCCGATTATATCGCTAACACGGCATACATTTTGTTTGCTATCTGGGCACTGCTGACATCACTCTCTTCATCGTCATCGCCGAAATGGCAAGCCTATGCCGCAGCGGCACTCTTTGGCTTGACACTTTCATCGAGGTCTAATTTCCTTGTCCTTTTACCGCTAGTTTTCTCCGCTCTGTATCAGATCGGCGGTTTTTGGCAGGCGATGAAATATCTTACTGTAGCGGGAATAGCCTGCTTGGCGGTAACGCTTCCCTTCTACATTTGGGATCCCGCCGGCTTTACACCGCTAATTGTTCAGGCGAATAAAGTGACGTCTATCGAAATCGTGCTTCCCCACGCTGGCAAGTTGATACCGCTTAGCGGCTTCCTTGCTGCAGGGATATTCTCTCTTCGTCGATATAAGGCTAATGATCCAATGTTTTGGTGGTATTGTGCCATTGTGCAGTTCATCATTTTGGTTTTTACTACGATTGTCCATTCGATCAAGCTGGGAGAGCCGGATATTTTCGTTGGTCAGTCCGGCTACGGTATGTTTACCCTTGTATTCGCCGGTGTTGCATTTGCACTAACATTTTTGCCGCGTTCTAATTTTCCTGACGCGGCCGAGCCTGAGATCGCCAGTTGAACGCATACCTAAAACTTCTAAGGCCGCAGCAATGGATAAAGAATCTCTTTGTCTTTATCCCCGCATTCTTTGCCGGAAAGGTATGGCTGCTTATTGAATCCCCGAAACTGATCCTTACTTTTATCGCATTTTGTCTTATTGCGAGCGCGGTCTACATCTTTAACGACCTTCGCGACCTCGAATACGATCGTTTGCATGCACTTAAACGACAGCGTCCGCTTGCAACCGGTGCAGTGCCGGTCCGCAATGCGGTGGCTTTGATGATCATATTGGCGATAGCATCTATTTTGATCGCGTTCTATATTTCTAACAATATTCCTCTCATCATTGGCGGTTACGCTGTTCTTAATCTCATTTACAGTCTTGGACTGAAACACTTTTCTCTTATCGATATTTCGTTCATCTCGATCGGATTTGTTCTGCGCGTTCTCGCCGGAGGTATGGCCATCGATGTAACAGTCTCAAAATGGCTTGTAATGATGACGTTTCTGCTCGCATCTTGCCTCGCTTTAGGAAAGCGACGAGATGATCTTCTTTTGGATATTGAGAAGGAAGATCTTCGTCCGGCTCTGAAGGGATATACGCTGGGATTTATCGATACGTGTCTTGTTGTTCTCGGCGTCGCAACGATAGTTTGTTACATAATGTACACCGTGTCAGAAGAGGTCGTGCAGCGTCTTCACTCTGACAATATCTATCTGACCTCGGTCTTCGTGATACTCGGAATGCTTCGTTTCCTACAGATCGCAATGGTTGAGGAGAATAGCGGTTCGCCGACCGATATCTTGCTTCGCGACCGCTTTATCCAAATACTTATTGGTCTCTGGCTCGCGTCATTTGCATTTATCATTTATGTCCTCTAAACGCGTCGCAAATTGGGGCAATTATCCGAGCGTTGAGGCGGAGATGCTCGAAAGCCGTGATCTTGACCGCATTCGTGAACATATCACAGGCACGTCCAAACTTATCGCACGCGGCAATGGGCGATGCTACGGCGATGCCTCTCTATCTAAGAATATCGTTTCCTCGCTTCCCTTAAACAGATTTCTGTCATTCGATATAAAAAATGGAGTCATCGAATGTGAATCCGGCGTTATGCTCTCTGAGGTTCTTGCGGTTTGCGTCCCCAACGGATTTTTTCTTCCAGTAACGCCCGGAACTAAATTCATTACGGTTGGAGGGGCGATCGCAGCCGATGTTCATGGAAAGAATCATCACGTCCACGGTTCGTTCTCAAATTTTGTTGAGGAGATAGTATTGCTCGACGAGACCGGCCGCTTTGTGGTTTGTTCAGGTACTCGCGAACCGGAGATCTTCTGGAAGACATGCGGCGGAATGGGGCGTACAGGTATTATAATTTCCGCAAAGATCCGACTTAGAGCAATTGAGTCTTCCTATATTGAACAGACCTCCTACAAAGCCCGTGATCTTTGCGAGATAATGGAGCTTTTTGAAGAGAATCTTTCATCAACATATTCCGTAGCCTGGATCGATTGTTTTGCAAAAGGACAGAAGATGGGCCGATCGATCCTCCTGCTAGGAGAACACATCTCCGGTGAAAATCTCCCGATCAAATATAAAAACGAACCTCTTCTAGTTCATCAGGAGCCTCGACTGAACTTTCCATTTACTGCTCCTTCCAGTACAGTGAACTACCTAACGGTAAAAATACTCAACGCTCTTTATTACTCAAGACAGCGGGGTAAGGTCTCGAAAAAGGCGATCCATTACGATCCATATTTTTACCCGCTGGACCGAATAAACAACTGGAATCGTGCGTATGGAAAACGAGGCTTTGTCCAGTATCAATGTGTCATTCCGCTTGAACAAAGCAAGACCGGGATGGAAAAGTTACTGGCTGAAATAGAGCATTCGGGCCAGGGCTCGCCGCTCGCCGTCCTTAAGCTTTTTGGTGAAGCGGATCCAAATGCAGTAATGAGTTTTCCAATGAAGGGCTATACTCTTGCGCTCGATTTCAAAGTGAGTGAGCGTGTTTTTAGCTTGCTCGATAAGCTGGACCGAATAGTTGCCGACCTTGGGGGAAGGGTCTATTTGGCAAAAGATGCTCGGATGAATGCCGAAGTCTTTGGTCAGACCTATAAAAAACAGGTAAGCTCAGCAAAGTTTGCTTCGCTTCAGTCTGAGCGTTTAGGTTATTAAAGGAATGGGAAAATGTCTTCTGCTATTGGGGGCAAATTCAGACATCGGCTCTGCCATTGCCAGAAAGTTTGCCTCCGAGGGATTCGACGTCATACTCGCGGGCCGAAGATCCGAGCGCTTTGATTCACTCGCCTCGGACCTATCGATCCGACACAATGTTAAGACTTTTGTCGTCGAATTTGATGCATCAAAATACGAAACTCATCAGCGTTTCTTCTCAGATCTTCAGATGCGACCAGAGGTTGTGGTGTACTCTATCGGGCACCTCGGCGATCAGGTAAAAGCTCGCACTGATCCTGAATTGGCACTCGATATAATGACTTCGAATTACACCGGGGCTGTGTCAATACTCTCACTTTTCGCTAATGAATTCGAACAGCGAAAGAGCGGCAGCATTATCGGCATTTCTTCCGTTGCCGGGGACCGCGGCCGTCAGAGCAATTACATATATGGTTCGGCGAAAGCTGGATTTACTGCCTTTCTATCTGGCTTGCGGCATCGCCTGTTTCCAAGCGGCGTAAATGTGATAACCGTTAAACCGGGATTCATATGTACAAAAATGACCGAGGGAATGCAGCTTCCAACCCCATTAACCTCTACTCCAGATAAGCTTGCAGAGGCTGTATTCAGTGCTTACAAGAGAAGAAAAGACATCGTCTATCACTTGCCGATGTGGCGATCGATCATGTTCATCATCAAAATGCTTCCTGAATCTCTGTTCGTGCGCACCAAACTTTGATCATCGAAATCAATAGAAACCTAACAATGAAGAGTTCTCACGATGAACATACTTTATGTTGAGAATCCATTTCTCGTGTAAAATTCACTCACATAAGTCCTATTTGCATCTTTGTAGAATGAATATACACCCGTCGGTAGGAAAGGTAGTATTAGCGTCCATAGCTGTTTGGATGGTTTTTCTAACCGGGTTCACGGCTTTAGCGCAAAACTTCCGGTCAGGATATATACTTCTGCGGAGGGACTAGGCATCGGATTTGTTGATTATAGCTATCGTGACTCGCGCGGTTTCATGTGGTTTTGTACGAGGGACGGCTTTCCCGATTCGATGGTTCGCGTTTTGTTACCTATGCCATCGTCGATACAAATTCACCGCCCGGAACAGAGAATATTTATGAAACGCGTGATGGTGTGTACTGGATATCAACGACCAGGAGCACATATCGATTTGATCCGAGCCGAACCTCGCAGCCTGAAAGTGACCCACCTAGACTGAATGCACAGTTCGTAACAAATTCACGAGGAATGTCCCTTCAAGACAGGAACGGTGTACTGTGGCTCGCGTCCACAAGCCTATTTAGATTGGCAGATATTGACGGAAAACAGGCGTTCGTTCCCGTACCACTTGATATTCAAGCTAGATCGAATGCTACATTTACGGCATTCGAACTTGCCGAAGCATCAGACGGGGTTCACTATGGATTCAAAGCAGTTTGGGTTTGATAAGGCGGCTTCCTGACTCACCGATAGTTTTCTATCCGCACGATTATTCCGTTACTGGTGGTGAGACAGCCATCATTGCTGATACATCGGGTCTCATCTGGTTGAGTTTTGGAAATAAGATCTTCGTCCTTAAGCCGTAATCAATTGAATCGCTTCCCTAAGATGAACCACTCATTATTAAACAGTTGGGCCCGACCGCAGATTTGGCCGCAATAAGTTAGTTAGCTCACCCCATTGTTTTCGCATCCTTTGAACTTTTTTCTCGAAAGGGGAAGGAAGTTCTTGACTTCTGAAATTTGGGGGGACGTCAATGAGCATGGAGACAATAGCGCCCGGAAATGATCACTTCGCAAAAGCCCAGGTTATAAACGGGATCTAAGGACCCGTGGAGGGAACCAACGTCGTGCAACTAGACAACCCTGCGAGCCCCTCATCATTGAATCAGGGAGGAGCTTGGTTTTGTATAAATATATTTCTGCGGGAAACAGAGTGCTTTTGGCGGATAAATGACAGCCCAACGCTTACTCCAAGAACCGTCCACTTTGGAACCTACGCTGATATATCGATCATTTACCTCTTAGGTAATGAGTTCCGCTAATTAGCTGCAATATCACCGATCTTACGAGCTTCTTGCAAAGCATCTGTAAGGTCGGTGATCTTTCCATCGAGCTGCATTTCGTAAACTGCATCAAGGATGCCTCTGAAGCTAGGGCCGGGCTTGAGTCCAAGTTCGATCAGATGGCGGCCCATCAGGATCGGCTCTGGAGCTTTGTGCTCTATGTGGAGCGATCGAACGCGCTCGATAAACCATTCCTGGGCTTCTGAACCGAAGATCATTTTGCTTCGATCTCCATCCGCATAACGGCCGAGGCTGTCGGCCTTTGCGACGCGATAAAGCAGGTCGGGCTCGACCTTACGCGCAAGACGCCAACTTGTCCGATACGGATTTTCCGATACAGAATCTGCCGTTTTGCGCGTTTTGGCAGAGCTCTGACGAAGAAGAACCGTCAAAACTTGCCTTGGCAATTGGTGACAAGTTGTTCGATATTTCCAGTGCGATGGAAGCAGGTTTGTTTGGCGACGATCTGCGAGATCTGAGTGCGGAGATCGAGATATCAGACCTTACATTTATGAGTGAGGTTCTCGGCACTGAGCTTTGCAGGTTCGTGCGCAAAGAGGCTTTAAAGATGCTGTCCGGATCCGCCTCGTCAGAGGTGCGTTCTAAAGTGACGGCCTTTCTGGTTAACAAGGATGATGTCGAACTAGAGTTGCCTTTTTCGACTAATGACTACACAGACTTCTACTGCTCGATCTATCACGCGACGAATGTTGGGTCGATGTTTCGGCCGGACAATCCTTTGCTTCCGAATTATAAATATTTGCCGATCGGTTATCACGGGCGGGCTTCGTCGATCGTGATTTCAGGAACCGATATCACGCGGCCGAAGGGACAGAACCGGAGCGATGCGGAAAAGCCGCCGGCCTTCATTCCCTGCAAGAATCTTGATTATGAGATGGAGCTTGGGTTCTTTGTCGGAAAGGGAAATGAGCTTGGGCATCCGATAGATATCAAAGATGCCGAGGAACATATTTTCGGGGTTTGTCTGGTGAACGACTGGTCGGCACGCGACATCCAGGCATGGGAATACCAGCCGCTCGGGCCGTTTCTTTCTAAGAGCTTCGCGACAACTATCTCGCCGTTTGTCGTAACAATGGAGGCGCTTGCACCGTTTCGCACGCCTGCATTCGAACGCGGGCCGGACGATCCGCAGCCGCTCGGTTATCTCTACGACGAGCAGAATCAGACATTCGGCGGGCTTGATATCAATCTCGAAGTCTACATTCAGACCGAAAAGATGCGGCAGGAAAACATCCGGCCGTTCATGCTTTCGCGATCAAACACGAAAGACCTCTATTGGACCATCGGCCAGATGCTGACGCACCACGCCTCTAACGGCTGCAATCTGCAGACCGGAGATCTGATGGCTTCAGGAACCGTTAGCGGCAAGGAAAAGAATGAACGCGGCTGCCTGCTCGAGCTCACCTGGCGGGGCAGCGAGCCGATCGAATTACCTTCAGGAGAAACACGCAGATTCCTCGAAGACGGCGACGAGGTAATAATGAAGGGCTATTGCGAACGCGAAGGCTTTCGCCGCATCGGTCTGGGTGAATGTCGTGGAAGGGTTTTGCCTGCGGATTAAACCTTAAACACAGAGCTCACCGATAAATTGAGCACGAGTTTATTTTGTTGCTCGGCTCCTCCGTGAATTCTCTGGCAACTGTTTGCTAAACTTAACGAATGGTCGCGGAAGCGGAAATGGCAGTACGTTCGGCTGATGGGCGTGAGTTTCGCGACAAGGTGGCCGTCGAAGAGCCGCTAGAGATACGCCTTGGTTTGCCTGACGGAACGCACAAGGCCGTTTCCATAACGATGCGGACACCCGGCGAAGATGCCGAACTAGCCGCAGGTTTTCTTTTCACCGAAGGTATCATCAAATCACCCGAACAGATCAAGCAGATCCGCCATTGCGGGTTGAAGATCGGTAAGGTCAAGGGAGCACTCGACCGAGTTGCGTCATTGAATTCAAACACGATCCGCGTTGATCTGAGCGACAATGCGTCGGTCGATCTCAAGAAACTCGAAAGACATTTTTACACGACATCAAGCTGCGGCGTATGTGGAAAGTCCTCGATCGATGCTCTGCGGTCTGATGCTAAGCCTATTGATAACAATGGTTTAGAGATTGCCGGTGAGGTCGTGAATTCCTTGCCGGACGAATTGCGCAAAGCTCAGTCGGCTTTCGAACGGACCGGCGGGCTGCACGCGTCGGCATTGTTTGACGCAAGCGGCGAGATCGACATTATTCGCGAAGACGTGGGCCGCCATAATGCGCTGGATAAAGTTATCGGAAAAAAATTCCTTGACGGCGAACTTCCTCAGAACAATGCCGTTTTGCTTGTCAGTGGCCGAGCAAGTTTCGAACTTGTCCAAAAGGGATTGATGGCGGGAATACCGATAATGGCCGCCGTCGGAGCTCCATCGAGCTTGGCAGTTGAGCTTGCCAAGGAATACGGTATGACATTGGTCGGGTTTGTCCGAGATGGCCGGTTTAATATCTATTCGGGTGATGCCCGAATTAGGTTAAGGTCCCATAGATAATGGGTTAAAGGGATCGCAAGAAGTTCGTAGGCTGCAGAAAGAATGGCAAACGGGGACAATGAACTTAAGATAACACCGCCGCCCGAGACCTCGGCTGGCATTCACGCCGTTACGAATGCACTTCGCCACGTTTTCAGCAAGATGGGCGTCATTCGCGGCACTCGCGGCCTGTTGAAACTTAATCAAAAAGGCGGCATTGACTGCCAATCTTGCGCGTGGCCCGATCCCGAACGCCGTACGATCAACGAATTTTGCGAGAATGGTGCAAAGGCTCTTTCCGACGAAGCAACAACCGCAAAGATCGGCCGTGAGTTCTTTGCCGCGCATTCGATCGAAGAGCTAAGAGCGAAAAGCGATTTTTGGCTCAATAAACAGGGCCGCTTGACGGAGCCTCTGATGCTGCGTGAAGGCGGCATGTATTACGAGCCGATCTCGTGGGAAGATGCGATCTCTCTGATCGCCGAAAAACTGAACTCACTCTCCTCGCCTGATGAGGCTGTCTTTTACACATCGGGCAGAACGTCGAACGAGGCCGCATTTCTTTATCAGCTCTTTGTCCGCCAGTACGGCACGAACAACCTGCCCGATTGTTCGAACATGTGTCATGAATCGACGAGCGTAGCTTTGTCCGAATCGATCGGTCTCGGCAAAGCAACGATACGGCTTGAGGATTTTGAGAGGACCGATCTGATTATTGTCATCGGTCAAAATCCGGGAACGAACGCGCCGCGAATGCTCTCATCTCTCGCTGCGGCGAAGAAGGCCGGTGCGAAGATGATCGCAATAAATCCGCTGTCTGAGGTCGGGCTTACGAGTTTTGTAGATCCGAATCCGCAGCATGGAAATCCGTTCAACGTCTTGGGTTTTCGTCCGGCGAAACTAGCTGATCTGCACCTTCCTGTTCGCATCGGCGGCGATATGGCGGTGCTAAAAGGCTTGATGAAGGTCCTGCTCGAGCGTGAACGTGCGGAGCCAGGAAGTGTATTTGATCATGCATTCATTGCGAAGCATACAGAAGGTTACGATGAGCTGATCTCATCGCTTGATGCAGCCGGCTGGAGCGAAATTAAAGAAGGCTCAGGCCTCACGCGCGAGCAGATCGAAGAGGCCGCCGAAATGATCCTCAATGCTGGCTCGTTCATCACGTGTTGGGCAATGGGCGTTACGCAGCATACGGCGGCGGTCGCGACGATCCAAGATATAGTTAATCTTCATCTTCTCCGCGGTTCGATCGGACGCCCGGGAGCGGGCCTGTGTCCCGTGCGCGGACATTCAAATGTGCAGGGCGACCGCACGATGGGCATTTGGGAAAAGATGACGCCCGTTTTTCGAGAAAATCTCGAACGCGAATTCAATTTCAAGACGCCCGAACGAGACGGCTACAATACGGTCGAATCTATCGCCGCAATGCAAGAAGGCAAGGCAAAAGTTTTTTTCGCAATCGGCGGGAACTTTGCCGCGGCATCGCCCGACACCAACGCGGTCGAAAGTGCCTTGCAGAAATGCGATCTGACCGTTCAGGTGATAACAAAATTAAACCGCACCGCATTGGCACCGGGAAAGGTTTCGCTCATTTTGCCTTGTCTCGGACGCAGTGAGGTCGATGAGCAAGCGGGCCGCGAACAATTCGTTTCGACCGAAAGCACCATGCTCAATGTGCAGATGTCTCGGGGCGTATTCGAGCCGGCATCGCGGCAGCTTCGCAGCGAGGTTTGGATCGTTTGCCGGCTCGCAAAGGCAACGCTCAGTGACCGAAGCGGCGTCGATTGGGACGCATTCGCTGCCAATTACGATCTGATCCGAGACGCGATCGAGCGGGTCGTTCCGGGGTTTGATAATTACAACGAACGCATCAGAAAGCCCGGCGGATTTTATCTTCCGAATCCGCCGCGTGAGCGTATCTTTCCGACCGCATCCGACAAGGCTTTGTTTAGGACATCGAGCCTCGAGTATCCGCAAGTTCCCGCAGGCCGGCTGCTGATGACGACCATCCGTTCGCACGATCAGTTCAATACTACGATCTACGGCTTCGACGACCGCTATCGCGGCATCGACGGCGGGAGGATGGTCATCTTTATGAACGCCGATGACATCGCGGATCTGGGCTTGCTAAAAGGTCAACAAGTTGACGTTACGAGTTATTGGGACGACGGCGAGCGTTATGCAAACGGATTCGCTATTGTTGAATACAAGATACCGAAAGGCTGCGTTGCTGCGTATTTTCCGGAGGCGAATCCGCTTGTCCCGCTTGGTAGTCACGCACGAAGAAGCGGAACTCCGACATCCAAATGTATAGTTGTTTCGATCAGACCTTCGGGATAGCTATATGATCCAGCCATTTATATTGATCGGCGGTAGATCGACAAGATTCGGAAGCCCAAAGGCAGATGTAGTGTTTGAAGGACGTTCTTTTGCGGTGCGTGCCGCGGAAACGACAGAGCAAGCGCTTCTGCCTGCGAAGGCGATATTTGTTACCCGAACCACCGACACACGAACTGAGATCGCTGGAAGGCAGGTAATTGCTGACCTTGTCCCCGGCCGAGGGCCGATCGGAGCAATTTACACCGCTTTGCGTTTCGCCAATGTGGAGTGGATCTTCGTTCTAGCGTGTGATCTTCCATTTGTGAGCCCGGATCTTATCTGGCTTTTGAAAGAACGGATACGAAAGGACAGCGATGTTATCGTACCTTTACAGAGTGATGGCTGGAACCAGCCACTATGTGCCTTCTATCAGGTCAGAACGTGTCTTCCAGTTTTTGGAAAGATCGTTACAGCCGATGATATAGTGCCTTCGCTTCACTCGATATTAGGAATGTTGAATACGGACCGCGTTCCTGAGACCGCCTTTTCACATCTGGGCATAGGTGGCCGCCTGCTTCGTAACATCAACACGCCAAGGGACCTCGATATCTGAGCAAGCACTTGAATGTTTGATTCTGTTTGTTCGCAGCATATGGCAAAATAGGTTTGAATGGCATTTGTTCTCGACAAGTTTCATGAGGAATGCGGCGTCTTTGGTATTTTTGGACATCCTGAGGCATCAACGCTCACACAGCTTGGCCTTTTTGCCGTTCAGCATCGTGGGCAGGAAGCGTGCGGGATAGTTTCCAGCGATGGACAAGAACTGCACCAATTTCGATCTCAGGGCCTGATCGCAGATGTTTTGAACGAAGACGTTCTTCGGCGGCTCTCTGGCCAGACCGCTATTGGGCATACCAGATATTCGACTGCAGGACGTAATACTATAAAAGAGGTCCAGCCGTTTTCCGTAACGTGTCAACACGGACAGATCGCGATCTGCCACAACGGAAACCTGCCATTTGCCGATGCGAAGCGCAACGAACTGGAACAGGCCGGAGCGATATTTTCATCCACCTCTGATACGGAAACTATACTTCATGGCATTGCGAGAACCCCGGCCCCTTCGGCTATCGAGGCATTGAAAAAAGTCTTGAGCGACACAGAAGGAGCATTCTCGATATTATTCCTTACACCGGAAGCTCTGGTGGCCGTCCGGGACCCACGCGGTTTTCGTCCGCTTGTTCTTGGAAAATTAAATGACGCCTGGTGCGTAGCTTCGGAAACGTGTTCATTCGATCTTATCGATGCAGAATACGTCCGCGAGATAGAACCCGGCGAAATGCTTGTGATAGACCAAAATGGGCTAAGGTCTGAATATCCGTTTCCCCAGAAGCCGGTTTCTGTTTGTTCTTTTGAACACGTATATTTTTCGCGGCCGGATTCGATCATTTTTGGCCGCTCGGTTAATGAATCGCGCCACAAGATGGGCAAGCAGCTTGCTGTTGAACATCCTGTGGAAGCAGATCTGGTCGTGCCCGTGCCCGATTCAGGTGTTGCCGCCGCTATCGGATACTCGCGCGGTTCGGGCATCAATTATCGGCAGGCCATCATTCGAAATCATTATGTCGGCCGCACGTTCATTGAGCCGTCACAGTCGATCCGCTCTTTTGGCGTCCGTCTAAAGCTCAATCCAGTTAGACATTTGATAAACGGAAGGCGCATCGTTCTTATTGATGATTCGATTGTTCGTGGAACTACATCGAAAAAAATAGTGCAAATGGTTCGTGAAGCCGGAGCCCGAGAAGTGCATATGCGGATCTCGTGTCCGCCCACCATAAGTCCGTGTTTCTATGGGGTTGACACGCCAAGCAAAGATGAATTGATCGCGGCGAGGATGACTGTTGAAGAAGTATGTAAATATATCGGAGCTGACAGCTTAGGATATCTTTCGCATAAGGGAATGCTCGAAGCGATAGGACTTCCGGCTGAAACCTCGTGCACCGCGTGCTGGACCGGAAAATATCCGACACTCATCGCAAACGGAAGGGCGGCCTGAAACAGTCGGTGGAAATGATATCCGGTCAAAACTGAATGCAATACGATCACAGATGAACATCCGCACGGCAAGATCAGAAGACATTCAAAGCTTGGTAAAGTTCAACCAGGAAATGGCCTTGGAGACCGAAGGCAAACAGCTTGATCGTGAGGTCTTGGAGAAAGGTGTTTCGGCGGTTTTCGTTGATGAAAACAAAGGCTTTTATGTGGTTGCAGAAAATGAGGGCAAGATAGTCGGCGGACTAATGGTAACTACCGAATGGAGTGACTGGCGGAACGGCTGGTTCTGGTGGATACAGAGCGTCTATATTTTGCCCGAAGCACGGGGCCGTGGCGTCTATCGAAAACTTTACGAGTTCGTAAAGGGCTGTGCCGAAGAAAATGGACACGTTTGCGGCTTTAGGCTTTATGTCGAAAAGGAAAATGAAACAGCTCAGGCAGTTTACGAAAAACTTGGAATGGAAAAGACGTATTATTTGATGTACGAAGAAGCTGCTAGTAAATAAGACATCTGTTCTAGAAGCCTATCAGCAAACTTAAAAGCCGGGCCCGCATTTTCTGCAAGCCCGGCAGTACCATGAAAATCATTTCCCGTCGCTCTGATGGAAGGAATGTGAGAGAAATCGTAGATCAATGTTCACCCTATAAAAAAGAAGAGGCATCCGAGAATTGATTTTCAAAGACCAAAGATTCTTTTGAATTTACGATTGGGAAAAGGCCCGACTCAGTCTTCGTGCCCACACTCGAAGATTTCCCCCAAGCAATTCGAACCCTTTCCCAAACCTATACGAGGCAATTCAGTTAAGCTAAGCCCCGCCGCTTTCGACACATCCTGCTCTTCTAAGCAGTTCCTTCAGTTGTCCACACGTGCCGAAAGTTAAACCCTTCCGATGTGAATTTGAAGAGCAAACGATGTGCCAAAAAGTGGCACAGGTCCTTCACCAGATAACAGAGCAAATTGCGTGATTCAACGTTCCGGGCGATGAGTTGGGTATGTTCCAATTCAATACGTTCTGTAAAATTCCATAAGAACTTTCGTACCGAATCGATTCACTGTGCATCAATTTCGGATTGTGGTGTAATTATCTAGATGATTACTATGAGTGAATCTGAATTTGCCCGAATCTGCTCTGGATTGCGTGAAGACCGGGAATCGATCCTGAAGCATAATCCGATGGGTAGTGATGAGGAAACATTGCTCTGGATGCTGCTTAACACACTTGTGATATACCTAAGCCTGGAAGAGATAGAGATGCCGTGTTTCAGCGGGCGGCCCGATACTGAAACTTATCGTAGGGCCATCGAGTTTGTTTTGAAAGATCGGCGTAAAGGGAAGTTTTCGCTCGCCCCTCATATTGATAATCTAGTATCTAAATGAAGATCGAAAAATTCGTACTTTCGGCATTTCAGCAGAATACGCGTATCGTCGCTTGTCCGACTACCGGAGAAGCAATGTGCATAGACCCCGGAGCGGAAAGTCCTGAGATCATTGATTACGTCAAAGCAAATGGTCTGAACCTGAAGATGATCGCCCTTACGCATGGTCATTTGGATCATGTTGGCGGTACTTTTCCTCTGAAGTGTGCGTTTCCCAGTGCAGAAGTGATCATCCATAAAGGTGATGAGGATCTGTATTATGGATTACCCCAACAACCCTTGCTTATGGGCATTCCTCAACATCAATTGGCGGTATTGGGCTTTGACTATGAAGACCCGCCTAAGCCTACACGAAACTGGCAGCACGGCGAGCATTTTCAGATAGGTGAAATGGAGTTTGAAGTGCGCCACTGTCCGGGACATACTCCGGGACATATTGTCTTAATAGAATCAAACCACAAGAAAGTATTTGTTGGCGATTGCCTGTTCCAAGGATCGGTCGGAAGGTCCGACCTTCCCGGCGGCGATCACGAGCAGTTGATCGATTCCATAATGAGTAACATTATTTCGCTTGGCGACGACTTTACTGTATATTCAGGCCACGGACCGGAAACTACTGTTGGCCATGAACGGACCACGAACCCATTCTTGAACGGCCTATATAGACCCGTCCGAGGACGTTTCGTATAAAGTCATTTGCCTTTCATCAGCCAGAACACGGAGAAATGTAATGAAAACCCTTGCTACGATATTGATTTCGCTGTCGCTATTGACCCCATATGCATTTGGTCATGCAACCTTGATAAAAGGCTATCCACATCGCGAGGAGCGGCAGAATTTCAGGACGGAAAAGGTCGCCGGAAATGTTTATGTCCTGTTCGGCAACGGTGGAAATATCGGTCTTTCAGTCGGCTCCGACGGTATCCTGATGATCGATACTCAATTTGCCAATGTTGCGGACCGTATAAAAGCCGAAATGGAAAAACTTGGCAGCTCGAAGCCGAGGTTCATTATTAACACGCATTGGCACGGTGACCATACCGGTGGAAATGAGGTCTTTGGAAGTGATTCGATAATCATTGCCCATGAGAACGTAAGAAAGCGTATGCAGGAGATGACGATGTTTCGTGGTCAGGCAAGGACACCTTCGCCAAACGTCGCATTACCGATCTTTACTTACGGCGCCGGAATGAATGTCTATTTTAACGGCGAAAGGATCAAGGCTATTCATATGCCCAACGGCCATACGGATGGCGATACAGTGCTTTATTTTACCTCATCGAATGTTTTCCATCTTGGCGATGACTTTTTTGTCGGCAGATTCCCCTTTGTGGATCTTGAAAGCGGCGGCACGGTTGAGGGTTTGATCAAAAATATTGGTGACCTTATTTTGATGATCCCTGCGGATGCGAAGATAATTCCCGGCCATGGGCCTCTGGCGACGATCGAAGATCTGAAAGAATACCATCAAATGATCATCGATACATCACTTATCGTCCGACGAGGAATTGCGGCGGGTAAGAATCTGGATCAGTTGAAAGCCGAAGGTTTTCCGGAGAAATTTAAAGAAGCAGGATCCGGTTTTATTCGTACAGATGCCTGGATAGAGACAATATATCGCAGCTATGCAGGCAAATGATCAATGTTTAGGAGCTAAAACGTAAACGCGGAATAGGCCAATCACCGTTCCTTCATCGCGGGTGTACCAACGGTCCAGATTCGTTAGATCCGGTTTGTCATCGTCCGGAACGATAAAATAATTTAACATCGGATCGTAAGCAGTGGCAGCGTTCATTTCCGCGGCAAACTGTGCATAAAGCCTGGCTTCCTCGACAATTTCCTCATCAGTAATAGGGTGATTGGTTCCTCCCAACTGCGGTAATGCGCGGCCCCCGCCGAACACGGCCGCCACCATTTCGAACCACCGTGTTCGGAGTGCCGATTCCAAGTGCTTATCTTTGAAGCCGGAAAAATACAAGAAGCGGTAGAACTGCATCTTTGCTTCCGTCTCACTAACCGAACCGCCCGCGACCAAATGCGGCGTCCAAAGTATCCGCGACGGGACCACTGTTGGCAGAAAACTGGCAATTATCGGATTGGCAGTGTGAATGACAGGCACGGCGTGGGAATCTAAAGACCGTGATCTGATGTATTCCGCCGTGGGGTAAACCGCCTCGCGAACCGCAACCATTCCCTTATTTCGTTCAACACCTTTGGCTGCTTCAAATACACCCCAGATTGCCGCTATCATACCTACCACAACGAACGTGATCTGTGAGATCCGCAACCCGTTGCTGAGTCCGCGAAGAGCGAGCCAAGCAAGTATCACTATTCCGGCCAGAAGACAGTAATTAGCAATGAAGATCTCATAATGGACAGGCTGCAGCGAACGTCCCGTTATGATCTGCTGATTCAGCACTATCACCGGGATGGAGACGAATGCGTACGCAAAGATAGCTTGTAATGACTTGCCATCAATTCGTCGCAAGAAATGAAGGATCGCAGCGAAAAGAAGCGTTATTAAGGCAATAATGACGGTAGGCGAAGATACGTCTGGTTCACGCGTCATTGTCAGAAGCTGAACTTCATCAGCGTTGCGGGACCTCAGATTGAGCAAATAAAAATATGGTGCAAGTGCTGATACGCCGATCGATGTTATAACTAAGGCAGACCGAAGCAACCCTAGCCGAAGCCCTTTTTCGGTGACCCATACCAGTAGCACCACTACTGCAATCCAAACTATTGCCGCCGTCCATAGATAGAAATACGAATAGACAAGGATGGCAAAAAAGACGCCTGCGGCGACGGCCCAAGCTCCGCTTTCGCTATTGTTCCGTCGGAACATATTCCAGATCGCCCCGCACATAACGAAAAAGATCGGAAAAGCAAAACCGGGCTGGTATCTCCGCAAGAATGGAAAATATTCGATCACAAGATCGCCGCCGATCAACTCACGAAATGCTCCCTCCAACGTTATCGCTGTTCCTAGGCATAACACGACCAGCGTGCCGCTGGCGGCAGCATATTTATCCTCGGTCACACGCCAAAGAAACCAGAAAATAGCTATCGAGGAAAAGAACGCGAAGATGACATGAAGGACAATGAACGCCGTGGAAGCAGAAATGCCGAACATTCTGGCAGTAACCGCAATCGTGTATGCAGGTATGAACTGTACAGAAAAGATCGATTCGTGCTCAGTCTCTCGACCTTTGTAGGGATCATAGCGTCTCGGCTTTCCGTGTATCAAGCCGTTAACGTAGGCAGAATAGGCGACCTCATCGTAATTGGCCGCGGCGTATGAGCCTGTCCAATTTTCTCCGACCGATCTCCAAAGGCTCAGCTGAGGAATGAAAGCCAGCGCAACGACCACCGCCGCAGTAATGAGGGCGAATGTCCAAGCAGAGCGGAACTGCATAGATGAAGTCAAAAGAGAAGAAAGGGAGCCAGAACGGCTCCCATGCAGTAAGGTTAAGCGACAGTTATTTCACGCGATAGATAAACATCCTGTATAGCATTCAGAAGTTCGACGCCTTCATTCATCGGACGCTGGAATGCTTTGCGGCCGGAGATCAATCCGGTCCCGCCACCACGTTTGTTGACGACCGCCGTGCGGACGGCATCCGCAAGGTCGCCAGAGCCCTTTGACTCACCGCCGGAATTAATCAGCCCCGCCCGGCCCATGAAACAATTCGCCACTTGATAACGAACAAGGTCGATGGGATTGTCACTTGTAAGGTCAGAATAGACCTTTGGATTCGTCTTCCCGTAGCTGCTTTCCGTGTTGAGGATATTGTAGCCGCCATTTCGTTCAGGAAGCTTTTGTTTAATTATGTCTGCCTGAATGGTAACGCCTAGATGATTGGCTTGGCCCGTCAGGTCCGCTGCGGTATGCATATCGCCTTCTGCCGTTTTGAATTTCGAATTTCGCAAATAGCACCATAATATGGTCGCCATTCCCAGTTCGTGAGCATACGCAAATGCTTCAGCGACCTCGGTGATCTGGCGGGTGGCGTTCTCGGAACCATAATAGATGGTTGCACCCACGGCGACGGCTCCCATATCTCGTGCCTGTTCGATCGTGCCAAACATAACTTGGTCAAAGGCGTTCGGATAGGTCAGCAATTCATTGTGGTTTATTTTTACGATGAAGGGGATCTTGTGTGCGAATTTTCTCGCTACTGAACCGAGCACACCAAAGGTAGAGGCGACGGCGTTGCATCCGCCTTCGATCGCAAGTTTAACTATATTCTCAGGGTCAAAGTACTGCGGGTTCGGAGCAAAGCTGGCTCCCGCTGAATGTTCTATGCCCTGATCGACCGGAAGAATTGAAAGATAACCTGTTCCGGCAAGTCGGCCGTGGTCGAACATGGTTTGCATCGCACGCATCACCGACGGAGTTCGGTCAGATTGGGAGATCACGCGATCAACGAAATCGCTTCCCGGAAGGTGTAATTGCTCCTTCGGGATAGTATTGGAGACATGACCAAGCAGCGATTCCGCCTCATCTCCCAATAGTTCCTGTAACTTATTGATTTCCACGAATTTAAAGTTCTCTCCTGTAAGAAATGGTAAAAATATCGGGTTGTGTTGAAAGTCGGGATTATAACACATAGGCCTGTAATAATCAGACATCAGATCGAAAATTCTTGACCAGGCCAGATGATTTTCTATAAACTCTAGCAAATTGTTTAAAAGGTTACTTTTTTTCAATTCATCAGCCGCTTTCCCGGATTTCCCGCAAAGTCGGCACCCGTATATAGACACCAATCTGAGGTAAGAATGAGGAAACGATCTTTGCTCGCGTTTTGGTCGCTATTTGTTGCGACATTGTTTGTGTTTTCAGCGGTCAATGTGTCTGCCCAGGATAAAGGATGGCGTCCTGTCGCTCCTGCTGATCTCCAGGCATCAACCCCTATCGTGGAGCCGGGTGCTGATGCAGAGGCAATTTTCTGGGAGGTCCGTGTTGATGACAGTTCAACCAATGAACTTGCACTTCGACACTATGTCCGGATCAAGGTATTTACTGAAAAGGGCCGTGAAGATTTTGCCCGACACGATGTGAACTTCACCAAGGGCACAAACGGCGGCAAATGGCACGATCGCGGGAGAGGCTTTTGATACCTTCAAAGCGCAAGCTCTTTTTAGTGGAACTCGCATCGATATTCAGGAAGCCCGTTTTACGGTTGGTGACGGACGACTGACCGCACGCGGCTTTTATGAACGCGGATCTACCGAATTCAACCTTAGTTTGGATGGTGAAAAGATACCCACAAAGCTTTTAGCCGCTTTACTGCCGCCGAGTTCGTATTTGCCATCGGTAGAAGGTGCGGTAAAGATTGAAGCCAATGTAGCCGGGAAATACGATGACCCAAATTCCTACGACGTTTCGTTTAGCGGTGCCGCCACCGAGCTTGTAATAAATGAAAATTCCTTTGGCGAGGTGCAATTCAGCGGAAGGACCATCGATCGTTTACTAAGAGCTGAAGCGACCGCGACATTTGAAGGCCGTCCGCAGCGTGTTACAGCAACATTGAACTTTGCTGACCAAAACTTGCCATTTCAACTTGAACACGATCTCGATAATAGCCCGTTGCGTCCGTTTCTTGCTCTGATCCCGCAACTTCGCGGCATTTCCATCGGCGGCACAGCAACTGGCCGAGTTCAGTTTGGCGGAGATCTTTCACGCACTCTTCCTGATGGTCAGCGAGAGTTAACTGCGTCAGGGCTTTCCGGGACAATTAGCCTTAGTCAACTATCGCTGCAGATCCAGGACACGCCTTTGAGCGCTACTGAACCTGTTATGGTTCGGTTCACGCCGTATGAGGTCGTTTTTGAGAATGCGAAGCTCGCGGGCGGCGGGACAAACCTTAGGATATCGGGTACTAAAGCATTCAACGATAACGGGATCAATGATCTTGCTCTAGATGGAAGGGTTAATCTAGCTCTCTTGAATGTTTTGCCACCGATCGCCAGCACGGACACCTTCTTCGGTGGGTTTGCTGACTTGGCTGTCAGGCTTCAGGGCCCGAACCGTACCGCAAGACTATCAGGAACCGCGACCACCGAGAATGCCTCTATCGCTGCATTTATAGGGTCAGAACGCCTCTCATTCGATAGGGTAAAGTCTCGAATACTTTTCGCCTCGGATCAGGCACAGATAGCATCCGCAGAAGGATATCTTGGCGGCGGAAAGTTTGTCGCTAATGGAGGCGTGCTTTTTGGTAATGATCTGCAAATAAATTCGTATCGAGTCGGCATCAATGGGACGAATGTCACGGTGCCGCTTCCCGACAAGTTCATTACTACCGGCGACGCCCGGCTCGAGATCACGGGGAATAGGATCGGAACCTCGCTGACAACACTTATCTCGGGATCCATCCTTGCGCGACGAAGTCTATACACGAGCGATATAGACCTTGCCAGCATAGTCGGTGGTCGCCGAGAAGGTGCATTGACCGGCGGCGGTTCCGTGCTGCCGACCCGCTTTAATCTGTCGATCGAAGGGCGCGATGCGTTAGTCGTTCGCAACAATATCGCTGACCTCACCGCCTCAGTTTCGCTAAGGCTCACAGGCACGTCGTCAAATCCGATCCTTTCTGGAAGGATCGTTGCTAATGAAGGGACCGTTTTCTTCCGAAAAGACCGCTACCAAGTTCAGCGAGGAGTACTCGAATTCCCGCCGAATACACAGCTTGAACCGATCTTGAGCCTCATTGCTGAAGCAGACATCGCTGGCTATCAGATATTCGTGAATATTTCCGGGCCGCTTACAGACACGGAGCTTTTGAATGTTACCGTTCGCTCTAGCCCCGCTCTGCCACAAGCCGACGTTGTGTCTTTGATAACAACAGGCAGTTTATCAAACACCGAGCGCGGTATATCAACGATCGCCTCGACAGGTATAAATACCGCAGCAGAGGTTATTACAGATTCGATAATCAACAATCCCGCACGCCGCGCGACCGACCGTCTTTTCGGACTTAATGTTTTTGAGATCGATCCGATAATATCTGGCGATCGGGTAAATCCGACCGCACGGTTGACGGTCGGCCGCCAGATCAATAACAATCTGCGGGTCACATATGCGACAAATCTTTCACAGGACCAGAACCAAGTTCTGGCTCTGGAGTATCGGGTTTCTAATCGGCTATCAGTGGTCGCACAGTACGAGCAGCGCTCTTTGAGTAACGTTACGCGAAATCGCGACAATTTTAGTTTTGAGGTTCGATTCAGGCGTCGATTCTGATCGACAACTTTGGCCGTTCGAAGGCTTGATCATAGTGGCAGAATATTTGGAGGAGAGAAATAGCATAATTCCGGCGGCACCCCCCCGACCAAAAATAAACAGGCCAAGAGCTCTCTTTCGCTCGAGTTGGTCCGTGCGGGTGGTCGTTTTGTTCTTGCTCCTCGCCATAACATCAGAACTAAGCGCACAGACAGCGGATCTGGAAGGACGCGAGATAGTTTCGCTGACATTGGCCTACGACACAGACGGGTCTGAACCACCGGAATCGATCCGAACAAAACTCCGGGAAACATTGGGGCAATTTTATTCTTCGGTTCGGATAAGGTCGGCGATACAGGAGCTTCATGATACCGGCAGGATTGCGAAGGTCGAGGTGTTTGCCGAACCGCGTGGAGATGCTACTGTAAGTATTCGTTTTGTACTTCGTCCGATCGGGCAGGTGCGTCGCGTATCTATTCGATTTCAGCCGACCACATTTACAGAGATAACGGAACAGGAGCTGTTGCTGCGTACAACACTTGTACAACCCGGCGCTACCGTGTCGGACGCCACACTTAGGAACAGTGCCGATTCGATCGTTGAATATCTTCGAGATCGAGGATATTTTCGTGCAGAGGCCTTGATCACCAGAGAGAAAGTCGATCCGACACTAGATGAGAATGTAACGTTCCTTGTAACTCCCGGAACCCAAGCCAAGGTCGAAGCTTTCGGTATCGACATTTCGGGAGCCGATACAAAGGCGATCCTAGAAAGGTTAAGATCGAAGCCCGGTGCGGATTTCACTCGTGAACAGCTCAGCGCAGACATCGAGCGTGTCCGAACAGCTTTGGCAGATCAGGGCTTTCTTGCACCACGATTGAACGAGCCGCGTATAGTTTACGACAGCGAATCGAATGCGATCACGATCTCCCTGACCGGCGAGGCCGGAGCGTCGATCGACGTAGAAGTCGTCTCAGAGCAAAGTCGCCCGGGCAGATCGACCCAACGTCGCCTCCTTCCGATCAAGCGGGATGGCACGCTTGAATATGCGGCGATCATTGAAGGTGAGCGCCGTCTTGAGAATTTCTACCAAGAACAGGGTTATTTTTTCGCGGATGTTACTGTTGTATGCTCCGTCGATCCTCCCATTCAGGATTTTGATGGCACTCCACTGGCAAATGGCACACCGTTCATCTGCTCATCTCTGGGGTCTGAATCTCTGACCGGCCGAAAGGTTAGCGTAGAGTATCAGGTTGACCTTAACCGACGGCTGAAGCTGGTCGATATTCGCCTTCAGGGTACGGATCTTTTTACCATTGAAGAGATCTCAAGCGTCCTTGAATCGCAAAGGGCGAACATCCTTGGCATCATCCCATTGTTCGGCTATGGACGCGGTTATACGAGCAATCGGATACTTGAGGAGGATGCCGCTACCATCCGTTCGCTGCTCCGTGAACTCGGCTACCGCGATGCGACAGTACGGACAAACCTCGGTACATCGATCGATGGTGAAAGTCTGATCGTGTCCTTCATTGTAGAAGAAGGGCTTCCGACAAAGATCGATTCGGTCCAGATCTCGGGCAATTCGGCCTTTAGTGACGAAGAACTTTTAGCTGTACTGCCAGACCTGGTTGACAAGAATTTCTCTATCGCAAAGATCCGCAACGGACAGCGTAAGCTTTCGGAGTTTTATTCGTCCAGAGGTTATTTCGACGCATCGGTTACCTTTTCTATCGACGAGATCGAACCCGATGCTGCAACCTCGGAGCCACAATTTCGCATCGTTTACAACATTCAGAATGAAGGCAAGCCGATTTTTGCTGACCGAATTCTAGTAACCGGTAATGTACGAACAAAGGATTCAGCGATTCTGAAAGCCTTGACGATAAAGCCAGGTGAACTCCTGAAGGCTACCGACGTTTATACGAGCGAACAGAACCTATATTCAAGTGATGCATTTGAACGCGTTTCAATATTGCCAACTTCAAGGCAGGAAAGGTCGGATGGAAATGTAAATGCGGATGTAATAGTTGACGTATCGGAACAAAAACCAAGACTTATTCAGTTTGGATTCGGTTATTCGACCGACCTTGGCCTCAGCGGATCAGTTGATGTCCGCCATTTCAATTTACTTGGAAATCTTTGGCAAGGCGGAGCTCGTATACGATGGAGTGAGCGGCAGCAGATCGCTCAGATCGATTTTATCAATCCGCGATTCATCAGAGATGGCCAGAAAAGATATGCTCCGCTTACATTTACGGCCCAGTATCAGCGGGATGCAACGATCACACGCTTTTTTCGATCGGCCTTTGATCGCGGAACATTCGGCATTGTACAGAGAGTTGATGAAGATGGGAATCCGATAGACGAATTCGGAGTGAATACCGGCCGGCCTACGCTTAATCGCCTGACGCTTTCTGCTGAGACCAACCGAACCATAAGCACACGCGACCGCAGCATACTGTTCGTCAGATACCGATTCGAAGATGTGCGTCTTTATAACATCGAAAGCCTTTTGATCAAGGATCTGCTGAGGCCCGATTCGAAGGTTCGCATCTCGGGATTCGGCGCGACGTTCGTTCGTGATACCCGAAAAAACTGCTCGATCCGATATACAATCCTAGACATAATTGCACGCGGCGAGGCAGAAGAACCCTGCCGTTACAACGCCAGCGATCCCACGGACGGAGACTATTTTACCGCTGAATACAACGTTTCGCTTCCCGCTTTAGGAGCAAACGTGGGCTTTAACAAGTTCCAGGCATCATATCGTTTTTATCGGCGTTTTCCGTCTTTCCCCGCATTAAGGGATGCGGTGTTCGCGGCAAATGCCTTCATTGGTGTTGCCAGCGTTTTCTCACGCTCCTCCGGTTTCCCGCCGGATGAGTTTCCCGGACTTGAACGGATCTTGCCGATCAGTGAGCGCTTTTTTGCCGGCGGCTCAAACACACTACGCGGATTCGAATTTGAATCGGCGGGGCCGCGTGTGGTTATCGTACCGCAGGGCCAATTTCGCGATAGGAATGGCGAACCTGTATTTCTCTCGCCGTTCACGGTGCCGTTTGGAGGGAACGCCATCGCTGTCGTGAATCTTGAAGCTCGTGTGCCGCTAACCCGTTCGATACGGGCAGTACCCTTCTATGATGGCGGCAACGTCTTTCGCACGCCTGGTGATATGTTCAAAACGTCGAGCGTCCCCGAGAGCGATGTTTTTCGACGGAATATTCGAGCCATATGGTCACACACCATCGGATTTGGTCTTCGTGTAAAAACGCCGGTTGGGGGCGAATTGGGTGTAGATTACGGTTATCTGCTGAATCCGCCGAGATTCCTTATACCACAGCCGGATTCAAGTAATGCTATTTTTCAGCCGCGTCGCGGCCATATCCATTTTCGGTTTTCACAAGCATTCTGATCTAGCATCAAGAAGATCCAGACCTAGTTCATTGATTCTAGGTCGAGCACCTGATACTCACCAGTATTTATATTTGTTTTCTGGTGTTTCAAGAATCTAGGGGTGTTAGGTCTTATTGATTGGACATGACGGTCAGTATCAGCGGCCCTTTCTTGTCTATGGATCGCTTTTGTAATGTACATTGCACGATCCGCAATCTCGATCAGCTGCTCGAATGTTTCACCTTGTGTTGGAAAAGTTGCTGCACCGATGCTTACTCCGATCTTAGCTGTCTTGCCGCCGCCTACTGAGAGCTGAAAGTCCGCGACGGCCCTTTCGATGCGTCTCGAAAGTTCAAGAATGTCCAGCGAGCTTGCTCCGGGAAGTAACGCAACGAATTCGTCCCCGCCGTAGCGAGCGAGGAAGTCGTATTCCCGAAGCTGACCGCTGATCACATTTGCGATCTCTCTAAGCACGATGTCACCAAGTTTGTGACCGAATGTATCGTTGATCGATTTAAAGCCATCCAGATCGAGTACGAGCATGGTGAAACCTGCATCAGCTCGGTCTGCACGTTTGACCTCTTTCTCAAATTGATTCTGCAGGCCGCGCGAATTAGGTAGTCCTGTTAACGGCTCCGTATGGGCATTGGCTTCGGCCAGTTCAAGCTGCTGGCATCGTACGATCGATTCTGCTGCGATCCTCGATATAGTCTCCAATAGCCGGATATGTTCGTCGGAATAGCATGAGAGCGTTTGAGAATATATGGAGATTGCACCAACCAGACCTTCGTCCGAAACCAAAGGCACAGATGCCATTGCAATAAAATTCTGTGCCACTTGTGAGTTAAAAAACGCAAAGTCAAGAGCCGGATCTACGTTCTGGACGGTCTGACCGGTCTTTAGTACGTAACCTGTGGCGCCTTCTCCCGGAGAGATCCTGTTCCCGAACAGTTCTTCGTTCAGGATGCCAGATACATGTCGTACGACCGCCGTTTCTCCGTCTTGCTCCATAAGATAGACGGCACAAGTATCATATGGAGCCAACTCCCCAAACTCTTTTGAGAGCAACTGGAGAGCCTCATCAAGGTCCGAAGCACCGCCAAACTCTTTTGCAAGCGAATAAAGCGTGAATACTTCGCGATTCGCTCGTTTTATCTGTTGAACAAAGTTACGGCTCGCCTCCAGGTGTGTGGGCGCGACGGAGAAAGAGCCAGAATCATTGCTATTTTCATAATCCAGGCCCATCGCAGAGACCTCAGCCTCAAATCGTTGCGCGTTGGAAAGCATAGTGTTCACAACATCGGGATCCAATTTCTTTCCGGATTCGCTTTTTAATAGTTCTATAACCTCATGGATCGGCATGCCCTTTCGGAATGGACGGGCTCCCCGAAGCGTATCGTAAACATCCGCAACCATAAGGATGCGTGCCGTCAGCGGAATATTATCACCGGCAAGTCCGTATGGGTATCCTGATCCGTCCCAGTGTTCATGGTGGAATTTCACCGTCTCGGCAACCGGATACGGGAATTTAATGCTTTCAAGGATCGAGGCCCCAACTATGGCGTGTATCTTTGTCTTTTCGAACTCAGCAGGTGTCAATCTGCCGGGCTTATTCAGAATGTGGTCAGGTACTGCAAGTTTCCCGATATCGTGTAGGAGAGCTCCCATCATAAGAGCATTAAGATCGGATTCGTCTAGACCGAAGGCCCGGCCGAGCCCGACCGCATAAAGCTGCGTTCGTCGAACGTGTCCCATTCCGACCTGATCTCTCGCGTCAATTGCTGTAGCAAGTGCTTCAACGGTTGCAAGATGCAACCGACTTGCGTCTGATAATTCCCGGGTCTTTAGCTCAAGTGCACGCGTGTGCATCTTGTAGGCAATGTGAGCGAACAAGACCATCGGCACCAGGAGAAATCCAAGCTCGAGGCCGAAATGTTGAGTAAGGCCTATGATAAAGATCGCACCGGCCAGGTGAACCAACACTGAGGCGAAGAATGCCGTCCAGCGTTCTGAATGGGGTTTCTTTTTAGGTGAGCTGATAATTCTAGACTCGGATCTGGCGAACAATTCATTTGATGCAAAGTACACGAATGCTGCCAGAGTGATAGAACTCAAGAGATCTAGCGTCATCGGCCACGATCTATCCGTCTGCAAGTATCCATATAAGGCTATGGCCCAATTTGACAGAACGAAGACCAATGCTCCGAGTGTCGCGGATATGATGGGCTGAGAGATATTGGCAAGATAGTCCTTGATGCTCGTTCGGGGCAAAGCTTTGTGAAATGCTGACGCAGCGGCGGTAAGGATACCGCCCGCGGAGCCCAACCAAACCAATGCGATCAGAACGGCAATGTGGGCCGGCTCCAGGTAAACCGCAGTTTTGGGGATCTTGAAACGATAGCCGCTGGCGATCGAAGCGACGATTGCCGAGAATAGCAGAGTAATATACGCGGTGAGAGCAAAGTCAAGGGCAAGTGTGATCCCGAGCAATACACACAAAAGCGAGGTTGCGCTGAGAAGTGTCCCAGCCAAGCCGGTTTTGCTTTTTAGCGGACTTTCCCGTACTTCCATGATTTTCTAGTCCGAACGGTGGGAGAACTAGCTACTTCATCTATAGGCCATCAAAACAAACCGGATCTTTTCAGACCCATACACATTACTGATAGTCGGATCAGCCGAAGCGGCGATCAACCAATGCACGAATACAAAATGTATGCCAATTTATTACGATGATTTATGGCGATAAATCGAGAAAGAAGAATAGAAATAAACGAAAGTTATTCAAAATGAACGTTCAGTTTGACAAAACGATTCAAATTGAACGTTCTCCGGGGCGGACTAATGAACGGAGGCAGACATTACCCGTGGCTGGGTGCGGGCGTGTTTTTTGCAGGCTTCCGATATGAGACGATCGATCTCTTCGCTTAGCATCGCCTCATCAGCGGCATTGGCATTCGTGATCTCCGAAATGATCAGGAATTTTGACTTGTCCATCAACGTTTGTTCTCTAAAGGAAAGCTTCTTCTCAAGACTGAGAAAACTTAGTTTTTTCAAGACATCGGCTGCTTCAAAAACATCTCCGGAGCGGAGTTGTTCAGCGAACTGTTTCGATCGCGTCTTCCAATCGCACGAAATCTTTTCAAAATCAGCAGATAGATGGCTGATGAGTTTTTTGCACTGAATTGAGCTGATGATCGGTCGGATACCTACGGTCTCTGCATTATCAGTGGGAACCAGGATGGTAGAATTGTCACTTAGAACCCTTAGCGAATAAAAACTGATCGAATCGGCTCCGATCTTTTTATTTTCGATATCCTCAACCATGCAAATGCCCTGGCTTGGATAAGCGACCTTTTGTCCGATAGCGAGATGCATAGATACCTGAATGCCCCCATTTCGGATGAGACGGCAAAACAGCCGCACTCACATTATTGATGTTCTCAATATTTTATTATGATAACACATTCTGCAGGCGGTTGAAGATTTTTTTATGGTCAAGAAGCTGAGGGTTGATCCGGCAGTTCAATACTAAAGGTCGTTCCGGATCCAAGCTCAGAGGTGACAGATATCTCTCCTCCGTGGAGAATTGCAAGATGTTTGACTATTGCCAGACCTAATCCGGTGCCTCCGATATCGCGTGTCCTCCCGCGATCGACCCGATAAAAACGTTCAAATATCCTTCCAAGCTGATCAGGAAGGATAC
Source organism: Leptolyngbya sp. 7M (assembly GCF_018128485.1). Lineage (NCBI taxonomy): Bacteria > Bacillati > Cyanobacteriota > Cyanophyceae > Leptolyngbyales > Leptolyngbyaceae > Leptolyngbya > Leptolyngbya sp. 7M. Next base: position 715,732 of record NZ_CP070897.1, on the reverse strand, counting down.
CTTCCCCGGTATCGGCGACTGATATGGTTGTGCTCCGAGAATGGCGAGTGAACGAAACACGGACGGCCCCGCCAACTACATTGAACTTTATCGCATTATCGATCAGGTTTGTTAGCATTTGCTCCAGACGCGTCGGGTCTGCAAAAACGCGTTCATCAGAAGGTATCTCGTTGGCCAACTCGATCGCTCGCTCGTCAGCCTTAGCGGATAGATTGGTGAATATTTCGTCAACGATGTGCGAAGCTCGAACCTGCCCCTTTTCTATCGAAACGTTTCCGGATTCGATCATTGAAAGCTCCGAAATGTCGGAAATAAGACAGTGCATCCGCTCGGCATTTCGACGGATTACACTCAGAAAGCGGCGATTATTTTGACTGTCGTCGATCGCTCCATCTTCAAGCGTTTCAACAAAAGCCATTATCGAGGTAAGAGGTGTGCGAAGCTCATGAGAGATATTGGAAAGGAATTCCTGCCTCACCCGCTCCAAGCGTTCGACCTGCGTTCGGTCATAAAAAAAGCCGACGGCCAATCTTTCGTTCTCATTCAAGAAGGGAGCAACGTGGACCTCGTATGTCCGCTTCTCGAAATAAGCTATCTCGAGGCGTAGATCGGTTGGCCCTGAACCTAGAACTGCCCTTTGGAAAGCATCGTGAAGCGAAACATCGCGGACCGTCTCGCTCAGCCGACGGCCTACGAGCGAACCGTTATTACGCGCAAAAGCAGTATGGGCAGCTTTATTGGCAATGACAACGCGCAAGGCGCTATCCGTAACGATAACGGCATCATGCGTTGCCTCCAATAGATTTGTAAGAATACTGCCGGCTCGGTCGGCCAAGTTGATGGGGCGATGGTTTATAGAATTCTTCTCTGGGGTCATTTAGTTCCAATGAACCGATAGCCTACGCCGACGACCGTTTCTATACAATTGCCGCACTCTCCCATCTTCTGACGCAGGCGGCGGATATGTACATCAAGTGTGCGCGTGTCGCCAAAATAGCTGTATCCCCAAACGTTGTCCAGAAGTTGCTGCCGTGTGGCAACCCGTCCCGTGTTCTTGATCAAATGGGTAAGTAAGGCGAACTCTTTCCGAGTAAGCTTGACGTCCTCACCATCGCACATTACCCGCATATCATCAAAATCTACAGATAGATGCGGATCCTCGTAACGCGGAGCACCTTCTTTCTCGGCGCGGCGGAGCACGGCCCGGACACGTGCAACGACCTCTTTTACCGAGAACGGTTTGACAATGTAATCGTCGGCACCTGAATCGAGCCCTGCGATCTTGTCAGATTCGCCGGCTCGCGCAGTTAGCATTATTATGGGTATTGTTTCAGTAAGCGGTTCGCGTCGAAGCCGGCGGCAGAGTTCCATTCCGCTCATTCCGGGGAGCATAAGGTCTAAGATGATCAAGGACGGCGCAGACCGTTCGTCCAAAGCGATGCGAAGTCCTTTTTCTCCGGATTCAGCTATCGTCGAACGATAGCCTTCGCGCTTGAAGTTATAGTGCAGGCTTTCCGCGATGTCGGCGTCATCTTCGATTATTAAAATACTTTGGAGCATAGTTCGGATGCTATCTGACTTTTTAATGAACGAACTCAATATGCTCGCAAGTTTATTTCCCGAGACTTACTCCGATATTAACAAAGTGTTACAAATGTGTTAATTATTTTGCTGATGTGCGGTGCATATTCATCAACTCTTTCGGTCTGATAATTTCAAGCAAGCGCCCTTCAACGGTATTAATTTCTGCCCAATCATTTATATCCAGCTCAATCACTGCAAGGGCTGCTGTTGGCATACGCTCTTGTGCTCCTGTAAGAAGGGCGATCGTTCCTTCTAGTCCCGGATTATGTCCGACTAACAAAAGCGAGTCCACAGCCGAAGTCACTTCCGACACGACGTTTCGGATAGTGAATGGGTTTGCCTCGTAGATCTTGTCGCTGTATTGTAGATCAGCATTGAAGCCGCCCGATTCTTTTACTAACTTCGCGGTTTGAGCTGCGCGGTTAGCAGGCGAAGAGATGATAAGATCTGGTGCGAACCTACGCGCGGCCATTTGTTCTCCCATAAAAGGGGCCGTGTTTAGACCTCTCTCATTCAGCGGGCGGTCAAAATCAGAAAGGGCTGCGTCCTCCCAACTAGATTTTGCGTGACGCAATAGAAAGAGCTGCTTCAATTCATTCCTCCTAGTGTAAATCTCTGGGTCGATCTCAACCATTCAGCAAGAGAATTCTACCGCCGATATCCACTACAAGACAATCTGCTAGAATTGGATGCGTCACACGGTTCGGGGCTTATACAATACTACAATATAAAGTTTGGATGGATCCGGTAAGTACAGCGTCTTTGGTGAATATAGTTGGGTTTGGCGTAGGAATCGCGCTTTACTCAATGCTTGGCGTAATGGTGATCCGCCATGCTGCGATCGGACGTTCGGCGGAATCTGGGCGGCTGCTGTTTGCAACGGCTATTCTCGGCTTTGCGTGGAACGCGGGTGAATTCCTGCTGACGATTCAAAAAGATATCGGACATGAGCCAGGAAATATGTTAGTGGTCGCGGCCTCTTACTCTGCACTCGGATTCTTACCGTCGGTGGTTGTTCATTCCGCGATCGGACGCCAAGGAAAAGCTCGTTGGATCGCCGCGATCGCCTATATTCTCAGCTGCTGCGCAGCATCGTTTCATTTTGCAGTGTTGTTGAGTTCCGGGCAGACCCCTTCGCCATTCGGGCTTCAGTTGCTCACGGTCGGATCGGTGCTGCTTGCGATACTTCTGCTCGCATTCGGTCGAGAACGAGTTGCCAAACAAAAATCGCAATGGCTTGCGGCACTGCTTATTTTTGCTGTTTCAGCACTACATCTTAGCCGTCCGGGCGACGAGGGTTTCTGGCCGGTCGAGCTTGTTGCTCATCAATCATCGTTGCCGCTTGCCATCGTTATCTTGCTCCAGAACTATCGGTTTGCCTTTGCAGATCTTTTCTTGAAGCGCGCATTTTCGCTTTTGCTTTTATCTATGCTTGCTTTGGGGCTTTATACGTTCGTTGGATCACCATTGATCGGTCTCCATGCCGGACACGAAAGCTCAGATCCGCAGGCGGTCGGCGTTATTCTTTCGCTTTGGATAGCTACGGCTCTTGCGTTTCCCTGGCTCAATAGATTCTCTGTTTGGCTGGTGGATCGAATGATACTCTCACGGCCTGATTACGAAGTTGTGCATAGCAAGATCGCAATGGAGATCGATCGTGCGGAATCTATTTTGGATGTGATGAATGTACTAAGTGAAACGCTGGGAAAAACATTTACTGCCGGGAAACACTGTTGGCAGGAAACAAGTGATGCGGGCGGCGATCCGGAATCCGTAGATGTGAACATTGAACGCGACAGTGCAGATGTGATGATACGCACGACAGAGTTCCCACGCTTCAAAGTAACACTTGGTGATTTTGAAGGTGGCAGAAGACTTCTTTCCGATGAGGTCAGGCTTATCGAATCAGCATCGATACTGGCGGCCAGGCGGATCGATGAACTTCGCGTAATTCATGAGCGATGTGAGCAGGAACTCCGCGAAGAGGAATTTGCAAAGCTTGCCACAGAGGCTCAGCTTTCGGCATTAAGAGCACAGATAAACCCTCATTTTCTTTTTAACGCCTTGACCACGATCGGCTATCTAATCCGGTCATCGCCAGAGAAGGCTATCGAAACGCTCCTGCATTTAACAAAACTTCTTCGCGCAGTGCTGCGTTCCGGAACCCAATTTACATCGCTTGACGATGAACTTCAGCTTGTCTCTAACTATCTAGACATCGAACGTGCCCGGTTCGACGAAAGACTGAATGTTGAGGTCCAGGTGGCAGATGAACTTCGCAGGATGCACATCCCCTCGTTTATCCTTCAGCCCCTGGTCGAGAATGCGGTCAAGCACGCGATTGCAAACAATTCTGCGGGTGGAACGGTTAGGGGACGGTCGCCTCATTTGGCGGGGCCGGTGCATTTCAGATCGATGCGCCAGGCATTGTCGGGGGACGAATGACGGTGCTTGAAACCGGCAATGTCGGCATCGGGACGAACTCGCCGCTGACACGCCTTCACGTCGCTGGCACTATAACTACATCTCTAAGTGGCGGCGGCGGCGGTTCGGTTTGTCATACTAATATAGGTGGCGTCGGAACGCTCTCAGTTTGCGGGTCGAGCATCCGCTACAAAACCAATGTCAATGCGTTCAGTTCAGGTCTGGATTTGATCGATCGCCTACGTCCAGTTACGTTCAATTGGAAAGCGGACAGTAAAGCGGACCTGGGTCTCGTCGCGGAAGAAGTCGCCGCGGTGGAGCCGCTTCTTGTCACGCATAACGGACAAGGCGAAGTGGAAGGCGTCAAATACGACCGGATCGGCGTAGTGCTGATCAACGCGTTGAAAGAGCAGCAGGCGCAGATCGAGCGGCAGGGGAAATTGATCGAGGAACAGCAGCGGCGGCTTGCGGCGCTAATGAAACTCGTTTGCTCGGTGAAGCCGGATGAACAAATATGCAAAGAGAAATGAAAAGGGAAACGGCCGGCAACCCGATCGCCTCCTCTTGGTCAACTGGCTGGAGCAGGTGACTGATGTCCGCCTGGCGTAGTGAAATCGCCGAAGGTCTCTAGTCTTTAGTCTTTAGATGACGTGGGAATTCTCCTTAGACCAGTGGTTATCTATCTCACCCGATTGAGAGGGGCGGTGATGCCGAATAGGCGGCCACTAACGATATGTTGCCAATGAAGTTCAAACATCTCCTGATCGGCATTTCGGCCTTGCCGGTTGTCGTGAACATTTTCGTGATGACCATGCGAGCCGATACGTTCGAGTTTCTTTCATTCAAGCCGTCGCCATCGCTATAGGCGACGACGTTCAAAGCGAGATACTTCATCGTGGACGGAAGGCACTTTGACGAATAGGTTAGCCGCCGCAGACCGGCGTGAAAAAAATCATGAAACGCATAACAACATTACAACTACTGGTTTTGCTCTGCGTTACGCCTTTGGCTTCGCAATCATTTGAAATAACGCAATACTTGCTCGCCTCGGGCGGCGGGTCGAGCACGGGCGGGCAGTTCTCGGTTACCGGGTCGATCGGGCAGCCTATAGCGGGGCGAAGCTCGGCAGAGCCGCCCTACCAGGCGCGCGGCGGTTTCTGGCAGTTCGATCTCACTCCGACCTCCGCCCCAGTCTCCATCTCCGGGCGCGTGCTGACTGATCGCGGACTTGCGATCTCGCTTGCGTCCGTGACGGTCACTGACATGCAAGGCTCCGTCCGCCAGGCAATATCCAATTCATTCGGCTACTTTCGCTTCGAGGGGCTCCGCGCGGGGGAGCACTACGTGCTTGCCGCCTCGCACCGGCAGTACCATTTCAACCCCGTCATGATCACCGCCATGGAGGACGTCACGGACGCGAGGCTCGTGGCAAGCGGCCATGACGTGCAATTGAACATTCCAGAGAACCCAACCCCTTAGAAACTATCGGGCCACAAGGAGAACAGAATAATTATGCTTACAGACATTCTATATCAACAAAAACCAGTCAGAACGTTCGCGATCGGTCTAGTCATGTCGGTGTTCGTAATTTCCGCCTTGTTCGCACGGCGGCCGCAGCAAACGGCTTTTGCCGCGGTCCTTACGCAAGAGAAAATTGCGTTCCATTCGCAGCGTGACGGCAACCGCGAAATTTACATAATGAATTCAGATGGCACGTGCCAGACGCGGTTGACCAACGATCCGAGCGAAGACATGGAACCCTGGATCAGCAGCGACGGCACGAAGATCGTCTTTCAGTCGGACCGGGATGGTAATTTCGATATTTATGTAATGAATATCGATGGAAGCGGTCAGATCAATCTGACTAACAACGATGAATTTAATATTCAGCCCTCGTTCAATCATGACGGGAGCAAAGTCGTATTCTCCTCGAACAATAATATTTTTGTGATGAATGCTGATGGCTCGAACCAGACAAGCCTCACCGGCACTTTTTCGGGCAGTCATTTTGATCCGTCATTTAGCGCGGATGGGAGCAAGATAGTCTTCCGATCTAACCGCGACGGAAACGAGGAGATCTACATGATGAACGCCGACGGCTCAAATCAGACCAGACTTACATTCACGCCAAACGTGCTGGAGGAACAGCCCTTCTACAGCCCGGATGGCACAAAGATCGTTTATAACACAGAACAGAACGCAACTAGCGAGATCTGGGTAATGAACGCTGACGGCACCGACCCGGTCCAGTTGACCAATAACACGTTTCTCGAACGGCACCCATCATTCAGCCCAGATGGCACGCGCATCGCATTTACTTCGGCCCGCGATGGACAAAATGAGATCTATGTGATGAACTCCGACGGGTCAGATCCGATACGTCTGACCAACGCTCCTGGAAGCGATTTCGGGGCGACCTGGGGCTTCGCGAACTTGACCTGTCCTCCCAATCCCACCCCGACTCCGACCCCGACCCCCACTCCTACACCAACTCCGACTCCGACTCCTACTCCAACGCCCACCCCGACACCGGGCGGAGCCGTACCGATAGTATTCTCAAGCTGGGATGGGGGAAATTATCGGATATTCAAAATGAACTCGGATGGTACTGGATTAACACGCCTTACAAATGGAAATCAACCCGACTTCCAGCCGGCGCTGTCTCCTGACAAGACCAAAATCGCATTTTCCAGAGGAATTCTCTCTGACATTTACGTTATGACGATCAATGGAGTGCTCCTTGCTCGACTTACGAATGATCGAGCGGTCAATTCAGCTCCAACCTGGTCGCCGGACGGCACGCGTATAGCGTTTCATACGTTTCGCTACGCAGGGCTAACCAGTCTTAACAACTCCGAGATCGCCATTATGAATGCAAATGGCTCCGGTGTAACAAGGCTTACGTTCAGCCCCGGACAAGATTCTAACCCGGCATGGTCTCCTGATGGCTCAAGAATCGCGTTTGATTCTAATCGCTTTGGGAATTTCGAGATCATGGTGATGAATGCAGACGGAAGCGGAACGGTTCGGGTTACGAACAACTCTGTTATTGACTGGGGCCCGACCTGGTCCCCTGACGGAGGCAATCTCGCCTTTGCAAGCACGTTGGGCGGCAGCTTCGCTTCGCAGGAGATATGGTCTGTGAATATCAATGGCAGTGGACTAACGCGGCTGACATCAAATTCCGCACACGATGTCGAACCTTCATGGGGTGCGAATGGGAAGATCATTTTCGTGTCGAATCGCGTCGGCGGAAATCTCACTGTCCATATGATGAACGCCGACGGAACTGAAGTAACACAACTAATCAACCGAGTCGGCCTTAATCCGCACTGGTAACAGCGAATGAGATCACGCTAGAAACTGAGGAAACGGTTGTTGTCAAACCGACGGTTCCGGGCGAAAGGGAGCGTTGTCCAAACTGTGGGACCTTATAGCGCTGCAAAGATCGTTTCCTCGATCACAAGAGATGATTTTGCACCCAAAAGAATTGTCAATTCGAGAGGTGATTATGAAAAAGATACTGATTAAACATGCTTTGTTTCTACCATTATTACTGATCGTTATCGAGACGAGCTATGCGCAGACAAGTTCGTTTACCTATCAAGGAAAATTGACCGAAATGCACACAATTGCTAATGGGCCGTATGACCTGATGTTTCGGTTGTATGATTCAGCCGTGGGCGGTGACCAGATCGACGGAGCGGCCGCGTGTAACGGCGTCACGTCGGGCAGCCCTGATGCGGTTTGCGATGATGTTTCTGTTTCTGGCGGCATCTTCAGCGTCAAGCTGAGTTTCGGTGAAGCAGCTTTTATCAACGGCGAACCAAGATTTTTAGAGATCCACGTCCGACCCGGAGCAAGCACAGGAGAATATACGCAACTCACACCGAGACAGGAGATAACCAGCACGCCTTTTTCAGTTAAAAGTCTGAGAGCAGCCGCCGCCGATTCGCTTTCCACCGCATGTGTATTGTGCGTCACGGATGCAAAAATTCGGTCGATCGATGCAAACAAGCTTACCGGTATTTTACCGATAACAAGCGGCGGTACAGGCAGCTCCGCGAAGAATTTCGTTGATCTTTTTTCCAATCAAAATGTTTTTGGAAACAAGACGTTCAACAACGGAGTAACGTTCAACAGCGGAGTTACACTTAACCAAAGTCTGACGATCAACGGATCGTTGGATGTTCCAAACGGCATCGTTTCGGCTGATCAATTCCACGGCAACGGCGATGGGCTGACAAATCTCGACGGAGCAAACATCATCCCCGGTTCGATAACGACAACCCAGCTCTCTTCTGACACACTTTTGAATACCGGCAATTTAAAGGTTCTGGGCACGCTTCGCTGGGATCAATTAAGAGCACAGCGCGTTTTTAACATCGGCAATCAGCCGTATGGGATCGCCTCAGACGGCGCGAATATATGGGTCGTCGAATTTAACGGCTCGACCGTCAAAAAAATAAGAGCTTCGGACGGCATGGTTCTCGGCACCTTCACGGTCGGAAACGCTTTGCGATTCATTGCGTTTGACGGCGCGAATATGTGGATAACAAGTACTACGCCAAGCGCGGGTGTCATAAAGGTCCGCACGTCCGATGGCGCGGTTCTTGGCACTTTCCCCACACCGAGTGCAGCATTCAATCTTGCTTTTGACGGCGAGAATATGTGGGTCTTGAATGGCAACAATGTAACCAAACTGCGGGTAACCGACGGCGCAAATCTAGGCACGTTTCCGGCGGGAAGTTCACCGGCGGGCATTGCTTTTGACGGTGCTTTTATGTGGATCACGCATTTGGGAGCCGCCGGCTTGAAAAAACTAAATGTCGCAGACGGAACATCGGTAGATTATTCGATGACGACCGGCGGCGGTGTCGTCTTTGACGGCAGCAATATTTGGATCGCCAATACGACCGCCGGAAGCGTCGTCAGGATCCGGACGTTAGACGGCTCGATTCTGAACTCCTATCCGATCGCTTCCGGGGCGTATCAGATCGCATTTGACGGCACGCATTTGTGGGTTATAAATAACGACTTCGCTTCGGGAGTTGCGGCGAAAGTCCGCGCTTCGGACGGTGTAACTATCGCATCGTTCGCACTCGGAGCATTACCAACAAGCATTACCTTTGACGGGAAGAATATGTGGGCGACAAACACCAACAGCAACACGGTTATTCGGCTTCCTCCCGCTTTTCAACCATGAATTTCGAAGACTTGCAGCTTTGCGTGGAGTTAAGAAAATGAAAGCGACCAAATTCTTTATCGTGCTACTAAGTTTGTGCATTCCCGTCGCGGCGCAGACCGGCGGGCAATTCGTAATAACCCAATCGGTCATTGCGGGCGGCGGTGCGGCGTCGGACGACGGGCCGGGCGGGCAATTTACTCTGACAGGAACTATCGGCCAATCGGTCGCAGGAGTAAGATCTTTCGGCTCTATTTATCGTATTCAGTCCGGTTTCTGGCGTTCTGATCTTGCTCCGACATCGGCAAGCATTTCGATCATCGGCAGGGTCGTGTCTGAACTTGATCAGCCGGTCAATAGAGCTTCAGTGCGAATCACAAACTTACGCGGAGTGAGCCGTTCCGCGATTACCAATACTTTTGGCTATTTTATGTTCGAGGAGATACCGGTGGGTGAATCTTATGTTGTCGAATATTCAGCCAGAGGTTTCCTTAGCGGTTCACAGGTAATTGTGCCGATGGAGGATATTTCCGACCTGAAAATTATAATGTTCCACAATGCCGAATTCTAGATTTCTGGCACGACCTGATACAAAATATTCCCTTTTCCCGCGTATTGGTGGGGAGGGGTATGTTTTTGGATCGAATGGAGGAATATTATGTCAGATGAACTATTTGGAAGGGCACTTACAAGAGTTAAGGTGTGGGCGGGTGCGATTGGTGCAAATGGAGACGCCAAAGATATGAAGGCGGCGGCGATCGTCGCACAGAAGCGTATCGATCTTGCTCTAAATTCTGCTGCATTCTTACAGAGCTCTAATTCGAACGCGTATCAAAAACTGGTCGATGCAAGTGGGTATCTCAACGACGTGATCGAATATCTGGAAAAAGGCGAGAAGATCTATAAAGACCTCAAGGCCGTAAATCAGATATTTCAGGCGATACAAGTGCTGAAAGACGATAACATTATGATCAACGATCCGGCATCTGCCGCCGCTGCCTTCGACAGCCTTTTCCAGGGGTTCGGAACGCTGGCAAAACATTTCCCGCCGCCGTTTAATTCGACAGTCGGAGAATTGCTTTTCCAATGCGGAGACCTGAAATTTTTCAGCAATATGAACCGCGTTATGACCGGGCAGGGTTCGAATCTTGGGCGGGCGATGTGGCTCCGCGACAATATCGGGCGTGATTAGGCACGAAACTGCATTTCTGTTTTCCGGAAAATTGGCGTTCGCAAATGCATTCCCCCTTCATTTCCTTGCATATACAGCCAATTTGTTCTAATATTTATTTTAATGTAAGGATTCGCTTTCGCGGGTCCTCATTTTTTGAAAGGAGCAATCGATTCTATGTCAGCAGTTGCAGCACCCAGTGTAGATCTTAATGTAACCGAGCAGGCCGCGGTCGAGATCAAGAAGTTCATAGATGCGGAAGAAGATCTCCCGGAAACCGCAGGACTTAGGGTTCGGGTAGTTCCGGGTGGATGTTCTGGTTTTCAGTACAGCCTTAATGTTGAGGAAGAATCCAAACAGGGTGATTTTCTGCTTGATAAGCACGGGATCCGGCTTTTTGTCGATATGTTCTCGGCACAGTATCTTAACGGGGTTACTATCGACTATACCTCGAATATGATGGGATCCGGCTTTACGTTTGAGAACCCCAACGCGACAGGCGGCTGCGGTTGTGGCACGTCGTTTTCGGCGTAGATTTTATTACAGTTTTCCTTCGATAGACTCGCTGCAAAGCGGGTCTTTTTCTTTCTGGAATACGATCCGGATTGAACCTATCTCAAGAACATAGCATATCGACAGCTGAAGGAATTTGCTGCGGGGGAACGATTTCCCTCCAATACACGGAGGGGCAAAAGGCAGACGGGGCGGTCCGAAACGAGAATTCATCCGTCCCGTCAGCCGGATGTTGCAGATGCAAGGCCGCGTACGGCTTCGGCGGGCCCTCGACGATTTGCCCTATCCGCTTCAGAATGCTATCCTCTTTCTTGGTCAGCCGTTTGAGACCGCCCTCTCGGGCCTTAAAAAGTTGTCTCCGGCAGTCAAAAAAATACAAAAACATAAATACAGACACATGGGGCCAACTTATCGGTTCCCTCATTTATTGGAAACCGACTTGCTTTGAGCCTGTGATTTAAATGAGCGGCAATTGTGCCGATGCCCACTCCAGTCCCGTCTGTAAAAAAATCAAGGGAGCTAAATTAGTTTTGAAATTTTCCAAGAAGATCTTGTATCTGTCCGTTTGCGCATTCGTCTTCGTATCGTTATTTTCGTCTACAACCGCGGCCCAAGACAGGCCCAGAGTTGTAACAACCAGCTCAAGTCAACCCATCAACCAACCAACAAACCCGCCAGATACTGACAGATCAAGACCTCTCACATCATCACGACCGGTAAATTCACCAAATTCTCGTCCTACGCTTACAAATGAGATAGTTGTACAGCCCAAAACAGCCGAATCTGCACCGCTAGTAAAGAAGACCGGCGAATCTCGGCCAATGTCGTCGCTTGTCAAAACTGCTCCCCCATCTCTATACAATGGCGGCGTTACCAACAGCATCATGGACGGAATAACGTCCAGACTCGGGATCCCATATCTTTACGGAGCAACGGGACCCAATCGTTATGATTGCTCAGGTTTTGTTTGGGCAGTATTCAAGGATGCCGGCATCGACTTCGAGAGAACCAGTGCACGAAGCCTTTGGTCGATGTCCACACCAGTGGAGGGCGACGAAAGATATAGATTTGGGACGCTTGTATTCCTGAACAATCTTGGACACATCGGCATCGTTGCTGATGAGAAAGGTTTTTACCACGCCTCCCGCAGCAAGGGTATCACTTACTCACCATTTGCGGGCTATTGGGAAAAGCGTATTGTCGGTTTTAGGAAACTCAACGTTGAACCCCGATCTGCGGACACGTCCAAATGATCTGATCCCGATAAAAATTTCCGATCAAGAAGCGGAGCAATTTTGCCTCGCTTTTATTGTTTAAGATGCAGCCTTCCATATTTGAAATCCGGAAAGCTTATGCGATGAAACCGGGACGATTTGAGTGCTGATTTGATTCTACCACCGCGATGATAGAAACAATCGAAATTCTCACCGCCTCGCTATCTTCGGTTTCCAGCGACATTATACCATTCGATACACTGACCACTTTACCGCTGAAGATAGCTCCGGGCCCGCAATTTACGTCTAATTTCTTTCCGATTGAATCCAATAAATATTGTTCCATTTCTGATCTGTAGAAGAGATGTCAGCCCCCTGATCAATCTCTCACTGCTTCCCCTCATGTGCTATGTGAATATGATATTCTCCTGCCGCCATTTGTTCAATTTGACCGAAATGCTATCAAATTGACGCCCCCCACATCACTCTGAGCATTTTAGTATTGACTTTATAATTTACAACATTTTATGTTGTTGAACGGAGTACAACACTACTCTGTTTGCCCGCTTAGCAAAAACTTCAGTTCACCACACTTTTCCACGGAGTTTAACAATGAGAAAAATCTGGATCTTCGCTTCCCTCGTCTTGGTTACCACCTATTGCCTCCTCTCGGCGCCCATACACACCGAAGGCAAGTCCTCGAAATTGATCAAAACAGAGAATGCCATACCAGGTAGGTATATTGTTGTGCTCGATGATAAAGCGAGGAATTCCTTGATCACGTCGTTTGGCGTCGAAGCAGAGGTTTATGGCCTTGTCGGATTCTATGGTGGAACGGTTGATAAGATCTACAGCCACTCGTTAAAAGGCTTTGCGGTAGAGATGTCGCCGGAAGCCGCAAGTGCACTAAGTTCCGACCCGCGAGTATTGTTTGTTGAAGAAGATGCGGAGATCTGGCCCTCGGTAACGGCCCAGTCATCCCCAGATTGGGGGCTTGACCGTATCGACCAAGCGAACCTGCCCCTTAATTCTGCATACGTTTACGGCAGTAACGGCGCCGGCGTAAATGTTTATGTTATCGATTCAGGCATAAATCCATATCATGCTGATTTTGGTGGCCGAGCCACAGCAGTATTTGACGCTTTGAACGATGGGCAGAACGGAATTGACTGCAGGGGACACGGCACTCACGTCGCCGGCATCATTGGAAGCAGTACCTATGGCGTCGCGAAGGGGGCAAATATCTATGGCCTTCGTGTTCTTCCGTGTTCGGGCAGCGGTCAAGTCTCTGATCTTCTGGCAGCTGTAGAATGGGTTAACCAGAATCGCATACAGCCCGCAGTTGTTAATATCAGTATGAATCTCAGCGGTGTCTCAGTGGCAATGACCAATTCGATCACAAACTCGATCAACACAGGTATCACCTATGCAGTCTCAGCCGGAAACTTCAATGCCAACGCTTGTGATTATTCTCCGGCGAATATCTCTGCAGCTCTTGTCGCCGGTGCCACAACAAGCACGGACAACAGAGCGGGGTACTCGAATTTCGGACCTTGCATCGACGTGTGGGCGCCAGGCAATGGGATCACTTCACTTGACTACTTAACCAATAATGGAACACGAGTAATGAGTGGGACCTCAATGGCATCCCCGATGGTAGCTGGTGTTGCGGCTCTTTATTTGCAGAATAATCCATCGGCATCACCTGCGACGGTTCAGAACGTGATCAAGAACAGTTCAACACCGAATGTAGTTACAAACATTGACGGAACGTCATCTACAAATCGTATGTTGTACACTTGGCTTGGTTCACAACAACCACCGACGCCAGGCAAGGTCAGAATCGTTAAACAGGTTCGGACACGCAACGGCGGGACCGCCTCAACCCAGCAATTCACTTACTCTGCCACGAATCTTGGACCTTCTTCGTTTAACTTAGTTGACAATGATGCCCCGCCGGCGGATCTCTTCGAGAATTCAGCTGTGTATATATTCGAATCACCAGGATCCATAACGGTTACGGAAGCTATTGTCAATGGCTGGGCAACTAACTCTATAACTTGTGTAGAGGTCCCCGCACCAGGTATGACAAATGTCCAAAATACGACCGTCGATATGATCAATAAACGGGCATATATTGTCGTTGAACAGGGTGAGACCGTAACGTGCACCTTCGAGAGCGATGAATTGACGCCGACCTCCGCCCCAATATCCGTATCGGGTCGCGTGACTGACGAATCAGGGGCAGGCGTTCGCAACCAAGCTCTTGTGTTGACAAATGCCATGACGGGCGAGCAATTCATTGCCTATACGAACACTTTTGGCTACTACAGCTTCGGAAGTGTTCCCTCCGCGACCTTTTATGTACTTGAGGCCGCAGAAACAAAGCGACTTATTTTCTCTCCATCATCTCGGTCCTTTACTGCCGAAGATGACATTGCTGGAATGAACTTCACCGCGATGCAGCGCTTCTAAGCTAACGTCTCTGAAACGATAACCCCTGAAAACTAATGCTTTATCTCAGCCGCCTTCGGGCGGCTTTTTGTATGAATGTTCTCGGGCTCAAACTATCTTGCCACTTTCGGCAAAATTCTGGAAATTTACCCATTTATTACTTTAGGTTGTCTAATTCAGTTAAACTACTCGAAAGTAAGATATAACGTAGCTTAACAAGATATATTGTGATGTTGGACCAAGTGGCATACTACAGGTTGAATACATCCAATTTGTCAGGCGGGTATAAATGAAGTAAACATTGTGGTTACATTGTTTAACGCCAGAAGATTTCTCTTGACAGACCTAAGGTGGTTTGTTAAACAGTCTCGTATAATGTTTATTTTTATCTCTTTAGGCGTAAATGCTTCCCACATTAGTATAAGGACGCGATAGGGATGTTGGCTCCTCTTCGATTGTTTTGTTTGGCGAAGAAGAGTGGTAATGGTCGTGGCGCACGACCTATTGATCAGGAGTAAGACAATGATTCCCCCAAGCAATTTGTCAATTTTGACAAGACGGTTTATTGGTTTCGCGGTGATCTTTTTCTGTTTCTTTTTGATACCCGTAACTTCTTTCGGTCAAAAATCGGAACTTGCATCCTCGGCAACTATAGAGCAGTGCCGAAACGGTTCGGTTTCTTCACCAGCCCCCTGCGGAAACGCATCTAATCCGTTAGGATGGGTTACAGGAAGCAGCGGCAACCCACAGGCTCATTGGAATGAAACAGAATATGTGCCATACAGAGTACTTTTTTCAGGTCTTCCCGGAAACGGTACAACCGTGCACACATTGGTAATGGGCTATGACATTCTTCATTCAGGTGTGCATGCTCTTGATTACCTCGGCACCTATAATTTGACCGAAACGACGGCGATGGGAAATGATCCTTGCCACGGAGTTGCCCACTGCAATGCGCTTCTAAATCCTAATGGTGACAGCCAAACCCTAATCCCTGTCGATCCGGTCATCAATACTTTTCCTCTTCCCCGTCCTACGATGCCGGCTACCGGCAAGTTCACGATGTGGGGTGGTACTCTTATTGGATGCAGCTACGTTGATCCGTACACTGGTGGGGTTGAAAGGCTTATATCTTGTTCGTTTACCGCGACTGTGTCCAACCCGGTCCTTGCATGGGGAGGACACATCGCATGGCAGGGTGAGTGGGGAGCCGGAAATTCCGCCGGGAGTATAAATGGAAATCCCTATCATATGCGGTTAAAGTCTCTTGACGGTGCAAGCACGGGAAATCAGGATCTTGCTTTAAGCGCTAACGCTGTTGTAATTCCGGCCAAGGTAACGATCGAAAAGGATGCGATAGCACCGCCGAACACTGATCCTTCTAACTTTCCGTTTAATTTTACTGCTAGCCCGAGTTTTGGAACCACCGCGTTCACACTTTACGATGGGCCAACGGCGCCCGCAGGTGCGAACATGATCGAAAGTCAGCCGATCACGCAGTTTGGGTCAGGAAACCCGATCTCCGTTACTGAAAATGCTAGCGTTTGGAGCCTTACCGGCATCTCTTGTTCAGGCACCGGCATTTTTAATGCTGTTACCAGCATAGCTTTGCGCAATCTAAGTCTGACAGTAGGCGAAGGGGCAGCTGTTCATTGTGTATTCACAAACCAGTTCCTTGGCCCGAGTTCAGCACCCGCATCCGTGAGCGGCAGGGTCTCCACAGCCGAAGGGCTAGCTATTAGTAACGCAAGGATCGCGATACACAATGCTAACACTGGTGAAGTGTCAGTGACTTACACGAATACTTTTGGCTACTACCGCATTGATGGCCTTCCGATAGCTGACTTTTACATAATGACAGTTTCGCACAAGCGTTATCTGTTCTTGGAAGCCAGCAGAGCCTTCACGCTTGAAGAGGACCTTGTGAATGTCAACTTTACAGCCTCATCAATAGAATAGGCTGCTCGTGAGAGCACGATCGTTAGGAAACTTACTGATGGCCCGCTGAAGTGGGCCGTCATTTTTTGTGGAGAAGATTTTATTGGAATTTTGCCCGATTGGTGATATATTCTAGCAAATAAATTTTAGCTAAGTCGTCTAATAGTTAAGCCCAACATGATCATTGTTGCGTATTTTGGTCCGTTTCATTTTTGTTTTGATTTCTTGAGTCTTTGAGGTTCTATATCGCCGTGGTTAGTCAGTGAAAAGCAAAGATCAGCAGTTTAGGCATTAGAAAACCAAAAAGGCTTTGCGTTACTCTGCAGCGACAGCCAAGGTACCGATACTTGAAACAGACCATAATCAGCTGATCTTAAGGAGTAAAATCATGATCCCCCGAAAAAACTTTTTTCGTAATAGAACCAGCATTGTGATGGCAGCCCTGCTTGTCTTTACGATCGTGTTTCCATCCGCGGGCCTCGCACAGAAGGGCGAGGAACAGCCGCCGATCTTGATCGGATCCCCTGCTGAGAATCTTGCACCGGCTCCGATTTTCATCAGCGGTAACCCGAGTTGCTCAACTCTCAATGCGTCAAGTAATCCGGCGTTCGCTCATATTGTTGAAAATTACGAGCTGAAGCTTGATTTTGGTTCGCCAAACGGTCAGTACTTCTTTACGACTGGTCAGCCGGGAGTTGTTTTAACAGGTCCAGCCGATCCCACTAAATCCGTATCTGTTAGCAGTTCTACAGGGAATATCTTTCCAGAGACGATAGCTTCCGGCAGTCCGGAAGATTCCTTTGCGGCTTCGATCCTTTCCGAATATGGACGGGAGTCCACAAAACCAAGCGGGTCCGTAGATGTTACCTCTTCATCCAATTTTTCGTATTCTCCATTATCAAACAGCGTTTCTAGCCGAAGTCTTGCCGGATAACGGAAATGATAGTTGCAATGTAAGCAAACCTGCTGTGACTCAACAAGTTCGCCGCGATAAAGAGGGTTATCGCAATCCGGACACTTCACAAAAATACCCGAGGTATTAACGGTGCGCTCCTCATCTGAAGCAGCTCCTTCGATCTTTGGTTTATCCCTTCGGAACCAGGCCATACAATGTCCTTTTATCTTTCAGTTTGGTGCGATCCCCACCGATTCGAACGATATTCTCTCGTAAGTTGTTTAGGTTAGCATAGACATACCGAGATTGTCGCGAACGAACTAGGCATGGGGTACCTTTTGTTTATTCGCCGTTTGATGTTTTTCGTGATACATTCGGTTTTACCGCGTGAAATTTCTGTTTTGTTGAGGTTTACCATAATGCTTCGCTCGATCTCATTGTGTTTCGTTTTCTTCCTTATTGGCCTAGGTGACGCGTATCCGGCAATTCGCACGTGGGACGGAGGCGGCAGCGATGCAAACTGGACCACCGCGGCCAACTGGGAAGGAGATGTTGCTCCATCTGCAAACGACGATCTCGTCTTTCCTGCAACAGCTGCCCAGTACAACATGAACAATAATTACCTGATCTTAACGACGTTTCGCTCGATCAGGTTTGATGGCGGCACATACACTCTGGGAGGAAATCTTTTTCGCCTAACGCACGGCATGAACGTGGCTGCGGGGACACAGACCATTAATACTGGTGTCACTCTTAGCGCCGCACAAACACTGACCGCAGGACAAGGTGCGACGTTAACGCTTCTTGGTCTTAGTATTGGTAATTTCGCCACTGAGATATCAGGTGATGGGCTTATAGGCATAGGTCTGATCTCGGGCTCCGGTGCTGTAACCAAGACAGGATCCGGTGCGGCTCTTATCCTTGCCGCTTCCGGGTTTAGCTCACCAATATCACTCTTGAATGGCATTTTGATAGTTGATGCAAATATTCCCAACAGTACAGTTACAGTAAACAGTAACACCACGACTGGATTTGGATTAAGTGGGTTGGGGGGAACAGGCACAGTTGGTTCAACTAACGTCATACAAGGTGGGATCTCGGCGGGATCTATCTCTTCTCCAACCGGCATATTGACCATTTCCGGTGGACTGACGCTCTCACAAAACGGAGCTTTCGCCTGCAAGATAGCCGGCACCACTCCCGGCTCAGGCGGTTATGATCAGCTGAACGTCCTCGGACCCGTGGTGCTCAATGATTCACTGTTAGCTCCTGTGCCCTGGGATGGATTTGTTCCGTCCGTCGGAGACGAGTTCGTCATTATTAATAATGACGGATCTGACCCTGTGTCAGGTACGTTTCTGGATCTTCCGGAGGGTGCGATATTTGCCGGTCCGCTCAATACAGCCTTTCGGATCAGCTATGTCGGCGGAACCGGCAATGATGTAACAATTCGGAGGGTTCCGCGTGCCTCATTTGATTTTGATGGCGACGGAAAAACCGATATCGGAACCTATTCCGGCACTACCTGGTCGGTACGCAGGAGTTCAAACGGACAGACCGTTCAGACACCTTTCGGAATTCCGACCGATATTATTACCCCGGCGGATTTCGACGGCGATAATCGAACTGATATCGCAGTTTTTAGGCCTTCCGAAGGCATTTGGTACGTTCTCAACTCCGCGACCGATACGGTTTCCATCGACCAATTCGGTGCAAACGGCGACATTCCGGTCCCGAATGATTTTGATGGCGATGGCCGCGCGGACCGGACCATATACCGTCCATCGGAAGGCGTTTGGTTCCAGTTCAGAAGCCTCGGGCAGCAGTACTATGCTGCACAGTTCGGCCTCAATGGGGATACTCCGCTTGTAATGGATCATGATGGTGATGGACTCGGGGATCTGGCTATTTTCAGGCCGTCAGACGGTACGTGGCATTTCTGGCTGAGCACCACGAATTCCTATTTGGCATTTCCGTTCGGACAGCCCGGAGATCTTCCGGTTGCGGGCGATTTCAACGCCGATGGCAAAACCGATATCGCTATGTTTCGTCCGTATGCAGACCCGGCATTCGCCGATTTCTATGTGCTTATATCAGGAACATATGACTATTATGGCGTCGCGTGGGGTGTTCCGAATGATGTGCCTGTCATAGGCGATTATGACGGAGACGGACGCTCAGATATTGCGGTATTTCGCCCCTCCTCAAATGACTGGTATGTATTAAGGTCATCGGGTGGGTTCGATGCTGTAACTTTTGGGAACATTAACGATACTCCGATACCATCGGCATACGTTAGATGATCTGCGATCACGCAAGCAGGGCGCTCATCTCTTTATGAATGCGCCCATTGCTTGCAAGTATCGGCGGCCGATAGATACTGAATGCTGAACCATCGTAATTTGTAATCCAGCCGCCGGCCTCTTCGATAAGAAGCTTACCCGCGGCCATATCCCAAGGATTTAACCCTTCTTCCCAGAATCCGTCAAAACGGCCGCATGCCACGTATGCCATATCTATTGCGGCTGAACCGTCTCTTCGTACGCCGCGTGAATTCAGAAGAAAGGCAGTTAAATGACTGGCAAAATCGTCTTTTCGCTTAAAATCATATGGGAAGCCGGTAACGATCAGCGAATCGCTCAAGTTTTCAGTTGATGAGACACGAATGGATTTACCATTCAAAGTTGCGCCGCAGCCTTTTTCCGCGGCGAACATCTCATTACGGGTTGGGTCAAAGGTTACGCCAACAATTACCTCTCCGCAATGCTCTAATGCCAGCGTTACTGCAAAACAGGGATAACCATGAGCGTAATTGGTCGTACCGTCAAGCGGATCGATTATCCATTTCCACTCTGCATCCGCATTCACATCACCGGAACTTCCTGATTCTTCTGCAAGGATCCCATGTTTAGGAAAATGGGATCTAATGCGTTCGATGATCAGTTCTTCGGACGCAAGATCGGCCTCGGTCACCAGGTTAATATCGCCCTTTTTTGTAACAGCGGTAATTCGCCCAAACTTTTCCAGGAGGAGTTGTCCGGCGTCGCGGGCCGTTTCGATCGCAAAGTTCAACATACGGGAATTTTGAGGCAAATCCAGGCTACCATTATGATTGGATTGCCATCTGGTACAGCCTTTTAAGGCTGCTTCACTTCATTATAGGAAATATCTCAGTCTGGTGCGGATGAGTTATTATGACATTCTTACCGTCGATATAGACGTCTATCTCTGAACGGATACCAAATCGCCCTGCGAAATAAATGCCCGGTTCGATAGAAAAAGCGGTTCCGGAGATAAGTCTGCGGGAATCCCGAGTTTCAAGATTATCTATGTTAGCCCCGTTGCCGTGTCCTTCCTCACCGATCGAATGTCCTGTCCTGTGCAGGAACTCATCTGCGTAACCGGCGCGTGCAATGATCCCGCGTGAAACATCATCAACCTGGGCACCGGTGATCGGACGGCCGGTGGCAAAAGCATCGCGTATCGCCTGTAAGGCTTTCTGTTGTGCTTCAAAAACGATGCCCCAGATCTTTGTATATTCCTCAGGAACGCTTTCGCCGACATATCCCATCCACGTAAGATCGGCAGCCGGTGCTTTCGGTTTACGCATCTTTGACACCGAATCTATCAGAACCAGATCACCACGTCGGATCGGCGCACCTTGTCCTACACGTGGAAAATAATGCGGCGAGGCAGCATTCGCGTTCACAGCGACGATCATCGGCGAGGGATTCATTCCGAGTTCGTCATAACGCTTCATCATAAATTGCTGTACGTCATTCTCTGTCGTCGGAATATCGGCATTTATCCGTCGTTTTATCTCGCCAAAGGCCTCGATGATCACCTTTTGTATATTGACAGCTGCTTCCTTATGCATCTCCAATTGTTCAGGGGTCCATACAGCCTCGAACTGCTGGACGAGATCCGCACTCGATCCGATCTTGACACCTATACTCCGTACCATTTCGATCGTGCCTGCATCGACGCGTGATATATACGGAATGTCATTGTTCGGAGAATACTGCATTGCGATAAGGAAATTGCCCCTTGGCCGCCCTTTATCGAAAATCGCTTTCGCAACTTGATCGCGGAGAAGCTGCCATTCACGATAGATAAGCTTTTTCCCCGGAAGAGAATCCAATTGTCCAGGCTCGATCGCGTGGACCACCTTCACTGGATCACCTTGCCTCGGGACGAAATAGAACCAGCGGCGCGAACCGCTCAAACGCTCCGTCTTCAATATTCGCGGAGCAAGAATGTCACTTCCGCGAAAATCATAGAAAAGCCAGCCATCAAAACCCTGCTCGGCCAATGCTTTCTGGATCTCGGAAAGGCGTTTTTCTTGTTCGGTCTGTGTATAAGCCACAGCCGTGAACACAAACAGAATGGCAATAATGATCAATGATCTCATTAAGCAAGTGCTTCCTATCTAAAATAAATGTCAACGTAATCTGTGACCGGATCACACGGGTTATCCATTTGCTGCAGGCGCCAATATTTGCGCGTTCCGGTGATCTTGAATACAAATTCACCTTCACGTGTACAAGGTTGGCCTCCGTTGATGTGGCTTACCTTCGTGACGATGGTCCCATTAAATACGAACTCTCTTGCATCTATCCGAGAGATTATCCCATCGATACGCACAAAATCGCTGTTCCCTCTCCCTTTCTGTTCACCTTTTATACGATAAAGACCACGGGAATTTGTTACCGTAGCGGTGCCGAAATAGTCCCAGCTTATCCATTGAAGAGAAAAAAGGTGCCGGCCTAGCAGTTTTCGCGCGGCTGGTGCGTCATTGACTACCGTCCTATCTTGAGAAAACGTTGGAACGGCAAAAACAGAAAGTAAAACAAAGAGCAAGAAAAATGTTTTCATATAGTTATCTCTGACCAGATCCATCAAGAACTAAATATGCGAGAGCTTACACGTAGAAATTCCTGCACCTGCTTGTCCCAATAGATCCAAGTATGTCCGCCAGGCAATTGACGATATTCGTGCGGAATTCTCTTACTGATCAAAAGTTCGACGAACTCTCGATTGTTCTGAAACAGAAAATCGTCAGTTCCACAATCAACATACAGAAAAGGCAGGGCTTTTATCTTTTCGGGAGTCATGTCCCTGATCATTTGAAAGATGTCATTCGCCTTTCTGGTTTCGCTTCCCGGCGGCCCGAAGATCCTCGCTATAGAAGCAAGCCCCGCGGCATTTGGGGCAGCACCAGTAAAGGAGGCTGCCCCTAAGGCTCCACTAAAACTTCCCGCGATGACGAACATCTCGGGATATTTAAGGCCAAACTTTATTGCCCCATAACCGCCCATCGAAAGACCCGCGATCGCCCGCCCCTTTCGATCAGAGAGAGTCCGAAACTTTGTATCGACCTCGGGTATCAATTCTTTGATGATATAACTTTCGTATTTGTCATTATCATTCGTCACACCGTCCGTGTACCATCCATTTTCTCCTTCGGGCGTAATAATGATCATGCTGTATTTTGCGGCATATTCGGAAAGTTTTGTTCGCTCGGTCCAATTCGCGTGGCTTCCCGTCAGACCGTGTAGTAGATAAATGACCGGATACCTCTTAGTTTCATTCATTTTTTCGCTATAACCTACGGGCAGAACAACACGATACGATAGGTCACGCGCCATCAATTTGCTCGTGAGTTTCTCAGTGCGGGTTTCGGTGGTCGCGGAGGTCGCGGGGCCGATCATTGAATGATCCCCATACGCAAAAAATGCCACCGGGAAAACAAGAAATGAAAGTAGGACGATGATCCTTGCTAGTTTCATATTACCCCTCTGATCGATGAACTGAGCGCATTCTTTGTCGCGCCTTTTTGGAACGACGGATCGGGCTTTTTCTGCCAAGGCTCGAACCGGCCCATTCAGAAACTTGCTTGAATGGATGCCACTCAAAACTTTCCAACGGAAGCACCTCGCTGGAGGCGTCACGAAGTTTAAGTGTGCTAAACGCCACAAAAAAGATCGTGAAATTGAAAACCGCCCCGACAGTTACGACAAACCATCCCGGAGCAAGACCAACTTGAGCTCGGCTAAGAAAGATCTCCCAAAAACGTTCGCGATCCATTGCTGATGCAAGAGGTATCGGCGAAGGATGGATGTAGATCTTCAAAGCCCAGGAGAGGGCGAGCAATATGAATATCCAGAGATAATTTGCCCTCAGCCGTCGGCCGATCGCCTCCCATTCGCTTATCGTAAAGTGAGGTGCGATCAGGTCTGCCGAAATGTGATCCGCCCATTCTTTGTCCGGCGGGATTGTCCGGTGTGAAAGCATAGGAGCGAAATACCCGGTCTCTAATACCCGGACACGATTTGCCCAGACCTCGTAATATCGGTAGCGTCTCGCTTCCATAAAGAGAAAAATGGAAACGAGTATTGTATTTATCGGTATCGCAAAATGCGGATTATCTGGCGAACTAAACACAAAAGAAAGCGTCGCACCGGCCGTTATGACGGCCCAGTTGGTGGTCGCGTCCAGCCGATTTCGCCAGATGTTCGAACGCTGTATCTCGCCGCGATAGAAATGCACCATTGCCGTATTGAATTCGGCAGGCTGCAATTTTTGAGGAATGCTTACTGGGGCGGTGCGTGGCTTCTGGTTGCGACGGCGAACCTCTTCGGCAAATGCCTTGAAGGATTCGGGCACGTTCGTCGTGTGAATGTCCTCGTCGGCCGTTTGAGTCCCGGTCCGAACATCGTTTTTCATATTACCAATCAGGATAGATCGGGAAAGCAGCCATCTGGTATTCGATCAAATCAGATAATAGGATTACCACTTCCGTTTTCGGGATGCAAGAAATTAGCCTATTTCAGAGCTTTTTGCTGCAAGAATATCGATCTAAAATCGTAAACGTGACATTCGATCATGAACTTTGGATGCAACATGCGATCTGCGAAGCTCGAAACGCCGGATCGCTAAACGAGGTGCCGGTCGGCGCCGCTATAGTGGACGCGGACGGCAAAAAGCTTGCCACCGCTGGGAATAGAACTATAAGTCTTAACGACCCGACGGCTCATGCTGAAATAATTGCCCTGCGAGAGGCTGCATCTCTGATCGGCAACTACCGATTGGTCGGCTGTACGGTGTATTCTACGATCGAGCCTTGCGTGATGTGTGCTGGAGCACTAGTAAATGCTCGAGTAGCACGATTGGTGTTCGGTGCCCACGACCTTCGCTTTGGTGCAGTTGAAACTCACTTCAACCTTTGTTCTACATCCATCCTGAACCACCAGATAGAGATCGTTTCCGGTATTTGCGCGGAGCAGTGCCGCGAATTAATGCAGACCTTTTTCCGAGCTCGGCGTTGACCACAGCTTGAAAATAAACTTAATTTGAACGTATCATTAGTGATTCGCGGAGAGGTGCGAGAGTGGTTGAATCGGACGGTCTCGAAAATCGTTGTGCCCTAACGGGTACCGTGGGTTCGAATCCCACCCTCTCCGCCATTTCAACTTCGGATCTGGGATATTGGATTTCGGATTTGTCTTGATCTGGTTCGCGCCTGTTCGATAGCCGACCCAACTTCACCTCTTTCCGGAATTCTCTGCAAGACCCATTTTCGAGCTTCAATAACATAATTCGGAGGAGAGAAGTATGCCTTTGAGCAAAAGGTTAGCGGCCGAGTTCATTGGAACTCTCTGGTTAGTTTTGGGCGGATGCGGAAGTGCCGTTTTGGCAACCGCATATCCCGGACTTGGGATAGGATTTGCCGGTGTATCATTGGCGTTCGGTTTGACGGTTCTGACCGGGGCATATGCTCTCGGGCATATTTCCGGCGGACATTTCAATCCGGCAGTAACAATAGGTCTTGTCGCTGGAAAACGTTTTCCTGCCAATGAGATATTGCCTTACGTTGCTGCGCAGGTGTTGGGGGCTCTTGCGGGTGCCGGTATTCTCTTTTTGATCGCATCAGGAAAAGTTGGCTTTAGCGTCGCATCGGGTTTCGCAGCTAATGGGTACGGTAATTCCCCCGGCTCTCCGGGAAATTATGCTGTTCATTCGGCATTTATAGCCGAGGTTGCGATGACATTCTTCTTCCTCGTCGTGATCCTTGGTGCAACTCATCGTCTGGCTCCAAAGGGCTTTGCTCCGATCGCTATCGGGCTTTGCCTCACACTTATTCATCTGATCACCATCCCGGTTACTAACACATCGGTTAACCCGGCAAGAAGCACAGGTCCAGCCGTGGTTGTCGCACTACAAGGCGGCAGTTGGGCAGTAATGGAACTGTGGCTATTCTGGGTAGCTCCCATACTTGGCGCGGCACTCGCGGGCTTCTTTTTCCTTTGGCTTTCGGGTGAGGAGGAAACTTCCGTGGCCAGCTCCAAACCCCAAGTATCAGATGCAGAGAATGATTGATTGTCATCATTCACTGATAATTTAGACGGAGGCCGAATGTTTGTCGCATTTGGCCTCCACATGCCCGAATCGTCCGCAAAATGCTGGTCTTTCGCCCGTCTTTTTGATTTTGGAGCAAACCCATATGCCTAGATCACACGAAAAGCTTATAACCACAATTATCACCGTTTCTCTTTTGCTTGCCGTCTCGCTAGGGTGTGGACGGATCACGGAAAAATTGAAAGAACAGGCAGAGAAGATCGAAAAAGAGGGAGAACCGGGTATCTCAAACGTCTCTCGACGGAACACAGCCGGTGGCGAGGACGAGGGCTTGATAGAAAAAACCAACCTTTACATCTCAAAATGCGTTAACCAGTATTCGAACTCCATAATGAACAGCTACCGCCGTTATACTTCATGGCTTTCCGACCCAAAAACAGGGCCAACCGGTAATGAGCGTCTCGTTTATGGGCTTTACGAGGTACGCGGTGATGGCACGGATTGTGAAACTGCCATTAAACAAGCGGCAGAGATCGAGCCTAAGATGGAAACTGTCGAACAGACCGCGGAGAAATACGTTGCTGCTCTGAAAGAAGCTGCAAAACAGGTAAAGGCGATCTATCCTTACTACAACCAGAACGATTATAAGGACGACAAATTTGAAAAGGGCAAAGCCGCTCATGGGCCATTGATGGCAGCATTCGCTGCTTTTGAAACGGCAAATAAGGACTTCACATTAGAGGTCGATAAGCTCGAGGATGAGGTTGCGAACCGTCGGCTCGAACAATACCGGGACGACGCCACCAAGAAATTTGCTTTTACGGTTACCGATTTCGGGATAAAGGCAAAAAAGGCGATGGTTTACGTCTCTCGAAATCCTTATAAAGAACTTTCGGCGGACACCCTCCAAACGCATGCGGATGAAATAGAAAAAGCAATAACAGCAATGAAAGATGCGGTTTCGGACAATGCGCTTGCGGGCACCTATATGTCCAACGCGGATAAATATCTTAAGGCCGTGAAAGATCTTATGCGGCGTGTTCGCGATAACAAGCCGTTCAGCTCGATGGATCAGCGTTGGCTTGGGACGGGCTCGGGTTGGATGGTCGAAGGTTCACCGGACAAGGTAGTACATGAATATAATTCTCTTGTTCGCTCGCGCAGTTTTCTTAGGCTGTAGTTTTTGGTAGTCTTATCGTTCGGCGTGGAAAGGTGCAGGAGTGGTTGAACTGGCAGCACTGGAAATGCTGTGTACCTCAAAAGGGTACCGTGGGTTCGAATCCCACCCTTTCCGCCATCAAGGTTTCACAAACATTCATATCCGTTAGATTGCGTGCCGATGCCTAACCTTGGCACGCTTTTCTGCTCTTTTCGCAATGGCGACGCTCTGCGTTCCGCCACCCCATCTGACTTAAACAGTTTTCCGCCGTTATGCTAGAATTCCGTTTTATCTATCTATAACTTATGGCAACTGAGATAAAGGAAGCGAGAACGACCGCCGAGGCAAAGAAACGACGTTGGGAGCACGAAACGCTCGCCAAAGCGATCGAGAGAACACCGGAGCGAAAATCTTCTTTTGAAGGCGTTTCACTTGTTCCGGTCGAACGCCTCTACACTGAGGCTGACACCGAAGGCATTGAGGTCGGTTTTCCAGGTGAGTATCCGTACAAGCGCGGCATTCATCCCACCGGCTACCGCGGCAAGCTTTGGACTATGCGTCAATTCGCCGGTTTCTCGTCACCGGAGGAAACTAATCGACGCTTTAAATATCTGATGTCGCAGGGCCAGACAGGCCTCTCGGTGGCATATGACCTTCCGGCGCTGATGGGGCTCGACGCCGATTCGCCTTTGTCTGAGGGCGAAGTTGGTAAGTGCGGGGTCGCCGTTTCTTCGCTTGCCGATTTCGAAGTGCTTTTTGATGGCATCCCGCTTGAGGACGTTACCGTCTCGCAAACGATCAACGCACCGGCGCCTATCTTCCTCGCGATGTACCTGGTCGTCGCGGAAAAGCAAAAAGCCGATTTCAAGAAGATCTCCGGCACGCTCCAGAACGACATTCTGAAGGAATACATCGCCCAGAAAGAATGGATATATCCGATCAAGCCGGCGATGAAGCTCGTGATCGACACATTCGAATACTGTTCAAAGAATGTCCCGAAATACAACCCGATCTCCGTTTCTGGATATCACATCCGTGAAGCAGGAGCCACTGCATTGCAGGAATTGGCATTCACACTCCGTGACGGCGTCGAATATGTTCAATATGGCGTGGACCGCGGTTTGGATGTTGATGAATTCGTTCCGCGCATCTCTTTCTTTTTCAATGCACACAATGATTTCTTCGAGGAGATCGCGAAATATCGTGCAGCACGCGTCGTCTGGGCAAAGACGATGAAAGAACGCTTCGGTGCAAAGAATCCGCGTACGATGCAGCTTCGCTTCCACACGCAGACCGCAGGTGTGTCGCTAACGGTCCAGCAGCCGCTTAATAACATCGCCCGGGTCGCAATTCAGGCTCTAGCAGGCGTGCTCGGAGGAACGCAGTCTCTTCATACCGATTCCTACGACGAGGCTCTTGCCCTGCCGACCGACGAAGCCGCTCTTATCGCTCTCCGCACCCAGCAGATCATCGCCGAAGAGACCGGCGTCGTTAACACTGTCGATCCGCTCGGCGGCAGCTATTACCTGGAATCATTAACGGAAAAGATGATCGAAGGCTGCTTTGATTATTTCGAAAAGATCGATGGTTTTGGCGGTATGGTCGAAGCGGTCGAGGCCGGCTTCCCTCAGCGCGAGATACAGGAATCGGCCTACCAGTATCAAAAGGCTGTCGAGCGCGGCGAGCAATCCATAGTTGGAGTGAACAAATACGTGATGGAAGACGAACCTACAAAGGTAGATATCCTCCAGATCGATGAGACCGTCCGCGACCACCAGCTCCTCCGATTAGAACACGTAAAGTCCATCCGAGATAATGGAGCCGTCGAAAACTCGCTCGAACGCCTCAAGAAGGCCGCCGAAAATAATGAGAACACGATGCCCGCAATCATAGACGCCGTAGCTGCCTATGCGACGGTCGAAGAGATCTGCGTTGCCCTCCGCGACGTTTACGGCATCTACGAAGAACCGGCATTTTAGATTAAGTTGTGCCGTGTGAAGACCCAGAACTGTTGAATCCGGTCATTCACTGCTTCGCCCGATGTTATTCGTGCAAGCATTTGATCAGAATTGAAACTGATGCCAATGACGAACTCGATCTGTCCGAGCGAAAGTGTCCCCACTGTGGGTAATCATAGAAGAGTATCAGATACGCGATACTTTGGCTTACGAGTTCTGGCACACTGCTTCTATAACATCGGCAAATAAACTGCAGAATTTAGATCTAGCAGTTATTCCATACATCCCCGTCGGACTATTGATGTTGGCAACAGGTTTTCCCGTCTGGTTTCGAATTCTAGTGCTATTACCCTACTTTATTCCATTAACAATAATGGTCCGATGGCTTTATAAATACTGGTACACGATCCGTTTTACAGATGACGAATACTTAGATGCGGCAACCGCCATAAGAAAATCATTATATCTTTGGTCTGCCGCGACTGCTTTGAACTGGGTCCTGCTTTTATATAGCCCGACATTCCTACTCTACTGGTGATTTGGCTACAATCTCAATTTCGATAACTCGCGACAGCGGATTTCTCCATTTTAGTTCTGTATCTTTTTTAAAGGGGAGGTCATTTCTACTAATCGGCGCATTTGGTGGCCCGTTTTAAAAGCTCCTC
The DNA here is from genome assembly GCF_018128485.1 of Leptolyngbya sp. 7M. Classification (NCBI taxonomy): domain Bacteria; kingdom Bacillati; phylum Cyanobacteriota; class Cyanophyceae; order Leptolyngbyales; family Leptolyngbyaceae; genus Leptolyngbya; species Leptolyngbya sp. 7M. The sequence continues at coordinate 686,214 of NZ_CP070897.1, read as the reverse complement.
TCTCGAAATCTTACCGAATCTCTTAAGGTGAATCATGAAATCACTTTCTACGTTTCTCAAATCAGCTATTGCGTCTTCATTCCTTCCTAGTTCTACTCTTGCTAAAGATCGAAAGAAATATGCCGTGTCGCTGAGCAGGTTTGAGTCTCTATCCAAGTCGATTGCAACAGTTACGTCGGTCTCGCCCCCAACGAAATCACCGCTCTCAATCTTCCACCATCCTCTAAAAAAGTAATAAGTAGAATTCATTGGATTCAATCTGATCGCTTCAGAAATATCGCTAATCGCATTTTCAAACTCATTCGAACGCGAGTAAAGGTACGCTCTCTTTCGATATCCTTCGAAGGATTCAGGGTTGTCTGAGATGAACTGTTCGCAGATCGTCAACGCCGAATCGAAATTCTTGCTTTCAATGAGATCTTTATAGATTTCCAGAAATTCTTTTTCTTTCACAATTTCCTGATTATTTATACAGCGTTTCCTCCGCAACGCGCGCTCACGCGACCGCGAGCGCAATCCTTAGGGTTGGTATAATTGCCTGTGCCACCCCGCTGATCCGGTTTTCCCATATTTTCAAAACACCATTCGTAAGCATCGGCCCATTCTTGAGCACAACCCTTTCTATCTGGTGTAGGCACAGGGATTCCATCGGAGCGTTCATAAGGAATTGTCCACGTAATCGGTTTTGGCTTTGGATAACACGCACTTATTGGTGGAACCGGAGGCCGAATTACATCGGGCGAGACCCACGGACGCGAAAAGGGGTTCGAAGGATGTCTGGCGATAGTTTCGCCGGCGTCCCAGGCACCATAGATCAAAGCCCCGCTCGCAATCGCAAGACCTAGAGGCGGCACAATGGCGCCGCCAGCCACGCCGCCTGCCGCGACATAAGGCCAATATGCGGCGGCTGCATTCAATCCAAACGGATCTTTATAGCCAATTGGCGTGTTCCATGCGTATCCGTAAAGGTTAATATCACCACCCGCGAAGCCGATCGGGTCTTTGGAGATGAAGCGGCCAAGTTTCGGATCGTACCAACGGGCGCGGTTGTATTGCAGTCCTGTAAACGAATCGAATTCTCTGCCCGTGAATTGGTATCGCGTCGGGAAGCTTGTGTTCGTCGCGTTCCCGAAGGCATCTTAGGCTGTCGATGCTGTCAAAGAACCGTTTGAATCTGCGAGTCCGTTGGTTGACCCTAGATGATCCGACAAAAAGTATTTTACATCGGTTCCGCTGCGAACCTATGTTGAAAAGCAAAAACTTTACGGGCCTACGCATCAACTATCCATTCAAATTCATCGTTAAAATCGGGAAGCAATCATCGCAAATCCAATGATAACTGTCCTCTGTCGAATAACCTCGTTGAAGGCTATCGCCATCTAAATCTACGGAGAACTTTCTTCCACAAAACTCACAATGATCGGATCGTTCACGCAGCTCACCCGCGGTGGCGGCACGCTCGCCATCGCCGATATCAGCCGCGACGGCCAGACCATCATCGGCACATCGTCAACCGCGAATCGTCCGAATGAGCTTTTCGCGGCGAACGCTAATTTCGCATCGGTTCGCTCGATCACCGACCACAGCGCATGGATCCGCGACTACGCACTCGGCGATACGGAGATCGTCCGATGGAAGAGCAAGGACGGAATGGAGATCGAAGGCATTCTCACAAAGCCCGTCGGTTATACGAGCGGCAAGGTACCGTTCCTTGTTAACCCGCACGGCGGTCCAACGGCGGCCTCGCTGAACAGTTTCAACGGTCTTGTTCAGGTGCTCGTGGCTAATGGTTTCGCGGTTCTGCAGCCGAATTTCCGGGGTTCTACGGGACGCGGACTGGCATTCGCCCAGGCGAACAAGAATACGTGGGGCAAAGGCGATTACGAAGATTGCATGACGGGTGTCGATCATCTGATCGCACGCGGCCTCGCCGATCCCGACAAACTGGGAGCTCTCGGCTGGTCCTACGGCGGCTATATGACTTTCTGGATGTTGACGCAAACCGACCGTTTCAAAGCTGTCAGCCCGGGTGCAGGACTAACAAACATATATTCAATGTATTCGCAGAACGATATTCAGCGGTATTTGCGTTGGTTCTATGATGACAAATCGCCATGGGATGCGACCGAATTGTATTGGGACCGCTCGCCGATGAAATACATCAAGAACGTCAAGACGCCTACGATGATAATGCACGGGCAGAACGACACGCGAGTGCCGATCGCACAGGCGCAGGAATTTTATATGGCGTTAAAAGAGATGAACGTGCCGGTGGAATTTGTCGTGTATCCGCGTGCCGGACACGGCATAACTGAACCGAGGCATTCTGTTGACCGCGTTAGACGGTATGTTAGATTTTTTGCGAAATATCTCGACACGCCGGTCCTAACCGAACCGGCGGTCAAGTAGAGTAGAGTTATTGGACAGGATCAATGGTCGATGCCTTCGAGGTATTCTTCGTACTCGGTCGCTGACATCATACCGTCGGCATCGCCCGGATTTTCCATCTTTAATTTGACCATCCAGCCCGCACCATAAGTGTCACTGTTTACGGCCTCCGGCGTATCATTTAGCCCTTCGTTAACTTCGACCACCTCACCAGCGAGCGGTGTAAAGATCTCAGAAACCGCCTTTACCGACTCAACCGAACCAAACGCTTCGTGCGCTGCAAACTTATCGCCAACTCGGGGAAAATCAACATACACAACGTCGCCGAGCGATGATTGAGCATAATCCGTGATGCCGATCGTTGCGACATCGCCTTCGACAAGGACCCATTCATGATCCTTGCTATATCGTAAATTCTCAGGAATGTTTGACATATTTTTAAGGTCTAAAATCTTATTCGATAGCGATTACCCCAAAAGACCGCATTGTTCTCATCCCGACAGTTCGGAACATTTTCCTTACTTCATTACCAAGGCCGCTTCCGCATTTCGAGCATTCTTAAACCATTTCCCCCATAGGAACAAGCTTATATCGACCTTTTATAGAAAGGCGTAGGCACTGTCTTTGCTTTTACTTTCTTCCCTCTGATATCGATACTTATCTCTTGTCCTTCAATTGCATACTCGGTCGGCACAAATGCCAAGCCAATATTCTTTTTCAAGAACGGTGCGGGCGACCCGGATGTGACCCTGCCCACCTTCTCGCCATTGATGAAAACATCGTAATCATCGCGGGCGATGCCAGGTTCGGTCATTTCGAACCCAACGATCTTTTTCGCTATGCCATTCTCTTTCAAAGCAACGAGAGCTGAACGCCCCACAAAATCACTTTCTTTATTCAACTTCGTGATCCAGCCAAGATTGGCTTCAAGCGGCGTGATATCATCGCCCAGTTCGTGTCCGTAAAGCGACATCGCAGCCTCAAGCCGAAGGGTATTACGTGCGGCCAATCCACATGGCATAATACCGGCTTCATTTCCGGTCGTCATCAACTTATTCCACAGTTGTTCGGCCTTATCTGCCGCAGCATAAACCTCGAAGCCGTCTTCTCCAGTATACCCAGTGCGCGAGATGATCGCTTCAACCCCATCAACCTCTCCGGTGACAAACCAATAATACTTGATCTCAGAAAGAACTGTGTCGGTCAGCTTTTGAAGTATTGTCTCTGCGTGGGGCCCTTGGATCGCGATTTGACAATAGTCCGCTGAGGCGTTGCGAATATGAACATCTTCGTGTTCGGAATGTCGCGAGCTTATCCAATCCCAGTCCTTGTTAGTCGTGCCCGCGTTTACGACAAGCAACAGCTTCTCCGGTCCGAAGCGATAGACCAATAGGTCATCCACCACGCCGCCACGCTCATTTGTCATACAAGAGTAATGAGCCTGCCCGTCGGCAAGTTTAGAGACATCATTCGTCGTGATCCTGTCCACGAACCTAATGGCATCCGGCCCTTCGACCCAGATCTCGCCCATGTGCGAAACGTCAAAAAGCCCGGCACGCGTCCGCGTTGCCATATGCTCTTCAATCACCCCGGCGGTATATTGAACCGGCATATCCCAGCCGCCAAAATCAATCATTTTACCGCCAAGTTCGCGATGAGCCGCATTTAGGGGGGTCTTCTTAAGATCTTCTAAAGACATAAAGTTTAATCGTAAATCAGCGGCTGGAGTTCCGCAATCCGACAGCAGTTTCTTCAATAAAATTATTTCGCCTTGGTTGAGGATTGACCAATGCAGGGATACGATAAAGATAAACATGGATAGTAGCAAAGATTTGATGAGCCAAGACGATGTTCATGCATTCGGTATCGAGATAGTCTTTAAGCAGCTCGAAAAGGATGGATGGCATATCGAATCGGCCGACGTGTTCGCAAACAAGACTGAGTCACCGCAGATTATCGCTAGCAAAGATAATGAACGGGCATTTTTCGTGGTACGAACTGCGATCTATCCCGATCGAGGACGTTTCGAAGAAGGGCAGCAGGCTTTTGACCATCTAGTGAATCTGGCACGAGCGAATTGTGCAAACTGCTATTTTGCAAGTGTTGGTATTGCCAATGCAGAAGCGACAGTGGAGGAAGAAATGTCTGTCGCCGTAAAAGGGGCTCCGTTCAATGTTGTATTCGATGGGCTAATAAAAATGGAACTGCCACCCGCCGAGCGGAACGGCAGTTCCTGACCAGCCTTCTTATTTGACTAAGCCTTCCGCCCGAATATGAAACGAACGATCAATAGCAAAAGGATCGCTCCGATGATTGACATCGTCCAGCTTGCAACATAATTCTCATCCCCTGCACGCCAAAGCGATCGCGCTATGGTTCCGCCGACAAACGCTCCTCCAATGCCGAGAAGTGCGGTCAAAAGCCATCCGAGCGGGCCTTCAGGAAAATTCTCCTTTCCGGGCAGAAGAAATCTGGCAAGGATACCCACAATAAGTCCACCGATAAGTTGTCCGATCATAGCAAAACTTAAAACCTCACTTTCGTTGAATTTCTACAGAACGTGTAGCCAATTTTTACTACAGATGAATGCTTTTAGCAAGATTTTTGCATTCCATAATTCTACTAGACGACAATCTGGTGTCCTATTTTGATACACATTGCGATCCAAAACGCCCAAGGAACAACGTGTTAGGTCGAATTTTAGGGACCTATCATTTTGGCACAATCGTTGCTACATCGAAGGTGCAGTTATTAAATATCGGTATTTTCAAGGAGGAGAAAATGGAAGAAGGAAAAAGTGTTGCAAGTAATTTTATATGGGCGTTAGCAATGGTGATCATTGTTGGAATGTTGGCGGCTGCCCTGTATTATGGCGGCATTTTTGGCGGGACCAAGAAACATGACATAGACGTCGAAATAAAGGTTCCCAGCGCGACAAATAATTAAATTACGCTCAATTCCCTCCCACAACGAGCGGGCCGTCGGATAATATTTGCGGCCCGTATTCTTGTGAAAATTTGATGACCTTCCGGCTGGCTGGATCAATTATCGTCGCTGATCTTATGGCGTTTGATCATCCCATATAACCGTGGCCTGTAAACTCCCAGCAAGTTCGCAGCTGCTTGTTTGTTCCATTTTGTGCGCTTGAGTGCCGCCTTTACTATCGCTTCCTCGATCGCGTCAAAAACATCGCGAGCCGTTTCGCCATCTTCACTTTCGTTAAGACTTCCGACTATCATCCGTCCAACTTCATCAAACACATCCGCACCAGAATATGCACTTGGCATCGGAGGAGAAACTGCCTCTTTTGTCGAACCGAAAGATACGGGTGATACGGTGGTGGATGCAGATCGAACTGCCGCCAAGGCCGCAACATCGACCATTGCGATCGGCTCTCCCTCACCTTGGGGAATATTAAGGTTTTCGATCCTGTCGTCCCTGCAAAGTAATACCGCTCTTTCGATCACGTTTTGAAGTTCTCGCACATTTCCGCGCCAATTGTAGTTAAGCATCTGGTCGTAGCCACTTTGGGCAAATTCGATACCCTGCTTGTTGTACTTATCTGCATACATCTCAAGAAAATGTTCTGCAAGCATGGGAATGTCTTCCATACGCTCACGCAGCGGTGGAATTCTTATTTCAATGGTGTTTATTCGGTAATAGAGGTCTTCGCGGAGATTTCCCTCTTTTATAGCCTCAAAAGGATCGCGATTCGTCGCGGAGATCAGCCTGAAATCCGCTTCCTGCGGCTTATCACTTCCGACACGATAGTAGGTCTTTTCCTGAAGAACCCTTAGAAGCTTTGGTTGGACATCCATGGGCATCTCACCGATCTCGTCCAACATAATGCTCCCATTATGGGCCTGCCGGATAAAACCTTCCTTATCCGCGTGTGCGCCTGTGAATGATCCCTTTACATGTCCAAAAAGCTGCGATTCTACGAGGTCTTTTGGGAGTGCGGAACAATTTACTTTTACAAAAGGACGTTCAGAGCGATGGCTTTTATAGTGTATCGCATTCGCAATGACTTCCTTCCCTGTCCCGGATTCTCCTAATATGAGGATGTTCGCATCTGATTCCGCAACGCTTTCGATTATCGCATAGATGTTCTGCATAGCTCGGCTTCCGCCGATGATGCCCTGGTACGAAGTGGGGCTCGTCAGCCTTCCGCGCAATTCCCGGATCTCTGCTGTAGAACGCTTTCTCTCGACTGCCTTCTGGGCAAGTTCGAGAAGTTCTTCTTCCTCATAAGGTTTTTCAAGGTACCAAAATGCTCCGGCCTTGGTTGCTTCGATCGCCTTATCTTTGGACTTATCACCCGTGATCATTATGATCTCGGTCTCAGGTGCTATCTCTCGCGCCCGCTTTATCAGACCAATACCGCTAATGTCAGGAAGGTGAAGATCGGTGAGGATCACATCAAAATCATTCTGGCTGATCAGGTCTAGTCCGTCGTTACCCGATTCAGCGGTAGTTACCTCATAACCTACGGATTTTAACTGGAACTCGAGCAACTGAAGCGACGCCCGATCGTCATCGATGGCTAAAACTCTAAATTTCATATATTTGAGTGGCTTGGGTAAGTCATTGTATCAAAATCGAACGGTACTTATCCAATTGTGCGGGAAAAACCTTTCGGCACGAGATTCGCGATATGATTCGAATAGTTGTTAGCTGTAACGAAGTTAGATATGAGGTGCGTGAAGCATGAGCAGAAATGATATTCTTTATATTAATTTTAAGTAGAACATGGGCATACCTGCAGTAATATGACCTCAATGAAGATAGATAAGCCCTCGCCAGAGCCTTTTCATAGGTTCTCCTTTGAAGCAATTTCTGCTCTATTCGATCTTTATGGAGTGATCAGCACCGAAGGAAAGATCATATCTATCGGCGGTCGTTTGTATGAAAATGCCGGATCAGATCCGCAGCTCCTTGTAGGACAAAGGCTATCGGAAACCGTGCATTGGCACGCTTCAGAATTCACTCCGAACATCCTGGAACGAGCTCTACGTGAATGCAGAAGCAATGGAAATGCTCGGGTAAGGATCGACTTCCGGTTAAGTGCTGACGAAAAACGGCCTGTTGAGTTATTTCTTTCTAAGTCGGGAAAAAAGAGCGGTGAGATATTGATCCTGATCGGCGGCAAAGAGGTCGATGCTGAGACAATCGGTTTGCAGAATGGTTCGACCTCAACGGATCAGATCATTTTGGCTGCGGATAATGCGGATATCGGATTGTGGACTTGGGATATCGGCGCAGGAAAGGTGATTTCCACGCCGTCATGTAACGAGCTTTTTGAGGTCTCGCCTTACGAAGAACTGACGATCGAAAAATGTCTGGCGGTGATCCATCCGGATGACAGAACCAGGATCGAAGGATTCTTCGAATCTGCAAGCCGCAGATCAATGTCGTACGCTGAGGAATTTCGCGTCGTGTATAGCTCAGGCGAGGTCGAATGGCTATGTGTCCAAGGAAGTTCTGATATATCTCCGAACGGAGAAGGCGGCACAATGACCGGGGCTGTGCGAAAGATAACCGAGCAAAAAGCTGCGGCCGCCGAGCTGGCTCGTGCTAATAAAGCCGCCAAAAAAGCACGTGATGAGGCGATCCAGGCAAATAAAGCAAAAGATTTCTTTATCGCCTTTGTATCGCATGAGATACGTTCGTCATTGAATGCGATCATAGGATGGTCAAAGATACTCCTTACTCGCGAGGTTGATGCCGAAACGCGGCAGAATGCGCTTGAGACTATAGAGCGGAGCGCCCGAACACAAACAAAGCTGATCAATGATCTTGTAGATTCCGCCCGCGTCGCATCGGGCAAGCTCAGGCTAGAGTACAGACCGATCGATATATTTGATGTTGTGCGCGGCGTTGTCGAAAGTCATCGCCCTGCGATCGAGTCTGCCAACATCGACTATAGATTCAACAGCAATGTAGGAGAACTGGCGATAGTCGGCGATGCGGCACGGCTTCAGCAAGTATTTGGAAATCTTATTTCCAATGCCCTGAAATTTACACCGCCCGGCGGCTGGATCGAGGTCTCGCTTAAGGCAGGAGCGGAGGCGGTTACGATCGATGTTGCGGATAGCGGAGCCGGAATTGCCGCAGAAACACTGCCAACAATATTCAATCAATTCTCCCAAGCTGACACCGACGGATTTTCGGCAAATTCGGGTTTAGGGCTAGGATTGTCGATAGTAAAGATCCTTACTGAGCGACACGGCGGACACGTCCGTGCAGAAAGCCGCGGCATCGGAAAAGGCTCGAAATTCTCCGTTACGCTGCCGATCACCACTACCTCACCCCTCCCTCACGATTCTAATCCTAATATTCGGCTCGATCGTATGTCCTCATTGAAGCCCCTTGAAGGAGTTAAGATCTTGATCGTAGAAGACAATTATGATTCGCGCGAAGTTCTCCAGATGTTCTTGGAGAAGAACGGTGCAAACGTTATCTCTACCGAATCGGCTAAAAGCGCATTTCGAGAGCTGGAAAGATCGATTGAAAAGCTGCCTGACGTATTAATATCAGACCTTGCAATGCCCGATGAGGATGGTTATTCGTTGATAACCCGGATAAGAGACCTTCCGGAAGAGCGTGGCGGCAAGATCCCGGCAATAGCTTTAAGTGCGTTTGCAAATGAAGAGAGTCGTAGAAAAGCTTTCAAATCTGGCTTCGACCGTTACGCAACGAAACCATTTGATCACGATATTTTGATCGAACTCATATTGAAGGCCCTTCAAAAAGCAGAAAATAAAGAAGCCGGTGCATAACAGCAACCGGCCTTTGATCCTAACGAAGTCTCCGACCAGTTCAACTGCGCGCTAGGTTTTCGATGTTCCTGCGATAGGAAGAAGTTTAACATTTGAGAATTCTGCGGTTATCTCATCAGCAGTGTTTACACCGATCAATCCGACACGAACGGTCTCAGGGTAAGCAGAATCAAATTCCCCAACTTCTTTCCATTCACTTTCTTCATTTAGTCGCCAGAAAGCAATGAATTTCTTGCCCATTCGGACTATCTTCAGGTCAACCTCATCGGCATCGGTCTCTGCTCTATCGGGAGTTGATATCGGAATATATTCATCCCCTTTTCGACTATCGAGACGAATACCGGAACCACTGCCACCAGTGCCGCCCATGCAGCGCTCGAGTCGCAGATAATTCTTCGCATCGTGGAATATCAAAAGCCCCGCGCCTTGATAATCGCTCTTTGGGTCGAACTTTACGCGAGCCTCGATCTCAAAATTACCAGAGACCGCTTTTACCAGATGCGGTGCGCCGTAATTGTCTGCGTAAAGATCTTTCCCTCCGGGAATTGTTAGTTTGAATTTACCATCGGACATTGAGTACGGTGATGGTTTTTCTTTTGCGTCATTATCAACAAACGTCCAGCCGTCCGGTAGGGACGCTCCCTCAAAAGTTACCGGGGTTTCCTTTTCGATACGTTCGCCTATGCTCGTCGAAGAATTCGTATTGGTCGAATTTGAAGGCTCCGAAGCTTTCGTGTTCGAAGGAGGTTCGGTGTTTACCAATTTGGCCGTTTCAGTTCCTGCGCCACTGCAGGCACTCGCGAGTAAGCAAAAAATTATAAGAAAAAAGTATTTCGTCATTTCCTCTCCTAAATTTATTGAAATCTTGCTTCTATGACCTCACCATTTCGTTTTCCATAACGGGCGGTCAATTGAGGATAGGTTTCATGGACCGATTCGAGGTCATCAAGATCAAGCAGCAATTCCGTCTCACGAATGGAGGTTACCGAACCTTCTATCTCCATGTAAAGTCCGAACGGCAATTCATCAACAACGATCTCCACTGACCGGTAACTCCATTTCCGCCGCCGCTTCTCATAAATAAGAACCGGTACGAATCCTAGCTCAGTAACTATCTTTTGCATCGCTGCCGGGTCTTCAACCTCGGTCTCTTCTTCAGCCTGCTTTTTAATGTCGCCGTCGCCCGCGAGCCTCTTCTTATAGGTTAGGAGCGCCCGTTCGCGAATCTTTCTAAGTCTAAGAACAGCGTTTTTCTCAGAGAGCGTGGAACCGCTATAGATGATGTTCTCCTCTTCGTCTTCCCCGATGTATCGAGCTCCGGCTTCATCCAGCGCAGCGATCACACTCTCTGCCTGTTTTTCGGTTAGTCTGTATTTTTTCTCTACTTCTATAGGCAAACTAAGTCTCCTAACAGCTGTCATTAAACTGGTCAGCTAGACAGCATCTAAGCTTGTCGTATCCACTTAAATACTTCCGGTATGGTTGCTCGTTTTCCATACATCAGCATCCCGACACGGTAAACTCTAGCAGTTAGCCAAACAAGTCCAGCAATGGCCGCAGCGTTTACAAAAAGTGAGAGAAGTATCTGCCAAGCCGGTGGCGTTTCAGCAAGAATTCGGACAGGCATCGTTATCGGAGCAAGGAACGGGGCGATCGAGACCCAAAATGACAAAAAGGAATTGGGATCCCGGATAACAGCAAAGCTAAAATAGAAACCCGCCAACATTATCATTATCGGTGGAAATGCAAACTGGCCACCTTCCTGAAGGCTTGTTACCATCGATCCGACAAGTGCAAAAATTGCCGCATAGGTAAAAAAACCGACGAGAAAAAAGAGCATAAAATACACGACCATCAATGGCGTGATCTGCGGGACAGAGGACAAGAATGGAGCGAGATCTGAACTTGTAGCAGCGACGCCTATCAGCACGGCGACTGTCAAGACCCAGATTCCTAACTGAGTCAGCCCGGCCAATCCGACACCGACCAATTTACCAAGCATCAGTTCGAACGGACGAGCAGATGAAAACAGTATCTCGGCGATACGCGTTTCTTTTTCTTCCACCACGGCACCCATTATCGCCTGACCGTATATCGCGAGCGTGATATAGATCATCAGCCCGATGATGAATGAGGCGATCATCACACCATCTGTGTCTTTCTCCGCTCCGGTCTCATCCAGTCCTTTGTTGTCTAGATTTACCCTGCGGGAAAGTTCATCCAACTTTTGCTCGCTTATGTTCTCACCGGCCAGCCTTACCGACCGGACCGCAGAATTCAGTGCCTCCTGAAACATTCCGCCGGCAACAAAATCCCCGCCTTTTCGTGAACGATACTCAAAAACCGCGTTCGGATCATTAATGTTCTCGGGGACGATTAGATAGGCATCGATCTCACCGGCAGATACACGTGAGATCAGGAAACGACGCAATTCTTCGCCGCTTTTGTCGGTCGTATCCAGATCAATGAAACGATAAGCGCTTTGCATCATCTCCGCCGAGCGCCTCAATTGCTCATCCTGAGAGGCAGTTATGTTACCGATGCTCTCTCCGGCCTGTTGGCGAACCCGTTCGGAGAACTTCTCTGTAGAAAGGTTCTGCTTCAAACGCTCTGAGACCTGTCCATTCCGATCAACTATAGCTATTCGCGTCGGCTCGGAATTCAGCGAAAATATGAGCATCGGTATAAAGGTAAAGATCAGAGCAAGTGCCGGAAGCATAAGCGTTCCGATGAGAAATGACCATTTCAAGACGATCTTCTTGTATTCATGCCTGACAACGGCTAAAAACTTACGCATCCTTCACCTTTTCGATAAAAATATCATTCAAGCTTGGCTCAGTTCTCTCAAATTTTGAGATGATTACGCCAGACTCGACCATTCGTTTAAGCAGGTCCTGAGGATCAACACCATCAGTCAAATGAAGTTCTTGCTCGTCCGCGTGCTCAACAACACGGCTTATGAGTGACTGATCCCGTATGATGGCTTCGGCATTCGAACCACGAAACGCGATCAAATTTTCACCGTAACTTTCCTTCACATCCCGAAGACTTCCGCCTAGAACCTTTCGCGACTTATTGATCAGAAGAATATCGCTGCAAAGCTTCTCCGCGGTGGACATCAAATGTGTTGAAAAGATTATAGTTTTTTCAGCCGAGCGATATTCAGCGATAACGTCCATCAAGAATTCAACGTTTACCGGATCCAGACCTGAGAAAGGTTCATCAAGGATCAACACATCCGGATCGTGCAGGACCGTCGCGATAAACTGGATCTTTTGCTGCATTCCTTTTGAAAGATCCGTAGTTTTCTTCTTTTTCCATTGGGAAAGCTGCATTCGGCCGAGCCAATGATCGATACGTTTCTCGATCTCACCAGACGGCACATCCTTCAGGGCCGCGAAATAACGAAGCTGATCGACAACGCGCATCTTTTTGTAGAGACCGCGCTCCTCAGGCAGATAGCCGATGCGGCTTTGCAATTTATGAGACACTCGTTCGCCGTGAAGTGTTATGGTTCCTTCGTCCGGGAACGTGATACCGACTATCATTCGGATCGTAGTCGTTTTCCCGGCTCCGTTCGGCCCGAGAAAACCAAAAACACGTCCCGCCCGAACATCGAAACTCAGGTCCTCAACTGCGGTGAAATCTCCGAAGCGCTTTGTTACATTTCTTACCTGGAGTGTTATATTCTCGTCGGACATAGACTATGGGTATTTAGGTTAACATATTGGCCTCTCTGAACTTAACTAACGAAAATGCAGATCTTTGTTTATAGAAACGGTTCACAGGCGGTGGAGGAAGGTTTCTCGATCGATGAACTTCCAGATCTTTTGGCTGATAAAAGCAACGTTGTTTGGGTCGATATCCTTGGCGATACACCCGAGCGTGTAGAAGAAGCCAGGTATGTTCTGACCAACATCTTTAGGTTCCACCCGCTGACTATCGAAGATTGTATCGAGGAGCGAAATCAACCAAAAGTTGAGCCGTTTCCGGACCATATTTACTTTATCGTCCACGGCATTAAGAGTGGTGAAACCCGGCCAGAGAATTTTGTTACAAAAGAGCTTGACGGTTATCTTGGTGATAACTACGTTGTAACGTTCCACAATGAACGCTTTCGAAGTATAAAAGCGGTAAAACAGCAATTACGTGCCTCGCCGTTCGCTTGCCAACGAGGTGCGGCATATCTGCTTCACCAGATCTTGGACAACATCGTCGATCAGTATATGCCGGTCGTCGATGATTTCGATATCTCGATCTCAGAATTAGAGGATGAGGTCTTCAAGATACGTTCCGCCAATTATCGCGTGCTTGAAGACATAATGAACCTAAGGCGGAGCGTTGCACGGCTCCGCAGGATCTCTGCAAGACAACGCGAAGTGCTTTACAGGATCTCACATGGAGAGTTTCAGCAGATTCCGCCGGAGGTATTGCCGTTCTATCGCGACGTGCACGATCATCTCCTCCGCGTAACGGACGTCGCCGAAAGCTATCGTGATCTTGTAAGCGGGCTCTCTGAGATACATCTTGCAATGGTCGCAAACAAGACCAATGATGTAATGAAAACACTCGCCGTTGTATCGGCGATAATCTTACCGTTATCGCTGATTGCCGGAATTTACGGTATGAATTTTGAGCATATGCCTGAATTACAATGGCCGTGGGCGTATTTCGGAACGCTTGGACTGATGGTAACCATCGCGATCATCCTGCTATATATTTTTTGGAGAAAAGGTTGGATCTTCCAGAAAAATGAATCTTCCGGCGAAGCGGACGACGACATCCATCGTTCACAATCGCTCGATTAAACGTTGTATTTGAAGGTCACCAAAACCATAGACCCCGGCACGTTTCTGAAACTCAGAAAAAACCGAATCGAGATCTCTATTCCCTTCCGCCATGATCTGCTCAACAACCTCCGAAGGCCGAGTGCTGAGCTCGGCGGCAGCCTCGGTTGCTTCGCGAAGGAAAGGATATGTTTCCGAACGATAACTGCCAAGCGACCTGAGTTTCTCGTTATCGTCTTCGCGAAAGGCGTTCCATAACCTTCCACCGGTCTCAATATCAGTTTGCGAGAATTTAATTCGCCCCTCGAAACAGGCATTCAGGTCTTTAGCAGTATATCCTCCGAAACCCTTCCAGACATCGTCCGGACTGGCATTGAGCGGCGTGACACGGAAAACATTTGTATGCGTCTTTAGCAGATCAAGACAAAACCACATATTCACCTGACAGAACAGCTCATATTCGAACCAAAGATATACTTCATCGTCTGGTGCTAATTGCATAAGGCGCTCAAGTTCATATGCAATGTTTTCGCGATACTCTATGGGATCGCCGCCGTATTCGATCTCGATAAAATTTGCCCGAACATCCCAAAATTCCTCAAGAGATGTTGCTTCCAGATCACCACAAACAAGGGATTCACGAAAGACCACAACTTCGCCTTCAATGCCAGTTCTTTTGAATTCGTCAACGAGCGAATCGCCTGGTAGGACATGAATGATCATGATAAAAATCCTGTTGCGTAAATAATTGAAAGACAGATACCAGCATACACCCCAGCCACGATATCATCTGCGCAGATCCCGAGCCCACCCGGCAATATTTGAAGATCATTGATCGGATAAGGCTTCCAAATATCAAAAAAGCGAAAAAGGAGAAATCCGACTAGGATCAATGGCCATCCAACTCCGAATGGGACAAAGGCAAAAACTATAAGTTGCCCCATTACTTCGTCCACCACAGCTTGGGAGGGGTCTGTGCTTCCCAAAATATCGATCGTCCTGTTAGACGCCCAGATCCCAAGGAGGATAAACAAGAAAAGGGTGACGGCTATGACGGCCCAAACTGTCGCTTGAGACAAACCTACGAAAAAGCCGAGTTCGTTATTGCGGACAGAAGATACCAAGTCCCCAATACCAACATATATCAGGACCGCCACGGCAGAGCCCCACGTTCCCGGAGCGATCGGGAAATAACCAACGCCAAACGTGGTAAGCGCAATCGACAAATGATCAACTATCCCTTTAGGTTTTCGGCGTTCTATTGACTTCTTCATTGAAGACGTACGTGGCGGATACTTATAGCACCCAATGCCGTCCGCCATTAATTACTCGCCTTTGGCTGACGTCTAGAATTCAATTCCCTGTTGTGCATAAATGCCAACGTGGAAAGGGTGCTTTATCTCTTTCATCTCGGTGACCAGATCGGCTGCTTCTATAAGCTCAGTCGGAGCATTTCGACCCGTCATAATTATGTGAAGATGCGGTTGCTCCTTGCGGACCGAAGCGATCTTTTCGAGTACTGCCCGAACATCCAGGAATTTGTAATCAAGCACATATATCATTTCGTCAAAAACCAGAAGTTCATATTCCTGTGACTCCATCTTCTCGATACAAAGTCCCCATGTATCTTGGCTTGTTTTGATGTCCTGGGTCTTGTCGTTCGTATCCCAAGTAAAGCCGTCGCCCATCGTATGCACTTCGACCCCAAGTTTTTCGAGCGAAACATGTTCGCCATATCGGTCGTTTCTGGACTTCATGAACTGAACCATACAACATTTCATCCCACGTCCGGCGGCACGAACAAGAACACCTATCGCTGCGGTCGTTTTCCCTTTACCGTTTCCCGTATTCACCATCAAAAGACCCTTGGTCTTCTCGCGATAATCTTCGCGACGCTTGGCGAGGCAGCCCGCGTCCGCACAGCATTTTCACGACGCCGAACGGTCAGATGTTTGGCCTGGACCTCTATGACCGATCTCTTATCAAGTCCCCGACTGTGATCGTGACGGCGGCATCGGGCGAAGGAAAGTCGTTCCTTGCCTCAATGCTTATCACCGACATCCGGGCACATCGCGGGGATGTAAAGGTGAGAGTGATGGACTACCGCCACTCATTCAAGCCGATATGCAGGCTGTTTGGCGGTCGTCATATAGAGTTCAACGAAGCAGACCCAAAGCCGATCAATATCTGGAACTATCCGGGAATCGAAAACGGAATGCCGCCTACAAAACGGCAGCTCGCGATGGTTCTGACCGACATCCTGATCCTCAGCAAGTCCCCCAAATCAGATGCGATCACAAGCGCCGTCGCTTCGACCGTCATCGATGAAGTCTACAAGATGGCACTCTCGCGAAACGGGTATGGCCGCCCCAAATTCCAGCCGACTCTCGGGCATTTCCTGGACATCCTGAAGAGCTATCACTGGAATGTGGGTGAAGAAAAGCAGGCTAATGAACTTTATCTGAAGCTGAACATTCACCGAAAAGACCCCTGGCTCAATGCACCGACGCATCCCGATTATGATGAGCCGTCGATGTTCGATGTTTTCGAACTATCGGGCATCAGCGGCCTCGACGAAAAGATACGCGAGAGCGTCGGTTTCCGGATCAGCGCCCAGATCATGCAGGAGATCGGCGAAGAGAACGCTCAGAACCAGAAGACCCCGATCCTTTTCTTGTGTGACGAAATGCGAGAGATCAATCGGCATTTTCCGGCGATTCAGGAGCTTATCGCCGAAGCGACCGTAACAGGACGAAAGGAAGGCCTGGTGACGATCCTGTTTTCGCAAGCCTACGAGCATTTCACCGGAACACCCGAGCAACCGAATGTAACCGGCATCGATCTTGTAAAGAACTCAGGCGTCAAGATGGTCGGCAAGCAGATCGGCGGGTTCGAGCGGCTTGCAGATGACTGCGAACTTGCACCGGAAACCATTGCCGCAATCCGAGGCATCAGGAACCAATACGGCCGGTATACGCAGTGGGTATTTGTCATAGGAAGCGGTGCTGACAAGATAGTCCAGATGGCGGAGATACATCTGTCTCCTGTCATGCTCTGGGCGAATACGAACGACACGAACGAAGCGAACGCCCGTCGGCTTGTAGAGAAACTTCGTCCCGACCTTCCGCTCGACTTTATCGTCACCTGGCTCGCCGCAAGGTATCCGAGCGGGCTTGCGGCTATAGGTCTAACATCGCTGTCGGATGCCGATATACAAGAACTTACGGGAGGCAATTTCAAATGAACAGACACAAAACTGGCTTTGTACAACAACTTGTATTTAGCGCGATCCTCTCATCGCTTCTTATCGGCATCGACGTTCGGCCCGTCCAGGCACAGTGGACCGTATTTGATCCTTCCCAATACGCTCTTCAACTCTCAAAGAAAGTGGAGGAGGCTGCTCGTTGGGTTGAGACGATTAACCATTACATCCGGACCTACGAGAATGCCGTTCGGCAGTATGAAAAGATGGTCGAAAGCGTGACGAACCTACGCGGCATCCTCGACAAGGTCGACGAGCAGGTGATGCGTCACAAACAGCTGATAACAACCTATGCGATGCTTGGACGCCTTATTCGCGGGACCTTTGAGCTAAAGAAACGGATCGAAGCCACGATAACGAGTCAGATCCATTCCGTCGTCAACATTTCAAGGCGTCTCAAGAACGGCATCTTCGATATGGAAGCCAATAAACGCGATCTGGATGATTTTCTGCGCCATTCGATCGGACGAAGTGCCGATGCGGAACTTGCCAATCTCCAGCGCCTTGCAAAGCTCGACTCGGAACTTGAGCGAATGCTCTTTGACCGGGAGAACTTGGCTTTAGATCTCGCAAAACTCTACGAGGAGCGAGAGCGGATCGCAGACGCGACAAGGGTGATCTCGGCTAACCCGGACGCCAATCAGGACGGCGTTCAGTCGTTGATCGATCAGATGCTTGCGGTAAACCTCCGTATCACAACCGTCGAAGGCCAGCTTCGCGAACTTGAAGCAAAGATCCATGCAAAGTTCATAGCTTATGGCCTGAAGATCGAACAAATGACGGAATTCGGAAAGGAGATCCGCCGAACGACGGAGATGATGACCGGTATCACACAAGCGTCGGATGCATTTCTTCGCGAACTGGAAAGATACGAAGTCTGGGATGAAGACGTTTACCAAAACCCTCTTCCATAAACACAACTAACTGGTTCGAACGTAAAAGGCAATGAAAATCAACAGAATATCGCGCGGTACGGCTGCCGCACTCACGATCCTGCTAACGCCCCTCCTCTACACCTGCCTCCTTACGACGGCGGTCGGACAAAGGCCGCCTCGTCCCCAACGCCCACCGCGTGTCGAGGGGCAGACTCCCATCGGAACTATGAACGGGCAGCCTGTCACGGCGAACGATCTCATCACGACGATCAATACTGACTCGCCGTTCATGCCGCCACTCGACGGAAGTCCCGCACCTGCGCTGCAGCAGTTCGAGAACCAATATCCTGCCAACCCAACCGCAACACCGCAACCCGGGCCGGTTCTGCCTCCGAAACCGCCTGCGCCAAGTTTTAGCGAGCAGATAAAGAACCTGATGCTGACCGGCCAGCAATGGCTGTTCAGGTCAGTTCTCGACGCGATCGTGAGGCCGTTGATGCCGATACTGACATTCCTGGCATGGATAGTTGCGAGCTTTGTCCTAATCGTCGCGTTCATTCGAAGATTTCATGACAACCGTGGAATCGGTCCCGAACAGCTTGTCGCGTGGGGTGTCAGGACCATTATCTTTATGGTCGTGATCGGGGCAAGCCCTTTCATCATCGACGCGCTAACAATAACCGGAAAGTTTTTTGCACGTCCTGTCAGAGCTTACAACCGCCAACTCATCGCCGAGTTCGACGAGAAGATGAAGCAGTATGTAAGGGCGAACTTCGCTGTCGAAGACCCGAATGAACTGCTTGCCGAGCGTCTGCCGAACGGAGAGCCTGGCCTTGTCGGGATCATCACCGACAAAAACTCATCCGTGAAAGATATCACCAGCGAGATGAACGTCCTCGGCTGGGATATGCCCCGCATGTTTACCTTTATGGTCATCGGACAGAACATCATAAAGTTTGGTGCGGTCTTTCTGTCACTGGCAGGTTTATTCATTCTTATCGGGTTGAAACTTGCCGCGCCCGTGCTGTCAGCATTCGGTTTTGACGAGAAGTTCGCGAATCAGATCTTCTACCCGTTCTGCTGGGGCGTAGCTACATTCGCCGTTGCCTTCCCGATCGTAAAGGAAATAACTCTATACGTCTGCTACGGGATCGGACTTCTGGCACTCTCAATATATAACGGAGAAAGCGTATTTTCTCTTGATCCAACTACGGCTCAGATAATCACCAATGGTAACTACGATCCTGCCTCGAGCGCTCTGATCGTCACGATCATGTTCTTTGTTTCCAGTCTATGTTTCATCCTTGTCCCGTGGTTGAGCTATCGGGTTCTTCGTGGACAGGTCTATGAAGGCGTATCGCAGATATCTATGGGATGGATGCTCACATCTCTCGGAGCGGCTCTGGAGACTTATGGCATTGTGGCAGGTGCAGCCATCCACCGTCAGGCAGAAAATACCCAGATACAGGGCATCTACAATGCAGAACAAATGGCGGCGAAAAAAGCACTCGAAGCCGCAAATCAGTCAGTTGATGCGAGGCTTGTTTCATCTGTGGCGGGAGTCGAGGGCGGCCTTGTTACAAATCTCGGCCAGATCCGAGCAAACCAAGTGACTCAAACCCTCATGGCCGAGGCGAACAAGACCTTCGGGCTTCTGAGCAGCTCCGCTGCAACGCGCCGAGAGATTACCGGAATGAAGGCTGAAGCACAGGGAACTCAAGACGGCAGGATATTTGACGCTGCCAAGGAGACGAGCCTTCGCAGCCAGGGAATGCTGCAGAACTTTGGGATGATGAAATATGAGTTCATCCCGGGAGGCACCTCCATCGCCGGTACAACTGTTCCCGTTCGCAAGGGTGTCGAGCTATACGACTGGTCTAACGATCAGCACGTGATGCAAGACGCTAACAAGCGGATGAACTCCACGACGCTTGATAATACCTCTCTGCAAAACAGTAACACCCAGAATGTCGCCGACAAGAAGATCGACGCATCGAATACCTACCAGGGCGACATCAACAAGGCCCTTGACGGCCAGGCCTCTCAGAATATCGCCGCTATAAACCAGGGAAGCGGTATTGCCGCATCAAGCAGCCGACAGGGAGCCGGTATCCAGCTTTCAGGTATCCGTCGATCCGCCGATATGGAACGTGTCGCCAACCAGCTAAACTTTGATGGACGCAGCGAAGCTGCTTCTATAAACCAAACGGCGGCGTTGGAAGCCGCTCGCTTACGGATGGTCTCGACCATTGTGACAGGGTTCTTTAGGGATATGGATCGGCGCCTGGAGGAGATGAAACCAAAATACTAGAGCTATTACGCTTGCTGGTCTCGGCATCTATCCGATGGCGATCGGTGTCCGATGCAGTCCGGAATTTATCTGTCAGCTTTCACATTTGCCATTTACAGGCTGCGTTTGTAGAATTCGCCGTCGGATTCGTATGTAAAATGTTGGGCGTAGTACCAGTAACCGAAATTCTCAATCCCGGCTCTTGACGACGGAAAGTTCGCCTTTACTGTCCAGATTTTTTTGATGATGCCGTCTGCTTAATCGCGTTTCCATTGAATTAGCTCAAAAGAAGAGTCAGATAACTTGGACGCTTTCATAAGCACTGCCTAGAGACCTTACTGCGCTCCTTGTCCGACAGTTGTTCCGGATCAGCCCCAGATTTACTTACAAGATCCACGTTGTCGAGACTCTTTAGCAAGAATCGGAAGCGGTAACCGCCGTCACCAAACGGACCCTTTGAACTCTCAAATGTCCCAGTAAAAACTGCGTTTACTGTTCCATCGTCCTTCGGGAGTTTCTTAAAAACCCTTTCAGCATTCTTCGTTAAATAACCTTTTTCAAGCCACGTCTTTCCTAATTTACGACATTCGATACAGTACATCTCGCTCCATTCAAATCCGTATCGGTATGTAGCGCGCACCGTAACTTCTTTACCGTCAAATATTTCGGGATTCTTTACTAAGTCGCAATATTCCACAATCGTTTTATTGTAGTTTTTTTTCTGTCCCGGAGTAACCTGCCAGAGAAAAGGCAACAGGATTAGCACTGAAAGGGACAAAACGCGATATTGGTTGTGTATTCGCATCATAACTAAGGTCTGTGTCTATGTTGGCTACTATAGGTATCAGTGTCTGTCGGATTTAGATTCATATACCTCAAAATATCGGCCACGCCATTCGCTCGTTTCGTTTCGATTTCTGCGGCCTTCCAACCGCGCTCCCACACTCTATAGGATTTCCCGGCACGATCACGACCGGCAGTGATCTTTTTAAGATTTAGTTCTTGCCCAACGTAAGAACTAACATTCCACGCTCGCTGCTCTCGGAAGTAATGATTCAAATCTGTGTCCCCACCGGTTGGATGACCTGCATTTACCCAAGCTTGCGCGTCGGCAACATGCCTTCCTTCGTGAGCGATTGTTACGGCTAGTCGGTCTGCTTTCCCGTCCATCCTGAAATCCGCCGATACAGTGTCGTCCTCGTTCAGTCGTACAGTTGCTCTTGGGCCTTGCGTTATAGGCTCGCCCTTGGCATTAACACGAATGCCGACAAGCACACCATTGCTTTCATTTTCATCACCATAAGAATCAACTGATTCCTGAACTTGTTGACGTTGTTCTGCGGTTAGTTTGTCACTTGTCGCTGCGACCTTAGCTCTTTCAAGTCCGGCTTTGAATCTCTCTCTAAAATCATACTGTCGTTGCGCCAATTTGCGCTCCTTCTTTTTCAACGATTTATCTTTGCTGCGTCGAAGCAGTTCTTCATCTGTCGCCGAACCACCCGCAGATTCTGCCCACTCGTACAAACCGTACGGGTCTGTATAGAAAAGTGGATTGTTCAAAACATAAGCGTAACGGTTCCATGTCTGTGGGCTTTCAGCCCTCCCAGATGAAAGCAATGGATCAGGTGACGTAAACCGCCCATGACTATAACTGTGGTACCTTGCTTTAGCATAATCGAGTGAAGATTCTATATCCCGTTCATATGTGGTGAATTTTTGGCGAACGTCGTCGGGCTGGTAGCCGAGGGCGGCGGTGCGTTCGGATGTGAAAACTTCCTCGCCGAAGGGGTGGAAGTCGCGGCGGGAGATGGTGGCGCCGTTTTCGTCAGTGAGGATGCGCGGGCTTCCGAGGTGATCGGCGGTTGTGTAGCTGACTTTGGGGTCTTGTGATTGAACTGTCGAATACTCCGCAACAAGCTGGCCGCCGGCACTGTAAACGAAAATGGTCACTTCGCCTGTTGACGGCACGATCTTCTTTATCCTTTTCCCATCTCCGTCGTAGCGATATTCGCCGATCACATTTTGCTGGCTGTCCCGCACCTCGACCTGTTTATTCTCGGCGTCGTAAATGAACGTGCGGCCTTGTGCATCTTCCGTCGTGTTGCCGGAAATATCGAAATCATAATCATCCGACGAACTCAGACGGTTGTTCGACTGATTTACAGACGGATTCAGGATCTTCCGAAGCTCGGCACAAAGTTCGGTCCCGCTCGCGCACAGTTTTTCGAATCCCGTAAATGTAGTATTCGCTTCATCAAAGTTTCGATTGCCGTATCGATCAAATGTGAAAACCTGTTTCCAGCTTGTTTGGCTGTCAATGATCTCTTCGGCTGATTTCAACCGATTGAGGCTGTCATACTCGTAGGTCTGAGTGGCAGTAAAGCCGTCCGTTTGTAGCACTGTCGGGACAGTGATCGTCTGGCTAAGGACGTTGCCGTTGTTGGTTGCTCCGCCGTAGCTGTAAAGGAGTTTCAGCAGGTTTGTGGCTCCCGGTGTTACACCAAGCCCGATCTGCGTCGGCTGTAATCTCGAATTGAATTGCGACGATTCCCAGCGATTGTTGCCGAGCTGCATACTCGTTACCGCTCCGGCGGCGTTGTAGGTAAAGTTCTTTGCGTAGTTCAAAAGACCGGCTTGCGATGTGCAGGTCGCGTTCGTCCCGGGAGTCGAGTCCATACACTTCGCACTCTGAACCATAGAAAGATAGCCGTTGTTGTCAATAACGTTCTTCACCTTTCGGCCCGACGGGTAAGTCTGTTCGATCAAAGCCCCAGACAAATTATACGAGTAATCGGTCTCGTATTCTTCGCCGTCGGTTGTCTGCTTGTGGCTCAACACTCTCCCTAAGATGTCAAAGCCGGTGTATTCGGTTGTAGATACGCTGGACTCAACCTTTGTCAGCATCCCGACCTTCAAAATCTTGAAGAGCCAAGAGAATTTCTTCGACGCTATTAACAAAGATAAACGAATCTCCGTATGAAATAACGATGTGGCTATCCCGTTTCTCAAAAACCAGAGGGTTTGATTCTTCTACCAAATCAATACTTGCTACCTTTTCATGTCTTAACAGTCTTGTTCCTTTCTTCAAAGCGTCCAACCACGGGTCGGGGTATGTACAATTGTCTAAAATCGTATTCCGTCCATCGGATAAGCATATATCCCCGAGCAAATCGGGAGGATTTGCGTCTCCGTTTCTATCCGGAATGAATCGTATTTCCATGATGGCCTCTATTTCCTACTAAGATGTCACATGATCAGCATTTTACCGGAATGTAACATTCAGTAGGTAAATATCCGTAATTAGAGAACGAGATAATCCAATGATCATGTTAGTTCCTACACGGAAGAAATTTGCCGATGTTTCATTTGGCCACTTAATCCTAACCCAGTTCTCAGACGGTGAGAGCTCATAGCTCAACTCCAGATCAATATCGCCGCTTCCGTTCATTAGGGAATTTGGATCAACCGCGAACACGCCTGATCCAGAAAGGTCGGGGACTGGACTTGACGATTCATCCCATAGCTCCTTACTGGTATATGCATCAAGACCTTTGAAACAAAAACTATCTCCACTGAATTCCAAAGTCAAAGTATCGGCTGTAACCAATAAGTCTTGCCGAGGGGTAATGTTGAATTTGTTATCTATCGAATCTACTAACGAAGTAGTTTCAGACTCCGAACGCACCAACTTAACCTCATAAATGAGCATCAAGTCTTGTTCTGAGTATGAGCAATTACCATTGGCAATATCCTGACTCGAAACAAAATTAAATCTTGGGGTCGGCATTATTTCGTCCTCTATTTAGCTCGTTTGTAAAGAAAATGAAGAATGGTTTTGTCCGCTTCACGATAGATAATCTCGAGCTTATACTTCACGCCATTCTTCCACATTTCTTGAACTATCTTGATTGCTCCCTGAGCACGTTGAGGATCAGCCATTCGCTGACCCGTTAGAATTGCAGTGGCAAGCGTCTGCAGAGGAACACGCCTGGCAGGATTTGCTTGACGGAGCGCAGTTGTGCCTGTAAATCGCAAAGCTGCTGCAAGTTCTTGAATCGCAGCTGGTGATGCTCTCCTAACACCTTCTCTCAAAGCAGCGCCAGCAGCGGCAACACAACCGGCTCCGCCCGTTAATCCACACGCTGTTCCAACAACTGCTGCTCCGGCGGCTGCAACGCCAACTACTTTAGCTTTCTTTATGGCTTCCGGGCCACCCACACGGAAGAGTTGCATTCGGTCTTCACTGAGCATCGTGCTTGAGGTAATAACGAATGCTACTTCATCCGTACCTTTGATAAATACTTTATTACCCTTGATTGTATATTCGCCGGATTCTTTGTTGATCTTGAGGAAGTTTTGCCACTGTTTCTCGGTGAAATCGGTACACTGACGTTCGCCGCTGGTTGTACATACTTGAACGCCTTCGCCTGAGGGGTCGCCATATTTCAGAGGGTTATTTCTTGCATAAGCGTATGCGTTCCAGCTTTGCGGGATTTCTTCTTCGGCATCGGCATTTTCGGGGTCGATGCTAAAAAACCGACCGAGATTCGGGGAGTAATACCTTGCTTGGGCAAAGTCGAGATCAGACTCGGTGTCGCGCTCATATGTGGCAAACTGCTTCCTTATAGTATCTTGCCCGTACCCGAAACGTATTATCTGTTCTCCGTAAGGACGGAAATCTCTGCGGGAAATAATACTTCCGTTTTCGTCAGTCAGAATACGCGGTGACCCCAGATGGTCGTGCGTCAGATAGCTGACCTGCGGAGTTTGTGAAAGCTCGGTAGAGTACTCGGCTATCATTTTGCCTTCAGCATCATACACAAAAACCGTTGTTTCGCCGGTTGCGGGTACTATCTTTTTGACCCTTTCTCCCTCGCCGTTGTAAAAATACTCGCCGATGGTCTGGCTCTGCGAGTCTCTTACTTTGACCTGTTTGTTTTCCGCGTCGTAGGTGAACTGGCGGCCTTCGGCATCGACGGTCGTGTTCCCCGCCGGGTCGAAGGGGTAACCGTTCAAGCGGTTGTTTGCGGGGTTTACCGAAGGATTGACAATTGGCACGTCTCCCGGACAGACGACCGGCGTCGAACCGTTCACGCAGTTCTTTGGCAGAGTGGTCGTGTTCACCTCGTCAAAGTTTCGATTCCCGTAACGATCATATTGGAAAGTCTGCTGCCAGCCGGTTTGATTCGGGATCGTCTCCGTTGCCTGCTTTATGCGGTTGAGCGAGTCATAGTTGTAGGTTTGAGTTGCGACAAATCCCGGTGTTTGCCCGACAGTTGGAACCGTTATCGTTTGGGAAAGAATGTTCCCGTTGTTCTGCGTCGTTCCGTAGTCGTAGTTAAGTTTCAAAAGGCCTGTGTCGGTCAGAGAGTTCCCAAGTCCTATTTGGACGGGCTGGAGCCGCGAGTTGAACTCGGTCGTCTCGTATTTTCCATTGCCGAGCCTTAAACTCGTGACAGACCCGGCAGCGTTATAAACAAAACTATTCGCGTAGTTCCTGAAAATATCCGCACTATTCTTTTTGCTCTGAACCTGAGCCAGATCGCCATTCTGGTCTAAAGTGTTCTTGACAACTCTGCCCGATGGGTAGGTCTGCTCGATCAATGTACCAGACAAATTGTAAACATAGCCGATCTCATACTCCTCGCCATCGGTCGTTTGTTTGTGTGCCTTGATCCGGCCAAGAATATCGAACTCTGTGTACTCCGTGGCTGAAATGCTTGACGAGACCCTTGTCAGCCGGCCCTTTGAGTTTGCGGTCTGCGGATCGTCGTAAAAATAACCCACCGTAGGGGTAGTATAACCCGATTCGCCGGAGTAGCTTCTTTGTGTAACACGATTAAGGGCGTCATAGGAGTAGCTGGTCGTTATGTTCCGAGCATCTACCTTACTGGTCAGATTGCCGTTGGAATCATAGCCGTAGCTGATCGTTCCCGATTCCGGATTCGTCGCTGAAAGCAGGCGCGAAAGACTGCTGTAAGTAAACGTTCTCGTCTGCTGGCCCTGATTTACGGTCGTAAGGTTACTGAGTGAGTCATAGCTGTAAGTTGTCTTGAAGCCGTGTGCAATGGACGTGTTCGGAAAACTGACGCTCTCCGATCCGGTCTCGCTCGCGGCAAGAACCTCCCAAACCTCTTTCAACTGCCCAAGCGCGTTCGTCCTACTTATCCGGCTCTTCCCGGCCTGATCCGTCACAAGCGTCCGGTCGGCATCGACGTTTGTCGATATCGTCCCTGTGCTATTACTGTTGCCGCCCCAGGGTGCCGGAAGCGTGGCACCGGAATACGTCGTCATCGTACTAAACCTGCCGGTCTTGTCGGCATAGGAGAGCGTCCAGCCCATTGTCTCCTCGTTCGTCGCGGCGTCGGAGGTGGCGGCACGATAGGGATTCGAAGTGAGCGAAAAAACACCGTTGCTGCTGGTAGGATTCTCGCCATCATCATAACGATATCGCGTCTGAACCTTTATGCCGTGCTGCTCGTTGTAGGGGCTTTCGGTCGATGAGTCTTCAAGAGTACGCGAAAGGCGCACACGTCCCAGTTGGTCGAAATGCCGGATTGCGACCTTTCGCCCGTCGTCCTTTGTCTCAAGATCCGAGCGCACTACGATACGGCGATTCACATCGTCGTATTCGCTCGTCGTCCAGCTTTCAAGCACCGTCCCGTAGGCATTCCTCACCTTCACAGGCCGCCCCAAATCGTCATACTCCGTCACCACCGTAACATCGTTGTCCTCGTCCTTTGCTGAAGTGACCAACCCGGTATAGAAATCAAAGACCGCAGTTGACGTGCGTTTCAAACTCGAATAGTTTGCGGCAGCCTCCGTCTTCGTCGGGTAAAGACCGGTTACGTTACCGCTCGGACCGGCAACATTGCCGAAAGTAAATACCGTCTCTACACCGTTCGCATCCTTTGCCTTCGTAACATTTCCGAAACTGTCGTATTCTGCAAATGTAGAGATCGAATTACTTGTGGTCAGCGGCGCGCTATAGGAACGATACTGCCCGCCTTTGAACGAGTCCCAAGTTCTAATTTCGGTCGGGTTGCCGACTGTTGGTGTGGAAAGATTGTCATAATAGATCTCGGTTCGACTGACGGGCGTACCAGAAGAGTCTTTAACCTCGGAAGCGGCTGTCAAACTACGTAAGTACGGGGCTGTTGCGAAGTAATAAGCATTTGCCGATGATGTCGTGCTTGAGAACTCGGGGGTTCCATTGTAGTAGCTGGTTGCCGATGACCTTGCTGGCGTCAACCCACTGAATCCTGTAAACACCCCGCTGGTCCGATGAATCGAGCCTGATGAGGCGGATATCCAGTCATACTCTGCTGACATCAACGGATTGCCGTTTTGGTCGAAGTTATAGTCCCTGATCATGCTTAATGCCGGACTACCTGCTGAATTCGGGATCGTTATCAGTTCAGTTTTGACGAACGGATTGAGACGGTTCCCCGATCCGTAGGTTGCGCCAACGGGGAAATTGTTCTGCCAAATACGCTCGATTATCGTCCCGTCGCCCCTGATCTCCTTGTAAACTTGTCCGCCTTTCTTTACATCATTTACAATGTCATAGAAGAACTGCTGATTTGTCGCCCCATCTGGCCCGATAACAGAGCTTTGATATCGAGAGATGCTGTACGCCCATATGTCCTTGCGTTCTTCCGTTTGCCCGTCGTAGGTCTCTTCATATTCAAGGACCTTCTTGCTGATGGTTCCTGCTCGCTCAAGGATCTGGTCCGTTCTGAGGAACAGCTCATTCTCAAACGAGTCGTTGTATTCTTCCTCAGGGGACAGGGCTGATAGTTTATAGCCGTAGCGGATCTTCGCCCCCGTGGGCATCTCGATGGACTTGACCTCGCCCCAGCCCGGAGATACTTCGGTATCATCCTGATCCTTTGCGTGGTACTCGAATTGGTATTCAAGGCCGCCTAATTGAGACGGCAACTCGATTCGATCCACTACCCTGAATGACATCTGGACTTGTTGATCTGTTACTGGTCCTCGTTCGTTTGGCGCGCATCCAATCGCGCAGGTGGTCACATAATTCCGACGAACAAAGATATCCTTCCAAATCACCTTCGTTGTCAACAATTCACCATTGAACCCCAGTTGGTAATAATGATCCTCGTTTGTTTGCGCGCCAATTTTCCGTGCTATCCATCTTCCAGCTTCGTCGACCCATCCGGGTGCTTGTGACGAATCCGGAAGGGTGATCGTTGCCGATTCAATGAAGTTTCCATTTCGGTCAATGATCTTCTGTCCGCCGCCGACCTTTTCAATTATCCTTGAGCCATCCGGCATCGACATTTCCCATACAAATCCGAGTTGCTCCTGGTTCGCAAAGGTCAATCTGATTCCTGAACCGTCCGAACTGTAGTAGGTCGTTCGATTACCTGACGGAGTGCTGTCTACTCCATAGCACACCGATCCAGACCACTGGACCGTTGTCACCTTTCCGTCGGGATGTACATTGAAATATCCACCCCTATCATCGCTTTGACCGGGAGGGATATCAGAAAAGCCTGTCGGCCTGAATTCGATCTTGCGCCCTCCCGGGGCAACCATTTCCAACTTCCATCTGTAAGCGTAAGCCCAGGCTTGACCATTGCTACAAATATCGCCTCCAGGAAAATCTAAGGTCATATTTCGATTCCATAGGATGTAGTAATAGTGACCATTGTCCTGCCATCCGGAATCGTATGTATCCGTCATAAAATTCTGGTAGGTTGGATCGACTGGTCAATTTGGGTTGTAAACTGGATTCGTTACCGTCTGCCAGAGCTTACTGTTGTACCGTAATGCATACGAATGAGAAACAGATCCTCTTCCTTTAAGGCTCGCTAACGGGAAATTCAGGTTGAGTGCTCCATTGGTCAGATTAATATCCTCAAACTGAGTCGACGCATACGGGATTCCGCTTATAACTCCACCTTCAACTATTTTTGATTCCTGCCCAAGCAGTGTTGACGAGGATATTAGACCGATTAGAGCCGCGACGATATAAGTGCGAATCGAGTGCTCTTGTAGAATTAACCTAGCCATGATCTTCTCCGAATATTTCAAGGTAAAAAGTAGTTTCCATCATTAACGGCGTCAAATTTTAACTAAGGTTATCTCCTATAAAACGCCGGTACCGGAATATCTCCGCTGGCTCCCCATTGCTGGGTGCGAAGTTCGCCGGATTGTCCGAGGAGCGATGACTGGCGTATATACCAGGTGCCGTTTGAGGCTCGCCAGACGGCGATGTCAACGATTCCGTCTCCGTCGTAGTCGTTGTGGACCGGAATATCGCCGGAGTTCTGAAACGTGACGGCTGATGAGGATGTGTAAGATGCGTTCAGGATCAGCCACTGGTTGCCGTTAAGCCTTGCGTAATTGGCTTTGCCGTCGCCATCGTAATCTGCTGGGACGGGTGTTCCTGCGGATGAACCGAGAACTACAGAGCCTACCGAAGATGTTGTGCTGTAGAGAGTGTAGAAAGTGTAGTTGGAATCGCGCCAGACATTTATGTCCGCACGACCGTCGCCGTCAAAGTCCGCCGGGGCCGGTTTGTCGGTCGAGAGCCCGAACTGCTGCGAGATAACTCCAGCGCCCGAACTCTGCAAAATGTACCAGGAACCTTGGCCCGCACTCGGCGAATCCGGCCTGAAGACCGCCTGATCGCTTTTCCCGTCGCCGTCGAAATCGGCCGCTATCGGCGTATCGCCGCTCATCCCGAACTGGAATGCATAGTATGTATTGTCGGACGACTTGAATATCCACCATTCCCCCTGGCTGGGCCTAAAGATCGCAAAGTCGGTCTTTCCGTCGCCGTCATAATCGCCCGGCACGGGCATGTCGCTCCCGCCGCCCCATTGGAATGTGGTCTGCTGCGACCCCGGCCCACCGAGCACCCACCAAACTCCCGTTGATGGCCGCCACACCGCGAGATCGGCCGGCGGAGCGGCATTTGCGTTCGCATCCTCCACCGGGAGATGCAACGGTTACCGGGGCCTTGGCGCTGACCAACGGTGAGATCGTGACCGGAGCGAACACCCTGGTCCATAACGGAGCGGTAACGCGGACAAACGGTTTCGTCAATGGAAACCTTAGACGTGACTTTAGCTCAACCGGAGCTTACACCTATCACGTTGGGCAAAATGGCTATTCGCCGGTAGCTGCAAATGTGACAGCGGGAACAGGTTCACTATCCGTGCGTGCAGTTGGAACAGTGCAGCCAAATATACCTAATCCCTCAAAAGCTCTTTCACGACACTGGAAGCTCTCTGGAACTGGTGTTACGTCGGATCTAACATTTAGCTATCTCGATCCGGCGGACATTCCGGGGACGGCCAACGAAAACGACTTTGTAATATTGAAATATGATGGGGCGTT
This sequence comes from Leptolyngbya sp. 7M, assembly GCF_018128485.1. Classification (NCBI taxonomy): domain Bacteria; kingdom Bacillati; phylum Cyanobacteriota; class Cyanophyceae; order Leptolyngbyales; family Leptolyngbyaceae; genus Leptolyngbya; species Leptolyngbya sp. 7M. The sequence continues at coordinate 655,462 of NZ_CP070897.1, read as the reverse complement.
CACGCAGCCGGGCGGAACCGTGAATACTGGGGCAAACACGGCTACGATAACAGGTGTCTCCTCCTTTTCAGATTGGACACTCGCCGAACCCGGTGCTCTTATTTCTCCTGGAATACTGGCCCTCAGCAACTCATCATATTCCGTTAATGAGAATGCGGGGAACGTGACTATAACAGTCAATCGCACTGGAGGTACTGATGGTGCCGTCGGCATAGATTATTCTCTAGGTGGCGGTACTGCTACCGGCGGGGCCTCTTGCGGTGCAGGTATTGACTATATAAATACAGGAGGCACGGTCTCGTTTGCTAATGGTGAAGCATCCAAGACATTCAACGTTACCATTTGTGATGATTCGACCGTTGAATCGGATGAAACATTTGATGTTACTCTTTCAAACCCGACTGGCGGAGCAACGCTCGGCACGCCGGCCACAGCGACTGTTACCATCGTAGATGACGATGTTGTTACCGGGCCAGTAACGGTAACCGCATCTGCCGGGACTACTTCCGGTTCATACAATACGCTTACAGAGGCTGTTGCGGCGATCAATGATGGCACACATCAGGGAGACATCGTTGTAAACATCAATCAAAACACCACCGAACCTGGTACCGTTGTGTTGAACAGCAGCGGTGCCGGATCGGCCAGTTACTCTTCCGTTCTGATCCGTCCGGGTGCAGACGGTGTGACCGTTTCGGGGGCTTCTGCTCAGGGACGCGGATTGATCGAACTGAATGGTGCAGATAATGTGACTATTGATGGAGACAATCCAAACACTGCAGGCACAAATCGTGATCTGACAATTCACAATACGGCCTCGAACACCACGACCTTTACATCAGTTGTACGTATCGCGCTTAATACCACCACGGTTACAAGTGCGGATAATAATATTGTTAGGAACCTGAATATTGTTGGTAGTTCGCCGGGCAGGAATATTAGTACAGCGACTACGACCGCTGGTTCTGAGAATACGACGTTCGGTATTTTCCTTGGTCCAAATGCTTCTGGTGCGACCACCGCTCCGACCGCCGTGGCATCAGTTTCCACAGGGGTTGCGGCAGGGGCGACAGCGTCTAATCTGTTGATCCAAAACAATCGTGTGGTAACAGCCGCTCGTGCCATTTCGATAAATGGTGCTGCTACTTCTGTTGCGCCCGGACTTCAGATCAGGAATAACGAGGTCGGTAATTCCATCGCAGGGGCAGTTGATCAAGTTACGGCGATAGGGATCACAGTCAACGGATCTTCAAATGCGGTAATAGCAGGAAACTTGGTGTGGGTAGAAGGCTTCATAGCTTCAAGTGCGGCTGGTCAGGGTATCAACGTTGGTGTAAACAGCACGAATACGACCGGTGCCGTTATCGAGAAGAATCGAGTAAATAGGGTTCAAAATAACAATGTCTCGAGTTGGTCTGCATACGGGATCAACGTAACGGGCATTATTGGAAGTGCTCACGTGGTAAGAAACAACTTTGTTTCAGGCGTGATAAACAATCAGACCACCGGAACCGGCGCATTTGGGACAACATTTGGTGCGTATGGTATCCGGATCGGATCAGGTACGAACCACGTGATCTATCACAATTCGGTCAATCTCTATGGAACGATGCCCGGGGTTACAAATACGAACTTAACGGCAGCGTTCCTTATTGTGGCTACAGGCCAAACCGGCGTTGACGTCAGAAACAATATTTTTGTCAACACTATCTCGGGAGGAAATCCTTCTGGTACCCGTAACGTCGCTGTTTTCTTGCCGTCAGGTGCGACGAGTGCGATGAATCTGACGCTGAATAACAACGATTATTTTGTTGGATCAGATGCCCAGAACCGTCTGGCTCAGGTGGGCACAGCTTTTGGCACGGGCGAATATACGTTGGATAATTTCGACCCAACCACCACGACTCCGGCAACCAATTTCCGTGCTTATACCAGTACCTTAGCTGCAGGCGGCAATAACGATAATGCCAGCAAGAAGGTAGATCCATCATTCACATCTAATGCAGACCTTCACATCTTGCCTACTTCCTTGATGGAAAGCGCAGGTGTAAATGTTGGCGTTGTGGACGATATTGATGGTGATCCGCGTCCCTCTGTACCTGATATCGGAGCAGACGAGATCACGGTAAGTGGTCCTGGGCAAATTCAATTCAGCTCAACAAGTTACAGCACGAATGAAGGAAGTGCCGCAACTATAAACGTTATCAGATCGGCAGGACTTGATGGGACGGTTGGGATCACGGTTACATTAACGGATGGGACCGCAACCGGTGGTGCGGCTTGTACTGCGGGTGTGGATTACATCAACCCAGGTCCTCAAACGCTTACCTTTGGAAATGGTGTCGGGCTTCAAACGTTCAACGTTCAAACTTGTACAGATGGAACGCTGAAGGCGAACGAGACGGTAAATTTGACGCTTTCGAATCCTACCGGTGGGGCAACTATCGGAACCAACAATCCGGCTACGTTAACGATCGTTGATGTTCCGCCGCCGCTAAGCGGTACGATCAATGTCGGAACCGGCGAGGTCTTCACTTCGCTGACAAATCCAGGGGGTGTCTTCCAGGCTATCAACGGTGCCGGATTGAACGGTGATCTTACCATTAACATCACATCCGATCTGACTGCTGAGACCGGTGCTGTAGCTCTTAACCAGATAAGCGAATTTGGAGCCGGCGGATATACTTTAACGATCAAACCAAGCGGAGCTGCAAGAACCATCTCGGGTACTGGAGCCACGAACAATGGGTTGATAAATCTAAATGGGGCCGACCGGGTTGTTATAGACGGGTCGCTCTCAGGTGGAACAGACCGCAGCCTTACCATCGTGAATCTTCAGACAGGGACCTCGACGGTGATCTGGATACGAAGCGCAAGCGCAAGCAATGGTGCAACCAACAACACCGTCAAGAACACTGTCATTCACGGGGCTGGCGGGGCCACCGCACAAACGACGGCCGGTATCCTTGCCGGAAGCGGTACAACCATTGGCGGGCCTGCTGAGGCGCCGAACAATAACAACTCGGTGGTCAATAACTGGATCCACACCGTTCAGAACTCCATCTATAATCAGGGTAATACGGGATTGGATCAAAACTGGCTGGTTACCGATAATGAATTTGGTTCCACGGTCGAGGCGGAGAAGAATCGCTTCCGAGGAATGCTTATGGGTAATGCCAACAACTTTGTTATTCGCAATAACACGGTTCTCGGCGTAACCAACTTCACGGGTACGACGGGTGCATTGACCGGCATCCAACTTGCTTTTGCAGTTACGAACGGATCCGTAACGGGAAATCGCATTTCGAATGTACATAATCTAAGCGCTTCGGGTACCGGTGCATTCGGTATGCAGCTTTCCGCAACACCAACAACTAATATACTGATCGCGAATAATTTCATCTGGAACGTTATCGCAGCGGGGTCCGCGACTGTTGCAAGTAATGGGCACGGTATCACCGTAAACGCTGCGGCAACGGCGGGTGGTTATAAGATCTACCACAACTCTATAAACCTGAACACGAATCAGGCAAGCGGGACCACCGCTGCATTGAATCTTACTTCAGCTGTGGTTGCTGCGGGGGCATTAGATGTTCGCAACAATATCTTTGCCAATACGCAAACGGCTGGAGCAACTCGCCGTGCAGTACACAGTGCGGCCGCGGCCTCCGTCTTCAGCACGATCAACTATAACGATTACTTTTCTACTGGTTCGGTCGGGTTTATTGGAGGTACGGATCGTCCAACGCTTGCTAATTGGCAAACAGGGACCGGGCAGGATGCAAATTCGCTTGCTGTCGATCCGTTGTTTGTTTCGGCTACCGATCTGCATATTCAATCGGGTAGTCCGATGATCAATGCCGGCACGCCGCTCGCTGATGTGGTAACGGATATCGACGGTGATCCGCGTTCGGCTACTACTCCGGACATCGGGGCCGATGAATTTGTCAGTTCCGGAAATCCGGGTTCGCTGCAGTTCAGCAGTCCGACCTATTCTGGTAGTGAAGGTGCAAGTCCGTTCACCGTAACCGTAACAAGGACCGGAGGATCTGACGGGACGGTTACCGTTGATTTCGCTACCAGCAACGGTACTGCCACCGGCGGAGCAAGCTGTACCCCGGGCGTAGATTACATCACCACTAATGGAACACTAACATTCCCGAACGGCGTTACCAGCCAGACCTTCAATGTGGTGATCTGCGACGATCTTCTTGATGAGCCGGATGAAACCTTCAATTACACGTTGAGCAATCCAACCGGCGGTGCAGTACTCGGAACGCCAAGCACTGCAGTTCAAACGATCGAAGACAATGATCCTGCGGCGGGTTCGCTTTCTGTAAATGATGTCCGCGTCTTTGAGGGCAATGCCGGGACAGTAAATATGACGTTTACGGTAACGCACACCGGAGCGGGATTCGCGTCCGTTGATTACTCGACCTCAAACGGAACTGCAACCGCGGGCGTTGATTACCTTGCAACGGGCGGAACGCTTACCTTCAACACACCGATCTATAATGCCGTGGGCATCCCACAGCAAACGCAGACGGTTACGGTTTCCGTGGTAGGCGACACCTTCAAGGAGGCGAACGAAACGCTGTTCCTGAACCTCAGTAACCCCATTAATGCAAGCATTACGGACGCTCAGGGCACAGGCATTATCATCGATGATGACCGTGCTTATGTGGCCGATTCTGATCGCGACCTAAAGGGCGACATCGGCATCTATCGTCCGAGCGAAGGAACCTGGTACATCGCTCCTTCGACCGGCGGAGCACCGCTCATCGTGGATCTTGGCGATGCGGGCACCGCGGTGCCGGGCGATTACGATGGCGACGGCAAGATGGACCTTGCCGTATGGGATGCCGCCACCGGTATCTGGACCATCAGGTCGAGCCAAACCTCCGGCATCTATACCGAGCAGCTAGGCCAAGCCGGAGACATTCCTGTTCAGGGCGATTACGATGGCGACGGCAGGACCGACCTTGCGGTATTCCGTCCGTCAAGCGGTGATTGGTGGATTCGCCGAAGTTCGAATGGTACGTTCTATACGGTCAACTTCGGCTTGTCGGGCGATCGTCCGGTTCAGGGCGATTACGATGGCGATGCCAAGACGGATATCGCCGTCTATCGCGGAGGCATTTGGTATATCTTCCAAAGCCGAACAAATACAATTCGGATAGCAAGCTGGGGCTTGCCGACCGATATCCCGCTTTCGGGCGATTTTGATGGCGATGGGTCAAATGATCTGGCGATCTATCGAAACGGCCAATGGTGGATACTTGATTCACTTACCAATACTTCGCGTGTCGCTAATTGGGGTGTGGCAACTGATATTCCGGCTCCGGCGGATTACGACGGTGACGGAACCACGGATATTGTGGTCTTCAGGCCATCTACCGGCGATTGGTATCTGCTTTACAGCGGCGGCGGCTCCGGCGGCTCAAATTGGGGCCTGGCCGGCGACGTCCCGGCGGCAACTGCCTATATGCCGTACTAGTGGAATAGGGAAAGGGCTGTTCGGAGCAGAAGTTTCGACAGCCCTTTCCGTTTCTAAGCTTTAGTATCCTCCTTCAGAACTTCGCGTACGGCGTGATTCTTTTTGTTTCAACCATCGTTGTGAATTGTGACGATTCTCTTATCTGCTAAATTTCATTGCCGATGCGGTGCGAGCTCACTACAGTTGTGAGTTGTGACGATCCTCTTATCTGCTAAACTCAGCCGTCGGTAATTCAACCGTCACAAACTGTTGTGTCAAGGCAACTGGTGTCAAGTCTGAGATTCTGCGATGGTAACTAGCTGGGGATTTTCGAGTTAAGCTTTAGCGTAAGTTAGTGTGCAGTTTCTTACATTAGTTTATCGTTTTTTAGGATCTATACATTACCTGATCTTGTTCCCAAGTATAAAGTTCTAAGATACAATATCTGTATTGACTTGCTTTTGGGCGGTTTCGTGTGCGAATTCGGACAGCGGATCTGGCCTTTTGGAAATCTAAGCAAAGAGAAAACTATGAACGAATATTCAACATCATTCGGTAATTCGGTGGCTGATGCGATGCCCTCTCAGCGGGCTCAGTTCATCCGCAAGACCTATACGCTGCTTGCGGGTGCGATCTTGGCGTTTATCTTGGTGGAAACGGCGATCTTTGCTTCCGGAATGGCACCCGCGATAGCGTCAACGCTGCTCGGAACTCAGTATTCCTGGCTGATCGTCTTGGGTGCGTTTATGGGTATCTCGTATCTGGCGAACCGCTGGGCAATGTCTGATACCTCAGCGGTGATGCAGTACGCAGGGCTTGGGATATTTATCCTTGCAGAGGCGATCATATTCGTGCCGCTTCTCTTTATAGCCCAGTATTATGCCGCGGACGAATATGCCATTGCTAAAGCGGGCATCGTAACTATCGGGCTATTTCTTGGCATCACTGCGACGGTTTTCATTACGCGGGCTGATTTTTCCTGGCTCGGGCCAATCGTCGCGATCGGAGGTTTTGCAGCCCTTGGATTTATCGTTGCAAGCATTCTTTTTGGTTTCTCTCTCGGCAGCGTTTTTGCTTTCGTAATGGTGGCGTTCGCCGGAACGGCGATACTTTACAATACCTCCAACGTGCTGCATCAATTTAATCCTAACCAGCACGTGGCCGCGTCGCTAACGCTTTTTGCCGGCATTGCCCTGTTGTTCTGGTATATCCTGAGTATCTTTAGTTCCCGCGATTGATATTCTTGATCTGTAGGAATTTAGAGTTCGAAGGTTTCCGTGTTAACGTTACGTCGGAATCTTCGAACTCTTTTTCGTGAGGTGATCAAAATGAAACGGATTATCTTTTCTGTCTTTTTGCTGGCAATATTTGCGGTCTTGATGCCTGCTCAAACACCTCAGACTCCGGCAACAGATTTGAAGGTAGGCGATATGGCTCCCGACCTGGAGCTTAACGACACGACCGGGAATAAATTCAAGTTAAGCGATCTGCGCGGCAAAAAGAACGTGGTGCTTGCCTTTTACGTACTTGCCTTTACGGGCGGTTGAGAAGCCGAGCTGAAAGCGTATCAGGCTGATATAGCAAAATTCGAAGAAAAAGAAACACAGGTGGTTGGCATTTCGATGGATAGCTTTGCATCGAATAGGGAATTCGGTAAAAAGCTCGGCATTACGTTCCCGCTCTTAAGCGATTGGAAGCGAGAGGTTACAAAGGCATACGGCCTATACAATGAGCAGACCGGTTACGGTCGCCGCGGGACCTTTGTGATTGACATCGAAGGAAAGATACAACATATCGAAACAGGGAGTTCCGCTATCGATCCGACAGGGGCCTATCAGGCATGTGACCTGATCCAACAGAGAAAGGCTAGGCGTCCCGCACAGGAACCGTGATCCTATGCCAATGTTTATTCTTCGTCGAGCGAGATGGGCTCAAGTCTTATCTCGCCCGATGGATCCTTGGTCAGCATTTCTATGCGCCGCTCGGCTTTTTCAAGCCGGTCCCGGCAATCGCGCGAAAGGCGCACGCCTCGCTCAAAAAGCTCAAGGCTTTCCTCAAGCGGCATATCACCTTCTTCCAGACGTTTTACTATCGATTCAAGTTCGTCAAGGGCTTGTTCAAAAGTCTTCTTCATTTTTGTTCCAGTATTCCGGTAGCCTGTTTTATTATTGATTCCAGTTCCTTGATGCCTAGCTTCTCACCGGCTTTGTTTAGGTCGCTGCTGGCCGCCGCACCTATTAGCTGTTGACCGATCGAATGGGCGACCGCCGCCGCCAACTCATCATCCTTGATCCCGACCACGTGCCAGGTTTGGTCATTCCGTCGCATCCTTATCTCAAAGCCCTCACGATATGCTGGTATCTCGATCGTGGCAGAATCTCTCTCTTGCGTAACTTTCACATACTGATCGGCTGCGATCACGAGTGCAAGGAATGGTACCTCGGCCAAGTTCTCCGTGTGACGATGCAGCGTTTCGGGCAGTTCCGCGCGAACTCTCTCCTTTACTTGTGGGAGCAAAGGTGCAGCAATGAATGAAAGACGTTCGACCGCGGCGGGTGGGATCCCGCGGCCATACAGTTCTGTGGCTTTATAGAACACCTGCGGCACAAACCCGTCAACTATAGCGTTGGTATCGACCAGATCATTAATTGTTGCCGCATCCTTTTCCTGTGCGGCCTTTACAAGAAGAGCGAGCGAATACTCAGGGCGTTGTTTAACACGCTGCCAATAGATATATGAGCCCGCAAAACCAACTGCAGTCAAAAGAAGAAGCGCTATTAAAACTATCTTTAATGGTTTGCGCATTATGACAGATCTTATGATCAGATCAGGAACTGCTCTGGTCCTGTTTCTCCTTAACGGTAACCTTCAGCCCGCCAACCGCCAGCCTGACGGAGAGCAATTCTCCGGGCTCAACTGTCTTTGCATTCATTACCACACTTCCGTTCTCCTTTTGAGTGATCGAATAGCCCCGATCCAAAACCCGAAGCGGGGACATTGCATCAAGCCGCCCCATTTCAAGCTCCAGCCGAGACCAACGCTTTTTTACAATGTCCGAAGAAACATTTGTGGTTCGCTGTTCAAGCTGTCCCAGACGTCTGGAGTTTGCCCCTGCCTTTTGGGCAAGCGATACTGGAGAAAGTCTTTGTATTAGATCCCGAAATCTTGTTTCGTCAGACCTGATGCGGGATGTCACCTGAAATCCGGCATTATTCAATTCCTGCTCGACGCGCTGCCGAAGCTCCCTCAGATAAGATGGAAATCCAGTAAAGACGGGAGCCATCGAAAGAGATTGTAGATCGGTGCGCGCCTCCATCAGGCGAAAAGACGCCAAACGGATAAGGGTCTCACTACAGCGCCGCAGATGTTCAAAGATCTCGGCCTCCGCCCGTGCAACTATTTCCGCAGCCGCGGACGGAGTCGGGGCACGCAGATCGGCGACCAGGTCCGCGATGGACATATCTATTTCGTGCCCAACTGCTGAAATTATCGGGATCTCAGAGGCTCGGATGGCCCGTGCGACCTGCTCCTCGTTAAATGCCCAAAGGTCTTCAGATGAACCACCACCCCTGCCGACGATCAGCACGTCGATCTTTTCTTCCTTTGCACAAGAGATATTGTATTGATTTGCCGATCGGATCGCCGAAACTATTTGCTCGGGCGCTTTTTCCCCTTGAACGAGTGTCGGGACCACAACGACATCGATCGAACGGGCCCGACGCTCTAGTACGGTGAGTATATCGTAAAGAGCAGCCCCAGTCGGCGATGTGACCACGCCTATTTTCCGTGGGTGTTTAGGTATTGGACGCTTTAGTGCCTGATCGAAAAGCCCCTCTCTATGAAGTCTCGCCTTAATCTGTTCGAAAGCGACCGCAAGGGCTCCTTCACCGACCGGCTCAAGAGATTCGACAACGATCTGATATTCGCTGCGCTGTTCGTAGATCGTGACCCGTCCGCGAACGCGAACCAGTAGGCCATCTGACGGTTTGAAACGAATGCGGAAGTTTTGGCCCTTAAAACAGGCGGCACGTATGGTCGTTTCACCGTCAGTTAGCGAAAAGTACCAATGGCCAGAGGCTGCGGAATGAAATCCGGTTATTTCGCCCTCGACCCATATGTTCGCAAAGCGACGTTCGAAAGTGGTCTTTATCTCCGCGTTTAATTCTGAGACAGAACTAGGCCCTTGGTCAGGTTGATCGAACAAGGCATTCAATATTCCCGGATCGTTCATTTAGTACCATTATGCCATCTTTGGCTTGGGCCGTTCTAATTAGCTGAGCCAACCAATATTTTATGTCGGGCTTGACCGCATAAAGACGCGATGAACCGCGAGCGTATGCAATGCGATTGCACTTATGACAATAGCTGCTCCAACTAGAGCCCACGGTGCAGGACGTTCCCCGATAAAGATGAATACCCAAACCGGATTGAGAAGCGGTTCGATGAAGCCGATAAGACTTGCATCAAGCGGCCGCGTTCCGCCGCGGACTCCTTTGATGAAGAGTATGTAGGAGATGCCGATCTGAAAAACACCCAGGAAAATGACCGCGAACCAATCAAGGAATACCATTGTCGGCAGAGCGGATATCCCGGCCGGAGCATTGAGGATCGCCAAAAGAAGATTTCCATAGATCACGGCGATCGCCGGATTGAAGCCTTCTGCTCGCGGATGACGAAGAAGTAAGATATACAGTCCGAGAAAAATCCCGGAAAAAAGAGCGGCGATATTGCCCTGATAGTCGGAGATCTCAAGTTTCCCGACGAAGAAGAGGCTCATCCCACCTAAAACGACCACAACCGTCAAAAGATCACGAAAACGGAAGCGTTCGCCGATGAGGAACGGTGCGAGAATAAGTATGTAGATCGGCGCTGTGTATTGCAGAAAGATCGCGTTTGCCGCGGTGGTCATCTTCGTCGCCCAAACGAAAAGAAAGAGCAGCATCGCGTAAATTATGGAAGTAAAGATGCCGAATGTGTTGATCTTAAGGCCGTCTTTCCGGGTTACGATCATTACCACCACAGCGGCAAAAAACGATCGGAAAAATGTAACTTGGTACGCGTCAAGCGAGGTTAGCTTTATGAAGAGTCCGCCGGTGCTCCAAAGAAGCACCGCGATCACAACAAGCAACAGTGGATGTGGAGAGCTTTGTTCGCGCATCGGGGAACATCATCGAACACAATTTAGACACATTTCTTAACAATGCACCGTATATAAATAGCTTCTAAACGAAGCGTGTGTCGTCGGTTATGACGGGTAAGTTAGTCGATGATAAAACTATTCGCCCGAGACCGCCGAGGCGATGGTCTCTCTAAGCCGTTTTGCTGATGTCGTCGCGGGTTCAAGATCGACCTCATCCACGTTTCCTCTGACCTTTTTTCCGAAAACGGCATTCCAAGGCGGGATCACGATCGAGACATTCCCAGAAGCTTTCGCCTGGCACGCTAAACGGAGAAATGGTTTTTGATCATCAGGCTGATCGTAACCGAATACCTTCATCTGTCTGCGTTCCCGTACTGATGGTTCAGAAAGCTTTTCAGCTCCTCCGACAATACCGACCCAACAGGTTCCGCACGAAGCTGACGTACATTCGATCGGTATCGGGCCGTCCCAGCAGCGGTCGTCAAGCGATTGCCAATCTCTTGAATGATCTTTCTGCGATGCTGAGGCAAGCTCTTCCTCATTTATCACCTTACATTTTCCAGAATATTCAAGCGCTTCGAAGAATAGCGAATATTCTTTATCAACTGTTCGGAGAAAGCCCAATATACCCTGGGAATCATCTTTTTTTCTTTCGACAACTATCTCATTCGGGCTTCGAGCCATGAGTCCGCGAGGTTTTTCGACGTTGCCTGGTGAGGATCTGAGATCTTCTATCCCTGTCTGTACCAGAGTCATCAATCCTACAGCCGAGATGCCGAGCACGAGTCCCAGCTCAACGCCGGCTTTCTCAGAAACAGATCTTGCTATGGAACGGATCTCAGTTTCGATGTCCGAGAAAGCATCACTTGATCCGCTCCTTTCGATTATTGTCTGTTTAACTTGCGGCCAATATCGGTGCCCGTACAAGAATTTATGAGATGAATCGATCTTGTCCAGAAGTCCAAAATCACCTTCGAGGGCAATACCCTTCATCGCGGTCTCGACATCGTCGGAGGATTCGAGATATCTAACCAGATCCAACGGGTAAAAGCGGAACCATAGCTGCGTCGCGACACGATCTACCTCGTGTATCTCTTCCGCGATAGATCCTATAGCGGTAAGCCAAGTCGCCTCGTCAAATGTTTCAAGTGAGGTAAGAAAGTCGTTACTCATAATCTTACAGAATGAAATACTATGAAAATTGCAAACTAATATGATATGAAACTGGACCGACGACCGCAATTCGTTGGGTTGGACAAATACGGATCATCATTCAAAGATCTTAGGTTCCCTTCGATTTTGCATTTTCGACATCGAAGTGTTTTGATTAGTGTAGAAACCTTTGATCTCTCGCTTGTAGAAAAAATCATTGGAACGTCAGTAAAATGGGACAAAGATTCGAACTTCAACCGCTTTCAATTGAATCATACAAACTAAGGAATGGACTCCGGGTGGTTCTTAATCATGATGATGCGGTTCCGGTCGTCGCGGTGGCTGTTTATTATGATGTAGGTTCCCGGAACGAACGCGAGGGAAGGACAGGATTCGCTCATTTGTTTGAGCATATGATGTTTCAGGGCTCAGAGAACGTGCCAAAGGCCGGGCATTTTCAGTACATAATGAAAGCCGGCGGAACAATGAACGGGACGACCTCGAGCGAGAGGACGAACTATTTTGAGACCGTTCCCGCTGACCAGCTTCCGCTTGCATTATGGCTGGAGTCAGATCGTATGCGGTCGCTCGCCGTTACGCAAGAGAATCTTGACAATCAGCGTGAAGCGGTAAAGGAAGAAAAGAGACTCCGTTACGACAACCAGGCGTATGGTCAGATCTTCGACATCGTAACCTCGATGATCTATCAGAACTTTGCGAACGCACATTCCACGATCGGTTCGATGGAAGATCTGGACGATGCGACGGTCGATGACGTAAAGGAATTTTTCCGTGTTTATTACGCGCCGAACAATGCAGTGCTTGTGATCTCCGGTTCGTTTGACCCGGCAACTGCAAGGGAACTCATCGAGACATATTTCGGGGATATACCTGAGCAACCAGTTGCACCGCCAATAAATGTTGAAGAACCGCCAGAGGTCGCGGATGATTATCGTGAATGGAATGATCCGCACGCTCCGCTGCCGGCGTTTCTTCTGGGATGGAAGATACCGGCGCGTCGCACACCTGAATTCAACGCTCTATATCTTGCCGGCAAGCTTCTTTATGACGGTGAAAGCTCGCGGCTGTATCAAAAGCTGGTCAAGGGCGATGAATCAGTCGTTCAATTATTCGGATTTACGGATGAGAGACGCGGCCCCTCGAGCATCCTTATCGGTGCGATACCGAAACCAGATCAAGACCTTAGCAAGATCAGAGAGACCATAATGGCCGAGATCGAAACTATGTCAGCTCATGGCCCGACCTCTGATGAGATGATGAAACTGCAGAATCAATTGATAAATGATGCTGTTCGGTTGCGCCAATCATCGATGTCACGAGCACAGGCCATCGGGGAGTATGCTTTATACGATGGTGACCCAAATCTTATCAACACAGAACTCGATGAACTGCTTTCAATAACGCCAGATCAGATCCGGCGCGCTGTCTCGACATACCTGAATACAGCCAATCGGTCGCTTCTTGATGTAACGCCGGCCGGCAAAGGCTGACAAGGATATGCAGCCTGCTCATTAAATCATATTTTCCTGACATTATGAATACTGATCGAAGATCTGTTCCTTCACCGCTCGACCCGATACCATTTAATACCCCTCCAATATTTCGTGAAACCTTGGCGAATGGGCTAAAGATCGTCCTTGTTCCGGATAGACGTTTTCCGCTGGTCTCTTTGAGGCTCGCATTTATGACAGGCGATGCTAACGATCCTAAAGATTCAATTGGGATCACATCTGCATTGGCTTCGCTGGTCACGGAAGGAACTACTGAACATTCCAGTCGAGAGCTGGCAGAAAAGATCGAGCGGCTCGGAGCAAGTTTGAATGCAAGCTCGAATGACGATTTTATTATTGTTGCGGCATCATCGCTTTCAATGTACTTCGAAGAGATACTTCAATTAATGTCGGAAGTTGTATTCGTGCCGACTTTCCCTGATAACGAGGTCGATCTTTATAAGCGAAATACAATCGAGAATCTGAAATTCAATCGTTCACAACCTGGCTTTCTTGCGTCGGAACAGGTCGGTCGATTTATCTATGGCCAGCATCCTTATGCGGTGATCGCCCCTAGGCCTTCCGATATCGAGAGGATCGACCGAGAGGCTCTTGAAGAATTAAGAAGGAATAGATTCGTTCCTAATAATGCAGTGCTTTTTGCGGTAGGTGATCTCCAAAGCGATGATTTCCTTATGATCGTCGAGCGTTTATTTGGCGACTGGGAATCTGGTGACAGGCATATTCACGAATTTCCAAATGTGCCTGATCGAAAGGAACGCTCGCTAGTCATTGTTGACCGGCCGGGTTCGGCACAATCAAACATTGTGCTTGCGAATTCTGCGATAAAGCGTGACGATCCGGATTTCTTTCCGCTTTTGGTGATGAATCAGGTGCTAGGTGCCGAAACGAGTTGACGCTAAAGTGTCGCAATTGAAGAATTCCGCAGTTCTTGCTGATAACATCAATTCAGCCAGGAAGAGCGCAAAGCAGATCGCCGAGCTGGCGGCTGCAAATGACATAAAGCCCCAGCTTCTGGCGGTGGCGGCTATTGCCAGATTAGGCAATAGCCGTGGCGACGTTGCGAACACGGCTAGAACGATGTCAGAAGTCTTCGGAAAACTGCATCCGCAGATAGGAAGTGAAAGATCGGATGACGCACTTCTTTTGATCGCTGCCTATGATCAAGGGGCGGCTGGTGAAACAATGAAGTTGCGGAATATGCTTCAGGATCTGGCGGGAAAACGCGAGGTCAGTTCACGCGAGCTTAGATCTATATGGTTTCTAGAAAAAGAAGGGATGATAACGAAGGCGGAATTTGATATGGCGTTAACGTTCCTTGCGATCGGTGTGATAACACAAGATCCAAAAGCATTTGGCGTAAATGCAGAACCGCTGACACTATGATACCAATTCTCGACGGAAGTTAAGGCGATGGAAAATGAAGAATGGATAACAGGTAAGATCGCGGTAAATATCTCGGGCGTTCCGTTGGAAATGGAGATGACCGTACCGGCAGTGCCTGTAAAACCTCACCGAATGTTGCCGATCTTTCAGCGGATGACCTCTGCGATAGTAGATATCGGAGTCGATGCTGTGGAAGCCGGGGGCGAAAGAATATCCTGCAAAGCAGGTTGCGGAGCCTGCTGCCGCCAACCGGTACCCATTTCAGAGACCGAGGTCTATCAGATCGCGGAATTGGTGGATTCTATGCCCGAGCCGCGTCGCACGGAAATAAAACGTCGTTTTCAAGAAGCAAACGCTTATTTTGAGAAGATAGGCTGGTTCGATAAACTCAATGACCATTTTGAGCGATTTCGAGGAACTGACGGTTTGCAGGCGGTGGGTGAGGCTACAGACATCGTGTTGGAATATTTTCATGCCGGCATTCCTTGTCCTTTTCTGGAAGATGAATCGTGCTCGATCCATCCGGACCGACCGATAGCATGCAGGGAATATCTGGTTACTTCTCCCGCAGAAAATTGCGCGAAACCAACGGCCGCAACCGTGAATGTGGTCAAATTATTGATCAAACCTTCACGCACCATGAAGAAACTAGGAGCGACCGGCCGTCTCGATAGATTTGGTTTTTTGACGTTGGTAAGGGCTCTTGATCTTGCAGAAAAGGTAAGCGAAGATTTCGGATCGAAGTCCGGGCCGGAATGGGTCAAGGACTTTTTCTCCGAGTTGTCGAATTCGCCGGCTGCAGTTAGACCTAGGTGAGAAGCAGATAATCCCATATGAGACTTCTAGAAACTGAACTTTTCTGAGTATTTACGGCGACCTCAAAAGAACGCTTGGCCGTGTTTACTAATTTACCTACTCGTTTTACTATTTACGTCTGACCGTTATGAGCAACTACCGAAGGATAGTCTGGAACGAAGGGATGCTGCTTACGCCGCACCACTTTCAGCAGTGGGATAATTACCACGAGGAATTGCTCAATTCGCGCATAAGGTCAATGATGCCTTATGAATACGGGATACTCGACCTCCGGATAAATAGCGAGGCGGTAGCAAACGGTAACTTTCAGATAACCGGATGCCGGGCGATTATGCCGGACGGCTTGGTTGTAAATGTTCCGGATGCCGAGGCCGTTCCGGATATGAGACCGGTTGGCGACCATTTTAAGGTTGAGAAGGAACGGCTCGGTGTTCATCTTGCGATCCCGGCAAAGAAAGCGGGCGAAGCCAACTTCCAAGCCAGCGGAGCTCCTGTTACGAATAACGTCCGTTTTTTGCAGGAAGGTGTGATGGTCAAGGATGAGACCAGCGGCACCAATGAGCAGCCTATCGCATACGCCAAAAGCAATCTGCGTATAATATTTGACGACGAGCTTCGCGACGGGTTTACTTCGATAAAGATCGCCGAATTGCAAAGAACTCCGACCGGACAGTTAAAAATATCCGACGATTACATTCCTCCGACGCTAAAGGTATCTGCCTCGACCTGGTTGGTCAATATGCTGCGGCAATTGGTTGAGATACTTGTAACGAAAAGCGGCAGTCTTGGCGAACAGCGTCGGGCGAGCAATGCATCGCTCGCAGATTTCACAACCTCTGAGGTCGCCGTTTTCTGGCTGCTTCATACTATAAATTCCTCGATTCCGGTAATGTCGCATTACTTTCGGACTCCGCTTGTCCACCCCGAAAAGTTATATCTGGAGATGAGCACGCTTGTCGGAAAATTAATGACATTCTCTTTAGAGATTCATCCAAAAGATATAGTCAAGTATGATCACGACGACCTTCACTTCACATTTTACAATCTTTCCACACAGTTAAGGGAACTTCTTGAGACGGTAATACCGAGCCGATGCGTTCCGATACCGCTTGAGAAAACGCGCGATACGCTCTACGTCGGTCGTATCGATGATGAGAGGCTGCTGAAGGAAGCAGGATTTTATCTTGCGGTAAGAGCCCAGATGCCAGAGGCGAAATTGATCGAAGGCGTTCCTCGCGTGGTGAAGATCGCTTCGCGTGATGTGATCGATTCAGTGATCGGTTCCGC
The DNA here is from genome assembly GCF_018128485.1 of Leptolyngbya sp. 7M. Lineage (NCBI taxonomy): Bacteria > Bacillati > Cyanobacteriota > Cyanophyceae > Leptolyngbyales > Leptolyngbyaceae > Leptolyngbya > Leptolyngbya sp. 7M. Next base: position 638,673 of record NZ_CP070897.1, on the reverse strand, counting down.
TTTGCCGGGAGTGGTCTTAACGCATTCAAATCCGCCTCCGGCACCGATTCCTGCGCGTGTGGGATTCAAGTACTTTCAATTGGACTCGATCGGACCCTACTGGAATGGAATATCCGGCTCTAAGGTGATCGCCGTTTATGTCCCGAGCGAGATCCCGGACGAGAAATTGGAATTGTATGCTGTGAAACCATAAAATGATGACCATACGCAAAGGGTTGTGAGATACAAACCAAATTGCAATTGATATCTTACCGACCGAGCGGATTGTCTTTTTCCAGTATTCAAGCTAAACATTTGCGCAGCACCTAAACTGTTTTGTGCGCTTTACTTACAACCTTGTCTTTTCATTTACTCCTATTCAGATGAGACTTTCTTATAAGTTGATCGGTGCCGTTGTATGTCTGTTTACGATCACATTACTTTTATTTGCAGAGCCAACGAGCCGGCAACTTGAGCAGATTCCCTATGTTTCCACAGTCTCGGCAGAAGGAAATAATGTGGTTATCTCTGACTTCCACTCATTACATTTCACACCCGGGAACGTGGTCGTGTGTAGGGTTGGCAACGGAGTCACGGCACTTTCTAATGCCTCGACGCCAGTATTCTTGGATGAATACAATTCGATGGGCACATTGATCTCAAGTCTCGCGATTCCCATTACATATCAATCTTCAAATTTTCCTTTGACCGTTTCCGGTACAGCGGATACCGAATGTATGATCACGCGTTCCACGGATGGGAGATACTTGGTGATCACCGGATATGCCGCAAGTCCAGGTGTGTCCTCGATCGCCGGGACACTGAGCTCCAATTATCCCCGTGTGATAGGAACAGTGGATGCATACGGTGTTGTTAATATCTCAACTTCGACGACTGGATTTAGCTCGGCAAATATTAGAAGTGCAACTACTGTTGATGGTTCTGCCTTTTGGGCTGTCGGCGGCAATTCAGGGGTAGTTTATCAATCGCTTGGTGGGTCGGGGATTCCGACTACTATCGCCAGCAATGTAACTAATAACCGTGTAGTAAATATTTTCGGTGATCAGCTTTTTGTTTCCGGAGCATCTGGGTCCAATAGACTTTCAAAAGTTGGAAGCGGTCTGCCTTCAACAACTGGTTCAAACATTACGAATCTACCCGGATTCCCGACCGCCGGAAACCCTCATCAGTATTTCTTTGCCGATCTGAGTACATCTGTTGATGGAGTTGACACCGTGTATGTTGCAGATCAGGCAACTACTTCCGGCGTTTCTGGAGGGGGGATCAAGAAATTTTCGTTGATCGCAGGGTTCTGGACGTATAATGGGACATTTCCTGCGATCACATCTCCATCTGTGGCTCCGACTTTGTTTATAGGCCTTGCCGGTGAGGTTGCGAACGGAACAGTTAGATTGTTTGCAACTCGTAACGGCCAACAATTGATCTATGTAGAGGACACATCTGGATATAACTCTGCTCCGTCCGCTGTTCCACAGTTGATCAGCACCGCATCAATAAATAATGCTTACAGAGGTGTTGCGCTCGCCCCAGAGATTGTTGACTCGTATTACGGAATGGTGCAGTTCTCATCAGGGAGTTATTCGGGCGATGAGGATGGCGGGCCGATAATTGTATCGGTAACGCGCACCGGCGGTTCGGCCGGAGCCGTATCGGTAGATTATGGTGTTGCCGCAAGCCCCACTTTTATAGATAGACTTGGCGGCGGAACAGCTACGGGCGGGGCAAGCTGCTCGGAAGGTGTTGATTATGTATCACCAAGTGGGACTTTGAATTGGGCTGCCGGCGACAGCGCAGACAAGACATTTCAGATCCAGCTCTGCCCCGATGCTGAATTCGAACCGGGCGAATCATTCGTGATCGAGCTTAGAGACGCAGCAGGCGGTGCCCAGATCGGTGAACCGTCCGAAGCTTTGATAACTATCCTAAATGACGATACGGAACCGACCCCGACCCCGACTCCTTCACCATCTCCTACACCCGATCCGTTCGTTGTTGATATAACCTCAGATGAGAGTGATGAGAGCCCCGGCGACGGAAGCTGTGCAACGGAGAGCGGAGGCTGTTCGCTGCGAGCGGCAATAGAGGAGGCGAATGCGCTGCCCGGTGAGCAAGAGATTACCTTCGGGATCGCGGGTTTATTAGCGGGCGTACCGCAGACGATCGTTCTGGGTTCGGAGATCGCGATCACGGACGATACCAAGATCCTCGGACCGGGTGCGGATCAACTCAGCATTGACGGCGGCCCCGGCTCAAATCGTATTTTCAGTATTTCTGGGGCGGCGGCGGATATCTCCGGATTAACGCTTACGGGTGGTGGCGGTCAGGGTGTGTTGGCCTCGGGACGCGGCGGTGCGGTATATGCCATTGATGCGGATGTATCTCTTGTCGGGATTGGGCTCGGCTCAAACAGTGCTATCAATTCTGGAATTGCCGTGGCCTTTGAGGGCAGCGGTTCGCATCGCATCGAGCGTTCGCTGATAGCTTCGAATTCGGGCTTTGGCTGCGGTGCGATAGCAAAGTTCGGCACGTCCGACCTCGTGATCGAGAACACTACGATAAGCGGGAATTCTATCGGGGCAGGTAATGCCGGTGCCGCGATGTGTACATTCACAGCCGGGATCACCGCCGTTCGCAATTCGACGATAACTGCAAATGCGGGAGTTTCGTTTACCGGCGGCGTATATCATTCCGGCGGAACGCTTGCGGTCGGCTCGACGATCATTTCCGGTAATTCTGCATCCGCGCGGCCGGAGATCTTCTTCGCGAGCGGAATGTTCATTTCCGAGGGGTTCAATCTTATCGGCGATTCTGCCGGAGACGCTGGGGATACAAGCCTTCCCATCGCCTATCTTGCAACCGATATCTTGGACACAGCTCCAATGCTCGGAGCATTACAAAACAACGGCGGGTCAACCGCGACGCACCGGCCGCTGGTTTTCAGTCCAGTGATCGACGCTGGGAATTCGTTCGGAGCTGCGACAGATCAGCGCGGGTTTCAGAGGATGTTTGACATAGCGGCGTATCCGAACGCAGGCGATGGTGCGGATATCGGTGCGTTCGAGCTTATCGGACCAACGTCAGCTTACGTCAGCATTTTGGGCCGTATTCAAATGGATGACGGCCTTCCGATACGCGGAGCGGTCGTTACAGTCTATGGCGGTGGAATGGAAACTCCTCCAGTCAGTACCACCGGAACTTTCGGCAATTTTGTGATCGAGGGCCTGCGAGCCGGCGAAACTTATGTTCTTGTAATCAGCTCCGGCCGTTTCACATTTGATGAACCAGTGATAGTCGTAACACCCCAGGAAGACATCACCGGACTAGTGTTCATAGGGCGGAAGCGTTGAATGGAATGGTGCATTATCAATGGACATTCCGCCGGGTTGACCTATATTGCTCGGATGGCAAAACTTGACGAGGCACCGCGTATCTCACATACTTGAAAATAATTTCAGGTATTAAGAAGACCCGAAAAGTACTGTTTTCAAGAGGTAAAAGATATGCCATATCCAGAAATAATGATCCACGGAATGCGTGCCGAGCTCGCACAGCTTGGTATCGAAGAAACCAAAACGCCGGAGGCCGTGAAGGAAGCGGTCGAAAATACGGACGGAACGCTAATGGTCGTAGTCAATTCAGTTTGCGGATGTGCGGCGGGTGGTGTTCGGCCTGGCATTGCGATGGCCCTACAAAATTCTTCCGTCAAACCGGACCGCGCCATCACGGTGTTCGCCGGTGCCGACATCGATGCGACTGATACTGCCCGCGAGTATTTTACAGGCTATGCGCCGTCGTCACCCTCGATCGCGTTTCTTCGTGATGGAAAGCTCGTGAAGATGTTCGAGCGGCGCGACCTTGAAGGCCGACACCCGGCAATTATTGCTGAAGCTCTTGTAGAAGCCTTTAACGAGACAAGCGGTGCGGAGCAGGCAGCGATAGCTTAAAACAAGGTCTTTGTGTTACGGATGAGGCTTTTCCGAATTTCACATCGGGGAAGCCTTTTTGTTTGCTGCGGTGGATTTTACCAGATCGACGGGACGACCGATTCATCGAATTCTAAGGTGCGTCCGTCCGGCAAAATGTGAACGAGCCGCCCAACACCTTTCGCTTTGAGTATCGGGGCAAGCATACCGATGCGATGGCAATTCGCACGCGGTGTCTTATGTTGCGAAAGCGGCTGCGATTCGGAGCACATCAGGGCCGTCGGCACCTCGGCAGCTATTTCAATGATGCGATCCGTTCCCCAGTTGAGTTCGTCAGGCGTAGGCCGCGTCCTTCCGCCGCATTCGGGTAAATGTTCATAGCCGATGGCATTCTCCCGAAGAAGTTCCGCAAGCACAAGCCCGTTAAAATGCGGCCATCGCGAACGCGCCACGCTCCGCACATCACAAACAAACCCGATCCCGAACCTTCTCAATAGTTCAAGGAAATAGGCAAAGTCGTGTTTACCGTGGCCAATGGTGTGGATCGTGACGGTGCGGCAATGATTCGCTTCAGCCACGCTCATTTCCGCTCTTTTTCAGTCAGATTATAGATGAATGGACGGTGCTGAACTACATACTGCTTTTCGTCTGTCTGGCCGTCGCCGTCAACGTCCACTTTTACTTCCAACTTGTAACGCTTGCCGGGTTCGTGGCGTTTATCTATTTCGTATGCAAGGCTGTACTGGCTTCGAAGCAGGCCGTTTATGGAATTCAGATACGAAGGTATCTCACTTGGAAATGTCATCTCGAAGTGCATCCCGCCAGATTCTTTTGCAAAGGTATTCATGGCATTTCTAGCCTGCTGGAAAGTGAGTCTTCCGGGCATTCCCGTGATCGAGTCGGTCGCACCGAGATACATCTCGTACTTCTTATAGAAAAGATTTCCGGTGCTGATTATATAGATCGGGATACCGGCCTCCTGAATAACCTTTCTCGCATCGCTGTAATTTATACGGCTGAATGTGTCGATGCCGGATGCAACCAAGATGATAGCCCGGCGTTTAGCTTTTACATCCACCATCCCGCCGTATTCGGTGTAGCGTTCCGGATTCCGCTCAAGCACGACCGAATCGCCCTTTCCGCCGACAAGTGCAAACTTGATCGCATCGTAGAGATTATTCTCACGAAATGCTGGCTGGTTCCTTAGCAGGAGGTTTATTGTTTCGTTTATTCGCCGCGGATCGTTCGTAAAATCCGTTATCGGGGTCGGCCGCATATCAAACGCGATGACCGAGGCGTAATCATCCGGCGGCTGGATGAAACGGGTAAGAAACTGCGCGACCGGACGAATAGATTCATAAACGCCAGGCTCAAATGGGCCGCCGCCCGCTCGCCCGAAAACCTCCGTCCACTTGCTGTATTCAAGTACCAGGGAAACGGTTATCGGGGCATCAGGTGTTGAAAAATTTGCGATCTCCTTCCGAACGCCTTCTTCAAAAACCTGAAATTGTTCGCGTTTTAGACCGGTGATTATCTGTCCGGTCTTACGGTTTACGACGACTGCCTCGATATTAACTACGTTGGTCTCAATTCGGACAACATCGTCAGCGATCTCCGCATTGCGCTCTTCTTCCTGCCTTCGGCGTTCCTCTTCTTCTTTTTTCAGCTCTTCCTCAGTTTTTGGTGTAGGCCGCTGATTGCGTTTATCATCGCCGGGCCGATTGGTCGGCCGCTGGGGCCGGGATTGGGAAAACGATGTCAGTGAAAACGCCAAAAATATTGCAATTATTACGGCGAACGCGAAGCGGCCAGAAGAGAGCAGGTTCATAATTCGATGACCTCGGATCTGTCAGGTAACGAATATGATACCAAATTTCCCCAAATGGTTGGACATTTTACCGATGTAAAGAACCTTCGGTAATCATTTTAGTGGCAGAAAAGCTGAACCATTAAAATGCTTCTGCGATAAAATCCAAATCGCTTAGATCTCCGTCAAGGGTTACGACCTGAGTAGGGTTATAGAACGAATGTCGCTTTGAGCTCGCCGTAATTATGTAAGTTTGACCCGCCGGAACATCTGAGAACGAGTAATAACCAAAAGAATTGGTTGTTGTGGTAAGCGGGGCCTCAAGCCCGCCTCCAAATAAGGAAACGGTTACATTTCTGATCCCGGTCCCATTTTGGGAGGCTACTCTTCCCGATAGCGATGCCCCAGCGGCAGTCGGTCCTAGTATTGTAAGCGAAGCTGCGGTAACAGAACCTGTATCAGCTGCTGCACAGTCAAGAAATCTAAGTGTCCAAACGCCGTTAAGCGTCGGTATAGAAGAAAAAGTAGAGTTTAGTGAAATGAATGGAGGACCTGGACTTATTGGCGAAAAGGGCCCTGGAGCTTGAGCTCGGAATGACCCAGGGGGAATGTTATATGTGTCTCCACCTCCGGTAGCGGCAACCCAAATATTTCCAGATGCGGCGTCTGAAAACACATAAGTTCCGCTAAGGTTCGAACTGTCACCAAATCCGCTCCCAACGGGAGGCGTTCTTCCTACATAGGTAAATAATGAGGCGGTCGTTCCATCAGGGGAAATGAGAAAGACCTGTAGATCCCCGATATAAGTATGCGTCATCGTGAAAGAAACTGATATCGAGCCCAGAGTCCAAGGAGCACCTGACACGTTGAACAAAACATTGCGTGGCGCTCCGCATGTAGGATTCGGAGAGCTTCCATCAGGTATAGCACCCGTACCTGTGCCAGGTACGACAATGGCAAAGGATACTGATGCTGAAGCAAGTATCAGAAGCCAGATCTGGATATTTGTAAGGATCAAGTTGAGTAAGGAAAAGCAGATAGATCGGAAATGTTGAGACATAAATCACTCCTCTGTGAGAACTGAAGCGCGCAGAAAAACGCGGCCAAGTTGGGAGGCACGTTGTGAAAATAAGTGGGATTGTGGGATTTTATGAAGGAGAAGAGGGGAATACCCTCATTTTCAGATTATATAAGGCAAGAGATTATGTCAATGATTTTTCGTTATGAAAGCAAACATTGGCAGTTCTTTATGTTGATACAGACGAGGGAGAACTTAGAACTTCAAAAACCTGCAAAGCATACTTCACGTTCCCGAATGGTGCTGAAACCTGAACACCGGCTATGATGTCCCGGACCTCAAGCAGCGATTCACGTGCTATCTGAATCCCCTCTTCTCGAGCTTCTTCTTTACCCCTGTCTGATGCTGAGCGCATACGTTCAAGAATCTCAGGGGTAACGTTCACGCCCGGGACCTCATTGTGAAGAAATTCGGCATTTCTGAAACTGACCAAGGGCCAAATTCCCGCGACAATTGGGATCTTTACGTGCGAGATCTTGTCGATGAACGAACGAAGTTGCTCCGTATCGAAAACCGGCTGCGTGATAGCATACTCGGCGCCTGCCTCTACCTTCCATTCGAACCGGCGGATCTCTTCTTCTAGATTTACGGCACCTGGATTTACGCCGACTCCTATCGAGAACTCCGTTGGGCGCCCGATCGGATTGTTTCCAATATCCATTCCATGATTCAGCTTGTTGACCATATTGGTCAATCCTATTGAGTCGATATCAAAGACGGCAGTCGCGTCCGGATAAGGTCCCATTTTCGGCGGATCTCCGGTAATTATAAGCAGGTTGTGAAGACCGAGAGCGGCTGCACCGAGAAGATCAGACATCATCCCGAGCAAATTTCTATCGCGGCAACAATAATGCAGAACCGCTTCGATGCCGATTTCGCGTTCAACAAGCACTGCGGTCGCCTGAGCTGACATTCGAGTCTGCGCACGCGGACCGTCCGGAATGTTCACTGCATCTACTCCCGCCTCCTTTAATAGACGAATGGATTCAAGCGTTTTATCTGCATCGCATCCCTTCGGCGGAAGCACCTCAACCGAGGTTACGAATTCGCCGCGAGCTATTTTCCTTGACCAGTTGGAACGATCCTCTGGATCGATCACTTTTATATCAGGCGGCTGTAGCTCGACCACCTCAGCCGGTTTTATGCTCGTAAATACATCTGCTTTTCGCGGGCTGATGGAGCGGATAGAATCCGCTATTATCTTTATATGCGTTGGCGTTGTGCCACAGCATCCACCAACAAATCGTGCCCCGGCCTGCACAAATCGTTTTGCATATGTCGCCATATATTCAGGCGATCCCATGTAGAACTGTCTTCCTTGTACGTCGCGTGGCAGACCGGCATTAGGCTGTGCCGAAAGAGGTTTGCTGGTTACGGCACGCATCGCTTCAAGCGCAGTAAGCACGTGGCTTGGACCCATACCACAATTTAGTCCGATGACGTCCGCGCCGAGCTCATCCAGTTTTGCAGTGAAGGCCTCAGGAGTGGTCCCGAAGGTCGTTTTTCCATCATCAATGATCGTCATCTGAGCGATGATCGGTAGGTCGGAAACGTCACGCACGGCACGGATCGCCTGCTCTATTACAGAAAGCTCTGAGAAGGTCTCAAGAACGAAGAGATCGACACCGCCTTCGAGGAGCCCCTCTGCCTGTTCGCGAAAAAGGCTGCGGGCTTCGTCAAAGGATGTTGGGCCAAACGGTTCGATCCGAATTCCAAGCGGACCGATCGCCCCAGCAACATATGCATTATCATTCGCTGCTTTTCGGGCTATACTGGCGGCGGCCGTGTTTATCTCGCGCACCTTGTCCTCAAGTCCGTAAGTCTGCAATTTATGGCGAGTTGCTCCGAAAGAATTTGTTTCGATCACATCTGAGCCTGCGCGAATGTATTCCTCATGAACCTCACGGACCAGATCCGGATTGGTCAGATTCAGTTCATCGTAACTGCGATTTATGTAAATGCCTTTATCGTAAAGACGTGTTCCCATTGCCCCGTCAAATACGAATATCCCACCAGAGTCTATCAATTCGCGAAAGTCTTTCATTGCCCTGTTAAAACGCGGCGTTCATCAAATGAAAAGTCTCGCCAAACAGCGAGACCTCAAAATTACATCTTGAACGTCTTATGCTGTTTAGCAGTTTATTTAACGTGGTCGCAAGTCGCAATAACTCACCACGGTTTCCTGAATGATGCGTTTTTCGCCTTGCTAAGTCAAGCTGTTACACGAGGTCAGCGCTGGCAATATGCGCAGTAGAAGGTGGAGCGACCGGCTTGAACGATGCGACGTATCGGCCGGCCGCATTTGGAACAAGGCTCACCTTGACGCCCATAAACGCGCCAGATCTGCTCGCTGCCGTTACCGTAAATGTTGCCGCCGATGTTATCACGATCTATCGCGATGGTTTTCCCAAGTTCGACCGTTTCAGTCAATACATCTCGAATAGCCGAATGAAGTCGTTTTGTCTTAATTGCTGAAAGACTATCGGCAGACATACGCGGATCGGCCCGCGCGACGAACATTGCTTCAGATGCGTAGATATTCCCAAGCCCGCAGACGCGTGTCTGGTCAAGAAGCGTCTCCTTCAAACTGCGCCGTGATCTCTGTAAACAGAACCGAAGATAGTCCGGCGAAAATTCGTCAGAAAATGGTTCCGGAGCGAGCTTAGAAAGTTCTTTTAAGTTCGAGAGGTCCCCGCTGGTTACTATCTTCATCAATCCGAAGTGCCGCTGATCTTGAAATACAAGTTTCGTTTCATCATCAAGATGAAAAACGGCGTGGGTAAACTTCGGTTCGGCGGCTTCTTCGTCCAATAACATAAAACGCCCGCTCATTCTTAAATGAACGAGCAACGTTCGCCCTCTTGAAAGGTCAACAAGAATGAATTTTCCGCGTCTTGTTATTCCTGTAATGGAGGAGTTTTGCAGCAATGACGAGAATCTCTTTGATGAGCAGTCAGGCGAAAGCTTCGCTCGCAATAATCGGGCTTGATTGATGGTCCGGCCAGCGATCAGAGCGTCAAGCTGACGAACAACAGTTTCAACCTCCGGCAGTTCCGGCATAACGACATCTAAACCTTAGAGTAATCGGGGATCGAAGCCTTATCGCCGAGCACGCTTCCTTCGCCGACGACGACATTTCTTCCAATATGGCAGCTCCGGCAAAGCACGGCACCGCGTATCTCGGCAGATGACGAGACGCGGGAATGCGACCAAAGTACGGAATCTTTAATAAGGGATTTTTCTTCAATAAATACACCGGGTCCGATAACTGAGTTTTCTATACGCACGCCCGGCTTCAAAACACAGCCTTCAGCGATCACAGATCTTTTATCTACGAAAGCCGTGGTGGCGAGCTCAGAATGTGAGATGTTGGGACTCACCAAAAAATTGAACTTTCCCGCCAAAAGGTCTAAATGTGCCTGCAGATAAGAGGCAGGCGTCCCAATATCCCGCCAATAGTTATCCTCCAAAACGAAGGAATTGAATCCCATTCCTTTTGACAAGATCATTGGGAAAACGTCGTATTCAAACGAGCGGTTCTCACCTTGCGGAATAAGCTCAAGCACTGAGGGCTCAAGAATGTAGATACCTGCATTTATCAGATCGGTCTTGATCTCAGACAAACTTGCAGCAGAGGGCTTTTCAATAAAGCGGAGCACCGCGCCATCATCATCGATCTCAACAAGGCCATATGCTGAGGGGTCAGGAACTCGAGCAAGAGCTATCGTGGCCGCTGCACCAGATCCGCGGTGTTGGCTGATCATCGCTGACAGATCGATATCCGAGAGAATATCACCATTGAGGACAACAGTTGTTTCAACTTTATCGGCTGCGAAACGGAAAGCTCCAGCCGTTCCCAAAGGAGAAGGTTCTGTAACGTAATCTATCGCAACGCCAAGATCAGAGCCGTCTCCCAAGGTATCTTCGATCTTATTTGGCTGATAATTCAATGAGAGAGTTGCGCCGGAAATGCCGGCACGCGATAGCAGCTCTAATTGATATGAAAGAAATGGCCGATTCATGACCGGCACGATCGGTTTCGGCGTATAAACGGTAAGCGGTCTAAGACGTGTTCCTTTCCCGCCGGCAAGAATCAATGCTTTCATATCAAGAAAAAGAAAAGAGTAAGCAATGAAGAGGCTAAAATCAAAAATAAAGATATTTTTGATCTTAATGTGGGCAAATGTGCAAGTTTGAACAATGTCCTTAAATAAACACCAGAAGATCTCAATATATGCTCCAAACTCATCTTATTACCGCAGAACAGCAAGGACCCTAGGTAAATTGGCAATATCAGAGTTATATATTTACACCTAATTGAATGTTCTATAGGTAGATTTGCCGTTAGTCGAAAGAATGCTTACACTCGCATTTTGCCATCTGACAAATGGCGCGCTTACCGGTGAAGATCGAAACGGAAAAGAAATATCGCCTTGGAGCAAAGAGGGTCGAGGAACTTACGGCGAAACTGTCGGAGCTCGGAGCGGTCTTTCTCAAGGAGGTGTTTGAAGTCAATTACCAGCACCGCGGTGGCGATATGGACGAACGCGGTGCCACGCTTCGCCTTCGAAAGATCGGCGATTTTACGGTCCTAACGTATAAAGAAAAGGTCAAATCAGAATCTGGGGCTAAGCACAAGCTCGAATACGAGACCAATGTCTCTGATGTTGAGGCAATGGAGAAGATCATCGAACGGCTTGGGTATCGGTTGACCGCTGTTTATGAGAAACGCCGAAAATATTGGCAGCTAGGGTCGGTCGAAGTGGTGCTGGATGAACTGCCCTTCGGCTTATTCATGGAGATCGAAGGCTCTATCGAAGAAATAGAGAAAGCCGAGAGGCTTCTTGGGATGCGGGAAATAGAACGAGAGCCGCGCGGCTACCCGCGGCTCACAATAAAATACGGCAAGAACGTAAACGGAGTAATGGAAGCAAGATTCGAAAGGAAGGCTTCAGCCTAGTTTAAGATATCTTCTCCGACAAATGACATCTGCGAATTCGATTCGCGCGTGCTGCCTGCCGCAACTTTTCGATAGGTTCCATCCGGACGTAATGACCACGCATTCACATTGTCCCTCAAATAACCTTCAAGAATAACGTCCCGGATATAGGTTGCTATCTCCCGATCAATGATCGGGACCACCACCTCGACACGTCGATCCAGATTTCGAAGCATCCAATCTGCACTGCCAATATATGTTTCCGAGGTTTCTGAACCTCCGTTAAGGAAGTGGAATATGCGGCTGTGCTCAAGAAATCGCCCAACGATCGACCGAACCTTGATCCGCTCTGATAGACCCTTTACACCCGGTCGAAGCGAGCAAATGCCGCGAACTATAAGATCGACGTCGACGCCGGCCATCGAGGCTGCATATAACTCCTCGATCAGGCACTTTGTCCAAGACGATGGATGACGATTCGAACGAGCGAAACTTTTCGCAGGAACCGGCTCTTAATCCTTTCGATCTAAAGATGGATCGGGGTTATTCAAAGCAGGATGTTCGCCACAATATGAATCTGAGCGGATTGGTTGATCTGGGCGCAGGATTTACGCTTTCCGGCGTTCTGCTTGCCCGTTCTGGATTTCCTTACACGCCAGTGATCGGCTTTGACACCCAGAACGATGGTAATGACGACAATGACCGGGCGATAGTTAACGGACGCGTTGTTGAACGAAACTCTTTCCGCCAGCCGAATTTCTTTAACCTTGATCTTCGCTTGCTGAAAGCATTCAGACTTAGCGAATCAAAACGGCTGGATCTTTCGGCAGAGGTTTTCAACGTTACCAAAGCCTCAAACAAAAATTTTGGTAACGATGCTATCAGTCTGTTTGGTACACCTTTGCCGGATGGTTCCCCGTCAAACCCGGAAGCCGGCATTCCGCTTTTCGCTCCGTCAACGGCACGTTTCGGCGGCCCGCGACAACTTCAGCTGGGTGTTCGGTTCATTTTCTGATCGCTAGTAAAGCTTTCACGCAGCTGCATATCAAGGCTGTCGGAAAAGGCAGCCTTGTATCTTTTCAGCCGTTCAGTTGAGATTACTTTCAGGTCGCTTCCACTCCCTCGGAGATGCCATCCCTAAACACACAATTATTCACGATTGACGAATTTTGATTAGTGATTGAGGATCGACCAACTACAATTGACGATGTCCGATCTTCGTGCTTTACACATTCCCGGAGCTTGCCGATATGCGATTTAAGTTTGTTTTCCTGGATGTAGAGGCTTGTTACGCACGGAGCAGAACAAATATCCAGATATACTCTTTTATTCCTTTTTATAGAAAGAGCCGGAATTTGCAACTATCTTTAAAATAGCGGATAACTTTCTGCGATCATCCGATCTTTTGCCCACCAAACACTCTCTGATCTATGCGTTCTCTTATTCTGACTTTGGTATTGACAATTTTCGCGTCCGATCTATCCACATCGGCTGCCGTTTACGAAGTGGGCCCCGGCCAGCAGATAACCAATATCGCCGGTGTGCCTTGGGCAACACTTCAGCCGGGAGACATCGTAAGGATCCATTGGCGTACGGAACCGTATCGCGAAAAATGGGTGATCTGCCGTCAGGGAACCGCCGAACTTCCAATAACGGTTGTCGGGGTTCCGGGGCCGGAAGGCCAGCGCCCTGTAATCGATGGTGTTAACGCGACGACGCCTGCCAATCTGAATTTCTGGAGCGAGCAACGCGGTGTGATAAAGATCGGCGGTGCCAATGTTCCCGCGGACACAATGCCGCGGCACATCATCATTGAGGGCCTTGAAGTTCGCGGCGCTCACCCGAACTATCAATTCACAGGCCGAAACGGTACGGTTCAGAGCTATGCCTCCGCGGCTTCGCCTATCTTCATTGAAAAAGGTGAATTCATTACCATCAGGAACAATATTATTACCGATGGGGCAAATGGGCTTTTTGCTGCCTCGACGGATTCCGCCCAATCGCGCGATATCCTGGTGGAAGGAAATTATATTCACGGAAACGGGATAGTTGGGAGCATTTATCAGCACAACAACTATACCGCAGCTATAAATATCACTTTTCAGTACAATCGATTCGGGCCGCTGCGTTCCGGCTCTCCCGGTGTAAATCTAAAGGATCGTTCCGCCGGTTTGGTGGTCAGATATAACTGGATCGAAGGCGGCAATCGAACCATCGATATGGTGGATGGCGAGGATACGGCTGTTATACGCAATCATCCAGCCTACAGGAAGACGTTCGTTTACGGAAACATTCTGATCAAGCAGGACGGCGGAAACAATCAAGTGGTCCATTACGGCGGTGATAGCGGCACCACGGCAAACTATCGGAAGGGAAAGTTATATCTCTACGGCAATACGATCTATTCGGTGCGCGCGAGCACAACGGTCATTGCTCGGCTTTCTACAAACGACGAAAATGCTGATCTTCGGAACAATATTTTCTTCAATACCTCTTCGGGGGCAAACCTCGCGATGCTGGCAGAGGCAGGGACTCTTCTGCTTGCCAATAACTGGGCAAAAACCGGATGGCGAAATTCCCACGAAGGGGGCGGATTTACAGGAAGCGTTACCGGTGGGAATACGATGGTAACCGGTACATCGCCGGGCTTCGCGGATATAAACGCACAAAACTTTGCACTTCTTCCCGGCTCGCCCGCTATCGATGCCGGCACGGCCCTGAACCCTGACGTGTTGCCATTAAATGATCTTTCGAGGCAGTATCTAATACACCAACGATCGACCGCTCGGCCGCAAGTTGGGCAGTTTGATCTCGGCGCATTCGAATATTCTGCTCTGCTGCCGCCGGTCATTAACACTGAGACGCTGCCACCGGCGTTACGTCTTCGCCCTTATGATCAGAGCCTACAGATCACGGGCGGCATCGCGCCGTTTGAGTTCTCAATTGCGGAAGGCGGTGTTCCGCCCGGCCTTAGGCTCGATGTAAGCAGCGGACGCATATTTGGGCGGCCCAGGCTGCGGGGTACGTGGGTCTTTACGATCCGCGTAACAGATTCACAAGGACAAACCGCAGAGAGAGCCTTCACACTAAGCTCGATACTTTCACCTCACTAATTTTGCAAACCTGAAACTTCGGCTGTAGCATCAAAGCTATCCACACTCGAGCCGGAGAGAATGAAGAAAAAGATCCTTGTTGTTGAAGATCGTGAAGATGCTCGCGCGTTGATCCGCTTGATCGTGGAAAAACAGGGGCATACTGTATTGGAATCGGCAGGTGCGTATGACGCTATTGCAAAAGCCGAGGAGTTCCTTCCTGACCTAATCTTGATGGATATCGGACTTCCTTTGCTGGACGGTCTTTCAACCGCAAAGATGATCCGCGAGATCGACGCGTTCGAGCGGGTTCCTATAATCGTAGTAACCGGGTTTCGCAATGTCCGCGATCATGCCGAACGAGCGGGCTGCGACGACGTGATTTACAAGCCGATCGATCCGGTTGAATTACGGCGGACCTTGGATAAACACCTTGTGCGCCAGTAATTTCTATTCGAACTGCTTTCTGAATTCCGCAAACTCTCCCTTTAGTTTCTCCAGTTCGTCTTTTAGAGCTAGAAACTCGTTTCGGAGTTCGTCGATCGCGGAAGTATCGTCTCTGCTTGGCCTCGGAGTTTCAGCATTCGCGAGCTTAGATACATCCGGCTCACCGCTGAAGAGGTGAGCGTATCGCGGCTCCTTCTGCCCCGGCGATCTTTCCAAACGGGCCACAAGCGGCTCTGACCGGCGGGCAAGTGCGTCGAGCGTTTGCTGCACTTCGTCCAGCGATCTGAAATCATAAAGCCTTTCGCTACGTCCGCGCAGTTCACCGACGGTCTGTGGCCCGCGAAGCAAAAGGAGTGTGATAATGGCCGTCTCCTCCGGCTCGAGCTCCAAAACGCTTGGCAGCATATGCTTGTATTTAACCGTCCGGCTAGTGCTGCCGTGAAAAAGATAGACCAGATTCTTATCGCGAAGAGAGTCAATGGCCGCTAAGACCTCCGTTTCCCCAAGCGACATTACAGGATCACGGTTCGACCGTTGATTGCATGCCGCCGTTAGCGAATTCAATGTAAGCGGGTAATATTCCGGCGTGGTCAGTTGTTTCTCAACAAGGCTTCCTAGGACTCTTGCCTCGATCTCATTTATCATCGCGTTTCAATAATACCTTGAAAATGTGCAAAGCTCATCCGCTGGTATGGTCAGGACACATTTTGCCCAAGCCAAACTTTGAGTAAAACTATCTCTGCAAGAATGAGAACTCTGATTGCCAGAACAACCGAGGATGTGGAGTCCGCGATGCAGCAATTGGGCTCTGCCCACGTGGTCGGGTGTGATACTGAAACTTCCGGCTTTAATTCAAAGGTCGGAAGGCTGTACTCGATCCAGTTCTCTGATGGCGACCTAAGCGTATTGGTCCCATTGAGTGAAGGTGTCGGTATGGGCCGGTTTGCTGAGCTGCTCGCAAATACCGCGATAGTCAAAGTGTTTCACAATGCACGGTTCGATCTGGAATTCCTTAGTGCAGGCGGATATGTGATCACTAGTGTATATGACACGATGATCGCCGAAAAGCTGCTTACGCGCGGTGCGCGACAATCCGTATCGCTCGCCGATACACTTTATCGTTATTTCGCTGTTGATCTGGACAAGTCTCAGAGGACAAGATTCACAAAAAAATGGGATGGTATTTGGACTGAGGATCTGGTCGAATACGCGGTTTCGGACGTAGTGCACCTGCCGCGTCTTATGCAGGAACAGCGTGAATGGTTAAACAAACTTGGCCTGTCGGAAGATTGCCGCGAACAGTTTTGCAATGCATTTGGCCAGGACAAAGTGACCTATGATCTTTAGTTTTTCAACTGATCCCAAACCCTTGCGAATGCTGCTCCAAAGTGCAATTCTCTACTGTAATGAGCACAGATCACGATGCTCGCCAAGGAGGTAATATGGCTGAAGTTCTAACTGATGTGCGGCCGCTTGAGGATTTCTTGCTGATGTCCGAGGTTGAGGTCTCCGAGTCAATTGAAGCGGCTCGCGAGGCTTTGGGTAAACGTGTTGTTATTCTGGGTCACCATTACCAGCGCGACGATGTTATCCGACACGCCGACCTTACGGGCGACAGCTATCAGCTTTCAGTTATGGCATCGCAAACTGAGGCTGATTTCATCGTTTTCTGCGGGGTCCATTTTATGGCTGAATCGGCAGACATTCTGGGCAAGCCCGAACAGGTCGTGATCTTGCCTGATATGGGAGCCGGTTGCTCGATGGCCGACATGGCGAACATCGATCAGGTCGAAGAAGCATGGGAACAGTTGCGTGAGATCGGCGTTCTCGAACAACGCGTTGCCCCGATCACATATATGAATTCGACGGCTGCGATAAAGGCCTTTTGTGGCAGGAACGAAGGTGTCGTTTGCACCTCCTCTAATGCTGTGCCTCTGTTCGACGTTTATCTTAGAAATTATGACAAGATGTTCTTCTTTCCGGATCAGCATCTAGGACGGAATACCGGTGCAAAGTTTGGCATTCCTCTGGATAAAATGGTCGTATGGGATCCGCATAAAGAACTCGGAGGTAATTCGCCTGAGGCTTTGCTTGACGTGAAACTGATATTGTGGCGAGGACATTGTTCAGTACATGGCCGGTTCAAAGATTGGCACGTGGATAAGATCCGCGACGAGGTGCCGGAGGTACAAGTGCTTGTCCATCCGGAGTGCACATATGAGGTGGTTCAAAAAAGCGACCTCAACGGCTCGACCTCATTTATCATCAAAACCGTCGAAAATGCTCCGGCTGGGTCGAAGTGGGCGATCGGGACGGAAGTAAATCTTGTAAAGCGGCTCTCCGATCGGTTTCCTGATAAAGAGATACATTTGCTTGCTCCGGATCTTTGTATGTGTGCGACCATGTATCGGATAGCGCCGCAGAACCTTGCATGGTCACTGGATAACCTCGCTAACGGTCAGATTGTCAATGAGATAAAGGTGGATGATGAGACCAAACACTTTGCGAACGTTGCTCTGGAACGAATGATCTCAATGACAGAGAAAAAAATCTAGCAAAAGAGGTATTTTAGTCGATCCATCCAATTGCTTTACGAATTGCTATGAACCTTACGATCGGGCAAACTATGGCGAAGAACAAAGACAAAGTGCCTGATAACGCGCCCGGTAAATTTTATGTCGAGCGGCACTGCATTGATTGCGATGTTTGCCGCGATACCGCTCCGGATAATTTCACTCGCAATCATAAAAACGCTTATTCTTTCGTTTACAAACAGCCAGAAACCGACGTGGAATTTGAACTTTGTGAAGAGGCCATGAGAGCTTGTCCTGTAGAAGCGATCGGACAAGATGGGAGCCAGGGTTGATCATTTTTAGGCAAACTTGTGTTCGGGTGTATCCTATCTAACACATGCCCACTATTTGATCTTGTTTTTCTACAAACTTGAACGAGGGGAGATATGAAGAATCTAATTACACCGATTGTGTTGGGGATTTTGTTATTTGTAGCAGGTGCGAGCGGCCAAACTCCTTGGCTTGATCGCCCGCTTTCTAATTGGAACAGTGGCAATGGGGTTATTCCAAATGCACCGCGGAGCACTGCTTCGTCGCCGACATCGACGATGTGTGCTCCGACAGTCCGGCGGCCGGAAAGCCTTAATGATCGGGCGCTCACGCGTGCGGGCTGGCATCTTTACGGCCCTGCGTACACTTATGGTCAGATCTCGATAATTACAGCGATGGCCAGCGTTGACGGAATGTGTCGGCCAAATCAATACAACGGCTTTGTTTTTGTGGGGACACGCTTTGCCGGAACACTGGCACCGGTATTTTCCGAGGCGAGGTCGGATGGTGCACTAAGCCGGATCAACCTTTATACACCGGATGATCTGTCGGTTGAGTTCGTCCGTTATACTTCGAACGACCCCTTATGTTGTCCGTCCCAGACGAGTTACGTAACATACAAGATCACCACGGGAACTCGACCAACCGTCAGCGCAGAGGACGTCGAAACGCGTGCTAATTGTGATGGGCCGATCCAAACCCAGGACAATGTTGTTTCCGGTACGGTAACCTATCGCCAGCGAAGCGCTCTGCCGCCGACCGCAGTGTTGATCGTCTCATTGATCGACATCTCACGGGCAGATGCGGCAGCCACCGTGATAGCTGAACAGCGTATCGAAACAGCAGGCAAACAGGTTCCTTTCTCATTTGATATGGCCTATGACCGCAGCCGTATCCAGGAACGGAATCGCTATGCGATAAGAGCTGAGATACGCGACCGCGATCGGCTCCTGTTTACAACCGACACGAATCATTTAGTGATCACACAGGGCAATCCTAGAGTTGTTGATATCGTAGTGGTTCCGGTCGGAACTGGAGGAACTCGCGATTCGTCCATCCGCGGGACCGTGACCTATCGCCAGCGGATCGCTCTTCCGCCAAACTCGGAGATCACTGTCCGACTTGTCGATTCAGCAGATCCGAATGGCACGCCCGTAGCCGAGAATTCTTTTAGTTCAGGTAATAGAAATGTGCCGATCCCGTTTGAGCTAAGCTACGCTCAGCGTGACATAAATCGCCAGAGAAACTATGAACTGCAGGCAGAGATCCGAAGTGAGGGAAGGCTCCGATTCCGAACACCAAACGGTCAGCCGATAACTTTACGGGGGAACCAAACTGCAAATGTCGAGCTTGTTCTTGAACCTGCGTCTGATGGGCCTGAGCCGATAACTGGGCGGTCTCTGAGCCTATCGAAGTTCGGAACTGGAACATTGCAAATAGAAGGAAGAAGCGCTTGGCTTCTGGTTAGCGGCAATGTAGTTGTAACTGAAAGCGGCGATGCTACAGTCTCTTTGACACGTATCGGCGGTACGATAAGTTTTCAGGGGAAGCTTGTCTTCATTGACGATACGACGGCTCGAATCGCTGTCACCAACTCCGGCGATGCCGATGCTAGCGGTGAGATCCAGATCGCATACAGTGGCAGGAACTTAAGAAATATAAATGCAACGAGCCTTGTACTGGACGGCCAGAACGTAACGCTTAGGTTCTAGCTTATTTGAATCCTAACTGTATCGGGATTTTGTTGTTGAAAGATCCGAGAATTCTGAGTGCCATAGATCCGATCATGGAATGTATGTGCAGTCGAGTTCTCGGTTCTTTTTCTAGCAATTCTGTAAGAAGCTATACCGCGGGACTCAAACGTCAATGAATATCCAACCATCCTCAATCCGAACCGGGTATTTTTCTATTGAACATTTCGGAGCCGTAAAGCAGTGTCCGGTGCGGACGTCGAACATCCAGTCATGATGTTCACAGATAACAGTCGTACCTTTCAACGGTGAATCTGCCAATGGATAGCCTTTGTGTGGACAAAAATTCTCTATTGCATAAAATGTGCCGCCGACATTGAAAAGCGCCAGTTCGCTTCCATCGTTTAGCTGTACGGTAGCTCCTCGTCCGGAGGGTACCGATTCGGCCCGCCCTACTTTTATGGAGCGTCCTTCACGTATTGGCTTGTGTTTATTGTGTCTCACCTTTCCCATTTGCCATATCAATTCTGCCAATCCGCTGAGTGAAATCAAAACCGCTTGCGTTATCTCTCGAAGTCAATGAAAATGGAGAAATGCAGGAAACCGGAGCCACAGGTATGAAGCGCTCACGATGCCGAGAGATAATGACCTCAAATGTCAGGACTGCTTCGCCTGCTAACACGCTACGCGAAGTAGCGGAAATGATGCGTGACGGCGACATGGGCAGTGTGCCGGTGGTCTCAGACGATCGTCTTGTTGGCATTGTAACCGATCGGGATATCGTCGTTCGATCGATCGCAGAAGGGAATGGCCCCGATTCGCCTGTTTCTAACGCTCTGACGACTGAGATATTTTCTGTTGGCCCGGATGATTTTGTATTTGAAGCCGTGCGTCTAATGGGGGAAAAACAGGTCCGCCGCATTCCGGTAGTTAACGAGGATGGCTCGCTGGCGGGCATCATTTCTATGGCTGACGTTGCACTAGAGATGGAAGACGAGCGCGAGATCGCCGAGACATTAGAAGAGATATCCAGCGGCGCAGCGTTTTGGAGTAAAAAGTAACCTACGTTCATTTTGTCGCGCTCGATCTGTTAAAGAATGGCAAAAGCGTTAAATCGACATTTTCAGTTTTTGGGATCCTCGCGCGGAGCAAAACCTTCCGGAAGGCTTTGGTTGCCGGCAGCGGACGTTTACAGAGTTGAGGATGGCTGGGTCGTTAAGGTCGAATTGGCCGGTGTGGCCGCTGAAGATGTTGAGATCGAGGTCGAAGGCAACACGCTTTATATCGCCGGATGCCGTAAAGACCGTTCGTGTGCATCGGGCGGTTCATATCATCAGATGGAAATAACATACAGTCGTTTTGAGAAAACGCTAAATTTCCCGGCTTCTATCGAAGGCGTAAAACTGGACCATATGTTCGAAAATGGACTGTTGATCATCCGCCTTAGAACATCGAAAGGATAAATTTGTATCGTACATCGCGCTAACGGCGAACATCGAAGATACGGGTAAACGATGGCAGACGAACTACAACAAAATTCACTGACGGAAACCGAGGTCAATATTCCGGAACAGCTTGAGATCGCCATACTGCCGTTGCAAAATACGACGCTGTTTCCTGATACTGTTGTGCCGCTTGCGGTGGGTCGCGAGCGTTCGATGCGTGCTGTTGAAGCCGCACTTTCTACAGAAGAGAAATTACTTGGCTGTGTAACAACTAAGTCAGAGGGCGTTACCGGCGACGAGGCAAAGTTTGAAGACCTTTATCAGGTCGGGACCATTGTCTCTATCAAAAGAATGATGCGGAACGAAGGCGTAATGCAGCTTATCGTTCAGGGGCTAGAGCGTTTTCGCATCATCGAATGGCAGACAGATCAGCCTTTTATCAAGGCAAAGGTTGAGAAATTGCCTGAGCTGGAACGCGTCGATGACGAGGAGGTCGAGGCTCTCAAACGCAATATCCAGCAAATGATCCAACAGGCGCTTGCGATGCTCCCGCAGGTGCCGCCCGAGATCCGGATGGCGGTAATGACGCAGAGCGATCCGGTGCAGCTATCATATTTCCTTGCCTCTGTTTTGGAACTCGGCACCGAGACTGAACAGAAAATGCTCGAGGCAAACACCACCGATGAACTGCTGACTCTTGCGCATGCAGCGCTCGCACGTGAGCTTGAGATAATGCAGATCCGGTCAAAGATCGCCTCGGAGGCTCAAGGCGAAATGGACAAAGCTCAGCGTGATTATGTGCTTCGCCAGCAGATGAAGCAGATAAAGAAGGAGCTGGGTGAGGACGAAGATGAAGGTCAAAAGGCCGAAGCAGCCCAGATACGCGAACGGCTTGAAACCGCCGATCTGCCGGATGATGTTCGTAAAGAAGCGGAGCGAGAATTGAAACGGATGGAGGCATTGCCCCAATCCGCTCCGGATTACCACGTTATCCGTACATATCTTGAATACATCCTCGAATTGCCGTGGCGACGATCGAGCGAGGAAAAGCTTGATCTTAATGAGGCAAGACGAATTCTGGATGAGGACCATTATGGTCTGGAAGATGTAAAGGAACGAATTCTTGAGTCGCTTGCGGTGGTAAAGCTTCGGCCTGATTCGAAAAGTCCGATCCTTTTATTCGTCGGCCCTCCGGGTGTCGGTAAAACATCATTAGGACGTTCGATCGCACGTTCGCTTGGCCGTGAATTTGAACGGATGTCGCTTGGCGGGATGCGAGATGAGGCGGAGCTTCGCGGGCATCGTCGGACTTATATTGGTGCCATGCCGGGCCGCATAATTCAGGCACTTCGCCGGGTGGGTGTCAACAATCCGGTAATGATGCTGGATGAGATAGATAAACTTGGAAACGATTTCCGCGGTGATCCGGCGTCTGCTTTGCTTGAGATCCTTGATCCGGCGCAGAACAATACGTTTCGTGATAACTATCTTGATCTGCCGTTCGATCTTTCAAAGGTATTCTTTATAGCAACGGCAAACTCGTTGGGTCCTATCCCGATGCCGCTGCGTGACCGTATGGAGGTTATCCAAATTGCCGGTTACAGCGACAGAGAGAAACTTAGCATTGCGAAACAGTATCTTGTGCCGAGGCAGATAAATGAGAATGGTCTTCAGCCGGAGCAATTAGAAATAACCGATGCGGCGATCAATCTTCTGACATCCCGTTATACACGCGAAGCAGGCGTTCGCCAGCTTGAACGTGCCATTGGGAATCTAGCACGGAAGGTAGCATTAAAGGTTGCCGAAGGTTCGACGGAGAAGGTAACAATTGATGCTCAGAACGTAAAGGATTATCTCGGTGCTCCGCGCTTCCATCCGGAATCCGCGCGAGCCGAACTTCCGCCGGGTGTTGCTACAGGTATGGCCTGGACAGAGATGGGCGGGGAGGTTTTGTTCATAGAGGCCACGCTTTTGCCGGGAGGCGGCGGTCTGACACTGACCGGGCAGTTGGGTGACGTGATGAAAGAATCGGCTCAAGCCGCACGAAGTTACCTTTGGTCACACGCTTCCGAATTCGGCATAGATCCGGAGATGATCAAGAAAGACGGGGTGCATCTCCACGTCCCTGCGGGAGCTATCCCAAAGGACGGACCGAGTGCGGGCGTTACGATGGCTTCGGCTCTTGCTTCTCTCTACACTGGCCGGCGCGTCCGAACGGATACTGCTATGACTGGTGAGATAACACTTTCCGGACTCGTATTTCCCGTTGGCGGTATCAAGGAGAAGGTTCTTGCGGCACATCGCGCGGGTATTCGCCGAATAATTCTTCCGGCGCAGAATGAACACGACATTGAAGAGATCCCGGACGACGTAAGGAAAGAACTTGAGGTGATAACGGCTACTCGAGTTAGTGATGTGCTAAACGCCGCGCTTGAACCGAATGGTTCCCGCATAGTTGATGCGAACGGCCGCGGACCGGTCTTACCAATGGGCACAGACGGACGGCGACCGGAATCTGAACATGAGAGCTTGATCGCTAAAAGAGAGGACGTAGAGAGATAAAGGTCGGTGGATGGGATCCTCTATCGTGGACTTGCCTCAAAGCTTGGCTCGGCACTTTTCCCCCGGCGTCTGCCATATCTCAGAAAATGTTCATAGCGTTCCCGGTCAGCGTGCAGCATATCAACGATCTCAGCGCCGATAAGAAATCGTTCAGTTGAAAGGTGGATACCGACTTTTTCGTATCTCCTTCCAATGACCTTCATTTTAATCTTGCCTCCCGGAAGATCGATCTCAGCGTTAAGCACCCGATCTTGTCCGACCAGATAATATTCTTTTATCCGGATCGATGAAACTACAAAGCCGATTCCGGAGGAACTTATATCGGTTGTTTCTCCGGCGATGAAAAGCTTTTCTGACGGTGAGGAAAGTCGGCCGGTCGAATGCTCGGCATCAAAAGAGATCTTTATAGGAAGATTGTGGGGTTTTCGGGCAGAATGCGAGCGTTCACTGAAAGTTTGTCTTAGTTTTGTTATGAGCTCTCTGATCATTGCTCGCTATAGATGTCGGTTTAGTTGATAATCCTTACACAGCGATAATTCAAATCTGCCAATATGCTGATTCACATAAAGTTCATTTCATCAGCGGTTTTCCGCCATTGTCACGGCCTGTTACGATAGGCATTCCCTTTTTCTGAGGTTTTAGTATGTAGGAGTTTGTGCCCGTTCGGCCATATTGGGCAGGTGTTGCCGTCGCATAATAATCGGATGCATCATCTGTAAGAACGATCAAGTATTTGTAGCCCGTTGATTCCGATGTTCGTATATCTTCCGGAAGTAGGCCAAGTTCGATCAGCTTTTCAGTATCAGCAAATTTTCCTTCATTCTGCATTGAATGAACCATTTGCGCCTTTGCGACCCGCTCGAGCATTTCCTTCGCATCTTCCTGATGTGCATCGATCTTCAATGCCCGAAAATAATTCTTTCCCTCTTTTTTAACTCTAGCCTCGGCTGCGGGATCGACAGTTAGTATGACCCAAAATTCGCCTTTTCTCTTAAGTTGAATTTGCTGTGCTTCAAGTTGGTCGTTTTCGTTAGGCAGATTTGCAGTAACTGAAGCAAGTTCACCGCTGATTATCTCTCCTGTGATCTGTATGTCTGCCGGAACCTTCAAAGCGATCCGCTCAAAATCCAACGAAAATTCACGTAGCTCATCGTCGCTCAATCCCTCGATCGCTGGCCGAAGATTGGTTAGATACAGAGCTTCCCTTATTCGACGCTCTCGCAATTTTAGGTAGAAGGCCCGAACAGTATCGGCCGGGCCGTTCGGCGTTATCTCAATGGTAGATACACTCTTTGTCGGGGAGGATGAGTGTTCTTCAGCAGTTGATGCAGACGAAGAAGCCCTGTCTTCAGAGGCTTTCGCTGAACAACCCAACACAGACGCCGTGGTGAGCAGAAGCGTGAAAACGAATACAAACCTTGCGATCGGCGAATAATATCGCAAAACTTTACCTCGGAAGAGAAATTTTATTTGAAGGCCGAAATTACGACCGAGACCCAGGGACGCAAACTTGCCTCCTCGAAAGCGTGCCGGAGGCAAAAAAGGAAAGACACGCAAAGCATAGTATAGCGTGTCCTGTGGAAAAAATAAAACAAAAACTTAACTTTGTTTAACTATTCCAGACCATCTTTTTTGTTCCGTTGCCCGAAAACCTTATCTCGTCCCACAAAATAAAGAAAAAGAGCTATCGCAGCGAACGGGATCATTGACAGAAGATCCGCCCAGCCTCCCGCATAGAATGGATTTATAGCTGTGGAAATCTCGTTAAAGTAACTAACGATATCTCCAAAATAGACCGCTGACAGGGCGATGAGGATACCTGCCAAGGCACCGCCTGCAATGTACCCCGATGCCATCAGAATACCTGAGCTCTTATCCGTCTCGGCGATAAACTCTTCTTCGGTCAGATCTTTATCGGCAAACTTTCTCTTCAGGTACTTATCGACTCCCCAACGGACCAACCCGCCAAAGAGGATCGGCGATGATGCCGAGATCGGCAAATACAGCCCAACGGCAAAGGCGAGCGACGATATTCCACAGAATTCCAGTGTAACCGCGATCATTACGCCGAGGATCACCAATGCCCAGGGCAGTTGCTGGCTCAAGATACCTTCGATTATGTAGCTCATCAGTGTTGCCTTCGGGGCTCGGTATTTCTCGACGGTTTGCATTACTGGTTCGCCATTTGCATCTACGCCTGTTTGAACTTCTTTGATGTTCCCATTGATCCCCGGATCGACAAGGTACGAGGGCCTTCCCTGCATTCCGACCAGATAGCGTCCCACCGGCCCAATTGAGGCATCTTTGTTGTGCCAGACGCGATAGTTCGCAGTGTCTTTGGTGCCCCAGAATCCGCCGACCTTTTCCCCAAGAAGCTGACCGCCCTCGCGGACCAGCTGATTCTCAGGCACCTGAAAGTCTGCGGCAAAAGTGTTCGGTGCAACCGGCTGGTAAACAGCAGAGGCATTATTCAGCTGGATCAGGATCGGCCCGAGAAGAAGTGCAGATGACAAAGCCCCGATCAAAATGGCCGTTTGCTGTTTCCACGGGGTTCCACCGACCCAAAATCCGGTCTTCAAATCCTGCGAGGTCGTTCCGCCATTTGAAGCAGCGATGCATACGATACCGCCGACTGAGAGGGCGGTTACGAAATAGGGATCAGGCTGCGTCCAGCCAAGCAAAAGGAATGCGAGCGATGTAAAAAGCAGTGTTGCGACCGTCATACCTGAAATAGGATTTGATGAAGACCCTATCTCGCCAGTCAGCCGTGAGGAGACCGTTACGAACAAGAATCCAAGCACGATTATTAGGATCGCTCCAAGGATATTCATTTTCAGCGAGGGCATCAGTGTGATGACTATTATCAATACAAGTATTCCGATAGTTACCCATTTCAGCGATATATCTTGCTCGGTTCGCGGCAAAACTGTGCTGTTGCCTGCGGCCTTATCTGATCTTTTCGACTGAAAATCGGAGATACTTCCGCGAATACCACTCCAAATAGTTGGTAGAGAGCGGATTAGCGAGATTATCCCGCCGGCGGTAACCGCTCCTGCACCGATGTAAAGAATATACTCACTTTGAATACTTCCGCCGCCTTCGATCGGCATATCGCGGATGAGTGTTGTGGCCGGAGCGAGCGGCTCATTCAGGGCATCGCCAAAGAATCGGATCATTGGTATCAGAACCCAGTATCCGCGGAGGCGTTAATATTATCGCCTCTTCCCAAACGTGGCCGCGATCGTCATCTGACAGATAATGAGCTTCATCGAGGATGACAAGATCGGTCTGCACCTCGCTGCCGCCTCGCAATGCATCAAATAGCTGGTTACGGTAGATCTCTGTGGTGCCAACGATCAAAGGAGCATTCGCATTCTCCTTCCGGTCACCAGTGAGTATCCCGACATTCTCAGCCCCGAATTCCTCAGTAAATTCGGCATATTTTGAGTTTGTCAAGGCTTTTAGAGGCGTTGTGTACCAAGCCCGCTTCTTCTGTTCAAGCAGCCTTCTGATCTCCTCGCGAGCTATCCAGGTCTTGCCGCTCCCGGTTGGGGCCGTTACAAGAACATCGTCGTGTTCGATCGCTTCGAGTGCCTCTAGCTGAAAATCATCCGGGACAAAAGGCTTCTGTTCCGGCACGCCGATACCAGCCAGCAGCCGTTTAACGATCTTACTTAGACCTGGAGTAACCTCATTTTCACCGGATCTCTCGGAACTTTCAGGTGCAAAACCACGTTCTCTGTTTCGTTCCTCTTTCGTGCGGCGACGGGTTGGTTTGGTTCTGCGATCTCGCCTCTGGTTTTTATAGGAACGTGGCATATTTGCCCGATGTTAAATGTTTGAACGGTCAAAGTCTAATCTTCCCTGCTAGGGTGGAAAATGATACGATTAAGATTTACATCGCAACGAACCAGCGATGTTTTGCGTCTAAAGCTGACGGGTAGTTATACAGTATTTATAGCCACAGGCGCATTGGAATTAAAAGGATTCGCATAATATGTTCGAGCAGGAGTCATACGATCCGGAACAGGAAGTTCAGCCAACGTCAGAAGGCGAGCTTTTTCAGGGATATGAGATCAAAAATTGGGAGTTCACGCCGAGGATCTATAAGATCCTCGCAGTTTCGGCTGTACTGAATATCCTGATATTCGCGGCCTTCGCTCAGACCAGTATTTTGACGATGCGTGGTTGTGATAGCCCGTTCGTAGGAAACGTTTGTACGGTTCTGGATATGGCCTATGTCGGGACGGTTCTTTTCGGCACCGAGCGAGAGTTTGTTGATATTGCCTATGAAAGGACAGATCTTGGCGATATGGATGTAACTTTCATCTCGATGGACGGAGTTGAGCCGATGTTCGAATATCCGCCGGGGTATTTTAGACTGGCAAATCCTGAACAGTTTGTAGAGCCGGAAACTTTGGGTTTCGACCCAATGAAACCAGGTTCGACCGTTCAAAACTTCCCGCCGCCGACTTCATTGCCACCAGCGCGTAATGATCTTGCAAACCGCCCGCAGAGGTTGCCCAAGAGGAATCCGAACCCTGTCAAGGGCGAGATCGGCGATCCATGGGGAAATGACGAAGATGATAAAACGGTCGCCCAAAATGATCCGAAGAGCGGGACAAATGCGAATGTGAATACGGGAACGGGGTCGAACTCTGCAAATGCCAATACAGGAAACGCAAATCCTGAGGCGGTACTTGGAGTTGATATCAATAAGCGTCCGATGACGGATCTCGCAAATTTTGTCAATGAGCTTAGGGACAAAAATGCGGTAAACATTGAGAGCGAATTTGTTGTCAACGCACGCGGGCGGCTTGATAAGAATGGAAGGATCCAAGCTAACAGCTTCCGTTTCCTCCAAGCCTCAAGCGACGATACAATGATCCTTGACTTGGTCAAGCGCTCGGTCGAAGCAGTGAATGATGCCGGATATTTTCAGTATCTTAAAGAACTCGGCGGCAAAGATTTCAATATGCAGCTTGAACAGGACGAGGAGAACGTAACTGCATTGGTTCAGTCAGAGATGGAAACTCCTGAACGTGCTCGCTCGGTTCGAAGCACGCTCAATTTGGCACTGTCCTTGGCCAAGTTCCGAAAACAGGGTGAGGCCCAGGATCAGAACGACAAGGATGATCTTATATTGCTGGAAAATGCTGTTATCGAAGCGAACGGAAAGAACGTGATCATTAAGTTTACCGTTCCCAAAGCAGTCGTTCATCCGATGATCCAGCGGAAGCTGGCTGAACAGAAAGCAGAACAAGCGAAACCGAATGGCAATGCGGGAATGCGGCCTAGCGATAAGACCGTAGCTAGATAAGACTTGAGCAAGAAGAATCAAACCTCGATACTTTTTCTTACCACGCTAGGTGTGTACATCGGTCTATTGATGTCCGGTTCCGCCCCGGGCGTCATTGCGCAGCAGGCCGCTGCGATGACCAGGAATTTCGATGTAAAGGATGAGATCGAGGTAAAGGATGATCTTGATAACAAACCGGATCCCGACGCGATAATTGCAAAGTATGGCTTTGTGGCTGAGGAGATCTACCGAGCCGCGGTAAAAGCATCAGCGAATGAGACAGAAGCTGTTGAGAGCGGGCATTTCAATTTTTTCAATTTTGTAACTATATCTCCGGAAGGGGTTTCTAGTTGGGTATCAAAGCCCGAGTTCAATAACACTCCTCAACGATTCGGCAATTACGCAAAGTCCCTCATCGGGCTTTACGACACATTTTTGCCTCGTTCCGCTGACCTGCACGAAAAGCTCAGGGTCGACATTCTGATGAGTTTGTCTGACTATGAGTTTAGGGTCAACTTTTTAACGGAAACCGAGAATACCGCCGCGGGGTTCGCGTATTTTCTTTCCCAAGCACTTACAAACCGAAGAGATTCTGAAATAGACCTTCGCAGGTCATACATCTATAGCCGATCGCGGATCGAAGTTGACGGCGCCCGAGTGGTCATCGTCACGCGCTTGCCTCGTGCCTCACTTGATCCCTT
Organism: Leptolyngbya sp. 7M; assembly: GCF_018128485.1. Classification (NCBI taxonomy): domain Bacteria; kingdom Bacillati; phylum Cyanobacteriota; class Cyanophyceae; order Leptolyngbyales; family Leptolyngbyaceae; genus Leptolyngbya; species Leptolyngbya sp. 7M. The sequence goes on along the minus strand of NZ_CP070897.1, from coordinate 608,846 downwards.
GCTCGCCGAAAACGCAATTTAGCGGCGAGCGACATCTATCTGGATCCATCGCCATTTATAGTAACAATTTTAATTTTTCGAGTTGCGGATCAGCTTTCGCTGCTTCAGAGTAATTTCTCTGGTTTGTATTAAAAGTCATGGAACTTTTATCAGAGGCGAAGTCCAATAACGCAAACTCGACCGAGAAGAGGAAAAATGCCAGTTAACAGTTTTGCAGATAAATGGATAAAGAAGATATTCGGCTCATCTAGCGATATTTTCCTGAAGAAGGTCAAACCGATCGTAGCCGAGATAAACGAGTGGGAACCAAAGATACAGGCTCTATCAGACGATGAGCTAAAGGCTCAAACTCCCAAATTCAAGGAGATCATTGCCCGGCATTTAGAGGGCGTCGATGATAAGGTACAACGCAGGCAGGCCGAGCAAGAGATCTTACATGAGATTCTTCCTGAAGCATTCGCAACGGTTCGCGAGGCTTCACGTCGCGTTACCGGAATGCGGCATTTTGACGTGCAGATGATCGGCGGTGTAGCTCTTCATCAGGGCCGGATCGCAGAGATGCGCACCGGGGAAGGTAAAACTCTTGTCGCTACGCTTCCTTCTTATTTGAATGGCCTCACCGGTCGCGGCGTACATGTTGTTACGGTCAATGATTATCTTGCATCCCGCGATGCGGAGTGGATGGGCAAGATCCACCAGTTCCTTGGATTGACCGTCGGCTGCATCCAGAACGACATGGACGATTTCGAGCGCAAGGAGGCTTATGCCTGCGACATCACTTACGGCACTAACAACGAATTCGGTTTCGATTATCTTCGCGACAATATGAAGTTCGATGTCGAATCGCTTGTTCAACGGGATCATTACTATGCGATAGTTGACGAGGTCGATTCTATTTTGATCGATGAGGCACGAACGCCATTGATCATTTCAGGTGCGACCGATGAAGCGACCGACAAATACTACCTTGCTAATGACGTTATCCCACGTCTGGAAAAAGGACACAAAGATGAAGAGACCAAGGTTACCACAGGAGATTACCTGGTCGATGAAAAGAATCATTCTGCAGTTCTAACCGAACAGGGCGTTTCTAAAGCTGAAAAGCTTCTTGGTGTAGACAATCTCTATGATCCCGGAAATATGGAGCTTCTACATTGCGTCGAGCAGGCACTAAAAGCTCACACGCTTTACAAACGGGATCATCATTACGTTGTTCAAGATAATGAAGTGATAATCGTTGACGACTTTACCGGCCGATTGATGCACGGAAGACGCTGGTCAGATGGTCTTCATCAGGCGGTAGAGGCAAAAGAAGGCGTTAAGATCGAGCGCGAGAATCAAACGCTTGCAACGATAACTCTACAGAACTACTTCCGAATGTACGAAAAGCTTTCGGGCATGACCGGAACGGCCGAGACCGAAGCAGAAGAGTTTGGAACGACCTATAACATCGATGTCGTGATGATACCGACCCATCGTCCGATGGTTAGAAAGGATAATCCGGACGTTATATACCGCACACTTCCGGAAAAGTGGGATGCGGTCGTAGATGAGATAAAGCAGCTTCATGAAAAAGGACAGCCCGTGCTGGTCGGTACGGTCTCGGTGGAGAACTCTGAACTCATTTCAGAACGTTTAAAAAAAGCTGGCATCAAACATAACGTCCTGAACGCAAAGTATCACGAACGCGAGGCGGAGATCGTCGCACAGGCAGGCCGAAAGGGCGCGGTCACGATCGCGACCAATATGGCGGGTCGCGGTACTGACATCCTTCTTGGCGGCAATCCGGAGTTTCTTGCTCATGACTATCTCAAACGGATGGAGGTAGATCCGAATGAAGCAACTTTCGAACAGTTCGAAGAACAACTCCGAAAGGCAAAGGCCGTTGTTGAAAAAGAACACGAAGAGGTCGTATCTGTTGGCGGGCTCCATATCCTTGGTACCGAACGCCACGAATCTCGGCGCATCGATAATCAGCTTCGCGGACGCGCCGGACGTCAGGGCGACCCTGGTTCGTCGCGATTTGTTCTGTCGCTCGAAGACGATCTGATGCGTATCTTCGCCGGCGATAAGGTTCGTTCGATGATGGAATGGCTTGGAATGGAAAAAGGCGTTGCCATCGAAAGCCGAACGGTTTCAAAGCAGATCGAACGGGCTCAAAAAGCCGTCGAAGCAAGGAACTTTGAGACACGCAAACACGTCCTCAAGTATGACGACGTGATGAACAAACAGCGTGAGACTATCTACGGTCTGAGGCGACAGCTGATGTTCGAACCTGATCATCGAGAGTATCTCTTGGGCGAAAATGGCGTTGCTCGCGACCTGCTTCATGACCTGACAATGAGCTTTTTGAATCCGGACATAGATCCGGAGAACTGGGATATCGATACATACGCCGCGGAGATCGAGAGCATATATGCGATAGACCCTGCAAAAGATGCCGGCGTCGATTTTCATACAATGAATCCCGATGAGATCGCGGAAGCCATCTGGGCGAAGGCTTCAGCAAATTATGCTGAAAAGGAGAAAAAGGCGGGCGAGGAAAGCCTTAGAGCATACGAACGTTACATTATGCTCAACATTATCGATTCACAGTGGAAGGACCATCTTGCGTCGATCGATCAGGTCAAGCAGGGCATCGGCCTTGTCGGATACGGCCAAAAGGACCCGCTTGTTGAATACAAGAAACAGTCGTTCGATATGTTTCAGGATATGCTCGATCGGATCGATACGAATACGACAAAGGCTCTCTTCCACCTGGAAGTCGTCTCACGGGATGAGCAGGAAGAGCGTGAACGGCTAGAACGGCTGGCTCAACAGCGAGCTCGTCGTCAGGCTGCCGGTATGGCTTTTACTGGAGCTATGGCAACTGCTGAAGCCGCTGGTGCCGAAGCGGCACGGCACACACCTTTCGTGCGGCAGCAGCCTAAGGTAAAGCCTAACGAACCCTGTTATTGCGGCTCCGGGAAGAAGTTCAAGAAATGCCACGGAGCAGGTGTCTGAGCAGGGTTTTGATAAATCAAAAGGGGCTTGGATGCTAATGAAGCGTTCGAGCCTCTTTTAAGTAAATATATCTAAGTTAAAGGCTAAGAATATCTAAGGCTCTCAATCTTCTAAGAATCCAATATAATTATTTGAGCATGGTTCTTGATACAAATAGGGCCCTTGAAATTCTGTTGCTGACCTTTTAAAGTTTCCAAGCAAATCACCGTATTAAATAAAATGAGCGTCTATTAGCCTCTGGCGCTAGTCACAAAAATTGCTTCGCTGCCCTGAGAAAGCCGGCAGACAATATGAATACATCGGATCCGATCTGTTCGGGAACTTGTGAGCCAGAATGCTTTATGTACATCCGAACAGAATAGCGGTCATTTACGTCAAACGACCCTTGGAACAGTCCGCTGCCAACCTGTAACTCGACGGTCTCGCCGGGCCATATGTAATGATTGGTTGCCCCTGTGCCGCAGTACAAGAGAGGGATCTCCTTTCCATTCTTCGTTAGGGTAACAAATGGATGTTCGGCATTATAAGAACTGTACGAGATCGAACGGTCCAAACCGTTCGTTAGACGAAGTCGGATAACTGGTTGTGATCCGTCGATCGCCCAACCGGCATAACGCAGCTCGACCTTCCCGCTCCGTAACTCAGGTTTGACATATCTAACCGGCGGTGTGCCAGTAACCCATTCGGTCAAAGATCCGACTAACCGTTTGCCGATCCAACCATCGACGAACGGCAGGGCTGAGACGATACCGAGAAAGAAGGTGATCGCAAAAACCAGTATTCTAAAAAAGATAAACATTCCCGACCTCCTGCAAACATCTATGCTCTCCATTAGAACGTGCGAAGGTCTGGAACTTGCGGTAATCGCCGCAGCTTCCACAATGAAACCTTACCGAGGCACTTCGATCATTTTAAGGATGTCAGCGATGATCGCATCCGTCGTTGCGCCTTCAAGCTCCGTTTCGGCACGCAGGGCAAGCCGATGCCGCAAGACCGGTACCGCGATATCGCGTACGTCATCGGGAGTTGCAAAGTCGCGGCCTCTGATCGCGGCTAATGCCTTCGAACAAAGCAGCAACGAAATCGATGCACGCGGACTGGCGCCATAAAGTATAGAAGTATGTTCTCGGGTTTTCCGAACTATCTCAACTATATAATTCTGAACTCCCGGCTCCATTCGGGTCGCTCGGATCTCTGCTCGGCAATGCGAGATCGCGGCAGCATCTGGCAAGGTCTGAATGTTTGCCGCCTCAAGGCGGCGAGAATTGAACCCGGCGTCCCATCGCGCTACGATCTCACGTTCATCCGCCTCCGCCGGGTAATCGATAAGTATCTTTAATAGAAAACGGTCGAGCTGCGCCTCAGGCAGCGGATAGGTGCCTTCGTACTCTATCGGATTCTCTGTGGCAAGAACTGTAAAGATCGGAGAGAGATGGTATCGCTCACCGTCGATGGTGGTTTGACGTTCTTCCATCGCTTCAAGCAATGCGGCCTGTGTTTTGGGCGGAGTCCTGTTGATCTCGTCAGCCAGAAGTATGTCGGTGAAGATGGGGCCGTGCCGGAGCGTAAACTCCGATGTTCGCATATTAAAGACATTCGTGCCTGTTATGTCTGAGGGCATTAGGTCGGGTGTGAATTGTATGCGCGAGAACCGCGCACCGATTATCTCCGCCAACGTCTTTACCATCAAGGTTTTCGCGGTTCCCGGAACGCCTTCGAGCAGTGCATGGCCCTCGGCGAAGATCGCAACTAGGAGCTGTTCAATAACCTCGTCCTGCCCGACGATCGTCTTGCGGAGTTCATTCAGGATATGTTCTACGGTTGGAGGTGTATATTGGAGCATTGATGAAAATTTTTAAGAATGTTCCTCGAGATCATCTAGACAAGGTCATATAGCGTTTTCACTGCAAGTAGTATCACGGTCGCTACAAAGACACGCCGCAACCATGTCTCGCTCATTTTGGTCACAAAATGCGCACCAGCATAAGCTCCGACGAACATCGTGGCGGCCAGCAGAACGCCAAGCCTATAATCTACTAAACCTTGCCACATAAAAACGATGGTCGCAATCAGGGATGAGAACACATTGATCAGCTTTGTCGCGGCGATGGCCCCGGAATATGTCATTCCCATGAATGCAACGAAGGCTGCTGTAAGAAGCGTTACATACCCGCCGCTATAAAGACCGCCATATATCGCGAGAAAGAATGTTACGGCAAGACCAAGTGTGGTTATGCGCCACAACTCGTCACCTTTACCGTCACCATTATTCTGAAATAGGGTGAAAGCAACGATAGCTAACATTGCTATCGAAACGATCAGTCGAATGCCGCTGTTGGGGATCGCTCCTACGAGCATTGCACCTAAAGCCGAACCGATAAGTGTAACCGCAATCAGCGGCACAAGTCGGTTTATCTCTAATTTCCTGCTTCGAAAGAACGGTATGGTCGCTCCCGCGGCCATAAAAGTAAGCCCGAACATATTCGTCGCCACCGCCACCTTCTCATCTATTCCGAACTGGAACATCACGGGCACCGTAATGAGCGAGTTGCTCCCGGTTATCACGCCAACTGCGCTGGTGATAAAGAAAAGCAGTAATAAGCCCAAAAGTGCGACGGCAGACATCTGTTTATCTCGTTCCTCCTGCCGCACGCCGTAACTTTAATTCGTATTCAAGATCCCGGATCGCGGCGATCAGTTCGACCGTTGTGGATCGAGTGGCCGATCCGCCCTGAATAATATCGCTGCAGTCTTGAAATAGACGGAGTATATTGTCCGCAGAGCGTTTGGTTCGTTCGCTCAAACGTTCTGCAAATTCACGATCGGAGATAGTTGAAGGATCGATGCTCAAAAGCCGTCCTGCTCGGCGGCGAAGATCTCCATAAATGTTCTCTACTGCCAGGTCATAGGCTCGCGTCCTACGCTGGAGCTCGGCCATTGCGGATATGTATTCCAGATTTGACAAACGATCCGGAGGATCGGACGGCAGCGGACGGGCGAATCTGCGGCTTCGTGAAACAAATACCAATCCAACTAGTGCCGAGATCTGCAGGAAAATGGCGATCATGGGTGTACCCGAAAAATACTCGAGAAGCCGATTTCGTCCGCTGCCGAACCCTTGATGAAACTCATCGAATGCGACCACGCCTTCGCTGCCCAAAAGATTTACTGCGAACTGAACATTATCTGCCAAGGCAATACCGCCGTTTGACACAATGTAGGGATCGCCGACAAAAATAACAGAGCCGTCACCATACGGAACCTCAAGTACAAGCGACTCGCCGTCCCGACCGATGTGTGATATCGGCATCCTTGAAAAGACCTCAGCCCTTTCGGATTGTTTTGTTCCTTCGTTTTCAGGTTCGCTCCCGGTCGTATCAGGATCGCCAACGACAAGCGGTTTTCCATCAATATCGATAGGTGTTGGTGAGGCTATGGGAGCAAAAAATGCCGGCAGATCGTCGTATTCTGGCTCAACCCCGCTGTTCGTTTCCGCGGAGTACGCTGGCGTGAATTCAAAATAACTGGCAAAGCGCGACGCTTGAACCGCATTTACATTCGTTGTGAATGCCGTCTCACCGTCTGGCCGCAGCGCCGGAGATCCGCTCGTCATCTGCAGTTGGTCGTAAGGATCGACGCCAACCTCTTGAAACGGAGGAGCTTTCTTGACCGATATCGTTCCCGGCACAGTAGTTACCATGAGATCTTTTGGAGGATCGCGATCTATTATCACCAATCGGCCGCCGCCAAGCGTCCAAAGCAGAAGTTCTTCCGTCTCAAATTCTTCCAGCTCACGTTTAAGGGGCCCGACCATCACAAAAACGTCCGGCCTTGGCTGGCCCGGCCGATTCAGGTCGGCAGAATGATATCGCCAGCGAACTACTTCTCGCCCAGTTTCTGCGAGAAGTGTATAGACCGCCTTTGTGCCTGTCGCACCGGCATTATGACTTGACCTGTTGGGTTTGTGTTCAACATCAGGAACGACTTGTTTGCTGACAAACGCCACTGAATTAAGCGCGATCATCGCGGCCACCACGAGCACCAGACCAGTTCCTATCAGCAGCCTTTCTTTCATTGCACTTAAATGCTGCGGAGAGCCTCCTGATAACTTTCTCTAAAATCTCTCCAATCGATACTGTCGCAAGCAACGTTACCATACCAATGAAGCTCAAATTTCCCGGTTATACCGGCCAGATGCGGGTAAAGTGTCGTGTTTCGGCGGGCATCTCTTAGATAATCACGATTGGTCTTATTTCGGGAAAGCCCGATGACTCGGCGGTCCGCAAGCTCGCAGAGCAGTGCGATATATCCTTTTCGGATCGCTTCACGGGTGTGTCCGGACTGTGCAAGACGTTCTGCTTCATCAAAAATGGTTGCGGTCGGCACCTCCGGAGCGATCACTTCTCCCAACACAACCCGGCCCTCAGGCCTCTCCGCTCGTGAACGCTTTAACCCCGGAAATAAAAGCGGAAGCAGTTTGTAAAGACCAAAACCGACCAAGGCGACTATGCCGATCAATATTAGTATCTGCATTGCAGAGACCATGCGGGCCGATGGAGCCGTTCCTCCTGCTCCGCTAGGTACCGGGAAAAGTCTCGCCAGCCACTCATCTAACCTCTTCATCCATTCTTCAAGAAGGCTGTTTTCAGAGGCGGGCGGGCGCTGGAACTCTTCGCGTGAGAGTATCTCAGCAAGCTTTTGCTTGTCCTCATCTTTCGTACGCGACTCGGAACCCAAGATAAGCAATGGCAAAACTAGAAAAGTGCAAAAGATGGCAAGCGAAAGGAATCTTATTCCGCCTATCACACGACGCCTTTGAACGCGAAGAGATCTGAGCCGCCATTTGCCGCTCTGGAAGTGCTTAATCGTACTTACCTGTGGGTTCGCAAGTAAACTCATTGAATGTGGAGAATCTATCGGAACCGTGATCGAGCGCGATATCTCGCCGAACGTGATCGATATGAACAACGGACATCAAAAGGACGCATTCCTCATCTACCAGCCGCATTGAACGCTCCCTTCCGCTGACCTTTTGTGACACAAGACCTGAAAGCAGAAAATGCCTGCATGCAAACCCTGGTATATCTCCGAGCTTCGCTCTCTCTAGCAGTCTGTCCGGACCGAAGATCTGAAGCTCGGGCATTCCGGAGATGCCCGTATCATCAATATTTAATACTTATAAGTCATCATCACGCAATATACCATTTTCTTGTCCATAAGGATCTGATGTTGTTACCGTTATGCGATTAGGGTTCGAGGGCATCCATAATGATCAAACATCTGCGTGAAGTGCAGGGGTAAGCGGATTGATGTAGGAATCAGGCACGTCAGGGATCTTGCCGAGCCTTCGCGCGGCCATAAGCTCGATATCATACCCCTCGTGCCGGACACGTTCATCAACATAGAGAAGACACAGCCCTACCATCCATATCGGTGAAAGAAGTATCACGCTTATCTGTGAAACGAATTGCTGGGCGATCTCGAACCAAGCTGGCGACGCCGCACCTGAAAAACCGAATAGGTCGATCCCCTCGATCCAGGCATACCAGCCAAGCGGGACATATAAGACCGCCAGTGCCGAGTAAGTTGCAACGATAGTGAATGAGAACAGGGCTGCGAACCGCTTCAAGTTACCCTTGGCAAGCGATACGCTCCGTGTGATAGAACCGAAAACGCCGTGTCCTTCGACTAGCATCGCCTGCGGAACATAGGCAAATCGCGATGCAATCAGAAAAAACAACATCAGCGTTACAAAAAAAGCCGCTACGCTGATGATTACAGCAATAAACGCGGCTACCGGTGGGAAAAAGCTTAGCAGTGCATAAACGATCGCTGCGGCCACTATCCCGGCCAACAACCCGAAATAAAAGATCGCGCCGCCGACTGCGGCGAGCAACAACGTGATCAGAAGAGAGACTGCCAACAAGGAACCTAGGCGCTTCCAAGTATTCTTATAGGTTTCTTTGAATGTGATCGGTTCACCAAATAAAATGTGACGGACAAAATTCCGCGATGCTCCGCCCATCACTGCAAGCGTTACGATCGTTTCAAGAATCCAGATCGAGGACTTTCCTAACCAGCCAAGACTGTAATAGAGCAATATGTCGGCACTATCGATACCCGGCACGAACGGAAACATCCAGCGCGTCAACAGCGTCCATCCGACTCCAAGTGCCGTCGCACCGACGACCGGCGGTAATGCGATCAATACAAAAGTCAAAAAATTATTGCGATAAAACCTCACGGCGCGATCGATCAGATCGCCGGGACCAAGCGGAGCTATCGACATAGAGGAAACAGGCGGTGTTTGGACGTTCGAGAAGCTCGGCATCGAATATGGATTATATCTTTTGTATCCAAACCGAAGAACCGGAACAAAAGAAAAGGCCTGCCGACCCGAAGACCGGCAGGCTAAGCGGCTTAAAAGCCCATATCAATTACCATTCGAACCGAGCAGCCCACTGGATCTGCCGCGGAGCAAATGCACTCGTTATCTGACCGAACGTCGTTGAATTGATGTTCGCAAATTGAGTGTTCTGAATGAAGTTGACATTATTCAGGACGTTGAAGGCTTCCAGGCGAAGCTGGACGCGCATCCTTTCCCTGAACTGAATGCTCTTCAAGAGAGCCATGTCAATGTTGAAGTAACGCGGACCGTTAACGATCGTACGGCCAAGATTGCCCGTCTGGCCCGGGTTGGTGTTGAAGAACACCTGGCCGGGGAAGGTTGCACCCGTGAGGCTGTAGCCTCCAGAAGCGGCGCCTTGGCTATTGATGATCGCCGGATTGATCCAATAGATGACGTCCTGTCCGCCAACATTCTGCTGGAAGATCCCCATCAGAGCCCGGATCTCATCGTAGCTCAGGTTCGAATTCGCCGTCTGGCGAGCTGAACGGGCGGTACGGTTAAGAGTTCCACGCGTATCAACGAACGTGATCGGAGCACCTGACTGCCACTGCATCAGGCCCGAAAGCTCCCAGTTGCTTAGGAAGATACGGCTCGCCCAATTGTCATAATTGAGGAACTTCTTCCCGCGGCCGAACGGAAGCTGATAAATACCATTGGCAGTGAAAACATGAGTCGTGTCGAAATCAGCACGCTGGCGGTCAAGCTTGCGGTTGTTGTTATCGAGGAACGGCTCAAAGAGCTGCTGAGTGGTACCTACTGTATCGGTGATGTTTTTTGAGAACGTGTAATTTGCCTGGAAGTACAATCCATTTGCAAAGCGGCGACGGATCTCCGTCTGCAGCGAATCATACTGATACCAGCCAGCATTCTCAAATATATCGATCACACCCGAAGAGTTGTTCGGCAGGAAGTTGACGTATGGGACCGCATTTGGATTACATACGAACGTTCCGATCGAACCGATACACGGCTGATTGTTGATGTTCCGCGGATTCGTGCTGTTGATGAACGCGAGCGCGAGGTCCAGCGGAGTACCGTTCGTCAGGTTGTTATTGAACGTCGCGGCATTGATGCCGTTCGCTCCACCAACAAGAAGCCTTCCGGCTTGCGGTGCACCTGAATTTGCAAAGATCTGAAGCGGCACACAGCCAGGATCGGTACAGAAGGCATTGCCCGTTAGCCGCAGGTTGTTCTGGGCACGAAGGAAATCAGCAAGAAAACCATTGTTGACGACATCGATCTGGCCATAGTCAACACCACGGGCAAGGTTGTTGCTCGATGTACCGACGTAGCGGATCTCAAACGCCATATTTCCGAAGATCTCACGCTGCCAGCCAAAGCTGTATTGCTTGACAAGAGGCGTCTGAAGTTTCGGATCGATACCAAATACGGTACCAAAATGGTTTCCGATCCCCGGTCCGTTGTTAACAAGATACGAGAACGGGATGGTCGGAACAGACGGGACAGGAACTGTCGGTACAGGATCGGTATCGACACGTCCTACCAGTCCGCTCAAAGTAACAGTCGTGCGGGCAAGGCCGGAGTTTCCGACCGATGCGTTATTTATCGAGGTTACTATCGAGTCATTTCCGAACACATGGCTATAGCCGCCGCGGAATACCGAACGACGGTTACCAAAAATGAATCCGAGAATGCCCTTCTCAGCGGCTGGTGACCAAGCAACTCCGATGTTCGGAGCGATGTTATTGTAATCGGTCAAGTAGTACTGGTTCTTCTTGCCGATGCTCTCGCCCAACACTACATACTTGCCGTTCGGATCCAACAACGATGCGAGCGGGTTGTCAAGGTCAGCTATAAAGGGTTCCAAGCCGCGTCCCGTCAAGTTGCGGAGAGCCGGGAATATCTCATAGCGAGCACCAAGACTGATGGTAAGTCCGCGGGCCGCTGACCACCGATCCGAGAAGTAGAACCCGTGGTTCTCATAACGGAACGGACGATACTCGGTTGCTCCGGGGACAAATCCTTCATCGATCGTGGTGATATTGAATGAACGTGCGATCTGCGTGAAGTGTCCGCCGAGCAATCCAAGCAGACCATTTGCAGTCGCAAGCTGTGTCGTGCTAATACCACCGATGTTAGTGAAGTTAGCAGCCGTAAAGGTTGTGCCGGTTCCGCTTGCGAAAGTAAGCGTCGGAACAGTACCCACGTCGTTATAAGCGTTGACCTTGAAGAACTGAAGCTGGCCCCCGAACCTGAAGGTATGCTTGCCAACGATCCAGTCAGAGTTAGCCTGGTAGTTGAAACCTTTAGTGTTACGTCCCTGATCTGTGAACGTATTCGGACCGCTGATAAGCGGAACCGATGCGATAAATGCGGGGTATTCGCTTATTCGATCAAAAGGAACTTCGCTTGTAAATATACCGCCGCGAAACTCCGTAATGAAGTTCGAGGTGAAAACACGGCGATATGCCATCGTGAACTGTTTGTTCGCCGACGACTGGATACCATCCGGAACTTCGGTAAATCCCGTTGCGTCGATATCCGGCCTCAGGTTCACTTCTTTGTTGTAGTTGTAAATGAAGCTGAGCGAATTCCGGTCATTTACGTCAACGTCAATACGCGATGAGTACTGGTCGCGGTCCTGGTCTTGACGACGATTAAGCCGATAACCAAGAGTGTTTAAGCCATCACCGCCGGTAAAGTTGCTCGTTGTCGGCATGCCGGCAAGAACGTTATTAAGAATATATGGTGAGATCGTGCTGCGGATGTTGCCACTCGGGAACACGGTCTGAGCATATTGCAGGAAGTTCGGAATAGTGCAAACACTGCCGATCGTCTGCGATGGGCAGAATGGCGTTACCGCGGTTTGCCCGCCAACTAGCTTGACCTCTTTTCCATATATGCCTTCAAGTTTAGCTCCGCGTTGCTGTGGCCCTCCGGCATGACAGGAGGCACAGCCAAGTTTGTTCTCAAAAAGATCGCGTCCTTGTTCGACCGGGGTCTGATCAGCAACCGTGCCGGCAAGCCAGTTATCAAAATCCCTCTGCTCCATTACGTAAACATAACCACCCATACCGGAATGATTCAGCCCACAGTATTCGGCACAGAATAGGTGATACTTACCCGGTTTGGTTGCCTCAAACCACATATATGTGTAACGGCCGGGCACTACGTCAGCTTTGGTCCGGAATGCGGGTATCGAAAAATCGTGCAGGACATCCTCTGTGGTCATCGTCAACTTGATCCGGCGGCCCACTGGGACGTGCAGTTCGTTTATCTCCCGTTGACCTGTCCCGTGCTGGATCTTCCACATCCATTGCTTACCGACAACGAATATCTCCATTGCGTCATCGGGCACACGATACTGCAAATAATATACATATGCCCCGCCGAGAAATATGGTCATCGAGATGATGAACGGAAGCACTGACCACGCCGTTTCCAGCGCCATCGATCCATGTATCTCCGCACCATTAAGATATTTGCCGCGCTCTCGGAACTTGATGATAAAAAAGAAGATCGCGGCAACGATCGGTATCGTAAAGAACACGCTGATCGCTATCAGATAGAAATAGAGCGCATCCACGTGCCATGCGAATGTTGACGCCGCTTCAGGAAATAATGGCACCCACGTATTCGTTTGCATAACTATCTAGTTGCCCGTTGAGTCAGGTCCATCCGGATCAGATCTCCGGCCCTTGCTTCTTCGCCAAAAGACGAAACCCATCAGCCCCATTCCGAAGAGCGTTAGCACGGCCGCGCCCCGAAGAACACTCAGTATTGCAAATCCGTATTTACCGGTCGAGGGGTCATAATGGTAACAATAAAGCAGCAATTGATCTGCGACATTGCCAATCTTGTTCTCGGCAGATTCGACCAATCCAAGCCGCACATCACGGGGCGCATAATCAATACCATAAAGATAACGCGAAATGGCCCCGTCCGGGGTTACGATGATGATCGCACTTGCGTGTGCGAACTGCTCCGATCTTTCGTCCCATTCAAAAGAAAAGCCTGCGGTTTCCGTAACAGCCTTTATGGCCCCTTCATCTCCGGTAAGAAAATGCCAGCCAGATTCCGTCCCCGGCCGACCATATCGTTCCATGTATGAAGCCTTTTTGTTCTTTGCCAAGCCCGACTTGTTGTTCTCGGAGCTATCAAAACTGAGAGCGATCACATCAAAGTCTTTCCCCGCATTGAGCGACACTCCTTTGAGTGATCCGGTCAACCCATTCAACACCTGATTGCAAAGCATCGGGCATTCGAAATAGACGAATGTTAGGATCACCGGACGTCCGGAGGAAAAAAGATCCCCAAGTCTTACTGCATTTCCATCCTCGTCCTTGAACACCGACTCTAAGGGAAGTTTTGCACCGAGCTTCTGTTCTATCCCGACCTTTTTCAGCGGTTCGGGAATACCGTTAGCCGTCCCGACCGAAGGATCGTACTTTCTGGGTGAATAAAGCGGCGAGTTATAATGTTCATTCTTTTGCGCAACGGCGATCACGGCAAACAGAAGCACCGCGATAAAAGCAACTGCACTCGTCTTCATACTAACCACGAACACTACCTCGCCTGGATCAATTCCTCTTTAGTGATGCCTTTCGCCCGGAACTGGCATCTGTAAAATACATTCGCGAGCTATCGCGGATCGTTGCTGCTTCTTCACCAGCCCTGACTTTTATCGGCTGCTGAAGCAGAACGTCTATTGCCTTATCTACCGGCATCGCGATCAGAGCACCTGTTTCAGGATGTTTCTCACCATTCTTGATGCGATCATCCCAGATCTTTTTAAGTGCCCGCCATTCCGCCTGCGGCTCTTTGAGCTCCAGATTTATCACACCTTTAGGACCGCGCACCTCGAAGCCTGGGGCTCCTTGAAGACGCGGTTCAGGTGGCAAACGCTCCATCTCGCTCTTCATCATCGGATTATTGGATGACTTCGTCTGTATGGCATCCTGTTCGAGTACGCCCCAAAGCGCATACATCAACGCAAAGGTGATGATTATCAAGAGTGCAAGTCCGATCGTAAAGTACACGATGCCTCTGATACCAATTACATTGGCCTCATAGGGTTTATCCAGATCGGAGACACTTGTATGCTTTGCTGAACTCATATATCAAAGCTCCAACTCAATACAACAATGAACTATCAATGCCCGCGTCCGTGCTCGATGGCCTTTTCAAGAAACGGATCCATTACCGGAACCACAGGCCTGCTCGCATATTGCCCGATGAAATACCACATCCACAGTCCGCCAAGTGCTATAGGTGCGGCAATATCCATCCAACTAATGATGAACGCACCTTTCTCAATGGTCTTATCTATTCTCGGATTAGGAGCGATCAAATAGAACATATCTACAAGCCGCATCAGTAGTATGAAACCGGCAAGCCATGCAAGCTGCTTCATCCGCCGTTTGAAATCCTGCTGCAGCAGCGTAAGGAATGGAAAGGCAAAATGGAAAAGCAAAAGTGCCGCTCCGACGTAAAGCCAACCGCCTTTCATTCTCGTGATGTACCAGCCGGTCTCTTCAGGGATGTTGCCCGACCAGATGATAAGGAACTGTGAAAAATTAAAATATGTCCAAACCATCACGAGAGCGAGCATCAATTTCCCGAGATCGTGAAAATGGCGTTTGCCGAGAATATAGCTCATCGGAGCCTTGTCCGACATATAAGCAAGCAGGGCTACCACAAAACAGAACGTACTTAGTGCCCAGCCGACCACAAAAAGCAGGCCCCAGATCGTGGAGAACCAATGTGCGTCAAGCATCATCACCCAATCCACTGTCGCAAAGGTGATGATTAGAACGTAGAAGACCATAGTCGGCCCCGAGAAAGCAGTCGCCTTCCCAAGCCACGAGGCTGCCTCCTCGTGATCCGCCGCCTTGTCCTGCGCTGCAGACCACTTGTTCAATAAATAAACAATGATGAAAAGCAGTATGAAATAAACTATCGACCTGAGTATCCAACTTTCCGGGGTCATGAACCAACCGCGGTGTTCAATCGCGTAATCATCCGGCCCCCAAGTGGTCCAATAATGATATTTGGTAATCCAAAAAAGAGGGATAAAGGCGACCGCCGCAACGGGAATGGTTCGTGAACCGGCTTCAACAACACGACGTATTACCACTCCCCAAGCTCCGCCGGTCAAATATTGGAGCATCAAGATCCCGATACTTCCAAAGGTGATCCCGCCCCAAAAAATAAACCCGAGAAGCCACGATCGCAGCCCCTGTTCGGGATCCAGGTACACGCCGATCGCCCATGCTATGAGCGCAAGTCCGCCGATGCCGAGAAATACCGACCGCATTCTTACCAATTCTTCCGGCACCCGATACTTACCCAATTCGGCCATTATCTTGCACCTCCATTCGAGTTCGAAGTAGTGGCCGGTACGTCGGTTCGAGCGGCTGATGTTGAAGTATTCGAGTTCATTTTAATGATCTCTTCCGGATTCTGGCTAACCTGCAGTGCACGTATGTATGCCACGATGGCCCAACGGTCGGCCGCAGGTATAGATGCTGCGTAGCCATTCATTCGTCCCCAGCCATTCGTTATTACGTCAAAGAAATGGCCGACCGGGGCTCGACGGAGCCGATCGTCGTGGTAAGTCGGAGGAGGAGTAAACCCACGGCGGACGATCATTCCGTCGCCTGCACCGACCGGACCGTGACAGACCATACAGTAAATGTTGTAACGTTCCTCGCCGCGTTTGACCAATTCTTTGGTTACAGGTATCGGGAATTCATCGATCGCATTCGGGAAGCTCGTTACGATAGTATTTCCCGATGCGTCGGTAGTTGTCTGAGCCTGGGCGTTTGGGTCAGGATTGTCGATCTTGCCCGTATAGAAAGCCTTATCCTCTTTTAAGAATCCGCGGGCAACGGTGCCGTCTGGCGCCTGCCTCGACGCTAAACCGTCCGAATACCAACCGCTTTTCTTATAGGCCCTATATCGCGGCTGATCGTGCATATCAAGACGCACGCCGCAGCCCGCCATAAACACACTTAAGGCGATAGCCAGCAGGAAGTAATGTGATCTATTCCTCAACATCAAACACCTCCTGAGGGTCAAGCGACGCGATAAATTCACGCGTGGATTCAGCATCGTATTTAGGGTCGGCCGCTTCGATCAACAAAAAGAATTTCTCCCGGCTGGCAAGTGAGAAACGGGGAACATTGAATACCGGATGATATGGACGCGGCAATCCGTTCAAAAACAACATTCCGAAAACAGCGGTAAAACCTGCAAGGAGTATCGTCAACTCATACGCCGGCGGAACGAACGCAGGCCAACTCAAATACGGACGCCCGCCAACATTGATCGGATAATCAATGTAATGCACGAATACTTGCAAAGCGATACCAAGGCAAGTACCGGTAAGACCGCCGAAAAAAACAAGCACCGGAAGGATACTTCGCTTGATGCCCAGAGCCTCGTCTATCTCATGCAATGGAAACGGTGAAAAGGCGTCAGTCTTTGTATATCCGGCCTCCCGCACCTTGTTTGCCGCATCGACCAACTCCGTAGCCGAGTCGAATTCAGCAAGCAATCCGTATATGTTCCTTTCCATAATCTCAACCGTTGCGTTACGGCTTAAGCCTTTCAAAGTCGCTAATCTTTACTTATTTGGCGGATCCGTCCGGTCATACGTGTACTCGACCTCGAGCACACTTTCATCAAAATCCTGTTGATGCCCGTGTACGTGGGCCTCGGGCAATAATGTGCGCACCTCAAATATCGAAATGATCGGCACGAATCTTACGAACAGGAACAGCAGCGTGAAGAAGAATCCGATCGTACCGATGAACATCGTCCAATCGAACATTGTCGGCGAATACATTCCCCATGACGACGGAAGAAAATCGCGATTCAAGCTGGTAACGATGATTACAAAGCGCTCCAGCCACATCCCCACACTGACCACAATAGATATGACGAAGAGCCAGAACGGGCTTTCACGAAAGCGCTTGAACCATAGCAATTGGATCGAGGCCCCATTACAAATCAACAGCAACCAATAAGACCACCAATATGGCCCGGTCCACACCCGATTCTTCATCATGAACCATTCGAATTCTGCCGCGCTGTACCACGCAAAGTAGAACTCCATGGCATATCCGTAAACCACGATCAGACCCGTCGCCAACATTATCTTGCCCATATAGGCGAGATGGGTATCAGTGATGAAGTCCTTCATGTTGTACCAAACCCGCAACGGTATGCACAGGATCAGCACCATCGCAAAGCCAGCAAATATGGCTCCTGCAACGAAATACGGCGGGAAGATGGTGGCGTGCCAACCAGGAAGCTGGGAGACCGCAAAGTCAAAGGACACGATCGAGTGTACGGACAAAACTAGCGGGGTTGATAAGCCAGCCAACAGCAAATAAGCAAGTTCATACCGGTGCCAATGCCTGGCACTTCCGCGCCAGCCCCAAGAAAGTATCCCGTAGATGAACTTGAAGAATTTATTTTTTGCCCTGTCACGAAGGGTGGCAAAATCCGGTATCAAACCAACGTACCAGAATAAAAGCGATATTGTCGCGTAAGTAGAAACCGCGAAAACGTCCCAAATAAGGGGGCTTCGAAATTGCGGCCAAACTCCCATCGTGTTGGGATATGGAAAAAGCCAGTAGGCGGCCAACCATGGACGTCCGGTGTGGAGCAAAGGAAACATCGCCGCGCAAGCCACCGCAAAGAGCGTCATCGCCTCTGCGAAGCGGTTGATCGAGGTTCTCCATTTTTGGTTCAGCAAAAGCAGGATCGCAGATATAAGCGTTCCGGCGTGTCCTATCCCGATCCACCAAACGAAGTTGATGATGTCAAACGCCCAACCAATTGGCTGGTTGTTTCCCCAGATACCGATCCCCTTGGCCAAGAGAGCCACGACCGAGAAAAGAAGAAGCTGGGCGACCAGGAACGAGATCCCAAAACCAACAAACCAGCCGAAAGGAGTACGCTTCTTAAGCGTGATATCCCCGATCTTATCGGACACCGTACCGAAGGAATGGTCGCCTTCGACCATCGGAGGATAGATCCGTTGTTGAATTTCTTTCAGTTCCGACATATTTTTTTAGCCGCCGCAGCTTTGGACATTATCCAAAAACAGAATCGGACCGTATTAGTGGCCGTCGCCTCCCGCTTTCTTTCCGTCTTTTGCCACAGGAGCCGGATACGATTTCGGCTTTTTCAGCGGCTTATAGTCCGGCATTTCCGGATTCATATTCTTCAATGAGGACATATATGTTGTCCTCGGCTGTGTATTCAACTCATTGAGCAGATTATAGTTACGCTTGTCTTTCTTTGCCTCTGCGATCTTGCTCAGCGGATCATTAAGATCGCCGAAAATGATCGCCCCGGATGGGCATACAGATTGGCACGCAGTAACGACCTCACCGTCTTTTATGCGTCGCCCGGCTTTCTCGGCCTCGATACGAGCCTCGGAGATCCGCTGAGTGCAGAACGTACATTTTTCCATGACGCCGCGGCTGCGGATGGTAACCTCGGGATTTCGCATCAGCTTGTACTGCGGGGTATCCCAATCCTGGTAAAGCAAGAAGTTGAATCGACGAACCTTATATGGACAGTTGTTGGAACAATACCGCGTACCAACGCAGCGGTTATAGACCATGTCGTTGAGTCCTTCCGGTGAATGCACGGTCGCATGCACAGGACATACCACCTCACAAGGTGCGAGCTCACACTGCTGACAAAGTATAGGCTGGAATGCGACACCACCCGGCTTGTTTATATCGTCACCTGAATAATAAGTATCGACCCTTAGCCAATGCATTTCCCTACTGCGCTCTACCTGCTCCTTGCCAACGACGGGGATGTTGTTCTCCGACTGGCAAGCAACAATACAGGCATTACAACCAACACAGGCGTTGAGGTCGATCGACATCGCCCATTTGTAGTTCTCAGAATATTGTTTTTGATACAGCTCAGAAGGATATAGCGAAAGTCCCGATTCGTCTTTTTGACGGCCCATTTCCGGATCTTTCTTCCACTCTTCGACCTCAAATACGCGTAGAAGGTCACGCCCTTCGAGGTTGTAGTGAATCTGCGTCGAAGCGATCTCAGTTTTCGAGCCAGTTTTTTCTATATTGCCAGAGCCTGCATACATCGCATTCGAACGCATCACCTCAAACGCGTTGTATCCTAGCCCGCCACCTACGCGACCTGCACGTTCGGATCGTCCGTAGCCCATGGTTAGCGTGATGACGTCATCGGGCTGTCCCGGGGAGATCCAAACCGGTACCGGCTTTGAGATAGTTCCGCCATTAAGCGTTACGGTTACAAGATCGGCGGACATATTTGTACCGCGCGTATTGACAAACGATGTGCCGCGCTCTCCTCCGGATATCTCCTGCGGATCATTCCCTCTATTCAAAGAAAGCCGCGCGGCGGTTGCAGGACTTACCAATGCAACATTCTCCCAAGTTATCTTGTTAATCGGGTTTGGCAATTCCTGAAGCCATCCGTTATTTGTAAACCTGCCGTCATAAATGGTCGGGTCCGGAAGAATATTAAACTCGATCGGCCCGCCCGCCTGACTTTTTTCGACAGGCTGCGAAAGGAAAGCAGTACTCGCCGAGACCGCTTTAGCGGGCAAAGCTGAATTGGGCACAATGCCATCGTGCACCATTTTCCGCCACTTGTCCTCGGCATTATTTGGGGAAGATGCCGTGGCCGCCGGAGTGGGTGCTGCAGCCGGTGCGGTATTGGTATTTTCTGCGGCTGCCTGCTGAGGTGCTGCGGCCGCAAAAGCGACATTCTGCGTCTGCCAGTATTCCTTGACGATGTCGTGGTCACGTTTGTCAAAGTTCTCTCTGAAGAACAACTGAACGATCTCGTGGGCACTCTTACCCGAATAGAGCGGCTCAATAAGTGGCTGAACGATAGAAGCCGTCCCGTCAAACGCACGAGCATCGCTCCACATCTCAAGATAGTGTTTCGCCGGAACATGCCAGTGGCAGACCTCGGCCGTTTCGTCGAAATAAGGCCCAAGATGAACCCGGAACGGCACCTTGCCTTCAAGACGCTCGAAGGTCAGCTTCAGATCTGCCGGCGTATTGTAGATCGGATTTCCGCCCAGAAATACGAGTAACCTGACGCGGCCTGCATCTATGTCCGCAACCAGTTCCCTTAGTTGTTCGACCTGCGTCTTCTCAGACGGGGTAAGCGGGTCTGTGTAAACTACGGTTTTGCCTACGTTCTCAAGCGAGGCATTGATCGCGTGCGCAAGTGCATGAACCACCGGCGATTGTTGCGCTCCCGCCACAACCAATGACCTGCCTTTGAACGCGAGCAGATCCTTTATCATCGTCCCGACCCATTGCGAACTGTCCTGATAATCAGACACCGCTCCAGATACACCGACGCCCGCGGCGATCGCCCGTGCAACGGATTCGACCTCGCTGGGTTTTACCGCCAATCGGTGGTCTGCCTTTGCCCCCGTAAGCGATAGTGTCGATTCTATCGCGTAAAGCCGATTGATCTCCTGTTTATCCTCTCGCAGCTGCCGGGCCTTTGCGTAATCCTTTATGTAACGGACATTAAAGCCGGAAAAGATGTCAGCATCAAGCGTAACGACCCGTTCCGCTTGATCGAATCTATAAACCGTGTTCACCGGCCACCCAAAGGCCAACTTCGCTCCGGCAATGGCGTTATCGTTGTTTATCGGTTCGTACTGATACCAGCGAGCATTCGGAAGTTCGGTCGCAAGCCGTCGGAATTGATCCTGGAGCGTCGGGGAGGTCACTGTCTCTGACAGGAACCTAACTCCTGCTCCGCCATCGGCACGGGCCGCATCTATTTCCGCCCTGATCGCGGTCGTGAAATTCTGCCAATTAGATGAAGAGCCACGGAATCTAACCTCTTGAGAGCGGTCCGGATCATAAAGATCCAAGATGGAAGCCTGCGCAAGAGCGTCGGTCGCACCAAGACTTCCGGGATGTTCGGGGTTTCCCTCGACCTTGATCGGCCGTCCCTCATAAGATTTGGCGAGAAGGCCGGTGGCAATGCCGCCAAGCGACATCGCCGTGGCATAAAACATTGGCTTGCCCGGCAGGGCGTCCTCAGGTGGATTTACATATGGGACGATCTTTTCGGTAGGTTGAATTACACACCCCGAAAGCCCGGCAAGGGCCAGCGATGCTCCCATCACCTTGACAAAATTTCGGCGGCTAAGCGAATTATCCCAAGTTTCAGCATGGACAGGAAACTCTCCTTTCACATATTCTGCGAACTCAGGCGTATCAACGAATTCATCTACACTTCGCCAATAATCGCGTCCGTTTTGCGAGAGAATGGTCTCGCGCAACTTTGCAAATGAACTTTTACTTTCCATTTTTGGCATCGTTTCGGGACCTCTCAGGTTACCTGTGGCAAACCGAACAGCTTGTCAGCATCTCCTTGCTTCTGATCCTGTAATCGTTTTTCAATGTCAATCTTTCTTCCGGAGTTATGTCACTATCCTTCCATTGCATGTTGTAGATCTCGCTTTTGGGTCGTATAAATTTCTCCGGCTCGCGATGGCAGGCAAGGCACCATTCCATTTGAAGCGTGTTCTCCTGATATACGGCGGCCATGTTGTCGATCTCGCCGTGGCAGGTAGAACATCCCACACCTTTTGCAACGTGGATACTGTGGTTGAAATACGTAAATTCCGGAAGGTCGTGGACGCGGACCCATTCGATCGGCTTGTTATCGCGGAAACTTGCTCGAACAGGTTCAAGATATGGGCTATCGGCCCAGATCTGGCTGTGGCAGTTCATACATGTCTGCGTCGACGGCATTCCGGCTGAGGCCGTGGTCTCCACGGTTGTGTGGCAATACCGACAATCAATTCCGTCATCTCCAACGTGGTGTTTATGACTGAATTGTACCGGCTGCTGCTTTTCGACGTATCGTCCTGTGAGATAGGACGACCGAGCTACCTGGGTGTAAACGTAAAAAGCAGTACCGGCAACTATAACGCCAAGGATCATACTGATCCTTGCGATATTGTTCGCACTTTTTGGAAAAAACTGTGCCATCTTCAACCCCTACCGTTATATTGAACCCCAACGGCTAAAGAACTACTGATCCCGAAGCCTGGGAGCTTCGAAGCACGAGAACCTATCTTGAATTGAAATGAGAATATCTGTAAAACTGCCAACAATCCTACCAAATATAAAAAAATCCGCAAACACCTCATCTTGGAAAATAGCGCTGTTCAATGCCCATCACCATTTCGGAAAAAATAAGTTTTACTGATAAGCAAGATTATCAGTACCAAAAGAGCTTCGTATCTAATTGATCATCATCAGAGCGGGTCGGAAAATTTTCAATCCACGCTAAATGGTCCGCTTGCTTGCCATTGCCGCTCCAATAGCGGCAGCCTTACTGCCTAGAGAACCGCGAAGGATACGCGTAGTCCTAAAAGCCGGGAGATAGGCAAACTCGCGTGCACGCTGAATGATAGCTTCCAGGACAACGTCTCCTGCATCCATTATCTCGCCGCCGATCACGATCAGCTCCACGTTCAATAGATTAATGACGGTAGCGATTGCAGTGCCGACGTATGTTCCTGTTCGCTCAAGCATCAGCAACGCGAAGTCATCTTCTGCTTTCGCGGCACGCACAATCTCGGTAATATTTATCTCATCTTCCGAAAGCCGACTTAATGAAGAAGTGCTGTCCTGATGAATCCGATTCTGTGTCCTTCGAACAATGTTCGAAGACGAGGCGATCTCCTCAAGCCGCATCCCTTCAGAATTTATCGCAATATTTCCAAGTTCGCCTGCAAAACCCGAATCACCTCGCCAGAGACTCCCGTCAATTATCAATGCCGCTCCGATCCCTTCGCCCAAAGTCGCGTAGAACATATTCTTTGAGCCGCGGCCTGCTCCATACTGATACTCGGCGATCGCCGCTGCGTTCGCATCGTTTTCAAGAGCGATCCGTACCCCTGTCGCAGCTGAAAGTCTTTCAGAGACAGGTTCTCCGCTCCCAAGATCAATAAACTTTGAGTGGACCAAAAGGCCGGTGCGCTGATCGATAAGGCCGGGAACCGCTATACCGATAGAATCGATGCTGGCAGAGGAACCGGTTATGGATCTGATCGTGCGGGATGCTAAGTCTAGAGTACTTTCCTCCGGCTCAATGAGGAGCTCAAACTCATCAAAGATGCTGCCATTCGGTTCAACGGCCACCGCGAGCGCCGAGTCATTCTTTAGCTCGATCCCGACACCCAGACCGCTCCAGTCTTTTAGCTCTGGCATAATATCCTCAGCTTCGGCTTGGATTTTATTCGCCGGTCCTGGCTTAGTCAAACACGGGCGAACTAGGTTCTCATTTAACTATCTGAACTCAATATGCGAATTTTAAATGTTTGACTACTACAGAGTTCAAACGATACTCTTTGAAGATTCGCGCGATACTTTTCGCTAACGCTACCGTATGGGTGAACTCGAGCATATCATCGCGACCTACGGCATATACGCAGTATTTGCCCTTTGTACGGTCGAGGGCGATATAACATTGCTCATTTCAGGAGCTATGGCACAGGCCGGATTCTTCGGTCAGTATAGTTTCTTAAAAGTCTTCATTTTCGGTACGCTTGGCGGCATGACCGGTGACTGCATCGGATACGGGGTCGGGCGTATCTTTCATGAAAAGGCCAAGCATTACCGTTTTTATCAGATGGCTCAGCCGCGTGTTGAGCGGCTTATCGCGAAATTCGGGGGCTTTGCAATAATCATATCAAAATACATTTACGGCATCAGGGCCGCAATTTGCGTGTTTTATGGCATCGGAAAGATGCCTTTCCATCGTTTCATTCTTCTTGATGCGATAAGCTGCTCGCTTTGGGTACTGGTCCTCGCAGGCACCGGATACTTCTTCAGCGGCGCGATCAAGTCAATAATCGGTGATTTCCAACAAATCGGCATAGCACTGTTTTTCCTGATCTTGTTCGCCGTTATTGTCATTTATGCTGTCGAACGATTTTGGCTTTCGGAGAAGGTCGAGGAAGCTGATCCCGAAACGCTTCACCGGATCGAAGAAACCCTTCACGCCGTTGAGGAAGTGGCACAAGAGAAACTTCACGACCTAACCGAACGCCTCCATCTTACCCGCGATCGCGATGATGAAAAACCCCCGGAATCCGAAACAAAAGCAAAAACCTCAGTCGCTAAGAAATAGGTCTTACCAAGTGAAATTTCCAGTTGCTTAGGCTATTATCTTATCGACGTCACCCAACTGACCATTAGAACTTACGTAAGTCAAACTGATCGAGGATAAATTTCGTGATAATCGAATCTTCTGCCCCGACGCGAGTCGATCTTGCCGGTAGTACAATAGATATCCCGCCGCTTTTTCTTTTCCACGAGGGCTCCGCAACTGTAAATTTTGCGATCAGCCTTATGGCACGGTGCCGAATAGAGACGCGCGACGATGACGTTATTTCGATCAGTTCTACTGACCGCGGCGAAAGCTACCAGGTCTTGCTCAGTGAGGTAGATTCTCTTCGCGATGAACCCCGTCTTGAACTTTTGGCGAAGTTGGTCTATTTCTTTCGGCCCGAAAGCGGATTCAACATGATAACCGAGTCCGAAGCGCCGGCGGGAGCTGGTCTTGCCGGTTCGTCCACCTTGAATATCGCCTGCATCGGGGCGCTGAATGCGTTGGTCGGCAATCGTTACTCCGCGGATCGATTTATCCAGATCGCAGCAAACGTCGAATGTCAGGTAATCAAAGTTCCGACCGGTTATCAAGATTACTATTCAGCTCAATACGGCGGTGCTGCCGCGATCCATTTTCGTCCGGACGGAATAGTTCGTGAGGCGTTGGAAGTTGATACTGCGAAACTTCGCTCCCGGATCGCTATCTGCTACACGGGCGAACCGAGGGATTCGGGTATCAATAATTGGGAACTGACGAAACGACATATCGATGGGGACAAAGAAGTGATCTCTATTTTTGATAGCATTCGCGACAATGCCGTTATGGTGCGCGAAGCGATCATTGATCAAGATTGGGACCGACTCGGCGAACTGCTGCGTGAAGCATATCCGATCCGCAAACAAATGTCTCCGAATCTCGCGACCCCGCATATGGAGGAACTTGTAACAAAAGCCTATGCAAATGGTGCTATCGCCGCTAAGATATGCGGCGCCGGCGGCGGTGGCTGTATCGCATTCTTTTGTGAAGAAGGACGAACGAAAGAGGTCGAAAAAGCTCTTTCCAATGAAGAAGGTGCCGAGATACTTGACTGGTCTTTCTCAAGTGAGGGACTGACGATCCGAACCGAGGCACACGCGTGATGGGAAATTTGCTCAGCCTAATCTAAGGTAATTGGTATCTATCAAGACGGGAGGAAACGATGAAAACGCTCACATATTCATTGATCTTTGTTCTGGCTCTTATGATCTTTGGCAGCTTTACCGCATTTGCCCAAGAAGCTGTATCCGGAAAGGTATATTGGCGTGGAGCGGTCGATAACAAAGTCAGGCTTACCGTTTTCGGAACAACACTCGAACAGACCACGATCGAGGGCCAAACTTTGGCAGACGGAGTTTACAGTTTCACGGCTCCGCTGCCGAGTTCTGCGGTAAATGTAATAGTGAACAGACTTGAAGGGAGAAGCACCCGCGTAACTGTGATCCAACAGCCCAACGCCGCAAATGATTTTAAGGCGGTCATAGAAATACACGATGAACGCGGAGGTTCCGCTGAATATCTCTTGGAGATCTCTTGGTAACAAGCCGATATAATTGAGCTGAGGATCCGCCGGCGGCAATTTGAAGCAGTCATAGATCATGGGTGATGTCCAACCGATGCGAGTTCGAAAACCGCCTTACTGAGTGTCTTTAGAGAACAGCCATCGACGTAGTTTTGTGGTCGGCCCGTCGAGACCTCCGCCCGCTTTCTCAACGATCCTCGCAGAAATATCGCCCAAATCCCTTTCTAAGTCAAAACGAAGATCATCCGCAGACTGCCACGTTCCTACACCGAGACGGTCTGATGCCTCCATTGCGTATTTTGTAAAATTAGGAATCAGCTCGGTTACTGTTCCCATCGTTTCTACGAAGTCTTCAGAGTTACGAAAGCGAGTGGAAAGCGTCAGTAATTTTCGGGGGTTCTGCCTTATCTCGTTCAAAGCCGCCGCTAGATCTGCCTTTGCTGAAAGACGATGTATTCGGATAATTCGCTTAAGTTTTGGTGCTACGATGTTGTCCTTTATGTGATCCCAGACCAATTCTGTCATAGCCATCCGATAAACGTTCCCTGAACCATTTGCAAGATCATAAGTAACTGCTTCTGCTCGTGCGATCAAAGGTGCAGCTAGCTGCCGAAGCCTTTCTCTTTCGTTTCTCAATATGTCAGCTTCAAACTTTAACCTTTCGTATTCCGTTCTGGTCGCTGCCAGTTTTCTAGTCATTTCAGTTTCGCGTCCATCGGCCGAGCGTAATTCGGTTCTTAGTCTTGTGATCTGACCCGCGAGGCTGTCGATCGCGTCGAGTTTATTCTCGACACCTGAGATCCTGGGAGGATCGTAGTCAACTGCAACTAAATTTGTCGCGTACTGCGGCACCGTCGCTACCAAATTCGTGTGACTGGATGGAGCAGGCTTATAGGGTGGGACAATCTCCAAAGGCGATAACGAAGCTGCTCTTGCGTTTATTTCAAATGCGGACCGATCATTACCGACCAGCAGCGATGAGATCATTCTGATCACAGATTCCTTAGTACGTTGTGCTCTTGCTCTTGCATTTGCGGCCGATCTATTCATCTCGGCGACACGTGTCTCGGACCTGACGATCTCAGCATCGCCTCGGCTTATGTACTCCCTCAGA
The DNA here is from genome assembly GCF_018128485.1 of Leptolyngbya sp. 7M. Classification (NCBI taxonomy): domain Bacteria; kingdom Bacillati; phylum Cyanobacteriota; class Cyanophyceae; order Leptolyngbyales; family Leptolyngbyaceae; genus Leptolyngbya; species Leptolyngbya sp. 7M. The sequence goes on along the minus strand of NZ_CP070897.1, from coordinate 581,621 downwards.
TCGGCTATCTCCGCCGGGATGCTTCGCAGGTCATTTCTTTCGGCAGTTATCCACCATTCGAATTTCGATATTTCCGACTGATAGTTTCTGGTCGCCGAACGCGAAGATTCGACGCTAATCTGCAAATTTTTTTGAACACGAAACGTATCGGCATAAACCCGCTGGACACGAAAATCGAGATCGCCGAGGGAATATCGTGTATCTCCTGAACCGCTTTTTCAAAGTTTGCCTCGCCGCCCAGAGCCTTTGAGTTCGTGAACATATGCACGAAAAAGAAAAGGCCGAGCGGGACTATGCCTGTTAGCTGGTGAAGTTTTCTTAACAGGAAAGTGGTGCTCATTCGGTTTGCCATCTGTTTCCCGGGGTTTGCGCGAACTTAAAGCTGAATGCCCAGATTTTAAACCTAAACGGGCTGTTCGGCAATCGACCGTGTAAATTCCAGATTTTACGGTGTTTTTCTTATAAGTTAAAATGAATTCTTTTACGGGGATTATTAAGCAATACTGATAAAGACCAATGCATATCGAAACATTGAAGGTATTTTGTGATCTGGTCGATCTGCAGAGCTTTTCGCTGGCCGCGGAGCGCAATTTTATTACGCAATCGGCCGTTAGCCAGCAGATCAAGACCCTTGAAAAGAGTTTCAAGCGCAGATTTCTTGAGCGCATACGGGGCCGAAGGGAAATGGACCTCACTCCCGCGGGTGAGGTCTTCTATCGCGAGGCGAAGAACGTCCTTGCTGCGTACGACCAAATGCAGGAAAGCCTCCGCGGCTTGGTGGGCAAGATCGGCGGAACCGTAAAGGTCTCGACGACATACAGCGTCGGGCTGCACGAACTGCCGCCAAAGGTCGGCGAATTCATGTCGAAATTCCCTTCGGCGAAGATCGATCTTGAATACGCTCGTACGACCAAAGTAGCACGCGACGTTGCAAGTGGGGCCGCCGAGCTTGGAGTGCTCGCATTTCCAGAACCAAAACGCGGTATTTCGATCGAATATATGCCCGAACACAAGCTCGTGCTTGTCTGTCCGCCGGATCATCGCTTCGCATCGAGAACGAATATCCGAACAAAGGACCTGAACGGACAGGCATTCGTCCACTTTGAGCGCGACACACCAACGCGAAAGGCGATCGACAAGCTATTGAAGGCCAAAGGGGTAGAGGTAAAAAAGGTTGCCGAATTCGACAATATCGAAACGATCAAACGCGCGGTAGAAGTCGGATTCGGGATAGCGATCCTGCCCGATCCGGCAATAACGGAACAGGAGCGAACACGGCTTGCAGTCGTTCCGCTCGCGGAAAAGGAATGGGTCCGCCCGGTTGGCGTCATCTATCGCAGCGACCGCACACTCTCGCTGGCCGCCAAGAAATTCGTCGGTATCCTGACAGAGAATGGAGCAGATCGCCCATAGCTATTTATGGAACCGGATATAAGAATACTTCTGCAAATAATTGTTGCTTGCGTGCTCGCAGGCATACTCGGCTGGGAACGCGAAAGCGCGGGAAAGGCGGCAGGACTTCGCACTCACATTCTCGTCGGTGTCGCGGCGGCGATGTTCATTGTGATCGGCGAAAGTATGGCCGCATCCTTCCGAATATATGGCGACCACGTCCGCTTTGACGCGGCAAACCTTATCGGAGCGATCGTAACAGGCATCAGTTTTCTTGGCGCCGGTATGATCATTTTCCGCAAAGGAAGAAGCGGTATCGAAGGATTAACGACAGCCGCCGGGATACTGACGACCGCGGCGATCGGAATGATGGTCGGGCTTGAACGCTACGTGCTCGCCGCCGGCAGCACGCTGATAGTATTTATCGTGCTCCGTTTCGTCAGTTGGATCGAGCCCCGCGGCAATAAAAAAAAATTAGCTTCCGCGGGGCCACCGAAAGAAGAAAAATAATAAGAATGACCGCTTAGCCCGGAACCGAAAACAGCTATTATTTATCTTATCCTGCAGGCATTCTTACAAACTAGGCCGTCAAAGGAGTAAAAGCATCATTCGTGCATTGCACCCTAAAAATGCTCACGAAATTATTTCTTGAATTTCATCAAGCTACCGTCGGCGGAGATGCGTGTTCCGCGCGAGATGCGTTCGGCTTGTTCCATCGCCCTCAGCATATTACCGCCCAGCACCATCAGAATCTCTTTTTCTGAATAACCGCGGCGAAGCATCTCATAGGTTACGAGCGGAAGGTCTTCGACACCTTTCATCGGCGGATTCAAGAAGGGCACTCCGTCGTAATCCGAGCCCAGACCGACGTGTGCAATGCCGGCAATCTTCTTGATGTGATCGATGTGATCTACGATCCGTTTGTAGTCGGCGATATAGATCGGGTTCTCGTCGTAGAGTTTGTTTCGGGCCGCAAAAAATGCAGCATCGTCGTCCTTGAATTGTTCGCGAAGGGCAGCGATCTGGTCTCTCAGCCGCGTTGCTCGTTCGCTCTGTTCCCGTGCGGTGCGTTCATCAAGAAATGTCGGATAGAAGACCACCATTATCACGCCGCCGTTCTGTGGCAGACGCTTGAGCACATCATCCGGGACATTTCGCGTATGATTTGAAACCCCGCGAGCGCCGGAATGCGAAGCAATGATCGGGGCCTTTGTGATGTCAAGGACATCGTGCATCACTTTATCTGAAACGTGTGAGATATCGACCAGAATGCCGAGCCGATTCATTTCACGAACGACCTCTTTTCCAAAATCCGTCAGCCCGTTATTTCGCTTCTCGTCGCCATGAGCATCGGCCCAATCGTGGGTAACGTTGTGCGTCAGCGTCATATAGCGGATGCCGAGACGGTAAAAATTCCGTAGAGCGTAGAGCGAGTTTTCGATGGCATATCCGCCCTCGATGCCCATCAGCAGGCAGATCTTGTTTTGCCGTTTTGCCTGTCGTATCTCGGCTGCGGTGGTGCATTTTACAAGGTCATTGTGGCGCTCGATCTCACGATTTGTGACGTCGATAAGTTCCATTGCTCGGCGCATCGAACCGCCAGTTCGAAGCGTATTGCCGGAAACGTAGATCGACATGAATTGGCCGGTCATCCCGCCTTTCTTCCAACGGGCGATGTCAGTATGCATCGGATCTCCGCCTGATTGCAGGCGTCCTGTCGAATCATCGGCAAGATTGAAATCCATATCCATCATCGGGCCGGTTATATCGTTATGGCCATCGATGATTATCGCCTTGCGATGGATCTTCAATGCCTCTGCCCACAGCTTTGGATCAGCATCCGGTGGCATCGTCTGGGAAACTGCGGAAATGGAAAATAAGAAAAGGCAAAATAAGACAATGAGCTTCGAAGGTTTCATAGTTTGATAGCGGAGAGCGGTAGTTTTAGTTAGTCTATCGCAGAAAGCCGTACATACGAAAAGCCCCCGGCATTCATAGCTCTGGGGGCTTCTTAAGCAGAATAGTATTTAGCTATTCAGTTTCTTCGCTTTCAGTCGCGAGAAGCGTTGCGCTGGTAACGCAATCTTCCTCATCGCATTTGATAAGCGTAACTCCCTGAGCCGAGCGGCCGGTTTCACGTATCTTGTCAACACCGAGCCGGATGAGCTTTGCCTGTTGGGTGATTATCATTATCTCGCTATCATCTTCGACAGGGAATGCAGCCACCACCTTTCCGGTCTTCTCGGTCGTTTTCATATTGATAACGCCGATACCGCCGCGCTTGGTAAGCCGATAACTGTCCACCTGGGTCTGTTTACCGAAGCCTTTCTCTGACACCGAAAGTATCTTCTGATTCCCTTCGGGAGAGACCGCGCAGACCGCGACGACAAAATCACCTTTCCTCAGATTGACGCCGCGGACACCACGGGCGACGCGGCCCATCGGCCGGACGTCCGATTCATTGAACCGCACCGCCATACCGTCGTGTGTAGCGATGAAGATCTGCTGTTTGCCATCGGTGCGGATAACATCGAGAAGCTCATCGCCCTCATCGATATTTATCGCATTTATGCCGGTAACCCGGATATTCTGATAATCCGAAAGCGCTGTCTTCTTGATAACGCCCTGCTTGGTTACCATTGTCAGAAAAACATCCTCAGCGAAATCACGCACCGGCATTACCGCCACAAGCTTTCGCTCGCTGGATATCTGGACGAGGTTCACTACCGCTTTTCCGCGGGCTGCGGCCGCTGCCTCCGGTATTTCGTGTACCTTGATCTTATAGACCTGGCCGTCATCGGTGAAGATCATCAGATATGCATGGGTGGAGGCGATGAAAAGATGCTCAACGAAATCATCATTCTTTGCCGTTGCCCCAAGCCGCCCTTTGCCGCCGCGTCCTTGTCTTGAATATGTAGAAACCGGAGTTCGCTTGATATATCCGGCTTTTGTTACCGTGATGGCAACATCTTCATCCTTGATCAGATCCTCAATGCTGAGCTCAACGCCGGCATCTATGATCTCAGTCCGTCGTGCATCACCGAAGGCCTTCCGGATCTCGAGCAGTTCATCCACGATCACCTGCCGAAGCACGGGCTCATTTTGCAGAATGTTCTCAAGCTCGGCGATAAGCCTGATCATCTGTTCGTATTCGTCAAGTATCTTTTGACGTTCGAGGGCCGAAAGCCTGCGGAGCTGAAGGTCGAGTATTGCCTGTGCCTGGATATCTGTGAATTCAAGGCTGGAGATGACTTTTCGAAGATCTTTCAGGAATGCGGCCTCGGGTTTTCCGCCGGTGATGCCGCGCCATTTCTTTACTTCATCAAGAGTAGCAAAATTTGCCGTTAGCCATTGCCGGGCTTCATCGACCGAACGAGAATTCCGGATAAGCGGAATGATATAGTCAAGGGCATCGATCGCCTTGTTAAGTCCTTCCAAGATGTGGGCTCGGGCCTGTGCTTTCTTAAGCTCGAATTCGGTGCGCCGTCGTACGACCTCCTTGCGGAATTCGACGAAGGCTTCCAGCATTCCTTTAAGCGTCAAAAGCTTCGGCTGACCGTCAACAATAGCGATGTTGATTATCCCGAACGAAGCCTGTAGAGGCGTCAGTTTATAAAGCTTGTTCAGGATCACCTGTGGAATAGCATCGCGTTTAAGTTCGATGACGATACGCATTCCTTCGCGGTTCGATTCGTCGCGAACCTCGCTTGCCCCATCGAGTTTTTTCTCCTGCATCAGCTCGGCAATCTTCTCGATGAGCTTTGATTTATTTACCTGATAAGGTATTTCGGTAACGACGATCGCGTCGCGTTCGCGTTCACCGCGGCCGATGCGGTCAACAGCCGCTCGAGCCCGCATCTGCACGATGCCGCGCCCGGTCTTATAGGCACTTTCTATGCCTTCGCGGCCGTAAATAAAGCCACCTGTCGGAAAATCAGGGCCGGGAACGATCTTTATTAGCTCATCGGCTGAGATAGCAGGATCTTTGATAAGTGCTATCGAAGCATCAAGCACTTCGGTCAGATTGTGCGGCGGGATCTTGGTTGCCATTCCGACAGCGATGCCCTCCGATCCATTGACCAAAAGAAGCGGGATCTTGGTAGGCAAAACCGTAGGTTCAGAAAGAGAATCATCGTAGTTTGGTTGAAAATCTACCGTCTCTTTCTCTATATCGGCAATGACCTGATCTGAGATCTTGGCAAGCCTGACCTCTGTATAACGCATCGCAGCAGGGTTATCACCGTCGATAGAACCAAAGTTGCCCTGACCATCGACCAGCGGATAACGCATCGAAAAATCCTGTGCGAGACGAACAACCGTATCATAAACGGCAGTATCCCCGTGCGGATGATATTTACCGATCGTGTCGCCAACTACGCGAGCTGATTTCTTATAGGGCTTATTATATGTATTCCCGAGCTCGTTCATTGACCAGATAACCCGACGGTGAACCGGCTTTAGACCGTCGCGCACATCGGGAAGAGCGCGTCCGATTATGACGGACATCGCGTAATCGAGATACGATCGGCGCATCTCGTCTTCAATGTTTATTTGATTTCGTTCAAGAAGTGAATCCATTTTTGTTGTAAATCTAGTTCAGATCAGAGATCCGGAATGCCCGTGAGGCTATTTCCTGCATTGTTAGCGGATAAAAAATGTTGGAATTTCCGTTTGCTTAATGCTATCATTATTTTACAGGCGGCGAGCCTGTTTAGCAACCGGCTGATCCTCAGCAAAATCTCCGGAAAATAGTTCATATCACAAGACCTTATTGGGGCTTCTCTTACCCACCTAGCAAGCCTTATTCAACCGAAAAATGTCAACAATTGTTTCAGAAAAAGAGAACCGACGTATTCAACGGTACGAACTTTCCTTACCTGCTCGGGTGGAGGTAAAGGTAGATAATAAAGTTTCGTGGAACGAGGTTACCAGACTGGAAGATATTTCTGCGTTTGGGGCCGGATTTAATCTTAAACGTCCTGTGAAACGGGGCCGTCTGATACTGATCAGTCTTCCGATGCCGAGGCAGCTTCGCTGCTACGATTACCTCGAACCACAATATCGGATCTGGGGTCTTGTGAGGCGATGTATTCAGGTCGGAAGTAACCCGGCAGCTTCAGAATACGCGATCGGCGTCGCCTTCATCGGAAAGAACCCGCCCTCGAGCTTTTTAGATAATCCGGCACAGTTGTATGACCTATCCGACCGAGAGGATGGAGGTCTCTGGCAATTAGCTGAGGCAGTAACTGTTCAAGATGAATCAGATATTCCCGCTTATTTACGTCGACATACTCGGTTTTCAATACCAGAATCACTCGTGCTTGAACTTTTAGATGAGAACGGAGATGTTGCAGCTAGTGAGATAAGCGTTACGGAAAACATCAGCTTGGGCGGAGCCTGCGTTTTCACGTCATTCATGGTCGAACCGGGTTCATTTTTGAGAGTGAAGAGCGAACGCCATGACCTCTCGATCATCGCGATCGTCCGAGGGCGCCATGCCGGCCCCGACGGCATTGTTCGACTGCATCTAGAGTTCATAGATCACTATTTTCCGCTCGAGGGCATAGTCTGATCTGCCTCTGTTAGAGCGCGTATCTGTAATCAACATCCATACTTCCCGTTCGGGAGTTGTTGAACAGGGAAATGTCCATAGCTTTAAATCACAACATCTACTCAGATACCGGACAAAACTCGATTAGCAGTTCAGAAAAGGTTACTGCATTTTCTGAAGCATTCATATCGGGCAAGGGTTGGGAGGCGAATGCGTCCATCGTAAATTGCACTTCTGCAGGGGCCTCTGTTGAATGTGATATAGATTGCCGTGTCGGCTGTCTGTTAAAACTAAAGGCGAATATTCCGGCAAACCTGCGTGCATTTGATGAAGACGGCGATGATTACGAGGTTTGGTGTGTCGTTCAGTCATCACAAATAGTTTCTGATCATGGGAGTAAGAAATACCATGTTAGCCTGGCATTTTCCTCAAAGGAACCACCTGAGAGCTATCTGGAAGATCCGGACCGAAGTTATCGCATCACCGGTGTCAACGAACTGGGGCTTTGGAAGATCGCTCAAAGCGAAAAGAGTTTTACGCCAAGACGCAGCCTCCGATACTGGACCTCGGTAGAGCATTATCTGGCCGTCCTTGATGGCAAACGCGACCCAGTACGAGGCGAGCGAACAAAGACAGACAACATCAGCAGCGGCGGTGCAGCCGTTTTTACGACGCTAAGTATTGGGATCGGCGACCGCGTAAAATTTATAAGCGCTCAATACGATTTCTCCGGGTTGGCGATAGTGTGTGGAAAGACCGAATTAAAGAACGGCAGGTCAAGGCTTAACCTCAAATTTATCGAAGAACAATTTCCGATCGAGAAACTCAAGCAGAAAAAGAAGAAACGATAAGGATCAGTTTTCAGGTCTCGGCGGACGCGGAGGGATAGGCCTAATGTTGCCTTCGAATCGCCTCATCGTTTGGATAACACGTCGCCTCTGTTCGGGAGTAAGATCCTCAAGATTTGGCGGAGTGTCCCCCGGACGAAGCCGAGGTCGCGGAACGATCGGCGGCTCTTGCAGATCAAATTCGCCCTGAGGCGTTATGAGCTTGGAGCCGACTATCTTTTTGTCGCCCATTATGATCGTGTTTCCATCGATGATTATCTGTCCGGCTTCGGTCTGAATTATCCTGACCTTAGCAGCTTCATCAGCATTTGCGGATGCGGCATTCGTTTGTGCGGATGTCCTGCTTTCTTTATCGGCAGCAACTGGGTCCCGTTTTGATTCAGGAGCGGCCGAATGAGACCAAGCATTTTCGGAGACCGATGTATTCGCGATACTAACACCGGACGCATCATCCTTTGGCGCGGCAGTCTCGGGTTCCGGAACGGTGTCAGCGGGAATAGGCAGTTCGCTTTCTACAAAACTTCCGGGCCCATAAAAATAAACTCCGCCGACCACGGCCCAGCCTAGCAGCAAAAGCCCCAATCCGCCGGCCGCGAAAGCGAAGCGTTTTGGAGACGATGTTTCAACACTGGTTTTACCCTCAGCCTCCGCATTCGGGCGGACCTCTGTCACTAAAGAAGCCTCGTCGGTGAGCAAACGTGTCTTTGCCTCGGTCAATTTATTGCCGCCTTGATGCGTTGCAGCCGGCATAAGTCTCGTTGGCTGCGAGTGGAGCTTTGCTTCCTGCTCTGACACTGCATCTCCGCTGTAGTGCAGGTCTAAATGCTCAAACTGTACGTGGTCGCGAAGCATATCGCGCATCTCGACGGCTGATTCGGGGCGCATTGCGACATCCAGATCCATTGCACGATAAAGGATCGCAGAAACGCCCTTCGGCACCTTTGGTTCGACAATATGAGCGGGACGAAGCGGATCGGGTTTCTTGCTAAGCACTGCCATTGCACGCGTCAATGCGTCTTCCGGCGGCACTCCGGTCATCAAGTGATAAAGCGTAGCGGCAAGCGAATAAAGATCGCTGCGCGGTTCGGTGCCTGTGCCTTGTATCTGTTCAAGCGATGCGTAATTACGCGAATATCCGAATATGCTCTTCGCAGCAGTCTTATTGTTAGATTCGGTCGGATTTCCTTTAGCAAGGCCGAAATCCAGGAGAACGATCTGGCCTTTCGGAGTCAATTTAAGGTTCTGCGGCTTGATGTCGCGATGGATGACCGGATTCTCCTGGTTATGTAGAAATTCTAATGCGTCGAGAAGTTGATCGGCCCATTTCAGCACCAGCTTAGGCTCAAATGGATGGGCCTGATCGTCGAGAATGCAGCAGAGATCCTCACCGGGTATGAATTCCATTACGAGAAACTGCCCGTTGTTCTCTACGAAATGATCGCTTACTCTTGGCAATGCACTGTGCTTTAGGCTGTTGAGCAAACGGGCCTCGCGCTCTATCGCCTTTCGATAATTGTCGTCCATGCAGAGCGTCTGCTTTATCGCGACGGTACTGCCAAAACGCTGATCGACGGCGACATAGACAGCACCCATACCGCCCTGTCCGATCTTCTCGGTGATTTGATATCGACCCTGTAAGATATGCCCGGATCCGATCAATTGCCCATTGTTGCCTTCAGCGCTCATCTATTCGTTTACGACAAAAACAAGATTTAAGTTTACACCATTCGAAACCAAAGGATTTAGGAAACTGAACCGCCATCAACAGAGATATGCCATGAAAATAGCACCTGCCGAACGTTTATTCCGGCTCGGCAAACCAGTCCTCCGTCATATCGCACCATATCGCAAGGCCCTTCCAGTCCCCATACTTTTTATAATGACGTTCTATCTTTTTGTCGGGACACCGCCGGCCATTGTTGCGTTTCTCATAAAAACGGGATCGCAACCAAGAATCAAGAGCCAGTCCGTCATATCTTCCGAGCAGCTTCAACAGATTATCTGTCGCATAATCGCCAAATCCCTTTATCTTTTTTATGTTAGCCCTTAATTCCGCCGACGGGACCTGCGGATCAAGAAATTCGTCCGGCTTCAATTTTCCGCATGCCACCGAATTTGCCAGTTCGTGCAGATATGGTGCTCTGTATCCGGCTCGGATAACGTCTCTGTAAAATGCCTCATCTTTGTCTGCCATCATTTCCGCCGAAGGAAATGCTCGTCGCCCATCTGAACCCGCAGGCCCCAGTTCGTTTACAATGTTTGTGACCATTATCCGGGTCAGCGACCACGAACAGTTAGTTGTACACAGCGTTTTTACAAGGTCTTCCCAAACCGTGGAAGACCGAAGGAGTCGGCCGGCGCCGCATCCCGATACCCACATCAATTCAGGATCGGCGGCCGTCAATATATAAAATTCATCTAAGGGTTCATCCAGGCGAAATATGTGTGCGACCGTTTTGCGAACCTGTTCGGTTTGGGCTACCGGCTCTGTGAGCTTTATCTTCAAACGACCTCCGGAATGGGTGATACGAGCAGTTACGACATTGTTTCCCAAGTCGAGCGAAACGATCAGCTCATTTAGTTCGGGATCGACCTCAAACGGCAGAAGATCGCTCCATCCATGGCTATTTACGGTGTGCCTGAAGCTGAAACTCGATGGCGTTGCGATTGAAACACGTTGTTGCATAGACGCAATGATACACATTACTGATGCGTCTTACAATTCCTTACAATTTCTTCGGCCAAATCCCCAGACCAGCCGTCTAACGTTTGACGAATGGAGTGATAAAGTGGATTGAAAAGGCTATTGCGCTTTTTCTTAAATTGAGCTATTCTCTCTGTTGCTAAACAGAGTTTAACGCACTTTCGTCCACACCGATCGTCCGATCTTTTGCATTCTTTCGATAATCTCTAAATTGCCAGGCTGTCCAGGAGGTAACTCTAAATGTTCAAGCAGCGGTTCAGTAAATATTTTCAGACATCTTTAGCTCTGATCTTGTCGATGTTTCTGTCGCAATCGGCGATTGCTCAGATCGATCCTGACCCGAATTCGCCCGTGCCGGTGCTTTTGGCACAAAAAGATAGCAAAAGGGCCATCCTAATTCCGGCTGACAGATTTGGCGGCGGAGATCCTTACGCTTTTAGTGAGGATTCTGCGACCCCCAATACAGAAGCATTTCTTTTCATCAGAAATATTTCTCTGATGAAAGGTGAAGGTGCGAATGCATTCCGGGTAAATGTTACTGACCAGAACGGCAGGAGCTACCGTTTTCCGGTAACAGACCTTTTTCCGGTGGACGTGAAAGGCTTTGAAGGCGTTTATGCTCTAAGGATAAGGCTTTCTGATAGTCTGGGATTTTGGGAGGAGCCGATCCCGTTGGGTGACGTTGAGATAAGTGTTACCTGGCGAGGCCTGGCAAGCGAAAAGCTCCGCATCGGTTATGGAGCGACCGGCGGTGAATTCAAGCGAAGCGGCGAAACCATCAAATACGATGACAAAGGAGAATCGGAACCGCCGACTTCTGAGCTTGTCCTTTACCGATGGGCAGGCGACCGAATGAGATTTTTGGAACAGGCGGGCTTCGGGCCAAATCAGGAATTAGATTGGCGTGTGCGGCGTATCGGCATCCGGGCTTATCTTGCCGAACAGTTTGAGCGTCCATATCCTTCACCTGACTTTCCTTATCCGGATATACCGCTAAAGCATACAGACCCTGATAATGCCACACTAGGCTGCGGGATGTTCACATCGGGCACGGCAGAGCGGAGGATCTGTAATCGGGATCACTATACGATGTATCCGATCCAAAAGTGGTTCTTCCAGGAAGCCCTTTACGGAAATGCTCAGCTGCGTCATAAGGTGGCTTGGGCTCTCTCGCAGATCTGGGTCATCTCCGGCGTTGACACGCAGCAATCGAGCTGGATGATCGCCTACCACAAGAAGCTTTCCGAGAATGCATTCGGGAACTATCGAAACCTGATGCGTGACATCACGCTGAATCCGGGAATGGGCAATTATCTGGATATGGCGCGCAGCACCCGGAACAATCCGAATGAGAATTTTGCACGAGAGATTCTTCAGCTTTTTTCAGTCGGGCTTTTTATGATGAATCCGGACGGAACGCTTATCCTTGATGGACAAGGAAATCCGATCCCTACCTATGATCAGAACACCGTAAATAATTTTACAAAAGTGTTCACAGGTTGGACCTTTTGTAACACCGGATGTCCTAATTCGCAGCCCAGCATCGTTAATTACAAGGATCCGATGGTGATCACGAATGCCAATAATCATGACATAACATCCAAGACCTTGTTTAATTATCCTGGTGCCCCAAACCCGACCATACCGGCCTGCAGCGGCTGCACCGGCACGGCGACAATAACATATGCGAACAACTCGCTGGAGCAGGCATTGGACAACATCTTCTATCATCCGAATGTCGCTCCGTTTGTAAGCAAACTTCTCATCCAGCATTTGGTAACAAGCGATCCTACACCGGCATATGTGGGACGCGTCTCCGCGGTTTTCAATAATAACGGTTTCGGTGTTCGCGGCGATATGAAGTCGGTGATTCGTGCGATACTCCTCGATCCGGAAGCCCGCGGCGATATTAAGACCGATCCAAATTTTGGAAAGCTTCGGGAGCCGGTACAGTTTGTTACCGCAATTATGCGGACCTTTGACGTGAAATCGGCTAATCTCAGCGGACAGAGCGATGGATATGTCATCAGCTTAACGAATCCGTCCGGGCAAAATCCGTTCTATTCGCCGACGGTGTTCAATTATTATCCTCCGGACTATGTTATCCCCGGAACGTCGCTGCTTGGACCGGAATTCGGTTTGATGACAACCGGAACCGCAGTGGCAAGGGCGAACGCGGTCAACACGATGGTCTATAACCAGATCGGTGTTGGTGAGAACACTCCTCAGGGAACGCGGCTTGATCTTGCCGAGATGCAGGCGCTGGCCGCACAGGACCCGACAGGAAATACGCTGCTGGATGTTTTGAATCATAGAATGCTGCATGGAAGGATGTCGCCGCAAATGCGTGCCATAATCCTGCCGGCTTTTACCGCTGTGGCGGCCTCCGACCCATTGGGAAGGGCACGAGCAGCGATCTATCTTGTTGCAACTTCATCCCAATATCAGGTGCAGAGGTGAATTTATGAACGAATCAAGACGCGAATTCATTAAAAAGACAGGGTGTGCGCTAAGCATGACGGCGCTCGCTACGCAAATGCACCATCTAGGGATGGTAAGTGCTCTTGCCCAAAAGATGGAAGAGAAAGTGGACACCACTTCAACCACCGAAGGCGGAGAGAATTACAAGGCATTGGTATTGGTATATTTTGCCGGCGGGAACGACGGCAACAATATGGTGATACCGAATCATAGCAGCAGCTCGGTAAGTAATTATGCGGCTTACGCAGCAGCCCGACAGCCGCAAGGACTTGCTATCCCGCAAGCGGATCTTTTACCCATCTCAGTTCCGCGCATGGGCGGCCTTACATACGGCCTTCATCCTGCGCTCGGGCCGGTAACAGGAGGCACCAATAACGGCATTCACGAGCTTTGGGGACTCGGCAAATTGGCCGTGGTCAGCAACTGCGGAACTCTGATAAGGCCGATGACAAAAGCTCAGTATCAGAATGGTTCGATACAAAAACCGTATCAGCTTTTTTCGCATTCGGACCAGGTATATCAGACGCACACCAGTATCTCTAACACGCAGGCCTTCACCGGGTGGGGCGGTCGGATCGCTGATCGTCTAACACAGGGAAGTAATCCCACAGGTCTGATACCGATGATCACATCGATCTCCGGCGCGCAGCTTTTCACCGCTGGCCAGACCACGCTTCCAATGGCGATCGCGAACGCGAATACCTCGCTCGCAAACGTGCTGAATCCGACTGGCTTTAATAGCACTGCCGCATCGACAGCAAGAAGGAATGCTTTCAATCAACTGCGGACAATAGATCTGGATTCAAATTATGTCGCAGCCGCCAGCCACGTTACAGACCTTGCGATGCAGGCAAATGCTGCCCTGCAGACCTCGCAAGAAGTTACTGTAACCTTCCCGAATACAAGCATGGGGCTGCAATTAAAGCAAGTCGCGAGGCTCATCAAAAAGCGCTTAGACCTGAACATCAACCGCCAGATATTTTATGTTCAGATCGGCGGCTTCGACACACATAACAATCAATTGGGCGGCCATGTTACGCTGCTATCGCAATTCTCTCAGGCGGTCCGCGCGTTTTACGACGAGATGGTCGTACAGGGAGTTTCGAACGATGTTACTGTGTTTACGCTCACCGATTTCAACCGAACGTTCAACCCCGCCGGCTCCGGTGCGACCGTAGGCTCGGATCACGCTTGGGGAAATCATATGTTCGTTATTGGCGGCTCGGTCGCAGGAGGTGATTTCTACGGAATGAACACTTCAAACGGAACTCCATTCCCGACGCTTGTCATAGGAGCTTCCGGGCCGGACGATACAGACAGCGGATCAGGAGCACGCGGACGCTGGATACCGACGACCTCCGTAGATCAATACGCAGCGACGCTCGCCCGTTGGTTCGGGCTTCCCGAGAACCAGATGTCACAGGTCTTCCCGAACATCGCGAATTTCTCGACATCAAACCTAGGGTTTATGATCTGAAATTTTCCTGATGGTCTGAATGATGGAGAAAAAGAGGCTGCCTTTTCGGACAGCCTCTTTTTAAGTACTCACTGCTGATATCTCAAAAATACCTCTACGATGTTCAAAGATACCATGTGGTCCCCGTTTGGGCTGAGTGTTTATACTTAGAACGTCCGGAAATTGGCTACGGGATAATCACCCTGTTGGCCGAATGCGGATGTTATAACCGATCCGGTGGATTGGCGTACCCAGAAACGGCTTTCGCCCGGGGTAGGACTTGGCCGCCAGATCGCCGGGTCCGTCTTTCCGTCACCGTCGTAATCTCCCGCAGTCGGAAAATCCGTCGCTGAGTTTCCGAATATCGCGAATGGTGTAGCAGATACTTCTCCCGTTGAACTGGGCCGGACGAACCATAGGATCTGCCCGCCCGAAGCTCTTAAAACCGCAATATCCATCTTCCCATCACCGTCGTAATCACCCGGAACAATAAGATCGGTCGGCGTTCCGAACACGACGGTCTGAATCCCGGCAGTTGTCTGCAGCATCCAGAACCGGGCCTGTCCGCCTCCGTTGTTCCGCTGCATCACAAAGTCATACTTACCGTCACCATCATAATCTCCAGATGCTGGAAAATCGCCGTTCTGTCCCCACTGTACGTACGTGATGTTTCCTCCCGGATTGTTAAGTGAGCCGCGATAATACCAGAAACTCTGGGCCCCCGCGACGGGTCCTGGACGATAAACCGCAACATCCGCTTTCCCATCTCCGTCATAGTCGCCAACAACAGTCGGGGTATCACCCTGCTGGCCAAAGTCCTCAATTCGGATGGTATTGTTGCTGCTCTGGAATATGTAGAAGAACGCATTCCCTGAAGGCTGCCCCGTCGAAACACTACGCCATACCGTTAAGTCGCTCTTTCCGTCTCCGTCAAAATCCGCCGAGCTGCAGTTCTTTCGAATGACCTGCGGCTCCATCCTCTGTTCGACGCTTCTGGAAAACTGGACCCGACTGCCGAGAGACTACTTGCCAAAAGAGAAAACAACCACCGACAGGGTCGTTCACGTAGGTAATTGTTATTTAGCAAGCTCCGCGGTCAGGGCATTTAGGTCCGAACGCGGGATCTTGATCTCCAGCGTAAGCACGGAACCACTTCTCGTAAAGGTTACGTTGTTGATCAGTCGTGCATAAAGTTGCTGATCCGCGCGTTTTGAGCCGCCAAGCAGACCAACACCGAGCGTTTTCAAACCGATCAGCGTTTCAGACAAGAGCTGAGCGTCCGCATTCTTTTCCGTCCGTGCGGACAAAGAGATCGTCGCTGAATTATCTGCAATGTCCATACCGCCGTAAACGAACTTGATCGAGTCTATGCTTCGGCCAAGCTCATCATCATCAAGTGGAAGGAATTTGCTAAGCCCGTTCGGCACGCGCCCAGCAATGTTCATGACGGCAACTTCTCGTTTGTTTAGCAGTTCAATTATCTCAGCTGCAACACGACTATTTGCCTCAACTGTCTGACGAACTCTTTCTGCGGTGCCAATGGCGATCGTGTTCGGTGACATCACCGCAACTGCGACCTCATCCGACATTCCGTCAAAAAGGCTCGAATACCATTTCCCGGAAGATCCAACGCTATCGGCAGTGTTATCTTTTAGATCTTTTATGTTAAAGATGTAAATAACTTTCCCGTCAAACCGTTCTTCACGATATTTCCCATTCGATGCTGTCTTTGCAGATGCGATCACAGCGGCGGGATCAAAAGATCCACGTGCGATCACCGCGGGCTCGAACCTATATGAGTTATTTCCGGCATCCTTGATCCCAAGCCCAACGGCCGCATACTCGAATTGATGTACATCGACACCGACCTTTTGCTTGATTGATTCGATCTTTGACATAACTTCAGCAAGCGTCGAACCATTACCGCCAAGGATCATAGGAAGCGCTTCGCCCAGCATACGACTCGAATGGATCGTAATGACCATGTCGGAATTTGGCAGCATTGACACCAATTGGTTCATCTGCGCCTTATTTTTCCGAGATGAAACTGCGTCGGCTTCCACTGAAACGCTTATTGCGATGGCAAAAGCAACAACGACGAGAACTGCAGCTACCCTGAACAACATTCTTTGTAACCTCAACTCAAACGATATACCCACCTGACCAAAGATAACAGATGTTGTCGGTATCGGAAATAGTTTGCCGCGATTTTCCAGCGCATAGAAGTCTGCTTGTATTGGCCAAGCAAACTAACGTTCTATTAAATCTTCAGTGCTAAATTGGCTCAACCATCAGGGGAGTTCCAGGTTGCTTGGCCAGTAAGGCCTTTTCGCACAGATAATAGTGCCAGAGCAGCCGGGCGGCCACGGAACGGAAAGGCTTCCATTTTTCTGCGATTACCTGAAACTCATCATAATTCGGCTTTGGCTCACCGGATATTTTTTGCCATGCAGTATGTAAAGCAATGTCGCCTTTAGGCATTACGTCCTGTCGGAGCAAGGCCATCAGAAGATAGATATCGCTAGTCCAGATGCCAATTCCCTTCAGTTTCATCAGCTCGGCCCGGACCTCATCATCGGGCAAATGAAAAAGATGATCAAGGTCGATCCTTCCTTCCAGAACTGCCTCTGAAAGATGCCTGGCATAGCCGGCCTTTTGCCGACTGAAACCGATTTTTTTCAATTCGAGATCGTCCAATTTGAGCACGTTGCCCGGTAAAACCACTTCGATCCGGGCAGTTAATTTGTCAAAACACGCTTTAGCCGAGGCCAGCGAGACTTGTTGCTCAAGAATTATCTTAAGGAGTGTCGCAAATCCAGGTTCACGGTCCCAGAGCGGTGGGGGGCCGTAAGCTTCGTATATAGTATTTAAGTGAGGATCACGCTCTGCAAGCGATCTAGCGGCAATGTCCAACGAAGCTGGGTTCAGCGTTCTGATATCATTATTTCTCACAACAATACTCATTCTGATTCTCTGACCTGTCCATAATGATGAGATATTAAGGTATAGATCAGCCTAATAAGAGCATCATATTCAGACCTGCGGACAAAAGCTCAATTTCGTGATTATCAGAATTTATGTCCGAGAACACCAGAAGATAAAAATTTATGACCTAGCAAATCAAGAGGGGGCAAAGAAAATTAGTTGCCAAGTCTCTCCGACAAAAGTAAAATAAAAACGTTGCCGGTCTATTACCGGAACCTACCTTACTTTCCACAATCCCGAAATGTCTATCAACCAAAGACAACACGTAAGATTCTCTCTGGACATTCCAGCTACGCTTGTAACCAAATACGGCGACCGCCAGGAAACCCTTCTTCAGCAAATAAGTATCGGCGGATGCTTTACCGATTGGGAAGAGAATATCTTCCCTGGCGATGAGTTTCGCCTTGAGATCGAACTGCCGAACAAAAATAGGCTGCCTATCGCATGCAAGGCCATCTATCGCTTTGAGAATGCCGGAATCGGTGTACGATTCATGGATATGTCACGTTTCGAGCAAGAGCTGATCTCATCCATAATTGCCGACAGGCTTGAGACTGAAGGACTTCCTACCGGAATCGATCCGTTTGCTGAACCGAAACGCAAACGCGTTGACACCATTTCTTATCTTGAACGAACCGAACGCGATGAGCGCGAACGCTTACTGGAAGAGGTAATGGCTGCAGAAGAATTATAAAGAATCAGCCCGGTCGTGAAGCGACGATCTCCGTAAATGAGCTTTCTAATTCAGATGGCTTTAACCCCGAAGCGTTCGATACCTCTTTTTCAGTGAATGCCCCGCATTCGATACCATATCGGAAAAAGGAGATAATACCTTCAGCGGATGCGGCGTCGTCAAATACATTGCCAGTGAGCGTGGCACGAGTCGCACGTTCTACGAATGCCTTCAGCCGATCGCCCTGAAGATCCATTTCTGACAAAAAGAAAGTATAAACAGCAGCATACCGTGCCGGAAGCTGATTCGGATGAAGATCCCAGCTTTGGAAGAATCCGTTTTCCATGGAACGGGTAACATTCTCGAAATGCCGCTTCCATCCGGTATGTACCGAAACGGTATTCTCTTTTCGCTGAACAACACCCAGTCGGCCATCACGGTGGATCGGAACAGGAAGCAGCGTGGTTACTGAATCACAGAGACGTATCCCGAGCGGTCGAAGATTAAATAGCATCATCTGCCGCGCAAGATCGCAAGCCGGATGATCGATCCGTTGATGCGAGCCCGCAATGCCAAGTAAAGCGGTAAGATCGTAGGCCCCGAGATGTGCTGATGTAACACGGCCTTTACCGGCTTTTATGAGTCCGGGTAAGGCCGAACTGCCGTTACCAGTAAATATTGCAGACGGCGTTTCGATCATTATTTCGATCCCGATCGTCCCACGAGATAAACCCGTGTGTTTTTCAGATCGTCGAATTCGGTCCGCTAGATCGCCGACCTGTTTTCGGTCTGTTATCTTCGGAAGCGTAACCACGAAGTTAGGAGGCACTTCTCCGCCTGTGCTCGTCAAAAGATTTTCGAGAAATATCTCGAACGTCCTAACTGCGCGGGCATATGTTTCCGCATTAAACGATTTGATCCGAAACCCCGAGAAAGGGGTGATCGATCCTGAGTTAAACGACTTGGCAAGTTCTTTAGCAGCACGTGCTGCATCTTTATCTTCCTCGTCGTTTGAACGAAAACCATAACCGTCCTCAAAGTCGATCCTGAAGTCTTCGACTGGTTCGGTCTCAAGTTTCTTTCTTGTCTTTTGATAAACACTCCAGGCGAGCCATGCCGAAGGCATTTCACGTCTCGCAGCCGATCGGCTGCGCAGTATTTGACGTTCGAGCCGTTCTGCAGATCCGAGCAGATCACCCAAAGTCTCTACACCCGGCATACCCATCGCAATAGCAAACTCAATGAAGTCCGGGGCATAAATATCGAGAGATTTCAGAGCTAGTTCACCCAGCTTTTTTGCTGTTCCGGCGGAAAATCGATCTGCTCCGCCGTAAACCACATGGACCGGTGCACGAGAAGCCCTATTCTCCGCGACGGCCTTTTGGGGGCTTTGTGACTTTCTTTGTTTTATAATAAGGCGAACACCCTCGTCGCCTTCCGTCAATATGGTCTTACTCATTTCGATCGAATAGATGGTCAATAACATCTTCGAGAGAACGGACACCTACCACGCGAACTCCCAATAGACGTTCCAAACCCTTTTTATTTGATTCCGGAATTATAAGTTTTTTGAATCCAAGGGTCTGAGCTTCGCGCGCTCGAGCTTCAGCCTGCAATACACCTCTTATCTCACCCGTAAGCCCCACTTCTCCAAAGACAGCCGTCTCAGGCGGGATCTGTAGATTGCGGAAACTTGAGATAATGGCCGCTATAACGCCGAGATCTGCTGCCGGCTCATCTATCTCAAGCCCTCCTGCGACATTCAGAAAAACATCATCCCCCGCAAGCTGAAGCCCAAGTCGCTTTTCAATGACGGCTATCAGCAGAGAAGTCCGATTTTGATCGAAACCCTGCGTCATTCGCCGCGCGGTGCCGAATTTCGATCCGCTGACGAGAGCCTGAACCTCAACGAGCATTGGCCGGGTGCCCTCCATGCAAACGGCAACCGCGGAACCGGTTGCCTCTTTTGGCCTTTCTTGTAAAAACAATTCTGATGGATTCGAGACCGGCTCAAGTCCGCTGCCGGTCATCTCGAATACCCCGATCTCATTAACGGTCCCAAAACGATTCTTTGTCGCACGGATAATTCGGTGATTATGATGCCGATCACCCTCAAAATAGAGCACCGTGTCAACTATATGTTCGAGCGTTTTAGGGCCGGCGATCGCCCCATCCTTTGTAATGTGCCCGGTTATGAAGACCGGTGTCCCGCTATGTTTTGCAAACAGCATAAGCTGCCCTGCCACCTCACGTACCTGCGAAACACTACCGGGTGCGGACTCGATCTTGTCGCTTGCGACAGTTTGTATCGAATCCACGATGATGACCTGAGGACGCAGCCGCTCGGCTTCAGAGAGCACGGAAATGAGATCGGTCTCAGGCAAAACTAATAAGCCACCTCCGCTGATGCCGAGCCGTTCGCCGCGCATCTTGATCTGTTGCTCTGATTCTTCACCCGAAATATAGAGAACGGAGGAACCGCTGCTGACCAACTTTTCCGCCATTTGAAGCATAATGGTCGATTTACCGATACCAGGCGAGCCGCCTATCAAAACAAGAGACCCCGCAACGATGCCGCCGCCTAGAACGCGATCAAATTCCTCGATCCCGGTTGAGAAACGAGCATCATCCTGACCTTCTATTTCGGTGAACGGTATTGCTTCGGGCGCACGTAGCCTGCCACCAACTGTTGCAGCGGCAGAACGGATTTGAGAAGAAGCCCGGAAGATCTCCTCGACAAGCGAATTCCATTCGCCGCATTCCGTGCATTGGCCAAGCCATTTTCTGGATTGGCCACCGCAATTCTGGCAGACATAGATAGATGCGGGTTGCTTTGCCATCGAGCCTTGAGATTACTTCAGACCGCGTGAAAAGTGTAGTCGAACCGTTTTAGCTCTAAAAATATGCCTTAACTGAATTGACAAATGGCTGTAGAGTCACCGCTACTGCCCGACCTTGGAAATAAGAAACTAAATCGATTAAGGTTTTCGAATGAGTATAGGTTCAATACATGCTTTTTCTGAAAAGGTCGCTCTGGTGACGGACGCATCCGATCCTGTCGGCCGAGCCATTGCGATACAGCTTGCTCTTAACGGGGCTTATCTTCTGCTCGGTATTGCATCAGCTAAGGAGGACCGTGTCGCAGCCGTAAAAGATCTGGAAGAAATGGGCACACTCGTCAATTCGTTTGAATGGGAGCCGGACGTGGTGGGCTCGGCTGCCGAATTGGTCCGACGCTCGTTCAAGCCGTTTGAGAGACTGGATCTCTTGGTAAATACTCTGATGGTAGATGTTTCAAAGGCGGACGACCTTTTGTCCGGCCGCTCGTCTAAAATGACCATCGAAAAGGTTCTTGGCTCGATGATAGAGGCAACAGAGTGTGCGATCCCAAGAATGGAAGAACGGCCAAAGCCGCGAATAGTTTCTGTCTGCCGGAGGCGGCAGGCACCGGATACTGTTTCTCAGACTATCTTAGGAGCAACTGCAGGATTTATCGGCGGCTTGGCCCACGATCTGCCCGATCATTTTCGAGTTAATGCAGTTTCATTCTCCGACCAACCCGGCACCGCCCCTGACAATGTAGCGAGGACCGTATTGTTCCTTCTTTCTGGTGAGGCCGCAGGCGTCAACGGACAGACCATCGATCTTATATGACGGCGCCTGCTAAATCCCGCCGAAATGTTATCTTTGCGATTAAGTTCGTGTTAATATCAAGTTAATGAAGTGGGATGTCCTCATCATACGTTTTGGTTTTGTAGGCTTGCTCGGCGGAGTCGGTTTTTTGCTCGATCCGTTCCAGTCATGGTCTGAGCTTAAAGACTTGATGGGTTCCGACCGCGGTGTGCGTTATGCTTCAGCGGTTTTTGGAGCTATTCTCGGTGTTCTCATGATTGCGTTTGAGCTTAGAGCCCGTCAGGCAAGTTTGAAGACATTGATAGGCGCGGCAATTGGTTCAATATTGGGCATCGTCGGAGCTTATCTGATCGGAATGCTGATCACCGCCCAAGACATAGGAACAGTTCCGGGACAGATGAAGGTATTTATGACCATTGCTCTCGGATTTTTTATGGGCTATATCGGGCTGATGGTAGGGGCCGCGAAAGGGGATTTTATCGATCTTTCCGCTTTAGGCGGGATCTTTAGTGACAAGGCCGTCAAGCGTGATTATAAGGTCTTGGATACCTCCGTGATAATTGATGGACGTATCGCCGATGTTGCTGAGACCGGATTTCTAAGCGGAACGCTGGTCATTCCGAATTTCATTCTGGCCGAATTGCAGCAGGTCGCCGATTCCGCTGATTCTTCGAAGCGTCAGCGTGGCCGACGCGGCCTTGATATGCTCCAGCGGCTTAGGAACAACACAAAATTGGATATTCAGATCGTGGAGAATGATTTTCCATCCGTTCGCGAGGTGGATCTGAAGCTCATCGAACTTGCCAAGCAACTTGAAGGCGTGATCGTTACTAATGATTTTAACCTCAATAAAGTGGCCCAGCTTCGTGGAGTTTCCGTGCTCAACATCAATGAACTCGCAAATGCGGTCAAGCCTGTTGTACTTCCCGGCGAAGCAATGCGTGTTTACGTCCTGAAAGAAGGAAAGGAATATAACCAGGGCGTTGCATATTTAGATGACGGGACCATGGTCGTTATTGATAATGCCCGGCGCCTTATTGGAAAAACTGCCGATATTGCCGTTACCAGCGTTCTTCAAACCACAGCCGGAAAGATGATATTTGGTCGTCTGTGGGAAGAGAAAGAGGAAAACGACGCTTCAAATCTTGCGATCCATGATTCGCGTTCAATGGGATTCAGAAAAGCGACCAGAGAACTGCGTCAAACCACAATAATCGAGGAACTCGAATCCTGACACCGGCGGGCGTTCGGTATCGGCTACTTGCTCCGACCCAATAATGAACACGGCAATCATCGTAGCAGCAGGGGCAAGTCAAAGATTCAATTCAGCAACTCCAAAGCAATTCATTGAAGTTTGCGGAAAGCAGGTCGTGATCTACTCGCTCGAGCGGTTTGCTGCTTGTTCGTCGGTTGATGAGATCGTGGTCGTAGTTCCGGAAGACATGGTTGAGGGTTTTGGCGAAAGGGAAGACGTTGCATCTATTTACAAGTTAAAAGGAGTTGTCGCCGGTGGAAGAACACGAGCTGAGTCGGTTCATCGTGGAGTGCGCGTCGTGGATGCACGAACCGAGATAGTGGCTATACATGACGGAGCCCGGCCCTTGGTTACTGTTGACGAGATAGACCTCGTTATACAAAAGGCCGTAGAAACGGGAGCTGCGTGTTTAACTGCTCCCGTCGTTGACACTATAAAACAGGTCGAAGATGGCTGGATCACCGGAACGATAGATCGACGAACACTTCGTCGCGCAATGACTCCGCAGGCCTTTAAGTTAGAATTATTGCGAAACGCATTTAAAGGACGCAAGCTGACCGACGACATCACAGATGAATGTTCTCTCATAGAAGAACTAGGTCATCACATCGCCTCAGTTCCGGGAGGGACGCGTAACATAAAGATCACACATCCGGAAGACCTCCGGATTGCAGAAGAATTCCTGCGCGAAGGTTACTAATTAAAGATGTTTCGCATCGGTTTCGGAAACGATATACACAGATTGGAGGTCGGTATACCTCTTACTATCGGTGGTATTCAGATCGAATCTGAATTAGGTGCTGTCGGCCATTCCGATGCGGACGTACTTTTTCATGCTGTTACGGACGCTATCCTCGGAGCTTTAGCACTGGGGGATATCGGCACGTATTTTCCGAACACAGATCCGCGTTGGAAAAATGCCAACAGCAGGATCTTTATCGAGATGGCATTTGAGGCGGCACAGTCACGAGGCTTTTCAGTTATTAATCTCGATTCGACCATAAACTTGGAAGCTCCGAAACTCCGCCCTTACATAGACGAAATGCGGAGTAAGCTGGCAGAGATCCTGCAGACAAATCTATCGAATGTGTCCGTGAAGGCGAAGACAGGTGAAGGGGTCGGCGCGGTCGGAAAAAACGAAGCTGTCACAGCAGAGGCGGTAGTGCTGCTCGCAATCGATAGAGCCGCTCAAGAATAGACTTTTCGGTTGCTGCTATGCAAAACTTGGGCAGCTTTCTATTTCTTAAATGATGCGTCCTCAGGAGATGATCGCCATAAAACGCGACGGCGGGGAACTTTCACGCGAACAGATCGAAGGCTTTATCGACGGTGTTTGCGACGGCTCCTGGGCTGACTACCAGATATCGGCCTTCTTAATGGCAATGTTCACTCGAGGCCTTTCGGAGGACGAACAGAACGCTCTCACAAACGCGATGTTACATTCCGGAGATGTTCTGGATCTCGCATCGATCGACCTTCCAAAAGCCGACAAACATTCGACCGGAGGCGTTGGCGATAAAACCTCGCTTATTATAGCTCCAGCAGTTGCCGCATGTGGCGTTGCTGTTCCGATGATCTCCGGACGCGGACTCGGCCATACAGGAGGAACACTTGATAAGCTCGAATCCATACCGGGTTATCGGATCAATCTGTCGAATGATGAGTTTCGCTCGGTCCTTGATAAGTGCGGATTTGCAATGACGGGACAGACCGATCAGATCGTTCCCGCCGATAAAAAGCTCTACGCACTGCGCGATGCCACGGCGACCGTTCCGTACATCCCTCTGATCGTCGCATCGATAATGTCCAAAAAATTGGCTGAGGGACTTGATGCGCTGATTCTTGACGTTAAAACCGGAAGTGGTGCGTTTATGACTAACCCAGATGATGCGGTCTATTTGGCACGTGCAATGGTGCGAACTGGAAAAGAATTTGGGGTCAGAACACAAGCTATTGTGTCTGATATGGACCAGCCGCTCGGACGTTTTGTCGGGAACGCTTGTGAGGTCTTTGAGTGCCTAAATATACTTCGCGGTGAGGACGATGAACGCAGTGCAGATCTGAAACAGCTTTCGGTAGAACTTTCGGCTCGAATGTTGATACTCACCGGCGTAGAAGCCGATATCGACATTGCGAAAAAGCGAATAGAGGACGCGATCACGATCGGTGCTGCCTACGAGAAATTTGAACAGAATTGTTATGAGCAGGGCGGCGAGAAAGAATTCTGCCGATCGCCAAAACAATTGCTTGACAGCACGCTTGATGAATTTATCATCAGAGCAGATAAGGATGGGTATGTTAGCACCGTCGACGCACTTGCGATCGGCGAGGCGGTGGTTTCGATCGGCGGCGGCAGGAGGCTCACAGAAGATTCTATCGATCATGGGGTTGGGTATTCGTGCGAGGTAAAGATCGGCAACGAGGTGCGCTACGGCGATGTCTTGGGGGTTCTATATTGCCGCGGCAAAGATCAGGCCAAAAGCGTTAGCGAAAAACTCAATGCTGCGTATAGAATTGACGAACAGCCAACCTCAAAACCTGAGCTTATCAAGGCGGTAATTGATGCATGAAAAAACGTCTCATACTTATTTTTGCAATTGTTATCTTTGCGATCTCCTGTGGTGGTAACGAGGTCGCCCGCGATGATTGCAACATTCGGGTCGGCATCGTATTCGATATCGGCGGCAAGAACGACCGATCTTTCAACGCGGCAGCGTGGGAAGGCGTCCAGAGGGCTGAGCGCGACCTAGGGATCTGTTTATACGACATCGAGCCTGGAAATCCGACATCTATAGAACCCGCGATGCGTGCTTTCGCAGAAAGGAATTTCGACCTTGTCATCGGTGTGGGTTTCGCGCAAGGGCCGATAATGCAGAAGGTCGCGATGGATTATCCAGATATAAAATTCGCAATAATTGATGGTGTAATATTCGAGGCGGATGGCAAGACCCCGCGGTCAAACGTTGCGTCGCTAGTATTTCGCGAACATGAAGGCTCATATTTGGTCGGCATGATCGCGGCTTCCAAATCACGTACTGGCGTTCTGGGCTTCCTCGGCGGAATGGATATCCCGCTTATTCATCGGTTCAAAGAAGGATACGAAGAGGGCGCGCGGGCGGTAAATCCGAATATTCGTGTTGTTACTAACTTCGTTGGTGTAACAGATCACGCTTGGAACAATCCCGGAAAGGGGAAGGAATTGGCTCTTAGCCAGATAGAAAAGGGGGCCGACGTTATCTTCACAGCTGCCGGAAATTCAGGCCTGGGAGCATTTGATGCGGCTGAACAATTCGGTAAGAATTCTCAGGGCGAAGCAAATCGTTTTGTAATAGGTGTGGATTCTAACCAGAACGGTGTGAAACCGGGATACGTGCTTACGTCAATGGTCAAGCGGGTGGATAACGCGGTTTACGATGTGATCCTTGAGGTTCTTGAGAAACGATTTGCCGGCGGATTTCACGTATTCGGCCTTGATAAGGATGGTGTCGCCTATGCAATGGATGAATTCAACGAACCTTTAGTACCCAAAGAGGTGATCGAGAAAGCCGAGGCCGCAAAAGCCAAGATCATTACGGGCGAGATCAAGGTGACGGATGCAATGGCTCCGAAAAATTAGATGCTTGAAGTCAAAAACATAAGAAAGGCGTTTGGAGATGCCATCGCCAATGACGAGGTTTCGTTAAGGGTCGAGAAGGGTACTATCCATGCGATCGTCGGTGAGAATGGTGCGGGTAAATCGACGATAATGAAGATCGTTTACGGATTTTACCGACCGGATGCGGGCGAGATATTTTTTGACGGCCAGCCAGTAACCATCCGAAATCCCCACGAGGCCATCGATCTTGGGATTGGGATGGTTCACCAGCATTTTATGCTGGTCGATACAATGACCGTTGCCGAGAATATCATCCTCGGTGCGGAGACTGGCTCGGCGGCAAATCTGGACCTTGCAACTGCTGAACGAGAGGTCAAGAAACTTTCCGACGAGCTGAAACTGGACGTCGATCCGAAAGCCATGATCGAGGACCTTTCGGTAGGTGCCCAGCAGCGTGTTGAGCTCCTCAAGGCGTTATATCGCAATGCTGAGCTCTTGATATTAGACGAGCCGACCGCTGTACTTACGCCACAGGAAGTTAATGATCTTTTTGCGATTCTGCGTCGGATGCGTGAACAGGGAAAGACGATCATCATTATTACTCACAAACTGGATGAGGTTCTTGCGATCTCAGACGAAGTTACCGTGATGCGAGATGGTCGAACGGTCGGTCATAAGGTCACCTCCGACACGTCAGCACCCGAGCTGGCAAAAATGATCGTCGGACGCGATGTGCTTTTACGCGTTGAAAAACCTGCAGCCAGACCGGCAGAAACCATTCTTGAGGCTCGAGAGCTCATCGTTGAAGGGAAACATGGGCGGGCGGTTGACGGCATGTCGTTCAGCGTGCGTTCGGGGGAGATCGTCGGGATAGCTGGGATCGAAGGTAACGGACAGACCGAGCTAATTGAAGCTCTTTCAGGTCTTAGAATGGTTTCGAGTGGTAATGTGCTTTTCGAAGGCCAAGATATCACAGATCTTTCTTCACGAAGGATCAAGGAACTTGGCATCGCCCATATCCCTGAAGACCGTCACAAGCGCGGATTACTCTTAGATTCTGATCTTGCGGAAAATTCGATCCTTGGTGTCCATTACCGCCCGCCGATCGCGAGTTCCTCGGGTCTTATGAACGGTGAGTCGATCGCTCAACGTGTGAACGAGATAATCGAGCAATTTGATGTGCGTCCTGCAAATCCCGAACTTTCGGCGCGTTCGCTTTCGGGTGGAAATCAACAAAAACTGATCATCGGCCGCGAGTTTGAACTGAACCCGAGACTGCTTCTGGTCTCACAGCCGACACGCGGGGTGGATATCGGTGCCATCGAATTCATTCACCGCAAACTTATTGAACTTCGTGATTCCGGCTCAGGCATTTTGCTGGTGTCCGCTGAACTTGAAGAGGTTACTTCGCTTGCCGACCGCTTGCTAGTCATACGCGAGGGGAAGATCGTCGGCGAGGTTGACCCCGCAAATACCTCACACGAAGAAATTGGCCTTCTAATGACAGGCGGCTAGAAAAATGCTCGCAAAAGCCTTATAAAGAAAATCACAACACAGTCTCCCCCCAAGTCCTGCAGATCGCTCCCTTTGGCATTTAATCATTCGCATGTTAATCAGACCAAGCTCTGAACGCTTGTAACCATTGCTTGATCGATCTGCGATCTGTCCGTCCATCACCTTGTCTATATTCGCAAAGTGTGAACATTATGAGCACAATACCATCTGCACCCGGACAGGCTTTATATTGTCTTATTAACTAAGGTTACACTCAGATGAAAATATGGAAGTCAATCAATATTGAAGTATTTCGCCGCAGGGTTATGGACGATGATCGCAGAAGTTGATTGTTCGGGGTCGAGCTGGAATTCTTCGGTCAGTTCGACGCCGATGCGTTCAGGTTGCAGCAATTCGAACAGCTTCGTTTGATCTTCAAGATTCGGACACGCCGGATAGCCGAATGAGAAACGCGAACCCTGATAGCCTTGGTGAAAAAGCTTTGCGAGCTCCGGAGCGTCGTCGCCCGCGATGCCGAGTTCCTCGCGTATTCGCTTGTGCCACATTTCGGCAAGTGCCTCAGCAGCTTCGACGGAAAGGCCGTGGAAGAGCAAGTAGTCCTGATAGTTGTCAGACTTGAACAACTGCGCCGAATACTCGCTTGCCCGCCGGCCCATCGTTACCAGCTGGAAGGCAACGGTGTCAACCTCGCCACCGACCGGGCGAAAGTAGTCAGCCAAACAAAGATTCTTGCCGCCGCGTTGCTCGACAGGCTGCCGCGGGAATGTAAAACGCATACGCTCGGTTCGCTCATCATCGTTAAATATGATCAGATCATTTCCGTCCGATGCACACGGGAAATAGCCATAGACGAGCTTAGCCTCGAGCAGCTTTTCGCGGATCGCTTTTGCCTTGATCTCGGCGTATTTCGGATAGACCGTTTCTTCGAGAATTTGTTTATATTCTTCTGGCGTCTTACGGCCTTGCTTGAACTGCCATTGGCCCTTGAACAACGCCGTCTCGTTGATGAACGCGAAAACCTTGGTCAGGTCGGTGATCTCGACGATCTTTGAACCATAGAATGGCGCCTTTGGCACATTGTCGAGCACAGGCACGTCAGATCGCGTCGTATGCGTCGTGTCTCCGCTCGAGCGCGATGATACTCGTGCCGCTTCCTGTCCGAGTTTCGCGTCTTCGCCGACAAGATCTTCTGCATCCGAATAGCTTACGCTTTCATCCGCTACGCTCATGACCGATGAGATCTCCGTCTGCGCTCCGGCCGCAACCCCTATTACTGTGGTCTGAGTGGTTGTGTCTTCTTTCTGCGTCAACTCATCCATCGCATGCAGTCCGTCAAAGGCGTCGCGTGCATAAAAGAGTTTGCCTTTGTACAGCGGGATCAGATCCGAATCGACATACCGACGATTGAGTGCTGCACCGCCGAGAATTACGGGCACATTGACGCCGCGTTCGTTCATTATCTCGAGGTTGTCACGCATTATCAGCGTGGATTTTACAAGCAAGCCGCTCATGCCGATGGCATCGCATTTCGTCTCCTCAGCGGCGCGGAGAATGTCATCGATCGGCTGTTTGATGCCGAGATTTACGACCTTGTAACCGTTATTGGTCAGTATGATATCGACAAGGTTCTTGCCGATATCATGTACGTCTCCTTTGACTGTTGCGAGCACCATCGTGCCTTTTTCGACACCTTCGACACGATCCATAAATGGTTCGAGGAATTTTACGGCTGCCTTCATCGCTTCGGCCGACTGCAGAACGAAAGGAAGCTGCATCTGCCCCGCACCAAACAGATCGCCGACCACTTTCATGCCATCGAGCAAAATGTTGTTGATGATGTCGAGCGGCGGATATTTTTCGAGAGCCTCCTTGAGCGAATCCTCAAGTCCTATCTTTTCCCCCTCGATAATGTGCTCTTTCAGGCGCTCCTCGACCGGCAGATTTGAAATGTCCGGCTTGATGGAGGCGGCAGTTTTGCCTTCGAAAAGCTTCGTGAATTCGGCCAGCGGGTCGTAGGTGCAGACGTCGCCATCGAATTTTCGCTTGTCGTAAATAAGGTCGCGTGCGGTATCGATCTCAAGCTCGTTGAATCGTATGAGTGGCAGGATCTTTGAAGCGTTGACTATTGCCGAGTTCATTCCCGCCTCGACACAGTCGTGGAGGAACACCGAATTCAGAACGACGCGCGCCGCGGGCGACAGGCCGAAAGAGATATTTGAAACGCCGAGTATCTGATTTGCCTCAGGCATCTCTTCCTTGATCTGGCGAATCGCTTTGATGGTCTCGTCCGCATTCTTGCGGTCCTCTTCGATCCCGGTTGAGATCGGTAATGCGAGCGGATCGAAAAAGATGTCGTGTGCAGGAATGCCATATTCGGTCGCTTGCTTAAACGCACGTCGGGCGATTTCGACCTTCTTCTCGGTCGTTCGAGCCATACCTTCTTCGTCGATGAGGCCTATCACGACAGCGGCACCGTGCTCTCGCGCAAGGTCAAGCACTTTCAGGAAACGCTCCTCGCCGTCCTCGTAGTTCGTCGAATTCAGGATCGACTTGCCGCCCGCGTGTTCCAGGCCCGCTTCCATCTTTTCCCATTCGGTCGAATCGAACATTAGCGGGATCTTTACGTTAGTAACGAGCCGCGAAGCGAGTTCATGCATATCCGCAACGCCATCGCGGCCGACGAAATCGACATTGACGTCGAGGATGTGAGCACCTTCTTTCTCCTGCGATTTGGCAAGATTGACAAGCCCGTCCCAATCCTCAGCGTCGAGCAGGTCGCGCATCTTCTTTGAGCCGGACGCATTGACGCGTTCGCCTACGATAAGGAACGACGCGTCCTGCGTGTAAGGCTGTTGAAAATAGATCGATGACGCCGACGGAACCAGCTTTGCACACCTAATCGCGAAATAAATGAAGGACAGCAATAAGCTTTTGAAAATCATCTCGGTCGAAGAAGATTTCAATATCTCCGTCTGTTTCGAGGGAAAGACATAGGCCAATACTCCCATCGACACGCCTGACAATGACAGTAGCATTTTCAGCGGTTAGGGCGTCAGTTAAAGTAATAGTTTGGTCTTCCATATACATATTGCGTATCTGCTCAAAGTCCGGGAAACTTATCTCCCGGTAAGTACCTAGTATGTCGCTGCCCAGGCCATTGAACATGCCAATGGGGATTTCGGTGCCATTTTGGCGCAGTCGGATGATAGGGATGTTGTTCGTAAGTGATCTTAACTTTGTCAGATGGTTTCCATTCAACCTTGTTTCGTCCGGGGGTACCCGGTCCATCTGGAATCCGTCGTCCCGGAACACCTAACCTATCGTCCATTCTTTCCGGGCTCTTCGGGAAACGGGTTTTCGCACCACGCTTCGCGGCGAATTTGAGCCCAAGTTTTGCAGCTCCGCCTATTCCTGTTGCCGCGTCAACGGCAAGGCCAGCCCAGCCACCGGCTTGAAAGGCAAACGAACAGTCTAGGTAGGAATCATCAAAGCCTTGCCATTGCCGAAACCAACGAGAAGCTCCAAAGCTCGCATTATCGCCAAAACCGATCGCACCCTCGAACAACGGAGCGAAAAAATTGATAACGGCCTGTTCGCCACGCCATCTTCCTTCGTTCGCCCATGCCGCCCAGTCAGACCACGGAGATAATCCCATCGGATCCGTGAAATGCATCGGATTGTTCCAGACATAGCCGTAGAGATTGATGTCACCACCCGCGAAGCCGATCGGGTCTTCGGAGATGAAGCGACCCAGATTCGGGTCGTACCATCTTGCTCGGGAGAATTGAAGGCCTGTAAACGAATCGAATTCTCTGCCCGTGAATTGATATCGCGTCGGGAAACTTGTGTTCGTTCCATTGCCGAACGAATCGTAGGATTGAGAGGCCGTAATAGATCTGGTCGTGTCGGTTAAACCAACCGTTGAGCCAAGATGATCCTGCAAGAAATACTTTACGTCGCTGCCGGTTTTGAGGCTTAGTTTGTTGTCGATGCCGGGGCCGTTCTGGTATTTGGTTAGTGTTCCGCCGTCAATGTCCATCACGACATCAAGCCCGTCGAAAACGTATTTCGTGTAGCCCGTCGAACCGGCAGATTTGCCCTGTCGCGATACTCTTCGGCCTATCCTCATAAAGCGAATCTAGATGCGATAAGAAGCCCCACTAACAACAATGCCGTTAAACCAATTAACCCGGCCTTTCGGTTTAGCCCCACCGTCGCAATCAAAGCTTCCGCCGGAATCAATACTAATTCAACCAATTCATAAAAAGCCTCTTTTACTGCCTTGATTGGGTCAAACATTTTCTTTGTAGTTACGATTGACGAAGAACGTAAAGGTCAGCCCGGCTATAATGTGATCAAGAAGGAGAAATACCCCAGAGAAGAATCTATAGTCCGCTACAAATCCAAGAAACAAAAACACCGTAAACGGGGCAACCGCAAGAATGAGCCCAATAGTTCGCCCCGTTCTTGTGGCCTTACCAAATGACGCAACGGATAAGGCAATGCAAAAATACGTTATCGGAGCAACTACAAATTCAATTCCTCGCTTTGTAACTATTAACACGTTTTTTGCATCGGGTAGGATTTCTGCTTCGAACGAAAAACTGACGATATAAAAATAAACGCACAATGCTCCTACGAAGAAGATCGCTAACCCTGTAGCCAAACCAATAACTGTTGTTCGCAAAATACCTCGCATCAGTACACCTCCCCAGGCTGAATGTTCTTTTTGTAGTCACGTATGGCTCTACCGGTTATCTTATAGGGATTTAACGGATGTGAGCCTTCAAAGACACGGCCTGAATAGTACAATTGTTGCTCACAGAAATAATTTGCTGAAAAGCAATTGCGATACCTCAGGCCGGTAAAATTACCCGCTCCAGAATCAAAAGCCTCTTGCATTGTCAGTTCCAATTCCGCTTGGCTTTGATTCGATGAATTGCATGCATTACCGCACTGAATACCATCCTCGCCGCAACGCATGCTGTAATAAAGCCACCAAAAGAAATCGTAAGGGTTAGGAATCTCACCGGTCGGGTCGGTGTAGCTTACGGGGTTACTTTTCGCATATTCGTAGAGATTTAAGCCCCCATTGAGCCCAATTGGATCTTCTGAAAAAAACCGCCCTATTTTCGGGTCGTACCAACGAGCACGGTTGTATTGGAGGCCAGAAAAGCTATCGTATTCGCGGCCTGTGTACTGATAGCGGGTTGGTAAGTTGTTTGTAGAGTTCCCGAAAGAATCGTAATTTGCTGAAGATGTCAGATTGCCGCTTGCATCCGCGAGGCCGACCGTTGAGCCAAGGTGGTCTTGCAAAAAGTACTTTACCTGTTCGCCAACCAACATCTTTAGTTTGTTATCAATTCCCAGACCGTTTTGATATTTGGTGATGGTGCCGTTTGTGTCGTCCTGTATTACATCAAGCCCGTCGTAAGTATATTTTTCGACCGTCCCGCCCTGCGTTCGTTTGACCCTGCGTCCGAGTGCGTCGAACGAATAATCGACCGTATCAGTTCCGTCGGATCAGAGACCAGCCGATTCTCATCATCCCAAACAAACGACCAACTCACCGTGCCCGCCGTCTTTCCGATCATCGAACCGTTCGCGTCATAGCTGAACGTCGCCGTCGCGGTGGAAGTGAGTTTATTAAACGGCTGATGAGTGTAGCCCGCACTCCGATGGGTCGCCGTCCGGTTCCCAACCGCATCAAACGCATAACTCTCATTCGCCGTCCCGTTCGTCATTCCCGTTAGCCGATCAAGATTGTCATGGACAAGACTTAACATACTACTTTTCGAGAATCTCAAACTTCTCACCGTTCACTCGCAGATACCTCGGATCAATTCGGTCGAACAGAATCTGATTTTCATCAATTCGATCCCGGAAATTTGGCACTTTGCCGTGCGGATGCGAAATCTCTGTCTCTTTTTGAGGTTCGAGGATAAATAACCGAAGTTCATTTGTGTCGGTGTTGAAGTACTCGAGTAACTTGGCACCATCGCTCCGGATATCACATATTCGACAATTCGCATCAAAGCTCAGCTTGCACAATCGCGTTGACGTCGAGCAAGCTGGAATCATCATTGCCGTTAACAAGAGCAGCAAGATTAGAAACTTCCCTATCATTTGCAGCTCCAGTTTCCAAACCCTTGACAAGGGTCTCGTTGAGGCCTAGTTACTGGGAAAGAAAGTCCTGTGGGTCTAAATTGAGAACAGACTTGAACACACGGCCTGCACGACTGACCGCCGCTCAATCCCGTGCCATTTGCAAATCGGTCCGCGTCACATTCAGCTTGAGAGTCGCCTTTCGCGTACTGGTCAAAGAATTCACGACCCTCACTAACGACTCTGGCGATTCCACTTCCTAAACTTCCTCTTTGGGCAGCCTGACAGTTTGCCATACAGTGGAAGAATTTATCGGCGCCAATCGTGTTGGCTGTACGCATATCCGAATAGTTGTTCGAAAAGTCGGAAAATGCTCCAAACCCAAGACCAGAACCTGGGCATCCAAAACTATACGACCAACGGCCTCCAGACGGACTCGGCTTCGAAAAGATTGAATTGTCGGCGGATTCGTTGTGTGACCAGTACCAAGGATTGTAGTCTGGACCACGAGGTCGCGATCGATTCTCCCATTCGCGATCAGCATCGTCTAGACCGCGAGGATCACGGTATTTCAACGGCCTATTTTTTACATATACGTTAAGATTTACATCCCCGCCCGCGAAGCCAATGGGGTCTTCGGAGATGAAGCGGCCAATGCCGGGATGGTACCATCTGGCCCGCGAGAATTGTAGCCCGGTGAAAGTGTCAAACTCACGTCCGGTGAACTGGAAGCGTGTCGGGAAGTTTGCGTTCGTTCCGTGGCCGAAGGAATCGTAAGATTGAGAGACCGTGATAGCTCCGCTTTGATCGGTTAATCCGATTGTGCTTCCAAGATGATCCTGCAAGAAGTATTTAACATCGCTACCGGTTCTGAGGCTTAGCTTGTTATCGATGCCGTCGCCGTTTTGATATTTGGTTAGTGTTCCGTTCGTGTCGTCCTGGATCACATCAAGCCCGTCGAAGGTATATTTTTCGACCGTTCCCTTCTGCGTTCGTTTGACCCTGCGTCCGAGAGCGTCGAACGAATATTCGACTGTATCAGTTCCGTCGGATGCCGAAACCAGCCGATTCTCATCATCCCAAACAAACGACCAACCCACCGTGCCCGTTGTCTGTCCGATCATTGAACCGTTGGCGTCGTAGCTGAACGATGCATTTGCGGTCGCGGTTAGCTTGTTGAACGGCTGATGAGTATAACTCGCACTCCGATGCGACGCCGTCCTGTTTCCAACCGCATCAAACGCATAACTCTCATTCGCCGTCCCGTTCGTCATTCCCGTCAGCCGATCAACGTTGTCGTAAGCGAATTCCTGGTCTGTGCCAATTCCGCGATCTGCCCGATCTGATTCGCTGCATTGTAAGTGAAATCATTTTCGGTCAACGTCGCCGATGCCGATTGATGTTTCAACTTCTTCAATCGGCTCATCCCGTCGTATTCAAACGTCGAAGTGATCCCGTTCGGCAAAACAGTCGAGATCAATCGATCGGCGATGTCGTAGCCGTATGTAAAACTCTGGCTTGCATCGTCAGTCAGCGTCGTCAAACGGTTTGCAGCGTCGTAAGCATAAGCGGTATGAACATCACCATTCAGCTTCAACTGTGTCCGATTACTGTTTGCGTCGTATGCCCGTTCGGTTACGTGACCGAAAACATCGGTTTCAGTCTTTAACCGACCTCGATTGTCGTAAGTCAACATAACAGTTCCGGCACCATTTGTCGCCGAGATTAACCGCGAAAGAGCATCATAACCGTAGGTTGCAGTTGATGTTGGAGACGGATTGCCCATTCCGTCAGAATAGCTGATCTCGGTCAGCCGATTAAGGCTGTCGAAACTATACGTTGCTTCTCTGCCGCGATAATCGGTTCTTTTCGTCCTGTTTCCAACAGCGTCGTATTCGAAACTCATGGTTGCTCCGGCCCGTGTCTGAGTTAATGCACGTCCCAAAGGATCGTATGTATAAATATACTCCTGATTGAGGGCATCTTTCACCTTTGTCAGCTGCGACCGCAAGTTGTACTCGAATTGAGTCTGATTCAAAAGCGCATCAGTGATCTTGATAAGCCGGTTCGAAGTGTCGTAATCATAGGTAGTCGTCCGTCCGGCAGTATCAATGCGTGTCTTTATATTTCCATTAAGATCATAGGTCATCGATTCTTCCAGCCGTGTCGCTCCCGTCGTTGCCGGAGGATAAATTATCTTCTTCAAGCGGTTGAAATCGTCGTATTCAAGGTTAGTTACATTACCGAGAGCATCTGTCTGCGAAATAAGATTCGACATCAGGTCATAGCCGTAAGTAGTTGAATTCCCCAGCGGATCGGTTATTCCCGTTAGCCTATTTGCGCCATCATAAGAGAAATTCGTAACATTTCCGCGAGCGTCTCTGAAGGCAGTCCTGCGGCCCGCAATATCGTAAGTGTTCTCGACAAAACTCGTGTCCGGGTAGATAACCTTTTTCAACCGGTTATTAAGGTCGTATTCGAAACTCGTCGTCTGGCTTAAAGCATTTGTTGTGCTGGTAACTCTGGCTCTCGGATCATAGGCAAAGCTTGTCGTTTTATTGTTTGCATCCTTGATCTGGGTCATTCTTCCAGAACTGTCCCACGTCAGGGTAGTTATTTTGTTCCGGGCATCCTTTATCGTGAGCGGCTGGCCGATCATTGAATATGTAAATGTCGTCACATTTCCTAAAGCATCAGTCGCTGTAAGCAGATCGCCATTCGAGTTGTACGTATTGGTGAATGTATTTACATTCGGATCTGAATTTTGGGAATCGACGCGGTCCTTGTAGGTGAGGACTTGCCCGAAAGCATTATACGTCCATTTCTGTGTTCCTAAATCATCGACGGTTTGGATGATGTTTCGATCATTGTCGTAGGTATAAAGGGTCTCCCGCCCTAACGCGTCGATCGTTTTCGTGAGTCTTGCTTGTGTGTCGAAAATGTTTTCGGTAATTTCCGAACCGCTGCTGCCGCATCCGCACAATCCTTCGGTTTTTGTGACCTCGTTTCGTCCGCGAAAGCTCTTGAAGTAAAACTTTGTTTGAATATACGGGTCGGCTGAATTCTTCTTGTGCTTGACGATCGTGTACGGATTAGAGCCAGTCAGATTCGTATAATCGAATTCGTACTTTTCTACGCCGCCTTGTAATTCAGAGGTAGTAGCTCGTCCGCTTGAATCGTACAAATGCGTTTCCAGAATGTTATCAAGTGCATCCTTTACGGTGGCGAGAAAAACCTTCCCGTAGACAGCAGTTGTGTTGTACTCAAATTTATACTTCGAAGCATCTGCAAACGTGACGGTTTTCAGTCGCCCCGTTCCCGGAAAATACTCGTACGTGGCAACCGAACCCAATGCATCTGAAATTTCTTCGACATATCCATTTGCGCTCATGGTGAACGTAAGAGTTCGACCAAAGGCATCGGTAACAGTAGCCAATCGGCCATTAACGTCATAAGCGAGAGTCGTCTGATTCTGGTTTCTATCTCGTTGCCAAAGAAGCCTGCCGGTTTGATCGAACTTATGAGTCCGCCCGTCTTTGAATGTGAGCAAAAACGTTCCGTCCGCTTCCTTAACTATTTGGCCCTGAAAATCAAATGTCAAGGACTCAAAAGGGTCGGTAGTTAAACGGCGACCAAAATAGACCGCGCGTGCGTCGGGCAGATTAAGTCGAAGAAGTCTATCTCCGTAGATCCAAAGACTCTCGTCATATTTGGTTGACCAACCAAATCCAAACATCCCCGAAGATTGGATCATGCTATTGTAAAAACGCCTGATCTCTATCCGCTCACCAATTCCGGGCAGATCATAGTCGGTATGCTCGACCCACATGTTCCCGTTTGTCACGTTTACGGGTTGGCCAATGCTCGGGCAAAACCGTCCGGCATTCTCCGCCCCGCCGGATGCGGTGACGTGAGCAGTTACCGAACTATAAGCATGACCGCCTCGGTTATCTGTAATTCCGTATGGGATATCAAAAGTTCCTGAGACCGTCCCGCCAACAACAGCGATTCCACCAAGGTAACCAACATACCCTCTACCCACCGGTGCTGCTTCCGTCCAGTAATGCGTGTAATGACCTATGATCGCATCGCCATCCGGATCATAATCGTTATCGTGCGCATTCCCGAGAGACGATAGCACTGAGCCCGGTGCGACAACTACATCAGGAATTGCAACAGGTGGATTGTTTTGTTGCTGAGCACTTATGATCGGAGCTCTTGATGAACTGAAGACCTAGCACGCGTAAAAGATCCGAATAGTAAACGAACCTCTTAACAGTACGCTTGGAGAAGCGAAAGTTTTCATCACCTTGTGAGTTCTTATGGTTCCATGCTGCGGCGTCAATTGGGATTTGCGGGACATATGTTTTGTATTTGCTCCTACTTATTAGAAAGCACGTAATTGTTTGCGACGGACAAATGGTAAAAGAGTAGCCGCCGGCGCTTTGTCGGTGTACGGGAATCCGAGGGGGGTCAGGGGCTACTCCTGCTTATTAAAAACTGTTTGGAACAGATCCTAGTCGAAGGATCGGGAGATCGAATCTGTTAAGTGATTCGGGAAACGTATGCCGGACAAGTTAGCAGAGGGTTTGCGGTCTGTCAAGGAGAATGTTTACATACGGTCTAAGCCACAAACGGGCGAGATTGTTTGAAAGCAAATGGTCGCATTAATAAGGCAGCTCAGTATTCTATGGACGGTACATTTTTTGTATTTATGTCTGCAAGTTAAGGCAAACGTGATAACAGATCGGGAGCAGTCAAAGCAGAAAATGCGGAGAGTGTTTAACACACGGGCGGGAGGCGATGAAGATTTCCACATCTGTGGAAAACGGGGTAAGTGGTTGAAAGAAGCTGCGTTAGCGGGAAAGCGGCTGGAAAACCTGTCCTAAATAGATACAAATTTTATCTAACAATGGAGCAAAGTTAGGAAACTTTGAGCCAAAGTTAGCTAACAATAGAGCAAAGTTAGCTAACAATGAACCAAAGTTAGCTAAAAGTAAGCCAAAGTCAGCTAAAAACAGAGCAAAAATTGCCACGTTCTGGCAGAGTGTTTAACACGGAAGCTTTACCAGTGCACGCACCGGGACAAGTGATCTCTTTCCTATTCGCGACACACGATCACGATAGCTTTCTTAGTTTTAGGAATAGATTTACGATACGCGGGTCGAATTCAAGTCCGGCCCATTCGATCAGATATTGTACGGCTTCTGTTTCTGATCTGGCTGCACGTCGGGGCCGGTTGTCGGTAAGAGCGCAGAACGAATCCGCTACACGAATGATACGTGCGGCAAGCGGTATCTGCTCTCCCGCCAGTCGGTCAGGATATCCGTAGCCGTTCCACCATTCATGATGCCAACGTATCAGAAGCTGAACACTTCGCGGCAAGCCAAGCTTTGCGGCTTCCTGTTCACCGATGACCGAATGCCGCTGCATATCAAGCCTTTCGATATCTGAAAGCTCACGGGCTTCTCTAATGTAGTCTCGCTTCATTGCCATCTCGCCAATGTCGTGAAGCAAAGCTGCCTGCTGCATCAACTTACGATCGTGCTCATGCATTCCGAACTCATTCCCGATCGAATCAGCTATTTCGGCGATCCGCAAACCGTGCGCGTGGGTGTAACCCTCAAATAGGTCAATCCTCGAGGAGATATCAAGCAATTTCTCTTCTGAAGAAGGGTCAAAAGCAACTGACGTTCTCATAAACGTTGACTCAGCGAAACAGAAAGGATTCTAACATATTTCGCCTTGCAACTGAGCTTTTCTCGTAAGTCTAGACCACTTGCTTAAGCTCTGAAAGCATTTTCAATGCGTCCTTGTCATTGGGGACTATCTCAAGAAATCTGTTCAATTCACCCTCCGCCCGCCTGATCAGATCCATATCAATGTAGAATTCGACCAGCATCATACGTATCTTGGAATTCTTCGGATCGAGTTTTACCCCGGCCTGAAATTCCGATTCAGCCTGATGGCGATACTTGTCACCCAAAAAAGATAGGGCCTGTCCGAAATATGCGTGATAAAGCGCGTTATTTGGGCTGTAGTGAACGGCGCGTGCGAGCTGTGTCGCTGCCGCCGAATAATCTTCAGCTTGCAACTGTTCGAGGCCTTCTTCGAAACAATTGAGGCCAAGCTCGGCTTGCGGGTCGCCGCCTCCGACCTCTGCATTAAAGCCAGCGTTCTTGCGTTTTTGCCTTAATTCGAGTTCCTTTTTAACCTTAAGATCATAGGCTCGTCTCGTTTCATCCGTTCGCAAGGTCTCATATGCATGAGCCAATTTAGTGAAGGCGGCCTGCACCCGTGAATGTATCTCAGTGCTCTCTCTCCGGAAAAGATCCGGGTGGAATATCTTTGCCAAAGAAAAATAGTAATTCTTTAGATCGGCGGTCCTTACATCTGTTTCGACACCTAAGATGTCATAAAATGTTTCGGCATTTTCTACCTGTGAAAGATATTCTTCTACAGTCAGCTGGTCCGTGCCAACGCCGGGTTCAGAGATCTCCGCAGACACAGCAGATCCCTCATTCACTTCTTCAACCTTTGTTGCGGCGATTTGAAGCGTGGGCATCGGACGTGCGTGGATCTTCCTATTTAATTTTGAGGATCTAATAGCCTCCAGCTTTTGCTCCGGGATCGCTCCGTTCCAGCTATGCCTAAGGATGAAACCGCCAAGCCAGAGTGAATAAATGGCCTGCATCAATCCGCTTTCGGGAAGAGTATTCATTGACCTGAGCTGTGCAATGGACTGTCGTCCGGTCGCAAAGCGGTTGAGTACGTATTCCTCGTGCGGCTGGAGCGACGTCCCCGAAGCCGAGTTTCCGCATTGTTCAAATACCTCGTCAACGCTGCGAAATCTTTCGTAAACGATATTGCCAGGCACGCACCGAGCGTAATTTATCAAGCAAGTCTGAATGTCAACGTTGTATTCAAGCCCCTCGCGGAGCCTCGCATGCGGGCTGAACTCCCATTCGCCTTCCCCTCGTGAGAGAAGCTCGATAAGTATCGCTTCAATCTGAGAGATGGTCAGCTCTTTTAATTGCTCCTCTGAAAGAATTCCTTGAGAGATAAGGGCAGATGAGAGCTCCACATCGTTGGCAAAGTTCGGGCACTTGGCGAGAGCCTCTTTGCCAAACGCCTTTTTCCCCAGCCCGATCGTAAAGAGACGATGTTCTTTCTCATTGGAAACGGCGTGGACGACAGAACCATCGCGGAGGTAAATGATAGCTTTACGGCTACCGTTAGCGATACGTATCGAACCGTTGAGGCAATGCTGACGCAGTTCTACCAATAGCTCCGCGAGCGGAAACTGAGCAAATGTACCTTTTACGTCAAGATCTGAATTGGGTGACATTTGGAGATCTGGAAGACCGCACGAAAAAGTATCGTGCTAGCTTATAGATTAACAGAATCGATCGGTTTCGTGTCAAGAATTTGGCTTCGCAAGAGGTGGCATACTTTGACTCTTCGCAGGCAGGCCGGTGTGCGACTTAAAGCTTTGTTCACTGAGTAGTTTAAGACATAAAAAGGCAGAACGTCCTTCTTAGTTCCTGAGCACGCGGCCAACTATTTGACACCTACTTAACAAATTGCGAAAGTTGTCTGCAGGCCAGGATCTGAGCCGTTTTTGTTAAGTGAAAAAAGACATTGATATCCGTGAGTGCATAACGGTCGATCAGCTTTCGGCCTGTGTTGAACTCCAGCGAGAAGTATTCAAATTGCCAGAGATAGAGATATCACCGGTAAGGCATTTTATCGTTACCAAGAACGCGGGCGGATTTATCCTTGGCGCGTTTGAAAATAGCGATCTTATCGGCTTTGTTCTAAGCGTCCCTGCGTTCCTTCGCGGCCAAAAGGCCTTCTACTCGCATATGACTGCGGTTCGGGATGATTTTCAAAGTTACGGTATCGGAAGGCGGCTTAAATGGGAACAGCGGCTAAAAGCCCTTGAACTTGGCGTCAAGTTCGTTAAGTGGACCTTTGAGCCGTGGAAAGCTCGAAATGCATATTTCAACCTTGAAAAACTTGGAGCCATCATAACCGAATATCAACCAAATTTTTACGGTATAGACTACGCTACAGCATCGACCGGCGGAAAGAAGATCGGTCTCGCGAGCGACCGATTATTTGCGGAGTGGCACCTTGAAAGTCCTAAGGTGATCGCGCTTTCGAAAGGTGAAAGCTTTGCTGAACCGAACTATCCCGAACGGCAAATAGATGTTACTCCTGACTGGTCAGCACTTGTGGCTCAAAGCCCTGAGGCGGCACTTGCAGAACAGAAAAGGCTCCGCTTAGAGTTCGAAGCAGCATTTGCCGACGGACTTGTCTGTAAAAGCTTTAAACGCAGTGAGTCTGAGCCGCAATACCTTTTTTACAGGAAGGAAAATGCCTGAATTTACGATCGATGCAGATATTCGCCGTGCATCTACACTGCCAGCCAATTTTTACACGGACGAGCAGTTTTTTAATATGTCGCGCGAACGTATATTCACGCTATCTTGGCATCTGGTAGGCACCCAGGATGAGGTCCGGAATCTAAAGCCGGTTACTTTACTTGAAGATTTTTTAGACGAACCTCTGCTTTTGGTCGAAAATAAAGGTGCGATCAAATGCTTCTCCAACGTCTGCACACACCGCGGCAAAATACTCGTTGATGAACCGTGCCTTGCCGGATTAATACGTTGCGGTTATCACGGTCGGCGCTTTTCGCTGGATGGTAAGTTCGTTTCGATGCCTGAGTTCGAAGGTGTTGAAAACTTCCCTTCAGTGGCGGACGATCTTCCACAAATTCCGTTGGAGCGTTGGGGGAGATTTTTGTTCTCTTCTATTTCGCCCGCGGCACCACTAAACGAATTCCTTGGTCCTGTTGCCGCATCAATAGATATTAATGAATATTCTGATGCACGCCTGGTCTCCAATAAGCTTTACAGTATAGATGCCCA
Source organism: Leptolyngbya sp. 7M (assembly GCF_018128485.1). Taxonomy (NCBI): domain Bacteria; kingdom Bacillati; phylum Cyanobacteriota; class Cyanophyceae; order Leptolyngbyales; family Leptolyngbyaceae; genus Leptolyngbya; species Leptolyngbya sp. 7M. The sequence continues at coordinate 538,492 of NZ_CP070897.1, read as the reverse complement.
TTGGGCACTCTATTGCGAAAATTATCTGGAAGGATTTCACATTCCCTTCGTACATCATTCGCTTAATAAAGTTGTCGATTACGGAACCTACTCAACAGACCTGTATCGGTACTCGAGTGTTCAGACCGGTTATGAACCGGACGGGACACTCGCTGGGACCTATCTCTTCATTTTCCCTAATCTAATGTTTAACTTTTATCCTTGGGGGATATCCGTCAACATTGTTCGGCCTGTAAGCTCTTCGAGTTCCGTTATCGAATATTTTACCTACGTTTCCGACGACTCGAAATTTGGTTCCGGTGCAGGAGCTGATTTGGAACGAGTCGAGCTAGAGGATGAAGCCGTTGTGGAAAGCGTCCAGCATGGGATACGTTCGCGATTTTATGATCGCGGGCGGTATTCGCCGTCGAAGGAAAAGGGTACGCATCACTTCCACCGATTGATAGCCGAGTTCCTCGGCTGACAGTTCTCATATTAGAATCATTCCAATGACCGCTTCCATCCGTAAAGAAATAGAAGAATTGCGTGCCGAGATCGAACGGCACAATGAACTTTATTATCAAAAGGCAGAGCCGGAGATCTCTGATTATGATTTCGATATGCTGCTCGAGCGGCTAAGGGCGCTTGAGGCAGAGCACCCCGAACTCATCACGCCGGACAGCCCGACTCAGCGCGTCGGCGGAAAGGCAGACAGCTTGAGGCCATTCGCTCACACCGTTCCGCTAATGTCGCTGGACAACAGTTATTCCCTTGACGACCTGAAGGCCTTTACCGAACGCTGTGAGAAGTTGGCTGAAGGAAGAAAGCTGGAATACGTCGCCGAACTGAAGATAGATGGATTGAGTGTTTCGCTGCATTACGAAAACGGAATTTTGAAGACTGCTGCAACACGCGGGGATGGCCAAACCGGCGATGAGGTCACGCAGAATGCGAAAACGATCCGCACCGTTCCGTTGCGCCTCAAAAAGGATGCTCCGCAGCATGCGGAAATTCGGGGCGAGGTATTCTTATCGCGTTCTCAGTTTGCCAGAATCAATTCAGAGCTTGAGATGCAGGGCGAAAAGACCTTTGCAAACCCACGAAACTGCGCAAGCGGAACACTGCGAATGCTCGATTCGCAGGTCGTCGCTTCGCGCCGGCTGGATATGTTTCCCTACGACGTGTTTTCTGGCAGCCAGAAGATGTTCACGACGCACTGGGAGAATTTTGAGTGGCTGGAAAAGAATGGCTTCAATGTCAATCCGAACCGGGCTTTGTGCGCCGGTTACGACGAACTTGTCGCTTTCGTCAACGATATGGAAACGCGCCGCGACACACTTGATTATGAGATAGATGGCGTTGTCGTAAAGGTGAATTCGACGGCGTTGCAGGACGAGTTCGGTACGACAACGAAAGCACCGCGTTGGGCCATCGCTTACAAATACCCGGCACGCCAGGCAACTACAAAACTACTTTCGATCACCGTCCAGGTCGGAAGAACCGGAGCCTTGACCCCCGTAGGAAATCTTGAGCCTGTTCAGCTTGCTGGTACGACAGTTGCCCGGGCATCACTCCATAATGAGGATGAGATAAAGCGGCTCGACCTTAAGATTGGTGACTATGTCCTTATCGAAAAAAGCGGCGAGATCATCCCACAAGTGCTGCAAAACATACCGGCAAAACGGAACGGTACCGAGACCGACTTCGAATTCCCGACCAAGTGTCCCGTATGTGGTTGGGAAGCTGTTCGGCCTAGAGGCGAGGCCGTCCGCCGCTGCACAAATCCTGACTGCCCGGCGAAGATCAAGGCACGTATTCAATACTACGCCTCGCGAAAAGCGATGGACATCGAAGGCCTAGGAGAGGTGCTGGTCGAAACGTTGGTCGATAAGGGGATGATTAGTGATGTCGCCGATCTTTACAACCTAAAAGTTGAGGACATCGCGGCTCTTGAACGAATGGCCGAAAAGTCCGGCACGAACTTGATCGAGCATATAGAAGCAAGCAAAACACGCGGGCTTCAGCGCCTGCTTTATGGCATCGATATCCGCCACGTCGGCGAACGATATGCCAAGATACTTGCCAACAATTTCCGCAGCATCGACCGCATCGCCAAAGCTTCGGTCGAGGAACTTGACGACATCCCTGAGATCGGCCTCACCGTAGCGGAGAGCGTTCATTCGTGGTTCCGCGACGCGAAGAACATCGAGTTGATAGAAAGGCTGAAAGCCGCCGGTGTCCAGACGGAAATGGGTGTCTCTTCGACCGCTGCTCTCGATGACCGCTTCGTCGGAAAGACGTTCGTGCTAACCGGAAAGCTCGAACATTACACCCGCGACGAAGCCGCTAAGCTGATAGAAGAACGCGGCGGCCGCGTCTCATCATCCGTCAGCAAAAAGACAGACTACGTAGTCGCCGGCTCCGACGCGGGTTCGAAACTGACCAAAGCCGAATCCCTAGGCGTCACCGTACTGAATGAAGCTCAGTTCTCTGAGATGACTGGAACTCAACAATGAACCAAGGCGTTTCAATGCTCGAGACGCTCCGGGATTTCGTCACGAAAGTAGAAGGACTCGGCATCGAATAAATGATCTCCGATTCCTACGCCATGAGCGTTTATGGTGAGATCAGGACAACGCGCGATATCGACGTTGTCATTGAACTTCAGCGTGAAGATGTCGCGCGATTCGCACACGCGTTTCGAGATGATTACTACGTCAGCGACGATTCCATACGAAGCGCGATCTCGCGGCGGTCCATGTTCAATTTGATCAGCCACCAACACGGCGGCAAGATCGACTGCATCATCGGTAAGGATACGGACTTTGCCCGTGAGAGTTTTCGCGGCAGGATACGTGCGAACATCGCAGACGTTATCGTGTGGGTAACGACCAAAGAAGACCTGATCATAGCCAAGCTCAATTGGGCGCGCGACACGCATTCCGGCACTCAGATCCGCGATATTGCCAGTCTCACCGACAGCGACTATGATGCCGAGTACGTCGAACATTGGATCGATAGCCTCGGGCTTCAAAATATCTGGTCGAAGGTTCTGAATGGAAGACACAACGAGAGAAAATCGAAGATTAGTCTACGAGATCGTGATGTCTAGGACCGTCGAAGAGCGTTTCATCATGTGAGCGCTGATGTATGAGGACGCGAAAGCAATCGCCCGCGCCGCACTGCCGCCCGGCCTTTCCCCCGACGAACAGGAACGCGAGATATTCAAACGCATCCACGGCGATTACCCCGAAGTCGTCGCGGCCCGCATTTACTAGCTGTAGCCAATTGCGATCTCCGCCGGGTTGCCGCCGCGCCTTTTCGGGCGGGCTATTCCCTTTTGATGAAAGGTTATACAATCGTACGTATTAACCTTGAGGAGCCTTCGTCATGACAAATTTTTTCACATCACATCTTTCCGAAACTGACCCGTTTATTTCTGAGGCTATCGATAATGAGGTCCGGCGGCAGGCCGATGGATTGGAGCTGATCGCTTCGGAGAATTTTGTTTCCGAGGCCGTGCTTCAAACTATGGGCACCGTATTTACGAACAAGTATGCCGAAGGCTATCCGGGCAAACGTTATTACGGCGGCTGCGAATTCGCTGACGTGGTTGAACAGGCAGCCATCGACCGAGCCAAGCAGCTTTACAGGGAGAAGACAGGGAGGCACGTATCGGGGATCTCGCGTGAGGCCAAGGATGCCCTGCTCCGATATCATTGGCCCGGAAATGTAAGAGAACTGGAGAACGCGATAGAGCGCGCAGTGATAATTGCTTCGGGCCGGCAAATAGAACTTGAGGACCTTCCTGAAACGGTGGCAAGTGTCGGCCTTTCAGGACAAGCCGGGAATATCCTTTATAGGGCTACCGAAGGAAGACGAAGCTCCGTCGGCTTTGAAGTAGAATTGCCGGCCACAATGGAAGAGGTAGAGGAACGTACGATCAAAGCTACACTCGATTTCACCGAAGGTGATAAATCGCGCGCGGCCCGGCTGCTGAAGATCGGTAGAAAAACGCTTTATCGAAAATTAGAGCAGTACGGCACCGAATGAATTTCGGGTCAGTGCAAGTGTGCGCTATCGTGGCCGAGAAATCCGAAAAGCTCGTACTGTGAAGGATCAGGCACAAATGACCGTGGCGGATTTCCGTCGTGATATATGAATATGTGGAAACACGCGTTTACACCATATTCGATCAGGGCATCCAGCTCATTCGCCCGCTCCATCTCCGCAAGAACCTGCATCAAATAGTTCTGCTCCTCGACCGGCATATGTTTTCTTGCAAGGTCAAACGCGCAGCCAGAGGTATGCGGCGGCAGTGAGCCTGCACCACGAACTTTGTAAGAGTTCGCATTATTGCTATTCAGCAGGATCTGATAATCCATTGAACGCGTTAGCGAGGTTACGCGCAACGGACGCCCGAACTTTGAAAAATAGGCATCAGCAAGCTTCTTAAGTATCGGCCTTGCACGCGGGTGAAACATTCGGAGCAACCTTCGACGGATCTGCTTGCGGTCCGCTGCATTATCAAGATCATACTTCTGGCCGGCGAAGTTGTCAGCCAATTGCTTTAGTATCGGATACTTCGGATGTCCTTGCTGTATTGGTTGCCGAATATCTTGAGGATTGCCAAATTCGAATGAGGTGAACTGTACGTCCTGGGCAGAGCCTCCCACATCAAGATAATAACTTTCTGTTGCCATTGGAAGCTCGATCAGTTCGCGCTTTAGTCGTTTATCTGCAAGGTCCGCAAAGTCCATCGGTTGTTGATAACCTTCAGCCCGCATTTCCCGCAACTTACGGGTTTGCTTTATAACGCCATCGCCAAAAAGTTCGGGAGGTACTTTCAACCCCGCTGGACGGATCCCTTTCTCGCCCGGGCGGTCTTCCATGGCCAGCCGCTGACGCTCAGCAAGGAAGGCGGCCGATACGTTCAGGTTCTCTTCCCTAGCTTCAGCAGAATCTATATTCATATCCGCAACGTCAGAAGCCACAAGTTCATCCTCGGCAACTTCCCATTCGGAAAGGATGTCTGCGATGTCTGTTTCATCCTCACCGCCTAGGGGATCTATTACTCGAACAGGTATTGGATTATTGCTGGCAATGGTGATCGAATTTTGACCTTGTGTTTGGCCGCCGCCATATGAAACTACCAATAACCCAATCACCGTAAAGAAAACGATAAGCAGTGCTAAACCGCCGGCTGCGGCCAAGAGCCATTTGGTGTCATAATCGTCTTCGTCTTCATCATCGGCGCGGACAGCGTGCTCCATTTCTTTAGGCCGGTCGGGTTGGCTGACGTCGATTCCAGGAGAACTTGCGGGCTGAATAGTTTCAACTATCGCATCCTCTTTATCTGCGAATGTTATCGTAGTAGAGCTGCCAAGCGTGACCGTATCGCCAGATCTTAGAACACGCGGCCGAGTTATGCGTTCACCATTTACAAAAGTGCCGTTAGTAGAATTCTCATCGGAGACTATCAGATCGCCGTCCTCAACAAAAAATACTGTGTTAACACGCGAAAGCCCGGTGTCATCAATGGGAATGTCCGCAAGGTCTGTGCGTCCGACCGAGATCTCATTCTCGACCGTTACTGAACGGCTTTCATAGGGGCCATTGATACGAAGAGTAAATCCCACGTCGGTCAGTCTGGATCAATGATGATGGTCGTCGTCTTCGGCTTCACGGAGTTTTGAGGTATCGATCGAACCGGCAAAATCATCAAAATGGAACATCGATTCGTCTTTGCAATTTCCACAATAAAAGGTCGCATCCTCACCCAGATACATATCCTTTAAGTGGAACGCGATAAAACATCCATAGCATCGCTGAACGCGTTTGCCGAATTCGCTTAGCAAAGAGTTCTGTTCATTATTTTCCATTATTGAATACAGGATTTTACCATAGCGGTATTCGCAAACCGCTCCGCCAGATATACGACACCGCGTCGGATCATTTTACGACACCGCGTTTTGAGGTTTCTATGAAATCTAAAAGAGTATCAACCTCAGCAGAAGCTGTTATCTCTTTGCGAATGCGTTCCACAGCTTGTGTGGTATTCAGCTTTGAGGAAAGGAGCAAATGAAACGCGTGACCAAGCTTTTCGATCGCATCCTTTGAGTAACCTCTTCGTTTCATGCCGACGCGATTCAAGCCATAGCATTTTGCATGGTTTCCCTGAATGATAGCGAAAGGCATTGCGTCTTTTACGACAACGGAATAGCCGCCCACAAATGCTTCAAGCCCGATGCGACAGAATTGGTGCACGCCAGAATAAGCGCCGATGTTAGCCCGATCGGCGATCTCAACGTGTCCGGCAAGCGTTGCTGCATTTGCCATGATCACGCCGTTCCCAATGGAGCAATCGTGAGCAACATGAGCCTGCGCCATCAAGAGATTGTCATCACCGATAGTCGTGATCCCGCCGCCGCCCTCCGTGCCGCGGTGTATGGTCACAAATTCACGGATCTGGTTCCGCTGCCCGATCGTTACACGCGTCGGTTCACCGGTATATTTAAGATCCTGCGGTGCAAGGCCAATTGAAACGAACGGAAAGATGTGCGTCTCATTACCGATGGAGGTTTCGCCATCAATTACGACGTGTGAATCCAGCCGAACTTTATCTGCGATTACCACGTTCGCGCCAACGGTGCAAAATGGGCCGATAAAGCAATCATCTCCAATTTTAGCGTTCGGATGAACGATGGCCGTCTTATCGATCGTGGTCATTCTCAGAATTTGCGTCTATATTTGCGGGATCGGGAATATCGTCTCTCTGGACGTGAGAGTCCCTCACAATAAGCCAAGTGCAGATGGCCATAGCGGGGATAGAAAGAAATACACCGAGCAATGCACCGCCGATGGTTGATGCCGCAATGCCTAGAATCCCAAGCCGAGGCTTCCCCTTGAAGATCCCAAATCCCAATGGGATCAGTCCAAGAAAGAAGCCAACCGCAGCATTCAGCAGCGTAACGTAAATAATGGCTTCCTGTGTTGTTAATCGGATCGCTTCCATCTTTGTAAGATCTATTCCTTTGGCCGGTCTCCGAAAACTGAGATTATCTCCGCTTCGGCCGAGATTTGACCGTCAACAGATGCTAGACCGCGCATACGATGAACCTTGGAGCCGGTCCTGAGAGCGGTAACTTCCAGCCGAAGAGTGTCGCCGGGAACTACTGGCCGTCGAAACCGAGCACTGTCGATCCCACCAAAATACGGGATCTTATCCTCCCGGCCCTGAAATTCGCGTAGAGCAAGGATCGCGCCGACCTGAGCTAAGGCCTCGATCTGAAGCACACCGGGCATGACCATTGAGCCTGGAAAATGTCCCTGAAAGAAATACTCATTTGCCGTTACCTGTTTTATTCCGACAATGCGAGCCCGCGGCTCGATCTCCACTATCTTGTCCACAAGGAGAAAGGGGTAGCGATGCGGCAGAATACGGATTATCTCCTGAATATCGTAGATTACCATTTACGTTGACCTGAATCAGTAAAACAGCCGGACGAGGAAAACGTCCCCGACCGGCTGAATACTACAAGAAAACTCTCCGTAAAACTAGCGAGGCGTTGCGGCGGTTGCGGCCGTCGCGGGTCGCGAGTTGAAGTAGGTGATGAATTCCTTGGTAATGTCCGCCTTTGAAGGGTTATAAGCAAGGATCATCGCTCCTGCATCTAGCTTCGCCAAATCAAGTATGATGTCATAGCCCTTTTGGGTCGCGAAATCCTGGATTGCCTTGCCAATATCCTGCATTATCGGCCCTAGTACTTGTTGCTGGCGACGCTCAAAGCGTGCCTTACCGTCTTCCTGCTTTCGCTTGATAGTGGTCTCCAGCGTTGTGTATTCCTCAACCTTTGCCTGAGCTGATTTTTGGTCGATCGGAACTGGGCCGCCTGCGGCTGCTTGGTCCTGTAATTTTTTGATCTCCGCACCAAGAGCCTGATATTTATTTATCAGCTGCTGTATCTCAGTTTCGACCGGCTTAAATTCAGCTTCAAGCGAATTCATCGCGTTGAGATACCGTGTAATACCCTCTTTCGAATCGAACTCGGCAGTGTTAATGATACCTACACGGAGAGTAACGGGCTGCGCCGCTCCCTGTGCTGCCGCTTCCGAAACAAGAAACGCTGCAAACAGGAGGCCGACAGCAAGAACTAACGATCTTTTCATCTTAAAAAAACTCCTAATGATCTGGGCAAATTTAATCTTGATCTCAGTATATTTGAGACATTTTCCGGCAGAATTGTTGCCCGTTGCCGAAAAATAGCAAGCGAGAATAGTATTTCATCGCCGTCCATAAGTCAATTTTATTAGTTTTGCTCCTATGGGCGCGGAGTAGGTCTAGCGTTATAAAACGTAATAAAATCAGCAGTTATGTCGTAACGATCGTCATAACCCATCAGGATATCATCCTGTTCAAGTTTCGGGCCATTCAGAATGATCGCGAAGCCCTTTTGCTTCGCGTAGGCATTCATTGCCAAAAAGATGTCATCAAAAATTGGCCCAACAAGCTCGGGATAGCGCTTTTCATACCGCGCCTTATAGTCCTCTTCAGCCCGCTTCAATGCGACCTCCAGGTCCTGGCCCTCGTTGACCTTCGCTTGAAGCTGAACCTGGTTTACGTTCTGAGCGCTTCTCAAACGCTCTACCTCAGCAACAACGGCTCGATATTTTGTCTGGTCGGCCTGGATCTTGTCCACTAACGGCTTCAGTTCGTCATTAAGTGTCTTGATCGCTGACTTAAGGCGGGTGATACCAGGACCGTCACCTTCAGTAAATAGGATCGGGTTAACGATCCCTATCTTGCCCGTACCTGCCGGAGGCCCGGCTGCGGGAGGCGGCGTCTGTCCGAAGGCCATCATCGGCAAAAGTAAAAAGAACGTTGTGAGCAATGTAATTTTCATAACAAATAGTTCGCCCAAGCCGATCAGAATGTTCTACCGACCGTGAACCTAAGACCATTGCGCTTGCCGGGAAGGAATATACCCGGAAGCTGTTCGGTAAAACCGAATTTCCCATTGGGGTTGTAATAATAGATGAGCCTGAACGGCACATTAACGACAGGCACCTGTACGCGAAGCTCCATACCGACGCTTGCCTTGAAATCTCCGATCTTTGCGAACGAGCTATCATCAACTCTAAGCAGCGAATTCTGCTGCGCCTCGCCACGTAGATATAGTTGCTGAACCTCAGGAGAGAGTGTCGTTGGGCATCCGAAACGGTTACCGCGGCAGAACTGGTTCAAAAAGTCGGTCTTGGTCATTAGCCGATTTCTGAAATACAGAAGGCTTCCGAAGCTACTTTCAAGAACTGGCGTGTTGATCAGAGCCAGAGCCGTTACGCGACCTGCACCGAGAAATCGCTCGTCATCGAGGAACTCACTATTGATCCTTTGTGTTCCCGATTTCCTCAGGTTGAACACAGTACCCACATCGGCAAATGCAGCCAGCGTGGCCGGGCCGAATAACGGGATGCGGTATTCGAAATTCCCGAGCAGCTGAGTGTCGCCGCCGATGAAACGGAAGTTGCGGGTAAATAGTGCCGGATTAGGTCCGTCAGGACCGGTCAACAAACCGAGTTGCCGGATCTCCTCCGCGATCAGTGGGTTGACAATGCCATGATTCGTATTGGGAGTTCCAAACGAGTTCGTGGCAAGCACAACATTACGCGTTGTAACGTAGGTATCAAACGGTGCGATCGGCCCGATGGCACGTGAGGTGTAGCCGCGAATATCATTCTCACTTCCAAGGAAATAGCGTTCGTATATAGGTATTCCATTTACGAACGAAATAGAATTGGCATTTCGGATCTTATCCGTAACGGCCCAAGTTCCGATGGTCCCTGCCTGTATCCTGAATGCGAATACTTCGGGGTTCTTCGAACGCTTCTTTCGCATCGGGATGAACTGCGTATAAGAGATGTTTGGCTGATAGGTCCGGACATCGCCACCAAGCCCGGCAAAACCTATGGATGCTGCGATCTGCGTTCCGCGGAGCGTATCGATCCCGTTCGCCGCCGGCTGTCGCGTATCATACACAAAGGTTCCGGTAATTCGGCTGGTCAAAATATTCGGCTGTGCATAGATGATGGGGATCCGTGCGGCCGGATCGGCTGATTCATTCACCGGAGGATCCTCGATGGTTGTGGCCGAGAACTGATACGTCAATCCGATGCGAGAGAACTGAGTAAAACGTCGCTTCTTGAACAAAAGCTCCGAAAGCGGGGCCGTCGCAAAAACGGTAGCACCGTAGGTGCTTTGGGTAAAAAGGTTGCTTTCGTCAGTCAACACCTGAGCGAACGGATCGAACAACTGGTTGAGAAGGTCCGTATTCTGGGTAAGGAATGTTCCTTCACCAAAAAATTTGTATCGCGAGGCGAATAGTGAAACACCGACGGAGATAGGCCGATCACGGAAATAGGGTTCCTGATAGGTGATCTGAAGACTCTGCTGACGGTTGCCGGCTCCAAGCGAGAATGAAAGTATCTCCCCCCGTCCGGCCAGGTTATTGGTCGAATACTCAAGACCAAAGAATGAACCGCCGATGCCGGAAAGCCCGCCGTTGAAAGATATCTGCTGGCGTCCCTTTTCTCGCACCTTCACGACAAGATCAACATCGCCCTGCTCTTCATCAGTTCTTGTCTCGACGTCCTGATCTTTATCGATAGGGTCGAAATACTGAGTCTGGTTCAAACGGACTATCGAGATCTCAAGTGCCCGCTGGTTGTAGATATCACCTTCGTTCAACAAAAACTCACGCCGCATGACCCGATCGCGGGTAAATGTGTTCCCTGTAAATTCAAGCCGACGAAGCGTGAACTGCTTGCCTTCTTCTATAGTGATGGTTATATCGACTATTCCTTCATTAGGATTATCCGGATTGTCGCGAAAAACGGGATCAAACTCTGCGTTGTACTGTAAGAAGCCTTGCGAACCATATTCCTTTTTCAGGTTCTCATATACGGCCTCCTGAAGCCGCTTGCCGTCCGCTATCTCACCGGGACGCAGGCCCACATAGGCCAAAATAAGCTGCTCAGAGAAGATAGAGTTCCCCTCGACCTTAAGTTCCCCAACCCTGAATACCTTTCCTTCCTGGACTGGGATAACGATCTTCAGTGTGTCGTCAACTGATGATACAAGGGGTATCGGAAGCGTGATCAGCGGAATAATGCTGGTTCGCTTTACCCCCAGTCCAACCACTTCAGGTTCACCTATCCTAGCCTGAAAATGTCCTTTGGACCACATATACGACCGAACATTGCGCTGCAAGTCGTATTCAAGCTTGCGTAGATCGAGAATATCCTGGCCTTTGAATCTGGAGATCAGGTTGGTCTCTTTTACAAGCTGGAGAGCCCCGCGGAGCTCACTGTCCTTGAATTTCTCGTTACCTTCGAATTCGATCTTTACGATGCGGGAGCGGTTACCCTGTTCAACGTTGAAAGTGAGTGCAATAGACGTCGCGGAAACCTCTTCTTCTTCGATATTGACCGTCGCATTGGGGTAGCCCTTTGAAGCGTGAAGCTCGCGAAGGATCCGCGTGGCATTCCTCGCCTTGACTGGATCGTAGATCTCTTCTTTTGAAATTCCTGCACGCTGCTCTCTGAATGCCTTAAGGATATCCGATTCCGGCACTGCCTTTGCACCCTTGAACTGCAGGTCACGGATTATCGGCCATTCGCGCACCTCGAATATCACATTCACGCCGCCGCGGACGCCATCTGTTACAAGAACACGGGTGGCGGTCTTGTCAAAGAAGTTCAACGACAAAAGCTCGCGTAGGTCTCGTTCAAGTGCAGCGGGGTCATAAACATCACCCGGACGCGTCTTAATGTAATAGATCAGGTCGTCATCGCGTAGCCGACGATTTCCCTGAATATCGACAGATTCGACTATCTGCTGACGCGCAACTTCTGACCTAGCTTCTTTCTTTGAAGCATCACTTGCGGGATGATCACCAGCGGCCTTTTCAGCAACTGGGTCTTCAGGGTCGCCATCGGCGGCCGCAATGGCCGGAAAAGCCAATATTGCAAGAGCCAGTGCGACACATCCGAACGCTCTCAATGTCTGCATACAAAAACTATATCCCTTATAAATGCGATTCGGGAGCCGGAGAGCCGCTCCAATAGCCGAGCTCGGACACCAAATATTTCAATGTCAGAGCCGCCTTAAATGCCGAAAAAATACGCAAGCTTTGATTCGCGCTGCAAAAAGCGCGTTGCCTTGCTGAAAACACGTCCGGCAAACCTACGAATTATACAGGGAAATCGGCAAAAACAGAAAGGCAGGAGTCAGTTAGAGGGTCAGTGGGGCCAACTCACGCCCTCGGTTTCTATAAACACGGTCCGACCTGCCCGGAACATTTAAAACCCTTAACTTCGCGATGCGGCCAAAGGACCAAAAACAGAGCCGAATGTCTCGCGAACCCTGAGTTGATCTTCTTTGACAAACACCTCCACGTCGCTGTCCTCACTGATAACACCTTGAATCAGCGCTTCCGAAAGCTGATCCTCTACGTGTCGCTGAAGTGCCCGTTTCAGCGGCCTTGCTCCATAAGCTTTGTCCGCACAGGCCTTTTCGATAAGCCATGCACGAGCCTCAGCAGTAATGGAAAGTCGCAATCGCTTTCGCTCAAGGACCACGTTGAGCCGCTCGATCTGCAGATCCACTATCTCTGCCAGGTCTTGTTCACTCAATTCGTCGAATACTATGATCTCGTCGAGACGGTTGATGAATTCTGGAGCAAAAACCTCTTTCACCTGCGCCATTACACGATTCTCAAGACTTTCGCGTGTGCGGCCATCAAGAGGCTGAAAGCCGAGATCGTTTCGCTTTTGGATGCTGCGAGCCCCCAAATTCGAAGTCATTATGAAGATCGCGTGCTTGCAGTCAACGGCGGTGCCAAGAGCGTCCGTCAAGATGCCATCCTCGAAAACCTGCAGAAGCATATTAAAGACATCAGGATGTGCCTTTTCGACCTCGTCAAATAGGACAACGGAATAAGGATATCGGCGGAGCCTTTCGGTCAACTGACCACCTTCTTCGTGGCCAACGTAGCCCGGCGGCGATCCGATGAACTTCGCAGCCGAATGTTTCTCCATGAACTCACTCATATCGAATCGGATGAGTGATCTTTCCGATCCGAATAGATACTCCGCAAGGCTTCTGGCAACCTCGGTCTTACCTACCCCGGTAGGCCCAAGGAAAAGGAACGAACCCACCGGACGATTCGGATTTTTCAGACCCGCACGCGAACGGCGAATCGCTCGGGCAAGAGCAGAGATGGCAGGCCGCTGCGAGACGACTCGCTTATGTAATTCGTTTTCGATGGCAATGAGTTTTGCGGCCTCGTCTTGCCTGACGGTGCTGACTGGCACTCCTGTCCAGCGAACGATCACCTCATCGATATCGTCTTTTGTTACTTCGATTGTCGAAAGAGAATCTTCAATGCTGCGAAGCTCAAACGAGATCAATTGATCTTCTGAAGCCGTTGCACGTTTCCAATTCTCAACAGTTTCTTTCCATGAAGGCTCCTCTGGGCTTTCCTGCTGATGTCGAAGTTTTGCTCGAGCACCTGCTTCATCAAGAACATCTATAGCCTTGTCAGGAAGAAATCTATCCGTAATGTAACGATTCGACTGATATACTGCCGCTTCAATAGCTTCTCGAGTGTATCGGATGCGGTGAAACGCCTCGTACCTGTCAACGACGCCTCCGATGATCTGTATTGCTTCTTCTTCCGATGGGGGCTCAACTTTTATTGCCTGAAACCTTCGTTCAAGAGCGCGATCCTTCTCAATAGACCTTCGATATTCTCCCGGTGTAGTGGCCCCGATACACTGCATCTCACCTCGAGAGAGCGCCGGTTTCAGGATATTTGCGGCATCGAGCGTTCCCTCGGCAGAACCCGCGCCGACCAACGTATGTATCTCATCAATGAAAACTATGTTGTTCGGATTCTCACGAAGCTCGCCTAGGATTTTTTTCAAACGTTCCTCAAACTGGCCGCGATATTTCGTTCCTGCGACAACCGAAGAGATATCCAAAGCAACGATCCGTTTATCCTCAAGATAGCTTGGGACCTGCCGATCAATTATCCTTTGAGCCAAGCCTTCAACAATTGCAGTTTTACCTACACCGGACTCACCTATGAGTACCGGATTATTCTTTGTCCGGCGACAGAGTATCTCAACAAGCCGTTCGATCTCGCGTTCGCGACCGACAAGCGGATCGAGCCTGCCTTTTCTAGCGCTGTCGGTCAGATCACGGGTGAACTCATCAAGATTGGGCATTTTGGAGGCTTCGTTGTTAGGCAGTTCATCAACTATATGCGGAAGCCCGCTCTGTCGTCCGATCTCGCTTCGGACATCCTGCACGCGCAGACCGTACTGGAAAAGTATCTCTGCTGCGATCGAGCGCTCTTCACGGAGAATTCCCGCTAGCAGGTGCTCCGGCCCGACATTCTTAGTCTTTAACTGGCGGCTTTCTTCGTTTGCATAGAAAAGAATGCGTTTTGTTTCCGGCGAAAGATGCAACTCGGCAGATTGCGGTATCCTTTCACGAACGACTATCCGTTCTTCGATCTCGCGCCGTACGGATTCTACGGTAACGGTCGGCTTATAAGGGAAAAACCGGGCTCCGAGAGTCTTGTCCTCGCGAAGGAGACCAAGCAGAAGATGTTCAGGAGCGATGTACGGGGAACCGTATTGCAGGGCTTCATACCTTGCAAAAAAGATCACACGTCTGGAACGTTCCGAATAGCGTTCAAACATAAATATAGAGCTTCGCTTGCCGGAAAAAGGGGAGCCCGGAGCGCATAGCCGGCAAAATACCGCCGTTCAATATATGAATTAGTTACGAGCTACGCACTATATAGTTGCAAACAATCGGAAAATCCAAATAAATCTTGCTTCTAATTTGTCATCCTCGAACTTGCATCAACCGAGATCTTTTCCGGCTCTTGTACCTCGACCATGATCGGTTCATTCGATCTTCCGATGTTTTTCAAGACCTTTGCAGCAGGAGCCATTTCAACACGAGAAGTTATTACTCGGGCAACACGCTTTGGAAGAAGAATTGGAGCGATCCCGGCAATAGAATCAGCAAGAGCCACGATATCACCGCCGCCCGGCCAGTGTTCCCGGACAACACGCTCATCGGTTCTGTTTATAAGCCTCAATAGCGAGAGAGCAACCATATAGATATCGTCCACCTGGCCTATGAATGGGAGCATATCGGGGATCAGATCGATCGGTGAGATCACATAGATGATCGCCGCCACAAAAAGAGCCTTTTCCGCTTTTGGCACTCGGGAGTCTTTCAGCAGTCTGCCGAGCAGGCGAACCATATTCGGCAAGAACATCAGAAAGTTGGTCATTCTCCCTCGGGCCAAACGCCTTTCAGATGATCTGTTCTTGGTCGTTCTTTTATTCATTACTCAATAGATCACTTCTCGAATGTCCTAAGTCTAGAAGCAACGCTTGCTTGGTGCAAGTTTTGACCACGCCGGTTGTATGTTAAATTCTTGCATGAAGCGAGAGGCGACCGGCAAACTAGCTGCAATTTGATTTACATTTTTCAATTACGATGCCGCTTACCACTCCACATATATATGATCCTTGAACAGATCCGTAAACAAGCCGCCGCTGATCGACAACATATCATCCTACCTGAAGGCGATGATCCGCGAACGCTGCAAGCTGCGCAAATGTGTGTGCGCGATAATTTAGCTGAGATCACGCTGCTCGGCAGTGAAGAAAAGATACGATCGCTTGCTGCAGATAGCGGTGCGAATCTTAACGGTGTTTCGATCATTGATCATCGAAAAGCACAAGAGTTCGGCAAATATGCCACGCTTTATTACGACCTACGGCGTGCCAAGGGTATTACGCTTGAAGAAGCCGAACAAACGGTAAAGGATCCGCTTTATTACGCGAATCTGATGGTTCGCGACGGTAAAGCCGACGGTTCAGTTGCCGGAGCAACAAATACAACTGCTCACACGGTCGCAGCCGCGCTAAGATGCATAGGAGTTCGTTCTGGATTCAAGACCGTTTCATCATTCTTCCTAATGGTGGTTCCAGATAAGAACTTTGGGGCAAAAGGGGCGATGATCTACGCGGATTGTGGCGTTGTTATCGATCCCGACGTCGGCGAACTTGCGGAGATCGCTATTGCATCAGCCGATTCATGTCGCACGCTCCTTCAGGTCGAACCACGTGTTGCTATGCTTTCGTTTTCAACAAAAGGAAGCGCGAGTCACAAGTCGATCGATAAGGTTATCGAAGCCACAAAGACGGTTCGTGCCAGGATGCCGGATCTGCAAATAGACGGGGAGCTTCAGGCGGATGCCGCATTGGTTCCGGCAGTCGCAAACTCTAAGGCTCCGGGTTCGCCCGTTGCAGGCCGAGCTAATGTTCTGATCTTTCCAGACCTTAACGCCGGCAACATCGCTTATAAACTTACAGAACGATTGACCGGCGGAACTGCCATTGGTCCGATCCTTCAAGGACTTGATAGGCCTTGTAATGATCTTTCCCGCGGCTGCAAGTCTGAGGATATCGTTGATGCGGTTGCGATAACGGCCGTCCAGGCACAGGCACGAAAGTCCCGTTGAGATTCATCTTCAGCGAGAAAAATGAGCAATGATCCTGAGCGGGGCGCCTGATCCGCCCTTTATCTTCATAGGGAGGGCGATGATATGAAATCCCTTTGCCGGAAGCTTGTCCAGATTCGCGACGTTCTCAAATGCCGGAATGTTTTGCTCCATCAATGCGACGTGCGATCCGAATTTTGTTGACTGGCCGTAGTCAATACTGGCCGTGTCGATGCCGACAGCTTTGAATTTTCGATTCTCAACCAGCCACCTCGCCGCATCCGGACAAAGCCCCGGAAAATGAAGGTCTTTTACCGCATCTTGCCCCTTCTGAGCCGTTCCGAGATATTCCTTGGCGTTTGGCCATTTAGAACCAAACCCGGTTTGAAAGAGTATGATCGCTCCCTCAGGTATTCGGCCGTTCGTCGTTTCCCATGTGGCGATATCATCTATCGTGATCTGGTGATCGCGGTTTGAAGCAACCATTTCCGAAACGTCGATCTTTACACCCGGACCGATCAGCCGGTCCAACTCTATTTGATCAACGGTCTTTTTCCCTTCGGCAAAATGGATCGGGGCATCAAGGTGCGTGCCTCCGTGTTCGGCAGCTGAAAAATTGTAGGCCGAATAATAGAATCCCGCAGGATTCTGGCCTTCGAAAACGGTGGTCCGTTTGAACGGTTCGGCAGTAACCCAATAAAGCGTATCCTCTGAGAAATCGTGGCTGAGGTCGATCCATTCTCCCTCTGGAAATCCGGCTCCGGGCTGGTTGCATGAAGAGAACAAAACAACAAAAAACAGCAAGAAAATGATCCCTTTCATAAATACCGCCTGTTACTTAATTGATCTGCTTAACGGTTCGGTCAGTATAGTGGAACATCGCCCGGCGGGCGAGTTTTCCAACGGCGATGGATCCATAGCCACTGTCCCGGATATTGTCGGATCAGACGTTCAAGAGCTTCAGTATAAGCTGCGGTGGTCGATAAGATATCTGCTTCCATATCTCCGGTTTGAGGTGGTTCGATCGCTGGTTCGAAAACGGTGATGTATCTCTGCCTGTGATCGTCCCAAGCACAGAATCCGGGTACTATAACGGCATTGGCCCTGATGGCGATCGCGGCTACACCCACAGTTGTGCATGCCGGGATTCCAAAGAAAGGAACGAAAACACCTTCTTTTGGATGTGCATTAACATCCGCGAGAACGCCAATGACGCCGCCTTTTCGCAAGATACGGATGGCGCTGTATATCGAGTTAGTCTTGCTTAGCGGACGGTTTCCGAACTTTGATCGGATCTCGTAAGTGAAGCTCTCCAATCGCTGATTATCCAAGGGCCGTGCCAAGAAACTTATCGGCTCGAACAACGCGCCAAAGGCAAAGGCGAAAAGTTCCCAGTTCCCCAGATGTCCGGTTACGACCAGGACGCTCTTTCCTTTATCGCGTGCATCGTTACACAGCTTTTGAAATGCATTTGCCGAATCGATATCTATAATATCTTGAATGCTTTTTTTGGTATGTCTTGGAAACTTACTTGTTTCTGCAAGCACGCGCCCGAGGTTTTGAAAGGATTCGCGAAGCAAGGCTTCACGCTCATCTGCAGCGAGCTCAGGGAAGGCGAGTTCCAGATTCCTTCTTCCCGTGCGCCGCAATCGCCCAAGCAAGCGATAAACGATAGCGGCGATAGTTCCGGAGACCATCCTCGCTAAACTACGCGGCAACAGTCCAAGAGTTCTGAAAATGGCCCAAGCGATCACAAACTCGATCAAGCCGACCAAGGGATTTTTTCGCTTCTCCGCCATCCTGCATTATTAAAAACCTAATGTCGACGACAGACAAATCAACCTAGAGCTGTATTTAGGGTCCGGTGCTGACACCGAGCCACTCACGAGCTTCGTCCGCATCCTGAAAGAACTCGACCAGTGTGCCTCGGTTATATGCGACCGTCTTGAAGAATTCACTTATATCATCCGGTTCATATCCCGGAAAGCAAAGAGCGATCTTTAGACCTTTAACTATCTTTGAAGCTGCGACACCGGAATCAAAAGCTGCTGCAGTGTCCAACTCACGGTCGAATTTGCGAACTTCTACAAGCACCTTGAAGCAGCTATATTTCTTGCACGCGGAACCGATCGTTCCCCATACCTCATCTATCGATTCTGATCTGAACGTAAAACCGGGAGGGTGAACGATATGTATATGATCGTTCACAAATCTTAACAAAAAACCTGTTTCCATTTTATGAGAGAGCTTTGCGCAACAACTATTGAGGGGAAGAGAACAAGAGATCGATCTAATCGTTCCCACTGCAAACCTCGGGTCACATTAGCTCAATTTATAGAATTTTATATTTTGATAACCGGAAACGCAATTACGGAGCGCCGATCTAAGTCTTACAAAAGTCTTACAATCATCACACCACGAACCTGCTACTCTTAAGATCAAGGACTTTTCCTCTTCCGAAAACCACAAAAAGAGCAAAAATGACAACATCAATACCATCCGCCGGTCAACGGCTTTCCTGGAACTGGAGCACACTTTTCTTTGTTACCGTTTTCCATCTCCTGGCTATTTGGGCACTAATTAATTTTAGTTGGGCAAACCTTGCGGCAGCTGCCATTCTTTGGTGGATCTCCGGAAGTCTGGGCATCGGACTTGGCTATCATCGCCTGCTAACGCATCGCGGATTTAAGGTTCCTAAATGGCTTGAATACACATTAAGCATTTTCGGAACGCTAGCGCTGCAATCTGGCCCGCTGACTTGGGTCACAACGCACCGCATACATCATGCATTCACAGAAACGGATCGTGACCCGCACAGCCCGCGTAACGGAACCTATTGGGCACATATGGGATGGATATTTCGTGGAAAGGCGCAGAACCAAACTTGGGCTGATATGCAGCGGTATTGCCCTGACTTCGCGAATGATCCCATTCATCAGGTGATCAATAAATACTATTACATCCCGACAATCGTGGAACTACACCATTGATCTTGCTGACGAGACCACCAGAAAGCTCTCGCGGAAATGCAGACCGCAGTGCTTCCATTATCGGGCGTGATGTCCCGAGTGACTCTCCTAAGGTTGTAGGAGCTTCATTATCCGACCTCGCTATCTCATGGTCTTCGATCCCGGGCACGATAAGTATCGGGACACGTCCCGCATTTGCAGAAGCGATCCAGTTTGAAAGCTCACGTGCATCATCGTAAGAGCCTACGATAACTGACTGCAGATAGCCACCCAAGACGCTTTCAACGGCTTTTTCATATCGTTCCGCAACGTTCAGATGGTCCGCAAGAACGCCATGAACCGAAACATCGAACGATGATCGCTCAGCAAAGATCTTCTGAATCGGCGGTGAATATACCGAACGCTTATCTTCTATCTCTTGCAGTGTTTCCAGGCGATTACGAGCTCGAGCAAGCTCTTCGTTTATCTTTTGTGCATTTTCTTCCGCCCTGCGTAGGGAGTTTCTGGCATTTTCTGTTTCAAAGGTCAGAGCATTCTTTTCGAGGATAAGCCCATCTAGCTTTATGCGCTCTGCAGAAAGCTCACTTCTGGTTGTATCTAACTCGGAGCGATGCAGTTGAAGAGTTTCTTCCGCGCGCATCGCCTCATTGGAGAGGCCCGAGGAACGTTCATGAAGCCGTTCAAGATTCAAGGTCAGTTGTCGCGCGATCTCATCCGATCTTTCGACGGCAGCCGAGTGGCGCATCTGTTCAGCACGGCGATCTTCGATCTCTTTTTCGACCTTGCGAACATCATCGATCTTGTTGCTATAGAACGCTTCCGCTTCCTGAAGAAGCGTTCGCGATTCATCCGCTTCGGCTGCCTCTTTTCTTTCTTCTATTTCCAATCGGCCCTGTTCCGCCTTTGCTATCTGCAGCCGCTTTTCTGCAGCTTCTGTTTCTGAGCGGAGTGTTTTATTTCGATGATCAAGGGCTACGATCTGTTCGGACTGATAACGATATTCACGCTCCGTTCGGTCACGTTCCAAAGCGTTCTCAGCGTGCTGGCGCCTGACCTCGGAAAGCTGTTCTTCGGCCATTCGAGCATCATGTGTCGCCCGCCGGACGGCCTCATCCTGCAGTTCTACGTCTGCTGCTAGTTTCTTTTCTGTATCGATCGCTGCCTTCAGCGATGAATTCAGCTGTTCGATCCGTACTGCAAAATGCCGGTCCTCCGCGGTGTAAAGTGACCGCAAAAGGTTGCGAAATTCTTCCTGCAGGACGGTAAATCGTCGTGTCTTGGCTGCTTGGCGACGGAGTGAATTTGCCTGTTTTTCGACCTCAGAAACTATGTCGGAAATCCGCCCGAGATTCGTCTTCGCCGATTCCAAACGTGATTCTGCGGCACGCTGGCGCATCCTGAATTTTGAGATGCCTGCTGCCTCTTCAATGAGGTTTCGTCTGTCGCCCGGTTTCGCGGAAAGTATCTGTCCGATGCGACCTTGTTCTATGATCGCGTAATGTGCCCCGGAAAGTCCGGTACCCGCGAAAAGGTCTTGAATGTCGCGCAACCTACAACTCTTGCCGTTCAACAGGTACTCGCTTTCGCCGGAAAGATAAAGACGGCGCGTGACAGAGACCGCCTCACCCGGAGCAAACTCAAGGGCAAAGGTTCGCGGTTTCCAATGTCGTTTAGTTTTAACGGCACGCTCTACTACTTGTGCAGAACCCACCTGAGCAGCCTTAACAGTTTCGACCTCGACCAATTCGCCGTTTACTCCATTTGCCTCCGGTAAAGACGCAATCATCTCCGATCCGGCGGTTTCAGCGACAGACTCGCTTTCCTGTGGAGCTTCGAGTGCGTCCACATCGACCGAAAGCTCGTCGATCTCGCTTAATGTTTCATCAATGTCTTCAAGAATACTGTCTTCTGCGTCGAAAACATTCTCGTCGCGGATCAAATGCAGGACTACTTCCGCCATTCCGGATGGTTTCCGGTTCTTTGTGCCTTGAAAAACTACGTCCTTCATTTCGCCGCCGCGGAGCGAACGGGCGCGTTGCTCTCCCAACACCCAAGAGATAGCATCCGATACATTAGACTTGCCGCAGCCGTTAGGACCAACGACTGCCGTTATGCCATTTCCGGTGAAAACTATTTCTGTGTGGTCTGCAAAAGACTTAAATCCGGTTATCTCTAACCGCTGAAGCTTAAACATCGTATATAGTGCTTACCAATTTGGGTAGCACTATATTTTGGGGTATGTAGTAGTTTTAGTCAACCTAGATATTGTCAGGGGAATGTGGCAAGAGCATTCAAACGAGTTCACTTCCGACGTTCCGAAGTCCTTGCTGCTCGGCCCGCTCGTTGTCGAGTTCCGTCAGAACATCCAGAAGGAAATTGGTATTGCTTGAAACATTAATTACGACCGGGAACTCGTGGTCTGCAGTCGTAAACTCGAAGGTCCCGCTTGAAAGCTCAATGATCTCGCGAAAAGCCATTACTCCATTCTTTCCGTTGCATTCGGCATCTACGATCCGGCCTTCATTGAACGCAACGCTGGCGAGAGCCAATTCTGATTTGAGTACTAGGAGACCGGTCATCTTTGCATTTTCGATCACTTGAACGGCGTCAAAAATGCTTACGTATCCGATGTTTCCAGCTAGCGTAACGTCGGTGCGGACCTTTTGGGGCGATCGGTCCCGGCTTACGGCATAATCCGGACGCCGGGCGCGTCGAATGGCTTCCAAACCAGGTGCTACAGAAATTCTTGGGTCCAAGAGCTTGGCTTCCTGAAGCCGGTCGTATGCCAGATCGAAATCCTCGCGGCCGATGTAAAGTGTTACAAGCGCTAGGCATTGCCGAGCCGCTTCGGTCAGATTCTTCTGCGAAATGCACAGATCGCGCATCTTTTCCCTTAGTGGGATGGAGCGCGGGCTTCGCTCCAGCGAATCTTTCAAAAGCTTGAAGGCTTTCTCCGGCGAGGCATACTTGACGAAAAGGTCTGCATCGAGCAATACGCTTTCGATCGAGACCTCTGTGACCGGTACGGTTGGTTCGGCGATTGAGACGTTCATAGACCACAATGAACAAGCAGGTTCAACATTATTAAACTATCACAAATCGCCTATACAAGTCACTATTTTTCATTGTCCGAAAAGCCCAAAAACACGAAACACTCTAACGAGGGTCGCTCGCTAAAAATCGAACCGCACGCCGAATCGAATATCACGCTGCCGATAGGTACGGGTCGGCACTAGGAAATTCTGTAGTGCCAGCTGTTGTGTAGGAGTTGGGTTGGGTCCGGCAGCGACAAGATCGATGAATTCCGATCCGAAGCTGAAAACGGCCATATTTAGAACGTTGCCGATCTCAATGTTCGGCCGCAGCCGCCTTCTTTCACCAAATCTCCACTCTCGCGTTATCCCAAGATCAAAGATGTAAAGGCTCGGGCCAGTCCCGGCATTTCGAGGAAGATTTCCGCTGACCGCTCCGATCGGCTGCAACGAGAACTGAGAAAGCAGAGCGGTTGGGACCGGCGAACCGGGCTTTCGCCATCTGATGTCTTTTAGGTTTCCGGAAAATATAACGCGATCGGTACTAGTATCGTTAAGATTTCGGTCGATACCGTATCCCAAACTAAACCGGCTAGCGCTGCCGTATCGAAAAACGGGCGAAAAACGCAATTTTCCGAGCCAACGCGGTGTATCGAGAGCGCCGGACATCGAGAACCGGTGCAGCCTATCTTGACGGGCGCGGGCCCATTCACGCCTAAAATCTCCATTTACCTCTGCGTTGGTCGTATTGTTGAGGCCGTCGTCCATAGTACGGGAAAGCGTGTAAGCCATTCGCGTAGAAAGCCCGAAGCCGTATCCCAGACTCCGATATCTTCGTCGCAGTTCCAAGACGAGACCGTGATACTGACTATTCCCGATCGAGGCCACACGTTCCATCTCATCAACGCTCGGATCCGGCCGAAGATGCCGAAGGGCTTCGCGGGCAATAGCTATCGGACCCCCGATCGAATTTGAAGAAACTCCGTCGCCGGCGTTGGTATTCGGGACGACCGTTGATGTATTCAGTGTATTGAGGTTGATCCAACAAGTG
Source organism: Leptolyngbya sp. 7M (assembly GCF_018128485.1). Lineage (NCBI taxonomy): Bacteria > Bacillati > Cyanobacteriota > Cyanophyceae > Leptolyngbyales > Leptolyngbyaceae > Leptolyngbya > Leptolyngbya sp. 7M. The sequence continues at coordinate 514,872 of NZ_CP070897.1, read as the reverse complement.
ACATTTACCGTTGTCCCGCACGTCCCCGTTTGTGTGGCCGGATTTGTCGAAACCCCTGATGTATCGTTGGTCGGTCCTAGGTAGAAATTGTATGTTCGCGTGGTTCCGTTAAAGTTTGTGAATATGTACGGATTCGCGAGAAGGTAGGAGGTAAAGTCATTGTATCCCGCAGGGAGTAACGGAAGATTGATATTGTATTCGCGCCAAAGCCGGTTCGTTTTGTTCCAGGTGTAGTTCGCTTCTGCCACCCAGTTTCGGCCGATCTTGTGTTCATAACCGACGTTGAATTGATAGCTGACAGGAATGCGTAGATCGGGGTCAACCGAACGCAATGGATTTCCCGAACTTCCCGTAAACCGAGCGAAACCATAATTAGTATTGCATGGAGACGGGTTTGCTATCGGACCGCAATTCTGTGCGGATATCAGGGCACGTATCTGATCAGGTGATGCAAATCCCGAAGGAAACTGTTGCGATATCGCATTGAGTATCTGGTTTCTAGGGTTAAGCGTATTCGGACCGGTTGAGGTTGGAATAGTGTTCGTGTCGAATTGAACAAGCGTGCCGCCCTGATTTTGAATAAAATCGCCGACAGTTCGGAGAAGGACGCGATTATAAAACACACCTGCACCGAAGCGAAGAACACCATTTCCATTTTTCGAAGGATCCCATGCGACGCCGAGTCTTGGTCCAAAATTGTTGTTATCTGAAACCGCGGTCTCGCGTTCATATCTAAGGCCGTAGTTTATGGCGAGGTTTGGTCTTATTCGAAACTCATCGTTGAAGAAAATGCCGAAATAGGTGTTCTTAACATCCGTTGCCTGACCGAAGTTCTGGCGAAAGCGTGTTGCCGAATTGTTTGAATAATTGAACACCGAGCTGAAATTGAATGTCCCGGTCCCGTTTTCGAGTGCGCGTGCCCGTGAATCAACGCTTTGAATGTCAAAGCCAAATTTCAACGTATGTGCGCCCTTTACGTATGTAAGCGTGTCCTGTATCTGATAGCGAGTTTCGGTCCTGGTGTCTGCGAAATTCTGCAGCGAATTCGCCGATGAATTCCCGGCGATCAATGTCTGCACCGCATTTGTTATAGGATTCCGATAACTTACCAGAACGACAGGATCACCTGGATTATTAGTTTGAAAACTTGGCTTATACACTGACCATTGGAATCGGAATTGATTCACTAGCGATGCATTAAAAACATGGTTATTTGTAACATTGAAGGCGTCGGTATAAATGCGGCGAGCCTGTAGGGCCTCTTCCAGTCTTGTTGTTGCTGATAAGCCGGGTGTTCGTCGGTTCTTTCGCCTGCCGAATTGAAAGCCGAACGTAAAAGTGTTTGCCTTGTTTAGCCTATGATCGATCCGGGCGGTAAGGATGTTGCCCGAATTTGGCGTTGGTACTATTGAGGTAAATTGCGAGACGGCCCCAACACCGGCCGTGCATGGCGGCGGCGGTGAGCCGGCGGCGTCGCAATACTGAGCAGAACCGTTCGGGGCCGGCAATTGAAATCTTGGATTTGGGTCAACGGGTATAAAAGTATCGATCAGAGTTGTGTCCTCGAACCGCTGGTATTCATATGCCACAGCGAAGAATGTTCTACGGCGGCCATCATAAAAGGGAAGTACGATCGGTCCGCTTAGCGTAAAGCCCGGATTGTATTGGGTGAACGGAAGGCGTGGGATGCCGCGTGAGTTGTTGTACCAGGAATTCGCATTGAAGCTGTCGTCGCGGAAGAAGAAGAAAGCTCTTCCGCGAAAACGATTTGTGCCAGAACGCGTCCGAAGATTAACACGGCCGCCTGACGCTCGCCCGTATTCGGCGGAGAACTGGTTTCTGATCACTTGGACCTCAGCGATCGCTTCGAGCGAGGGCTGGAACCGGTCGCGTGCGGAACGGTCGTCATTGTTGTCCAGTCCGGCGATCGTAATGTTGTTGGAATAGGACGTCCCTCCGGAAAGTGAAAAATTTCCCTGTTCAAATGGCGTGCTTCTTGGGTTCGCATCTCTGTCTTCCGCAAGGTCGCTCGTTGAAAGAGCCTCTTCTGAAGTGCCGCCGAGGGTCAAGACCAGATCCAGCGGATTGCGGGCATTGTTCGGGATCTCTTCGACCTCGCGTTCCGTTAATGTCGAACCAACTATCGTGCGGGTCGTATCTATAAGCGGCAAGTCCTCATCATCAACAGTAACAACGGTTGATGCTTCTACCTTCGCCGGCTCAAGGTCAAGGTCAAGCTTTAGAGCCTGGCCAGAAAGGGCGTCGATCCCAATTCGTTTTTTTGTGCTGAACCCCTGCGCTTCTGCTTTTACCTCATAAATTCCAGGGGGAAGTTTTATAAATCGGTATTGTCCGTAATTGTCCGTTACCAAAATGCGCTCCGTGCCGCTTTGTATATGAACGGCGGTTACCGTGGCACCGATGACCGCCTGACCATTTCGGTCTAGCACCTGGCCAAATATCGTTACATCATCAAGATCTTGAGAATGAACCGGAATATAAAGCCCAAAAACAAACAAATAGACAAACAGAGACAGAGTTCTGCCCAATGAGAAATTCATCTAAAGCTCCTGTAAGAGTATTGGTGAGAGCGAGTTGGAAGTATTCTAAGCGATTTATCCGAAATGTAAAGGGGTAAAAGATAACCATCCGGCCAAGGACTATTGTAAGTGATGGCTATACTACGAAACTCGATCGCGAATCACGACCTCTAATTCACGAAATACATATATTACATAATGTTTAACACGTCCGCCTATACTGCCTATTTTTGATTTGTTTGCCAAAAAGTAAACCTAATAGAACTTTGCGCAAGTCTATGATTCTGCGATATTTCTTGCCATTCATAGATTTCCTGATGACTTGTTGATCTAAGCCGTGAAAATGATCAATTACTGCCTCGCCTTCCTCTTCCCGACCTTGAGTTATAATCTCAGAATGAAAATCCTTTCCGTGGCGAGGGGAAAATTTCTGTTCGCCATCACAGATCGGTCGTATTTGTTGTTGGGGCTTGTTTGTTTGCTGTGTGTCGGTTCAGCCGCTCAGGAGTTCAGGCAGGTCTATCCGGGTATTGAACATGCGCGAGTCGAGCACAGGATCGGTGAAGATCCTGTGGCGATAAACGTGCTTCGACTGGATCTGAGAAAAGTGAGACTGGATGTAAAGCTTGGAATGGACCAGGTCGTGGGTACTGAGACAACGTCCTCCATAGCGGCAAGACATGGTGCCCTTGCTGCCATAAATGCAGGTTTCTTTCGGCTTGACAATAGCATTTTTGCAGGCGATCCAGCAGGTGCGCTTATGACCGATGGTGTTCTCTTGAGTGAATCGCTTAACGGTCGGGTAGCAATGATGATCGAAAATGGTCGGGTCGAGACCAAAGTAGAGTTCGAGCGAGCGGATTTGGGCTATTCCATCATAATAAAGGCGAGGGAATTCAAGGCTGGGATAAATCGCGAAAGACAGGCCGACGACATCGTTATCTATACAAAGGCATTCGGCAATACCTCGTTAACCCGTCCGGGAGGCGTCGAGTTTATTGTGCAGAACGGGCGCATAAGACGAATTATCACCAGCGATAGCAGCAATCCGATCCCGGAGAACGCTTATTTGATCTCAGCAAGTGGAATGCAGGGAAACGAGCTTCGAAGGTTGGCGAGGCTGAACGCCCGTGTAAAAATTGTGGTGCATCATTCTTCGCTTGATACGATGGTTCCCTCGTCCGCATTTAGCCGTGCAGAGGATATTACCAACGGCGTCTCACATTTGATACAGAACGGAAAGGTTGCCTTGACATGGGAAGCGGAAAAAGCAAGTCGTTCGTTTGCGGAAAGCCGTCATCCGCGGACGGCGGTTGCAAAGATGAAGGATGGCAAACTCCTGATGATCACGGTTGATGGCCGGCAGCCCGGCGTAAGCGTCGGGATGACGCTGCAGGAAGTTGCAGAATATCTCCTGAGTCTCGGAGCAGTCGATGCGATCAACCTTGACGGCGGAGGCTCGACAACAATGGTTCTCGATGGCAAGGTGATGAACAAACCTTCGGATGCCAACGGAGAGCGGAAGATAGGCGATGCCATCATTGTTTCATCGCGGGTGCGTTCGTAAAAAAGAAAGCTGCCCGACATTTAGCCGAACAGCCTTCGTTATTAGGTTCGTTCAATTTACTTGAATACAAATCCGAAGCCGAAGCGCACATTGTGTGTCGTAGCGTTATCGAACCGGATCGGATTGTAATCAACCTGAATAACACGGAGGTCAACCCGGTCGGTAAGTTTTACATCCAGGCCACCACCGAAGGCACCGGCAAGGCCGGTCTCAGACGTTGTTCCCGAAAAACCGGAACAATCAACTCCGGTCGAGCAGACAAGGTTTTTCACCTTTACACGGCCGTGTCCCGCACCACCCATTATGTGAGCGAACGGTTTGACGCGTGCGTCCGATGAATTGTCCTTTATCTGGATCCCGCCGAGGAAATTGTAAAGCGAGTTGTTGGTGTCAAAACCAACGCTTCCGGTGCCGGTCGGCGTGAGCGGTACCGTGAAATCATAACGTTTGTTGTTGTAACCGCCTGAGATATCTCCCTTCAAGCCAAAATAGCGGCTAAAATTGTATACCCCCGAAACATTGAATCCATGAAAGGTCTCGCGTTCACCGACGATATTGCTGAAATCGTCGTTGGGTGAGATGCCGGTATCGACCTGATTATTAGAATAGCCGACAAAAAATTCCCCTTTTTTGAAGTCAGAGGATTGGCCGAAGATCCCGACCGAAGCAAATGCGGCGATCGCCGCGGAAACAAAAAATTTTCGCATAATTATCACACTCCTATGAATGATAGAAATAGGCCCGCATCTGAGGGCGCAAAAAAGCCTAACAAATTCGATACTGCTAAATTTGTCAGGCTGTTACACTTTGAAATTGTGCAACACTCTATCCCAGATGCGGGATATTATGCTTCGGTTGTCAGCAAAAGATTTGCGGCGTGGATAAATTTTGCGAGCGCCTCGGCACGAACTTCGCCGTAGGTTGGAAGTTTAGCCGAAGGTTCATCTCTATTCTGCTCGATCTTTTCGCTTTCATCCCCTGAATTCGCTTCGGGCTCGGCATTTTCATCATCATCTTCAACGGTCGCGTTGTCGTCCATATAAAGATGGTTGCCGAACTGTTCGGCGAGCGACGTAAGCTCTTCATTCTTCAAGATGGAGGCGATATTGTCCATCAGTTGGTACTTTTCGTAGTTTTCACCAACGCCTGCCGCTAAGCGATCAAGTAAATGCCCGGCAAGCCGCTTATCACCCCAACGCTTTACGAGTCCGAGAAGGGCGTCGTTACCTTCGTTCAACGAAGAATGTTTGCCGTCTTCGCCTCGCTCGGCATTGGCAAGCTCCTCTACGAGCAAGTTCAAGAGTCCTTGTTTATGGTTTTCAGTTACCAAGCGAGCGTATCGAAGCCGATCGGACGAGATCTCCATTTCAGCCCGCTCCAACTCATCGACCTCATACTCTTCTTCAGCCGAACCTTCGGTCTCGTTTTTTCCTTCGATTGCTTGTCGCGATTCCTCTTCCTTAATCCAATCCAATTGATAGAATCCTAGAAGGAGTTCGTAAGCACCGTCCCAACGGGTCAGCGGATCATCGATCAACGAGATCAACCATTCGACCACTGCCTTGTCCTTATCACCGGCGGCATTGAAGATCACGTTAAGCTCGTTAATACGTTTTTCGTATGTGGCCAGATCTTCATCTTTCGCTTTTCTGATCGCATCACGATAGTCAACAAGTTCGAGCTGTTCGCCCTCAGAAGCTTTGCGGAGAAACAGTATCACCGTATCGTCCTGTTTAAGCTTCGGACGGCCATAAAGCTCTCCATCTTCCTCATGGTCGCTCGGGCCCGCGACGGGAGTATCCTCGGAAACTTCATTTTCGCCGTCGCCGTCAGAGGTCTCTTCGCCAGAATAACGATATTCTTTCTCCTCTAGGACGAAGGACTTGCGGGTTTCGCCCTTCAGTGCCCTGGAGACGGTAAAGTACGATAGCTCGCGGCGCACGCTGTAATCATCGCCTTGTTCGACGAGTCCGCCATCTTCTGTTCGGTCGAAGGTGGCGACAAAAATGAAGCTACTACGCTTATAAAGAGAAAGAAGTGTTTCCGGTTCTTTTTCGCCGCACCGGCGGGCGTGTGTTTCCACAGGGCTTATAAATGTTGCGGCCAGGAGAACGATCACCATGGCAAACGAAATTAGCGACCTGATCATTTTCGTAAAGCTCCAGATTTCAAAAAGAAATTAGAATCAGCGCCTATTCAGAATGTTGAAATTTCAAAATAGTTGCTTGACCGCAGAAGCATACTCGCTCAGAAACCAAAAAGGCCGAAACGTTCCATTATTCCTGCTCAGAATGCAATTTTCTGTACGCTTCGGAACGGCTGAGTCCATATTCTCTGGCTGCCTTTTTCAGGGCTGTTCGGCGATCGTCGCCTGCGGCCTCCAGTTCGGCTATCCTTTCAGAGATCAAGGGCCTTTCAGTGCTCGGCCTTTCAAGATCGCTTTCGCGTTCCCGGTCAATGATAAGAACGTATTCTCCGCGAGCTTTTGCAGATGAAACGGAGGAAATCATCGAAGAAATTTTGCCGCGGAGGAACTCTTCGTGTACTTTGGTAAGTTCGCGCGCAAGCGATGCGCGACGGTCTCCGAGAATATCGAGGCAATCAGTGAGCGTGGAAGTGATCCTGTGCGGCGCTTCATAGAAGATAAGTGTTGCACCAATGGACCTTAGCTCGGCAAGCCTTTTTCGTCGCTCTGTTATTTTCGCAGGCAGAAATCCTTCAAAAAATATCTTATCGGTAGGGAGCCCGCTGGCTGATGCAGCTGCAACGAATGCTACAGCTCCCGGTATAGGGGTTACTTCAATACCTAGATCGATCGCACGTTTAACAAGTTCATTCCCGGGATCGCTGATGCCGGGCGTCCCAGCATCGGAAACTAGGGCGATCGTTGAACCTTTGATAAGCAGTTCTGCAAGGTGGTCCGACCGCTCACGCTCGTTATGCTCGTGATAACTGACCGTCTTTTTTCTGAGCCCGAAATGATTTAGCAATTTTTGGGTGTGGCGCGTATCCTCGCAGGCGATCAGATCGACCGAGGAGAGCACTTCCAGGGCCCGAGATGAAATATCGCCAAGATTGCCTATCGGTGTTGAGACAATGAAAAGTTTACCGTTATTTTTATCTTCCATCTCCGGTTCGGCTAAATCATAGCAAAGACTTGCCACGGGCAGAACATATACCGGGGCCCGGTTTGCCATATTGACAATCGCCGGATTCGGCATAATATTCTGCCACTTGTTCTTTTGTATCGGAACGTTGCAACTCGTGCATAACAAATCGGAACTTTAAAATGTGGTGATACGTGGGTGGAAGGTTCCCTGCTTACACTGAGAAGATCAATGTGCCGACAGTGGTGATCAACGTCGATGCGGAACCAATCCTTCCGATCGAAGTTACTGCCGACCGGCCCGAAAACATGGTCCCTAATTCGAGATACGTGGCGATAAAAGGCGGCGGACAGGCCTGCTCGGGACTCATGCGGACTAGGTTAACAACGTGATCTTGAGTATTGTTGGGCCCTGGAGTGTATCAGCATCGGATCCAACTTCTTCCGAAGAATCCACGTTAAGGATGCCGGATCAAGAATGAGTTCAGCCGAACCTCCGGATTGCCGAACGAATCGATGTGATCCACTTAGGGCCGCGTTGAATTCTGTCAATAATGAAGCTAATGATCCCGAAGATAACGGCTATCAGGATCAGCAAGACCCCAGTGACCGAGCGAAACCATGTCGGATGGAATAAAACCTGGATCGGCAAGACGTTCACTTTTGAGATATTTCGCCATATTCCCGCAGTCGCGACGGCCGCCGCCAGTTGAACCCGGCACCGCCCACCAGCAAAACCGGCCACCAATATACACGAGCCCCGCGATCACGGCACCTGCACCGGCAACTGCCGAGATCATTTCAAGAACAAAAACAGGGGTGCTTTGGCGTGGCCGTCTTCGTCGTCTTGCAGGAGGAGAATTGTCGTTTTGACTGATAATGTTCATTTCATAGCCTATTTCCGTAATATGATCTTACCACTGTCTTATTAACCGATCGCAAGAGAGTTCACTGACCATACAACCATGCCTTAGTGAATAAAGTCCATTACTAAACGAACGCTATATCAGTATGGTAAGGGTTGACATTCTGCAGCCATGGCGTAATAATCTGCCACTTGCTCTTTTAAATTGGAACGCTGCTGTAATAGTTCAGTTTCAAGGGGGAAGCCGGGTGAGAATCCCGCACGATCGCGTCACTGTGATTCGGAAATTTTGCCGATAAGTCAGGTCACCGACAGCAGCATTTTGCCGATAGCGTGTTTCGCGTAAAAGCACGACAGGCCAACAAAGGCGAAGTTTTGACGCCCTGTTCTTCTTGTTCGCATACGCGCGCGAAGGAGGAGCAGGGCGTTTTTATCTTGGATTTTGGATCTCAGATTTGTGCTTGACTGAAATGAAAGGATATCGGTCTTTGAAAAATGGCCCGTTAGTAATGGCTCTTGTAGTGTGCGGTGTCCTACTTGTTGGCTGTGAAACCCGACGCGCTGTACCCGACGGGCCGGTCACGGGAACATTTACCGACGATCTTGGCCGTGAGGTGAAGGTGCCGGTTCCGATGAACCGGGTCGTTTCGCTTGCTCCGAGCATTACAGAAATGCTTTTTGCTGCCGGAGCAGGTGATCGTCTGATCGGTGTGACGAGCTATTGCAACTATCCGGCAGAAACCGTAAACATCCAAAAGGTCGGCGATACGCTAACGCCCAATATCGAATCCATAGTTGCCCTAAGGCCGCAGGTGGTCTTTGTTTCAACCGCCTCACAGCTTGAGGCTTTTACAACGTTGCTAACCGAACAAAAGATCGCGGTTTACGTCCTGGATGTAAAGAAGATCGACGACGTTCCGGACCGTCTGCGACGCCTTGGGAAGATGTTCTGGACGAATGAGCCAGCGGAAAAAGCCGCCAAGGATTTCGAACAGCGCCAAAAGAATGTAGAAAGCACGGTCAAACAAGCCGAGCGGCCAAAGGTGTTCCTTCAGATATCGAACGAGCCTTTGTTCACCATCGGCAGTGATTCGTTCATGACAGAGCTAGTCGAGCTCGCCGGCGGCATTTCGCTGACGAAGGATATCACTGGCGGGTATCCAAAGATCAGCAAGGAAACAGCGTTAGCAATGGATCCTGATGTGATAGTTCTGTCGGACAGCGACGATAACCGCGAGCCGAATACTGTTTTCAGCAATTCAAAGGCCGTAAAGAATGGAAGAATAATTCGCGTCAACGCAGACATCCTGTCACGGCCGGGCCCGCGTTTGGCCGATGCGCTCGAACAGATCGCCGGGTTTTTGAATAAGTAGAAATTTACGAAAAGCTTCGGGCAGCCAGCTTTTGAAGAAAAAAGAAACATTTTGGTTTGGTTTGATCGCGGCGTTGGTGGTGACGTTGGTTTCAGCCATTCTGCTTGGAAGCGAGCGTGTCTCGGTATTTGAAATGACGGAGCAGGGGCGAGCGATCTTATTCGATATTCGGCTGCCCCGCGTATTGCTGGGGGCGTGTGTCGGAGCAAGTTTGGCGATTGCGGGAGCCTCACTGCAGGCTTTGCTAAGGAATCCGTTGGCCGAGCCCTATCTCCTTGGCGTTTCGAACGGAGCGGCATTGGGGACATTGCTGGCATTTGTTTTTCTGGATGGGCTTGCTTGGGCTCGTCCGTTACTCGCCTTTGCCGGTGCGATAATTGCGACCTTTGCCGTCTATCAGATGGCAAAAAGCCGCGCGGGAATGAACGTGGAGCGCTTGGTCTTGTCTGGCGTGATCGTTACAACTTTTCTCTCGTCGATCATCGTTTTGCTGACAAGTTTGCTTGATGCGGCTCGCCTGCGAGGTTACACATTCTGGCTGCTCGGTGATCTGTCGCAGGCGACCTACGATGGATTCTATATGACGCTTGCGGCGGCTACCGTTGGAACGGTTGTACTTTCAACTCAGGCTCGTGCTCTTAACCTAATGATGATCGGCGAACGCGACGCATTTGATTTTGGGGTGGAGGTTGGCCGAGTTCGCATCACCATATTCACGGTGGCAAGCGTCTTGGTCGGGACCGCAGTCGCAGCGAGCGGCTCGGTCGGATATGTCGGATTGATAGTTCCTCATCTCGTGCGGCTTGCGGTCGGCAGCGATAATCGGCTGGTCGTTCCGATGTCTGCGATTTCTGGAGCGATATTCGTGGTTTTGGCGGATACCGTTGCGCGGACGGCGATCGCTCCTAGAGAATTGCCCGTCGGTGCAATAACTGCGTTGATAGGAGCACCGTTGTTCATTTATTTACTGCGCCGTTAATACGTATGCTTTCAGTCAAGGACATCACAATACGATACGGCCCGTGCGATGTGCTGAGCAATATTTCTTTTGATATGCGCGAAGGTGAAATGATCGCGCTGCTTGGGCCGAACGGTGCGGGAAAAACCACGCTGATCAAAGCCCTAAACGGAATACTTCCTGTGGCCGAGGGCGATATCTTGCTTGACGAAAAGCCGCTTGGAACATATTCGCGGCGCGAGATAGCAAAGCGGATCGCGGTGGTTGCGCAGGAGAACGAGACCAAGTTTCCGGTAACGGTCCTCGAGTTCGTTTTGTCTGGCAGGTTCGCGAGCGGCTCGGCATTCGGTTGGGAATCGGAAGACGATATTGAATCGGCAAAGAGAGCCCTATCCGAATGCGATCTTGCGGATTTCGGTTCGCGGCTGATGAATGAACTTTCAGGCGGTGAGCGGCAGCGTGTGGTTTTGGCGCGTGCTATAGCGACCGATGCAAAGATACTGTTGCTCGATGAACCGACGGCTAATCTCGACCTGCGGCATCAGGCAATGATGTTTCGGCTAGTTCGCGAAAGGTGTGATTCCGAAGACTATTCAGCAGTCGTCATCACACATGACTTGAATCTGGCTGCGGAATTCGCCAATAAGCTACTGCTGTTGAAACAAGGGACTATCTATGTCGCCGGAGCGGCAACGGATGTATTGACAGGACCGAACATTAGGGAAGTTTTTGGTGTAAACACATTGCTGGATATAAATCCGGCAAGCGGGAACGTTCGGGTAACGAACGTATTTTGATCGGCATTCGACACAAAGGAAGACCGGTGCAAATCCGGCGCTGCCCACGCAACCGTTAAAGTCGGGAACTTTGCTCGTTTGTCTTGGCACGGAACCATTCTGCGTGTGGGCAGAAGAGGACAATATGAAGATCACTTTTACATTCATCTTTGCGCTGCTTCTTGCTAGCGGCGTTTCAGCACAGGCCGACCCGGCCCCAACACCTTCACCAACTCCGGAGACCATTAGGGAAACTGTTACAGTTTCGGCGGATCTGCCGCAGCCGATCGACGAGGTCTCAAAGACCGTTAATACGATTAGCGGACAGCAGCTGCGTGAGCGGGCAGACATTACACTTGTTGATTCGCTGCGCCTGATGCCAGGTTTTCGCGTGCAGCAATTGGGCGGATTTGGCCGGACCGCTTCAGTAAAGACACGCGGGCTGCGCAATCAGGACACCGCGATCTTGATCGACGGCGTGCGGCTTCGCGATTCGGCCGCGATCACAGGAGACGCATCACCATTCCTGAGCGATATCACCCTGACCAGCGTTTCACGCGTCGAGGTGTTAAGAGGTTCGGGGTCGTCGATTTATGGAACAAATTCTATCGGGGGCACAGTTAATTTTGTTACGCCCGATCCGCGAACAGGTTGGCACGGACAGATCGCCGGTGCGATTGGCGGGCTCGGGCTTGGCCGTTTTCGCGGAGAGACAACCTATGGAACAAATGTGCGACCGTTGACATTGCCGAGATCGCACCAAACAATGCCAATGCGAAAGCTTTTCTTGCAGTAAATCCTCACTCCTCGCACATAAACGTAACACGTGTAAATGGCATAACTACTGTTATGTCTGCGCCGCGCGGTGGTGTTATCGCTGGTCAAGGAACGATCATCAACCTTAATGGTTCAACACAAGGTGAGATGGCTATTGTTCGCGAAGCAGCTTTGGTCATTAATTTCCCACGAGTCGCACAAGGCGGCGGATTTGGTGGCGGTTTCGGCGGATTTGGCGGGCCGCAGGTCGATCTAAATGAGGCGATACGCCGCCGTGATACTGCTGTCGAAACACTTAAAAAGCAGTTTGCTGATGCATTGAACTACGGACGGGCAATGGACGCCTATGCAAAGGACAAATCCATTCCGATGCCGAAAACCGATCTTGCACTAGAGGCAATGGTTCCTTACGTCCGCGGTGAGAAGCCGATAGTATTTACGGCCGAACGTGAACGTGATATCCGTGCGGTCCTGAGATTTATCGCGGATATGAAGGTTAAGGGCATTCTTGTCGGTGGTCAGGAAGCCTTCAAGGTCGCAAACGAGCTTAAGTCGGCTAATGTGCCGGTCATTTTTACGCATATTTACAGCCTCCCGGTCCGCGATGATGATGAATACGACTATCTTTTTGCGGGGCCGGCAAAGCTGCACTCGGCCGGCGTTCAATTTGCTATTTCGACAGGCGATATCGGCGCGGAAGCAAGAGACCTTCCCTATCACGCCGGTCTTGCGGGTGCTTACGGCCTCCCGCGTGAAGAGGCGCTAAAATCAGTAACCATCTATCCTGCCCAAATACTTGGGATCGCTGATAAAGTGGGTTCGATCGAGGTCGGGAAGATGGCAAATATCGTCGTTACGGACGGTGATATTCTCGATCCCCGCACGAATATCAAACATATGTTCATCAATGGCCGCATGATCCCACTCACAAGCCGACATACTGAACTGTTTGAAAGTTTCAAAGATCGGAAATAGAGAGCTTATTAACTGCTGATCTAATAAGGCCGCCTATCGATCGCTCCATTGGCGGCCTTTTTCATTTCCGTATCAACCTATCTGATCCCGCTTAACAAGATCGCATCGTGTCTCCAAGATCCCAACACTATCGATATACTGTTTCCGCTAGGTGAAACGGATATACCGGAGACCTCGTTCACTTCATCATCGCTGAGATCTAATAGAACCCTCAGTTGAGGTTCATCTAAACATTGATATAATTTTTAGTATCTACTTCTTCGATCACCCGTTTGACGTCTGCGATGAAGCGATAGCCACGCCTGGGCAGCGTCTCAATGTACGTTGGGGCTTGCGCACTGTCATTCAAGACTTTTCTCAACTGTCTGACGTTAAAGAGATATTGCCATCCTATACAAAGCTATTCGGCCAAACAGTGCGAAGAAGATATTCTTTCTCAAGGATCTTTCCGGGCTTTTCAAGGAATGCCAACAATAACTCATACATCTTCGGTGTGAGCTGGATGTGCCTCTTGCCGTGCCATAAAACCTTCTCTTCTGGGCAGAGAAGAAATTCGCCGAACCTATATAACATATTCTCCTACAATCACTTACGCTTCTCTAACAAATTTCTAATCAATCTATAACCGCATTCTAACCGCAACTCCGCGCAAGTTCCACGAATTTAACGTCTTCTGACTTGGCCGGACGACTTGTCAATTCTTTTGCCATAGCTCCTCAGGCCGGCCGTGGCAATTCTTCCGATCCGAACTTAAGGTCGGTGAAGGAATGCGAAGTTCAATATTGAAGGACGTAAATTGTCGCTGAAATGGGAGAGAAGTTTCATATGCCGAAGATAGATAAAATTGGGGTCCTCGCGATCGACGGGACCATTGAACCAGCGAAGTATGAAGGCAGGGTAATAAAAAATACGAGGGGAAGGGTTATGACGATAACGCTGCCCGAAAGTTTCGCGAAGCTGCGGGCTTTTGATAATAGCGACATGGATCACATTTACGGTGTGATCAAACTTGAACCGGATTGGCACCGTGGCTGGTCTAACTTCCACAGAATTATTGGAGTTAAAAGATCATTTTGGAAACCTGGAGCTTGCCAGGTCTAGAGAGCGAGGAAACCAAGGAGTAACGAAAAATGCAAAAATTAATACTTATAACTCTAATTTCAATGGTCCATTTCACCGTCAGCCAGACGGTATTTGGCCAAATCAAGATGAACGTCCCGAACTTGCCCAAGATCGGAAAGCCGACGAGTGATCAAGGACGAGGACTGTCTGATACCACACCAAAGGATAAAGGCACAGAGAACAATTCAACCCGATGCGGCCAACCGCAACACCGAAGTTCATTCGAAGCTCAGTTTATGTTCAGGCAAAAACCCATGATCAATATTGGAAAATGAAGGGCCAAAGAAATTATTCAAGCTGGGCACCTTTGACCAAATTCAAGAGTTTTTACAATGAAGAAAAGCCACTCAATTATTCTGTGGCGTACTTTAATCCGAACGGGACGCCTTGGTATAGCGAGAAGCTTGAGGCAAAAGGTCGTAATGCAGATAGGACGGTTGTATATGAAAGTCCGAGTCCGTGGGGAGAGACGCTTGATACAAAATCTACCGACGCAACTGGCGTGTTTTCATTCAAAATAACTAACGACGATACGAAAGAGCTTCTGTATGAGGGCAAGTTCAAGGTCGGGAAATTCAGTACTGCGAATGGCGGTCAGGATAAGAACAATTTTGAGTTCTTTCTGGGCCATGATTGGCTAATGTCTTATGGAATGATCGGTTTTCACCATTCGCTGGACGAGGTTGGCGGAATGCCGCCGTTAATGAGCGTTTGGATAAAAGGTACCCAAATGAGTCTGATCTTGAAGGACGTGTTTTCTTCAAAGGCCAACAGATCGCTTCGACAAAGGACGGCGGCGGAGCTTCCGATTATGATGAACGGGCAACCGATAAGGCCGCATCTTTTGAGCCATTGAACAGATAAAAGCGTTGGCAGTTCCAATGGAAGACCCTTCTTTTTGACAACAACGGGACATTCAATCGAGGTAACTTTCCCAATGCCTTCTACGTGGACAAGAATCCGGGAGTCTATACGGTCAAGATATATCATCTTGGACAGCAGATCCGTGAACTTGAATTCACTGTCGGCGTCGATGGACGTTTTGTAAAACCTGCCTATTCTGACCAGGTCTTCATTCTTTATCACACGATCCTGGTTCCGGTTAAGGTCTCCTCACCGTAAGAAAAATGGAATGTAGCAGCGTGGAAAACGGAGTTGTTCTACTGGAACCCCATAAATGACTTCACGAATTAAATGGTTTGGCACTGCGGAAGCTGAAGGACCGGGGATCTTTGCTAACGTTAGCCACATTCAAAGGTTTTATACGGAAGGAGGTCTTGCACCGACCGAACCGGGAAATGTGATAGGCGAAGAACGCGGAATTCCGTACACCGCTGAATACTATTTTTATCGAATGCGAAACACCCCCGGTCGGCCGCCGATCAGATAGCTTACAAATACGGTAGGATGATGATCTGGAAAACGTGGGTTTTAATCATCATTTTTGCGGCGGTCGGTCGGCTTCGGGGACGTTCTTGTAAACGTCCTCATATTTAGCGTAGCCGTCCTTGATAACGGTTGTCATAAGATTATCCTTGTCAACCACCTGTACTTCTAGCAGTATTGCAGGCACCTGTTTCCCGATCGCGTCGTTCGTGAACATTTCGGTACCAGTTAATTGCTCCTTCTTTGCAAGTTTTATGGCCGCCTCAACAGCTCCATTTGCCAGTGGAATTATGGGTTTATACACGGTCATCGTCTGTTTTCCTTCGGCGATGCTTTGTAAAGCAGAGAGCTGTGCATCCTGTCCGGTAACCAAAACCTTTCCTGCAAGCCCCTTATTGCTCAGAGCAGCGATAGCACCGCTCGCGGTTCCGTCATTTGAAGCGATGATCGCTTGTATATTGTTACTGTTTTGGGTGAGGGCATTTTGAACTATCTTCAGCGCTTCTTCGGCTTTCCAGTCGGTGGCGTGCTGGTCACCTACGATCTTGATATCGCCGCGATCTATCGCTGGCTGAAGCACGGCAAGCTGTGCCTTTTTCATTATGTGCGAATTATTATCCTTGTTATCGCCATAGACCATCAGATAATTTCCTTTCGGAACCTTTGCAAGCGCATACTCAGCCATTTTTTGCCCTATAACCGGGACTTGATGCGAAATGTAAAGATCAATCTTGTCCGAATTTATCAGGCGATCATAGCTGATCACTGGTACGCCTTTCGCTTTTGCCTTATCAACCATGAGAGCAGCCTGAGTCGCGTCATGCGGAGCAATAACAAGCACATTTACGCCCTGTGTAAGCATCACGTCAACGTCGTTTGCCTGCTTTTCCGCGCTCTTGTTGGCTACCGTAACGACACACTCGACATTCATCTTTTTGCAATGAGCCTCAAACGCTTCCTTGTCACGGACCCAACGTTCCTCTTCGAGTGTTGCCATCGCAAAACCTATCTTGACTTTACCGTCGGCAGGCACTGAAGTGTTGTGGGAATTCACACCACTGGGTTCAGGCGCGCTCACGCAGCCAGCTATCAAAATTGCGACGATAAATACAACAAGCGATCTTGTTTTGATCATTCTAAATTGCTCCAAACTAGGGGATTTTTATCAAGCCTTCTTTCCGAGCATATCAAGCCCGACGGCAGTTACCAAGATCACGCCTTTAATAATGTCCTGAAGATAGTTCTCGAGGTTTATCGAACTCATCCCGTTATCAAGGCTAGCCATTATCAACGCACCCAGACACGCTCCGAAAACCGTTCCGCGCCCTCCCATCAGGCTTGCTCCGCCTATAACACACGCTGCAATGGCGTCGAGTTCCTTTAATGTGCCTGCATCGACGGTGGCACTGCCAAGTCGAGCTGTGCTAACGATCGCCGCTAGCCCGACAAATGCCCCAAGCAAGGCAAAGACCTTGAGCGCGGTCAACCGGTTATTTATGCCCGAAAGCCTAGCCGCCTCGGAATTTCCGCCGATCGCATACAAGTACCGGCCAAATGTCGTATTATTAGTGATGAAGTGCCCGAGCAAGGCCACACCAATAAATAGCAAAACCGGATTTGGAATGCCCGCGTACGCATTCATCGCGAAGATGAATATCACTATACCCGCGACCGGAACCAACGCTTTCATAAGCTCCGGGCCAACACTGCCGCTTCCAAGACCATACTCTTCTTGCACGGCCGAGCGTCTCCATACCATAACAAGAACGACGGCCACGGATATGACCGCTAATATCCAACCGGCAGTAGGATGCAGATAACTTTGACCGATCGCGATGAACTGTGGATCGGAAACGGGAACCGTTGAACTGTTGGTAATTCCTTTGACGACGCCTCTCCAGGCAAGCAGTCCGCCAAGAGTAACGATAAACGCTGGTATGTTGAAGTAGGCGACCAAGGTGCCCTGAAATGCACCGACAAAAATTCCAACCGCAATTGCGGCGATCACTGCGGGTAGAATCCCATAACCCAAATTGGTCAAAAAGATCGCCGAGACGGCTCCGGCGAAGCCTAAAAGCGAACCGACCGAAAGATCGATATTTCCTGAAACTATGACCATCAGCATTCCTACAGCGATGATGCCCGTGACGGATGTCTGGACCATCAAGTTCGAAAGATTTTCCGCTGTAATGAAATTGCCGCCGGTTCGCCAATGAAAAAATACCCAGATAACAGCAAGTGCGCCGATCATCGTGTAAGCGCGAAGAGCAGAGGTCTCTATTTTGAATCGTTTTTTTTCGGTAGTTTGCTCAGCCATCTCTTTGTGAGTTAAGCGCTTGCCGTCGCAGCCGCCATCACCTTTTCGGCAGTGGCCTCTTGGCGTGTGAATTCTCCCGTCAGTTTACCTTCATGCAGAACGATGATCCTATCTGACAGACCAAGAATTTCCGGCAGCTCGGACGATACCATAACAACGGCTAAACCGCTTGCAGCCAACCGATTTATCTCATTATAAAGCTCCTGTTTCGCTCCAATATCGATGCCGCGTGTAGGTTCATCCAGAAACAATATCCTCGGTTCTGTAAGCAGCCATTTCCCCAAAACCACCTTTTGCTGATTCCCGCCGGAAAGCGTTCTTGTGATCGTAAAAGGCGAATTTGCCTTTACCCGCAGTGATCCCATTATACGTTGTGTTGCGGCGGTCTCGCGGGAACGGTTAGTGAGAAATCGTCCGGAGATGCGTTTCAAGCTTGCTAGCGTCGAGTTGTCGGTAATCGTCTGATCAAGTATCAGGCCGAACCGTTTCCGGTCTTCGGTAACAAAGCCGATCCCGTGACTTATGGCATCGGTCGGTGAGTTTATGTTCACCCGAACACCATCAATGAGGATATGACCAGATCGATCGCCCGTCCAACCACCGAAAATAGTGGTAAGAGCTTCACTGCGACCGGCACCCATCAACCCGGCGATTCCCAAAACCTCACCGCTGCGAACGCTGAATGAAAGCTTATCAACGAGTTTCTTTCGCAACGCGTCCGGAGAAAAAACCGTCAGATCTCGGACTTCCATCACAACCTCTCCCAGTTTATGCGTTACAGATGGAAAAACATCATCCACCTGACGACCGACCATCATTGAAATTACCTTGTTCTTACTTAGGTATGGCACTGCTCCGGTTCCGACGGTTTTTCCGTCACGAAGAACTGTGATCCGATCTGCCATCGCAAAAACCTCATCGAGCTTATGCGATATGTAGATCATTCCGACTCCTCTCGAACGTAACTCGCTAAGAAGCCTAAAAAGTGTTTCTACCTCAGTCTCCGTTAATGCCGCCGTCGGCTCGTCGAGCACAAGGATATTGGCATCTTGGGACAATGCTTTCGCTATCTCAACTAACTGCTGTTGTCCTATACCAAGTTTGCCAACAGGAATTCTGGGATCAAGCGGAAGATCAAGATTATGGAGAAGCCTAGATGCTCTGTTATGGACGTGCGGCCAATTGATCACACCAAACCGATTTGGTTCACGACCGAGAAAGATGTTTTCTGCAACGCTTAGCTCTTTTACCAAGGATAACTCTTGGAAAATTATTGCGATCCCCGCATTTTCAGCGTCGCGAATGTTAGCGAATCGTTTCAGTTCGCCATCTACATAAATGTCGCCACCATAAGTTCCGTGACGAAAGACGCCCGAGAGCACCTTCATCAATGTAGATTTGCCTGCACCATTTTCGCCAACAAGAGCATGTATCTCCCCTTTTTGAAGGTCAAAGGTAACCCCGTCGAGTGCCCTAACACCCGGAAATTCCTTTGTAATTTCACGCATCTCAAGAAGAGCCATCTTTATGCAGTAAAAGCAGAAAAATAATCGCAGAATTCCAAGCACAGAACAAATCCTGTATTCGACTCATATAAGATATATGTATGTAATTGAAATTAAGTACGGGAACTCTAATGTAAAATTCATCCAGAGAGCCAATGCCCAACCAACGTGTCAAATTACTCGGATCATAATTATTCGTTGCGAAATATCTAATCCAGATTCGCGTTCCTCGTTGCGGAGCAATTTCATCTCCGGGCCGTGTTCTGTTTCAGGAAGCTCTATAAAACCCAGCTTTTGATACAACGGAGCGTTCCACGGGATGTCGCGGAAAGTGGAAAGAGTAATGCCTTCGAAAGCATGCGAAACGGCCCAATCGTAGACGGCTTCAATCAATTTTCTGCCAATTCCTCGCCTGCCATGAATTGGATCGACGGAAACCTCATGCAAATGTGCGTTACCATCGATCACCAATGCCGCCGCGAATCCTACTGGAACATCACCTCCATCGACCGCAACCCAAAGGCGCCCGGCATCAAACTGCTGGATCAAGAATTCTATCGAAAGGCACTCCTGTGAGACTTCCTCGGCAAATTCTGTATCACGAAATAGTTCGGAAGCACGCTGTTCGATGGGCGGCAAATGCGCAATATAAGAGTATCTTGCTAAACGGATCAAATATGATCCGGACGCATTCTCATTTTCCAACACCATTTCCAGTTATCGCTCGACCAGACATCGTTCCAGTCATCTTTGTTCCGTCAAATACAATGCCACCGCCTACTATCACGGTCGAGAATCCGACGGAATACTGATGGGGCTCTTCAAAAGTGGCTTTATCTGCTACGGTCTTTTCATCAAATATCACTATGTCCGCCACGAAGCCTTCGCGGATCTGGCCGCGATCTCGCATACCGAAAACATTTGCTGGAAGCGATGTCATCTTGCGGATTGCGTCCTCCAAAGAGATTATCTTCAGTTCACGGACATATTGGCCGAGCACGCGAGCGTTGTTTCCGTAACCACGCGGATGCGGCACACCGGCACCGAATTCACGTACGCCACTGTCAGACGCGAACATATTGAATGGAGCGGCCATTATCCGTTTTACGTCGTCTTCGCTCATTACCCGATAGACCATTTGCGCTCCGCCTTTGTCATACATTTCAAAGATCTGTTCGATCTGGGAATCAAGATCGTCTTTCCCGCGCACCATCATTGCTATTTGCTTTATATTCTTACCATTGAATTCCGGGTTCGGGCGATAACTTGCAACGTATGCATCAGAGTAATCAGGAAAACCTGCCTCTGCACGCGACTTTTTCATTTCCTCGACAACTTTCGCGCGAGTTTCTGGATCAGCAAGCCGTTTCCGGCCTTCTTCGCGGCCGCCGGCGATCGCCCAGCTCGGCATTCTCGCATCTAACGAGGTCGATGAGGCCGGATATGCGTATTGATCGATGGTTACATTTAGGCCACGTTCCCGAGCATCTTTTACAAGCTGAAGCGTTTCATCCGAACGCCCCCAAAGCGACTTAGCTGAGATCTTGAAATGCGAAATCTGCACCGGCATATTTGCCTGCTCGCCGATATTTATGGCTTCTTTAATCGCGTCGAAGACGCCAACACCTTCGTTTCGTATGTGGCTGGCATATGTTCCACCATACTTGGCAGATGCTTTTGCTAGTTCGACCACTTCTTCAGTCTTTGCGAACGTGCCAGGCAGATATATCAAGCCGGTCGAAATGCCAACAGCTCCATCACGCATTGCCTTTTCCACGAGTTCGTTCATTTTCGCTTGCTCTTCAGCTGTCGGAGCACGGTTATCAAGCCCCATCACCTGGGAACGGACTGAGTTGTGTCCGATCAACGTAGCAATATTTATCGCAAGCGGTTTCTCTTTTATAGTGCCAAGAAATTTGCCGACATCTACGTGTGAACCTCCGCAATTTCCGGTGATCAGCGTCGTCACGCCCATACGGATAAAGTTCTCAGCGCTCGGCTGTTCGAAGATGTTCTCGGTGTGTGCGTGAACGTCGATAAATCCCGGAGATAGGATCTGGCCTTTCGCGTCGATCGTATTACCGCAATCATTCTCAAACCTGCCCACGCGTGCGATGCGGCCGTTCTTTATCGCAACCGAGCCGTAAAACCAAGGATTTCCCGTTCCGTCCACGATGCGTGCGTTTGTTACTACAAGATCATAAAGAGGCTCACACTGAGCAAATGAAACTGGGATCGACAATAGAAATAAAAGGGTAAGTAGCAGAAAAGATCTAATTGGCATACTGAAAAAATGCCGTGAAATGCTGACTAAGTCAACATTCGCAGCATTTTTAGCTCAGATATATTTTTCTTATATCCGCTATGACCCGGATAGATCTGTATCTTTTATTTTGTCTATTGCCGTAACTATGCTGTCGCAAAAAAGCTGCGATAGAATAATCGTACGGGGCCGAAGTCCGAGATCGGCGAGGCACTGATTGAAAAACACGGCATCGATCCGAATGAAACTGACTCAGTGGTATTGATCGAGAACGGAAAAGCCTACACTCATTCTGTGGCAGCTTTAAGGATCGCGCGACGATTGTCAGGTGTCTGGCCAGCCTGCTTTGGATTGATCATTATACCTCGACCATTACGTGATCTTGCATATAGACTTTTCGCAAAGTATCGATACCGTCTTTTCGGCAGAAAAGATGAATGTATGATACCCACACCCGAGATACGAGCACGATTCCTGGCTTAATCAATAACAGCAAGTGCCTAACGATGGAAAGCACAGAAATCGCGCGGTTCTTTCCCTTCGTCGAAGCTGCTACCCCTCCAGGGTAAAAAATACGGGGTGGAGCCATACAAAAATCTCACCTTCGTATAACTCCACCCCTGATGATGGCAAGATTAATCGCCGCTTTTCACAGTAACCTTCGCAACGCTTCGTACCCAACGAGCCTGCCGGTTTGTTTCGTCCGGTACTATTAGCCGGAGCGGCCCCTCATCTTCATCGAGGGCATTTCCGTCTCGTGTAGTTGCTAGAATGACTTTCTTATCACTGAAGTCCGGATCAAGCTCCGCAAGCGTAAACGATACCTTGTATCCATCAGCCGATTCGACAACAACATAGCTTGTCATCTTTTCACGTCGAAGCTCATCACCGAACGGGACGCCTGCCGTCCGGAGTACCTCGACCATTTCGACACCTTCATAACGAGACGTTTCACCTTCTTTATTTGCTGCTACGATCGCCGATCTGCGAAATTTCGTTAGATCATCCTTCGTCAGGCTAATGCTTTTGCCGTTCCCATTATCAAGTTGAAGAACTGTTTTATCACTTCCTACCTGAAAGCAGCCCGCAGTTAGTAATGCCGCGACGAGAAGAGATGCGTAGAAAAAAGACCTTGTATTTGTCATGATCTAACCTCCTGTTAGTTCTTGCAGAAAAGATCCTGTTTATCACTTATCAAATTTAGTTTGATCTTACTATAGGGATACAGACCACATATCTGACGAACTTGAGTATCATTCTACTTCACATTCAAGGCTCGGGGTAGCGCGAAGGAAAAGGTATGTAGAAAAGCCGCCAGGTGTCGATTTAAACATTAGTTTTGTATGGTGAAGCTTTTCGACAAAAAGCAGTGAAACCGACCGTAAATACACAGAATATCCATGCCAAAGACCTATGAATTGGCAAAGTTACGTATGCCGTTATAAACTGGATTTTTCTAACACTCAATCATTGATAATGTTTAATTATAGCTAATGAAAACGGTTTTTATTGCGGGTTCTGGGGGAATCGGTGAGGCAGCTGCATTGCTGCTTCGTGAATGGTGCGAATTTGAGACGACGTTGATACTAGGCGATATCAGCGAAGATAGTTTGGCGAAGGCGAGGGCTTTTGTGTGCGATGGTTCGCACAAAGCGACGACAGTCGAAACAGTTTTGATGCCCCGCGATGGAGAAACTGTTGAGCTAACATCCGCCTTTGAGCGGTCAGACGTGCTGCTTGATTGCACACCAGGTGGACAGGCTCCGCGGATGGCCGGTTATGCCCGCGACTTTAAGATGCACTATGCAAATCTGACCGAATATGTCGCCGAGACGGACGCCATCATGGAACTTGCCAAGAGTGCCGAGACGGGTTTTGTTTTGCAGACAGGTTTGGCCCCCGGTTTCATAAATGTGCTTGCGATGAAGCTATATCGAGAGTTTGTCGATAAATACCAGAACGAGTCGGTCGAAAAGGTCGGTATGAAGGTCGGTGCTCTGACCGCGCATGCACACGCTCCGCATTTTTACGGTTTCACCTGGTCGCCGATCGGTGTTGCCACAGAATATGTTAAAAATTCCCGTGTCATTAGAAACGGTAAGATAACTGAACGTCCGGCCCTATCGGCCCGCGAAACTATCGTCATCGGAGCCCGCACATACGAAGCTGATCTGACGTCCGGCGGTGCGGCCGATCTGCCGGATTTCTTTGAGGGAAAAGCGAATCAGCTTGACTACAAGACTCTTCGCTATCCGGGACATTATTCCTGGGTCGAATCTGTAGAAAAGAAGCTCGCCAAAGACGAACATCTCGCTGAGAATCTTGAGAAGGTTATGCTTGAACAGGTGCCTTCCGTTGAGGACGATCTTGTACTCGTTCATGCGTCGGTCGATGGTTTCGACCATCGTGGCCGTCGCCGTATGCTTGAAAAGGCGTATTTTGTTGAGCCGCTGGAGATAAACGGCAAGCGACTGCGGGCAATACAGACGACCACCGCCGCACCACTCTGCGAATCTGCAATGATGCTTCTTGCCGGCGCCCACAAAGGTGTGGTCCTACAAAGCCAGATCGACACAGAGGTGTTCTTCACCGGCAATTTCGTTTCCAGGATCTATCAATGAGGATCGTCTGCATCTCAGACACCCACAATTGCAACGAGCAGATCAACGTACCCGAAGGCGATCTGCTCATTCATTCAGGTGATGCTACGATAACAGGCACAACCGAAGAGATCCGCAACTTCACCCGTTGGTTCGCAGGACTTCCGCACAAGAATAAGATATTTGTTGCGGGGAATCATGATTGGCTATTTGAGCGGGAACCTAGATCTGCACGGCAACTGCTTGATGCATCGATAATTTATCTGCAAGATTCGGCAGTGACGATCAATGGTTTTCATATCTACGGATCACCTTGGCAGCCGCGTTTCTATGATTGGGCATTCAATCTGATGAGAGGGCCGGAGCTAGCGAAAAAGTGGGCGATGATCCCAGAAGACATTGACATTTTGATCACCCATGGCCCACCACATGGAATTCTTGATGAAGTGCCACGACAATGGGGCATTGAGAATACGGGATGCGAAGAGCTAGGAAAACGAGTTGATAAGATCGCCTCAGGTGGCCGTTTGAAATTACACATTTTTGGCCATATCCACTGCGGTTACGGAACTTATGAGAAGTTCGGCGTAAAATTTATCAATGCCTCTACCTGTGACGAGCAATACAAACCGACCCAACCGGCGATAGTTATAGATATTTAGTTATTTCGCCTTTGGCAAACTCACCATGTTTGCGAGCAATCGATACGCACCCGGGACACCCACAGGTAACTGTCTGAACAGCGAATAGCTGCAATAGACATATGTTCCTTTTCCGACATCGGCTACAACCAGCCCACCTTGGTTTTCTGCCTCACCAGAGTCATGGGTTTCAAGAATGCCGGTATATCGTTCGTCCATTGTGCCGAAATTATAAAGATTTCGCTCCTGGACCCAACCCTCAAAATCTGACGGGCCGATCTTGTTCGGGAAGTTCATTAACAGATGTTGCGGCTTAACAATGTTCACCGGCGCATTCTCATCTACAGTGCGCGGTCCTTGTTGGGCAGGATACGGGGCAAGGTTCTGCTGTGTGTAAGCAGAAAGCTGATATTGGACGACAAGGGTTCCACCATCAGTCATAAAATCGAGTAGGCGCTTGTTGTTCGCAACGAGAGCAGGACGAACTTGATAGGCACGAATTCCGACGACGATCACATCGAAGCGAGAAAGATCTGAATTCGCTAAATCGGCATCAGTCAAAAACTCCGGCGTCAGCCCGATCTGTGTTAATGCCTCGGGAATTCGGTCACCGCTTCCCATTATATATCCGACCTTTACCTGTGCGGTTTCGAGCGGCAAGACCCTAATATTTGCGGAAGCACGATGGTAGAAACGATGTGTTTGAATATGCGGATAGGCTATCGTGCGCATGGTCAATTCTGCGAGTCCCTCGCCAATCATTGCATTGGCGTTTATTTGATATTCACCTGCCTTAGTTCCGGGAGGAATCGTAACATCAAAGCCGATCGTAGTACGCTCTCCGGTTCGCTCGAGCTCGAAGGTGTTACTTGAAGCAACATACTCCCATTCCTTGTCCGCATTAATATTGAGCGACACGGTGCCGGAAACCGAACTTCGTGAATGATTGGTGAGGGTCATCGTCAGACGCCGAACCTGACCGACATTTGAAACCGGGACGATCAGCAAAGAACGGTCGAATTCCACGGTAGCTACCGGAACCAAGGTAAGCGGACGGCGAAGCTCACCGCGAACATCATCCGCAAATCTATACTCAAATGGCTGTTCAAACTTGACCTCAACATCCCCGATCTTCGCTGTTATCATCGCGGTCGCGATAGGTGGTTCAAATGGCAATGTATTGTGATCGGCTTGCGACCATCTAAACATTTCACCATCGCGCTGATCACTCAACCAATAGGGCTGTGAGGGTAAAGTATTGGAGGCAGCTCTGATGTTATAGGTTCGAGCGAAATTGGGATTCTCAGAGCGCAAGAAACCTTGTTGGCGCGGTTCGGGTGTTTCGGTTTCAATCACCGTCCAGCCGTTTGGGACATTTACGTCAACCTTCGTGATCTTTATAAGTTCGTTCGCGGGAAAAAAGACTCGAACATTTGCAGCAAACGCTTCATCCGGAACCACCTTTTCTTTTTCAGCCAGGGCATCGATCTGTAAACCTGCAGCCAGTTTCAACGCTTTTGCGAATTCACGTTGTTTGAAACGAACCAATGCTTTCGACTGCGGGTATCGTGTTGACCATTCTGCGTCATGAGCCGCCTTGTATCCTGCAGCAAGCAGCGGGACTATTTTTGCTGGCTCCCTAGTGTCAAAATCAGAGTATGCCTTTTGGGCGATCTGAGAAAGCTGGTTCAAATGAGTTCGGAACTGCTCTTGTGAATTCGCCGATTGGCTTGCGATGGCAGTTACGCTTACATCGACGCCATCGAACATGCCATTTGTTCCGGACACCCCCTCGATAAGATTCAGTCCGGAAAACATCTCGCCCTTTAATTCAAGTACGCCCTGTTCTTGAGACTTATGCTGGCTGCGAGCTTCCATAGCGATCTCAAAATATGAACGCCCGAGAGTGTGATCATAGCGTCCGGTGTTGGTACGCATCTGTGGTTGGCCGGTGGTACGGAAGCCTTGGCGAACAAAGAATTTCTGTACCTTCCATGGTTCTCCGCTTTGCCTGCACTTTGCAGGATCTGCGGCCGCTTTCACGGCACGCGGAGCGATCCAACCGGCATACTGATGATGGCCGTGACCGTCGGCGGGAGTTCCAGTGAATTGCGAAATAACGATCAGCGGTTTGAAGTCGCGTATAGCCTTGACCGCGTCGCAGAGGATCACTTCCTCGGGCCACTTGCTTTGTGCTTCGGCCAGGGTCTTCGAAAATCCGTAATCGTATGCCCGTGTAAAGTATTGTTCAGCCCCGTCCAGTCGCCGTGCTTGCAACAGTTCTTCGGTTCTAATAATTCCCAGTGCCTCTCCCAATTCTGGGCCAATTATATTTTGCCCACCGTCCCCGCGAGTCAGCGAAAGATACGCCGTTCTGGCGCTCTCGCCACGAGCAAGATACGCAAGGAGTGCCGTATCTTCGTCGTCAGGATGTGCCCCGATCATCATTGCAGATGCGGATGTATTTAGGCGTTTCAGAGATTGGATCAAACCCATTACACCGCGATCATAGACGGGCTGTATCTGGGCAAGCGCACCTATTCGCAAAATTGCCAAAACACAGAACAAAGAAAGAAAAACAGTAACGGACCTTCGTGAATGCTTGGACTCGAAAAGGCGTTTGTTCATACTCCGGTTTTCGTTGATCGTTACCACAAGAATATTCCCCATATTCGCAAATTATTCCACCGTCTTTACTTTCACATCTGGATCATCTTGAACGGTTAGGCTAATAAGATATCCCGCAGCAACGGTTACCAAACAGCCAATTACATTGAACCAGAGAAACTCGATCTTTGTGTACCAACTCGCTATCCAGACCGATGTTATACCAAAGAGCAACCCGAAAAAGGCTCCACGAGCCCTGGCACGTTTAACGACGAACGCCAACACAAAAACCCCGAGCAGCGAACCGTAAAAGAAAGAACCGAATTTATTCACAACCTCGATGAGCGAGCCAAGATTTGTGGCAAAGATCGCAACTACACAGGCAAAAACGCCCCAAAGAAATGTTGCGATGCGTCCGAACAATATAAATTGGCCGTCCGTTCCTTCGGGCTTGAACAGCCGCCAGTAGAAGTCCGCCGTTGTTGCAGTTGCAAGGGCATTCAGTTCCGATGAGATCGAGGACATCGCCGCCGCGAATATCGCCGCGATCAGAAGCCCGATCACGCCCATCGGCATATGTTCTAGAATAAATGTTGGAAAAACGTAGTTCACATCGTTGAAGTTTCGATTGCCATTTTCTTTGATAAATCCGACCGCCTCCGAACGAACATTCTTGAAGCGTTCATTCGCTTCGATGTATTTCTCTCGGTTGGCCTCACGATCGTTTGCGAAAGCGATCGCGGCCTCGCGGCGTTCGTTGAATGCGGCCAAATGGTCTGCTTGTATTCGCTGAAATTCCGAACCGCGGAAGTAGTAAGCTGCAGGGTCTTTTGGCAAAAGCTCAACAACACGGTCATAGTCCGCGATCGCTTTGTCATAAGACTTCAACTCGAAATGAGTGCGGGCCCGCCCGGCGAATACCTGTGAACTGTCACTCCGCATCTCAGCGGCCTTGTCGAAATCAGCGAGGGCAAGCTGCAATTCGCCTTTTCCGACGTTCTCCTCTGCACGTTTTACATAGAAGGACCAATCCGGCGGAGTTGGCGTAGGGATCGGCGTTGGAGCCGGGGTTGGCTGGGGTTTCGGGGCTGCCACCTGCCGCAATGCATCGATCAAGACCTGCGAGGCACCTGCTGCGATCAATTCGGATTCGATCACGGCAGAGGTGGTGAATGTGACCCCACGCTCCTTTATAGCTTCACTGAGGATACGGTTTCGCTCTTCAAGACTGACCTTTTGCGAGCGCAACCCGACCAACAGATCTGCGAGGCTTAACTTCGCAGCCTGAGCAGAAGCGATGATCGGCATTATAAACAGACAGACGAAAAGGAGGGAAGCTCGGAGGTTACCGGCTTTTATAAGGGAAGAGATTGTCTTCATAACGGCATTCATAGCGGTTGTTCTGCTTGGGAGTTTTGCAGTCATCGTGGGTTTATGTTTCTAGTTATCGTTGATCAGATCGTCAACTGTAACTTTTTTCGGTGTTACGGCTTTGGCTTTTGTTGGTTCTGGTGTGGGAGTTTTCTTCTTTTCAGGAGTCTGTGTCGGAGCGGCTTTGGCAGCAGTCTCATTAACTGAATTTTCTTTTTCTGATTGTGTGAACGCACTTTCTGGTGCAGTTTCCGGCACCCCTCCGTTCAGATCCTGCTGATCCTGTGTTTGAGCTGGCTGTTGTGGCGGTGCAGTTACTGAGATCTGTTCAGGTTGAGCCGTCGTTGAATTTGAGCCTAAAAACATCCATCCGCCTACTACAGCAATAATAATGACGGCAGCAAGACCGGCGAATACTGCGTACATAGGCACGCGGTTGGAGTTCTCTATATTAGGCTCATATCCGAAGGAAACTTGCTTATCGTTGTCGGAATCTAGGGTGTCGGCACCCGTGAGTTCCAGGATGTCATCACCGTATGCTTTCTGCTTATGCTGTTCCTTATCATTTGCTGCGGATGCAAGATCCCTGTGGTTTTCATGGTCAGCCCGAAGGTTATTTTCCACTAAGGTCGACGAAGCACTCTCTATGCCTAAGAGGTCGTCGTCGGAAGGAGATGGGACCGTTACAATGTCGGGAATATTATTATCCGGCCGCAGGCTGGATGACCGCGGCGTTTTGGGAATGCTGACGCTGCTGCGATCCAAGCCCTCCGATTTCTTGGGTTTGGAATCATTTTGTGGGGACGGGACCCCTTTGACGGATGCTCCTGACACTTCTTCCCGGTCCGGACGCGGCAACACACCGTTTTCGATCAACTGAGTAAGTTCGCGGTGCATCGCTGCCGCGGAGTCAAACCTATCTTCACGCTTTATCTCAAGTGACCGCTGAAGGAAATTCGCTAAACCTAGAGCAATGCTTGGAGGCAGCTTCAGCGGGTCCGGTTTGGATTCGAGTAGTTCGATCGAACGCTCAAGAGCGTCCACCGGTTTCTGGCCCGAGATAAGATGATAGATCACTGCCCCGATCGAATAGACATCGCTTCTTGCATCCGCTGGCGAGAGAAGAATCGCTTCCGACTGTTCGTCATAGCACTGCGAGATCACTTTCTGAGACGCGGGATCTAGGTCACCCCAGATGATTTCAAGTGGGGAATAACAGAGTCGTTCCTCCTTATCCGCTACTTCGGCGACCGAAGTGTCGAGCGGTTGATCATTTTCAGATACTGAGGGGACAGAAAGAAGCTTTAGTTCACCGCTTCTTGAGATAATAATATTCCAGGGATCGATCTTTCCATGGACAAAGCCGATCGTTCGTGATTGTAGAAATTCGACAGCGTCCAGCAATTGAACTATCCAGCCAGTCTTTTTGGTCAGATCAAATTCTGCATCATTTGCAGAGTTAAGTATTGTAGAGAGATATGTACCGTCGATGGATTCGAGAACCAAGTACTGTCTTCCGACCTCGGAAAAGTAGTCGGTGACATTTAGGAGGTGGTTGTGACGAAGGTCTTTCAGCAGCCGAGCTTGGTTCGTGAATGAGATCTTCAAATTCTCCAATTGAGAAGGTGTCGCCACCTTTCCGAGCGGTGAAAGTATCTCTTTTACAACGACATTCACGTTGCTCACGGTATCAACTGCATCGAAAGATCTAGATCCGATATTTTCAGCGATCGGCTGAACGATCCTGTAGCGACCTTGATTCAAGAGTTCCTGAGAAGCGGGCATATTGTTTAACGAATAGGAGTGCGGAGATTCGAGGCGAGCTTAAAGCCAAAAACATTATACATGAAAATGTTGAAATGTAAACAAAATTATTAAACAATTATGAACAATTTTCGGTGAGACAACATCTTTATATCTGATCTGACTCCAAAGGAAGAACACTTTGGAAAAAACTGGAAAAGTTATCAAATCGATCGTCGAATGTATCCTACTATTCGATGTATTGTAAGCGGGCTTTGTAATGTATGAATCTAGTTTTATTCGTGTCTGCGAATCATAAGACGTTGTAAGTTTGGGTTTGCTGCGTCATTTCGCTGTGGGGAAAATAAAGGAAAACGAAATAACACCGGAAGCGGTCTATATGAACCGGCGAAATTTTATTCGTGCGGGTTTACTTGCAGGTTCGGCCGTGACAACCGGAGCGATATATAAAGTCTTTGCTCCTTCTGGCGGGAACATCAAGGACACTGCTCCAATACAAGGTGAGATCGGACGGTCATCTTTCGCTACCGATGAAAAGCAAAACACATTTGAGGAGATAACGAATTACAACAATTTCTACGAGTTTTCTTCCAGCAAGACCGGCGTTGCTGAAAAAGCAGCAAGAATGAATCTACGGCCGTGGACGGTTGAGATCGGCGGTCTTGTCCATAAACCAACGGTTTTCGATATTGACGGAATCCTTCGCTTTCCCCAAGAAGAGCGGATCTATCGTTTCCGATGCGTCGAGGCATGGTCGATGGTTATCCCGTGGGTCGGTTTTCCGCTGAAGCTTTTGCTGGACAAAGTAGAACCCTTTGGCTCCGCAAAGTACGTTGCCTTCGAAACCTTGTATGATCCCAATATTATGAGAGGCTCATTGGCCGCCGGCATCGACTTTCCTTATGTTGAGGGCCTGCGGCTTGATGAAGCGATGCATCCGCTGACGATACTCGCGACGGGATTGTACGGAAAACAGATGCCGCACCAGAATGGAGCTCCGATCAGGCTGGTCGTACCCTGGAAATACGGTTTCAAAAGCATTAAATCGATCGTTCGTATTACCTTGACCGCCGATGAGCCGCGAACGACCTGGAGCCTTGCGGCGCCGAACGAATATGGTTTTTATTCGAACGTGAATCCTGACGTCGATCACCCGCGATGGTCGCAGAAGCGAGAAAGAAGGATCGGTGAAGACTGGACAATGCGCGACACGTTGATGTTCAACGGTTATGATGACGAGGTTGCACACCTATACAGCGGAATGGATCTAAAGAAGTATTTTTGACAAGCTCGTGATCATCTTTTCAAGGCAATGAACGATATCCGGTTCAATAAGATACTGATTCTTGTAAACGCGCTGGTGCCTTTATCGTTATTGGCTTTAGATGCCTGGAGAGGAAGCTTGGGAGCAAACCCCATAGAGTATTTCCTCCGCGCGACGGGTATCCTTACGTTGGTGTTTCTGCTTCTAACTTTGTCGGTAACACCTCTAAGACGAACTCTTCGCCGCAATGACCTTATCAAATATCGGCGAATGGTGGGCCTGATCGCATTTGCTTATTCCTTTCTTCATTTAACTACGTACGCTGTGTTTGACAGGTCGTTCGATACCAGCGGGATCGTGACCGATGTTCTTCAACGTCCGTTTATCGCGGTCGGGATGACGGCATTTTTATTGATGGTGCCGTTGGCCCTCACCTCTACGGGCGGGATGATAAAAAGGGTCGGGGGCAGGAACTGGGCTCGTCTGCACAGGCTCGTGTATCTGATCGCGATCCTTGGGGTGATCCATTTCTGGATGATCGTAAAATCTGATGTATTTTATCCGGCGATATTCGCGGGTTGTTTGCTGGTTTTGTTTGCCGCTCGTATTTGGCCACGTGGCAACACAGTCGGCTCAGGGCGAACAGCGAGAGAAATTTAGATCTTCGACGCTGCGTGTACCTTTCGTCGGTAGTCATCTCCAGAAAGTTTTATCGTCCGGCACATTTCGTAAAGCCGTGAACGAAGCCGCACGCCGATGCGCTCTTCCAGAGTTTCTTCACTCGCGACCCGCTCGTCAAAATAATTGGTAGTAAAGATGGTGTGCTTGTTGTCGTTGTAACGTGTATTGATGATGTGTGACATCGTATCGCGAACCCATTCGGTCGGTTTTGAAGCGCCCAGCTCATCGAGCACCAGTACGTCGGTACTAAAAACCGGAGAAAGAACGGCGAGTTCTGAGGTCTGGGTAAAGGCATTGTAGGAATCCTGGATCTCCTTTAAGAGCGTCCCAAATTCATAGAAAAGGCATGAAAACCCTCTTTCAGTCAGTCCTTTTAATATCGAAACTGCGAGATGAGTTTTGCCGACCCCAACGGGCCCCATCAACAAAAGTCCCTGATCTACAGCCGGAAAATCGTCGATGAACTTAATGCAATAGTTGAGCGCGGCTCTTTGCGACGAATGCGACGGGTCCGGTTTGAAGCTGTTGAGGTGGCAGTTAGCATATCGGCGCGGAACTCGGACAGCAAGGAAGGGATCCGAGGTGTTGTCATTGCGCTGACATTGGCAAAGCATTGCTCCCTTGCCTTCTATCACCTGCATTCCCGATCCAAAACACAGCGGGCATTCTGATAGCTCTGGTGGATCGGGCGCAACATCAAGCCCAAAAGAGCTTGCGGTTCTTGAGGAACCATCATTGATCGAACGAGCTTTCGGCATATACGTGTGTATTTGGAAATTATAGCATTTAGCCGTTCCGACACGATACCTGAACAATGTAGTATATTTGCTTGTAACAAAAGTTCAGTTCTAGTTTATGTCATTGCTGCGTAGTTTATTGATCAAATTGGGTTTAGCGGAAACGCGGGTCAAACGTTCGCCGATCTCTGTGTTTTTGCTCGATGATGATCACCGTCGTCACAGATGGTTCAAAAAGCGTTTTGAGGGTGATGAGATCGTGATTGCGGAAACTGTTGAGGAGGCAAAAAAGAACCTAACAGAAGGATCTTTTGACGCAATATTTCTTGATCATGATCTTCTTCCCCATCATTATGAGTCCAATGATCATAATGATTTTGCTAGTACAGGCTACGCGATCGCCGAGTTTCTTACCGAGCGCAGCGACCTTCAGCGTGCGGCAACCATAATAGTCCATACGCGCAATGCAGATGCTGCAATTCCAATGGTGCAAAAGCTCAGGGAAACAGGACGAAATGTAGAATACTGCGCATTTCCGATGCTAGATCTAAAGATAAGGAACTACTGGCAACGGTAAGTAGAAAAGGTGATCGTCTATCACCGGCATACAACACCTAAACAAGATTTCTGATCACAGAATAATTTCTAACTGCAGCGATCGATCGGTTTATTACCGACCAAGCCATTGAAGATTCCGGAGCATGATGCCCGTTAGAAGCATAATCAAAGCATTGCTCCGATCGTGAAATATCAGCTATAAGTATTTCCCTCTATGGTTACCTGGATCGGATCCCGTTGAGGATGAGGTCTGCAACCGCCGCGGCCTTTAGCTCGATCTCTGAGCGTTCGCCGAGTTCATACGCACTCAGGCTGTAAGGGAGAAGCGCATTGGTTGAATCCAGCAATAAATTGGCAGTTTCTTCTGCATCATTGAAGGAGAAATCGCCTTTCTTTTTTCCTTCTGACAGCACTGCTGCAAATATTGCGGCTTCCTCTTCAAAATTGCGGCGGCGTTTCTCGAGTAATTTTGGCCGGATAACAGCGAGAAGCTCATTTAGGCTTTGGGTATAATGCTGAACACTGTCAAATCGAAACATCACCCGTTCGATCAACATTTTGCGGACACGTTCCTTGCAATCACCAGGGCTCCCGGCGATCGACCGCAGTCGTTCCTTTAGTTGGGTGACTATGCGGTCAATGTGGGAAAGAGCTATTTCTTCCTTGCTCTTAAAATGCAGATAAATGCTGCCTTTGCCTATCCCTACCTCAGCAGCGAGGTCGTCGATGGTCATTTTTTTATAACCATAGCGAGCGAGCAGGCGGTCAGTAGCGTCCAGGATCGCATCTCGCATAGAACTCGGTTTGGCCGTGTCGCTCATAGGCATCTCTGAACATATGACCAATTTAGTATTATGGTCATTTCATAAGACTAAGACATTCTGTAGATAACTTCAAAATTACGTCAAAAATTTTATGGGAATCTGCAAATGAAAGTAAACGAAAGTATAAAGATCGCTGACGGAGTAAAGGGTTATTCAAAGTACTTTCGCCCGGAAAGTTTTTTTGGAAGGAGGTCATCTGTAGCATTCTCATCTTTTTTACCGTATCCGAGTTCTTCCATAAATTTTGTAGGGGCGTTCCTAAGCTCCATGGGGACGGGAAGATTCCCGGATCGTTTGGCGTCTTCAATAGCCTTACCTATCGCGGATGTTGAGCTTCTATCTTTTGGTGCATTCGCAAGATAAGCAACGCCATGCGCAAGATTGTGAACGCATTCCGGCATTCCTATACTTCGGACCGCTTCAAATACTGCGTTAGCGACGACTAGGGCCGTTGGCTGGGCAAGCCCGATATCTTCTGACGCAAAGATGACCATCCGGCGGGCGATGAATTTTGGATCTTCACCGGCTTCTAGCATTCGAGCAAGGTAATACATAGCGGCATCGGGTTTTGAGGCTCGCATTGATTTTATGAATGCGCTTATAACATTGTAATGCTCTTCGCCT
The DNA here is from genome assembly GCF_018128485.1 of Leptolyngbya sp. 7M. NCBI lineage: Bacteria > Bacillati > Cyanobacteriota > Cyanophyceae > Leptolyngbyales > Leptolyngbyaceae > Leptolyngbya > Leptolyngbya sp. 7M. Next base: position 479,671 of record NZ_CP070897.1, on the reverse strand, counting down.
TTCTTGTCGTAGCGAAGAAATTTTGACTGAAGGGTTTCCTTAAGATTCTCAAGCGAGACCACCTCGTAGAGGCGGGCCGTATTCTCGATCATTGTGATAGCTTGACGTGCATCGCCGTTCGCCATTTCAACAAGCCAAGAGCTTGCCTTATCATCTAGAAAGAAGCCGGTCCGGCTAATGATCTCCATCATCTCCTCATCAGAAAATTCCTCCAGAATAAAGACACGCAGCCGAGATAGTAGAGCGGGTATCACCTCAAAACTTGGATTTTCGGTTGTTGCACCGATCAGTACAAGACGTCCGCTTTCTACGAAGGGGAGCAGGTAATCTTGCTGTGCCTTATTGAAACGGTGTATCTCGTCCAGAAACAGCACCTTGGGTTTGGGGCCTTTTACGTCAGGCGGTTCATTGTTCACAAGATCATCAAATTCGAATCCGGCTTGTTGCAAATGCGAGTGTTTTCCTTTGGATGGTTCCATCGAATTCCCAACTTCAACTATCCGCCGTATGTCCTCTTTTCCTGCTGAGACGGCTGAAAGTTCGTGAAATTCGGCGTTAATCGCATTCGCATATATCCGTGCAAGTGTTGTTTTTCCCGTTCCCGGCGGCCCCCACAGAATGAAAGAAAAAATATGGCCGTTCTCGATAGCAACGCGCAAAGGCTTTCCGTCGCCAACCAAATGACGCTGGCCGACGTATTCCTCCAGACTTGCGGGCCGTATACGGCTTGCCAGTGGCTCCGTCTTTTTCACTTGGATTAGATTATCTTCAAAGTTAATATGCTCGGGCGAAGACGACGCGTTTCGCCGAATCTTTTCCCGAATAAATGCATTTACCGGCTTCTTCTATTGTATTCAGTGGGATGCAGCGGATAGTAGCCTTGGTCTCTTCCTTGATCTTTTCTTCTGTTTCAGAAGTTCCGTCCCAGTGAGCCATCACGAAACCACCTTTCTCGATCTGTTTAGTAAACTCTTCCCAACTATCGACATTAAAGGTGTTCTCCTCACGGAACTTCAATGCCTTGGAGTAGATGTTTTGCTGTATCTCGTCCAGCAATGCACTAACATGATCTGTGATGCCATCGATCGGACGCGACTCTTTGGTCAATGTGTCGCGTCGGGCGACCTCGATAGTTCCGTTCTCAACATCACGCATACCAATACCAAGTCGAACCGGAACACCGCGAAGTTCATATTCTGCAAATTTCCATCCCGAACGCTGGTTGTCGCTGTCGTCATATTTGACGGAAATACCTTTTGCTTTAAGATTTTCAACGATCGGGGCGACGATTTCGCTGATCGTCGTAAGGTCTTCGGCTGATTTATGGATCGGAACTATAACGACCTGTATCGGTGCAAGTTTTGGCGGGAGTACCAATCCGTTATCATCGGAGTGAGCCATTATCAACGCACCCATCAGCCGAGTAGAAACGCCCCAGCTTGTCGCCCACGGGTATTCGAGCTGATTTTCTTTGTTCACGAACTTCACATCGAAAGAACGTGAGAAATTCTGTCCAAGGAAATGCGAGGTGCCGCATTGGAGGGCTTTGCCGTCCTGCATCAAACCTTCAATACAATAGGTTTCGACAGCACCTGCAAATCTTTCGTTCGCGCTCTTAATTCCCTGGACAACAGGTAACGCCATCCAGTTTTCCGCGAAATCTGCATAGACACGAAGTATGGTTTCGGTCTCCTCGATCGCTTCCTGTTCGGTTGCGTGCGCGGTGTGCCCCTCTTGCCAAAGAAATTCAGCGGTGCGAAGAAAGATACGAGTTCGCATTTCCCAACGGACAACATTCGCCCATTGATTTACGAGTATCGGCAGATCGCGCCATGATTGGATCCATCCTTTATAAGCGTTCCAGATAACGGTCTCAGAGGTTGGGCGGATGATCAGCTCTTCCTCAAGTTTCGCATTCGGATCGACAATGAGTCCTTTACCGTCAGGGTTTGCCTTCAGACGGTAGTGCGTTACCACGGCACATTCTTTTGCGAAGCCTTCGGCGTGTTCTTCCTCAAGTTCAAGAAAGGAGCGAGGGACAAATAGAGGGAAGTAGGCATTCTGATGGCCGGTCGCTTTGAACATATCGTCCAGCGCTCGCTGCATCTTCTCCCATATAGCAAAACCATATGGTTTTATAACCATACAGCCTCGAACGGCGGAATTCTCAGCCAGGTCGGCGCGCCTGACTATCTCGTTATACCATTCGGAATAGTTCTCCGAACGCTTCGGAAGTGCTTTGCTCATATCTGATCCAAGTAGACTTGCAGCTCCCCAAAAGAGCCAAAATGAAAATCATAAGCGATTGCCCGGTATCAGACAATTCAACGGCCCATCCTGAGGGCGGCCGCTATGTGTCCAATTGTTGATCTCTGTGCTAAACTTTCGCCTTTATGACCGAACTCAACCTGGATTTTCAGGACACCGCCACTGCATTCGCAGACAGGACCGACAGGGAACTGAAAGAAAAATACAGGATGTTCCGTTTGATGAATTCTCCTGTGCTCAATGGTTTAGGAACTGGGATGGCCAAGTTTGCTCTCTCCCTAGGACTTCCTGTTGAGGGCTTAATAAAAAACACTGTATATGAACAGTTTTGCGGCGGTGAGACTATTGAAGAGTGTCAGCCGGTGATCGAGAGACTCGGGCGTTCAGGAATAGGCACCATTCTTGATTATTCCGTTGAAGGGAAGACTACTGAAGCTGAATTCGATTCGACAAAGGACGAGATCATTAGAACCATCAAAAGGGCACGGAACGACGATAGGATCCCATTCGCGGTTTTCAAGATGTCCGGCATCGCGCCACTAGGTACGCTCGAGAAAATGAGTGCCAAAAAGGCGCTAGATGCAAAAGGCCAAACAAAGTGTGAGCATATTCATTCGCGTGTTGAGGCTATATGCTCGTTTGCTGCTGAGATCGGACAGCCGATCTTTATCGATGCCGAGGAATCATGGATACAGGATGCCATCGACAGGCTTGCGACCGAGATGATGGAACGCTTTAACCGCGGACGGGCGATCGTTTACAACACCATACAACTTTACCGAAAAGATAGACTTCAATTTCTCCGCGAATCAAGGCGAAGGGCGAGCAAGGATGGATACATCCTTGGGGTTAAACTGGTCCGCGGGGCTTATATGGAAAAGGAGCGGCAACGTGCCGAGGAGATGGGATATCCTTCGCCGATCCACGACGATAAGGCAGCGACCGACGCAGATTATGATTCGGCGATCGAGTATTGTTTGAAACATCTGGACGAGGTCTCTTTTGTTGCCGGGACCCACAACGAGGCGAGCACGCGAATGCTTGCGGAGCGCGTGCTTGCGGAAGGAATGATCCCAGATCATCCGCATATCTATTTTTCACAGCTTTACGGAATGAGCGACAATCTTTCGTATGTGCTCGCAAAGCATGGTTTCAATGTTTCGAAATACCTGCCGTATGGACCGGTTCGAGACGCTTTGCCTTACCTGATCAGGCGGGCGGAGGAAAACACATCTGTCGCCGGACAGGTAAGTCGAGAACTGGACCTCATAGCAAAAGAGCTAAAACGACGCAAGCTATCGTAATCCAAGCAGCAGGCGGATCGACCTGTCAGAAACTGGTTTTTCAGCTGAGCGGCCCCATGCTAAATATGCTGCTAACTCATCTTCAGTCAATGTTTTGCTAGCAATGCGAGAGGTCTGAGTGCTTTCGAATGCTCTTTGGGTAAGGGCGACATGAGGAATAGCTGTCTTCATTTTCTTGCCGGTGTTTATCGCAGACAATGCATGATCAACTTCGAAAAAGAGATCCTCGTATGCTCGAACGTGTACTATCGGTTCATCAACCTCTTCAACGGACAAAACCCTCAAAACGCCAAAACCGCTTTCTACCTGAAATACAAGAAAATCACCGCTTTTAAGTTCAATCATAATTGGTAACATTAAGAATCTCACATTATGTTGGTGTTCCCAATTGGCAAATTTCGCTCAATGATCAGATGCAAGAGGAGTGCGATTTCGAGTTTTTATGATCTGGTGCAATAATTATCTGTTTGGTTCATATAAATATTGTTAATCGGAGATCTAGTAATAATGCCAGAGGAAAGAAATGCAGTGATAATAAGTGCGGCTCGAACGCCCACGGGCAAATTCCAGGGACTTTTGAAGGATTTTACGGCCCCTGAGCTTGGTGCGATCGCGATCAAAGAAGCGGTGAAACGAGCGGGTGTTGACGGCTCATCGATCGATGAGGTGATAATGGGCTGCGTAGTTCAAGCGGGTATTGGTCAGGCACCGGCAAGACAGGCAGCAATGAAGGCAGGGCTTCCGCCTGAGGTCTCAGCCTTGACCGTTAATATGGTTTGCGGTTCGGGATTGCGTGCTGTGGCTTTGGCTGCTCAGTCCGTCAAGCTGGGCGATGCCGAGATGGTTGTAGCGGGCGGAATGGAGTCTATGTCAAACATTCCATATGCGATGCCCGGTGCACGCGACGGCTACCGTATGGGAAATCAAACGGTTACCGACCTGATGATCCACGATGGCCTATGGTGTCCGTTCGAGAACTGGCATATGGGAAACACCGGTGAGGTCGTCGCTGAAAAGCATCAGATAACCCGTGAAACACAGGACGATTTTGCCTACAATTCGCACCGAAAGGCCGCGGAGGCACAGGCGGCAGGACGTTTTGCGGACGAGATCATTCCAATAGAGATACCTCAGAAAAAAGGCGACCCGATTGTGTTAGATTATGATGAGCCTGTGCGTCCGGATACCACGGTTGACGCTCTCGGAAAGTTAAAACCTGCATTCAAAAAGGACGGAGGTACGGTTACAGCAGGCAATGCTCCTGGGGTCAATGATGGAGCATCCGCGCTTATGGTAACATCGGCCGAAAAGGCGGCGTCTCTCGGTAAAGAACCGCTCGGACGGATCGTGTCGTACGCTGTGTCCGGAATCGAGCCGAAATATATTATGCTGGCACCGGTCGAAGGCGTTAGGCGTGCCGTCGCGAAAGCCGGATGGTCGCTCGAAGACGTTGAACTCTTTGAGTTGAACGAGGCATTTTCAGTCCAAGCCTTAGGCGTGATGAAGGAACTCGGGATAGACCCGGAAAAGGTTAACGTAAATGGCGGGGCTGTTGCACTTGGTCATGCGATCGGCAATTCCGGGGCACGTGTTCTCACCACGCTTCTTTATGAAATGAAGCGTCGCGGAGCCAAGCGCGGAGTGGCCGGCTTATGCCTTGGCGGCGGAAACTCGGTCGCGATGGCGGTAGAACGTGCCTGATCTTTGGGCACGGTAGGTAAGAAAGCTTTAACGGGTCTGCAAAAGTTCTTATGCGACCCGTTCATTTACTGGGGCTCGCTGTGATGCAAGCTAAGGAACACACAAATTTGTTGAGCATTTTCGCGTGGATATACGCGGGATTTCAGGGCGTTTTTGTTGTCTTTTTCCTTCTGTTTGCACTTCTTTACGGAGGGATGGGTATTGCAATGTCCCTTACAGCGAAGAATTCTGAATTGGCCGGGATCATTGTCTTCGCGGTGATGGTAATTCTATTTGCAGCAATCTCCGTCTTTGGTCTTATTTGTATGATCGCGAACATTCAGATGGGACGCCGCTTGCGGAGCGACACGCCGCCGACACAAAAACGGATGATAGTTACATCGGTCCTTAACTTTCTGAGTTGGGCTTGTGGCGGAGTGTTTCTTATGCCGTTCGGTATCGCTCTCGGGGTTTATGGGCTTTGGTTCGCACTTTCTGATCTCGGAAAAGCATATCTCGCCGGACAACCATACCAGTTTCCTGCCGTGCCGCCGCCCATACAACAGTATCAAGCAGCCGGCCACTTTGATGTAAGGAGCCATCAGCAGCCGGATCCCTACCGCTGGCAGTAGTGTTGTATTTATCGAATGATCGGAACGGGCGTGGCTTATTCGGGCCGCCCGTTTTGTTTTGTCTTTATGTTTAGTTATCTTGTTAATAAACGTTGTATCTGAATATTTTATTGATCTTGGAAGGTAACAGATGATCGGAACCATAGGTGTTATTGGCGCCGGAACAATGGGTAATGGTATCGCACAGACGGCAGCAAATGCTGGCTTTGATGTAGTGATGTGCGATGTCAGCCAGGAGCTTCTTGACAGAGGCTTCTCAAATATCTCAAAGAGTCTCGACCGCTTCGTAAAAAAGGAGACGATGACTGAGGAACAAAAGGCGGAGGTGCTTGGACGCATCAGGACCACAACGGATCTCGGGGACCTGAGGGACTGTTCGCTTGTCGTAGAGGCGGCGACCGAGAATTTTGAGATCAAGAAGACCATTTTTGAGAAGCTGGATACGATCTGCGGTGCGGATGCGATCCTCTCCTCAAACACATCATCGATCTCGATCACGAAGATCGCCTCGGTTACAAAGAGACCAGAAAAAGTTATTGGTATGCACTTTTTCAATCCCGTTCCGTTGATGAAGCTGGTTGAAGTTATCCGTGGCATAGCTACCTCAGATGAGACCTATAAGACTGTTGAGGAGATCTCAGAGAAACTCGGCAAAGTACCGGTCGAATGCAATGACTTTCCGGGATTTGTCTCGAACCGTGTGCTGATGCCAATGATCAACGAAGCGGTCTTTGCCCTGCACGAAGGCGTCGCGAGCCGCGAGTCGATCGACGAGATAATGAAGCTTGGCATGAACCATCCAATGGGGCCGCTGACATTAGCGGATTTCATCGGGTTAGACGTCTGTCTCGCTATTCTTAATGTTCTGCACGAAGGTCTCGGCGATCCGAAATACCGTCCCTGTCCACTCCTCAAGAAGTACGTTGACGCGGGCTGGCTTGGACGCAAGTCTGGCAAGGGCTTCTACGATTACAGTTGATCGGTGAAAGACCTCTGGCAAATTTAGGAGCCTGTTTAGCAACCCGAAGGCAGTGGTATTGTCCGCTGATTAGATAGCTCGCATCAGATGCACAAAGATCTCCGGTCCTACATCGATACCTTACGTCGTGAAGATGAGATGGTTGAGGTCTCCGTGGAGGTAGATCCGTACCTGGAGATCGCAGAAATACATCGACGCGTCATTGAAGAACAAGGAAAGGCACTTCTCTTTACTAACGTAAACGGGTCCCAATTTCCGTTAGTTACGAACCTTTTTGGGACAATGAAGCGGATCGACCTTGCTTTTGGTAAGCGCCCGGAGGAGTTTGTTCGCCGTGCGGTTCATATGGTTGAGGATCTCGTGCCGCCCAAGCTCGGAAAGCTTTGGGCTTATCGAGATATGGCGTTTACCGCAATGAAGCTGGGGACGAGAAAGGTTACCAATGCTCCGGTACTTGAGGCACGTCAGGATACGGTGGACCTAACCAAGCTTCCTCTTTTGCAACTATGGCCGGAAGACGGGGGACATTTCATTACCCTTCCGCTTGTCTATACAGAAAGCCCCTCAAACGGGAAGCCAAACCTGGGGATGTACCGCATTCAGCGATATGACGCCACGACAACGGGAATGCACTGGCAGATCGGTAAGGGCGGCGGATTCCATTATTACGAGGCTGAGCAGAAGAATGAGCCGCTCAACGCGACTATATTCATTGGCGGACCACCTGCGTTGATCCTGTCTGCTATCGCACCGCTTCCCGAGGATGTTCCGGAACTAATGCTCGCATCACTTCTTGCAGGCTCTAAGATCGGTATGGCGGATAATCCGATCGTCGGACATCACCGGCTGGTCGCGGAAGCAGAATTTGCCATATGCGGCCATGTTCCCCCGAAGAATCGACATCCGGAAGGTCCGTTCGGTGATCATTACGGCTATTATTCTCTAACGCACGACTATCCAGTATTCCATGCAAATGCGGTCTTTCATCGCAAGGATGCGATCTATCCGGCGACCGTTGTCGGCAAGCCGCGGCAAGAGGACTTTTTCATAGGCGATTATTTGCAGGAATTGCTCTCGCCGCTCTTCCCACTGGTTATGCCAGCGGTCTTCGATCTTTGGAGCTACGGAGAAACGGGTTTTCACTCGCTTGCGGCGGCGGTAGTCCGGGAAAGATATGGAAGGGAAGCTCTATCAGCCGGTTTCCGTATTTTGGGTGAGGGACAACTTTCCCTGACAAAGTTTTTGTTGCTTACCGATAAACCGCAGGACCTCCGAGATTTCCGCTCGCTTTTCGAGCATATCCTCGCTCGCGTTGAGTGGCACCGCGACCTTTTTATTTTTTCCCAAACAGCATTCGATACGCTGGATTACGCAAGCGGTAAGATCAATCATGGCAGCAAAGCTATATTGATGGGAACCGGCGAAGCGAGGCGCGAGCTGAAGAGGGAGTTCAGTGGGGAACTGCCTAAGGGCATTCGGTCAGCGAAACCATTTTGTGCAGGCTGCCTGGTCGTTGAAGGCGAAGCTTATGAGAGCGAGCCTGATCTTGGGCAGCGGCTTGCATCATTAGACATATTTGACGGATGGCAAATGATCATCTTGCACGACAGTATCAGTTATGCGGATTCGACCGAAAAGTTTTTATGGGCAACATGGACGCGATTTGATCCGGCACTTGATATTTCTGCCCGGTCAACCGCTGTGAACAAAAACCATATAGCTTACGAAGCTCCTATAGTCATCGATGCCCGGATGAAACCGTGGTATCCAAAGGAGGTCGAACCTGCAGGCGGGACCGTCGCACTGGTCGATCGTAGATGGGGAGAGTACGGTATCAATTAGGGTTTATTTTTTTACAAGGCCTTTGTCGGCCATCTATCGCAACATACCCGTAAAGAAAAATGAAAAGGTGGCTGAAACGAACTATTCAGATCTTTGGAGTATTTGCGATACTCCTTTCATTACTTCTTTCCTACGCCTATTTTATCGAGCCCAGACAGTTCGTCATTATAGAAGAAACCATCAGCGTGCCCAATTGGAGCAAACAACTTGACGGTCTTCGGATCGTAACCATCGCCGATATCCATACAGGCTCGAACTATGCCCCGCGTGAACGTGTTAGGTTTGTTGTTGAACAAGCAAATGCACAGAACGCCGACGTGATAGTACTTCTCGGTGACTACGTGAGCGAGGCAAAATGGGATCGCGGGTGTGTCAGGAAGCGCGAAGCCGAAGGCGACTGCACAGAACTAAGGATCCCTTTTGATGAGATCGCTGAGGACCTTAAGGGGCTTAAGGCCAAATACGGCGTATATGCGGTTATTGGTAACCATGATTGGTATCACAATGAAAAGAAAGCAAAACGGCTATTGGATGAGATGGCCGGGATTCGGGTCTTGAATAACGAGATCGCCGAGGTAAAGATCAATGAAGAAACGTTGAGGATATGGGGGATCGAGGATTGGTATTTAAACCGGCGTGTTCCCACCGAAGCATTTGATGCTCTGGAAGAGAAAAAGAACATCATCGTAATAACTCACAATCCGGACACGATTCTCTCGACGTCTCGACCGGGACAAAGAATCTTCAGGAACAATTGATGGAGAAGGATATCCCGTTCCTGAAACGCATCCTTCCGACAAAATTCACCGCTGAGTATATGAAAGGGCGCGGGAATTACGCCTGCATCTATCGCGTACACAAGGCGGAAAATCAGCCTATCCTCGACGGCCTTGATCAGATGGACCACTTCCGCACGGTCGCAGATTGGATGAAGGAAACAAAGACCGGCGACCGGGCCGAGCTGGTCGATCTTCCGGAGAACTTGAGTTTTTGGAACAGGATAAACGCCCGCGGCGACATTTGCATCGGACAAAAATGCCCTGATTTTGAGCCCTGTTTCATTACCAGAATGCGCGATCGTGCCGACGGCGCGGATATCGTCGTGGTAAATCATCATCTCTTTTTTGCGGATCTTGCCGTCCGGGGTAACAAGTTTGGTCGGGTGATACCTGATTACGGAGCCGTGATATTTGACGAGGCTCATCTTATCGAGGACGTTGCATCAGATTACTTCGGTTTTCAGGTCTCGAATTTTCAGATCGACGAACTGGCCCGCGATACTGACAGCCTTCCAATATTCGATGCGATCGTAACGCGAGAACTTACGCGGATCGCAGCAAAAATAGTCGGCCTTGCTGAACAATTCTGGATCAGATTCTCGCAGGCAAGGTTTGATGGCCGCTATCCGCTTTCGCCGGATATTTTTTCGATGACCTCGCGCAACAATGGAGCCGAGCCGACGCCTTTGGGTGAGGCACACGACGCCCTCGATAAGGGACTTGCTTCGCTGGAAAGTGCCCTCGATGTATATGCGGAAAAGCTCCCGGAAGCGGAAAGCCTTTTGCGTCGCACACGGCAGACACGCTTTGACCTCGATTTTATCGTTACGCAGACCGAAAAGAATTACGTTTATTGGCTAGAGCGCCGCGGGCGAGGGATATTTCTGCGGGCATCGCCGGTTGACGTTTCTGAGCTGCTCCGCGAGAAGCTTTTCGATAAAGTGGAAACTTGTATCCTCACATCTGCAACACTTTCCGCGGCAGGTTCCTTCTCATTCGTGCGTGAGCGTCTGGGCCTTGACGCGGCGAATACAGACACATTCACCGCTGCGACTGCGTTCGACTATGAGAAACAGGCCGTGTTGTATCTTCCGCGGTCAATGCCCGATCCGAGAACGCCGGAATTCAGCCAGCTTGCCGCCGGAGAGATCGTTAAGGTGCTTGAAGTTACAAGAGGCCACGCATTTGTTCTCTGTACAAGCAATTCGTCGATGAACACATTGTTTGAACTGGTCTCCTCAAGGGTTAACTACCCCTGCTTTATTCAGGGTTCGATGTCCAAGACCGGGCTCCTCGAACGTTTCCGAGAAACTCCGAATGCGGTGCTTTTTGCGACCGCCAGCTTTTGGCAGGGAATTGACGTACAGGGCGAGCAGCTCTCCTGTGTGATCATCGACAAGCTTCCTTTTGCGGTCCCATCAGACCCGGTTGTTGCGGCGCGTTCCAGATCTATCGATGAGAACGGCGGTCGTTCATTCACGGATTACAGTGTTCCGCAGGCTGTCATATCACTAAAGCAGGGCATTGGACGATTGATCCGAAGCCGAAGCGATCGCGGTGTGGTAGCGGTCCTTGATCCACGCCTTCGCACAAAGCCTTACGGGAGAACATTTTTAGAGAGCCTTCCAAGAATGCGCTTGACCGACGACCTCCGAGTGGTTGCAGATGTCTTAGGAATGAACGAAAGCTAAGTTAAGTGAACTATCCGCAGGCAGCTTTTCTTTATCTGCCCTTAATTCATATACTTTAAGGCATTCAAATGAGAGCTCGAGGGGAATTAATCGATTTGTTTGGTTTGATCGTACGAAGGACGATCTGTGTGCTCGTCGCTGTGTTGTTCCTGGTACTTGTTCATCAAACGGTTCCGGCACAGCAGAACGGAAATTCCAATACGTCACCTTCGCCCTCACCAACACCGATACCAGTTTCAGCAATCAGTTCGGAATCTGACAGGACACTCGGGCGGATCCGAGAGATCAGAACATTTCTTGACGATCTGCAGGTCCCGCCCGCAATAGCTTCAGGACTTGATGGTATATTGCCCGAGATCGAAGAGATGCTCGAGGCCCGTTCCTCCGCAGGGTCGGGACAAACGAGTCTCGAAGCGATCAACTCGCAGGAGCGTGAATGGCAGTCGGTAAAGACTCGGGTAACCTCCTGGAGAACTTCTCTTACGGAGCGATCGACTGTCTTGGATGAACGCATTGCCGAGATCAGGGCACTTCGCGACCGCTGGAACGAGGCGGTTTCGACATTAAAAGCCGGAGCCGATCAAGGAAGTCAAACGGATCAGACCAGCGGAAATTATGACATCGTGCCGCCCGAATTGATCGTCCGCGCGGAAGAGGTCTTTTCATCGCTTACTGAACTCGAAAAAGCGGCAAGCGAGAAACGGTCGGAATTTCTTGCCGTCGGGGTTCGGCTTTCCGAGGTTGAATCCAGGGTCGATGCAGAGCTTGCCTCGATCAAGCGAACCCGCGAACGCGAGCTCATAAACATTTTTTCGCTCGACAGCCCACCTATCTGGAAAGAGAACTGGCAGGAGGGGCTTTCAAATACTGGTGCGGCCATTCGCCAAACGATAACTCGACAAGCAAACGAACTCACAAATTATGCCCGGCGATCGCCACAGCGATTTGTCGCACACGGACTTCTTCTATTTGGACTTGTCGCGCTTCTTTATTGGGCAAGGCGAAAGATCGTGCCGCTCGTCGAGGATGAGCCGAAGCTGCGTCGCCCGGCAGCTTTCTTTCAGATGCCGATCGCTGCGGGACTTGTGCTCTCTTTTGTTTTTGTAGGTGTTCTTTATCCGCAGACGCCAAGGTTACTTACAACCTTGTTGGGTGTTGCAGTAATAGTTCCGGGGATCCTTATACTTCGGCAGATAGTCGAACGTCCGATAAACTATCTGCTCTACGGCCTGCTCGGGCTTTATATTGCCGATCGAATTCGAGAGCTTTTACAGGATCTTCCGCTGCTGTCGCGCTTGATATTCTCTGTTGAGATGATCGCGGCCTGCTCATTCCTGATCTGGTTCTACACCTCGAAGCGCGTCGAGCAGAACGTCGAGGCGGGTTCCTATGCGCTTTTCACTCGAGTCAGGCGATTCGTTCCGATAGCCGTCATCGTATTGGGCATCGCCTTGGGGGCGAACCTTCTCGGCTTTGTTTCGCTTTCATATCTGATCGGGAACGGCGTTCTTCGTTCGGCCTATGCCGCATTGCTGCTTTATACGTTTGTTCAGATATTGATCAGCGCTGTTGCATTCTTGCTTCGCGTCCGGCCGCTTTCACTGCTCAGCCTTGTTCGGAATAATCGTTTGCGTGTTCGCCAAGGCATTACACGCGGGCTTAATTGGATCGTCGTCGCTCTTTGGGTATACATAGTCCTTGGGCTTTTCTCGATCCGAGATGTCGTCCTCGGTGTCATCGGTGACATCATAGGTTTTACCGTCCACATCGGCGAGATAAGCTTTACCATTGGCGACATTTTGCTTTTCGCAGTTATGATCTGGGTCGCGGTGTTGGTCTCGCGATTTGTACGGTTCGTGCTGCAAGAAGACGTTTTTCCGCGAATGGACCTTGGTGCTGGCGTAGCTTTTGCCATCTCTTCGGTTATTCACTACCTCATACTGATCTCTGCTTTTCTTATGGCGATCGCCGCCGTCGGCTTTGAGATCTCGCGTTTTGCTATTGTCGCGGGAGCGATCGGGCTTGGCTTGGGCTTTGGGCTGCAAAATATCATAAACAATTTCGTGTCCGGGCTGATACTGCTTTTCGAGCGCCCGGTAAAGGTTGGCGATACCGTTCAGATCGGTCAGCACATGGGCTCGTTAAAACGGATCGGTCTTCGGGCAAGCGTGGTAAGAAAGGTTGATGGGTCAGACGTTATAGTCCCCAACAGCAAATTGATATCTGATGAGGTTATCAACTGGACTATGATGGACGATCGTCGCCGCGTAGATATCCCGGTCGGCGTCGCGTACGGAACCGAACCGGAACGAGTTCTAAAACTGCTTCTGGAAATTCCTCGTGGCGACGGCAGGATACTTACCGAACCCGCACCGAGATCGCTGTTCGTCGGACTTGGTGATAGCTCGCTTGATTTTGAGCTCCGGTTCTGGACCGATGATAAGAATGACTGGGTCGCTCTCCGTAGCGAGATGCTTTCCGAGGTCTATAAAAAACTGAACGATGCCGGGATCGAGATCCCGTTTCCACAACAAGACCTCCACATCCGAACCGTTACCGATACGGTCTTAGAAAAATTCCCCAGCTTAGATAATGCTCGGAAAAAGAGTGACGAGGATTAAAGTAATTCTATGGTTTCATTTTTTGAGGTAATGATAGAGCGGGATTTTTCGTCCGCGCACCAGCTCCGCGGGTACAAGGGGAAATGCGAGAATCTGCACGGGCACAATTATAAGGTTGAGATCTACGCACGCGGCGAGGAGCTGAACAATATTGGATTGCTGATAGATTTTGGCGATCTAAAGAAGGCCGCGGATGAGATAGTTCGATATCTCGATCACAGAAACCTAAATGAACTGCCGCCCTTTGATGAGGAATTGAACCCTTCGGCGGAGAATATCGCCCGCTATTTTGTCGAATATCTAAATTCACGCATCGGCGATGAGCGCGTGCGTGTTTACAAAGTGCGGTGCTACGAAACGCCGACCAGCGTCGCGACATTCCAGATCGAGTAGATCAGATCTTTAACCGCAGGACCTTGTTTATACCGACAGAATCTCCGTAGGGAAATGTAATTGTCCCGACGCGGTCGAAGCCGTATTTTTCGTAGAAACCAAGTGCTCGGGAATTCTCTTGCCAGACTCCTAGCCAAAGATATTGAAATCCAAGTTCGCGGGCACGCTCGATCGCAAAACGCATCAGCCTATCTCCAACGCCTCTGCCCCAAACGCGCTCCAGCGTGTATATCCGCTTTAGCTCAATGGAGACCGCCGGGTCTATTCCCTCTGCTTCCGTTCCGAACATAAGCTTAATGAAACCGACGGCTTTTCCATTAAGCATCGCAAGATAATACTCGATCGCCGGATCCGAGAACTCGGCCTTTATGACCTCAGGAGCAAATGTTTCGATAATGTAGTTCGAGAGATCTGACGGTGTGTCCTGCTCAAAATATGCCTCATAAAAAGTAACACCGCCGAGCACGGAAACAATAGCCGCATCATCGCCCGACGCACGCACGATCCTAAGATTCTCAAGGTCTTCGCGGTTCACGCCTAGCAAATATTATCTATGATCAGGCGGTGCCTTGTCTTTATTAACCTGGATCATCTGCGATATGCGAGATATAGCAAGAAAAACCCGGTCAGAGGCCTGTGGCCAGTTATGATACTAGATGTTTACACGCACTCTGAGATCTTCCGGAAAAGCCTCTACATAACAAATTGATCGAATACCCTATAGGTTGAGATTCTGGAGCCACCCATCGGACTTGAACCGATGACCTTTCGATTACGAATCGAATGCTCTACCAACTGAGCTAGGGTGGCCGATCGTGCGGCAGCGGAAATATTCCGCAGAAGTTCGGCTACTGAGGCCCGCGAATGTTGAGCAAAAGGCGGAGCTTATGCAATAAAAGCCGAATTTGAAACTATAAAATGCGCGTCGGAAAGATGTCAAGTAACTGGCTATCATAGGCAAAACAAGGCGAAGCGGGAAGATCGACACACGGCCTCATCCTTTCTTTGATCTCGGATGAAAGTTCTCATAGGCGGTTTTCAAATGGGCATCCGTAATGTGCGTATAGATCTGCGTTGTAGAGATATCCGCGTGACCGAGCATCTGCTGAACGCTTCGGATATCGGCTCGGTTCTGGATCAGATGCGTCGCGAATGAATGTCTTAGCGTATGCGGCGATACATCTTTTAGGCCACACTTTTCGCTCTGCTCCTTTATCATCGAATGGATCTGCTGACGGGTTAGCGGCTTGCCAAAGGCTGAGACGAAAAGATTATCAACAGTAATTTTCTCGATCTTTCGCCGCTCGGCAAGATATGCCCGAAGCCACTTTATAGCATTCTTCCCGATCGGAACACGTCGCGTTTTGCCTCCCTTTCCGGTGCAGGTGAGAATGCCGCCGTCCAGATCGGCATTCTGAACCTTTAGATTTACAACCTCAGAGACCCGAAGGCCGCAGGCATACATCAGCTCCAGCATTGCACGGTCGCGCAGCCCCGAACCCGTTTCAACATCCGGCTGCGAAAGCAACAACTCCATCTCGTGCTGCGTCAAGAATTTCGGTAAATAAAAACTCTTGAATGGCGTATCCAGATCTTCGGCCGGGCTTTTTTCAAGATGTCCGTCGGTCATCAGAAATTTGTAGAACCCGCGGACAGAGCTGATCAGCCTCCGCTTAGAACTCTCAGAAATGCGTCCGCCAGATAGATCGATCAGCCATTCTCTGAGGTCTTGTCTTGTCAGCGACAAAAGCTGAAGTCCGTTCTTCGCGGTCCAAGCATCGAGCTTTCTGAGATCGCGCTCATAGGCTTCGAGCGAGTTCTTTGACAGGCCCTTTTCGACACGGACGTAAGAGATGTATTCGCGAATATAGTCTCGGTTCACTGGGCCAATTCTAACATCAGTAGGGAATTTCTGAACCGTCCGGAGCCATATCATTATGGTAGCCATTGGGACAGCCTTCGGTCTGGTGAAGCAGACCATCGTTATCCCGAAGCGAACGGAACGCCAGCTGTCGACTTAGGTTGAATGAACGAAGGTCCGAGATCTGGCCAAGCTCACGATAACGGTAATGAAGACCGGACCCAAGCGAGCACTTGTCTTCAGGCCGCATTTCCGGAAACGCCTGCATCAGCACCGGAATCGCGTCGTCGCTAAGAGTTGAATGGTAATAGGCGTCAAATTCACGTCCCTGCTGCATTAGCTGGATGTTCTTTCGGGCGATGAAGTGGTGAGGATTCATTAAATTTGCAGCTCCAAGTATGAGGATCGCAGACCAAAGAGCGCCCCAGGCGAAATTGTTGCGTTGTCCGCGAAGAACTGTCCAACCGAACCACACAAAGACAACAGCCAGCCAGATCATCACCACCATCGGATAAAAGCGCACAGTCGTCCAGCCATAACCGAGCTCTCCGGTCAGCAACACAAGCCGCTGCATTGCTGAAGCCATTATCACGAAAAGCAGTATGATCTGAATACCTGCGAGGACACGGAACACCAATTCATTCTTCGTGTCATCCCGGCGAAGCAGCCAATGCGATAAAAGGAGCACAGGTAAAACAAGGAATGAGACGGCTACTAACTCGCCAAAACCGCGGCGCGCAAAATCGGCAAGCTTAAGATCGGGAGTGTTCTGGACAAATTCAAAACCGCCGAAAAGATAAGGCAGCTGAAAGACCACAAAACTTACAAACAGGACATTCAGCGTGCCAAGGATGATCAGAGTCTCAACAGTGCCGAGAGTGAAAACCGAGGGAAGCTTTGTGTTGTCAAAATTCTGCCAATGGTATTTTCGATTGGTCTTAAAACTAGAAAGTGAGGCGTTATCGGCTGCCGCAGTTGCTTGTTCCGCATTTGGCGGATCGCTGATGTTTATATGTTCCAGTATCGTCGCATTGTTAGGAAGAGAAGAGCCCTCCGCCGGCTCAGATGCAAAACTCTCAACAAAGCTCGTTGTAGCGGCGGGATGCATTCTGTTTGGGGAAACTGCAGGATCTTCTTTGGGAATAACAGAAACATTTGACGCAGGAACTCCCGCGGCAGTTTGTGAAAAATGCTCGACCATTGTGCCGCGGAAATACCCTGCCACGAGCCAGGCGAGAAGCGACGTAAGCATCACGTGTGAGATGATCGTCTCAACATCAAAATTTACCAAACGGTTCGCAAAGTCCTCGAAAGCAGCATCTGCTGCCATGAACAGCGCACCAAACACCAGGAAGAGCGGAAGCGCTATGGCGATACCCCGAAAAACGGAGACAACACTCCTGCTAAGCCGGTTTCCGGGCATCTCTTTCCAATCTATGTCCGCACCTAGCAGAACTAATGGGGCAAACAGTGAACTGATACCGGACCATACAGAACCCGCAATGTAATGAAAGATTCCGGCGACGCGCTGATCAATACCGAAGTTCGGCAATATCAACACGCCCATTAATACAATGATCATAAACGTGTCCCAAACAAGCAGTTCTTCAGCATCGCGGATCAAGAACATCGACGCGAAGAACACCATTGCCGCCTGCAAGGAGAGCGTTCGCAACGTCAGCAATTCCGGTCGATGACGATAAGCGACAGCGATCATCCCAATAACGAACACGCTAACGAAAAAGAATGCGTTCAAGCCCCAAGGGGTTTGCCTAAGCAAGAAGTTCCCGGCAAGACCGATAACGGCAGCGGTCGCTAGTATCTCAATTCCAATGCGTGTTTTGCGTCTCATTTCTGTTACCTACAGGTATGTGTAACCGTTAATGCGAATTGTTTGACAATTGGCTTTCATTGCCTCATTGCCTTTATCAGCGTTTCCATATGATCCAAATAATGTTCGAGAGCCCTGCGCCCTGCGGCGGTGATCTTGAATTCGGTCAGTGGCATCCTATCGAGGAAAGATTTCTTGACAGAAATGTAACCGGCCTCTTCGAGCTTCCGGGCATGCACGCTTAAATTCCCATCGGAGGTATCGAGAAGCTGTTTAAGATCTCCAAAGCTGAGTTTTTGGTTTGCTGCGAGTGCACTGATGATCCCGAGCCGGATACGCTCGTGGATGACTTTGTCCAGATCACTGGAAACCGTGCCGGCAGCCTTCTCTACACGAAGTGCTGGACGGTACTCATCTTTCTTTGATCTCGCCAGATTTCTTGCCATAACTATTTCTTGATAACTATCCGCCCATCCGTACAAGCGCACCCCAAACCATAACCAATCCAAACAATACAGCCAGCACCGCAATTGCCTTGCTATGCGTTGCGATCAGAACCCTCAAAGCGACCTCGATCGCAAGACCGGCAGACAAAAGAAGTATGCCCGCCGCGATAAAGTCCAGCGATGTCCAGTGGACGCCTTCGACGCCAAGCTTCATTGCAGCGAATGGGATCAGCAGAAGAAAGCCGACCGTGAAGACAATTCCTATCAACCTAATATTTTTCATAGATGCATTCGCCCCTATCTTTGGACTTCATCCTCCGTACCTTCGCGCAATGATCGCCCCGAAAATGATGTGCAGAGCCCCAAAGCCAAGAGCCATAAGGTAATTTCCGTATCTCGGAGAAACTAGAAAAGCCGAGCCGCCGAGGGCCATAAATATCCAGCCCATTATCGGAACCGCCCGTATCGAAAACGCCCCGCCCGTAACCACTGCCGCCCCGTAACAGAGCAGCCAGACCGGTACCATCACTTCGTAATGTTCGTAACGCCAGAGTCCTAACGTGATAGCAACGCCGCACAACAATGGCGGAAGAAACCCAAAGGCAAATTTGCGGGCGGGCGTCGAGATGAGCGATTGCTCGGCTATCTTTGACTTTTGCCACATCGCGAGCATTCCAATAGCGGCGGCAAGAAATGCCTCTGTCAGCCAAACGATAAGCCAGTTGCGCAAATAGACCTGCTGAGCTGCGATATAGGCCGCTCCGATCGCCGTAACGCCCATCAGCATCCCGCCGTATCCGGGAACCGCGGTAAAGCTGGCCGAGCGTTCCATTGCCTCGCGGATATACCGTAGGTTATCGATCGCCCGGTCGGAGATGTTGATCGGATCTTCTGATCGCTGCTCGGTGCGGATAGGTCGTATCTTCGCCATTGCAAGAATTAACTTAGGCCAAGTAGTAATCATTGTCAAGTACTTTGTGTCACAAAGCAGCATCATCTTCTTCCTCGTGAATCCTTATCTGCAGACAGATCAGGTGGATCGGTCAACTATATCTTACTGTCTATTTTTCTGGGATTCGAGGAATTTCTTGGACTTCACCGGGTCGTTCATTATATCTCCGAAATTTACTAGCGGCTCTGCAGAGGGATCTGACGTAAGGAAGGTCAAGCGGTCGCCTTGGCGGATGAAATGTTTCCCATTCCATTTGTACCAAGTACGCGTAAAATGTGTCGGGCAGCAAAGCTGAACCTCGTCGCCGGTGATCTTTCCGGTCTCAATCTCGCCGAGCATATATCGATCTTGGCCAAAAAGTTCCAGCAATAGCATCCCGCTGTCCGGGCGAATATCCTTTAATCCGCCGTCCGAGCGGTCGCCGGTGCGAAAATGCCATAATAGGTTCGGCGCATCGTTCTTCCACTCAAAAACGTAAACCACCTGAGGGATAGCGCTGCCGCCAGTTTCTATTTTCAGTATAACGACCGCCTCGTCCTCCCCGTCTCCGGTCGCATCAAAATATTTCGTTGCAACGTGTGAAAGCCCAATGCGGCGTTCGGCCTTTCGGCGCGCCTTTTCCTCATCGCCGATGTCCTCACCCAGATGTTCAGAGACTGGAGCCAGCTTTCCATTCTCAAGCTTCGCGTCGCTGCCATCGGGATTTTGCCAACCGCGCGGCAATGGATAGGAATAATTAAGGAAATCGAACGACGCGAGCGGCGATGTGGAATTGCGATAGCGCCCGTCCGCTATCTCTGCCTGAAGATCAGGGAGCTGAGGAGAAGGTTCGGGTTCCGGGTTCCTAGGCAGGGCCGGCATCTGGGGGGAATCCTCGATCGTTTTTGCTGAATTGACCTCGTGTCCGGATTCGGTCGCACACGAGGCCACGGACAGCAGAGACATTCCGGCAATAACCAAGACTGCGAGAATGTATCCGGAAGATCTCATTTCAATTCGCTTATATGCCGTGCCGTCTGCTCCGAGGCGATCATCTAGGCTCGCGTCAGGCTGCGATATTTTATGCGATGCGGCTGATCAGCATCATGTCCAAGCCGGCGTTTGCGGTCGGCCTCGTATTCGCTGTAATTACCGTCAAAATACTCGACGTGTGAATCGCCTTCAAAAGCCAATATGTGCGTAGCGATACGATCAAGAAACCATCGGTCATGTGATATTACGACCGCACAGCCGGCAAAGTTTTCGAGCGCCTCTTCGAGCGCGCGCATCGTGTTGACATCAAGATCATTGGTGGGCTCGTCAAGGAGAATAACGTTCGCACCAGATTTTAACATCTTTGCAAGATGAACGCGATTTCGCTCGCCGCCCGAAAGCTGTCCGACGCGCTTTTGCTGATCGCTGCCCGAAAAATTGAACCGCGATACATATGCACGCGAATTCATCTCGCGTTTACCAAGTTGGATGACATCAAGCCCGTCGGATATCTCCTCCCATATGCTCTTATTCGCATCCAGCGAATCGCGAGATTGGTCCACATACCCGAGTTTCACTGTCGGCCCTACCTTGAAAACACCGCTGTCGGCATCTTCCTGACCTGTTATGAGCCGGAAGAGCGTTGTTTTCCCCGCGCCGTTCGGACCGATCACGCCAACAATGCCGCCGGGTGGAAGAGAAAAATTGAGATCTTCAAAAAGCAGCCTGTCGCCGTATGCCTTGCTGACGCCTTGCGCCTCTATGACAAGATCGCCAAGCCGTTCACCAGGCGGTATGAATATCTCAAGGTCCTCGCTGCGTTTTTCACTTTCGGTCGCTACTAGCCTTTCGTAATCATTGATGCGTGCCTTTGATTTTGCATGGCGGCCTTTCGGCGACATTCGTATCCATTCGAGTTCTCTTTCAAGGGTCTTCTGCCTTTTATCCTCGGTCTTTTGTTCCTGGGCAAGCCGCTGCTGTTTTTGTTCTAGCCAGCTCGAATAATTTCCCTTCCACGGAATTCCCTCACCGCGATCGAGTTCCAATATCCAGCCGGCCACGTTGTCCAGAAAATAGCGGTCGTGCGTTACGGCGATGATGGTACCTTCATAACGCTGCAAATGCTGCTCAAGCCAGGCGACGGTCTCTGCGTCAAGATGATTCGTGGGCTCATCAAGCAATAAGATGTCGGGCTTTTGCAAAAGCAATCGGCAGAGCGCGACACGCCGTTTCTCGCCGCCTGAAAGATTCTTGATCGGTGTATCCGGCGGCGGACATCGGAGAGCATCCATCGCCATCTCAAGTCGTGAATCCAAGTCCCAAGCATCCGCCGCATCCAGTTTTTCCTGAACTTCGCCCTGGCGTTCGATGAGCTTTGCCATCTCATCGTCGTCCATAGGTTCGGCAAATCGTGCATTGATCTCCTCGAATTCTTTTAGAAGATCAACGGTTGACTGAACCGCTTCCTCGACGGTTTCCTTTACCGTCTTCTTGTCGTCCAGCTTTGGCTCCTGTTCCAAATAACCGACCGAATATCCCGGTGAAAAAACGACCTCGCCGTTAAAGTCCTTGTCGATCCCTGCGATGATCCGCAACAGGCTCGATTTTCCCGCGCCATTCAATCCCAGAACGCCGATCTTTGCTCCATAAAAGAAAGAAAGATAAATATCCTTCAAGACCGGTTTCTTGTCGTAAAACTTTGATACTTTGACCATCGAAAAGATGATCTTGTTCGGTTCGTTATTGCTCATTTTCTAGCTAGACCGTTCGGAAAAGCCCAGTACCACACAAAGCAGATCCAAGCGGCTGATCACAAAACTTCTGCACGTGGCTTTAATATCCTA
Source organism: Leptolyngbya sp. 7M (assembly GCF_018128485.1). Lineage (NCBI taxonomy): Bacteria > Bacillati > Cyanobacteriota > Cyanophyceae > Leptolyngbyales > Leptolyngbyaceae > Leptolyngbya > Leptolyngbya sp. 7M. The sequence goes on along the minus strand of NZ_CP070897.1, from coordinate 457,576 downwards.
ATACTAAACTCTTTGCCTTCCCGAGTGAATTTACCACCCAATCATCCCAATCTTTCAGGGCTCTTTCTACTTGAACCGCATGGCGTTCGCGTTTGCTTCGGTGTTTCTTTCTTAATTCGAGCGGCAGCGGTTCGAGCAGGCCGAACGTTATGTTCACCGGCTGAAAATTCTTTGTTTCCACATTTGATACATAACGGCAAAGAGCTCCAATGGCAGAGGTTTGCGGTGCGGCAAGCAGCGGCTCACTGCGGAGAGCCCGCACTGCATTTATACCCGCGAGCCATCCGGTCGCGACCGATTCAACGTAGCCCTCGACGCCTGTTATCTGCCCGGCAAAAAAGAGCATCGAGTCCTTTCGAGTCGAGAGCGTTTCATTCAGTATTTGCGGACTGTTGATAAATGTATTGCGATGTATCTGGCCGAACTGAAGAAACTCTGCATTCTGCAAACCCGGTATCAGCCGAAGCACGCGCTCCTGTTCTCCGTAGCGGAGATGGTTCTGAAATCCGACCATTCCATAAGCGTCCGCCATCAGGTTTTCCTGCCGAAGCTGGACGCACGCATATGGCTCTTCTCCTGTCCGAGGATCAGGCAAGCCCTTTGGTTTCATCGGCCCGAAACGAAGCGTATCGACACCGCGACGTGCTATCTCTTCTATCGGCAGGCAGCTCTCAAACCAATGAGTTTCCTCAAACCGCTTTAGCGGGACGCTTTTTGCCTCGACAAGCGCATTGAAGAATATCTCGTACTCATCACGATTCATTGGGCAGTTGATGTAATCGTCGCCGCCTTTGCCATACCGAGCCGCCTTGAAGGCGATGGTCATATCGATGGAATCTGCGGCAATGATCGGGGCGATCGCGTCATAGAAATAAAGCTGATCGTCGCCGGTAAATCTCATTATGTCCGCGGTAAGAGCATCACTGGTGAGGGGACCTGTGGCAATTATGGTCGGAACACGGACACTTTCGCCTGTATCAGGCAACGAAGCTACTTCCTCACGCACCACTTTGATATTCGGATGAGCCTCGATGCGTTCAGTAATGTATTCGGCGAACTTTATTCTATCGACCGAAAGTGCGGCACCGGCGGGCACGCGGGTTGCTGCCGCGGCCTCCATTACAAGCGAACCCCCGCGGCGGAGCTCCTCTTTTAAAAGGTAAGGAGCCGTTCCTGGTTCGTCGGTTTTTAGTGAATTTGAACAGACGATCTCCGCAAGCTTGTCCGTCCGGTGCGCTGGCGTCTGCCGTTGTGGGCGCATCTCATAAAGCCGCACACTTGCTCCACACTCTGCCGCCTGCCAAGCCGCCTCTACGCCCGCAAGCCCTCCGCCAACTACGTTGATCGATCCGACCATAGATATAGTGGCATTTTCTCATTTTATGACCCTATCCGCGAGACCTGCCCCAGCTTTCGATCGCATTTACCGAGAACTCGATCACTTCAGGCGCCAGCTGCTGTATAGTTCATATCTCATTCCACAAGACTCTACGGCGAAAAAAATCCTTGACAGCGCTTGCGTCCGTAAGCCATTATTTTCTCATAGGTTCGCATAGCGAGCCTTTTCTTTGCCGCAGGGTCTTCCCGCAGTCCGTCCGGCTGCATTCCCGCCGGAAACTAATAGAAAGAGCTCTATTCATTTCATAACTCTTGCCCGCAGGCACTCTGTTCAATGGAAACGCGATCAACTCCTGAACTGGTCGGCAATCCGATCGATCCGCCGTTCGCCTCAAAGGTCGTTCCCGATTCAGTACCTATTCCCTCTCGTAATCTTCACGTAAGCGAGACCGTCTCTGATAGCGCCTCGCATTCCTTTGGGGAGATCGTGTTCAACGCAATTCGCGACGCGATCCTGGTGATCCGCGCTGATGCCACCATCGAACGCGTGAATCCTGCAACATCAAAACAAACCGGATATCTGGAAGAAGAATTGATCGGAAAACCGATCAGCCTTATCTCAAAGAACCGAAAATTCTTCGCAAAGATATTCGAGCGAACTTTGAAGCGAAATCTGACGGCAGAACGACTTGAAACCTGGTGCATCCGAAAGGACGGCAGCCGGTTTTCGGTATCGCTCTCGGCGGCGAAGTTCCTTGATCCGAAAGATGGTATAGAAAAGATCGTTTGCGTTGCCCGCGATATTTCGGACCGCAAACGCCTCGAGGCCGAATCGCGCGCCATCGCGCGGATAATTCACGGTGTGACATCGACCGCGAATCTCGAAGAATTTCTTGCTCTCGTTCATGATTCCATCAAAACTATCGTTTACGCGGAAAATTTTTTCGTCGCTCTGGTAGACCCTGCAACCGAAATGCTGACAATGAAGTTCTGGGTAGATCAATTTGATCCGATGCCGCCACCATTCAAGGTCGGCCGCGGTCTTTCCGCCTATGTGTTCCGGCAGGGTCGATCGATGCTTATCACTGATGCAGACGCACAACGCCTAATCGAGGCCGACGAGATCGAATCGGTCGGTACCGATTCGCCGATCTGGCTCGGAGTTCCGCTAAAAACACCGCAGGGCACGATCGGCGTCCTCGTGGTCCAGGATTACGAGAATTCGGACACGTATAATGAACGCGATGTTGACCTTTTGAGCTCCGTAGCCGACCAGATCGCCATCGCAATCGAACGCAAAAAGAGCGAAGAAGCCATTCGCCAAAGCAACGAGAGATTCGAGCTTGTTACCCGAGCGACGAGCGATGCGGTATGGGACCTTGACCTTCAAACCAATAAGATCTGGTGGAATGAAGGGTTCGAAAAGATGTTCGGATACAGGAAGAATGAGATCGGCGACACGCTGGATGATTGGGCAAGATGCCTGCACCCCGAAGATGCCGAGCGTGTTTCCTACAGCATGAAGCGCGTCATCGAAAGCGATACACCGAAATGGGCCGAAGAATATCGCTTCCGCCGAAGCGATGGGACTTATGCCTATGTCATCGACCGAGGTTATCTTGTGCGTGATGATAACGGACGCTCCGTCCGAATGCTCGGCTCGATGATGGACGTTACCGAAAGGAAACTTCTCGAAGAACAATTGACACACCAGGCACTTCACGATCCGCTTACAAAGATCGCTAACCGTGCTCTATTCCGCGATCGTGTCGATCATGCTCTGGCACGTGCGGGCCGTACACAGGCATCGATCTCCGTCCTTTTCCTCGACCTTGATAATTTCAAATCGGTTAATGACTCTCTCGGCCACGCCATCGGGGATAAGCTGCTTGTGGCGGCCGCTGAAAGATTGCAGGATTGTCTGCGAACGTCAGATACGGCCGCACGCTTCGGCGGTGATGAGTTCTCCGTTCTAATAGAAGCTGTACATAGGCCGGACGAGGCGGTGCTGGTTGCTGAACGCATCCTTGAGGTTTTTAAACAGCCCTTCTTTGTTGATGGAAAGGAGATGCACATCTCGACAAGCATCGGGATCGCCTCAAATTCACCTGAGGTAACCTCATCTGAAGCACTACTCCGCAACGCAGACCTTGCGATGTATCTTGCAAAGAGTGGAGGGAAAGGCGGCTACGTGATCTTTGAACCAAAGATGCACGAAGCGCTTGTAGAACGTGTCGAGCTTGAGGCAGATCTCCGTCGCGGCATTGAAGAAAAAGAATTCATAATCCACTATCAGCCAATAATCGAGCTAGGATCGGGCGATCTTATCGGCATGGAAGCACTTGTTCGTTGGCAGCATCCTTCGCTTGGCCTCGTTCCGCCAATGAAGTTCATCCCGCTTGCCGAAGAGACCGGTCTGATAGTCCCGCTTGGCGAATGGATCGCACCGATCTGTGCTGGCGTGTTCGGCATCGCACGTACGACCTTTGCAGTGCCGAGAGATTCTGCAAGCTGTTCGATGCGAGCCCCGGCAATGATCGAGATCACAAGGTCATTCGGATGCAGGACGCCGGCAAGATCATTGAGCACTTTCCCGAGCCGTTGAGGCTTGACGCAAAGGACGACGGCAGAATTTTCCCGTCCGGCAACCGCTCGCGCCGCCTCGGCATTGCTCCCGTAAACCTCGATACCGTATTTTTCTTTCAGCTCTTCGCGTCGATTCTCGCGCGGATGGCTGGCAGCGATCCCCCTCGCCTCCACAACACCTTCACGAAGCAGTCCCGCAGCCATTGATTCGCCCATTACGCCGCAGCCGATAAAGGCCAGGCTAAGATCATACATTTTGTTGCTCATACATTTCTGATTCTTCTGATATATCCCGCAAGAAGATTATCTTATCTGCATTTGTCCACAATATGTGAGCATTAAGGTATTGTCTATAATTTGAATGGTTATGGTAACGATCAGACATGCCAATGAAAGCGATCGAGAGGCAGTTTGGCAGATCATCAAGGCGGTGATCGCCGGTGGCGACACTTACGTCTTCGATCCGGCTACACCGAAAGACGAAATGATGGCGTACTGGTTCTCACCCGAGAAATACGTTTACGTCGCTGAAACTGAGGGAATGGTCCTCGGCTCTTTCTGGCTCAAGCCTAATCAGTCTGGACTTGGCGACCATGTCTGTAATGCCGCTTATATGGTCTCGCCCGAGGCACACGGCAAAGGTGTTGGGCGGCAGATGGGCGAGTTCTCGCTCGAAGAGGCACGGCGGCTCGGCTTCTCAGCTATGCAGTTCAATTTTGTCGTTTCGACAAATACTGCTGCTGTTCGTCTTTGGCAAAGTCTTGGAATGGAGATCATTGGTGCCATTCCGGATGCCTTCCGTCACAAGACTCTGGGCCTGACAGATGCTTTCATTATGTATCGTAAGCTATAATTACCGCTTTACGATGAACATCGACGAACAGATCGAGTTTCTAAAAAAGGGCACTGTTGACCTCATACGCGAGGATGACCTCCGACACAAATTGGAGCGGTCCGTAAAGACCGGAAAACCGCTTCGTGTAAAGCTCGGGCTTGATCCGACAGCTCCGGACATCCACCTCGGCCATACGGTCGTCATTCGGAAGCTGAAAGCTTTTCAGGACCTTGGCCACACGGTCATTTTTCTTATTGGCGATTTCACGGGGATGATCGGTGACCCTTCGGGAAAGAACGTTACGCGGCCGCCGCTGTCGCGTGATGAGGTAAACGCAAACGCCGAAACGTACAAACAGCAGATGTTCAAACTGCTCGATCCTGAAAAGACCGAGCTGCGTTTCAACGGCGAATGGATGGACAGATTCACTGCCGCTGACTTTGTAAAACTTTGTGCCAAAACGACCGTCAAACAGATACTCGAACGCGACGATTTTACAAAGCGTATGCAGGAGGAAAAGCCCATCTCGCTGCACGAACTGCTGTATCCGCTGACGCAGGGCTATGACAGCGTCGCGCTTGAGTCCGACGTGGAGCTCGGCGGTACGGATCAAAAATTCAATCTGCTGATGGGCCGCAACCTGCAGCGTGAATTCGGGCAGGAGCCGCAGGTAATTATGACCACGCCGCTGCTCGAAGGCCTGGACGGCGTGCAGAAGATGTCGAAATCGCTGAACAATTATATCGGCATCGAAGAGCCGCCGGGCGAGATGTTCGGTAAGGTGATGTCCATCTCCGACGATCTGATGTGGCGATACTACGAGCTGCTGACAGACCTGACAACAACTGAAATTTCGAGTTTGAGATCCGAAGTTGAGAATGGGGAGAACCCTAGAAACCTCAAAGTAAAATTGGCAAAGCTCATCATCACCGATTTTCACTCGGCTGCCGATGCCGATGCCGCCGAGGAAGATTTCCATCGGCGTTTTGTCAAGAAAGAGATCCCCGTTGATGTTGAAATAAAGAGAATGGAGCCTGGCACTTACAGGCTCGCCGAGATGCTTGTTGAAACGGGGCTTGCAACCTCAAAGGGCGAGGCACGCCGGCTTATCGAACAAGGCGGCGTTCGTATAAACGGTGAGAAGGCATCTAATTCAAGCGCTGAGATATCGGTCAATCACATAGAGATACTTATCCAGGTAGGCAAAAGAAAGATCCTTAAGATAATTGGACTTGATTGAGCAACAAGATATAATTCGAGTCCCAAAAGATGTTAGGCACACGAAGAGCAAAACGGGAAAAACTTACCGAACGGATCACCACCGTATTGGCGGCCGAGCGCCCTCTGCGCGAATTTGCCGGGAATGTCTCAAGGATCGCTAAATATGCGATCGATGAAGCCAACACTCTTTCCCTGGAACGTGTAGAGATAAAACTTTTCCGTTTACCGAAGAAGCTCGATGGTTTCCGCATCATTCATCTATCGGATATCCATCACAGCCCGCTAACCGGCCTGGAACACATCGGGCGTGCGGTAAAGATCGCCAACAGATTAAAGCCGGATATGTTCGTGTTAACCGGCGATTATGTTTCTCACGAGCCTGAATATATCGAACCTGTGGCAGAAATGCTCGGGAAATTGTCCGCCGAGTTTGGTACATATGCCTGTCTTGGTAATCATGACCACTGGACGGATGGTAGTAATGTTACCTCAGCCTTGCGTGCGAATGGCATTAATGTGCTGATCAACGAAGGCTTTAGATTTACCGTCCGCGATGCATCGTTCTGGCTTGCCGGTGTTGATGACCATATGGTTGGGCGAACCGACCTCCCTGCTGCATTAAAAGGCTCCTATCCCGACGAGTTCAAACTCCTGCTCGCCCACAACCCTATAATTTTCCGCCAATGTGTACGCGCCGGTATCGACCTAACGCTTTCCGGTCATACACACGGCGGTCAGATACGTATAAGGGATTCACGAAACAGGATCATACGTCGCCGTCGGACAGCCGGTCTTCATCGAAGAAAGGATTCACAAATATACATTACACGCGGCATCGGGACTGTGATCTTGCCGGTACGATATCAGTGTCCACCAGAGATCTCTCTTCTAGAACTTCGTTCAGAATGAACACCATCCTTACTGTTCCAAACCTGCTGACGTTTCTTCGAATGGCTCTGATACCTGTATTTGCCAGTCTACTTTTTTATGGCAATAGCATCTGGGCACTATTAGTTTTTGTGATCGCCGGAGTATCTGACGGAATAGATGGGTATCTTGCAAGACGTTTCAAACAGGAATCCGAACTCGGCACGATCATCGATCCGATAGCAGATAAATTATTGATGACTGTTGCGTTTGTCGTCCTGTCTCTGCCGCACGTATTTGAGCCTGTAAGGCATCTTCCCATCCCGTTCTGGGTCACAGCCGCGGTGATCGGACGTGATGTGTTGATCGTTACCGTTGCGGGAGCTATCCATATAATGACCGGATTTAAAGGGTTCCGGCCTTCATGGTTGGGGAAACTTTCAACCTTTGTTCAGGTGATAGCCGTTTCTCTTATATTGCTTGCCGCGGTTACGGGGACCTCCTTTTACCTTCCTACGGTTTATTTTCTTGTCGTCTTGCTGGCGGTGGCATCGGGCATTCATTACATTTTCCAGGTCGCGCGGTTAATGAAGGAAGAAGAATCGAATATGGATACCGATGCCGGACGCGAACCTTAGCCGTAGTTCCGACCCGTTGCGATCCTCGGCCTCATTAGAAATAATAACTGCAAAATCCGTTAATCCATCATCTTAGTCTTGGAGATCGCAGCAAAATAAACATCGCCAACACCTATCGAACCAGCCGCTCCGGCTGCGATGCCGCTTGCTTGCATAACGGGTTCAAGAACTCCGAAATTCTCGGGAACAAAACGCGCAAATTGAGCCTTGTCCTGAATGCTTGAGTGGCTTTTGACATCACTGATCTCCTGAGCCCCTGTGACGAGATGCCGTTTGCCAATAAGCTACCTTTCGCACTCTCCTTCTCGTTCGGTCCGAGTTTTTGGAATATGCCCTTCATACCGACATAGGCAAGCTCGCCAAGGGAGCCGGGACCGGTACGGGGCCTTTGCCATCCGTTATCTATCCTCCAACCAGGATTGACCAAACTCTTTGGCAAATTTCATCCAATCAAATCCGGCCTTAGGATTAAGCGCTGGAATTGTCGGTACCTTAGGCATTCGCGGGGGAGGCAGAGGCATATGTGTCTTTGCATTTCTGATCGTCTGGCTAAAGAAGAGTCTGAATCTAGACATAATGAGGTTCCTCCTTTGGGGTAATGTGACTACAAAATTTTTTGGGTAGCAACCTTTAAACCTTATCGTATGAAAAAACAATGTCATTGGTGAGCTCATCGATAACTGTAACTGGAGATCTAGCTGGCAAGATGGGATAGATCGCAATCATGTATCAATTTAGACTTGACAATACCACGCTCAACCTTTATATTATAACTATACTCAAGTGAGTTAAATCTTGGCTTTTGTCGAAAAGGGCACTTTTAGAATCGGAGATACATAAAGATGAGCAAGATCATAGGAATCGATCTGGGAACAACTAACTCGGTCGTCGCGGTAATGGAAGGCGGTGAACCGGTTGTTATAACAAACTCTGAAGGCGGTCGAACTACTCCTTCGGTTGTAGCATTTACAAAAGACGGTAATAGGCTGGTCGGTCAAGTCGCGAAAAGACAGGCGGTAACGAATCCTGAAAATACGCTTTATTCGATAAAGCGTTTTATGGGTCGTCGCTACGACGAGGTTACGGGCGAAATAGCTCAGGTCCCTTACAAGGTCGAAAAGGCATCGAACGGCGATGTACGCATAAATGCTGACGGAAAGCAATACAGTCCGCCGGAGATCGCGGCTATGGTGCTTCAGAAATTGAAGCAATCTGCCGAAGACTACCTCGGCGCGAAGGTCGAAAAGGCAGTAATTACCGTTCCTGCATATTTTAATGATGCACAACGTCAGGCCACTAAGGATGCCGGCAAAATAGCGGGACTTGAAGTGCTTCGCATCGTCAATGAACCAACAGCCGCTGCGTTGGCCTATGGCTTGGATAAGAAAAAGGATGAGACGATCGCGGTCTTCGACTTCGGCGGCGGAACTTTTGATATTTCGATACTTGAGGTAGGCGAAGGCGTTGTCGAGGTCAAATCGACTAACGGCGATACACACCTCGGCGGTGATGATGTCGATGAGGTTCTGATCAAATGGATCATCGATGAATTCAAGAAAGACCAAGGCATTGATCTGACAAGTGACAAGATGGCTCTTCAGCGGCTTAAAGAAGCTGCAGAAAAGGCAAAGGTCGAGCTTTCATCTGCGATGGAGACTGAGATCAACCTGCCATTCATCACAGCAGATGCATCCGGGCCAAAACATCTTGTAATGAAGCTGACCCGCTCGAAATTTGAGGCTCTTGCCGAGCCTATCCTCAAGCGTCTGATGCCGCCGGTCGAGCAGGCAATAAAGGACGCTGGTATTACTGCGAAAGATATCGACGAAGTAGTGTTGGTTGGTGGTTCGACCCGTATTCCGAAGGTTCAGGAAATGGTCAAGGAGTTCTTTGGCAAAGACCCAAACAAGTCAGTGAATCCAGATGAGGTCGTTGCGTTAGGTGCGGCCGTTCAGGCAGGTGTCCTCGGCGGCGAAAAGACCGATATCCTTTTGCTCGACGTTACACCGCTGACGCTTGGAATCGAAACACTCGGCGGCGTGATGACGACGATGATCCCGCGGAATACCACGATCCCGACACGAAAAAGCGAGATCTTTTCTACTGCGTCCGACAACCAGACCTCGGTCGAAGTACACGTCCTTCAGGGCGAGCGTCCGATGGCCGGAGATAACAAAACGCTCGGTAAGTTTCATCTTGTCGGCATTCCGCCGGCACCTCGAGGCGTACCGCAGGTAGAGGTAACGTTTGATATCGATGCAAATGGAATTGTTAACGTCTCTGCGAAAGACGTAGGAACAGGCCGCGAGCAGAAGATCACGATCACCGCCTCCAGCGGATTGTCGAAAGAAGAGATCGATAAGATGATGAAAGATGCCGAATCTCATTCGGCTGAGGACGAAAAGAAAAAGGCGGAGATAGAGGCTCGTAATCGGCTTGATGGACTTGTTTACAGCGTAGAAAAGAGCTTTTCTGAGAATAAAGACAAGCTTGACGCGGCCGCTTCAGGCGAAATTGAAGCAGCGATCGGCGACGCCAAGTCGGCACTTGCCGGATCTGACGTTGACGCAATGAACAACGCATTTGATAGGCTTCAGACCGCCTCGCATAAGCTTGCGGAGGTGATCTATAATCAGACCGCCTCTGCCGCAGGTGACGCGGGGCAGCAGGATCAAGCGGCCTCTGCTTCAGCAGGCTCAGATGGCGACGGTTCCTCGTCTTCGACCGACGACAATGTCATCGAGGCAGAATACGTTGACGTCGATGATGAAAAGAAAGAGTAGCAGCGAGCCGGTGTTTTCCCATCGGTAAAGCTGGGAGTTTGAGTTGGGGTGGTTGGTTTCGCAGTCACCCCATTTTTTGGATCGCGTGGCAAAGAAAGACTATTACCAGATACTAGGAGTTGCGAAAGACGCCAAAGCCGACGAGATAAAGAAGGCCTATCGCCGTTTAGCGCGCAAATATCATCCGGACGTTAATCCGAACGATAAGGTTGCTGAGGAACGTTTCAAAGAGGTTCAGGAGGCTTACGACGTTCTTTCGGACGAGAAGAAGCGTAAGGTCTTCGACCGTTTTGGTTACTACAATGATAACCTTGACGCTGATTCGCCTTTTGCCGCCGGTGCGCGTAGCGGAACATCGGCCCCTGGCTTTGATTTTTCAGGATTTCAGTGGGAATCCGGATCTTCAGGCGGCAGTTCCAGTTTTCGAGATATCTTCTCGGATCTTTTCGGTGGCGGCACCCGCGTGGAGGCGGAACCGCCACGGGCGATCCCGAAACGCGGCCGTGATATCGAGATACCGCTGGCACTCAGCTTTGAAGAAGCATTTTCCGGCCTCGTTACAAACATCACCGTGAACCGCTCCGAGCAGTGTTCACGTTGTCAGGGGGCTGGCGATACCGGCGGGCCAGTCGTCACCTGCACCACCTGTAAAGGAACCGGACAGGTACTAAAGACCGGCGGACGTCTTCAATTCTCGCAGGAGTGTCCTGATTGCAGCGGCACGGGCCGTCGGCGGACGCCGTGTTCGCTCTGCAGTGGTAAAGGAACGACACCAAAATCAGAACAAGTAAAGATAAAGATCCCTGCAGGGGTCGATACGGGTTCGCGCGTTCGTATTCCTAAAAAGGGCCACGGTGGCAGGCTAGGTGCGGAACCCGGCGACCTTTATATTCTGACAAACGTTGGGAAGCACCCTTTCCTTACCAGAAAGGGCGACAATGTTTACGTAACAGTACCAATAACGGTTCCGGAAGCGGCCCTTGGTACAAAGATCGAGGTGCCGACAGTAGAGGGCAAGGCACAATTGAAGATCCCGCCCGGGACCGAAAGCGGCCAGAAATTTCGGTTAAGAGAACGAGGGTTCCCGAGCCTTCGCAATCCGAAGCTCCGCGGCGACCAGTTCGTTGAGGTGAAGATCACATTGCCAAAAGTACTCTCGGAAGAGACCAAGGACGTTCTCCGTCAATTTGAAAAACTGAATTCGGAGAATCCTCGTAAGTCAATGGGGCTAGAATGAAAAAGCGTGCGCGTACATACACCATTAGTGCGGTTGCGGAGATGTTTGACATTCATCCGCAAACACTGCGTATGTACGAACGCGAAGGGTTGTTGAAGCCTTCCAGATCCGACGGCAATACTCGGCTTTATGAAGACAGGGACATCGAACGCCTTGAGGTGATCCTCTCGCTGACACGCGACTTGGGCGTTAATTTGGCCGGCGTTGAGATAATCTTGAATATGAGGGAAAAGATGGACGCGATGCAGCGTGAATTTGAGCGCTTCTTCGAATACCTCCGAACCCACGCCACCGAATTCAATCGTGCTGCCGGAGAGGATCGCCCGGTCGATGCTCTTGTCCCGGTCTCGCGCATACGCAGAACTGTTGGACCTGAAGAAAACAACGAAGCTGACATCCAAGGACGGGAAAACCAAGTATAGTAAGATATATTATCTTCCCGATCTCACAGCAGCCCACACAATCATATTTTATAGCTCTAAAGCTCTTAATACTAGACCCACTTCTCAATAAGTGTTATTTGTCGCTGATCTAACTCCTTAACAAATTTGTCCGATTCAATAACTGTTTCTTGCGGTGTTGCACCGCGTTCAAGCACGTCTCCGCGTGCCATCATCTGTGAAATTATCGAGGCCGGAAATGCAGTTGTGCGCATCATGGCTGAAAGGCCGGTGCTCTCATCGAAACTATCAATGATGTCATACCTGAGTCTTGTCGGCCGCGGGTCTTCGGACCTTTGTATTCCTTTGAACTCAAGCCGCACAAGCACGTGGTCAGGCCCGTCTGCAGGAAGATATTTCTGCAGCAGTTCGGCCAAGACCTTCCTGGGCGTGATCTTCTGAAAATCAACTATGATCTCCTCGCTTGAGCAAAGCCCCAGATCTATCATGGTCTTGAATTTCTCGCAGTGTCCTGCATATCGGATGGTCTTGTAGTCAAGTTCCTTTATCTTGCCAAGAAATGTGTCCGGAAGCGTCGATGTGCCCCCACTTGTTTGAAATGCCTCAAGCTGCGGAAATCCTTCAAATTGCAATGATTCAAGTTCTGTCATTGACGGAACTTCGGTAATCTTTCCGTTACGGATAACACGGGCAATCTCAACGTATTCATTGATCAGACCTTCGACCGAAAATACCAACTGATAATCCAAGGGCGGCTCGGGCTCTTGCGGCAAACCGCCCACACGAATGTGTATCTCATCGAGCTGTTCAAACTGCTTTGCGCCGTGCATTGCAAGGATCGAGACCATTCCCGGAGCAAGGCCGCAGTCCGGAATGATACTGATCCCTGCAGCCTTGGCTTCGGCATCGAGAGCCAACTGGGAATCCACAACATAATTATTCCCCCCAAGATCGCAAAAATTAGAGCCTGTCTCGATAGCGATCCGCGATAGCATCTCGTTATACCAATAATTCACACACGAAATAACGGAATCATGGCCACGCATCAGATCCCTTACCGAGGCATTATCCGAAGCGTCTATATGCCGGGATTCGATCTTAGTAGTGCCTACGGCAGACGCAACCGCATCGGCCTTGCTAATATCTTGATCAGCAACAGTAACGGAGTCCACATCCGGTGAGTTGTGTATGAGGTCAAAAGCAGCACCGTGGCCCATTCGCCCGGCTCCAAGAACTAGTATCTTCATCAAGTAGATTCTAACCGAAATACTGCCGCGGTCTAATTGGTCAAGAAAGAAGAGGACCCTAGAAGGACCATGTTTAGTAAGAAGCTGATCCTGGGCCGCATTTAGTTGAACAACTCAGGTCTAAATATCGTAGAATACCATCGAGGATGCCGAAAAAATTCGATACAAACCCCTTAGATCCGGAATTTCCGGACAAAGCAAAGGCTCAAACGGCCTCCGTCGGAGACTACACTTCGCCCAACAGCCCCTACAAAACTGCGGAATTCCCGACTTCTCCTTCGAGCGTTACAGAAGAGACCACTCGTCGTTTGGCCGAGGAACAGTTTGAGGCCTATCGATTTATGGGCGGCGCGGCACCGGTGGCATACCAGGCTGCCGGTTTGCCGGACGTTGGCGAAACGTCCGATCGAATCGTGGCAAAAACGGGAACACCGGAGCGATGGCTGATCGGGCTTCCGTATATCCCTTTCACCATTGGTCTTATTGCAGGGATTATTCTGTTATTGATAATGCCGAAGACGGAATCGCGGGTGCGTTTCCATGCGGCGCAGGGGCTTGCCGCACATGTCGGAGTTCTCATAGTGACCACGCTTCTTGGTATCATCGGAAAGGTAACTGATCTCGCCCAATTAGGTAACGGCATCTTCACGGTGGCTAGCACCGTCCTGCTTTTGATCTTTGCGATCAAGGCATGGCGAGGAAAACCGGTGCACATCGAATCAGTTGATGACCTTACGAATTGGCTCGAGGAGAAGATCGGGCCGATAAAGCAATAGGGCATTAGAAAATGTATTGTTCAGGCTGTGGGACACAGATCTTGGAAGGGCTGACTTATTGTAGCCGGTGCGGGCGCCGGATGCAGGAATTAGATCCGCATCGTCGGTCGCTAGCTTCAAACCTTACAATGTCCATCTCTTGGATCGGCGGGGGCGGCTTCTTCTTCTTTATGTTCATTGTCGGGATCTTTGCAAAGTACGGTTTGGCGATGAATCAGCTGATCCCCATTGCCTTCTTCTATTTTGCGGCTCTCTTCGGTATTTGCTATCTGGTGCTAAGACAAGCCGGGATAATGGCCGGGGCCGAGAAAAACCATCAGGGGAATCGACCCGAAGAGCAGATTGCCGCAAATTATCTTCGGCCGGTTTCGACCGCACAATTGAACGAACCCCGAGATGTGGGCATTGGCAGCGTTACCGAACACACCACACGCACGCTTGACCATGTTCCGGTCCGGGAAGATTAATTCTTCCTACCAAGAACGTCTTTCAACATCTTTGCATATTCAAGAATTGCATTCTCGCCATTACCGCTGTAAACAGAACCGTGCATTGTCGCTATGGTTTTTGGTTTCAGCTCAGCAATGCGCCTTAGCGTTTCGTCAGTATCAACAGAGTAGGGCAAGTATCCGGCAAGAGGGCCAGCCTGCATTTCGTTCAATGTCTCATATGTGCGATCGGTAACGCTGTTAAATGTTAGTGGCTCAACATCACCATTCTGGTGAAGAATATCCGAGCTAAAAAGCACACCGGCAGTGAGCTCATACAATAGCCCTGCCTCCCAGTTGTGAGGCACATGCGGCGTAGCCAGAAATCGGAACTTGTGGCTTCCCGTTGAGAATTCCTCACCGTCAACCATTCCCTTCGCAGGATTCGTTTGAGAATAATCATCTATACTGACCATTTTCCCGACCATGCTGCAGACCGCGGTTGCATGCGGTGCGACCGCTTGCCATTCATTCAGTGAACCGCACTCATCGGCCTCAAAATGGCTGAAACCGATCCAACGCAGCTTTGCCGGATCAATTAGTGAGCCGACGGCTTCGCGTACCATAGGGAACAATGCCCGCATTCCCGTATGAAAAAGAAGCGGCTCCTCGTCGCGGACAAGGAACTGGCTGAACCCAAGGTTGGCCTCGGAAATGAAGGTATTGATACGAAAGATGTCAGGGGCGATCTCTGTTATTGTTAGCATAATTGCATTCTCCGATCAGTCGGGATCCCGCATCATTGAACGCGTGCTTCTCCGATCTAACGTATCACGCCAACGATTCAACCTCGGCCCCCGTTCTTGCCTTATACTCTCCACGCAGTTTGAAAAACGCGGTAACCACCAAAAATATCGCTAGAACGATAAGTATCAATGAAGCGATGCCATTGACCATTTTTATATCAAGGCCCGTTGACGCCTGAAAATTCCCGACGACCAGAGAGGCAAGTGCCCACAACGTGATCGCCAGCACAAAGAGCATTGGCAATAGGGTGAACGCGATCCGCTTTCTTGCCTTGTAGAGCCACGCGGTTATTGAAAGTAGTGTCAAGGCTGCGAGCAGCTGATTAGATGCACCGAAAAGCGTCCAGAATTCGATCCACGAACCCGGTTTCGCGTAAAAGATTAGAAAAAATGGAATGGCAACGGTCGCAAGCGTTCCGACAAGGGCTCCGACCCAGCCGCCGACACCGATCAATTCCTGAACCAGATAGCGGCCGAGACGCATTCCGACATCAAGCGTGTCAAAAACAAACGTCGAAAACGCCATCGCTCCGAAAGTAATAGCGAACGGCAGGTTCTCCCGTCCGATGATCAGTGACAAAAACTCTCCGATGCCATTACCATAGATCTTTCCGGCCGCAAATGCCTTTCCGTCAGGGCCGAAGAGCATATCATTCCCGGCGATCATTACCACCACCAGGGCCATGAAGGCAACGAAACCTTCCGCGAGCATTGCTCCATAACCTATGGGACGTGCGTGCGATTCTTTATCAAGCTGTTTTGAGGTCGTGCCGGAACAGACGAGCCCGTGAAAGCCGGAACACGCTCCGCAGGCAATAGTTACAAACAGAAAAGGGAATAACATTCCTGTCATACCGCCAACATCCCACGACTTGAAGGCCGGCTGCTGTATCGTATAGCCGCCAAAAAATATGCCGATGATGCCCACAAAGATCGCCGAGTACAGAACAAATCCGCCAAGATAACCGCGAGGCTGGAGCAAGAGCCAAACAGGCACTATAGATGCTGCGATGCAGTATGTAAGAATGATCAAACCCCAAGATCGATGGCCAAAAGCAAATACAGTTGAGAACTTAGTGCCAAGATATGCAACTCCGAAAGTTGCCGGAACAAAAATCATCGTCGCCAACCACAACGGCGGCTTTAGATATCGCTCTACCAGCCCGAGAATTATGGAAAGCAATAGATATGCGATCGATGCGAAGGCAACTGCGCCGCCCGGATCGAATCCCGTTTCGCCTAAAAGAGCTTCATCCCCGCTGACAAATGTTCCCGCAGTAATATCGGTGAATGCGACTATAACATAGACCAGAGCAAGCCAGATGAATGCCATCATCGCTCGGCCGGCCCCACCGCCGAGGCGCTCGCGCGTTATTTCGGCAATTGAGCGTGCTCCGTGGCGAACGGAAGATGTAAGTGCCGAAAAATCGTGGACCGCGCCGATCAAAACAACGCCTATGGCGATCCACACAAGGCAGGGAAGCCACCCAAAAGCGATGCAGGCGATTATTGGCCCCGCGATCGGTCCGGCAGCCGCGATCGCCGAAAAATGCTGACCGAATAAATAAAAGGGAGATATCGGCACAAAGTCCTGTCCATCATTGACGATGTTGGCTGGCGTTGTCCGCTCGTCATCAAGCCTGAACTGTTTGGCGATCCAACGCCCATATCCGAAATATCCAAAAACGAGCCAAGCAAGGAAAACTATGGCGAGAAGGGTTAGCATAAGGTTAAATAGTCAAATCTTATTAGGCCTAGCGTCGATAAAATCTACACGAGCATCAGCTGATTGTTCAAGTTATCCAAATCTTGACTTTTATTTCCTGTTTAGTTATCTTTGCAAATAACAATTTGGCAAGGGGAGTAGATAACCCTCCGCGGTCCTTTTGGTCGTCAATACGAGCGAGATCGCTCCGGCCCAAAGGCGAAGATTCAAGACCTTGCGCGTTGACACGAAGAATGTCCGCGTGAGGTTTCTTCTTTGCGGACGTGATCTTACTGTTCTAGGAGGTTCACGTATGAGTCTTTTTCCGTTTGCCGAATATTGGTGGTTCTATCTTGGATTCACCGGTTTTGTTCTTTTAATGCTCGCGCTTGACCTTGGTGTGTTTCATCGGAAGGAACACGAGGTCTCTTTCAAGGAAGCAACTATATGGAGCGTGGTGTGGATCTCGCTTGCATTGGTCTTCAATTTCCTTCTCTATCGGTATACACTTTGGAAATTCCCTCTAGATGAGCGGCTGATGTCAATACCGGGATTTGTTCCGGACATTGCCGCGTGGAATGTATCTCTCGAGTTTCTTACCGGCTACATAGTAGAAAAATCATTATCGGTCGATAACATTTTTGTTTTCGTGGTGGTGTTCGCTTATTTTGCGATACCGGCTAAGTATCAGCATCGCGTCCTCTTCTATGGCATCATTGGAGCCCTTGTCTTCCGAGCGATATTCATCGGTATGGGTTCGTGGCTGATGCAGTTTCACTGGGTGATATACCTCTTCGGTGGATTCTTGATAATAACCGGTTTGAAGATGATGTTCGGTCCGGAAAAAGAGATCGAGCCGGCGAAGAACCCGGTGATCCGTCTTTTCACCCGATTTATGCCCGTTACAAAAGAACTGCACGGGAAAAAGTTCTTTGTCCGTGAGCACGGGCGGTGGGCAGCAACCCCTCTTTTTATCGCATTGCTCTTTCTTGAGATGACGGACATCATCTTTGCCGTAGATTCTGTTCCGGCGATCTTTGCGATCACCGCCGAGCCAATGATCGTCTTTACATCGAATATATTTGCAATACTAGGACTTCGGTCGATGTATTTTATGCTTGCCGGTGCCGTCAGTAAGTTCTATTTGCTCAAATACGGGCTTTCCGTGGTTTTGATCTTTGTGGGCCTTAAGATGGTATGGCTGAACGACGCATTCGGTGGTAAGTTCCCGATCACGTGGTCGCTTGGATTCATATTAACGACGATACTTATCTCGGTCATTGCGTCACTGCTTTTCCCAAAAAGTGAGAAGAAGCCGTCTGAGATCGAATTATCTGCGGGATAAGTGGGCAGCTCAGAAAGATGCCGGAGATGTGCTAAACTTTCGGCACATTATGAATACTGAGCGATCAGTACAAGAGGTCTATTCACCTAAAAGCATTTGTTTTGGCTGCGGGCCTGCGAACGAAAATGGCCTGCACATACGCAGTTTTGAGGAGGGGGATGAGCTGGTAGCTGAGTGGCTCGCCGAGCCGCATCACCAGGCTTTTCCTGGAGTGCTAAACGGGGGCATTATTGGAGCGCTGCTTGATTGTCATTCGAATTGGGCAGCAACAATGCATTTGATGAGGAAACGCGGCGAGAGTTCAGCACCATGCACTGTAACGGCTGAATTCCACGTAAAGCTTCTCCGCCCGACTCCGGTCGATGGGCCTATCACGTTGCGCGCTCGTGTGGTCGATTCAGGTGATGACCGGGCAACGGTTGAAGCCGAGCTCCTCGCCGGCGGAAAGGTTTGCGATACCTGTCGAGGAGTTTTCGTAGCTGTAAAAGAAGGTCATCCGGCATTTCACCGCTGGTGACTCCTTATTTCTACACAAATGTTTAGGCGGATCAGCTTATCTTGGAGTGTTTTATGAATGCTGCCTCGGTAAGATAGACATTCAGCTCACAGATGTCTTTTACGTAATCCCCGATCCTCTCAAGATGCTTTGCGACAAATAAAAGATGCGCCGCACCGGTTGTTGCAGCCGGATTGTCGATCATCATCTCAAGCAGTTCGTTGAAGACGCGCTTATAGCTGGCATCTATCTCTTTATCGCGCTTGATAACTTCACGAGAGGTGTGAGCATCTTCCGATGTAAAGGCATCTAGAGCGGTCCGAAGCATGTCCGCTGCCGTTCGGGCCATTATCGGAAAGTCAACATAATTCTTTATTTGCGGCTCGGTATTCAAGATCAATGCTGCCTCAGCGATGCTGCTGGCATGGTCGGCGATCCGCTCAAGGATAGGTGTGATCTTTGCGACGGAGATCACAAAGCGAAGATCGTGCGCAGCCGGTTGCTGAAGCGCAAGTATCTCTATGCTAAGACGATCGATCTCAAGCTCCATCTGATCGATTATCTTGTCTTCATCGAGCACTTTACGTGCAAGTTCGCTGTCTCGTTCCACCAACGCCTGCATCGCGCGGTTAACCGCGGCTTCGGTAGCACCGCCAAGAAGCAGGATCTTATCGCGGAGCAGGTCAAGCTGTTGGTCAATTATTCTGTGTTCCATTCTTTAAAGCGCGGTATCAACCGTAAAATCTTTTAATTATATCACAACAAAAACTAACCGAATCGCCCGGTTATATAATCCTCGGTAAGTTTTTCATCCGGATTCGTAAACATCTTTTGAGTCGGGTTGTATTCAATAAGTTTGCCGAGCATAAAGAACGCCGTTCTGTCAGAGACCCGGCCTGCTTGCTGCATATTGTGCGTAACGATAACGATCGTATAATTCTTCTTTAGCTCGACCACCAACTCTTCGATCTTCTGAGTGGCGATCGGGTCAAGAGCTGAGGCCGGTTCATCCATCAGGATTACTTCGGGTTGAACGGCAAGTGCCCTGGCGATACACAGCCGCTGCTGCTGCCCGCCGGAAAGCCCAAAGGCAGAACTATTCAATCTATCTTTAACCTCTTCCCAAAGAGCGGCATCACGAAGTGCTTTCTCAACACGCTCGTTAAGGTCTGTTCTGCTTGTGTGTATCCCGTTGATCCTAATTCCGTAAGCAACATTCTCAAAGATCGACTTGGGAAATGGGTTCGATTTCTGAAAGACCATCCCGACCTTTCTGCGAAGGGCGACGACGTCGGTCCCGGGAGCATAGATATCCCTGCCATCGATCTCAACCTTTCCTTTGACCGACGCGATCGGGATCGTGTCGTTCATTCGATTAAGTGTTCGCAGGAAGGTTGATTTACCGCAACCAGAAGGACCGATAAAAGCTATAACCTCGCGCTCAGGTATTTCCAACGAGATGCCATAAAGGGCCTGCTCGCTGCCGTAGAAAAAATCTAACCCGGATATTTTGATCTTTGTTGTCATCAGCATCTGCCCAAAAGAGCCCTAAAGCCACGCGACGGCTAATGTCTCTTCCTCGTTAAGATCCTCACAATGATATTTATGACCAGGATCAGACCGACGAGCAGCAGTGTCGCAGCCCAAGCCATCGCATGCTCCACCTCGAACCAAGATCGAAGCATCGAAATTTACTGAGGTGGGTTACGTTGGACGCGATGTGGAAAGCATGATCCGTGAACTTACCGATGTCTCGGTGGATATGACCAAGCAGGCCGCCTATGAGCAGGTTAGCGACCGGGCAAAGCAAAATGCAGAAGAATCGATATTGGATATACTTTTACCCCCTGCATCACTTCATTATGGATCTGAGACTGAAAGTGATTCCGAATCATCCGCAAACAGAACGCGAGAAAAACTTCGTCAGCAACTTCGATCCGGGGATCTGGACGAACGTTTGATCGAAATAGATACGCAGGATCGCGGCCCCGCAACCATCGATTTTATCGGTGGGCAGGGAATGGAGGAGATGGGCGTGAACCTTCGTGATATGTTCGGCAATATTTTTCCTTCAAAGACAGTAAGACGAAAGATGCGAGTAGCCGAAGCTCTGGAATATCTGGTGCGAGATGAGCAAGAAAGACTCGTCGATATGGAACAGATAACACGTCAGGCAATAGAAAAGGTCCAGAATTCCGGTATCATTTTTCTTGATGAGATAGACAAGATCGCCGGAAGGGAAACCGGCACGGGCCCCGAGGTTTCGCGTGAAGGTGTTCAGCGCGATCTGTTGCCGATCGTTGAAGGGACGAATGTAAACACTCGATACGGAATGGTTAGCACCGAGCATATTCTGTTTATCGCTGCCGGAGCCTTCCACGTTTCAAAACCTTCAGATCTTATCCCTGAACTACAAGGCCGTTTTCCCATCCGGGTTGAGCTTGAGCCTTTAACACTGGACGACCTTAAGCGCATACTAACGCAGCCAAAGAATTCCTTGATTAAACAGTATCAGGCACTTTTAAGCACCGAGGGGATCGAGCTCGAGTTTACTGACGATGCGATCACACGTATTGCTGAATTCACTGTAGAGATGAATCGATCTACTGAGAATATAGGAGCCCGGAGGCTTCATACTCTGCTTGAGAAGTTACTTGACGAGGTGAGCTACCTTGGTAGTGAATTACCGGAAAAAAGGCAAGTGATCGATGCCGAGTATGTTGAAAAGAAACTCGGCGATTTGGTAGAGGACAGAGATCTGCGTCAGTACATACTTTAGGAATTAAGCACCGGTGCATTGGCTCTGCATATGGTAATGGTGGAATCAATGATCTATCTTTTTAAGCACTCTTATTTTAAGCTGCTGATGCTATCTGCGGCGCTTATGCTCTCGAGCGGATTCCAGTGTGGCAAAAGGACACCTCCCCAGCCACCAAAAGAGAGAGTTGAACAGCGTGCTGAATTAAGCGCTTTTCAACGAGGTAATACCATCATACTTTCGTGGAAAATGCCTGCCAGAAATGCAGATCCCGGCAGCCTTCTTTATATAGAAAGGGCTGAGATCTATCGGCTTGCGGAGCCACTTTCTGCAGCTCCGCGGATCACTGAAGATGAATTTGCCAGTCGATCTGTGGTAATTGGTTCCCAGCGATTTGAAGAGAATGATTTTGGTCTGAAAACCATGACCTATCGTGATACGCTGCAGTTTGCCGGTCAACCGGTAAGACTACGCTATGCGATCCGTTTTGTTAACGCATCCGGCCAGCGAGCTGCCTTTTCTAACGTTGTTGTACTAGAACCTGCACCGAGCATTGCTTCAGCCCCGACGTCTCTTTCATATGAAGTATCGCAAGAAGAGATTCGCTTGACTTGGAGTGCTCCGACCGAGAATGTTGACGGCTCACAACCGCTGAACCTCATCGGATATAATATTTATCGTTCGGAGTCCGAAGCAGTCGCAGGACGACTGCTGAATCGTGACCCTATAACTGATCAAGAATATTCAGATCAATTTTTTGAGTTTGGAAAGAAGTATTTCTATTTTGTTCGAGCCGTTTCCACCGGTGCCGAGGGGCGCGCCGTCGAAAGCACCGAATCTAACTTGATCGAGGTTTCACCGGTTGACACATTCCCTCCTTCCCCGCCCTCGTCAATCACAATCGCAGCCTCGCCGACCTCGATCTCTATCTTTTTCCCGGCAAATCCTGAGAAAGACATCGCAGGCTACAGTATTTATCGTTCTGAAGACCGAGATACACCGATCGAGGAATGGCAGCTTCTGATGCCAGATTTGACGCCTAAAACAACCTTTGTTGACGAAAATGTTGTATCTGGCAGAACATATTTTTATTACATAACAGCAACGGACACATTCAAGAACGTCAGTAAACCAAGCGAGATCGTGAGTGAAACTGTCCCGTAAAAATTTTGGCAAATTCCCTTCTGAGCAGCGTCTAAGTAAATAGAGAAAAGGCCCGCTGCATGCCGGCAACGGACCTATCATCTCTTAGTTCAGTTAACTCTATCTTGGATCAAGAGCCTTGCGCCGACAAGATCCTCAAAAGTGTCCCTGTTCGTCGTTTTTCCCACTCATACTTTCCGAGCCGGATTTCTTCGATGGGCGACCAAACAGGCCGGAGAACGAATACGAACTCCTTAGGTTTTCAAAACGCGTTCAGTGATAAAAAGATAGCCCGAATTAGATAAAAAGTCAAGATTTTTTTCATTTTTTTAGCACTCATTCCGTAACAGTGCCAGAACATACTGTGTATAATAGGCTTAACGCTACAAGTTATTGTGTTTGATATTATCGAATGTTGATTTCGAATGACTCTCGGATTACTCTGAGTATTAATGCAGCAAGAAATACACGCTAATTTTATTCCATCAAAAATAATTTGCGTTGGACGGAACTACTCCGAACACGCCGCCGAGCTCGGAAATGAGGTCCCCAAAGAACCATTGATCTTTCTAAAGGCACCATCATCGTTGATCTTTAACGGCGACACTATTTTAATTCCGCAACAGTCACATCAGGTCGAACACGAAGCGGAGTTAGCGGTAATTATTGGCAATGATTGCAAAGACATAAAGGACAATGAAGATCCGTTTCAATTTGTGCACGGATTTACTTGCCTTAATGACGTAACAGCTCGTGATATACAGCGACATGACGTTCAGTTCACACGAGGGAAATCTTTTGATACCTTCTGCCCGATCGGACCGTGGATAGAAACAGAATTAGATGTCAGTGATATTAGAATTTGCTGCTCAGTCAACGGTGAGATAAAACAGGACGGACGTACTTCACAAATGGTCTTCCCTGTAGATTTTTTGATACGATACATCTCACGACAAATGACCCTCCAAAAGGGAGACATAATAGCGACAGGAACACCTGCCGGAGTTTCAAAACTCGAACCGGGCGATGTCTGCGAAATAGAGATCGAAGGTATTGGAAAACTCACTAACTACGTAATGTAATCAGTATATCCGGACGATCGACGGAAAATCACCGGAATCATTAAACTTATGAAATTTTTTATCGATACGGCAAATTTGGATGAAATAAAGGAAGCTAATGAACTCGGAATGATCGATGGTGTTACAACGAACCCATCATTGATCGCAAAAGAAGGCGACGTTGATTTCAAGGAACACATCGCAAAAATATGCTCTCTTGTCAAGGGTGATGTTTCAGCCGAAGTTACCGCCCTCGATACCGCCGGCATGCTCGAGCAAGGTCGCGAGCTGGCCAAGATCGCACCAAATGTAGTTGTAAAGTGTCCCCTAACATTAGACGGCTTAAAGGCAACTCGGATCCTTACCGACGAGGGTACTGGCGTCAACGTAACACTTTGCTTCAATGCAGCTCAGGCGATCCTGGCGGCAAAAGCTGGAGCCAAGTACATATCGCCATTTATAGGCAGACTTGACGATATCGCAACCAATGGGATGCAGCTTATCGCTGACATCGTTCAGATCTACGAGAATTACGACTTTGATACACAGGTTCTTGCAGCCTCGATACGTCATCCTATGCATATTGTGGATTCTGCTTTGGTCGGTGCCGACGTGGCAACGATCCCATTTAAGGTGATCCAACAATTGGTCAAACATCCCCTGACAGACAAAGGACTTGACGCATTTCTTGCGGACTGGAAGAAAAGCGGACGAGAGTAGGGCTTTCCTGTAAAACCACATCACGTATTAAATGAAAAAGGGGTAGCTGTAATAGCCTCCCCTTTTAAACCTGGTCGCATGCACTCTATTTCAGCGTCCTCTTTAATTCCTCATGCAGCGCGACAGCCTCGATATCTTGTTGTATCGCCGCCTGATAACGAGCCCTGAAGTCGTCATCTACATCGCTCATTTCCACCAATCCCCTAGCCTTTTCAATGTACGCATCGATCATCTCTGCTGTGTATCCGTCGTCTAATTCAAACATCTCGTCAATTTCAACGATCAACATAGAAAACCGTCTTAACCAAGCAAGATCTGGACTTTCCAAAAGTAAACCAAGGAATCTTCCTGGGTTAATAGGCCCATTAATGCTTTCATATATGCGCTTCTCGTGATCGACAAGGACCTTGTGAAGACGCAGCATTAAATTCCTTGCCGCTTTAAGCACTTCTAAATTCTGCATAAAGAAATTCTACACCGCTTTTGTAATTTCACTTAGCCTGCTAATCTTCTATTATTAGCAGGCTAATTATATTTAGTTAGCCTGCTAATATATTACAGTTTGCAGGCTAACTATTGGCTTAAGTTAGCTAGTAGGAATCTATATATTCGCAATGAAATTTCATTCAACCGTCAGCCACCTTCTGGCTCGGGTAGCTACGGCACACAAGAACTATCTTGAACGCAGCCTCACCAATATTGGCCTCCACAGCGGTCAGGTCTTTGTCCTCATCGAATTATGGAAACGGGACGGACGCAGGCAAGTAGATCTGGCAAATGCCTTGAACGTCTCACCTCCGACGATCAACAAAACATTGAGCGGCCTCATCGATTCAGGCTTAGTCTCATGCTCGCGGGTCGAAGACGATTCGCGCTCTATGCGAGTCTTCCTGACAGACGCCGGACAGGAGATACGCTCCGCAGTCGAGACGGAGTGGCACGAAATAGAAGAGCAGCTGCTTTCCGAGCTAACTGATGCGGAACGAATGATCCTTGCGGAGATCTTGGGAAAACTTAAGACATTTTATTTCGGCACAAATGACGAATAAGGACCGGCGCATCCAAGTGGTGACATTTAAAATTAGAATTGGGTGATGTAGAATTCGCCTTATTTCCGATAAGGAGGGAAGAAATGAAGATACTTCTCGCAACTGATGGATCAAAACAGAGTGAAGCCGCAATTGACGCTTTAAAGACCTTTCGCTTTAAGGAAGGCGACGAAATAAAGATCGTCTCAGTAGTTGATATGGCCGTCCCGATGGCGATCGATATCTACGGAGGCTACCTTCCCGATACTACTGAAATGGAAAAAACTGCCCGTGAGCACGCGGCCAGGATACTTGAAGAAACCTGCGCTCGCCTTGAAGGCATTTGCGGATCCAAGAATGTGACGTTTACGAGTGAAGTACTGTTCGGGACCCCCGAAAGTAGGATCGTTGAGACCGCCGAACAAATGGAAGCCGATATGATAGTCGTTGGGTCACACGGCTACAGCCGCTGGGAGCGACTGCTGCTCGGCTCCGTTTCTGACTCTGTAGTAAATCACGCACCATGCTCAGTACTTGTTGTTAGGTCTCCAAAGGTTGACCAATGACCCCGGGCGACATAATAACCGTCTGCGCGCGGAGCAATGACGGCTCCTTAAAGAAAAGCTGGAATTGTCGTGTTCTCAACTTTGAAGGCAATACTTTAACCTTAGAAGGTACATTTAATGTATCACTTGAACATCCAAGACTTGGACGGATCGAGCTGAACACAAAGTCCATCGAACACTTTTGGTTAGATCGATGGTACAGTATTTTTATTTTTTTCAACCCTGATGGTAAGTTAAGGAATTTTTACTGCAATTTGAATTTACCACCAAGCCTCAATTATGGTTCACTCGATTACATCGATCTGGACATAGATATTGTGGTCTGGCCGAATGGGAGCGTAGAGGTGCTCGATAGTGAAGAATTCGAGCTAAATGCACAGAAGTTTGGTTACGATGAAATTATTCGATCGGGTGTTGCTATGGCCCTGGATGAGATCCTTGAAAAGGTAAGAGACCGTGAGTTTCCATTTGATCTCATAGAATCATAAAGGTGTTGCTGTCCCCAATAGCTGATCCGCCCGATCATTACGCTAACGCCTCCCGAGTCCGCATCCTCGTTCATAGGTTTTGGAGAAGTTTTTGCATACGACTGGAAATAACCAGTGCTTAGAATTCTAGACTGGTGGCTGAATTCTCAGGACGTACCGGCCGATCGCAACACTAACACCAGGTTTTAGAGGCACTCGCTGATCTGCCGGTAGTTCGTAGTTTTGGATCATCGCGGGATTACGCCCCTCATTTACCACCCAATGATTTCCTTTTCCATCCGCCAAGATAACCAAATGCCGTCGGCTTATTTCAGGATCTCCCGAGAGAGTTATGTCAACCGGACGCGAACGTGAGCCTCGCCCGATAACCGTCTCGGCACTGAAGATCGGAACAATGTTCTGCCTTACACCATTTAGCCAGATCTCAAGCTTGAAAAGCTCCCTCGCACGCGGTCGAACGCTCGTCATTGTCTCACCGTCTTCCGGCGGTAGGGGAATAGCCTGTTGAATCCCACCGGTTCCGGAGGTTCTAGAAGGTTCACGACTCAATGGGTGCTGTGTAAACTCAGGTGTTTTCAATGATGGCGGAGAGGATCTTTGGGGCACATGGTTCGCTGCCGATGAAGGAGGCACATATGGAGTCGGACGGGCAGAGGTTTCCCATCCCGGATTATTCGTCGGGCTCCCCGAGCTCCCACCTTTGGCCTTTGGCCGCGCCAGCACCCCAGTTTTGCCCGATGAGGAGTCTTCCCAAGAATGTTGAACCCGGACATCACCTTTGCTAAGCGTTCCGTCCACTCTAAGCTCTATCACAAATGACCGAGTTTCAAGCTTCTTTTTCCCGGCGATCTCTTTTGCCCGTTCGGCCAGAATATGATAAAGCCCCTGTTCGAGTCCTCGCCGCTTTACGCCCTGCCATTCTTTGTCGTCTTCGGAGGCCAAAAAGATAGTATATTCAGTTGGGATTATCGCAGTTCCTTGCGGCAGCGGCAGCAGCTCTTTCTGCATTACGGATTCGACGGCTCGAGCTATCTTTACGATGAATTCCTCCGCCTCGCTTCGTGGCTTTACCTGGGCATCGCGCGCCGCTTGCTCAAGCACAAGCTCTGCTGACTCGCCGTCTATCCATCGTCTTACTTTTTCAAGAACACTCACTATCTTCTCCTTCGATCAAATACTCGGATTAGGCTCAAAGCCCCCACAGCGGAGGCAGAAACATCGGATTATTCAGAAACAAGATATCTGCTGTGAAGCCAACCCCTCGTAGTCGTAAGAGGAGGCTCCACCGCCCTTCCCTGTTCTACAACATCCACCTGATACCAATCCCCTTCCTTTCTTACAACTTTAACACGTGAATTACGTGTAACAACCCCGAGCGGGGCATTGTTAGCCGTCGGACCCGGGCGAAGATTTATATCAGTCGTAGCCCGCGCCATTTCAGCAGCAAACGGATTTGATATAGATGGCAAAACACCGGAATTACGCAAAAATACAGATGTGCCGAACAAAGCAGCCACCAAAGCGACGGCCAACACTGAGCGTGTAGCCAATCTACGAAAACTTGCGTTTTGTGTAGGCTTCTTTGAACTATCGCTTTCAATTTCAGATGGAAGGTTCCGCTCAGTGCCGTCCGATACAGTATTCGGCCAATAGGTTTCCACACGTTCCGTCGGGAGTCTTAATTGTGGCAACTCATTGGCTATGGGCTCTGCCAGCCGTTCCGGTCGTCCATCGATCAATGGATGTCGTTTTCGAAGGTTCTTCGTAGTGTCAAACTTCGCCTCGCGTGGTGCAAGCGGACTGTATCCCTTTGCGATCTGCGGTTGCGGTATCGAATGAAGTTTTGAACGCACCGTGGTTGCGGTCTCATACTCAGCAGCGATCTTTCTGAGATCCTGCAGATCCGACCAAAACTCGTCAATAGAGGAATGCCTTTTTCCTGGGTCGTCGGACGTGGCCTTAAGTATCACCCTTTTGAACTCATCCGCCCATTCTTCGTTCCGACATGAAAGCGGCAACTCTGTGATCGGCTGATTAGCGTAAAAACGCGGTGATTCACCAGTAAGTATCGTGTAAAAACTCTTTGCCAACGAATAAATATCGGATGCCGGTGAAAGCGATCGTATCGGTTCCGTGCCGGCAGTCCCGATCGCAAGCGGGCTGTGCTCCGGAGGGGCATAAATGTTAGTTCCAACGCGTGTTATAGGCGCATCACTTTGAAAGACACGTGCGACACCAAAATCCGCGATCTTAACGACATCTTTGTCCTGCGATAGCAAAAGATTCTGGGGTTTGATATCGCGATGGATTATCCCATTCTGATGTGCATGCCGCAATCCGGCACAGACTTGTTCTATATATCTTAACGCAGCTTTTAACGAAAGTTGGTTCTCACGCGAGTGTTTCTGAAGGTCGCCGCCGGACATAAATTCAAGAACGAGATAATGAAAAGTGATTCCTTCCAGATCTCTTGCGGTTCCGTGCCCAAGTCGACTAATGATGTTTGGGTGCCTTACTCTGTCGAGGGCAATCGCCTCGTTCTGAAAATTTTCTACAAGTGTTCGCTCAAGGTCTGCGTCAAGGTCGTCCTGTAAGAATACGTTGAGGGCCTTGATCACCACAGTGCGATGGGGTGAGCCCTCGTAAGCAAGATTATCCCTCGCAAGAAATATCTCGGCGTAACTTCCCCGTCCGAGAATCTTTACGATGTCGTATCTTTTGTCCAGCCTGCAATTTTCAAGTGAAAGTTCGCTCATCGCCAACCGGGCCGGAAGAATAGCCTTTTGCTTAGAATACGATATCACAGTCCCAAAGTTCGCATCCTTGTGGATAATTGATCCTGGGCTAGGTCCAACTATTCAGATAATCTAATAGCCCCCATAAATTATTCAAAATAAAGATTTATTTTTTTCTTAAAACCTTGATTTCCTGTCTTTACGGATTTGCCTTTTAAATTAACTTGGTTTACATTTCGAAAACGGTGTGTTTTGTGCGGCCCCAAAACCGTGCGGAACATGTCGGAGAAGGGTAGGGATGACGGTGTGGGAGACGTGATTTCGGCCCTTCTCGTGCTTTAAATGCAGGAAAATTGATCACTCATTCGCACCAGCAAACTGACTAATCCCAAGCTAACGAATCCGATCAGTTAAAGTATCGTTTTGCCAAGGGCCGACAATATAAGTTCGCAGGCCAGCTCAACTGTTATGTTCGACTGATCCAGAAGAGGGTTGACCTCCACTATCTCGAAAGATCTCATTCGCTCATCTTCCGCGATCGCCTCCAAAGCAAGATGAGCCTCACGATAGGTGGCCCCGCCGCGAACAAGAGTTCCAGAGCCAGGAGCAAATCGTGGGTCGATCATATCCACATCGAATGTTACAGCGAATCCACCAGGTGCTTTTGAGGCTATCGCGATCGCATCTTCCACACAGGCAAGCATTCCGCGCCTGTCAATATCGCTCATAGTAAAGAACTGGTCACGAAGTCCCATTTCATGAACAGTCCTACGTTCCCCCTTATCCAGATCGCGAGCGCCGATATGTGCCAAAAACCGGGGATTCAACTTTGGTGAAAACCCGCCGATGTCCGTAAGCTCCGAATCACCTTTACCAAGCAATATAGCGAGAGGCATACCGTGGATGTTTCCTGTTAGCGATGTGGCCGGAGTGTTGATGTCGGCGTGGGCATCAAACCAGATCAATCCGACCTCTTCATTTCTATCGTGGTAAAAAGATGAGACTCCTGAGAATGTCCCTATCGCAATACTGTGATCACCACCAAGAATGATCGGGATAGTCTCATTCTCGAGCGTTGTTTTAACGACCGTTGCTATGTTATTGCAAGAGGCCGTCATTTCTGCAAGATACTTTGGATTATCGCTCGCATCGGCAACATAAGTCGGATTAGATATCTCAACATTCCCCAGATCAGCTACCTCGTATCCAAGGTCAGCAATGTGCTCGATAAGTGTTTTCTCACGTACTCGCGAGATGCGCATCGCATTGACGCCAAGCTGACTTCCCTGTTTCCCGGCGCCAAAGCCCAGCGGTATGCCGATAATTCCAACTTTCTTCCCTGTTCCCGGTACTTCCTGAAAACCCATAATAAACTCTATAAAGACTCCCCAAACCTATTCGCGATCAGCGATGAGATCGCATCAAACGCCTCCTGCTCATCCGAACCATCAGCAGACAAGATCAGCTCCGTTCCATCACTGGCCGAGAGTGTTAAGACATTTAGGATAGATTTCGCATCGGCCGAATAGCCATTATCCTGTCTGGTTAGTTTGATCTTGCTTTCAAATCGCCCGGCAAGACGAACAAGCTGAGCTGCCGCCCGTGCGTGCAGTCCCAGTCGATTTACGATCCTTACGGCTCCCTCGATCATCCTTTGCCCGATTTCTGCGGTTCAAGCAATGAGCCCGTCCTATAGATGGACTGCTTGCCTTGTTCCTCCACCGCCTGAGCAAGTTCTGATAGAGACATTTCCTTGCTCTGTGACGCGACCTTTATCACCATGGGAAGATTTACACCAGTGACAAGTTCGACGTGTCCGTCTTCAATGAACATCGCGGAGATATTTGTCGGCGTACCGCCAAACATATCGGTCAATATTATGACGCCGTTACCCTGAGAGACCTGATCGATCGCACGTTCTATTTCATCTTTTGCGATCTCGACATCATCGTGCCAACCTATGGAAACTGCCGCGATATGATTAAGTTCACCAACCACCGTTTCAGCCGCCGCAAGCAACTCATTCGCTACTTGACCATGAGAAACGATCACTGCCCCTACTTTATTCATGCTTTATTCGGCTATTTTCGCATATCGCGATGAGTAACAGAAATCTCGTATTCCACAGTACCTAATCTCTTGGCAAGCTCATTCGCGACCATAACCGAACGATGGCGACCGCCAGTACAGCCGATGCCGATCGACAGGTAACTCTTGCCCTCGGCACGATAGAATGGAAGTAAATATCGCAGGAGATCCTCAAATCTACGGATCGTTTCATTAACCTCTGAAAAGCGTTCGAGGAATTCCCGGATAGGAGCATCTTCTCCGGTAAGATCACGAAGTGAAGGCTCGAAATATGGATTAGGCAGATGACGCACGTCAAACATCAGATCAAGATCGAGTGGATTTCCGAACTTGTGACCAAAGCTCACAAACTGCACACGAAGCGGGGAAATTGAGCCCGAATCTCCAAAACGAGCGAGGATCATTCTTCGGAGCGTGTGTACCGTATGGTCGGATGTATCGATTATGAGGTCCGCAAGATCGCGAATTGCTGACATCTCTTCGCGTTCATGACGAATAGCCGCCAAAAGGCCTATTCCGCCATCGGCAGGGTGCGGCCTTCGGGTTTCTGAAAACCTCCGCTGAAGTATCGCATCGGATGCTTCAAAGAAAAGAACGGTAGGATTCAATTTCCTCTTTTTGAGCTTTGCAAGCTCGGCCGGAAACTCAGCAAGAAAATGACGCTCTCGGATATTTATGACAAGCGCGGCTCGCTCGATGGCAGGCGCCCCTTCATCACCCGGCATGAGAAGTTTCGCGAATGTAGGGAGGATAGTAAGTGGGAGATTATCTACACAGAAATACCCTAGGTCCTCAAACGCATTGGTCGCTGAGCTTACACCCGACCCGCTGAGTCCCGTAATAATGATCAATTTTGGTGCCGACGTTTCCATTGATGTTATAAAAGATCATCTATTAATATCAGGTAGTATTAGGAATTTCCCGCCGACTTATTCCGCAATATTTCCGTGTGGCGGTCGATGAGCTCCCTAGCGGCATCGATCCCGGTATTTCTGAGCATATAAACACGAACCGCAGTGTCGATCAGTGTCGCAAGGTTTCGCCCGGAGCTAACAGGCAATATATACTTCGTGATCCTAACCCCAAAAATATCTTGGTCGAGAGTTTCAAGTCCTATCCGCTCTATCTCCGCTATTTCTGACCATCGCTGGAGTTCAATGCACAGCTCCAGCCGAATAGAGCCGCATACAGCCGAAACACCGAACAGATCTCTTAAATTAATGATGCCAAGACCGTGCAGTTCCAAAAACTCCTTTGTAAGTTCCGGAGCCGTTCCTTCGATGCTGTCGCCTATCCGGCGTACCAATACCGCATCATCTGCAACCAAGCGATGTCCGCGTGTTATAAGATCAAGAGCGCATTCAGACTTGCCGATACCGGAAGGTCCCGTGATCAAAACTCCTATGCCATGCATTTCAAGCAAAACACCGTGTATCGTCGTTTCAGGAGCAAGAAGTCTTTGCAGATGCTGTGTTATTTCTGTTATTGCACGGGAACTAAGCAACGGTGTCTGAATCACTGGGATTGCATAGCCTTCAGCAAATTCTATCAGTTCGACGGGCGGTTGAAGTTCTTTGGTAAGGAGGATGCAGGAAATTCGATCAGGATCCAAGCCAGAGAATGCATTTTGCCGGCCTTCCTCTCCGAGCTTCTTTAGGAAATCGATCTCGCTCTGACCAATATTCTGAATGCGGCCTTTATGAATGTAATCCGGAAATCCGGACAATGCCAATCCAAACTTTTGGATACGATGTGAATCGAGCGAGCGTGAATTGATCCCACTCGCTCCGCAAACGATCTTTAATGGCAATTCAGGCGGGGCAGTTCTTAGAAACTCCTCCACAGTGATCTGCCGTTCGCCGATCAATGTTCTTTGTTCCATCAAATCAAGGTTGGATCAGGCCATAGTTTCCGTCGCGCCGCTTGTAGATCACCGCAACACGTTCAGTTTCAGAATTCCGAAAGATCAGGAATTGATTCTCCTCGTCTTGAAGTCGAAGAGCTGCTTCTTCCGCGGTCATCGGCTTCACACCATAACGTCGAGCCTCGATTATACGTGGACCGGAAGGTGCGGGACTCACATCCTCTGCTTTTTGGATAACGGCCGCGGCCTTCTTAGCCTTATGAGAGCGATCTATGACCTTGTTCTTCAGCTTCAGAGCTTGCTTTTCAATCTTTGAAATTGAATCCGACAAGGATCGATACATATCCGGGCTTGTTGATGTTGCGGTAAGCGAATCGTTTCGCCAATTAACGATTATCTCCGCTCTATGCCGCCCTCGTTCGACCTCAATGATCACATGAGCTTTGATGGGCTTTCCATTAAAAACATGGTCGATTTTCGCAAAGTGATCTTCAACATGGGCTTTAAGTGCGGGCGTTACTTCAAGATGTCGGCCTGAATATTCAAATTTCATATAGTCACCCCCGGATCATCAGTTAAATTATCAATGGATAAACGTCAAATGACGGTCTTTCGTTCACGCGAACCGGGAATATTCATCTGGTCACGATATTTGGCAACCGTCCTTCTCGATAGCTTCACACCTTCTTTTGAGAGTATCTTCACGATTTGTTCGTCGGTCAAAGGTTTTTTCGAATCCTCTTCTTCTACAAGTTTCTTGATCCTCAACTTCAGAATTCGCGTTGAAACCTCTTCGCCTTCTTCGTTCATCATCCCTTCGCTGAAGAATCTTCTCAGCTCGATCACACCTTGGGGTGTATGAGCATATTTCCGATTCACGACTCGCGAGATCGTAGATAGATGCATCCCGATATCTTCCGCAACATCTTTCAACATCATCGGCTTTAGGTACTCAACACCTTTATCAAGAAATTCGCGTTGCCGCTGCACAATACATTCAACAACCCGATATATCGTTTGTCTGCGATGCTCAAT
Organism: Leptolyngbya sp. 7M; assembly: GCF_018128485.1. NCBI lineage: Bacteria > Bacillati > Cyanobacteriota > Cyanophyceae > Leptolyngbyales > Leptolyngbyaceae > Leptolyngbya > Leptolyngbya sp. 7M. The sequence goes on along the minus strand of NZ_CP070897.1, from coordinate 423,381 downwards.
ATTACGTAAGAGGTCAACAGCAGAGCGAACCTTCTCCTTTATAAAATCTTTAGTTTCTTTCGACGTTTCGTCCTGTCCAAGCAACTGATGATACGAAGGGCTTATTCTGAGACGCGGACTTCCGTCGTCCACAAAATATATGACGTATTCATCGTCAACCTTTTCTATATAGACCTCAGGCGCTACAAATATCGCTTCATCGGAGGAAAAGCGGCGCCCGGGATATGGATCCAAAAGCCTTATCTTTCCTATCTCTTCGTTAAGTTCGTGCAGGTCTTTGCCAGTTGCTTTAGCTAGATGCTGCAATCTATGCGGCTGAAGATCTTCCAGATGATCACGAACCAATTCAGCCGCAAGAGAGCTTGACTCTCCCGTTGCTTCAAGTTGAGCAAGGATACATTCCTTTACATCCAGAGCCCCACATCCAACCGGGTCGAGACTCATAACTGTCTTACGACCTCTTTCGGCAGTCTCGATGTCACACCCGGCAAGACCGGCAATTTCTTCGACGCTCGTTGAGAGGCGTCCATCCTCATCCAGATTGCCGATCACGTTGCGGGCAGCTGATATCTCTGCAGCTGAAAGATCAACCAAGTTCAACTGCCACTCTAGATGCTCGCTAAGCGATACTGAATGCGAAAGAAACTGCTCGAAGCTGGGTGCATCATCCCTGTACTCGATCTCCTGAGTCTTGTATCCGGGATCCAAATAATCCTGAAATTCCCTTCCGAAATCAATCTCCTCAAAAGAATCGCCCGACTCCTCGTGTGCTTCCTCAGATAAAGACGTCTCGTCAGAGCCATTTAAGGCAGTTCCTTCAGGCAAGGAGATCTCGAATATATCCGCGTCTGAACCGACTCCTGCTCTACTTTCTAAGTCTGGGACTTGATGGTCTTGGTCAACTTCGCCGGCAGCGTCATGATCGAGGATGTTATCTGTTATTTCTTTCACCTCATCTCCGGGCATAACCTCTTCTAAGACCGGATTGGCTACCATCTCCTGTTCGATCAGCTCCTGGAGTTCCATCGATGTCATTTGCAGCATCTCGATCCGCTGACGGAGCTGCGGCGTCAGGACCATTCTTTGCTGTAACTGGGTTGTTAATCTAAGTGATGACATTCGATAGTAACGATCTCACTGATCAGTTGGCTTTAGGAAATTATAAGTCCTTTGTAAATCAAATGAAAAAGAGATTTGGCTAGAAAGTGAAGCGTTCGCCCAAATACATGCGTCTTACCTCTTTATCCTCAACAAGTTCAGAAGGTATTCCGGAGCGTAGCAATCTGCCCTCTGCCATAATATAAGCGCGATCAGTGATCCCGAGGGTTTCCCGGACATTATGGTCGGTGATCAATATGCCGATACCTTGCTCTTTTAGATAAATGATCAGCTGGCGAATATCGTCGATCGCGATAGGATCGATGCCCGCGAAGGGTTCATCCAACAGAATGTAACGGGGGCTTGTGGCAAGGCACCTAGCGATCTCTACCCGTCTCCGCTCTCCGCCTGAGAGAGCATCGCCGCGAGTACGTCTAACATGCTCCACCCCAAATTCTGCCAAAAGTTCCTCAAGTCGTGCGAAACGGTCAGGGCGCGAAAGATCTGTGGTTTCAAGAATGGCTAAAATATTCTGTTCTGCAGAGAGTTTTCTAAATATCGACGGTTCTTGAGGAAGATATCCCAAACCTAAACGGGCCCTCAAATACATCGGCAGTTTCGTCACATCCTTGCCATTAAGAAATACGGTTCCACTGTCAGGCCGTTCCATGCCTGATATCATATAAAACGTAGTAGTCTTTCCGGCTCCGTTTGCACCGAGTAGTCCAACGATCTCTCCTTCCCTTACGACAAGATCAACATTATCGACAACCCTTCGCCGACCGAATGACTTTTCCAATCCGAATGCCGCCAGACAGCGGTCATCGACCGGCCGATGTGTGCCGGAGCCATTTGATAAAGGTTGTAGAGCACTGTCAGAAGACAAGAAATACCTATGAACGACTATTTTAAGTCAGTTTCCTCTGAGTTTATGAACGGAGCGGATCCTCCCTGTTGGATTCGCATTCGACTTGCCTGTTGCAACCACGCGGTCGCCTTTGAGATACATTGTAAATTCTGATCCTCGCGAACTACCCTTTGCAGTGTCGTCCAATGTTGCAGGGTCGCCACGAAGATACACCGTCTCATCGGCCGCCACATATTTCGCAAAAGTACCGGTGGCACGCCTACCCGGCTGGGTTATTACTACATTGCCTTCGATCTCAGATCTGCTGACCTCATTATTCTCATCAAGAAAAAAATTCGCCGAATTTCCGGTCAGCCTATCAGAACCGCGACGGATATCAACATTATTCTCGTAACGAATAAAGTTGTCATCGCGCCTATATTCCATTCTGATTGAGGCGGCGTGAATTGGGTCTGCTGATGCACGCTTTGCCTGATACAACATACTCTGGACAGAGCCTTCCGCCAGCAGGCGCCCTTCTCGCTGGAGGATCGTGATCCGGTCGCCACGAACGTAGTTCTCATCCTGCCAGCCCCGAGCATTTCCTTTGTAAACTGCGGTCTCGGTTCGATGGTCGATGTCGGCCGAATCAGAGGTTATGAATACTGGCCGTTCGGAGCTGGAGAACGGAGCGGAATCACTTACGGCCTTTCGGTTGTAGTATGTCATAGAAACCTTGCCTCTAAAATACGATCTCTCGTCGCGTGTAAACCAATCGATTTCCGTCGCTCTGGCTCTTGCTCGCGAGTCCCAGACGGTCGGATCACTACCGCGAAGCCGGATCACTCCGTCTGATTCACTGTAAACAAAATTATTTGCTATCGTCAAGAGATCATTCGTTGCGCGCGACGTGTAAACCGGGCCATTGAATCCCAGTTTTACAAGACGCGGCAAATATCCAGTATGGTCAATGTGGGCATGCGTGATAAGGACAGCATCAAGCGAAGTGGGATCGAACGGCGGTTCCTGCCAGTTCCGCTCGCGAAGCTCTTTTAATCCTTGGAACAACCCGCAATCAACAAGCACGCGGTGGCCATTTGATTCAAGAAGGTATTTCGATCCGGTAACGGTTCCAACGCCGCCCAGAAATGTAATGCTTGCCATAATGTTCAAGAGTTTAGCCGCACATTGCACTGCCCAAAGTTGAAACAGTATCGTTTTTTCAGCAATGTCGACAATGATCCCACAAGAAAAGGTCAGTGCAAATATTCAGTTTTAGTCCACTCAGTATCATCACGGGTCTCTGATTTTGTTATCAGCTTTCGTTCAATTGCCTGTGAGACCAACTGCTTAGGAGTTTCCCCGTCCTGCCAAAATGTGGCAGCTCCCATGTTCAGCCCTATACGGATCGAATCGTGTTCATCAACCTCAAACTCACTATCCATAAAATGTTTTGAAAGGCGCAACATTATCTCGCCGGCGACTAAGTCCGTTGCCGTCGGGAGCACCAGAAGGAACTCGTCCGCCTCACTTCGGGCAAGAAAATCCATACGGCGCAACTCACTGCGAATTCCTTCAGAGACAAATCTTAATATGCGATCTCCATGTTCACGACCGTGCACACTATTCAACCTATCAAAGTGTTTGATATCTATCGCGATAACGCTAAGCGGACGTTCGCCACGCAATCGCTGCGATTCTGCCAGTTGATTTTCCAGCACCATAAAGAACGCCCTTTCATTCGGCAGGTCAGTCACCGGATCGGACAAAGCCGTGGCAACTGTTCTCTCAGAAGACATAATGCCGAGAAAAAGAGGTGAGATCCGCGACGCAATGGTTTCCAGTAAGGAAACAAACTTTGGGGGCTCGAATTCTTGTTCGAAAAAGAACTGGACGACGCCAAATGCCGAGCCTTCATGCAGGAGCGGAACAGCAGCAGACCCCGAAAATTTGTTTTGGATATCCTCAGCGAGCAGAGCCGCAGAGGCGTCGATGCCCTTCTCCATTTCAACTTCTCCGCTTAGGAAGGACATTCCGGCAAGGCCATCCGCAAGGTCGATCCCGTCTGATCTAATATCAGTGTCTCTTAAGCCGATCTTTTCTATGATCTGGAAAGTTCCCTTTTCCCTTTCAGCCAGAAGAAGCAAGGCTGCAGAATGCGGAACTATCTCGTTGATCCTGGTTGAGACAAGCTGAAATAGCTCTGGCGAATGTAAGGAAGTGCCGAAAAAATTCCGGGCGTCGTCTATCGCATCAAGCCGTGTAACGAAATCTGCCTCAACATCTGCCTCATCGGATCCGATGTCCGCCATCTGTTGACGAGACCTTCCAAAAGCCCAAATGCATATCACGGCATAGACCGCCGCAAGCAACGAAAGAGATAATACTTTTGCCTCGACACGTATACTTGATATAGCAAGGGCATAGGTAACTAGCGGTGCGAACAATCCGAAAGCGGCAAGAAGATATGCCGGATAGGCGGGCGTGTACATCTCGGCTGCCGAGTTTCGCAAATGCGAGGGTTCCTTCATAAAGAGGCGGTGATCGCGGGGTTGGCTTCCAACTAAACTTAGCGTAGAAGCCCATAAAAACGATAGCTTGTTCGGTGTCCATTCGTCAATATTTACCGATTTTTGCGGCCTTTTCGCCGGAAATTGAAAAATCACCCCAAAAAGTCGAAAAATATGCAAAAAAGTTTGAAAAAAATGGCATTTTGCCCCTGTTTTGGGTTGACTTCATGCTTGGCGATTCCTATATTGGCGTTTGCTTCAAGAACACTTTGAGATTGAGGCAAACTGCGCCCGGCGCAGTTAAAAGCAAAATAAATTAGATCTAATCTTTGAAGAAGACAGGAGACTTGAATTAGTTATGAAAAAGGTAATTGCACTTTCGTCAGTTTTGGCTCTCAGTGCACTTGGACTTGCTTGCGGTGACGCTGCAACACCGGCAAATAATACTGCCAATAAACCAGCGAACACCACAAACGCTACAACAACCAACACGACCACTACTAACACCACCACGACGACGACGACCAACACAACAACGTCGAATGCGTCGAACACATCGAATAACGCAACTTCTAACGGAAAACCTGCGTCGTCGAATGCTTCGAGCTCGAACGCTTCTGCAAACAGCAGCGCTTCGAATGCGAACAAGCCGAAATAGTGTTGGTCGGCTAATACGTCAGAATGGACACCTGATCATTGATCCTGGTGTCCTTTTTCCTTGGGACGACCTACTCAGCTAATGACGAAAAATCGGTATTTTGGGGGTTGACTAACTCCGCTCAGCTATTTATATTGTCCTGAGTTCCACAATTCATTGTTTGGGACCTTTGATCGAGGAAAGACGATCAGAAGTTTGCTTGATTAACGTTAATCTTTGAAGAAGACAGGAGAAACATCTAAATGAAGAAATTGATCGCACTTACATCCCTTTTGGCTTTGGGTGCTTTGGGTATGGCCTGTGGAGACACTCCGACGGCTAACAACACGGCCGCGAATGCAATGGCAAATGCTAACAAAGCCGCACAGGACGCTGCTAATCAGATCTCGAATGCAATGCAGCAGGTTGCCAACCAGGCAAATGCTGCAGCAAACGCGGCTAAGGAAGCAACTAATGCTGCTTCGGATGCTGCAAAGAGCGCTGCTAATGCTGCGACCGACGCTGCGAAAACAGCTGCCAATGCTGCTGCTAACGCAGTAAACAAGCCCTAACTGAAATTAGTTGGCATAAATGAAAGAGACGCAGTGTATATACATTGCGTCTCTTTGCTTTGGTGAATTGCTCACGGGATCGAAATACTACTTTTCTGGATCCAGATCGTCTCCTTACTTTAGCAACTCTCGGAATTCTTCAACCGTCGTAACCGGCCGCTTGCAAACAAAACCTTCACAAACATATGCCGTTGGTTCACCATTCATCAATTCCCTTCCCCTCATTAGCGGAGGCTCAGAAACTCCTTCTTCCGAAACAGCCACGACCTTGAAAGGCCTATAGTCTTTCCAAAGCTCACGTTCAAGGTCATTACCTCGCCTGCCGATCAACGCGAGCTCCTGCACATCTGCGAACATAAATTCTGCCGTTGAAAGTGAGCGCCCGAACCCGTTGGGAAATCGCCGTATCTGTTCGGCAGATAATCGTAAGATCGTCGATGCAAATCTCTCATACTTTTCCTCGCCATAAAACTTCGCCAACCGCAGCATAACGTCTGCCGCAACAGAATTGCCCGATGGCGTTGCGTTATCGTATAAGTCTTTGCTGCGAACAATAAGCTCCTCGTGGTCGTGCGAAGTAAAGAAGCAACCGCCGTTCTCCTCATCCCAGAAGTCAGAGATCATACGATCTGTAAGATCGCGTGCCGACCGCAGATAAACCGTGTCACCGCTGATCTGATACAGTTCCAAAAGCCCGTCAGCTAAATTCGCATAATCCTCAATGTATCCATATAGTTTTGCTTTGCCATCCTTCCAGGACCTTAAGACCCTTCCGTCGTGAACCAATTCCCCGAGCAAAAAGTCGGCATTCTTTACTGCGGCTTGAAGGAACCTTTGATCATCAAAAATCGCTGCAGCTTCGGCGAATGCGGCGAGCATAAGACCGTTCCACGCTGTAAGAACTTTCTCATCTCGAAATGGTTTGACGCGACTTTCCCGATGCTCGAACAGTTTCTGTTTCTCGTTTTGGATGTTTTGTCTTAATTGTATAGAGCTTGCTGTATACGACGGCTCTTTTATATTTAGAATATTCTTGCCCTCAAAGTTCCCTTCGGAAGTAATATCGTAGTATTTGCAAAATTCGGCAGCTGCTTCTTTGCCAAGGATCTCCACTACCTCCTCCGGTGTCCAGACAAAGAACTTGCCCTCTTCGCCCTCGCTGTCGGCATCTTGCGAAGAATAGAACCCACCTTTTGCATCGGTCATTTCTCGGAGAACATATTCCAGTGTCTCAACGGCAATACGCTTGAATAACCCGGCCTTCTCCGGGTTTCGGTCCGCATAGATCTGATATAGATGCAGATATATCCTGATCAGCTGAGCGTTGTCATAAAGCATTTTCTCGAAATGCGGTACAAGCCAGACTGCATCTACCGAATAACGATGAAAGCCTCCACCGAGCTGATCATAGATACCGCCGCAGGCCATCTTTTCTGCAGTTTTAGCGACCATTTCAAGTGCGTTTTCATTCGCGGTCCGCTTCCAGTAACGAAGTAAAAATTCCAGCGACATCGATGGCGGAAATTTCGGAGCACCGCCGAATCCGCCGTTCCGAGCATCGAATGTCCGTGCAAAGCTTTCGAATGCCAGGTCCGAGATAGCATCATCTATAGGAGCTAGTGAACCACCGATCACAGATGGGGCGGACATTCGCCGTAGTTCTCCGATGATCTCGTTCGCTGAATGGAGTAGCTCAGCGCGTCGTTCGTTCCATGCCTCTGCAATGCTTAGCAGTATCTGCTGCCAAGACGGCATTCCATATCGCGGATGCGGCGGAAAATAGGTCCCGCCAAAAAAGGGAAGTTTCTCCGGTGTAAGAAATACGTTCATCGGCCAGCCACCGCGCCCAGTCGTTACCTGAACAAAGCTCATATATATCTGATCGACATCCGGCCGCTCCTCCATATCCACTTTTATGTTTACAAAGTGCTCGTTCTGAATTGCTGCCACGGCCTCATCTTCGAACGACTCATGTTCCATGACGTGGCACCAATGACATGCGGAGTAGCCAATACTCACCAAAACTGGCTTGTCCTCAGCCTTCGCTCGCTCAAACGCCTCCTCGCTCCACGGATACCAATCCACCGGATTATGCGCATGCTGAAGCAGATACGGCGACGTCTCATCGATCAGCCGATTCGTATATTTCTTATTTAAGTCCATACATCAATTGTTTCACGCATGGGAGAATTTTTGAAACATTCCCGGACATCTGATAGAATCACCCTTCCGCTATGACCCCGCGTTGTGTCGCAAAACTCCGTCCTGCAGCGAAACGCGCCGATCTTTTCGGCGGCGATTAATTTTCTCCATGTTGCATAATTCGCGTCGACTTTGCTCGACAAGGCTGACGGGTGTTCCCGTTTCCATAACATTAAGGAGAGAAGAATGACACCGACAACAGATCTACAAAGACCGATAATAAAAACAGAGCTTCCCGGCCCGAAGGCCCAGGAAATAATCAACGCCGACCACCAGTTTGTAACGCCAAGTTATCCACGGCCGGATTATAAGCTAGTTGCTGAGAAAGGATATGGTGTTTGGATCGAAGATCCTGACGGAAATGTCTTCCTAGATTGCAATGCAGGCGTTGCCGTTTGTTCGACCGGCCATTGCCACCCCGAGATCGTCGGAGCAATACAAAAACAGGTCAGCGAGCTTATCCATCTTTGCGGAACTGATTTTTATTACCGGCATATGCCTGAACTTGGCCGAAAACTTGATCAAATAGTTCCGATCGATGGTCCGACGAAAACACACTTCGCGAACAGTGGTGCCGAAGCTATCGAGACCGCATTAAAGCTTGCGATGTACCATACCCGACGCCAGAAATTCGTATCCTTTTATGGATCTTTTCACGGACGGACGCTCGGCGCGCTTTCGCTCACATCATCGAAGAAAGCACAGCGGCTTGGATTTATGAGGCAAGCGCTGGACGTGGTGCATATTCCATATCCAAACAAATTCCGCCATTTCGCTACAGACGCACCGAGCGACGAGGCAACTGTCACTCGCGACGTCATTAACTGGCTCGAGAACCGTGTTTTCCAAACAACGACGCCCCCTGAAGAGGTCGCCGGCATAATCTTGGAAGTAGTTCAGGGTGAGGGCGGCTATATTCCCGCTCCGACTGCATTTGTAAAAGAACTCAGACAGATCTGTGATCAGCACGGGATAATGCTTATCGTTGATGAGGTCCAATCAGGAATGGGACGAACGGGTAAAATGTTTGCTCTTGATCATCACGATGGCGTCAAAGCAGACATCGTGTGTATGGCAAAAGGTATTGGTTCAGGAATGCCGATCGGTGTTTGCACGGCAAAGGCGGACATTATGAACTGGCATAAAGGGGCACATGCCTCGACCTTTGGTGGAAATCCCGTAGCGATTGCCGCAGCATTGAAAACAATAGAGTTACTCGAAGGCGGATTGGTTGAGAACGCCGCGGATGTCGGTGGATATCTAAGGTCCGGCCTCGAAAAATTAAAAGAGAAACATAAATGCATTGGCGATGTTCGTGGCTTGGGAATGATGCTTGGAGTAGAGTTCGTGAAACCTGATGGTTCGCCAGATCCCGAACTCCGCGACCGTATCGAGATGGCTTGCTTTAACAAAGGGCTCATCATTTTAGGATGCGGGACCAGCACCATTCGCTGGTCTCCGCCACTGATACTGACAAAGGCCAACGTCGATGTCGCCCTGGAGATATTCGACACAGCCATCTTGTCGTCAATTTGATCATCCTCAAATAGTAAGCAGAAAACCGAAGGCTTATTGCTGCTGATAAGAAAAATTTTCAAACGGCAGCAATAAGCAACAAATTTCCACTCACTAATAAGGAGTACTGTACCAAGTTGAAACTCCCTTCTCCGCCCTCGCTGACCAAATTAATGTTAATAATTATCAACAATATGAGTATCAACAATATGAGTCAGATATAACGTTTATGATCACAAGTCTCGACCCTATCTCATATCTATCTTCGAAACCTTGTGATCTTAATACCCTTTTCTTTTTCTTAGTTGTTTTTCATCTTCATATTCTAAGCCATGATCTCCCTTCTATGAATGTTTATTAGGTAACATATGGATAACCGTGTTATTTCATAGACTTTTAAAGGATTTGGTGCGTCTAACTCACAGGTTAAGTGATATTATCGCGAAACCTGCTTTCGTGCATTTTGAAAAATGTACACGAGTCCGATGTTCAAGGACCTTACGGATGAACAACTTGTCGCCTTGGCCGTGGGCGAGGACCCGGATGCTTTTGGCGAGATCGTGAGGCGTTGGGAGCGAAAGATCTTCGCCCTCTGTTTCGGTATGCTTACGCGAGAAGATGAGGCTCGCGACGCTGCCCAGGAAACTTTCATCGCGGCATACCGGAATCTGAAGAATTTTCGCGGCGAGGCAAAAGTTTCCTCATGGCTGCACCGGATCGCCGTAAACCAATGTTTGACGACTAAGCGTCGCAACAAGATCCGTTCAGAAGAGTTTTTGGATGAGGAGACAAATGAAGAAGAACGTATATTTCTCGCACCGGCCCGATATTCGCCGGCGAACTCTGCTGAGCAAACAGAACGTCTTGGCCACGTCCGTCGTGCTGTGGGCTCGCTTCCGACCGAGCTTCGACAGGTGGTTGTGATGAAAGAATTCGAGGAGATGACTTTTCAAGAGATATCGGAGACGCTGGAGCTTCCGCTTAGTACGGTAAAAAGCAGGCTTTATGCTGCATTGAAGCAGTTGAGGTCAAAACTGGAACGCCTGCCTATGGAGGTTGCCTAAAATGGGGAATGAGCTAAGACTAAGTGAAGCATGCATGAATGACGAATTGCTGGTTTCTTATATTTACGATGAAGCAACTGCGCAATCGCGTTCTCAGTTTGAGGAACATCTTCTCGATTGCGAATCATGTCGAGATGAGTTCGCGGGTTACGCAATTGCTCGCTATTCCGTCGTTGAATGGCGGCAGATCGAGTTCGATCCAATGCCGACACCATCCATCGTGGTTCCGACCCGATCACAAAGCCCGGTCGCTGCATGGTTCTCTGCTCTAGCCTCCGTTTTTTCTACGGGTCCGCGTTTTGCGACCGCCGGGGCGTTCGCAGCACTTTTGGCATTCATCCTTATTGGCTTCTATTTGAACGGAACTAAAACGTCTGAGATTGCGGTGCTGATTCCCGAATTGGAAGGATCTTCCATAACTAATACTGTTCCCGATAGTCCAAAGATGGTCAGTGGCCCTTCTTCACGCAATGAGCAAGATCCAATATCACCGATCGCCGTGGAGACCGTGAGAAAAGTTGATCTAATGAAAACTTCGAAGGCGAACGTTAGACCCAACACCATTCCGCGCCGGAGTGTATCGCGTGATGTTCTTATAAAACAAACCTCTCGAGAAGGTATTCAACAGCCACAGTCGCTTAGATTGAACGATTTTGAGGATTATTCTGACACGAGTTTGCGATTAGCCGATCTGGTCGCCGATATCGGTTCAGATGAGTAGTTTATTTATGTTTAGCACCCATTTTCGCTCGTACGTACTAATTGCATCATTATTTCTATTGGTGGCAGGCGCTTCAGCACAAGATCCGTCGAACCAAGGCGAAAACCAACAACCAAGGCCGCCCGACCGCTTTAATTTTCTGCGTGAACTCGGTTTGAGCGCCGAACAGATCCGGGAGATCAGGCTTTTGAATGCCGGAATAAGAGAGCGACGGGAAGCCGCACAGGAGCGATTGCGGAATGCTATCCGCAGCCTTGATCAGGCTATTTACGCAGATGAAGTAGATGATATTTTAATCGAAACCCGGATGGTTGAAATGCAGACGGCACAGGCTGAGATCGCACGGATAAACTTCGAGAATGAGTTGGCTGTCCGAAAGATCCTTACACCGGAACAATTGACCAAATTCCGCGAGCTCCGTCGCAGAGCAAATCAGATGCGTGACGAGATTATCCGACGCCGTCAGGACGGCCCACCGAACAGATCCATGCGTCGTCCGATAAATCAACCATCCTCAAATGGTTTGCCGACAAGTACGCGTCCGGAGATTCGCAACCAGACGCCCCAGCGTTCACGTCCCTGATCGCCTCGAATTGTTCAATGGCTAACTGAGGTCTGTGGTTCCCCACAGGCCCTTTTAGTTTGGTTTATCACATTCTTCGGTATAACATTTAGGTGTTCTACAGTTTTGGACTGCCCAAGTTCCGCCGATAAATGGACCCGCTTACAAGGTTTCTATTCGCCCTTCAGGAGATCAGCCTTCTAAATTGGAGGTGGTTCACCAGCCTGTTCAGCAAACCACGTTACGGGAGCGAGATGATCCGACAAATGGACCTGATCGGTGTTGGCTCTCTTCCGATCGTTCTCTTGACCGGGTTCTTCACGGGAGGTGTTCTTGTCCTTCAAACAGTACCGACCCTTCGTGCATATGGAAGCGACAGCCTCACGGGCCAGCTTGTCGCGACCTCACTCATACGTGAATTGGGTCCCGTTCTTTCTGCGTTGATGGTTAGCGGACGCATCGGTTCGGCGATCTCTGCCGAACTCGGTTCGATGGTAGTTTCGCAGCAAATCGACGCAATGCGGGCACTCGGAACAGATCCGGTGCGCAAGTTAGTTGCCCCCAGGCTTGTCGCTCTTATTTTTATGTTGCCATTGCTAACGGTCGCCGCTGACATCTTCGGATTGCTTGGCGGTGGAATAGTGGCAAAATATCTCTACAACTTGGATATAAACATATTCATTCAATCTGTTAGGGACGGTATCTCAACCTCTGACATAATCGGCGGCATCATAAAACCCTTATTCTTTGGTTTGGTGATCGGTTCTGTTGCTTGCTTCAAGGGGCTGAGCACGACCGGAGGAACCGTTGGCGTCGGAAAATCCACTACAGATGCGGTTGTCGTGGCTTCTATTTGGGTCATCATTTTCGATTTCTTTCTTTCCAAGGCTCTCCAATACCTTCTCGACATTGGCAGTCTGTAGAAAATATAATCTTGCGAAGAATGTTCTCCGTCGTTAACGAAAACGCCCCAAATGCATCCCTCACCGAGCCGCTAGACGCCGCTGGGCTATTGCAACCAGAAGATCCTTATCGTGTAAAACCGGCTATCGAATTTCGAGACGTACATCTGTCATTCGATGAAAAGGTCATCCTTGATGGGATAAGCTTTTCGGTAGGCCGGGGGATGACCAAAATAATATTGGGCCGCAGCGGCGGCGGCAAATCGACCATCATCAGACTAATACTTGGCTTACTCAAACCTGATTCCGGAGAGATACTCATCGACGGCGAGAACATCACAGAGCTTTCGGAAGAGGAAATGATGGATGTACGGCAGAAGGTCGGGATGGTTTTCCAAGAAGGTGCTCTTTTCGATTCTCTCTCAGTTTATGAGAATGTGGCATATAGGCTCCGTGAACAGAATGTGGTCGAGGAAGAAGTTGAGAATGAAGTGCGAAGGATGTTGCGATTCGTAGATCTGGAAGACGCGATCGACAAGATGCCGATCGAGCTTTCCGGCGGAATGCGGCGCCGCGTCGGAATAGCTCGGGCATTGATCGGCGATCCCGAGATCGTTCTTTTTGATGAGCCTACCGCAGGGCTTGATCCTCCGACTGCCCGTACAATTTGTGAGCTCGCGATAAAACTTCGTGATCTACAAGATGTCGCCTCGATATTCGTGACACATGAAATGAACAATGTTCGGTATTTGACGTCAGAATATGCTACCGTTGACGAAACCGGAAGGGTTATTTATGAGGAAGAAGGCGAAAAGCTGTGCCTGTTGAATACAGAGATATTAATGCTCAAGGACGGTAAGATCATCTTCACCGGGACCGACGAACAGCTTAAACGCTGTAACGATCCATACATCAAGCGGTTCATTCACGGTAAATGATGGATAATGGTTCAAACTAAGCAAAAACTAGGATTTACACAGCTGAGGGTCGGTATCTTTGTCTTATTCGGCCTGGCTATTCTTGCATTTCTGATACTAAATTCCACAGGGGATTTCAATCCGTTTGAAAAGAAGTTGCGTCTTAAGGCACGCTTCGCCGCAGCAGACGGACTCCGCGAAGGATCGGAGGTACAGCTTGCGGGCGTAAGAATCGGAAAGGTCCAAAGTGTTCAACTTTTGCCGCCGGATTCACCTGAAGAGGCCAAGGTAGAAGCCACATTATCAGTTGACAGCACAATGAATAATCGTCCGATCAACGAACGTATTCGCACAGATTCAACTGCTCAGCTTATCGCCATTTCAGTACTATCTAATGACAAGATAATAAATATCTCCCCAGGCACTGCGAAAGGCACTCCTGTCTCTGAAAATCACATTCTAGAATCCAGCGAGGCCATCTCCATTAATCAACTGACGCGTACTGGTAATGATCTTCTCCAGCAGATCAATCGCATAGCCGTGCCTGCGAATGAGATACTCAACAGAGCTAATCAGGGCGATGGTACGCTCGGGAGAATTCTGAACGATGAATCCTTATACCAGAATCTGGATGCGGCCGTCGCGGAAACGAAACTAACGATGGTAAGGCTCCAAACAACTATTGAGAAGATCAATCGCGGCGAAGGTACTGCCGGACAATTGGTCAATAATAGAGAGCTTTATGACAATCTTAATAAGACCGTTGCTCAGCTCGAGTCGATCTCCAATGATATTCGTGCCGGGCGCGGAACCGCGGGGAAATTTGTCACCGATGATGCCTTATACAACGAAACACGTGCTGCAATAACTGACCTAAGAACTACGGCCAACAAGTTCAACGCGATCGCCGATGACATAAAATTGATCACGGGCGGTATGGTTGAGGGTACTGGATCGCTCGGTAAACTTGTTCAAGACGACAAGTTGTATGAGAACGCGAGAGATACCCTCTCTCGGTTCAATGCAACCGCAACTCGGTTGGAGAATCTTTTAGCCGATGCACAGGCAGGTAAAGGTACTATCGGCCGACTTGTTACAGACGAAACGCTCTATAACAACATTAACCAAACCGCATCAAACGTAAATCAATTCTCAAGTGAGACAACGAAGTTGATCTACGATTTTCGACAGAACCCCAAGAAATATCTTCGGATCCGCCTCAGTCTGTTTTAGTATATTTGACGGACAAACTCTGAGTGCATAATATGCATCTATACACTCGTTATGCGATTTAATAACGGCGAGGATGTCTATTATGCAGAAATCGAAACGACAGCAATATATTCTTAAGTTGGTTTCGACATCGTCAGTTTCCAAGCAAGAAGCAATAGTTAAAATGCTCATCTCAGCGGGCTTTTCTGCAACCCAGGCAAGCGTTTCACGCGACCTGGAAGAATTGGGCATTATCAAACGAAACGGACGATATGTACTTAACCCACGCAGCACGACCGAAGGGTCGCCTTTCGGACCGGTTTCTTTCGCATTCGCAGGACCAAATCTAATAGTTGCCAAATGCAGCCCTGGAACGGCTTCCGCTCTCGCTGTGAAGATCGATTCGTCGGCGATCAAAGAGATCGTAGGCACGATCGCTGGAGACGACACAGTTTTCATCGCCACCGTGGACGCCACGGAACAGAAAAAAGCAATTCGAATGCTTGATAGGGAGTTTTCGACTAATGAATAACAAGATCAATGTTGCCATATTCGGCGGTTCGGGTTACGGTGGGAGCGAGCTACTAAGGCTCCTGCTCTTTCATCCAAATGTGGAGATCGTTCTAGTAACGGCGAATGAGCATGCCGGAAAGCCCGTATCCGACATCCATAAAAACCTCAACGGCCTTACGGAACTGATCTTTCAACCTGCTCCTGAAAACATCAGGTCCTTAATAGACCTAGACATTGCGTTCTTTGCATTACCTCACGGCCAGGCACTGAAACTGATCCCGGATCTTCCTGAGCCGACAAAGGCGGTGGACCTTTCCGGCGATTTTCGTATCAATGATCCGAATGTATTTGAGCGTTTCTACAAACACGTGCACTCCGGTGCTATCCAGAAGCAGTTTGTCTATGGTTTGACAGAAACTAACCGAACCGCGATCCGATCTGCTCGCTTTGTAGCAAATCCTGGCTGTTTTGCTACAGCGACATTGCTAGCACTCGCTCCTCTGGTAGGTAGTAAATTGGTCGGCGGCCGGATCATAGTGGATGCAAAGACGGGCTCATCAGGTTCAGGCATAAAGCCTGCTACCAATACGCACCATCCACAAAGAACGAATTCATTTTATGTTTATAAGCCATTTATTCATCAACATTTACCGGAGATCGAACAACATCTTTCTTCCCTCGGAGACTATCAAGACGGGATGGTATTTATGACTCACAGCATGCCGGTCTCCAGAGGAATCTTTGCCAGCTGCTATCTTGAAAGCAATGTGGGATTAACTAACGAAGATCTGCATAACCTCTATCGGAAATTTTATGAGGATTCATACTTTGTCCGATTGGTCGATGGTTCACCGGACATAAACTGGGTCAAGACGACCAACTTCTGCGATATCTCTATTCATACAGATGGTAAGAATATCGCCATATTCTCTGCGATCGATAATCTTGTAAAAGGGGCCGCCGGGCAAGCTGTCCAGAATATGAACTTGATGTTCGGCCTTGACGAAACTACCGGACTACGGATTGTCGGAACAAATCCATAATCAGAATGTCATTTGAAGCAATAAAACATATAGAGGCGCGGTCGCAAGTAGAGACCTATGCAAAGATGGCGATCGCAGTAGAACGCGGTCGTGGCGCTTGGGTTTGGGCGTCAGACGGAGAGAAATATCTTGATCTCTACGGAGGTCACGCCGTCTGCGCGACCGGCCATTCACACCCGCACGTTACAAAGGCGATAAACGAACAGGCCCAGAAGATCCTGTTCTATTCGAATCTGGTTTATTCGGAGATTCGCGGACGTGCCGCCGAGAAACTAACGTCCGTCGCTCCGGGTGGGCTGACAAAGGCATTTTTCTGCAATTCCGGAACAGAGGCAAACGAAAATGCAATGAGAATGGCACGTCTGGTAACAGGCCGAAAAAAGATCGTTTCGTTTTCAGGCGGCTTTCACGGACGGACCGCTGATTCTATTTCAGCAACTTTTCTCGGGAAGTATCGAGAACTCGGCGAACCAAATGTTCCAGATCATGTTGAAGCTGTGTTCGGTGACATCAGCGATGCAAAATCAAAAATAGATCGTGCAACGGCTGGTGTGATTCTTGAGCCTATACAGTCGATGGCTGGTGTAGTGGAGGCAGAGCCGGAATACTTCATTGAACTCAGAAAGATATGTGATCGCGTAGGTGCGATACTGATATTCGATGAGGTTCAAACCGGTGTTGGTCGGACCGGGAATTGGTTCTTTGGCGGAAGCGAGCTTTCGGGCAATGTAGTACCGGACATCATAACGCTTGCTAAATCACTTGGCAGCGGTGTACCTGTTGGTGCCTGTCTGGTGAATGAAAAGATCTCTTCGAATATTCGCATTAACGATCTTGGCACGACATTCGGTGGCGGAATGCTTGCAATGGCGGCGGTCCTTGCAACGCTCGAAGCGATCGAACAAGACAGGATGATCGAGAACGCGCGAGCGATCGAAACCCACCTTCGAACGGAGCTAGAGACGAGCCCCGTGGTCAATGCGATTCGTGGAAAGGGGTGTCTTCTTGGCATCGAATTCAACACCGCGTGCAAGCCTTATTATGAAAGACTTCTTGAGAACCGGATCATTACGGGCACGTCTTCCGATCCGAGAGTGCTTCGCATACTAGCTCCGCTCTGCACGGCCAAAGAGGAAGTCGAGCTTTTTGCTGAGGTACTCAATGGATAATTTTCTTACGACAAACGGACTTGATAAAGGTACTCTCGAAAACCTAATCGAGTCAGCGATCAACTTCAAGAACTCTCGATGGTCCATCGAACGCCCTATTGGAGGGCGTTCCGTCGCCCTTGTCTTCTTCAATCCCAGCTTGCGTACACGAGCGTCAATGCAGATTGGCATCCACGAACTCGGAGGCAATTCGGTGGTGTTGGAGCCCGGAAGCACATCCTGGACACTTGAGCACCGCGAAAGTGTCGTAATGGATGGCGACAAGACAGAACATATCAAAGAATTCGTGCAAGTCCTGGAAAGGTATGTTTCGGCAATAGGTGTACGGACATTCGCTGCTTTGAAGAATTGGGAGGAAGAGCGCATGGATCCGATCCTGAATGCATTCGCCAAATACGCATCGGTTCCGGTCATAAACCTTGAATCAGCAATGCATCATCCGTTACAGGCAATGGCGGACATAATGACGATCCGAGAGAACCTCGGTAAAAGCAAAAAGAAGGTCCTGTTAACGTGGGCGTGGCATCCAAAGCCGCTTCCGATGGCGGTTCCAAATAGTTTCGCACTTGCTGCAGCTCAGTTTGGCCATGATGTTCGTATCGCTCATCCAAGGGGATTTGAGTTAGATGAAGAACTTCTCAACGAGATCGAGCTCCAGGCTGAAATGAACGGCGGAAGTGTGGAATATTCGAATAATATCAATGAGTCGTTTGATGGAGCGGATGTGGTTTACGCAAAGAGTTGGGGCAGTAAACATTTCTATGGCGATCGGAATGGAGATATAAGGGAGCGCTCTGCGTATCGAGACAAATGGATTGTCGATGAACCGAAAATGGCCAAGACCAAGAATGCGGTTTTTATGCATTGTTTGCCTGTTAGGCGAAATGTGATCGTGACAGATGCCGTTATCGATTCGCCAAATTCTATCGTTCTCGATCAGGCTGAGAACAGGCTGCATATTCAGAAGGCCATCCTGACGGAGCTTTTCAAATGAACATCGAAACCCTAGACCTACTGCGTGAGGCACTGCCTTATATTCAGCGATTCAAAGGCAAGACATTTGTCGTAAAATTCTCAGGAAAAGTTACTGAGGATAAAGATAACCTTGCCTCGCTTTCCGAGGAGTTGGCGTTACTTCATCAGGTCGGCATCCGAGTCTGTGTAATTCACGGCGGCGGAAAGCAACTCTCTGAACTTGCGGAAAAACTCGGTGTCGTTCAAACCGTGATCGAAGGGCGGCGGGTAACAGATGACGACACACTCGATCTGGCAAAGATGATCTTTCGCGGGAAGATCAATACTGAGATACTTTCCGCGCTCCGTCACCAAGGGATAGAAGCCGTCGGTCTCTCAGGTGTTGACGGCGGCGTTATCAAAGCCGTTCGCAGACCTCCAAAGAATGTGCTAAATAAACAGACCGGAGAGATCGAATCTGTGGATTACGGCAATGTCGGTGACATAGTAGAAGTGAATACGAGTTTGATAGAGCTGATTTTAGGGGGTAATTACCTGCCGGTTATATCTTCACTTGCAGCAGATGATAGCGGCAAAGTCTTCAACATCAATGCGGACACGATCGCAGCAGAGATCGCGGTTTCCTTGAAGGCAGAAAAGCTGGTCCTTCTCTCTGATGTCAACGGCATATACTTAGACCCTAACGATCCAGCGACAAAAATTGATCGGCTTTCAGCGTCGGATGCTTTCCGAATGATAAAAAGCGGCAAAGCGCGCGAAGGAATGATACCTAAGCTCCAGAATCTGACATCTTTGATCTCTCGTGGTATCGGATCCGCTCATGTTATAAGCGGAACGGAGCGGAATTCCCTTCTAGCCGAAGTTTTTACTGATCAAGGAACCGGCACGATGATAGTGCCCTAGTGCGTTATCGAGCTCTGGAAAATAGAAAGGACAGGTCTTCGAACCTGTCCCGACTAAGTAATGGTGCTGAGGGCGGGACTCGAACCCGCACGGATCGCTCCACACGCCCCTCAAACGTGCGCGGCTACCAATTACGCCACCTCAGCAATTCTGAAAAGATCATTTGTTCGCAGCCGGGGCCTCTTCACCTTTAGCCTCAGCATCTGCATTTGCTGGAGGTACGTTTGCCGGCTGAATTTGCTCGGTTCCGGTGGCTGAATTCGTATTCGTTTCAGCCTCAACAGCAGCCTGACTTTCTTCAGTAACAGGAGATCTGGTCTTCGAGCGTGTTGTCTGCCATATTCCCATAGCAAACATCGTGGAACGATTTTGAGCGATCAGGATTACAGGTACCGTCAATCACGACAACAATAAATCCCAATTCGGCCAACGCTTGGTGGTCGCTTCTTGCGGGGTTGAACGATCTGCTGCCAACACCTCCTCCCTGCGGGCCCGGATAAATATAGTTAACAATGGGATACTTCTTATTTCGGTCAAGGTTTGTAGGCGTGAACATTAACCCATAAAGGTTCCACCTTCCATCACGAGATTTGACAGTTATCGGTGTCGGAGGTTTCCACCCAGCGGCGATCAGCCGTGAGATATCGGTCCTCTCAAGCTCGGTAATGAGCTTGCCATTCATATCTCTGAGCACGGTAACGGGGGCAACATTTGGTTTTGAAAACGTATCAATGAAATACTTTTCATCCGGCGAGAGCGAATCTGATGATTTCCGTCTTCAGGAGTCAATAATTCTAAGCCGGTGCCATCAAACTTTATCTTATAAAAATGCGAGAAATATGGGTCGCGTCCGGGCTCGCGGCCATTTGCCTCGAACCAGATCGTGCGGCTTGCCGCGTCAACCTTGAGCATTCGCGTAACGACCCAATTACCCTTTGTTATCTGATTCTTAACGCGACCGGTCGCTAGGTCATAAAGATACAGATGGCCCCAATCGTCACGTTCCGAATACCAGATCACTTCGTTGGTAGCGGGAAAATAGCGCCAATTGATCGTCCCCTGGCCAGACTCATACTGCGTCGCGACCTTCTCTTCAAAGACATCGCGTACATCACCTGTCGAGGCATCGGCGATGCGGAATCTGGCTTCTTTGTGGTCCCTAGTGCTGGAGACAAATGCAAGCTTTGCCGAATCCGGGCTCCACTCATTGTCATCAAACGCTCCGCTGCAGGAAATATCGTCACAGAGCGTACCGCGGCGGTCATCCGCCGGCATCTTCAACCGGACGATCTTTCCCGAGTCTATGTCGATAATGACGCGATGGATCTTTATTATCTCCTTATCCTGCGGAAGTGGGTATTTCCATTGCTCAAGTCGAGGGGCTCCGACGTTCGTCGAGACAAGGTACATTTCGCTGACGTGTCGTTGATCCTGTTGATATGTGGCAACCTTCTTAGAATCGGGCGACCAGAGCACGATCGGCCGGTTACTTTTTCGCCAACCTGCGTTGTCTGTTGCGTAGCCAAAGTCCTTGATGCCGTCGGTCGTCAGCTGCTTTTCTTCATTTGTCGCCAGGTCGCGCACAAAAAGATTCCAATCCTTGATGAAAACCTCTTTCTTGCCGTCAGGTGAGCGAGCGCCGCCCCCGCCGCCTCGCGGACCAAATGTCGGCTGTGAGGCGGCCCCAACACCTATCTCTTCCTGAGTCTTCCCGCTACGTTTAGCTCCGGTTGCCGGGTCCACGACCACATACTCGCGTCCGGTCGCGGTCAATACCATGTACCAGAATCGGCCATCTGGAAGCCACGTTGGCCTGACAACGGCACGATCTACTAACGGAGTCACGTTGTAACCCAGCATCCGCTCGGCCCGTGCATAATCATCGACAGTCAATTGCCGAACAGTTTGTGCAATGGCAATACCAGGGAAAGAGTAGATACAAAAGCTTAGAAGAAATGCGATTCGCAAATGTTTCATATTTTTGAAAAGGAACCTCAAGAATTGTTTTCGATATTATGATTTATTTTGGTCAAAAGTAGTAATTCAGGGTTCAGTCATTTCCATAAAAAGTCTCTCCCCTTCGTTGGTACGGCTATCAAACAATCTTTTTATAAGTACAGCCCGCGATCTCATTCTTTTTTTTGCCTGCAAGTTCTAGTATCCTAGAGTTTTGACATCGTTTTAACATTCGCATTTTTCCGGAGATATTATGAGCGTAGAAGTAGTAATGCCCCAGATGGGCGAATCGATTACAGAAGGCACTGTTTCGAAATGGTTGAAGTCTGTTGGCGATAAGATCGAAAAGGATGAGCCGATCCTCGAGATATCGACCGATAAGGTCGATGCAGAGGTCCCGTCGCCCTCGGCCGGTACGCTTCTGGAGATTCGCCATCAGGAAGGTGAAACGGTCGAGGTCGGCACCGTGCTCGCCATGATCGGAGCCGAGGGTGAGGCCGTAACGCCGGCCCCTGCTACACAGATTCAAAGCCCTGATCCTACACCCGCTCCTACATCAATGAGCCTTACAGAGCCGGAGGCTCCAGTTTACGATAATGTTGAGGCTGTTTCTTCAACTCCAGCTTCTGCTGGGGAAGCTGTTTCTAGTTCCCCGGAGGCTACCGAGGTAGTGATGCCGCAAATGGGCGAATCAATAACCGAAGGTACGGTCTCAAAATGGTTGAAATCAGTCGGAGACGATATTGAAAAAGACGAACCGATACTGGAAATTTCTACTGATAAGGTAGATGCAGAAGTGCCATCCCCGGCGGCGGGTAAACTTCTAGCGATCAACGTAAACGAAGGCGAAACTGTTGAGGTAGGGGCCGTTCTCGCACTGGTTGGAGCCGAGGGGGCAGCATCGACATCGAAGCCACCGGCCGTTAGTGCAGAAACTGAATCCCCTTCGTTGACACAGCCTGGATCCGCTCCAGCTCCGATGCCTGTTGCAGTTACTGCCACAACAAATGGCGGAAAGGGCAACGCTTCGGTTGATGAGCTGCGACGCACCAGATCTAGTCCGCTCGTAAGAAATATCGCCAAGGAGCACGGAATCGACATTACGCGGATACCGGGCTCGGGAATTTCCGGTCGTGTCACCAAAAAGGACATTCTTTCTTTTATTGAAACCGGTGCGGCACTTCGTCCTGAAGACCTATTGAAGAAAGGCGTGGCAGCTCCGACCATCTCGTCGCAGCCGGCCCAGCGATCAGAATATTCCGCCCCGTCTGTCATTGCTTCCGCGGGTGACCGTGTGGAGAAGATGTCGGTGATGCGTAAGAAGATCGCTGAGCATATGACTTATTCAAAGCATACGTCAGCACACGTGACCAGCGTTTACGAGATCGACATGACAAACGTCGCCAAATTCCGTGAAGCAAACAAAAAAGCATTTCAGGAACGATACGGTACAAAACTCACGTTTATGCCTTTCATCTTTCAAGGCGTGACCAATGCTATCCGGCAGTTCCCCATCGTTAACGCTCAGGTTGATGGCGATAACATCATTTACAAAGGCGATATCAATCTTGGCATGGCCGTAGCCCTTGATTGGGGCTTGATCGTCCCGGTGATCAGGAGGGCTGACACCCTTTCGCTTTCCGGTCTTGCTCTCACCGCAAACGACCTTGCCGATCGCGCTCGCTTGAAAAAGCTGAACCCAGATGAAGTTACAGGCGGGACATTTACGATAACAAACCCTGGCGTCTTTGGAGGTCTTTACGGAACACCGATCATCAATCAGCCTCAGGTTGCTATTCTTTGCGTTGGAACGATCGAAAAACGACCAAAGGTTTTAACCACCCCGGATGGCGATGATTATATCGCGATCCGACAAATGGCATACTTTGCATTGACCTATGACCATCGGATCGTAGATGGCGCCGATGCTGAAAAGTTCCTGTCATACCTTAAGAAATACTTGGAAACTACTGATTTTGCAGTGTAAATAGTTGTTGCTTCATCGCATTGGAATCGTGTAAGCTTCGAAATAAGGAGCTTGCATGATTTTGCTATCGCCGTATCAAATTCAAACAGATCCGATCCTGTGTCGGCAGAATGTAGTAAATACGAACGGACTGAAGGAAGACCGTTCGCAACGTGTCAAATGCATATCTCTTTATTTTCCTGTGGTTTAACAAGTTCAGAGGATTTTCGTAAGATTGGCACGCTGTTTGTTTAGTCTTTCGCAGATGGAAATCGAAACTTTAGTGAAAATATGTTCTACAACTTTTTGTCCAGCAAGTTCGTCTATGAACTCGGTTTCCATAGATTAAAAAGATCTGTGGTCAGGAGCTAAAGCTATGTTAAAGAAAATGTCGATCTTCGTGGTCACCGTTGCACTCGGTGCCGCAAATATTCTCGCCCAAGAAGGGCAGATCCGTAATTTGGTAAATGGTCAAAAATATACGATCGAAGGCGTGATCGTGGACAAAGAAAGCGATACCTCTTTTATCGTTCGTGATTCGGTTGGTGTTGACACCCGTGTTGTTATCGCTCCGAATGCAAGCATTAAGAATAATTCTCCGTGGGGCGGCGACCGCTATCCCTCTAACTCGCTTGTCCGCGGCCTGAATGTAAAGGTCGAAGGGCGGGGCGATAGCACCGGAAGCCTTGCAACAACGAAGGTCCGATTCGACAGAAGCAATTTGCTCACTGCACAAAGCATTGAGGCTCGTGTGGCACCGGCTGAAGAACGGCTGACGGCTGCTGAAGAGAATGCGCGTCGTGTATCCGGACAGATCGATGAGCTGATGGCCATCTCAAACGCGGCTCGCGGTGGAGCTAAGGCCGCACAGGATACCGCCGACGCAGCAGTTGCGGGTGTTAACGCAACCAATCAGCGCATCTCTGCACTTGATGATTACGTCGTTCAATCTACGGCGACGGTCAACTTCCGCGTAAACAGCGCTGTTCTTTCACCGGAGGCAAAAATGTCGTTAGACGAGGTCGCCGCGACCGCTGCTTCGCTTCGCGGCTACACGATCGAGGTGACAGGATTCGCTTCATCAGAAGGTAACGCTCAGGCAAACAAAGCTCTGAGTGAACGAAGGGCGAGAGCGGTTATCGATTACCTTGTGACCACTCACAACATTCCGCTTCGCCGTATCGGTACTTCGTATGGCTATGGTGTCTTGAATCCGGTCGCGGATAACCGTACGCGTGAAGGACGTGAGGCAAATCGGAGGGTCGAGGTCAAACTTCTCGTCAGCCGAGGCATCAATCAGAACGTAGAGGTGCGACAGGTCGAAGGCGACAATGATGATACCGATGAGCGATAAGCCAAGTGCATGGGCTTACTATCAGAGGCGGGGGCTCACAGTCGGCACCCGCCTTTTTGCGAACCATATTCTGCTGTGGCGCATCCTTAGTTAATAGTTATGCTTATTTCCCGAAACATCTCTCAAAAATGTCTTATCTTTGCTTCTGTCGCTTTGGCTCTTTTATCAGCTGACACATTCGGCCAAACCCCAACGCCAACTCCACGCATTAGTGAAGATACAGAAGTGATCCGCGTTACATCCCGCTTGATAATGATCCCTGTTTCGGTAGTCGATGGAAACGGTGAGCCCGTGATCGGATTGACGGCACGTGATTTTATCGTTCGGGAAGAAGGTGAGGTCCAGGAACTTGAGAATGTAGGAAATGCAGAGACGGTTCCGCTGGAAATAGCGCTGTTGTTTGATGTATCGGCAAGCACTGACGCGATGTTTCGCTTCCAACAGGAAACTGCCGCGAAGTTTCTTCGAGAGATAATGAAACCGGATGACCGGGCCACGATATTCACCATTGGTCAAAAACCGATACTTGTATCAGGACGGGAAACAGCAGATAAAGCGGTAGAAAGCCTAATGTCGATCAAGCCTACGAAAGGCGCGACCGCATTCTATGACACGGTCCGGGAGGCATCGAGCTTTTTGCGAATCAATTCTCCTGAGGGGCGAAGGCGTGTTATCGTAACTATCTCAGACGGCGAGGATAATTTCAGTGAAGGAGTTCAGCGTGCACAGCGAAACGTTGAGCGCAGGATCGTGGACAATCGTGCGGATCCTGAGTTGACAAGATTGGGGCGGATAGTTGTACAGGCACAGGAATCTGCAAAACAATCGGAGCGTACAAAGGTGCTAAGGTCGCTCCAAGATGCAGATATCGTTCATTATTCGATCAATCCGGCTGGGAGCTCTTATCAATTGAATCAGATCTCGATCTTTGGTCAGGAGAATATGCAGGTATTTTCAAAGGAGACCGGAGGCACCGCATTCTTACCTCGATTTATGCCGATCGATACCAAAGATTACATTGCCAATCAGGCGAATCAGCGAAGAAATGCAGAGATACTAGACCGCATTTTTCGGCAGCTCGCGAATGAACTCCGGGCACAGTACTTGATCCAGTATTATTCTGATGCTGAATTTCCCGATGGCCGGTTCGTCAAAGTGAAGGTCGATCTTAAGGAACCGGCCGGAAGAAATGTCAGGGCTCGCGAAGGCTACTACGTAAGAAACTAATTTGACCTTTTACAAGCCTTTTGCGCTCAAATGATCCCGCTTGGCAACTCGACGATATTTATGTGTTATCGGTCGTCGCCTTCCAATACCAATAGCATTTTTTGAGATGATCAAGGTAGGTGGAAGCTGGCGGCGTTTGAATTCGTTCGCCGGGTGTTCGACCTTGTTAAGAATGCCGTAAACAAGTTCAGCATCGTGACCTGCAGCAATTATCTCGGCGGGCGATGCCTTTTGCTCAAAATACATTCGTAATACCGGATCCAACAATTCATAAGCAGGAAGACTGTCCTCATCAAATTGGTTTGGCGCAAGCTCTGCCGATGGTTTCTTTGTAATTATTGCGTTGGGGATGATCTCTCTTCCAGCCGTTTGGTTGATGTCTCGCGCGATCTTCCATACCTCGGTTTTGAGAACATCACCCAGTACTGCGAGACCTCCGTTAGTATCACCGTAAAGTGTGCAATATCCGACAGCCAATTCAGATTTATTGCCGGTTGAAAGTAATAATCTTCCTTCGGCATTGGAGATAGCCATCAAGAGCACCCCGCGAATGCGCGATTGTAAATTCTCAGCCGCCAGAGACTCGCCGCCGCGGGTTGGCTTGTCCAGCCGAAGCTGTTTTAGCAGAACATCAAAAGCATCAGAGATAGGCTCGATCCGGCCTTCGCAGCCCAAATTTCTGACCAGCTCTTCGGAATCTGTGATACTACCCGCAGACGAAAATGGTGACGGCATCATCACACAAAGCAGATTTTCCGGACCGATAGCCTCCGCAGCAAGGGCCGCGACCAATGCAGAATCGATACCACCGCTAAGTCCGAGTACCGCCTTTCTAAAATTGTTCTTCGCCGCATAGTCGCGAATGCCAAGTACGAGCGCGTCCCTGACAGATTGTGTCTCATCGCCAGAGATCCCGCGGGCATCAGGCTTGCGGCTGTCGAGTTCGACCGTTTCTACGAATTCTTCAAATGCCGGAGCCTGCAAAATGATATCGCCTTCTTCGTCAGCAACAAGGCTTGCTCCGTCAAATATGATCCCGTCATTACCTCCGACAAGATTCACAAATACTATAGGTGTTCGCTCATGCTTAGCGCGGTGCGAGACCATCTCACACCTTAGCGCGATCTTGCCTTTGTTGAATGGAGAGGCGTTTATGGCAACGATCAGTTCTGCACCTCTTTCTAGTACGATCGCCGTGGGATCTTTCTCGTAAAGCCGTTCACGCCAAAATGTCTTATCGTTCCAGAAATCCTCGCAGACCACTATCCCGAGCTTGTGTTTCTTACCGTCTCGGCAAGTTATTTCTACTATCCCGTTTGGTTGAGATTCAGGCTCAAAGTAGCGCGGATCATCAAAAACGTCATACTCCGGCAGAAGTGTTTTATCGACAAAGCCGACGAGAGATCCATCTGAAATAACAGCCGCAGAATTGAATAGCCGCTTTCCGTCCGAATCCTCGTTCGGTCTGATGGTTCCGATAACAGCGGTGATCCCTTCGGTTGCGGGAATGAGGCTCTCAAGAGGTTCGAGCGCCGAGTTGATGATGTCGCGGTCCTGAAACCAATCCTGAGATGTATAGCCGTGTATACAAACTTCCGGAAAAACTATCAGATCAGAAGCATCAGACCTCGCACGCTCGATAGCCGCAAGGATCTTCGCAACGTTTCCATCAATATCGCCGTTGGTCGTATTGATCTGTCCGATCGTTACACGCATAGGAAAAGTATATTGGAAACGTCAGAAAAAATCTTGCAATGAACAGCCCTGCTGATCAAGTCTGCCAGTTAATTAGGCAATAAATCCTGGTTTGGGGTGGTCTGATCTAAGTTAGAGAATAATGTTAAATGAACTATTGTGTAAGATCGGGCTCGCTTTTTTTGACCATGGTCAGCCGGTTCCCGCGTTCGTTGTAGGCGACCTCATCCATTATGTTGTAAATAAAAAGAACGCCGCGCCCGCTTGTTTTGAAAAGGTTCTCTGGGTCGAGCGGGTCAGGAATGCTATTTACGTCAAATCCTTCGCCTTCGTCTTCGATCGTGAAACGAGCCTCTTTATCCGAGACCTCCGAAGTAATCCGGACCAATTTCTGAGTATCGAATTTATTTCCGTGTTTTACGGCATTCACAAATGCCTCGTCTAGGGCGATAAAGAGATTCGAACGCTCAGGTTTGATAACACCGAGCCGCTCGACTCTTTTGATCAAATATTCAAGAACGACGTGCATCGGCGAGATCGCGCTCGGCAGCTCAAACTCTATGAACTCGTGAAGCCCTTTAACCGCCTTTTCAGTATCAACGTAGCGAAGTTTGTAATCCAGTATGGTCGCGAATAGCTCGCGAAGCTCCTCCTCGTCAAACCCGTCGCGCCGGAAATTCGCGGCACATATTTTGAACGCCTTTATGTGATCGGCCTTTATCTCGGCGCTGATCGTCGGCAAGCAGGTCGCCCCATTCCCCTCAAGGGCAGGCACCGGGGCAAAGTGATTGACATCTAGGTCGGTTATAACCAGGTCGAAGGATTCAATATCATCACGCAGGATCGCTTCATCTCTGCTTTCGAGAATCTCGACAGCGTGCCCACTGGCCACGAAAACCTCTTCCAGCGAACTTGCCAGGTCATCATGGTCGTCGATGATCAGTATCTTTCTTTCCATGTAGCAGCGGGAGTACCAAGATTAACGAATTTCACCCCGTTCCTGTTGCAAATAATACCCCAAGTTGCTACTTCTTTTCTATCTGTGGCTGATCGATTTGAAGACGCCTTTCAATTTCACTCGCTCGAACGCTTCACGTTCAAAGAGCGACTGATCATTCGCGCCGCGGGATTCATCTTTGCGTTTTTTCTTAGAGTTATTGGTCTTACGCTACGATTCATAGATGATGAACGAAAGATCATTGAAGATTTGGAAGATCAAAGGATTAAGCCGATCCTTGTTTTCTGGCATGACAGAATTGTCACCGGAACTTACTATTTTCGAAACCGGAATATCCTCGTCCTTTCATCAACAAGCCGTGATAGTGAGTATACGGCCCGATGCATACAGCGGTTCGGCTTCGGCGTGATAAAGGGTTCATCTACTCGCGGAGCGGTTCAGGGACTTGTTGGTATGATCCGTGCGGTCCGTGCCGGATATACCGCTGCTTTTACCGTCGATGGCCCAAAAGGCCCGCGCTATGTAGCAAAATCAGGCCCCATTCTACTCGCTAAAAAGACCGCCTCACCGATATTGCCATTTATACTTCAGCCGCACCGTTATTTTATGTTGGGCAGCTGGGATCGCCTTCAGATCCCAATGCCTTTCACTCGTGTCGCATTGTTGGTTGGCGAGCTGATATACGTTGATCCAAACGCGGATGATGCTGAGATAGAAGCCAAACGTGACGAACTGCAACGATCGCTTGACTCACTAGTGGAACGAGGGAATTCTCTATTTACAACCACCAATTAGCGATCAGTTATCTAACTTTTCGGTCTTATCAAAATAGTTCGCGCTCAAGAGCACAAAAACTATCCAGACCGCATCTGCAAGCAGCAAGTGGCCAAGTTGCATCACGATCGGACCTAACATCAAGAGTGTTGCCGCACCGAATGCAACTTGGACAAAGATCAATACCGAAAGTATCCTTGACCAATACGCAACTGGGCCAGTTCCTGATCTAAGCCTAGCCAGCCACCCTGCCAGAAACAAAATATAAACAGAAACGAACACGGAAAGTAGAGGATGGCTTATCCGTAAACGAAGAATGATATGGGATGCCGCTGAAAGATCCTTTGCAAGCCCCTCCGCGATAGATTCCGAAGGAAATAGTATATTACTAAGAGCCGCAAGTGCCCCGCTTGAGCCGACCAGCAACAGACCGATCACCGCAATAGCAATCAACACAATAGCCTTTCGCTCTGAGAAGAATGAGAGTTTTCTCTCACCGGATGCGAACCAAACATTAAGTGTTAGGAAAGTGAGCAGAATGAACGTATTGATCAAATGCCCGATCGCCCAATAAGCCCGTGTATCAGTGATCGCCTCAGCCGTGTTTCCGGTCAGCACCAAACCCGCACCGACAGCAGCTTCTGTAAGTACAAAGAATACGGAGCCAACCGTTGCGAAAAGTACCTGTCGCGCCTGTCTGTCTCTGAGCCGCATCCAAATTCGGACTGCCCAGACCAGCAGAACCAGCATCAGGAGACCATCGATCGCAGTTGAAACACGATGTGTGAATTCGATAACCGTCTTGAATTCGGGCGCAGAAGGTATAACTTCGCCATGACACGTCAGCCAGTATTGTCCACATCCGTCTCCGGATTTCGATGCGCGAAGAAAAACGCCCCAAAGAATCACGAGAAGGTTGTATATGAGAACAAATAATGCGTATCTTTTGAACAGGCTGAGATTTGGTTTTGATGTCATTGCCTTTTACGCCACCTTATTTGTTACTCGATCGTAGAATAACACCACAGCAATGGCGGGGGGCAGCACAATCCTTATTAGAAATACTTAACTTGAACAAATATTATACTGAATATCTTTAATGATAGTTGCTTAGAACGCCGCTTGTGAAGACAGCTTCAAACAAAGAAAGGATAGACAAACTACTCGTTGACCGCGGATTCGCAGAATCTCGCACACGAGCACAGGCAATGATAATGGCCGGCCTTGTGTTGGTCAATGAAACCAGGATCGAAAAGCCCTCAGAGCTTTGCCCTTCAGGATCGGTAATACGTATCAAGGGAGATACGCCTGAATCCCGTTATGTCAGCCGCGGCGGGTTGAAATTGGAGCATGCGCTCCGTACATTCAGTATCGAGGTTTCCAGAAAGACCTGTATCGATATCGGTTCATCAACTGGCGGCTTTACGGATTGCCTTCTCCAGCATGGCGCGACGCGGATCGTCGCCATCGACGTTGGAACCAATCAACTTGCATGGAAGCTCCGCAGTGATGAGAGAGTTGAAGTGCGTGAAAACGTAAATGCCCGCAGTCTTCAACCAAGTGACTTTGACACATTGTTCGATCTTGCCGTGATGGACGTTTCGTTCATATCAGTAACCAAGATCATACCTTCACTCGTTGAACTTCTTGTTCCCGGTGGCAAGCTGGTAATACTCATCAAGCCTCAATTCGAGGTTGGGAGAGGTGAGGTCGGCAAAGGCGGCATTGTTAAGGAACCAGAAAAGCATGAGCGCGTGATCCGAAAGATCAGCGAGTTTGCAAATAAGTTTGAAATTAGACCTCTCGGCGTAACCGAGTCTCCGATCCTTGGCGCTAAAGGTAACAAAGAATTTCTTGGGTATTATGAACGAACCTGAAGCTCCGCCGGACACGAATCGTAAATTTGAAGAGGGCGTCCATTTCTACTTTGAGAACGACCTGATGGTTCTCACTGAAAGATTTCTGTTGGAACGTGGGTATTGTTGCGGCAACGGCTGCCGTCACTGTCCGTACGAGAATGACCTTCAAAGAAGGAATTCCTCTAGTTCATTATGTGACGGAACATGAGGTGCGGTTTCTTGCCTTCGTACAAGCTTAAGCTCGTCATTCGATCTGTTAGGTAACGGGTACTCGACAACTTCCTTGGTGGTCGATTTATCCACTGTACCGACAGTCGAGGGGCCAACAAAATCTATCGGGGTACGCGCGATCTGTATAAGAAGTTCAGGTGTGCAGCAAACGGTCTCATATTTCGCGAGGTCTAATCGAAGTTCTTCCTTATTTGCCAACCAATCCAAAGCAGCCTCCATTGTTCTGCGTTCTCCTTTGTCCTCCGGCCAAACAATACTGTAGTGCATCCATTTCCCATCGCGCCGAGCCTGAACGAGGCCCGCATTGCGAAGGTATGCGAGATGCCTTGATATCTTCGGTTGGCTTTCGCCCAAGACCTCTGTAAAAAAGCACACGCAAACCTCATTTGAACGCATAAGGTTCAATAACCTAAGTCGCGTCTTATCTGCAAGTGCCATAAAGAATTGTTCCATTTTGTACAAAACAGCAACTTGGTTCATATTCGAATGATAGCATATTATGAAAATTTTTGCTTGACATTGTACCCAGCAGGGTATATATTCGCTTTAACATATATGTAAAAGCATATATGATTATATAAATGGAGAGTCAAGCAATGCCTGAAAATAAAGTCACATACCTTAAACCGCATATATCTATCAACGTCAAAAATATCAGTGAAAGCGTTGATTTTTATTCAAAGCTCTTTGGGGTGGAACCAATGAAGTTCATTGAAAGCAAAGCCGCTGATGAAGAGAATACAAAACCACGAATGGGTTACGCGAAGTTCGATCTCGCCGAGCCGCCGATCAATTTTGTGCTTAACGAACTGCCCTATACAAAGGGCGGTTCGCTTTCGCATCTTGGACTGCAAGTAGCAACGACGGAAGATGTACTCAAGATCCGTGAACGCTGGATCGCTGCGGGATTGATGACCGTCGATGAGATGAAGGTCGATTGCTGTTATGCCCTTCAGGATAAGACGTGGGCCCGTGATCCTGACGGAAATGAATGGGAGGCCTTCGTTGTTCTTGAGAATACGGAACCGACGGATGAGGCCTGTGCGTGCGGCTCAAAGGTTGAACACTCGGAGCTTTCAACCGAAGCCTGTTGCACACCGGGTCAAAAGGCTACTACCATTGCAGCTACAAACAAACCTTGTTGCTGATCGGAGACTCAATGAGCAAATATTCCTTTCTGACCACGTCAGTTCACGCTGGCGAAGACCGAGATAAGCATTTCGGAGCGGTTTCCGTGCCAATCTATCCAGCATCGGTCTTCGCCTTTAATGATGCCGATGAGGGTATCGCGATCCATAATTATGAAAAGCCCGGCTATTTCTATGGGCGGCTCGGCAATCCAACAGTTGATGTACTTGAGCGCGCAATGGCCAAGCTCGAGAACGGAGAGTCTGCTTTGGCTCTCGCTTCCGGGATGGCGGCGATCTCTGCCGCGACATTCACCTTAGCTGCAGCCGGCGATCATATCGTCGCTCCGGCATCAATGTACTCAACAACGACGAACTTTTTGAATCACATTAAAGAACGATTCGGAATCGAGACTTCTTACGTAGATGCGACGAATGCTGAGAATTATGCTGCCGCTATTCGCTCAAATACAAAGCTGCTATGGATCGAAACTCCCTCCAACCCGCTTGTCAACATTACGGACATCGCCGCCGTCGCATCGATCGCGAAGGCCGCCGGAGTTGCTACTGTTGTAGATAACACCTTTGCAACACCATACAATCAGCAGCCGTTGGAACTAGGTGCCGACCTGGTGATTCACAGTGCGACAAAATATCTTGGTGGGCACAGCGACCTCACAGCCGGAGTCATCGTTGGGAACCAGGGACTTATCGAGAAAGCCCGTCATAGCGCAGCGAAGTACTACGGCGGAAACATTGCTCCACAGGTTGCGTGGCTAGTGCTCCGTGGTATTAAGACCCTGGCATTGCGGATGGAACGCCACAACTCTAACGCTCTTGAGTTGGCAGGATCAATCGCCGAGCATCCGAAGGTTAAAGGGGTTTATTATCCCGGACTCGAACATCATCCGCATCACCACACAGCTAAAACGCAAATGCACGGTTTCGGTGGGATCCTAGGCGCTGATCTCGGATCGGCCGAAGCCGCCAAGAATTTTGTAAACAAGCTAAAGGTCTGTACCTTTGCAACATCGCTGGGCGGTGTTGAAACACTTGTGCAGCCTGTAGCTCTTATGACCCACGCATCTCTGTCGCCAGACGAGCGGGCACGTGCAGGAATTTCGGACGGTCTTTTGCGTATCTCGGTCGGCATCGAGGCAATAAATGATATTTGGCAAGACGTATATAATGCATTAAATTAACGGAGGCAATTCTACAAATGGAACATCTGGTAACGCTTGGATTCGTATTCTTGAATCTGTTTATGATCGTCGGTTCGGTAGATCTTTTTTATTACCACCTTTGGAAGTACAAACTTCATACTCGTCCCGAATCGCGCTATGAGCACAAGCTGCATATGGCATTCGCTTTTTTGATGGTGCCGATAGGCTACTTTCTCTATTACCAGAATCTTGGCGGAATCGGACTTTGGGTGGCTCTCTTTCTTGTTATTGCGGCCCTCGGAATAGAAATGCTTGACGTCTTTTCAGAAAACTCCAGCCGTGCGTCGCTCGGCGGACTGACTACAGGCGAATACTCTCTCCACGTTACAACAACGATACTGAAAGTCGCATCGTTTGCATTTATGTTCGCTTCGAAACCGCTATATGCCTGGAGCCTCTCTGCTTCGGCACCGCTTCCGGCATACGGGGCGATGGGTGAAATGATCGCGATAAAGGTAATGGTGGGAAGCTTATTGGTAGGAGTTCTTCATGCAGCTCTCCTGAATAAACGGTTTGCAGATGTCGCGAGATGCGAAACGATCGGACGCCTTGTGGGCTGCCGAACTTCTTGCTGTACCCAATAGACCATGACCTTAACACGTAAACTCGCATCAGAGTTCATCGGAACGCTGGGTTTGGTAGCTATTGTAGTGGGCTCCGGCATCATGGCTGAGCGATTGTCCGCGGGCAATGATGCCGTCGCCCTTCTTGGAAATTCGATCGCGACCGGCGCGGGGCTTTTCGTGCTCATATATGGCTTTAGTAATATATCAAACGCCCACTTCAATCCGGCGGTAACTATAGCAGATATGATCAGACGCCGACTAGCCCCTTCAACCGGCGCGGCATATATCTCTGCTCAGATATCTGGCGGGATATGTGGAACTATGATCGCAAATCTGATGTTCACATTACCCATCGTGAATATGTCATCCAAGCTTCGTGCCGGGGGCGGCCAGTTTTTGGGGGAGTTTGTGGCGACCTTTGGGCTGATAGCGGTCATAAGGCTTGGTGTAAGGTTTCATCCCAACCTGGTTGGAGCTTTGGTCGCGCTTTACATAACTGCTGCTTACTGGTTCACTAGTTCGACCTCATTTGCAAACCCTGCGGTAACTATCGCCAGGACTTTATCAAACACATTTGCCGGCATCGCGCCCGAAAGTGTACCGCCATTCATTGTCGCCCAACTTCTCGGAATGGTCAGCTCCCTACTTTTTACGGAATGGATATTCGCAGACGGAGACCAAACAAATGACTAAACAAAGCATTCTTGTCCTGTGTACCGGCAACTCTGCAAGATCACAGATGGCGGAGGGCTTGATCAGAGATCAACATGGCGATCGATTCATAGTTCACAGCGCCGGAACTCGGCCAAGTATCGTTCGCCCGGAAGCTATCCGCGTAATGTCCGAGATCGGGATCGATATTTCCGATCATCGCTCAAAATCTGTTGATGAGTTCACAGATCGGCCGATAGATATCGTGCTAACAGTGTGCGACAATGCTCGCGAGACTTGCCCCTATTTCCCCGGAGCAGCGAAGATCATCCATCGTTCCTTTGAGGATCCTGCCGAAGCTACCGGGGACGAAGATGTGAGGCTTGAAGCTTTTCGACACGCAAGGGATCAAATATTAGATTTTACTCAGAATGAATTTGTTCGATTGATAATAGAAGACGGCCGGAACGCAGATGGTTAACGGGAGCTTCGTCGTAGTTGATCTAAACCACTTTGCTGTGATCTAAATAATGGGAAAGGGCCATCGCGGCCCTTTTTCAGACATCACGGAAGTACAATAGTCCCGTTTCAAGATTCGTCACTTTCGCCCTTTGACCTGCTCATCTGTGGAACAGCCGAGGCCTGAGGAAGCGGCATTCCGGCGGCATCCGATTTGACCAATGGTTCGCTTGGGATAGTCTCCGGCTCATTCTCGCTCAATATCATCTTGCCCGAGTGCTTTGTAAAGGTCAGCTTCGAACTCTCAGCCTCAAAACCGACCGCAACAAAATCACCGGTTTCGATCTGCTGTGTCGCGACAAGATTTGAGAGCGGGTAAACAAGAAAACGCTCGATCGCTCGCTTTAGATGGCGAGCACCATATTTCAGATCGATGCCCTCTCCGAGCAAAAATTCCTTCGCTTCATCTGAGCATTCAAAGACGAACTTGGTCCCGGCAGAATCAGTGATTCGGTCCTGAACAGCTCGCAGTTCTATGTCCAAGATCTTTCTTAGGTGGTGTTCCTTAAGGCTTCGAAAGACGACCACCTTATCGATCCGGTTCATAAACTCCGGGGAGAATTTCCGCTTGGCAGCTTCGAGTGCCGTACGATAGATCTTCGTGTCGATCTCTGTATCTTCCTGGGGTTTCCCCTGTTTTGCAGGTGCGAAGCCGATACCGCCTGAGATCATGTCAGACATCTCTCGGGCACCGAGATTGGACGTCATTATCACGATCGTATTCGAGAAATCGACACGTCTGTTATCGCCCAGCGTAAGGGTTGCCTTATCAAGAATTCCAAGAAGCAACTGCCAGAGCGAATCTGAGGCCTTCTCGATCTCATCGAACAGAACGAAAGTTAGCTTTGTATCTTCCGTATGAGCCTTGTCCAAATTCTCCTGGGTCAGCATAGGCGATGTTTCGCGATGTCCGAGATATCCGGGCGGCGAACCTATCAACTTTGCGATCTCATGAGAATGTTGAAATTCGGCACAATCGATCTTGACAACGGCATGTGGGTCGTTAAAAAGAACCTCTGTGGCGGCCTCCACAACACGAGTTTTTCCTGAACCTGTGGGCCCTAGAAAAAGCATTGGATCCCCAAGCCCAATAATCCCAGAACCCAAGCCCAGGTCCCCGACTTCTTACGCCCAGGCTGCATACTGAACTGCACCGGTGGACTGTTCCATCCCTGTGGCGAGACCGCGGGTGAGGTTGGCTGTGTGGTCGAAACTGCCGGTGACGTCGGCAGAGGATTTTGCATCATCACCGTCTCCGGCAGGTCGGAGCTTGCTAGCGTTAGCACCGAACCATCGTCTAGACAAAAGTTAAGACCATCATCAGGATAGGATTTTTTGCAAGTTGGACAGATTTTCATCTGATTCTAAAAGACATCCAATCATCAGGATCTAAAAGACAGGACATTATACCGATTTTTCGTCCACGATGGTATTTACGGAATTCCATTTGAAGCAGTTCAAAATAAAAAGGCACTTCAGAATCAAACATCTATGCCATTGAGCCACCGCATCGACCACAGAACTTGATGTGCGGGGGAAAACTCATGCCGCAACGTCGGCAGATCCGCTCCGCTTGCGGAGGTACCGTCGGATTGCTGGGTGGTGATGTCGCATGAAGCGTTGCGGTTCCGGGCGAGATGCTAAGCCCGCAACGACCACAGAATCGCGCATTCATCGCAAGCGGTGCCGCGCATCGCGGACATGGAAATGTGTTTGGGACATCTCCAGGCGTTATCAAAACAAACGATCGATTGCCGCACCTTCCGCAAAATTTTGCACCTTCCGCGAACCGGGAATTGCAGTTTGTGCAAGCAACGATCCCAGGCATCAGACTTGACCTGTGTCCGCTGCTTCCGGTGCCTTGAGAAGGTGAGGGTTGACTGGAAGCTTCGCGTTCGGCACGGAGCTGGGCCTGGATCACCTGTTCATCGGCACCTTCACGAATGTGGATAACGCGCTCATCGTCACGTTCGCCCTGTTTGGAGACGCGCAGGATATGTTGCCCCGCGGGAACATCGTTAAGCACAACACGCCCCGACCGACCTATGCTGCCTTTGCGTTCGTCATTTATATAAACCTCTGCACCTGCCGGCGCCATTATTATCAGTCGCGAATGACGGCTGCTTTTGTTCTCGTCGTAATTCCTTGCAGCTTCTTCAAGGTCCTCGATCCATTCGATCACGTTCGAATGTCGGGCTGAAGGTTCGATCTCAAGAGATCGCATTATCACTTGTTCGATGCTGGAAGGAATGTCTGATCTTATAGTTGAAAGCGGCGGCGGCTTGTGCATTATTTTTTGCATAACAAGCTGCATCATGTCTCCGCTAAATGGCGTTTTACCAGCCAGCATCAGATATGCGATCGTGCTAAGCGCATAAATGTCAGCCCTAACATCGACACCGACCTCCGGCTGCATCTGCTCAGGCGACATGAACTCCGGCGTCCCGATGATGCCCCGTGACGACGGTGTCGCATTGGAACTAAAATCCGTTACGGTCTGGTTAACGATCTTCGCAAGACCAAAATCACCTACTTTTATGAAACCGTCGCCCTTGCCTTTCTGTAAAATAAAGATATTTGCGGGTTTCAAGTCACGATGTAAAATACCGATCTCATGTGCGGCATCAACACCATCAGCGATCTGCCTCAATAACCTGACTGCACGCTTTACCGGCAGAGTACCTTCCCGACGCAACAAACGGTGGAGCGTTTCCCCTTCAACAAACTCCATCACTAGATAAAACACACCGTCGCCGGATTCTCCGAAATCCGTTACGCTCACTGTATTCGGGTGCTGTATAGATGCCGCCGCCTGGGCTTCTCGTTCAAAACGAGCTATCGCTTCGCCTTCTTGAAGATCGTCGCTTGACAGAATATCTTGGCGAACCGTCTTTACTGCGACCTTTCGCGCCGCAAACTTATTGTCGTTTGCAAGATAGACCTGTCCCATCGCCCCCTTGCCGAGCCGTCGAAGGAGTAGATAGCGACTTTCAAGAAGTTGTGGGCCGGGAAGCGAAAATCGCGTCGGCGTGTCATCCTGTGGACATACCGGGATCTCATCAGGATAGCACGCTTCACATTTCGGGCATTCTTTCATCGCTGAGCAAAGTTAAGCCAGTAAACTAATCGAGAACATCATAAGAGAATATACCTAAGAATCGAAATGTAGCTCGTTACATAAGTATTCGTCTCATTGCATTAATGTTTGACTATTGAAAGGAATCGGAAAAGAATAGTGCGGTAATGACCAGCATTTTCGAGCTCACAACAAGACCCGCAGAGGAACTTTTCTTTTCTCGCGGCGATCGGAATGACCCCCGGCTCGGCGAGACCGTCGGACGAACTGAACAAGATTACGAAAAGGCGGAAATTGTCATCCTAGGTTGTCCGCAGGATGAGGGCGTTCGGAGAAATAATGGCCGCGAAGGAGCTGCCCTCGCTCCATTCAAGATCCGGGAACAGTTCTATAAATTGACCACTTTCAATATCAATGGAGCGATCGTTGACATTGGTGATGTGAAGATCGCAGACACACTTGAGAAAACTCACGAAACGCATTTTGAGATCGTCAAACAAGCGCTTTCAGACGGCAAAAAACTTATCGTCATCGGCGGCGGTAATGATGTAAGTTATCCGGACGGAAAAGCGATGAGCGAGGTGTTCGGCGTTCGCAATTGGATCGCTATCAACGTTGATGCTCAGCTTGATGTGAGGCTTGCCGAGCAGCGGAATAGCGGCACGCCTTATAGGCAATTGCTGGACGAAGAACTATTGCTACCGCGGTACTTCTACGAGGTCGGTTTTCAATCGCATTTTTGCTCACCGATCTATTATGAATATATTCGTTCGCTTGGCGTGCACCGAATAAGCCTTGAACTGCTTCGCAGCCGGAGCGAACCCGATCAGGAAATAAAAGAACAGATCAGGCAGAATTTTATCAATCACAGCTCTTCAATGAGCACATTCTTTGGCTTTGATCTGGACGTTGTTCGTTCTTCGGATGCGCCGGGAACGTCAGCACCTTCGCCACTCGGTTTACGTGCAGGCGAGTTCATTCAGCTTGTGAAGTACGCGGCATCGCTCGCGAACACAAAGCTGATCGAATTCAGCGAGGTAAATCCGAAATATGACGCGGACGACCGCACCACAAAACTGGTTGCGATAGCGATGCATAGATTCTGCTCGGGAGCCGTTTAGATGATGGATTCGAACCAGATCTTGTATGAGGTCACAGTTACGGTCAGTGTGGAAATCGATGGGGCGTTCAGGAAATATATGGTCGAAAAGCATATTAAAGAAGTTATTGATACGGGATACTTCCTCTCAGCCACTTTTGCACGCATCGTGAATGGTAAATATCGCACGAGCTATGTCGCCGCTGATCAAGTCGCCCTTAACAAGTATTTTGCTGAACACGCAGATAGGCTCCGAGCAGATTTTAATGAACATTTTCCTAATGGTGTCTCGATCTACCGTGAAGAGTGGTTAGTCCTCCACCACATTGCCAGTTAACTTGACTTTGCCCTCTTACGTTTGGCATCTTTTAAGTTCGCCCTTTGGGCACGCGTAGGCACTTAGCTCAGTGGTAGAGCACTACCTTGACACGGTAGGGGTCAGCAGTTCAACTCTGCTAGTGCCTACCATTTTCACTTTAAATCCAAGTTTTCCTTCTCCTTGTTTACAACCTACCGAACTTCTATCTGTATAAATGCGTATGTATAGATATTCGGAGGTGTCATAATGATCGAGATACTAGAATCGCCAGACCATCTTGTTGCAATGAAGATCTCAGGCAGTATTACAGCCGAAGATATCGATCGTGCCTACAAAGCGACCGAAGGTGCTCTTAAGAACAGCGATAGAGTGTCGTTCTTTGCCGAGATTGGAGATTCCCTCTCTTTTACTATTGAAGGCCTGCTGAAGGATCTATGGGAAGCCGTTGGACATATCGGTCAAATGTCGAAATATTACCGCGCGGCTGTGGTCACCGATAAAAGCTGGATCGGAGCCGCAGCCAGGCTTGAGGGCCTCGTATTTTCTAACATCGATGTACGTGTGTTCACTCCTAATGAGCGAGCGAAAGCATTCGGTTGGGCCTCTGCCACACCGCCGGCACTCAAGGCACCGGAGCCCCCGCAGCCGTCAATACATCTGCTCCATACAAATAGTTCGAACGTGATCGCTTGGGAAATTGACGGACGTATCCGCGAGCAAGATATCAAAACAGCGGTCGAGCATATAAAACCGCTATTTGAGAAAGAAGGCAAGATCAATGCGTTAGTTCGGATCAAAAATTACGGTGGATTTGATCTCCTTGCTGTGCTTGATGATGACCTCATAAAACTCAAGTTCAAGTCCGCATCGAAGATCGAAAAATACGCTATCGTCGGAGGTGCCCCTTGGATGCGCAACTTTCTCGAATTGATGAATGGCGTTGTTGCCACTGAGATCAAAGTGTTTGACACATACGAAGAGGAAAGGGCTTGGGAATGGGTCGGTGCTCAGCAGGCTGCATTGCCTGAATAGTCCCATTTTGGCTTGCTTTTGCCCTTATTGAGCTATATAATTTTGTGCTTTGGTAATTAGCGGCTAAGCACAAACTTGGCCGCTACAATTTTCGATAAGATGCTTTCGAAGAACTTTGCTGTTTTTACAACTACTACGACCCGCTTCTAATGGCGGAACATCTGCGGTCCTTAACCAGACAGCAACGCAAAGTCGCTCTTATCGGATCTGATCTAGTTAAGTAGTAGAAATTGTTGATTGGCTAGTGCTAAACGGTTAGGCGAGAGAAAGAGCCGCTCTGCATATTGCTTTTTCTCAGACGGAACACGACCGCAGCAATAACAATCGACAAGTTTATGAGCGAAATAAATATAAAGTTTGGTGAGAGCACCCGCTCGATCCCTGCACCTGCTTCCGTCGCAGACGCCATTAAGGCGTTTGATCGTGACGCGATCAAGCGCGCACTTGCGGCGAAGGTAAATGGTGAAGAGGTCGATCTTAACAGGCAGCTTGATGCCTGCGACGAGGTGCTTTCGATCGAGCCGATCACTGCAGAGGATCGTGCGGGGCTTGAGCTGATCCGACATTCGACGGCTCATCTTCTCGCTGCTGCAATTCTTGATCTTTTCCCAGGCACCAAGCTTGGTGTCGGCCCGGCGCTAATGGATGATCCAAGATATGGTTTTTTCTACGACGTGATCGCTCCGCGTATGTTGACCGATGAAGATCTTCCGGTCATCGAAAAACGAATGCGGGAGATGGCGAAACGCAATCTGCCATATCGTCGCGAAGACGTAGAAAAAGCAAAGATTCTGGATATTTTTCGCAAGCGCGAAGAGCCGCTCAAATGCGAACTTATCGCCGAGAAAGTAGAAGGAACTGCCAGTATCTACTATATTGATAATTCCCCGTTCATAGATTTTTGTCTTGGGCCGCACGTTCCGCATACCGGGAAATTGAAGGCCTTCAAGCTGCTTGCGGTCTCAGGAGCTTATTGGAAAGGCGATGCTGAGCGCGAGCAAATGCAGCGGATCTACGGGACGGCGTTTGCAACCCAAGAAGAACTCGACGCATGGCTGAAACAACGCGAAGAAGCCGAAAAGCGCGATCATCGCAAGCTTGGAAAGGAACTTGATCTTTTCTCAATTCAGGAAGAGTTTGGTCAGGGACTTATCTTCTTTCACCCAAAAGGAGGAATTGTCCGAAAAGAGATGGAAGATTATCTCCGTGATGAACTTGTAAAACGTGGCTATGGAATGGTCTTTACGCCCCACATAGCCAAACGGCAACTTTGGCAAACATCCGGACATGAAGAAAATTACTCCGATAATCTTTTTGAGCCGATAGGCCTTCCTGAATGGTTTGGTGAAGAAACAGAATTTCGGCTGAAGCCGATGAACTGCCCTTTCCATATCGGCATATTCAGATCGCATAAGCGTTCTTACAGGGAATTGCCGCTGCGTTATGCCGAACTCGGCACGGTTTACAGGGCTGAACTCTCCGGCACGCTTCACGGGCTGATGCGTGTACGCGGTTTCACGCAGGACGACGCGCACATCTTTTGTATGCCGTCGCAGATAGTTGATGAGATCGGAGCCTGCGTAGATTTTGCATACGACGTTTTTCGAACGTTCGGGTTCGAGAAATTCAAGGTAGAACTTTCCGTCCGTGGAGAAGCTGATAATAAAGGCTACCTCGGCTCGGATAAAGATTGGGTCGATGCCGAAAACGCCTTAGTACAAGCTTTGAAAGGCCGGGAGATACCTTACGAACGCATAGAGGGTGAAGCTGCCTTTTATGGTCCGAAGATAGACATCAAAGTCGAAGATTCTATCGGGAGGCTGTGGCAGTTGACGACCGTACAATTCGACTTTAATTTACCGGAACGATTTCAACTTGAATACATCGGTGAGGACAATCAGCCACATCGGCCCTTAATGGTCCACAGAGCTCTCTATG
Source organism: Leptolyngbya sp. 7M (assembly GCF_018128485.1). NCBI lineage: Bacteria > Bacillati > Cyanobacteriota > Cyanophyceae > Leptolyngbyales > Leptolyngbyaceae > Leptolyngbya > Leptolyngbya sp. 7M. Next base: position 380,449 of record NZ_CP070897.1, on the reverse strand, counting down.
GTTCTGTCGAGCGATTTTTTGGCGTATTAGTCGAGCATTTTGCCGGAGCCTTCCCGCTTTGGCTCGCTCCGGTTCAGGTTACCGTTCTTCCGATAACTGATCGGATAAACGATTATGCATTGTCTGTCTCTGATACGCTTCATAATGCGGGTTTTCGTGTTGAGACCAACACTAAGTCTGATAAGATCGGTGCAAAGATCAGGGATGCTCAATTGCAGAAGGTCCCGTACATGTTGATCCTTGGCGACAAGGAATTGGAAGAGAAAAAGGTAGCCGTCAGGGAGCGGCGACAGGGCGACATCGGACAGATGCCGCTGGAGGAGTTCCTGGAGATGATCACACAGCAGAAATTGCTGCGTGCGCTCTAGGATCGCAATTGACCATAGGAGGTTTATATCGCAAGAGGATTTGGACGAAGGAATTTTAAGCCGCGATTTCGCGAGCCGCTACACCGAACTAACGAACGAATAAGAGTTCCCTCAGTTCGTGTCGTAACGGAGGATGGAGAAGCACTTGGCATTATGGATGTTCGCGACGCGATCGCGAAAGCCAGAGAAATTGGTGTTGACCTTGTCGAGATCGCCCCAAAGGCGCAGCCGCCTGTTTGCAAGCTAATAGATTACGGCAAGTTTCTTTATGAACAAAAGAAACGCGCCCATGAAGCAAAGAAGAAACAGGTAAAAGTTCAGGTCAAAGAGATCAAGTTTCGACCGGGAACGGATGAACATGACTACAGCTACCGGATGAAACACGCTCGTGAGTGGCTGGAAGGTGGCGACAAGGTAAGAGCTGCTATAGCTTTCCGCGGACGCGAAATGACCCACAGGGAGCTTGGTGCAGAGATCTTGAAAAAACTTACTGCGGATCTGGAAGATGTTGCCGAAGTCGAGGTGGCGCCAAAAATGGAAGGCTACCAAATGTTCACCATCTTCAACCCGAAAAAAACAAAGATTGCCGACGCTAAGAAGTCCTCAGAGAAGGCACATAAAACCGATGATCCGGACAATGACAAGCCAAACAAAGAAGGAAGAAAGAAGCCGGAGCCGGTGATCGAAAGAGACGACGACGAGATATTTTGAGATGTTCATTTAGGAGAGAGTTATGCCAAAACTAAAAACACACAAGGGAGCAGCAAAGCGTTTTCGCTCGACAGCGTCGGGAAAGTTCAAACGCGGCCATTCGCATGCTCGCCATATTTTGACCAAGAAGACCAATAAACGTAAACGCAATCTTGACATCGATACCTTGGTATCCGAAGGCGACCAGAAGCGCGTCGAAAAGATGTTGCCTTACGGAAGGGACTAAGTAATTTTGGATTTTAGATTTCGGATTCTAGATGGATCGCGTGGTTGCGTTGAATATGTAATTTCGCACTCCTCATTCTGAATTCCGCATTTGGAGGAATTATGCCTAGAGCAAAACGTGGTAACAAGCGTCTTGAGAAACGCAAAAAGATATTGGCCTTAGCCAAAGGGTATCGTGGAACAAAGTCAAAGCTTTACCGTTCGGCTAAGGAATCGGTCGAACGTGCATTGAATTTTGCATACACCGGCCGCAAGCTGAAGAAGCGTGATTTCCGTAAGCTGTGGATCGTCCGCATCAATGCTGCCTGCCGGCTGAATGATATGAAGTATTCGCAGTTCATGCATGGCCTGAGCCTTGCCGGCATCGATCTCGACCGCAAATCGCTCGCAGATATCGCAGTCAAACAGCCGGAGACATTTACAGCGATCGCTTCACAAGCCAAAGCTGCAATAGATAATAAACCGCAACCGACAGCCTAGTTGCTTATTTAAGTGCCAACAACGCCACGGAGTCTTCTAATATCTCTGTGGCGTTGTTTGATTTGAATTTCACCCTATTAGCTTGAACTCGGTTGGATCTGGACACAGTGTTCAGATAAAAGCTTCCACGTACCCTTTGACCTTACAAACACCTGACCGCACCGCTGGTCATCATTGATCTCGGTCTCACCATATTTCCCTTTTCCTTTCCAACGGCTACTAACAATGACGGTATTGCCTTCACGAAATGCTTTGATCTCGCTTCGCTCAGCAAAAGTTAGAACGTAATCAGGGGAGCGGAGAAAATTCAACATCTCGTGGCGATGTAAGAGGCCGCCTCTGGAGGAAAAATAAACATATTCGGGCACTAGAAAACGCTGTACGACCTCAATGTCCTTTTTATTCCATGCTATATCGTAATCAGCAACCGCTTTTAGAACCTCAGCTATGCGGCCATCATTAACCTGGGCGTTAACAGAATAGAACAAAACAAACAAGACAACTAGAAATTGGATCCTTCTCATAGTAAGCCAGTACGACCAAATTAAATACCAAGTTCCTCTTTTGCCTCGGCAAATTTCTCGATCGCAAAGTCGAGATCTTCTTTCGAATGGGCAGCCGATACCTGTGTTCTGATGCGGGCTTTGCCTTTCGGCACCACAGGAAACGAAAATGGAATTACGTACACGCTTTTTTCGAGTAGCAATTCTGCCATCTTAACTGCGGGTTGGGCTTCGCCAAACATTACAGGAACGATCGGATGTTCGCCGGGCAACACTTCCAATCCGATGGACGTGATCTTGTCTCGAAAATACTTTGTGTTGTCCATCAGCTTGTCGCGAAGCTCCGTTGACGCGTTAAGCAGATCGATTGCCGCAATAGACGCGGCTACGATGGGCGGTGCGACTGAGTTTGAGAATAGATAAGGTCGAGAACGCTGTCTTAAGAGTTCAATTATCTCCTTTCTGCCGCTCGTATAGCCGCCGCTGGCTCCGCCAAGTGCCTTGCCCAACGTACCCGTGATCACATCAATGCGATCCATCACGCCGCAGTGCTCGTGAGTCCCCTTGCCGTGCTTTCCCATAAAGCCGACGGCGTGTGAGTCATCGACCATCACAAGAGCATTGTACTTTTCCGCGAGGTCGCATATTTCACCAAGCTTGGCAATATAGCCGTCCATCGAGAATACGCCGTCCGTGGCGATCATCTTGAATCTGGCAGCCTTTGCTTCCTCGAGTTTTGCTTCGAGATCCGCCATGTCGCTGTTCTTGTAGCGGAACCGTTGTGCCTTGCACAGCCGAATGCCATCGATAATGCTGGCATGGTTAAGTTCATCCGAGATGACAGCATCATCTTCGCCCAGCAGCGTCTCGAACAGGCCGCCGTTCGCGTCGAAACAGCTGGTGTAAAGTATCGTGTCCTCGGTTCCAAGAAACTCGCTGATCTTGCGTTCTAGCTCTTTGTGAATCGCCTGGGTACCGCAGATAAACCGCACCGACGACAGTCCATAGCCCCATTCGTCCAGCGATTTCCTCGCCGCCTCGACGATCGCCGGATGATCGCTTAGGCCGAGATAATTGTTCGCGCACATGTTGAGCACTGAATTGCCGCCCACGTCGATCCGTGCATCCTGCGGCCCGTCGATCACACGCTCCGATTTATAAAGCCCGGCGTTCCGAATATCATCGATGGTGTTTTGTAAATAGTCTTTGAACATTCCGTACATAGCTATATTTCCTCAAAATCCAAAACAACCTTGCCGCAGTTTCCTTCTCGGATGGCTTCGAAGCCTTGTTCGAAGTCTTTGTAGGAATAGCGGTGGGTGACGACGGGCGAGATGTCGACGCCGGCGTCGAGCAGGTTGGACATTTGGTACCAGGTCTCGTACATCTGGCGGCCGTAGATGCCTTTTATCGTGATCATGTTAAAGATGACGGTCTTCCAATCGATGGCGAACTGCTCGGCCGGAATGCCGAGAAAAGCGATCTTGCCGCCGTGGAACATGTTCGCGAGCATGTCCTTGAAGGCCGCAGGAACGCCGGACATCTCCATACCGACGTCGAAGCCTTCTTTCATGCCCAATTCTTTCTGGACGTCTTTGATCGAGGTCTTGCTTACATCGACGGCCCTTGTAACGTGGCCCATCTTTTCGGCGAGTTCGAGGCGAAAGGGGTTTACATCCGTGATAACGATGTTGCGCGCACCGGCGTGCTTCGCGACCGCGGCTGCCATGATACCGATCGGGCCGGCTCCGGTGATGAGAACGTCTTCACCGAAAACCTCGAATTCAAGCGCCGTGTGAACGGCGTTGCCAAACGGGTCAAAGATCGCGGCAACGTCGAGATCGATCCCGGGCTTATGCTTCCAGATGTTGGTGTAAGGAACGGCGATGAACTCGGCGAATCCGCCGTTGGTGTTCACGCCAACTCCGGTTGTATTGGCACACAGAGCTCGTTTGCCCGCCATACAGTTGCGGCAGCGGCCACAGACCAAATGGCCTTCGACACTGACGATGTCGCCGGCCTGAAAGTCAACGACATTCGAGCCGACGTCAACGATCTCGCCGACGAACTCGTGGCCGATGGTCGTTGGCACCTTGATCGTCGCCTGCGCCCACGCATCCCAGTTGTAGATGTGCAGGTCAGTGCCGCAGATACCGCCTCGCTTTACGCGGATCAGTACGTCATTTATACCTATTTCAGGCTCCGGAACGTCTTCTATCCACAATCCGGGCTCAGCTTTGCTTTTTACGATCGCTTTCATATGTTGTGAAAAACAAGCGATTATCTTAGCAAAGTTTTTTCGACTGACAGAGCAGACAGAGCCTGCTGAGATTTGCCGTAACTTTTGCCCCTGTTACAATAACGGTTTGCGGAACTTCCGCCGTTCACTTGATGCAAGACGAAAGAAACCAACTTGACGATATACGAGCGTCCTTCTTTGATGAGTTCGGTCACCTCGCTGATGTTAGTGTTGACGGGATTCGTTTGGAAGACGCGGAAAGACTACTCAAGCTTGCCAACGAACTAAAGATCAAACATACCGGCAAAAAATCGCCTATTGCAGCCGCAAAGAAGCTGATCGGGAAAGTCGCTCCCGAAAATAGAAGTGAATTTGGCAAACTTACACAGCAACTAGAAAGTGAGATCCTAGCTGCGATCGAAAGTGCTGAGACACGGCTGGGAAAGCGAATCTCAGATCTAAAGATCGAGCGCGAACGTTTAGACGTAACGATCCCCGGACGGCGGCCGCGAACCGGACATCTACACCCGATAACGATCCTGCGGCAAAGGATCGAGGACATTTTCGTCTCTATGGGCTATGCCATAGAAGATGACCGCGAGATCGAGACTGACTACTACAATTTCGACGCTCTGAACATTCCGGAAGGTCATCCTGCTCGCGAATCGCAAGACACGTTTTACACGACCGATGGTTTTGCACTACGTTCACAAACATCGACCGTACAGATCCGTGCGATGGAACGCCGCGGAGTGCCGCTCCGTGTAATTGCCCCCGGCCGGGTATTTCGCCGCGACACGCCGGACATGACGCATACGCCGATGTTCCATCAGATCGAAGGCCTTTGTGTCGATAAAGGCATCACGATGGCCCATCTGAAAGGAACGGTCACCGAATGGCTGAAAAGATTATTTGGTGAAGACACGGTAACGCGTTTCCGCCCGTCATACTTCCCTTTTGCAGAGCCTTCGGCCGAGTTTGATTTCTCTTGTTTCGTCTGCCACGGTTCAGGCACATTGAACGGTCATCGCTGCCGTCCTTGCAAAGGATCGGGCTGGATCGAACTTGGCGGATCAGGAATGGTTCACCCAAACGTACTGCGAGCAGTCCGCGTCGATCCGCAAATCTATTCGGGATTTGCCTTCGGCTTTGGTCTTGAACGAATGGCTGCTTTGTTATTTAACATCGACGACATCCGGCATATGTTCGAAAACGACGTTAGATTTTTGGAGCAGTTTAGATGAATATCAGCTTTAACTGGCTCAAGGAGCTTATCAATATTAGACTGTCGGCCGAAGAGACAGCCAAGGCATTGACGCGCGTCGGGTTGGCGGTCGAAGGCATTCATCCGCATAAAGATGATCTCATTCTCGACATCGATCTGACGTCAAATCGCCCCGATTGCCTTTCACATCGCGGTGTTGCGAGAGAGCTCCAGGCGATAACCGGGGATCATTTAGGCGCAGAGACGCAGCGAAGCGGAGTTGATGCATCCTCTCCGACTGTGGACGCGATCCCTTATCCTGCCGCGCTAGCCGCTGAGTTCGTGCAGATCGAGAATCCAGAACTTTGCCATCGGTTCACGGCAAGAATTATCAAAGACGTCAAGATCGGACCGTCGCCGCAGTGGCTGATCGATCGTCTAGAGGCACTTGGCGAACGATCTATAAACAATGTCGCGGACATAACTAATTATGTAATGCTCGAACTCGGCCAGCCAATGCACGCATTCGATCTTGATAAGTTGGCGGAGAACCGCATAATTGTCCGGACCGCAAGACCCGGTGAAACTATAAAGACACTAGACGAGGTCGATCGAAAACTGGACGAAACAATGCTTGCGATATGCGATGCTGAGAAACCGGTGGCGATCGCCGGTGTTATGGGCGGTTTCGACAGCGGCATTACCGAATCTACGATCAATGTTCTTCTAGAAGTTGCATATTTTAAACGTGAGAGCATTCGTGCCACGTCGCGCAAATTAAATCTTGCAACTGAAGCAAGTTATCGCTTCGAACGTGGTGTGGACATTAACAATCTGATCCGTGCATCCAACCGTGCCACTGAGCTGATCTGCGAATTGGCTGGCGGCACAGCCGATAGCATTATTGATACTTATCCCACTCATGCGGAGGTGATCTCGGTTTCGTCGCCTGATATTTCGTCAGCCACGAAACGCCTGACCGGGCTCGAGGTCAGCTTGGTCGAATGCTCACGCATCCTTTCGGCGCTTGGGATCGAAGAAGAACCTAATAAAGACAAAGATCGTGACCTGCGTTCGGCTGTGTTCTCAGTTCCTTCCTGGCGGTATGATGTTGCTTTAGAGGAGGATCTCGTCGAAGAGATAGCTCGGCATTTTGGATACGAGAATATCAAAGATGAACTACCGCCGGCCTACGGAGCGGGTGAGTATCAGCCGACGGAAGACCGCGAAAGAAGGATCCGCACCATACTTTCCGATCTCGGCTTTGACGAGGCCCTTTCATATAGCTTCATAGACGCCAAGTATGACGGCAGGTTTGAGCTGATCAAAGGATTGGTAAACGACGACCTTTCGGAGCCATTCGTTACACTTCGGGATTCCGTTATTGAAGGTGCCGTCCGAATGCGTCCGACGTTATTGCCCGGGCTGCTTGAAGCAGTACGGCTGAATTTCAATCATCAACGCCGCGATCTGGGGCTTTTTGAGATAGGCAAGACATTTTTTGCCGTCGGCGACGGTGGACTACCCAAGGAAAGGAAGCTTTTTACAATGGTCATAACCGGTAGCGAGATATTTGAAGGTCGTGAGACGCCGGGTAAGCCAGTTGATTTTTACGATATAAAAGGAGCCTTGGAAGCCGCTCTTTCGGGCGCGGGTGTATTTGAACTTGAGTATAGACCTGACGAGATCCAACACCTCCAAAACGGTCAATCGGCATCTGTTTGGATTCATGGAAGTCAAATTGGCAGCATTGGCAGGCTGAATGAGGAAATCTGCAGCGATTATAAATTTAAGCAAGCCATATATGTTGCTGAGATCGATCTTGAGGCGGTCCTTTCGCAGAAGGCGGATCAGGCCATTTACACGCCTTTACCTCGCTTTCCTGCGATCGTACGCGATGTTTCGTTTGCGGTAAGCAGGGGAATCACATTCGCCGATATTCGCGATGCCGCGTTGTCGGAAAGACCGGAGATTCTGGAAGGTGTTGGATTCGTGGATATTTACGAGGGTAAGGGTATCGACGATGATAAGCGGTCGCTTACTATCAGATTCATCTATAGAAGTCATGAACGCACACTTGCCGAGACAGATGTAGATTCCGTTCATAGCGAACGAGTGGCTTTGATCGAGAAAATGATCGGGATCCGACAAAGATTTTAGTGTCTGCATCGACACTCACTTGAAGTTTTTTTTAAAAGGATTGATAATCGTTTCCACTAACGATTTCGATCAGGCATCAAACGGAGACAATTCATGAACGGTTTAACGGGAATGGAGAAATTCTCACATCTCGAAGACAAAATTTACCTCACAATTGAGTTCGCAAAGAAGATGCGGGAAGAGAAAGAGGCACTAGAAGCTGAGCTTAATGAGCTTCGAGCAAGTTCCGGAAATTGGCTTGCCGAAAAAGCCCGGCTGGAGTCTCGTGTCGAAAGTCTTTTATCTGAGCGTGATGCCATCCAGTTGAAGGTAGAGGCAATGCTTGATGCCATGACGGTGATCGATGTAGAAGTGGCGGAAGCGGTCGGAAGGGCAATGTGATCGAGGCAATAATGGAAGCAACGGAACAGACCGTCAGGGTAGAAATTTACAACCAAACATACAGTATCCGCTCCGACGGCGATAACGAATACATCCTTCGGCTTGCGGAATATGTTGACGGGAAAATGCGTGAGATCTCTTCCGGGACGCTTACCGTTGACTCGCTCAAGGTTGCCATTCTTGCTGCTTTGCACATCGCAGATGAATTCCATCAGGCCAAAGCGAATCACGCACAGATTGACGCTCAGCTTGCTTCCCGAAGCGCGGAATGTACAGAACTTCTTGATCGCGTCCTAAAGCACAAAGAGATCGTCTCACACGAATTTGACATGGAACAGTAAGATTCTTTCCGAATACTTTTCGATCCGGTCATGTTATCTTATTTGCCTTTACATCTTTTCTGCCACAAACCTTTCTCGCATTAAAGCAGGATGATATAATGACAAGTGGCAAAGGCCAATTACTGCGCGGTTAGATACTCGACGCAACAATAATTGAGCCAACACTTGAATTGAGGGACGCTAACGCCCGGTCCAGTGAATCCTCTACGTGGGGACTTCCAAAGGTTAGGGCTTTGATGCTCTGAGAGGAGCAAAAGGCGACCCACCTGTTTTCACAGGTTCAATTCATGCGTTTGGATCGGCCGGGCGGTTTCCTTTGCCTTTCATTCTTTACTCGCTCTGAGCATCCGCTCCTCTTCACGCTCCAGTTCTTTTCGTATCTCTTCCGTTAGTTTGGCCTCTTCAAGAGCAAGCGGCAACTCTGAACGCCTTGCATTTAGACGCTTTAATGCGATCTCACTGTCCGCAATACCACCACCGCGAATGCTGGCAGCTTCTATCATCTGAAGTCGAGATTCTGCTTCAATAAGCATCTGCTGAGCCTCGGTATTGATATCGCGAAGTTTGCCAATATCTTTCTCTATCTCAGAAACGAATTCCGACGTTCTCTCGTGCGAAAGCGAACGGAGCTTTGCACGACGGCGCTCCATCAAGACTAATTCCCGCTTCGAGTGCTTTACGATACGGGTCGCTGTAAGTCGGCTGGCAAGTGTTTCGCGATACGCGTCGCCGAGAAGAAGATCGCGTTTCTCGATCTCTCGAAGAGCTCGTTTTTCCGCAGGTTTCAATTCACGCGAAAACCACTCAAGCTCGCTCGCTTTGATGCCGTCAGCGGCCATCCGCTCTCGAATCTCCCGCATCCATTTGTTGCGCTTTACTATGAGAACCCCTGAAATTATGAGCCCGATGATAAGTCCGATCATCGTAGAAATGACACCAGCGAAAAGAAGCGTTATTGCTGCCGGCGGTGCAGAACCAAACAAAAAGAACAAAATTGTAAACAAAACAGCAGGAAGAGCTGTCAGGATGATCGGAGCGCTCATCGCACCGGCCTTAAGCCGGCTCCCGCGTACGAGCTCACTTTTTGGAATATCATAAACTGATACGATGTCGCTCATTGGCCCAATCACACTTTACAAACTGTAAGTTTGTATTTCAAACTAGCGTGGTGGACCAATAATTTACAGGAGCTCCTAAGATGCCTAAGATCCCAAATGGTCGAAGTTCATTGCTGGGTTTGGTAGTCGCCTTAGCATTATCTCCCGCCCTCATCTTCCTCGGAACATTTCCGTCAGCAGGTCAGCGGGATTCTCAGCGGGTCCGAACTGTTTCCATCCCTGTCTCGATCTACACAAAACAGGAACTTCGTCAGGGGCAGATAGATGAGATTCTAAAGGCTGATCGCCTAACTGTACGCGAGAATCGAGAAGAACAAACAATACTTTCGATCCGAAGTATCTCTGATGCTCCGTTATCACTTGCTATTGTGATCCAGGATGGATTGACACCTTCCGCTAATCTTCAGCTTGGTGAGCTCCGAAAGTTCATCCGGGAGCTCCCGGATGGAACGCGCGTGATGATCGCTTATCTTCGGGCGAACAGTCCCGAGATCAGACAGAAATTCACAACGGACCGCGAGCGGGCCTCGAGAATGCTGCGGATCGTTAGTTCTAGCCCTAGCGCGGCACCTTCAAATCCATATGACGGGCTTGTTGATATCTATAAACGGTTTGATGCTCTACCGGCTGGTCGGCGTGCAGTCTTACTTGTCGCAGATGGACTTGATATGTCGAACGGTTTAAGGGATGCAAGTGCCACCCAGAGCATTTATCTTGACCGAGCTATCGCTGATGCTCAACGAAGGAATATAGCGATATTCAGTTTCTACAATCCGACCCTGATCACGGAAGCTGCGGGTAGTACTGCATCGCTTGTTGGACAGGGATCTTTGCTTAGGCTTTCCGACGAGACAGGCGGCCGTGCGTTTTTTCAGGGAATGGCGGCCCCGATCAGTTTCGAGCCATTCTTCAAAGAACTTCGCGTACTTCTCACCCGTCAGTTTCTTCTGAGTTATCTTTCCACAAATATGAAGAAAGGCTATTACAAAGTTGAGGTTACAAGCTCTAATCCTGAGGTAAAGATCGAGCATCCACGAGGCTATTACTATCGCTAGTAAACCCTTTGCCGACAAACCGGGCAAACCGGCACATCTTCCTTGATAAGCAAGCCGATCCAAAAGAAGATGAATGTAAAAATAAGCAACAGTGCAAAGGTTATCCAACCGGCCGTTGATATCCTTCGCTCCATTATGGGAAGAAAGTTTGTTCCACAGTGTGGGCAGCGATAATTTCCCGAAAGATCCTGCGGTCCGTGATATGAGTGCTGCATCGCAGCATAATTCTGCGGAGAATGGAAGCCAACCGGTTTTGGCATCTCTACATGAGCAGACGTAGTGCGACTGCGCCTTGGCTCACTCTGCGTCTGATATTCATCCGTTTGCCACGCGTACGGCCTCGGTGGACGAGCATCATAATTGTGCGGTTGTAACGAAGTCATCCGATTACCGCAATACCGACAAAACTGGCTTTCCGGTGTGTTTGACTTTCCGCAATTTTGACACTGATTCATAGAGATACAAGCGTCAAGGATAACCTCGCATCTAACCCTAACGCATATTACAGCCGAATTGTTCTAAAAAGGGAAACATCTATGGAAAATTGATCCTTTCTCCTGTACGGATGGCCGCGTAAACAGATTCCACCAACTCTACAGACTTGAACCCATCGTCAGCAGATACCAGCGGGCGGGTGCCGCTCAAGATCGAATCGATAAAAGCTTTATCCTCCTGAACATAACCCCACCGCTCTTCCTTTTCAGTCATATGGAAGGAATGCGTCTCAAAATTTGCGTCCATTCCACGGGAATCCAGCAATCGTTCCATCTCTTCAGTCATTATCGTTCTGTGATGACAGAATACTTCGATGCGTTCGAAAGGAAAGTGCCAACTTGCATCAGATGAAGATGCAAAGGTGCAGTGGAAACCATTCTTGAACTTAAAGATGATCGAAAATTCGTCGAGTTCGGGATACTCATGCTCGGATAGCTTGGAACCGCTGCACCGCGCGTATATCGTTTCTCTGAAAGGTATAACGCTTCGCAAACCTACGAGTATGCATTTGCTCGTATCGATGCTCAGCCGACCCAGCAGATCCGTTTGAATGGTAGTTTCCTTTGGAATCCGCTTGTTAACGAAGGCGTGATCCCGTTTAGCACCGTTAGCTTGGGCGGTAATCCTGCTTCGCTTACGGCGAACGGCCAGACCTATTCGGGTGCTGACCTCTACGGGCGACAGGGCGGACGACAGACCGCCAACAATGTCCGTGGTGAGATTGCCTGGACGCCGACCTCGAATTTCTTTATGACCGGGCGTATTTCGCGCGGCTTCCTGAATCAAAAGCCGTTCAACTATATGGTTTTCAACGGCACAAGCTATCGCTGTATCGTTGGCGGCTCTTATTGCCCGACCAACGAACAGGATCCGTCTCCTTCGCTTACGAAGTTTGACGTCTCGGTCCGTACAAATATCGAAGCTGATGCTTCTTACTTGTTCAGCACCGGAAGCGTAAGGCACGATCTGAAGGGTGGTTATCAGTGGTTCAGGATCAAGAATGATGTCGATGCTGGATACAAAGATAAAGGTATCATCCGCATCTATATGGGCTTCACGATCCAGGACATTGGTGCTGCTTCAACTCCTAGCCCGAATGCTATCGGCGCAGGCGAGCTGATCCGCTTCGGTACCGTAGGTTCTGCTGAGAACACCAACCAGTCGATCTACATTCAGGATAAGATCCAGTTCGGCGGTCGCGTAACATTCAATGCAGGTGTTCGTCTTGAGAAAGAAGACCTCCCGTCGTTCAATGGTTTGGCCCCACCGATCAACTTCGGTTGGAGTGATAAGGTCGCTCCGCGTCTTGGTGTTGCAGTTTCCCTTAACAACTCAGGTACTGCGAAGGTTTGGGGAAGCTTCGGTCGATTCTTTGATCGGTTGAAGTTCGAGCTGCCCCGCGGTTCGTTCGGTGGTGACTTCTATCGTTGGGATTACTTCGAGATCTTCGCGAACAGTCCCAATTGGAGAACCTTCACGATCCCGCAGATCCTCGGAACTTGGAATGATGCTCCTGGCGGCAACTGTCCGACGACCGGCTTTATCGCTCCGGGCGCACTGAGCCGTTGCCAGTATGACTATCGTATCGCTTCGAACAATCCGAATGCTACGATCTATACCGGTCAGGTAGATCCTAACCTGAAGCCGTTCCAGCAGGATGAGTTCACCTTTGGTTATCAACAGGAGTTCTGGGGCAAATACGTTCTCGGTTCCCGCTTCACGTGGAAAGATGTGAAATGGGCGATCGAAGACGCGGGTATTCTCACCCCGGATTTCAGCGAAGCATATATCATCGGCAATCCGGGTTCCGGTCTTCATGCTCAGGTGCTCAGAGATCTTGGGTATCAGAAATCTGTAAAACCGCAGCGTGATTACAGGGCATGGGAGATCTCTTTGGATCGCCGTTTGGCTAACAACTTCTACTTCAATGTGAACTACACATGGAGCCGTCTCTATGGTAACTACTCCGGTCTGGCAAGTTCGGATGAAAACGGCCGAACCTCACCGGGTGTTAACCGATTCTTTGATCTTCCGTACATTGGATTCACATACAAGGGCGAACCCGATAACGGCCTTCTGGCTACGGATCGAACCCATGTTGTGAACTCCTTTGGTGCGTATGTTTATAACTGGCTTGGCAGGAATACGAATTCGACCACGTTCTCGTATTTCACGACCTTCCAGTCGGGAACGCCGCAGACGACCTTGGTCTCGTTCCACTCTTCGGGTACACCTATCCCGCTGAATGGACGTGGCGATATGGGTCGGACGGAAATGTTCACACAGACAGACTTTGCCGTTTCTCATCGGTATAAGTTTGGAAGAGATGGTAAGTTCACCCTTATTGGGGATCTGAACATAATCAACCTGTTTGATGAGAAGAATGTCACGAGCGTGTTCAACACCCTTTCCGCGGTTGCGGTAACGGAAGCAGCTCTTGGCTTCAGCGATCCTGTAGTGGCAGCTAACGCTCTCACATCCGGACAGCTCTATAACACGGTTCAGACCTTCCTGAATGGTGCCCCGAATCGTAAGGACATCCGTTATGGAATGGCCAATGGATATCAGGGACCACGTTCAGTCAGGTTCGGAGTTAGGGTTCAATTCTAAGATTTAACTTTAGACCCTTTTATGGCCGCTCGATGTTTTCGGGCGGCCTTTTTTGTGCCGGTCCTAAAGCACATTATCGGTGAAAGACAGACTAAGGTAAATGAAAAGAGGTGCTATCGGCGGCAGGCATTGAAGGATCCAACACGTTCAGCAAAGGTCATAGCTACGGGAGGAAACGGCAGGCCCGTGTCGCAGAGTCCGCAGAACTATACGCGTTAATGCAACGTCCCGAAAGTCGTTTGGGGATGTTCAAGACTTTTGCCTGTATTCCTTTATCAATTTCTTGATCTGCTCCGCCCTGGGGTGATTCGGGGTCAGTTTGAGATATGCCTCAAGTTCGTCGGCCGCTTCGCCGTATTTCTTTAGGTCGTTTCCATAAAGCAAAGCAAGATTCCATCTAACATCGGCAGAGTTTCCGTCTGAAAGCTTCTTTGCACGCAGAAGAGATTGTTCTGCCTCGGCATACTTTTTAATTTTTCGCTGCGAGACGCCAAGCAAAAGGTTTGCATTACTTGAGCCCCTATCGATAGACAGAGCTTTGTTCGCTGCTTCTATGGCTATATTGTTGCTATCTAGGGCGGAGGCAGCCAATCCCAAGCCATACCAACATGCAAAACTTCTTTCGTTGACCGAAACGGCCTTTGTGAAGGCAGCGTAGGCGTAATTGAAGCGTTCAAGTCTTATGAACTCATATCCTAACCTTTCGAGAGCGGCGAAATATTCAGGAAAGATCTTTACTGCCTCCATGAGCTGCTGAACACCCTGCTCACGCCGATCGGATTCAATATCCCGCATACCTTTTTCATACAGGGATCTTGCTTCGGCTGGGACATCCTGGCTGTAAACCGTACCGGGTTCACCTAGTGGCGTCCTTTGGGATTTACGAGATCTCAAGAAAATATCCTTATAGGCGATGTCCGATGAAGAACCCCCGGGCCTCAAAAGATTGATAAGTTCAACCTCGACCGTCTGTTCTTCAAAGTTCGTTCCGTGGGGCAACACTTTTACGAAAAAGCGCCCTGGGGAGAGCCCTGCAAATGAATATCTGCCAGATGCATCGGTTTTTGTTCGCTGGACGAGTTGATTCAATTCATTCAGCAATTCGACATAGATCTGCGGGACCGGGACTCGCTCAGAGGTAAAAACAAAACCGGTTATGGCGTTTCGAAAATTCTGAGCGGAAATAGGTGCAGAGAAGAAAATGATGAATGCTATGCAGAGGGGCACTAGCCAGGAAAGGAAAAGAGATCTGCGGAGATCAATTGATCTTTTATTTGTCATAATTCACCTGCGCTTTGTTCATATCATTCTAACGAAATTTGCGAAAGTTCAAAGAGATGGCCGAGCTTTTCCTTCTTTGTCCTTAGATAATGCACCGCTGCTTCATCGCCGGCGATCTCGATGGGGATGCGCTCAACGATCTGAAGCCCGGCGTCCTGAAGGGCCTTTATTTTGTCAGGGTTATTGGAGATCACCTTGACCTTGCAAAGTCCGAGGTCGAAGAGTATCTCGGCGCATTGTCGATAGTCTCTTGCGTCAACAGCAAAGCCAAGCTTTTCATTCGCCTCGACCGTATCAGCGCCTTCATCCTGTAGAGCATAGGCTCTTATCTTGTTAATAATGCCTATACCGCGGCCTTCTTGCTGTTGATACACTATCGCCCCGCGACCCTCTTTTTCGATCAGTTCCATAGCGTGATGAAGCTGCGGGCCGCAATCACATTTGATCGAGCCGAAAACATCGCCCGTCAGGCATTGTGAGTGTATCCTTACTGGCGTGGGCAGATCGGGACGCATCTCGCCTTTGAACAACACAACGAACTCTTCGTCGCTATTAAGCGAGCGGTATCCAGCGATCCTGAACTCGCCGCGCTTGGTAGGCAGCCGGGCTTCAGCGACACGGATGACCGTTAACTCCGGTTTGGGGTCTTCGCAGGTTTCGGGCGTCGGATCACATTTTCCCGCCGCTGTTTCCGTGCTAAAGGGCATGTCCATAATTATAACTATTTTGGTAACAAATTCGAAACAATTTATTCGCTCATCGAAGCTATACGGTTGCAATTTAAAACCATCTGCTCAAATGAAAAATGCTGCCCGCGGAATTGACCGCAGCCAGCAAAAGTGTGGGTAATAAAGCCCAACACGCAAGCTATTCTTTTTCTTTTTTATCGGTGCCGTTTTCTTTCTTCTCTTCCTCGGTGTGGGCGAAAACTGCGCCGTCCGCAGTTCCGAAGATACGAGAGAACAATCCGCTCAATACCTCAGAGATCTTTCCGGGCGTCGGCTCATTGCTTGGCTCTGCGAGTGGAACCTCTTCGAAAGCAAGGTTAAGCCTAACAAGCTCAGCGGAAATGTGCCGACAGAAGGAACAACGCACCAAATGGCTGACGACCGGCTTGCTTTCACGCTCGCTAAGCACACCTTCAACGAATGCGCTCAGGGTATCGTGGTCCAAATGCGCCGTTTCGGCAGATTCGGTCGGCCTGGCCGCAAGGTACTGCCGTATCAGTTCTTGTATCTTTAATTGTTCCTGATCTAATGTCACAGTGCCCGCCATGATAGTTTTTCCTCCGAATAGCAGACGTAACCAAATGGAAACATTTGCATACTTATTTCAAACAAAGAGGAAAAACCTGCTTAGACTAAAATTCTTCTGCTCAGGTTGCCGCTAAACTTGCAAAAATACTTCCCCCGGAAAGGTCTTCGGTGGCAAGTTCCAAACATATCTTTATTTCGGCCTCACTCAAACCGAATTCCTGCACTAGATTGTCCTTAAAATGCTGCAACACTCTTGCATAACTCTTTTCAAGCCAACGCATTACGGTCGATTCGTGTGTTCGTCCGCCGTTCTCGCGCGATCGCAAGCGGCGCTGGAACCATCCTCGTAACGGTGAGGATTCATTCTCAACCAATTTAGCGATTTCCCGAAGCTTTAAATTCTCAACGTGATAGTAGAGCAACAGGAGTTTTTCGTGGTCGTCCAGATTGGAGAATGCTTTCCTGAGCGAGGCGACCGTTGCCTTGCGATAGCGGTCCCGCTCGATGCGATCGAGCATCTCGTCCTCTCCGCTCGGCTCGTCAACGGCGAAACTAGCGTGAGCGGCCCCTTCCCCGATGTTCTCCGTCATCTCATCAAGCGAGACCTCATTATGACTCGCACGATGTAGATCGACGAGTGAATGCCAGATAACCGTTCTAAGCCAGCCGCGAAGATTTCCGCGGCCGCTGTAGGTAGCAAACTTGGAGACGCGTTCGCCATCAACTATCTTTTGACCGTAAAGATCGACGTAAACCTGATCAACTACCTCTTGTGCGTCAATATCTGTACGGGCGAGGTGTTGGGCAACACGTTCAAGATAGCTTCGGTGTGTCTGATCAAATTCCCACCATGCCCGCTCATTCCCATTTGCGCACGCTATCGAAAGAAAAAGATCATCGGCCTGAAGATTCCGAATGAATTCTGCGATCTCACTGTCAGAGACCGGTTCATCCGAGGAGGAAAGGAGATACTTTTGCGTTGTTCGAACTACCGAATCCCGAAAACATACCAGATCAACCCCGAAATTGGGCGCATTTTCCACGCAGCGGGCAAAGATCTCCTCGATCTGTTTGACCGCAATTTCGGGAAGCGTTTCGATGCCTCTGGTCTCCGGCTGCATACAGGCGGGTATTATAAACAATGTTTCATTCTTAACCTAATATATGACATATATGACCGGAAATAGATGGAGAAT
Source organism: Leptolyngbya sp. 7M (assembly GCF_018128485.1). Taxonomy (NCBI): domain Bacteria; kingdom Bacillati; phylum Cyanobacteriota; class Cyanophyceae; order Leptolyngbyales; family Leptolyngbyaceae; genus Leptolyngbya; species Leptolyngbya sp. 7M. The sequence goes on along the minus strand of NZ_CP070897.1, from coordinate 362,826 downwards.
CTCTGCGATGTTTATAGAAGCACTTATCCGGCTGCACGAGCTTCATACTGAAGCTGATAAAGCTTCCAATACAGTCCGCGAAGCCCTAGAAGTTCGTTATGCGAGCCCATCTCTTTCAACTCGCCGTGGTGCATCACTATTATCCGGTCGCATCGCTGTATCGTTGAAAGCCGATGTGCAACGACAAGCGAGGTTCTGTCCTGCATTACCCTATCGACCGCGCGCTGGATGAGCTGTTCTGTTTCGGTGTCAATGGAGCTCGTGGCCTCATCAAGGATCAATATCTTTGGATCGAAAGCAAGAGCACGTGCAAAAGAGATCAGCTGCTTCTGCCCGACCGACAGCCCGGCTCCGCGCTCCTTTAGCTGAAAACCGAGCCCGCCTTCAAGGACCGAGATAAACTCCTGTGCGTGTACCTCGTTTATGGCCCATTCGACCCGGTCGCGGGAGATGCTCTTATTGCCGAGCCGGATATTCTGCTCAACGCTGCCGCTGAACAAGAACACATCCTGCAGAACAACAGCAAAATTCGACCTGAGATCGTTCAGGTCCCATTCGCGGATATCAATGTCGTCGAGCAAGATCGAACCTTTTTGAATATCGTAGAAGCGCATCAGCAGATTCGTTACGGTGGTCTTGCCGGAGCCGGTGTGGCCGACGAATGCAACGCTTTCGCCGGGCTCGATGGTGAATGAAACGTCTTTCAGAACCCAATCATTATCCTTGTAGGCGAACCAGACGTTTTTGAACTCGATCTTTCCATATGCGGGCCCAATTCTTTTTGGAACCTCCGGACTCTTAATGGCGACATCAAGATCTAGCAGAACAAATATCCGATGCGAAGCTACAATGGCGGCCTGCAGCACGTTGAACTTGTCCGAAAGGTCCCGGATCGGTTGGAAAAGCTGCTGCGAGTATTGAATAAAGGCAGCAAGAACACCTACCGTAAGCGCTGTTCCCGCGGCAGAGAGTCCCGATAGGTATTCATATCCGAAAAAGAAGATCACGACCGCAATACCGATAGCACCGATGAGGTCGACCAGTGGATAAAATATCGCGTAGTAGTAGATGGTCTCAATGTTCGCCTGACGATAGCGGTCATTGATCTCACGAAACTTTGCCTGAGCGCGGTCTTCGGCATTCATCAGCTGGACGGTCTGCGCTCCTGAAATATACTCCTGCAAAAATGCATTAAGCCGTGCGTTGCGCGTGCGCACTTTGTCAAAACCGATGCGGGCGTGCTTGCGGAACCAATTTGTTGCGGCGAATAGCAGCGGCACCGTAACAAGAGAGACAATCGCCAGCTTCCAGTCCAAAGCGAACATCCATACTATGATCGCGATGATAATCACAAGGTCTCCGAGAACATCGATCACGCCGGAAGTGAATAATTCATTCAGAGCATCGACGTCAGACGTCAGCCGTGTAATGATCCGGCCGACCGGATAACGATCGTAATAGGCGAGTTCCTGACGCTGAAGTTTTGAAAAGATCTGTGATCTGATATCTAGCATTACCCGCTGCCCGACACGGTTAAGCAAAACCTCCTGAGCGTAGGAAAATATGAACCTGAACAGGAATACCGCGAAGAAAGCCAATGCAAAAAGCCAGATGCCATCGGTGCGGCCGGGCGTAATGTATTCATCAACGGCCAGTTTTGTAAAAAATGGCTGTGTGCTGATGAGAATGTTAGTAAGAAACGTAAGAACTAGGGCGATTGCTGCAAGGTGCCAGTAAGGCCGCAGATACCCAAGTAAGCGACGAGCGATCCGAATATCATACACATTCCCGATCGCATCCTCTTCATGATACTTCCTTACGTCGTCTGACATCTTCAATGATAGGATATCAGCGTGAACGCAGTTCTATAAGCCGGCCCCAAAAAAGGTATGAGATCAAGCATTCCCTCGAAATCGGCATCTCAGGTCTGACACAAGGAACAGGAATGATCACTTTGATCGACAAGCGAAAAAACGATTGGGAACGGCTGGAAGACCTGCTCGAGCTGACTAAGATCGGCGGCCTTCGCGGACTTTCAAAGACCGAGGTGCGCGAACTTGGCGAGCTTTATCGTCGTGCGGCAGCAGATCTTGCCATCGCACGGGCTGAAACGCGCGACCCTAAATTGATAAATTATCTGAACAGCCTGGTCATTCGCGGCCACGGGTTGATATATCGTGCCGAAGGTGAAGGAAAGAAAGTCATACGGGACTTCTTTTCTCGTGACCTTCCGCGTGCGGTTCAGGATAACTGGGTGTTCGTATTCATCGCATTCCTGGCCTTTCTTCTGCCTGCGATCGGAACCTACTTATTGGTCTATACCACGGGCGATGCGGTTACGGCTTTCGGTCTGGAGCCGGTCGAGGCATCCGTTGAATCTGGTGATCGTTGGTGGAGGTCGCTTAACGAAGCCAATCAGGTAGGTTCCAGTTCAATATTGACAAACAATATTCTCGTTTCCTTCTACGCCTTTGCCCTTGGTGTGTTCTTCGGTATCGGCTCGCTTTACATCTTGGCGATGAACGGTTCATTCCTCGGCGGTGTGTTCGCTGTGGCGTTCAAGAATGATCAGGTGTTTGGGTCAGAGCTTGCGGAATTTGTAGTTACGCACGGCGTGATCGAGCTCTTTTGCATCTTCCTCGCAGGTGCTGCGGGAATGATGATCGGATATGCCTTGATCGATCCCGGCGACCTTACGCGAACCGCGGCTCTAAAAAAGAAAGGCCTTGAAGCCACTCGGATCGTTATAGGCTGTGCGCTCATACTTGTCGCCGCCGGCGTTATTGAGGGCTTTATTTCTCCGTCTTCGCTTCCGGCCGCTGTAAAGTACACGATCGGTATCGCCACCGGTTTGGCAATGTTCTTTTATTTATTCTTTATGGGCCGCGAAAGAAACATCAAAGAAGATCAAGCGCTGCTGAAACATCCTTCAGAGGGCGACGCAGCCTGAGACCTGCTTCAGAGGTTTCCTTGACGATCTTCTCGCCGATCTTTTGATCTACATATTTCAGATAGCCGTTCTTGTTAAGGATCTTAGTTACATGATGGAACGAAAGTTTCTCTATCTGATCTGCAGGGAGCTTTTCGGGCCATTTCGTTGCCGGGTGGTCCGCGGCCTTGATCAAAACTTACTTGAATAGCTCATTAACTTGCTGCAACCGCTTTTTTAATTGTCCTCACCGAGCTTTCCGATGAACCCACCGGCGATCTTCCCCGCGACCTTTGGCCCGGGAACGGCATTCGCTAAAGCTGACTGTGCTTTTCCGGTCAGTATCTTTTCCAATTGGCCGATAAGCATCTCTAACCAAACTACTTCATAGAGTTTTCTTGGTTCGACTTAACAAATTCGCCGTTGTAAAGGATCACCTCGACCGCTTTCTTATACTTGTCCCCATCCCGACGGACGTTCCCTACAGTTACTAAAGCGTTCATCCCGTCGATGGCAGCAGCTACCGGCGCGCTGGTAACGCTGAGCACGCCTATATAGGTATCCATAAATTCTCGATGACCTTCTTTGTCGCATTCAGGTTAAGTTCGCCGTAATGGCCGTGGCGTCCGATATCTTCTTCAAACCAGGTCTTGCTCTGAATAAAGAATTTGCCGTCCATATTCTCAAAGCCCTTATTCGCCCTGACCATAAAGAAGACGACCTCTGTACCGTAGGTCCCATAGGACAAACGATGGCCTTCGGGTGAGGTATATACCTTTCCCGCCTCGGCGATACTTGCGGGCCCCCTCTGGCAATTCCGCTCATTTCACCAAGCCACAAAAATCGGACATTTCTACGTGTCTTACACTCATTCAGTTTCTCCTGTTCGTGCCGAGAGCGATGTTGACCTTTTATGTGAAATGATTCCTACCTGTTTTTGCTGCTATCCAAAATACGCTTGCTGTCAGATCAGTCCCCGTTCCTTAACTCTTAGATAGCTCTCGATCAGTCGGGGGCCTAATGTTTGAGTTGTTACGTCAAGAGCAAGCCCGCCGAGAGTCTCCACGAGCCGAAGAGCTGATTCACGCTGGTAAATGACCTCTTCAGCGGCGGATTGACGAAAGACCTCGGGAATATCTTCAGGTCTTGATGAGACCATTGCATTCAGATCACGGTCGCCGATCGTCGCGACGAGCGGCAGATGTCTCGGCCGCAGAAGCTTTAGCGCAGTTATAAGCTCTCGGGAGCTTTCCTTATCGACCACATCGGTCAACACAACAACAAAGGCTCGTTTCTTCAAATTCGAAGCGATGAACTGAAATGCTCGGGCATAGGAAGGCTCGACAAGTTCCGGTTCGATGTCGTGCAAAGTTTCAAGAACAGCGTCTATATGTTGGGGGCCGCGTTTCGGTGGGAGATACTTTCGCACCCGCCGTCCGAAAACGACGATCCCGGCATTATCACCTGCGCGTGCCGAAGCGGACATAAGCGCCAGCGTTGCGTGGATGGCCGTGTCAAATTTTGTCTCGCCTTCTATTCGGCCCGTCATCAATCGCCCGGCATCTATTGCGATCATCACGACCTGGTCACGTTCGATCTGATACTGTCGTGTGGTCAGCTTTGATCGGCGAGCGGTGGCCGTCCAGGAAATGTGTCTTAGCTCATCGCCGCGGACATAATCGCGAAGAGATTCAAACTCGCGGCCTTCGCCGCGTTTTACAGCCTTTCGTTGAACGGCGATGAAGGATTGAGCTCCGAGTGCTTTTAATTCGATCTCACGCGCACGTCGAATGCTGGGATACACCTTCACATATTCCGGTTCACCGATCTCAGCCTGGCACCATACAAGCCCAAGCCGTGAAAGATATCTCACGGCTGTTCGCCCGAATCCGTAGCGTCCGCGTTTGGGTGGCAAAAGCCGATAGGAAAATTCGGCAGAGGAGTGAGCACGAAGTTGAAACTCGGCCTCGCGAGGATCCAAAAGCTCCATTCCCGGCGGATATTCATCTTTGACCTTAAGACGCAAGGTGCTTGCGGATCCATTCTCGAAGACCAAACGGACATCTGAGGCATCGCCAATGGCGAAACGTTTATCGAATTCCCGACGGATGGCTAGATCGCCACCCACCTTTTGACTTATAAAGTAGTCCAGAAAGGCGATAGCAAGCAGAATAACATCATAGATGAAGACTCCGCCTCGAAGGAAAGGATAGTCCCACGAAAGCGAAAGCGGGACCAAGCCGAGAGCGAAGAGTATGTAAAACCTTAGCGAAAATACGAATCGCATTGGACCGGCAGATTATACTTCGGTTTAATGCCGCCACAAACTCGAATAAATTTATTAGCGCAGGAAAGCAACTTATTACCTGGGAACGCGCTCTTACGTAGCAGCAGTCTTTTCTAAGAAATCGGTAATAACGTGAAACGAACATTAACGATCCTTACATCCCTTTTTTGCTTAGCTGTCTTGGTTCCCGCTCAATCAATTGAGCCCGGATCGGCACCGGCGGAGATCTATTTGGCGAAGGATGATGGTGAAGGAAAGGCTGGTGATGCCGCGACGGAATTCCTGCCGAGCGATGTTCCGATCCACTGCGTCGTCAAACTTTCATCGTCGGTACCCGCAACGGTAAAGATGTTTCTGATCGCAGTAAACGTAAGCGGCGTAAAGCCGGGATCAAATATTGTTTCAACAAGCTACACTACCAGCGAGGGCGAGAACATAGTTTTTTTCCACGGCCGGCCGCACAAACAGTGGGTTCCCGGAATATATCGTGCAGATATACATTTGAATGGAAAGAAGATCGGCTCGCTTGAATTTGTTGTTAAAGGTGACGTCCGGACCGCGGGCGCCAACACATTCGCTCCAAAAAGCTCACGTCCTTTGGCTCGAAACGGAAAACGGCCAAACTAAAAGGCCGCGTTATTCACACGGCCCCTTGTTGAATTCCTGTAAATTGTTACCAGCGATTTCTGCCGCCGCCGTAACCGCCACCGCCGCGATTCCCGCCGCGACCGCCTCCGCCGAAGCCTCTGTCTTCGCGGGGTTTAGCCTCGTTCACCTTCAACGTGCGTCCGTTATGCTCGGTTCCGTCCAGTTCGCTGATGGCTTTTTCACCGTCGGCCTGTGATGCCATTTCGACGAATCCAAAGCCACGCGAACGGCCCGTTTCGCGGTCTTCAACGACGGTGGCCGATTCAACAGTACCGACGCCGGAAAAAAGTTCCTGAAGCTCAAAGCTAGATGTTTGGAAAGAGAGATTTCCTACGTAAAGTTTCATTATGTTCTATATGCGTTTTTGTGTTGCCCGCAAGCGGCAATCCTATACGAAGCAGCGGACGCGGAACTTGAACCGGGGAACGGTTTAGCCGCCAGGTTCCGTCCTGAAAAAGCCCGAAAGCAGCTTCTGCCCAAATAACCCACCTGCCCTCGAACTTCCAAAACGCCGTCGAACCTGAACTTAACCGATCGGGGCGCATCACCGTTGATGCGCGAGAGAAGGACTGTCCTAAATACTGTTGCATTAAATGCAGTGGGTATGCAACCTAATTTTTCCGAAATTAGTCCCAAGATGGCTTGTGTTGGGTTTTTGCCTTCGTCGGTTTGCCATTTGATGAAACAGGTATATCATCGCCTAAAAGATGAACGAAGATTTTGTAATGCGGCTAAAACGCGCCTTTGGGTTCGGCACAATGGCCGATATCGCACGGAGGATAGATGTTCCGCACGCGACGGTGCGCAATTATTTTCAGGGCCGCTTGCCGGCGCCGGAAGTTCTTATAAAGATCGCAGATGAAACGAACGTATCGCTGAATTGGCTGCTGACTGGTCGCGGAGAAATGTTCATCTCCGGCCGAAACATCGATATCGGACAGCTTATCGACGAACGGATCGAGGCTCTGATAGAAAAAAAGCTTACTGGCCGTCTTGCTGACGACGTGCAGAATCTTGGCGCGATCGATGCTCGGCCCCCGTTCGATGTTGAATCGGCGGTACGTGAGTTTGGCGATCCTGCTCGGATCATGGATGAATGGTTTCAGTATGAGGGGCGCGCGTATCCGGCTGATCTTGGGATAGTATTCTTTCAGGGTTGGGAAAGCTATTCACATTCCGAACGCGTTGAAGCCGTCCGTGATGCAAAAAAGGTGATTGACCGAACGCTCCGCAATATGCCAAAACCCGACGGTAAATAGCCTTTAGGTGATCTCGTCCGCATCTCTTGTACTCGCGAACTCTACACAGTTTCTTCTCAGTTGGTCTTGTCTGTGATACACTGTTTCAGCTATAGTAATCACTCTCACGCAATGAGATTCTTCCTGGAAAAGATAGAAGCACTCGGCGTCGGCTGGAACCGGCGGCCTTTGAGCGAGGCAGATTTTTACGTGCTCTGCCGCCGGCACAAGATCACCGTGCAGGAGATGTCGCTTCGGGTGAGCGGCTTCTATTATTCGATGCTTGGCCGACATTTCATCGCGATCGATAGTCGCCTGCCGCCCGCAAAAAAGCTCTTCGTAATGTTTCACGAATTTGCGCATTTCCTGATGCACGCGCCTGACAACGGGGTTACCGCAAATTTCCACGGTATCGGACGAAAGACCCGAAAAGAGACCGAAGCAGATCTTTTTGCCGCGATCGCATTGATCCCGAGATGCTGGCTTGAGACGCGCACCGCTTACGAGATCGTAACGGAAGAAGGGATAGATCCGGAACTTGTGGATGAACGCTTTAGGATCTTCAAATATCGCGGAATATGAAAACCTTTGTTTACCATTAATGTCAGGAATTTAAGACCTGCCCGAGCTTCTGCTTGAGTAACTCGGTTTCAATGCGCTCGCGCTCGGTGGTGCTTGAAGGGTCTTCCCAATGCGTTTTCAAAGAAACTTTTCCGTGGCCTTCTATCTCCATGGCAAACTGCATCACCTCTGCCCATGTTTGTCCGAAGACCATTTGACGATCGCGCACCTTTGCGACAAATCTAGACTCAGCGCGCTGCATCGCTTCGCCGGAGGGGAAGCCGCGCGTATGCGGCAGCAGATAATACATCGGCGTTCCGGTTACTGACGCCATATCGATGCGAAAACTGTCCTTTACTTTCAGGAACTGGTCGAGATCCGCAGTGCCGAAATCTCCGAATCGGGCATCTGGGTTAGCCGTTAGCCAAAGGTGATCGATGCCGGCCTTGAACGGCGCGACCGGATTCCCCTCATTATCGTATTCGATCTCGATCCCTGCGGCCCAACGCTGTCGATACGCGGAGTATTCCATTGCTACCAACATATCGAGCACGGACTTATTCAATCCATCCTGAACCGGTATTGCCGACTCTAGTTCCGACCGGCCGAAGGCTCCGACGTCAGAATTGTTTGCAAAATGAAACACAGGCACGACGCCGAAAGGATTCGTTATCTCAAAGGCCAGGTCTTCCATCGGACTGCTTTTCCGGTCTTCGGGCAATGACAGAAGTTCGCTTCGAAAAGGTATGAATTCACGGGCGTCCGGAAACGAATTTTCTCCCGCCTTGGCGGTAACATAGCGTTCTATACGGTCGGGATAAAAAAGATTCATACGCGTGTATTTATCCGCTGTTCGCCAAAACTTGGCAGCGCGCAATATCTGTCCGGGACGATCTTCGTCGTAAGCCACCGAAAGCTGCGTCGCACGGTTCGGATGGATCGCAGCGTTTCGATGCTCATCAGGCCAGACGATAACGTACGAATCTCCGTTGACCAGCGCTTCGCGATGCACCTCGCCGGCACGCTGAGGCATTCGATTACGATGCCAAATGCTTTCAATAAAGGTCTGGGCGTGATAGGGTTCGTCGGCCGAGCGACTAGATCCGCCATTCGTGGTGTATGAGAAACCGGTGATACGGAGTTTATCGCGAACCGCATCGCAAACTGCGGGACAAAGGTTCAGTGCGAATTCCCGGAAGAGCGAGCCAAAGGCATTCTCAAACTTTTCCGTTGCATAGGCCAGATCGTGTGCACCGCGATAATAGCGGTCGGGTTTGGCATATTTGCCTGCGGCGGCGCGAAAGTTATGGATGAATTCTTCTATGTGTATGTTCATATATTTAAGTGCACGGACAAGTGCGTTTAGGCATTCACGAGATGCGGCCAGTCAAAAACCGTAAGCCTTCTTACTCGCACCTTTTCCCAATAGCTGAACCGCAAGCGAAACTGCATCGACCTGATCGTCGTGCTTTCCATTGGGAAATGTGCAGACCTCATCGATAAAGTCCTCGATCCACGGGCCGCGTACGAGTACAACCTTGCCGGCCTCGGCAAGTGCAGCCCAGGCAAGAGCGCGCGTGAACTTGTCGCGATCTACGCGAACGCCGACCAAAGGAATGCCGGAAAGTTTGACATCTCGTCTAAGCTCTTGGATGAAGGCACGTCCGTGCAAAGCTTCTTCGATCCCGTGTATCGTATTTCTTTCCGCCAGCATAAGCTCAACCACCTTTCTCCGCTGCTCGGGATATTCGATCCGGTCACGAAAACCATCAGCAATGTAAAGATCTCCGTTAATATCCAGAGCGCAGCGAAAAGTAGCCGTTAGATCGGCCGAGGTTCGCGTCGAGACCGCAAGATCATAACCGCGAAACCATCGAAGCCCGTCTGGAGCTTTCTCGACAATTCGCGTGAACCATTTCTTTTTGAACAGCCCACCGTCCCGCGGAACGGGCGATTGCTGATAAAGCGCAGAAAAGGCGTATGACCCGAGACGCTTTTTGATACGCAGAAGGGCTTCGCTATCAAAACGCTCCGGACAGAGAGCCTCGCCGGGCATACGTCCTAAGGGATCGGAACCTATCCAAGATTCCTCGGCCAATGCTGGAAGCGAGAGAACGTTCCAACGTTCGCCGCCATTCGCAGCTTCCTTTAATAGTCTTCCTGCAAGATCGTCCTCGTGCCAACGGGTCTGGATCAAAACTATTGCGGCATCGGGCTCAAGCCGTGTATAAATATCATCGTTGAACCAGTTCCAAGTCGCTTCGCGATATGCGGGACTTTCGGCTTCCGCGCGATTCTTCACTGGATCGTCGATCACGATAAGATCTGCTCCGAAGCCTGTAACACCGCTTCCAACGCCAACCGCACAAAGAGCCCCACCGGCGGAGGTCTCCCATTCATCTACGGCTTTGCGGTTCTTGGAAAGCGCGAGCCGTTCCGATGCGATGCCGCGTATCTTTCTGGAGAAACGATTAGCAAGTCGCTGATTGTAGGAGGCAAGTATCACGTTCATTTTCGGTTCGCGGATCATTCGCCAGGCGGTGTATCTGACAGTGACGGTTTCTGATTTGGAGTGGCGCGGAGGCATAAAGATCATCGATCTCTTGCAGTCTCCTTTTGTTATCTTTTCGAGCCGCTGATAGATCAGCAACTGATGAGGCCAATCCCACCGCCAGCCGCTAGCGGTCTCCGGAAGCCATTCTTCAAACTTCGGCAAAGTGTCAAGCTCATCGTTCGGCTCCATCGATCACTTTAATAACGCTCCAAGCGCTATTCCGGCAGCGACGTCGCCAATGCGACGCCAAATGGATGTACGTTTGGTCCTTAATTCAGCAATAAGCTTTTCCTGTGCGGCTATCGCGGCGTCTTTTGCGGCAATGGTCTCATTCTTTGCACGCAACGCTTCGCGAAGTGCATCGGTCTCACTCTTTCGTGTTTGGTTCAGCTCGATAAGGACCGCGTTGGCAGCCTTTTCTGTATCGAGCCTATGTCTGAGAGCGGCGTTCTCGCGTTCGAGAGCCTCGATAAGACGATTTGCTAGCCGTACTTCTTCAGAATTATCTTGTGCGACCGCGGAGACGCTGAAGATCGCGGCGAGCAGCATCGGTATCAGCAGAAAGTTTTTCAAGTGTTTCATCTTGTTTGCGTGCGGCTGTCTGTATCTCCGCAAGTTCGGATTCAAGATAGGCCGCCTTTTCCTTGAAGATATGTGTTTGTATCTCGAGCTCTGCGGCGCGCCGGTGATTTTCATCGGCCAGACGCTGAGCTTCATCAACCCGGCGTTCGAGCCTTTGGATGAGAAAGTAGCTACGAAGGCTCGAAACGGCAAACAATGCAGCTACGAATAGCCCAAAGACGACGATAGCTGTATGTTTTAGTTCAATTCTCATCACTTTTGTGCCGCCCGAGTTCTCTGTGCAGATAGATCTGGAGCATTACATCGATCGTCTTTCCGATACTAAAAAATAGTATCGGAAGGACTATCGCGGAGATGATTGTGATTAGCGTCCGGGTTTCTACCGCCGCAAGTACGGAGGTAAGCGACGAGAAATACGCAAGCAGGATATTCTTAAAGTCATTCATGGTCTTAGTTTTGAAATGGTGTTGTGGCAAAACTCTTTCCCGTGCCGCCGGCAAAGCATTCGCGTATCCGTCCGAGCGAGATCTGCCGGTATAGATACATCAGTGTCAGTGCAGCGGCGATGCCAGCTGCGAAGAACCAAACTTCGCGCGGCAAACCGAAAAGAAAACCGAAAACAGCCCAAGCAGACTGAAACACTGTTCCGACTATCGCCGTCCAAAGTGATTTCGCACGATCGGTCCTATCGATCACAGCGTTCGCCGTTCGTTCTATTCGGTCAAAAGTCTTCGCTGCATTGCTAACGCGGGTCTCGATCTCATCGAGGAGAGATCCGCTGTTAGGGTGGACTGGAGCACACGCTTCAGCCTGTCTTGACATTGATGCGGTCGCTGCCGCGAAAGCGGGAAGACTGGCGGGATCATGCGGGTATTGGGGCGAAGAGGTCGAAGGGAAAGACAGGCTGAAGCCTATGCTCCGTGTATCGATGACGTCGATGCCGAGCAGTTTATTCGTTAGCAGAACGCGGTTCACATTCATCGGAAGCTCAAGTTGCCATCTGCCGAGCATTATCTGATCTAGAAAGAAACGTGTCCGGTAACGTGTCGGGCGAAGACGAGGGATAGAGCTGAGCCATCGATCGCGTACGCGAACGTATTCCGTTACCCATTGTTTCTCAAATTCAGTTGGGGAAAGATCGCCACCGCGGATGCTTACCAGGTCGCGGATCTTTTGATACGAACCGTGGGTCAGTGAATCATAGATGACCACAAGCGAGAGCGGCAGATGGAAACCGGCAGCCGCGCAGGCGGCAATGGCCGGGTTCAAATATCGCTCGATCGCAACGCGGTCCTGTGCATCACGCATCTCGCGCGTCATTCCCGCAGCACGAAGCGCGTTCTTAAAGATCCGATCAGACGAAAGAGCTAGGACCCCTTTTGGCGATCGATCGCTAAGCTTTTCGTAGCGTTCTATCATTACGCGGCGGCCGACGATGCCGCCTGCGCCCGACAGGCATATTGAGTTTTACGCCGTCCATCGAACCTCGGTTCAGTATCGAGGATTGAAACCAAACCGATGGGTCCCGGCCAATTATTCGAGCCGGAAGAACCTTGATAGTGCTGGATTCCTTAAAGCCGAGAAGAGTTCTAAGTCTTTCGTTTTCTGATGCGAGTTGTTGTTTTCCTTTCAGCTCGACCTCAAGTTCCTGGACACGCTGGATCAATGCCTGGTTCTCATCTTGGGCTGATCTGAGTTCAGCAATTGAACTAAAGTAATCTGAAACAGATGCTGTAAGTGTGGCTACCGGCGACTGCACGAAATCCGCTACAGTTTGCGTCCAGATACGGATAACCCTTTGTCCTGAGTTGATCTCGCGGGCGTCAAACGCCATCAAAACGAAGTTGACCAAACATAAAACGACCGCCAACCACGGCGTCATTCTCCATACTTCCTTTTGACTACGCTCGACCATAACCGCGGCCAATACTCCACAGAACCTGCGGCCAAATGTTGAATGCAAAAGCCGATGACCGCCAGAAAATGAACATTACCCTAATTTCCGGTCATTAAGGAGTTATCCCATTTGACGCGTTTTAAGAGTTCGATATCTGAGAGCATTTTCCCGGTACCGAGCACAACGGAAGACAGCGGATCGTCAGCGATCAGGACCGGGAGTCCGGTTTCGATCGTCAAACGCTTGTCTAGATTCTTGAGCAGTGCCCCTCCTCCGGTCAGGACAATACCTCGTTCGACGATATCAGCTGAGAGCTCGGGCGGTGTCCTTTCAAGAGCGACGCGAACCGCGTTAATAATAGTAGATATCGCGTCAGATAGAGCTTCTCTTATCTCTTCATCGGTCATCGTTATGGTCTTTGGGATACCTTCGATAAGATTTCGGCCTCGGACCTCCATCGAAAGCGGCTCATCAAGCGGGAAGGCCGATCCGAGCGCGATCTTGATCGCCTCAGCAGTTCGTTCACCGATCAGGAGATTGTACTTCCGTTTTATATACTGTGTAATCGCGTCGTCCATCTCATTACCTGCAACACGCACGGCACGAGAGTAAACGATGCCCGACAACGATATCACGGCTATGTCAGTAGTTCCCCCGCCAATATCAACGACCATATTGCCGTGCGGTTCAGTGATCGGCAATCCCGCACCGATCGCAGCGGCCATTGCCTCTTCAACCAGATAAACTTCGGAAGCCTTAGCCCTATAAGCAGAATCTTCGACCGCACGGCGTTCAACCTGTGTGATCTCTGAGGGGATCCCGATCACTACACGTGGACGCACCCAGGTTTTTCCGTTATGTGCCTTTCGAATAAAATGCTGGAGCATCTTTTCCGTAACTTCGAAATTCGCTATGACCCCGTCTTTCATAGGGCGTATCGCGACAATGTTCCCCGGTGTCCGACCGAGCATTTCTTTCGCATCGCGGCCGACGGCCTCGACCTGGTTAGTTACTTTATTTATCGCGACGATAGAGGGTTCGCTGACGACAATGCCGCGTCCTTTAGCGTAAACGAGCGTGTTGGCCGTCCCAAGATCTATCGCAAGATCACTGGAAAATAAGCTAAATAATGATTTTAGTGCCATTTTGTAATACACGACGGGCTTTCAGCCCGTTTTGATCCGAATTTTTGGAATGCACCGGCGCCGCCCCAAAACACCGAAAAGGCAAGATTCAAGATTCGACCGAAACTCCAAATACCTAACCGAATAGCATACACTTTTCGCCCAGGAGAATTCCACTCAAAACACATAGAAATCAAGGATATGGTCCAAAATTTGTTTTAGATCAAGACGGCCCAAGACCTTCTTTGAACTCAAAGCCAGCGCGAAGGACCACAGACTTAAGCGGAAGCAACCGAAGAGGGTTTACAAATCTTTACACGTTTAGAGTTATCGGTCGCATCCTAACTAAGTTAAAATCAAGACTTTCGACGGAACAAAAATGGTTCGAATGTTGAGAGAATCACGAAGGCTTAAACTCCCTCTATTGTTGGCGGCGGCTATAGGGATCTCCGGATGCAGCTACTTTGTCTCATCTGGTGGCGGCAGGCAATCAGCCAACACAGCGACAAACACCGCGGAAGCCGAGGTGGTGCCAATAACGGTAGGAAAGACCGAATCCAGAGAAGTGCCTGCGGTCGTCCAGGCGACTGGCAGTATGGTTGCGGATGAATCTTCGAACATCGCACCGAAGATAGCCGGAAAGGTCGCGGATATTGCTGTAAATTCTGGGGACTTTGTTACGAGCGGACAAGTGATCGCCCGGATCGATGACCGCGATGCCCGGTTGCGTCTTGCCTCGGCCGAAGCATCGGTGAAGCAGGCTCAGGCGGCGGTACGGCAAGCGGAAGCAAGGCTTGGACTTTCACCGAATGGAAGGTTCGATGCTTCATCGATACCTGAAGTAAGGGCAGCAAATGCAAATTACCAGCTTGCATTGGCTGAACTGCGGCAAGCTGAGGCAAACGAGAAGCGCTATCGGGAGCTCGTTGAAACCGGTGATGTCGCAATGATCGCCTACGAGCAGTATAGGACGACGCGCGATACGGCCCGTGCCCGTGCAAATAATGCTAAGGAGCAGCTTGATGCGGCTGTGAACACCGCTAGACAGAACAATGAGGCGATCAGAAGCGCAGAGGCTAACGTAGAAGCCGCGAGAACACAGGTTGCAACCGCGCGACAGGAACTTGCGGACACGGTGGTGCGCGCTCCTTTTGCAGGTTTCATTAGCGAACGCCAAGTGGCCGTTGGCGAGTTCGTGTCAACGGCGACCGTGATCGCCACTCTTCTCAGAACGAACCCGATCAAGATCCAGATCCAAGTTGCTGAAACTGACGTTCCGTCAATAGTGCTTGGACGCGGCGTCTCTATCGAAGTCGATGCATATAGGGGGCGTAGATTTGCCGGGACCGTGTCGGCGATAAATCCGGCAGTTGATGCTGTCTCACGTTCAGCGATAGTTGAGGCATCAATTCCAAATAATGAGAATTTGCTGCGGACCGGGATGTTCGCAACAGCGAGGATAAATAAGGAGGGTGGCAGTACCGGGGTTTTCGCGCCGAAATCGGCAATTTATACTCATCAAGCAACACAATCTTATCGAGCGTTCGTAATCACCGAAGGAGTTGCTCGGTTAAGAACGATCCAACTCGGGCCCGAGGAAGGTGACTATTACCAGATACTTTCGGGATTGAACGCTGATGAGATAGTAGCGACGAGCAATTTAGCCGAGCTTTACGAAGGGGCAAAAGTGGCTTACTAAGGCAGGAGAAGTTTTATGCAATGGTTGGCTGAAATATGTGTTCACAGGCCCGTATTCGCTACGGTGATCGTGCTTTTCTTGACGGTCGTCGGCGGATTCAGCTTTTTTACGCTCGGGGTAGATAGGTTCCCGAAGATCGATCTTCCCACAATATCAGTTAGAACCTCGAACCCGGGCGCGGCGCCGGAAGAGATCGAAAGCGAGATAACAGATGTTGTCGAAGCCGCGCTAAACACCGTCCCTGGGGTTGAAGAGATGCGTTCGAGCTCTTCAAGGGGTAGCTCCAACGTAACTCTTACATTCAACCTTGAAAAAAACCCCGATGTCGCATTTCAGGAGGTCCAGCAAAAGCTAAGCGGTGTTATTGGCCGGTTGCCCGATAGTGCCGATCCGCCCGTAGCTCAGAAGGCGGATCCAGATTCCCAACCCGTACTGCTTTACGTTGTGAGTGCGCCTAGGACGCCGGTAGAGCTTACCGAGCAGGTTGAGACTCTGATCCGAGAGCGGATCGAGTCCGCGGACGGCGTTGGCGAGGTCTTTATGTGGGGGGCTCGCACTCCGCAGATACTTGTAAGCGTAAATCCGGAAAGGCTTCGTGCTTACAATATTGCTGTAACCGACGTTTCGGCCGCGATACGAGCACAGAATCAGGAGCTTCCGGGCGGGAACCTTGTTGAAGGACAGCGGACACTCGGTGTTAGGACCTTAAGTAAATTGACTGAAGTCGAGCAGTTCAATGAATTGGTCGTAGCAACGCGTAATGGGTATCCAATAAAGATCCGTGATATAGGAAAGGTTGAGAAAACCGGCGGCGAACCCAGTTCCGCGGCATCGCTTGACGGAGTCCAGTCCGTATCAGTCGGGATCCGAAAGCAAGCGGGTGCGAATACCATCGCTGTTATCAATAACGTAAAGCAGCGGATGGAAAACATCATCCCGACGCTGCCATCCGATATGAAGGTTGCGATCATCCGTGACCAATCGGAATTCATCGAAAATTCACTTCACGCGATCGAAGAACATTTGATACTCGGCGGGCTGTTCGCTGCTATCATAGTTTTCTTCTTTCTTTGGAATTTCCGCTCTACGATAATTTCCGCTCTTGCGATACCCATCTCGATCATCGCAGCCTTTGCTGCTATAGCGGCATTCGGGTATTCGTTGAATCAGATGACGATGTTGGCCTTGACGCTGATGGTCGGCATTGTCATCGACGACGCAATAGTCGTTCTTGAGAACATCTATCGTTTTGTCGAGGAGAAAGGGATGGACCCGTTCCAGGCCGCGATCGAGGGAACTCGGGAGATCGGCTTGGCAGTGCTCGCAACGACTCTTTCGCTTTTGGCAGTCTTTATTCCCGTCGGATTCATGACCGGTATTGTGGGCCGATTCATGTCTTCTTTTGGCCTTACCGCAGCCGCAGCGATAGCCGTTTCACTGATCGTTTCATTTACGCTTACGCCGATGCTCGCGGCCCGCTGGATCAAAAAACCGAAGCACGAGAATCGGGTGGAAGACGAAGACAGCGGAGGCTCAACTGCAAAAGCAGCCGGCGAATCTAAATCCGGCTGGTTTTGGCAGAAGATCGATACAGCCTACACCTTTATGCTGAGATTAGCGATGCGGTTTCGGTGGGCGGTGGTCCTTATCTGTATCGCGACGGTGGTCTCAATAGTCCCGCTTTACAAGTTCGTTGGTATGGCGTTCTTGCCTGATGAGGACGAATCGCTCTTCCAAGTAAATTTAAGAGGCCCACAGGGAACATCGCTTTCCGCGACTCAGTCGATACTTGATCGGATCGCCCGAGACATCAGGGCCGAGATCCCAGGTGTAAAGAATACACTCGTGCTAGCAGGTTTCGGACGCGGATCGGGTCCAAACAATGGATTTATAAATGTTGCCCTTGTGCCGGTCTCCGAGCGAAAGGAATCACAGTCCGATCTGATCAATCGAACGCGTCAGATAGCCAGGAAATACGCTTCTAAGGAGTATTCGGTAACAGTGTCAGCGTCATCTTCGATCGCCGGGAGCATTGGTCTCGGGCGAGGCGGTTCCGCGGTCGGAATGTATCTCGCCGGCCCTGATATGGCCAGACTCAACGAGTATGCCAATGCGCTTGTTGAACGGATGAAGCAGGATCCAATATTTCGTGACCCTGACAATTCCGTTGAGATCGGAACCCCGGAGATACGGGTTGTGATAGACCGAACGCGAGCAGCAGATCTTGGGGTTCGTGCAGGTGATGTCGCGCAGGCACTTAATATCCTTGCGGCCGGCCAGCGAATCTCAACTTATAGTGAAGGCTCAAAACAATACGACGTAGTTGTCCGTGCTGACGAACCATTCAGGCGAGATAGGAATAACTTCAATCTCTTCTCGGTCGCCTCATCAAATGGCGGGATCATTGGCCTTGATCGCGTGGTAAAACTGGAAGAAGGGCTTGCCCCATCATCGATCAGCCGGTTGAATCGGCAGCGACAGGTGACTGTTTCAGCAGGCCTGCCGCCGAACTCTTCAGAGGCGGATGCTCTCGCAAAACTGCAAAGTTATGTACGCGACCTTCAAATGCCGCCCGAGTATTCCAGCGGCGTAACTGGTCAATCGAAGGAACTTGAAAAAGCGTATGAATCATTTATGTATGCTTTTCTTCTGTCCTTTGTGTTCATGTATTTGGTGTTGGCGGCGCAATTCGAATCGTTCATTCATCCGGTTACGATATTGCTGACGCTTCCACTGGCCGTTCCATTCGCATTGCTTTCGACTGCGATCGCGGGCCAAACGCTTAACATATTTTCGGCGCTGGGGATCTTGCTGCTATTCGGGATCGTAAAAAAGAATGCGATCCTGCAAATTGACCATACAAACACGCTTCGCGCGCAGGGAATGAGCCGTTATGATGCGATCATTCAGGCAAATCGCGACCGACTTCGTCCGATCCTGATGACGACGCTTGCCTTAGTTGCCGGAATGATCCCCTTAACGCTAGGAAGTGGGGCCGGAGCGGCGACGAACCGCTCTATCGGCATCTTGGTCGTCGGCGGACAATCGCTTTGTTTATTGCTAACGCTTCTTGCGGTGCCGGTATTCTATTCACTTTTTGATGATGCCGGCGAGACGAAAATAATGCGGCGAATAAGCGGATCTTTGAGCTCGGTCTTTTCAAAGATATTTCGAAGAGACAAGGTTCGCGATGAGTTCATAAACGAACGAACGGCCGCATCCGTTTCATCAACCCAAAGCGGAGAAGGAGGAATTGAGCCGGAAGCCGCACGTTAACTTCCAATTCTTCATGGCCGCGACCGTTAACACATCATTTGTGGGAATTCTGCGCGTGATTTTATTGACCGCGTTGTGCCTTTTCAGCTTTGCGCCTGGCTCAATTGTTTGGTCGCAGGAGCCTGTGCCAACACCTACACCCTTTGTGGATCCCATTAGTCCGGCAGATGTCATTCCGGCACCGCTGCCAAATGATCCGCCGCCGGTCGCACCAAATTTTGCATCGCCATTGCGGCCGATGCCGAGTTCCGAGCGTATCGGTGTGTCCGCCGACCAGCCGCTAACGTTAACTCTTGACGGCGCGATACAGCTTGCGCTCGACAACAACAATGACATTGATACCGTTCGACGCGAGAAACAGATATCAGAATTCCGACTAATGTCGGCACGTGGCGTCTATGATCCATTCATTGCAGCAGAAAGCTATTACGAGCGCGCGTCAACGCCGACAGCATCGGCAATAGGTGGAGCAGTGAACGGGGCTGTCACCCAAACTCGGTTTTTTGGTAGCGGAGGGATTAGCGGGCTATCGCCTCGATTCGGTGGCAGCTATTCGGCACGCCTTGATGCATCCAGGACCACCACGAGCAATACGAATGCATTCCTTAATCCGCAGTTTCCATCCATTCTTGCATTAGGCTATACACAGCCACTTTGGCGCGGCCTGCGAATTGACAATCAGCGTCGTGTTATCGAGATATCAAAGCGAAACATCGCGATAACAGATTCTCAACTGCGGCAGCAGGCCATAGATGTTGTTGCAGGTGTTGAAAGAGCCTATTGGGATCTTGTTTTCGCAATGCGGAACCTACAGGTTCAGATCGATGCCGTCCGCCAGGCCCGCGACCAGTTTGAGAGCAACCGTCGGCAGGTTGAACGCGGCGTTCTTGCTCCTATAGAACTTGTTGCGGCCGGGGCTCAGATAACCACGCTCGAACAAGCTGTTTACTCTGCTCAGGAAAGCGTGACCCGGGCCGAGAATACCCTGAAAACCCTGATGCTGCCTGATCGTAATGCCCCCGAATGGCAGCGTGCCATAACGCCCGTCTCAGTCGTTGAGATAGATACCCCGACGCTTGGACTCGAGGCATCTCTCGCAGAGGCATTAAGGAATCGTCCCGAATTAGACCAGCTGGCAGAGACCGCTGCGATCAACGAGATAGATAAACGCTTCTTCCGCGACCAGACAAAGCCGGAAATAAATCTTGTCGGCACTTACACATCACAAGGACTGGCAGGAACCGAAACGCCCGCGGCTATCAATCCGACAACAGGCTTAAGTCGGGTACCGCCGAACTTGGTTGGCGGATTCGGGCAGTCGTTCACAAATCTTCTGCAGCAGGATTACCCGACCTTTCGTGTTGGCATCACTATCGGTATTCCGTGGGGAAACAGGGTTGCCAAAGCAAATCTTGGCATCGCTGAAGTTGAAGGGGCAAGGATCCGAGATCTTCGAGACCGGGCCGAACAGCTGATCGAAGCTGAGGTGAGAAATGCACTACAGGCTCTCCGTTCTGCAGAAGCAAGGTTGGCCTCAGCTCGGGCAACACGTGTGGCCGCTGAACAGCTTGCGGAAAGCGAGGAGCGCCAGTTCCGTGCAGGTACGACAACGTTTTATCTCGTCCAGCAACGCCAACTAGAACTAGTGACCGCCAGAAGCCGTGAACTTCAGGCGCGAACAGATCTTAACAAGGCAATATCCGATCTCCATCGAGTTCTCGGCCGTACGCTGGTCGAGAACAATATTGAGCTACGTTAAGTTTTGCTACTTTGCAAGGCTTAGGCTAGATCTTGAAGCCGCCGCGTGTGAGCATCGTCTCAAATCCGGTCTTATCGACCGCCTTTATGTAAGCATCGCGGGGTTCTACAATACCTTTCTGCACAAGCTCAAACAATGCGTCGTTAAGCATTACCATTCCGTTATTCTTTCCGGTTTGCATTGCGGATGGGATCTGGAATGTCTTGCCTTCGCGGATGAGATTGCTGATCGCCGGCGTGACGATAAGCACTTCAAGCGCGGCTATTCTTCCGCCGCCCTTTTTCGGCAGGAGTGTCTGGGCTATTACGCCCTTTAACGATTCCGAAAGCATTACACGTATCTGCTGCTGGCGGTCGGCGGGAAACTGGTCGATTATACGGTCAACTGTTGAAGCAGCGGTTGTAGTGTGGAGGGTGCCGAAAACAAGATGGCCCGTCTCAGCAGTTTCGATAGCGATCGAGATGGTTTCCAGGTCGCGCATTTCACCGACCAGCAGAATGTCTGGGTCTTCGCGGAGCGCGGCACGTAATGCGTCTTTGAACGAATCCGTATGGTTGTGTACCTCGCGTTGGTTTACGAGGCATTTTTGATTGTCGTGAACGAACTCTATCGGGTCTTCGATGGTGATAATGTGGTCTTCGCGAGTTTTGTTGATGTGATCGACCATTGCACAAAGCGTTGTCGATTTACCCGAACCTGTCGGACCCGTAACAACGACAAGGCCTTTAGATAGGGAGCATAGATCCATTATGGCTTTAGAAAGCCCGAGCTGTTCAGCCGTTAGTATCTTTGTCGGAATGATGCGGAAAACCGCTCCCATTCCTTTGCGGTCCATGAAGACGTTGCAACGGAATCTGGCGAGTCCTGCGATCTCGTATGCAAAGTCCGTATCATGACGGCGATCGAATTCCTCACGGTTCTTTTCAGGCATGATCGAAGCAAGCAATTCGCGCATCACCTCGGGAGTCAGTGTTTGCTCCGCACATTCAAGCGGCTGCATCTTACCATCCTTGCGTACCATCGGCGGCATACTTACAGAGAGATGAAGATCAGATGCTCCAACATCAGCCATCCGTCGGAATAGCTCATTCATTCTGTTTTGCATGCCCGGATTATTAGCCTGTCTATTCTTTGCATCCACCGAATTGACTGTAGCAGTATCCATTTTGTTGTTCTGCGGACCAGAAACGTATTCGATCACGGGCGGCACGAATCCCTCCCCTTGAATGAGGTCGTCGCGTCTGCCTGGTGGTTCGTAGGTCGATGTGTCGGAGAAAACGGTTACAAACTCCGGATCATTAGCAGACACGACCTCTATCTCAGGCCCGCCGAAACTTGTGGCGGGCACAGACTCTTCTGCCGAAAGTTCGAATTCAAGCTCAGGGATATTTGTGGCTGGTGTTTCAATTCGGGATTGTTCGTTCATTTGGGCAGATGAGCTTTCAAATACAAAGTCTTGGGCACTTTCTTCGCGAATCGGTTCGATGGGTGAAAAGGTCACATTTTGTGATGGACTATTCGTTTCGAGAGATGACCGTGAAGTGCTAGCCGACTCACTTTCCTTCAATGGCCGGACAGTAACATTGAAACCGGCTGGTGATTTCTGCACCGTAAAGGAGAAGCGGCCAAGGTTGTGCGGATGCACGAATTCAACCTTTGGTTCATTCGGAAGGGTCTGTTTCACATCATCAGGTATCAGCGGAAATACCATAGTGGTGATCTGCGCCCCCTGCAAGGCAGGTGTATCTATGTCCATAACACCGCCCGTTGCGACGATGTAAGGTTTGCGGTTTGGCTCTAGATGCAGTTCCTTTCCAGACGTAGAGACAAGATTCTTGAGAAGTTGATTTAATTGTTCCATCGAGTGTTAGAGAAAAATGGTGGAATGAGGATCGATCGTGCAGTCCCGAGGAACGGCCGAAGCGGCCGAGGACTCTTATGATTTTAACACGTTTTAACGTATCAAAGTAAAGAAAAAAAGAATCTGCATTCGGGGATAAGGTCGCGGACCGAACACTCTTAAATCGTGACGGATTCCTTATATTCTCCCCAGACTTTGCGAAGCGCATGGCTTATCTCACCAACCGTTACGTAAGATTCGACACAGGCAAGAATCTCAGGTAATACATTTTCAGTTCCCGAGGCGGCGGACACGAGTCTGTTTAGAGCGGCATTGGCGAGTGCGGCATTGCGTTTATCACGCAGCGCTTGAACGCGGTCTATCTGATCACGCTCGATCTGCGGATCGACAGAAAGGATTGGTACCGACCGATCTTCTTCTATGCGAAACTTGTTAATGCCCACGACGACTGCATCATCGGTCTCAACGGCCCGCTGATATGTATACGCAGCATCCTGTATTTCCTGTTGAACATAGCCTGTTTCAATAGCGCGCAGCATTCCGCCCATCGCGTCTATTTTTTCGATATATTCAATAGCACGCCGTTCAAGCTGGGTCGTAAGTTCTTCGATCGCGAAACTGCCCGCAAGCGGATCGACGGTGTCAGCAACTCCGGATTCATAAGCTATTACCTGCTGAGTGCGCAAAGCGATACGGGCTGCCGATTCTGTGGGAAGTCCGAGCGCCTCATCCATTGAATTGGTATGAAGGCTTTGGGTCCCACCTAGGACCGCAGCCAATGCCTGAATTGTAGTCCGTATGATATTTACCTCCGGTTGCTGAGCAGTAAGCGTTGAGCCAGCAGTCTGAGTATGAAAACGGAGCATCATCGAACGTCGATCTTGTGCCCCGAATCGTTCCTTCATTATTCTGGCCCAGAGCCTTCTTGCAGCGCGGAACTTTGCCACTTCTTCCAGTAAGTTATTGTGAGAGTTAAAGAAAAACGATAATCGCGGAGCGAAATTGTCGACCTTCATACCGACATCGATGGCTGCCTGAACATAACAGATCGCGTCTGCCAAGGTAAATGCAAGTTCTTGGGCGGCCGTCGAGCCCGCTTCTCGGATGTGATATCCGGATATCGAGATCGTATTCCAATTCGGCACCTCAGATGCGCAGAATTCGAACGTATCGGTGATCAAACGCAACGAAGGTTTTGGCGGATAAATATATGTTCCCCGCGCGATGTATTCCTTCAATATATCGTTTTGTATCGTTCCGCTTACCTTGTCGAACGGGACGCCCTGACGCTTCGCGACCGCCAGATATAAACATAATAGCGTTGATGCTGTAGCGTTTATGGTCATTGAGGTCGAGACCTTGTCAAGCGGTATCCCGTCCAGCAGGGTCAGCATATCTTCAAGACTGTCGATCGCGACACCGACCTTTCCGACTTCTCCGGCTGAGAGAGGATCGTCGCTGTCAAGCCCGATCTGCGTCGGCAGATCGAATGCAACGCTCAAGCCCGTGGTTCCTTGAGAGAGAAGATATTTGTACCTCTCATTCGATTCTGCGGCGGTTGCAAATCCGGCATATTGCCGCATCGTCCAAAAGCGGCCGCGGTACATATTTCGGCGCACGCCGCGGGTATATGGAAACTCGCCGGGCGAGCTGAGATCTCGCTGAAGATCGATCGGTTCCGTGTTAGAGGGGTTAAAATCGTTGGGCAATTCTATGCCGGAGGATGTCTCAAATCGTTCTCGTCTTTCCGTCATTAAAAGGAATTCTATTCCTAGTAAAAGCTATCCGCAATTTGCTAGATAGGGCAGGGTAGTTCTCAAGACCGCCCAAGGTCGTATAATAGGAAGGGTCGGAGAGATTCGCTTTGAATTATTTCAACTATTTCACTGAGATCGAGGATACGTTTGTTCGGCGAAGGGGTAAGAATTTATTGCTTTCACCCCTCGACTGGGCAATGATCGAAACGTGGCAGGAGCGGGGTATTCCGCTTCATATTGTCCTGCGCGGCATTGAAACGGTTTTTGATAATTTCGAGAAGAATCCACGACCGAGGACGATAAAAAGCCTTGTCTTTTGTAAAGAGGAGGTTGAGGCTCTTTTTCAGGAATGGGCGGCAACGCAGATAGGAAAAGCAGAAGGGGTCCCCGTAGATGGAAATGAAAATGATCTTTCTCGTGAGGTAATAAGAAGGCATATAAGTTCACTTATCGAAAAATTGAGAGAAGTTGCCGAACCGCGATTGGGTGAAGCTATCGATCGGGCGACGAAGCGCCTGATCGAACTTAATGAAACGATGGCCGACCGTCCTGAACAGATCGACGGTGCCCTTTCTGACATTGAGGGTATGCTAGAAGAGGCGATGCTATCAAATATCGAATCGGTGCATCTAAAGAAAATAGAGAAAGAGGTGGCCGGAGAACTTCGTCAATATAAGAGCCATATGGAAAAGAGCTCGTATCAACGCACGCACAAGCTTATGTTACTGAAGCGGCTCCGTGAACACTACAATATCCCGCGGCTTACTTTGTTCTATTTATGAGAGCTACATATTCGCTCATCGGCTTATTTTTTATCGTTCTCTCCGTCTCAGCTCAGCCTAGTTCTACCGGGATCAATGGGCAAACTTACACCAATGCAGAACTTAAGTTTCAGATAACGTTTCCTGACTACTGGCAGATCAAGAGTAGTGGGCTCGGTGAAAAGGCAGCGGACATTGGGCTGGAAGCACCCGAGACAATTGACCGGGCAAGCCGTGTTCAAATCAACCGTTCGCTTGAGCGAGTAAGAGTATTATTGACAGCACAGCGTCTTCCGGAAGGAGCATCTGATCCTGCGTTTATTCAGATCTTGGCCGAAGATCTTAGCTTAAATCCCCAGATCAAAGATGCCGTGGATTACTTTGATGCGATCCGAAGCCAATATTTGGTCATGCGTTTGCCCGGCGACTTCAAATACTCCGAAACTGATGCCGAGAAACTCGGGAAGATGCAGTTCGCATTCCTTGATACAGAAACATCCGCGGGGAAAAAGCGGATGTATGCCACGGTGCGACGAGGTGTTGCCATTGTATTCACCCTTTCTTATTCCAAGCCGCATGACCTAAAGGACTTTCGTGATATTCTTGCAAAAGGGGATCTTAACCTTCCTTGAATTGACGCCCTGACTAACCATTGAACATAGAACCAACTCACAGCATCGGGGATGAATTCGAGATCAGGATCGAGCGAATAGTTCCACGCGGTCTTGGACTCGGTCATTCGGGAGGCCTAACCGTTTTCGTTCCGCTCGCAGCCGTCGGTGACAAACTAAATGTACGTATCTATGAAATAAAGGGAAGAAGCGCCTTTGCTGAGATCATTGAGATATTGGAACCATCGTCGGATCGGATCGATCCAATATGTGAATACTTCGGTGAATGTGGCGGTTGTGATCTGATGCAGCTAGGATATGCCGCGCAGCTAGCCGCGAAGCGTGCGATGATCTTAGACTGTTTTCGCCGTATCGCAAAACTGGACCAAGACATCGAGATAAAGATGATCGGCAGCCCGGCACAGCTCGGATATCGGCTCCGGGCACAATGGCATGCGGAACCGGCCGCGGGCAAGATCGGCTATTATCGGCGAAATTCGCGTTCGCTTGTTAATGTGGAAAAGTGCGCCGTTCTATTGCCGGAATTACAGGCTGAACTAGAGCGACAAAGAAGAACATTAGATCCAGCCATCGATGGAAAGACACAGATCGATGCGGCTGTGGGTTCTGAGGGCTTGGTCTCTACATATTCCAACACGGAAAATAAGACAGCAAAAGAGATCTACTTCGAATTCGGTGGTGAAAGGCTGTCGTTTTCAGCAAGAACTTTCTTTCAGGGGAACCGATGGCTCATTGATCGACTCGTTGAAGAGGCTCTAGCTGACGCCAGCGGCGATCTTGCCTTCGATCTTTACTCAGGTGTCGGCCTTTTCACCCTTCCGCTGGCAAGACGGTTCTCCCGGGTTGTGGCCGTTGAGGACAATCCCGTTGCGGTCGAGTTCGCCGCCAAGAATGCAAGCCTAGCAGGGTTAAACAATATTGAACAAAGAAGAGAAAGTGTTCGGAAGTTTCTGGGTTCACGAGAGATGCCTCCGCCAGAATTTGTTTTGCTTGATCCGCCAAGGTCCGGCACGGAACGCGACACGATAATGAATCTTATCGAGTTAGCTCCGCAGCGCGTGTCCTTTGTCGCCTGTGAACCATCTATCTTGGCACGCGATCTCAGACGTTTTATCGGGAGCGGGTATTCTATCAGCGGCGTAGTTGCTCTTGACCTTTTCCCGCAGACCCATCACGTAGAAACGATTGCCCATCTTGAGCGAAATGGCTAGTCTTTTAGTTTGACCGCCGTTCCGTAGGCAAGTATCTCAGAGGCATTTGTCATTATTGAGATTGTGGTAAACCGTAAACTGACGACCGCGTCGGCATCCAGTTCACGGGCGGCGATCACCATTCGGGAGATCGCTTTTTGTCGGGCTTCGGTCAACATTTGCGTATAGCCCGTTATCTCACCGCCAACCACTGATCGTAAGACGGCCAAAATGTCTTTCCCAACATGTTTTGTTTGAACAACATTTCCGGTTACGACGCCGAGCACTTCGCTTATCTCGCGTCCCGGTACCATTTCGGTGTTCGTATAGATCATCTTCTTTGTCATATCGTGTTTATTCAGATCCATCAGTAGCTTTTAACTGATGATATCAATATCACCCTGCAAGTGTTACCAGCCAGCGATCTTGGGGTTGTGTATCGGTGCTCCATTAAACTAGACTTTTGGTATGGCGAAGAAAAAGGATGAAGGTCGCGAGGGAACCGCAGTTGCGAAGGGGTTGTTTATTCGATGCCGGTATTGCGGTCAAAAGAATTCGGTTAAGGAGGGCTATCAAAATAATGCAGCAAATTGCGGTAAGTGCAAGCTTCCGCTTTCTGATGAACCCCACAAGAAATATGCGGATCTTAGGAAGCACGACTACATACATCCCGCGGATAGCAAGGCTCTTGCCGCATTAAAGGCGATACCGGGGATCGACACAGCTCTGAAGAAGCTGCTTGCAGTTACGGGCGAATCTGCCATTCGCGTTACTTTTATGGCGAGCGCCGTCAAGGTGACGCCGAAACAATGCCCGGACCTTTTTGCGAAGCTTCAGATCGCCTGCACCACGCTCGGTGTCGATATGCCGGATCTATTCATCCAGCAGAATCCGATGGTCAACGCATTTACCGGAGGCGTTGAACATCCAATTATAGTGCTACATTCTTCCCTCATAGAAAGACTTAGTGATGAAGAAAGGCTTGCGGTCATAGCCCACGAGGTTGGCCATATTCACGCAGAACACGTGCTCTATCTTACGGCGGCCCGGCTTATGGAAGCTTTGGCAAACATCTCGGTCGCACGTCTTGTCCCGGGTTCGGAGATCATCAAATTCATTGTTTCTGCCGGTATATCAAGCGCATTACTCGCCTGGGCGCGAAGGGCGGAGCTCTCGTGTGATCGAGCGGCGATGCTGGTTGTGCAGGACCCGCACGTTGTCGGCCGAACAATGATGAAGCTTGCTGGCGGAACTATGACTGGAAGGATCGATTATGAGCTTTTTCTTGAGCAGGCCAGAGAATTCCAGAAGAATTATGACGAGAACAAGCTTGATAAATTTTGGGCAGATATCATTAACGCCGGGCTCTCACATCCATTTCCGATATGGCGTGTTTCGGAGATACTGAAGTGGGTTGATTCAGGTGAATATCAAAAGGTAATGGATAATAACTGATGATGAGCAGCACTAATGGCAATGGACACAACCCAAAACCGCGAAATGTTCTCGGCGGCGAACTTGAACCGTGTTGCTTTGATCCAATGACGGGATTTTACCGCGACGGTTATTGTCGTACGGGGATCGATGATACGGGTCGCCATACTGTTTGCATAGAGGCGACGGATGAATTCCTGGCGTTTTCGAAGTCAGTCGGAAATGATCTCTCAACGCCGCGTCCCGAGTGGGCTTTTCCCGGACTGAAGCAAGGCGATAAGTGGTGTTTGTGTATGCTCCGATGGAGAGAGGCTCTCGAACATGGAATGGCCCCGAAGGTTTACTTGAAGGCGACTCATGAAGCTGCACTTACCGTCGTCACTATCGACGACCTTCGACGATATGCTCTCGATCTTGATTGAATGCAGACAATCGAACATCTACGACAACTTTTTGCATACAATGATTGGGCGAATCGACGGCTGATCGTAGCATTGAGGTCATCGCGATCACAGCGAGCATTGGCTATTCTTTCCCATCTTCTCACCACTGAGAATGAATATTACGAAAGGCTTCACGGTAAGAATTCGACAGGTTTTGATTTCTGGCCGGATCGGACGTTGGAGGAATGCGGCGAAGCAGCACGACAAAATGCCGAACGCTTCGATAAGTTGCTTAAGAATTTTGATGATGAAGGGCTTGACCTGCGGGCAAGATACCACACAAGCGAAGGTATTCCCCACGAGAACACATATCGCGAATTGCTGACGCACATTCTCGTTCATTCCACGATCCATCGTGGGAATCTTATGACCCTCATTAGAGAATCAGGGCAAGAGCCCCCTAAGATCGACTATATTATTTATCTTCGGGAAACCAAGTATTTCTAGGCTGCTTATGATCAATGTTTTGTGTGATTCTCAGATAGCTTGCGATCTTACTTTAAGCTAAAATGCCAATTTCCCTGATGCAGGAAGAAGTTGAACAGTATAGCTTTGATTTCCTTACGGAAACGGCCGAGATCGTCGCCGAGTCGCGCGACGAACTTAGTGTGCGCATCGGTGAATTTGCCGGACCGCTCGACCTTTTGCTCTATCTTATCCGACAGGAACAAGCCAACATCTTCGATATCCCGATAGCACGTATAACGGATGAATACGTTCGATATATCCGTCTGATGAGATCTCTTGATATTGCGGTCGCAGCAGATTTTCTTGTGATGGCTGCACAGCTGATCGAGATCAAATCGAAGATGTTACTGCCGCGCGACCCGCTGGCAGAGAAAGAAGAAGCCGAAGACCCCCGTCAGGAACTTGTAGATCGCCTACTCGAATACGAGAAATACAAATCGGCCGCCCAGATGCTCTATGAAAAGGCGACCATCGAACAGGCCGTGTTCCCTCGGGGCAAGATCGACAGCGATGAGAACAATGCCGAGATCAGCGCGACCGTTTTTGACCTGATCACAATTTTCCAAAAGATCGTCGAGCGGCAGAAAGAGAAGATCACGATGGAGATCGAGCGAGACGAGGTCTCGCTTGCCGAGATGATAAAGCGGTTAAGATCACGGATCTTGGAACACGCCGAGCTTAGCCTTGCAGCGTTTTTTGAGGAGTTTGAAACGCGCCGTGAGCTTGTAACAGCATTTATCGCTGTGCTCGAGGTGGTACGCACCGAGAGCGTAAAATTGATCCAGAAAAAGACCTTTGACGATATAATATTGAAAAAAGCTTGATGGCAGAGGTGGCAGCAGAAACGACAAAAAGTGTACGAAGTACCGGTGAGCTTATGGCTCTGGCCGAAGCATTGATCTTCGTTGCCGATGAGCCGATCACTGCCCGAACCATCGCCGACTTGTTGCAGGAAGATCGCCCCAGTGTTGAAGCCGCGCTGCAGGCACTTCGTGAAGAATATGAGAATCGTGAAAGTGGCTTGCAAGTGCGTGAGGTCGCAGGTGGCTGGCAGATCGCTACACGGACAGAGCTGCACGAATACATTCGACAATTTCTAAAGACTCGACCCTCGGCAAAGCTTTCGATCGCTGCTCTCGAAACGCTTGCCGTTATTGCCTACAAGCAGCCTGTAACCGTGCCTGAGATCTTGGAGATCAGAGGCGTGCAGTCCGCGTCGGCAATAAAAACGCTTCTAGAGAAGCGGCTGATCGTAACCAAAGGCCATAAGGAAACAGTTGGCCGACCAATGCTTTACGGGACATCTAAAGAGTTTTTGATACATTTCGGACTAAAGGACCTCTCCGACCTTCCCTCGGTTGAGGACTTTGAAGACCTTGTCGCTTGAAAAGCTGGGAAGAACACGGATCATTGGTCATTCAAGAGACGCCCGCGATCGTGTGGTTTCTCGGCGGATTTTTCATCGTCATCGGAGCTCTATTCGTCTATGGTGCCTTGGGCGGATTTCATAACGTATCTGAGATGGCTGCCTGGGAACGTGTTCTTGCATTCATCTTTGGATCTGTTGGAGCTGTAGCCGGTCTCTGGTTGCTGTGGGGATCTCCAATAACTACCGTGCGGATAGACCGCCAGCGCGGTGAACTGATCATTACCCGTCGAAGGCTGTGGAGTTCTCAGCAAAAGACAGATTCGATCGCGGATGTTCAGGAGTTTTTTGTTACGGAAGATTCTGACTCGGAAGGTGACCCGATCATGTTCGGGCGGTTTCGGTCGAGGACGTTCGCCGCGTGGCTAACAAATATATCAGGCCTGATGATATGGTGTTGGTTGTAGTCGGAGATGCTAGTGAGATCCTTGGCCAGGCCCGTGATTTTGCTGATTCGATCGAGATATTCGATAAGGATGGGGTACCGAAAGAAATGTCAGAATACGAAACATCGGAAAGTGCCGACGCCGCGAATGTCGCCGGCGATTGGAAGCTATCGCTGAATTTCATGGGTAGCGATGTTGAGATCAAGATGTCGCTTGAACAAGACGGTTCCTCGGTTTCAGGAACGCTAACCACCATGCTCGGCGAAGGCAAGATCGAAGGCGGCCGCGTCAACGGCAACAAAGTATCCGCAACCGCCGCAACCGAGATACAGGGCCAATCGGTCGAATTCAACATCAATGGAACCGTCAATGGTGATTCAATAAATGGATCCATCGAATCACCAATGATCCCGAACGCTCTCGAATTCACCGGCACGCGAGCCTGATTTCTTTGTGTTAATGCGGCTCAGTTATAAATTGGGCCTGACAGATGACCTCATTAAACGGTAATATTCATCCGTCATAGAACGAATCTCCGCAGCAGTTGTAACAGGCATAGGTGCTTGCAATTCCAAGCGTCTCATTCACGTCGGGTGTTTGGTTGTCGCGAAGCTCTCGGAAATCTATCGCCAGGGTCTGATTGCGTTTGATCTCTTTCACACCGAGAGAATATCCGCCACCGTCCCAGCTCATAAACGCGGTATATTTCTTTGGTTGATCAGTTTCATTCTTTATGTACAAAATCGTATGGAAATCGCCGTCCGCTTTCCACGGGTAACCGCCCGCGCTTGAAGGCGTCTTTTGTGGATCGAACATCGGAACTTGAAAAACATGTTCTCCGTTCTGGCTCACGCTTTGAACCTGAACGATCAGGGTTCCTTTTGGCGTATCGTATTCGAGCTCAATACCAGCATGATTTACCGAGGCCGGGACATTTGCTCCGTTTAGCAAGTTTTGAAGATTGATTATTCTCGTAGAGCTGGGTGAGATATTCGTTACTGGAACATTTACCGCCGCCATTTCGCCATTCGGCCTTGTGTAGGGAATCTTGCCTCGGATTCTGGAGATCTGATCACTTGTGTTTCGCGCTATAAGCAAAGGCGTTAGGCTTGCTCCGTTTAGATTCTTTAGCCTCAATCCATTTCCATGCCATTTCTGCGAGGTCGTATTTTCAGGGTCGATGAAGGGAAGGGAAGCGGAATAACCGTGACTTGGTTTGGCGACAAACATTCTCGCCAGAACCGCGCCGGGGTTTCCGGTATGTGTGATCGATACTCCACCCTTGTTATGAAGCACGGCGCTTGGACTGCCGACAAGATCGGCCATTATGTCTAAAACTCGAGTTTCACTTCGGGCGAGAGTTATCTGAATAGGAACCGATTGATGTGGAGTTGTCCCATCCACGCTCAAGGTAACGGTAACGCTCGAATAGGAAGTGTTCGAGACGACAAGCCGTGTCTCCATGTTTTCGGTCGGCAGCCACCAGACGTTTTCGAGTTTATTCGAAACAAATTTCGAGGTATAAACAAGCTGTTCTGCCCAGATCAAGCCGTTTTGTTCGTTCATCATCTTGACCTGAGCACCGAGTTGGTAATCGCCGCCCTGATAGTTGATCTTCAGGCTTCCTTCGCGAAAATCGGGCCCGGCCGCTGCAAGCAATTCGTTCATATCAATATCGAGATATGATGTTGCAGGAACGGAAATGGGTGCAAGATGGAGTCGGGTGCCGGTTAAACTATATATCCTCGGCATTGCAAGAATCGGTTCCGGGCCTTTGTTGTTGAGCATCAAGGTGGTCGTCAGATTCGTCCCGAGTTTGTAATAAGTAGCAGAAACTCCATATGTCGGATTCTGGACATTTGACAATTCGATCAGATCATTCCGGGCTCCTTTCGCCGAGCAGCAGCCTCGTTCACTTTCGATACCGGGAAAGATCGACCTCATTGTTCGAATTGGATGACGGCGAAGTTTGCGCCATCGGGGGCAGCGGCCATTGCAATTCGGCCAACGCCGGGAGCATCGAACGGACCATGCTTAATCGAACCGCCATTTTCTTTGATCTTCTCTGCGGTGTCGTCTGTATCTGAGACGGCGATGTAGGCTGTCCAGTGAGACGGAGCATCGCCCCAATTCTCATCCATCGGCATCATTCCTCCGACCGCTTTACCATCAATGTGGATCTCGGAATATTTCATCTCGGTAACCTTTGTCTGTTCCAAATGCCAACCGAACATCTCTTTGTAAAACGTCTCAGCCGCCGAGATGTCCTTAGTCGCCAGTTCGCGCCAGCAAATGGTTCCGTGCTTCGGTATCGTAAATTCCGCCATTTTATTGTCTCCTCAACTGCGGGCAAACTCCGTCTCAACTGCCCATTCTTCGACGCCTTCGGGTGAGACGTTGAACATTAAATATTTGAATGTGTCGCCATTTGGGATGATTTCTGTTCGCCAACCCCAATCCGGATGATCTGGGACAGAATAATGTCCTTTGATATTTACCGCCCCGTTTTCTGAGACGGAGCCTTCACAGGCCATAAGCACATTCTTCGAATGCCATGAATCGGTCCAAAAGGCATTGACCGCATTTGAACCGCCGTTGCCGTTTATGATGATCAATCCTTCCTGCGGTTCGCCTTCGTATTCCCACCTGTAAGCGATCTCCAAGCATTGACCTGAGACGCGTTCGGTCACTGTTGCGGTCGAAGCTGATTCCTTGATCGGATCGGGCATCCATGAAAGGTTCAATTTGTTTGTGCCGGACCATTGTCCAGCAAGCTTCTGTAATTCAGTATGTATACTCATTAGTTCATCGGGATAAGAGTTATTATGTTTATCGCGGCTCCGGTTGGGTCGGCAATGGTCGCAAACCGGCCTACATTGGGTATATTATGCGGCCCAAACAAAACGGCTCCGCCTAGCGACCTAGCCTTGTCGCACGAGGCATCAACATTGTCAACTGAGACGTAGTGTGCAATATGTGCAGGCGGCATATTTCCTCCACATATTTCCTCGGTCAATTCGAAAAGAGCTCCGTCCGGATATCCTTCGCCGCTCGATGCGAATTCCAGATATTCCATATCTTGCCCGGATTTGCTTTGTGCAAACTGCCATCCGAAAATATTTGTGTAAAATGGCTTGCTGCTCGCTATGTCATGGCTGTTGATCTCGGTCCAGCAAAATTCGCCGTGCTTCGGCATCTGGATCGATTCATCTGATCGTGCTTCTGGCATAATGTTCTCCGTCTGAGAATTTTGAATGTGCGCCGTGAAGCATATCACTGTTGATTTTGAGTGTAAATATTAGGTCATTTCTGCAAAAGTTTTGAGCTGTGGGTGGAGAAACTTCGGCCGTAGGGTCAATGGCAGGACGGCCGCCCACAACTCAAAACTATGGCAGCGTGGGAGGAAACAAACTAGCCTACCTTACGCATTGGCGTGGCCGCCGGTTGTTCTTGCAAAAGATCGATCAGCTGAGATGCCGCTTTTCGCGAGAGCTCGTTGATCTTACACTTCATAACTTCTTTGCACATAGCATCCGCATCGACCTTCTGTTCACGGGCAATAGCACGGATCATTCCCATCTGTTTTGTGGTGATGAGGTCGGATATAGTGCGGGCAACGGTATCAGTCAGCTCAGTTTTGTCGAGTGTAACAGAGATATTCTCCACATCACGCTTGTAAAGATCGCGAGCAATTCCAAACTTCACGGCAGCGCGCTTCAGCGCATCGTGCTCGGCTTTTTTTATTCCCATCTCACTGCGAGCAGATCCGGTTCCGATGCCTTCACGAGTTACACCATCAATGGTTATCGCAACTGTTACTACCACATAGTCTCCGAGCGGTTTTATATCCTTTACCGTGTGATTCCAATTCGAAGCCGTTTCATCCAGAATATCGGCGACTGTATGCCATTCTATATATTCAACAGTGCGTGGACGTCCGTCCCGTCCCCGTAACCCTTCGCGATGACGTAGCATTTTTGGCTCTACATTGCTCCGAAGTTCTTTCAGCGTTGAGCGGAATTTGACAACATTTCCACCATCCGCTGAAGTCTCAAATATTTCCGGCTGAACTATATCAATATTTCGCGTTTCTAACTTCTCTTTCATATGCATTCCTCTTTTGGTCATCTCAAACCGTTGGCTGTTAAGGATTCCAGCGGTAATGCCTTTTTACCGCCAACCCGTTCGGCTCGGTTTCTGTTCGCTACCCCCAGGCAATGGGCAACTCAGCAATTTCAATTTGACAGGCCGCGTGGTGTCCTATCTGTGAAACAGCGTATCATAACAAATTATTTGTTGCAAGTATAAAACAAGGTGTTGCATTTAAAATTTCTCTGTGGTATGTTTTATCTATGAAATCTATAGTGCACCTATGACACTTACGACTTACGGAGGCAGGACAATATGTCGTTTAAGAATGAGAACCTTATAAACACTATCGAACTTGGGCGTGCTATCAAGCGCCGGAGGGAAGAATTGGGATTAAGTCTTCGAGATGTTGCTGATGTAACAAATGTATCGGCTTCTACACTCTCGCGGATTGAGAACGGAACCGGTAAGCCGGATGCTGACAATATAGCAAGATTGACCGGATGGCTTGATATGCCGATCGATCGTGTAATGAACAAGAAAAGCAAGACGGATGTTGAGGCCGTTGTTTATTATCCGCATGAACCGACGCCGGAGATCGTGGAAGCGCATTTGAGAGCCGATAAGAACCTTTCACCCGAAACTGCAAAGGCTCTTTCCGAGCTTTTTCGGGTTGCTTATAAACAGTTCAGTGCCCCTGAATCGAAGAACAAGTAGTTAATCATTAAGAGGTAAAAATGCAAAATACAAGTTATCTACGTGCGGTTGGCATTGAATTTGATAATCGTCCGTTAGTTGCGATAAATGAAACAGGTGCTACACCTTTTGCCCTGGATACGACGTTCGTATTGTTCTTTTTGGCGCTGGATTTTGGCCAAGCATGGATCGGACTCGGTTATGAGGGGCTTTTGTCGACAATTACGCTTTTGGCGTTCATCATTCTCCCTTATTTCCTCCTATTTTCGGAAGAGCGGCCTTTGTTTCAAGGATGGGTCGCCGGACGCTTTATTTTGGCTGCGTTTGGTATTGTAATGGGACTTTTGATGAGACAAGCGATAGGTATTCTGCTGCCTGAATGGTTTGCATATATGCCTATGACCCTTTTGATAGCCTCGGCATTTTTTAGCTTGTATTTTCAGCTTTATGGTATACTGCGATTCCGTTTGAGCGCTTAGGCAAAAGGCGACAGACGACCATAATAGATCCGCATATGTTTCGGGACATATGCGGATCTTTTTTAAGATCATTGCTTATACAGAATAACTACGATCGGGTACAGTTCATTTTAATGCGGTGATACCTGTGCGGGTTGAGATGCTGGCGTGAGGGTTTGGTGTAACGCCATCACCTTAGTGTAAAGCTGTTTGAACTGTGTAGGTGTGATTGCTTGGGCTCCGTCACATTTGGCATTTTCGGGCTGCGGGTGAACTTCAACGATCAGGCCGTCAGCCCCGACTGCGACCCCTGCAAGGGCCAATGGCTCCACCATATAGTTATGACCGGTCCCATGAGAAGGATCGATGATTATCGGCAAATGAGATAAACGGCGAACCGCCGGCACTATGGAAAGATCCATAGTATTCCGTGCGTGATCTGCGAATGTTCTGATTCCGCGTTCACAAAGGATCACATTATAATTTCCCTCAGCCATAATATATTCGGCGGCAAGAAGCAGTTCATCAAGTGTAGCGGAAAGGCCACGTTTTAAGAGGATCGGTTTCCTTGTTTTTCCAGCGTACTTAAGTAACGCAAAATTCTGCATATTTCTTGCTCCGATCTGAATACAATCACCATACTTTTCAACCAGATCGATGCCATGTTCATCCATAGCTTCGGTTACAATGTTCAAACCGTAACGCTCACGTACCTCTGCCAAGATCTTTAAACCCTCTTCACCCATTCCCTGAAAGGCATACGGCGATGTCCGGGGTTTGAATGCTCCGCCTCGGAAAAACTTTGCACCGGCGCCAGAAACAGCTTCAGCCGCGGCAAACACCTGTTCAGGACTCTCAACAGCGCAGGGGCCTGCTATGATTGACAATGAGCCATCTCCGATAACAGAATTCCCAATCTTTATCGAGGATTTTTCCGGCTTTAGGTCATTTGAAATAAGTTTGTAAGGTTTTGTAACTCTTATCGTGTCTGCAACACCAGGGAGATTCTCAAAATAGGCAGGATCTATTGAGCCCTTATTGCCGGTAATTCCAATGGCTGTACGGGTTGCACCCGGCATAACATGGCCTCTGAAGCCAAGCTTTTTTATTATTTCGAGCACGCCGTCAACTTCTGTTGAAGTAGCTTCCGGCCTCATTACTATAAGCATAATCGTTTGTCCTTGAAATAAAACTTAAACTTTAGGTTTTGGTCTGTCTGATTGCAACAGGTGGTACGAGTGTCTTGGTAAATTGGACAACCTGTTTAACAAGATCGATATGTCCAAGTGATCGTTCAATCTCCTCAACGATAGCTGAACCCACTACTGCGGCATCGGCATATTCCCAAGTTTCCTCTATCTGTGTTTGTGTTGAAATGCCGAATCCAACGGCTATCGGCAGATCTGTATATGCCCGTATCCTTTCAACAAGTACCTGTGCTGACTTGCTAGTTTCATTCTGCACTCCTGTTATCCCGACCCTGGAAACCGCATAAATAAAACCTCCGGCGTTTGCTGTGATAGTTTTTAGACGCTTGTCACTAGTGGTCGGAGCAACAAGCGAGATAAGATCGAGCCCGTTAGCCCTTAATATGCTTGCTATCTCCAAAGCTGTATGATCAACTGCATCAGTTACGAGCAGTCCGTCTACCCCAGCCTCCGAAGCCTTTTCAGAAAATTGTTGATAACCGAATTTAAGAATAGGATTCAGATAGCTGAAAAGCACTATGGGGGTATCTGTTTCTAACCGGATTTCCTTTACCATCTGTAGGATCTTATGTAAGTTTATTCTCTGTTCCAGTGCGCGTTTTGACGAAGCCTGTATGGTTGGGCCATCAGCCATTGGATCGGTGAAAGGGATCCCGAGTTCTATAATGTCGGCTCCCAGTCTCGCCAATCCGATCACGATCTGTTTTGAGGTTTCGATATCTGGATCCCCAGCGGTTATGAAAGGGATAAAACCTTTTCGCTTATACTGTCTAAGTTCTTTGAATTTTTGTCCGATCCTATTCATTTGTGACTCTATCTACATCTTTATCGCCACGACCTGAAAGATTACAAATAATGATGGAATCTTTCGGCATTTTGCCCGCGATCTTGATGAGGTGGGCTATAGCGTGGGCCGATTCAAGAGCAGGAATTATGCCTTCCGTTGCCGACAGGAACCTAAATGCATCTAATGTTTCATCATCTGTAGCTGATGTATATTCAACCCTTCCTCTATCATGTAAAAACGCGTGCTCTGGCCCGACAGATGCATAATCAAGTCCGGCTGAGATCGAGTGTGTGGTAGATATCTGTCCATGTAAGTCTTGTAACAAGTAACTTTTTGTGCCTTGCAATACACCGATGGAGTGATCAAATGAAAATCTTGCGGCATGCTGGCCGGATGCATTACCAATCCCCCCGGCTTCGACCCCTATCATTCGCACTTTTGGATCACCTAAAAATTCATAGAATAATCCGATGGAATTGGATCCGCCCCCCACACATGCGATCAAGAGATCGGGTGAACGGCCTTCTTTCTCTAGTATCTGAGATCGTACTTCTCGGCCGATTATGCTTTGAAAATCGCGTACCATCAGTGGATATGGGTGCGGTCCGAGAGCTGATCCAAGAAGATAATAGGTGTCAGCCACATTTGTTACCCAATCACGCAATGCTTCATTTATCGCATCTTTAAGTGTTTGAGAGCCTGAATTGACCTCGAGAACTTCGGCCCCCAGAAGCTGCATTCGACGCACATTCAATTCCTGTCTCCGCATGTCTTCGGAGCCCATGTAGATAACACATTGAATGCCGGCTCGAGCGCACACGGCTGCAGTAGCCACCCCGTGTTGCCCCGCACCCGTTTCGGCAATTATTCGTCGCTTCCCCATTCTCCTGGCGAGTAATACTTGTCCGATACAATTATTTATCTTGTGGGCTCCCGTATGATTTATATCTTCACGCTTTAGGTAGATCTTCGCCCCATTCAATTTTTTCGTAAGACGTTCAGCAAAATATAGTGGGGTTGGGCGACCAGCGAAATCATGAAGCAAAGCTATGTACTCGCTTTGAAATGACGCGTCAGTTCTATATGTAAAATAGGCCTCAGTAAGTTCATCGAGTGGAGCAATAAGAGTCTCGGGAACAAAGCGTCCACCATATTCGCCCCAATAACCTTGGTCATCTGGTTCGTAAATTCTCATGCATTTTTTGCCTTTTGAATGAATGTTTTCATTTTTTCTGTGTCTTTCATACCTGGTGACGATTCAACACCGCTTGCAACATCAACCGCGTAGGGCCGTACGGTTCGGATGGCGCGGACCACATTCTCAGTCGTTAATCCGCCTGCCAAATACAGGTAAGGAAAGAGCTCAGTTGCACGATCTGCGATCGCCCAGTCAAAACTTTTACCTGAGCCGCCATAAGAACCTGTTGAAGCGGTATCGAGTAAAACATAGTCGGCCTCGGAACATATTATGCTCGTCAATTTTGTATTTGAGGCTATGCGGATCGCTCTAATTATTTTTTTATCAGTTTTCTGACGTAAGATAGCCAGATAGTTAGACGATTCATCCCCATGTAGCTGGATAGAATCCAAACCGACGAAAGATATCTGATCTGATATAAAATGAATAGGAGCATTAACAAACACTCCTACTTTTTGAATATTTGAGGGCAGCATATTCACTATTTTTCGAGCCTCTTTCGGAGAGATGGATCGTTTGCTCATGGGAAAGAAATTAAAACCAATCTCATCTGCCCCGTATTCAATAGCAGAAATAGCATCCTTAAGATTGGTGATCCCACATATTTTAACCCTCACCATATAGCCTCCTCAGTTCGGCAGACGGGTCGTTGCTGAGCATCAGTTTTTCGCCGATCAAAAATGCATCGTAGCCAAGCGAGTGAAGCTCAGCTATATCACCAGAACTTGAAATACCGCTTTCGGAGATCATTAGCGTGCCTTCTGGCCTCATTTCGATCAGCTGCCGTGAAACATCAAGCGAGACTTCAAAAGTTTTAAGGTTTCGATTGTTGACGCCAATCATCTTTGCGCCAGTATCGATCGCAACCATCATTTCCGTGGGATCATGAACTTCAATGACAACGTCAAGGCCCAATGAATGAGCTAAACTCTGAAAGCTTTCCAAGCTTTTGTAGGATAAGATCGATGCGATCAGCAGTATGGCACTTGCACCTATTCTTGCGGCTTCATAAATCTGGTAATTGTCGATCACAAAATCTTTTAAGAGTATGGGAAGTGCCGTTACATTTCTGATCGGATCCAGATCCTTGACAGAGCCTAGAAAGTGATCCTCTTCAGTTAGTACAGAGATCGCAGCCGCACCGCCGGACTGATACTTTTTTGCCATTTCCATTGGGTTGGTACGATCATTGATTATTCCTTTTGAAGGCGAGGCACGTTTAAATTCTGCTATGATCCTTGGACCTGCAGCACCGATCGCATGCCGGAATGGAAAGGTAATGGTTACATTCCGCTCTGCAGCCTGCCGGATCTTTTCGACACTGCAAACCGCCTTTGTGGACTCGAGTCTTCTTCGTTTGTCTAGAATTATCCTATCCAAAATTGTATTCATTTAGATCTTGTGTCTATTTTGTTTATTTGTGCCAGACACCAGCTGTTCAAACTTATTCATTGCGTAGCCATCTCTGATGCTTCTGGTTGCAATGGCGAAACTGTCTTTGATGGTTCGTGCTCTACCTGTTAAGCAAAGTGCTGCCATTGAATTGATCAGCACAATTGATTCGGCCGAGGTGCCAGCCATTTCATTACGCAGTATTCGCCGTATAATTTGCGCACTTTCATATGGATTTGTGACCGAAAGATCTGAAACAGAACCAGACCTTAAAAAATAATCGCTGGGTTCGATCTGGAATTCGCGAATATTTGTTCCATTTATTTGAGCAACATAGGTGGGGCCGGTGATAGAGATCTCATCCAGTCCATCCTCGCCATGGACTATCCATGACTTTTTCGTTCCTAATCGTGAAAGGGCTGTAGCCATCTTTGGGACCAATTCTTTATCCCATACGCCGATCAATTGATGTGGCGCAGATGCCGGATTACAGAGTGGGCCAACGCAGTTAAAGATGGTGGGGAATCCAAGATTTCGGCGTACTGTTGCTAAGGTCGATGACAGATGATGATATTTTGGGGCGAACATAAAGCAAATATTTATCTTGTGCAGATTTTCTTCGGCAGTATCTCTATCAGTCGCAGGATCAATTCCTAGCTCAGCTAAAACATCTGCACTTCCTGAATTGCTTGTGGCAGCCTTGTTACCGTGCTTTGCAACTGGTACGTCTGCCCCGGCTACCACGAATGCGGCTGCAGTTGAAACATTGAATGTTTTGCTCTTACTTGCTCCTGTGCCGACGATGTCCACAAATGTCTTATGTTTTGAATTTACACGATTCATTCGTCTCCGAAGTATGCTGGCCACTAAATAGATCTCATCAGAAGTGATTCCCTTGTAATGCCAAGCTCTTAGGAGCTCCGCAATGGGTTTCTGCTCTGTTTCGCTGATCAAGGCATCCAGAAACTCCTCAGCATTGTTATCATCGATCGATTGGCCTGACTGAAGATCTGCCGTTATTTTGGTAAGGATGTTCGTTACCACAATTTCCTCTTTAGACCGCAACTTCCTGATCATTGGCGTATTGGGCTTCAGCAATATCAATTGCACCAAGTAATGCGGATGCTTTGTTGACAGTTTCCTGATATTCAGTGGAAGGATCAGAATCTGCTACGATTCCTGCACCTGCTTGAATACGAGCGATTCCATTTTCCAAATGCATTGTTCTTATTGCGATACACGTATCCATATTGCCGGAATAATCAAAGTATCCTATGCTCCCTGCATATAAACCGCGATCGGTCGGTTCGAATTTGCTGATCAGTTCTATTGCGCGGATCTTTGGTGCACCTGAAACAGTACCTGCGGGGAAACATGAGGTCAGCGCGTCAAAACGATCTAAGTCTTCGCGTAGATCTGCCGTCAAAGAACTGACCAGATGTTGAACGTGTGAATATTTTTCAACGCTCATCAGCTTCTTCACTTGTACGCTGCCGTATTTTGCAACGCGACCAAGGTCATTTCGTCCAAGATCAACAAGCATTAAATGTTCCGCAACCTCTTTGGGGTCATTTAGCATTTCCTCAGAAAGTTTTATGTCCTCGTTTTTTGTCTTACCTCGCTTACGTGTTCCGGCAATCGGTCTGTATTCCAATTCTTCTCCTTTGCACTTGACCAACATTTCAGGAGAAGCACCGATCAGAGCTCCTCTTCCATTCATTATCAAAAACATATAAGGCGACGGATCTAATCTTCTTATGGCACGGTAAATACTTATAGGTGAGACGTTAGTTCTTCTTTCAAATCTTTGCGATATAACCACCTGATATACATTTCCGGCTGCGATTTGTTTCTTTATCTCATTGACAGAGTCTTCGAACTGTTCTCTTGTGAAATTTGATCGGATCGCCTTGTTATGCTCATATTTCCCGCTGTAGGGAAGTCTAAGGATATCGGCTTCAAGTTTGTTCTTAATCGCTCTGTTCTTTTTTGTGGCAGCATCGAAGAGTTGCTTCAATGCTTCCTCACTTCCACATGCTTCGTCTATAAAAACCAATGAGATTATCTTGATCAGCTGCCTGGCATGATCAAAAGCAACGATCGTGCGAAAGAACATAAGCTCTACGTCGTCTGGTGTCGGTGTAAGGGTGGTTTTCAAAGTGGGTTCAAACCAAGAGCAGCAGTTGAAACCAAACGAGCCTATAGCTCCGCCTGAAAAGCTTGGCAGATCAGGATCTAAAGCCAGATGGTTTGTTGAAAAATGCTCGCGTATATAGCTGAGGATAGATATTTCTTCATGCCGGATCTCTTCCTTTATTTCAGTAATGACCAATTGGTCGTTACCGCGAACGAGCATGTGCGGATCGGACCCGACAAAAGAATATCGTGCCAATGAGGTTCCGCCTTCGACAGATTCAAAAAGGAAAGACCTTCTGCTATCGGCTGAGATCTTCAGATAAACGGCCAACGGTGTCAGGAGGTCAGCCGGTAACGTTTCAACTACCGGGACCACGTTCACTTTTTTATCTACCACATTTTTTGATCTCATAAATAAAAACCGCCAACCATAATGGTTAGCGGTAATGCTCGGAACGGAGAGTTGAACTTTATCCTTTGACCTTAGGGACAAGAGATGGGTTCACGGATCAGAGACAAAACCGCAAGACGACGCCAGCGACGCCAAGCACAATTAACGGTTTTGAAACTGGAGAGCTGAATCATTTTCTGTTTTTTATCAAAGTTAACCAGTAATTGTCAATCACATCTTTTCGGGAATTTCAATGCCCATTGTTTCCAGGGCAGCAGTTAGCGACCTACGTACCAGATCAGCCACGGTTATAAGGATCGCCCGTTTCGTTGCATCGGGTTCGGGAAT
Organism: Leptolyngbya sp. 7M; assembly: GCF_018128485.1. NCBI lineage: Bacteria > Bacillati > Cyanobacteriota > Cyanophyceae > Leptolyngbyales > Leptolyngbyaceae > Leptolyngbya > Leptolyngbya sp. 7M. Next base: position 319,211 of record NZ_CP070897.1, on the reverse strand, counting down.
GATCTTATGGTTGTGGTAGAAGAGATTAAATGATTTAGCTAGATTGAATGCGTACTTGGTAAGAATCGCCGGCTCATTCGTCCTTGCCGCCGATATAAGGGTTTCCTCCAGACGAAGTGCCATCAATAGAAGAGCCCATATATCCTTGCCATCCTCGTGTGCAAATGTTCTTGCAACGGATTCGCGTTCCTGTAATCCTGTCCTGATCGTCTCAAGCGATTCGCCTCTTTCTTCTAATTTCCTAAAGATCGAATTAGCCCGGACACAGGAATATTGACAGAAACAGCCGGTTTCTCCGTCAAATGATAAAGCCTCCTTAAAATCAAAAACGATCACTGTATTTCGGGTGAACTTAAGGAGAAAATAACGAAGAGCTCCGACAGCTATTTGGTGCGCGATTTTCTTCTTTTCATCAGACGGAATTGCCGGATGCCGAGCCTCTACCTCAACAAGGGCCTTTTCCTCGAGCCGGTCCAGAAGATCATCAGCCTTTACACCAAGGCCTTTTCTGCCGCTCATTTCTACAAAGGTTCGCGCTTTATCCTCTTCAGAGAGTTGAAACCCTAATTCTGCTGCTGCTGCAGGTGAAAGAGCGACCATTTCATAAGAAAGATGAACGCTCGCAAGCTCACCCCTTACCGGATCTATGGCCGCTACACCCTTTTTTACTATCTCTTGAGGGTAGGATTGTCTAGTGTCGATAACGTTATAAACCGTTTCACCGTGACCGAATTCCAGGTGATCGCCCTCGGCTTCCGAGACGTCAGAGGTGGTTATCCATAACTCCTTACCGTCTGCGTATCTGTGGAATCTTTTGTAATGGAAGTCCATTCCGAGAATCCCAAGTTTCCACATTTGATAGGCAATGTCTTTTCCCGTATAAGTAACGGTTCCATTTGACCTGACAAGTATCTTGTCGGATTCGTGATCGTCTGTCCCGGTATGTTCCTCGAAAGGCATCACCCAGCATCCCGCATTCTTTCCTTCGGTTTCGTAATGGATAACACCTAGCTGTTTCATTTGCTCGAAGGCTCGGTCCCAGAATTTCAGATGAAGTATTTCGGACTCACGCGGAAGCAGATCATAGCGAATACCAAATCGCTCCATCGTGTCTGTGATGCATTGAACATTCCGAGTGGCGACATGATCTGCGAGTCGTGCAATGTCATTGTTGCCTTCTTCGATCAAGTGAAGAACCTCTGCCCGCTTTGCCTTCAGTTCTTCGTCGATCTGATATGCTTGCCCGACTTTTGCATAAAGATCCCAGCAATAGTAATCGAACTTCACGCCTTGTTCAGAAAGCTCGGAATCCAAGGTCTTTATTGCATAAAGATCGCGGTTTTCGAGGTAAACAAAACCAACCACTACGTCAGCAACTTGAACACCGGTATTATCAATGTAGTTCTGGACTTCCACGCGCTTTCCCGTGGCTTTAAGTATTCGCTGAAACGTGTCGCCAAGAACCGAATTTCGAACGTGGCCAATATGAGCTGCCTTATTCGGATTTACCGAGGTATGTTCTACACAGACCTTCGGCCCAGAAGCATCACATATGGAAATAGGCTCGGAATCCAAGTTTTCCAAAAGAAATAATGCTCGGTCGAAGAAAATGTTCAAATAGCCCGGTCCCGCTATTTCGACGCGATCGACAAAATCAAAAGATTCAAGTTCTGTTTTGATAACTTCAGCAATGGCTCGAGGATTCTGTTTTTCCCCGGTTTGCTGTTTTATAAGCTTTGCCAGCTCAAAGGCAACGGGAAACGCAAGGTCGCCGAGTTCGGTCTTTGGCGGTATCTCGGACGCGATCTCACCTAGGTCAATAGAAAAGGTTCTAACGGCGGTTTCACGAACCCTGTCGCGAAGAAGGTTTTGGATCTCAAGAAGCGTCATTACAGTTAAATTTCGATCAAACTAAAAACCGTAATTATACGCTCTGGAAAAAGTGAAATGAAAACGAGATCGTTACTTCATCGAGATTGTTAGAGAAAATGTAGTAGCACGTCCGAGGTTATCAACACAAACGGAGGCTTTACCGGGAACGTCAAGAACATATTCGTAGTCTTTTTCGCCGCTTTCGAATATCGATACAAATCCATTACGGGAGCTTACCGATGCCCTGAGACTTTGACCCGTTTTACCGATAACAAAGTAACATACCTTCCGTGCAGCTCCGATCCGCCCGCTGACAGTTACCTCATTCTTACCCGGAGGAAACTTAATCAAAATGTTAGGAAAGGCCTGGTAAGCGCCTGTAAAAAGTAAAGATATGCAAGATATGGAAATGTATGTTTTCCTCAGATATGTGCGTAGCATTGTTCGAAACCTCCTATACCAAAACGCGTAGTAATCGAGGCATTCGTCTCACAGACGCTTTCAAATTTTCGATAAAAACCGTTAAACTCGAAGCATAGATCAAGCATATGACTGACAGATCAAATGGATCGGTCGATCCGGAAAAGATCGCGGCAGGGGTTAAATTGATCCTTGAAGGGATTGGTGAAGACCCGGATCGCGATGGATTGAAGAAAACACCTGAAAGGGTAGCGGATTTCTACGTTGAGCTTACAGAAGGAATGTGGCAAGACCCAAAGGAGCACATCATGCCTCTTCCAGGTGATTCGCATGACGAAATGGTCCTGGTGAAGGATATAGCGATCGCCTCGGTCTGCGAGCATCATCTGGCACCTTTTGTTGGCAAGTGTCATATTGCATACATCCCAAAAGAGGGAAGGATCGTCGGACTTTCAAAGTTGGCACGAATCGCGGAAATTTTTGCTCGGCGATTACAGGTGCAGGAACGGATGACTCAACAGATCGCAAAGACTCTATTTGAAGAGCTTGAGCCGCTTGGGGTTATGGTTGTGGTCGAGGCAGAGCATACTTGTATGACGCTTCGCGGCGTGAAGAAACCGGGTTCGAAAACGATTACGTCGGCGGTACTCGGCGGCTTCAGAAAGGATCCGCGAACTCGTGCGGAAGCAATGGCCCTGATCAAGGGATAATAGGTCTGCGAACTTACTTTAACTGTCGCTCTCAGACAATTGATTCATCACTTCAGGAAACCTATGAAAAAGACATTTTTGTTGTTTCTTCTTTTGGTTGGATTGCTCATCGTTGACCATCGCGGACAGACTTATGAGTCCCTAATAGATCCTGTAAAGATCAGGGAGCGTGTAAAAAGACTGTCAGCTGATGACTTTGAGGGGCGTGGGCCCGGAACTCCGGGAAGTATGCGGGCCGCAGAGTATATCGTGGGCCAAATGAAAGCCGCAAAGATAAAACCTGGAAACGGCAAGAGTTACTATCAGAATGTAAAGATGGTCGGCATAAAGGCAGATCCGGCCACACCAATGACCTTTACTGGACGCGGCGAGCCACGGAGCTTCAGATTCGGTGAGGATTTTGTTGCAACCACTGGTTCACAAACCTCAAACGTCTCAATTGATGCCGAAGTTGTGTTTATGGGATATGGCATCGATGCTCCGCTTTATAACTGGAACGATTATAGCGGTCCCGCCGAAGATTATCGCGGTAAAGTTCTAATAATAATGGTGAATGATCCACCTGCAACAGCCGAGGAGCCTAATCTATTCGGAGGCAGGGCACTGACCTATTACGGACGTTGGACGTACAAATATGAAGAGGCCGCCAGACGCGGAGCGGCCGGAGTTATTTTGATCCACACAACCGAGTCGGCGGGTTATGGCTGGAATGTGGTTCGAACATCGTTTGGCGGTTCTCGTTCGGAGATCGAGCGTTCAGCAGGTGACAAAACGCCGTTTTTGGCGCTGATGAGTTGGATGACCGATGGAATGGCAAAGTCCGTTATGGAGAAGGCTGGGTTAGACTTTGAGGGAATGCGGTTGAAGGCAGGAACGCGGAATTTCAAGCCCATCAAAACCGGCTTGCGTGTGAAGATAGATCTCAAAGCTGACGTAACCAGATTCGAATCTCCAAACATTGTGGGCAAGATCGATGGAGCAGATCCGAAGAGGAAGAATGAGTATGTTCTCTTTACGGCACACTGGGACCATTTGGGTATCGGTGAGCCGGATGCCACCGGTGATCGCATTTATAATGGAGCCTATGATAATGCCTCAGGCGTTTCGGCAGTTCTTGGTATTGGTGAAGCTATCGCAAAGATGCCAAAGGCCCAGAAACCAAAACGCTCGATATACATCCTGTTTCCGGCGGCTGAAGAGCAAGGGCTTCTCGGTGCAGAATATTTTGCACAGTATCCACTGATCCCGCTCAACAAGATCGCAGGAAATGTGAATATCGACGGTGTCAATTTTTTCGGCAGAACAAAAGATTTCTCAGCTCTCGGAGCCGAGCGCTCTACAATAGGTTTATTTGTGGAAGAGGTTGCGAGAGAGAGGAATATGACACTTGAAGGCGATATGCGTCCGGAACAGGGATTCTTTTTCCGGTCGGATCATTCTCCTTTCGCCAAGGTTGGAATTCCCGCTATATCGCTGCGGCATGGTGATGATTTTGTAACGCCGCTAACCGGTACGGCATTAGAGTTTTTCAGCAATTACACGGCAAAGTATTACCACCAGCCGTCAGATCAATATTACGATTGGTGGGATGCTTCCGCGATGGTGCAGAATGCTGAGCTTGGGATGGCGATCGCTCTTAAGATCGCAAATTCGCCGACGATGCCGCGATATTTGGATACTGATGAATTTTCGCTGGCGGATAAGAAACGGATGAGAAACTGATCTAATTTAATGAAGCTCTTAAAGTGTAGCGTGTGGATAAAATCCGGCATGCACGCTACACTTTTCTTTCTCGAATGGACACCTTCTACATAACAACCCCGATCTATTACGCCAACAGCTTGCCGCATTTGGGACATTTGTACACGACGATCGTGGCCGACGCGGTACATCGATACAAGATGCAGCGTGGCTTCGACGTTTTCTTTCTTACCGGAACCGACGAGCACGGCATAAACATTCAGCGTGCAGCCGAAAAGGCGGGTCGTTCTCCACGCGAACAGGTTGACCTTATCTCAAATGAGTTAAAAAGATTGTTTGCCGACTTCAGCCTTGATCCTAAGAATGGCGGTTATGACATTTTTATGCGGACAACTGAGCCATTTCATTATCAAGGCGTCCAGTATTTATGGAGTGAGATCGCGAAGAATAAGACCCCTAAAGATAACGACACGATATATAAGGGCTTTTACGAAGGATGGTTCTGCGCACCTTGTGCCGCCTTCAAACTAAACGATGAGTATTTCCTGCCTGAAGGTTCTGAGATTCCTAGGTGTCTTATTCATGAACGTGACTTGGACCGAGTCTCGGAGGAGAGCTGGTTCTTTCGGCTCTCTGACTACGATGAATTTCTTCTCCAAACCATAGAAAACAACCCGGAGATACTTAAACCAGAATCTCGCCGCAATGAGGTTATCTCATTCATAAAAGGAGGTTTACAAGATCTTTCAATAAGTAGAGAAAAGACATCGGTTTCGTGGGGCATACCGGTTCCTGGGGACGACGACCATGTGATGTATGTCTGGCTGGATGCCTTATCGAACTATATAACGGCGCTCGGTTACGGGAACGAGCGTGAAGGGGCACCAGGATTCGAAAAATATTGGCCAAACACAACGCATTTGGTCGGCAAAGATATTCTCAGATTTCACACAGTTTATTGGTTCTCTTTTCTTAACGCCGCCGGTTTGCCCTTGCCAAAGACCGTCTATGCGCACGGAATGTGGCTGGATGCCGATGGCCGAAAGATGGGGAAAACACTGGGGAATGTCATCGAAGTTGATGTTTTACATAAGCATTTTCAGACTGATGCCGTCCGATATTTCTGTTTGCGTGAGATGGTTTTCGGGCAAGACGGCAAATTCAGCTATGAAGCTCTGATCGAACGGGCGAACGCCGATCTTGCGAGCGGCCTTGGCAATCTGCTCAGCAGGACCGTCTCCATGATCCACAAATACCGTGAGGGCAAGTTGCCTGCGGGAAAGATCAGTGAGGAAAACTACATTCACGCTCGGCGTGCAGGCCTAGACCCCGACGGCGGCGAAATTGTGTCAGTACTTGAACATGCGAGAGACGAATTTATCCGGCGTTTCGATAATTTTGAGTTCAGTCAGGCGCTTGAAGATCTCTGGGCAGTGATCGCACGTATTGACAAGATGATATCGGATGCGAAGCCATGGGAGCTTGTAAAGGATGAAAAACAGGCCGAGACGCTCAATGCCGTCCTGTATCGCTCGGCAGAAACGCTGCGTTGGCCGGCCGATCAGGTCCACGAGTCCGGTCTTTATAAGTCCGCCAACTAGAATGAAAAGCCCGGCAATCGTTATGATGATGTCATTCCCAAACCCGGCAACGGCCTGCGGCACCGTAAGCACATTGGTGAGGATCAAAGCAACCACCAAGAGAATTCCTACCACGTCAACCGGCAATTTCTCCGTCGCAAATAGAACGATTGCCAATATGAGCAGGGTCAGGGTGATCGTTATCTCGGTCATCGTTCGCAAAGAATACCCGAAAACCGTGTATTTTGAAAGAGTTAAACCACACAACGAATATGAAGCAGAAAAAGAGACGGCGGAGGGATCAGCCGTCTCATAACGCCGCTGAAATTTGTCTTATTGAGGGGCGGCTAAGATAGGTATATCTCCATTGGTGCCAAACGGAAAGCCGAAGAAGCTTGTTCTATTATCGCTGCTTCTAACCACAAAATAGTTGCCGCTGCTCGGTCTCCAGATCGCAAGGTCGGTTATGCCATCCTTATCATAATCCCCGGGAACGGGCCTATCACCTGCCTGCCCAAATGCTTGGGTGATAAACGTCCCGTCTGAACTCCTTCGTATTGACCAGCCGCCGTCGCTCGGCCTGAATATTGCGATATCGGCCAACCTGTCACCGTCGAAGTCTCCGTTAAGGGGAATGTCTCCATTCTGTCCGAACTGGGCTATATCGACCGTGTTAGTTCCGCTATTCAAAATGAACCAAGTTCCTGTACTCGGTCGAAATACGGCCGGATCCGCAAATCCATCGCCATCAAAATCTCCCGAATGAAACTGTGATGCACGCGGTTCCCCATAGATAAAATCGTCCATTACAACTAAGTCGTTGCCGATGCTTGATCCATCCAGATTTCCTGGCGCTAATCGCCTTGTGCCGCTTTGGATCTGAACCTCTGCTATCCGTTCGCCGGCATTGTAGGAAATACCGATAAAACTCAGCCCGCCATCAAAGGCGGCCGGCTGTGCAGACGTAAGCGACATCAGATTTCCCCGATCATCAAAAAAAGTCATCCGTGCCGATCCCTGGACATCAACATCGGTAAATACTACACCGAATCCGCTGACAGTCGCGGGGATATTTGTCCCCGGAATGAAAAATCTGATCGTCGTAATATTGCATCCGGGAGCTGCATCTCCTGCGAGATTGGTAAATAGTTTTTGTTGAGAAAACGTCGTAAATGTATTTGTATAACTTGGATCGATTTCGCCAAAGCGAACTGGGGTGCCGGTCGTAGAATTTGCGCTGACGCGAAACAATGCGTTGCCGCAAGGTGTTGTAAATACTGCACCCCGGGGAGAATTCGAGTTAAAGAAGTCCGGAGGCAGGTTATTAGGGGATGAAAAATTTATCGGGACGCCATCCCAATTGATCTCGCGGCGGCCTGTTTTGAATGATCCGCCTACACCGTTGTTAACGCCGCCAAGGTCATTTCGAAATGCATCAACAGCAGATTGTATCGCCGCCGCATTGGCACCGGCAGCGGTTCTGACGATCGGTGCAGAAAAGGAGCTCAATCCAGATATGAGCAATAGCATAAATGACCAGATCGCTGGTCGCATATTAGGTTTCCTTTTATTCATTATTTTCGTTTACTCCTATTAACTAATCTGCCCTTAGATGGGTCACTTTTAAATTCCGCGGCAAAACGCCACTAACTATTCCCCAGGTTTTTGAACTTTAGTTCTTAAGACTGTTTCATGAGAACGCTGTAACGATGCTTATTTATCAACCACCGAACTTAGACATATGTCTGGCTCACCGACCTCATTTGTTCGGTTGTGGATCTTGCAATAATTGATGAACTTCAGTGCGCGAAGTCTATCCGTTCGCAGGAATGCTCTGGCCTCATCGATAGAAATAAATGCAGTGTACCTGCCGCACTTTCGGCAATAATTTTGCCCTTCGAAAGAATGCCTCGTTGAAAGGTCTTCAAGCTCGCCATTTTTTCTTTCTTTTTCAAGCATTCTCTTCGCTTGGCTGCAAACGATCTATACCAATCGCCCTCTCAGCCCCTCGAGCTTCTTGAAAAACTTTCCGGCAGTTGAATTCACCTTTTCCGTCAAACCGGTTGCCCGTGCACCGAGTGCTTCCTCTAAGTTCCCGGTTTGGTCATTTAGCTTGGTCTTTATCGACTCAAGTCGTCCAAGCAACTTTGATTGTGCAAATTCTTTCGCTTCCCCAAGTTCAGCGATAGTATTCGACGTGCCGTCGGTAATTCCATTCAGATTCCCGCCAACTATCGATCTTGAGAGATCTTTGAATAATGACCCAGCCCTTTTACTTCCTTCGTTCTTTAGCGCACTGGTCAGCTTCTGCGCATCGGCAAACTTCCCGAAAAGATTTCCCGCAGCAGACGGCAGCGGCATCGACCCAACTATTTCTAAGAAACAATCCGTACAAACTCTAATTGAGCTTTTGGGTAGATATGCCCCCGCTCCGGCTTTGGTCATTTGACAGTGAATGCAAAACATTGAGTCTTTCTCCTCCAAAAAAAATTCCAATATGTTGACCGTTCGAGTAAGATATCGTCTGTTGTAACTTTCTGACTGGGGACGATGCCTCACAACATAGCGATTGAAGCACCTTAGGTATATTCAAATCTTTAGCTCCGGATGAATGTTTTCTGAGTAATTTTTGAAGAAATTCAACATAGGCGTGCAGGAAGCGAATATAAAGATATACGAATTTGGAAACTATCGAGTTGAACCAGCTGAGCGGCGCTTCAGCAGCGGAGAAACGACGATAGCGCTGCCACCAAAGGTATTTGATACGCTTGCATTGCTGGTCGAAAATCCTGGTCGCGTGCTTTCCAAAGAAGAGATGATTCGAATCATCTGGGAAGATTGTTTCGTCGAAGAAAACAATCTTGCACAAAACATCTCGTTCCTTCGCAAAACGTTCGGAGAATTTGCTTCTTATATTGAAACCGTACCTAAATTGGGTTATCGGTTTGTAGCACCGGTCACCGTTATTGAGAACCCTGCCGCTCAAGGTATCGCGTTCGGCTTCTCGCCAATGCGTAAAGAAACCCCGCTCGATTTCCCCATACCAGAAACACATTACGTCCAAAACGGAGATGTGAACATTGCGTACCAGGTAATAGGAACCGGCCCTATAGATATTGTTTTTGTGATGGGTTGGATATCACACCTCGAGTATTTTTGGAAGCATCCTTTGTCTGCATCATTTCTAACGAGATTAGCCTCGATATCACGCTTGATACTCTTCGACAAACGTGGAACCGGTCTTTCGGACCGGGTACCGATCGACAAACTTCCTACACTTGAACAACGAATGGAAGATCTTCATGCCGTAATGGATGCTGTTGACTCTAAAAGCTCAGTACTTGTTGGGGTTTCGGAGGGCGGCCCAATGTGTTCACTTTTTGCCGCGACCTACCCGGAAAGGACGCGTGCCCTTGTAATGATCGGTACTTACGCAAAACGTATCCGTGACGAGGAATATCTCTGGGCTCCGACCACTGAGGAACGAGAGGCTTTCTTTGAAACTATGCAACAGGAATGGGGAGGTCCTGTCGGGATCGAAGAAAGAGCCCCTTCAATGGCAAATGACCAGAGGTTCAGAGAGTGGTGGGCTACATATCTGCGAATGGGTGCGAGTCCTGGTGCGGCAGTAGCTCTCACAAAGATGAACGCGGAGATCGATGTCCGAAATATATTGTCTTCGATCCGTGTCCCCACGCTCGTCATTCATCGTACTGGCGATATGTGCTTGAATGTAGAGGAAGGTCGGTTTGTAGCGTCAAAAATACCAGCAAGCCGTTTCGTAGAATTACCGGGAGATGATCACCTTCCATTTGTCGGAGATCAAGACGCGATACTCGATGAGATAGAGCGATTTGTAACCGGATCGGCCCCTGGGGCTCACTTTGACCGTGTACTGGCGACCGTAATGAACATAAGGATCATCGATCCAAAAAGCGAGGCGGCAAAGCGAGGCAACACAGAATGGAATGAACTGGTTAGCGGAGCGGAGACATTCGTCCGGCGCCAATTGGAGCTTTTCCGTGGCCGACCGGTCTCATATGATGAGACCGGTCTGTTAGCGGCATTTGATGGACCGGCCCGCGCGATCCGATGCGCTGCCGTGATCTCTAGCTCTGCCGAGCAGCTCGGGATAGGGGTCAAAACCGGCCTTCATACCGGTGAATGCGATGTGATAAACGATCGGTTCGGGGGAGTTGCCGTAGATCTAGTTGCGGAGATCGCCGATGTAGCTTCTCCTGGCTCGATATTGGTTTCCCGGACCGTCAAAGATCTCGTCGCCGGTTCCGGCTTGCGATTTTCGGAAGCTGGCGTGCATAGTTTCGATGGAATCGAGGGCAAATGGCGTCTTTTTACAGTTGACAATGGAGTTGAGTGACTTGATGAGCAAAATACTTGGTCTTTTTCTTATACTTACCGCATTTGTTTATTCGGCCTACCCGCAATCTCTAGAAAGCAGACTTTCAGAGATCGATGCATATGCGCAAACGGTTCTTGAAACACATGGTGGTCCGGGAATGGCAATTGCGATCGTCAAGGATGACAAGACCGCATACGCGAAAGGGTTTGGACTGCGCGAACTGGGTAAAGATGGGAAGGTAGATCCCGATACCGTTTTTGCGATCGCATCCAATTCGAAGGCTTTTCTTACCGCGACGATAGCAATATTAGTTGATGAAAAGAAATTGAATTGGGACGACAAAGTATCCAAATACTTACCGGAATTTGAGATGTACGATCCGTGGGTAACGAGTGAATTGACGATCCGCGACCTTGTTACACACCGTGTAGGACTGGATACATTCAGCGGCGACCTGCTTTGGTATGAGACAACATACAAGCCGGAAGAGATACTGGCAAGGGTAAAGCACTTGCGGCCAGTTTCCAGCTTTCGAAGTCGGTATGGATATCAGAACCTGATGTTCATTGCCGCAGGACAGATCGTCGAACGAGTATCAGGCAAAAAGTGGTGCGCATTCGTAAAGGAACGCATCCTCGACCCACTTGGAATGCTGAGGACTACCTGTAGCGTCAGTGATCTTCCGAACAATTCGGCATTTCCACACAATGAATCAGGAGGACGTCTGCGTGTTCTCCATCGCGGCAATGTAGATGGCTCATCATCTGCAGCGGCATTGAACTCCTCTGTGAACGACCTCTCCAAATGGATAAGAACACAGCTGGCCCGCGGCAAATTCGAAGGCAGGCTAATATTCAGCGAGCAGCAGGCATGGGCAATGCATCAACCCTATATGGCCCAACAGATCTCAGAGGCGGCCTCACGCAACAATCCCACTCGTCACTTCTCCGGCGTTGCGATGGGCTGGTTCGTTTATGATTACCAAGGAAGAAAGATAATAAATCATAGTGGCGGACTTGATGGAATGTTGTCTTTCACAGTCTTGGTACCTGAAGAGCAGCTTGGTTTTGTTGTACTTACGAACAGCGAATCTCCGGCATTCAGAGTAATGATGAACAAGATACTTGATGTGTTCTTAGATGCTCCGAAACGTGACTGGAACAAAGAAGCAGCCGAGAGTATACGTCAGGCGAAAGATCGGCAGGCGGAAGAAGACCGGAAGGTCGATACCTCACGAAAACTTAATACGCGGCCAAGCTTGCCGCTCCCAAATTATATTGGCACGTATTCGGACAAGATGTACGGAGATATAACCATCAGCGAGGAGAAAGGCAGGCTTGTTATGCGGTTCCTACCGGCCCCGAATTTTGTCGCCGACCTTGAACATTGGCATTTCGACACGTTCATGATCCGCTGGCGCCCTTCGGTCGCATATAATTTTCCTCGCGGATTTGTTACTTTTACTATCGATAAGAACGGTGAAACAGACGAGCTTAAGATCGACCAACCGAATAGTGATTTTTGGTTCTATGAGCTTTCGCCAAGGCGAAAGAAATAAAAAGCTGGACAAGTCTGTGCCCTGCGTATAAGATTCTGATACAATTACCGTTTTATAAACCTGCCCGCGGAGGATCTTATGTCCCAAAAGAGCGAGGTCATTGTAGATGGCCATGAAGGCAAAACGCTTAAGATTTATATTGAGATAAGCGGAGGTTCATCAGTAAAGGAAGAAGGGGACAGCGCTGAGGACACTCCATCGTCGTTCTCTATTGCGGATCCGATCTCCGGCAAAATATTAACCATCACTATTGCGGAATAGTGAGAGTCAAACCGATCTAAGACAGAAATGGATATAACCTTAATTTGAGTTTTCGCAGCAAAGACCGTATTCAGGAGTTTGAGATGTCCGATACAAAAGACGAAAAAGAAACCAGTACCGAAGGATCCTCCGTCAAACCTACTATCACTATCGCAGAACGAAAAGACGAGGAAACGCAGTCGGCCGCGAAACCGACGATAACTATCGCCGAACGAAAAGATGGCGATGAATAAAAACTAAGAAGCAGTTAGGAGAGAATTATACATCTAATGTCAGAAGAAGCAGTTATGCAGGCTGAAGAAACGGCTCCGTCCGCGGATTCAGATGCGATCCACTATCAGGCAGTTGAAAAGGAAGGAACCGTGACCGCGATCTGGGAAATGCAGGGTCAAAAGCATATTCGTACGATCGATCCGCGTTCGAATGAAGGCAAACAGATACTTTCTCTTTTTGAGACCGCCGGCTAAGCTTTCCGAACAACAATAGATAAAAATATCGAGCGGTTGCGGATTTGCAGGCGGCAGTTAGTTGCGCTCCATTTACAAGAATTCGGACTTTGGTAAAAGGTTCATTATTTGATGTGTTGTAGTATCCAGCTTGCGTCCTTCAAATTCCGATACCTGCACCACGCCCCGGCCCGCAGACGCGAGAAATATTGACTCGGCTACTCGAAGCTCATCAATATCGAACTCTCCGGCCATGCATTCCAGGTTTTCCAAAATGAACTCCCTGGTGGTTCCTGGCAGACAGCCCGTCGACAGAGCCGGGGTATAGAGACACCCTCCGCACATCCAAAAAATATTTGCCAGACAGGCAGATGTGATCTCGCCTCGTTCGTTGACTCTCACAGCTTCGTCAAATCTTCTTCTGTGTGCATCATCGATCGCAAGAAGATTTTCAAGATAGTTGCAGGATTTTATCCCAGCCAGCGGCGATCGGGAATTTATAGGGAAAGGAGAGACCGTCAGGCTTAAGTTGGCATTCCGGGACTGTCTTCGTCTGGTAATTATCGAAAGACCTATAGTGGGAGCTCCGTTTGGGTTCGACCACATCGGGCTAGGCGCTCGATCGAAGAATGAAATTCGTGCCTTGCCGTCGCTCAGCTCCGAATCTCTTATCTCGGATCGAAGCCGCTCAAAAACATAGTTCTCATTAAATTCACTCAGATCCAATCCGATCGCCGCCGCATTACTATTCAGGCGTCTCCAGTGTTTTTCCCATAAGAAAGGCAGTCCATCGAACACGGCTATAGTAGAAAATACTCCTTTCCCATATAGGAAAGCTGATGAAAGATGTAAGTCTGTCGTTCTAGATCCCGTCACGCGACTTCTCGTTCCCCAACGACATCACTGGCTCCAATGGATGCCGGACCGGCACAAAATTTTCCAACGATATCAACAAATCTTGTGCTCTTTTCTTCTTGAGGGAGATGCCCGCAATTCTTCAGGAGAACGAACCGGGAATGCGGTATCGCCTCGAAAAGTTTATAACCATTTTCAACTGGGATGACACGGTCGTCCTGACCCCAGAGCAGCAAGGTCGGTTGGTTTATAAGGTGGGCATCCCTCTCAATACGTTCAGCATGCCAATTGCGCGAGGTGGCGAGCGCTGCCCGATGGCCTTCTGCATTTGTCAACGGCTGCTGTACAAAACGAACGCGCTCTTTAGTGATCATATGATGGTTGGCCGGCGAAAGCGTTCGGCGCATTCGAAACCGCATAAATGACTTTGAATCAATAAGAAACGGCGTGATCATCTCGCCAATTCCAGGTACGGCGGCGAGACGGAGTATCGGATGGCTCTTTACTTCATCATTGATGACCGCATCGACCAGAACAAGTTTTTCAACCCTTGCAGGGTAGTCAAGAGCCAATGTCGCTGCCACCGCACCGCCATAGGAACTGCCAACGATGACCGCTTGGCCGATGCCAAGCCGATCCATAAAACGAGAGATCATCCGAGCTTGTGCATCGATCGTGTAAGCAAACCAAGCTGGTTTTTCTGAGTAACCGAAACCTACCAGATCGATGGCGATCACGCTAAAGCCGGCTTGGGATAGCAACGGAGCTACACTTTTCCACACATAGACGGAAGCAGTATAGCCGTGAATAAGGATGATCGGCAGTTCAGTCTTCTCCCCGAACTGCTGGAAATGGATCCTAATGCCGTCTATTTCGGCAAAATGCGAGTTCTCAAAATGCGGAATGCTCTGTCCCACTTCATCCCAATCAACATTTGAAGGGCGTGTCAGCATCTTGACTGCGATGGCAGCCACGGCAAATCCACCTGCGCCGATCAATAGATGTCGGGTTTTCATATGTGCATTGGATGCTTAACTGCGATTATCGCCCCCTAATACCAACTTCGGCCGAATGACATTTTCATGCGGGTCAAAGCTGCCGATCGCTACAAGCTCCTTTTGGGGAGATATCATCCTATAATCGGTATCCGGAATTAGTCGGTCCGTTTCCTTGATCCGCGTTGATAAACCTTTTAGCGTCGGGCTTACCCGCTCCGGCGGCAATTCAAATGCGGGCAGGTGAGAAACTGCTTCCTCTAATGGTAACAGAGCCGATCCAGGATGCGGCATAGCTTCAAGTTCCTCAAGTGAGATCGCCATCTCTTTCTTAAAACGCCCGGAGCGTGTTCTGTCAAGCTCAGCGAGATGTGCCCTTGTCCCTGCCGCGCGTGCAATATCCTCGGCGAGTGTCCGGATATAAGTGCCCGCCGAACACACGACCCGGAGCCCGACGTCTTTTGTCCGCGCAAGCAGATCGTGGGGAGGCCAAGGCCATTTTCCATTATTTTCGAACAACATCATTTCGTGTATCTCGACTTTAACCGGTTTTCGCTCTACGTTCTCACCTCTTCGCGCACGTTCGTACAGCTTTTGCCCGTTGATCTTCTTTGCGGAGAACATCGGCGGGATCTGTTCTATCTCGTCAAAGAAGCCCATCATCGCGACGAGAATAGCTCGCATATCTGTCATAAATGGATGAGGGATGCCCTCCTCTTCGATCTTTTTGCCGGTCCGATCTCCCGTATCAGTTTCAAATCCGATACGCATCAGGGCTTCATATTCTTTTTCATCCTTGTCAAGAAAACGTGCCAGACGGGTTGCTTTCCCAACAAGAACTACCATGACACCGGTCGCGAAAGGATCGAGCGTGCCGGTATGTCCTACACGTCTGATGCCTAAAATCCGACGCACCGTATTCACAACGTCGTGCGAAGTTATGCCTGCTGGCTTGTCAATTATCAGAATGCCATCCACGGTATGAATCTAACCATAAAAATGTTGAACAACTGAAATCCAACAGTTAAAAATCCTGGGGTCAAGCTTAACCGCGCTTTCGTATCCAGCGGACAAAATCTAGAATAGTTAACTAAATGCGACGGTGGCAAAAGGCAACTATCAATGACGGCCAAACGATAATTAACAATGTCCAGCGCTCGCGCGAGCGGACGATGAATCGTGCAATTAAATTGCTTGCTGCCAAGCCGCGTTCTATCGCAGAACTAAAAGAGCGTCTGCTTGAAAAACTTTGGACGAATGAAGAGATCGTAGGAGCAGTTATTGAACAGCTAAAAGAATATAAGTACCTCGATGACGATCAGTTTGTTTGTGATCTTGCTATTTCAAAGCTAAAACGAAAGCCTCAGGGCAGAAGAAAATTACTCCACTCACTATCAAAAAAGAAGATCGATCGTGACAAAGTCGAAGGGGCGATCTTAAAAGCCTTTAAGGAATTTCCCGAAGAGAGTCTGATCGATCTTGTGATCGAAAAACGCCTTAGGACCACGGGAGTCCCTCAAACAAGTGAAGATACAAAAAAGCTCTTTGACCACCTGCTCCGGCAGGGCTTTGATCTAGACTTGATCAGATCCAGATTATCGGACCTCACAGGGCGAACAAAAGCATAATGTGCGTTAAAACTATGATCAATTATGATGCCCGTAAATTTGTATCGGTTCACAATTCAGCTAATGGAGAGGTCGGTGGCGATACAGTATTCCATTATCACCAGAGTGAAAACCTTGTCTGGGCCGAATATTCCGGCGGAGGCATCATTTTAGGGAATCTGATCGCTATTTGTAATGACGATGGCGTGCTGGATATGCGTTACCATCACATCAACTTATCGCGTGAACTTATGACCGGTATATGTCGGTCGGTTCCGGAGCTCTTACCGGACGGGCGTATTCGCCTCTATGAAACCTGGCAATGGACCAGCGGAGACAGATCCAGCGGAAGTTCTGTAATTGAAGAGATGATCGATTGACGATTTTTTGAATCCAAAACCCTCCCAGATCCGAAAACTCCTTCCAGAAGGCTAAAACCTTTACGTAAAAATACTAACGAAAATGGGAGAACGATAATGAAAACGTTTGCAATTGGAGTATTTGCTTTTGTTTTGGCACTAATGGTTGGCTCATCGGCTATGGCTCAGAACTACGTGCCTGCATCGATGAATGTTAATGAAAAGGACATTGTGGATACAGCTGTAGCGACGCCGCAACTTTCGACCCTGGTTGCAGCGGTCAAAGCGGCTGGACTCGTCGATACTTTGAAGAGCGATGGTCCATTCACCGTGTTTGCCCCGGTAAATGATGCATTCGCAAAGTTACCGGCGGGCACGGTCGAAACGCTTCTCAAGCCCGAGAACAAAGGTATGCTGACCTCGGTTCTTACTTATCACGTGATTGCAGGTAAATTTGAAGCAAAAGATGTTGTGGCAGCGATCAAAGCGGGCAACGGCAAGGCCGAACTTACCACAGTACAAGGTGGAAAGATCTGGGCAAAGATGGATGGTAAGAATGTTGTCCTTAAAGACGAGAAGGGTAATAAATCGACTGTCCTGATGACCGATGTGATGACTTCGAATGGGGTTGTTCACGTGATCGATTCCGTTGTGATGCCTAAATAACTTCTGAATCGTACCAAGTAGGCCGTTCAATCAGTCTGCTTGCATGACCGAAAAATGCATGGGCCGTCCCGTCGAATGGACGGCCTTTGTAGCAAAGAGGAATGCCACTTCCTCTCCTTTTACTGAACGCTGTGCGATATGCTGCGGCGTTCTTTTTTATCCAATGTAGGTTGAACCCGGTTATGCTAAAATTCTCAAGTATGACCGGCAATGAGATAAGAAATAAATTTCTAACGTATTTTGAGCGCAACGGGCACAAGATCGTGGCATCTTCGCCGCTGCTTCCCGCAAACGATCCGACACTTCTATTTACAAACGCCGGAATGAACCAGTTCAAAGACGTATTTCTGGGAAACGAGAAACGCGACTATAAGCGTGCGGTAACATCACAGAAGTGTATCCGCGCCGGCGGTAAACACAATGACCTCGACGAGGTCGGCAAAACCGCTCGTCACCACACTTTCTTTGAGATGCTTGGCAATTTTTCATTTGGTGACTATTTCAAAGAGGACGCTATCAAATATGCGTGGGAGTTTCTTGTAGATGAACTAAAGCTGGAGAAGAGCAGGCTCTGGTTCTCGGTCTTCGAGGGTGATGACGAGGTCGGCCCAGACGAAGAAGCTCGCGATCTGTGGATCAAAGTCGGAGCGTCGCCTGACCGAGTTCTTGGGTTCGGCCGTAAAGTTAACTTCTGGCAAATGGGCGACACCGGTCCGTGCGGCCCGTGTTCGGAAGTTCACTACTATATGGGCGACGACCCGCTCGATCCGCAAAAGAATCGTGCCGAGTTTGTAAACGGTCCCGGCGACACGACGATGGAGATCTGGAATCTCGTTTTTATGCAATACAATCGGACGCAGAATGAAGACGGCACTTTTGCCTTGACTCCGCTGCCGGCTCCTTCGGTCGATACTGGTATGGGTCTAGAAAGGATTGCCGCAGTAATGCAAAATGTGAAAACGAATTACGAAACCGATCTTATAAAGCCGATCGTGGAATACACTGCATCGCTGGCAAAGGTGAAATAAAGAAGATTTATCACACCAGATGGATAAACTACCGCCAGACAGGGTGATCAAGAACATATATTTTTGTTCGGTTAAACTCCCTCATACGCCGTCAATATCTCTAGATGTCGACCAGAATTCTGCTAATCGAAAACCAACCACTTACGCGTCTCGGCGTAAAGGCAGTTTTTGCTGATGCAGCTGACATTGAAGTCGTCGGCGAAACGGACAATGCAGTGGATGGCTTCCGTTTTTTTCAGGAGCTTAGGCCCGATGTAACCATTCTCGGACTACGGCTGCCAGATTCCTGCGCTATAGATGACCTGGATAATTATCTAGTCGCGAACCCAAATGCAAAGGTCTTAGTGCTTGCCGAACATGCAGGTGACGCTGAGATCAGAAAGGCGTTACAGAAAGGAGCTGCCGGGTATGTTTGCAAAGACGTTTCGCCAAACGAGCTCATGGAAGCGATCAGAACGCTTGTCGCAGGCCGCAAGTATATTCCGGCAGATATTGCACAGATACTTACCGAAAATATTAGCCAGGAAGAACTGACTCCTGCAGAATCGAACATCCTCAGGATGATAGTCGGAGGAATGTCAAACAAAGAAATAGCATTTGCACTCGACATTAGCGAGAACACCGTAAAATCACACATCCAGAACATTTTTGGGAAAATTGGCGTCTCTGACCGCACCTCGGCCGCGACGACGGCTATAAAACGCGGCCTTGTCAGGATCGATCTATGATCGAGACCGACTGCACACTTTGAATGTTACGTGTGAAATATGAACGAGATCAAAAACTCTCTGACCGAATACGCTGAAGCATTCACTTCCGGAGAAAGTGAGGTGTTGCGAGAACTCCGCGAATACTGCTTCGCTCATTACAAAAATTCTTCGATGCTTTCAGGTTTTTATCAGGGGCGGCTGCTTTCTATGCTTTCCCATATGATCCAGCCTCGGAAGGTGCTTGAGATCGGCACGTATCTTGGCTACTCGACCATCTGCCTGGCTGAGGGATTGGCTGAAGGTGGAGAGGTCATATCACTCGACATAAACGAAGAAACAAACCATGTCGCACAAAGCTTTATCGACAAGACCGAGTTCCGCGATCGCATTCAGCTCCGGCTCGGCGACGCCATCTTTATGCTGCCGCACGTCGCCGGGCCATATGATCTCGTCTTCATCGATGCCGATAAACAAAACTATTCCAACTATTACAACCTGGTTCTCGACAAGGTCCGGCCCGGCGGCTTCATCGTCGCCGACAACGTTCTCTGGAGCGGCCGCGTGCTCGAGGAAGAAAAAGACGAAGACACACAGGCCCTCCACGAATACAACCAAATGGTCCTCACCGACGACCGCGTAGAAAGCCTCCTCTTGCCGATACGTGACGGATTGATGGTCGTACGTAAGCTACTGTAACTCACCTAAAAGTATTAGTTTCGAACCACCAAAATTGATGGTTACATTCCAGCCACAAGACGTTAGACTCGATAGTTAAAGACAAGGAGGAATCGCAATGATAACTATCAGACGCTCAAACGAACGCGGGCATGCCAATCACGGTTGGCTCGACACTTATCACAGCTTTTCATTTGCGGATTATTATGACCCGCGATTCATGAGCTTCCGCGATCTTAGAGTAATTAATGAAGACTATATCGAGCCCGCACAGGGCTTTCCGACCCATGGCCACCGCGACATGGAGATCATAACCTACGTAGTCCAAGGCGAACTTTCCCATCGAGATTCGATGGGCAATGGCGAAACGATCCGCCCGCACGAGGTCCAGCGGATGACGGCAGGAACTGGCGTGATGCACAGCGAATACAGCTCCCCGACGGAAAAGACGCACCTCTTGCAGATCTGGATACTGCCCGAAAAGAAGAACTTGCAGCCGAGCTATGAACAGAAACTCTTTCCGCCAGAAGAAAAGCAGGGCAAACTTCGGCTTGTTGCCTCCCGCGGCGGTGATGATGGCTCCGTCCATATAAATCAGGATGCGCGCCTTTATGCCTCGATCCTTGCGGCGGATGATTCAGTAAAACATGAACTTGCCGAAGGCCGATATGCATGGGTTCAGCTTATCTCCGGCGAGCTGGACCTTAACGGTGAAATCCTGAGACCCGGTGACGGTGCTGCGGTCAGTGATGAATCACTAATGGAGTTTCGTGCAGGTGCCGACAACACTGAATTCCTCCTGTTCGACCTGCGTTAGACATCAAACGTGTTCTCAGGCGCAGTGTTAGGTTCGGGTGGTTCCCTGTTTCGGGTTATTATTCCTGCATGGATCCGCTCGAACACGAACACACCACAGAGGCGATCGCCGAACGTATCGCTGCCTCAAACCACAACTACATTCGTGATTTTATCTACGGAGGGGTTGATGGTGCCGTTACCACCTTTGCTGTGGTTTCCGGTGTTGCGGGTGCAGAGCTTTCCACAAAGATCGTGTTGATACTTGGGTTCGCTAATCTTGCAGCCGATGGATTCTCAATGGCAGCAAGTAATTTTCTTGGGACGCGAGCCGAGATCGACGATTATAAGCGGATCGAGAAGATCGAATATCGCCATATTGAATTAGCTCCAGAGGGTGAACGCGAAGAGGTACGCCAGATCTATCGCGAAAAAGGTTTTGAGGGGGAAGAGCTTGAAAAGGCTGTCGAATTGATAACTGCCGATAAAGATCGCTGGGTCAAAACGATGCTAGCCGATGAATACGGCCTGCCGTCTGAAATTCGCTCGCCGTGGCTCGCGGCGGCGAGCACGTTCAGCGCATTCGTGATCTGCGGACTCGTTCCTCTGCTGCCCTACCTATTTGGGGCCGGCTCGTCCTTCGTTGTCGCCTGTATAATGACCGGATTCACATTCTTTCTTATCGGTTCTTTCAAAAGCAGATGGTCAACTCATTCTTGGTTCAGATCGGGACTCGAAACACTTTTCGTCGGGGCTTTGGCAGCCGGTCTTGCCTATGCGGTCGGGGTCCTACTAAAGGGCATAGCGGGTTGAAAGAAAATCCGATCAAATCAATCTAGCTCGCTCAGCTCGCCTCACCGCTTCCAAACGGCTGGAAGCATTCAACTTCTTTAAGATATGCTGCACATGGTTGTTAACGGTCGTCTTGCTTATAAAAAGTTCTGAAGCAACCTTTGCGGAAGTATAACCGTTAGAGATCAGTCTCAAGATCTCAATCTCACGAGGGGTTAGATCGACTTGATGTGTTGTTGTCCGCTCAACCTCCACGATACCAGTACCTGTCGAATCGCCCAAAATTAATTCTTTTGCTGCGAATTCCTTAAAGATACCTTCTAAACGCTTTTGTAGGTCTGCCGGACGTGCAATGTGGATCGTGTAGATCTGCTCACCCTTTACACCAATAACCGACGTTACGATCATATTGAACCAACGCTTCCCCTGTCTTGTTGTCAGCTGAATGTCATAGCTTTTCAGGGGTTCACGCTTCTCTGCACGGTGACGTATCGCACAGTCGTGCGAACACTCCATTCCGCACTCATCTACGCCATACAAAACATCACTGCAGAACTGGCCGATCGCCTCAGCGGAGTCAAATCCGAATGTCTGCTTCGCGGCTTTATTCCATGCAGCAATCTGGCCATTATGATCCAGCGCAAAGGCAGGTTCAGCAGTTCCATCCACTAGTTCCTTTACTTCACGGAGCCGCATTTGAAAACTCTCATCATAAGAATGATGTGAATTGATTATTGTCAGTTTGCCGTCCAAATACAAACATAAAGTATAGGTTCAGAGGAATGTTCTGGAGATCGATCATATCTGAACCCTAGGAGGCATCATATGTTTACAAAGATCTATATGGGATTGTGGGCACTTTGGGCAGTAACTGGCTTGGTGGCTATTGCAACAGGTTGGATGGCGGGATTTCCGCTTATAATCTTCGGAATGATAACGTTTGGTTTGATCTACTTCGGAATGATGTTCGTCTTGCCGGTTTCGATAACGCATTCCAACGAACTGACCGAACACTCAGAAGATTGGGTCACCAGCCCAAAGGCCGATCATTCGAAACAGCGCGTCTATGGCGTTTCGGTACCACGTCACGTCTGATCAGCAGTAATAGTTAGGTGGTCAGACGCCTATAAATGTTTGGCATACGTTCGGGAAGCGAAAGGATGTCATCAATGATCGTATAACCGACGTCGCCGTAGAGGTCTCTTAATTCCGCTTCTGATTCGCGGTCGATCGTAATGCAGAAAGGAGTTATGCCGTTGATCTTTGCCTCGATCAACGCTTCCCGGACGTCTTCTCGTGCATAACGCGCATCTCCATAGTCATGATCATAGGGCCGTCCATCGGTCAGGATCAGTAACAGCTTGGTTCGGTTCTCCTGCTTCAGTAGTTTGTGCGCGGCATGACGGATAGCCGCACCTAGCCTCGTATTATTCTGAAATGTGATACCACCGATGCGTTTTTCAGTCTCTTCCGAATATTTTTCGTTGAAATCCTTAACAACATAAAACTTTACGTTTCGGCGTCCTTCGCTTGTAAATCCATTGATCGAATAGACATCTCCAACCGCTTCCAACGCTTCGCTCATCAATACGAGACCTTCTTTTTCGATCTCGATTATTCGGCGGCCTGGATATGTATAAGGCTGCAAGGGGTTACGCGTGATAGTCCGTGCGGTGGAGGATGATTGGTCGAGCAATATAGAAACCGCAACGTCCCGCTGCCGCCTAAGTCGTTTCGTATATATATTCTCCGATTGCCGACCGTCTGCTTTTCTATCAATAACAAGGTCCACCAACGCGCCCAGATCATAGTCTTCGCCGTCGATCTCACGGTTGATCTTGGTCAGATTTTCAGGTTTCATTAGCTGAAACTGATAGCGTATCGACGATATCACTCCACGATATCGCGAGCGAGTAAGCTCGACGAATGTCCGGTCGCCTCGCTTTACCCGCTTTTCGATCACGCGGCTCCAACCTACACGATAGTCATTCAGTTCACGGTCCCACTCGTCATAGGCGAATGCTTCGTCGCCAGGTTCAAGCGGCAATTCGGGCATCTCATTTTGCGACCACGATTCAGCCCCGCGGATGTCATCCGGCTCGCCGTTCTCCTCATCCATATTCCATGCATTGAAAAGATCGCGAAGATCCTGCATCGACTGGGGACGCTCATCGCGGCTCCCTTTTTCTTCGGTGGCTGCTTCATCCGCATGTTTGTCATCATATGCGAACTCGCTTTTATCGTCCGTACTTTCTGTTTCCGCTTCTTGGGTTTGCTCAGGTGAGATGTTTTGAAAAAGATTATAAACCCGCGATGTTGCGAAAAGGGAATCTGCAACGGTTGGTAGGACATCCGTTCGATACGCACCATGAATATGTTTTTCGATAACTGTCTCTATCTCTGATACGATCTGCCCGTAAAACTGCCTGGCGTCTTCGGTTGCCCCGCCACATAACGTTATCTGAAAAAGCAATTCGAAGGGCACCTGGTGATAAGGGACATCGAAAATAAATGGCCTATTCTTTCGTATCAATGCCTGCATCAGGTCAAGATCTTTTCTCAATCCGCGGTATGTCCGTCGCAGCAATGCGTCAATTCTCGCATTCTCCATAGTCGTGAATATCTTTCTGGCGAGTCGCGGCTCAGGGAACACATTGAGAACGGCCTTATAGTCGGAACCAGGGGGCAGTGATCTTCTTCGGCGGCTAACTTCTGCGACGATCTCTTCATCTGACACCGCACGTTGCCCCTTTTGGACATCCTCGATGTAACCGGCTAGCGAGAATGCATCTATTTCTTCAGCAGTGGCTGAGTAGAGCTCTGAAAGGTCGGCAAATGCCGCTTTCAATGCAACCGAATCTTTTACAAACGTGCCGAACTCGATCTGTCCTGCACCGTAGGCTGCAAGAACCTTGTATAACCGGAAGTCCTTTTCTTCAGTATCAAATTCAGCGATATTATTCGGAAGATAAATAGTTTTTCCGTCGCCGATACGAGCTTCCTGCGGCATAGCCGATTGTGGCGCGATCTCTACCTCACGGCCCGTAAGTGCCTCTATATACAAGCGGAGTACATGACGAATAGCTTCCAGGTCGAGTCCGGATCGCGTTTGTTTGAGCTGGTCGTTTGATTGGCGGGTTTCGAGCGCAAAATAGCTCCGTCTTGCTTTTGCCGATACAGTATCGGCCCCGGCAAGTCCGGCTTCGATCCATTTCTGATACTGGTCAAGCGAAACCGAACGCAATGCTGTCCCAGCCGAGCGAAATGCAGCAAGCGAACTCTCGCCGTCAGCTTCTGCGACGTCATACAACAAACGCATCAGCCGTCGGAGTGCCGCACTTCTTACGCTGCCTTCCTCTGCTCCGTCAAGCCGTATACCTTTTATACTCTTGAAAAATCTTGGTGTGGCTCTAAGGAATGCGATGAGTACCGCATTTCCCTGGGAGGAAATAC
Source organism: Leptolyngbya sp. 7M (assembly GCF_018128485.1). Lineage (NCBI taxonomy): Bacteria > Bacillati > Cyanobacteriota > Cyanophyceae > Leptolyngbyales > Leptolyngbyaceae > Leptolyngbya > Leptolyngbya sp. 7M. The sequence goes on along the minus strand of NZ_CP070897.1, from coordinate 294,368 downwards.
TGGGAAGCACCTTGCGCCAATCGTTAAAGATATCTGGCTCGTTTCGCAGAACTTCACTGCCAGCGGTCAAAAAATTGAGCGCAACACTGCCTCCGTGATCGAGCATAGCTCCCGTCGCTTTAGCAAGTTCGATCGCCTGAGAACCCGAAAGCCCGGCCAATGAGCTTGGTATATTTGCCCAGAGATCTGCCGCCATACCGCCGGTTCGATTAGCGAAACGAGAGGCGAGTTCAATGAATGCCAACGAAATTCCTGCATCCACCTTGGCTTCCGCCCGATCTAGTTCCCGGATCGAATCAGCAACCATCGGAGAGTACTTTAAGAACTCAGAGCTATGCTTCGCGGAACGTCTTGATATCTCTGCTGCCAACTGAAGGACCTGCTCAAGAAAGGTTACATCATCAATTGCTGCACCAAGACCGCCTATTGACTCAAAAGTTTCCAGAGCGACCGAACTCGATATAACTAATTGGCGTCTGCAGATCTCGAATACATCACACCTTCCACCCGCCGATAAGAATGCGATCTGTGATACACCTGAGCTAAAGAACTTCGAACCGAGAGCAGCATTGCCCATTGCAATGCGCCGGCCAAGCTCAAACTTTCCGGCTTTTCGCTCTGAAGACGTTGCAAAAGTGATATTGCAGCGGTGTCGCTGCGTTCGGCGACAAGCTTGATCAGCTCCTGATGTGACGCAACCTCAATGGCCGGGAGCTGCGAAACAGAGAACACGATCAAAACGGAAACGCTGAAAAGGCGAAACATCACCTGATTCTAACCAAGCAGTGAGCGAAAAAAAAGGAGACGCAGAGCGCCTCCGGGAATGCCGTGTAGGCCATTTCGGGGGATCAAAGGTCCTATTCGATCTTGCGGACTTGCCTGAGCGTTATAGGCACATCACCGGGTTCACCGAATCTGACAGCGCTTAAGCCGGGTTTAGAGCTCTCATAGAAATACCAGGTGCCCTCGTTCCAGACCGCAAAGTCGGTCTCACCGTCGCCATCATAGTCGGCCGGAACTGGTATTGCGGATGCCTGCCCGAAGACGAAGGCCTCTGTTTTACCACTAGTGCTGTAGAGTATTCGCCAATATCCCTTTCCGAAAACCGCGATGTCGGCCCTGCCGTCGCCATTATAATCGGCGGGAACTAGATACTCTCCGGTCTTGGCCGGGAAAACGATGCTTAGCGAACGCTGCGAACGGCTTTCAAATATATGCCAGCTTTGCTCTGACGGACGAAAAACCGCAAAGTCGGCTCGGCCGTCGCCGTCATGATCGGCCGGCACCGGGACATCTCCCATCTGTCCCCAACAGAATGTCAGAGATGTTTCTTGTGAAAAGCCACTCTTTGCAAAAAGTACGTGCCAGTTGCCTGTTTCGGGGTCGAAAAGTGTAAGGTCACTTTTGCCGTCACCATCAAGATCGGCTGAGACTGCTTTTCCTGCAAAGATTTTGGAGGCGATCTCGAAAGCTATTTCGACCACAACTGCTTCTGAGGTCTTCCAGATGAGTGCGGACGCCGTAGAAGATCGCCAGATCGCCGGGTCGATGTAGCCATCTCCGTCAAAGTCGCCGTTCAGTGGCACATCGTTCTTTGTGCCAAGCTTAACCACTGAGAAACCGCTATCGTTGTCGCGGCCTTGTTGCGCCCACAAACCTTTTGATCCCCTGAAAATTGTTAGCGAATCAACAGGACTAGCCGCATCAATTGTTATAACTAACAGAGACAACTGCACACCGATCAGCGCGATCCGATACAAGGATGATGAGCGACGTTTAAGCAAAAGATCGGTGATGAAAGCATTGTTCCTCATTTTTTCAACCAATTATGTCCACACAAAAGCGCGAATCGGAGTGAATTCCCGAAAAAAGCGGACATACGTTTTGAACAAGGAACGTCGAGAATACGAGAATAGTTGAATTTATTTTATAGGCAAAGCTTTATTATGACCGACTATCTGAAGTTAACCTTTGCAAACGATGCGGTCCGCGGATCACCTGCCTTCGTTACTGTTATTGGTAACTCATTAAGCGTCGGAAGATTCTTCCATAAACGTCGCGTTGATAGCGTAACGGTTGCGGTTTCCTTCGGAGCAATAACAGCGGTGGTCGCTGGTTGTATGTTTACGATCCAGCGTCTTTGTGCCGCTTCTATGCGAAACGCAGCGGGCACGTTACCCATATTCTCGATCTCAATCTGGAAAGAAACATTCACGCCAACCGAGGCCGTTATGTCTTGAGATTGTGGGGTTAGACCGATGCCCGAATTTCTTTCTGCGGTAACAAGCGGCGTGAACAACCCGTTTCCCCAAACCTGATCGCGAACTGATATGTCTTGTTTAAGATAAAGATCGAAGAATGTGGTAAGAAGCCTTCGGGTCTCTGCCAACTGCTGAGATCTTTGGATGGTGCCGTTATCACAACCGATCCCGTTGACATCCTGAAATCCGCAGTGCCATCCGCCTTGAATGATCGGCAGTAGCTTTGGCGCTCGTCCGCGGTTATACATATCTTGCCCGTTTGTCGCAACAGGAACGATGGTGTCTGCGCTTGCTGAGATCAAACTGAAAGGAACATTGATAGAAGCCATCGCCATCTTTGCCGAAGGATTGGTTTCTGCGGCGGCAAGATTAGCAAGAGCATGAATCCTCGGATCCTGAGAAGTTGCAAGAATACTCGCTCCGCCGCCCATAGAATGCCCCGAAGCACCGAACTTATTGATCGCGACCCGACCGAAAAGCACAGATGCCGGATCCGTGTTTTCCTGTTCTAAGAATGTCAGCGAAAAACGCAGATCATTGGCAAAATTTTGATGATTTGGGAACAAGCCGCTTTCAGAGTTTGTTGCGATCACCAAATAACCGTGCCTGGCAAGGTGCTCCAGTGTGGATTGATAGGTTGAAACGGCCTGAAAGAATCCGTGCCCAAAGGTAATTGCAGGGAAAGGAGCTCCCGCAGGATCGAGCGGAGTGTCCAGCCCGGCCTGAGTTGCCGGGTAATATAGACGCGCGGTGAACGTAGTTGAATTCGGGCGCGTAATTGTTACTGTTCGCCAACCTGCCAAATATCGGTCCGGTTGGGCCGTATCATTCTCTGCGGCGAAAACCGCGAAACAAGAATAAGATACAAAAAATAATATGAACAGGACGCCTGCAAACCCCTTGATCATACTGACCATTATAGACCAAAAAGATGTTCCTTGACTGACATTCTCAACGCTTTTAGATAGAATCTCGCTTTTACAATGGCTGCAAAGATATTAAGTGGGCGCCAGATCGCCGATGCGATAAAGGCTGAAATAGCGGGAGAGGTTCGCGAACTCCGTACGGCCAAAAATATCATTCCTGCGTTGACCGCTGTACGCGTTGGCGATGATGCCGCCTCGGCAGTTTACGTCGCCAATAAAGTGAGTACGTGTGAGGAGCTTGGTATCATTTCTGAGCATCGCCACCTGCCGACTCAAACCTCAGAGCTGCAACTCCTCGACATAGTAAACGAGCTGAATCGTGCCCCAGACATTGATGGAATACTTGTCCAACTCCCGTTACCGAAACACATTGATGAGGCGCGAATTCTTGATGCGATAGATCCTAACAAGGACGTTGACGGTTTTCATCCGATCAATGTCGGCAGGCTTTCACAGGGACGGCAAAGTCTCGTTCCCTGTACTCCTGCAGGGGTCATCCAGATCTTGAAGCGATCTGGTGTCGAGATCGCGGGAAAGAATGCCGCGGTCATTGGCCGAAGTAATATTGTGGGCAAACCGATGGCTGCTCTGCTTCTTCAGGAGAATGCGACTGTAACTATCTGCCATTCGCGGACGCACGAACTTTCGTCCATCACAAGTAAGGCGGATATAATCGTTGCCGCCATTGGGCGACCTGGTTTCGTTACCGCCGACCATATCCGAGAAGGTGCCGTGGTGATTGACGTTGGAATAAACAGTGTGTCCGATCCGACCCGGCTATCCGAATTCTTCGAGGGCGATGAGCTTGAAAAACGGCTGACCGCCATCGAAAAACGTGGGGCTACGCTTGTTGGCGATGTATGCCATAAGGATGCAATGAATAAAGCCGGAGTCTTCACACCGGTGCCGGGGGGGGTTGGGCTGCTAACGATAGCTATGCTAATGCGAAACACCGTTGATGCAGCAAAGGCTAGACGAGATATTTGAACCCAACGAACGATCGTTTCTTAAATTCCATATAAATTCTTCAGACATGGTCAGATTATGAACTTTCAAGATTACCAAGCCGAAGCGAGCCAGACAGCTCTTTATCCACGGCGCTTAAGCAACCTGGAATACCCGACACTCGGCCTTGCGGGCGAGGCGGGCGAGGTTGCGAATATAGTAAAGAAGATCCAGCGCGACCACGGCGGCGTGCTGAACGACGACATTCGGGCGAAATTAAAAGATGAGCTCGGCGACGTTCTCTGGTATATCTCCGCGTGTGCAGACGAACTTGGGCTGAGCCTTGAGGAGATCGCGGAATTTAACGTTAACAAGCTCGCGAAGCGACACGGGCGTTGACCGCCATCTCATACTTATCGAGCGTATGCTGGCGTTTGCGTCCGCTGATCGCTGCTCGTCTATAGTTACAGACAATGATAACAGTTGGGCTGACAGGTTCTATCGCGGTCGGGAAATCAACCGTCTGTCAATTTTTGAAGGAATTCGGGTGCCAGGTGCTGGATGCGGACCGCGTGGCCCGCGACGTCGTCGCCCCCGGTTCACTTGGATTGAAGCGTATCGTCTCGCATTTTGGAGGTAGAGTTCTGCGTAAAGACGGCTCGCTTGACCGTCCGGCGCTCGCAGGCATAATCTTCTTCGACGAGAAGGAGCGTGAGGCTCTGAATTCCATCGTACACCCGCTTGTGATCGAAGCTCAAAACGAATGGCTTAATGAGACCCAGGCTGTCGAGCCTGATGCCATCGCCGTGATCGATGCGGCATTGATGATAGAATCCGGCGGTTACAAAAGATTTAACAAATTGGTCGTTGTGTGGTGTAATGCAGACATCCAGCTTCAACGCCTAATTGAGCGTGACGGCCTTTCACCCAAGGAAGCAGAAGCGAGGATCGCCGCACAAATGCCGCAAGAAGAAAAGAAAAAGTACGCCGATCTTTTGATCGACACCTCTGCGGGATTTGAGGAAACGCGGGCTCAAACGCTAAACGTTTACGAGCAACTTAGAAAGTTCACCCGGTAACTTATAATAATATGAAAGGGTCTGAGGCGATGGCAGCAGCTAGTTCGTCGCAAGTATGCGCTGCAGCAGTACTGCGTATTTCGATCGTTGTGATGATCCTTTTTCTGTCTGGGTGTTCGGAGATAAAACCGCCATCAGCGGCGACTTACATTTCGGAAACGCCTCCGCCGCCCAAGCAAGAGTTCCGTTGGAGCAACGGGCGAATGCCGCGCCATCTGGACCCGGCTCGTGCCTCTTCTGCTCCCGAAACAGATATCGTCCGAGCACTTTATGAGGGTTTGACAGAGATCGACCCTGTCACGCTTGAACCCGTTCCCGCGGCGGCGGAAAGTTGGGAAAGCCTTGATAACCACACAAAATGGGTATTCAAGATCCGCAGATCCGCTCGTTGGACAAACGGAAAGACTGTAACCGCTTTCGATTTTGTTTCTTCCTGGTCACGACTGTTGGCCCTTGGCAATCGGGCTGCTAATACACAGCTTTTTGAAAATTTTAGGGGACGCCCGGAAAGTCAGAATGCCCCCGCCTCGTCCGATCAGCCGCAGGACACATTTCCAAACTCATTCCCGCAGGCGCCTAATCCAGGAAATACGAATACTTCCGTTTCTAATAAAGATGCAGAGCTCGATCAGTCATCTGCTGTTCCACCCGCCGGACCTGATCTTGCTTTTTGGGCAGAAGATCAAAACACGTTGGTCGTAAGGCTAAAGACGCCGGACAAAGATCTTCCACGGCTTCTTGCCAATGTGATCTTCAGGCCCGTTTACGGTCGAGGAGAAACGCTGGCGGAGGATGTTCTTACAAGAACAGCGGTTACAAACGGACCATTCTCGATCGATTCTATCGAACCTGAGTCGATCACACTGGTGCGCTCGGAGAGTTATTGGGACCGAGGATCGGTCGTGCTGGAATCTGTACGCTTTGTCGCAAAGCCGCGGGCCGAAGAGGCCCTTGAAGCCTACCGTGCCGGTGAGATCGATGCTGTGACCAATGCCGTTTTCGAGCCTCTTGCGTTAAAGCTTCTTGAGGCGTATGAGGACCTTAGAAAGAATACCTTTGCAGCCGTGAATTTTTATCAGGTGAATTTACACAGAGCCCCTTTTTCGGACCGGCGTGTACGACAAGCTCTAGCTATCGCGATCGAACGTGAGCGGCTGACAGATGGCGAGCTGGCCGGTTCGACGCGGCCTGCATTCACCCTTCTTCCATTTGGAAGCAGTTCGAGGTCTTCAAAGATCGCTGAGGATAAGGAGCGCGCTCGTGATTTACTCGAAGAAGCCGGATTCGCTGACGGTGAGAATTTTCCCGTACTACGCCTCATAGTGAACCGAAATGACGTCCAGCAGCGTATCGCAAGGTCGGTCGCAAGGATGTGGAAGCAGAATCTCAATGTTGAAACAGAGATCATTGTTAAAGAAACCGATGAGGTTCGGCTTGCCCTTGAAAATGGCGATTACGATCTGGTGCGGCGTGGGGTTGTGTTTCCCACAACGGATGAAAAAGCGGGTTTAAGCGCTATTTTCGACCGACCTGCGGTTTCAGCAGTAAGACCATCTCAAACGTCCGGGACAGTTTCTAATACCAACTCCTCGGTCTTGGGCAATTCCAATTCAAATATCTCCGTACTGCCACCAGAGATCGAAGAGCCGAGGATCACCGAAGAGATCGCACTTTATGAAATGCAGGTGATACCGCTTTATTTTCCAACATCTTATTCCCTTGTGAAGCCGTACGTGATCGGATTTGAAGGGAATGTTCTTGATGCTCCGCTTCTTCAGAAAGTGCGTATTGACAACAGTTGGCAACCGAAAACGGTCAAGCGGGAATCGTAATCCTTTAGGGATAGTGAATCTTTATGCATTGCGCTCCCGTATTACGACCGTATGGTCTCAACTAATCCCCTTTCGGTATGGTCTCGTCAGGTTTTTGGGTGAGGGGTTCTATGTGCCTTGAACATTTGCTTCGGACGTCGCGTTTCCTGTATGTCGTCATCTTGGCGTTTGCGATCGCCGGGTGTTCTGCATCGGCTAAGACAGAGTTCTATGGGATGACCGATGCTCCTGAGGACAATGTTCTCCGATACATAACAGGCTCTGAACCCGAATCTCTAGATCCTGCCATCCCGACCGGTCAGCCGGAAGCACGAATGTTGATGGCTTTATATGATGGGCTTGTGGAATATGATCCGCGGACGATGCAGCCGATACCCGGTATTGCGGAAAGCTGGGAAGTGGGGCAGGAAAACACTGAATATATCTTTCGACTTAGGAATAATGCCACCTTTTCCAATGGCGATCCGATAACGGCTCACGACATCGCCTATACATTCCGTCGGGCCCTTGATCCCAACCTTGCCGCAAAGAATGCTTATCTTGCCCACTACATAAAGTATGCCCAGGAATACAATTCTAAGCGTTCGTTCGTGCGCGATAAGACAGGGCGATTTCTCTTAAAGTCAGACCTTAACCCCAATGGTCAGTCGAGTCCGGAAAGCACCGACGACACACAACCAGTCGAAACGGAATCATCAGCAAGCGAATTCAGAAGATTCATTGATGGCCCCGAAAGGCTTACAGTCCCTTCGGGTGAGAAGGCGCGGAACGAACTATTTGAAAAGGATCCGAAACTAAAGGCCATTGCGGAAGGTGCTGATCTCGTGCCGGTTAGGGCAGAAGACATTGGGGTCGAGGCCATTGACGACCTAACTTTTCGCATAAAGCTTAAGCAGCCGGCGCCGTTTCTCATTGGCTTGCTTGGACATCAGTTCTTTCGCATCGTGCATCGCCCAACGATAGAACGCTTCAGGAAGGATTGGACCAAGCCCGAGAATATAGTTACAAGCGGTGCGTTCGTGCTGAAGGAACATCATCCCTATGACCGAGTTGTGGTCGCAAAAAATCCTGGTTACTGGGATGCGGAAATGGTGCGCCTAAATGGGATAGAATTCTATCCTCTTGATGAACAGACCACGATGCTTAACCTTTACAAGACCGGGCGCGTCGATGCGATCTACAATCACACAGTTCCGGCTGCTTGGGTCGAGACCATTCGGCAATACAAGCACGAATATATGAATCATCCGGAGGTCGCGATCGAATACTACACGGTCAATGTAACCAAACCGCCAATGAACAACCTAAAAGTTCGGCAGGCATTCGCTCTAGCGGTTGATCGTGACGCTTTGGCGAAATTCCGAAAGACGACACAGCCTCTGATCGACTTCACGCCGGAGGGCCTTTTTCCTGAGTATGAAGCGATCAGGGCAAAAGTTTACGAACGCGAACTCGCAAAGATAGGTAGTTCGCTTGAAGAATGGAAAGCCAGAAAATTCGATCCCGCGAAGGCGCGCAAGCTGCTCGGAGAAGCCGGCTTTCCTGTAAATGGAAGTGATGGAAACTGGTCCTGTCCGAGTTTTCCGGTCGATCAGGTGGAGATACTTTACAATACAAGCGACAACAATAAATCAATAGCTGAATTCATTCAGGCACAATTCAAACAGAATCTCGGTATAACACTCCAGCTAAAAAATCAGGAATGGAAAACGTTTCTGAATACTCGAAAGAATCTTGAGTATAGCGGTCTTGGTCGTGCGGGCTGGATCGGCGATTATATGGACCCGATGTCGTTCCTGAAATTGTTCTATGGAAAGAACAACGACAGTTCTACCGGTTGGTCAAACTCCAGATTTGATAAGTTGATCGACGAAGCCAACAGCCAGCCAGACCCGAAATCGCGGTATGAAAAGATGGCGGAAGCCGAGTTTATGATGATTCAGGATCAGCCGGTACTGCCTTGGCAAACACAAAAAACGAACTTCCTCCGCAAGCCGTATGTAAAAGGTCTTTATCCTAATCCGGGTACTCTGCATTCATGGAAATTCGTGTATATTGAACAGGATCCAGCCAAGTGGGACAGAGATGTTGATAACATCTTCAATGTTCGCGACGAGTGGGTTACTGAGCAGATCCAGCGACTGATCGCGACACAGCCATCGGCCGTCGAACGTGAGAAAGGCTATATTGAAGCAAAGATGTTCGGTTATTGATCTATGATCGGGTTCATTCTCCGAAGACTCTTAATAATCATCCCAATGGCGTTGCTTGTGGTTTCGGTAACATGGGGATTGATCCGCGTTGCTCCGGGGAATTTTTATTCGGATGAGCGTTCCCTGCCGGAAGATATAGAGGCGAATATACGCCAAAAATACGGGCTCGACCTGCCCTGGTATCAGCAGTATCTTATGATGCTCGGCAACGTCACCTGCCGAACCGCGCCAGAAAACGACACCTCAACTACCGGCGTTCGCTTCAATCTTTTTAACACAACTTTCAAGTGTTTCGATTTTGGCGATTCGCTTAAGTATGTCGGCCAATCGGTGAACGAGATAATATTTAGGCACCTGCCTTATTCGGCAACTATCGGCTTTCTCGCCTATATTCTTGCTCTTGCAATTGGATCGGTCGCCGGCAATATAGCGGCTTTGAAGCAGAACTCTGCATGGGATTATTCGTCAATGACGGCCGCCATGCTCGGACTTTCGGTGCCTAACTTTGTTCTCGGACCGATACTTGTCATCGTTTTCTCGCTCTGGCTCTATTGGTTCCCGCCGGCACGCTGGGGCGGGGTCTCCAATCTTGTTCTGCCGGTCATTACCCTTTCGGCGATATATATGGCCTACATAGCACGTTTGACCCGTGCCGGAATGCTTGAGGTGATGCGTTCGGACTATATCCGAACTGCAAGGGCGAAAGGTCTTGACGAAAAGGAGGTCCTCTTGAAACATGGTCTCCGCGGCGGGATCATTCCGGTGGTCTCATATACCGGTCCGGCACTTGCGGGCCTGCTTGCCGGAACCGTCGTAGTGGAAAAGGTATTCGCGATCCCCGGACTTGGGAACATCTTTATTCAATCTGTGCTAAACCGCGACGAGCCGCTGACGCTTGGCATAGTGGCGTTTCTTTCGATCCTGATAATGGTTTTCAATCTTATTGTAGATATCTCATACGGTTTTCTTGATCCGAGGATCCGGTACGACTGATCCGATTTTGGTCATTTATGCCAGCTGGCGAGTACACTATTTCCAATGAACTTGACCAAGACCTTCGTAAGCGAATGGTCGGGCAAGGTCTCTTGATGCTGATCGGCCTCTCGCTGATAGTATTGCACGTCAGCACAAGGACCGATCATTTCAACGAGGTCGGCCTGGTCGTTTTCCTGGTGATCTTTTTTGCTCTGACGGCATATGCGATCTGGTCAGTTCGGACCAGTCAGAAGAACTCTCTTTGGGCCGATGCCTGGAAACGTTTGCTGAAGAACAAGCTGGCCGTATTTGGCCTTGTGGTGGTCTGGTCAATGATCTTGCTTGTTGCGGTTGGCCCGACCCTGGTCTATTTGCTTAATGGTTTCACGCCTGATTTTATTCCGTCCGGAATTGACGGCGGTGACCGTGTTCGTTCTTTTCCACCATCCTTGACGCATCCGATGGGCACTGACGACCAAGGACGCGACCTATTGGCACGAGTCCTTCAAGGCGGCCGCATCTCCTTAATGGTCGGCATCATCTCGACGGTGGTTTCCCTGATAGTCGGCGTTTCATGGGGAGCCGTCGCGGGATTCGTTGGCGGGCGCATCGACAACATTATGATGCGCATAGTCGACATAATTTATTCGATACCGTATATCCTTGTTGTCATCGTTTTGCTTTCGGTCTTTGGCGGGCCGAACACCGCTTTTTTGATCAGCGCTATTCCGGTCGGCATAACCGCTTTGATCTCATTGGCATTATTGGTCTGGCTCGGTGTGAGAACATATCGTGCTTTCATAGAACATTATTCAAGCCGGGTCTCACCACTGCCAATGAAGATCGCATCGGCGCTGTTTGCTCTTTTTTTCATTGGGCTTGTCATTGAGATAATGCTGATAAATGCGTGGATGCATACCGCTTTTCTCGGGCAATTGGGCGGGTGGATAGCTGAGAGATTCCTTGCCTCTGCGGGACAAGGACTGAGCCAGATCTTTTTGCTTTTCTTCGCCCTCGGGCTTGTCTCTTGGCTAACAATGGCACGGGTTGTCCGCGGTCAGATACTTAGCCTGAAGAACCAAGAATTTGTCCTTGCTGCACGAGCCACGGGAGTATCAACATTCGGTATCATTTTTCGCCACCTTGTCCCGAATGCAATCGGGCCGGTGATCGTTTACGCAACTCTTACTGTTCCGAGCGTTATGCTTGCGGAGGCTTTCCTGTCATTCTTAGGGCTCGGTGTTCAAGCACCGTATGCTTCTTGGGGCAGCTTGGCCTCAGACGGCATCAAGAACATTCAGATTTTCCCGTGGCAAATGCTTTTTCCCGGCGTAACGATGGCGCTAACGCTTTTTTCTCTTAACTTTTTGGGCGACGGCTTGCGTGACGCACTGGATCCGCAGACGAGGAAGTTTTGATCGATGGATAGCAACGGCACAATACTTTCGGTCAAGGACCTAAAGACCTATTTTCAGACCGAGGACGGCATCGTAAAGGCGGTGGATGGTATTTCGTTCGAACTTAAGAAGGGCGAGACGCTTGGCATCGTAGGCGAATCAGGTTCCGGTAAATCGGTCACCAATCTTTCGATAATGCGGCTGATACCTGTGCCGCCCGGAAAGATCGTCGGCGGCAGTGTCATTTTTGACGGGATCGATGTTCGTGCACTTCCGATCGAGGAAGTTCGCAAGATCCGCGGGAAGCGCATTGCTATGATCTTTCAGGACCCGATGACCTCGCTGAATCCTTTCCTAAAGATCTCGACACAGCTGATGGAAGTAACGCGGCTCCATCTCGGCCACACCAAGAAACAGGCTTACGAGCACGGTGTGAAAATGCTTGAGATGGTCGGCATTCCTGATCCGCGATCTCGAATGGACGGATATCCGCATGAACTCTCAGGAGGGATGCGACAGCGTGTGATGATCGCAATGGCATTGAGCTGTGATCCTGAATTGCTGATCGCAGACGAGCCGACGACCGCTCTCGATGTAACTATCCAAGCGCAGATACTTGAGTTGATCAAAGGCTTGAAGTCCCGTATGGGAACGAGTGTAATACTGATCACACACGATCTTGGCGTGGTCGCCGGAATGACCGACAAGATAATCGTTATGTACGCAGGCAAGGTTTTCGAACAGGCTCCGACCAAAGAGCTATTCACAACACCGGCCAATCCGTATACAAAAGGCTTGCTGAAAAGCGTGCCCGATCCGGCACATGAACAGGGCGAGCCGCTTTATCAGATTCCCGGCTTGCCGCCGGACGTCGCACATCTGCCGCCGGGATGTCCGTTTGCCGAACGCTGCGACCGTGCAGAAGAGATTTGCCGGGCAGAATATCCACCTTTCGTCCAGATAAACGATCATCACCATTCACTCTGCCATTTCGCAGAAGAGGTGTATGCAGGATCCAACTCAGAGGCTCGAAATGATTAGACGCAGAAAGAATTTGTTTTTCGCCCCTTTTCTCCTTCTTCTAGGTATGGCTCTCGGGTGCTCAAATATCGAGCGTGTTATTTCCGAACGTTCCTCAGGTGACCCCTCGGCGGCTAATACCGCGGAGCAGCCTTCATCTGCCACTAGTGACGCAACCAGTGAAACATCCGCTGCACGATTCGAGCCAAGCGGCGATCCCAAAGAAGATATACAGAGGATGTCAGACAGATTTCTTGCACTTGATTCCTTCCGAGCCGAAATGACCGGCACCGGCAAGACCGATATGAAGGCAGAGATGGACTTCCTTGCACCCGACCGCTTCCGGCTCAAGACGGGGCTGCCAAATGGTCAAAGCACTGAGATGATCGTTATCGGGAAGGACACTTATCTTAACGTCGGCGGCCGATGGCAAAAGATGGGCGTTGATATCGGAACTTCAATGCCAAATATGCGGGAGACTTTTAGCAAGGAGGGGCTTAAGTGGTTTAAAGAGATAAGGTTCGAAGGCGAAGACACGGCCGAAGGACAATCCGCCTATCGATATTCATATTCGGGAACAGCCCCAGGCGGGGGGAATGAATATACATCTCGGATCTGGGTTAGACGTTCTGACGGGCTTCCGATAAAAGTGGATGCGGACTACAAGACCGGAGACCTGAGAACCATGACGATCCTCTATGACTATGCAACGAAGATCGTTATCGAACCGCCTACAGGGAAATGAACGAAAGCAGATGGAAACGAACGGTAACAATTTGATCTCCTTGCAAGACCTAAAAGTGCATTATCGCATTGGAGGCGGACTTTTTAGTGCAGAAAAGGTCGTTAAGGCGGTCGATGGGGTTTCGTTAGACATCAAGAAAGGTGAAACGCTCGGTTTGGTCGGTGAATCAGGCTGCGGAAAATCAACGCTCGGTAAAGCGATACTTCGCCTGACGGAGCCGTCCAGCGGCCGCGTACTTTACAATGGCCGAGATCTAGCCGGAATGCCGCAGCGTGAAATGCGCGAACAGCGAAAGCACCTTCAAATGATCTTCCAAGATCCTTACGCATCCCTCAATCCTCGAATGAACGTAGGACAGATCATCGGTGAACCGATCCGAACATTCGGTTTGGCGAGCGGGGCTGCCGCGGATGCACGCGTCGCTGAACTGATGGAAACCGTTGGACTCAGCCGTCGTTTCATTCGCCGTTATCCGCACGAGTTTTCCGGCGGGCAACGGCAACGGATCGGCATCGCGCGTGCTCTTGCCGTCGATCCGGAATTTATCGTCGCTGATGAACCTATTTCTGCATTAGATGTTTCCATCCAGGCACAGATAATGAACCTGATGGAAGAGCTGCAGGCCAAGAAGGGTTTGACGTATCTCTTCATTTCGCACGACCTTCGTGCGGTCCGGCATCTCTCAGATCGTGTGGCAGTGATGTATCTAGGTGAGATCGTCGAACTCGGCCCAGGAAAGGACGTTTATGCTGACCCGCTTATGCCTTACACGAAGGCATTGATCTCGGCCGTGCCCGTGCCTGATCCTGAAATAGAAGCAAAACGCGAACGCATAATTTTGCAGGGCGATGTGCCTTCACCGATAGATCCGCCCGCGGGCTGCCATTTCCATACTCGTTGCTCTTACGCCATCGATGAATGCCGTCGAACAAAACCCCAGCTTGTTGAGATCAAACCGCGTCACCAAGCTGCCTGCATACGTATCTCACCCGAACATCCCGACATCGAAGTGAACGTGGCTGCCGGTCTCCGAGCGTTATAGTGACCGCACAAAGCACAGAGCCTCTAACAACAACCATCAAGCACAACAAAAAAGCGGTGCCGATCGCTCGACACCGCAAAGTTCAGTATTCCAATTCGATCAGAAGTTGAATCGGAAGCTAAGGTCGATCATACGGCCACCTGGGTTATTGGTGGTCGAAAGATCTTGATAAGCAGAGCCGGCACCGAGCTGGCCAAATGTTGCACCGCCAACGCCCGCGGCCGTGACGTCGGCTCCCCATCCGCCAACCCTGAAGGGGGGCTGGTTGAGCACGTCAAGCATCGTCATACGGAACTCGATATTTCGCTTCTCGTCGATCCTGAACCGCTTTGAAATGGAAGCATCGAACAGGAAGAAATCGGGGCCGTACATGATCAGGTTCGTGAAGCCGCATTCTCCGGCATATTTAGAGATACAGTTTCCGTAACCTGCCGGTGCGATAAAGCGCCCAGTTGGTGGTCCGCCAAATGTGGTTCCATAACCTGTTGGGCTTGTTATACTGATATCGAACGCCCTCTGGGTGTTCAGAATTATGTCATCCGGAAGGAAGGTGACCACATTCGGGCCCTTGCGGACCTTGATCTCCTTTTGGAGTTCCTTTTTGGTCATACCAACAAGCGTGACATTTCCAAACTGGAACGGCGAGCCGCTCTGCCAGCGAATTACCGGCATTATCGACCATCCACCGACTATCAGATCGGCAGCACGATTCATATTGCGTCCAAATCTCTGTCCGCGTCCGAACGGCAGATCCCAAGTGGCATCGAAAATGAACACGTGCCGTACATCGAACACCTGAACATTCTTTGCATTGATGATGCCCTGCGGACGGAGGCTGTAATTTGACTGCTGAGTTCCGCTTGAGGCGAATGCATTAGACTGAGCCTTCGACCAAACGTAACTCGACTGGATACGAACCCCGTCCGAAAGCCGGCGACGATATTCGATCGTTCCCGAGTCATACCAAGTCCGAGCGTCATCGCTTAGCTGGAACGCACCAGCCGGAACAGTCGGGTTTACACGGAAGAAGTTTGCCGGAAGTCCGTTCGCGATCGCATTAGCACGCCGCGTAGCGTTGTTTTCAAACGATGCGCTGCCAACAAAGCCGAGCACGTTTGGGTTATTCACGGAAAGCAACGCCACAAGAGCTGCATTACCAAAGTTTGTAGCAGACAAATACTGGGCTGGGTTGTTGATTGCTGCTTGGTAAGCTGTCGGGTTACCGTAGTTGTTAAAATACGCCAAAATTATTGGGAGAGGTGACGTCGATGTTCCCGGTCCGAAGAAACCAAAGGTTGGGACCCTTGCAACCGGAGTGGAATCAGTAGAGCTGACGACACAGTTTCCACTCATATTGACAAACGCAGGGCATAAACGGCGATTCGTTTGGCCTGCAGCGAAGGCTGCCTCGTTCGCATATAGATTCTGTTGGGCGAGTACGAATTCCTGTGCGAAGCCGTTCTCTATCACGTTTGTTTCATTAATGAAGTTCAAACGATAGATACCGTAACCGCGGTTGCCAACATAGCGCACCTCGACAACTGAGTTTCTATCCAGTTGCCGCTGATAGCTTAGGCTGAACGAATTAACGTAACCGGTCTTGATGTCCGGATCTACAGCAAGAGCCTGGTTCGCCGCCGTCAGCGCTAGTGGGAAGTTTGGGGTTGGGTTGAAGCTCGGCGATACAAGGTTCGGATTGTTTGCATCACGCAGATTGGTTCCAAGGGTAAGGCTTCCTGCTACTGTGGTGGCCCGAGTGAGTGAGAGCAGACCGCCCGGTGTGTTGCCGGTGATAGTCGTCTGCAGGGATGAACCTTCACGAACAAATGCCCGCGAGAAACCACCCCGGAAAACGCTTTGGTTCTGTTCACCGAACATAAACCTTGCTACGCTACCCTTGAAGCCAGGGCTCCACACGAATCCTACAGACGGTGCCCAGTTATTCATATCGTCGGAATAAGCCTTTTCACCGACTTGATACAGAATGACTCGAGGTGCCTGTCCGCCAGTTGCACCCGGTCGGAAAATATTTCCCTTACCCGAGATGCCCCAGACCTGATCTGGATTCTCAAGTTTACCTACGTTAGCCGTACGGATCTCAAATGCTTCCTGCGGCTGCCATCGAATTCCGAAATTAACAGAGAAATTCGGACGTATCCGCCAGTTGTCCTGTGCGAAAAGCCCATAGGTCTTCTGTCGGAAATTCTGGATTTGCACGCCATTTTCTACGTAGGTACCCTCCGCATTCAGGTAGGCATTAGATGCATAACTGATAATGCGGCCAACCAACAGCGAATAGATGCTGCGAGCCTCTGCCTGTTGGGTCGCTGTAGAGCCCGGCATCGTGGTCGCATTGAACATCCCGAACGCCGTGGTCTGATTGCCCGAATTGACGATACCGAATCCAACCGTCGGAACTACGCGATTCAGATTGGTATTCAGCGTACGGATTATCTTGTATTGGCCGCCAAAGTTGATAGAGTGTCGGCCCGTCACCCACGTCGTCGAGTTGGTCAGGTCATAGGTTGGAGTGCTCCGGACCTGAGCAAAGTTGTTGTTATAAGGAGTTGTTACACCACCCACGCCGAAATCAAGTAGAAATCCCTGTGAGAAGGCGAAATCGGCAGGCGAAACCGTTCCAAAGAAGTCAGTGGCACCGCCGGATTGGGCATACCTAAGTTCGTTTACTACGTTCTTGCCAAAGGTCGAACGAAGAGCGTAGGACCATGAGCGTCTGATGCCGCCCTGGCCATAGAACGGGAAGCCCGGAAAGATCGGGTCACGAGAGTTCAGGAAATCCATTCCAGGGCGAAAATGCTGCCTGTTGACAACAAATTCTGCCGCATGGTTTTTGGTGATGTTCGCATCAAGCCTTAATGCAAAGAAATTCCTTGTGTTAAGGCCTGAATTCGTGAAGTTGTAAAAGCGACGGTTCGGGTCATTGGTGATCGCAGAGGTCGTCCCGATGCTGTTTGCGGCGGATTGTATCCGGTTCAGAATGCTCAAGATCGTTGGGTCGATCGTAGCAAGCTCTGCATTCGCTGCCGCGATATTGAATAGATTGACCGTTTGAACGCCAGCTTGGGTGATGTAGCTATAGTTCCCGGTCGCGATAGCAGGTGAAAAGATCGTTCGCGTCCTGGTCACAGATTCCGGAAGCCTAAACTCTTCCCATGCGACGAAAAAGAATCGCTTATTCTTGCCCGAATCAAATGGCTTCACACCATTTCCGAAGCCAAGGAACGGGATCGGACCGCCGACACGTCCACCAAACTCATTGAGGATTATCCTCTGACGAGCGATGCGGTCGCGATTGTTGTACCAGTAATTCGAGTTAAGAGCCTCGTTTCTATGTTTCCAGAAAAGTCCGCCGGTATAGTCGTTCGTACCGCGACGGGTAACGAAACGTATCTGAACTGCACCATCACCGCCAACTTCTGATCCGGGGTTCGAGGTGGAAACAGTTACTTCTTCGATCGCGTCAACACGTGGGCGGACGTATGTGAAGAAACCGTCTGACGAACGAAGCGTATTGTCTTGGGCATCTACACCATCAACGGTAATGGTCAGGGCTCCTTTTGGAAGTCCGTTAATAGATGCGCTTCGCGGACGGCCCACTGTTGCCGTTCCGGGAAGAAGTGAAATAAGATCTAGCGCATCGCGCGAGCGGATCGGCGTTTCAAGGATCTGGCGACCCTGGATGGTCGTTCCTACTGCCGCGGTCTGGGTTTGAAGAACCTCGCCGCCAGTGGTAACGACAACTGTTTCTTCAACACCGCCTGTTTGCAACACACCATCAACGCGTGTCGGGGTTCCTACGTCAACCTTCACGTTCTCGACCACAAGGGTCTTGAAGCCCGAAGAGCTGATCGAAACTGTGTATATACCGGTGGCCACGGCCGGAACATTATATCCGCCGCTTGAGCCGGTTACTGCTGTGTAGTTTTGGCCGGCAGGGCCCCGAACTACAACGGTCGCCCCCGGAACAACGGAGCCCGCTTCATCAACAACGGTGCCGCCGATAGAACCGGTTTGGGCAAAGGCAACGGTTGCGAACATTACCGAAAGGGTAAACACAACCAAGCCGTTTATCAGCTTTTTCATCTTATCCTCCTGGGTTTTTATTTAGTATTGAGCGAAAAAGAGCAAATAAAAGCCCGAACCAATTCTTGGTTCACCAGGTGAAAAAGCCCGAAAAAATTGTCAATCAACCAATACGATCAAAGAACAGACCGTAACGACGTACAGATGAATGAATTTGTTTTGTTTATTAGTAGAAACCCTTTACGGGTAGTACAGAACAATTAGGCAAGGATTATGCCATATAGTCCTTTATCCGGCAAAATCGCAAAAGTCTAAATCTTGCTGAATATACAGTCGGTTTAGTCAGAACTCTTCGGGGACGCATTTAGGCTTAACACGACGGATTTTGAATTTTTGTTCAGGATTTTGGAAAACCGATTCACTTCAACAGTTAGGCTGATGAACAATGTTGATCAATTTGACATTATTTTGCTCAAATTGCCTAAGTCCCACACTTCTATGATCTTGGTTGGATGTTGTATCCCTTTATCTTTGAATTCAATGTAGTTGCGTTAAGCCCCAGCAGCCTTGCGGCTCGCGACTGATGTCCACCGGTTTGTTCCAATGCCCTACGGATCAGGTCTATCTCAAATTTCTTGACCTCGTCGTAAAAATTCACGCCGCGGCCTATATCGATCGCACCCGATGTCCCCTCTGTTTGCTCAAGCATCTTCATTGCGAGGTTGGGGTCACGAACCTCAGGCCTTAGACAATCTTCGGTGATCTCATCCGTTGCAGCAATAACTACCGCACGCTCAATAATATTCTCCAATTCGCGCACATTTCCTGGGTAATTGTAATTTTCGAGAAGCGAAAGGACTTCCGGCCGAAGATTCTCCGAAATGGAGCGGCCATTTTCGGCGTTATATTTGCGAATAAAGTGTTGTGCGAGCGGAAGGATATCCTCAGTTCTTTGTCTCAGCGCCGGGAGCTCGATGGGTACAACGGATAGCCTGTAATAAAGATCCTCGCGAAAAGTTCCGTTCTTTACAGCGTCCTTGAGGTCAACATTCGTTGCCGCAATGATCCGAACATCCACTTTCGTCGACGATGTTTCACCGATAGGAATGAACTCTCGTTCCTGGATAACACGAAGCAGTCGCACCTGCATCTCAGGCCGCAGATCGCCGATCTCATCCAAAAAGATCGACCCGGAATCTGCTATCTCGAACAAACCTTTCTTTGCCGCAACTGCGCCCGTGAACGCTCCCTTTGTATGTCCGAAAAGCTCTGATTCCAGCAATTCCGAAGGAATATTTGAGCAATTTACTACGACAAAAGGGTTGTCGCAGCGCGGACTTGCCTCGTGGATCGCCTTCGCAAGCAGCTCTTTCCCCGTTCCGCTTTCGCCCGTTATCAAGACGGTAGAGCGGGCCGGAGCGACGCGCTCTACAAGGCGGAAAATCTCCTCCATCTTCTCTGATCTGCCGATTATCGCATCGCGGCTGACGGAGCGCGTCATTACCTGCCGTAGCGTTTGCCGCTCTTCTTCTTTCTTGCGTTTTTTTATCCCTTTCGCAACGAGAGCGAGGATCTGCTCATTTTGAAACGGTTTTCGTATGACGCCGACCGCGCCTTTTTCCCAAGCGGAAATAGCCGTGTCAAATGTGGCAAATGCCGTAACCATCAGCACCACGGCCTCTGCATCCAGCTTTATCAATTCCTCAAGCGCGGTCAGTCCTCCCATACCGGGCATCGAAACATCCATTAGAACGACATCAAAGGATCTCTCGGCATAGAGTCGCAGCGCCTCCTCGCCGGTCTTTGCAAGCTCTATCTTGTATCCTGCTGAGGAGAGTACCGTTTCAAGAACGTCGCGCATTATCTCCTCGTCATCGCAGATAAGGATGTTTCCTTTCTTCGCCATATGAACAGATTAATGAATTTACAGAAAACAATCTACGATGCAAACAATGTCGAAGACTTTACCTGGCCGTCTCATTCCAGTATTTTCCTCAATAGTGCCGATATACGATAATTTCGCACCGTATTACGACCGGTTCTTTTCTCCGCTCGAAAGTGCCGGTCTTGCCCGTTGGCGGAAGGAGGCTCTTGGATTATTGCCCGATGCCGGAAGCGTGCTTGAGATCGGTTGCGGGACAGGTGCCAACTTCGAATATTATCCCGCGGAATGGAATGCCGTCTCCACCGAAATTTCCATCGAAATGATCTTTCGCGCAGACCCAAAAAGGGTCAGGAATTTGCTCATCTGCGCCGACATACGATAAGGGTGAATTTGATCTTATCTAAGCTTAGATAGGTGTAGGAGAATAAAGGCAGGTCATATTAGTTACCAAAATGCACATTATGCGATGTCACCGTAAAATATAGCTGTAGAAATCCGGCACGATCAGAAAGATGACCATTGACGAATACTTAAGTAAAAAGATCTCGGACATACCGTTGGTTCCAATACTGACCGCTCCTGTCAAAATGGGGGAGGGCTACTTTGGGCAAAACAGGGTGAAAGAATAAGACATAAGTTGCGCCCGTAGAGACATACTTGTACGCCGCTACCACACAACATAGATGACATTCAATCGTCGTAGCGTTCTTTGGCCGGAGCGATCGCAAGAAAGTCGTCGGCTATACGCTGCGAGTATATCTCTAGAAGTTCGGAAACGCGTTCTCGTTTGGGCGAATAAAAAATCAGTCCAACGTGTTTGGGTTTGTTGATCCGGTAAACGATCTCTTCATCCGTATAGTGCGCGGTATCGGGCCGTTCATCTTTTGAAAGAGCAAGAGCAATGCCGGCATAGTCCTTCCTCAGCTTTGGTGGGCTGTAAGGATGATCTCCATCGGCGATCGAAATCTTTGCCCATTCACGCCAAAGATTGAAGCCACAGGCGTGTTCCAGTACATTCGCAATGTATGCACCACCTACCCGGCACGCCACCTCAAGCAAGTAGAATTTTCCATCTGCCTTGCTGCGAATGAATTCACCATGCGTAACGCCGTTCTCGTAATTAAAAGCCTTTAAAAGTTTTGCGTTGAGCTTTTCAAGGTCCTTGCGCTCCTTAGAACCGTACTCGACGATAGAGGTCGTAAAGACACCGCCGTAATGCGTAACGGAAAATGGAGGTCGACCGTACTTGCTGACACCGGAGCAGATCACCTTGCCTTTGCTGACGACAGAATCAACGTGA
This sequence comes from Leptolyngbya sp. 7M, assembly GCF_018128485.1. NCBI lineage: Bacteria > Bacillati > Cyanobacteriota > Cyanophyceae > Leptolyngbyales > Leptolyngbyaceae > Leptolyngbya > Leptolyngbya sp. 7M. The sequence goes on along the minus strand of NZ_CP070897.1, from coordinate 272,704 downwards.
AAGACATCACCCTCGATGAACCGCTCGATCAGGAACTGCGAGGGATGATCGCGCCAATTATTGCGGCTGTCCAGATCGGTCAGCACATCCCAGACCTGCCCGGCATCTTCGCATTTCCTAATACCGAAGGCCGACACCTCGTGCCGTGGCTTTACGATCACCGGCATCTCGACATTTTCAAGAAATTCATTTATTGCAGCGGGGTTCAACGGACAGATAAAATCCGGACACGGTATGCCGGCCGCGTTTGCGATGTTGCGCATCGCTAGCTTGTCGCGAAAACGAATTGTGTGTGAAAATGTCATTCCGCCAAGCTGGAGATGCTCACGGGTTCGTGCGGCGGTCGTTACGTCGAATTCGTCCAGACCAACGACCCGATCTATCTTTCGCTCACCGGCAATATTGGTAACGGCCCGAACATAATCCTCCATCGAAGCCTCGTTCTCGACGGTTCTTACATCATTCAGGGCGGTCCAGGCCCATGGTTCATCGAGCAATTTTTTTCGCGTAACGAGCGTTACGTACCAATCGGCAGACTGGCATTCTTCAAGGAATTCATTTCCCTTCTGTTCGCTGGCGATGCAGACAATGTGCTTTTTCATATTGAATTAGTCTCGCTGACGCAAGAATTCATCAAATGCCCGCTGTGCCCTCTTTCCGGAGATAGCTGTCAATGCTCCAATCTCCCGAACCTTTTATCACGAATGCTAGGGCAATAAATAAATAAAGAAAAGCTTTCTCTTGCGCCGCAAAAGGATCGGAACCGTGCACACCGATCAGAGCGACAAGCATCGTTACTGCTATGAAAAAGCTTGAGACCCGAGTCAAGAAGCCCAAGGCTAGAAAGATTCCGCCGCCGAATTCTGATATTGCGGCGGCCCATGCAAAGAATGTCGGCATAGGGAAGCCCATTTGGGCCGTGCGGGCTATCAAACCTTCACCTGGAGGCAGCTTACCGGCCCCGTGTCCGAACGCCATTGCGATACCCGCAAATATCCTGAGCAACGCAAGCCCCGCATTTGCAGCAAACGACAAACCGCTCTCTCCGCCGAACAGTATCTTGTTTAGCATTTACTATTCTCCGCCAAAGGTTTATTTTGTCGTAAAAGAATGGCACAATTCCAGAATAAAGACAACGTTTACTTGAAGTTCAACACGTTTGGAAACATCGAGAAATAGGGGATTTAATGGGCGATATCGATATAGCCATTCTGGTCAGCCATCTGGTGATGTTCCTCGTAGTGCTGCTGATGGCCGTTTCTATTCACGAGGCAGGACACGCTTGGATGTCGCATAAATTCGGCGACGACACGGCATTTATGCTTGGCCGTGTAACTTTGAATCCGGTCGCCCATACTGATCCGATTGGCACGCTCTTGATTCCGATACTCGCCTTCACCTTTGGGGCAATAGGCGGAGCACTTGCTGGCATCCCACTGATAGGCTGGGGCAAACCAACTCCTGTAAACCCGCGCAATTGGACAAACTATAAGTTGGCAAATGTTATGGTCTCGATCGCGGGGATCGGGGCAAATCTTCTACTTGCAACGATCGGATTCATTATCTTCAAAACGCTTCTTGAGACCGGCACCATAAATGCCGGAAACGCTTCGGGCGGCATTGTTCAGCCTTTGGTCATATTCCTGAATTATTTGATAATGCTTAATGTTTCGCTGGCCGTATTCAATTTACTGCCGTTCCCGCCACTGGATGGAAGCAAAGTGCTGTCAACCTTCCTGCCAGATAGCTTTCAACCGGTTTTCCAGATGCTCGAACAATTCGGGTTTATGATCTTGTTGCTGCTCGTTTATATGGGCGTGATCGGTTTCATCATCCGGCCGTTCTATTTGCTTGTCCAATATTTGCTCTTCACGCCTTGGTTTTAGAATGAGAGAACGAATTTTTAGCGGTGCTCAGCCCACCGGCCAGCTTCATATTGGTAATTATCTTGGCGCTCTGAAGAATTGGGTGGAGTTGCAGGATGATTACGAGAGCATTTTCTGCATCGTCAATCTGCATGCGATAACGCTGCCGCAGGATCCGGCGAGCTTAAGGAAGGCGACACTAGACCTAGCCCGGATCTATCTTGCGGCCGGGGTCGATCCTGCCAAGTCCACAATTTTCATCCAATCGGACGTTCCCCAACATGCCGAACTCGCTTGGACGCTTTCCTGCATCGCACGAATGGGCGAACTCGAACGAATGACGCAGTTCAAGGACAAAGGCAAGGGAAATACAGAGCGTGCCGGGGTCGGGCTTTTCACTTATCCGATCCTGATGGCGTCAGATATTTTGCTTTATCAAACAGATCTTGTGCCAGTCGGGCAGGACCAGAAACAGCATCTTGAGCTGACACGTGACCTCGCCGAACGTTTCAACCGCGACTATGGCGAGACCTTCAAAGTGCCGGAGCCTTATATTCCAAAAGCAGGCGCAAGCATCAAGTCGCTGCAGGACCCCGAAAAGAAGATGTCGAAATCGGACGAGAACGCCAACGGTTCGATATTTTTGCTTGACGATCCCGATACGATCACAAAGAAAATAAAACGCGCCGTCACAGATTCCGGCACTGACATAACGTTCGACGAAACGCGGCCCGCGATCACAAATCTGCTCACGATCTTTCAATTGCTAACAGGAAAGACAGGCGAAGAATGCGTCGCACACTTTGAAGGAAAAGGCTACGGCCACTTCAAGACCGAGCTTGCCGAAGTAACTGTCGAGTTCCTTAAACCGTTTCAGGCCCGTGTCAAAGAATATGACGAGGAGTCGCTGAAAGCCATCCTCTCTGCAGGCGCCGAAAAAGCCCGTCAAATCGCCGCCGAGACACTAAGATCGGTTTATAAACAAATGGGAATTAATTGATCGGTCAGTTATTTCCCTCCATCGACCACGCTTCTGATTATTTTTCCGGTTGATTTGTCGATGACCAAAATGTTTGGCCGATCTACGTTTGCCGTTTCTGTGAATATCACCATTTCGCCTTCGATCTCGGGCAGTTCGAACGTATTGAACGCTCCTTTTTTAGTGAACTTTCGGTATAGACCATCATGCTTCCACAGATAAACTCCGGTATCTAGATCGAGACGGCCGACGAAGCCGTGCGCCGCCAAATACGCTTCCTGATTTTCGATCAAGCCTCTTGAAACATTAAATCCGCCGATGTCCGCCACCTTCTTCCAACGCGGCTTTAGTGTTGCTCCATTAAGCCTTATCGCTCCGCCGCCTCCGGAAGGTCCATCCGACACCTCATAGACAAACACTACGTCAGTTTCATACTTTGCCCAAAAGATGCTTCGCGTAAGCAATTCGTCTTTCGCAATGGGAATGGTGAACGCTGTCGATCTTTTCGCCGCAGTGGTCCGAGTTCCGAGTCCGTTCGCAAGTATTTCATAAGAATCCTCGCCGATCGTGAAGTTCCATTTCGCCGGGCCGCCGACATCGCTCATTCCGGTGCCTTCGACTTCCCGAAATTCATAGATCTGCGCCGAAACGGTAACCGAAATAAAAAGTATGAAGACTAGCGTTAAAAATTTTATTGCAACCATTCATTTCTCCAATCTCTTGTAAATTGCATTTACGCCATCATTATACGGCTTCGCGCTGATCAGCCTTAGCGTCTCGCCTTCGATCTTGAACACAAACGTCAATTTAACCTCTTGGCCCATCATCGGGTTATCTTTCACCGGCGGGAGCACAACGGTTATCCGATTCGTGCGTTTGTTATGGTTCCATGTTCCTTTTCTGCTTTGCGTTTCGTCGCCGTTCTGCTCGTTAGAATAAACAGCAACGCCCTTTTCCTTAAGATCGAAAAGAAGTCGAAAATCGTTCCGGCCATCGTCGATCTTCGTATCAGTATAGTATTTTCCGACTACTGTCTGAGCATTAACGCCCGTAACTGCGGCGAACAAAACAAAACCCGCCGCCAAAAACATTGCAAAGAATAATTTCCTAATCATCATTTCCTTTTTGAATCAATTCACTGTCGTCCATATTTAGGATCCGCCATAGTCTAACGTCAACTCCATTAAATAAGTTCAACTGCGGTAAATCGAAGTGACAAATTACGTGCTTTCAGATCCGTATGACATATGTATATAAAACGAACGAGTTGCGGAAACTTGCAAAAAGAGCCACGAATTTTCTCGGTAGCAACAGATGAGGTTTCTTAGTATCATAGCCAATATTGGCCACCTTATGAGAATCCTTGTTTACGAAAAACCGACTTGTACAACTTGTAAAAATTTGGCGGTGTTGTTGAAGGAAAACGGCATTGACTATGAAAAGCAAAATTATTTTATAGAACCGCTGACGGCGGCGGATGTAAAAATGCTGCTGGCGAAGCTGAAAATACCGGCGTTCGGGCTGCTGCGTACGAAGGAAAAAGAATTTAAGGAACGCGGATTTACGCCCGAAACGCCCGAAGACGAGATAATTGACGCAATCGTTCAGAATCCGGGACTGCTGAATCGCCCGATCGTGGTTGTCGGCGATCGCGCAGTCATCGCCCGCCCAATAGAAAAAGCTTTGGAATTGATCCAAAGCTGATCCGGCTCCAGACTATCACCAAACAATGATGATCGTTCTAACAACCGTGGCAAACGAAGATGAGGGCAAAACCCTTGCGCAAAAACTGGTCGAGGAAAAGCTGGCCGCTTGCGTACAATTGCTCCCGCAAATGACCTCCATTTATCGCTGGAAAGGCGAAATTCACGCTGATGATGAATTCCTGCTTTTGATAAAGACTCTTCCGGAGCGATATGACCGACTTGAGTCATTCATTTCAGAAAATCATTCTTATGACACCCCGGAAATAGTCGCGCTCGAAGCTGACCGAGTATCGGATTCCTACGCCAAGTGGCTTTCGGATAGTTTAAGCTAGTTCATCCTTTGCTTTCTCCGGTCCTGCGCCAGCCGTCCTGACTATAAAATCCGTCGCATCTTGCGGAGAATCGGTCAGATGTATCAAGTTTAAATCTTCCGGCGAAATGTAGTGGTCGTTCAGCATTACGGACGTTATCCACTGTAGCATCCCCTGCCAATATTGCGAGCCGAACAAAACCACCGGAAAATTCCTGATCTTTCGCGTTTGGATCAGTGTTAGGGCCTCGAATAATTCGTCCATCGTTCCAAATCCGCCCGGAAAGATAATATAAGCATTTGAATACTTGATGAACATCGTCTTGCGGACAAAGAAATATTTGAATGAGAGAGAGCGCGTTTGGAACGGATTCGCAGATTGTTCAAAAGGAAGCTCGATATTGCAGCCCACGGAAACACCTCCTGCTTCGTAAGCTCCGCGGTTTCCGGCTTCCATGATGCCTGGGCCGCCTCCGGTAATTATCTCAAAGCCGAGCTCCGATAGAAGGCGTGCCGTTTCGCGAGCAGCGATGTACATCGGGTCGTCTTCTTTCGTGCGGGCCGAGCCGAAAATCGATACACCGCGTGTGATGGTCGCAAGGTTATCGAAGCCATCAACGAATTCGCCCATTATTCGGAATACACGCCACGAATCGGACGTTTTGTATTCGTCCTCAGGCTCCGGCGAGCGAAGCAGCACCTCGTCATCGGTCAGCCGCCAATAACCCGGCTCTCGCTGCCGCCGTTTTGCTTCGGCAACTGTTTTGGGTTCGGGCGGCTTGCCTTTGTCTTTTGCTTTTCTTGGTTTATTTGCGTCGGTTTCTGCCATCTTCTCAAATACAGGATCTGGAACTTTCGATACGCGAGCTTCTAAGAATTCAGCAAGCCGGATCCTAAACTTGCTTTCTCTATATGCCCATTATGTTGTAACCGCAATCTACATAGATCGTCTCGCCGGTGATGCCGGAGGCAAGGTCACTTACAAGAAACAAAGCGGTGTTCCCAACCTCGGCCGCGGTAACATTACGCTTCAGCGGCGACTTTTCCCCTACATAGCCCAACAAAGAGCCCATGTTCTTGACACCGCGTGCGGATAAGGTGTTGATCGGCCCGGCAGAAATCGCATTCACGCGGATGTTCTGTTTTCCAAGATCCGCTGCCAGATAACGTGTCGAAGCCTCTAAAGCTGCCTTTGCGACACCCATCACGTTGTAATTCTGCACGACCTTCTCCGCCCCATAATATGACATCGTTACGATGCTGCCGCCATCTTTCATAAGTGGAGCGGCCGCCAACGAGACCTGAGTCAAAGAAAAAGCGCTTATCTCAAGCGCTGTGCGAAAAGCATCACGGGTTGTTGTAACAAATTCGCCTTCCAACGCCTCCCTGGGTGCAAACGCAATCGAGTGTATAAGATAATCAAGGCGGCCATACTTGTCATTCACGGCTGCGAATGCGGCATCTACTTCAGATTGATCTGTTACATCGCACGGCACAACAAGCGAATCGGTCAATTCGCCGGCAAGCTTTTCGACATTTTCCTTCAAACGATCTCCCTGATAGGTGAAAGCCTGTCTTGCACCGTGTTCCGCACACGCAGAAGCACACGCCCAAGCGATCGAACGCTTGTTTGCAACACCAAAGATCATTCCGATCTTGTTTTCCAACATATTGTTTATTCCGTTATGTAGAGTCTCTGCAGAGATTCAAAATCCAGCAGGCGAATATCAATATCGACCGGCGTTTCGGCAAAGTTCTCCTTCTTCAAAAAAGCACGCAAAAGCTCCTCATCCGAAGAGACCATTTGCGTAACCAGGATCATCATCAAACGCACACTCGCCACCTTCCCTTTACTTTCGATCGCAGTTTTCGTCTGCGCGATCTTTTTCAGCATCGAATTGATGCGGTCTCGCCGGAGCTCCGGCGAGACGAGGAAAACAACTTCGCAGCAAACGAGCACGCCATCCTTCTGAAACACGGCATCAAACGGAACCTCCGCAACGCTAACATGACGAAGGATCGGGACACCTTCTTCATGCTGTATCTGCCGAAGCGCCAGATCTTCGGCAACGATGTATGCCGACTGCAAGTCGGTTAATTGTCCATCGCCAACATCAAGTATTCTCGAAAGTTCACGCACTTCTATGTTGAGGCTTTGCCGTTGCAATTCTGGAATCGCCGAGCTCCACTCGATCTGGCCGAGCCCGAGCCTGGAAGTCATTCGGCGAAATCTGAATCGGATGAATCCGAGATAACCGACCAAGCCAAGAAGAACCAGAATAAAGATCAAAGCTGCAGGCCAATTTCCTGAATTCGCCGATATAAGACCGCCGATCAAGACAAGCACGACCAGCATTGTCCCGGTCGCGACGAGCGAAAATAAGCTCACGCGGTTTTCAAATACCGAGCTCGTGTTTTCGAGCCTGTTCTGCATCGATCGTGTCAGGCAGCGCTAGATACCATCTCAAAGGCAATATCGTCGAAATGGGTCATCCGCTTGAAGTCCTTGAACCGCTGATTTATCTCCGGATAGTCCAGCGCATCCACTCGCTCCGTACCGAACTTTTCCACATTGAACGAGGCCATTACCGAGCCATATATCATCGCTCGCCGCATCGTTTCATCATTGATCTCATTCTGTGCAGCGAGATAACCCATAAATCCACCGGCAAACGTATCGCCAGCACCGGTCGGGTCAAAAACGCTTTCGAGCGGATATGCAGGAGCAACGAAGTAGCCGTCCTTGGTAAACAGGGTCGCCCCGTATTCACCGCGTTTGATAACGACCGCCTTGAGGCCATACTCCATTATCTTGCGGGCAGCTTTATAAATACTAGGCTCCTCGGTCAGCTGGCGTGCCTCAGCATCGTTGATGATGATGCAATCGACGACCTTGATCGTTTCGATCACCGCATCTTTCATCGATGAGATCCAGAAATTCATCGTGTCCATTGCCACGAACTTCGCGTTCGGACACTGTTCACGGACGTCTTGCTGAAGCATCGGAAGAATGTTCGCAAGGAACAGGAATTCGGCATTCTTTGAATTCTCTGAAAGCTTTGGATCGAATGTTTCGAACACATTGAGCTGGGTATCTAGCGTATGCGCCGTGTTCATATCGTAATCATAACGGCCCTGCCAGAAGAACGTCTTGCCGTCGGGCACAACCTCGATATCATCAGTATTGATCTGATGGCGCTTAAAGACTTCCCATTCGGCGTCCGTGAAATCGCCTCCAACTACACCAACGGCATTGACCTCAGTAAAAAAACTCGCCGAAAGGCCAAAATGCGTCGCCGCACCGCCAAGCACCTTTTCGCGTTTGCCAAAAGGGGTTTCAAGCGCATCAAAGGCGACAGAACCTACAACTGTTAAAGACATCTATTAAATGTTACTCCGAAAATTAGATATTGAATGCTCGGCAATTATTCTACACGCCACGGCGGGTTTTTGCGATTCTCCCCCGCATAGAATAAGCAGATACTGTTCCCGTTGGGGTCATTGAGATATGCTTCGCGCCAGAGCCATTCCTTCTCCTCCGGTTCATCAGCAAATTCAAGACCTAATCTTTCGAGCCGCTCGACCTCGGCATCCAGATCCTCGCACTCGAAATAGATCACGACGTCACTAGCCACTGGCTTTTCATCGGCGACATTCACCGACAAGGTTGCCTCTCCGTCCGTACACTCGAGACGGGCATATCGCGGAAGCGAATCCACAATAAGACGAAGGCCGAGTTTTTGGAAAAACTCGACCGTCTCCATCGTCTTCGAAGAATAAATGGTTACTTGGTTTAAGTTCACTGCTTTAGTTCTCTGAGCACCTTCGCAGCATTCTCTTTATATGGGCTGTCGGGATTCTTTTCGATCATAAGGCTTAGATAGGCTATGGCATCCTCGCGCAGTTTCGCAGGATCATAACGTTCGCGTTCGCGTTCAATCTTCAGATTTACCTTTTGCTTGCCTTCGTTCTTTGAAAGGTAGTAGCTGCTCATCCCGGCGAGATACAGGAATTCGTCTATCTTAGAAAAATCCGGATATGCCGCGTAGGTTTCCTCGAAGCGGAGCAGAACCTGTTTATATGCTTTCTTTGCCGGCCCGAAACCTTGCCATGCAACATCGAGGTTCTTCTTGGCGTCAGCCTCAAGGATCGGGTCACGCTCTAGAGCCGGAACGGGATTGCGCTGCGCAGATGCATCCAGCATCGGAAATACTAAGAGAAGAAACAAGAGTGGCAATGTTCGTAACATAAACCTTATGATGCACCAAGTCACGGTGCGGTTCGCATTCTAGGCCCGGTACTTTCCGATAATTGCGTCAAGCTTCTTCGCTGTCTCCGCAGGCCAATGTTCCGGAGCGGTGAAGATAGCGTTCTTAGTCGCTCCGGCGAACTGATTCGGTGTTTCCTTCGCGGCAACTCGCTTCACGGCGTCTTTCAGGATCAACTGAGCGTTCCGCACGTTCTTATTCAGGTATTCGACCACCATATCTATCGTTACGTCGTCGTGGCCTTCGTGCCAACAATCGTAATCGGTCACAAGCGCGAGGGTTGCGTAGGCGATCTCTGCTTCGCGAGCAAGCTTTGCCTCCTGCAAATTGGTCATACCTATGATGTCCATACCCCACTGGCGATAAACGTTAGACTCGGCCTTCGTGGAGAATGCCGGGCCTTCCATGCAGAGATACGTACCGCCGCGATGGACATTCACGCCTACCGTTTTACATGAGGCTTCGAGAATGTCACCAAGCTCATTACAGACCGGATGAGCGAACGTAACATGCCCGACGATGCCCTCGCCGAAAAAGGTCGATTCCTTGGCACGCGCACGTGTACGGTCAAAGAACTGATCCGGGATCACCATATCGGTTGGAGCATACTGCTCTTGCAGAGAACCTACCGCTGAAACTGACAGAATGTACTCCACGCCCATCAGCTTCATCGCATAGATGTTCGCACGATACGGCACTTCCGTCGGCAGGAACTTATGCCCCCGTGCGTGTCGCGGCAGAAAAGCAACCGTTACGCCATCAAGTTCGCCAATGATGAACGCATCCGAAGGCGCCCCGAACGGCGTTTCGACCATTTGCTCCCGCACATTTTCCAATTCCGGCATCTGATAGAGACCACTGCCGCCAATTATTCCAATTTTTACTGTTTCCATTATTCAAATAGTTCGAGAGCTCTAATTTTGCCATCGACTTCCTTAAGTCGGCAAAGCGGCCGATCAAAATCGTGATAAAAAAGACACATCCAGCCTCCTTCAACCGCTTTCGGCAAAATTTCTCTCTTGAACGCGAGCGTTTCTGTCGGATAAAGGTCATAGCCCATTATCCACGGCAACGGAACGTGATGGCTGGTCGGGATAAGGTCAGCAAAGCCGTACATCGTCTTGCCTCCTCGGTCGAGCCGCCAGGTCTGCATTGTTTCAGAGTGGCCGCGGATCGTTTGGAGCTTTAGTCCAGGGATCGGTTCGTATTCTTCCGGCATCGCTTCAAGCTGGCCGGTCTCGACCATCGGCCGCCAGTTTTCCGGCAGGTAGCTGGCACGGTCGCGTTCGTGGGGTGATTCGGCGTGTTCGATCTCGCGTGCGGAAACTAAATAGCGCGCATTTTTGAATTGCGGCACGGCTGATCTCGATCCGAACCGGTCGCCTGCTGATGCAATCGGTTCTGGCTTACCACCGGCCACAGGCAACCGATCACTGTGAACCGTATTTCCCCCAGCATGGTCGAAATGCAGATGCGTGTTTATAACTATTGTTATGTCATTGGGTGTGCAGCCTGTTTTTTCAAACAGTGTTTCGGCAAAGGGTCTTTCACGGAAGATGCCGTACATCCTCATTTCTTTCTCGGTCCATTTTTCTCCAATGCCGGTCTCTATAAGCACCTTCTCCTTGCCTGTATCAATAAAGACACAATTCATCTGCTGACGAATTCGGTTAAGTTCGTCTGGAGGGCAAACACGCTCCCAAAGAACGCGAGGGACGACTCCGAACATCGCCCCTCCGTCTAGCCTAAATTCAGTGTCGGGGACTATTTCAACCCGATAATCACCGATCTCCATTACTTCCCTTTAGGTTTAGCCTCTTCTTTCTTCGCCGGCGGCGCCTTATCCGCGGCCGGAGCTTCCGATTCATCTAAACCCATCTGCTTCCGCTGCTTTTGCATCGCTTCCTGGATCATCTCATCGGTAACTTCCGGCACATCAAAATCATCCGGAACCGAAACACCGTTTCGTGCGATCAGCCCTTCGATCAGGTCCTTCTGTTTCTTTTCTTCCAGTTTGCGTCTAACAAGCATTTTCGCCGGCATCTCCTGTGATTCCGGATCGTCCGGATCCTTGATGCCGTTGGAAATAAGTATGTGCCTTACGTCGTAAGTCTCTTCCTCTTTGCCGGAATCGTCTTTCGTAACACCCTTTCGCTCGAGCTTGACGATGTGATACCCGTAGTCTGTCTCAACAAGAGTGTCGTAAACCTGACCCGGTTCGAGCGAAAGCGCGGCCTGCTCAAATGCAGGGACCATTCGGCCCTTTGGATTATTTTCGTAAAGGCCGCCCTTGAGTTTGCCATCGGGGGCTTTGTTGCCGGGATCTTCAGTAAATTCATTTGCCAACGTGGCAAAGTCTTCACCATTCTTTACACGAGCGAGTATTTCCTCTGCTTTTGTCTTTTTCTCGGCGGCACTGTAGGCAGGATTCTCGGCAATGAACTTCTCGACCTCTTCGTCCGTTACCTTCATCTTCTCGGCATTCTTTTTGGAATAAAGCCGGGCGAGGAATTGCGCTTGCTGGAGTTTGACCTGAAGATTCACTTTCTTTACGAAATTCGGATCAAGTTCGCCGGCCTGCGCCTTTTGCTGAAACTCTTGTTCGTAGATCCCTACCTTTGCAAACATCTCGCGGGCCTGTTTGCGTTCATCTTCAGATATCTCTTTGTCGGCTAATGAAGGATTGTTTTCCTTGATAAGAGCGATCTTTGATTCAAGAAATCTCTGAAACGCAAGCTCATTATCACGAGCCCCTAACCCGATCTTGTCTTTGAGATTGTCGAAAAAGCCTTTTTCGGTCTGTTCGCCTTGCCCGTAGAACGCATTGATCTGCGGTTCTTCGATAAAACCGAAAGGCGGCATCGGCCCGGCGTCCTTATGAATCTCACGATCGTAATTTACGGCGATCACCTGCGCCCGGATGGTTTCAAGCTCGGTCTTGTTCGTCGGATCATTCGCCAATCCCTCCGCACGCGCACCGCTTGCGAGAGCAAAAAGCTCGCGAAGGCTATCAATCTGCTCCTTCCGCATATCAGGATTTTCACCAAGCCGCTTCAAATACGCCGGGTTGTCCTTTGCAAGATCAGCGACCAACAGTTCGATCTCTTCTTTCGTGATGCCATTTACATTCGATCCGGTATGACCGACGTTCTTCTTCCAGAAAACAAGCCCTACTCCGATGCCAAGCACTACCAAAAGCAAGATGAGGCCCTTTGTTAAACTACTCAATGTTTTTCTCCTATGCTCTAAAAGCGTTTCCCGTCCTTGAATTCAAACGGAAATCATAGCAAAAATATCGCCAAACTAACAGCTAAGATGCTGCCCCTCACTTAACGGTTTGCACCAGTTCGAGCAGGACACCTCCTGATGACCGAGGATGAACGAATGCCACCAGGCAGCCCTCTGCGCCAATTCTCGGTGCTTTATCGATAAGCTCAGCACCGGCCGCTTTCATCCGGTCAAGCGCAGCATTGATATCCTCGACCTCAACAGCAATGTGGTGTATCCCGCCGCCTCGCTTTTCGAGGAATTTGCTTATAGGTGAATCATCCGAGGTCGGTTCAAGCAATTCAACTCGGCTTTCACCTATCGGCAGCATCGCTACTCGGACCTTTTGATCTTCAACGACCTCGGTATGCACATTCTCAAGCCCAAGAGAGCCCTCCCAAAATCTCAACGCATTATCTATATCCTTTGTTGCGATACCCAAATGATTGATCTTCATAACTTTCTGGCCTCACCGAAGATAGCCACACAAGCGCCGCCGCTTCTGCCAAATGCTGTTATCTAGGAATGGTTCTTTGCCAATATCTCCTCCACTGCGGAATATGGATCGATGCGTTTTGCGGCAACCTCCGCGGCAAGGCTCTCCAGCTTTGCATCGGTCCCATTAGCATTCAACAGGTCGGAAAGCAGCCGCTCGCTGAGCAGTTCCAGCAATCTCCACTTCGCGATCGATGCTTTGCGGTCAGAGATCTCCTCACCATATGCCCTCGCGGCATAGCCTACATACTTATCAATTGCCGCCGCTAGCTCTTCAACGCCTTTGTTCTCCGTTGCGATGGTCTTGACTATCGGCGGGTTCCACATATCCGGCCTATGCGCGAGCGAAAGCAATGCTTCAAGCTCTTTCTGCGTTCGCAAGACGCCTTCGCGGTCGGCCTTGTTGATCACAAAAACATCGCCGATCTCCATTATTCCAGCCTTGATCGCCTGTATGTCATCGCCCATTCCAGGGACCAATACAACTACCGAAACGTCCGCGGCCTTTACTATCTCTACCTCATCCTGCCCGACGCCGACCGTTTCCACGATCACCTTGTCAAACCCGGCTGCATCAAGGATCGCTACGGCGTCCACTGTCGCACGCGACAACCCGCCCAGATTTCCCCGCGTTGCCATCGAGCGAATAAAGATATTCTTATCCAGGCCAAGCGTGGACATCCGTATCCGGTCGCCGAGAATAGCTCCGCCGGAAAATGGACTTGAAGGGTCTATGCAGATGATCCCTACACGCAAACCGATTTCTTTGTAATGCAGTGCAAGCTTATCGACGAGCGACGATTTACCAGCACCGGGTGCGCCGGTTATTCCGATGATCATCGCCCGGCCAGTCTTTGGGAAAACCGCTTTCATCAGCTCTGCCGCAGAAGTCGAACCATTTTCCACCTGCGTGATCGCACGGGCAATTGTTCTAACGTCTCCGGCAAATAGCCGATCAATGAATTCAGTATCGATCATCGTCGGTTGTCTTGCGGTTCAAATTTTACCAACTCAAATCTGGCACCCTTCCAGACCAAATAATACTTGCCGAATTTCGGTTCGTCCCTATCGTCGCCGGTTCCGATCGCCCCATCCATTATTAAAAGGCTACTGTCCGTTCGGTATTCGATCGGTTTATCATCATCCGCATAATAATTGCCGGCGATAAACGGCGAAAGCTCCTTTGGGAAAAAGACCTTTCCGGTTCGGGACTCGATAACAGCCCCGGAAACACACCCCGTTCCGCAACCCCAGGTGGCAATGATATATCGGCCCGCAAAATTCACTCCGCCGCGAAGAGCTTCGCGCAACCGCGTTCGGAACATCCTCGCATCCTTATGCGAACGAAAGTCAATATCCTTTGCTTTCACCCGTGTAACCACAGCAGGGTAACGCGAAAACTCCGGAGCTCTCGATACCTGCCCAACGCATACGACACTGAAAGAAGAAACAATAGCTGCCAATAACAAGACACGTAACATATACCTGATTTTCGCATTATCGCCGCAAAAACGAAAAGGAGGCCCATTCAGAACCCCCTTAAAATTAAGGAACATCGCACCAGATCAACCTTGGATGTGAAGGCAGCTCTTGGTCGCGTGGACTAACCAACCCCGTAAACCAGCGCGGAATTCGAGAAGTTTGATATGGACTTCGCAGCTGTTGCCCTGACCTTGTATTCATAATACTAGCCGGGCTGGACGGGAGCGATCCTTTTTCTTCGGCCAGGGGCGCATTCTGGGCCAATTTGGTATCTGTGGCTGATGCCGTGTCAGGAGCCGGCCAGGTCCCTGCGGCCAATGAAAAAGGCTGCCGATCCGGGCAGCCTAGATGCTTCAAAGTGCTATCGCATCACATTTGCCCTTCGTCGGCCGATGGGCCATAGATCTGCGGGACGGCAATGTCATTCAGCCGAAGATAGACCGAAAGCTGGCCGCGATGGTGAATTATATGATTGGTTACAACGGAACGCATCACGGCTATTTTCGGCATTGTGAAATAGACGGTCTCGCCATTGCGCATAGACCATTGCTCCATAAATACCTCGTCCGGCGTATTTCTAAGCGTATCTATCGCCTCCGCCACGTTCTTGTCCAAAAACTCCACAAGATCTTCGGTCGTTGCCGGCTGGAACGGGGTATAATCCATCTTGGCAAAATCAAGCTCCGTCTGGGTAAGCGCTGCTGGTGTCCAGCCGAACATCTCGGCTATGTGAGAGGCAAGTGCACCAAAGGTCATCGACTTTTCGTGCGGTTTCCAATCAAACTTCTCGGCCGGGATCCGCTCAAGGCATTTTCGGGTGGTCTCCGCTTCGTGCTGAAGCTCTGCGATAAATGCGGACGCGATATTGTTTGAACTTGCTGCTGCAGTATTGCTCATAATTGTCTCCTTATCTGGAAAATTTTTTGGAGTTACAACCTATCACAGATGTTGCGTCCGTGCAACATGAAACACACTATGTTTCATACGCTATTCTCAGCCGCTTCTGCCTTTGCTTTTCGCGGTGAGAGCCAATATATGTCGATCAGGTTTGCTATCGGCCCAACGATAAAGAGGGCATAATAGGGCGCGTGAACATTTTCCGCAAGGCGAAGCACCGCCTCGGCCGCCGCAATGAACAGAACGACAATTATCTGCGCCCGCTTTGAATGGCGGACTGTCGTCTTCGGGTCCGTGATCATAAAGAATATAAAGAGCTGATACATCGGACCCGTTATCGGAGCGACCTCTGCAAGGAATGAATGGCCCGTCCAGGCGCTTCTGATAAAGGCAAAGAAAACGAAGGCCAAAACGTAGGTCAGCGTTATATGGAACCGCTTTAGCCGATAGATTATCACCGAACCGAGCAGCCAGATAACAAGCATCGCATAAAGATCATTGCCCCATTGGATCGACAGGCTTGCCACAGAGAACGGCGCGGCGAAAAGCATAAAACTTACCGCAAAATTCGTCGGATTCCAGAGATGCCGCCCATCCACGCGAAGAACGTACTTCGACGAAATGGCTACCGCCGCACACAAAGCGAAAGGCCAGAATTCAGGCGAGCGAATAAGAATTCCTGCACTGATGCCGGAAATGTATGCGCTTGCAAGATGCGGAAACTTTCCATAGACCGTGTATGAAAGCACGATCTCAAAGAGTATGCAGACGCCGATCGCCGTCAGGGTTTGCGGATAACTTTCAAGGAAGCCGAACGATAGCTGCCCGGCAAGCAGTATCATCGTGATCAAAATGGGAGGCACAAAGCGTGAATCTATGCCCCACATCTTCAACGGGATGGAGTCCGCCCCCGCTACAGGATGCAATGTCGATACGTTCGTGCTCATTCTTCCTTTATTTTGTGAAGCCTGTTCAGCTCAGGCGAACTGAGTGTTGATACTTTGCCAGATGGCCATTTTATCTCGGCTTTTTCTATCTTATCCGCTTTCCCAAGCCCAAAATGCAGCCTTCTTTGATTCTGTGAGCAAAAGCCTATGCCGCCGGTTACATCCTGACGCTGTTTTTGTCCGTTCCAATAAACCGTTACTGTGGCGCCTATGGCCGAACGGCTGCTGCCGCTGCCTTCTAAGTCGAACTGGATCCAATTGCGGCCCGGAGCCACCTGATTCTTGTACACAAATGCCGGCCCGTTCTGGTTTGCGACCACAACATCCAAAACACCACGATTCCAAAGATCGGCAACTGCAACGGCACGCCCATCAAGCGTTTCCTTTACGCCAACGGCTAAGGCAATCTCATTGAACCGTCCGGCACCATCATTAAGCCAAACGCGCTTTTGCTGAAAACCAGCTAGGCTGCGGCCTTCCATTGGCGGCCAATTGGCGGCATTGCCGATGATCGCATTATGCCCTACGGTTACTTTCGAATAATCATACCAGTAATTCGCCGTCTTATCAGCAGAAATGTATCCATTGGTAAGGAACAGGTCTTGAAAACCATCGTTATTTAGGTCTCCGAACTGCGCCGCCCAGCTCCATCCGCCAAGCTCGACACCGAAATTGTTCGCCTGATTGTCATACTTAATGGCGTTGCCTGAAGTTCCCACGCGCGGCACCCATAGGTTATTCCCCTGCAGCAAAATTCCCTCTTCCGAGATGTTTGAAACGTAGATGGAGATGCGTCCGTCATTCAATACATCGCCAAAGGAGGCGTTCATCCCGCTTTTTGGCGCGAAGCCAACACCGCTTGATTCGCCCGCGGCGATGAATCGGCGCCCGTCCTGGTTCAGAAACAGTTCGGAGACAGCGTAATCATTGGCAATAAAGATATCCGGAAAGCCGTTTCCGGTCAGGTCGGCGGCACCGGCGGCAAGGGCCCAACGCGTCGAACCCAAACCGGCGGCTTCAGTTACGTCCTCAAACCTGCCGCCGCCAAGGCCGCGAAATAGATAGTTCCTGCCGCCATTTTTGGCGTATTCGAAGCTTTCCGGCATCATCAGCGTGTTCTTTAAGTCCCAGAGGTTAAGGTCCTCGCGAAAATATCCGCCAAGAAAAAGGTCGAGGACCCCATCGCGGTCGTAGTCCAGCCAGATCGCGGTGTTTATATTAGCCCATTCCGGAAATCCTGTGTTCTCGATTCGTGTAAAGCTGCTTCCGCCATTGTTCTTGTAGAGTTCTGTTCGGCCCCATTTGTAAACTAACAGGTCTTCGTAACCGTCATTGTCCATATCGCCCCAAACGGCCCCCATTGAAACGCCGTTCTCACGATCGTTAAGCTGGGCAATGCCGAGTTCGGCTGCAATATCTGTAAATGTCCCATCGCCATTGTTTCTGTAAAGCGCATTTTTTGAACCTTCGCCACTGTTCGTCAGGTAAATATCGTTCCAGCCGTCGCGGTCGATATCTACAATGGAAACACCTGCACCCATCGAGGCGATTATCGGCATTATGTGGTCGAGTTTTTCATCGAGTCGGGGTGAGACGTGAACGAATTCAATGCCGGCATCTTTGGCAGATTCGACAAAATAGAATCCATAGCGCTCGAGCGCCACCGGCGCATCGACCGAGGTTCGGGAGGGCTCATAACCGCTTCGAAGCCAAAAAGGTACGGAAAGAAGCGCTGCGAAGACCAAAGCCGCGAATATCCTTCCAGATCTTTTCATCAAAGGTAAATATATTTTAAGGGCGACGCACCCTATCACGAAAATTGTCCGGTGCAACGTAGCGAGTGTGAAAATTTAGCCAGTCAGACATATGTCGTTTATAGACCGGATCATCCTCAAGCCGGGTTGGCGGTATCGTATAATCATTGGAATCATGTCTTGGCAGCGGCAAAAGCGTTTTTGAGAAAACGGAATTAAGGTCGCCATCCTTTATCCATCCATTTCCGACGAACACCAGATCACGTTTATAGCCCGCCGGCGGATCAGGCAATGCAGGAAAACGAAGTATAAGTTCATCGCCCGCGTTCATCAGCACCATCCGTCCATCCACGCCCGTAAGCAATTCCCTTACATCCCCAAAACGCGTGTAATACCCCTCCAGGTCGCGCCACCGCTGACCCGTCGTCAATATCTGATCATAGATAGGCTTCTCCGGAGACGAGGCATTGGCTTTCTCGATCACGGAAAAGCCTCTATACCTTAGCTCTGCCGAGCCTAGCTCGATAGTCGTGGTCCGATTCTCGTCGCCGTCTTTGATCTCTGCCCAGACGAGGCGGTCCCAGTAGATCTCCATATTCGTCCGGAGCCGAAATCTTCGTTCGCCCGGCGGCAGCTCGACAAGAACCGTTTTCATTTTGCCGGCAGGAAAGCCAAGGTTCTCTCTTACGACCCGCCATCCATCGCCATCGGGTACTTCAAGACTCAAACTCTTCGGCGGCGTGAAGGAGCTTTGACCAAGCTGCACATTGATCGAAGCATCGGTCGGATGAAGCCAGCCGTCTGCGACCAGCATTAGCTCTTTGTCGGTCGGGGCATCTGCAGGAAGCACAAACTCCGCCCAATGGTCCTCCGCTACGCCTTGAAATTTACCCCGCTTTATGCCATCAAGATATACCTCATCGATAGCCCGGACCGTCTCCGACACATCGTTTCCGTTATGATCGAAAACTTTGGCAAATGGACGCGCGGCTCCGGTGGTATGAACCTTCAACGGCGGCGGCGGGACCGCAAAACGCTCATCCGCAAAGATCTCCGTCCCCTCCGGATGATCTATTACCATCAGCTTGTAATGATCGATATAGAACGATTCCCAATACTCTCCGGTTATCCGGAATTCATACGCGCCGTCTTTTGGCTTCACGGTCTCGCCGGGGATCTTGAACCATTCCTCCGTCTCCATCACGCCCGCAATGTCTTGTGCGTTTATCTTTAGCCCCAATGCCGGGCTCCACGGCGGGGCATCTTTGACCATTACGAACCGCTCGCCATTCCAGGTGAACAGATGCGGGCAAGAACCCTTCAGCCGCTGTTCGGCAGCTATGACCTGATCGGCCTGGAGATCGAACTCAGCCTGCACGAACCCATTGTTCCAAATGATGCGCAGTACATCAGTTGCGGTCGCCTCTCCAAGACCGAAGTGAACCCTCGGCGAAGATATAAGCTGCTTTTGAGTATGAACGCCTGTTCGGATCTCCATCTCACCGCCGATGCCAAAGGAATTCACTCTTGACCCCACAGAGGGCAAACGCCGCGGCAAAAAAACAAGCGTGCCGTTAAGCCCGACATTTTCGGTAAGCCCCTCTTCCGTGATCACATTGCCGTCATCGTCCTTCCATTTAATGCGTATAGGAAATGAAACTGCGTATCGTTCGCTTTGGCGGCGTTCGGCCATTTGCATTGATCTCCAGGAAATTTGAAATAAGTCCCGGCGGCGCTCTGTCTCGGCGGTCACGGGCGGGATAAGTCTAGCAGAATCGAGGAAGTTTTTCACAATTCGGCGTTTTATATGTGAAACGCCGATTATCCGGCAGGTTTTGCACAGGATGGACATAGGCCGCTGAAAATGCTAATCTTTTTCATTGTTCTGGCAGATCTTGTCGGGACAAGGCAAAGATTTTCTTTGTCAGGTAAGTCTCAATATTATGCTTGCTTAGCAAATAGTGGCCGACGTCCCTACGTCTAAACCACTATTTTTGCGTTTTATTGGGAAAACAATTTAGGAGCACGAAGAATAATGAAAGATCTCGTTAGAGGAGGAATTATTCTGTCGTTAGTAAGCGGTCTTTTCGTATTTGTTTACGCACAGACGCAGACAGAGGATGTCCCCGTTATAGCGAATGATTCGCAATTACAATTTGATATAAGCGTTATTAAACCAGAGGCAACACCAGATAATAAGAAATTAGAGATTAGTAAAGAAGATAAAAATACACTTGATCTATTAATACAAAATAAAGAGCAAGATAAGAAAAAAGAGGGAGAAAAGGCAGAAGACAAGAAGTTAGTTGAAAAGACAGTATCATCAGCAGCTGTTGGTGCAAACCGAGGTAGATTTACGGCCACTGCATATTGTCTACGGGGGAAGACAGCCTCCGGACGAATGGTCGGTAATGGCGTTATTGCTGCCGATCCACGTGTCTTAAAGCTCGGCACAAAGGTGAATCTTGGTGCGGGTGCTTACAGCGGCAATTATGTCGTTGCTGATACTGGAGGTAGGATCAAAGGGAACAAGATCGATATTTGGATGGCAAGTTGTGCTGAAGCACGTCGCTTTGGCCGCCGGACAGTAACGGTTCACGTTCCATAGATCAAAAATTTTTTTAATCTTGGTGCCGCCTTGGGCCTTTCCGAGGCGGCTTTTTATTTCTGTTGATTCATACTGGCCGCCTCAAGGTGTCTATACCGCGGGAAGTGGAGGAAAATACCAATAAAACCCAGTGTTAACCAAAGGTAAAAATATGGATAGTGGAATACAAGAGCAAGGACTAGTCCGGTTATCGAGATCACCTCGCAAATTGCACAGCCGAGTATCAAAGCCGTTTGAATATATTGTGGTTTTTGTTCTCCTATACCCTGTTCGATGATCTTTTTTCTTAAAACAAACGAGATCACAAGATTGGCAAAGGCAAGCATCGCCGCGCCAATGACTATCGGGGAAAGGTCACCAAGCAATGACTGCCCCGGGTCAAGCACGATCTCGCCACCCTTTGCTGAATAGATGACCACGACAAAAAGCAATTGCGAGAAAAGGAGTATCGCCCACAGGATCACCATCGTACGATATTTTTGGTCGAGTTCATTCATCGGTTGTGGTCATTACGGTTAGATAGATCATGCAGATTCGAGTTCTTCTTCAAGCAATTGCCGCTGATAAAGTTGTGCGTATTCCCCGTTCTGTGCGAGCAGCTCTTCGTGCGTACCTCGTTCGATTATACTGCCTTCTTCAAGCACACATATTAGATCGGCATCGCGAATGGTCGATACTCGGTGCGACACGATGAGGGTTGTTCGTTCGCGGCGGATGCCTCGCAGATTATGCAGTATCTGCTCTTCAGTGTATGTATCGACCGCAGAAAGCGAATCATCAAGAATAAGTATTCGCGGATCGCGCATTATGGCTCTTGCAATAGCAGTTCTTTGTTTTTGGCCGCCCGAAAGTGTAATACCGCGTTCTCCTACCATCTGTTCGTATTTGTTTGGAAAGCCCTTTATGTCTTCCGTCAATCCCGCAACGGACGCGGCCTTCTCAACAGATATTGAACCAACGGGATATGAAGCTGCCGGACGATATGATTTGGTTGTGTCGTCATTCGGACCCGCAGGTCGCTCTAGCCCTGAGGCTTTTCCATTCCTGAACTGTAATGACCCATAGTTTGAAACGCCGAATGCGATATTCTCTGCAAGCGAATCGCTGAAAAGGAAAGTTTCTTGCGGTACGAACCCTATAGCACGACGAAGCTGTTCAAGAGGATACTCACGGATCGGACGGCCGTCGATAAGAACACTTCCGGCTGGTGCATCGAGCAATCTTGGCACGAGGTGCATCAGAGTTGATTTACCGCTTCCCGTACGTCCAACGAATGCGATCGTCTTTCCCGGTTCGATTTTTAGGTTGATATTCTTAAGGGCGGATCTGCCGTTGTATGAGAACGTGAGTTCCTTGAATTCGACGGCGCCTTTAATAGGCGGCTGTTCTTGAACGTCGTCCTTATCTTTTATTGTCGGTTCAGTTTCTAGGATCGCATTGAATCGTTTAAGTGATGCAGTTCCTCGCTGGTACAGATTCACCACGTAGCCCAGGGCGATCAAATACCAGATCATACGCTGAAGGTAAAGAATGAAAGCCGTGAACTCACCCGCCGTTATCTCTTCTCGGACTGCCATCGGCACCCCGACCGCAACGATGATCACAAAACCAAGCCCAATAAAAAAGAACAACAGCGGGCGCATTGCCGCAGAGTATTTCACCAGTCGAAGATTCTGTGCCGCATACTCTTGATTAAGTTTTTCAAATTCCTCGATCTCTGCGGCTTCCTGGGCATATGCGCGTACAACCCGTACTCCGGTCAAATTTTCTTGTGTCCGAGCGGTGATATCGGAGAAAAATGCTTGGATCCTTTCAAAGCGCTGATGGATCCTTTCACCCAAAAACTTTACCGTTAGCGAAACGAATGGAAGCGGGATGAGCAGAAAAAGAGTCAGCTTTACGGATATGTTTAGTAGGATCGGAAGTGTTATCGCAAGAGCGAAAACTGCCTGAAATGTGTAAAGTATCATCGGGCCGACGATTTGCCGGATCGCGGCAAGATCGTTGGTCGCACGGGCCATCAGGTCGCCAACCCGATTGTTGTGGAAAAATTCAAGCGGCTGATGGACGAGCGCGGCGTAAAAATCATTACGCATATCGAATTCGATATGTCGTGAGGTATTTATCAAGAGGCGTCTTTGCAGAAAGAGAAAGACGCCAGCTGTTAAATTAGCTCCGAGAATTATCAGAGGATAGTAAATTATCTTTTCCCAAGTTATCCCAACCGCAAGATCGTCAACTGCCTTGCCGACAAGCGACGGTATTAGGAGCCCGAAAGACATCGAAGCGAGGATGAAGAATATCCCAAGAAATATCCTGCCGCGATATGGACCGAAATACTTTGCAAATTTCCGTAGCTGTTCCATATGAGCAGAATCTGCGGCAAAATATCAGCGGCGGGCAGAGAAATACTCAACCTCCGATATTTGTCTATATTCGTGTGGGATTGTAAAAATCGAATCAGGCAATTGCGTTTCGCTGTAACGGACCTCTACCAGACGAACGGCCTCTCTGCCTTCGCCTCGCAGATCGGATATCTCTTGTTTGACGATCAACTTGCGATTCTCATCATAGTATATCCTTGCCTGGCTGTCCGATCTTACGGTTTCGCTTACACGAAATATCCGAAGTCCATTCTCGATCCCTATCTCTTCGAAAGACAAATACTTCCGATCATTAAGCAGTCTGATGGTAAGGTCTTGAGCAAAGTCCGGCTCCGAACCGCCGATCGTTTCACTGATCTCGCAAAAGACGCGACGTAAATGATCGATCGCAACAGATCGGCCATTCATAATGAAAGTCTCCCACACTGTTTCTCCGTTAAACAGATCTATACGAAGCCTCGACCCGTCTTTATAAATCTCACGTTTGGATAGTTTGGCGCCGGTTTTGGTAACGATCTCAGCTTTGAATTCTTCCGGTTCCCTTATTTCGAACGGAAGATCAGGCTGCGGCGTTGGGCGAGATGCGATGCTAGCAGGCTCATCTGACCGCCAATAGCTGCACGAGGCGGACAACATTAACATTGCCAGAATAAAACCTGCAGGTTGGAAGATATTTGACAAAGCCATCAGGTTGAATGAATTTTATCATAATAGGGTCGATGAATTTGCGGGTATGAGTCTTACTAGGTGGCAAACGAAATATCTTCTCGCGGCCGCTGCATTGCTGCCAGTATCACCATTCCTTTATATACAGGGCCAGTTGACCCGAAAAAAGGTCGGGGTATTACCCGGGGCGACTGGCGAGACCTCAGGTATTGTCGGAGAAGGAAGCGAAGAGCCGGCAAAACTATTTGTTATTGGCGAATCAACGGTCGCGGGTCTTGGCGCCCGGACTCACAGGGAAGCCTTAGCCGGACAGTTTGCTATTCAGTTGAGCCAACGGATCGGCAGGCCTGTCCGATGGAGCGTCTTGGGCAAGAATGGCGTTACTGCACGGCGCACGATCGAAGAGCTTGTGCCGCTTATGCCTGAAGAAGAGCATGATCACGTTCTGGTCGGTTTGGGAGGGAATGACGTTATGAAGCTTTCCAGCCCGAAAAAATGGCGCCGCGATATGATCGAACTTCTCGATATCCTCCGTCGGGCGAATCCAAGTGCTGCAATATTTATGTCTAATTGTCCGATGATCAAGCTTTCACCGGCGATCCCTCAGCCCATCAAGGGCATACTTTGGGCACTTTCACAGTCACACGATGCGAACACGCGGGAATTCACATCGAGAATGGAACGTGTCTATTATTATCCGCAACCTGCTAATGTTCCGATAGAAGGATTTTTTGCTGACGGCATTCATCCTTCGGAACAGGGGTATCGTGATTGGGCGGATGCGATGATGAGATACTTCGACGAAACTTTCGAATGGAAGAATTAAACTGCCTTTCAGAAACATTGGCGTCCCGCTTCGAATGGCTTGCCGTTCGGGAAAGCGGAAAGACGCTGTCGCTCCGCCGTGATGAGATCGAACTGAAAGAAGTAGGTGATAAAGTTCTTTTCGGCTTCGTGGACGAGAAAGGTTTCGCATTTCGGCGGGTCCGGTCGGTCTCGATAGAAGACAAGGGAATAGTGATCGGCTTACGATCCAGGTTTGGAGCGGACGATGAAGAAATGCGACTGATCCCGCGAGCGTCGGCTGCCGAACTTGCGGCGAATATCGAATACGCTCGGCTCGAGCGAGCAAATGAGATCGCCCAAATACTTATAGACAACATTGATGGACTAGTGCCGCATTGTTTGTCGCTTAATACAACAAATGGAAGATCAGCTGAGATACTGGTTAGGTTTAAAGGGAAACGCCTTATCGGAGTTTTAGTCGATGTTACCGGTACCATTTCACACGAATCGCTCTTTGCTTCTGCATTAAAGTGGCTTCATCACCTTCGTGCTCGAACGCGTGATGGGGCCGAAGAGGTTTGGATAGCTGCGGAAAACCGTCAGGCTCGGGCATTGCAGCGTTTGTTTCCGTTATTGGCAAAAGGTAGTAAACAGAACCTAAGGATCATCTCCATCGATCGAACAGCAGAACCTCCTAGAGCTGAATTCCTGAGTGAGCTCCGGCTGTCTGATCTTTGGCGAGGGCGGCCGCAAAAACTTGCGATCCCGGCAGAGATAATTACAAGCCGGACAACACGAAGCATAATTCAGGAAGATCCGCATTCGATCGATGTGGTCTTCTCGCGTCGCGGCGAAACGCTGCGCTTTAATGGACTTCCTTTCGCGCGTGTTCGCAAAGTGTTGGGACGAGAAGCCGCTTGGTTCGGTACCGATAAGGTCCAAAGGCGACTGGATCAGCGAACACAGCCGGAACTAGCAGGTATGATCGACGAACTACGGATCCACCGTTCACCCAAATCATCAAACCGAAGGAACGAACTATTCCGCCGAATGTCTGAAGCCTGGCTTGAATCGATCCTTCGTCGGAACATAAAACAGTTAGACCCAAACCTAGAACTTTCGCCGGTCTATAATCAGTTTCATTCTTCGAATGACAAGATTGACCTTCTTGCTATCCGCCGCGACGGCCGACTTGTCATCATCGAGTTGAAGATCTCTCCCGATCCGCTTTTTGTCTTGCAAGCCGTGGATTATTGGCGAAGGATCGAATCACAGCGGCGAAAAGGTATCCTGAATCATGGCCGACTGTTTGGAGAAAGGATCATCGCGGATCGACCCGCCTTGGTTTATTGCGTTGCTCCAGCTTTAAGTTTTCATTATGATTTCGACCGTTTTGCCCGTTTGCTTGTGCCGGAGATCGAGCTATGGCGGTGGGAATTGCATGAGGACTGGAGAAGTGAAATAAAGGTTATCAGACGTATTTCATATCAACACAAACACTGATCTGAGCAGTATCATGGAAGCAGCCGGCAGCATACAAAGTTGCCAGCACACAACATTACCCTTCAAAGATCACGTGAGCGACCGCATGCTCTGTCGTGTGAGAGATAGAAAGATGTAAGCTGACGTAACCTCGCTCGGCAAAAATACGTTCGGCCTCACCTGAGATAGACAATTCGGGCACACCTTCAGCATCGTTGATTATCTGTATATCATGCCACGTGATCTTTCCTCGCCAGCCCGTTTTCAGAGCTTTGAGAAAGGCTTCTTTTGCAGCAAATCGTCCGGCGTAGCTCTGTGCTGCTGCGGCCCCTTTTGAATCACAATATTCTTGTTCGGCGGGCGTGAAAACGCGCTCACGAAAACGCGGCGTTCTCGCCATTGTTTCAGCGATGCGATAGACTTCGACTATATCTATGCCCGTGGACAGGATCATAACCAGCAATTCATCCGTTGACGATGAAACTTTAGCAGAATCGGGGTTCTATTGGCGAGACGAGGCAGGTCTGAGGGCATTGATCTGCGAACCGCTAAAGGAGGCCGGCTTCATAAACGCATTTTCGACACGGCTTGGCGGTGTTTCAAACCTTAATAATTTGGAGGACGGCCGACAGGCGGGATTCGGGACGGATCTTAATCTAGCCGGATTTGATGACGACCTAGCGGAAAATATATTCGAGAATCGTCGTCGTTTCATGAACCTTTTTCCGGGTGACCTTAAACTATCGACAGTATGGCAAGTGCACGGAACAGATATCAAGATCATTCGCAATGAAGTTGATGCCGATGAAACGGAAACCCGAAGCGATGCCATCATTTCGCAGGTAAAGAATCTGCTTGTTGGTGTAAAGACGGCGGATTGTGTTCCTGTGCTGATCGGTGATGAACGTACCGGGTCCTATGCGGCAGTTCATGCAGGATGGCGAGGAACCGTAGGCGGCATCGTAACGTTAACAATTGATCGAATGATGCAGGAATTCGATACGGATCCGAATGACATATGGGCCGCGATCGGTCCGGCCGCATGTGGAAGAAATTATGAGGTTGGGCAGGAAGTGATAGACGCCTTTAGCTCTGCATTCGAAGCCGCGGATCATCTTTTCAAGCAAACGCGGCCGGGGCACGCCTTTATCGATCTTCATCAAGCGAATCGCGAACAACTCACCTCAAGAGGTGTTCCACCTGCTCAGATATTTACTGCCCCATTCTGCACAATGGAGCGAAGCGACCTCTTTTTTTCATATCGTATCGAGAAACAGAAATTTGGCCGGACGGGCCGCCTACTCTCGGTGATCGGGTCCGTGTGATCACACTTATCGGGTCACATTCTTGTTGACCGAAACAACTTCTCTCTAATAGAATCGCGATACCATCCCAGAGGTAAAAATGTTTTTGAAATGTAGGATAATCCCATCGCTTGTAGTCCTTTTAGTATTGACTTTCTCGGGCAATGGCCAATTGAGAGAGAAAGGTAACTGGATCTCGGTTAGGACTAAGAATTTTTATCTGATAGGAGATGCAAGTGAAAAGGACATAAAAGCCATCGGCACCCGTCTGGAACAGTTCCGCGAATCCTTTCGCCTTCTTTTTCCTAAAATTCAATTCAGTAGTCCACGCCAAACCAATGTGATCGTCTTCAAAAATTCGTCAAACTATCGGTCATTCAAGCCGAAGCGTCCCGACGGAAAACCAGATGACGGGATCGTCGGATATTTTCAGGCCAGCGAGGATATGAATTACATAACTCTTTCGGCTGAAAAAAGCAGTCAGGATCCTTTTCAGACCATATTCCACGAGTACGTCCATTATCTTATGGACACTAATTTTGGAAGAATGAATCTGCCGGCTTGGTTTAATGAGGGCCTTGCTGAATACTATGAAACTTTTCGCATAGAACAAGACCAGATTATCTTTCTTGGCGATTATCACGTAGCCCATCTTGAGCTTCTTCGTTCGAGCAAAATGATGCCTCTTAAAGATCTTTTTACGATCAGCAATCGTGAGGTTCACGCGGGCGGGGAACGCTCTCGAAGTATCTTTTACGCTCAGTCTTGGGCCCTAATTCATTTTCTTATGCATGGCCGGCAGGACTCGAACGCAGATTCGTTAGGCAGCTTCGTATCGGACATTGTCAAAGGAGGCTCGCTCGAATCAGGGTTTAATAAGGCATTCGGGGTAAGTTACTCGGAAATGGAACGCGAGCTCAAAAAGTATTTGGACCAGCGTTCGTTCAAGGGAGCCGTGATCAAGTTGGGCAACAAGCTAAATTTTGAGGATTCAATGACCTCAACTCCGCTGCCTGAGGCACAAGCGAATGCTTATCTAGGTGATCTGCTCTATCGGTTAGGAGACAGTCAAGCCGCTGAAAAGTATCTGGCACGCGCGCTTGAACTAGACTCAGGTTCAGTATTGGCCCACACATCTCTCGGCCTGATGCGTATGCGCGAACGCCGATTTGATGAGGCAAGAGAGCTTCTCGAAACGGCGATCGCGACGGACAACCGAAACCATCTTGCGCATTATTCTTACGCTTATGCCCTTAGTCGCGAGAGCATGGACGAGTTCGGTTATGTAAGAAGCTTTCCTGAAGAGAATTTCGCCAAAATTCGGGAGTCTCTACAGAGATCGATCGAACTCAACCCAGAGTTTTCCCAAAGCTATAAGATGCTTGCCTGGGTAAATATGGTCAACGGTGTGTATATCGATGAAGCACTAGGACTTTTGCGCCGAGGACTTCAGATGGAACCGGGAAACGAGGAGATCATCATATTGATGTCGAAGATCTTGCTTCGGCAAGGAAAGTTCGCAGATGCGAGAACTCTGGCAGAAAGACTGATGAAAAACTCTTCTGATGAACGCACTAGCCGTGAGGCTGAAGAAATAGTTGCTAGTGTTAAGCAGTTAGAGGAATCGAATAGACAACTTGCCGGGATCGAGCTGATGAATGGCGGTCTGATCTCAATCCGACCAGATATCAGGTTGGTGCGACGAGAGGAGGTTTCAGCTGAAGAGGTAAAACGCATTGATAGGGAACGCGTATTAAGAAACCTAAACCACAGGGTCGGCGTCCCAAAGTATGGAGAGGTAAAAGCAACAGGCCGGATAGAACACATAACCTGTTCCGGCGGGTTGGTTCGTTATGAGATAAAGGGAGATCAAGGGGACTTCGCGTTGCAAAGCCGTGATTTTCAATCGATCTCGTTGGACGTGCTGCTTGAGGGAACCAACGAACGCGAAATTGGTTGCGATGTCTCATATAAAGAGGACCTTGTTGTGCTTTTCTATCGTCCTGAGACTGATGAGCGGAGCAAGACCAAAGGGGTTCTTTCAACGATCATTTTTGTTCCTGAATTCTTTAGGTTTATGACAGCCGAAGAGCTTGCCGCACCAACGACCTACGTTATCGGTGGTCCGCCCACCGATCTGGCTGCGAATGAACGGAAGATCGAAGAAGAGCTTGCGAAACTCCGGCGGAGTCGCCAGGCCGCATACGAACGCGAGCAGAGTAAATTGATCCTTCAGCAAATAAATGAGGGCTTGCGGAAGCCTGCCGAAGGTGAGATCAGAAAGCTAGGCCAGATAGACCGGATCGAATGTTCCGGAAAGAATATGACTGCGATCGCATGGGTCGAAGCACAGGAAATTAGCCTACGGGTTCCTGTATCCGGAGCGGTCACGTTAACATCTTTTGTTTCGAATGCGGGTAAAGTCGAACTTGGCTGCAACTCCCGCTTTCCCGGTTTATGGGCAGTCGTCACCTACTTTCCCGATGCAAAGCCAAAAGGAAAGATTGTCGGCGAATTAAGGGCAGTAGAATTTGTGCCCCAGAGTTTTGATGTAATCCGATAAACTTACCGGACACGCGCCGTCATTGTAATGTTGCGAACTCGCGGAGGGAAACAAACCTCATCATTGCAAGCCTGGTATCTGACCACGGCGTTTACTGTTACAGTATTTCCGCGAAAATTGGAGGGCACGCGGACCGTAAAAGGAAACCTTACCGTCCCTTCGTACACATTTATCGGCTTATCAGAGAACTGAAATCGGCGGTTTACGCCGCGCGGATATGTCACTCTGCTTACAACTACACCACCCGAGGTGGAAAGGGCGACCGAGGTGGGGATAAGATATTCACTATTGGGACGCGAAGAGTTGACATGCAAATTCCCGGGTATCGAAAGTACGATCGTTCCCCTGGCTGTTCCGCCTTTTGCTACGGTCCCATTGCCGATCGACCCGGATACCGTCTGAGCGGATGACGTTAAGGAGGCCGCGAGAACAACCGCCAGAAATATTGGTAGAGAGAAAATGGCGTTTCGTTTCATAAGTAAGATGAGATGCAAATAATTATCTGTCAGATGGTTCATTTGATATGAAAACTTTTCATAGCTTTTTCCAGATCGTCTTCCAATGATTCGAAATGCTCTGCGAGAACGATGGCACGCAATTCAAACACGCGACTGTTTTCCTGAACAATCTTGAAATGTTGGCAGAACCCGATCTCATTCCTTTTATATGGTATCAAACCCCGAAACGCCCTACGACCGGCATCTATAAAAACATATTCATTATCAATAGCTCCTATTTCATTGGCCAGGGTCTCTTTGCGCTCTTCGATAGTTGAGTCTTCAAAGATCTCGATCTCTATTTCTGCCTGTCTTATGCCTTTAGCATCCCCATTACCGTATTCTTTCGAATATGCCCGGAATGCGAAGCCGGAATCATCATTTATCACATGCAAGAAACCTTCGGGTTTATCGATAGAGAAGCGCTCATTATCGATCCTCTCAGCCGCAAAGGCCGCAGCAGCATCTCGCTTGATCTTGGTTGACGCCCAGACCATCAATGCAACAAGAATAAGTCCGGGAATTAAAAGTTCCATAACAAAGCTAAGCCGCTTTTGCAGCTAGTTGTCCGCAAGCGGCATAAATGTCGCGCCCGCGTGGCGTTCTGATATATGAATCGATCCCGTAGGAGGCAAGATCTTTCTTAAAACGTTTTACGTGTTGTGGGTCCGAAGGGGAGTATTCAAGGCCTTCCGCAGGATTGTGCGGTATCAAATTGATCTTTACTTTTTGCAAGCCGCTTTTTCTTATCAGCTCGGCAAGTTCGGCAGCATGCTCGGCTGAATCGTTTACATCGCCAAGAAGTACATATTCAAATGTAAACCGCTCGCCGCGTTTCAGTGTCTGTTCGAAAGTTTTGGCAGCATCCATCAATTCCTTTATTGGCCAGCGTTTGTTGATCGGCATCAGTCGGTTGCGCAGTTCGTCATTCGCGGCCGTCAATGAAATGGCCAGATTCGGTCTCCGATCAAGCTCAGCAAATTCATATATCTTGGGCACGATCCCTGCGGTCGAAATGGTTATCCGGCCGGGAACTATATGAAGACCAGTCTCGTCCGACATTATCTCAACCGCGTTTAGCAGGTTCTCGAAGTTAAGAAAAGGTTCACCTTCTCCCATAGCGACCAAGTTCGTGCCGTGCGGAGCCTCCTTTCCAACGCCGTAAACATCATTAAGTACAATAATTATCTGTTCGATTATTTCTCCGGCTGTCAGATTCCTTAACAGACCAAGACGGGCGGTGAGACAAAAATCGCACTTAAGCGGGCATCCGGACTGTGAAGAAAAACAAATCGTATCGCGGTTCTCTGTGGGGATGAAAACCGTTTCTACCGGATATCCATCATGAGTTCTCATCAAAAATCGACGAGTTCCGTCGAGTGATATAAACGTTGACTCGACAATCAACGAGCAAAGCTGAATTTCCTCCGAAAGCTTCTTCCTCAATCCTTTTGGGAGGTCCGTCATCTCATCAAAAGAACGAAGGCGTCGGCCGTAGACGGAGCGGAACATCTGGTCTGCTCTAAAGCGGGGCTCTCCCATTTCGGCAAAGATCTGTGCCAATTCGCTCCGCTTTTTTCCGAGTATATGGAGACGATCCGTCATCATACTGATTTTAACGCATTGTGGCGTCACTAAGATAATTGGCTTTTCTCAACCCACTTTGGCTTGCAACCAAGAGCAATGCAGTTTGGTAATATTCTTGAGATGATCCTTGGCGAGAGACTCCGTAGCCGAATGTTTAGAATGTTTTTAGTTCTGCTTTTTTGCGCGTTCTTTTTGAATGGTTGCGTACAGCTGCCATGGGGCCGCGAGGTAGAACACTCAGCAGCTGGAGATAGCCCTGTAAAAGAGGTGTTTCGGCCTGAAAGCCCGCATGCCGCTTTTGGCAATCCTTCCAAGGCAACTCTTGATCCTACGGATAGAAATAATTTCCTTGTGGTCGGCAACGGCTCAGTGTTTTCTTACAACGAGTCGCTTGGGACAGTGAACTGGGTTTCTTGGAGAACTGTCCGCGAAGATCTTGGCGATCCGCTGATGCGACCGCAGTTCCGTCCTGATCTGCGTTTGCCGCAGGGATTTGCCCGAATAGACTATTACGACTACTCCGGTAGCGGATACGATCGCGGGCATATGGTGCCGAGCGCTGATCGATTCGGCAATGCCCGTCTTAATGAAGAAACTTTCATGATGACGAATATCGTTCCTCAAACACCGGCTCTGAACCAATATCCGTGGCAGAAGCTTGAATCCCATGCACGTTCGCTTGTGAGACGGGGCAATGATGTATATCAGATAGCCGGTGTTTACGGTGAAAGAGAAAGGCTAAAGCGAAAAGTAACCGCCCCAACTAATTGCTGGAAGGTGATCGTTTCAGTACCGCGAGGACGAAGGATCGAGGAACTGCCAAATAGAATGCAGATCATCGCCGTAGATATGCCTAATATTGAAAAGATAGAGAATAATGACTGGAAGATGTATCTTACAAGCATTTCCGAGATAGAAGAACGCACCGGCCTTGATCTTTTCGAACAGCTGCCGCCATTGGTGCAACAGCGGATCGAGACCAAATTTTCTATTCGGAGCCCTTAACGATGAAACTTAATGATCGATGCTTCGTAAAAAGCGGAATGAAATATGCACTTATACTTTTGTTAATGCTTTCAACCTCGGCGACGGTGATCTCTGCACAACCTAGAGAAGCAGATCCAGCGGACGTCGGCTCGATCGACCAGATCCTCAAAGCTGTTTACGATGTGATATCTGGCGATGCTGGTGTCGAACGGGATTGGGATCGCCTCCGCACACTGTTTCACAAAGATGCACGCCTCATTCCAAGCGGAAGAAACGCCCAAACAGGTATGACCGCTGCAAGCGTAATGTCCGTGGAGGATTATATTACCGCTAACGCTCCGTTCTTTAAGAATAATGGCTTTCATGAACGGGAGGTTGCCCGGCGTGTTGACCGATACGGCACATTGGCCCATGCATTCTCAACCTACGAGGCTTTTCGAAAAAGAGAAGAGAAAACCCCGTTCATGCGCGGAATAAACAGCATCCAGCTGCTATATGACGGCAAGCGTTGGTGGGTGATGAGTATCTTCTGGCTTGCGGAGACGCCTGATAATCCGCTTCCGTCTGAATACCTGAAGGGCCGAAACTGATAGCTTTCACCCCTTGACGAAAGGATCCCCGAATTCTAAGCTGAAGTGTTTTGCCTTCGGGCAAAGGTTCTCATATGAGACTTCGGATCCTTTATCACGGAAATTGCTTCGATGGTGTTTCTTCAGCCGCAATATTCACAAAATTCTATCGCGGCTCGATAGCAGCTGATGCAGAGATCGGTTATACCCCTACAATGCATCGCGCCGGCAATGCCTTTGACAGGGAGTTGCTTGACGGAGATGAGAATGCAATAGTCGACTTCAAGTATTGTGCTGACGACCGTTTGACCTGGTGGTTCGATCATCACCAATCAGCATTCTTGTCGGAAGCAGATGAGCGACATTTCCTTGCAGATACCTCTGGACGAAAATTTTTGGATACTAAGAGTGCATCGTGTGCTGAATTCATTGCACGTATCGCAAGGGAGAGGTTCGGGTTCTATGATCCATTCCTGGAGGAGCTTGTAGAATGGGCCCACATAATTGATGGGGCGTTCTATGAGAACGCGGCTCAGTGTGTGGAGCTGCGATCTTCGGCACTTAAATTAATGCAGGTCATCGAAGGCGAGCGCGATCCTGTATTTGTTGAGCGAATAATTACTATGATGACCGAGATGCGGCTTGATGAGATCATTGAAGACAATGCGATCAAAGCCCGTCTTGATCCGATACTCGATGAACACTGGAAGACGGTTGATGTTATAAAGGGCCGGGCGTCCTATGAACGCGGCGTTGTAACCTTTGATCTGGCCGGAACCGGAATAGAGGGATACAATAAGTTCATACCATATTATTTCTATCCCGAAACCACATACGTCGTATCAGTAAGCCAAAGTTCGTTCCGGACAAAGATCTCGGTCGGGTCGAATCCTTGGTCCCCGCGCCCGCGGGTCCATAACATTGCTGAGATCTGCGAAAGGTATGGCGGCGGCGGACACGCAGTGGTTGGGGCAGTTTCATTAAAGCCGGACGAGCTTGAGCTTGCCCGGCACTATGCTAAGGAAATAACGGAAGAACTGAGCTTTGCCGAATGATCATCGGCAATCGCGAAAGCTTTAGTTTTTTGTAAAGACCAATGTAGAGGACATTGTCCCGCGTGGGGTTATGGTCTCGCGTTTTACTGTCAATGTCTTGCCATCCGAAGATAAGCTCCACTCTTCTTTTGTCGTCAAGGAGATCTCTCCCATTGGACCACTTATAGTACGGGTCTGGCTCAATTTCAGTTTACCGCTGTCCATTTTTGCTTTTAGGCTAACCGGCACGGATCCCATTGGGGTAGCCTGATCGATCGTTTTTTCTTTACCGTCAAGGCTGTAGGTCAATTTGGCATCTCCGCCGGGCCTGCCCATTCCCATTCCGCCGCCGCGTCCGCCCATTCCGCCATCCGGCGGGGCAGCACGTTTGGTCACTGTTCCGATGGTTATCTCGGCAGCGCTTTGCGAGACGTCCATTGTCATTGATTCAATGCGGTCACGAGCCTCGAGCTTTGAAGCTTCGATGTCAAGCGACCATTTGCCTGAGAAATCTACCTCACCGCTCTGTGAGAAAGCCGAGATAGCGCTTATCACAAACACGGCCAAAAATACGAGTACTTGGATCATATTACCCTCCAAAGGAAGTAGTTCTTATTTGATCTAAAACTGCATCATTTAGACGTGTGTATCCAACGAATGGTCTCGTTTCGAATCGTAAAGAAATGTAAAGGTGTTAATGCCGACGTTAATACTAAGAAAACAAGAAATCCTGCAATAGAAAATTGGAATGCCTATCCGATTCGCCCTTTTGTGCTAGCAAGAGTAAAGAGAGTTGATCCCCTGAGGTATTTGCGGCCTCATTTGGTGTGATGCGGATAGAACCTATCCATAAGAAGCTTAGTACGTCATTTGTTGACGTCGGGAAGCTGATAAAGCACCTTTATCATTATCACTTCGTTGGCCGGATCCACATCGAGTTTTCAGACTATGAGGCTGAGGTGATCTTTCGGCCCGGACGTAGCGTTCACGTACGTCAATTCGATCATCAAACAAAAACCTTTGACAATGGTGAGAAGGCTCTAAAGGATTTGCTTGCACGGTCAAGAGAACCTCATGGGCAGGTCAACGTTTTTGAATACATTTTCAAGGAAAGACCCGCGCGGGTCTATGTCGATGAGCACATCTCAGCCAGTGCTAGAAGAATGGCCTATTCGAGGACCGATACGAACGCTTCTGAGATCATTTCGTCACAAAGGCAGCGTGACGAGATTTCGCGAATGCGCGACCGTGCTGAGCTAAAAGAACTGATCCTTGAGCTATTGAAGAATGCGGAAATGGCGTTCATTGCGCAGCGACTAGATTTTGAACGGATTTTTTCTAATGCTTGCTCACTTGTCGCCGAACGTTATCCATTTGTCGATCCGACAAAAAAAGAGTTTGAATTTGCCGACAGCAGACTGTATGTTTCAGAGCGTATCTCAGCAACTCAATTAGCAAATGCCATATCAGCCATCCTGCTGCATATGTTCTGTAAGTTGCAACAATCTGCCGAGCTAAAAAAGCTGTTGGGTTTTACCACACACCGCTTTCGAACAGTGATCAGTCGCCGTCGGGCACTGATCGATCGGATGCTGCTTACCCGTCAGTTCGAAAAGCTCGCGGACTATTGAGTTGACGTGAGCATTTCGCGCTAAACTGACCGAATGGATTGGAAGATATTCGGAACCGCGTTCATAACCCTGTTTCTTGCCGAACTTGGTGATAAAACCCAACTCGCTATCATAACCCTGACCGCCAAGACCGATTCAAAGATCGCTGTGTTTCTTGGTGCAAGTGCAGCACTGGTAATTGTGTCGCTGCTCGCGGTTTTGGTTGGCGGAGCGTTGACCCAAGTAGTTCCCGCAGAATGGCTACAGCGTATCGTCGCTGTAGCCTTCATTGTGATCGGTGTGCTTATGCTGTTCGGTAAACTTTGATCAAGGTTCACTGGACCGGAACACCAGGTCGTCTATGTTATCCAGCGTCGTTATTGATCTAACCGGGTCGATGAAGCTATATCGTCGAGAGGCAACATGCACGAATATATGCTGACCCGCGGCAATGTCCGCAAAAACGTAGTGACCAAATGTTCCGGTTCGCCTACGGTGAGTGCTGCCGTCGGCTTCTACAAGATAAACATCGACACCACTTAAAGGGATACCCTTTGCCGTAAAAACTGAGCCAGATATAGTAACGTTGGCAGCTGAAGGCGCGAGGCGAAATCCTACATCGAATGTATGGTTGTTTGCTCCTAGCCCGCCCGTTGTTAGTGATATAACGGGAAACGTGCCAGAAGGAGAACCAGGCGGGTTCGGCATGTTCAAGGCATCTGAATCTGATTGATCGGTATCTCCAAGCTGGGTATTCTGATTAGGTATTGTTGCGATCAACCCAAAAAGCGGCCCGCCCGATGCGTAATTGGTCGGATTGTCTATGCGAACCTGATAAGCTGTTTGATATTGGATGCCACCATTGACCTGTCCGATATTGTCACTCGTGTTAGAATCCGGGGATGAAGAGCCGACAAAATAGTATTCGCCATTTGCATCGGTAACCGCTATTCCGACCAAGGTTGAACCCTGATAGAGCCTGACCGTTACACCGGCGATGCCGGGTTCGTTAGGGTCCTGAACACCGTTGTTGTTCAGGTCGCGCCAAACGCGATTCCCTATCTCGATCGGGGCCGGATCTACAAGCAGCTCAATGCTTGTGCCAACGCCTCCGGCTTTTCCCATCGTATCCGGGTCGTTACCGTCTCCGTCATAAAGACGATACCCTTTTGTGAACGCCCCTGTTGTATTGCTCAGCCAGCGGATACCGCCATCGTGTATCGTATTAGCAACATTAGGTACGGCATCGAAGTTCGTGATCATAACATCTGGTGCGCCAGGCAATTGTGCTACGCCGCCTGAGCCGGTTTCTGAATGATTACTTCCTTTTCCAAAGATAGTAGTCGTTGGAAAAACGAAATTAGCGGAAAGGGTGTATGAATCTCCGTAGTAGAACTCACCGCCGCCAGGACCTTCGGCGACGTTGGCGGGGGCGCCTCCCGTTCCACCGCACAGCCCGTTGTTTTCCAATGTCCATGACCCTAACGTTCCACATGCCCTGATAATATCACCCGCAGTTCGCGGCTGATAGAATGTCGTATTGCTTGGATCACCCGGATTCGATAAGGCTCCATTACCGACTTGATCACCGAGCCGGTCACGGAAGCCAAGAACCAAATTGCCGTTATCGAAAGCGATATCGGTCAACATTGGCTGCGAATAAACGACACGCGTCGCATTGGTCGAAGCGTTTCGATATATCGTTGACCAGGGACGCCAGGTTCCGGTCGCGCTCTGATTTACTTGGTTGAAGCCGCGGCGATAGTTAAGCGGCATCTGAAACACAGGTGAAGAGCTAAAGACAAGCGTTGATGGATTTACCGTGTAAACATATGCTCTAAGATTTCTGGCGTCGCCCAAATTGTAAACACCATTTCCGTCCACGTCAGTAAAAGCCTCTCCCGCATCATAGCCAGTGCCGCCCACCAGATTTAGATATGGCTCACCTGTGTTGCGAACACCATTGTTGTTATAGTCAACGAAATAATCACCCGCATCGTGAATGCCATTGCTGTTTGAATCCGTAAAACTGTCAACGTTCGGACTGGATTGTGCACTGCACACCATTCCGACGTAAAGCAGCCCTCGATGCATAGTAACCGCAAAAGGACGAGCATCTGCCGCAGGACAAGTCCCCGAAGGCAAAGGCAAACTTGTCGGCGTAGCCTGTGAAGCTACCAGCGCACCCGTACTGGAATTCAGCGCATAAAGCGTCCGGTTCGCCAGATTTATGGTGTACAAAATAGATTCATCCTCAGATATTGCAAGCCCGCCCAGGCTTGATTTGCCTACAGCGTCCCAACCAGTGTTGCCATTATCACGAGGATAATTCGAAGTGTCGTGAAAGTTGGTGGCGGGACCGGGTACGATGAAGTGGCCAATAACCGTCCCGAGTCCTGTTCGGTCAATGACATAGATCGCATTTGGCCCTTGTGGCCCAAAACCAACATGACGTTTGAAATATGCGGCTGCGTATAGGCGTTTTGCACGTCTTGCATATGCGAGGCCAAATGTCGGCCCCGCCTGGCTCGCAGTAATATCCATCGGATTCAATGCCGGAGAATCGTAGAGGGGGATACTTGCAGACGTGGATGTGTCGGTACTACCTGCGGAATAAGGGAATGTAGAAAGCGCGGGTAATGCGCTGTTCACCCCAGTTATCTGATCGCCAGCATAGTAGATCGCGACCGCAACTTCAGGGTTATTTTGAGAGTAATCCATTGGATGGTTTATCGCAAGATTAACGTTCGAGGTCGGGGCTGACGCAACAAACTGTGTTGTTGACCCAGAATTTGTCGCTGTCCCGCCATTCACAGAATCTGTGCTGCGTGCCGAAGGGAAGTACCCAGCTGGAAGGTTAGTGAACTCAACACGATAAGGACCAGAACCCGCATCTGTTGTCGAGATCGTGTAATTTCCGCTAGAGTCAGTATTCACAACCCCTCCCGGCGTAACGTTAACACCGGCGGCATTGAACGCTCGTACCTGCACACCGCTTATGCCGCGGTCAATGGCGACACCGATAGTCCCAAAGCCATTGTTAGCGATCGTAGTTGTCGAATCGAAATTCCCGTTTCCATTAAAGTCTTGAAAAACCCTTCCGGAAATGTTCCCGGCCATTAATGCTGGTTCACTTACGTTATACTTTTGAGCAAAAGTAATTTCTTCTAGCAAGTGTGTGAAAGCAACACATATGATGAGTAAAAAACAAGATGCGCAAAACTTTATTGCACCAGATCTCTGCAACATGAGACACGGCTCCCAAATAGATAGAAATATAGATAGAACTTTTTGAGGGAGGGTAAATTGAAGGAGATACGTGGAAGGATTTGACTTCGCAAAGCGAAGTAAATGAAATACTAACAAACAATGTTTAAACCGTCAACTCATTTTTGTTTTAAGCGGCTTGTGAATTTTTTTCTGAATTTTGCTACTTTCGGTGCTACCACGGCAGCACAGTAGGGCTGATTCGGATTATTCGCAAAATATTCCTGATGATAATCTTCAGCCGGCCAGAACTTATCAAATTGGGACACTTCTGTAACTATAGGATCACTGTAAATACCTTCCTTGGTAACCTCATCAATGATCTCGTGTGCAGTTTGTTCCTGCTCTTTAGAGTGGTAAAAGATCGCCGAGCGGTAAGATGTGCCTATGTCATTACCCTGACGGTTGAGCGTAGTCGGATCATGAACTGAGAAAAATACACGAAGGAGGTCTGCATAACTCAAAACCTCGGGATCGAACTTGATCTGGACAACTTCGGCGTGGCCGGTAGTTTCGGAGCAAACTTCTTGGTAGGTCGGGTTTTCTTTGTAACCGCCAGAATACCCTGAAACTACGTCAAGAACGCCCTCTAGGTCATCAAATACTGCTTCGACACACCAAAAACACCCTGCCGCCAATGTTGCTGTTTCAATTCCGCTTTTCATAGCTCAATACAAACAAAGCTGAAAATGTAAATCAAGCGTTGCGGGCAATCTATTCCAACTCGTCGAAGCTCTTCAAGGTAGGAAAAATGTTTTCCGCGGTGGCCTCAGCGTTCCCGGGACGAATTGACAATGCCACCTGAAGTCCACTTTCCATCGCGGCTTCCAATTCTTGTGGAATATCTGAGACGAAGAGTATCTGTTCAGCGGAATATCCCACCGTCTTGACTATCTTTAGATAACTTTCCCGTTCACGTTTATGGCCAATGTTCGTGTCGAAATAATGATCGATGAATCCTGTCAGGTCACCATGATCAGAACAAGAGCCTCAGAATCGCCGACGAGCCGTGCGGTCGAGATCATTGTCCCATCGCCGCCCAGAACGACGATCAGATCCGACAAAGAGCAAAGTTCGGCACCCACCAGCGAATCGCTCTGATCGATCGCTTCCGCCGGACAGTGCGGTTCACCCGCAAGGTTGAGCCCACGCGAAACGAGCCATTCGGCTAATTCACGAGCGGTCTTCAGAGCATCGGTGTGGCCTGGTTTGACGACAATGCCGATAGTTTCGATCTTTCTTTCTTCCGTCATCGAAAGGCAAAACGTTCTGGAGCCAACTATTTACAATAATCCCGTATATTCTATGACGCAATCGTACGGATCTCTAAGCAACCGCTCGCCCCGCCCGAGACCTTCATTTTACTTTGGAAAATCTTGCGCCTTTGCTACACTTTTTATTTATCCCTAGAGGCCAGAATATTAGTAGTAACCAAGTAAAAACCGATGCTTAAGCTTTTCAGACGTTTGGAACGGACCCGAAATTTCGTTCTTCTTTTGTTTGCCATTGTTATGGTGCTCAGCCTTGTGCTTTTTTATGCACCTACGCGAGGCGGGCTGGATGCCAATCTGATCAACAGCACAGAGAGCGCTGCGAAAGTCGGCAGTGAGTATATCACGGTCGGCGAGATCGCAAGGCAGAAACAGGCCATGAGCCAGTTTATGCA
Organism: Leptolyngbya sp. 7M; assembly: GCF_018128485.1. Taxonomy (NCBI): domain Bacteria; kingdom Bacillati; phylum Cyanobacteriota; class Cyanophyceae; order Leptolyngbyales; family Leptolyngbyaceae; genus Leptolyngbya; species Leptolyngbya sp. 7M. Next base: position 231,724 of record NZ_CP070897.1, on the reverse strand, counting down.
GGGCCGCCCGTACCCGACGCGAACGGTGCTGAACGGTTCGATCAGCGGCAAAATAATTCGGCTTGAGGCGGCAAGGCTCGGCCTTACAGCTTCTGATGCCGAGGTTGCGGCCGAAATACGCGAGCAAAATAAACCCGAAGAGGGCAAACAATGGGACCAGCTTAGATATGAGCAGAACGTTACTAATCAGTTCGGAAGCGTTAGGACCTACGAAGAATCGGTCCGTGATCAGATAAGCGGACGAAAGCTGCAGACCTTTCTAACAGCCGGTGTAACAGTTTCTGAAGAAGAGCTTATAGCAGATTTTCAGCGTTCGAACACAAAGTTCGATCTTTCATACATAGCTCTTTCACCCGCGACGCTTGCCCAAACAATTGTTCCGACGGATGCAGAGCTTCGCGATTATTTTGAGAAGAACAAGTCGGCATATTACATCAGTATGCCGCAGAAAAAGATCCGTTACGTTTTTGTCAATACCGCGAAGATCGGCGAAAAACTTCCGATTACAGACGAAGACCTTCGGGCAGAATATGATAAGTTGCCCGAAGATAAGCGCATTTCCGGCGTGCTTGGACAGGAGATCGTCCTCCGTGTTGCAAAACCGGAATTTGACGGCAAGGTTTACGAAAAAGCGAACGAGCTCGTGTCTCGCCTCAGAAAAGATGGAGCAACAGTAACAAAAGAGGCATTTGCCGAACTTGCAAAGGGATTCTCTGAGAATCCTGCATCTGCAGGCAAGGGCGGCGACCTTCCGGGGCCGGTTCGCGAAAATCCGAACAAGCCGGATGATCCATATCAGCGATTGATCCGTATGCAGCCTGGCGAGATCACCGAGCCGATCAACTATCAGGGACGCTATTTTATTCTTCGACGCGGCGAAGCCGTACCTAAATCCTTTGAAGAAGCAAAAAAGGAGCTTGACGTCAGCCTACGAAACCGGCGGGCTTACGAAGCAGCGGCGGCCCTGGCTGAGCGCGTAGCACAGCGCTTAAAGGAGAACAAGGACGTACAGGCAACCGCTCAGCAATTTGCAGCTGAGGCAAACAATTCGGTTGCGGCAATGGTACGCGAGACCGGTTATATCAAGCCCGGCGATACGGTTGAGAATATCGGCGTCTCGCCGCAATTCGAAGACGGCATCGCACCGTTGGAAAATGTTAATGACGTCGGTGATAAAGTGCCTATTCCGGATGGATTCGCCGTTCCGATGTTAATCGACCGCAAAGAGCCGCGCGATGCTGAGTTTGAAGAGGTAAAGACACAGCTTGTTGAGGTTGTAAAGCTGGAACAAGCTCGGAACCGCGTGGAAGAGATCGCCAACCGCATCGCATCCGGTGCGGCCAATGCCGCTGCGCTTGCCGCGCTGGCCAGCGGGCAGAATGTAAAAGCTAATGAGGCAAAGGCGTTTACCATAGGTTCGCCGCTTGGTGAAGGCCCAACCGCGACCACAAACAAAGAATTGGAGGACGCGATCTTTGCGCTAAAACCCGGTGAGGTAACAAAAACACCGATAAAGATCGGGGAGAATTATTATATTGTCGGCGCGGTCTCGCGGCAGGACGCCAGCATGGATGATTTTGCCAAGCAGCGTACAACCCTGATGGAGCAAAAGCTTTCTACAAAACGCAACGAGGTATTCTCAGAATTTCTTGCTGCGACGCGGCAGCGAATGGAAAGTTCCGGCCAGATCCGTATCTACAACGAAGCTATCGAAAGGATCGATGCGGCCGATGCTGCTAACACGCCGACAGGATTGCCGCAGGGTTTCCCCGGTCTCCCGCCGCAGTAGCGCCGGTATTATATTTCAACGCGACCGCAAAAGTGTATCTAATGTTCTTTTGCGGTCGCCTTTCCTTTTTCGGATCACCACCAGCCGATCGCTCTCCACCACAGAACGCCGATAGTTGACCAGAGAAGAATGTTTAATACAGAGGCAATAAAGCCCGCAGTCCACCATCGCCTTTGGCTTACATATCCGAGCCCGAAATAGACCGGTGCCGGCGTCGTGCCGTAATGCGTAAGGCCTGCAGAAAGGTTCGCAAAATATGCAAGCAACAAGACCGCAAGTCCCGCCGGCGCGCCGATGGCAATAGTTACCACGAGGAACGGAACGAACATCGCCATAACGTGAGCCGTTATCGATGCGAAGGCATAATGCGCGTAAAAGAAAACTAGTGCGAGCATTGCCAATGCTAAGGGCCATCCAAAACCGCCCATCATCGAACCGACCGCGTTTGCGAAGATGGATGTTATGTTCGTCTTGCTTAGCTCGGAAGCCATCATCACAAGGCCGCCATACCAGATAAAAACCTCCCAAGCATGCGTCTCATCTATAAGATCGCGCCATACAAGGACTTCGGAGACCAGAAGGACCGAAATACATACCAGAGCAATGACAGTCGGGTCGATCCCGTGCCAGAATGCCGAGATCCAAAGAGCGACCACCGCCACGAATACGCACAGCAATATCTTTTCCGACCGCTTCAGCGGGCCGAGCCGTTCAAGCTGTTCATGAGCGAAAGCAACGGCGTTCGGCGTTTCTTTGATCTCGGGCGGGAAAAGCCGGTATAGAACGACCGGTATGATGGTAAGGGCAACCAATGAAGGAACTATTGCCGACAGGAACCAAACACCATAGTTAAGATCGATACCTGTCTGTTCAAGTGCAAGCCTTCTTATTATTACGTTCGAGGCCTGCCCGGTCAGGAAAGTGGCGCAGAGTATCACCTCACACTGATATAGCATCGTCATCAGAAACGTGCCGAGCCGGCCAGCCGTACCGTCATCGGCACGCGAATCATAAGTTTCCGTAACGCTTCTTGCTATCGGCAGAATGATGCCGCCGGAGCGTGCGCCTGTGGAAGGAATGAACGATGCAAGGATAAAATCGGTGAAAACGAGCGAATAGCCAAGTCCAAGCGTTTTTCGCCCAATAAGCCGGACAAAAATAAGCGCGATGCGCTGTCCGAGTCCGGTCTTGATCATCGCCCGCGAGATAAAGAACGCTGCAAGCACCAGCCACACGAATTTGTCCGCGTAGCCGGCAAGGGCGCGTTCAATGGGTACGGCTTGAAAAAATGTGACCGCGACAACACCCAACAGCACCATCGCGCTACCGGTGAGCGGCTGAACTATCGAGCCGACGATGGTCGCTATGAAAACGGCCAGCAGCGTCCACGCCTCCTGTGTGATGCCCGCAGGTGCCGGAAAAGCGACGATAAGGAGACCTGATGCGACGGTGATGACCCACTTAAAATACGTCTTCCGCATAAACAAATGCCACAGAGTATATAGAAATTATGTCTCTCTGCGAACCCTGCGGCATCCGGGAAATTTATGCATCAGGACATTATTTCGTGTGAAAATCAGCCCAGTGGGTCAGAAACCAGTAGAACATTGCCACCCATGCCACCAAGTTTACAACCGATGCAATAAGGCCGATATTCCTGACCGATTCTGTTCGGCCGCCCCGTCTGCTTGCCTTGCCGTACATCATCAGAGTGACCAACACTCCGGTTGTCAGCCACGCAAAGGAACGCACGGCGGTATCTAGCCAAGTCGTATTTGGAAGGAAAAACTCAACCTGCCACACCGTCAGCAAAACCGCACCGCCGATAGCCACCATAGCCGCCAACGGCGGTTTGTAGTCGGCAGGCGTCGCCACGGCCGCTTCTGCATCGGTCACTTTTGCTAGATTGCTGTGCTTATAGCTATACGCAAAATAGACCACCAGTCCTATCGACATCCATACGATCAGACGCAACCATGTGTCAAGCGGAAGGTTATTCATCAAAAAGGCCGCTATCCATACCGTGGCTATAGGGATGACCGGTGAGAAGGGAAGCTTAAACGGTCTGTGAAGAGCCGGGTTTGATGACCGCAGGATGATAATGCCGGTACCTACAATGACGAACGCGAACAGGGTTCCGATAGAGACAAGCTCGCCAAGCAGATGTATCGGTACAAATCCGGCGAGAAGGGCGACGATAGTCCCTGTGATCGCCGTGGTGATATGCGGCGTCTGAAATTTAGGATGGACCTTGGCAGCCCATGCGGGAAGCAGACCATCCTTGGACATCGAATAAAAGACCCGCGGTTGTCCCATTACCATCACTACCATCGTTGAGCTCAGGCCTAGGACCGCACCGACCTTTATGATCGTCGGAAATGCGATAAGTATAGAGCCCATGGTCGTCCCTTCTGCCTGATCGCGGGCGGCGTCAATCGCAGTAGCGATCGGAGCAGCAGCATTGGTAAGCAGTTTGTAATCAACGAGCCCAACCATAATGCCGGCGACCAGGATGTATAGAACCGTACATATGGCAAGTGAACCGAGTATACCTATTGGCATATCTTTTTGCGGGTTCTTGGCTTCCTGTGCAGCAGTCGAAACGGCGTCAAATCCGATATAGGCGAAAAAAATGACCGCAGCACCGGTGATAACGCCGCTAAAACCAAACGGCATGAACTCCGCACAGCCCGGTGATCCGACCGTGCAGCCTATCCCGAGATTTTCAGTGCTGACGAATCCGATCCCGGCAACAATGAAGAGCACCACGACGAGAACCTTTACCACAACTATCACCGAGTTGAAGCTTGCGGATTCTTTTATGCCGCGGATCAACAGTAGGGTGACCGCGATAGCGATCAGAAATGCTGGTAGATTGAAAACACCCGTCGCAATGGTGTTGCCGGACGAATCCAGTATCGGTGCTCCGGGCGGTGCGCTGAGAGCAAGCGGAAAGTTGATGCCGATCGTGTCACGGAAAAGACTGACGACGTAGCCGGACCAGCCGACGGCAACCGTGGCGGCGCCAAATGCGTATTCAAGTATTAGGTCCCAACCGATGATCCAGGCAATGAACTCACCCAACGTGCCGTAGCCGTATGCGTAAGCTGAACCCGATATAGGGATGCTGGATGCAAACTCCGAATAACATAAAGCGGCACACGCGCTTGCGATGCCGGCAACGATCATCGAAATTACGACGGCAGGCCCCGCATGTTTGCCTGCAGCCTGCCCGGTCAAAACGAAAATTCCTGTCCCTATGATCGCTCCTATTCCAAGCATGGTAAGGTCAATCGCACTTAGGGTCTTTTTTAGCGTATGTTCGCCGGTCTCTTTAGCTTCGGCGATGATCTTATCGATAGATTTTGTTGCAAAGAGTGACATAGTCGCCTCAGATATCTAGGATTGATTTCGGGGAATTCGGTGGAGGTGATCGGCACTGAATGCGTTTAGGATATGGCACTATCTACGCCGGCATATGAGCTTTGACGTAGACCACAGCGTTAACGCAATACAGATTTGTACACGCGCCGAAAGGCTCGAATCAGAGGAAATTATGCACAGTTTCTTTTGCAATGCAACAAAAAAACAAGGCCCTGCAAAATATTTGCGAGGGCCTTGATCCAGTGTGGTAACTCCTGTTTATGCTAAGACTTAGAAATTGCCGAAAGGTATCGGTTCAGCTCTTCACGCACCTTCGGGAACAGGAACAGCAGACCGATCATATTCGGGAACACCATCGCCAGGATCATGGCGTCAGAGAACGCAAGAACCGAACCGAGCGAGGCCGCCGCTCCGATCACAACAAAGACACAGAAAAGTACTTTGAACGTAAGGTCGGAAGCTGCCGATCGGCCGAAGAGATACTTCCAGGACTGTAGCCCATAGTAAGACCACGAGATCATCGTAGAGAAAGCGAACATAACTATGGCCAGCGTTAATACGATGTTGAAGCCGGGCAACACATCGTTATATGCACGAGCCGTTAGATCGACGCCGTTCACCGCCTGGCCCTCGATAACGACGCTGCGGGCACCATTAAGCATCTCGCCGCCATACATAAAGAAATCGCCCTTCATATTGAACAGAACTATGACAACGGCAGTCATTGTACAGATAACGACCGTGTCGATGAACGGTTCGAGCAGGGCAACGAGGCCTTCGCTGGCCGGATACTTCGTTTTCACCGCGGAGTGTGCAATGGCAGCGGAACCGGCACCGGCTTCATTCGAGAAAGCGGCACGCCGGAAGCCTTGAATGATAACTCCCGCCACGCCGCCGACGCCGGCCTCAGGTGTAAAGGCACCTGAGATGATCATACCTATCGCCGCCGGTATCTCCGTAAAGTGGGCAAAGATGATGACCAGCGAAGCCAGGATGTAAACGATCGCCATCAAAGGAACGAGCTTGTCGGTAACCTTCGCGATTCGCTTGATCCCGCCGATGATAACGATCGCCACAAGTATCGCCATAACGATACCTATCAGCGTTCGGGCAGCACCGCCGCTTCCGATACCAAGCATCGTTGTTATTTGCGTGGTTGCCTGATTAGCCTGGAAGGCATTTCCGCCGCCGAGCGAACCTCCGACGCAGAAGATAGCAAAGATGACCGCCAGCACTTTGCCGACCGGCGCAAGCTTCAGCTCTGCGAATCCGCGTGAAAGGTAGTACATCGGGCCGCCGTGAACCGTTCCGTCTGAATCTATATCGCGGTATTTAACACCGAGTGTACACTCAACGAACTTTGACGACATACCAAGAAGTCCGGCAACGATCATCCAAAACGTCGCACCGGGCCCGCCGATGCCTACCGCGATCGCCACACCAGCGATATTTCCCAATCCGACAGTTCCGGATACGGCTGTAGCAAGGGCCTGAAAATGGCTGACCTCACCGTGTTGGCTTTCGTCCTTGATCGTGCGAGCAACGTCGCCTTCTTCAGTTATCTTCACCTCAGCCGACATATCAGCGTGCGGTTCGGAATGCTCCGGGTCTGCCGCAAGCTCAATGTCGTCATACTTTCCGCGAACAACCTCAAGAGCTAATGGGAATCGACGGATATTGACGAATGCAAATGCCACTGTGAAGAACGTGGCGCCAAATATCAATAAATAAAGCACTATCGGCAGATCGAACGGAGCGGGAAACGGGGCGGGATAGAAAACGAGCGATTCCCATGCATCGGCAACCGGCTTGAATGCCTCATCGATTCGCTGATCAATACCTTTTTCCTGTGCAAATGTAAGAGCAGGGAATAGCAGCGACGCTGCGACAATGAACAAGTATCTTGACGCTTTGTGATTCATCTTCACCTCGAGGATACGAACAGATTCAATTTTAACTTTAGCTGGCGTTGACCGCCCGGAACAGGACTTAACGTTTGCGTTGGAGATATGGCGCAAAGCGTGTAAATGTTTATAGACGTGCATTATACCCGAATATGTTGGCTTGTCTAACGTCCATCGGCTAAAATTCGCATTATATTTAGCTTCCCCCCAGTTCCTTTATTTATGAAAACCAATAACTTGCCCACATTTGGAGATATGCCGGCGGAAGAATTTCGGCGGTACGGCTATGCGCTGATAGACCGCATCGCTGATTATTTTGAGCATCTGGAGGGGTTTCCCGTTCTGTCACAGATCGAGCCGGGATGGCTAGAGAAAAGCCTGCCGACGTCGCCGCCCAAAGAAGGTGAGGATTTTGCAAATGCTCTCGCTGATGTCGATAAACTCATCTTGCCCGCCATTACGCACTGGAATCATCCGAATTTTCACGGTCTTTTCTCAACCTCGACCAGCTCTGTAGGTATCTTTGGAGAGATGCTTGCAGCGACATTCGATATGAAGGCGATGCTCTGGCGAACCTCGCCGGCATCTACCGAGCTCGAGGATGTAACGCTCAATTGGCTACGGCAGATGCTCGGATTGCCGGCGGGATTCGAAGGCATCATCTACGATACGGCGTCGGTTTCGACGATGCACGCCATGGCCGCCGCACGCGAACGAGCCGGCCTGCAGATTCGAGAGCTCGGTATGTCGGGCCGCTCTGATCTGCCATTGCTCCGTGTTTACACGTCGGAACATGTTCATTCGTCCATCGACAAATCCTGCATCACGCTCGGCCTCGGCCTCAGGAGCCTGCGAAAGATCGGCTGCAACGAACGATTTGAAATGATCCCCGAACTTCTCGCCGATGCGATCGAAGAGGATATTGAGTTGGGCCGTGTCCCTATATGTGTGATGCCTACCATCGGCACGACATCGACGTCGAGCATCGATCCGGTCGATGCTATAGCTGATATTTGCGAGAAATACGGCGTCTGGCTGCACGTTGATGCTGCGTATGCCGGGCCCGCGGCATTGCTCGAAGCAAAACGGCCGCTATTCCGCGGTTGGGAACGTGCCGATTCCATCGTTCTGAATCCTCACAAATGGCTCTTTACACCGTTCGATCTCTCGGTGCTTTACTGCCGCGACCTGGACGAGCTGAAAGGTGCTTTCTCGCTCGTCGCCGAGTATTTGAAAACAAATGACGAGCCGACCGTAAAGAACGGTATGGATTACGGAATTCAGCTTGGAAGGCGTTTTCGTGCACTGAAGCTATGGTTCGTGATTCGCTATTTCGGAGTAAACGGCCTTGCTGAACGCATCCGTGAACACTGCCGGCTCGCCCAACTTTTCGCCTCGTGGGTCGAGGCCTCCGACGATTTTGAGATGATGGCTCCGGTGACTTTCTCACTCGTCTGTTTCCGAGCAAAACAGGCCGGAATGTCAGATGTAGAGATCGACGCGCTCAACGAACGCATAATGAACGCCATCAACGCCTCTGGCGAAGCCTATTTGTCGCACACAAAGCTCAACGGCAAATACACGCTGCGGCTTTCGGTCGGCAGCATCCGCGTCGAGGAACGCCATCTCGAAAAGGCTTGGCGTCTTTTGAATGAACATTTTACCTCAGAGCTGGAAAAGCCTTGATAGCCGCCGGACCGGATCTTTGAATAGAAACGTCATCACGTCAAGCTCCTCATGCGTACGGTCATAGCCGACCAATTCTACATAGGCTTTTCCAGCAATATCAAGGCCCGCTTTCTGCCCTGCAACACTGCAAGCCCCTTCCCAATAAATAACCATTGTTGTGCCGCGTGTATCAAGTTCCTGATCCTTGAGCAGCGGCTTTATATCGATGTCTGTGTCTATCCTTGGAACTCGAACGCGCCATCCGCTAGGATATTCCACGCCGGTTGCCTGGCTTTTCCACTGTCCTTTTGCCTCGATCTGAAAGTCAGAGCGCTTTAGGTATGTACAATTACCCTCGGCATCAACATACGTGCCTGTAGAATCACCGTTCATCTTGCCTTCTCCGGAACTGAACTGATAGATCATCAGCTCTGTCCGGTCATCGAACTGAATGCTGAACCAATCCCAGTTGCCCTGGTCCCATGCTCCGTACTCGCGATCCATCCAGGCCGTGCCGGCAAATTTCTCCGTTTCACCCATTGCAGTTATGGTGCCGACGGCATCCATTCTGGTGTATGAAAAATGCCTCGATACGCCGGACATCTTGCGACTTATCCCGTTGCCGTCATCGCCATTCAGCACAAGCGGCTTTGACGGTTCGAGAATGACATCGAAAACGATCCCGTCGAGCGTCGCGTGCAATACGTGTTTTCCGCCGACCTCACGAACAGACCAATCGCCCATTTGGACGTCGAACGAACGTTCGCTCATCGCGACAGGTATATCCAACGCACTGCCAAAGCTGCGAATATGGTCATAACGAAAAATACCGCGTGAAACATCAGATATTGCAAAATGTGCCGCATAGATCGGATTTGCCAGCAATGACATCGGAACCGCACCAAGCTTGTCCAGGTCGGTACGCCGTTTAAAGAAGACAAGCTCAAAACCAAACCGTCGCCCGCCTGCCGTTTTGCAATGGCCGGTGTAATACCACCACTCGGTCTGTGCCTCCGGCTGTGCAAAAAACGCGTCCGGAAGCGTAACCGGACCGCCGTCAAAATGCTTTCTCAATTCGGGTGCGGTGTTAAAGTAGTCTGCGATGCCTTTCAGCGAAGATTCGGCAAAATTGCCTATTGGCCCAATAAGTTCGTTTATTATCATAAGAGAGAAGTCGATTTTCCCAGAGGATCTCGCTTACCTTGTGTTTCGTCCGAAACCGCTATTTCGGTTGCAAAAGATCGCTCTTTAAAATTATGAAGTTTGTAAAAGAATCTGTCATCAGAGCCTCTCCGGAACGCGTTTTTTCGTTCCACGAGTTACCAGACGCCTTCGAAAGGCTTGTTCCGCCCTGGGAGAATGCACAGATCATACAAAGGGCGAATATTTCGGAAATAGGTTCGCGTGCAATAATTGAACAAAAGATATTTGGATTTCTGCCATCAAAATGGATCGCCGAGCATACGGCCTATGACCCGCCCCGAATGTTTGAAGATGTCCAGATAGAAGGGCCTTTTGCGTCCTGGCGGCATCGACATATTGTCGAACCTCACCCTGATGGCGCTATCCTTAGAGACGAGATCGAGTTCGAACCACCTATGTCGATCATCGGAGACCTTGCTGCACCTGTGTTCATTCTGCCGCGCATTGACAAGATGTTCGATTTTCGTCACAAGGTAACTCGCGAATGGTGCGAAAATGAACTTTAGGTTTCAATATGCAAGAGAATTTCGGCGGGAAGGCACAAACTGGTATATCATTCGTGTGACCTAAATGATCGTTCATATAGTTTGCTGGAAATATAAGGCCGAAACGTCGGCTGCGGAGCGTGCGGAGCATATTTCGCGTTTGAACGCCTTGCGGGACGTGATCCCGCGAATCATCAGCTTTCAGGTAGGCAGCGATGTTCTGCAGCTTGACCGTTCATTTGATACCGGTCTTGTCGCCGTTTTTCCTGACCGCACCGCACTTGAGGCTTATTCTGTGCATCCGGAACATCAAAAAGTCGCTGAACTTGGCCGTGAATTAGCGCAACAAGCGGTCTCAGTGGATTTTGAGACAGAAGAGTATCCGTCTGATGGTCTCGCTCGTCCGATCGACCCTATCTAAATGTCTGTTATTTCAAAAAGAATCGCGATCGCGCTGCTTGTATTGCTTATGGCGATCCAAGTCCCCTTCGTTGTCCGCCGTATAATGACTGCACGTTTGGGGGCCGACATAGAAAGGAACAATTCTGAACGAACGGCTCGAGAAATTGCAGGATACCGCGAATACAAAGGTGTTCTCCATATACATACCAGTTTAGGTGGACACAGCACTGGATCATTCCGCGAACTAATAGAGGCGGCAAATGCCAATTCTCTAGATTTTGTAATAATGACGGAGCATGTCCAAAGTGATCTGGACACGGCCGCGCTTACTCTTTCAGGCGTACATCAAGGAACGCTTTTTGTGGCAGGAAGCGAGATGCGCTCGCGCGACGGCGATAAGCTTTTGACCATACCCGGCATCAGTCACGTTGATGAACCACAATCCTTCACTACGGACGAGATCATTCGCAACAATTCCAGCAAAGATGGGCTTGTCTTCGCCGCATATCCGGAGCGCGAAAGAATATTAAGGTCCAGTATTGACGGCATAGAGGTCTTTAGCCTGCACACCGCGGCCAAGCAAATGAACCCGTTTTTGTCATTTTTTGATCTCTTTTGGACTTACCCATCATATCCCGCGCTCTTATTCGCCTCTTCATTCAAGCGGCCCGATAAAGAACTTGATATCTACGATGCGATGGCCGCTGAACGCAGGACGCTCCTCTTTGCCGGCACCGATGCTCATTCAAACATAGGGATCACATTTTTTGGGACAGATACCGGCCACCGATTTGGCTATATCAAGCTGGACCCATATCAGATGTCGCTTTCAGTTGTAAGACTTCACGTATTGATCGAAGAGGGCTCAGAATTATCGCAAGCTGCCCTTCTTCGATCCTTGAAAGAAGGAAAAGCGTTTGTCGGAATGGATATCATTGGCGACACGTCCGGTTTCTCCTTTACCGCAGCCGCGGAGGACGGATCATCGTACGTAATGGGGTCTGAGATCCCTTCCGGTAAGGAATATACTTTTGCTGCTTTTTCACCGCAAATTGCCCGTTTTTTGCTCCTGAGGAATGGTGAAAAGATCGCTGAATCTGCGAACTCTTCGGAGTTTTCATTTACGATCGGGGGCGAGCCGGGCGCTTATCGGCTGGAGGTTTACTTAGACAAGCTTGGGCCGCCATTTGATAAAATGCCTTGGATACTTTCAAATCCGATATATGTTCGCTAAGCGAACGTATATACGGGCGCGAACATCAAACCTTCGCACCATATAAATTAACGTGTTTACATCGAATAAAATGTCCAGGATCATTTCCGCCGTCGTCATCGCGGCCATCTCGTCAGGAGCTTTCGGCCTTTCAGCCTTAGCGCAACAGGCAAGGCGGACGCCTTTTGACGTTTCCCATTACAGGATCGATGTCGAGCTAATGCCGATCGAGAACAAGCTTTCGGCAACTGCGGATGTTACATTCACGCCGCAGGAAGATACTCGGTCGGTAGCCTTTGAGCTAAACGGATCGCTGAAGGTCGAATCGATCACGCGCTTAAACGAAAGCCAGGGCCAACCCATCACGGCGCCGACACCTGCCGGAAGACGTCCGGCGCCGCGGCCTACGCCAACACCTTCAGGACCGCAGATAAATTTCGTGCAGGACCAGGTTGGTGTATCCGATCTTGGGCCAAACGTCCGTATTGATCTTGGTGAAACGGTGCCGGGCGGCGCGCCGGTAACGCTGCGATTCAAATATAGCGGTGTGCTGAATACGCCGGCGGGAGGCCCTTTGCTCAATCGCCGACTTGCATTTATTGGAGCAGAAGAAGGTTATTTGATGTATGCGGCACGCTGGTTCCCGTTTCATAATTATGCTGCTGACCGCTCCACTGCGGACATCAACATCGCGATCCCTTCCGGACTTCAGGTTGTCGGGTCAAGCGATCTTCCCGTTACATTGCAAGGCGGAAAATATCGTTTCGTCAATACACGCCCCGGGCTTATCGGAAACCTCGCCTACGGCAAGTTTCTTTCCCGTGAATTGCGGTTCGGCGAATATGAGATTCAGTTCAACACACGTCCGGGCAGCGATTCGCTTATTCAGCCATATGCTGAGACGCTCGGCAAGGCATTGGAATTTTACACACGCACCTTTGGGCGCCCGGATATGGGGAACCGCTTCGTTGTAGCCCAGATCGATGATGAGAGCCTTGATTTTTACTCCGCTCCAGGAATGCTTTTCATTTCTTCAAGGCAATTTGAGCAGGCTCGCGGCGTTACAGAAGAGCGCCTGCAGCGTGAGGCGGCATATCAATGGTGGGGACAGACCGTTGGGCTAAAGTCGTTCGATGATGTCTGGCTTTCGCAGGGACTTGCAGAGTATTCTGCTTTTGCACTTCGGGAAAGTATGCTGACGGGCGCACGGCTGGATGATCTTCGCCGTGAATTCCTGGAAAAAGCACTCACCTTTGAACAAACAGCCTCGCTGCTTAGAACCCCGGCGAATCTGGACGATCAATCAACCGCCTATCAATACATCATGTTCGGAAAGGGGGCCTTTGTGTTCAAACTCCTGCGCGATACGCTCGGGAACCAGAAATTCAGCGAACTCCTTCGAACCCATCTGAACGAAAACAGAGGCAAGAATGTGTCGATCGATGATTTTGAAAGGCTTGTCTCGCGGATCTCCGGCGAGAATATGCGCTACTTTTTTGCCCGCTGGGTCGAAAGCACCGGCGTGCCTGAATTCACCGCTGATTATTTGATCATACGAACACGCGGAGGGAAGTTCGTTGCCCGCGGAACCGTGAAACAGAATTATGATAATCTCCGGCTTCCCGTTGAGGTCCAGCTTAGATATGAGGGTGAAGGCGGAAGCAAGGTCGTTACCTTACAGATGGACGAGGCGAGCGCTGATTTCAATATTGAATCTGACGGCAAGCCGCTTGAGGTGGTAATAGATCCTGGATATAAATTGCTTCGCATCTCACCAGATCTGCGTGTTTCTGCGATCGCAAGACGCGGCATCGAACAGATGAAGGACGGCAATTATGCCGATGCCCAAACGCAGTTCGAAGAGGCCCTTAAGCTCGACCGTTCGAATGCTTGGGTTTACTATCACCTTGGACTGCTTTTCCTTGAACAGCGTAATTACGACCTTGCAATAGATAATTTCAAAGCTACTCGCGACCTCGGCGTTCAGGGCTCTGCACGGCCTGCGTGGCTGCACGTCTGGGCGGAGATAAAGATGGGCAACGCATACGACGCAAAAGGCGATAGGACGCGGGCCGTTGCAGCCTATTCGCGTGCCGAAAAACTTGGTGATGATTACGATAATGCCCAGGAAGCAATAAAGCGATATCAGGCAACCCCTTACGATCCGCGCGACCGGCAGACCGCTATAAACCGCTGAATCTGCAAAGCAATAATAAAAACGCGAGGCTCTTTCGAGCCTCGCAAAGCCTACCCTTCGTTCGTCAATTGAGTCTCAGAAGCGGAACTTTGCCCGGAATTGCCCGACCCTGGGACCGCCCAGCGATTCGGTAATGGTACCGAAATCGGTGGCGTCCTGAAGATCGCTGTTCGGATTCGCCAAGTTCACACGATTGAACACATTGAACAGATCAAAGCCAAGCTCGAAGCTCATCCTTTCGTTGATCTTCGTACTCTTGGCAAAGCTCATATCAAATCGGCTCTGAAGCGGGCCGCGGAACGTATTCCGACCAAGATTTCCGAACAACCCTAATGCCGATGTGAAACACGAACTGTTGATCACATTCAGGTTGCTGGTACTGTATTCACGGATCGCATCTTTGGTCGAACAAACGATGTTCGGTCGGCCAAAGCCAAGACGCAGAAGCCCGCCCGACCCTCTGGTCAGGTTCGTGTATTGCGAAGCATTTGCGATCTCGGGCTCAGAGGCAAACACCGTGAACGGCGTGCCCGATTGGGCTTGGAAGAACCCGGAGATCGACCAGCCCTTAACGAAGGCATTGTTCGAACCGCCGGTCGGGATGTCCCATACGAAGTTCGTGCTGAAACGATGTGTGCGGTCAAAATCAGAAACCCCTCGATTATTTCTCAGATCATACGAACTTCCCTGAGCGATGAACCCTGTATTCGGAACGTCGGGCTTTCCGCCGCCGGCTGTGCTTCCCGGATCGGACGACATTATGTCGATCGATTTCGAGAACGTGTAAGCAACGTTGAATTGCAGCCCGCGTGACAGACGCTTCGTAAGGCCGAATTGGGCACCGTGGTAATCCGAATAGCCCTTTGATTCAAGAAGCAGAGCTTCAGGAACATTGAACCCAAGGATCGGAACCCTTGCCTCGAACCCGATCACGGCTCCGGCGGCATTCGCAAGATTCAGGTCGATCTGGCCGGTTACCGGATTAAGAAAACCGAACGCACGCCCGATACCGCGTTCGCGTGCGGTCGAGCCCGAGTTCAATGGACCATTAGGAGCGCCGGCTGCGAGATATGCTTGATTGAAGCGTTCGTAGATGTGATCCGGATTGTTCGGGTCGTTCATATCAAAACCCTGGTTCAATGCACGTGCGATCAAAAGGTTCTTGCCTTTTGTGCCGACGTAGCGTGCCTCGAACATCAGGTCTCGCATCAGCTCATACTGCATACCGAAGTTCCACTGGTGAACATACGGCGTACGCAGGTTGCGATCTATCGCACGAAACTCGAAGGTCTCAGCGATATTTCCGCGGATGCAATTCAAGCCGGTAGCCGGGACGCATCCTGCGCCCTGCGGTGTTCCTCGAGCATCCACAAAGACCGGCGTGTTGTCACGGATCTGATATGTTCCGTTCGCACCTGCCGAACGGATGATGCGGAACGGCAGCCACGCACTCAGCGGTATATTGGTCGGGACACCAGAGAACGCCGTCGCGATCGGCACGTTTCCGCTCGGTACGGTTATCTCTACCTCACGAAGATGCGGGTAGTTCGAGAATATCGTGTTGATGAATGCAGCAGACGGTCTGTCATAGAACAGGCCGTAGCCGCCGCGAAACACGAGTTTATCGGTCGCGGCATATGCGATCCCGATACGCGGTGCGAAATTGTTAGTGTCTTGGCTCTTGAGCGTATGCTTGGTGCTCGCACGCTGCGTTACGTCTATCGCGCCATCTACCACTGGGTTTCCTGTGAGCTTTGCATTGCTCGGAACAAGGAAACCGGGAGCCGGATTGTCGCAAAGAGCGTTGGTGCCGCCGCTCTTGGTAAAGCAAGGTAACCAGGGTTCAAGATCAAAATTACCCATGTAGCCGTTCTTTTCGGTCGGCCACATAAAGAGTTCATAACGAAGGCCGAGATTCATCGTCAGGCGGCGATTGATCTTCCAGTCTGAAGCAAAGTAAAGCCCTACGTCCTGGAATCTAAATTCCTTGAAGGTGATGCCGTACTGTGTGTCGGCTTCGGTGGCGTTGCCTGTCAAAAGCTGTGTGAAAGAATCGAATTTCTCGAATTCTGTCGCCTGCTCTTCAGGCAAATCACTATCATACTGATGCGATTTGTATTCGCCGCCAAACTTGAACGTGGTATTTCCGCGATTCCACGTAACGTTATCACCAATGCTGTAAGTAACCTGTTTTCTTTTGTTGAAGGAATCATTAGGGCCGCCGAACGAAAAATTCGCCATGTTATTGCGGCCAATGTAGTGGCCAAGCCGTGTCGTTGCAGGACTTGGATCGAACGTTGATGCCGGATTGTTCACGCCGATCGCCGCATTGCTCAGCTCCGGTGCGAGAAATGGGTCATCAAGTCGACGCGTATTGTTCAGGTAGTAATAACCAAAACGAACCTCGTTGATCCAATTCGGTGAAAATACGTGTGTGTTCCCGATCGAAAGTGTTCGGTTGCGGTCCGCCCGGCGAAGTGTGAACGGCGAGGCCAAGCTGCTTGGATCCGGGAACGGATCGAGGCCCGGAAAATTCGCCCAGAAGAGTGTTCCGCTAAGCGTGTTGTTCTTTGAAAGCTGCCCATCGAGCCGCGTTGTGAACTGATGTTGCCGGAACTTTGCCGGAATGACGTCGATCACCTCGACAAGCGGATTGTTGCGCTGGATCGTTCGGCTGCTCACACCTGGGAAGTTGCCGAATTGGAATGTTCCGGTACCGGCCTGATCAACTATCCCAAGCGGACGGAAATTTGAGATAGAAGGCAGCACGAATCCGCCTGTGACCGGATTGCGGAGATTAAAGATATTGAACGCGACAGTGCTGATATCAGCCGCTGTAAGACAGTTCGCTCCGGAGCAACCGTTGAACTGGTTGAAGGCGGCAGCGATCGCTTCCCGCGAGCGATTTTCGCCAAGCACGCTCAGTGCGAGCGGCAACACTGTGCGAGTCCGTGCTGTTGGAACGAGACCTGTTTTCGCATCTGTAAACTGATACCCGCCAAAAAAGAAGAACTTATCCTTTACTATCGGGCCCCCGATCGTGAATCCGGTCTCAAGGCGATCTGCCTGCGGCTTTTCCTCTCCTGCTTCTTTTAGGAAGAATTCGTTTGAGTTCAATGCTTTGTGCTGCATGTAATAGTAAACCGAACCGCTCAGCTGATTTCCGCCTGATTTAGTTACAAGCTGAAAATTTCCGCCTCCGCTTCTTCCGGTCGATGCGTCGTAAAGAGATGTCTGCAGCTTTACTTCTTGAAGCGTTTCCGGAGCGGGCGAGATATTATCGGTCAACGAGCCCTCATTGCTGGTGATATTCGTCGCGTCGATGCCGTTAAAGAACAAGCTGGTCGAGGTCGTTCTGGTTCCGTTGACCGAAGGTGAAATGTTTCCGTTGCTCGCAACTCCGACAGGTGAAAGTCCGGAAGATACGCCGGCTTCAGAGGAAAGCAAACCCGTGAAACTTCGTACTGAGGTTGGCGTTCTGATCAGCTGTTCGCCAGATATTTGCCGTGCTACTGCGGCACTCTCCGTCTGCACAAGTGGCTGATCCGTTGTTACGTCAACAAATACGTCGGTTGCCCCGACCTCTAGCGTTACATCGACCGTACGTGTAACCAGAGCCTCTACCTCGGTCGGCTGGCTAATGCTCTTTTTGAAGCCGTCTTTTTCGTAGGCGATCGTATAGACACCGACGGGCAAAAGCGTCAGTGACCATCTTCCGTCATCGTTGGTAACGACCGTGCGTGTAAAATTAGTTGCGGTATTCCTGACCGTTACAGTTGCTCCCTGAATCACCGCCGCACTCTGGTCGCGGACGGTTCCAGCCAAACCGCCGGTCGCCTGTGCGAACACCGTTGGTGTGCCGAAAAGGACGAAGATCGCTAAAAGGATTTTTGCGATAGATTCCGTTTTCATCGTTGCTCCTTAGTTTTTACTTCTTTAATGGAAATGTGTTGTGGCGGTCGTTCTCCCTTGATCGGAGAGCGCGGACCGCCAGAGATCCAGATATTTTGAATGTCTTGATAGCAAGAGGGAGAATATGCCGTCGGGGTTAACTGCGCGTGAAAGGAGTGTTAAATTGTAGTTAACAGATAGGTGGGTCGCATCCTTACTTGATCAAAGCATTGGCAGCATCTTCTCCGGTATTAACAGCGCCTTCCATAAATCCTTGCCAATCAGCGATATGTTCGCCCGCAAAGAGCACCTTTAGATGTGGCCGAGCCAGGACGGGACGAATGCCGAACCACTGTCCCGGCCGATAAAGTGCGTACGCACCTTCTGTGTATTCGTCACGCTGCCATGCGTATGATGCGATACCTTTTGCAAGACGAGGAGCTTTCGGATCAAAGTCGATGAGGTCACGCGTTATCACATTTTTACGCCGTGGGTCATCCTGCGAAGCAAGCACGTCTGCCTTTTCACCGATGGCATAGGCAGTCAAGATCCCCCGTGTTCCGGGCTGCTTTTGAGTAGAGTGAAAATAATAGTGTGAGGTGGTATCGGTGATCATAGAAAAATCATCGTCTTTCCAGAATCTCTCTTCATAAAGCACGGAATTCTTGATGATCCTTGAATAATTCAGCCTTTGAGCAGCTTCGCGCTGTGCAGCCGGGAGCGGCGGGTTGAATTTGATCTTGCGTAGGCTTGCAACCGGCGCCGTACAGATACACGCATCGGCTCGAAAACTCTCCTCACCCGCTTTTACCGTAACTGTCCCTGCACGCTGGTTTATCTCCGAGACCTTCATTCCGGTCCGTATATTCTCCTTGCCGATACGTTTGATAAATTCATCAACCAGCCGCGAGTTCCCACCCGTCATCTTATAGTCCATCTCATTCTTCGGGCTGGATTCCGCATATTCCGCAAGAGCGGAGAATGCCGAAACATGGCGGATCGATTCGCCAAAATCGGTGCTGTCCGCCAGGTCACGAAGCAGTAGATCATCACGCGTGAAGCCGATATCTGAGAGGTGTGTCCACCAATCGGTCCGGTCAAGCCTTTGCTTTTGCAAAGCCGTGAGCCGTTCATAGTCCGCGATCATTTTTTCGAATGCCGCTTTTGCCTGCGGCGAAAAGTCCCATTCACCGGGCCGCGACACTTTTCCGTTTCTTAGAAGATAGTCTTCGAATTGATGTTTCTGCAGCGGTATCTCAAATTCTCTGCACAGCTCAATAATGCGTTCGTGGCTTTCTCCGACCCATTCCGCCCCGAGTTCACAGATCAGCCCGCCGCTTTCCGGCATCACGTGTGAGAAGACACGGCCTCCGATGCGGTTGCGTGCCTCAAGTACCGTCACACTCCAGCCGGCCGTTCTAAGTCTCAAGGCCGCAGAAAGTCCCGCAAGTCCCGACCCTACGACCACGCACGAACGCCGTCGCTGCGTGAAAACATTCGGGGCAAGCGCGATACCAAGCGAAGCGGCACCGATCGTCTTGAGAAATTCTCTGCGGTTCGTCATCTTCTTAGTTGTTTGGTGTCGAACTCTTAGAAAGATAAAAAGCAAGAGCTGCTTAGCCTATCTTTCGATACCGCCGTATGTCTGCCGGTTCGGCCAATAGGTCAGCAAGTTTCTCACGTGCTGTGAGTAGATGCTCCGACGCAAGATGTGCATCAAGCGCCGCGTCATCGATCCATTCCTCAATGAAAGTAAAGTCGGTCGGATCCGAAGTATTGTGATGAAGATCATATCGGATACACCCTGCTTCCGCACGTGTCGGCTCTAAAAGGCCTAGCAAAGTCTCGTGCGTTTTGCTGATAGTATCTTTTTTTGATATCAAATGTGCGACTACGAACAGATTTGGCATTAAATTTTAAATTATGGTAGTAATGATCTCCCGGATCGAGCGTTGAAGCTCCCGGTCGTCCGTTATCGGTGAACATATCGCGACCTCCGCAGCATCAATGGGCGATATTCCTTTAGCTATCAATTGCGCGGCATAGATGAGCAGACGCGTTGAAACACCTTCCTCAAGCCCGTGCCCGCGTAGATTTCTAACTTTATGGCCGATCTGAACAAGATCCGCAGCTGTTGCGTTATCAACACCGCCTTCCTTTGCAACGATCTCTCTTTCCGCTTCCGCGTCCGGATAGTCAAATTCCATTGCGACGAAACGCTGCCGGGTCGATTGCTTCAGGTCTTTCAGGATCGATTGGTAGCCCGGATTGTAGCTGACAACTAGCATGAATTCCGGTGGTGCCTCAATAACCGTGCCGCTCTTCGGGATGATGCCTGGGGTTTCTTCAAACGAAACTTCGGAGTGTCCGCGGGCGATTTCCAAGCAATTGAAGAAGCGCCCCACCAAAGCATCTGGCAAAGAGACGACTGCGTTCTTGGCGGTCTTTTGAGACTGGTTGACCATTCGACCGGGAATCCATGGCTTGACAGCGATTACTGCCAGATGGCGGATTGGTACGAATTCAACCGCGAAACGATAGAAGAGTTGAGCCGTGAATACAAAGCCGCGCTTGAAGCATTCGACCGACTTGACACTCTCGACGTATTGATCGAGGCCGATCCGAAAAAGATGCTGTCGGCACTCATCGACTTCTGGAACAACGGGAATCTTCCTGACGACACTACTCTCACCCTTACAAAACGGAGTATAACTCAATGAACAAAAGCGAAAGCATCTGCGATCTCGCAAAGGCCCTAATGTTGGTACAGGCCGAACTGACGCCTGCAAAACGCGATTCGACAAACCCGTACTTCAATTCTACATACGCCGATCTCAGTTCCGTTTGGGAAAGCTGCAGGGAACTTCTTGCTAAAAACGGGCTATGCGTGATCCAGGGCAACAGTGTCGGGGCGGAGAATACCCTCATAGTCGAGACGATCCTTATCCACGAATCAGGCCAGTGGATCCAGAGCGAGTTGTGTCTGCCTCTCTCCAAGAACGATCCGCAAGGCGTAGGCTCGGCGATGACCTACGGCAGGAGATACGGCCTTGCCGCTATTGTCGGGATCGTGGCGGATGCCGATGACGATGGCAATGCTGCCTCGGCAAAGAACGGGAATGTCAGACCCATAACGCAAAACGGGCGACCGGTCGCATTGAATCAGCCAAGCCACAGTGCCGTGAATGTTCGTTAAACGCCGCCGTTTCAGATCCTAACAGGAACTAAATGAGTTATGGAAAATAATGTCATCCCTCCGGATGCCTCGGCAGCGCTTTATTTTCTTCCCGGGCAATATCTGTTTGAGACGTTTGGCGAGAACCGGCACGGCCTGAAGGCTTTGTCGAGTGTGCAGGTGACTCGTGCATTTCGGGACCTGCAAACCGATACCGGATGGCTTGATAGAAGACTGCTCAGATATCGCGAAGCCGTGGACGGGAATGCCATTCTCTCTTATCTCCCGGCGGGCAAGCGGAACATTACAGTTGCATTTTCGGATGGGGTCGTAAAAAACATCGCGGTTCCTCTGCCCACCCTGATCCTTCTCGGCAAAGGCAGGGACTACTATCTCTGGGCAACGTCCGCAATGAACATTTCCGAAAAGACCCGGCTCGCGGCTGCACCGCTCCCGAATATCGGTGCCGGGAAGATCTGTTTTGGTAAGAACGAGGTTCCCAAGACGCATCCATCGACCCTTCAGAGGGTGTGGAACCTAATTTTTGATGCCCCGTTCAATGGCGATCATACGAGCAACAGATGTCAAACTGAGCCTCGTGATGTTCGCGATCTGCTTATAAAACTGGCGGCGGACAAAGTAAAGAAGTTTCCGACGCCCCAACTTATTACGTCGCACAATACAATCGCAAATGCATGGGAGTCGATCGTCGAGCAGCGGCGATACGACGGTCGTTTCTAACCTCAGTTTTTCATCTATGTCATCGAACCCTCATTTACCGCCAAAACTGGTCGGGCATCGCATCGCTGTAAGTGAGAACGATCCCATCGATGCGGCTCTTTACGAGTATTTGCTTGCCGGGAACGGTCTGTTTATCCGTGCGAAACGCCGTGAGTTCTCGGTCTCATTACCGCTAAGCCTGCAAAAGATATGGGGGCTGCCGAATGCGTCGATAGGTATCTCATGGAACAAACCACGTGTTCCGAATGCGCTATGGCAGGAGGTTCTTTTACACGCTCAAAACGAGAATCCATACTCGGCATTCAAGGAGGGAGTTTATCTGGTCTATTGGGATGATGCGCAGCGTGAGTGGAAATGGCAGCCTGCCGGCCGCAATTCAAGCCCCGTCGCAACCATCGCTGACGACAGCTTGCCCGAATATACCGAGGCATGTATCGAACTTCACACGCATCCGCCCGGAGCACTTAACTTTAGTTCTGCGGATGATAAGGATGAACTGGGCAAGTTCAGAATATTTGCCATCCTGATCGATGTTCACGATAAGCCGAAGATAAGGTTCCGCTGCGGGGTGTATAACCACCTTGTCCCGATCCCGGCCGTCTGGGTCGGAGAGATTCCCGAAGGGATCATCGATCTGAATGAGATAGACGCGCTTGCGGAGATGTTGTCGTGACTAGTATCGATCTTACTTTCTCTCAGGCCGCCGTAGTGATGCCGAGAGAGTACAGCAGTTTACGATTTGTCGTAGTCGGAGCGGGCGGAACAGGGTCTTTTGCGATCCCGGCTATCGCAAGACTGATGTTCGAACTAAAGCAGCAGCAAAGCAAGCCGGTCGACATGCTGATAGTCGATCCCGATGTAGTAGAAGGCGGCAACATCCCGCGAAGCAATTTCTGTGCGGCAGAGATCGGAAGGTTCAAGGCTCAAACACTGGCGACGCGGATAGCGCTTGCATGGGGAATCGAGTGCCACTATGCGGCCGAACCGTTTGACGCCGAGAAACATCTTAAACCGTCGATGAACGATTACCGTTCTCTTACGATGATCGTCGGCTGTGTCGATAACCATTTCGCCCGACGTGATATTCATAACGCGATCGATATGAATCGGAGATACGGTTCATCGGATACTCCAAACTTATGGTGGATAGATGGTGGCAATGGACGATCATCGGGCCAAGTATTGCTAGGCTCGAATACAAAGCGGACAAAACCGGATCAGCATTTCACGGGAACTAGTCTGTGTCATTCTCTTCCCGCTCCCTCGCTTGTCCATCCCGATCTTCTTGAAGCAGAGACGACTCTTACGTCACAGGATCGTGAAAGACTTTCCTGCCCTGATCGAGTTCGCCTCGGCGAGCAGAGTCTGAACATAAATCAGCGTGTCGCCATCGAGATCGCCGAAATGCTGACCGAGATGTTTCTTACCACGTCTCTAAAGCGATTCGCGAGCTACTTCGATCTTGAAACCGGTACCAGCCGTTCACTGTACTGCACACCGGATCAGATCGCAGCCGCAGTTCCGACGGAGAATGAGCAAAATGCCAAGACTTCTCGATGACGCTCTCAGGAGTGCATTACCCAAACTGCGCGAGCAAGCAGACGTTCCCGATCCGATAGTATTTGCCAGGTTTTTCTTTACGGCTTCCGGATGGACCTGGTTCGTCACCGAAGGCGGGCCAGAAGGAGATGACTTCTTGTTCTATGGCCATGTAGCCGGTTTCGAACGTGAATGGGGATACTTTGCGCTGAGCGAACTCGAAGAAGTGGAAGTAAGCGGTTTCAGGGTCGAGCGGGACATATATTTCGAACCAGTGCCGTTTAGCAAATGTCATTTCTAATTCTACGCAGGCAATCAGGAAACAGGCGGCTGGCAGAAGGTGTTAACATGGAAACTCACCTATACAACCAGAGTACAAACAGTCCGGGTGCGGTTTCAGACCGGAATTCGCTGGCGTCGTCGGTTCTACAGAATATCTTTGGTCCGAGCGAACGTGTCGAGCCGAATATACTACCGGCTTCTGCCCCATCCAACAGTTCTGAAGTGCCGGATGTTTCGGAGACTCCTGAAAGCATACCGTCCGTTCATGTTCCCTCACGATCGGACATCGTTCGCAATGTCCTTAGCCGGCTTGATGAAAGAAAGGAAAGAGCGGCGGTAGAACTGGGGATCGAAGCGGGTGAAGTCGAATCGCTGCCTTTCGATCTCTCAACGCTTGAGAGCGAAGGCATCTTTATGAATATCGACTGCCGGGGTTTTGGCAGTCTCGTCCGGCAACTTGAATGGAAAACGCTCGGAGTTCAGCTGCCTGAGAATGCTGCCGTTCGTGTCAGTCCGCCAAGAGCCGGATTGCTGCCGGACGTTTATCGAAACAAGCTGATGAGAGGTGCGGCACAAGCCCACAACGCTCTCAATAGATATGGCTTTCGTTTCACTCTATGCGAGACCGTCTGGGGCACAAGCGAGTATAAATGGATTCCGTGGACAGCATTCGAGCAGTTCGAGCACGCATACTTTCGGGCATGCGAAACGCTCTCCGCTGCAAAGGCGGAAGTTCTCGAAAGATACGACGAAATACTCGCTCTTTTGACCGACAGTTTTCACGCCCTTGCAGAAGACTCGGCAGATCGATTTCAGGCGACGGTTTCGGAACCATTCAACAGAAATGAGTTCATCGAAGCAGTGAGAGCACAAGCACTTGGCATCGTGCCGACCAAGGAAATGATCCGCGACGGCCTTGTGATAACAATGAAGCCGAAAGTCATCGTACTCGGCTCGGAAATGATCGCCGAGCGTAACTTTGCCCGAAACCTGGCGCTCGAAACTGCAAAACTTGATGCTGAGAGCACAACTCTTGAGCTTGAGCTTGATTCAAAACGTCGTATCGAGCAACTGAAGGTCGATGAATTTGCAGACGAAACCCGTCGAGAGCGTGAAGTAAAGGAACGCATCCGTAATATGAAGATCGAGGCTGCCCGACGGGAGGCCGAAGAAGCCGTGTCTCCGGTCAAGGAAGGGTTTGCTCAGATCACTGCGAAGCTTTTCGAGGCAGCCACGGAAATGGCCGAAAGGATGAAAGACGCTAAATTCGTTCCAGGATCTCTTGCGAAGCGAGCAAGACAGATGTGCGAGTGGTATCAGCTGATGAATTTTACCGGCGACACCTCGCTCGAAGAAGTGCTGGGCAAACTCGAAAGTGCGGCCGGACGCGAAGTAAAGCAAAGATCTCCCGAAGAAATGCGAACGGCGATAACCGATCTGCTTCGCCTAACCTCGGTTCAATCGAAGAAACTTCTGGACGAAGATCGCCTGTCGGCGCTGGAGCTTTGAACCAAATGATCTGTGGTAGCGCTTTCATCGCTCGTCAGACAGCGGATTCCCATCGAAAAAACATATTCCAATGTCATCCCGAATAGTCGAAGCAGAGTATCTGCACTACCGCAACCCGTCTCGGAACAGCGATAAGGTCTTCAATATCTTTCTTCTCGAAGAGGATGACGTAAGTTATACATGCATCTCGGAATATGGGCGTCGAGGAACCTCGCTTATCCGAGTAGTCGTTTGCTCCAAGAATCCGCGACCGATCGCCGAAAGTGCTTTTAGAAAAAAGCTTGAAGCAAAGAGGAATCATCGCTTGACCCCTTACCGGGACTCTCCTGATGGTCCGGACCAAAGCCCGCTCGCAAAAGAATATGCCTTCGGACAGGCACCGGCGAATCGGGTCGCTTTGCCGAAAACCGTAGACTTTTCTGAAACACGAAAACAAGTGGCAGATAGAAGAATGAGGATCAATGGAATTCTCAATCAGGGACAGATCGACTCTTTGGAGTTCTGAAACTTACCAAATAGACTCTTATGGCCGACCAAACATCCGACGCGAATAGCATCGAAAAATTCTTGCGCGAACTCGATATTCGCATACGGGCACGTTACCCACTGATCGCGATCAACACCTACGAAGAAGATCGTGTCCGTGAAGCTCTGCTCGATCTTTTATTCCAGGAACGGCACAAGGAAAAGCCTCTCTATTTCTGGAGCCGTCCGACAGGTCTGCAAACGGTTGTCGATCCGAAAGAGGGACTGCAGCAGAATCCGACCACGATCGGAGATACTGAGGATCCCGAGAGCGTGCTTGGGTTTATCGCCGAGCAGAAGGCGGGCATCTTTCTGCTCTGTGATTATGCTCCTTATATTTCTCCCTATGGACAGGAAGACGCCGTGCTGGTTCGGAGGCTGCGTGAAATAGCCTGGAAGCTTAAATCTACAAAGGCGACTGTCCTTTTCGTCGGTCCGAGCTTTCCCGATCTGGAAACTCTCGAAAAGGAGGTCACTCAGATCGAACTTGAACTACCGAAGGAGACGGAGATCGAAGACTCGATCGAACTTCAGCTTGAGAACCTTAAATCGAGCGGTCTTGATATCGACTTAACTAAGGAGACGCAGACCGCATTGCTCCAATCACTCCTTGGGTTGTCCGCCGGCGAGATCAGCAACGTGATCGCGAAAGCCGTTATCAGCTGCAACGGCCTCAATCAGGATTCGATAAAAGTCATTCTCGAAGAGAAAAAGAATGTGATCCGCGGCAGCGGATCGTTGACTTACGTTCATCCCGAACCGGCAAGCAATCTCGGTGGTTACAAATCGTTGAGAGCAATTCTTGAACGTGCCGCATATACATTCAGCCCACGAGCTAAAGCCCGACACGTAGAACCATGCAAGGGAATCCTGCTTGTCGGCCTGCCGGGCTGCGGCAAAGACTTGTGTAAGCGGGTCGCCTCAAGCATTACCAACCGAGCACTGCTTGATCTCGATTTCGGTTCGATCATGGGCGAGGGCGGCGGCGTGATCGGCTCTTCGGCGATGTCTATAAAACGCGCCTTGTCGATCGCGGGAACGATAAAAGGAATTCTGGGGATAAGCGAATTCGAGAAAGCGGTATCAGGGATGAAGTCTTCAAACAAGACCGACGGCGGCGAAACTGCCCGCACGATCTCTTATCTGCTCAATTGGATGCAGGACAATCGAGATGTTCTTGTCTTTGCTACCGCCAATGACGTTCGAGAACTTGAGTCCGAGCAGTTCCGTATCGGAAGGTTTTCCTACATTCACTTCGTCGATCTGCCCGATTCTGAGGATAGGGCAGAGATCTTCAAAGTCCACATCAAGAAACGACAGCTTGATCCCGACCGATTCGATATTGAAAAGCTCGTAGAAAAGAGCAAGGACTTTTCAGGTTCGGAGATCGAGGAAACAGTAAAAGACGGCGTCCTCGAAGCGTTCATCGACGGCGACCGCGAGGCCGAAACACGCGATGTTCTTAAAGCTGCCGAAAAGCTCACCCCCACAGCCCAGATGATGAGCGAGAAAATTGAGGAGATCCGGAAATGGGCTCGGAACAATATAAAAGGGGTCGGGACACGGATCGACAACTCAGGGATTGCTGGGAACCGAGGAGACCGGATCTACGAATTCTAAACTGCAGGGAGGAAAAGACCGCTTGTGAGTAAGTATATGACATTTGAGTCGCAGTCGTTTGCGAACGGAGAGTTGCTGTTAGAGGCCCTATCGGATATCGGCTTTACGACAGTAACTCAAGGGAAAGATTTGCCACTTGACGGTTGGGATAAACGAAGCGCCCGCACAGCGGATATTATCATCCTTCGTCGGGATGTTAAGACCCACCATCTCCTGGCTGATATTGGTTTTCAGCGCACGTCGTCTGGATATGTTGCCGTCATCGACGATATGGACCTTGATCACCGCCTTGGCAAGGACTTTGTTGTCAGGCTTCAGAATCAATATCACGAGGCAGCGGCAAGAAAGATGGCAAAGAAGCTCGGTGGGACCCTTGTTAAAGAGCGTGTCGGGAAGAAGATCAAGATACGAGTCAAGTTCTGAAGGAGTGATATGGCTGAGATTGAATTCACTATCGATACCGAGACGGGAAATTGCGAAACGAAGATAAACGGTATTCAAGGCCCGGCGTGCGAGCAAACCGCGAAACAGCTTAAGCAGGTTCTCGGAACACCGACAACTGATCGGAAAACCGCCGACTTTCATGTAAGACCGAAAACAAAGAGGAGGGTTGGCCATGAATAAGGAATTAGTATTTGTCCTCGAACCAGATGTCGGACGGGTAACGGTTGAGGTCTCAAAGCCATCAAAACAAACTATCGACGAGCTTTCTGCAGACCTTGGTACACGAGTAAATTTGAACTGTTCAAGACCAGCCGAAAAGGAACGATACTTCCCTGTTGTGCAATCCAGAACAACAGAATTCAATAGAGCCGAATCTGATCCTTTCTCGATCTGGCTCTATCGTCTTTATCACAACTCGGTTGTAGATGGTCCGGGGCGTCGCAGTGTAATTCAAACCGCGGGGTGTTCAATTCGTTGCGTCGGGTGTTTCGTTCCCCAGACGCACGAACGTGAGAACGGAACTCTCGTTTCGATCACGTCTATCGTTGATGAGGTGCTTTCGAAACGCATACATCACGACGGCGTAACTATCTTGGGCGGCGAACCGTTCGATCAACCCGGACCTATTGCGGAACTTGTTTCAAGGCTGAAGCGACACCAAATGCATATAACCGTCTATTCCGGATTTACTATCGAGCAATTGATTCAACGAAAGGTGCCGAGTGTAGATTATATCCTCGTGAATATCGACTTACTGATCGAGGGTCCTTTCATCAACAATATGCGCGAGGGCGCAGGTGAGTATCGCGGCTCGCGAAATCAGCAATTGATTGGACGTTAGGGGCGACGGCTCTTTCCGAATAAGAGCTTAAGGAATACTCAACTTGGAACCCGTGGCGCAAAAATTAGCCAATGGTGTAAAAATGCTCAAGCAGCCAAACCAAGCTGAGTGAACCTTGCTATCCCTCTTTCAACGTCTCATCGCGACCGCCTGGCGTTTCGATCCTCGTACTCCAAGATGTCTGCGAGCCGATATCGAGCCTGATTCCCGATCTTGAATGCTTTTAGATGCCGTGCGCTTGATTTAGGTAGTGCTCTGAGCCGCTGAAATCTCTTGGCTATTGCATCAGGCGTCCCGCTAAGTTTCCATCTCTCTGCCAACTGATAATTATCAAGGATCTCTTGGTTCATAGGCTCTCCAATTTCGTTTCTCAAACAAAGCGGAGCAAGACCTGTGCCTTTTTGATTTCCAACAATAGAATGCCTTAAAAAACTCTTCACGACAAAGTCGGGACTCAAAACTCAAACCCAAACTTGCAACCAACTATGAAAGGGGCTCCAACGGGATTTTGCTAACGCCCCATTTTAGTGGTCGCGGTGGGCAAACCCGCGAACTTGGGGTTATGAACCATTCGATCAGTCCGCTCTTATGTCAGAAAGTGAATCAAGACTCGATTGGGTTGGGTTTCACATCGCAGTTTATTCAGGAGATAAGATCGGACAGCTGAAGAAACAAAACTTGCCCAGCATCGATTACATCCTCACTTACACCGACCTTCTCATAGTCACTCCGATATATATACCGGCAGCGTGCTAAAAATTTCCAGGTGGTTTTTATTGCTAACGTTGGCTTCACTTTGGGTTAGGAGTAGAAAGGTATGATGCTGGAATTTCCATTTTGCGAGAGAGGGTTTTTGAGGTCTGGTACCCGAAATGGTACCCGAAATAAAAGAAAGGACGAAAAGCAGGGCTAATATTAGCCCTGCTTTTCGTCCAAAGAAATGTTCGTTAGATATTGATTCTAGGTAAGTTATCAAATTGGTGCGGACGAGAAGAATCGAACTTCCACTCCCTTGCGGGAACAGGCTTCTGAGACCTGCGCGTCTACCAGTTCCGCCACGTCCGCACGGGCGAACAATGAGAATACTAATTCGACAGTCGAAATTCAAGATTCGACCCGAGTTTTGCTATAGTCAGGCTTGTGCCGGTTGATATTAGATCAAATTTACATCAAGTACGCCGACGAATAACAACGGCGGCAAAACGTGCCGGCCGTGACCCTTCAGAAATAATTCTGGTTGCAGTCAGCAAGACACACCCACCTGCGTCGATCCGAAAGGCGATCGATGCGAACTGCACGATATTTGGCGAGAACAAGGTACAGGAAGCAGAGGAAAAAATATCGGAGATCGGAAGGGATCCGGCTCAATGGCATCTTATTGGCCATTTGCAGAAAAACAAGGCTCGCAAGGCCGTTCAGCTTTTTGACGTTATACATTCAGTCGATTCACCTGAGCTCGCCCACAGACTTGAGCGCATATGTGAAGAAGAAGGCCGTGAAAGATTGTCCGTGTTCGTTCAGGTTGATATCGCCGGGGAAACGACCAAATCCGGTGTTCCGGAGACGCAATTGCAATTATTGGTAGAAATGCTCAAAAGATGCGAGCGTCTTAATCTCGACGGCCTGATGGTGTTGCCGCCATATTTTGCGGATCCGGAAGCAACGCGACCGTATTTTCAAAGATTAAGAGCGATCCGCGACCGCCTTGCTGCAGAAGGTGTTTTTGCAAACGGTTTTGGGCATTTATCGGTGGGTATGAGCCATGATCTTGAGGTTGCGATCGAGGAGGGAGCGACGATCGTCCGTGTGGGTACGGCGATATTCGGTTCAAGATAGTTATGCTAACTTCAACGGTTTATCCGATACTTTGGCTGATTGGCTGGCTAGTTTTCCTAGTTTTTCTAACGCTTTTGATACTCCGGTTGGTGTTCAATTATTCTGACCCGAACCCATTCGGAAAGATCGGACGCTTTGGCTTTCGCATTAGGAAGATGACCGAAAGATTTGTTTATCCAGCTTCCAGATTTCTTGCTAACTTCCGTGTAGATCTGCGACTTGCCCCTTTAGTAGTCATCTTTATCGCTCTAGTACTTACCTATTTTTCTCTATCCTTTCTTGGAACGGCATTTTTTGTTATCGATGGACTGTCAAGCGCGATATCGGCCGGAAACATAAAGGCAACGATCGGGTTTATTCTTTACGGCCTGCTTGCTCTATTGATACTCTTCATAATTCTTCGCTTTGTCTCGCAATGGTTTGTCTTTGCACGCAATACGTTCCTGGCATTTGTTGAGAAAGTGACCGATCCCTTGCTGCTTCCGGCTCGGCGGCTGATCCCAACCGTCGGGATGTTTGATCTCTCGGCAATGGTCGTGCTCATCGTGATCTTTATTATCCAGGCGATCGTTATGCGGACTTTGATCATTGGGTAATGCGCACATATGCGGTCAAGGAAATAGCTGAGGGTGTCATTATCACGATACAAGTCCTGCCGCGTGCGTCAAAAACACAGATCATCGGTGAAATGGACGGGACGGTGAAGGTGAGGATGGCTTCACCGCCGGTGGATGGAGTAGCTAACGCGGAGCATAGTAAAGCTGTTTGCGAGATCATTCGGCGTCCCCCGCTCGTCGGTTGTGATCTTGTCGGGTCAGCACTCTAAGACCAAACGGATACGAATAATCGGCGCAACGGCTGGAAGCGTACTGGCTGTTCTCGGCTGATCGGTTTTTTCTGTCGACGATAGGTTTTGCGAAACACAGCGATCGCAACCGCAGTGATAACCGCCATTGCGATAGCTTCACCGATCGCCGCCGACCAGAATGTTGCTTCGCCCAACTTAGTTCGAAGTGCGATGGTTTGATCCAATGTAAGAGCCGTAGCAACCAGGAATAGTACGAAAAGAGACAGAACAGTAGCGTTTCTACTCATACAGATATCAATTAGAAACTGCCTAAGTGAATTTGTTGTGAAGGAAAACTCAATAAATTGTGACAACACACATTGTTTTGAGCGGAAAATTCAGCGTGTTATAGTTTGATTTCGCTGGTACAAGGGCAGCGTCTTCATCGAACATCGAGCTGTGGGCCGGTGCTCAGGTTGCCGCTAGTTTCACGCGATCCACATTTCTACAACTAGTTTTTAGGGAATTCAAAGATGTCAGGACACAGTAAGTGGCACACAATTAAACACAAGAAAGGTGCTCTCGACGCCAAACGCGGCAAGATCTTTACCAAGCTGATCAAAGAGATAACTGTTGCGGCACGCACGGGTGGCAGCGGCGATGTTGATTCGAACGCCCGTCTGAGAAAAGCCGTCTCCGATGCCAAAGCTCAGAACATGCCTAACGACACCATCGAACGCGCTATAAAACGCGGCACGGGTGAGCTTGAAGGTGCGTCCTACGATGAGGTCGTTTATGAAGGATACGGCCCAAATGGCGTAGCTATCATGGTCGAAGCGATGACAGATAATCGTAACCGAACCGTTGCAGAGATACGGCACATTTTCTCAAAGAACGGCGGCAATATGGGTGAATCCGGCTCGGTCGCGTGGATGTTCGATAAGAAAGGCTACATCGTCGTTGATAAGGCCGCCCAAAGTGAAGAAGAACTTTTTGAGCTCGCGATCGAAGCAGGGGCGGACGATATGCAGGATGACGGCGATGTTTTTGAGATATTCACTGCGCCGGAGAATTTCGAAACGGTCAATGATGCGATCAAGGCTGCGGGTATCGAACCGCAGGCTGCTGAGATCTCAATGGTCCCTCAAAATTACATCAAATTGGAAGGGACTGACGCTAAACAAATGATGAAGCTTTATGATGCCCTTGACGATAATGATGATGTTCAAAAGGTTTGGGCAAACTTTGACATAGACGAAAGCGAGATGGAATAGAATTTTCCTTGACTTACAAACCCCGATATGTGAGATACTTGCGGTACTGGGGGTGATATTATGATAAATAATTCCATTGGAGACATTACAGATTAACCGGATCATTCAAAATCCGCTTCGAACGGCATCCTTTATGGATGCCGTTTCTCTTTTGTCAGAACTAAGGTTGAGTTTCCGTATTTAGGCGTCGTAGTTCAGCCGCCGCGTGTTGACGTTCAACAGCAAATTGATCGCTACGGTCGTGGGAGGCAAACGCGAGAAACTCCGCTAGTGCACCTCTAGCTTCAGCGGATCGTCCCATCTCTGTGTAAAGCATTCCTAGTCTTAAGAAAACTCGCTTCGATTCGGGCAGTAACTCACGGCGCGCCTGGTTCTGCGAATTCTCAAGCTCTCTTAAAGCCTCTTCTTTTCGCCCCCTCTGATACAAGACAACGGCCAGGTCCGCGGTGATCGAGGCGGTATATATTGGTAACTTTGTCCTTGCTTCACGAAATGCCTTCTCAGCCTCGTCCAATCTGCCCTGCTCGGTCAAGGCTATCGCCCTAAGACTATATGCCTGATAAAGAACGTATGCTTCCAGTTTATCTAGGGGCAGATTGATGATGGCCTGGAGGTCCGTCTCTGCATCTGAGTATCTTTTCTGCACAAGATAGGCTCGTGCCCGGGAAAGATAAGCCCTTGCTTTCGGGCGCTTGGCAATTGATCTGGAAAGCACGCTTACGGCCTCATCATACCGACCAATGTTGATCAATTCGTTCCCATATTGAGAGAGTGTGAATGCAGAATCATCGATCGATGTGGTGTGCTTCCAAAGCGTAAGGTCATTTTTCCATGCGGAACTGTAGCTTATCGTCTGAACTGAAAGCAGGATACAAAGAACCAGAACGAGAGCGATCAGTTTCTTGTCGCCAATAAATCTTTCGGAGATGATGACGAGAATCATCAGAACACCGAGCAATGGGAGATAAAGATATCGGTCATGAACGATCTGTTCCGGCTCGAATAAAGTGGCATTCATTGTTGGGAGCAGAGGAAGAAGGAAAAGTCCTGCAGCGAGTCGTATCCGATCAGATCTGGCCGCTAAGTAGAATAACCCTGACAATATGGTGACCGAGATGACGAGCGGAATAATAACGTTCCCGAGATCAACACTTACGACGGGTTCGATGGGATAGTTTGCACCAAGCCAATAAGGAAAAAAGATCTGCCGCAAATAAAATAAAAAGATCGTCGGAAAGCTTAGAATGGCCTCACTCATCCCTACTGCGTTCTCCGGAGGACGGGAAACCGCGCCCAAGACAAAAAGTCGGAGAATGAAGTAAACAATAGCCACACCAAGAAACAGGAACATCCCCGACCTTGCTAGTCGTCCTTTTTGCCCACCGCTAACCAAAACAAGATAAAATATCGGGAAACAAAAGATGCTGACCTCTTTCGCACCTAGAGCCACAGCATAAAGAAGTAAGGAAAATATAAGATACCGTGTCGAAGCGGTTTCCGCATAGCTCTGTGTGAACCAAAGTCCACCTAGAAATGCGAGCGAGAACAAAAGATCAGGTGAACCCGAGATCCACGCAACTGATTCTACGTGGACCGGGTGTACAGCGAATATAAGAGCCACCGAAAATGATGCAAGCTCGGAAAATGACCATCGCCGAAGCAGGGCAAATACCAGAAGACAAATGGCGACGTGAAGGAGAACGTTGCTTATGTGCCAACCAAATGGTGAAAGACCGAAGAGTCTAAAATTGAGGATCTGCCAGAGCGTGAAGGTGGGTCGCCAATAGTTGCTGGCTACCCGCGTCCCGTCACCCTTGAACGCCCATACATCAGATGAAAGAGCTTGCCAGATCAACGCATTGTCTTGGATAAGCGGGTTCCTGACGATCTGTCTTAGATCATCATATACAAATTCACCACCTAGCGAGTTTGCGAATGCCGCAAAACAGACAAGTCCGATGATTGCCGGAAGTTTCCACTCAATGCGAGGTGACATTCGTGGTCTGGGTATCAAACCTTTTAGCAAGTGCGAGAATCGGTCCGCCAAACCTGATCGATAGAACAAGAATACTCGGCACAAGGCTTCGAACTACCGCAAAACTTATTTCAGTTTAGCATCGAGCGTGATCTCCGCACCGGCGAGCACACGCGAGACCGGGCATTTCTCTTTCGCGTTCTTCGCGACTTCCTGAAATTCCTCGTCCGAGATATTCGGCACGACGGCCTCGGTTATCAGGTCGATGCGCGGGATCGAAAACCCCGCTTCTTCCTTTTCAACGTGGACGACCGCTTTGGTCTCGATGCTCGTCGCCTCGTAGCCCGCTCGTCCCAAAAAGCCCGAAAACGCCATCGTAAAGCACCCGGCATGCGCCGCGGCGATCAATTCCTCAGGGTTTGTCATCGACGTATCATCGCCAAACCGCGCGTTGAACGAATACGGCCCCTCGAATGCACCGCTCTCAAGCTTTACGCTGCCCTTGCCCTCGGTAATACTACCGCTCCATTTTGCTTCTGCTGTTCGCTTTATTGACATAAGATTCTATTTTAATGTGTTCCCAAAACAGAACAAAACCATCAAGTCCAATAGCCGGTCAGGACCGAAAATGCTTCTTCAGCCGCTGCCAGACGACGCTGTAGTTGTGCTGCAGGCTTGCGGTTTCCATTGCAAGGAGCGTCGCGATGGAAACCTAGTTCTCGGGAGGTAACGCCGTTAAGATCGCTAAGGCCTGACTGCCAGCGACGGTTCGGGAGCAGGAGCACCGCGGAGAAGGCCTTCGGTGCTGAGGTCCTCGTCAATGTCGGGCCAATGGATGCCGTAGCCGCCGCCCGCGACCTCAAAGTTCTGCCGCTGCTCATCGGTTGCGTGAAGCAGTCGCGGATACCACGCAAGCGGAGCCGAAATTCTGCGGCCGTCCATCAGGCGGACGGCAATCTCGTCCTCAGTTATCTCAACTGAAGCCACGCGTTCATCTGCCGCTATCGCCAAAGAATTCATTCCACGCCTCCAAAAACTGCTGTTGATGCTCTGAAACCAAACGCTCAATATCCCTAAGTTCACGAGGCGAGAATCCCCGATTTCTCGCGAACGCAACGGGTTCGATCCAAAATTTTGCCGACATCCCCGATCGATCGACATGTACGTGCGGCGGCTCGTTCGGCTCGTGACTGTAAAAATAAAACCGATAGCCCTGAAGTCGTTCGATCGTCGGCATCGGCCTTGATTATATACTAAGCAGCAAACTATGCCGAGAAGTTCTTCTTCAGCCCCTGCCAGACGTCGCTGTAGTTGTGCTGCAGGCTTGCGGTTTCCATTGCGAATTTTGTCGGGCGGATGATGTATCGCGATTCGAACATGAACGCCATGGTACCCGATAGCTTCTGCGGCTTTAGCTCCGCATTTGAAGCTTTCTCGAACGCATCGATGTCCGGGCCGTGTGCCGACATCTGGTTGTGCAGCGAGCCGCCGCCGGGCACGAAGCCCTCTTCCTTGGCGTCGTATTGGCCGTAGATCAGGCCCATGTATTCGCTCATGCAGTTGCGGTGGTACCACGGCGGACGGAATGTGTCCTCGGCGACGAGCCAGCGGTCGGGGAAGATGACGAAATCGCAATTCGCGACGCCCGGCTCACCCGAAGGCGATGTTAAGACAGTGAAAATGCTCGGATCGGGGTGATCGAACGATATCGAGCCGATGGTGTTAAACGCCTTAGATCATATTTATATGGGGCGTAATTCCCGTGCCATGCGACCACGTCGAGCGGCGAGTGATCGATATCGCAACGCCACAGATTACCGCCGAATTTTGCTACCTGTTCAAACTCACCGTCAACGTCCTCGAACCAAGCGACCGGCGTCTCGAAATCACGCGGATTTGCCAGACCGTTCGCACCTATCGGCCCAAGGTCGGGCAGTCGGAACTGCGCTCCGTAGTTCTCGCAGATGTATCCGCGACAAGCCGCCGGATCAGAGCTGACAGGCAATGGCTCTATTCTAAACTTTAGCCCGCGCGGCAAACAGCAGACCTCGCCGGGCGTTACCTCGATCACACCCAGCTCGGTGTATATCCTAAGCCCGCCCTTTTCGGGCACGATCAACATCTCACCGTCGGCATTGTAGAAATAGCGGCCATCCATGCCTCGGTTAAAAGCGTAGATATGAATACCGATGCCTATCTGCGAGAACAGGTCGCCATTTCCGGCGATGGTCGTAATGCCGTCGATAAAATCGGTCGGCTCACTTGGCACAGGAAGCGGATCCCAGCGGAGTTGATTCGGCGTCGTTTCGACCTCGTTGAACGGCGATGACCGAACTGCCTTGTTGTCAACGCGTTCAAAAGGCTTGTGCGTCACGCTAGGCCGAATGCGGTACGTCCACGTGCGCCTGTTATGAACCCGCGGAACAGTGAACGCAGTTCCCGAAAACTGCTCGGCATATAACCCAAGCGGCGCACGCTGCGGCGAATTGCGCCCAACCGGCAACGCTCCCTCGGCCGCCTCTGTCGCAAACTCGTTCCCAAAACCGGATTGATACTTTAGTTTCATTTCGTTTCAATGCTCTAAGTATTTTTGGAAAGCGGTCTCGAATTCCAGAATTCGCCGCCTGATCGCGTCAGCCTTTCCGAACTCTTCACTCTCCTCAAAGAGGCTCAGGTGAGCTCCGAGAACAAGCCTGATTATCTTCGGGTAACGTTCTCTTAGTTCCTCCCCATCTTCGCCCATGTTTTCAAATGCGACCGGATTGACCTCTCCGCTCGATCATAGAAAACACTCGCGCATTCGGTATCATTATCTATGTGATACGCCTGACCAATAAGAAAGTAGATCTCCCCAGTGTCGACATCAGCCTCTTCCAAGATCGCCCTTCCGATCGCCAGGCCCTTCTCAAAATATGTCAGAGCCTCCTTTGGCTGTTTCTTTCGCAGAAAAGCGAGCCCGACCTGGATATATCCGGATTGCCTTTCAAGTATTTGGTTAGCGGGCAATTTCTCCGAGAGCACAATTGACCGCTTACAGGAAACAATAGCGAGATCATACTTCTGTTCCCGATTAAGCTGCCGGCATCGGCTCATCTCGTCGAAAAAAAGCTTGTTATTCTTGCTTTGTTCCAACGAGAGCCGATAAATGCGCTCTGCCTCTTTTTGATCACGGATTTCTTGGCTAAAGCTGAAAGAACCCGTAATTGCAAGAATAATTACAGGAAAAACGAATGTTGAAAATGTACGACGTGTTCGGAACATTATCATTCTCGTACAGCCACCATTTTACAGATATCAATGCCAGGGGCGAAGCCGTCCGGGATATGCTCGATGGTCTCAAATCCCAACTTTTGGTAAAACCCTTCGGTATGCTGCGAGGTGCTGATCATAAAGGGCCGGTCGCCCAATTTCTCGCGTGCCTTCTCCATGCGAAAAAGCGTCAATCGTTTACCGAGGCCAGTACCTATCAGATCGTTTCGCACCATCCCCCAACACAGGCCGATCGAGCCATCCTTATTGCCTGCAAATCCGCCTGCTCCAACGACCTCTCCGCCCGATTCCATAACGTAATAGTCCTCTGGATGCTCGATTAGATAGTCGCGAAGCTCCTGCTCCTCGGCGGGAACGAAATACTTCGGGATATTCGAACGCAGAAGTGCGGCAACCTTCTCGATGTCGCGCGGACGATACTCGCGAATTGACGGATCAGAAACGTTCATGGTTCGATATCGAAACGCAGTTGATCTTCGCCCATTCCCCGCGATTCGCATGATCTAACTGCAGATTCAACGGGCGGGTCTGCCTGCACATAGATAACCCTGCGATCGCGTTCGCGGGCGGCCTTTTGAAGTTTATCTATCAATCCGGTCGCGATCTCGAGGTGTGGTCATCACTCGGAAGCAGCTCGGTCGTCCCATCAACCACGCTAGGAGGATAGGTTTGTGACGCAGAATGGATCGGCCGCGCTGTCATTTCGTCCGCCATCGTTGCCCTAGCAGCATTATACTCCGATATCGAGCCACGATAACGAGTTTCGAAAGCGTGAGGTGATGATCCGGGTGCCGGGTTCAGGGCTTTGTGTACAGAATGCGTACCAACGATAAGCAAGATCAAGCTTATCGCTTCTCCTATTAACAGCAGCACCCAACCCGCATTTACGACCTTGTCAGTGCCGAAAAAGATCATTGGCAAGCCTACCACTAAAGCAAGGATCGCAACGGTCAAACCACCTAAATTGGCACGATGTCCGAACCTGGTTTCGCCATCCAATCGAAGCAGTTCGAGTTCGGCCAGCTGCCTGCGCCCTTTCGGACTGCCGCAGCCTCGGCAAAACGAAGAATCGCTGACATGTGGCGTTTCACAGGTCGAGCAGTGGCCCTCGCCATCGATCGATTGTCTTGCGAGAGCGACCAGGGCATCCACTTCACGCTCGATCGTCGCATGGTCGCCCTCATACATGCCGGTATTTGCGACCTCATAATCGACCACTACCGTCGTCACCCGCTCGGACGCTGTCTTTAAGGTTATAGTGACGGTTACGACCGATCTTTGCAGTTTTGCAAGACTATCGAGGCTCGCCCGCCGGCGGGCCACAAGCGGTTGTTCGCTAAGAACGTGATAGCCGAGCTTCTCTAACGCTTCAATAAGAGCAGTTCGAACGGCCGGCAAAGTCCCCTTCAGAACACGCTCGGTCTTGTGGCCGCTATGTATGACACCAGTGCTTGCTTCATTCGTGACAATAAAGTCTGCCATCTCTCGAACACTTCCTCCCGTACATGGAAATACGCGAAAAACGGGTGGAGCGTTCGAAAGTTAACAGAAAATTTACAGGTTGCCACGCCGCCGCTGTTCTTCCTCTATCGAAACAAACAGCGCCTTGAAGTTGCCTTTGCCAAAACCTTTGCAGCCTTTGCGCTGGAGGATCTCGAAGAAGACGGTCGGGCGGTCTTCGACAGGTTTTGTGAAGATCTGCAGCAGATAGCCTTCGTCGTCGCGGTCAACCAAGATACCGAGCCGCTGCAGGTCTGCGATGTCCTCATCAATTGGGCCGACGCGGTCGAGCACCTCTTCGTAATAGGTGTCCGGCACGCGAAGAAACTCGATCCCGTTCGCCTGCAGCTTGCCGACGGTGTGCAATATATCTTTGCAGAGCAGGGCGATGTGCTGGGCACCGGCAGAGCCGTAGAAATCGATGTATTCCTGTATCTGCGACTTACCGCCTTTCCCCTCGGCCGGTTCGTTGATCGGGAACTTGATGTTGTGCTGCCCGTCGCTCATCACGATCGACATCAAAGCCGAATATTCGGTCGAGATATCCTTGTCGTCAAACGTGATATAGCGCTCAAAGCCCATCACATCGCGATAGAAATCGCACCAGTAGTTCATCTTGCCGAGCTCGACGTTGCCGACGATGTGATCGACGAGCTGGATGCCGACATCTTCTCCCGGGACAAGCTGCTCGATGAAGCCCGGCAGGAATGCACCGGAGTAGGCGTAAACACGCTCTTGCTGTGCGGCGGTCGCCGCACCATCTGATGCGACACTCACATTCCCGTTGCCAGTCGCTTTGCCACCTGCCACATACGAATAGAACGAATGGATCGTGTCGCCATAGGTCGCGATCGCCGCGTGGCGAACAGAACCGTTCTCGTCCGTCA
Source organism: Leptolyngbya sp. 7M (assembly GCF_018128485.1). NCBI lineage: Bacteria > Bacillati > Cyanobacteriota > Cyanophyceae > Leptolyngbyales > Leptolyngbyaceae > Leptolyngbya > Leptolyngbya sp. 7M. Next base: position 191,383 of record NZ_CP070897.1, on the reverse strand, counting down.
GATCGCGAGGTTCGATCACGCCTTTAGCTCCGCGTTTGACGGCCTCGTTATACGCATGGTCGGCATCTTCCACCTGGAACGCAATATCGCGGACGCCATCGCCGTGCTGCTTGATGTGCTCGGCCGCCGGGTGCTCCGGAACAAGCGGCGTCGTCAGTACAAAATTGACGCGGTTCTGCCTCAGCACATAGCTCGTTGTCTCGCGGTTCCCCGTCTCCAGTCCCGAATAAGCTACACGCGAAAACCCGAAAGCCTTGCGGTAATAAAACTCCGCCTGCTTCGCGTTGCCGACGTAAAACTCAACGTGATGTATCTTCTTCAGTCCTAGTGGATTCAATTCTTGATTCATACTTTCACCTATTATGCTACAGCAGCTTTTTCAATGTCTTTTAGTGCCTCATTACAGCGTTCGCAGACGGTTGGATAATTTTCAAACTCACCGACGCGGATCGAATAGTTCCAGCAGCGTTCGCATTTTTGGCCGTCAGCTTTTTCGATGCGAATTCCGAAGCCGTCAGCTTCGTGGACTTCAACCTGCGAAACAATGAACAAATACCGCAGCTGCGTGAAATAGTCCGACAGGAAAAGCGTCGTTTCCTTATCCGCGGAGACTATTACCTTTGCTTCGAGCGAGGAACCGATAACTTTCTCACCGCGGGCGGTTTCGAGCGCTTTTAAAACGTCGTCGCGGATCGCGAACAGCCGTTCCCAATTCGTCGTCAACTTTTGATCGGCTGCAACTGAAACTCCGGGGAATTCAGCCAAATGCACAGATTCAAGCTTTTGGCCGGGCAAATTCTCCCAAGCCTCGTCGGCAGTAAACGCAAGCAGTGGTGCAAGAAGGCGACAAAGCGTATCTGCGATCTTATACAGAGCGGTCTGGGCGGAGCGTCGCTCAAAAGACGTAGGCGAATAAATATATAACCTGTCCTTTATAATGTCGAAATACCGCGCCGACAGCGTTACTGTGCAGAAGTGATAAAGCGACGCATACGCCGCCTGAAAATCGTATGTCTTATAGCCCTCCAATACCTTTGCGGTAACTTCATCCAGCCCGGCAAGCGCCCAGCGGTCGATCTCAAGCAGATCCGCTTCCGCAACAGAATGAGTCTTAGGATCAAAACCATCCAAATTTCCGAGAGCATATCTTAACGTGTTCCTAAACTTGCGATAGGCATCGATAACCCGCTGCAAGATCTCGTCTGAGCAACGAACATCTTCGGTATAATCGACCGCGGCCGCCCAGAGACGTAATATTTCTGCACCCGATCTATCGATTATCTCCTGCGGTGCGGTTACATTCCCCAGAGACTTAGATTGCTTTTTCCCTTCGCCATCAACGACCCAGCCGTGTGTTATGATCTGGCGATACGGAGAGGCGTCATGTGCGGCAAGCCCGCACATCAGCGATGAATTGAACCAGCCGCGATATTGGTCGCCGCCCTCGAAATAGACGTCCGCCGGAAATCTTAGCGTGTCGCCGCGTGTTTCCAACACTGCAACGCAGCTCGAACCTGAATCGAACCAAACGTCTAGAATGTCCGTCTCTTTACGAAAATCCGAGCTGTTGCATTTCGGACAAACAAAGCCGTTGGGAAGAAGCTCGCTTTCCGGGCGCGCATACCAAGCATCAGCAGTTTCTTTCGCAAAAATATCTGACTTGAGAAAGCGGCGCTTTATTGAGAGGGCACAAATGCCCGTAGTATTTGAGGGATAAGTATCATGGCAACGACAACCATACTTTTAAGAGAAGACATTGACAGCCTTGGCGGACGGGGTGAGATAGTCAAGGTTCGGGCCGGCTATGCCCGAAACTATCTGCTTCCGCAGGGCTTGGCGACACTTGCAACTAAAGGAAATGTCAAGCAGATCGAACAGGAGCGGGCTGCGTTATTGAAAAAGGCGGCGGCCGAAAAGGCTACTGCTGAAGCGCAAAAAGAGCAAATGGGAGCGATCGAACTTGCCTTTGAACGAAAAGCAGGCGAAGGCGGCACCTTGTTCGGCTCTGTAACTTCAATGGATATCGCCGAGGCTCTTCAGGCAAAGGGTTACGAGATCGACCGTAAGAAGATAGTCCTTCGCGATGCTATAAAGGAGACCGGCGAATATACAGTTAAAGTAAAACTGCACCGCGAGGTTACGCTTGATGTTCCGGTCACAGTTACGGCAGAAGGCGGCGAGCTCGCGGAGGAAAAACCGGCCAGAAAGGCGCGCAAAGCAAAAGCTGAATCAGAAACTGAAGCTAATGCTGAAACTGCCGAGCAAGAGCCGGCGGCACAAGAAAATTCAGCGGAGGATCCAGAAAACAATAGACCGTCAGCGGAGTAAAATTTCTTGTCTTTCGCAAGTCATTGACCGCATTCGGGATAACCGGATGCGGTAATTTTTTGCGCAATATATTCGAAAACCCCCAATAAAAAATTTGTAATCTGGTCTTTGTCGGCGTATTTCTTAACGTGTATCATCTCTCTTACTTGATGCCCGCTCCGGGCGATCTTTTCACCAAATTTTCTCCTTTGATTATTTAGAGGCGAATTGATAAAGCCTGTATTTACTGTATTTGCACGACATGGCAGCATATCCGGAACAACGACGTGAGCAATTCCTCGAACGCCCTTTGCCCTCAAGCGAAGAGAGCGAACGTGCAATCCTAGGAGCTATCCTTCTTGATAACAAGCTGATCACGCAGGCTCTGGAACATCTTTCACCGCAAGACTTTTACTCGCCGCTCCATCGTAGGGTCTTTGCGGCAATGATCTCGCTGTTTGAAGCCTCAAAGAACATTGACCCGATCCTGATCGTTGAGGAGATGAAGAAGGAAGGGAACGTTGAGGCATTTGGCGGAGTCTCTACCATCACGAATCTGACCTATGGCCTGCCGCATTTTACGGACGTAACTGATTACATCACTGTGGTCCGAGAAAAGTCGACGATGCGCGAGCTTATTCGGACCTGCAATCTAATCACCGGCGAAGCTCTCGAAGAAGAGGACGAGCCGCGGCTCATACTTGACCGCGCAGAGCAGATGATCTTCTCGATCGCAGAACAGAAGCAACGAGAAGGCTTCGTACCGGTTCAGCCCATCGCCGAATCAGTCTTCAGGAAGATAGAGGAACTCTACAAACGTGAGACGCATGCTCTGACGGGACTGGCAACTGGGTTTCGCGATCTTGATACGATGACTTCTGGGCTGCAAGCAGGCGACCTTGTGATAATAGCTGCCCGCCCATCAATGGGCAAAACAGCGCTATGCCTGAACATCGCACAAAAGGCAGCGGTTAGGGAACGTGCCGTGGTCGCATTCTTTTCGCTTGAAATGTCCAAAGAGCAATTGTTGATGAGAATGCTGAGCGCACAGGCATCTATCGATGCAACCAAATTACGAAATGGGCATCTTGCCCACCGTGATTGGCCGCGCCTGGCAGAGGCCATCGGCCAATTATCGGATTCGAAGCTGTTTATAGATGATACGCCGGGTATTTCGGTTCTTGAGATGCGCGCGAAGCTCCGGCGATTGGCGGTCGAGCAAAAACGGCTTGATCTGATCGTGGTGGATTATCTTCAGTTGATGAGCGGCGGCGTGCGCCGTACGGAGAACCGGCAACAGGAAGTTTCGCAGATATCGCGTGATCTGAAGGCTCTTGCCAAGGAGTTCTCGGTACCGGTTATCGCTTTATCGCAGCTTTCGCGTGCGCCGGAGGCCCGCAATCCGCCAAAGCCGATGATGTCTGACCTTCGCGAATCGGGTTCGATCGAGCAGGATGCAGATGTCGTCGCCTTTATCTACCGTGAAGATTATTACGCGAAGAATCTGGATGAGCTCCCGGATGATAAAAAGAACATCGCGGAGCTTATTATAGCGAAACAGCGAAACGGGCCTACCGGGACAATCAAGCTGGCGTTCCTTAAGCCTTTTACGCGATTCGAAGATGCTTATCTTGGATAGGCAGATTGCATTAGGCCCTTACCATAGGAGTTGGAAGATGAGTGCGGAAAAAACAGCGACAGATCTAAGATTCCCGATCGGCAAGTTTGACCCGGCGGCATACGCATCGCGGGCGGAGAATATCAATACCATTGCAAATCTCCCCGCAGACCTTAAGATCGCGGTGCGAGACCTATCGGATGAACAGCTTGATACGCCTTATCGGGACGGTGGGTGGACGCTTCGGCAGACTGTGCATCATATCGCTGACAGCCACATTAACTCTTTTTGCCGTTTTAAGCTTGCATTGACTGAGGAAATGCCGACGATTCGCCCTTACCTGGAGGATAAGTGGGCCGAGCTTTCGGACAGTAAACTCTCTATCGATGTGTCGCTTTCGATCATCGAGGGTGTTCATACACGCTGGGGTGAACTGCTAAGAACTATGTCGGACGAAGATTTTGCGAGACGCCTGCTGCATCCCGAAACTGGTCAATGGACACTGGAACAGATGACGGGACTCTATGCTTGGCACTCGCGTCACCACACTGCTCATATCACGTCAACACGAGAACGCTTTGATTGGATATTTGCGGAGTAACAGAAAACATAGGAAAAAACTGAGGCTCGCTCTCGCTAAATGAAGATTTTTAGTTTAATTTGATAATTTTGGAAACCGGCTCTGATCAAGAACGCTTAATCTCTCTCGATGCATTTCGTGGAATGACCATCGCCGGAATGGTGCTGGTCAATAATCCGGGGACGTGGTCGGCGATCTACGGACCATTGAAACATGCGGAGTGGCACGGCATTACCCCGACAGATTATATCTTTCCGTTCTTCTTATTTATTGTTGGTATTGCGATTCCGATGTCGCTAGACAAGCGCATTGCTGAAGGTGTTACACGAAAAGTTTATACGAAGATATTTATCCGATCGGCGGCGATCTTCGCCAGCGGCTTGGCGATCTCGGCGCTTCCGCTTTTCATAATAAACGAAACGACCATACCTTCGCCGCTCAAGTGGCTCGCGGCAATATCGATCATTGCGGCTCTCTACTTTCTCTATGTACGAAGTTTTCGCATAGCAGGCGTGCTGATCGGAGTTTGGGCTATTATCCTGATCGGTTCATACTTCGCCGGCTACCAGATAACTCCATACAACATTAACACGATGCGAATTCCGGGCGTTTTGCAGCGGATAGCCGTCTGTTATCTGGTCGTGTCGCTTATTTATTTGCATACAACTTGGAAGCAGCAAGCAGTGATCGGGACATTTTTACTGCTTTTTTACTGGGTGTTGATGACAAAAGTACCGGTTCCTGCCTGTGAGATAACGAGTATCGACGACAAGGAATGTAACTTCGCCGCTTTTCTTGACCGTCTGATCCTCGGCGTTGACCATATTTGGAAAGCGGGAAAGGTTTTTGATCCTGAGGGTATTTTGTCAACCCTGCCGGCTATTTCAACCACTATCTCCGGAAGTCTTGCAGGAAGCTGGCTAAAGCGTAGGCGAAATATCGAAGTGCGTCCGAACGAAGAGCATTCAACGCCGAGAGACGCATATTTCAAAATGGAGACCGTTGCCGGCCTGTTCTTCGGTGGCACGATACTTCTTGCGATCGGATGGAGTTGGAGTCTTATATTTCCGCTGAATAAGTCGCTTTGGACAAGTTCCTATGCGGTTTATACATCGGGGCTGGCTCTCCTTACTTTGGGTGTGTGTTACTACCTGATCGACATAAAAGGACACAAACGCTGGGCAAAGCCATTCGTCATTTTTGGAGTAAATGCATTGGCCCTTTTTGTTTTTTCGGGGATTATGGCCCGCATGTTGGGAATAATTCGCGTAGCCGTTCCCGACGGAAAGGAGATCTCACTGCAGCAGTGGATATTTCAAAATATATTCCTAACTTTGGCCGAACCGGTCAATGCCTCACTTGCATACGCCATTACCTTTGTGCTTTTTTGGCTATTTTTAATGTGGCTTCTCTTTAGAAGAGGTATCCTTATTAAGCTTTAGGGCTTTAGCCCACTTTTATTGCATATTTAAGCACCGCCGAAATCGTCTCTCCAATTCTTGACCCTTCTATTGATTTTGTATACTCTATAAGTTCGCTTTTTGGCGAGAATACCTATAAGGTGCAGGCTATTATGAGTACATATTTCCCGAGCGGAAAGGAACTGGCAGATAACCGCAAATGGTTCGTGGTGGACGCAACCGGTAAAACCGTTGGGCGTTTAGCGACCGAAGTGGCACGCATACTTTCGGGCAAGAACAATCCAGCTTGGACGCCGTTCATGGACATGGGTGACCACTGTGTGATCGTAAATGCACGTCACGCAAAGTTTACCGGATCGAAAGAAGAGCAAAAGCTTTACCGCCATCACACACTATTTCCGGGCGGTTTGCGTGAATTCAGTGTAAAGGAAATGCGTGAAAAGCATCCCGAGCGAATAGTTGAGCTTGCGGTAAAAGGAATGCTTCCAAAATCAAAGCTCGGAAAGGCTATGGCCAAGAAGCTTAGGGTTTACGCTGATTCAGATCATCGCCACGCGGCACAAAAACCGGAGGCGGTCGAGTTATAGGCCACGGTCTGTTGTAGAGTTTGATCTTCGATCGACGATAACCAGCACAGCATCAACCTATATAGTTAGAAAATAGTATGGCAGACATTCAATATTACGGAACTGGCCGCAGAAAGACCTCGACCGCGCGCGTTTACCTAAGACCGGGAACAGGCGAGATAAAGGTAAACAGCCGCTCGTTTGAGTCATATTTTCCGAATGAGGCGCTGCGCATGATAATCCGGCAGCCGCTCTCATTGACGGACACGATCGGCAAATTCGATATTTACGTCAATGTAGATGGCGGTGGCACGGCGGGTCAGGCCGGAGCTGTTCGTCACGGCATAACGCGGGCATTGATGGAGTTTAATGCAGATTTGCGTCCGACGCTCAAGAAAGCGGGGTTGGTAACTCGCGATCCGCGGCAAAAGGAACGTAAGAAGTACGGACAGAAAGGAGCCAGAAAGCGGTTCCAATTCTCGAAGCGTTAATTTCGTTGGTTGTGGGTCGTTTTACAGTCCACGATCAGATAATCCATTGCCGGAGCTCCTTGGTTTATAAACAAGTTTCCGGCGAGTACAGAAACCAGAAGAAATAGGAGAATAAGTTTTGGCTACAGTTACAATGAAAGAACTCCTTGAAGCAGGGGTTCATTTTGGTCACCAGGTACGCCGTTGGAACCCGAAGATGAAGGAATACATCTTCGGCGAGCGCAACGGCATTTATATTATTGATCTGCAGAAAACGCAGAAATTGTTTCGTGACGCACTGGCGTTCGTCCAAGAATCCTTAGCAGAGCGGCCAAATCAAAAGGTCTTATTTGTAGGCACAAAGCGACAAGCTCAGGACGCCATAAAGGAAGAGGCTGAACGTTGCGGGCAATTTTATGTGAACAATCGATGGCTCGGCGGACTTCTGACCAACTACCAGACGGTTCAAAAATCGATCAAAAAGCTGAAGGACATCGAGGCGATGCGCGAGGACGGCCGTTACGAGATGCTGACGAAGAAAGAGCGGCTCAAACTCGACCGTGAACACGAGGGTCTGATGAAGAATCTTGCCGGTATCAAGGAGATGGGCGGGGTTCCCGATCTGATGTTCATTATCGATGTTCGAAAGGAAGATATAGCGGTCAAAGAGGCAAATAGACTTGGTATCCCCATCGTCGCTGTAGTTGACACGAACTGTTCACCCGAAGGTATCGATCACGTAATTCCCGGGAACGACGACGCACTTCGGGCGATCCGGCTTTTCGCTTCGAGGATAGCCGACGCTATTCTTGAAGGCAAACAGATCGGTACGGAAGGCGGAACAGTTACGATATCAGAACCCGAAGAGATAATTGAGGACGAGATAGATATTGCTGCAACTCTAGCAAAAGCCGGCATCACAGATCCTGATGAGGACGATGGCGGGATAGAGATCGAAGAAGAGGAAGAAACTGTCAGTCCCGACCTCGGAGTCGCTGATGAGGATACCACGATAACCTCTGAACCTGTTGTCCCAGAGCCGACCGCAGAAGAGAGTCCTTCGCCGGAGGCTACATCTGCCAAACCGGATGAGGATGAAGGTGATATGAAAGAGAGCAGCGAGGCAACGGCTAGCTAGTATTTTTGACTTCTGGTATTTGGCGTGGCTTTTCCGTTGTCGGCAACGAAGCCACGCCTTTTCATAAGAGAAAGTAATTTTATTGGAGCATTATATGGCAGAGATCACAGCAAGTGCGGTCAAGTCTTTAAGAGAGAAGACCGGGGCCGGAATGGTAGATTGCAAGAACGCGCTTATTGAGGCGAATGGAGATGAGGCGGCGGCGGTCGAGATCCTTCGAAAAAAGGGAATGGCCACTGCAGGTAAAAAGGCGGGCCGAGTTACCGCAGAAGGCGTTGTAGGGTCATATATTCACATGGGCGGAAAGGTCGGTGTGATGGTTGAAGTTAATTGCGAAAGCGATTTTGTGGCCCGTGGAGACGAGTTTCAAAATCTGGTTAAGGATGTTGCGATGCATATCGCCGCGTCTGATCCAAAATACGTTACTCGGGAAGAAGTTCCGGCCTCAGTTCTCGATAAGGAACGAGAGATCCTAATGGAGCAGCTTAAGAACGATCCGAAGAATGCGGGAAAGCCGGAGGACGTTTTGAATAAGATCATTGAAGGACGGCTTAACAAATACTATGAAGAGGCAGTCCTGCTTGATCAGCCATTTGTTAAGGACCCTTCGAAAACCATCGGTGAACTCGTTACCGAAAAGATCGCATCGATCAAGGAGAACATAACTATCCGCCGCTTTACCCGTTACAAAATGGGTGAGGGTATTGAAAAGAAACAGGACGACTTTGCCGCTGAAGTTGCCTCGATGGTTGGATAGCAGTATTGATCCAAGGTTTGCGGTCTTCGATCTGGAATTTGGAATGAGATCGCAAACCTGGAGCTATGAGCCAAGATGAAACCCGTATTCGATCGCATTCTCCTTAAGCTCTCCGGCGAGGCCCTGATGGGGGGCCAAAGCTACGGCATTGACACCGCGGTGGCAGAATCGGTCGCTCGTGAGGTAAAGGCAGTACACGAGTTAGGCGTTGAGGTTGCGATCGTGGTCGGCGGTGGAAATATCTTTCGAGGGGTTTCCAAATCTGCGGGAAATATGGATCGAGCAGCTGCTGATTATATCGGTATGCTTGCAACGGTGATGAACGCCGTGGTTTTACAGGACGCGCTGGAAAAGCTAGGTGTTTACACCCGTGTTATGTCGGCGATCGACATACCGCAATTGGCAGAACCGTTTATCCGACGTAGAGCTATCCGACATCTTGAGAAGAAGCGAGTTGTTATATTTGCTGCAGGAACCGGAAATCCTTATTTTACGACGGATTCAGCGGCGGCTCTTCGCGCCTGTGAGATCGGGGCGAATGTTATTTTCAAGGCGACCAAGGTTGATGGCATATACACAGCCGATCCGATGAAGGATCCGACAGCTAAACGTTTTGAAAGGATCTCCTACCAAGAGGTTCTTGAGAAACATTTAAAAGTGATGGATTCATCGGCTATTTCGCTGTGTATGGACAATGACCTTCCGATAATGGTCTTTAATATGAAAGAGCCGGGAAATATTATAAAAGCGGTAAGCGGTGATCTTAGCATCGGGACGCTTGTTTCGCTTAACAGCTCCGCAACCGGCGCAAACTGATCCAAAGGAAATAAAAGGAGAGATCTGATGAGCGTTTCAGACGTTTTGAACGAAACAAAACCGAAAATGGAGTCGGTCATCGAAGACCTCGGGCGTAAACTTGCAAACATCCGTACCGGCAGAGCTACGGTCGGGTTGCTGGATTCGGTTTCGGTCGATTATTACGGAACTCCAACACCGCTGAACCAGATGGCGTCTGTCGCTGTACCCGAACCGCAATTGATAACCGTGCAGCCCTGGGATATATCCCAGCTTGGAGCGGTAGAAAAAGCGATCATTGCCGCTAATCTAGGTTTGAATCCTTCGAACGACGGTAAGATCATCCGACTCCCCGTGCCACCGCTAAATGAAGAACGTAGAAAACAGCTGGCTAAACAGGTCCACGAAATAGCCGAAGACCACCGTGTTGCTATACGAAATGTCCGGCATTCATCGAACGACGCTTTGAAAAAATTATTGAAGGAAAAGCTTGTTTCTGAAGATGACGAACGCAGCGGGCTTGAAGAGGTGCAGAAACTTACCAATTCCTATGTGGCAAAGATAGACGAACTTGCCAAAAATAAGGAAGCGGAGATAATGAGCGTTTGATCATTGGTTTGTACGTAATAATACTAAAAACCCGCACTTTATAGCGTGCGGGTTTTTTGTCAATATGAATACAACCTATTTTTGTTCCGATCGGAAGCGTTCGAGGTTTCGTTTGAACTCGCCGCAGGTCTTTGCAAGCTCCGTTTTATTATCGTTATTTTGTTCAACGCTGTTACGGATGCTTTCTTTCATCTTGTTGAGAAATGTAGCTTTCGCGGCTTTTGCGATCATCCCGTCGTCGGGATTATTCAATTCTCGGTCTATCATGTCCATTACCTCATCACATTCTGGAATGCCAATCTTTTGATCGCCAAGTACCGTATCAACAGTTTTATCCGCAACCGTTGGATTTCCCGAACCGCTCGAGCCTCCGGAGAAGGGATTGATACTACCACAACCAAGGATCACGGGAATAAACATTAGAAGTGCAAATATAAATGAGTTCAGATTTTTCATAACCTTTTCTGATGACGGCAGAAGTCGTCCAATGATAGACGCAGTTTAGCTACACGATTTGCAGATTTGCATATTTCTCAATAAGCTTCTTTTGGCCAAATCCTGGAAAACTGATCGTAAGCTTTACATTATCACCATTGCCCTCCCGGCGCAGTACCAAGCCTTTTCCATACTTATCATGACGAACATGAGTTCCGGGTAGTAAGCCCTTGGTCTCGGATTTTTCGGCAGGATCCTGTCCGGATGATGCTGCTTTCAAACGGCCAAAATCAGTAAGCGGACTCGGCGATTCGGATATGCTTTCGTTGGCATGGTTCGTATTCAGTCCGGCATTTTCCGATGAGGCGTGACCTGCGGCTAATCCGCGCTTTTGGAAAAACTCCATAACCGCATCGGCGCTGTTGTATGTCTTTCCGGTGTACGTCGTTCGGCGGGTAGTTGGTGATGATTCTCCACGCAAAGCAGCTATTGCTGAACGTGATCTCTGGGTCTGAGGTCCCTTGGCGTATGAGAGCCAAGATGCCCCGTAAGAAATATCCTCAAGCAGTTCGTGCGGAAGCTCATTAAGAAACTGAGAAGGCTCCGCCGCCATCTCTTCACCGTAAAATCGGCGTCGCATAGAGTGAGTTAGGTAAAGCGCTTTTTCAGCGCGGGTTATTGCGACATATGCCAAGCGGCGTTCTTCTTCAAGCTCTTTAACGTCATTGATACTACGTGAATGCGGGAATATACCATCTTCAAGACCCACGAGAAAGACGATGGGGAATTCTAACCCTTTCGCAGAATGAACCGTCATCAGCGTTACACGTGCATTACTGTCTAGACTATCAGTATCAGAGGTTAGTGCCGCATGATCTATGAAATCTCGAAGAGTGGCCTCGGGCATTGCGTCATATTCTGCGGCAGCGTTTACAAGTTCTTCGAGATTTTCCAAACGCGTGTCGGCTTCATCGGAATTTTCAGAAGATAACATCAGAGAATATCCGCTTCTATCTATAGCTGTTATGACGGTTCCGGAGACCCGGCGAGAGGGATCGTTCGGCTCGTCAAGGGTATTCCTGATCTCCGTGATTATTTTTCTGAACCCGCGCAAAGCATCTTTAGCTCGTTGGGTCAAGGCGGATGAATGTGACGTCGTCTCGGTCAAGAGCTCAATGGTCTGCCATAGTGATGTGCCGAGATCCCTAGATCGGGCGATCAACTCATCAAGTGTGGTCTTGCCGATGCCTCGCGGCGGTGTATTTACTGCTCGCAGGAATGCAATGTCATCATCTGGGTTAAGAACAAGCTTAAGATATGCAATGATGTCCTTGATCTCCTGGCGCTCATAAAACGAAAAGCCCCCGACTATGTTGTAGTCGATCCGAAGCCGCCTCAAGGATTCTTCGAAAATTCTGGATTGGGCATTTGTTCTGTAAAGAATGGCGATGCGTTCTTCAGGAGCCCTATTTAAGTGTTCTTCGATACGTGAAGCGACGAATCGACCTTCGCCGTCTGAATCTGAGGCTTGAAAGTAGAATATTCTTTCTCCGCCGGGATTTGATGTCCAGAGCTTTTTCTTTTTTTGATTGATGTTATTAGCGATGATCGCGTCGGCGGCATCAAGGATCGTCTGTGTCGAGCGATAATTTTGTTCAAGAAGGATAACTCGTGCAGCCGGAAAATGCTGCTCAAATTCAAGAATATTCCGTATATCAGCTTGCCTGAAACCATAAATACTTTGAGCATCATCGCCGACGACACAGATGTTCTGTTGCTTTTCGGTCAGGTATTTGATCAATGAAAGCTGAAGTGGATTCGTATCCTGATACTCATCTACAAGGATGTATTTGAATCGGTCATTATACTTTTCTCGTATCTCAGGGCACTGTCTTAGTAAGCGGACCGTTTTTATAAGAAGATCGTCAAAATCCAATGCATTAGCGAGCCGAAGGCGTTCTTCATACATACGATAGATCTTCGCCGTCGCTGCCCGTTTTTCGTCCGTTTGTTGTATCCGTGAAGCAAATGCATCAATACTTTCTCCCCGATTCTTTGCCGAACTTATGGCTGCTCGAACTGTTCTTGGCTGAACCTGCTTTTCGTCAAGTCCCAGATCCTTTATACAAGCTCTGATTACTCGATTAGAGTCGTCAGTATCATATATCGTGAAGGTGCGTTTATATCCTTCGTTAAGGGCTTCGATGTCCTGACGAAGCATTCGAACACAAAGGCTGTGAAAGGTGGATATGAACGGAAATGAATCAAGCTTGATATCCGCCAATAGCTGCTGAACGCGCTGGCGCATTTCGCCGGCGGCCTTATTCGTGAACGTTACAGCAAGAATATTGTGCGGGGCAACTGCTTTTTCTGCAATAAGATAAGCGATCCGAACTGTTATGACCCGGGTTTTGCCGGAACCTGCACCAGCGAGTATCAGCAGTGGCCCTTCGGTCGATCTTACTGCCTCGAGTTGTTGAGGGTTAAGGGTTGATAAAACTTCCATTTAAAAGATTGTTATTTGATAAGGGCCTGTACATCTTTGAATCGCGGATGTCTTGAATCGCCCATCAGTTCGAACAAGGCCATCTCCATTGAAGAGGAGGTGATACCTTTCTCTACCATCCGTTGAATTCCGGCTTTGCGATCATGCCTATACCGGGAGGCGACGCAGTCCGTAAGCAAATGTACTTCAAATCCTTCAGCCAGAAGGTCTTGAACCGTTTGAACAATACAAACGTGTGTTTCAATTCCGCAAACAACCACCTGCTTTCGAGCCAACGACGACAAAACAGAGCGGAACCTTTGCTCGCCCCATGCACTAAAAGTGCTTTTTTCTATTAGATGATATTTGTCGGGCAAGGCAAGCTGTAACTCTTCAATCGTCCGGCCAAGTCCTTCCGGATACTGTTCAGTAACGATCATCGGGAGGCCGAGCAATGTAAAACCGCGTATGGCGATGGATATGCGCGACACTATCGAAGCAAATTCCGGTATAGCCGAACGAAATGCCTCCTGAACGTCAACCACTACCAATGAGCACCTGTCAATTTCAAGCATCAGATTCCTCTTCTGCGGCTTCCGCTACTTCGGAACTAGCATCATTTACCTGTTGGCTTAGTGTGCTTTTTCGCTGCTTCTCCCGCATTTCTTTGCGGTATTGTCTAAAGAAAACGTAAACTGCCACGCCGCATATTATGAGGATCAAGACCATCATCCCCACGATGAAATAAAGTTCTGCGTCAGCTGAACCAGGCATTACCGAATTCTAAAGTGCTGGATGCTTAAGTGGCAAGGAAGCACTCTAAAGAACTTTCTAGACCAATTAGCTTGGAGCTTGTCCTGCGGGGATTGCTTCTTTTCCTTCGTTGCCAACAAGGAGTCTTCGATAAAGCTCCGGGATGGTCTTCACCTTCTTTTGCTGATCGGTAACAAGGTGCAGGGTTTCGCCTTCGGCTATCACAGCATTGTCCGAGCGTCGGACGATCTCGTAAATGAAACGGACTGAACGGCTGCGGACCTCCGCGATCTTTGTCCTGATGGTGAGTAAATCTTCGTAGAATGCCGGAGACTGATACCTGATATAAGACTCCGCGACGACCATTAGGGCGTCATCATTCTCCATTTGATTGTAGGAAAAACCCCGTGCACGGCAGAGGTCGCTGCGACCAGTTTCGAACCAAATAAGATAGTTCGAATGATGAGCAATGCCCATTTTATCCGTTTCAGCGTAACGAACTCGGATCTCAGTCTCGTGCCAATCCATAGGAAGAGGTCACAGGCATGGGTTGACGGCCAGAAATGCTGATGCCAGACTGCACATGCCCTGACCAGATCAAGTTGGCTGGGAGACAGGGATTCGAACCCCGATAGCCAGAGCCAGAATCTGGAGTCCTACCATTAGACGATCTCCCAGCGTTACGAATAATTTAAGTGGCCTTCTGCATGGTTGTCAAATACGTATGCTTGCAGACAAGGCTAACGGAGTGCAATATAAAGGGTTATGTCCGCGGTCAAGGAGATAATCAATAATCGCCAAGCCTTTCACGAGTATCATATCCTCAGCAAGGTCGAGGCCGGTGCGGTGCTTGTGGGCACCGAGGTGAAGAGTATAATGGCCGGCCGGATCCAGTTAAAAGATTCCTATGTCTCGATCAAAGATGGCGAGGTTTGGCTTCTGAACGCACATATATCGCCCTATTCGCACGGGAACAGACAGAATCACGAACCGCTCCGCCCAAGAAAGCTGCTATTGCACAGACGCGAGATAGAAAAGCTGGAAAAAGAAACGATACAAAAGGGGATGACTCTTGTCGTTACATCTATCTACTGGAAGAATGGCCGCATTAAGTTTGAAATCGGTGTGGCGAAGGGCAAGAAATTATACGATAAGCGCGAATCCGAAATGAGGAAGACCGTAGATCGGGAGACTAGGCAACAGTTGAAAGAACGTTTAAGATAGGCTATAGGTATTACAACTATTTTCCCGTCAGTTAAGGATTGATAACAGAGGTATTTAATGGAATTTCAAGGAATTACTTCCGGATTCACGGAAGGTAATGTGGAGGCTCTGGCTGTCGCAGCCTATAAGGGTGAAAAGGCTTCAGAGTTCAAAGATCTGGATCTGGTTGCTAGTGGACAGATCGCTGCGGCTATGAAAGCTGGCGAATTCAAAGGCGATGCCGGGGAATTCCTGCTTATTCGTCTTACCCCAAAAGGGAAATTGAAAGCCTCAAAACTTTTGCTTGTCGGAGCCGGTGACAGATCGGACCAGCGCGAATCCGCGATCAGTGTAGCAAGCGGCGCGGCAACGCGTTATTTGCGGAAATGCAATGTAAAGTCATTTGCTTTTGACGCTAGATCGAATTCAGATGCTGTAACGGTGGCTCAGAATGCAGTCCAGGGAGCAATAACCAGTCAGTTCGAACTTGATAAGTATAAGACCAAGGACAAGAATGATAAGGCCGTAAACAAGGTTGTTGTTTACGTCGCCGGAGCCAAGTCCGCAGATCTTAACAAAGGAATTGAACGTGGGCGGATCATCGGTGATTCAATGAATTTTACACGCGACCTCGCGAATGAACCGCCGAACATCCTCCACCCTACCGAAATGGCAAAGCGGGCTCAGGTAATGGCAAAGGAGACCGGCCTAAAATGTGAGATCCTTGATGAGGCGAAGATGAAGCGATTGGGTATGGGTTCGCTTTTAAGCGTTTCCCTCGGATCCGAACAGCCGGCAAAGCTGATTGTTCTTCGCTATACGCCGACCAAGAGCACCGCTAAAAAAGGTGACTTACTTGCATTTGTAGGCAAGGGGATAACTTTCGATACAGGCGGTATCTCACTTAAACCGGGTGACGGGATGGACGCCATGAAATACGATATGTCCGGCGGGGCGACCGTTCTTGGGACGATGCGGGCCATCGCATTGCTCAAGCCTTCGATCCCGGTTTTGGGTATCGTGGCCGCTGTTGAAAATATGCCTGACGGTCGAGCTACTCGGCCGAGCGACATCGTTACGGCAATGAACGGGAAGACGATCGAGATACTTAATACCGATGCTGAAGGACGCCTCATACTAGCTGATGCGGTCGCGTATGCAGAAAAGCAGGGAGCAAACAGGATCGTCGATATGGCAACGCTTACCGGCGCGGTCATCATTGCTCTCGGAGAACATAATACCGGCATCATGGGCAACGACCAGGGGCTGATCGATGAGATCATTTCCTGTGGAAAGGAAGCCGGCGAGGGGTTCTGGCAATTGCCGGTGGGGGGTGAATACAGCAAACAGATCCGCTCTGACATTGCTGATATCAAGAACATTGGACCACGAGGCAAAGCAGGAACCATTATGGGAGCCGTCTTCATTCAGGAATTCGTGGATAAAGCTAAATGGGCTCACCTGGATATTGCCGGAACGGCATGGGCGGACGGGGTTAAACCGCACCAGGCAAAGGGCCCGACCGGTGTTGCTATCCGCTCTTTGATAAAGCTTGTCGAACGTTCTCAATAGACAATTCTAAAGAATCACACTAATATGGGCTGGTATTCTGATGCCAGCCTTTTTTACGGCAATTTTTTTCCAAAAAATGCGTCTTTTCCTCTCAGGGCCAAGGGATATTTTTGATTTCGACATACAATGCTCATGATCCGAATGGGGAGAAATCTAACAAATCTGATCATTGCCATCGCGGCCCTTGCTCTAGTTGCCGGCTGCTTTTGCCGTTCGGACAGGCAAGGGCGCTCTTTTCCAATTGATGATCCGCCATCTAACACGGCCAGAAGCAGCACGCCACAAGAAGAGAGGCGTTCAAGTTCAAAACCTGATAACGGGGACTTCATTGTCGAACACTTGGATGTAACAACGCCGAGGTATGTTGAGATCGACGAACAGGTAAAGAAAGAACGGCTACTGCCGGATGCTGCTGAAAGGCTTAATCGTGCACTTAGTTTGCCACATGATATTTTCCTTCGGACTAAGGACTGTAAGGAAGTAAATGCGTTCTACGATCCGCGTGAACGTTCTATCACGATGTGTTATGAGCTAATGGAATATTTCTACAAAACATTCAAAAGTGATGGGCGCAGCGACGACGAGTCTTGGGAAAAAATGTTTGCAGCGGTCAGATTTGTCTTCCTTCACGAGATCGGACATGCCCTAATCGACGCCTATAAACTTCCGATAATGGGCGGTGAAGAAGACGCTGCAGACCGGTGTTCAGCATTTATAAACCTGAAGGAGTTGGGTGAAGAAGGTGTTGATGCGGTGTTTGCGGCGGCAGAGGCATTTGCGATCGAGTCGAGACGATCTTCATCGTCAAGACGTAATCTGGCGGACGAGCATTTGCTTTCGGAACAGCGTTTTTACAATTCGCTTTGTATGATCTATGGTTCGAATCCGACAAAGTATTCCCGGATCTTGACCGAAGGCATGCTGCCAAAAGAACGTGCATTGCGTTGTCCGAACGAGTTTCAAAAAACAGTTGACAGTTGGATGAGTCTATTGGAGCCCTGGAGAAAGAAATGATCAAAAATGGACACAATTACCGAAACGCTCTAGGCGGAATGTTGGCGATGGGAATAATTGCCGCGATCGCACTTGGCTGTACCTGTAATAAAGGCTTTGATCTATCGGAACTTTCCAATAAAGCCAACGGTACGGGAAGCGACAGGAACGATCCGTTCGGCGGAAAGGAAGAAGCAATGCCGGACGAGAATCTGTTAAAAGCGATCGTAAAGGAAACGACCGCAGATTTTGCTTACGCGATCAGCGAAGATGATTTCTCCAAGATCTATGGCAAGTCTGCCCCGGAGCTGCAGAAGACCTATACTGAGCAGCAGTTCAAAGATACGTTCAGTGATTTCACGCGACAAAAGAGCACCTTATTGCCCATACTTTCGCGAGCAGTAACTTCAGATCCTGTTTACGACGGCGAACCAAAGTTTCGAACGGAGAAGGGACATAAGATTCTGGTGGTCGATGGGAAATATCCGACGAAACCAATGCCGGTAACGTTCGGATATGAATACGTAAAGCGGGACGGAACCTGGAAGCTTCTGGTTCTTAAGGTGTATATCCGTTAAGCCGTTTTTTTCGATTAAACACGACGAAAGCCCCGATAAAGGGGCTTTTTGATTTTTCATCAGTCGAAAGCTAGACTCATTATTAAATTACGCTTATGAAGATCCATGAATATCAGGGCAAGGCCCTATTGAAGGAGTACGGAGTTCCGGTACCACGCGGGATCGTTGCACGCAGCCCCGAAGAAGCTGAGGCGGCAGCACGAGAACTGGGCACGGACGTTGTTGTCGTCAAGGCACAAATACATGCCGGCGGCCGCGGCAAAGGCGGTGGCGTAAAGCTTGCAAAGTCGCCTGTGGAAGCCAAACAGATCGCATCTGAAATGCTCGGAATGATGCTTGTTACGCACCAGACCGGCCCTGAGGGTCGCGAAGTAAAAACTCTTCTTGTAGAAGAAGGATTGCCGATCGACAGAGAATTCTACCTTGGTATCACGCTCGACCGTGTTACCGGCCGCAACACATTTATGGCATCTTCCGCCGGCGGAATGGACATTGAAAAGGTCGCCGAGGAAACGCCGGAATTGATATTGAAAGAGACGATCGATCCATCGGTCGGAATGCGTCCTTTTCAGGCGCGCAAACTTGCGTTTGGCCTTGGTATTCATTCGGATCTTGTTAATCAAGCAGCTAAATTCATGCTGTCGCTTTACGAGGCGTATGAAAAAATGGACGCATCGATCGTAGAGATCAATCCGTTCCTGCTCACCAAGGACAATCGCCTTATCGCTCTTGATGCAAAGGTCAATTTTGATGATAACGCCATGTTCCGCCACAAGGATTATGCCGAACTTCGCGACCTTGATGAAGAAGAACCGCTTGAGATCGAAGCCTCAAAATACGACCTCAATTACATCAAGCTCGATGGCAATATCGGCTGTATGGTAAACGGTGCCGGGCTGGCGATGGCGACGATGGACATCATAAAGCTCGCCGGCGGCGAACCCGCGAATTTCCTTGATGTTGGCGGCGGTGCATCACAAGAGCGCGTCGAGCAGGCTTTCAAGATCCTGCTCGCCGACCCCAACGTAAAGGCCGTTCTGATCAATATCTTTGGCGGTATCGTTCGCTGTGACATGGTTGCCAGCGGTGTGGTAGCCGCCGCGAAGAACCTAGGGGTTTCGATCCCGATCGTTGCCAGGCTTGAAGGCACGAACGTTGATGCCGGGAAAGAGATACTCAATAATTCAGGTATCGGCATTATCGCAGCCGACGGGATGAACGATGCCGCTCAAAAGGTGGTCGCTGCAGCGGCCTGACTGATGCAATTTTACGATCCAGCAAGAACTCAGGGGCCATTACAGAATGGGTAAAACGAATGGCCCCAGACTTGATCGCAACACAGGGTGTAAATGCTACCGTTGCTCGATTCCTCGCCTAGCGGAGTTCACATCACAGCCCTTGTGCGGAGCCTGAGGCCAAACTACAGAATAAACGATTCACGCCTTAAACTAAAATCGCTCCGATCAATTCAGCCCGAACCTTGATCAGATACCAAGAAGCTTTAGCTCTGACGAAGAAAGAAAATATGAATCTTCTGCAAATGTCTAAGCAAATACCGTTTCTCTTGCGATCATATAGACCCCCATTGCAAGAACGAACCAGCCAAATCCCTTTTTGAGCCGTTGTCCATCAATAAAGTTCGTTAGCCATGTGCCCAAAAAGATACCACCAACAGAAGAAGACGTGAACGCGAACATAAAGCTCCAGTCGATTGGCATACCTGCTTGAATATCACCCGTGAAGCCCAGCAGCGATTTCATCGCAATGATCAGTAGGGAAGTGCCGATGGCACGTTTCATCTCAAGTCCTGCAAGCAAAACAAGCGCCGGGATTATCAGGAATCCGCCTCCGGCACCGACCAAACCCGTCAAGGCCCCGACTCCTATACCCTCCAACAAAACCAAACCAAAATGATGTGAGTGGACCTTTTCACCGACCAGCTCAAGATCACGCTTCGCCCCATTTTCGCGGATCATTGAAACAGAAGTGGCGACCATAAGAATGGCAAAGAGCAGGAGTATCGCGGTTCCTTTTGCGATGCTAAGCCCTGCAAAGCCTAATTCTAGAGGGATCGCAGGCATTATCCATGCACGTGTCGCATAGACTGATGCGATCGATGGGATGCCAAAAAGGAATGCTGTTTTCAGGTCAACAAGGCCCTTGAATGTATTGCGGATACCGCCTACCAGCGCAGTTGAACCAACAACAAATAACGAGTAAGCAGTCGCCAGCACTGGATCGACCCCGGCGAGATAAACGAGAACCGGGACGGTTAAGATACTGCCACCCGCTCCGATCAATCCTAAAGACACACCTATGACTGCGGCGAAAATATACGCCAAGAATTCCATATACTCTCTCTCTCGATGGAGGTCGGACGGCCGAATTCATCGAGCCGTCCGGTCAAAGGAATGATCGATCAAGAAGCTGCGCATGCAGTAGCCGAAATTTCGATCTCCAGCCCTGCATCCATCCAAGCTTTTGTTCCACCCGTTACATTGAAGATCTGCCTGAATCCTGCGTTTTCGAGGAGGCTGGTTCCGAGGCTTGAGCGGTATCCGCTCTGGCAGATCACATAGGTCGGAAGATCTGGGTTGAGCATATCGATCTCACGCGAAAGCCGATCGAGCGGTATGTTGATCGTGCCGGCAGCGTGACCATTGGCGTGCTCCGCCGCACGTCGGACATCAACGAACTGAACACTTTCACCCGCAACCGCGTCCTTAACTTTTTCAACCGGAACCTGTGCGACTGTCTTCTTTTCGCCCTTGAAATCTCCGATCAGCATCGATCCCGTAGCGGTCTCAATGCCGACGCGGGCGAGACGCATAAATGCTTCATCGACCTGTTCTTGTGTTTGGGCAACGATAGCAACAGGAGTTCCGATCGGTATCAATGTTCCGGCCCAAGATGCGAACTGCCCACCGAGTCCAATATTGATCGAGTTCGGGACGTGGCCCGCACCATATTCGGTGTTTTGACGGACATCGACCACGATACCGTCAAATGCCAGTATCTCTTCTGTAGATAAAGCAACCGGCTTTGGCAGATCCTCAAGCGACACTGAACCCTTCAGATTTTGCGAGGCGCTTACGTGAAAGTACGCGGGCACCTCCGGCTGTTCAGATGCCACTACCTTGATGAACTCTTCTTTGGTCATCGGTTTCAGGGCATAGTTGAACTTGCGCTGTTCACCGAGTGTTGACCACGTTTCTTTTGAAAGCGATTTTCCGCAAAGCGAGCCTGCTCCGTGAGCCGGATAAACCTCCGTTTCATCCGGGAGCGGAAGTATCTTTTCGTAAAGGGAATCGTAAAGCATTCCTCCCATTTGCTCGGCAGTGAAGCCTTTTGAACCGATCAGGTCAGGGCGTCCAACATCGCCTATAAATAGCGTGTCACCGGTGAACATCTTTATCGGAGCATCGGGGGCGTCCGTGTTCTTTGCGAGGATCGTTATTCCCTCGGGGGTGTGACCCGGAGTTTCAAGGAACTTTAGCTCGATCGAGCCAACGCTCAGTGTGTCGCCATCCTTTACCTTTAGGGTAGGAAACTCGGTATCTGCCCGCTGGCCATAGATTATCTGAGCTCCGGTCTTTGCAGCCAGCTCCAGATGCCCGCTAACAAAATCGGCGTGTGAGTGAGTCTCAATTACATACTTGATCTTCTGGCCGTTGGCCTCAGCCTCATCGATATACTGTTGGACATCGCGCTGCGGATCGATGATCGCAGCTTCCTCGCCGGAGCCGATGTAGTATGACGCATGGGCCAAACAGCCTAGGTAAAACTGTTTGAATATCATTTTCTTATCCTCTCTTTCACTTCGTTAAGCCACTCTCTTGTTCCAGGGCATTTTCGCTATAAGCAGCCCCATTCCGCACCAATCAATAGTTGCCGTGAATGCAAGGCCAAATCCGATAAAACCGGGTATGGCAATGAAATACGGATGAACGAAAAGGCTCAGCAAGACTCCGGTCAAGACCAACAGGCCGGCTGTGAACCTGACCTGACGCTCAATCGACCACGGTGCATATTCGTCTTTTTCGAGCGGCAAACTCTCTTTTTTCCAGGCCTCAATGCCGCCTGATACGTTAACGACGTTCGTGAATCCCAAAGCTTGAAGTTTCCGCTGAGCTTCTGAGGAACGACGGCCTGTTCGGCACATAACATAGATCGGTTTGGAATGATCCAATTCTTTGTGTCGTTTCTCCAATTCACCGAGCGGGATAAGACTGGCTCCCGAAACCCTTCCGCCGGCAAATTCCATCTTTTCTCGTACGTCGACCAAATGTATCTCACCATTCTCTAACTGTTCTCTAAGTCCTAAAACTGTACATTCACTCATAAATATCTCCCTTAAATACCGGCAAAAATACTCGCCTTAGTCCTCAACTGTTCGTCGAGCGAATCGCAAACTACTTCGCAAAGCCGAAAAATGCTCTGATCCGCTATTGAATAAAACACGGTATTTCCTCTTTGATCGCGACGAAGCACACCGGCATCGGTCAAAAGACGCAAATGCTTGCTTACATTTGGCTGGCTAGTGTTTGCCGCCCGAGTCAGTTCCGTCACGCTCATTTCACCATCCCTAAGCAGGTTTATAAGACGCAGCCTGATCGGCTCACCCAATACCCTGAATCTTTCCGCGATCATCACAAGTGCTTCGTAGGACATCTCATGTTCCATGTATATAACTATATCGCTATATGCATATATTGTCAAATAATTTTAATTATCAATCTTTCATTTAAGTCTGATCTGTCAGCCATACATTGTTTGCTAAATGGAGATGAAGGCCAATGCAGCTATTTTATAAGCTCAACACTAAAGATGATCTAGATCTAGGACAGAAAATGTCATTCATGGATGACTAAATTTTTGTACTCATAATAAGAATTCATATGTCTGTGTTACGGAAGTGGACTCTTACTGTTAGAGTCGAGGAGTTCAATTAGAGCAGGAGAGTTCGGACACTGAAATTCTCAATCGGGCGTCGGAATGGATCCGCGTTAAGACCTAAGGTTCGACGCTCTTTTGTCGAACATAATAAATATATACAGAATACCTTGATAGCTATCTCCGAATGATGGATATTATAAGATATTCATATGACAATGCGAGTGGATTGGATGAGCGGGGTGGGGACGGCACTTGTTACCCCATTCTTGCGGGATGGGTCTGTTGATAGAGAATGCTTTCGGCATTTGGCAGAGCGGCAGATAAAAGGCGGCGTTAAAATATTGGTGCCGTGCGGGACGACAGGTGAGAGCGTTACGATGAGCGAGGCAGAGCGACTGCACTTGATCAGGATGACCGTCGAAGTTGCACACAAACTAGGTGCCAAGGTCATTGCTGGGACGGGAAGCAACAACACCGCAGCGACGATCGACTTTACACGCAAAGCACGCGAGGCAGGTGCAGATGCGGCCTTGATCGTTGCTCCGTACTACAATAAACCGACCCAGGAAGGGCTTTTCGCACATTTTGGCGAGATCGCGAAAAGCGTTAAGGGTTTTCCGATAATGCTCTACAACGTGCCCGGGCGGACAGCTTCGAACATTTCGGCGGAAACGACATTGCGATTGGCCGATAAACACGAGAATATTGTCGCGACCAAAGAAGCTTCGGGGAACCTATCGCAGGTTATGGAGATATTGGCTAAGCGGCCGAAGAATTTTAAGGTATTCTCCGGTGACGATGCGACCGCCGTGCCGTTTATCTCGCTCGGCGGCGATGGGCTGGTCTCGGTTGTCTCAAACGAAATGCCGAAGGAAACTGAGGCTGCAATGGGCCTGGATAATATCCTGAGTTCGCAATCCTTGTGGGATGCGACAATGGCTTATTGGGTCGCTGACAGCCTCAAACGAAACAAAGGCTCCCTAGTAGTACATTTGAATGGCGGCTTTCACACAGAACAGCGACTGGGTACGGTGGAACACCTTCAAAAATATAAACCGGATGCCCGGATCCTAGTCGTAACAATGCGTTATGAAAAGGATTTCATGTCATTCGATGCTCAGAAACACAAAGGCCTCGGAGATTTTGTAATCCTCACGGATTCCACACAGCCCCGAAGTGCTCGATAGATGAATAAGCCAATAAAATTCCATATTTGACCACAATGTGTTTTTGATTTATTCTTGCAATTGAAAACGAATTTCATTTTTAATATAATGATACTTACTAAACTGAAAGAATCGACCAAAGAGCAACATAAAGCCCTTGAATTTGTTGTAGATATAATGCGGCCTGATCTGACGCTGGCACAGTACCGGCGACTACTTACCAAGTTCTATATATTTTATGCTGCGATCGAAGCCGCTCTACCTGAGGAACTTCTGCGAAGGAATGGGCTTGAGCTATGTGAGCGGCGTAAATTGCCTGCCCTGGAGAAGGATATGCAGGTTTTAGGTGTTTTTGATCCTAAAGCGGAAACAGGTATAGGCTCCCCAGACATTCCACTACTTAACACGGCCGGAAAGGGCTTTGGCGCGGCTTATGTTCTTGAGGGCTCAACATTAGGCGGACAAATCATCCTAAGACATTTGCGCTCAACACTCAGTGTGGATACGGAATCCGGTGCCGCTTTTTTTAGCAGCTATGGCCCAAATGTAGGAAAAATGTGGAGGGAATTTGGGACTGCTATCACAATATTTGCTGAGAGAAATTCGGTCGATGACGAAATAGTTGATGCCGCGAAAGCGACCTTTGATTCATTTCGTCAATTTTTGGAAAGGCCTGCTTCAAGACCTAATATAATTACTACTTATTAAATGAAGAATTATTATTTAATAAATCTTATTCATCATATTCTCTCGGTATGAGATACGTTGAAGAGAACGGAGATGTTGGTTTTATCTTCAAGTAGGACGGGCAGGGATCTACCCTACAATCAATCACCAGTGTGAATAAACATCAGAGGTGTTTAATGACTAATTCATCTTTTATCAGGGGAGAGGCTGTAGGAGCGGTCCTCCTAATCACATTTCTTTTTGTTTTAGTGCATAGCCTACAGGCACAAGTGAATGGCAGATTTATCATTAGTGTTACCGATCCCAGTGGATCCGTTGTCGCTGGGGCAAGTGTTCGCGTATCCGCTCGCAATCTGCTTGAGCGGGTTGTTATTACGAATGAAAATGGAGAGGCATCTTTGATTGGGATACCGCAAGGTGAGCTATGGGTCCGTATTGACGCTCCAGGCTTCACTTCCCAAAGTGTGATCGTGTCAAATACTGAAAACAATTCAGCGGTCACGGTCGTTTTATTGGCGGGAAACATTGCAGAAAAAGTTACGGTAACGGCCGAACGAACGCAGGTCTCCACAGTAGATACGGCTAAACCTGTATCAGTTGTCGGCAGGGAAGAACTGGAGCGCAAAGCTGTCAGTTCTGTTGGAGATCTGTTCCGGACCCTACCGGGAGCCTCGACTGTGAATGAGGGTGGATTTCAGGTTCGTCCGCGAATTCGCGGGCTGGATAGCAACCGTGTTCTTGTTTTAGTTGATGGTGAGCGGCTGAACCATTCGCGTACTTCCACCCAGCAATCAGGTATTGAACTCGGTCTGGTTGAGATATCTCAGATAGAGTCTGTTGAAGTGATCCGCGGTAGCGGCTCGGTGCTTTACGGTACCGATGCATTGGCAGGGACGATAAACATAATTACCAGGGATGTGCCCCCAAGGCACGATCAAGGTTTTAGATTCGGGGGTTCGCTCGATACATTTTTTAGCACGAATGAACATGGCCGTCGCGGAAATTTGGCCTTTACCGGAGCGGGCAGATCATTTGCATTTCGTTTGATGCAGTCTCTTGAACGGTTTGGGAACTATAAGATAGGAGAACTTAAAGGAACTATTATTGATGGAATTACTTCGGACGGGGAAGTTTTGAACTCACAACACCATGGTGGCAATACACAGGCCATCGGAAGATTTTTCCTCAACGACAAGAATACACTGAAAATAGGCTATGAGCGTCGGCGTGCAGCCAACATAGGTTCACCGACACTGGTAGGAGTATTCAATGGATTTTTTCCGTTTTCTAACCGTGATAAATTTAGTGTTCGATTTGATTCAGCAGCGATCACAAACACACTTGCTCGTGTTTCTGTATCAGGATTTCATCAAGGTCAAGATCGGAACTTTACCAATGTTCTGACGGTACAGCCTATCCTTCCTTTTTTCCCCGGGCAATATCAATTCAGTGAAACTATTACGCGAACCAATACCACTGGTTTTGATTTACAGACAGATTGGATTCTTGGGAAACGACTGAATTTGATCGCAGGAGCAAGTCTTTTCCGGGACAAGAATCAGGATGAGCGCTTGCTCATTACGTCAACCACACCGTGGGATCCGAATCGAAGAACCTCTAATTCACGCAGTGTTCCCAATGCGACCTTGTCAAATATTGCCGTATTCGCCCAAGCTGGATTTCGCATAAGCTCCCGTGTGAGATTGGTGGGCGGGCTTCGTGCTGATCGGTTCTATACGAAAGCTGAACCTACCACTCAATTTGGTTTACCTCCTTCCCTGACCCCAAGTCAGATAGAGGATCTTGGTTTGACCGGCTTAACGTCTGGGCTTGATGTAAAAAGCACATCTCTAACTGGTGAGGCAGGCATGATCGTGAGCATGACTGATAAATTCACACTATCCGCACGTATCGGAAATTCTTTCCGAACGCCGAACATTTTTGAACGATTTTTTACGGATTTTGGTTCTGTTGCGGGATTTGTGGTGGGAAATCCGAGGCTTGAACCTGAGACCGGTGTGAATTTTGATATGAGCGCAAAATACAGATCGGATAGATTTAGCCTGGTGACCAACTATTTCAACAATTACTACAGAAATTTTTTGTCAACACAGACTGCCATGGATCGTAATGGTGTTCCGATAACGCTGCCTGGGAGCTCTCCCGCAAATCGGATCCAGGTCTTCCAAACGCAGAATGTTCGTCGGGCTCAGATACAAGGATTTGAGGCTGAATTAGAAGTTCCGATCAAGATCAGACTTGGGTATCTAACATCATATGGAAACTTTAGCTATCTTCGGGGGGATGATATTGACAGGGATGTGCCACTTGATACAATCAGCCCGTTCCGAACCAATGCAGGATTGCGGTGGGAAAATTTTTTGAAGAATTATTATTTTGATTATTCGACCAGGATAGTCGTGACGCAACGAAGATTATCACCCGCTTTTCTGCTTCCTGTTAATCAGGGCGGTAATGGGGGGCCTGAGCCTGGATTTGTGACACATAATATGTCGGGGGGATATCGGTTCCGTCGTGAGAGGTTTAATTTCGGTATTAATGTTGCCGTTTCGAATATCGGGAACCGACTTTATTCAGAACAATTTGTTTTTGCTCCGGCACGGGGGCGCTCATTGATCATCGGTACGACCTGGACGATCAGGTGATTTGGAATTTTCGACAGACGCGTCGATTCAGTAAATGGGCGGCCCTTAATGTATGACCGCCGCCTAATTTATTTTGAACGTGTCCCGGCAAATGAGAGAAGCCCAAATCCCGGGACATTCATCGTTCCCGTCATTTTGTCGCCATCAACCTTGCCTTCAAATTCTATGGTCGTTGGACTGCCCTGAACATCGGCGTTCAGCTTCGCGGTTACTTTATCCCCATTTATCTTCCCATTTTCAAATGAGCCGCTTCCTACTTCCGATGCCATTGTTCCAGTAAACTCCGTACCGTTCTGCTTGAATTCGACTGCGAGCGAGACCGTCTGGCCGCCGGCATCCACGTTGATGATCCACTTACCATCAATGCTTACATCAAGCACCGCAGAAATCGGATCGTTATTAGCCCGATCGGCAATGCTTACCGGCATTGCCGTGGTTGACGTCGAAGCGGCAAAAACCATAATTATCGCTGAAGCGAAAGCTAGATATCTTGTATTCTTCATAGGTATGTTAGGTTGCTCCTAAGTCCGGATAATAAATAATCCGCCGGCCAAGTTCAATACCATGCCTCAAATTACCAGGAACGTTTCTTGAATTTGGATTCATCAAAAAAGCCTTTCATAAGCTCTATAGACGGGGAATCGAAATGTCCGAGGACAACACTGACCACGTCATAGCGAATAGGCATTTGCTGGACACCAAAGATCTGGCGATATATCTTTGCGGTGCGGATTATCTGCCGCTGTTTTCTCAGCGTAACTGCTTGTGCGGGAGATGCAATATCATTTTGCATTCGAGTTTTAACCTCAATGAAGCAGAGATTATCTCCATCTAGAGCAATTATGTCGATCTCGCCGGTTATCTCTGCACCATTTGCATTCCGGCCTAGCGGTGTTTTGAAATTGCTCATCACAAGTCGATAACCAACTCTCGTCAGATATTCAGCCGCAAGCGATTCGCCTTTGGAACCAACAAACCTTGTGTGGGGACTATTCAAGCGATTATTCAAAGATATAAGGGGTTTACCTTCATTCACTGTGGATAGAGGAGAGTATTGATCAAACATTATAGCAAAGGCCCGGGTGTCATAGACACATTTTATGGTCTTTTTACTTGCAAAATTATCGTATCTGTGGATGATAGAGATTATCGATGACACTCTTTGTCCACAATTTCCACCACCATCATCATGCTTGGCACCACTCGAGTCGCGCATGATTGCTGATCTGACACTTTAAGTCTCAAAAAATCAATAGATCTACAAAGGGCGCGAACTTGAGAATCAAGTTTTCAGGTACTCGTCTATTTATTTTTATGTTTAACAGAAATTTGAAAATAGCTGTCCAAAAAGCCGGGCGTTTGAGCGAAGCGACTGTTGAACTGCTAAAGAAATGTGACATCGGGTTCGATAATGGGCATGGAAAGTTGCGATCACTCGCCTTCAATTTTCCGCTCGAGATGCTTTTTCTGAGAGATGACGATATTCCGCAATATGTGGAGGATGGTGTAGCCGATTGCGGCATCGTCGGCGAGAACGTGCTTGCTGAGGCGGAATCGGATCTCATGATTGTCGAGAGGCTTGGATTCGGACGATGCCGGTTGTCGATAGCGGTTCCTCGCGGCTTCAGATACAGAAACATCGAGAACCTCGCGGGTAAACGTATTGCAACCAGTTATCCACTTTTACTTGGGAGATTCTTAAAAGAAAGAGGCGTTTTCGCCGATGTTCACACAATTAGCGGCTCGGTCGAGATAGCTCCTGGGGTCGGCCTTTCTGATGCTATATGCGATCTCGTGAGTTCGGGCAGCACGCTTTTTACGAATGGCCTTGAGGAAGTCGAGACGGTTATGAACTCCGAAGCCGTTCTTGTTGTTCGTTCTGACCTTTCGAGACCTTTGAAGAAGATCTTTGAATCATTGACTTTTCGGATAAAGGCTGTAAGTGAAGCTCGGAAAAACAAATACATCCTTCTAAATGCACCAAACGAAAGACTCGGTGAGATAAGGAACTTGATACCGGGAATGAAAAGCCCCACCGTAATGCCTCTAGCTCAGGAAGGCTGGAGTTCGATTCATTCAGTTATAGCCGACGACGATCACTGGCCGGTCGTTGAAAAATTAAAGGCGTCAGGGGCTGAAGGGATCTTGGTTATTTCAATAGATCAGATGATCCGATAGATATCGCATCATTTAGTACTCAATAAATATATGCAAGTATTTCGTAATCCGAAAAGAGACATCTGGCCGCAGATAATCAAACGGCCGGCGAGTAACTCAAAAGAGATGGAAGCGTTGGTAAGGTCGATCATTGAAGACGTACGTACCCGGAGCGATGCCGCCTTGCGGCTGTATACGAAACAGTTCGATGGTGTTGAGATCGGTGATCTTAGGGTAAGCAGAGAGGAGTTTGCGGCGGCTGAGCGACGTATTTCTCCCGACCTTGCGAATGCGATAGATCTGGCCCACGTCAATATCAAGAAGTTCCACGCCATGCAGCGTGAGCACGTTCAGGTCATAGAAACATCTCCAGGCGTGACCTGTTGGCGAAAATCGCTACCCATCGAACGCGTCGGGCTGTATATACCTGCGGGAACCGCTCCCCTATTCTCCACTGTTCTTATGCTTGGTGTTCCGGCTGTTCTCGCGGGATGTGGTGAGGTTGTCATCTGTACACCGCCGTTACGAGACGGTTCGGCCGCGGATGTGATCCTCTACGCGGCGAAGATCTGCGGAATTTCTACGGTTTACAAGGTCGGTGGCGCACAGGCGATCGCTGCAATGGCTTACGGAACCGAGACGGTTCCTGCGGTCAATAAGATATTCGGCCCGGGAAACAATTATGTTACCTGTGCAAAGCAGATCGTCTCAATGGATGTCGCGATAGACATGCCCGCCGGGCCTTCGGAAGTGGCTATTCTTGCTGACAAATCTTGTAATCCGATCTTTGTTGCTACAGATCTACTTTCACAGGCCGAACATGGCCCGGACAGTCAGGCTGTACTTGTCAGCCCGGATGAAGAAGTCATAGAAAAAACACTTAACGAGATCGAGAGACAAATTTCTGGCTTATCTCGGCGTGAGATTATCGAAAAATCTCTGGCAAACTCTAAGACAATCCTTGTAGGCAGTATTGATGAAGGGATCGAATTTCTGAATAACTATGCGGCTGAGCATCTAATCCTTGCAGCTCGAAATGCGGACGAACTTGCCGACCGCATTGTAAACGCAGGGTCGGTATTTATAGGAAATTACTCCTGTGAGAGTGCCGGCGATTATGCTTCAGGAACTAATCACACGCTGCCGACTGGAGGGTTTTCAAAGGTATTTAGTGGTGTTTCCTTGGACAGCTTCGTAAAGAAGATCACTTTTCAAAAGTTGACCCCTGAAGGAATACGCAATATCGGCCCCGCCGTGGAAGTCATGGCAGCTGCCGAAGGCCTTGATGCACATAAACGGGCAATATCCGTTCGGCTGGAGGAACTGAATGGCATTTGAACTCTATAGCCTTGTTCGCAAGAATATCCGGTCGCTCATCCCGTATTCATCTGCCCGTGGTGAGTACGGCGGGGATGCTCGTATTTTTCTCGACGCCAATGAGAATGCATTCGGCTCGCCCCTTGGCAATCTTTACAATCGGTATCCTGACCCTCTGCAAACCGGGATAAAGGATCGACTTGCGGAGGCAAACAATATAATGCCGTCGCAAATATTCATCGGAAACGGCAGCGACGAAGCGATCGATCTGTTGATCCGCATATTCTGCCGCCCGGGAATCGACAACATCCTTATATGTCCGCCGACATACGGAATGTACGAGGTTGCGGCCGGGATCAACAATATCGCTGTCAAAAAAGCAAATCTGACAGCTGATTTCCAGCTGCATCCAGAGACGATAACTGGACATATTGACGAAAACACAAAGGTTATTTTTCTATGTTCGCCAAACAACCCAACCGGAAATTTACTGAAACGCGAAGCGATCCTGGCACTAACCGAAAACTTCCAGGGCATCGTGGCTGTTGACGAAGCCTATATACAGTATTCCGGCAAGCCATCGCTGACCGAGAAATTGAAGGATCTTCAGAATCTGGTTGTTCTCCAGACATTTTCCAAAGCCTGGGGACTGGCAGGCTTACGTGTCGGAGTCGCTTTCGCAAGCGAAGAGATAGTGGCGTTTTTAAACAAGGTGAAGCCACCGTACAACGTGAGTGAGTTCGCTCAGCTCGCAGTTGCTGAAGCTCTTCAAAACAAAGAGATGGTTCAGAAGACGATAGAGCTAACGATCTTTGAGCGAAAAAAACTTGAAACCGCCCTGAAAGGTTTCCGGTGTGTTAGGAAGATATACCCTTCTGATGCAAATTTTCTGCTGGTAAAGGTTACAAACGCTGCTGATATGTACAGCTATCTTTTGTCAGAGCGGATTGTCGTAAGAAATCGCAGCAATGTGGTGTTGTGTGAAGAATGCCTGCGAATAACTATTGGTACGCCGGAGGAAAACCAAGACCTAATCCGAGCTGTTGGGATATATGAAAAGAGTTTTATTCATTGACCGGGACGGGACGCTTATTGAAGAACCCGAGGACTTTCAGGTGGACAGTTTCGCAAAGCTGAAGCTGCTGCCCGGCGTCATAACAAGTCTCGGTCGTATTGCCGCCGAGACTGATTACGAGCTTGTGATGGTTTCCAATCAGGACGGACTGGGTACTGGATCGCTGCCGGAAGAGACTTTTTATCCTGTGCATAATTTCCTGCTCGATCTGCTTGCAAACGAGGGTATCAGGTTCTCAGAGGTTTGTATTGACCGCTCGTTTGAATATGAGAATAAGTCCACAAGAAAACCGAATACCGGAATGCTGACCAAATATCTAAATGGGGAATATGATCTTGAAAACTCGTTCGTAATAGGCGACCGCGCGACGGATATTGAGCTGGCAGAGAATCTTGGTTCGAGAGCGATCTTTATCAAGAACAAGAATTTTTTTCCACCTATATCTCGTTCAGTGTCGCTTATTGCCGATGGCTGGTGGGATATCTACAAGTTTCTAAAGCTAACACCGCGGATCGTGTCCCAGCACCGAAAGACCTCAGAGACAGATATTCGGATAGAACTAAATCTTGACGGGACCGGTTACGCAGATATCAAGACCGGCATACCCTTTTTTGATCATATGCTGGAACAACTTGCCCGTCACAGCTCACTTGATTTGATGATCCGTGCTGACGGAGATCTGCATATTGACGAACATCACACAATTGAGGATGTTTCGATCACGCTCGGAGAGGCTTTCAGCGAAGCCCTCGGGGGGAAAACCGGGATCGAGCGATATGGATTCATGCTGCCGATGGACGACTGCCTCGCTCAGGTGGCCTTGGATTTCGGTGGAAGGAGCTGGATCGTATGGGATGTGGAATTCAAACGGGAAAAGATCGGCGATATGCCGACAGAGATGTTTTTTCATTTCTTTAAGTCGTTCACCGACCATGCGAAATGCAATCTGAATATCAAGGCTGAAGGGACGAACGAACATCACAAGATCGAATCGATCTTTAAGGCAGTTGCGAAGGCAATAAGAATGGCTGTTAAACGAAATGTGGAAGATAAAAGCGTTCCGAGTACAAAGGGAATTTTATGAAAGTTGCTATCGTCAAATATAACGCAGGTAACGTTGCTTCGGTCGCAAATGCTCTGAAACGCCTCGGCATTGAGCCGCAGATCACAGATGATGCCAATACTATTAAGACGGCCGACAAGGTCATTTTTCCCGGTGTCGGCGAGGCCTCGTCGGCAATGAACCATCTACAGAAAAGAGGACTGGATTCCGTAATAAAAAACTTGAAACAGCCTCTTCTGGCGATCTGTCTCGGAATGCAGCTAATGGCAAAGTTCTCCGATGAGAACGACACGAAATGTCTGGGGATCCTGCCATACCGTGTGCGCCGATTTTTCGGCAAAGAACTCAAAGTTCCGCATATAGGCTGGAACACGATCGAAGGATTAGGATCGGATCTTTTCAAGAATATTCCGGAAGGTGCGCGTGTCTATTTTGTGCATAGTTATTTTCTTGATAATGGCGATCATACGGTGGCCCAGACACCATACGGATCGCAATTCAGCGCGGCTGTCAATAAAGACAATTTCTATGGCGTACAGTTTCATCCCGAAAAATCTGGGACGGTAGGAGCGAGGATACTTGAGAATTTTTTGAACATATAAGCTTTTTTGCCCCTTTTTATGATCGAAATAATACCGGCAATAGATCTGATCGACGGGAAATGCGTCCGGCTTTCCCAGGGAGATTTCTCTAAAATCAGGATCTACAGCGACGATCCTGTTGACATTGCATGCCGGTTCGAGGATGCCGGTCTGCGTCGCCTTCACATCGTCGATCTTGAGGGAGCGAAACAGGGGCGGATCGTCAATCTGAGAGTGCTAGAAGAAATAGCTTCCAGTAGCGATCTGGTGATCGATTTCGGTGGCGGGATCACAACCTCAAAAGATGTTAAGGCCGTGTTAGATGCGGGTGCTTCGATGGCCAGCATTGGAAGCATCGCGGTCAAATCACCGGATAAGTTCTTTTCCTGGACCGAAAAATATGGCGCGGCCCGGTTTCTCTTGGGAGCAGACGTTCGCGGACGTGTCCTTGCTATCAATGGTTGGCAGACCGTAACCGAAGTCGAAATAACAAGTTTTCTCCAAGAATATCTGGGCAAAGGTGTCAGCACTGCTTTCGTGACGGATATAGCCAAAGACGGTCTTCTGAAGGGGCCGGCTACTGAACTCTACCGTCACATTCTTGAATCGCTTCCAGGTCTCAAGTTGATCGCCAGTGGCGGCGTAAGCGCTATTGACGATATACACCAACTCGAAGAGATCGGCTGCCATGGCGTGATAGTTGGAAAGGCAATATATGAAGAAAAGATCGCCATAAGTCAACTTGCCGCATTTGTAGAGAACACAGAATAGATATGCTCGCTAAACGAATAATTCCATGTCTTGACGTAAAGGATGGCCGTACGGTCAAGGGGACGGGCTTCGTTGATCTTCGGGATGCCGGCGATCCCGTCGAACTTGCCCGTATCTACCGTGATCAGGGGGCCGACGAACTTGTCTTCCTCGACATCACGGCAACGAACGAAAAACGAACGACGCTGATAAGCCTGGTCGCTGCCGTGGCCGAGGAAATAGACATTCCTTTCACAGTTGGAGGTGGCATAAGATCTGTCGCGGATGTCGCGGCACTTTTGGAAGCTGGAGCGGACAAGGTCTCCATAAACTCCGCCGCTATTACGAACCCTAAGCTACTCAATGAAGCGGCAGAACGATTCGGATCGCAATGCATCGTTCTCGCGATCGACGCAAAGCGAACAGAAAAAGGCTGGATCGCGTTCGAGAACGGCGGGCGTACCAATACCGGGCTTGACGCTATCGATTGGGCAAAGTTGGGGGTCCGTGCAGGCGCAGGCGAGATCCTCTTAACATCGATGGATGCTGACGGAACAAATAAGGGCTTTGACCTGGAACTTTATCAGGCGATTGCCGAGGCGGTTTCCGTACCTGTGATCGCATCCGGTGGAGCCGGATCTAAGAAGCATTTTCTGCAACTATTCAAAGAATGTGATGCTGATGCTGCTTTGGCGGCCAGCGTATTTCACTTTAAGAGGATCGAGATCCCGGAGCTTAAGAAATGGCTTGGCAAACACGATATACCGATGAGGCTGGAACAGATATGGAATTAGACTTCAATAAATATTCAGATGGTCTCATACCCGCTGTCGTACAAGATGCGAAGACCCGGACGGTACTGATGCTCGGCTTTATGAACGAAGCGGCTTATGAGAAAACTGTAAAAACGGGCAGAGTGACATTCTTTTCACGATCCAGGCAGAGTCTCTGGACAAAAGGGGAGACAAGCGGCAATTTGCTTGAAGTAAGCGAAGTCATCACTGATTGCGATTCTGATACGATCCTTATCAAGGCCACTCCTTCCGGGCCGATCTGTCATACTGGAGCTTATACTTGTTTTGGTGAGAAGAATGAATCGGCATATTTTTTGTTCGAGCTTGAAGAGATCATAAAAGACCGCAAAATACATCCGGTCGAAGGGTCTTATACATCTAAGTTGTTCGCCGCCGGCCTGAACCGTATCGTTCAAAAAGTTGGCGAGGAGGCGGTTGAACTTGTGATCGAGGGAATCAATTCGGATGATAATGCGTTTACAGACGAGACGGCTGATTTTTTATATCATTTTCTTGTCCTTCTCTCAGAAAAGAACATAGCTCTGTCCGAGATTTTCAACAAACTCCGGTCAAGGAGCCAAACAGACCAGAGATGCGTCTCAGCGTCCTAATACTAAGTTCGGTAAGGTTATTAATCAACAAAGGCTAGTATTATGAAACAATAAGCTCTGCTTCTTTAATGCATTGTAAAAATACTATCAAGCAAAACCGGACCTATACAGAAAATGACACCATTCAGGTGTCATTTCCATACATAAGGTAAAATTGGTGATCCGACCAGGACTCGAACCTGGGACCCAATGGTTAAAAGCCATTTGCTCTACCAACTGAGCTATCGGACCACATTGCCTAAGCGGACTTAGGCCGAATTCGCTATTCTACAGATTGGTTCCTTTAAGCGCAAGCTCCATACGTAAATCTGCTCGTGAATACTGAGAATTTGGGTCAAGCGGAGTTTCAACAAAGCCAAACTTTCGATAGAGCCCGATCGCCGTGGAAAGCTTCGAATTCGTTTCCAAAAAGATCGTTGATGCCTTCTGCGATCTTGCGAATTTGATGCAGGCGTCCATCAAATGATTCGCTATACCGTTGCCCTGATAGTCTGGATCGACCGCCATCTTCGTAAGTTCAAATGTTGCTTGGTCAGAGCGTATCATTGCGGTAGTTCCGACAGCCTGACCTGAGATCAATGCAAAGAATACTTCTCCGCCAGTATCGATGATAACTTGCTGTGGGTTATCAAGAACCTCTCGATCGTGGGGCTCTATCTCAAAGTATTTTTCGATCCATGCATAATTCAGTTGGGCAAAATCGGCTGCGTATGTAGGATCGAAGGAAACTATCTTAAGCTCGTCATGCATTGCATCGCTAAACCGAGAACCATTTCTCCATTACCGAATTCTTCAAAACTATCGTTTGGTCGCGTTCCGGGCCGGTTGATATCAGGCCGATCTCAACGCCGACCTGCTCTGAAAGAAACCGCACGTACTTCTGTGCGTTTTCCGGAAGTTTATCGAATTCCGTTGTGCCGACGGTATCCGTCTTCCAGCCCGGAAGCGTTTGGTAGATCGCCTTGATCGCCCGCAGATCGTGTGAAACGGCCGGGAAGGTGTCTATTCGCTGTCCATTCGCTTCGTAACCGATGCAGACCTTGATCTCGTCGAGTTCATCGAGCACGTCGAGTTTTGTTAATGCTATCGAATCAAAGCCGTTTAACTCCGCGGCATATCGTGTTGAAACAGCATCGAACCACCCACACCGGCGGGGCCTACGAGTTACCGAGCCGTATTCGTTCCCGCGTTCTCGGATCAGGTGCGCGATGCTCTCTTCTTCATCCAACATCTCAGTCGGAAAGGGTCCTTCGCCGACTCGCGTCGCATAAGTACGTACGATACCGAGAACTCCCGTAATGTGATGTGGCGGGATGCCGGCCCCGACGGAAGCTCCGCCGGCGGTGGGATTCGAGGAGGTAACGTACGGATACGTGCCGTGATCTACGTCCAAAAGGGTAGCTTGAGCTCCTTCAAGAAGTATTTTTTTTCCAGATCTACGCGCGTCGGCCAGAAATTTAGACGTCTCGCAAACAAACGGACGCAAACGCTCGACAAGCGGACTTACTTCTTCCAGGATCTCATTGGCCCTAAGCGGCTGATTGCCGAATAGCACAATGATTCTGTTCGCTTCCTCAAGGTTCCGTTCAACGCGAAGCTTCAAAAGCTCCGGTGAAAGGGCGTCGGCAACTCTAATCCCACGGCGGCCAGCCTTGTCTTCATACGCCGGGCCAATGCCGCGAAGCGTGGTGCCTATCTTTTCGTTACCGAGACGTTCTTCGGACGTATGGTCAAGTGCGCGGTGATAGGGCATTATAAGATGAGCCCGCGACGACACTTTTAAGCGCTCAGGGCTTACAGATACGCCTTGTTCCGCGATCTGATCGACCTCTTCAAAGAAAGCTTTCGGATCGATGACCATGCCGTTGCCCAAAACACAGGTTTTGTCGGGATGAATGATCCCTGACGGTAAAAGCCTAAGCACAAAAGACTTATCGCCAACATATACGCTGTGCCCAGCATTATGACCGCCTTGATACCGCGACACCACATCAAAGCGGTCGGCAAGAAGATCAACAACTTTTCCCTTTCCCTCATCGCCCCACTGGGCACCAATAATTACTATTATCATAATTGTGATCAATCCTTCTTAACATAAAAGGGAATAAATCGAATTGGTTCTAAGTGCAGAATCGAGGCTATAAATATCACAAAATACTCTATTAAATACAAATCTCACGGCATACACAAGCTCATCTATAGTCCCGAAACGAAAGAAATATCGATTAGCGGTGTGATAGTGGAAGCGAATGTTTACTGTGTATCACAGATATTAAGTGCTGCCGAGTTTGTATGACAAATGATAGATATGTTTGGCTAACTTGTTGACCGCATTAAGGAGTTGGTTTTAATTGCTGAGAGCAACAGCCAGGCCAGTATTTTCTTAGCAAATAACCTCAGCTTTGTTTCAAGCGTGTTTGTTTGGGGCTTCTTCACTTACAATTAGTACTGAGGGAAATGTATAATTTTGGTGGGCACTTTTTATAGCCTACAACTATCATTATTACTGCTTTAAATATTTACATGGCCAAAAATATCCAAAACGAAGATTTTCATGTTAAGGACAAACGCCGGTTTAATGAAAACGGTGAGCGTATCGGAGACGATGCTGATTTAGGGGAGCAGAATAGCGAATCTGTTCGTTCCGCCAGAGAAATCGAGCTTGAGACCAAATTAAAAGCTGAAACTGAACGTCGTGAAGCTGCCGAATCTAAGCTTGTCGGCGTTCAGGCGAAGTTTGACGAGGCTAAGGCAGAACTGGAGAAAGAGACTTCGGAGATGCGTGCCAGATTGATCAGGACCTTAGAAGACCGTGCAAGCCAGAGCAAGTTCAATTTTCTACAAACGCTTTTGCCTGTGTTGGATAATCTAAACCTTGCGGTCTCGGCAAGTGAGAATGATGCATCTGTCGAAAATCTTCGAGAGGGTGTAAAAGGCGTAGCACGGTCTTTTGAACACGCCTTAACGAGTGTCGGTGTTGAGCCGGTCGCGGCGATAGGAGCAGAATTCGACCCCGAACTTCACGAGGCTGTTGATATGGTTTCGGTCGATAAAGAACAGGATGGGAAGATAGTGGCCGAGTATCAGCGGGGTTATAAATTTGGTGATCGACTTCTCCGTCCGGCCCGCGTCCAAGTCGGAAAGGCGATGTCTCATTCGGCCGGTGAGTAGTTACTGCGGATCGTGGTTAAGATAATAATATTTTTACGCTCCGTATGTGTAAATGATATTATAGGAGTTGGCGGTTTCCGGATCGGTCGCTCTCCTAAGCTCTTCAAGGTCAGGCAGGTATTATGGCAGACATAGACGCTTATAAAGATAAATTCAGCGAAAGCGGGCAAAGAGTGCTCCAGACGGCACTGGATGCTTCGCGCAGACGTGATCAGAATTACGTTTCCATTGAACACGTTCTTCATGCGATCGCTCAGGAAGAGGACGATCTTTTTAGTTCAACAATGCGGGATCTTTCGGTCGATCCGCGTTCGGTGAAATTATTGATCGAAAAGCGAATGGAATCTGGCCGTCAGCATACGGGTAAGGGTTTCCGAATCGCTCCGGAAACAACAGAACTCTTTAAACGAGCAATGGACCGCGCTCGTTCCCAGGGTCGCCGCGTT
This sequence comes from Leptolyngbya sp. 7M, assembly GCF_018128485.1. Lineage (NCBI taxonomy): Bacteria > Bacillati > Cyanobacteriota > Cyanophyceae > Leptolyngbyales > Leptolyngbyaceae > Leptolyngbya > Leptolyngbya sp. 7M. The sequence goes on along the minus strand of NZ_CP070897.1, from coordinate 151,723 downwards.
ATCGATTCCAGCGATATCTTCTACGTACTTTCAAACGATGAGAGAAGCGTACTGAATGACGTTCTCCAGAATTTGGGCGTTCCATCCGACGAGGTTGCACAAACCGCTCGAACAAGAATACGGAAGCGTGAGAAAGAGGAGGAGCGTGTTCGCCAGAAATATGAGCTTCCCAGCTTTCTCCGCCATTTTGGTGTCTCGCTAAACAAACTTGCGCGCCAGGATAAGATTCCTCCTACAATTGGCCGTGAGAAAGAGATCCGGCAGATGATCGAGATACTTTCACACCGCGAAAGGTCAAATTCTCCGATGCTCGTCGGTGAACCGGGTGTTGGCAAAACGGCCGTCGTCGAAGGTCTGGCACGTTTGATCGAACTCGAACCCGAAAACATACCGGCGCGCCTTCGTGACTCTCACATTGTCCAATTACAGATGGGCGGACTTGTCGCCGGCACGATGCTGCGTGGGATGTTTGAAGAGCGGATCAAGGGAATTATCGATGAAGTAAAAGAGAAGGACAATATCATCCTTTTCATCGATGAAGCCCATACGATCATTGGTGCCGGGGCAGCGATGGGAACAACTTCGGACGCGGCGAATATGTTCAAATCCGCACTTGCACGTGGAGAGCTTAGGATCATCGGTGCCACAACAATGACCGAGTATAAGGAATACATCGGTGAAGATGAGGCTCTTGCCAGACGCTTCAGGCTCGTAAAGGTGGAAGAACCTTCGATCGACGAAACACGACAGATACTGATGGGCCTTAAGCCCCGTTTGGAAAAGAATTACTCGGTTACGATCTCTGAGGAGGCGATAAACACCGCTCTTGAGATGTCTCCGAAATATATCAGGAATTTGCACTTGCCTGATAAGGCGATCGGCTGGTTGGACACAGCCTCGGTCAAGGTGGAGATCAATGAACCGGAGCACCTGGTGGTGATGCCGGAGCACATCATTGATGTCATTTCTCAGGAATCTCGGATCCCGAAAGATATGATCTACCGTGACACTTCGGATCGTTTTGCGACGATGGAGGATGAACTTGGCCGACGTGTCATTGGGCAAAGGGATGCCGTCAGGGCAGTTGCCGAACGGCTTCGGCTTAATAAGGGCCCGCTAAAGGAAAATCACTATGCCCCTGATGGGGTTTTGCTATTCCTCGGCCCGACGGGAGTAGGAAAAACAGAGCTTGCAAAGGCCGTCGCCGAATTCATGTTCGGTGATGAAAGCAAAATGGTCCGGATAGATATGTCCGAATACGGCGACGGAACCGTTGGCATTGAGAAACTCATAGGAATGCCGCGCGGAATCGTCGGATCGGAACGCGGCGGCATATTGACCGAGCAGCTTCGTGACAATCCTTATACGGTGCTTTTGCTTGATGAAGTAGAAAAAGCATCGCCTTATCTAATGAATATATTCCTTCAGGCATTCGATGAGGGCTGGATAACAGATGGCCGTGGTAAGAAAGTCTATCTTTCGGATGCGATAGTCATAATGACTTCAAATCTTGGTTCTGAGAACTTCAAGAAATACGAAAAACCTCTTGGATTTGGAATGAAATCGGTCGGAGATATGTCCGCGATCAAGAGCGATGTAATGAAAGCTGCAGAAACGCGATTTACTCCGGAGTTTAGGAATCGTATTGATGAGATAATCGTATTTTCGCCTCTGACAATGGACGAAGTGCGTGAGATAGCAAGGCTTTATATCCGAAAGATGCAGCGGCATATGGAACTTCAGGGCAAGAAGGTTGAGGTTACTGACTCCGCCATAGATCTTTTGACCGAAAAGGGCTACAGCCCTGCTTATGGAGCACGATTTCTTAAAAGGCACATCGATCAACAGGTCAAGCTTCCGCTAACAAATCAATGGAAGACCGGAATCGGCTTCATTGTTGATGCCGTCGATGAACAGATCAAGGTTCGCCCGATAGAAAATTTCAATTTGAACTGAACTGGTTTGTTCGTTAATTAGAGTACAAAAGGCTGCTTACGGCTTTGACCAGTGGCAGCCTTTTCTGTTTAGTTCAACAAACATTTATTACAACTTTGAACGGTTGATATTATGCCAGTTAGTAAACCAGGCGTGCCCGTATAGTCCCTTTTATGCCCTTTAGTATCTCAAATGCCTCTTTTGAGATGCGTGATTCAACATCAAGTATTACGTATCCGATATCCGGGTTTGTGTTCAGATACTGACCGACGATGTTGATGCCTCGCTTTGAAAGCCGCGAGTTTATCTCACCGAGAACTCCGGGAATGTTCTGGTGGATGTGCAAGATACGATGTGTGCTGGCCTGCGGCGGAAGCGATACGGGCGGCACGGTATGCGACCCTTCGCTCGTTCCGTAATCGAGATATTTGATGAGCTTCGACGTTACGTCGAGACCGATATTAGATTGTGCCTCTTCGGTTGAGCCGCCGATATGCGGCGTTAGGATGACATTGGACATTCCCTGCAGCGGACACTCAAAAACATCGCCGTTATTCTCCGGCTCTTCCGGAAATACGTCTATAGCCGCACCGGAGAGCTTGCCTGTTTTCAACGCTTTTTTCACCGCCGTAAGGTCAACAACATCACCTCGGCTGTGATTGATCAAGATCGCACCTCGACGCATTGCCCTGATAGCTTCGGTATCGATCATGTTTCGCGTGGTGGCATCCGAAGGCACATGAAGCGTTACGATGTGAGAACGTTTCAACAATTCTTTTAGATCACGGATCTGCTTCGCATTGCCATGCGGCAATTTAGTTGCGATATCGTAATAAACGACATTAAGCCCGAGAGCTTCTGCCATGTTCGATACCTGCGACCCAATGTTGCCATAGCCTATGATGCCAAGCGTTTTGCCTCGAAGCTCAAATGAACCTTTCGCATCCTTCAACCATTCGCCGCGGTGGGCAGCCGAATTCTTATCGGCGATCTTACGTATAAGCATTACGCATAGGCCGATGATCAGTTCAGCAACTGACCGAGTATTAGCGTGAGGTGCATTAAAGACCGCAACGCCCCGTTCAGTCGCTGCTTTTAGGTCAACCTGATTCACACCGATGCAAAAGGCCCCGATGGCTAGTAGCTTGTCGGCTGCATCGAGAACATTTCGCGTAACCTGCGTCTTCGACCTTATCCCAAGCACGTGCACGCCTTTGATCGCTTTAATCAGCTCAGCCTCGCTTACAGCCCCACCCAGCCGCTCGACCTGCATATACCCGCCTGCCCCAAACTCTCTTACGGCGGCATCAGAAATATTCTCAAGCAGCAGTATCTTGATCTTGGACTTAGGATAAGAAGTGTTTGGCGAAGACATAAAAAGTATTCTCACCCCAACGGAGGTGTTTTTCAAATTTGGAAGGAGTTCATTCAGTCTTTGCCAAGTCTCTTATATTTTTGAGGTTCGTCACACTGGATTCGGGCTGCGCTCATACCCTGCAGGGGTAACCAAAGTTCAAACAAATCCGTCACAGCCCGCGTGATCCAGGTTCAAAGATAGGCTTGTCAAGCGTCTTCCAAACAGCACCACCCCAGCCCGCGTCAAACGCGCGCTCGATCATCGAACCCATGTTCGTCGGCGGTGCACTCGCCAACCAAAATGGATTCGGGGACGATATCCCTGCGAAGTTAATGCTCAGATCAGCCATCGACTACGGATAAGTATAAGGAGCCTGCAGGCCGAGCGGAATACCAAGTGCCCAGTAAACGATCAGAAAAATGATCCAGCCGATCATGAACACGACAGTGAAGGGCAGCATAACGGAGATCAGCGTGCCAATGCCCGTTCCCTTGACATAGCGCTGAGCGAATACGACAACGAGCGGGAAGTAAGGCATAAGCGGCGTAACGATATTCGTCGTCGAATCGCCGATACGGTAGGCAGCTTGAGCGAGTTCCGGTGACAGTCCAAGCTGCATCAGCAGCGGAACGAAAATGGGAGCCAGCAATGCCCATTTTGCCGAGGCAGAACCGATCAGAAGGTTGACAAAACCTGTGAGAAAAATGATCCCGATGATCGTGATCTGGGGCGGCAGGGCCATCGCCTGCAGAGCGTTGGCACCTTTGATCGCGATCAAAGCTCCGAGGTTCGATTGCCCGAATGCAGCTATGAACAAGGCTGCAAAAAAAGCAAGGACGATGTAATAGCCCATCGTGCTCATTGATTTACTCATCCCGGCAATGATCTCGCGATGACTGGATACCGTCCCCGCAACGTACCCGTAAACTATGCCCGGAATAATGAAAAGCAGAAAGATGAGCGGCACGATCGAAAGCATAAGCGGCGCCGTATTCGCAGTCAGCTGCGGTGCGACCGGTTCAGCGCTTTTTGCGACCGCTTCGCCAAATTTTTTGGCGTTCTCGTCGCCGAGCCTTGCCTTGAGCGCGTTTTCCAATGCCGTCTTGCCAAAAAGTTCCTGTTCAAGAATGGGGCCAAGTTTGGCCGCGCCCTCTTCCGGCATACCTTCAGCTTTAAGTTGCTGGACGGTCGCCTGAGTTATCTTGAACCCCGCCGGTGAACGAAACATTGAATTTTCAGGGATGGACAAGGCAACGAGTATCGCAATGCCAAGAGCCATAGATGCCAGTCCTGCGATCAAACCCTTTTTTTCTTTCGGCCCGAGCGTTTCCATCTTGGGCATTTCTTCCGGGTCGCCATCTACCTCAGTAGTTTTGTTCAATCGTGGTTCAACAATCCTGTCGGTGACGAACCAGCCGAGGACGACGAGAAAGATAGTTGATGCGGCGGTAAAGTACCAGTTTGAGAGCGGGTTCACGACCCGCGTTGCGTCGATTATCTGAGCGCCCGATTGGGTCAGGCCGGCAAGCAGCGGATCAAGACTCGATGGGATAAAGTTGGCGCTGAATCCGCCCGAAACCCCGGCGAATGCTGCCGCGATGCCTGCTAACGGATGACGACCTGCGGTGTAGAAGATCACGCCGCCGAGCGGGATAACCAGCACATAACCGGCATCTACGGCCGTATGGCTGATAATACCCACGAAGATCACCATCGGAGTCAGCAGCGAAGGTGCTGTTATGTTCAATAACGCTTTTAATGCCGCATTGATAAACCCCGTATGTTCTGCAACACCTACGCCCAACAACGCGACCAGAACGACACCTAGGGGAGGGAAGGACGTAAAGGTCGTTACCATTGTCGAGAGGAACGAGGCGATCGCCGTACCGGAAAGCAGATTATTGATCACTATCGGTTTGCTGGTCCGCGGATCGATCTCAGCAAAGGAAATTCCGGACAGCATCCACGAAATTATCCAAACGACAAAAAGTAGGATCAGAAAAAGCGCTGCTGGGTCAGGCAACTTATTGCCGACGCGTTCTATGAGATTCAGAGCCTTTTCAACGAATCCTTCAGGTTGAGCTTCAGTTATAGGATCTTTTTCGTCCATAATGTTTCCTTTACGTCTGCAAATGCGGGGTTGGTTTTGAGAAAAGCTTTTCGAAGAGTTTACTTTGGAAATGCCGAGCCCGCAAACTCAATTCGCTCACCTGATAGGTGTTGATGGATGCCTATTGCAGCTAGCTTGCCCATCTGTGCGGCATCAACTGCTTCGGCCCCACCATTGACGCAGTCGCCGCCAGCGAAGATATTTGGCTTTGATGTCTGCATATTCTCACTCACGACGGCCCGGCCTTGATCATCGGTTGCGATCCCTGCAACATCGGTCAGAAACGATTTTTGTCTATCCTGGCCTATAGCTATGATGATCATTTCACAATCGATGATCTTCTCGCCCTCCGGTGAGGTACATCGAATCGCCTGGACGCGTCCTTCGCCAATTATCTCGACCGGCGTTGTCTGCCAATGAAACTCAATGCCGTCGGCCTTTGCAAGTTCGATCTCGTAATCATATGCTGACGCATCTTTTTCGGTTCGGCGGTACATCAAAATAGACCGTGCGGCTCCAAGGCGTTTTGCCTGCGTCACCGCATCTATCGCAGTATTTCCAGCGCCGACGACTACCGTCCGTTTACCAACTGGAATCAGGTCCCAGTTTCGCGTCTTCACCCGTTCGATAAATGAAAGAGCGTCGAACACGCCGTCGAGATCCTCGCCGGGGATACTGAGTTTCCTTGTTCTGCCGAGACCAATGGCGAGGAAGATCGCATCGTGAGCTTTTTGCAGCTGTGCAAATCGTTTTGTAGAAAGGCCGTTAGCGCCCTGCTCTGAGGAATTAGTTTGATGCTCATCACCGATGATCGAGACGCCAAGCTTTAGATCGATCCCGAGAGATGTGATGTATCGTACCTCGGCAAGTGAATCAGCCTGTGTCATCTTGTATTCGGCCATGCCGTATGTATCGAGGCCACCGGCTTTTTCGCGGCGCTCGTAAACGGTCACTTCATAGCCGAGCCGTGCAAGGTATGCGGCGCACGAGAGCCCCGCCGGGCCGGAACCAATAATGCCGACGGACTTGCCGGTTGGCTCGGCCCTTTCAAATATATGTTTGCCGTTGTCAATAGCATGCTGTGTCGCATACCGCTGCAAACGGCCTATCTCAATTGGCTTCTGAACAAGTGTCTTCTCAACGCAGGAGCCTTCGCACAAAACTTCTACGGGACAAACGCGCGCACAGGTTGAGCCTATCGGGTTTGCATCAAATATCACGCGCGCCGAACCCGTCAGATTTCCGCTCGCGATCTTCTTTATGAACGAAGGCACGTCGATATGTGTCGGACACGCCCGCGTGCAAGGCGCATCGTAGCAATAAAGACATCGATTTGCCTCGGCCAGAGCTTCCGCTGGCGTCATCAGCGGCTCTATCTCGGCAAAGTTGCGCTCGATCTGTGTGACGTCTAAAGGTGTGCAAAATTCTTTCGTCATACACGAGTGAAACCGCAGGTAAAGCGGAAAAAGCTGACCCCAAGAGGCTACTTAATTTCTTATCTGCCTCATTTGCGGCTAAGTAACGTCAATCAGCGACGATCGCTCCATAAGCATCCCGGCTTGTCGGCCAAGATTCTCGCGGATCGCGACGAACTCCATCTCGGGCGTGATGATGCCTTTACGGGCGTAGTGCATCTGCGTAACGCAATGGCCGGGTTTGGCGCGAAGCGGTTTGCGTTTCAAGCCCGGAAACTCTTCTAAAGCACCGTTGTCTTTTACGCGGGCAAGTTCCTCGGCGCCTTTCGTCAGATAGCCGTTGTCCTGGGGTAGAACCTCGCGGCCTTCATATTCCTCAACGTCGCCGCGAGCGAGTATCCAATCGCGGCGATGCGCGGGCAAACCTTCGGTGACGCTGCCCTTGAACTGCGGATCGGTCCACGGGCCGCTGGTATCATAAACGCGAACGGGCGCGTTCTCGACGAGCGTGCCGTCCATCTCGCGCGACGGTGACAGCGATATCTCGCGAAACGGTATGCTTAGACCATTATTCTCTACGTAGATCTTTTTCGAAGCCGGTAAATGCGAATGTCCATTACCTGTTTCTGCGATCTGACTTCTGGCTTCTGTGTTTTCTTTCATTGTTTTTCTCCCTTCGTCGGCATTATCCGCATCAGGTTTTTAGGGTAATATGAAGATCGATTCATAACTCTCAGCCGCAATGGCTCCCCTGAAAACTTTTGCTTGTGCATATATTCTAACGTTCTGCTTGCTAGATGACCACACAGAAAAATGTAATGCTAAGAGGACAGTCTGAGGAGAAATAAAAATGCCAAGATGCTCGGTTTTTTGCGGGGTTAGTTTGGATGGGTACATAGCCAGACCAAATGGCGACCTGGATTGGTTGATGGATGGGGGACCACCTGAGGACCATGGATACAACGATTTTGTTGCTTCGGTGGATTGTTTAGTCATTGGCCGAAAAACATACGCAACGGTACTAGGATTCGGAGGTTGGTTCTATGTGAAATGCCGGTGATAGTTCTAAGTTCACACGAGCTTGAGAAAGTACCTAAAGGAGCGAATGTTGAACGAATGTCGGGGGATCCAGCTGAGATCATGGCCGAACTCGGAACCCGTGACCGGCGTCACATCTATGTGGACGGCGGCCTAACGGTACAGGGTTTTCTGAGGGCGGGTTTGATCGATCGAATGATCATTTCACGACTGCCGATCCTGATCGGTGAGGGAATTCCGCTTTTCGGGCCGACGGAAAAGGATATTCGCTGGAAACTCGGACGGGTAAAAGAATTTCCGAGCGGAATGGTCCAATGCGAATACACCAAGATATAGAGTGAAGGTAAACGCTCACGACTCGCGATCCAGGCTACGGGTCGTGTTCTCGGTAACCGAAGGAAACAGGCTTTTGTCATCAGCGAGACCGATCTCCGCAGGAGAAATATATCCGGAATCAAGTTCGCGTTGACGATCTGCCTCTTTGGTCTCATCGGAGATGTCTAATTTAGGAACGGTTAAAAATTGACCGTTAAGGAACAACCCGATCCCAATGAACATCGTAATGATTCCGCCAATACCAAGAAGATAGACGATATCTTCATCCCACAACCTTGCAATAACGCTGACGAAAAGCATCGCCAAAAAAGCGCCAGATCCGGCGGCAGTAACGATCATACCCACGCGCATTCTGCGTAAGCGCTTTTCTTCCGGCGATTCAAGGAATTTTTCGATCTCAGGAACGACATCTTCGGCAACGACCGCCAATTCGGCAGGTGAACGAGCCTCGCGGATCTTATCAGCGATCGCCCGGCTTATCTCATGGCGGGCAAGAGCTCCCGCTTCTGTCAACGTGTCCGGCCGCGAAAGCACGGTCCTGACCGGCCGCATATCCGTTCCGCACGAACGGCAAAACTGATTCGCCTGTGTGTCTTCGATACCACAACTGGGACAATACATCAGATGGTTCCTCTCAAGATAACTTACACATACGTGATCTACTGTGCAGAAGTTCGATCCTCGTTTTCCAGTGCAATTCTCGCTTCAGCCAATTGAGTCCGCTGCTCATCGCTAATGGACGGATAGTGAAGGCCCATCGATCCAAGCTTATTTACAATTACCTCAGAGATCGCAAGCCGCGTAAACCATTTTTTGTCCGCTGGGATTATATACCACGGAGCGTGATCGGTAGAGGTTGCGGAGATAGCTTCTTCATAGGCTTTCATATACTCATCCCAATGCTCGCGTTCCTTTACGTCGGCCATTGAGAATTTCCAATTCTTTTCTGGCTCATCTATCCGCGACAGAAATCGCTTCTTCTGTTCCTCCTTTGATACGTTTAAGAAGAACTTAAGTATATGAGTGCCATTTTCGGCAAGGTGGGTTTCCCAATCGCGGATGTGTTTGAAGCGCTTTGCCCAGATCTGCGGATCATTCTTGACCGAGGAAGGTAATTGTGAGCTTTTCAGGATCTCCGGATGAACGCGAACAACAAGCACTTCTTCATAATGTGAGCGGTTGAAAATACCGATCTTGCCGCGTTCCGGCAGCGCTTTCTGATGCCTCCAGAGATAATCATGATCACGCTCTTCCGACGAAGGCTGTTTGAATGAAGTAACGTGGCAACCCTGAGGATTTATCCCGCTCATTACATGCTCTATCGCTCCATCCTTCCCGGCCGCATCCATCGCCTGAAAAATTATCAGCAGCGAATAAACATCCTGCGCATAAAGCATATCCTGCAGTTCCGTCATCCGCTCGATGTTCTTCGCAAGGTCATCTTTGGCCTGATCTTTGTCGGTGTAGCCATCGGTGAAATTCGCAGAGTACTTTGAGAGGTCAACCTTTTTGCCGAAATCTATTCTGAATTGATCTGTGTTCATCTGAATCGTTATCTGCAATTAAAGTTTTGCCATTACGGTCTCAAGTTCGGCGATCAGCTTTAGATCAACCTCCGGCAGCGAATTCTCGTTTTTTAGCCTGTTCAGCATATCAACAGCCAGCCGATAATGCTCGCGGGCCTGAACTTTTTCACCGAGCTTTATTAGGTTTTCGGCAAGATAACGATGCGACAAGGCAATGTCACGGCGAGCATTCTTGTTTCCTGGGTCGGCTTCGGCCACCTGCCGCCAAATTTCGATGGACCGAAAAAGATCGGCATTCGAACCTGCCAAGTCGTTAGTTAAGCGTCGTGCAAGTCCGGCACGAGTGTAAATGCGGCCGAGATCCGTTCGATAAAACCTATTTCGCGGCTCGCGCTGGATCAGAGCAAGGAACTGCGTCTCGGCGACCTTGAGCGTGTTCAATGCTTCGTCGCTTCGCTTGAGGTTTGCGGCAGCGACCGCGACCCGATAATTAGTCCGGGCCAGGTTATACCGAAATTGAATGTCAGCCGGGTCGATCTCAACGCCTTTTTGAGCAGTCCCCCGCGCCTTTTCTGCAAACTCGAGCGAACGTTCGTTAGATATCTCCTCAAAAATCCCGCTGGCAAGCATATATACCCGCCACATCAAATGCCGCGTTCGGGCATCATTCGGCTTCTCTGAAAGAAGCTTTTCCATTCCGCCAACCGCGACGGCCATCATCGCTTCGGCCCGCTCCTGCTCGCCATTCCATGAAAGAGAGTTTCCAAGGTCGGCATGCGTAACAAAAAACACCTCGCGGGTTTCGCGTGCGTCGGCATAAAGATCCGCGGTCCCAGCGATCGCTTTCTCGGCATATAAGATCGCCTCAGGATACTGATTGTTTGCTTGATGATATTGCGAAAGCTCGGTCAGGATCCGAAGATAAGCCAGCCGAAACGAAACTTCGCCGGGCTGGGAATTCAGGAGCTCTTCATATATCTGCTTCGATCGCTCAAGCGCGGCAAGTGTCCCTTGAGTGTCACCCTGCCAATAACGGGCATCAGACAGGTGCCGGAAGTTCTCAGCAAGCAACTTAAGATTTTCTGGTGTTTCAGGTTGTGCAAGCCTGATGGCATTTGCCTTTTCATAGCTAGAAAGGGATCCTGCAAGATCGCCGAGATTCGGCTTGCTTGGATGGCCTTGAAGCTCACCGATCTTCTCATAAGCAGCCGCAAGCTCTTTTTGAAGCTCATTATCGCCAGCGGCTTCTGCGGCGAGGCTATCCAGATATTCTAGAGCACGTTTTACCAAGATCTCTCGGGCTTCGGTGGAACCTTCAAGGGTCTCTATTTTCGGCGTAATCTCGAAAAGAAGTGAATTTGAGAGCTTTCTTACGTCCTGAAATCGCTGCTCGGCCCGGTCGCGTTCGGCCCGCGCGACCTCCGCCTGCCAGATAGACACCCCAAGGCCCGTAATCAAGCTGACGGCCGCAAGCGTTCCAGCCGCGACAGACTTCCAGTTGCGACGCACGAACTTCGACGCTCGATATGAGAAAGTGCTCGGTCGGGCGAGGATCGGCATGCCGTCAAGAAAACGCTGAATATCAGCCGCGAGATCTGCCGCGGTCGCATATCGCCGCTCGGGCTCCTTCTCAAGGCATTTCATTGCGATAGTATCAAGATCGGAAGCAACTGACGGCCGCAAGACAGCGGACGAACTTCCCTTTTGGCCGACGGAACTTGGACGCACGGGATCGGAAGCGGTGATCGTGCGAACTATCTCCTCAAGGCTCATCCCGTCAAATACGAATGGCTTCGAATCGGTCAAGAGTTCGTACAGTATCACTCCAAGGCTATAAATGTCAGATGCGATCGTGACCCGCTTGCCAAGGATCTGCTCCGGCGAAGCATAGGCCGGTGTAAACGCTCGGAACATTGTCTCAGTCTGATCCTTCTCGCCGCCCTGCTCATCAAGAAGTTTCGCCAAGCCAAAGTCCAGCAGTTTTGGCTCGCCATCGGGTGTTATCAGGATGTTGCTAGGTTTTAGGTCACGGTGAACAGTGAGGTTCCGGTGGGCGTAATCTACAGCGGAACATATTTTGAGGAAAAGACCAAGCCTCTCATTCAACGGGCTGTTCGCGGTGCGGACATACTCGCTTAAAGTAAGGCCTTCGACGTGCTCCATCACAAAGAATGGCTCTCCATTATCAGAAAGACCTCCGTCATAAAGTTGGGCAATATTAGGGTGATGAAGTGTTGCGAGGATCTCCCGTTCCATGCGAAATCGGCGTTCGGTTTCAGCATCGGCAACGGTGTTTCGTATCACCTTAAGGGCTGCATTTTGCTTGAACTCGCCGTCGATCCGTTCTACTAAAAAAACTGAACCCATTCCACCTCTGCCTAGTTCGCTAACGATGCGGTAGTTTCCGAACGTGCGTCCGGCCTTCGGCGACGTTTCTTCGAACAGCTTTCTTGTCAGGTCAAAGGCATTTGCTTCAAGAATATTTCCCGTCACGTCTCGAGAGCCAAGGAGCGACATTATCTCCGCTTCAAGCTCAGCATCACCACCGGCAGCCTTCCGGACGAAGTCTTCGCGTTCCACGGGTTCAAGGTCCTCAGCGTCAGCAAAGATCGCCTTGATCTGTGACCATTTTTCCCAATTCATATCGCCCTCTAGTTGCTGGTCAATTCTCTCTGTAGCCATGCTTTGGCAAAGCTCCACTCACGCTTGACCGTTGTTGACGATACGCCTAGAAGATACGCTGTTTCTTCAATAGATAACCCGCCGAAGAAACGAAGTTCGACGATCTTTGCCTGTCGCGGATCGAGTCTCTCAAGTGAAGAAAGAGCATCCTCAAGATTCAACAGGTCGATCGGCTTTTCAGCAGCGATACTAACTGTCTCCTCAAGGAAAATGCGTTCGCCGCCCTCGCGTTTTTCAGCCTTTCGAGCACGTGCGTGGTCGATCAACACCTTCCTCATCACTTCGGCAGCGACCGCAAAGAAATGTGCACGATTCTGCCAACTAACTTGTTCCCAATTGACCAATCGGATATACGCCTCGTGTACCAGAGCGGTCGCTTGAAGAGTATGCTCCGGTCTTTCCCTCGTGAAATAGGCACGTGCAAGCCTCCTGAGATCGTCATAAACGACCGGCAATAGTTCATCTGGGGCATATTCGTCCCCACTCCGTATCCGGTTCAAGAGTTCGGTAACGTCCTTTGTCTCAGGCATAGGTGGAGGATTCCCAAGATTATACAGCCAATCTCCGCGGAATCGAAAATATTTTGCCTTCTTGGTCCAAATCTGCATTCAATTTCGCCTTATTGGCCAGAGATCGAATTACTCAGGAGAAAACCAAATGATGTCCCTCAGGAATCGTCGGTATCGTGCCATATTACGCTATGCTGCACTTTCAATATTCGCAGCTGCTTCGCTTACGCTTGTCGTTTCGGGAGTTGTCCGATCCAGTATCAGTGCAGGTGTTGCCTTCGTTGTAGGAAAAAGCAGTGTTGCGGCAGCAGAACTCTCGCCATCCGGAGGAGAGAAGAATGCAGGTGAGGAATACAAACTACAGGACGTTTCCGGCCTGTTTCTTTTCGAGTTGGATAATACTCTCCAGAAACTCGAGAACATCGGCACATCTAACAATGTTTCGAACTTCACGTATCTCGCCGATTCTGAACCCGTATTTTCTCCTGATGGTTCAAAGATCCTATTCCGGACGCAGCGTGCAGCAGACTTTCCTCCGGGCAATCCGGGTGAGCTTTGGATAATGGACCCGACGGGGTTCAACCAACGCCGCTTAACCTTTAATTCATCGACGGAAGGAAATTTCTCGATCTCTCGCAACGGTCAGAAGATCACGTTTCAGCATATGTTTGAAGATCGCATCTGGGTTATTAACTCCGACGGAACCGGTCTGACTGAGATCCCGAATCCATCAGAGGATCTGACCTCACGACCGGCGCTCTCGCCTGATGGATCGAAGGTCATGTTCGAACGCAACTATACCATTTGGATCGCCAATACAGACGGAACAAACATTCAAGAACTAACACAAGGCGGGGGCGAATATCCGTTCTTTTCACACGACGGTCAAAAGGTCTATTGGATCAATGGAGCCGCAATCTATCGTGCTGATCCTGACGGTTCAAACGAAGAAACGTTGGTTGATGGCAGCAATGGCTCCTACGACAACTTCAGAGGAGCGACCCTGTCGCCTGACGGACAGAAACTGCTCTTTGAGTGTGAACGCTTTTCCACGTCTGGCATTTGCGTTGCACCGACTGACGGGTCGAACATGCTGGACCTGATCGAGGAGCCAGGGGAAACGCTTAAGAAACCCGTGTGGTCTCCGAACGGTTCGCAGATCGCTTATATTCGCACCGGCCAAGATGGGCGCCAACGGATCGCCATTGCGAGTTCGAACGGAACCACTCGCTTCGAGGTGTTTAACACCGAAAGCCCATCGCAGTTCATCGGACGACTCGCTTGGCAGCCCGAGTGTAACGAGACCGGAGGACCGAGCGAGCCACCTATCATTACGGATGGGCTCGTTTCTTGGTGGCGGGGTGAGTTCAACCCTCTGGATTCGGCCGGTGATAACGACGGAGGTTTTGCCGAGCCTGCCTATGTTACAGAAGGGCGAGTTGGGAATGCCTTTTACTTTAATGGGAATGGCGAGGACAATTTTGTTGAGGTTCCCGACAACAGCTCCCTGGATATTCAAAACAGCAATTACACATTGGCCGGCTGGGTGAACATTCAAGCGGATCAACGAGAGCATTATTTCTTCGGAAAAGGGGCCTGCTGCACCGGATCGAATTTTTACGTCGGCGTTGACGAAAACGATCGACCATTCATTGATATCAGCCACGAATCCGGCGGCTCCCGCATTACGGCCTTTGGCCACGAACTGGATCTTTACACCTGGACGCATCTTGCGCTCAGGAGAGAGGGCAACGAGTTCAGGCTCTACAAGAACGGCCAACACGTCGTAACCCATACCGAAAACCAACCCATCGGAACGAACGACGCACCTTTCACCATCGGAAAAGGCGATGGTGTTACCGCGCCGGAGCTGACGGCATTTGGGATGGCCGACGAGATCGTGCTTTACAACCGAGCGCTTTCGCAATCTGAAATACAGGCACTCGTCAATATGTCCGCTGCGATGCTTGGTTCGTCGAACTGCCCAACTGTTGAGAAATCGCGGATATCCATCGGCGGCCCGTTCCTTTGGCCGGTCGCGCAGGGACGCTCAGTTCAGGTAGAGATCCGCTTGTCCGATCCGGCACCCGTCGGGGGCACCACGATCTCGCTTAGCTCCACAGATCCGGGAGAGATGACCGTTCCGGCAAGCGTCATTATCCCAGAAGGAGAAATGAACACATTTTTTGATGCGACGACGATGCTCTCGGTTCCGCCATCCACAGCCTATTCCAGTGCTGATATCATCGCCACAGAGGGGTCGCATACGGCCAGAACCACAGTCGTTATAGCTCCGGCATCAGCAGACCTCGCCGCATCGGATCTGATCGCTCCAGCAACCGTTAACATACGTCAAAACTTCAGTGCGGACATCACGGTTACAAATAACGGCCAGGTCGCGACCGGCAGTTACCGCGAAGATGAGATATGGATCTCGCAAGACCCGATCCTATTCAATGATCCCGGCGATTCCTTCATTGGATTGAAGTTCGACAATTCTGGCATTCTCGCTCCGGGCCAATCAAAAGTATTTGCGGCAACGAATATCAACATCCCATCCTCCGCGATCCCAACTGATGGCACCTACTACCTTTTTTATCGTGTCGGGCGAAATATTCCCGAGCGTAACGGCAATTTTCAGGATAATTACGCGTTCGTTCCAATTCAGGTAAGCCGAAACCTGCCTGACCTGATCGCCGAAAATGTCCAGATCCCGACTGAGATCGAACCAGGTGTTCAATTCACAATTAACTGGGACGTAAGGAACGCAGGAAATGCGGCGACACTGTCTGGCTTTAGTCACATCGTTTATATTTCTTTCGATCAAACGATCGGAAACGCAGACGACATTGCGATAACACAGAGAAATACAGCCGCAATGGCAGCGGGCCAAACCCAGTCCTTTTCTCAGCAATACACCGTTCCTACGCTCCCGGTTCGTGCTTCGAGCGATGCGTTGATCTATGTCGTTGTCGATACCGCCGGACAAGTGTTCGAGGATGATCCAGGTGGGCCGGCCGAAACCAACAATACCACAAGCATCCAAACACGATTTGAGTATCGCGTCCCCGACCTTCAGGTCCAAAGCGTGACGCCACCTGCCGAGGTTGATTCTGACACCTCGTTCCCAATTGAATGGACCACTACCAATGCGGGACTGCGCGCGTCAGGCCCTATGTGGGAACGCGTCTTCTTCTCGACCGATGCTCAGGTTGGTAATGATGTGCAGTTAGGCGAATTCATTTACAACAGCCCAATACAGCCGGGAGCCAGTATTACCAGGATACAAAATGTAACCATCCCGACCAATTCGATCCCTGCGACAGGTAACTACTTCATATACGTTCAGACAGACGCATTCAATCAGATCAACGAGGGTGAGAATGAAAATAACAATATAACTTTCGCCCCCGTACAGGTTCGCCGACTGCTCAGACCCGATCTTCAAGTAACTAACACCACCGCTCCGGCTTCAGCTTTTTTCGATCAAGAGATCCAAGTTCAGTGGACAGTAACGAATTATGGGACCGGTCCGACAAATTCCCCCAATTGGACAGATGACGTTTGGCTAAACGCAAACCAGACCATAGCCGGAGGTGTGAGGCTGGCCAGCGGTTCGAATGTTAGTTTTCTGAATGCCGGTGAGAGCTATATTGCCTCAGCAACCGTGAAGATCCCTAGGGGGTTCACAGGCTCTTACTTCTTGATCATACGCACGGATACCGGCAATACCGTAAACGAAGAAAATGAATCAAATAATTTCGCAACGCGACCAATAATGCTAAACGTTCCTCTCCTTCCCGATCTTAGGGTCTCAAACGTACAGGCACCAGACGAAGGTTTTGCCGGAGCGCCGATCCAAGTCTCGTGGACTGTTACGAATCACGGTGATGGTGCTGTGCCTCCGGGAGAATCAGTTTGGAACGACCGCATCTTTATATCACGTGATGCTGTATTTGATGGCTCTGATCGGGCTATCGGCATTCGCCAGCGAACCGGCACCTTAGCCCCAGGCTCATCTTATACCGTCTCCAACTATTCAATTGAACTACCGCATGACTCTTTCGGAGAATACTATGTTTTCGTTGTTACTGATGCACTAGATCAGGTTTATGAATTCACTAACGAGAACAATAACAGTGATCACGACCGGGTCGAACCTGGCTCGCCAATGAATGTCTTAGGAACCCCACCCGATCTAACCATACCTTTTCCTATATCAGCCCCTTCAACAATCAACGCGGGACAGCCACTGACCGCAAATTTCACGGTACGAAACCAAGGTGCTTTTGACGCTGTGGGCACGTGGCGTGATGCCCTTTATCTTTCGACGGATCAAAACCTTGATCCGTTGAACGATCTGTTCCTAGGTTCGGCGGCCAGAACAAATCTAGGCGCAGGGCAAAGCTATGCAGCCTCGATGAACGTCACGGTCCCAAATTGTTTAGATGGAAATTTCTTTCTCATCGCTGCTACTGACGCCTTCAACAATATCTTTGAATTCGATCCGAAAGGCGACGGCGAAGCCAATAACCTAGGCCAGCCGAAAGCCATTGCGATCAGCACTTTTGCTCCTGATCTGCGTGTAACGAACATTGTCGTTCCGCCAGTTGTGATAAACGGCGCAATGCCGATCTCGTGGACGGTCAGGAATTTCGGCACGACAGCGACGATACAGACCTCATGGACCGATCGAATCTATCTGATAAACAACAACCAGATTATTACCCTCGGTAATTTCCAAAGGCAGGGAAGCCTATCTATTGACGGTGAATACACACAGAATCAGGTAGTCAATGTGCCACTTTTTCTGCAAGGAGATGTGACGATCTATGTTCAAACCGATGCTACAAACGTAGTGCCCGAATGCAGTTTTGAAGAAAACAATCAAAACAATGCGATCACGCAACTGCAAAGCGATCTCCCAGATCTGAGGATAAACTCCATCTCAGCTCCGTCAACCGCTGTCCTTGGAGCGAGAATAAATATCGGTTGGACCGGACAGAATTTCGGGTCAGCGATGCCGCAAACCAGTTGGATCGACCGCGCTTATCTTTCTACGAACTCGACTTTCGAACCCCACGATACTCCTCTCGGCAGCGTGATACTAAATCAGTCCCTTTCAACCAACGGAACTTATTCGACTCAGATCGAAGCTGTGGTCCCTAGTGTTCCGATCGGGAATTATTTTCTTATCGTGCTTGCAGACGCTAATGGGCACGTCAGTGAAGGACTGAACGAAAACAACAATGCAGCCTCTATTCCGATCTTGCTCTCAACGCCACCGGTCGATCTGCAAGTAACCAGCCTTACTGCAGACCAAATACTCTTCTCCGGCCAGTTTGCGAATATCTCCTGGACCGTCACTAATCTCGGCTCACAGGCCACTGCGTCCGCCGCCTGGACAGATTGGCTTGTGCTTTCGCGAGATGGGGTGTTTGATCCGACTGACGTAGTACTCGCATTTCAAAGACGCAACGGGGCTCTAGGTCCCGGTGAGAGCTATTCCGACAACCGGATCGTACCATTGCCTTCCGGACTGACGGGCGACTATCGAATACTCCTGATAACGGATCGGCATAATGAAGTTTTCGAAAATAATGAGACAAATAATATCTCCTCTGCGCATTTCAACCTCCAGTTGCCACCGCCAGCTGAGCTGAACATTACAAACATATCACCGCCATCAACGATATCGCTTGGCGAACCCACCACTTTTGAATGGACCGTACAAAATGCAAGCCCAAATAGCGCATCAGGCATATGGCAGGATTCGATCTATCTTTCAACGGATCAGGTCTGGGACAGCGGGGACATTTTTGTTGCCTCAAAGCAGCGAAGCGGCACCCTAGCGGCCTTTGCAACATACACTGAACACATTACAACCGTGATACCTCCTGTAGATCCGGGCAACTATTACATCATCATCAGAACGGATTCACGTAACACGGTTCGGGAGTCGGATGAAACTAACAATGTGGCTTCATCAGCAGGTATTTCGACCGTAACCGTTCAGGAACTTACACTAGGTGTGCCCATCGATACTACCTTGGTCACAGGGCAAGAACGCTTCTATAGAATTTCAGATGTAAGCGGCGACGAAACGATGCTAGTGTCGCTATTTGGCCAGATCGGTAACAGCAACGAGCTGTTCACCCGGTTCGGTTCGATGGTTTCGAGAGCGAACTTTGAATTTCAGGGAGATCGCCCAGGGGAAGCAAACCAGCGAAGCATCATAAGGGAAACATCCGAAGGCGATTATTTCACAATGATTCGCGGCGACCTTGTCCCTGGATCATTTGCCGAGGATCTACGCAAAAACGATGTTGCGGCGAAAAGCACCAGTGACTCATCAGTAGTTGAAACAGTTACTATTCGTGCCGATATACTGCCGTTCTCAATACAGAGCGTTTCACCCGAAACTGCTGGAAATCGGGGGGTTGCCGGGATCCAAATAGATGGGGCAAAGTTCGCACCAGGTGCATCCGTAAAACTTGTCGGGGGAGGCGGGGTTGAGATCGTTCCGGCGGGTTCATCAGTCAGCAGTTCCAGAATAGCGGCGATCTTTGATCTTACTGATAAGCCGGTCGGTCGCTATAACGTTGTCGTAACGAATCCCGACCAGCAATCAGCGATTCTTGACGACGGTTTTGAGATAGTCGCGGGCGGAGGTCATGACCTGCGGGTCTCCATTGTTCCGCCGACAGCAACCCGCGGTGGTGTAAAAAAACGAGTGGTTTTTTCGGTGGCAAATGATGGATTGAACGACGCACTCAATGTTCCGATCTTTATTCAGATGCCGATCTATGGCTATCAGCTGGATCGTTCCAATTATCTTGATCTGCCTCAGGAACAGCTTCCGCCGGATATCACGCCATCACAAGTGCCGCTGCACATTGATATTGACGGCGTCCGGACGATAATGCTATATGCGCCTATAATACGAAGCCGCTCGACAACAAACATACAGCTGGACATTGATATCCCATTCAACTTTGGTGCATTTCCGCTTTCGGTCCAGATACTTCGGCCGATGAGCGAGTTTGCGAACGGGCTCGATCCCAGACCTGGTGAGGTACCTGAAGGATTGATAGCGGCAAGTGCTTTTCTCAACCCGCCAACCCCTGTAGATCCGTCATGCTATGTAGAGCTTTTCAGGCAAGTATTCTTCGCTGTATTGAGCGAAGTGCTTGGCCGTGATTGCCTCAAGGCCGGATGGCTTGCCGTTACCGGATTAGCAGATGCTGCGTCTGGACTGTTTCTGGGCGCCGCAACCGGCAGTCTTAACACATGGGGGATCATATCGGCATTTGCCCAAAAGTTTTCGAGTGCTGCGATCAGCTCTGTGGAGTGCGCCGGCAAATCCATCCCATGGATCAAGGCGTTTTCACTTGCAGTAACATTAGTTCAGATCCTTTCCCAGCTAGATGACTGTTTAACTAACGGAAACTTCAAGACCACAGTACTTTTCCGCCAACCAACATCGTTTGATCCTAATGAGAAACTTGGACCTGATGGATTTGGGCCAGAAAAATTTGTGGGTATTCAACAGCCTATCGAATACAGAATAAACTTTGAGAATCTCGCATCGGCTGAGGCTCCGGCACAAGTGATCAGGATCGTAGATCAATTGCCGCCTACGCTTGATCCGCGCACATTAAGGCTTCGTGAGATCGGCTTTAAACAATACCGAATTGTCGTTCCGGAAAACCGAGCATTTTATCAAACCCGTTTGCAGCTCGGTGAGGACCTGGGAAATCTCCAGGCCGAGATCTCAGCCGGTTTGAACATTACGGATGGAACAGTAACGTGGAACCTTACAGCCATCGATCCGCAAACGAATGAGCGTCCGTTAGATCCGCTAGTTGGTTTGCTTCCGCCAAACAATGAGCAAGGAGACGGCGAAGGATATGTTACGTTTACCATCAAGCCACGAGCCACGCAGCCAACCGGAACTGACCTTGCTAATTTCGCAACCATCTTCTTTGATGAGAATGAACCGATCGTTACAAACACGACAACAAATCTTCTTGATGCAGATATTCCTGAGAGTAGTGTCTTGGCATTGCCTCTTACATCGAATGAACCGACGATCAACTTGAGTTGGACTGGTTCTGACGCCGCCGGTGGTGCTGGCCTGGAACGCATTGATATTTATTATTCTGAAGATGGCGGGACATTCAGGACTCTAACGAGCAGCACCGGACCGGGTTCGATCCAGTTTACCGGAAATTGGGGGCGAAGTTATCGATTCTATTCAATTGCGGCTGATAACGCAGGAAATATCGAGCCTGCACCTGAAACATGGGATGCCGAAACCATTGTTCTTGGCGGGGCCTTTGAGGGCGATGTCGCACCACGGCCAAATGGCGACAATGATGGAGCGATTTCGGTTGCTGATCTGACACAGATCCGCCGTTTTGTAGCTGAACTCGATACGAATTTTGAATACAACGAATTTCAGCGTGCCGATACCGCTCCCGCCATCACCGGCGGCGATGGTTCTCTCTCGATAGCAGACATTATTCAGACACGTCGTTATGCAGCCGGGCTCGATGAGGTCGCTTTCGCATCCGGACCCAATGAAGCGTCGGCACCTTTGAATATTAAGACGATCTATGGAGAAATGCATACGAATGGCAGCCGAGATATCCGCCCTGTCCGTGTTGTGCGGACTGGAAGCAGGATAACGGTCGGGATCGATCTTGAGGCGCAAGGTGACGAGGTTGCGGTTGGATTCACGCTTGGTTTCGATCCGAATGTGATATCGAACCCCAGCAATGTAACTCTTGGTACGGGAGCCTCGGGTTCCGCGCTGACCATTAATGCAAATCAAAGTAATAGCGGCAGGTTAGGGATCGTGATCGACCGAGACCCGACACAGCCATTTCCGGCCGGAACGGTTAGGCTCCTCACGATAGATTTCGATGTATCACCTTCAATGCCTTCGACCGCTCTTATTTCATTCGGCAACGCTCCCGTACGTCGTGAGATAGTGAATGGGCTCGCACAGGCTCTGACGACAAATTTTGTTGACACCACAATACCGCTGGTGGGGCCGACTGCGGCAACTGTAACTATCTCAGGACGCGTATTGCAGGGTGAAAATACAGGCGTAGGCAGAGTTAGGATACAGCTGCAGAGCTTTGACGGCACAACTATACATTCTTTTACCAATTCCCTGGGAAACTATAGTTTCAGTGGCGTTCCTGCTGGAGGTACATATATTTTATCTGCATCTCATCCAAAATACTCGATCCCACAATCGACTAGGGTAATTACCGCCGTCGATAATGTTTTCGATGAAAACTTTTGGATTGAAGAATGTGCGGATAATTTGTGTCGGTGAACTCGCCTGAGCCGCTCAGATCTTTTGAGCGGCTTTAATTTTACCTTATTTGTAACTGAACTAATTGCAAATATCGCCTTTACTATTTAACAGCCAAAAAC
Organism: Leptolyngbya sp. 7M; assembly: GCF_018128485.1. Lineage (NCBI taxonomy): Bacteria > Bacillati > Cyanobacteriota > Cyanophyceae > Leptolyngbyales > Leptolyngbyaceae > Leptolyngbya > Leptolyngbya sp. 7M. The sequence goes on along the minus strand of NZ_CP070897.1, from coordinate 129,365 downwards.
TACCATTTATTTAATGAATATTGGGATAACGGTTTACCCAACTTACGGCGGTTCGGGTATTGTCGGCTCTGAATTAGGGCGCGACCTTGCCGAGCGTGGACACAACGTTCACTTCATCTCTTCGGTCCTGCCGACCCGTGTAACTGAGCTAAATGAACGCGTACATTTTCACGAGGTCGAGATGATGTCATACGCATTATTCGAGCATCAGCCTTATGACCTCGCGCTCGCGACAAAGATGGCCACGGTTGCCCGGGCCGAGAAACTAGATCTTCTGCACGTGCACTATGCGATACCGCACTCGATTTCTGCGATCCTCGCCCGCGAATCGATCAAGGAAAAGCGCTATGTTCCGGTGATAACTACCCTGCACGGAACAGATATAACGCTCGTTGGGGCGGATCGAAGCTATTTGCCGATCACGCGGTACGCTTTGCAGCAGTCAGACGGCGTTACCGCTGTATCGAAATTTCTGAAAAAGGCAACCATAGAAACGTTTGATTTTGATGAGGTAGAGGTAATACCGAATTTTATCTGTCCACAACACTACCAAAGAACACCTGATGCCCCGTTGCGGAACGAACTTGCGCCGAATGGCGAAACGCTGTTAATACATGTTTCAAACTTTCGGTCAGTCAAGCGTCCGGCAGACTGCGTAGAGATATTGGCCAAGGTGCTGGAAACTGAGAAGAACGTAAGATTGATAATGGTCGGGGACGGCCCTGAGCGTTCTGCCGTCGCCTACCGCGCGGAACAACTAGGCGTAAAAGATAAGGCTCTTTTCGTTGGCAAGCAGGCTCGTATCCCGGATTATCTAGGTGTTTCAGACATTTTTCTTCTTCCTTCCGAACTGGAATCATTCGGCCTTGCCGCGCTGGAAGCCCAAGCGTGTGAGTTGCCTGTCATCGCCACTCGGATAGGCGGCATTCCCGAGGTGGTCAACGACGGCGAAAGCGGATTTCTTAGCGAGATCGGCGATGTCGCGAAAATGGCCGAAGATACTTTGAAGTTGGTTCTCGACAAGGAAATGCGGCTCGCATTCGGAAAACGTGGTCGTGAGCTCGCCGTTGAAAGATACAGTACTGAAAAGATAATCCCTCAATATATCGCTTACTATGAACGGGTTTTGAATAAGTCCAGTTCAGCCGCCGCCTAGCAATGCTAAAACGCTATATGCACAATCGCGAACGGCACTTCGCGATGCTCAATGACAACCGGATCGTCCGCCCGTTCGAATGGGGGGACGAGTTTGTCACAGAAAGGCGGACCGGAGAAACCGCGGCAGAGGCTCTTTCCAGATACAGCAAGGACGTACTCGCAGACACTGACTCTTATTTTTCTCTTGAAACAGAACCGGAGTTCTCGCTTGAAGATCGCCTATATCCCGCAATTGCGTCGATAAATCCTCCCGGGAATGAACTGCCGATCGAACAGACCGAGATACCCGTGCTTACATGGCAAAGCGGTGTGATCACGCCATCCTTGGAAAATAACACGGCGGTTGCGACGTATTTTCCGTACCAAAGTAAAAGGGCTGCGGTGATAGTATTGCCGCATTGGAATGCGAAGGCAGGAACATATTTTGACCTTTGTCGGTTCTTCAACAAAATTGGTTTTTCCGCACTTCGCCTCACACTTCCGTATCACGAAGAAAGGATGCCGCCTGAGCTAGAGCGCGCTGATCATCTGGTTTCCCCGAACATAGGCCGCTCGCTGCAATCGATCCGTCAAGCAGTTTTGGACACAAGAGCTGCTGTTAGCTGGTTGAAACGGCAGGGCTACGAACGCGTCGGCATCGTCGGTACAAGTATCGGCTCCTGTGTGGCGTTTCTCGCCTTCGTTCACGACGCAAGGATTAATGCTGCCGTTTTCAACCACGTTTCGGGCTATATGGCAGACGTGGTCTGGCATGGACTTTCGACCTACCATGTTCGTTCCGGTTTGGAGCAAGGCATCACACTTGACGATCTACGTGAATTTTGGCTTCCGGTCTCTCCAATGGCTTACTTGAAGAAACTTGCCGCGCAGCCTTCGCGACCTCAGCGGTATATCTACACCATCTACGATCTAAGTTTCCCGATAAATTTGTCACGCGACGTAATGAATGCTCTTCGGAGTTACAAGATAAAGCACAGCAAAGCCGCTATACCGTGCGGACACTACACACTCGGAGAAAAGCCCTGGGTTTATCTGGATGGTTATAAAATAATACGTTTCCTACATAAACACCTGAAATGACTTATTCGCATCCCGTTGAGTCCTAAATGTTTGTTAGTTTTGCCGGGAACAACCGATTGACATCCCTCCCCTCGCTGAACTAGTCTCAGTCTATTGCTACAGATATTGGCGATATATTTCACCTAATGACGTGCCCGACTCGCTGATCGATCAGATCATATTGAGAATCTTCAAGGAGGTTTTATGAGATTTGAACAACCAAAGATCTTGACGTTCTTATTAGTATCGTTCTTGGTGGTAACTGGTGCTGGACTCACAGCCCGCGCACAGATGTCCGACAAAGAGAAGCAGCGCCAGGTAAAGCGTGCCGGTGATACGGCACAGAAAGCCAGCAAGGTAATGAATGAGCTAATGCGTATTCCGGCGAATGCTATCCCTGAAGCACTACTAAAAGACGCAAAAGCCATCGCTGTTTTTCCCGGTGTGGTCAAGGCAGCATTCGGCATCGGCGGCAGTGGCGGGCAAGGACTCATCTCCCGCCGATTGCAGAGCGGCTGGAGCGCACCTGCTATGTTCAAGATCGCCGGCGGAAGCGTGGGATTCCAAATCGGTGCATCTTCCACGGATTACGTAATGCTGTTTATGACAGATGACAGCCTTAAAAGTCTTTTAGAGGACAGATTTGAGATCGGCGGTGAAGCATCGGCGGCTGCGGGGCCCGTCGGGCGAACAGCAAAAGCAACTACCGACGCTCAGTTAAAGGCAGCGATACTTTCTTATTCAAGAAGCCGGGGCCTGTTTGCCGGAGTGTCACTTACCGGAGCGGTCATCAGCCCGGATAACGACCGAAATCAAGCGTTATACGGATTCAACGCAAAAGACCTCCTTACCGGGGTGAATAAGGTGGCGATCGCGGACATACCGCCCGCAACGAAAGTGTTTCAGGAAACCATTACACTCTATTCTCGTTAGGCAGTTTTGATCAGTTTTTGAGGGGTCCGGTAACTTCTTTCCCCGGACCACCTCAAGACCCTGCTTACCTTTTGCTGCAACGCACACCTTTCAATTTTCATCGAAATTTCGTAAACTAGCGGTCCGCTCGCGAGGTGGACTTTTCCTCTCAACGGGGGCGACAGGCTTCGACAGGGGCTTGTATAGATCTTTGGATGCACGCCGGGCTTGCTTTCGACGGCTCGTTAAAACGTTGAAAGAAACACAAATGCTAATCAAGAATTAGCTCTCGCTGCCTAATTAACTTTAGCTACAGCGATGTCTTGCCGGAAGTCTGCCCAATGCGACCGGTAAAGGCATAACCCAGTTTGGGCTAGGGCACGTCCACCGCCTGCGGACGGGCTTGAATCGTTAGTCAGGCTGGTTTTCGGCAAGGTTCGCTCGTTTGCTTACTTGCCGGAAACAAGATCTGAGCAAACGGGCTAAGCGTGTAGAGTTCACTGGTCGCAACCTTTGGATGCGGGTTCGATTCCCGCCGCCTCCACCACCTTCTCTTTACAAATCATCCAGCCTTCGAAGACCGATCGCGTGCGGAGGTCAGCTGGGACAACTCTGAAGTTTACTGATTGAATCAGAGGAGAGGGAACGCATTGCCGCCGTATTGAAAAATACGCGAGAAAATTGAAACTTACCAAAAGCCTCAGAGCAAGGAAACATCATATGCGGGGCGTCCTAGAACCGCCGTTAACTAATGATAGAATCGTATTAGCTGTCAGGCTGTTGCTCTGCTTTTATTGTTTATACTTTCTCTTCGAAGAGAAAGATGCTTATGAAAAAGAGAGCGTCTTCTTCAAGCCGCTCTCTCATCAGGAAGTATAAATATATTGATCCACCTACCGTTTTCCGGAAGCGATCGGCACAAAATCTACATTCCTGAGGTCGTCCTCGGCAGTAATGCTGCGAGGATGAAACTGAAGACCTCTGGCGAAGACCTCGACTATGTAAGTCTCTCCTGCTCGAAGTCCTTCAATATAGTAGTTACCAAATTGTTGGTAGTTCCAGTCATTATATTAGACTCAGCGTCAGTTACACGAATATACGCTCCTACCATACCATTGCCATGACTATCACTTACCTTACCAGCAATCGACACATTCGCCGAACTGGGGGCTATTCCGCAGACAATACCAGAATGAGACTTGGCTGCGATCACTTGCGTTGAAATCAGACCTAAAAGGTTAGTATTGATGCGAAGTGCATTCACATTGTAGTGGGCCGGATTGCCGTTTGGCGATCCAAATTGCTCATTGATCACGAGCGTCACGTTTCCCAAGCCGAGGACTGGAATATTCACAACCTGGTTTGGAGCACCCGTTATATTAATAATGACCGGCAAGCCTAAAACGTTCACGGCCAATCCCGCCACACTTGAATTACCTCCACAGGTTCCGATCGAAAGTGAACATGAACAAAATGTATTCGCTTCCAGCACATTCGCTGTTATCGATACGGCGCCTAGGAGATTTACACCAAGATTATCCACACGAGATTGTGAAGCAGTAGTTCCTACAGGGCTGCCGCCAATACTGTTAGCTGTCGTTACACCTGTAGACACAAGACCGAGAACACCCGCTCCGGTAGTAGTTGCAGAGATAGAACCCCCACTCGATGGTAGCCATCCAGTATCCGAGACTAGCGTAGTGATATGCCCCGTTAATAATCTATCGTCTTGGGTAACCTGAAGCGCTGTGCCACGACCGCTATAAATGTCGAACTGTGGAGCTATTGCACAGTTGATACCCGACCTGGCAGATGACACAATTACCTCAGTAACCGTAAGATCAAGAGGATCTTGTACGATCAAATGCAGGGCATTTCGTGTTATGCTTCGCGGATGAATTATCTCCTCATTAATGATCAGAGTCCCTACTGGATTACCTCCGAGCAATATCTGGACGGTCTGATTCGGAGTGCCAAGAATTGTTACCCCAGAGCCATTTATCTGTAAACTAGCGACGTTCGAGGTCCCATGCAGGGTCTGGCCTGGACATCCGGCTGTAGTATTTGCCGAAACAACCCCGGCCGATATCGTATTGCTCAACACGCCTATATTTATACTGTTTATGCTGGCTGCGGACTGACTGACTGCCCCAGAACCAGAGGTTGAAGTGGTAGAACTGCCAATGGAAACTGCTCCAGCTAACAGCGACACTCCGACGCTTGTCAAATTAATATTTCCACCTGTGGTTGCCAAGTCACCCGTGTCAGCGATGGAAGTGGTAAGGACAGGCTGGCCGACTTTGGTCTCAGTTACTTTTACCGCATACGATTGCCCACTATAAGTTTGGGCTTGTGAATTAACACAAAAAAGGGCTACTAGTAAAAGTACCGGAAAAAGACTAATGTTTAGTGTTTTTGTGGGTGAAGGAATGAGAGATAGACCGCAAACTATTTCGCTCCTACCCGACAAAGTAAGAATAGATGCACGCATCATGGAAGTATCCTCCTTTGGTTCTGGGCAATTGTCCGAAAAAGCTTATTTGGGAGCCGGCTTTGAACAACGGTTTCTGGTAACCGTATGTCGTTACCGCAACCTAAATAAGCAGATTGTTAAAGATCAATACCGGCTGATTTGTTGGCGGTGAGGCCACCGGTAACGAACATTGTCTGTCAAATTGACTTAGAAAGTCAACGATTAATTAAAGCCATAATTATTCACATAATCCAGAAATTATCATAACCCGTGCATATACAGAATTTATCAATTGGTCTAACACCATTGTTTGACACTTTTGGCCTTGTAAATTGCCGTTCTTTCAAGACTTTTGTAGCATTTATTACCTTTGATGGAAAAAGACGAATTCAACACATTACCGATAGGTATCTTTGATTCTGGTGTGGGTGGACTGACGGTTTATCGAGCTTTGCATGACCGTTTGCCGAACGAGCATTTCGTATATCTCGGTGATACGGCCCGTGTTCCGTACGGGACAAAATCACTTGCGACAATAGAGCGATACGCCTTGGAAAATTCTGCATTTCTTGCTTCGCTAGGTATAAAGATGCTTGTCGTTGCATGCAATACCGCATCAGCCCTTGCCCTTCCCGCGATGCGCGCACACATAGGGTTGGACGTTGTCGGCGTAATTGGCCCGGGAGGACGGAAAGCGATAGAGGAAGCAAAGTGCAATGATCCCCGCATTGGCGTAATTGCGACTGAGGCGACCGTCCAAAGCAATGCTTACGCGGAGGCGATCCATCGTAGCTGCGCATCTGCGGTCGTCCTTCAATCGGCATGTCCGCTCTTCGTTCCGTTGGCAGAGGAGGGTTGGACCGATGAACCGGAAACATTCTCTATCGCAAAGCGGTATCTGGCAGAGATGCGTAAATTCAGACCAGATGCGCTTGTCCTTGGCTGTACACACTATCCGATCTTAAGGAACACGATTCAGCAGACAGTAGGTAAAGATGTTAAGCTAATCGATTCGGGAGAAGCGACGGCAGATGAGGTTGCGACCCTGCTGGCAGAAAAGGGACTTGCCAATCCAAATGTCGTACACGGTGAACGAAAGCTTTGTGACGACCTTGATCACTTTTATGTAACGGATGCCGCCGAAAGGTTTGCTCATATTGCCGAACGATTTCTTGGATCAAAACCTTCTAAGCTGGAAGCGATCGAGGTTTACGGTTCAGACCGATTGGCTGGAAACAGAAAAGCGGATTTAAATAAACATAATCAATGAATTTCAATGACTTATATCAGAACAGATAATAGGACTTTCAGTCAGATGCGGAATGTGAAGATCACACCAAAGATCTCCCCTTATGCCGAAGGCTCCGCGCTTATAGAGGTGGGAGGAACAAAGGTGATCTGCACCGCATCAGTGGAAGATCGTGTTCCTTTATTTTTGAGAAATAAGGGAACGGGCTGGGTCACCGCCGAATATGCAATGCTGCCGAGGGCTACGAACACACGAACACAGCGTGAAACTCAAAGACCTTCGGGCCGCACCCAAGAGATTCAGCGCTTGATCGGAAGAAGCCTTCGCGCCGTGGTGAATATGGAAGAATTGGGCGAGAGGCAGATCTATATTGACTGCGATGTGATACAGGCAGACGGCGGAACAAGGTGTGCGTCGATCACGGGCGGCTTTGTGGCTCTCGCTCTTGCCTGCCAAAAACTCGTAAAAAATGGCGTGATCAAAAACTACCCGATCGTTAGTGAAGTGGCTGCGGTCAGCGTCGGTATGGTCGATGGCACCCCTATCCTTGACCTGGCGTATGCTGAGGATTCAACGGCCGAGGTAGATATGAATATCGTTTGTACGGGTGCCGGACGATTTATTGAGATTCAGGGAACCGCAGAAAGAGAGCCGTTCACGCGCGAGCAGATGGACGCGATGATGGAGCTTGCCGAGAAAGGTATAAATCAACTTTTCGCGGTTCAGCGGGGCATCTTAGGCTAGAGAATTATGCAGAATAAGGACTTTGAGGGAAGATCGGCGATAGTGACCGGCGGAACGCGTGGGATAGGAAAAGCTATCGTTCTGGAACTTGCCCGCCGCGGTGCGAATGTAGCTTTCAATTATTCGAAAAGTGCCGAAGAAGCAGACAAGCTTAGAGCAGAGGTGGAAAGTCTTGGTGTAAAGGCTCATTCTGCTCTGTGTGATGTCGCAAATACTGAAGCTAGTGCCGAGTTTGTGAAGCAAGTCGTTGCGGACTTTGGCTCGCTCGACTTTCTTGTTAACAATGCCGGCATAACCCGCGACCAGTTGATAATGCGGATGAAGGAAGATGAGTGGGACGCGGTCATCAATACCAATTTGAAAGGCGCGTGGAATTTCTGTAAGGCGGCGGCACGGCCATTGATGAAAAGCGGAAAGGGCGGTTCGATATTGAACATCGCCTCAATATCTGGAGTCGTCGGAATGCTTGGCCAATCGAATTATTCGGCATCAAAGGCGGGGATGATCGGCCTTACAAAAGCTCTCGCAAAAGAGCTGGCAAGTCGAAATATCACAGTGAACGCACTGGCTCTCGGGCTGATCGAAACTGAGATGGCTTCAGAAATGAATGGACGAAAAGGAGATCCGCGTGAGATTCATCTCGGAGATATCGATCCCGTATTTCAGTTCAAAAGCTCGCTTTGTAACAACGAGCAGAATGCAGATCGTGACCGTGATCTTCAAAGGATGGTCTCTGAGGAAGTGGATCGAATATTTCACGATCAGGCACTCATCGAAGCGCTCGGAGCAGTGCCGGAAAACCTTTCAACTCGGCGCGATCCGTTAAATCAACATTCCGCTGAATCGAATCCATCTTTTGCAGGTGCTCTCGACGACCTGACGGCTGATTTACGCTTGATATTAGCTGAACAATACGATCATTCGGTCTCCCAAATGAACCGAAGTATGATTTAACCCGCGATGATAAACCGACTAAAACTTTCTCTCGGATTGGCTCCGCTGGCTCTGCTACTCGTCATTGGGGTCTATATTTATTCCTTATGGGCGGCCGAACGACAAAAAGCCAGTGACATTCCCGTGGAGGCGATCGGAGCGATGATGCGAGACCTCCTCAGTTTCCACGAGAAACGGGGAGTCTTCCCTGAAACCCTGAAGCAACTCGAAGGCGTAGTTTGGGAAAAGAGGACCCGTGAATTCGTATCTGGTAATCGCGCCCTGAATCATCGTAATTACTATTACCTATACACAAGGGTAACAAATCACCGATTTACGCTTTGGGCAATTCCTATGGGGAGGTTTCGCGAGGAAACTTCAACCTGGTTCCTTGCAGGGTCACCATTTGCATGTCGCAGGTGGAAGGGCGCACCAATCGATCTTGACGATGTTAGCAAATTGGCAGCCACTCCTTCACTGGGTCAACTTGGCTTACTTGGACTTGTTGAACAGGAAAAAATCACCTTTAGTGATCAGCGAACGTCGCAGATTTTCCTTCGCCGATAATCCTCAGTGATCCTTAACCGCTATCGCCACTCTTTGTGGTTTTGCCGAGTAAAGTTTAACGCCCTGTGGCTCGGATACGCCGATACATCTATAAGCAACTTTGTCGTTGATACCCCGATATCCGTCACAACTTCTGGCTACGAATATAGGAATGACCTTTCCCGGTTCCCGAAGTCTTGTGTCCGTAACTCCTCCGAAGTTGACCTTAACTTGTTCGCTGGACGTAAAATGATGAACCAGTAATTCCTGGTTTGGTTTCACTTTTACGCTGGTTTCGATCCACCGCGATGCCGGAAGATCAAACTCGTAGATCTTTTCATCGGCTGTACGGCCTTTGCCAACCTTTGCAGGTTTCAGTGTGGTCTCCACCTCTGGATAATCGCCCAGGATCACACCATCGTCGGTGTTCTGACGTGATGTCTCGGCGCAACCCAACACCAAAGCTGCCAGAATGAAGAAGACAAGTTTGAGATTACTCTCTTTCAAGCGGTATGGGCCCTCCGGATCAAGTCTCGAAGCCGGGCGATCAGTGGTCTATCAGTTCCTTGTCTGATCACCTTTCTCAAAAGGTCGCTGAGAAAATCTCGGTCAAACCGGATTCCAAAGTTACTGGCATAATCCAGGGCTACATTCACTTCGTCATTTTTATTCTTACCGATCTTGTTTAACAGGTCAGATTTGATAATTTCAACGATATGGGTTGCCGAAACACCGGCTGATCTGAAATCGGAGTTAGAAACTAAACAATCCTCGTAGATAGAACCGACCGCTGTGTTTCCGTGCGAACGCCAGACAGCTATCATGGTTGCGTCGTCTTTGTTTCTTTGAGCAGATTCGGCAACTAACTGCGACAATCCCTGGCCGATGCTCGCCGAGCCAAAAACTCTGGGGAACCCCGACGTGAATGCTTCATTCTTGCTGATGCCGTCTGAGACAAGCAAAAGCACATCGTTGCTTCGAAAAGGATGAGTTTGTACGGAAAATTCAAGCGCTTCGATTTGACCAACACTTCGGGTCACGCCTCGCATAAAGACCGGAACGCCGGCTTGAAGAACGACCTCTCCATTTCTTTTAAGAACAACCGGCTGCACATCGTCGGATGTGATTTGCTCAAGAGCATTATCAGGCCCAGCGTAAACCCGCGAATCCCCGACATTAAGCACGTAAATCTCGTCCGATGTTATCGGCCAAACAACAAAGGTTAAAGATGTGATCGAACCAGCACACCGGCCACCCACCTGTAGAACGGCATTGTGGGCTTTTAACGCAGCATTCTCCATTCTTTGAGCAATCGATCCGCCGGCCGATTTGAAGCGTCCCAGTATGGCTTCACAAGCTGTTTCAGAAGCCTTCCAATCACAAGGACTTGAACTGACGCCATCCGCGACTGCAAGAACGAGAATCTGATCTTGTTCCAGGAACTCGACGGCGAAAGAGTCACCGCACTTTTCCCTGCCTCCTTTAGCAACACGTTCAGCAAAGACCCTGAAATCAAGTGATTCCGGTAGTCTGGGTGCAGTGTTTATTCTTGCCGCCCCGAGACGATTCAAGATCTCTAACGTACGATTATCTGCCTCGCCTCCAAAATACTTATCAATGACCGACCGGAAAATAGACCCGTTACCTTCCAGGAATGAGAACAAAGTCATCGAAGATCGAAATTTCAAATCGTCAGGGTAACCGAATATTTCGGAGGCGGATTTTCCCTCTAGGTCAATCATTACCTGGGCGCATTCTCTGAGACGATTGCCGAGAATCGGATGTCCCAGATATTCACGAGCCTCTTCTAAAGATTTGATGGCAAACCTGCGAGACGTGTCACTCGTCCCCAACCCATCAATCTGAGGAAAAATGAACCACATCCAATGACTTCTCTTCCGCCCTGTACGCAGTTCGCTAAGCGCCGCATCGTATATGCCAACTTGCGCTTCGATGAATCGTTTTAGATCAAATGTGTCTGTCATTCTCGGATGTGAGTGCCTACGTTTTTGTCCAAATTTCATTTCTCGCCCATCATTAGGCCGCAGCCTATATTCTTGTTGTAGTACATGATGAGTTTGGCTCATGCGTTCACTGTCCAAAAAATCTAGAATTGTCAAGAAATAACTTAAAGTTCTGCAAAACGGAATCAATGTCATGCACCTCAATAACATCACCAGCATCTTCACGATAAATCACAAATGCAGAATCTAAGACAACTACTGCAAAAAGCGGCCCTTCAATACTCTTCCTGACGGGGAAGATAGGCGAAATACCCGGTACTTTGGGCGATGTAACAGCGAGAACAAATTCAGCATTTCCATACGCCGGACCGTACTTTTCAATAGTCCAGCCATCAAGAGGGCCGTCAGCAATAACTGGTAAAGCTACGTCAGGCTTCTCAAATCCTTTCTCGACTGCGAAAGTCAAAAGTTTGTCAAAGATCGGCTCATGCAAAGAGCGATCTTTTGTATCAGTTCCTTTAATTGTAACGATCATAAATGCTTCCTTACTGATGAAGTAAATATCTCTGAATTGCTTCTCCTGTTTCAGAACAAAGAACTGCCGCAGGTACGCTTTGAAAATACCGTATCAGCGAAATTCTGAGGCTGACCCGACACCTGCATTCTTTTGAGGATCAAAGACGACCGTTTCGATCTCACCTTTCTTATATTCAACAACAATGAACTTGCTTCCGGCACATTCAATCGCCTGGTCAAGTTCACAGCAAACAACCTCAATTTTGCCATTCATACCTTTCTCATAATAGTCCCGGTGCATAAGGTAATACCGATAATCGGGTTCTTCGGCATATGGCAACTTTACAGCGGCCTTCCTGAACCGTGCGTCATATGAATCGGGTTCCATCTCTACGGCTTTAGCATAGCGTCTTGCAAATTCATCAAAGACATTCTTAGCAGTTTCAGGTTCACTCTCCGGCACGTGAGGCAGATAGAGATCTGTCTTTAACAATCCGTGTTCAGGCCAGTATTTTTCCGGCAATTCTCGCACTCTAAAAACCAAGCCCAGCGATTCACCGATCTCTTTGACCAGTCGGGAAGGGACCTCCTCAAACACGATTCCCCAAGCCGGTGGCTTATGAAAATGGTGAAAACCGGAACTAGCCGTGCGCTCAGCGATACATGTGACCAAGACCGCCTGTTTGACTGGCTCCTCCAGTGTTTCTCTCAGCTTATCGATAAAATCGTGCATGAAAATTTCGCCTCTTCTCTCAGGAAACTCGTTTTCGTGGAAAGGTAGTTAAATCAACTGTTTTATTCACATAACGTAATCGCGTTGCGATAAAAAATCCACACACCAGGTTAACCGTCTTATACGTGGTTTTGAACAATTTTACGAATCGTCGTCAGGAGAAAAACCAGGCATAGGCCGTCGAAGTAGGCCCTTTACAGGAATCACCTCGCCGGTTTCCAAAAGACGAAGAGATCGGGCGTCCGATGCAATCTCAAAGGTCTGTCCAGTTCTGCTTCCATAGTCAAGCAACATAAGATAATTAAAAACCCATGACATTCTCAAAGCCGCAACCCGAAAGGACTGAGCCTCGATCCTAATCGTTAAAAAGGAAATCTCGCCACTCTCGCCGTCTCCCGTCAACGATTCCGACGTCTTATAAACCCGGATCTTATACAGCTCATGTATATGTTCAAATCTCCGGAAACTGTCTTCAACGGCTTTTTGAAGATTGTCGTTGTCAAGCTCGATCCGGAACTCAAAAACGGCTTTCCCGGCTATGCTCAAAAGGAGCGTGTTCTCGATTTTACCAGTACCTTCCATAATCAAAATATCCTGGGCTGCAAACACCGCTAGGGAATTGTGCAAAAGCCGTCAGGTGGGTTATATCGCCCGCATGAGTTTAAACTCATGCTCGGCCAACAGCAGATGAATATTCATCGGGAATACCCTGGTCTGTTTAGCTCGGTAAATTGAGGATCCTGCTTCCTGAAAGAGAACCGGGATTCTCCCTTGCCGGCTTCTGAGGAAAGATACCTCATATCATTGCTGCTCTGTATGAATCCGACTCCCGCATGCCGACGATCGTTGCAATTTGCTTCAGCATGTTTCATCGGATCGATCTCGTTCCCCGGCGGAGAAACTTCAAGTCCAAGTCAATGCGCTCTGATACGCTTCATCGGATCGACTGATTCCGAGATTCGGAATTCGTCAAAGATTGGACGAAACGCTCGTAAGTAGAGCGAAATTTTTGAAACGTTCGATCTGTGCACAACTCAGTTAGCAAAAGATCACTAACTAGCCGACTGATCCGGTTGGCCTGAACTTCCACGCCAATAAGCGGCTGCTCTTCGGTGCTGGCACAGTAAGCTCACCGTCAATGTCACAACTTAAAACTGGAGTTTTCGGTTAAGAGCCGGCGTTTGAATTCGGCCGGCGGGATATTCCCCAACGAGCTGTGGGGACGTTCTTCGTTGTAGCTGAGCATCCAGGCCCAGCTGATGTCTCGCACCTGCGAGAGCGTCGAGAAGATGTGCGGATCGAGCACCTCTTCACGAAAGCTTCTGTTGAACCGTTCGATGTAAGCGTTCTGGTTGGGCTTGCCGGGCTGGATATAGTCGATCCGGACATTGTTCTCGCAGCACCACTCGGCAAAGACGTTGGCAGTCATCTCCGGTCCGTTATCTACTCTGATCGCTTGCGGCGCTCCTCGTTCGCTTTTTAACTGTTCGAGCGTTCTAACCACCCTTTGTGCGGTGATCGACGTATCGACGACGATGTCGAGTGCCTCGCGGACACCTTCGTCGAGGATGTTCAGAACGCGGTATCGGGTACCCGAATACAGCGTGTCGCTCATAAAATCGAACGACCATGTGTTGTTGACCGCGGCAGGCGTGCCAAGCGGTGCGGCCTCCCGATAAGGCAGGCGACGCTTGGCTCGCCGCTTTTGATTCAGCTTCATCGCCTTATAAACACGCCATACACGTTTATGGTTCCACTTGTGCCCAAGATTCCTGAGCCGGTGAAAGCACATCCAGAATCCCCACCGGTTGTGCTTCTCGATAAGCCCATTCAGAGCCTCTATCACCGGAGCATCTTTCTTATCTCCCCTTTCCGCCGGGTCACCCCGGTACCAGGCCCTCCGGGAAAGCCCCGCTACCGAGCATGCCTTAACGATCGACAGGCTCCAGATGTTTATCAAAAAACCGACCGCCCATCGCCGCATCTCCGGCGTCAGAGCTTCCCCAGCAGATCCTTGATCGCCATGTTCTCAAGCGCCAGGTCCGCATACATCTTCTTCAAACGGCCGTTCTCCTCCTCAAGCTCGCGCATCCGCTTCAGCTCCGATGCCTCCATCCCTCCGTACTTCGACTTCCACGCGTAATACGTCCCGTTGCTGATCCCATGCTCCCGGCAGATCTCCCCTACCGGCCTCCCAGCTTCGCCTTCCTTCAATATCCCTACCACCTGCGTCTCACTAAATCTTGACCTTTTCATCCGTTTCCTCCATCTCCTATCATGTCAGAAAACGTCCAGTTTTATCCTGTGCACTTTTATGGGTAGCTTACGGCACTGTTAAAGGTCCTATCAAGGCCGTCGCAGGCAGCTTCGAGTTGATTCAAAATATCTTGATCTATGATAACTGAGTCGCGGTACCGTGCTTTTAGTCGTTTAGATAATGCACGCAGCTGTCTTGCGTGCTCACTCACCTGTAAGGTCTTAGTCTTCACTTTAATATGCCCCCTATAAGTTTCAATGCGCTCTGGCACGGTTCAAAGGATCGACACTATTCTTGTTCGTCAAGTTGGCTAGCCATGGGTTTCATTGCGCTCCGGCACGCTACAATGCATCTACGGAACGAGAACGAGTTGCGACCAACACGGTAGAAAGTTTCTATGAGCTCTGGCACTCTAAGTCTTTCAAGCCCATATACCGGACTTGACTGCTCCGTCTAAATTTCATCGCGTCAAAGCGCGCTAATTCTTTCCAGCGGATGTGGCGATCGTCGGGATGCCGTCGGCATTTCACGTTTCAATGCGCGTTAGCGCGTTTCACTGGATCGAGTCAAGTGTTGAACCCTGCGTACCGTTCAGTTTCGAATATGCGAATTTAGCTACGCCAACCAAAGCCGCATCGCGGCCATAAGGTGATCGAACCAATATTGGCGGATCGTCCTTAATCCACTGGTTCAGGTCTTGGCGGAACTCCCATTCGAGCGAGTCTTTGATATATGCCCAATTGTGCTCGATGATCCCGCCGCTAAGAATAATAGTTTTGGGCAACAATACACCTGCGTACTGTGCTAGAAAAACCCTAATCGGTAACCGAAGTGTTTTCCGGCTTCCTCCCTTGTTCCGTACCTTTTGAGTAATTCCGCATGACCATAACTTCCCAATCTCCACCACACTTCACCGTGTTCCGGAGGCTCCGTTGGCTTCATCCGGATGGCCCCAAATTCGGTTTGCCATCCTTTTCGAAGCTGCACGATCCCCCCTTGATAATCCGTGAAAGCTAGCCCTGCCGATGTGCCGATCGCGATCGTGAGTATCGAATGCTCGTGGCTATCCGCGTGCGCAAACAGGTGCGACTCGACATCATTCATCAAAAAAACCGATTCGTTAGAAAAACACTTTTGTAGATTCGCTCTCATCGGCCTTTTCTTCCATTTGTTTCTGGTGGAAAAGCGGCAGATTCCCGAGTCCGAGTCGATGAAACCCACCGCGGATACAGCAATCGGGAAAGCTCTAAGCACCTGATCTGAATACAAAGAAGCCAGTCGCCGAAAGATATATCTTTCAAGGTTGTCGACGTTTTCCGGCAAATCGAAGCGGTGGCGGGCTCTGATCTTTGATGTTCTCCCGTCCAGAACTAGTGTTGCCACTTTGATTCCCGATCCGCCGATATCAATTGATAGAATTTCCATCACATTTTTCCTTGCTTGAGGTGATGATCAAACGTTTTCGGCCACCGCTGTATCTGCGTTGCCACAATTGCCAACTTGCCTTTGATTCCAATTCTTTCCTTATTGCCAAAGGCCTGCAACGAACTTTGCACCACAGTTTAGTTGCCGTTAATGTTTTAGACTTTTACCAATATCTTGGTCTTGCCAGCTCCCGATCTCTGAGACAATCGCTGAGAAGGAAGGGGATCTCGACTGTTACATTCGACGCGGCTTTGATACCCGGTACTTCGTTTCTGCATTCGCGAACCCTACCGAATGATCTTATCTCAGGAGCCATATAACTAAATCCACCGATCGAAAAATAGCGTTAAACCAGTAACTACTAAATTCAGTTCCGCCAGAAGCAGCAAACACAATTATTGCACTGTAAAATATAAGATTGGCAACCGGCAAAACTACCAGGCTGAACCCAAGCCCGGCTTTGTACAAATCAGTTTGTTGCCAATGCAACTCGCCCCAGGTTGAGGCTAGGTGATAAGTCACGGTCGCACCGAGCACAAGAAAGTAGACCCCGCTAATGGCCGAATGGACAAACGGGAAAACTAGGAGCATAAGGTACGAAATGGTCGGGAAAAAATACGGAGCGAGTGAGATGACGAAATTCTCCCCGATCATAGACACCTCGCCCCCGTTGTGCGAAACGCTGAATGATCAAGGGATCTTGAGAAAAAACATCCCGAACAAGACATGAGTCATTTCATGCTCAAACGTCGCAAATAGCTCCAGACGACGATGAAAGTACTTCCACACAATGAGGAATATGAGCATTCCGGCTAAAAACCATTTCATTCCAGGCGAAAACCAATCAGATCTAATACTCGATAAAGCAGCTAATCCAAAACCGCACGCCGCAAGCGGACACAATATCAGGACAGCAATTTTCAGTATGGACTGGATCACGTGTTTTCTGGTTGTTCCTTGTTACAAATTTCCAACTGACTTAAGCGAACTCTCCAATATCCTTCCATAAGTCGACCAGTTCGAAAGAACGCTAAACAATACCTGTGCCGGCCTCGTCGATGAATCCGCATTTCTCATTTTTCCACCCAAGTCCGACCATTAAAAAACTCCACAATGCGTGAAATCCGTTGCACGGCCTTTCGCCTTTTTTATTTCTCTACTGGCAACTGCCAAATTCTTCGGTGACGACAGCATATTGTTCTCGTCTGTCATAAAAGTCGTGCATCGGGTTCCTAGCTACAGGTTTTCGGCCGTCGCAATGCATTGAAGTAAAGGCTTTCACCGCCGACAGGCCCGATGCAGCCCCGACCCGCATCGACCGGAAGTCGTACGACACCTTGAGGTTGTATGAAATGCCCTCTCAGTAGATCCGGCCTTAGTTTGTTTACCGCGTTCGTGAATTCAGCTGCGATTGGTCCTGCCGTTGCTCCGCCGGAGAAGCCATCCTTAGTGTGTAATTCAGGCAGATTATATGGCATACCGACCCATACGCCGACCACCATGCGGGGTGTGAAATGTACCCACCAGAGGTCCGCCACCATTCCCGAACCAGTTTTTCCAGCGAGCTCGTTGGTGGTTACTGATCCGGTTAACTCGCGAAATCTCCTCCCGGTACCTTCTGTGATCACTGATCGCAACATTTGGGCTGTAATAAACGTAGAGACCGGGTCGGCTACAGCTTCGAAGCTATGGGTCGAAAAGCGGATCGGCGTGACTTTATCACGCTCTGTCTGATAGGCCTCTTCATAAGGCGTTAGTTTCATCATTCGCCCGTTATTCGGGAAGATCGTATATGCTTGGACAATGTCGAGTAAACTTACCTCTGAGCCTTTAGTGCCGCCGATCGAAGCAAGTACTTTCTTCTCCGGACTTGAGCCGGTAAGCCGACCGACAAATTCGGTTGGTATGCCGGTAGATTGAGCCGCGAAACACGCTCCAATATTCCAACTCATTGCAAGATGGGATTTTGCCGTCCCTATCCCTCCGAGGTTTTCATCATTCGAGCAATAGTCATTGAGTAGACTCTTATCTGTCTTGGGATTAATAATGGTCGCCGCAGTAAAAGGCTCCCCCTTGAACGTTCCTTCCTCAAGAGCCTTAAGATAAAAGAACGGCTTAGTCAGGCTCCCTGGATTGCGTTTATCCCAGGGACCGATGCCTGTGCTCATCGCCAGAATTTGACCGGTTCGTGCATCTATCGCGACCAAGGAGGCCTGAATCTTAAAGATCGAGTCGCACTTGGATGGATTTGCAACTTCAGCAGCTAGACATTGACGTTCGATAGCGTTGAATTTCTCCTCATTTGTCGAACGCTGCTCTCCGTAGATTCGCTCGACTTTCTTCTCAAGGTCCTTCTTAGCCTTGGAAACAATTTCGGCTGCGACTTTTTGTAAACGGACATCCAAAGAGGTGACCAGCTCAACTTGACCGGACTCAGTACGAAGTCCACTTATTTCCTTCGGAAGTTCGGAGTTCGATGCTGCAAACTTCGCAAAATTTATGCTTTCAATTTGAACTGGTCGATTCGTTCTTCGTGCGCTCGAAAACACAAAACCTAGGGGTGTGTTCTTGGCGTTTTCAATCACCACGTCAGAATATCTCTCGGGCTTAGTTTCCCGCATTGAGTTTAGAACTACATTACGACGCACCAATAGGCTTGCACACCTCTTCTCAACGGCTTCACACCTTTCACCACTCTCGATGAATTTCAAATATTTTCCCGGAGCGGCGATCATTCCCGCGAGTGTTGCAGCATAGGCAACAGACCTGGGGTCGTTAACGTCGTTGATCTCATATAAGTGCTTATCAAAATACTCAAGACTTGCCGCTTCAAAACCGTACAGATTAATACCAAGTTTCTTTGGTGAACCCATATAGTTCATTGAAAGGTAGGACGCTAGGATCTCATCCTTAGTCATCTTTCTGTTTAGTTCGATCGCCATCGGTATCTCAACCGCCTTTCTCTCGATGGTTCTGAATTTACGGTGGAGCCTTCCTAGTCCGGAGTGCCAAAACTCGCCGCTTGCCCCGTCAACTATATTGTTCTTGATCAGTTGTTGGGAAATGGACGAACCTCCGGCCTTGCCAAGCGACCTGATGGGTCGGGTCGCAACAGCCAACCAGTCGACACCCGGATTGTTATAAAAAGTGCGATCCTCGGTCGAGATTACCGCGTCAGAAACAAGCTCAGGAATAGTTCCGGGCTCGATTACTATCCTTCTCGTCCTAAGATTCTTTCTTCGTTCTTCGGGGGCGACATAATCCACTACATTCTGAAGTGGCATCGGCTCCAGCATTGACGACTCGACAGAACTTCCGTTCGCTTCGATTGATGCAATCTTCCCTGACGAGAAAGAAATGTGGATTTTCGGGAACTTGAGTGAATTACGTGGATACGCGTCAATTTGTGATGCCGTTCTTGAGAAGCTGCCCGGCTGCGAGTCAGTTGTTTCAAAGTAACCAAGCTCGACCAAGTATTCGACGACCTCATCTAATGAAATGGAATCTCCTTTTGCGAACCGAAATGGCGCAAAGTACAACACCATTTCCGAGCGGTTCTGAAGGTTGCGTGGGTCATTCAGGTCCAGGTGAGTACTTGACAGATCGAACATCCTCCAAATGACAAGGGTCTGAAAAGCGAGCGCTATCGACGCTACAAAGCAGAACAAACTTATTACTCTTCGCCAGTTCATACGCATAAAGATTCTTCGTATCCGTTGCAACATTTGATCCTTTTTCTTGACCATTTCCATCTAGGCTCCGACTGATTTTTGTTTGGCCGACTCTAAACGTTTGCGTATAACAATTAGCATAATCGCCTCGCCGGGTTCGGCGACCTGCTTCTGTCGTCGGCCGACAATCGTTGACCGCTTTGCCCAAATAGACCTTGCTAAACTCCCGATCGAGGGAACTCGCATTTTCAGCATTCGGAGGTCCGGCATTCCGGCCGAACGGATTAATACGCCGGTAGTTGTCAAGAGTGCAATCGCGGTACCGTTAACCGCAATCAGAATATGAAAGGGATAGAGACCGAATCGGCCCCCAATCTCGAGGGCCGCGACCTGAATGATTCCGAATACAGCAAAAGCTGGCAAAATAGCCATCACTGGAAGAGCAATACGACCTATGACGCTCATGAGGGCCCACACGTCAAGCCATCGAGCAACAGAAGTACCCTGGGCGAAAGGTTGCACAGGGTAGGCGGCTACTTGATTTTTCGCGTATTGCATTTTTTCTTTCAAACGTTTTTCGATGAATCCTCCGTTAAGCGAAATAGTCTCATCGCGCGATCACAACCGAGTGTCATTTTGAGCAGACGCCGGTTCAAAACGAAGGATCAGCCGACGATCCGCTTTTAACTGAGGGGTCAGCGGAAGGAAATGTCGGTCAATATCGTCCCCCCCGGAGTTCGTTGCCTCTGCAAGCTCAACGGCTTTACCCAGGTCGGCTGAAACTTCGCCTACCAGTTGATCGATCTGCTGCTTCAGATCCTCCAAAGTTAGCGACTGCTCCTTGCCGGCCGGAATCGTAAGTTTCGCAGTTAATTCTGGGTGCTCGGCGACTTCGATGTGAACCAGTATTCCTGAGGTCTCGGAGGCTGGAGCATCAACAGAAGAACCGGCCCCCTTTCCTCCGTTCTTCAGGATCGACATATGGATCGTTTTTGCAAGGTCATTTTCGGGGGTATTGCCGTTATCGAAATCACCCTTTCGTACCTTGTTATAAACCCTCAAGAAAGTAGCCCGATGGGCCGCCGCTTCGTATTTCGCCACTGAAGATTTAACCTTAAATATCTTCGCAGCCTCGATCTTTTCATATTTCGCCTCCTCGTCTTTCATAAAATCGTATTTGCTTTTAGGGGAAAAGATCTTTTGCATGATCGGCAGCACCTCGATAGACATCATTAGGATCATCAATATATATGCGAAAAGAGCTGAAGAACGATCTTCTTCGAGCAATCGAACAAGCACCTTATGCCGATTTAGAATGCCGGCTGCTTGGGCCTCCTTTTCCTCAACAACCCCCAACTCCTTGTTGATCTCGCCGGCTAAAGCTTCCAGTTCGCCTTTCTTGATACTTATCTCGCTCAGAATAGCAGGGCTTTCATTGTCAAATTTTCTGGCAGCAGACTCATAGATCGACCGCTTGATCGCTGCTATCGGTCCATCGCCTGCGTGGCCGGTGGTGTTGACCGACTTGATGCCTCCGCGTTCTTTGTTCAGTTCTGCTTCCGCATCGTCCTTGGCCTTTTGGAAACTCTCAAGACGTCCTTCCAGCGATTCGATCTGCCCTTGGACGCGCTTTCTCGCAGCCTGCTTCTCCGAACTGTCTAGGACGCTGTGGATCTTGCTTCGCTTGTCATCTAAAAGGCGGGCATTGATCTCGCCTTCATAAATCTTGAGCAGCAGCGGATGGCTGATCACGACGGCGATCGCAATTGCAAGAAGAAGCCGAGGAAATGCCCGCAAAAGCATCCCGCGGCCCTTTTGAAAATGAGTTAGAAGAAGCCTGTCAAGAGATACGATCAGGATCGCCCAAAATATACCCCCCGGAATAGCGGCATAAACCGAAACGCCCAATGCTATGTTCAGAAAGAACGTCCCTGAAACGACCGCAAGACACGCAATGACGGCCACGAAACAACCCATCGCTGTGAACTTATGCCAGTCGCTCCGGCATTGGCTCAAAAGCTCAATGTCGGCACCGGCGAGCCACCAAAAGAATCGTTGGATCGAAGAAGGTTGGTAGTTTGTGTTTTGCATATCGTTTGTCATAGTTCTGTTGCTCCGTTTGTTCAGGATGGTCTAAGCTGTCCGCGATGCTGTGTCAGTTTTTGGCTCGTCGATAATTCTTATGATCGATCATGTAGTTCAGTCGGTTATCCACGACCCTCGCGACTGCCTTGACGCACTCTGCTTGTAGAATGCTTCGGGCGGAGTCGCTGACGGCCCCTTCGATCTCTAAACCACAGGCGTGCATAACGGATTCGGCGATCTCTACAACACCGAAGACCTCGGTCCTCCCACGTTCGGCGAGTCGCTCGGCAGATTCCGTATTACGGAACTCATCGCCCGAAGCCCAGTTTTTTGCCCGTCGGTGAATCTCGTTGAGCCATCCAAGAACGAGCTTGTTCCAGCTCGACCTGAAACGTATGGGGTCGATACTGAACAGTTTCTGAAGTTCAGAGATCTGACGGTTGAAACGCCTCCTTCCCGCTCGGCTAAGATGTTGTCTTTCTTGCATGCTCGTCATTTAGGTGTTGCCGCAAAAAAATGGCTGCCGCCCCGCGAATACACCGGTGTCCGGTTCGGCAGCCGTCAAGCGTTCCCTCAGCTCGGGTCCGCGACAGCGAATCTTAATATGGGGGCGGGTTTCCCCGCCCGTGTTTTCTAATAGCCCATAACGTCACCTCCTTTCATAAGATTTGATCTGAACTATACCAACAGCCATTTGCTCGTCAGTGTCAGTTTCGAATCAGCCATCGCGACTTCGGGCATACAGAGTTGGGGTGGGCGGGTTTCCCCGCCCGTGTTTTCTAATAGCCCATAACGTCACCTCCTTTCATAAGATTTGATCTGAATTTGCCAATTATCATTTGCTCGTTGGTGTCAGTTTCACTTCTGATGGTAACTTCACCCTGTTCCAAAGATCTCTATAGATCGGACATATAAACTGACAGAACTATTTTATGAATCAATCGCATTCGGGGGCCAAAATTTCCATGCAGTCGACGATCAGTCTTTCTAAATGCTTGCGCGAAAAAGCCTGCCATCGAAATTAATGGCAGGCTCAAGATCTTTTCAGTTTAATCTCTAAGGCCGAACAACAAACACCTAATGTTCCAAGCACTTTCTAATGAATTCGCCAAGAACCCCGTAAGTACTTAACGTTGAGCAGTCTTCCGCGAGGGAGAAAATAATTCCTTGAACTTCTGTTGAAGACGCGTCTTAGGCGCAATGGTATGAAGCCTTGCTTTCGGTCTACGGGCTCCTATGCACGACGGTGGTGTGGGAACCAGTAACAGCACCTATTGCATTAGTTAGCATGTTTCACCGCGACCTCCAAATATTGTTGAGCTCTAACGACTAGAGGGTGCAGGGCGCTCTGAAACTCCTGATGAATATTATCCATCGCCAAAATATCTGAACGAATTTTCTGCACCGTCTGTCGAACTTCTGCCTCTGACTTGTTCTCCAACCTTATTTCTCTTGCTAGATCTCGTATCATTATAAAGTCTCTGATTTGCTCTTTGCTCAAACGGCTTCGTTCACTAAAGCTATCTAATTCCAACAAAAGATCCAGCGTCAATTCAATATCCAGTACGAAATTTAACATTTTGAGGCACCTCAAATTGAAACTTCCAAATCTCCGTTCCGCACCAAGTTAACCGCAACCAAAAAGCTACTCCACAAACGGGATCTAGCCACTAAATAAAAACGCTCTATCAAGCGTCGGGTATCTCAGTCGACATCGGATTCTCGAAGATGATCAAGTTGATGATGTTTTCGCCCATCAACAACATGCACGTTTAGCTTTAGCCCTTCGGCGGAAGACTCCAATATCCGCTTCGCGGTGTCTTCGACTCGTGCATATACGGCGGCGTCTAGCCACGACGTTTCAATGATTTTTCTGATCCTCTGAGGCCAGTTTCGCCTATCATCTTGCGTGACGGGATCATTTCCAACGATCGACCTCTTGACGAGTTCATAACTAACTAATTCACGTGGATTCTGAAGGAGGAATCCAATGATACGGGCAAGCTGGCTAGCCCTACAACTATAGTTGCGGCCATTCACATTAAGATTCAATCGCCCGGTATCGAAATCACAGTCGTTCAACACCTTAACAACTGGCATCACCACCGAATCCCCCAGATCTGTCGCCTCGCCAAGGAATATACGGCGACGTTCATTTTCAATGACACCTAGATAAGCAGGCAGCCATGAAGATGTTTCCGTCGTTGCCAGGTTTTCCAGCGGAATTCCCATTTGGGTCATCAAGTTCAACGCATCTGCTTCCAATGGCTCTCCGCTTCGAAAGACGACGCCAAAATCTCTGCGGGTCGAGGACTCAAGTAAGTCGTCCCACCTCGCCCGCTCGAATGTTCCGTTCGCGAGCCCGATCGAGACCAGATGCGGCTCAAATTCTTTTGACTTCCTTACGGCTTCCGAGGGGTCAGAAGCCTGTATTACCTCGTAGCCTTGATTCCGAAGTTCGAATTCAATTTCCGCAGCTACTTCTGAATTACTTTCGACTAGCAGGATTCGGTTCTTTTCCGAAAACGTATCTAGGTCGTCGTCGTACCACGATTCGTCAACTAGTGGAACAATCTCCGCATTCAGTTGGTATAAAGTAGGGCCATTTTCGGAACGTTTTCGCGTCTTGATAAAGTGCCGAGCGTTTATGTATGACCTGTTTCGCCTGAATGTATCAAATACAATTTTTCTTATCTTGTGAATGTGATCTTGGACTAATCCGTCTTGCTCATCGGTATCAGTAGAATTTCGGGCCTCATTAATTTCCTCAATTGAAAACTCGTTCCTTTCCCCTATTTGACTAAGCTCAAACAAGGCTGTGAAGGTTCGGTTCAATGCGGGAGAAAGCTTAATTTCAAGTCCGTTGATCCAGAAGCGATTAAAATAATCTTCTCCTTCCTCGACGAATAATCGCCTGATGACATATCTGTCAGAGTTCTCGACAAATCGAATAATGTTGCGTGCAATTTGCTCAGGCGCTTTTGAGCTTTTCGAGACAAAGCTTCGCTCAGGAATACCCCATGCGCAGACCTTCTTTCGATCTTCGAGATCGTCAATTGTACTAAAAACGATGAGCGGAAGGTTCCGGTCGTAACCTGAAAACGCCTTGATTAGATCCAATCCATGTTCACTTCCCGGAGATACAAACTTCGCCCCCTTGCCGCTCTCCGCTTCTACGATCGACATTGCATGGTCTCTATCTTTGGGCATACAAATATCAACAATTGCGAGGGTCGGGATAGATTCGCCGGCATTTAATATGGCATGGGTTTTGGGAACTGGTGCAACGAAGGCGAGAGCCTCTGCCGCATTGTTGAATCGGGTAGCGTTAAGAAAAACGCCCTCGCCTAATCGACCCTCTGCCAGCCAAACTGCTTCCAGCACTTGCTCAGCCCAATAATCGTTATCTTCAACAATGACGATAGTAAACTCTTTAGTGTCGTTGTGGCCGACGCCTTGTTCAAGGCCTGAATCAGGTCGTTTGGGCAAATGCTGAACTGTCGATTTGAGGCCGAGCTCAAGATGATCGAGAAAATTCAGCATATCGCCGTCAGATGAAAACTCTGCAAGGATCTCCTGCAGATCAGTACCAAGACTGTTGAACTTCTTAGAAGTTATGAGTTCCTCTGAAACCTCTGCGATCGTCCTGACAACTGCATTTACTGCCGCTACGACCGATGAAAACTGCTCAATTTTGCCGTGCAGAATGTTGCGAAGACTATTATTCGTTTCTGTGAACGGTGGAACTTTTGCCCTCTTATGGATCTCACCTGTCCTCTCAAAGATCGATTGAACGTCTTTCAGTGAAAAAGAAGACTCGGCTCCAAAATCGGATAGGAGTTTGATCAATTCCGACACGAGGCGGGTTTCAGTTTTGGTGGCGGTTCTTAACAAAAGCTTTGAAAGAGTGTGTGTTTGCTGAACAACTGTAGAAAATTCACTCCATTGCCGCCGCAGGTCCGGAACCATCTGCTTGCACGTATCCAGCCTACTTCGCCATTCCATTTCTGGCCGCCAATTCGTTCCATTTACGGCTGCGGGTTCAGTTATTCCTTGTTCTCGGGCTCCAGCCCAAATACACTGATGCACGCTCGCCGGGTCAGAAGCTTTATGGGGTCCCGAGCAATTAATTGCTCCAAAGAGTATCTCGTCAGCACGCACCGTTGCCTTCGATGTCACGAGTACCATCGGCCGGTCTACGCCGTATTCGTCTTTCCGTTGGTTCGCCAAAATATGCCTTATGAACTCCTCACCGACAGCCTTGTTGGCTCGCTCCGAGGCTCGGCCTGACCGCTTGAAATACAAGTCTGCAAGAACTACATCAGGCCTTTCTTGTTCAAACAACGAGATCGCCTCACGAAGCTTCGTCGCCTGCTTTTCGACCACATCGTAACCATATTCACTCCGCAACATTGTTTTGAGGTATTGTTGCGGATTGTCATCGGCGATCAACACCTTCGAAAAACCCCTTGGAGGACTGCTGGGGGGCAGGTCATTTACAGCTAAAATTGCATCCGGTTCAGCATTCTGAGCATCTTCAACGAAAAGACGATCAAACCCCTGCAACGCCAATTGAAAGGATGACCTGGCCATCAATATACTTGGCTCGCTCAAAAGATTCTTCAAATTAGAAAAGTCCTCTTTCAGTTCGGGCCTTAAGAAGGAAATCGTACGTTCCCACCGCTCTAGCTCTCCCGAAATAGTGTAGTTCTCAGTTTCTCCCTGTTTTAACAATCTCTCCACAATATGGATCGTTACCGCCCATGCACTCCTCAGGTTGCAACTCTCGAGAATCACGTTTTTTAGTTCCGTGTCACTAAGGGGTGAAATTTCTTCAAATTGAGCTAGAAGGTCACCGTGGGTGATTGGAAGTTGCAGGAATCCGGTGCCTACCGCATTCAAAATGTCATATTTTTTATCGATCGATGACAAATTATCGTATGCCGCTCGTGGCGATTGACTAGCGAGTATAATCGGGAACCTTCCTAAATGATTTCTACGTAGTTCGCATGCGAGATCAAAGCCGGCATTCACGATCAAAGGATCACCAGGATACGCTATATGGGCATCAATTATTATGGCCGCACCATCGTGATCGCACTCCAAAGAGAATTTTCGCAATTCCATCGGATCCGCCCATCCGTCCGCACAGACAAATTTGAGTCCTTTTGGAGAATGGGCGATGAAGCTTATTAATGCATTCAACCTCTCGCTATCTGAGACAATTCTAATCTTGTTGACTCTACTCATTGTAATATTTGGCACCCAACTGAATCGCCAGCCTTCGGTGTTTCCTACCCTCCAATTCTCTGCGGCCTTCGACTAAGCCAAAAATTTGATGTATTTCCATTGCGAACTGAATAAAAGTTGCCATATAATCTAGGGCAAATCAATCATTGCGTACGCGTCTCCCATCTTCAGGAGGTCTACTGAGGTTATGTACACAACTCAACCAGAAATATATGAAATTCCCGAGGATCATAATGCGACATCCCTAAAAGAAATAGCGGAAAAACTTACTGGTAAAGAACACGCTGTTTTCAAGATTGAATTAAGCCGGACTTACTCCGCGAAAATTGCTGATTCTTGGCAGGGCGTCGAGCTCTTACTTTGGATTCGAGTACTTGGCATGCTAAACCATGTTCTCTTGGTGACAAACGCCGATCTTGGTTCCATTCTTCGATTGAATCGCCGAAGGAATTCAATTATTCAGTGCAAAGGCAGCACAGTCCAGATGAATGGCAAATCGACGGCGCTCGATTTGAGCGAAAGAGCCGATCCTATGGAACTCAAAGAATATTTCAAGGGTTTTGTTGATCTGACGAATATAAAGCATACATCTGCAAACCGATTCGGTCTCGAGCGACTTCAACAGCTTCATCGCAATAATGATCGGAGTTACACACCCTTACAAAAGTTTGCTCCGGATGTAGAGTATGAAGCTTTTAAGCAAGCATATAGTATTGACCCAATTTCAAGCCTAAACAACTTAGGTGATGCGCCAAAACTTTTGCAGCGGTTGCGAACGGTAGTCGAGGATAAAAGGCCGAAGATTATTATGGTTGACGATATGGCAGAAATGGGGTGGAGCCATATCTTCCACGGCATTCTAGGACCCGGTTGTGATTTCCATTCTATCGGCAAGCAGGATATAAGTAATAACTCATCCCCGCAGGCTCTTGCGACGATTATTAGGTCGAAAGGTCTCGATATTAAGGAGCCCCACTTGCTGATTTTGGATTTGCGCCTCCTCTCTGACGAGGAAAACGAGAATCTCGAGCGGCCGATGGACGACTATAAGGAACTACTCAGTTTTAAGACGCTTCAAGCTCTTAACCTCAGGAAAAATGACGATCTTCGATTGAGAGTGATGTTTTCAACGGCCTCAAAAGACGCTTCTAAGCTTAGCGCACTCAAAAAAGATCGGACCTATGCCCCGCACGGCATTTTTATCAAAGAGGGAATCGAATCGCAGCTATCAGCTCACAAGTCGCTTTCCCTGTATTGCGATATGTTGAAGATGCTGCGCGAAATAATTTACAAAATGTCTGCCACGTCTTTGATTAACGACGGAGAGTTACTCCATCCGGACATTGAGCAACATCGACGGGAATTGGTCACTAAGCTAAGTGGCCAATGGAACGGAGTGAAGAAGAGTAGGGAGCATGGTAGCTTGAGGTGGCATCAGGATATTTGCCTCGATACAAACGTTTTTCTAGCCGAAGACGAATCGGAATCTTTAGTACATCTTTTGAAAAACTCAAGCTCCAGGTTGCGAGTACCTAGAACTGTACTTTATGAACTACAGAAAATAGCCGATGACAAGAGTCAGACTTATGGCTCTAATGACGTGCTGGCCAGTTTTTTTATCGACCGGATCGATGAACTGCAGATAGAAATAACCGAAGAAGGGATGTCCGACAACCAAAGAAATGTGATCGCGACAAATCAGCACCACCCGCCGCATTTTGCGGATGGCCAGATAAAGACGATCATGCTCGAAAATGTTGGACAGAGGCTACTCTTTACAAAAGACAATACTCTCAGACGGGAGATTCTTGCCGCATCCCCCAACGCAAAAATCCAATTCAATGTTCCGCGTGTGACTGTAGCTTCAAAGCGGCCTAGCAGCAGTGGCGGTTCCAATCACAAGCTGAACAAACCAGCTCCGGTCAGGTCATTTGAAGTTAGGGACGTGAAACTTTCGAAAACAGGAAAGTCGTTCAACTTTATTGATAGAGAGGGTGAGCATCCAGCATTGATACTTCAAAAATCTGCTTTTCCGACTGAAATTACAGTTGAAGAGTTGAAACGCTTGATCGGACGGTCGATTGCCACAAATAATACCGCGAGGGAACTGCTTGGTATTGTTAACCAGTTAAGCAAATAAGGCCTCTTGAAATCTATTAAGTGCCGTTTGATGACTTGGATTGTCAGACTCAAACCTTCCTTGGATTTCGGAAATAAAATCCTTGAATTGCCGTTCGTAGGCGGAGAGTACAGGGGGCAACATGGTGTCGCTGACGCTCTCAGCCTCTTTAATTGTCTGCAGAAGTTGATCTACACTCTGTGAGTAAAATTCTGATGTAAGATCTGACCAAATAATCTCGAAGTTCCACTCTTTGCTGCTCGTGATTTGGCTACCTATCTTTGCATAGATGGTACCCGCTTCTTCGTGCTCCCTCCTGTTACCCCGAAAAAAACTCCTATTCTGAGTCCATTCTGCAACGTTACGATGTATTTCGGTCTCGTGGTGATACAGAATCGCAAATTCGTGTTTTGGCTCGTACTCGTCAAAATCGTTGAGGGCATCCGGGACTAGGATATAAAAGGCTTTTTCAGCTTTATCTTGATCAAAACAAGCAGATTCATATTTACCCGGACCGTTTACATAAAAAACATGGTCGCCGCCGTTTAGATAGTCTGTATCGTCATCGGTGTACTCCAAGAACCCGATTGCTTTGGCCTTTTCGTGACGTAGCAGTCTGGCAAATTTATCTGGTGCTATAAATGCGATTATCTGTTTCATAGCTAAGTCGTCCTTCTAGAGTTATATAGCAATTTCGCAAGAACATACTTGTCAAAAACCGTTTCGACAGCATTTTGGATCGGGGCCAATGGGACGAAGGGGTATCTCACCTTTTCCGGTAAGTTGTCCGGTGTCCCCCTCCCGGATGTGATGATCAGCTTCTCTTCAAAACCCTTACGGCCATTAAACAGCTTCTCGATCAAGCCGTGAATCGCGACACTATTCTTGGTCTCATTCTCTCCCAGCATTTTCTCTAACAGTCCTAGATGAATTACACAGAAACGTGAATCATCGAGGTGCATTTCTATGAACCTTGCCAGATCAAATGCCGGTGTTCCCTTAGTCTCCATTTTTCCAAAACTTGTATTATTTAAGTCAGCACAATCAATATGCGCAGCATCGTCACAATTTCTGTGATCTTCAACATCGCAGACTGGTATTAGCGGAATCATAATGCCCTGCTGCCTGAAATAATGATAGAAATCAGTCTCGTGCTCATTGGCCCTGTATTTCTTACGCTCCTTTCCAACTATATTTTCCTGGATCCTCTCATCAATAATCAGGATCTTTGATAAAGCCACCTCCAGATACTCTAGTTTGGCTTTCAAATTATTTGGATTGATGATCCGGCCGATGTGTTTTCGAAGTCTTGTATGTCCGCACATCATGTCGTAATAACGTAATCCTGTGGGAACTAAATACTTCTCGCATGAGCACTGACAACGCCGATTCGGCTTGCCACTTTCAAAGCAATAGTTACACCAAAGAGTATTATGGTCATCGATAAAGAACTTTGAAGCATTAGAAGTAACTTGGTTACTGAAGCGTATGCGCCCCCCCCTCGCTCATAAGAACCAAGTTCTCATCCTCGCTGTCCCGGATCAACATCACGGATTTGCCGTCTGGCAAGAGTCCTCCGAAGAGGTGGCTCTCCCACAAACGATCCATGAACGACTTCAAGTCCAATTTATCTGGGTCCTCAATTCGACTTATCACGCGTTTCGGAAGGCTCGCAAAATAGAGTTTCAGCAACCCATCGATCACGACCTGATTATCGACGTTATGCAGGTAAATAAACTGGTGCTTATAGATCGTGCCGGCCTCGAGTTCGCGTTTAAGGTCTTGTGAGCTGATTCTCAGCAAGCCGTGGGATGAAAAATCTTCCGAACTCGTCCCCTCGATAGTAAAATGGCCTTTATCGTCGATCACAAGAACCTCTTTGGGTTTCGGGATGTAAAACTTGTATCCTAAGGAGTATTTATTCGCTTCTTGATTTATCGGGTGCTTAAACGCATACATTAGGAAAGGACTATCCGGTTTCTTTGTTGCCCTCTCTATGGTCTTTACTTCGCCGGGAGCGTGGAGTTGTTCGTCATTATCGCCATGTGTATGCGATTCCTTTCCTGCTTCGTCTTTCTTCCCGCAAAACTCCAGTTCATAGTCGTCGTTTTCAACCGTATCGATCGGCAGACATCTGAGATATGCGGCACACACGTCCATTTCGATGGTGCCTAGGTTTGTCGGGCGGACGGTGTTGTCCCTTTTGTCCAAGATCGATCCGGTAAAAGCCTGATTCCGATCTCTTAGAAGCTTGCCCATTTCGTCGCCGTCCGGTTTGGACGGGTCGTACACCTTCGGCAAGTTGTCGTATATCGACACCTCGTAAAATGCAGGATGATCTTTGCTGTCTGAGACGTTTATCGTAAGTCTGATACTGCCTTTATCCTCGAGCGAGGGGTTTGAATGCTTGCAAATATTGCGGATGATGTTCTCGATGATGATATAAAATGCCTGTGCACCGAGGACATCATTGGTCATTGAAAGCTGAATGTCATTGGAAAGATCCGACTTAAAAGCCCCACCGTCCCTCAAGACCTCTATCCGAAATCTTAGTTGAGAGTCCGAAACACCGGAGATCCGGTTCAACAAGATGCGGTTCTTGTCAAAGCCCTTCATGATCTCAGAAACAAAGAACATCGGACTTTCGATCACCGGATCGGCCGTGGCAATGTCCGCCAAAAAATCCATTCGGGTTTTTAGGTAATCGTTGAAATAGGCGATCTGGCTTTCATTATCCTTTTCGTCCGTGGGTATTGAGAGATACTGGTTCTTATCCTTCCCGAACACTAACCCACAGTATTGATTCGACATCGTTGGCTCATCTTTTTTCTCGGCCTCTCCGTCGCCCGTCGAACCCTCCTTACCCGATTTGCTGGCAGTCTTTTCCGGCCCCTTGCATCCTGCTGGCTCCGCAGCATACTTAAAGTCAGAGGAGTTCGTAAAGATATGTTCTGGTGCCTTAAATTTACTCAGAACATGAGAGCCTATGTTATGACTCATATTCCTCGCCATCACCTGCGAAATCGCCGCACGCGTAGCCTGTCGCTCGAGAGCTAAAAGGTAAAGCTTTCCGACTAAACGGATTAGAGTGTCTTGAAGGCGTTTCGAGATTACCGAAAGTCGTTCGAAGTTCGTATCATCAGAGCAACAGCCGTGCCTTATGACACCATCGAAGACAACAAAGGCCGAGGAAATTGCAGGTAAACCGGAGTCCTCACGGATCATAATGTAAGTCCATAAGGTTGAATCCCCAAAACTCCTTTCTGCCAATTCTCCACACCAGGCTTCCCAGAACTCGTCTAGTCGGTTATCCTTAGAAAGCTCTCTCTCATCTTCTTCACTTACTTCAACGATCGGGTTCCTAGATTGATCTAATTCGCCGCAATCGAACACAAGAATCTTCTCGTCGACAGAAGATCGACCACGTCCGTATGGCTTGTACATGAATGGTCGGCGAAATCGTTGAAAGTAAAGAGAGCGTTTAGGTCTGGAGTCTGGAAGCGGGTTCTCACGTTCAAAAACAAAACGATCGGCAATTTCTGTGTACGGCACTCGATCATCGGCTGCACAGAAAAGAAATCTCTGAATATTCGCAAGAGCATGCGTGTCTGGAAGCAATAACTGAATAGAGCGAACGGCTACTTCTTTATTCGAGATTTCGACTCGAATATCGTCAAGTAGCCGGACAAACTCATCCCGCAAAAGCTGCTCGGTAAATGGCACTACTCGCTTTTATAATAGGCATTTATATATGTCAAGAAAAGAACCCTTGATAGATCAACATCATTGCGGATCACATTCAGTTCCTTAAGTTCAGCGACCATTTCGTTCCAGCTTTCCACATCTGAATTAATCGGCTGCTTGTTGTAACCGGAATAATACGGGATCGCTTTTTCAAGAACTAATCGTTCGCGCACAGTATCGACCTCTGGCGCAAACTCTTTTAGCAAGGTGATTGCTTCATCGGGATTCGAGATCGCGTAGTTCCAACCTTCTGCCATCGTTTCGACAAATGCCTTGACTAATTCAGGATTCTTCTCTAATGTCTCGCGCTTGCAGAAGTAAACTGGCCCCTTAAACTTCACGCCAAATTCCTTCGGTTCGATCAAGTTGTATTTAATTCCCAGTTGATCAAGTGTAACAGTTTCGTCATAGACAAAGACAGGGTGAACATCATACGAGCCGCTAAGAAACGGTTTCATATCCGGTGAAACCGTTATTTCCTGAACTTTCTTCTTGTCAACCCCGTTCTTCTTGAGAAGACTTTCATACAATAAGGTCGTTGACCCAAACGGTAACAGCCCGACCCTGTGATTCTCAAAGTCCTTCGGTGATTTGATGCTCTTTTCTACAAGTGAAACAAATCCACCCGGCGAATAGTAGTTAATCACACCGACGATCACGAAATCTGCTCCTTTGTCATTTGCCGCAAGTACTTCATCGGCAGCCAGAGTTCCAAAGGTATTCTGTCCCGCCTGAACAAGCTGAATTGAATTCATTCCCGGTCCACCCGGCTCGGCCTTTAGATCCAAATTTCGTCCTTGTGCGAATTTTCGGATGCCTACAATCTCACCTGAGAACGAGGCCGAAGGAATCCATCCGAATCTTACGCTAGCCGATAGTCTTGTAGAATCCGGAATCTGCGTCGGCTGGCTATATCTCCAAACGACAAAACCAACAAGTACCGCTAGAATCACCAATCCGACACCAATGTAACTTTTTCTCATGATTTTCTCCTTTACTTTGCGATGATGACAACAAACGGGGAAGCTCCGGGATTACACCGTTCGCTTGACGCATCATCCGGTGTCTCAATTAATTTGACTATCGACATGCCAGTCTCAATTATTCCGTTTAGTGTGAAAGAAAGGGGCCAATGGAAATCGGTGAAGGCAACAGATGGAGGAGTATCGTCTTCAAGATATACGTTAAAGGGCACTCCCTTCGTTAGATAGCTATACGTTTGTTCAGAGCCGAACGATGTACGAAAATTGCTGAATTGACGGTCTCGGAAACAGGGATGAGAAACTGCGATGTAGGCGTAGCCACTGGGCTTCTTTACACGGTTTACGGTTTCCAAGACATCTTGGTGTTCCTCCTCGTTATCCAACGTCATCAAGACCATGCTCACGAGAACCGCGTCATACTCATCCGACAAAATCTCGCTACGATCGAGAAAGTAATTGTGAATACGCCCTGCGTTTCGATGTCGGGCGAGCTGAAGCATTTCTTCGTTCTTATCATGAACATCGATAAGGATATTCCGATCGATAATGTCGAGAATTCGGGTGTCGCCACAACCGTAGTCAAGTAGTTGTGCCGGAGCCAGATCGTTTATCAATGCAGCAAGCGCGGGATGGAGAACGTTCTCCTGCGATGTATGTCTAACACTCATGAAACTCTTAGCGTTAGCCGACCAAACGTTAGGAACGATTTTGCTATTACTAATGTCAGACATCTTTGTTCCACCCCAGAAATGATCGTTCAATAAGCAAAATACTCGTGAATAAAGTAAGTCCAATTAAAGTCGAAAGAATCAATGACGTCATCATCAAATCAGGTTCGAGACGAATGGCACTAATAAAAAGATTCTTCCCAAGACCTACTTCAGCCCCAGTGAATTCAGCAACTATAGCTCCGATCGCAGCTAGAGTCGCACTTACTTTAAGTCCGGCCAGGATACTGCCCGCCGAAAGCGGAAAGTACACGTTCCAGATCTTGAAACGTGTCGAGGCATCATAAATGTGCATCAGTTCGTGGATATTACTACTTATCGACTTGTATCCGTGCGCAAAGTTAACAAAGATCGGGAAAAAGCTGATCACTGCGGCCATCGCGATCTTTGATGTCATTCCGATTCCCAACAGAATGATAAAAAACGGTGCCAAAACGATCAGGGGAATAACTTGAGACGTAACCATCAATGGCAGTACAAAATCCATCACGCATCTGCTTTTGCGAACAGATCGCCGATCTCGTCTAACGCTTCTTCAGCTATAGCTCCGTCGTCTGTCTCCGCGATACCGCGGACCATCACCTCAGGCAACACGCGCGATTCTACCGAAGCCTTTGACGACCCCGGCGTAACCAGCGTAACCAATCCGACACCCGAACGCATTGCCGCATTCGCCGCCAAAACCGCCGCCCCTGAATAGTCCGCCGACCCAGCGACGATCAGCGAGTGCCCGCGTCTATTCTTGTAGGAATCGGCCGAGAATTCCGTTTGCTTAAGCCAACGTTCTGCATCTTCTCTTTCGGCCAAATACAATTGCGACGGCTGATCGTCGATCAAAACTTGCGGGGAACCGATATTTGCAACGTAAAGCTCGCCGTTTAACCGAGACGCCGGCGGAATAATGTTGGACGGTTTTGGAGCAGTGAACGAGACCGTAACATCAGCGGCAAAGCTCTCTCCTATCGGTTCAGGCAAATCAGAATCCAAACCGCCTGGGATATCTATCGAGAGGAAGATCGGGCGGATTTCATCCTCCAAAATACTGTTATACTGCTTCGCAAGCAGTGCAAGTTCATTTTCTAAAGGACGAGTTAATCCCGTGCCGAATACCGCATCGACCACTATATCCGGGCCGAGAAATGGATCAGGCCTATCAAAGAACGATCGATGAGTTCCGACCTCTGCAATACAGATTATCGGCTTAAATGGCTCAGTTTGACTTTCGTGAAGCCTCCGAAGTAGGCTCAGATTCTCAGCCGCATCACCGCTAACCTCGTCATCGGGAAACATCATGCAAACCGTTACATCGGCCCCCTGATTCCAAAGAATTCGAGAAAGAGCAAAACCATCGCCGCCGTTGTTGCCTTTACCGCAGAGGATCAGAATGCTTTTGCCTTTCACCGAACCGCCGAGTTTTTCGGTGATGACACGGGCGACGGCGTGCGCAGCGTTTTCCATCAGGATTATGGACGGAATGCCGTAGCGTTCGGTCGTTAGCCGATCGACCTCACGTATTTGGGCGGCTGTTAGCACTTTCTGCATCAGGCTTAAGTTGCCACTATACGCCGAAGAGTTCAAATCTTTTGGTTAAACTTTCTGTGAAAAGTCCTCTTGATAAGAGCTGCAGACGGGCCCGAAGATGCCAGTTGAAACCCAAAAGGCTGCACTGGGTCCAAGATGCAGCCTTTGGTAAAACTATGGAGCTATGAATAGAACTATGACGTTGTAAATGGCGTGTATTTGTTCGCCACTGTGCTCAGTCACCTTTTATTTCCGTTCTTTTAATACAAACATATATTCGACCTCTGTTTCCATAATTTTATGGTGGTCCCGGCTGGATTCGAACCAGCGGCCTTCCACTTAGGAGGCGGACGCTCTATCCAACTGAGCTACGGGACCAAAATGATCCATGGTCTTTTATCCAGGCCACAAGGTCTGGTCATCTAACTGTCGTAGTTTATCAAAGACTTGACGTTATATCCGCTTAGTTTTTCACGGCCGCCGAGGAAGTTCAGTTCCACAGCGAAGAGAAGCCCGGCAACCTTTCCACCGGCTTGTTCCACCAGATCGACTACGGCTTTTGCGGTGCCGCCCGTGGCCAAAAGATCGTCAACTATCAGAACACTATGGCCGTCTCCAACAGCATCTCTGTGCATTTCCAAAGTGTCCTGCCCATATTCGAGGTCGTAGGAAACAGAGATCTTTTCAGCCGGCAATTTCTTTGGCTTCCTCACCGGAACAAAGCCTACGCCGAGCTGATATGCCAGCGGTGTTCCGAAAATAAAGCCACGAGATTCGATGCCGATCACCGTGTCTATATCCATACCTCGGCAGGATTCGGTCATCGCATCGATGGTCTCTTCCAACCCCGAAGGGTCTTTCAAAAGCGTCGTAATGTCGTAAAAATTGATCCCAGGTTTCGGAAAATCGGGGACTTCGCGAATCAGTTTCTTTAGGTTTTCCATGTATTCAGATGATCCTAGTATGATGAATGCAAAATTATCGCTCTATTCGAAAATTCGAATAGCTCCGGTCCGGTTCGACCACGAGCTCTTCGATATGCTCGACCTTTCCGTATCTTGGACCGGTCGAAAGGTCCTCGCGCATTGCGGAGACATTTTTTTCCGTTCCCTGCACCAATGCTTCCACTCTTCCGTCTCCTAAATTCCGAACGAATCCGGTAATGCGATGCGTGGCCGCAGCACGCTGGGCAAAATAGCGAAAGCCCACACCCTGCACCAAGCCGCTTATCAAAAATCTCCGCGCAATCATCTCGCTCATCCGAGTGCGTCCAGACATTCCATTAGCGTCCTTTGACGACAAGTATAGATCGGCATTCCGCGGAGCGTGAATTTGCTCGCCGGGGTTTGGCGCAATTCCTCGGTCAAGGCCAAAAAATCGCCTGGCTCATCGGTCTCGAAGGAGATCAGGTATTCCTGGTCACTAAAGCCGAAAGCGTGCGTCAAATGGATTCTTATATTGGGAAAGCGTTTCCCAACCATAAAATTCTCTTCTATAAGTGCGTCGCGCTCGCTCGCAGGCTTTTCGTACCAATCCTTATGCTTTGCACACGGATACAGAAAATGATAGTCGAATTGCCCGGGCTTGGCGTGATCGCGATCTTCCATTCCCTCGGTGATGAACATCTTACCCTTCGTTACGGCCATATAGTTGTCCGCCGTCTCCAAGTAGCTTCCCAGCCGTGTCCGATAGAGCTTTGCTGTCATTTCCTGGAAAGAATCCAGCGAACATCCAACGCGCCATATCATCAGATCCGCCTTTGAATCGAACCCGACGAGCGAATAGCTCAATGCAATAAGCTCGTCACGAAAAGAATTATATACAGCCTGGAACTCGCTCTTCAGGACCGATTTGGTGTCAGGATCAAGCCGGCGCCACTGAGGATCGATCCGAAAAAATATAAAGCTAACAAATTGCGTTTCGATCTTAGAAAGGTCTGTCGGATCGGTTCGCTCCTCGACCAGCCGGAGCCCGACCTGTTCATTTTCGGCCTTTTTCTTCCCTAAGTTTTCCACTACCTTGCTCGTTCTTCTAAGATCGTTTCCGCAACTGCCGCCAATTTGAGGTCAGGTTCGATTCTGCCAAGTTTTGCATTGTTTGTCCAAAACCATTATGTGGATACGGTGCTACCCTCAGTTCAGTTTTACAATCCGTCTCACAGGTGCAAAAATACTCGGGATGTTCCGGCTGTTCACTATCACTTTCTTGTTAACCTCCTTGGTGCTTGTCATCGGGGCCCAGCAGCGGCCGCTTATAACAGATGATATAGACATCACACCACAAGGAGCGATCGAGATTGGGGCCGGGGTCGATTTTTTCCAGAAGGCCAAGTTTCCTCTTTCAGGGCTAACAGGCGACCTTACCCGAGTCGGCGATATCCGCATCAGACAAGGTTTTGCGTCTAATGTTGAGATACAGATAGAAGGAACGATCCAGAACTACTTGGCCATTGACACACAGCTGACTCCTTCGCCCATACCCCTGAACATCACGGGCAATTCAACCAATGATTTTGACGACTTTATCGTATCTGCCAAGATCAAGCTGTTCAGCGAAACAAAGAATCTTCCGGCACTTGGAATGAAGTTCGGCTATCAAATGCCGAATACTGACCAGGCCCGTGGGATCGGAACCAACCAGATCAACATTTTTTCAAAGATTATCGTACAGAAAAAATTCGGTGCGGTTCCGGGCAGATCGGCTCGGGCCAATGTTTATGGAAACATCGGCCTTGGGATAATGACCGCGCCGCTGAACCCATTCACGCAAAACGACGTTCTGCTCTACGGCCTCGCTGGCATCTTTCGGGTGAATGACCGGATCAACGTTGCATCTGAGGTGAATGGAAGAGTAAACACGCGATCCGGCCCGGCTCCGTTAGGAACCGAAAGCCTCGGCCAATTCCGGATCGGAACTCAGGTCCGGGCATCAGGTTTGCGATTCGATACCGCGGCGATCTTCGGATTGACGAAGAACAGTCCGCGTACCGGTGTTACGTTCGGCGTAACGTACGAATCTCCCAGCATAATTCCTATTGCGAAATAGGCCTGATATTTATCGGCGAATTCCCCTTCCCAAGCATCGGAGCTGTTCGGATCCCTTCATTCACGAAGGATTTTGCTGTTTTCACCGCGTTCTCAAGCTCATTACCAAGCGCAAGACCGGCGGTGATAGCTGCCGCGAGTACGCAGCCTGTTCCGTGTGTGGCAGACGTATGAATGAACGGGGCCTCGATCTTGGTCATTTCATCTTCTATGAAAAGAAAATCCGTCGCCATCTCATTTTCTTTTCCCGCATATTTGAGATGCCCGCCTTTGATAAGAACATTACTAACACCAAAACCCCGCATCACCTCGGCTGCTCTAATAACGTCTTCGCAGTCCTCGATAGCGACGCCAGTTATGCGTTCCGTTTCGGGTACGTTTGGCGTAACGATAAGAGCACACGGAAACAATCTTTCGACCAGTGAGCGTAATGCGGCATTGTCAATAAGATCAAATCCGGAGGTTGATCTGACCACCGGATCTACGACCAATCGTTTTATCTGATTTTCCGCCAATATTGAGGCGACCTCTTCAATAACCTCTTTTGTCGGGAGCATTCCTGTCTTCACTGCCGCGACCGGAAGATCCTCGAAGACGGGCTCGGCTTGGTCTCTTACCGATGTTGCGGAAAGCGCCTCAGCACCAAACACATTCGTTGTATTCTGAAATGTGATGGACGATATTACTGCGGTCGGATAACATCCGAACGCGACAAACGTAGCTATATCTGCATAGATCCCGGCTCCGCCGGAAGGATCGACCCCAGCAATACTCATACATACTGGCGGCTTTGATCTTTCCGTCATTGTTCGTACCCCCCGTTCAGATAGTGAGCAATAGTTTCCAGTCCTTTTATTTCATTCAGAAACCGTATCGCCGCAAGACCGGCCGCTCCTGTCTTCAGGACTTTGCCGAAATTATCTTCGCTGATACCGCCAAGCCCAAGTATCGGAATATTTGGAAACATCTCGCAGATTTTCTTTAGCTCATTGAGCCCGACCGAATTTTCTTTTCCCGGACTTGGGAACACCGGGCCGAAGACAACATAATCTATCTGTTCGGCAACTGCCTGTTCTATCTCCTCTTTACTATGAGTCGATCTGCCGATCAGGAACCCTTTGGGAGAATGCTTTCTTACTTCATTTGACGGCAGGCCCGCTGATGGAAGGTGTACTCCGTCCGCCCCGACTGCCAGAGCGACGTCAAAACGGTCATTTACGATCAGCTTTGTTCTGGTTTCAATAAATTGCCGGCGAAGCTTTTCCGCCAAGATAAAAAGCAATCGGCCCGGGATCCGCTTCTCACGCAACTGAAATATCCCAACCCCGGCTTTTGATGCAGCTTTGGCGATCTCTTGAAGTTCTGATTCGCGTTGGTCGTAATTCTGTTCAGTTACGTCGCCAGGCGTGATGAGCGAAATGATCGGCCGCTTCAGTTCATTCATTACCGTTTTTCGAATGGCGCCCTTGAAGCATTGCAACACTCTGTTTGAAATGAACCGCTTCCCATATAGCGATCACAAGGTTCAAAACGCCGAGCCCCGTTACCGCCCCTCTGGCCCAATTCGATGTTACCGCTGCCCGGACGGATGGAAGCCCAGCACGATCGGAAAGAAATACCAGCAGATGATTGTCGCTCCAATTGCCGAAGAGCGTGTCCCATGGAGACAGTATCAGATAGAATCCCAGCAGGACGCAGAGAAGAATAAAAAAAATGACGGTCAGTTTTTCAACCACTCCGTCAAATTATACGCCTATTGGTTTTAAGTAACAATTAGCCCGCCGTAGGGTTAGTTCGCGGCGGCCAGAGCCCCAACCTTATCGGCAACATCCCGGAAATCAATATTCTCGGCATATACCTGTTCATAGTATTTTGACGCATTTTTATGGTCGCCATCTGC
Organism: Leptolyngbya sp. 7M; assembly: GCF_018128485.1. NCBI lineage: Bacteria > Bacillati > Cyanobacteriota > Cyanophyceae > Leptolyngbyales > Leptolyngbyaceae > Leptolyngbya > Leptolyngbya sp. 7M. The sequence continues at coordinate 88,351 of NZ_CP070897.1, read as the reverse complement.
TTCGTAGGCAGTTGCCAATTCGTACCATATACCTAGTCGCTCATCGTCAGAAGTGCTCGTCGTTTCCAACGTTCTTGTAAACCATTTGACAGCCAGATTCGGCTTGCCTAGTTGCATAAAGCAATGGCCGAGAAGATTCGCACATTGGAAAAATCGCCGCGTACCATCGTTAGGTCCGACCAAGGCAATAGCCTGTTGAAATTCCTTGATCGCGTCCTCAAGCAAGAACATTTCCTGATATGCGACCGCCGTGTGATAGTGCGTCTCAAAATCATCGTCGCGGCTATTCTCGGTTGGTTCGTCAAGGCCTAATTCTGAGCGGAGATCGCTGAGGTCAAAACCCATCGGTGCGGCCACGTCAGCAGCCGGAGTTTGTAATGTAGGCTCCGCCTCTTTCTCTTTCACAGGATTGGCTTCAGTTTTTTCCTCAAACTCAAGAGATCCTTCCGGCTGCGGATCTTCGAAAGTTTCCGGCATCGGATCTTCAGCCACAGACGACGCGCGTTCAGACAATATTGCCCTAAGCTCGAAGAGACCTTCGACCTCACCGAATTCTTTTATGAAATCTTCGATAGCTTTTTCGGCGATCTCGTCAAAGCCGCTCTCAACATAAAAGCGAATCCCTTCAAGTTCCTTTGCGATTATGTCATCAGCAACGGGCGGTCCCTCGCTATGATCTGTGACCAAGGCAGCATCAAGAACACTTTCGTCCTGATCATCTTCAGGTATGTCAAATTCGGTATCTTCGAAGGTTCCTGATCCATTAAGGTCAGACAATTCGCTTTCGTGATGGCCGTTCGAACTTTCGATCACGAACCCATTCCCGTTGGATGACTCATACTCTGCCAAGCCAGATTCATTGGCCGATATCAATCTCCCGAATTTCTGGTCGAAAATACTTTCAGATGCCTGTTCTTCTATTCCAAGTTCTGAATGCACATATCTAAGTCTTTCGGCAAGTGATGTATCTTCGGGGCAAAGCAGCACCAGTTGCTCCAGCGCGTAACGCTCATCTTCAAGAGATCCATTTGCCTGCGCCACCTTTGCGATAGAATTTAGAGATGCCAACATCCCGGCTTCATCCTTTAACCACGATGCGGTCCGCGCCATCATTCGCAGTGCTTCCAGATTCTCCGGTTGGATGGCAAGAACATTGCTGACAAGTAGGCTCAACTCATCAGCCTTTCCATTCATCAGCATATATTCGGACGCCATTGATAGGGCTCTGGACGCTCCGGATGGATCATTATCCTTCAGATAAATGTTTCCTAACTCAATGAGCATGGGATAATTATCCGGCTCGGCTTCCATGAGCTCTTTGAGCGACCGCTCCGCTGATTCAGTATCACCGGTACGAAGACCGCATTCCGAGTAAAGTTTGTGAAGTCCCCGATTCTGGGGATCCTTCTCATAAGCATCAATAACTCTGGCCTGTGCTTCCGCGGCGTTACCTGATTCAAATCCGGCATCCAGGTATGCCTTGAAAACCTCAATATTTTGCGGCATTAGATCTAATGCTCGACCAAATGCCCAAAAGGCCTTTTCGTATTCGCCTTTATCACGGAATTTCTCGCCGGCTTCATTCAATGTGGCAAACGCTTCATCGGGGCAACTTTCTGAGGCATATCCTTCCCCGATCTTTAACAGTTCATCTGCGTTATCCTTTGTTAGATCCGCTACTTGCCTCATTACATCTAAGGCAGCCGTGTTCTCACCCCGTTTTCTGTATTCCGCCGCAACCCATTCTAAGTGCTTTCGTGCGTCTGCGATCGAGCCCTTTTCTTTGTAAAGCTCACCGAGCCGCAAAGAAACTTCAATGGTATTCGGGGTCAATTTTGCGATCTTGTTGTAAACGGCTATAGCTTTATGCGCGAATCCCTGATTGGCATAATGCTCAGCGACCGCACGGTAACATTCCACCGCCGGTTTGGATTCTGAATTCTTGGCATATAGGTCGCCAAGCATATTCATAGTGCTGTAATCGCGTGGATCGTGTTTGATAACCTGGCGAAACTCGCTTATTGCGGAACTTATCTTTCCCTGCGAGAGAAACTTTTCCGCGTTGCGCATCGCTTTGGTTTTATCGAAGCTCATTGTTGAGTGATATCGTGCCGATCAGGAACTAACAGGTAGGGCGGCCGGAGGTAAACTTAAGTCAACATTGCCTTTAGACACCCTCACAGGCAGGCAATTCAAGCGTGACCTGCAAAGTAAAAGCTATCACAATGTACAAAATTGTGTCAATCTTTTTTGACAATTTTTGTAAATGTTTTACAGATTTGTCATTTTGATTGTTTTTAGCACACACAAGATCTACTTGCGACATAATCGTTTTCTTAACAGATCAGGCTCATATCTTAAAGATTGGTAATATGAAGAGTTTTGCCCTACAGATCAGATAACCTTTAACTTCAATGCAAGTAATTTGATTTATACTGTCTTAGATTTGGGGACGTCAAAACATAGACCACAGTCGTGTAAAGATATTCCTGAGGCTAAATTTGCGCAGTCTAAGCAAAATATTGATACATCGAGTTTTATCTGATATTTTGCTAGAGTTGAAAAGCATTCGAGCTATGGACTGAGTTGTATGCCAAGCTCTGTCGAGCATCAAGTATATGGCTGAAGTGGCGACCAAAAACGATCTTGTTACATTCGCAGGCCCGATCTTCGATCTGATCCTGCGATTGAAGGCGGGCATTGTTGCGCCCTCTAACGACCTAAGGCCGAAATTTGCCGGGATGCTGGAGGATTTTGAGCGGCGTGCTGAACGCTATAAGTTCAATCACAAGATCATTCAGGTTGCGAAATTCGCGCTTGCGGCTTTCATTGATGAGACCGTTCTTACGAATAATTTCCCTCTTAGAAATGAATGGGAAAAGAATCCCCTTCAGCTTGAGTATTTTGGCGAACAGGTAGCGGGAAATAAGTTTTTTGAAAAGCTTGATGCAATGCTCAAGCAGATAGAAGTAACCGCGGATGCGGTCGAGGTCTATTACTTCTGTATGCTCCTTGGTTTCAAGGGCCGGTATGCGATATACGAGCAGGAGAAGCTGCTAGAGACGATGCAAACCACTGCAAATGCACTGGTTAAGGTCGGCAAGATGAAGCCGGTCGAATTGGCTCCTCATTGGCTTTCTAATGACCAGCCGAAACCGCCGGAAAAGCGCGGTATGCCTGTCTGGGCAAAAATCGGAGCTTTGGCCGGTCTAGGTTTAAGTGTCATTGTGTATTTCGTGATGTTCATCTTCGCGTACAAGTTTCTTACAGACACAATGACAAAGCTTCAGATCTGATCGGGAACTGCGGTTCGGTTTGCGTCCGATCGGCGTTTTACTGGATCGAAGACGATCATTAAAGCGGCCCTGTTAATCACTGCGGCTGAGATTCCTTATGGCTTCCTGGCACATGGATCAACTGAAATATGCTCTTGGCCTCGGTGGCATTATGTCGTTCTACGGGGTTGTCGGATTGATCGTGGTCCTGCTGCCGGAAGACACGATGGGATGGAATTACAAGATCGTAACGATCGGACTTGTTCTGCTAACACTTCCATTTGCATTGATAATAATGTTCGTTGCCTCTAGAAAGAGCAAGAAGCGCGAACGAAGGGAAGCAGCGGCGGCGTCCGCTGCGGAAACGGCGTCTGAAGCACCTGCACAACATAGAGTCGCCACGCCTAGTGGAAACTTTGGTGACCTTAATGCGGGTGCCGAAGAGGTTGTCCAGTTTCTGAAAAGCTCTGACCTTGGTGAAGGCGGCCGCGATGCTATTTATTCTTTGCCCTGGTATCTGGTTGCCGGAGCACCGAAAGCAGGGAAGAGTTCGCTTATCATAACTTCGAACCTCAATTTCAAGAATCTTCCGAGTCAACGACAGTCAGAACTAAGAACCGTTCGTCCAACGCCTAATATAGATTGGCGCATATCGACTGACGCTGTGTTCATAGACACCGCGGGCAGATACCAGACCGAAGGTGTCGATGGCGAAGAATGGTCGGCTTTACTGGAAACGATCAAGAAATACCGAGGCAATCGCCCGATCGATGGATTCATTCTTGTTGTTAATGCGGAGACCATATTAAAGGGCGACGAACGGGAGGTTGAAGAGCTTGCAAAGGTCCTGCGTACCCGACTGGATGACGCCATTTCGCGATTGAAGGTAAGATTTCCCGTTTATTTGGTCTTTACACATTCAGATACTATTGAAGGATTCCGTGATTCGTTCTCAAGCTCGAAAAACGAGGATAAGACCTTGGTCTGGGGGGCAACGATCCCGCTTGAAAAAAGTGAGAATGCCCAAGCGTTGTTCGATGGTGAATATGAGATCCTGCAGAATTCCATAATGAAGCGACGCTCCCTGCGTCTTTCCGCACCTTTTCCGCCGCTCCGTCAATTAAGGATCTTTAATTTCCCATTGCATTTCAGCTCAGCACGACGCAGATTTGGTGCGTTTGTAAACACACTTTTTAGGCCGAGTCCTTTTAGTGAGAATCCGTTTCTCCGAGGTTTTTATTTCACTGCATCGCCAGCAAACGCGGGCGATGGCGGAAGAGCTTCCGTTAAGAACGGGTTCTTTACAGAACGGCTGATGCGGGACGTGTTTCTTCGGGACAAAGATATCGTAAAAACCTTCATCGCTCAGCGTCAGAAACCGCCGATCCTCGGATGGTTCTTGACCATTCTAGGAGCGTTGATAGTTGTTACTTTGCTAGCGCTTTCCGCTATCTCGCTTATAAGCAACAAACAGATGCTTAGTGAGACAGAGTCTGTTGTTGGAAAGGCTATCACGCTCAGGCAGTCAGACGCGGGCCAAGACATTCTGACAAAGCAACCGAATGCGGTAAGAGCGGAACTCGATACGATGGACGATCTTCGCGACCTAGCCTCACGGCTTGATCGGTATGAACGAGAAGGTGCTCCGCTCTCGATGCGATTCGGAATGTATTCGGGGAATCGTGTCTTGCATGAACGGGTACTTCCTATCTATTTTCGTTTGGTCGAAACGCGGTTTGCTGCTCCGACTATTGAGAAGGTAAAGGCTGAGCTTAAAAAGTTCAGCGAAAGCCCGCAGACGTTCAATGTTGGCAAGCTTTCGGAAGAAGAGGTCAAACTGCTCGGGCAGCAGTATAATCTTCTAAAGGCATACTTGATGTTGACAAGCCAGCATGCGGATAAAGCCGAATCAACCCATTTAGTTACGACTCTTAAAGATTTTTGGCTAAGCGAATCAAAAGTTCAGCCGGAATTGCATCTTGCAGCAATTCAGCACCTTGAATTCTGGGCCAGGCAGGTAGATCGCGGTCCGGACAGGGGAGCTTTCAGGCGGACCGATGTTGATAAGGAACTCGTCGAGAATGCCCGCAAAAAATTGCAGGCGTTCCCACCGGTTCAGCGGTACTACCGACGAATGGTAACGGAGATATCGAAACAGATCGATGATCAGGGCGAAACAACCGTCTCTGGATTACTTTCGCGCAGGAATGCAGATTCCAGCCTTCTTACGGGAACAGTGCCGGTACAAGGAGTTTATACCCGTGCCGGATATGAACTCATGAAGAAGGCGATTTCGGAAGCACCTTCGAAGCTGACCGAGGAAGACTGGGTGATCGGTGACCAAAACCGTTCCCAGATCGCACAGGAAGGCGATACTTCAGTGCTTAACGAGATTTACCTACGGGATTATGCAGATCAATGGCGGGCATTCGTCAAAGGGGTGGATGTTGTCAAATTCGCGAATGCTCGGGAAGCCGAATCAGCGCTTTTGGCATTTTCACAAGCCAATTCGCCTATAGAGATACTTGCCGTTGAGATCGCAAAAAATACAAATCTATCGGCACCTATCGATGATGGTGGGTGGATTTCGTGGATAAAGGGGCTGATCTTTGGGGCTGGCGACCAAACGGTTGGCAGCTCCCAACCTGAGAAGGATTTTCGTCCGTTGTTCGATTTTGTCGGTAAACGCGGTGATACGGAAAATGCCCCGATCACGCGGTATAGAAGTGAATTGGCTTTGCTTGCACGTGAACTCACTGGCAAGTCCGATGATGAGATGAAGCGGATCGCTACTGAAATGGCCGGTGAGGAGCCGCGCGACCGTCTGAAGATAGGAACACGGGAAAAGAACATCAGCGGAATGCTCAGCTCTTTCAACGATGCTCAGACACCCGGTGCCCAGGAGATGGCGATATTCCTTCAGAAGCCGATCGATCGATTGAAGGCTCTGCTTGGTGCTGATGCGAAGAGCCAGCTTGCCAAGGCATGGACCGATCAGATCCTTCCGGCTGCTCGCGAGATCGAAAAGGGTTATCCATTCGAGGACGGCCAAGCCGATGCAGACCTGACTAAGCTGACCGAGTTTCTCGCACCTAACAAAGGCAAATTCTCAGAATTCTACGATAAACGACTATCTAGTTATTTCGAGGAAGTTGGTGGCCAATTGCGGCTAAAAGAGAATGCAGAGGTGAAGTTTACCGATGAGTTTATTTCCTATCTGAATAATGCTATGAATTTGCGGCGGGTTTTGTTTGGTTCAAGCGAAACGCCGAAGTTCGAATACGAATTCAGACTCCGCCCGATCAGCGGGGCTCTTGTCGAAGCCACGATCGAGGGCACCAAGGCGACCTCAGAGGGGACAGGTGCCTTCAAGGGGACATTCCCCGGAAGCGGGGCTGAGCTGGGTGTTCTTCTGAACTTAGCTTCAACAAGTGCGACTACCGGATCGTCCGATTCGAACACATCCTCCGGTCCGGAACAGTTGAAGTTTGCAGGCGTTTGGGGCGTCTTCCGGTTTGTTGATGCCGGAAAACCTCAAAAGCAGGCCTCGGGCGAATATGTTCTGACGCATACGGTTTCCGGCAAAACCATAACTTCGACAATACGGCCAAGCGGCGGCGACCTGTTTGATAAGTCGATCTTTAGGCAGGTAAAAGCGCCTGATAGTTTCATTAAATGAACTTAAAGGATCAGAGCTGAATGAGGCAGCAAGTATGAACGACGCGAAATTAAAATTGGATGCGGGTGATCTGAAAGGGGCCGTTGAATCGGCGATCAATATTGTAAAAACGAACCCAACAAACGTTGCCGCCCGAACCTTTTTGTTCGAGCTCTCTTGTTTCTCAGGCGACTGGGAACGTGCGGAAAAGCAGCTTGAGGTAATCGGGCACCAGGACGCTAATGCGATGGTCGGAGCCCTGATCTATCGCCAGAATTTCCATAACGAGAAGAATAGGATGCGGCTGTTCTCTGACGGTCTCAGCCCGGAGTTCGTAACGGCGAAACCGGCGTACATTGACGATATGTTGGCGGCTATCAATCGCATCAGAGAAGGGAATATCGCCGAGGCCAGACTTCTTTTGGACAAAGTAGAAGAAGAGCGGCCTGCATTTCCCTGCGAGATAGACGGTGTAGGCTATAGCGACATCAGGGATTACAATGATGCGACAATGTGCGTTTTTGAGGTATTTATCAAAGATTCGTATGTTTGGCTGCCTTTTGAACAGATCAGGTCGGTGAAGATATCCAAACCCAAAACACTGCGGGATCTGTTTTGGATACACGCTGAGATCGAAATGCTTAGTGGAACAGCAGGTGAGATGTTCATACCAGCACTTTATTCGGGATCATGGCGAAGTGAGAACGACCTCGTCCGGCTTGGAAGAATGACAGATTGGAGAGACCTCGGAGATGAGTTGTTCTTGGGTGAGGGTATGCGTATGTTCTGGATGGATGGACGAGATAGGTCCATTTTAGACCTCGAGACGATCGTCTTTAATCATACGTCTGATACTGCGGCTGAAGTATAGCTTGAAGCGTGCTTATTTTTTGATTTTAGTTTAGAATGTTCAACACTCCGTTCACGTTGAATTATTTTTAACAGCTTTTTTGTCAATTGTATGGCGGGAGCAACCATTCAATGAACGAAGACCTACAGAAGCCACCAGTGATCGATCTCGACGCATTTTTGCAGCCGATCTCTGAGGAAGCGCCCTCCGGTGAGAATCTACGTTATTCAGGTTTGTACGATGAGATAATCGAAGCTCGACGGGCCGATGATCCACTTGCACTTGGCGACTGGGCGACAACTCTGAAGACGGCAGACTATAGAAAAGTTATTGAGATTGCCACGAACGCTCTTATTAATAAGACGAAAGACCTGCAGGTTGCCGCGTGGCTTACTGAATCGCTTATAAGGGAACACGGATTTCCCGGCCTGCGGGACAGTATGCGGCTACTGACAAGGCTTCAAGAAGAGTTCTGGGATACTATCCATCCGGAGATCGATGAAGGCGATATGGAAGGCCGCGGAAACGCGATCGAATGGTTCGAGACGCAAGCGGCAGAATCCATAAAGCACCTTAAGATAACTCAAGGCGCAGGGCTTAGTTTTTATAACCAGGAAGATGCAAAGATCTTTGATTTTCCGGAGGATTTTAGTTCCCTGGATTCCGATGAGCAGGCACGACTGAATGAGTTAAAGGAAAGAGCGGAAAAAGAGAATCGGACCACCGCACTCCAATGGCGGCAGGCACGAAATCTGACGCGCCGTCAGTTTTGCGAGGAGCTGAACTTTGCGATCGAAGAATGTTGGGAGACTTTTGCCGAACTCAACAGGGTGATCGAGGAAAAATTTGATCGGAATCAGACACCGGGGACCGCCAATCTGAAAAAATCGCTCGAGGACGTTCACGGTCTTGTTAAAAAGATACTTGATGTGAAACGGGCCGAAGAGCCGGATCCTGAGACCGCCGATGAGGCTGTTGAATACGGTGAAACAGGCGAGGGGGTATCCTCTGGCGGGCGAGGTAGATCGGGCGGAGCCGTCAGCGATCGCCAGGATGCTTTACGGAAGCTAAGTGAAGTTGCAGCCTTCTTCCAACGTACGGAACCGCATAGCCCCGTGTCATATTTGGTCCAACGTGCGGTCAAATGGGGTAATATGCCGCTCGATTCTTGGCTCTCAGAGGTAGTAAAGGATGAGGCCGTGCTTTCAAACATAAAGGAAACGTTAGGTCTGGGCACGGGTAGCGGCTGGGACAATTATGATTCCAGCTCAAGCTCGGATTCAGGATACGATGAATATTCCAGCGAATCTTCTGATAGTTCCGGAGATTCCTGGTAGAAATGGGGGGACGATGCCGAGGCGAATTCGATCGGCGGGAAATTTTAGTACATAGATAAGGAGAAAGAATAATGCCAGCTAAAGAAAGTTTACAGCACAAGATCGATCGGGTGCGTCCGCCTCGCGTTCAGATAACATACGACGTTGAGGTTGGGGGAGCGATCGAACTGAAGGAGCTCCCATTTGTTGTGGGTGTGATGGGCGATTTCGTCGGAAAATCGGAAGAGCCGTTACCGCCGCTAAAGAACCGTAAGTTTGTTGAGATCGACCCGGATAACTTCAACCAGGTCCTAGCCGGAATGGCTCCGCGACTTGCTTATACTGTAGATAATAAACTGCAGGATGACGGCAGCAAGATGGGCATCGAACTTAAGTTCAATAACATTGAAGATTTCGAGCCAGACAATATAGTCCAGCAGGTCGAACCTCTGCGTAAGCTCGTCGAAGCACGACAGAAACTTTCTGATCTCCGGTCCAAGATGGACGGTAATGAAAAGCTCGAAACAATGCTTGAAGACATCATTAGCAATGCCGACAAGCAAAAGGAACTTAGCGATGCGCTGGGTATTCAAGGAAAGGAGGATGCATAGGTCATGGCTAAACAGAAAGGACAAGAGGCTTCGACCCAAACCGTTGAAGTTGAGGAAGGTGGAAGCTTACTCGACCAAATATTGACTGAAGGCCGGCTCGCTCGGGACGATTACCAAAAGGAACGTGCCAAGGATATGATCGGCGAATTCGTCAACCAGGTGATGAGTGGTGAATTGACAATGTCCAAGAATATGGACGTTGCTATCAATTCGCGAATTGCAGAGATCGACCGGCTCATCTCTGCCCAAATGAACGAGATTATGCACCACGAGGATTTTCAAAAGCTGGAAGGCTCATGGCGTGGGCTGCATTATCTGGTAAAGAACAGCCTGACCGGGCCTCAGCTTAAGATCCGCGTTATGAGCGTTACTAAGAAAGACCTGCTCAAGGATTTCGAACGGGCGCTTGAGTTCGATCAGTCAGCAATGTTCAAGAAGATCTATGAAGACGAATATGGAATGTTCGGCGGAGCTCCATTTGGGGCTTTGATCGGTGATTTCGAATTCGGTAATCACCCGCAGGATATGGCGTTGCTGGAGAATATGTCTCAGGTTGCCGCCGCTGCTCACGCTCCCTTTATTAGTGCGGCCGCGCCGGGTCTCTTTGGCTGGGACACGTATAGTGAAATGTCTGAGGTGCGGGATATCTCTAAGATCTTCGATCGCACGGAATATATGAAATGGCGCAGTTTTCGTGAATCTGAAGACTCACGTTATGTCGGGCTGACGCTGCCGCACGTGCTGATGCGTGAGCCATACGGGGCTGCGACCAAGCCGACGGAGACCTTCCGATTTGAGGAAGACGTTGACGGGACAGACAACAAGAAATACCTCTGGGGAAACGCTGCATACGCATTTGGGGCGCGGTTAACCGAGGCATTCTCGATGCACGGATGGTGCGTTGCTATACGCGGCGTAGAGGGTGGCGGTCTGGTTCAGGGGCTTCCGACCCATACTTTCCAGACCGATGAGGGTGAAGTAGCAATGAAGTGTCCGACCGAAGTTGCTATAACTGATCGTCGTGAAAAGGAATTTGCAGACAATGGCTTCATTCCGCTTGTGCATTGCAAGGGAACCGATTATGCGGCATTCTTTGGGGCACAATCGGCCAACAAAGCTAAGAAGTACGATAAAGATGAAGCAAATGCGAATGCCCGGCTTTCCACTCAGCTGCAGTATATTTTTGCCGTTTCCCGATTCGCACATTACCTGAAAGCAATGATGCGGGACAAGATCGGCAGCTTTATGTCTCAGAAAGAGTGTCAGATGTTCCTCAATCAGTGGATCATGAATTACGTAACCGAGGACGATACGGCCTCGGCAGCGACAAAGGCACAATATCCGCTTCGCGAGGCGCGGGTAGATGTTGCCGAGATCCCCGGCAAGCCGGGGTGCTACCGGGCTGTTGCCTTTTTGCGGCCCCATTTCCAGCTCGACGAGCTTTCTGTATCTCTCAGATTGGTCGCGGATCTTCCGCCGCCGGCCAACGGTTGAATGTGGGGAAGGTCCACTGATTCTTACGTGTACCTTCCTCAGTTTATTTTCATGGGGGAATGCAAAATATTCGCGGCCTCTCGTCTAATGACTGTAGCCGAGATGGCTGGGATGTTTAAGGAATTCTAAATCGAAAAGGAGCAAAAAAATGGCAGCAGTTGATTATTTCTTGAAGTTGGAAGGGATCGATGGCGAAAGCCAGGATTCAAAGTATAAAGGTCAGATCGACATCGAATCGTGGTCGTGGGGTGAAACGAATTCAGGTGCCCATGCGGGCGGCGGCGGCGGCGGTGCCGGAAAGGTTGTGATGCAGGATTTTCACTTCGTAATGAAGATCAACAAGGCCTCGCCAAAGCTTCTTTTGGCATGTGCGACCGGCGAACATATCAAGAGTGCCATTTTGACCTGCCGAAAGGCTGGTGGAAAGCAGAACGAGTTTTTGGTAATGAAGATGACGGACCTTCTCGTCTCTTCCTATCAGACCGGTGGATCTGGACATTCTGACATCATTCCGACCGATCAGATCTCGCTCAACTTCGCAAAGATCGAGTTTGAGTACAAAGAACAAAAGGTTGATGGTTCAATGGGCGGTGCGGTGAAGGCCGGTTATGATCTGAAGGCAAATAAGAAGATCTAGTCAGGCTACCCGATATCGGGATATTGATTGAAGAGTGGTTATGCCGGTTCGGTAAATCCGAGTCGGCATAACCTTTGACATATCGTAGGTTCTGTTTTTATGGCACGGATCGATCAAGAGATACGACTTACACCCTCGGTGCTTGACCGGCTGATCGACCTTGACCCCAGATCTTCTGTGGAGGCTCCGAAGTCTCGTTCCGCTTCCCTTCGTGATCTACGCGATGCAGTTCGCCGGGACCTGGAATGGCTTCTGAATACTAGGTGCCATACTGAAGCTCTCGATGACCAGCTTGAAGAGGCTCCGAGTTCGGTTGCGTTCTATGGTCTTCCGGACTTTACTGGTCTTGCCGCAAAGAATTCAGGCGAGCAAAAGCGTATAGCCGGAGCGGTTGAAGCGGCTATAAAGCATTTTGAGCCCAGATTCCTTGACGTTAAAGTCTCGCTGCAGCCGATAAGCAATCTTGACCGCCAACTGAAGTTCCATATCGAGGCACAGCTTGATGTTGAACCTACACCCGAGCCGATAGCGTTCGATACTGTTCTCGAACTCGGCAGCGGCGAATTTGTGCTAAAAGAAAGTTAAGCAGTAAATATTTGCTGCCGTTCGGATCGATCCGGCTCATCATCTAAATGCGCGACGAACTCTTAGGATATTACGAACGCGAGCTGATCTTTCTTCGGAGAATGGGCGCCGAATTCGCCCGTAAATATCCGAAGATCGCAGCTCGCCTGTTACTTGACGAAGAGAAGATCGAGGACCCGCACGTTGAGCGAATGATCGAGGCATTCGCTTTTCTTTCGGGCCGGATCGCTTTGAAGATCGATGACGATCTCCCGGAGATCACCGAATCATTTTTTAACATTCTTTATCCTCATTATCTTGCCCCCATTCCTTCAATGGCTATCGTCAACATGGTGTACGGTACGCCTAACGATAAAATAACGTCGGTTCAGAGGTTGCCCCGAGGAGCGAAGCTGAATTCACGCCCAGTTGACGGAACGCCATGCCAGTTCCGGACCACCTTTGATACGGAACTTGTTCCGATCAGCGTCGAATCCGCAGCTTTGGAATCTGATGCTCCAACCGATGGACGTGGCAAGTACGCGGATTGCCGAATAAAGATAAGTCTGCGCTGCCACGGTGATGCAAACCTCCAGGAACTGAAAGTAAGCGAAACAGGACGCGGCCTTGACCATCTTCGCTTTTACCTGGACGGAGACCCGCAACTGGTTTTTCCGCTTTATGAGCTGATATTCAATAACGCTACGGCCGTTGAGCTAAGGCCGAAAGATGCGCCGCTAAGCAATAAGACACTTAAGACCATTACGAACATTCAGCTTCGGCTGCCTGATCCTGTGATCCTTGAACCATCCCGCGGGCTGAGGCAGGTCGGATTTGCGGACGACGAGACGATGCTGCCTTACACGAAGCGTTCATTTTCCGGCTATCGGTTGTTAACTGAGTACTTCACGTTCCCATATAAATTCTTATTCTTCGATGTGTTGGGAATCGACCAGGCTGCCGAGCGAAAATTTGGAAGCCATTTCGACATATTCATCCATATGAAGGATGTTACGCCGCCGAAAGCTCCGATCTCCTCTGATTCGTTCAAGTTGAACTGTTCCCCGATAATAAATCTTTTCTCACGGATGGCAGATCCTATCTATCTGTCACAACAAAAGTATGAATATCAGGTCATACCTGACGTCCATCGCCAAACCACGACCGAGATCTATTCGATTGACGACGTTGTAACAAGCGATCCGACAACGGGCGAGGTAAGAACCTTTTCGCCATTTTATTCCTTGCGGCACGCCTACGGTGAGCAGATGGAAAAGTCCTTCTGGTATGCGTCACGGCGTCCGTCGCAGCGTGCGGAAGATGAAGGAACGGAGGTTTTTCTTTCTTTAGTGGATTCAACCTTTAACCCTCGCGTGCCTGCGGCGGAGGTATTGAATGTTAAAACCACGTGTACGAATCGAGACCTCCCGGCAAGGCTGCTTTTCGGTGGCAAGGAAAGTGATTTCGAAGTTGAGGGCACGGCGCTTTTATCAAGAGTTCGCTGCCTTACCAAGCCGACGGAGACAGTTCGTCCGCCGCAAAGACGTGCGGCGCAATGGCGATTGATCTCGCACCTCAATTTGAACTATCTCTCGATCGTCAGTTCGGAGGATGGAACACCCGAGGCGTTACAAGAAATACTGCATTTGTATAATTTCGGCGACTCGGCCGTGTCGCGTAAACAGATCTTAGGGATCGAAGAGATCGGATCAAAGAAGGTCGTTAGGCAGATCGGGCGCCGGGTAGGTACTGGTTTTGTTCGCGGGATCGAAACGACCGTAACCTTTGATGAGGAGCAGTTCGTTGGGAGCGGAATGTTTCTTTTTGCTTGCGTGCTTGAACGCTTTCTGGGTCTTTATGCATCAGTGAATTCATTCAATCAAATGGTGCTGAGGTCTGTTCAACGTGAAGAAGAGATAAAGCGATTTCCGCCGCGGGCAGGTGAACAAGAACTCGTCTGATCATCGCCGAATCTGTATTTATGTCATCGAAGCCCTTGAATGAGATCCTATTCGACGAACCGTACCGATTTGAATTCTTTCAGGCGGTGCGGTTATTCGAAAAGCTTTATCCGGAAAGACTTCCTGTTGGCGGTGACGCTCTTCCTTCGGAAGAGGTAATTAGATTTCGTTCACGCGTTGCATTCGATTTTCCGTCTAGTGAGATACAGGAAATCGTGCGGCAAACGGATGAGCTGACAGAACGCGAACGGCTCGAACTGCTTGTGAACTTCATGGGAATGATTGGCGTTAGCGGTGTGCTTCCGACGCATTACACCGAGCTGGCATTCGACCGCATCCGGCATCGTGATACCGCACTTTGGTCTTTCCTCGATATTTTCACCCACCGCGCCGTTTCGCTTTTTTACAAAGCTTGGGAGAAATATCGTTTTCCGGTGGCATATGAGCGCGGTGAGGATCGATTTACTGAATATCTCTTTTGTTTCGCAGGGCTTGGCACAGGAGGACTTCGCGGGCGGATGGGCCTCGATGATGAGACACTTCTGCCCTTTACCGGATTGATAGCGCAGCGGCCGCATTCTGCAAAAGCTCTGGAGAATATGCTGTCTGATTATTTCTCAACCAAGGTTTCAATAAAGCAGTTCAGCGGCCAATGGATAAGATTGGATAAAAGTGACACCTCGTTTCTTGGCAAGCGGAATAGCGAACTTGGCCTGAACGCAATAGCCGGCAGCTCGATCTGGGATCAGCAGTCAAAATTTCGGATCCGCCTTGGCCCCCTTTCGTTCACGCAATTCTGCTCCTTTCTGAAGAATGGTTCGGCCAACAAAACGATTATGTCGATCGTTCGATTGATGGTGGGCGATGAGTTTGATTTTGATCTGCAATTATTGTTGCACGCGAAACAGGTTCCAAGTACTATTCTTACCACTCGTGCGATACGACGTCCGATGCTTGGTTGGACAAGTTTTTTAAAGACTAGACCATTTGAGCGAGTTGACGATCAAGTGATCCTTGCCGGAGATGTGTAATGAACCTTCGGGTGAATTGGACCGGAACGGAACGGGATGGCGATGTGTCCTTTGGTTTGTTTTGATATGGCGTTTTTAGGAGAAAGAATATGAACGTTAATTTGAAGTCCCTTGTCGGCAGACTTAATGATGTGACGCGCAGAGCCTTGGAAGGCGCGGCTGGATTGTGCCTCTCAAGAACGAACTACGATGTTGAGATTGAGCATATCCTTTCTAAGCTTCTGGAACAGGATGATACAGACCTTCATAAGATCGCAAAGCACTATGAAGTGAACATCGATAGGCTGACCAAGGATGTTTCAACGTCGCTCGATAGGATGAAGACCGGCAATTCCCGAACCCCCGGCTTGAGCGACCGCATCCCAAAATGGATACAGGATGCATGGCTTCTTGCTTCGGTCGATTATGGTGCGGCAAGAGTTCGCTCAGGGCATCTTCTGCTTGCTTTGCTCTCGAATGAAGGCATGGCGCGGATCGCACGAGATATCTCCAAAGAATTTAGTCATATCTCAGTAGAGGATCTTCAAGCCAAATTGCCCGAGATCACCAACGATTCAGCCGAGACGCGCGATGCGGTCGCTCTTGGGGAGACCGGCGGGGTTTCCTCCGGTGAGTCAGTAGCAAGCGGGGTTCCCGGAAAGACTAAAGCACTAGATCAGTTCACCGAGGACCTAACCGCGAAGGCAATGGCGGGCAAGATCGATCCGGTTCTCGGCCGCGATTTTGAGATACGCCAAATCGTCGACATCCTAACGCGTCGGCGACAGAATAACCCGATCCTGACCGGAGAAGCAGGTGTCGGTAAGACGGCTGTGGTCGAAGGCTTTGCCCTGAGGATCGCACAAGGGGATGTCCCGGAACCGTTAAAGAATGTCGCGGTCCGCTCGCTTGACCTGGGACTTCTGCAGGCGGGAGCCGGAATAAAGGGGGAATTCGAGAATCGTTTGAAGTCGGTGATCGACGAGGTGAAGGCCTCTCCGCAGCCGATAATTATGTTCATCGATGAAGCTCATACAATGATCGGTGCCGGCGGGCAGGCAGGGCAGAACGATGCAGCAAATCTGCTTAAACCGGCACTTGCTCGCGGCGAGCTTCGAACGATCGCGGCGACAACCTGGGCCGAATACAAGAAGTATTTTGAAAAGGATGCGGCGCTCGCCCGTCGTTTCCAGGTTGTGAAGGTCGAAGAACCGGATGAAGCAAAAGCTATCGCGATGATGCGTGGGATCGCCGACAAGATGGAAGCCCACCATAATGTACGGATACTTGATGAAGCGATCGTTGAATGCGTTAAACTTTCCCACCGCTACATTACGGGACGACAACTTCCCGACAAATCGGTGTCGGTGCTCGACACGGCATGCGCAAAGGTCGCTATCGGACAAGGTGCTACGCCGGCCGCTGTAGAGGATGCGACGCGACGGATACAGAATCTTTCGTCTGAGATCGATGCTCTCGAGCGGGAGCTTGTTACCGGCGCTGAACACGATAAGAAGATCGAGGAGCTAAAGACCGCGCGTGCGGAAACGGAGGCTGAGCTTGAGAAACTCAATGTCCAGTGGGAAAAGGAAAAGGGCCTGATCGAACAGATAAAGAACATCCGCACTAAGCTTGAGATGTCACGCCTTGATGGAAAGCTCGCTGATGCAGTATCCGCCAATACGGCTCCATCGGGCAGTACGACAGCAGCCGCCACTGCCGAGGCCGAAGGATCTGCTGTCGGGGATGAAGCTTCGGCGGCCGCTCCGGCGCCTGAGGCTTCCAAACCTGTCGATACCGAATTTTTGAAAAGCGAACTGAAGCGCCTGAATGAGGAGCTGAAGGCGGTTCAGGGCGAAACGCCTTTGATGCAGCCCGTGGTGAATGGCCAGAGCGTTGCGGAGATCATTTCCGGTTGGACGGGGATCCCGATAGGGAAAATGGTTGCGGACGAGATAAATGCAGTCCTGAATCTGCATGAAACGCTGCGTGAACGCGTGCTCGGACAGGATCATGCTCTCGAGGCCATCGCTCAGAGAATAAGAACCTCGCGGGCGGGACTTACCGATCCAAAACGCCCGATCGGCGTTTTCCTTCTTGTCGGTACATCCGGCGTCGGTAAGACCGAAACTGCGCTTGCGCTTGCCGAGGCCCTTTATGGCGGTGAAAGAAATTTGATCTCGATCAATATGAGTGAATATCAGGAGGCTCATACGGTCTCAAGTTTGAAAGGCTCACCTCCCGGATACGTCGGATACGGTGAAGGAGGCGTATTGACCGAGGCGGTACGCCGAAAGCCTTACTCGGTGGTGCTCTTGGATGAAGTTGAAAAAGCCCATCCGGACGTTATGGAGCTTTTCTTCCAGGTCTTTGATAAAGGGGTTCTCGAAGATGGTGAGGGACGCGAGATCGATTTCAAGAACTGTATCATCCTGCTCACATCGAATGTGGGAACGGACACGATAATGAAGCTCTGTGCTGATCCGGAGACCCGCCCGGAACCCGAAGGTATAGTTGAAGCGGTCAAGCCAGAATTGAACAAGGCTTTCAAGCCGGCTCTTCTCGGACGTATGGTCACCGTTCCGTATTACCCGATCTCCGATGAGATATTGCGCCTTATCATCAAGCTGCAGCTAGGTAAGATCCGCGACCGCATATTTGACAATCATGGTGCGCAATTTTCTTACGATGATTCCGTCATAGATACGGTAGCCAGCCGCTGCACGGACGTAGATAGCGGCGCGCGGAATGTTTATAACATTCTGACTGGCACTCTGCTTCCGGAAATGAGCGGCGAGGTCCTCTCGAGAATGGCAAGCGGAAAAGGCATAAGCAAGGTTCACGTAAGTGTCGGAGATGGCGAAAAGTTCGTTTACGACATAACCTAAAGCTTTCAAGTTTGGCGATGAGGCATAGATCATGGCGGCAACACAAGACGGAAGGGTCATAAAGATCCATACACCGCTCGGCAAGGACGTTCTTTTACTTAGGAACTTCAGCGTTCAGGAAGGCCTGTCACAGATGTTCCAGATCGTGGCGGAGGTTCTGCACGAAGGTGAGGTCGGAGGTGAAACACCGCACATCGTCGGCCCGACGACGCTGCTAGGAAAGAATGTTACCATCGAGGTCGAACAGCGCGACGGAACGTCGCGTTTTTTTAACGGCATTGTGAACCGCCTTGAACAGCGGAATCGGCTGGAGCGTTTCACGGTTTTTGAGCTCAGCATAGTTCCTCAAATATGGCTCTTGACCCAAGTAAAGCAGAGCCGGATATTCCAGAACGCCTCCGTTCAGGATATTCTGAATACAGTATTTCAACAGTTCGAAAAAACCTTTCGTTTTGAAGGCCAGTTCCCAAAACGAAACTATTGTGTGCAATATCGTGAGAGCGATTTCGATTTCGCCTCACGGTTGATGGAAGAAGAAGGGATCTACTATTATTTCGAACACAAGAATGGGTCACACAAGGTCATATTTGGTAACTCTCAAGCGGGTCACGTTGATTGCCCGTCAAAAAGTACCATTTCATTCGGCCTTGACCTGCCGGATACTGAAGATTTCATACCGATCATTACCGAATGGATCACCAATTACCGTCTGCTTTCCGGCAAAGTGACGCTTTGGGACCACAATTTCCAACTGCCCCATAACAAGCTAGAGGCCAGCAAGCCATCGCGTTACTCGATCCCCGGAAAGGATCAGCTTGAGATCTATGATTATCCCGGAAGTTACGGGCAGCGCTTTGACGGCGTCGATCGTGGGGGCGGCTCACAGGATTCAGAGCTGCAAAAGGTCTTCGATGAAAGGGTTCGTGCAGCTGACCTGGCGATGCAGGAAATAGATGTTCAATATGCGGTCGTTAAGGGAGAAGGGGTTTGCAGCTCAATGACCGCCGGTCATAGATTCAAGTTTGAGAATCATCCGGTCGATGAATTCAACAAACAATACGTCATAACCTCGATGACTCACTCAGGGTCACAGTCGCCGGACTATGTTACGAACACTACGGTACCGCAGCCTTATTCAAATACGTTCATGTGCATCCCGCTCGGACCGAACTCATTGCCTTTCCGGCCGATGCGCACAACGCCGCGCCCGATCGTTCATGGTGCCCAGACGGCGACGGTCGTCGGACCGGCGGGTGAAGAGATCTTCACCGATAAGTATGGCCGCGTGAAGGTTCAGTTCCATTGGGACAGAGAAGGCAAGAACGATGCGAATAGCTCCTGCTGGGTTCGTGTCGCACAAAGCTGGGCTGGTAAAAAATGGGGAACAATGTTCATACCGCGTATTGGTATGGAGGTGGTCGTAGATTTTCTCGAAGGCGACCCGGACAGGCCGCTTATCGTGGGCTGTGTTTATAACGCCGATACGATGCCGCCATATCAGCTGCCTGAGGAGAAGACGAAGTCCACCTTAAAGACCAACTCAAGCCCGGGCAGCGGTGGGTTCAATGAGCTAAGATTCGAGGACAAAAAGGGAAAAGAGCAGATCTTCATCCATGCAGAAAAAGATCTTGACATAAGGGTCAAGAACCAGGCTAAGCGCATCGTAGGAAACAGCGATCATATGATCATCGGTTCCGATCAGCTTGAAAAGGTCGGCGGCGATAAGCATCTTACGGTTAAAGGGAACCTTAATGAAAAGGTCGATGGTTCGGTTTCACTTAAGTGCGGAGGTTCCCAGCAAGCTAAGATAGGCCAGAAGCACGCGGTCGATGCGGGAATGGAGATCCATTTAAAGGCCGGCGTCAATGCGGTAATCGAAGCCGGAGCTTCGCTTACTTTGAAGGGAGCAGGCGGATTCATAAACATTGGTCCGGCAGGAGTCGCTATTCAAGGTACGATGGTGCTGATCAATAGCGGCGGAGCTGCTGGTTCCGGGTCTGGAGCAAGTCCCACAGCTCCGCAAGATCCTACAGAAGCAGACAACGCGGAGCCCGGTCAAACGCCCAAGGCCCCTTCGAATCCGCCGCCGGCAAGCCCGCCGCAATTCAGCGCGTTGACCGCGGCTGTTCAATCTGCGGCAGCAAACGCCCCAAATCCGCAGATACCGCAATTGCCTGTAGTTGTTCCGCCGCTTCCTACGCTTCCCAGTGTTGGTGACATAGCCGGGCCGGTACAGGCAGCTGTCCAGTCGGCGATAGCAGAAGCGTCATCAGCGGCAGATCAACTTCAAGATCGAGTCAATGATGTGAATGATATCGCTAACGATTTAGCGGCCAACGCTCAGGCATACGCCGATGAGATCGCTCAGCGAGCGCAAGAGGCTCGTGCAGCTGCAGAGAGCATTGCCCAACAAGCTCAGCAGGCCCTGCAGCAAGGAATGCAGCAGGCACAACAGGCCGCGGATCAAGTACAGCAACAAGCCCAGCAGGCAATGAGTCAAGCCCAGCAAGCTGCTCAACAGGCTGCTCAACAAGCACAGCAGGCGGCTCAGCAAGCTGGCCAACAGGCGCAACAGGCTGCTCAACAAGCCCAGCAAGCTGCTCAACAGGCTGCCCAACAAGCGCAACAGGCGGCGCAGGAAGCAAGCCAACAAGCTCAGCAGGCAGCACAGGAAGCTGCTCAGCAGGCACAACAAGCGGGACAAGCGGCCCAGTCCGCACTTAACTCGACTCCGTTCATGTAATTCGCTCGCGTTCTATGGATACTGAACAGATAAAAAAGGTTATTTTTGACGATTTCACACGCACGTTCTGCGTGTTGGACGGCGTCATGGTACCCGAGCTTCCCACAACATTGTTCAAAGCGCAGGTCCCGCATCACTGTTTGCTATCAGGAGAACTTTCGCCGGAATTGGCGAATGCCGCGCCGTATCTTGCGTATTTATCTCCGGACAGTAAGTTTGCTGATCGGGTTCTTACCGAATCCTTTGGTAAACACTGGGGCATCATCCTGCAAACACGGCGTTCGATGGCCGAGATGCGACGACATTTTCAGGCGTTGCTTCAGGCTTATGACGAACGGGGTAATCCGATGAAGTTCAGATTTTATGACCCTCGCGTTCTTAGCAAATTCCTTCCCACGTGTAATGGTGGGGAGCTAAAAACGCTTTTTGGAGATGTGGACGCCTTTTTTACAGAATCTAGTGATGGGCAAGGCCTCATCAGATACACGATCAAAGACGGAAAGCTTGAAATGAAAGATCTATTAAAGGAGAACCGATAATATGCCTCCAGCCGCTAGATTAGGTGATATGCATACCTGCCCCTTGGTAAGCCCGGGGCCGGTCCCTCACGTTGGCGGGCCTATCTTGCCGCCCTGCTGTCCGACGGTATTGATAGGATATATGCCAGCCGCGCGGGTTTCTGATATGGCAACATGTGTCGGGCCGCCCGATGTCATCTTAATGGGTTCAACCACAGTGATGATCGGTGGATTGCTTGCCGCACGAATGGGCGATCCGACAATACACGGTGGGGTGATCGTACAGGGATGCCCGACCGTTATGATCGGGGGATAAAGCGTTACTGCTTTTTTGATTTAAGCATCTCGTAACTATTGGTTCGCAGGAAAGAGCAAGAATGTTAGTTATTCGCGACGCACAGATACAAAGCTTTATTGCCAGCAATGATGACGAGGTCGCCCTGCTCGTCGCACAGGCTCAGATCAGGATGAATCCCGCCCGGGTAGATGGCATTCGTCCCGCACGCCTTCGTGCAATGGCAAAGATCGCCGTTGAAAAGGCGCGCCTTTTCGGACTTGAAAAGGCGGAGGACGTTTCAGGCTTTGCGTCGCTAATGTTTGAGATATCTCCGCTCTTTTACGAACAAAAAGAGATAAAGGCTGCATTGACCGATACGGCTTATCCGATCGATATCAGGCTTCAGACCCTCTTTCAACGCACCGATGATGCCGCCTGGACACAAGCTGTGGACCGATATGAACCCGGTATTTGGTTTGGCGAGGGGTCGGCGGAAAGTGCAGTTTCTGAAGAGGGAAATGAGCCGCCGTCGAAAGATCATATTGAATTGACCCTTCTCCAAGTTCAAACTGGCGGCACGAAGCTATGGTCCGTCAGTGGTCACGTAAAAAAACCGGGGGTTTATGAACTTCCGATGGGCTATGCCGATATGGAAAAGTTCATCATGGAAGACTGCGGTGGGATGCTCCGTGAGGACAAAAAACTGAAAGCTGTGATACCCGGCGGCTCCAGCGTTTACATTATGAATGCTGGCCAGATCTTAGAAAAGGGGGTCACACTCGACTACGAGGGACTTGTCGAGGCAGGGTCAATGCTCGGCACTGGCGGGATGATCGTGATGGACGAGACTGTCGATATAATGGAATCGACCAAAAATCTTACTGAATTTTACAAACACGAATCCTGCGGGTGGTGCACACCTTGCAGGGAAGGCACAGATTGGCTTGTAAAGATCTTCAATCGTATTTCTATAGGCGGAGGCAGACCCAGCGATGCTCAATTGTTGCTGGATATTTGTGACAACATTGAAGGGAAAAGCTTCTGTCCTCTCGGCGATGCCGCTGCATGGCCAATACAGTCAGCAATTAAGCAATTTCCTGGGGATTTCAAGAAGTGGCTTGTGAAAAAGGCCTCTGGAGAGCACTTGAACAATTAAGCGGCGAGGAGTTTTGAAATGGGAAAAGGCGATAAGAGGACCAGACGTGGAAAGATATTTGCCGGCAGCTACGGCAAATCCCGTCCCAAGGGTGGAAAAAAGAAGAATATCGACAAAGCTGCTGAAGAATAGACTATAGATGCCGGGAAGTTGCCGGCAATGACGTTTAATGTCTGAAGAAAAGATAAAAGTTGTTATCAACGGTGCCGAGATCGAAACCGAAAAGGGTGCGGTATTGATCGACGTCTGTCGAGAAAACGGCGAGAACATTCCATCGTTCTGCTATTACAAGGACCTTGAACCGCAGGCCTCGTGCAGAATGTGTCTTGTCCGAATAGACAAGATGCCGAAATTGCAAACATCGTGCACCATAAAATGCACGGACGGAATGGTAGTCACGACCGTTAGTCCGGAGATCGAAAAGGCTCAGCGCTCGATGGGCGAGTTCTTGCTCGCAAATCATCCGCTAGACTGCCCAGTGTGTGACCGCGGCGGCGAATGTGAATTACAGGAAGTTATCTTCGATTGGGGTGACGTCGAAGAACGATTCACCGAAGAAAAGAACAAAGCACCGGAAAAATATCTTTCGCCAGTGGTAGCGAATGATCCGCAGCGTTGCATATTGTGCAAACGCTGTACGCGTGTTTGCAGCGAATGGATGGGCGAGGACGCGATCGAGGCTGGAAACCGCGGAGCGAATACCGTCATTGGCACTTATGGCGGCTGGCTTAACTGTTCGCAATGCGGCAATTGTATCGAAGTTTGCCCGACCGGCACCTTGCTTGACGGCGTATATCGTCATGCTACCCGGCCATGGGAGCTCGATCAGACCATTACTACTGATGTTTACGGTTCTGATGGAATGCAGTTAAGCATTGGTTCACGTGGCGGAGAAGTCCACCGGATCGTAGCGCGGGACCGTTACGTAAATGGCCTGAATGGTGAATTTCTTGACGTCAAAGCCCGTTTCGCTCACGAGTTCGTCAACCACAAGGACCGAATAAAGACTCCGCTCATCCGATACACAAAAGGCGGAAAGCTAATTCCGGCCACTTGGGATTCGGCGATAAAGTTAGTTGCAGGCAAACTTAGTGAACATATCGCAAGTACGGCGGTAGTGGTTAGTCCGCGTATCACAAACGAATCTATCGCAGCCGTCGGACTTTTTGCTCGCGACGTTTTAAAAACCGATAACATAGCTGTTTCGGATAGACAAAGCATATCTGCATTCTTTAAAAATCTCAGCGCTCCGCTCGCTACTCATAAAGACATAAGGTATGCGAAGACAATAATGCTGATCGGCGGTGAACCAGAAGAAGAGCAAACCTTTACTGCGAAGCAGATCCGCCAAGCGGTAAGGAACGGCGGTGCAAGACTGATCGTCGTAAACGAACGTCCGATTCGGCTTACGGCAAATACTGAGATATTCATTCATGCAAATGCCGGTTCAGTCAATGCATTTGCCCTCGCTCTAGCAAGCTCTGATGATGATTCCATCATTTCCGAGAAAATGGGCATCAGCTCATCAGAGATAGATAGCGTGAGAAAGATCGTTGCCGATACTGAAGGGGACGTGATCATTATGTGCGGCTCTGATCTTTCGCCAGAGGCTCAGGCGGTGATCGCTGCAAGCGCATCAAAATATCACTCAGAAGGACGGCGTGTTCTGCTTCATCCTTTGCCTCTATACAATAATTCTGTTGGGGCAGTAGATATCTTGGGCGAAACCAGGACTGAAGCAGAGGTCATCGGATCGGCATCATCGGTGTATGTTGTCGGGAGTCTCCAAGATGCCGAATTACTTCAGAGTAAAGAATTCGTAGTAGTCCAGGAACTCTTTGAGACCGAGACCACGAAATATGCGGACGTTGTATTCCCCGCAGCTTCATTTGCAGAGGTTGACGGCACGTTCACGAACAACGCGGGAAATGTCCAACGCGTAAGAAAGGCGATCGACCCTGTACATCAATCTAAACCGGACTGGATGATAATTCGCGAGGTTGCTTCGGCAATGGGCATAGATCTTGGGTTCGAGCCATCGGCCTCGGCTTTATTTAGACTTATAGCGGATTCCGTGGCAGCTTATCAAGGCTTGCGTTACCCAGTATTGAAGGACGAATCAAATCCGATCCAGGCCAAGTATGAAATGGTCGATGTACATTTATCGGAATTGGCCAATGCCCTTCGTGGAAGTGTTGAGCAGATGCCAGCCAATAGCGAAAAACATTATCACGTGCCGCAAGTTGGACACAGGCTGCATCGATTAACAACGATGACAAGCAAGACGCCTCAGTTCCACCTTTTGGCGAACGGCAATCCAAAACCGGAGAATATTTTGGTAGCTCCGCTGGAACAGATGAACCTAGATGGAACGCCGCGTGAGCGAGCCGAAGCTGCGACGGTCGGAGTAGAGGATCGCTCAAATCTTGGCGGTCGATGATCTTTTATTGGATTGGATCGAACCGTATTCCTGAAGTCCAAGATTAATGATCGATTCGCCTCGGTGAGTATTGAAAGGATTTACCAGCTATCATTCATCCCGCTAAAGATGCGGGAAGATCGAATTTTTATATGGAATCTGCTTTAAAGACTGCATTTCCATTTATCGTTTATAGCGTTGCGATACTGCTCGCCTTCCAAGGTGTGCTAATGATCGTTGCATACACCGTGCTTGCGGAACGCAAAGTGCTCGGTTGGATGCAGGGACGTGTCGGGCCTAATCGTGTCGGGCCATGGGGTATTCTGCAACCCTTTGCTGACCTGTTCAAGTTCATCCTAAAGGAAGATCTGGTTCCGGATAAGTCAACGAAGTTTTTATATTTTCTCGCTCCCTTCGTTGCGTTGACCTGTGCCTTACTCCCGATCGTCGTCTACCCCTTTGGCCCTCGGATCTCCGATCCGCTTGGATGGCTGGTTCCTTACGTTGACGGAGTGGAATATATCGGTCCTGCAATTGCCTGGGTCGCAGAACAGGCTCGGAATATGCCGCTGACGATAGCCCAGATCGATGTCGGTGTGCTTTTTGTCTTGGCTGTTACATCGGTCGGTGTTTACGGCATCGCATTGGCGGGATGGTCGTCTAACAGCAAATATTCGTTGATGGGAGGTCTTCGTTCGTCGGCACAAATGATCTCGTATGAACTTGCCATGGGGGCTTCGATCCTCGGTGTGGTAATGCTTGCTGGCACACTCGACCTTAACGGGATAATTCAGGCCCAGTCTGCCTCGCCGTTCAAATGGTATATAATCCCGCAGTTCATAGGATTTGTTGTTTTCTTGATCGCGGCTTTTGCCGAGACCAATCGCGTACCGTTCGACCTTCCGGAGGCAGAAACGGAACTTGTCGCCGGTTTCCACACAGAGTACTCAGCCTTGAAATTTGCCCTGTTTTTCATGGCTGAGTATGTGAATATGTTCACGGTCTCCGTAATGGTGGTCGTATTGTTCTTGGGTGGCTGGTATATACCGGGCCTGAGTTATATTTTCCCGGTCGGCTCGATCCCTTATGCGATAGCTAGCCACGCCGGTTTCTTATTGAAGATATTCTTCTTTTTGTTTTTGTATATATGGGTCCGCGGAACGCTGCCACGTTTTCGCTTTGACCAGCTTATGAGTTTCGGCTGGAAATTCCTGCTTCCGGTTGCGTTAGGAAATGTGATCCTGACAATAGTTGTCGTGTACCTTTTGAATAGCTGATTATGGCTTCAAGTGTCCTATTTTTCCTCTTCGCTGGGTTTGCGATAGCTTGCGCCGTTTCAATGGTGTATCACCGCAACCCCATCTACAGCGCTATTTCGCTCGTAGGCGTGTTCGTAGCGTTGTCGTGCCTGTATCTGACTTTGGCAGCACCATTCATCGCTATCGTACAGATCCTGATCTACGCCGGTGCGATAATGGTACTCGTTATCTTCGTGATAATGCTTCTGAATCTTGAAGAGGACAAACCGCATGACCGCCTAAAATATCTTTACGCGGTCGGTGGCGGGTTGGGACTACTTTTGTTCGCCCAGGCTTTTTATATCTTTTACGCGGTAACGAAAACGCCACAGCATACTGTTGATGCCGAAAGAACTGTCGGCAACACTATGTCGATAGGGACCGCAATGTACACAGAATATCTATTGCCCGTTGAGATAGTTGGCATAATGCTTCTAATGGCGATAATCGGCGGTGTGATCCTAGTAAGGAAAATGGATCAACCTCAGATTGAATTGATCGCAAATAAGGACTCGAAAGAGAGCGATAAATAGATTTATTTTGGCCAGTTCCAGAACGTGGAACTACTTCGGTAATTAAATGGAACCAGGGTTGGCAAGTTATTTAGCACTGTCCGGGATACTGTTTGCCATTGGCGCGGTAGGAGTTATTTATAAGCGCAACGCGATCGGGATGTTTATGTGTATCGAGTTGATGCTCAATGCTGTAAATCTTACTTTCGTCGCATTCTCCCGATATTACGCTGATGTTACAGGGCAGCTCTTCGTATTTATGGTAATGAGCGTCGCCGCGGCCGAAGCCGCCGTCGGGCTCGGCATCATCATCGCGTTCTTCCGTAACCGGCTTTCGGTGGACGTAGACGATGCCAGTATCTTGAAGTTTTGATTCGCTTGTGTCGGAGCTTAAGGCCTCAATGGCAGATGTTCCGTTCAACGCTACTCGAATTCGTGAATGATCGAGAATAACCTTCTTAGCATAATCATCTTCGCTCCGCTTGCCGGTGCGTTGATCAACTGGCTCATCGGCGGTCGTCTCAAGAACGAGATGTTTAGCGGCGTGGTCGCCTGCGGCTCCATAGCCATTTCGACCGTCGTCGCGTTCTATCTTGCGTTCGTAGCGGGCGGCGGGGCGTTGTTCATCGAAAAGCCGATCCTTGATCATATATGGACTTGGATCAATGTTGCAGGATTTAGAGCTGACTTCGCTTTAGGCATGGATCGCTTAAGCGGTATCTACGCCTGTTTCGTAACATTCGTCGGGCTTTTGATCCACATTTTTGCCACCGGCTATATGCACGGCGACAAGGGGTTCTACCGCTTCTTTGCCTACCTGAATCTCTTTATGTTCGCGATGCTGACGCTCGTGCTCGCTGATAATTATCTGCTGATGTTCGTCGGCTGGGAAGGCGTCGGGCTGTGTTCTTACTTGCTCATCGGCTATTACATTAAAAAGAACGAAGCCCGTGAAGCCGCCAAAAAAGCATTCGTAATGAACCGGATCGGCGACTGGGGCGTGCTGATGGGCATCTTTCTCATCTTTACGCTTACTGGTTCCATCTCGTTCTTTGATAAGACCGTTGATGGCGTCGAGGTCCAGAGCGTTTTCTCTTACGTGCTTGCCAGTATGCAGGCCGAACCGTTCACTTGGGGTGCGATAATCGCCGGCGGCCTCACCTCTATTGGTGTTCTTCTCTTCATTGGTGCTACGGGTAAATCGGCTCAGATACCGTTGCTGACCTGGCTTCCGGACGCGATGGCCGGCCCAACTCCCGTTTCAGCACTCATCCATGCCGCAACTATGGTTACTGCGGGTGTGTATCTTGTCGTCCGCTCAAATGCGATCTATCAGCTTTCGCCGACCGCGATGTGGATCATTGCCGTTATCGGAGCCGCGACCGCGATCTTTGCCGCAACTATAGCGATCGCCCAGAACGACATCAAGAAAGTCCTGGCATATTCGACCGTTTCGCAGCTTGGCTTTATGTTCCTGGCCGCGGGTGTCGGGGCGTTCGTTGTCGCGATCTTTCATGTGATGACACACGCATTCTTCAAGGCGCTCCTCTTTCTCGGTTCCGGTTCGGTCATCCACGGAATGCATCACGAGCAGGACATGCGCCGGATGGGCAACCTGAAAAAATATATGCCGATCACCTTTATTACAATGGTGACGGGCTGGCTTGCCATCGCGGGCATCCCGATATGGGCAGGCTTTTTCTCTAAAGACGAGATACTTTACAAGACCTTTGCCGCTGATAAATATTTCCAAAACGGCTATTTCCCCGGCAACGAGATCCTCTGGGTCATCGCGGTCGTGACCGCCATCTTGACCGCCATCTATATGACGCGGATGATGGTAATGACCTTTTGGGGAGAAGAGCGTTTCCATGAAGTTTTGCCGGGCGAAGAACATCACGGCCACCACGATGACGAGCACGTAGATGCACACGGCGCTGAGAATCCCTACGCTCACGCCGATGATGATGACGACCACCACCACGCTCTCCCGCCGGATTTTAAGCCTCACGAATCGCCGTGGGTGATGACCGTTCCGCTTATTGTCCTCGCTTTCCTCTCAACCGCCGGCGGCTTGGTAGGAATTCCGTATGCTATGAGTTCGCTTGTCGGCATAAAAGACGCTAACGTTTTCGAGCACACGCTAGAGCCAATCATCGCCGAAGTTCAGACCCCAGCCGCGGAAAAGGCTCGAGAGAATGCCAAGGCTCATTCGCCTGAGGCCGTAAGTACTGAGCGCTGGCTTGCACTGCTTTCCGTCGTTTTGGCAGCTGTCGGCATCGCGATCGGCTGGTTTGGTTTCCGCAGCAACCCACTCCGGAAGATGCCGAAAATACTTGAAGAAAAATGGCGGCTCGATGAGTTTTACAACGGCTATATCGTTGATCCGCTGACGCGGCTCTCGACCAACACATTATGGAAAGGCTTTGACCTCGGCTTTATTGACGGCATCGTCAATGGAATTGGGAGCTTTGTTGTTACGTTCGGTTCTGGTGTTCGGCGGATCCAGGTCGGCTTTGTTCGCAGCTATGCAGCATTCATTATTGCCGGCGCAGTGGTTGTTCTTGGATATTTTGTTTATTACGGGCTAAAACTAGTGGGTTAGACTGGAACTTTGTTGCGATCTTCCTAAGTAGTGAACCCAAGATCGGCCCTAGAGGCCAGATTTAAGATGGACTTTATTTCAGAGAATCTTTTGACACTTCTCATCCTTTTGCCAGCGTTTGGGGCCATCGGTTTGATCGCGCACCAAATGTTCTGGGATCGGGATGAGCACCTGAAATGGGTGACTTTTGCTATTTCTGTCGTCGTGTTCTTGTTCTCACTATTGCTGTTGAATAGTGGAACGGCATCGTCGGCAGGTTTCTTTTTTGAAAAGAACATTCCGTGGATCGAAGCGATAAATACGAATTACCACGTTGGTGTGGATGGCTTAAGCCTCTGGCTTGTTCTCCTGACGACGTTCATAATGCCGATCGCTATTCTTTCAACATGGCAGGCAGTTGAAAAACGGCCGCTGGCATTTTATGTCTTTCTGCTGCTATTACAGAGTGCGATGATCGGCGTCTTCGTTTCGCTTGATCTGCTTGTTTTCTACTTGTTCTTTGAGGCATCGCTCGTCCCGATGTTTTTCCTAATCGGTATATGGGGCGGAACGAACCGCATATATGCAGCGGTGAAATTTTTTATCTTTACCGCCGTCGGAAGTCTTTTGATGCTGGTCGCGATCATCAGCCTTTACTTCATGCACCAAGATGCGACCGGAACTGGCACATTCGACTTCGTTACGCTTCTTGATTCTGTTCGGTCAGGTAAGCTTCTTTTCGCGGGCTCGACCGGATTGCTTTTATTCCTCGCATTTGCGATAGCATTTTCGATCAAGGTCCCCTTATTCCCATTCCATACCTGGCTTCCAGATGCTCACACTGAGGCCCCTACGGCAGGCTCGGTGATCCTTGCAGCAGTATTGCTGAAAATGGGCACGTACGGCCTTATGCGTTTCAACTTCCCTCTTTTTCCCGACGCAAGCCGTGAATTAGCTCCGCTCTTCATCGTGCTCGCTATAATCGGAATAATCTATGGGGCCCTTGTCGCGATGGTCCAACCCGATGTGAAACGGCTTGTCGCCTACTCATCGGTCGCTCATATGGGCTTTGTAGTGCTCGGAATGTTCTCGTTCACTGAATGGGGAATGCAAGGAGCTCTTTATCAAATGCTGAACCATGGCATTTCGACCGGTGCACTGTTCCTCCTGGTCGGCTTCATTTATGAACGCCGGCACACACGCGAGATCAGCGAATTCGGCGGACTCGCTAACGTAATGCCGCTATATGCTACATTCTTCGTTATTACGGCGATGTCCTCGGTAGGTCTGCCATTCCTCAACGGCTTCGTCGGTGAATTCATGATCATGCTCGGAATGTGGAAGAGTTCGGTACTTGCGATCACCGCTCAGGCTAATTGGAATTATATAGCGACGATGCTTGCCGGGACTGGTGTCATTTTCGCAGCCGTTTATCTGCTTTGGATGATTCAACGCGTTTTCTTTGGCAAGGTCTCGAATGAGAAAAACAGGGGATTGACTGACCTAACCCCTCGTGAGATCGGCCTGATGTTGCCGCTTCTTTTTCTGATGGTGTTCATGGGAGTGTATCCTCGTCCTTTCCTGGAGCGTTCTCGCGAGGCCGTTGTCCAGATACAGGAACGTGTGGGCAAACAGGCCGGTGGAACAGTAGAAAAGGCTGAGAGCCACCGACAAGCAGTAACAGAAAGATGAGATTCGCAGGTGCTTGGGAAACTCCCGGCCCGATATAAGACTTTGTATGGATCTGGTTAATCCAAACGTAAATATCCCGATTATTCTTCCGGAGCTAATAATTGCGGTAGCCGGGATCATAGTAATGCTTTATGACAGCTTCTTTCCCCGGCAGCGATATATTACAGGTGCCGTATCATTGATCGCCATCGCGATAGCAGCGATACTGCTGGTGATGATGTGGTCTTCCAATAGCGATATCCCGGCGACCGCTTGGGGAGGGATGATCGTACACGACAGTTTACGAATGAGTTTCTCATTTGTTTTTCTGCTGGTCTCGGCTTTGACGGTGCTTACATCTTCACTCTGGGTTGACCGTGAACAGGTACCGGTCGGTGAGTATCACGCACTATTGCTATTCGCCACATTCGGAATGCTACTGATGGCCGCTGGGAACGATCTTGTCGTGATCTTCCTCGGTCTGGAAACCCTCTCAATTGCTACGTATGTGATGGCTGGGCTCCGGAAAGCAGATCTAAAGTCCAACGAATCTGCAATGAAGTATTTTATTCTCGGTTCGCTGGCATCTGCTTTTCTCCTATACGGGATGGCTTTGATCTACGGTGCAACCGGCTCCACGAACATTTCAGCGATCGCAGAGAATATTTCAAACCCCTATTTTCCCGCTCTGTTGCTGATAGGTGCTGCAATGCTGATAGTCGGATTTGGTTTCAAGATAGCGGCAGCTCCGTTCCACGTTTGGACACCTGATGTTTACGAAGGAGCTCCGTCTCCGGTTACCGGCTTCATGGCCGCCGGGCCCAAGGCGGCCGCGTTCGCTTCTTTCATCAGGATATTCGTTATCGGCTTCCCAGTAGTTGCAGGTGCGGAAGCTGCCGGAATTCTTAACAACGCCTGGGTTTCGATCTTGGCAATTATTGCCATCCTGACCATGACCGTTGGCAACGTCGCCGCCATAATGCAGGAAAACGTCAAGCGTATGCTTGCGTATTCGTCGATCGCTCACGCAGGTTATGCTCTAGTCGGTTTTGTTGGTGCCGGCGTTGCCGCAGGCTCGGCAAGAGAAGCCGCGATCGCCGCCGTAGCATTTTATCTGTTGACCTATGCAGTAACGAATATAGGTGCCTTTGCTATAGTCACGCTGCTTGGCCAGAAGAACGATCGTCGTACTGAATTCGAAGACTACAATGGTATTGGCTTCAGATCGCCATTACTTTCGTTCACGCTTTCCCTTTTCATGCTCAGCCTGCTCGGTTTGCCGCTTACCGCAGGCTTCATCGGCAAAGTTCTTGTTTTCCGCCCAGCACTCGAAGCGGGCAATACCTTGCTTACTGTAGTTGTTGTCGCAGCCGTTCTAAACACAGCGATCTCTGCGTATTACTATCTCCGCTTGATAGTCGTGATGTTTTTTAAGGAACGAACTACCGATTGGGTCGAACCGAAGATTCCTGCAGCATTCGCGGCCGTATTGTTAATTACAGTCTTAGGCGTTTTCTATCTTGGTATTTTTGGCAATTCGATCATTGAGAGATTCTCGACGCCCACCATTCCTGTTGGTGCCCAATTAAGGTAGGCTACCATTTTATCCAGAGCGGAGACTTCGACCTCCTATTTCGAAGTCTCCGCGTCCATCTATACCTGAATGAAATTGGTGGATCATATATTCTCACAACTCCGGACTAACTCGATACCTGAAATATATATCAGGGAAATACGTCCGCTACGAACTCGATCGTTCACAATGGACATCCCGGAGCGTGAAAATGGCACAAGTATTCATAAAACACTTCTTGGCTGGGAACTCAAGGTCGGAAGAAGACGGATAGCTTGCCCTGACATCACGATGGCCCGATATCTAAGCGTTTTTGCCCGATGCGGCTGCCGATCTATCGCGGTTCCCTATGATATTACAGAGATCCCACGCTTAGTAGATTCGCTGGAAACATCTTGGGACGACATAGATGAGATCATCGAACGATCGACCGCTGAATTCTCTCCTCAGCAGAAAGGACAGATAAGGGCGGCCGTCCTAAAACGTGTTCGCACAGAGATCGAAAAAGCTGGAGCTGGCGAGCTTATGCCGCTTTTCAATAAACCTACAAGACAAAGATGAAGGTAATAAATTCATCCTACGGATGGATATCGATGTTTCGATTTCCTGAATTTTTCGCTTATTATTAAAGACGATGTTCGACGCGGCCGAAAAACGACAGATCACCGAGGAACTGCCGTTCCCTTATTCAAATCGCGCCTTTTGTCGCTATGAGCCGATAGAAAGATCTATACCCTCTGCACGAGTTCTGATCGTTAATAGTCTGCTTCGTTACGAGTCCGACATGTCAGACCTAGCTCGAAAAGAATGGGCCGGCACGATAGAGTCGAAGCTGAAATTCGAACGCAAGGTTTCCGGCCTTGCCTGCGACAATATAGCGCAGAATGTCATACGGCTTGTTCAAAACCCCAAGACGCTTACAGTTCATCTTTCCGAGATCGCCGAGGCAACCGAAGAATACCGCCCCGATGCAATAGTAATGAGCGGCACATATTCGGATTTTGATTATTACCTTCCCGAACACATAGAAAGCGTTGGACAATTCCTTCGAAAGACAAAGATACCGGTTTTAGCTATATGCGGCAGCCACCAGTTGGTCGGCATCTCATTCGGGGCTAAGTTAAAAACCTTGGATGATCTGGAACTTCATGAGAAACGCACCGACAGACTGATCGAATACCAATATCGATTCGTTAAGATCGTTGATACCTCAGATCCGATCTTTGCTGGCATCGAAGACAGCGGCTCAGGTATTTGGCAGGATTATACCAAAGAGGACGATATCCTACGTGTGTGGCAGAACCATGGTGTTCAGGTTGACGGCGTACCCTTCGGATTCAAGCTGTTGGCAACCTCTTACCTGTGTAAGAATCAGATGATGGTGAAACGTTCCGATGGGCAGCTGATATATTGTGTCCAATTTCACTTGGAAAAATCCTTCGAGGATTGGTCAAAAAACCCGACACGCTGGGAACACCCGAACGAATCTCGCGACGGCAGGATCCTTTTTGAGAACTTTTTGAAACTTGCACTGGAACACAATATTTCCCAATGATCTTTGCAGGCCATTAATTAAAAAAGCCCGGAGATTGAAGCTCCGGGCTTTTGTTAATGCTTCCGTATCCCTAGTCATTTGTTCTTAGGAATCCAGTAGTTTGAACATATTGGAAATATGGTGTTCCAGGCGGGAGCCTTGATGGGTCTAGAAAAGTACTGTCAAACACCCAGTTTCTAACCGGCGGATTGTACACCATATTGCAACACTTGAATGACCCATTCGCGTTCCTTGAGTTATACAGATTGATCAAGGAACCGGAATAGTTAAGCAGTTTGCGAAATGTCGCATCATTCGGATCGGTCCATCGCTCAAGGAAGCGTTTGAAATTGTGGACACCTCCGTTCAGTCTTGGTGATATCCCTCCTTGATGAGGCGTTGCCTCTTTGGTTGCGATCGTGTCACCAGCGATCATTGCAAACCTCATAGTCGTGTCTTCGGCCCTTCTGCTTGCAAGCTCATACGGAAATCTGAAACTCTTGCCGTCGTTCCAGGCATTGGACAGGATGGTGACGCCGTCGGCTACTATTGAAGCGGGAATATGAGTCGCCGTATTTAGCGGACGGTAGTCATTATAGGGAGTATTCCCCGTGGCTGGAACACTAGTTACGTGGGTTGCATTGAAATTCCCCTTCACATAAATACCATTCTCTGAAGCAAAGGTTACACCGCGAGTATTGGAAGGGTTGGCAGGATCATAAACTCCCGGTACAACCGTCGCATTAACAAGCCTGACTCCTCGGCGGAAATATTTATGATCGTTTACTGCAGCGGCATCGCCATAAACCGTGCGCGTGCGGTACAATTCGGCCTCACAGTTCATTGAGATCGAAGAGGCGCAAACTTTATTCTCAAGAGAATTGCTCTTATTCGCATCTTCTCCCAGATTGAGAGCCGGTGTAATGCCTTCAGCTTGTCCGTAAACGTCCTCCATATCAAACTCGCC
Source organism: Leptolyngbya sp. 7M (assembly GCF_018128485.1). NCBI lineage: Bacteria > Bacillati > Cyanobacteriota > Cyanophyceae > Leptolyngbyales > Leptolyngbyaceae > Leptolyngbya > Leptolyngbya sp. 7M. Next base: position 52,835 of record NZ_CP070897.1, on the reverse strand, counting down.
ATCGAAATCGAAATCACCTCGGCGATCAGAAACATAGATGACCCATCCGCCATTTTCCGGAATGGCCGTATTTGTAAGACCGTTCGGAAATCTTCCATTGAAATCCCCGCGGAAGAATCGCCGCAAATTTGCGACATCGATATCCACCAGACTCATTACCCCGTTTGCAGACATCCTTTGGGCAAGTGCCGGATCACTGGAGATATTACCTATCGTCCCGAAATTGGCCGTGGGGTACAATGATGTGAGAGCCGGAGCTGTTGCGGGATTGGTCAGCGCTCGGTCATAGTAATTCCCCTCGCGCATATCAAAAAGCTTGATCGGGAATGGCACTATCGCAGGATTAGCCGCAGTAGTGGGCGAAACGGTAGCCGGGATCACTGCACGCAGCAGATGCCCCATATGCTCTTGGCTTGAGTTAGGATCCGACGATGCACCTGTACACCCTGAGGCACATCCATTTAAGACTTTTGTTGCTGTATCAACTCCGGTAAAACGCACCACAACGCTCGATCCGGGATCAGATGCATTTACCCTGAGAGTAGGCGAATGGCGAACCAAAGTGCTGTCAGTACGAACCTGTGGGCCTTCCATTACCAAACGCTGTAGTTTAATGATGGAACGACTGTCAGGATAGGTTGATGGGGACTGCGGAGTGGTCGCAGTCAAATTCGAACTCGGAGCAGTTGGTGAACCATTATTGGCCATGGTTCCTGTGTAGCCCATTATGCAGATGCTGTTGGAAGGCACTCCGGAACATGTGGCACTCCCGCCCCAAGCCATAGCCGGCACTTCAGTAACTCCGAGGCTAAGAAAATCTTCGGTTATATCGACAGTAACGACCGAATTATCGGTTGGGTTAATGCGAACTGTCTCAACCTTTATCCATAATTGATTGCCATGATGGAATCGGCTTCCATTCAGCCGCGTTGCCTTGTAACCGTCAGTCATCGGTAATGGGTCATACCCTCGCGATCTTTGCGGCGTCGGGGCAGGTGATGGAGAAGGTTCGATCCCAGCATCTCCTGGGGTCATATGTCCGTCGAGACGGATACCACAACGACCTGTAACGGCAGCTCCCATACTTGTAGCACATCCCGGAAGCTTGGCCTTACTGTCGGCCAAACTTATGCGTATCCCTGGTTTATTCGCAAATCTTTCTGCACGGAGAATATCGTTGTCAACAGTAGTAGCGGTTACAGGTACAGCGCTTGTGCCGTTCGATGTAAGGTCGCCACCCGCTCCGTTATCCATCTCCTTGCCTCTCTTGATCATATCGATCAATTCCGCCTGAGCTGCATTATCTCCAACTTTAAGGGGGAGTTTTAGTTCTGGCGCTTGTGCCTGCAAATTGCCATCAAATACCGCACTGGATGTTGCCCATCCCGGATTCTCTCTGCTTTCGGGAAGATCCGGTTCTGATGAAAAGATGTTTGGTGTGCCATTCAAAACACTGCCATTATTGCGATGAAGTTGACGATTAATACCGGCTGCGTCCTTGATATATGTATTATTGTAATTGTCGCCGGTGTATCCGTTCCGCCACGTCTGCGTAATTACGTGTCCTGCCGCTGTTACCCGGGAGTCAAAGTAAACACCATCAGGCCCCGGAGAAACGAAGAAATGCCTATTCGAATGGACACGTCCCCCAAAACTGAAAAGCGGCGGACGGTAAAGCTCGAGGTCATCATCATAAAAGATACCAAACTGAAAGATCGGTATCTGATTATTGAGAATGTTTCTGGTGAGCTGCACTTGTGTTCCCTGCGGGTCTGTCACTGTTGTGCGCAGTCTCCAATTACCTCTAATTGCATAAAGTCCGGCGAATGGCCCCCCGGGCAATACAACCGTTCTCTCTTCAGCCGACAAAGGGATGGAATCAAGCTCTTGTTGAAATGTGAAATTTTCAAACCCAGCTACACTGTTGACCCTGGCGGGATCGAGGACGATATCAAGGTCTGCCTGTGTCGGACTGAGTCGTCGCTCAAAAACCTTGTTAAAATTATGGGTCATTATTTCTAAGCTCCCTTGAGCTGCATAGAAGGTTCGTCCTTCGGAAGCCTCATTTCCCACAGCGAAGGACTCCGCCGCAGTCCTACTCGTTGCAAGAACCACAAAAAGACTGACCAATACAAGGACAAACAGTGCAATAACTACCGCTGATCCTTGTTCATTCTTCCTAACCTTACCTGAATTGATTGACACAGTTTTCACCAGGTTTTTCATAACTTTATCGCCTCAGTAGATCAATTAGACTCGTAGCCGAGATTCCGTGTGCTAAATGTAGAGGTCATCGTCACTCGATGTGGATCGGTATCAGAAACATTCGCACTATTACGAATTAAGTTGTCGGGCCCCCGAGCGGTAACGGTAAATCGGATCTGTCGTACAGCCTCCAGCCGCAGTATCTCAGGATTGTTCGATATCGTCCCATTATCCATCACGTATTCCACCTGAAAATCTTCCACACCATAAACCAGTGGTTCATCAATAAATGGTTGTGAAGGAGCTGGTGGCGGAGAATTTGCGTATTCCCGTCGTGTTAATACCCCATCGGGAGAAACAAAATAAGTGACCATTAATACACGCTGCATACTGGCCGGTGTTGTAATGTTCACCAAAGTCCCGCTCGGCCCTGTAAGATTAAAACCAAGAATATCCCCATTTGAGAACTGCACCCTGTCCGTGCCACTAAGTCCAGTAGCAACGGCCAGCGTTGAACCAGTGTTTCCAGTTACAAGATAAAGATCATTTATGCGACAAGCTGCATTGCCACCTGCTATCGGAACTATCTCATCAATGCCGTCAATTGTAGTAGCAGCGTTGATCCGAAGTGGCATCGACACCTGTGACCCTGGAGGGCCACTCAGATTAAAAGTCGGGTCCTTGGAGAGAAATGTGACCTGATCGGTCCTAACACTGGGATCAGGATTGAGATTATTGATGTTTACATTGTTCCCTGCAATTATCGGTGGAACATTGTCTCTGGTTGAATCGGGGTCAGGAGGCAATTCAAGCAATGTATATAATCTTGAATCTGGCAGCACGACCGCATTTCGCAATGGATATGCGTACCCGGCATTATAAGTATCCCGCCCAAGCATAGTTAACGAAAAACGAACGGCCTTACTTACCGGTGCCTGCTGATTCACAATTGCCCGGCCGCTCTGTGCTACTTGCATCAGGCCAAAAATCGCTGATGTAACGATCAGGAAAACTGTGATCGAAACAAGCAATTCAACCATAGTAAAACCTCCGGTCGAAGACTGAGGTTCCCTTCTCATACCAAAGCTAAACATCAAATTTGCCTCCACCACGTACGAGCTCGTTAATCAGTAATCAGTCAAAATTGTGTTGATCCGCTCAGTGAATCTTCCTGTTCCTATAAAATAGCTGACAGTTATTCGTACCGACCGGATCTTGACAGGGTTGGAACCGGGCGTCGGACATGCAGACGAGGGGCGGTCTGGATCGCAGATATCTGTAATAACGATCTCACGTCGGAAACCCACGATAACATTGCCTGTATCATCCGCAGTGCCAAGAACCTGGTCAGGACCGGCCTCTGTCCTGACATCGTGTTCTCCTACCAGGAAAATCCCACGTGGAACGCTATTCTCATCAGGATTCGATCCGACATTTCCGATCGATAACCACCCTAGGTTACGTATTGGATCTGCTGTTTCCTTTGCAGACATCAATGATTCCAATGTAGAGGCGGCTATCTGCTTGGCCATCAATTGCTCTTCTTGGCCACGCGATCGCATCACCGCGCCTGATATCGCGGCTAACAATGCAAGAATACCCACCGATAACATAACGATGGCTATCATTACCTCAATATATGAGAATCCATGCTCTGAGAACCTTTTCATCGGATCACCCCAACTTTTGCTCAATGCTCAAGGAATTCTGCTCCGTTGTACTTCCAATATCGAACAGCTCCGCTCCCCCCAAACATTGTTATAGCCCTGACCTCCGACAATGATCGAGCCTGATCACTTCCCTGTGATTGAGGCGGCCAAATAAAAATGGTTGAGCTGAGAGGGCTCCCTCCCGGTGTTACCACAGATCCATCTCTACGAAATCTAGCTGCCCACACTGTATTTCCGATCACCTGCTGTCCATTTCTATAATGTCCCAAGGAATCTGGGGCAAAGTAGATGCCATAGTAGTCAGGGGGATTTGGACGAGATACCCCATCCGGAGGAATATCAACACGAATATCATTCGTGCTTAGTAAAGGAAGTCGTTTTATTAAAGTATCGGGGGCTGCGTTGTTTTCATCAATGATCAATACGGCGTTATCCGTCAGATCTATTTCAAGACGAAACGTTCTTCTCCGCATCATGGCCAGCTGTGAAGTTTCCCGCAACGCGTCCATTATCATGAAAGATTGATCTTCTGATTGATACAGTCGCCTTGTGTTATACAAATTAGGCAAAGAAATGGCAGCCAGAACCACAACTATTGCAACAACTATAAATATTTCCAGCAGCGAAAACCCGCTTTCTTCCCGGTGTTTGCTTCGACAATAAAGCTCATTATAAATAGTGGGTTTGCTCATGTTGTTTAATGTGCGGACGAAGTTTGAGTCTGAGATTGCCGACTTAGTGCGCCGGGCGAAGGTTACAAGAAGGCCGCATGAAACTAGAAATAGCGACGACCTTTTTTGTTCTACCATGCATTGCTAATCACTGTCAAGCATCATTATGTTTTGTTGTTTTTTGTTTAACACAATAAATATAACTGCCCCGTAAAAAGAAGATGTGTAAAATACCATCTTTTCCAAATTTCTTAATATGCGAAATGGTTCACGGGGAAAGGAAGTCAGGGAATAGTAAAGTGATCTGATCCATCGTAAAGACGGTTACAGTCATTTGGTTATTTGGTCATTCAGACTATTGGTCTTAGAAACATCTCTCAGGCACATTTTCCAGTGTGTTCTGGATCAAAAGGTCAACAACCGCATTGAAGTCCCCACCAGTTTCCTGAAATACTTCTAACTGCTCATCAGCAGATGTTCCGCGTTCGAGAATGGTATGTATGTGTTCGATCTCTTTTCTTGATCCTAGAGGATCCACCACCTCATCAACAAAATCAAGCAATTCTCTGATCAGATCGCGGACGGGTACTTCTTTTTGCTTACCAAGATCAAGAAGCATTCCATCCAGTCCATATCTTATTGCCCGCCATTTGTTCTCCAAGATAAGTCTTCGATGATAGATACGGAAGCCAAGATTCTTATCGATCAGAACCGTAAGCTTCGCTACTATCGCTTGAAAAAGTGCAGCGATCGCTATGGTGTCATCAACGCGGGTTGGTATGTCACATACCCTGAACTCCAAAGTGGGAAATTTGTGATGAGGCCTTATATCCCACCATATTTTGGACCCATCCTGAATACAGTTCATTTTCACTAAAAGATCTATGTAGCTCTGAAACTGTTGAAATGACTCAAAATGATCAGGAATTTCCGTACGTGGGAACTTTTTGAATACCTCTGAGCGATACGACTTCAATCCCGTATTGAAGCCGAGCCAAAAAGGGGAAGATGTCGTCATCGCCAGAACATGAGGGAGGAAGTACCTGGCAGCGTTCATTATTTGAATTCTGCGCTCCGGGTCCAAAACTCCAACATGAACATGAACGCCAAATATAAGGAGGCTTCGAGCCACCATCTGTAGTTCATCAACAAGCAACCGATAACGATCACCGTCATATATTTGCTGTTCAGACCATTTTGAGAACGGATGGGTGGAGGCTGCAACGATTGCCATTCCTTTCTTTTTTGCTAGGCCGGAAATGATACATCTTAAGGTTGTTATATCCTCCCTGGCTTCTTGTATATTTGCACAGACTCCGGTGCCGACCTCGATCATCGACTGGATCATCTCCGGTTTGACCTTTTCACCTAGAAGAAGCATCCCTTCTTCCAGTATCTCCGAAACATGCGAACGAAGCTCTCTCGTTTCCGGATCGACGATCTGAAACTCTTCTTCGATGCCGAGCGTAAATTGATCAAACATACAATGTATTCAGGTTACACCTGCCCAGTCTAAAATGTCGGGTAAAACGGAAACAGATTCAACGGAGACCTTGCAAGAAATACGGTCTAGTTGCCGTGGATAGCTGTGTCGAAATTCTAGCGTATATTTCGCCAATTCTGAAAGGCTTTCAGACTTTATTTGTCATTAACCATTGGCTGGATGTCCTTTTTGTGTCTGACCATTGCTTCGGCTACTTTGATGAATTCGTGGGCGGCGTGGGAAAGCACAGAGCCTCGGCGATAAATGATATTAAGTTTCCGCTCAAGTTTCATTTCCTTTACCGAAAATCCCAATAGTTTTCCACTTGCCACCTCTTCAAGGGCTGTAAGCCTTGGGACCAGAGCAATACCGACTCCCGTTGCAACAAGCCTCTTTATCGCCTCCAATGATGGAAGTTCAATAGATATTCTCAATGGTGTTGCATATTTTTCAAAGGTCTCGATGACCCTGCGTCTATAGGGTGATGGAGCATTATGGGCGATAAAGATCTCATCTTTAAGATCTTTTACAGAAATAGATCTGCGTCCTTTGAATGGGTGTCCCGGCTCCGTGATCAAAAGAAGCTGATCGTCCATCACTGAGATTGATCTGATGCTCTCATCATTAGGTTTGAAAGACACAACCCCAAGTTCCACCTCACGGGCGGTGACCTCTTTCGGGATACGGCTGGCAACCCCGCGACGCACTTCTATCTTGATCTTAGGATAGAGCCTGCGAAATCTTTCGATGACTGGTAATAAGTAAAATACTGTGTGTTCATTTGCGCTTATAGTAACTTTTCCGGAATGCAGGTCACGCATCTCACCTAATGCAGACTGCGCATTGCGCCGCAGATTCAGCATTTGCCGAGCATAGTCTATGAGTATTTCTCCGGCGACGGTGAGCGTGCCATCCTTTGATGAACGGTCAAAAAGTGTTTCGCCTATTTCTTCCTCAAGTCGGCGAATTGCTTGACTGACAGCGGGTTGTGTTCTGTTCAAAACCTCTGCCGCTTTTGAAAAGCTCTTCTCTTCGGCAACCGATAAAAATACTTCCAGTTGATTAAGGTCCATATCGTAGTAATCGTAAAAATTATCGCACTACAAATTATATAATTCCAGATTATGATAGCCCCATAAGTATGTAGGTTTTTCAAAATTCTAAACGCAGATTTGCGACGTCTGTCTGGCTATAAATATGCTCCGATCTCTGCATAAGGCTGCGGTGTGGATCAATTCAATAAGCACCAGATCTGAGATACATATCGGCGCAGTTTCATCTGTTTGCATTTTTAGGCACCGCAAGCTACCATAATTAAACGTTAAATTGCGGCAATTTAGTGGTTTAGCCCGCGTTTCTCGAGCATCGCTTTTTATACCAGAGCAACAAATCTCATTCATTATGGGTTTCTCCACAATCGCAATACACGCCGGCAACGAACCAGACATTGCCACCGGCGCGGTCAGCGTTCCTATCTATCAAACCTCGACTTACGCACAAGAAGGACTTGGAAAACATAAAGGTTACGAATACGCACGCACGCAGAATCCCACGCGAGCGGCACTGGAAAGGAACATTGCAGCACTTGAAGGAGCTAAATTTGGCTTTGCCTTTGCCTCAGGAATGGCCGCTATTGACGCTGTACTTAAATTGGTTCGTGCGGGTGACCACGTTGTTCTCGGCGATAACACTTACGGCGGAACATATCGTCTCTTTAGTAAGGTCTTGGTTGATTATGGTATCGAATTTGACCTCGCTGATACAGCAGACATTGCCGCGCTTGAAACGGCCTTTAGGCCAAACACAAAAATGGTCTTTGTCGAAACACCGACCAACCCGGTTATGACCGTGACCGACCTAGCCGCAGTTGCAGAAATATCTCACGCCCACGGGGCAATAGTCGTTTGCGACAATACATTTATGTCGCCTTACTTACAGCAGCCAATGACTTTTGGTGTGGATATTGTTGTACATTCGACGACCAAATATTTGAATGGACACTCTGACAGCGTCGGCGGATTTGTTGCTCTTAACGACACGGTTCAAGCAGAACGAATTGGCTTTATTCAAAATAGTGTTGGTGCGATCCTTTCGCCATTTGATTCGTTTTTGGTTTTGCGAGGAACTAAGACGCTCGCTGTCAGGATGGAAGCCCATGATCGCAATGGTCGAATGGTCGCAAATTTTCTCGCAGAGCATCCAAAGGTCTCAGCAGTCTATTATCCGGGCCTTGTTTCACACCCTCAGCATGAATTAGCAAAACGTCAACAAAAAGGTTTTGGTGGAATGGTCTCATTCGAAACCGGTTCGCTTGACAATGCAAAAAAGGTTCTTGAATCCGTCAGACTTTGTACCCTTGGAGAAAGTCTTGGCGGTGTTGAAAGTCTGATCTCGCACCCTGCAACTATGACACATGCCTCCGTACCGAGCGAGAAACGGCAAGCGCTTGGCATTACTGATGGTTTAGTCAGGGTATCTGTTGGTATTGAGGATATTGAGGATATAATTGAAGATCTTGAAACGGCGCTAGGATGAAATGTGGTATGTCCCCTGTAGACGACCGCTCCTATGCCTGATCTCGTTTTATGGTTTCTGTCGAAATACATGCTACCTCCCATGTTGGCCGCGTTCGCAAAGGTAACGAGGACAACTATCTTGTCCTAAATATTTCGGGCTCTCGTGCATGGACCAGCAATCAGGACGCTGGCGAGTTCGTTATAGAATCGCAAACTTTTGAAATAGACGATAATGGCGTGGTCGTTGCTGTTTCAGATGGAATGGGGGGGGCACTCGCAGGTGAAGTTGCGAGTAAAATGGCTGTAGAGAGCGTCTGTGAAAAACTACTTAGCGACGACATTGAAGAGACCCTTACTCCTGAGGCTTACGACTATCACCTCATTGCGAAACTATACAATGCAACGCTTTACGCAAACTACCTTGTTCATAATCAAGGGAGGAGTGATGCCCAATTCCAAGGAATGGGGGCAACTTTCACCGGGATCGGCATTACACCGCGTGGAGTTGACGTAATTCAGGTAGGTGATAGTCGCGCGTACCTTATTCGGCACGATAAGATCTACCAGCTAACAAAGGACCAGTCGCTCGTCCAGCAACTGATCGATGCACAGCAAATATCTCCGGAAGAGGCAGAAACACACACTCTTAAGAATGTAATTCTTCAGGCTTTAGGGGCTCAAAACGAGATATATCCGGTTGCCGCGAGACTTGCACCGTGCCGCGACGATGTATTATTAATATGCAGCGATGGACTTTCAAATAAAGTATCTGCCGCTGCGATGCAGCAAACTGTCCTTGAAAATAGGGATTCTCTTCAACAAGCCTGTGCCGAATTGGTAAAGCAAGCAAATGAGAACGGCGGTGAAGACAATATAACGGTGGTACTGACAAAGCTCTCGGGCGAAACGCTGCCCGAGCCCAACGGGGAAGACGTACAACTGGAGATGATCGATATGGGGAACATTCACGACACGGCCGACCAGGACACTGCGGAGATAGTTTAATCCTGTTTCCAGCCCGGCAATTCTCTTTGCACCTTTCTCACATAGATAGTAGCCCCTTTAACGCTTACGACCTCGACCTTTTCTCCTTTGACCAGTTGGCTTTCCCCATCAACCGGAAATGCCGTCCACTCCGAACCATAAACCTTAACTGCGGCTTCGTTTAATGCACCTTTGCTTTCGGCGGTAACCGTACCGATCTGCCCCGGCAAAGAGTCGACCCCAAGTTTCGGAGCGACATCTTCCCGGTACCAAAGGTAATTAGAGAAAATAGTGCGTGAGAGGACCGTCAAAGTCATCGAGACCACGGCGAATGCTGCAAATTGCCATATATACCCGAAACCAAGTAAACCGACCAGCGACGCAGCCAGCGCCCCGATCCCGAACCAGAACAGGAAAAAGCTAAGCGTAAATATCTCCGCGACCAGCAATCCGACGCCAATAATCAACCAGAAGAGCCACGAAAATTGTTCCATAAACGCTTTCTCGGGGAAATCATATCACAGCTGCGACGAGCTTGCCGCGTAATATAACGACGCAATAGCCTCGCTGGCTCTTTTTATCAGGAATGACAAGTATGCTAATCTCAAACTCGTGCTGGGGTGGCGGAATTGGTAGACGCCCAGGACTTAAAATCCTGTGTCCTTAGGGGCGTGCGGGTTCGACTCCCGCCCTCAGCACCATTTCATTTAGCATCGCAACTCCTTATCGCTCGTAACTATACAAGTTATTTCGATTACGTGCATCGTGAAGCTCCGGCTTTACGTCAAAATTGTGAGAGTAGTCTCACGGCCCTGTCAGTGGTCATACAGAAAGTTAATGACGATCGTGAAACATATCAAGCTTTTCATCCTAGCAACTGTGGTTATGTTTTCGGTTGTGGAAGTCCGTTCGCAAAACCGACTTGTTTTGGCGGAGGCTGAACGTGTAACTGGCGATCGTTTCTCATACGCGACCAAGAGCCCGCGAGGAGCAAATATCTACGCGCTTAACAGGCCGTCCGCTGCTATGTTAAACGCAATAGACAAAGGCCTTACCGATCTTTTCTCGGTTGCCCGAAAGAACGGCTACACAAGACGTTTGCGTTATTCTGATTATTCGATCTTCATCGCAAAGGCCGATCGCACCAAAGACAGCGAAGGCAATTATTCACCTGATATAGCCGTCGGAGCGGCCCAATACGCGGGGACGGATTACGATCAGGGCGGTTTTATCTACGCTGCCGGGATGGTCATCGCCTTCGATCCGATGGCTTTCGTGATAGCCGACCACAACACCAACACATCGCGTGTTGCCGATCTCGTCCGTTATGAGGGCGAGCATCTGGTCCTTTACCATAATGACCGCCGGCGTTATGCCGAAACCGCCGACCACAGCAAGGGTGGCGGCCATCCGATCCTTAATTAAGCCAATATTTATCGACTCATTTACCCTGCATTCGACCAACCTTGGGCTACCTTTGTCCGATTTCGTGCATCGAATAACCGATATTGTAGGACACGCGAAATTGCGGTAAGCCTTATCTACGCCGGAATAGGCGAAATTTGGCGTGCTTTTTTTACATAACGAGTTCAAAGGCAATTGGCACGGTCATTGCTAAGTTTCTTCGCGGATGTCTGAAGATCCGCGAAGACGGAGGTAGCTGATGAATATTCGCGTTGGCATCGCCAAGGTCTTCGCTGTTCTTTCTTTGATCTTTTTAGTTTCTCTGAGTGCGAGTGGTAGTCTCGATGATCCGTATTACGTCCTAAAAGCAGGAACGCGGATAAAACTGAGGCTTGATACGCCGGTAAATTCGGCATTCTCGTCGCGTGGCGACACTTTCAAGGCCCATGTTGCGAGGCCGGTAGAGCGCGATGACCGAGTGGTACTACAGGAAGGGGTTGAGCTCGAGGGGCGAGTCGTTTTCGTCCAGCAAAATTCGGCAGTCGGACGCGCGGGCCGGCTTGAGCTCGACTTCGGGACCTTAAGATTCGCCAACGGCGAGACGCGTGTGATCGATGCTAGACTTGCGAGGCCGCTGAAGTCCGCGTCTAAGACGGGCTGGCAATTAGCTTCGGTCATTGGCGGTACGCTGGCAGGTACGATACTAGGGGTTGCAAGCGGAAATGAGCGTGGTGCGGCGATTGGTGCCGGTATTGGAGCCGCCGCGGGTACAGGAGTGGCAGTCGCAATAAAAGGCGACAACGTCGGCATCGCATCAGGCCAGGAGTTTGAGATCATTTTGGAACGTGATGTAACGCTTCCGTTCCGTGAAGTTTGAGAAGATTCTCTGCAGTTTTGCGGGGTTTGAAAATAAGATCAGGTGTGGCCAATGGGTTAGCTCATTACGGCCATTTTGAAAAAGCCCGGTGTGAAGGGGAGAGCGCGCCGGGCTTTTTCTATCCACTCTACTTGTCCAGCTTGTATTAAAATCATCCCCTATAGCTTTCGATTTCCTTGTCAAATACTCTCGAATACACCTTATCCACGTTACGAAGATAATGTTTCAGATCAAAGACGCAGGCTATCTCTTCCGGCGAAAGATGCGAAGAGATGTCTGCGTCTTTGGTTATAAGGTCCTTATATTCGCCGCCCTCATCCCAAACTTTCATTGCGTTACGCTGCGTAAACAGATATGCGTCCTCGCGTGAAACGCCCTTCTGCGTTAGAGCAAGCATTAGCTGACCGCTGAACACAAGCCCGCGAGTTATCTCAAGATTTTTCAACATATTCTCCGGATAAACTACGAGCGTATCGAGCAGCGAGGTTGTTTTCGCCAAAAGATAATCGAGAGTTGCGGACGAATCTGGCAATACGATGCGCTCAGCTGACGAATGAGAAATATCACGCTCATGCCAAAGTGCGACATTCTCAAGGCCGACGATCGAATTTGCACGAACGGTTCTCGCCATGCCACAGATGCGCTCCGAAAGGATCGGATTCCGTTTATGAGGCATCGCAGATGAACCTTTCTGTCCCTTCTTGAATGCTTCCTGTGCTTCGCGGACCTCGGTTCGCTGCCAATGCCTTACCTGCAATGCGATCTTTTCAAGGGTAGAAGCAATTATCGCCAGTGTGCATAGATATTCAGCATAACGATCCCGCTGGATAACCTGCGTTGACACCGCAGCCGGGCGAAGCCCTAATCTGGCACAGACACGTTCCTCGACGTCAGGTGCCAGATGAGCGAAAGCACCGACCGCTCCACTGATCTTTCCCACCGAAACTGCAAATTTTGCACGTTCGAGCCGCTCACGGTTCCTCTGCATCTCGGAATACCACAAAGCCCATGTAAGCCCGAATGACGTAGGCTCAGCGTGAATGCCGTGAGTTCGCCCGATCTGCGGGGTGTCCTTAAACTCATAAGCCCGGCGTTTCAATACCGGCAGCATTTCATCTATTTTTGCTAGCAGAACGTCGCATGATTCCTTAAGCAAAATTGCATTCGCAGTATCTACCACATCGCTTGAGGTCAGACCGTAATGTACAAATCTCGATGCCGGGCCGATATTCTCAGCAAGATTAGTGGTAAACGCGATTACGTCGTGATCGGTAGTTTTCTCTATCTCATTAATGCGTTCGACGGTAAATGTCGCATTGCTCTTTATCTCCGCAACCGCGTCGGCAGGTATCGTGCCGTCCTCTGCGTGAACCTCGCAAACGGCTATCTCCACATCAAGCCATTTCTGAAATTTATTCTCCAGCGACCAAATGGCCGCCATCTCCGGCAAAGTGTATCGTTCGATCATAGATCAAGAATGTTGGATTTCGGGGCCGCTCGCAGCCGGGCTGATCTCCGGCTGAGTCTTATCGCCGAGCACATCTGAAATGTAAACCATCTGCACTATCACCACCAATAGAGCCAACAGCGGGGTAGCCAGCACCAGCCCAAGTCCACCCACCGTGACCGCGAGAGCCAATTGGAAAATTACCGTCAGAGCCGGAGGCAGTTCCACCGTCTGGCGTTCTATATATGGCGTGACAAGATTGCTTTCTATCACCTGTACACCTATATAAAGGCCAAGTACGTAAAGAGCAGTCATTGGACTGTTAATGAACGCAAGCAACAAAGCCGGCACGGCAGAGATGATGGGGCCAAAATTCGGTATAAATGAGAGCAAACCGGCTAAAAGCCCAAGGGTAAGCGCCAGTGGCACACCAATTATCGATAGCCCGACCCACGTAAGGACACCGATGAATATCATTGAACCTATCTTTCCGATAAGCCACCAGCGAAGCGTTTCACCTGCCGTCTCTAACACCTCACCGGCTCGCTTGCGGCTTAAGGGAGGAAAAAGTCGCAGAAAACCTTCAGAATAAAGTCGCGGTTCCGCAGCAAGATAGATAGAGAGAAGAATGACGATAAAAAAATTACCGATTGCCCCCACAGTTGACGAAAACACACCGCCAACACCTGTCAGTACTTGCCCAGTATCGATCTTCTCCATTACAGTATCGGCACTTGGCATTTGGCGTATCATCGCCTGACCCCATGGAAACTGGCCGATGAAATCTGCGGCCTGACGCGCTGATTGCGGCAGCTTTACACGAAGAAGTTGAACCTGTTCTGCAACGCTTGGCGCCAAAAGTGCGATCGCTCCGGCAAGCACCAGGATGAGCATAATCGAAACCCCAAGAACCGCCCAACCTTCACCGACCCTGAGCCACTGAGCAACTGGAACGGCTAGTCCCCGCAGAAATATGGAGATAAGAACTGCCGAAAATATAAGTAAGAAGATATCGAATGTGTAATAAACTAAAGCTATCAAAAGGAGCGCAAAAACAACAATGCCAACCGCCAGGAAAGTCTTCTGAATAAATGAAAGCTCGGTTAGGCCTTCTCTCTGCATAGGATATTCTCTCTCAGAAGCTGATCTGTCGCGGCTGGATCAGACGCATTCCAATAGTTCTCAGGTTTCTGACCTGGTTTTCAGGTGATCCGAAATAGCGGCAAAATCATCAGAACCTGATCTATATTAGGTTCTTGCTCGCCAGCAATTCTGCGTTTAGTATCGTCGATCCTGCCGCGCCACGCACAGTGTTATGACTGAGAGCAACGAAACGATAATCAAAAACATTATCCGGGAAGACCCTGCCTACTGTAATGGTCATCCCATTGCCGCTATCACGGTCAAGACGCGGCTGGGGTCTCGTAGGTTCTTCCAATACCTCGATAAATCTAGCTGGTGATGAATAAAGGTCCAAGGTGGGAAATTCCTTCATCGCAGCAACAATGTCTTCCAGTGTTGCCTTTTCCTTTAGATCGACGCGTACAGAAGCGGTATGTCCATCGATAACATCCACCCGGAAACATTGAGCAGAGACCGTAAAGTCGGCTTTATCGATCGAATTGTCCCGAAACGTTCCTAGTATTTTCTGAGCTTCTGTCTCTACCTTCGGCTCCTCGCCAGCAATGTACGGCAACACGTTATCTACAATGTCCATTGAAGAAACACCTGGATAACCTGCACCTGATATAGCCTGAAGCGTTGTTACGACAACGGATTCGACCCCATATCTTCGGTGCAATGCGGCAAGCGGCGGAGCAAAGCTTGCGACCGCGCAATTAGGATTCGTGACGATAAATCCGGTTCCAAAACCGCGCTTCTGCTGCTGTATCTCGATCAATCCCAAATGATCTGCATTTATTTCAGGTATCAGCAGCGGCACATCTTCATCCATCCGATAAACAGAGGAATTACTGATGACCGGGAAACCGGCGCGGGCAAATGCCTCTTCAGTCTCCCGAGCAACGCCGGAAGGGAGGCTTGAAAATACAATATCGCAATCGAGCGGCGGTTCGATCGGCGTTACAACGATCTCGCGAACATTCTCAGGTATCGAACCATTTAATTTCCAGGCACAAGCCTCCGCATACGTCTTTCCAGCAGACCGATCCGACGCAGCAAGAGCTGTTATCTCAAACTGCGGATGCCCCTGGAGCAGCTGAACAAACCTTTGTCCGACCGTGCCGGTCGCTCCTAATATTCCTACTCGATATTTCTTCACTGTTACTTGATTATAATTGAAGTGCTTCTTTCATCCGCCGAACGCCTTCAGCCATTTTTTCTTCTGTGTTGCAGAACGAAATTCGCAGAAAGCCTTTTGCCTCTGGACCGAACGCGACTCCCGGAACGGTTACGACACGATTTTGTAAACATTTCTCAGCGATCGCAAGATCATCGCCGAGCGATTGAACGTCGAGCATCGTGTAGAACGCACCTTCGGGAGAAGTAGCTTTAAGGCCAAGTTCCTTGTCGAACAGGTCAACCAAGAACTTACCGCGTTTGCGATAAACGTCGCGGAATTCCTCTTTCGCGTCCTCGGCCTCGGGCGACCAAGCTATAAGTGATGCTTTCTGGGTGATCGTAGAAGTGCAAACGGTAGTAAATCCATGCAAGACCTGGATCGCGTTTATCATTTCCGGATCCTTACAAGCCGCCCAGCCCATTCGCCAACCTGTCATCGAAAGCGATTTTGACAGGCCGCTAACTATGATCGTTCGCTCATAAAATTCGCTCGCAGAACGAGGACGTTCGCCAAAATAGAGATCTCTGTAGATCTCGTCCGAAATTAGCCATATTCCCGTTCCGTCAAGTGCCTTGGCGATCTGCTTTAGGTCTTCAGGCGTCAGGATCTTACCGGTCGGATTCGATGGTGAGATGACGACCGCCGCTTTGGTTTTATCGGTAATCTTGGAACGGAACTCTTCAATGTCAAATCCGAATTCCTTATTTGCCGGCATCTTATAATAGACCGGAATCCCTTCGGCAATACGCGTACACGCGTCGTACGCCGGAAAACTTGGATCGGGCAAAAGGACCTCGTCGCCTTCATCCACGGCGCACAGAAACGCATCGGTCATCGCCTCCTGAGAGCCACAAGTAACGACAACCCCGGTTCGCGGTAAATTCAAATGCGGATATTGCTCGGCGATCTTATCGCGAAGTGCAGGCAGTCCAGGATGCGAGGTATAGCCATTTTGCTCATCACGGGCAATGCGGGCTGCTTCATCGCGCACAAACTGCGGAGTCGGCAGATCCGGTTCTCCCAAACCGAAATTGATCGAATCAGGCAATGCACGTTCGAAGAATTGACGGATCAACGTAGGCTGAAGCCCGCGCATTCGCCGCGGCAATACAACATCTCGGTTCTCTTTTGTCGCTATCATCTTTAAACTTCGTCTTTTGGAACTTCGGTTTCCTTGTGGTGAATTTTTTCGATCGCCTCCAGATCTTCCTCTACCTCTTCGCGGAGTTCGCCGACTTCGATATTGAATTCTCCTTCGGCTGCCGTATTAGGGTCTGCCGTGAGGATCCCTCCGATCATCTCTACCTCGCCAATGATCTTTTGGCCCAGACCTGAGATCTTGTCCGCTATCGGATATTCAGTCTGCTCGGATCCTGACTCTATCTTTTTGTTATTCATAAGTCTAAAGTTTACATCCAGGAAGGCGTCCCGCGTTAGTCAGCGGAGGAAATCTTCCAGTTTTGTTGAGGCATCGGTTTTATCGTCACGATACTTAACGATCATTGGACAATAGATCGAAAGTCCGTTTTCTGCTCCGAAACCCTTTCTTACTGCACGAGCCCCCTGAACGACCACCGCACCGGCTGGGATCTCAAGCGGCCGGTCGCCTTCGGCTTTGATTATGCGTTCATTCGGCAGATCGAAAACTGGTGTGGAGCGCGTCAGAACTTAAGGCTTCCCTGCCCCCGCGCGAAACCATATTGACGTATCTTCTAGGGGCATTTGCCGCAACGACTTCGAGCTTCTTCTCCTTAGCCAATTCTACAAGCGGCCGATAATCGGTCTTGTAATTCCCCCAAGGCCTTGAGCTGAGCATAAAGTGGTTTTCAGTTATAAGTCCGGCAAGATATTCGTTGACGACTATCTGTACATCACGCTCAAACATTTCTAAAGAAAGCGTAACCCTACGTTTTGAGTCATATCGTTCGACCGCGGCCCTAAACAGCTCAGCCTGCAACTGATGAGCTATTGAATCATCGTGAAACTCGCCCAGGAAGATAACATCGATATTGTCAAATCGATCAATGATCGCACTAAGGCTGCTGGCATCACCGGCACCCGTAAACACCCGAAAATGTTCTTGGTTCAACTGAGCCATTGCGGTTGATGCAAGAAAAAAGATCGCTGTCGCGAGGAAAGAATAGGCTATCATAATATTTAATCTAGCAAAGATCGCTGGCAATCTAAATTAAAGCGGTTCAGGCAGACACCGTTTTGCCAAGCGCGGCAACAAGCTGCTGCATAGATCTCTCAGAGATGGCTCTAAAAATTCGCATAAAATG
The DNA here is from genome assembly GCF_018128485.1 of Leptolyngbya sp. 7M. Lineage (NCBI taxonomy): Bacteria > Bacillati > Cyanobacteriota > Cyanophyceae > Leptolyngbyales > Leptolyngbyaceae > Leptolyngbya > Leptolyngbya sp. 7M. The sequence continues at coordinate 34,994 of NZ_CP070897.1, read as the reverse complement.
GTCAGATTCATCTGAGTGATGATCTGCTATCGAACAGAGATCTCAGAATTGTTTGATATGCAAAGACGCATCAGCTTCAACAAGAAAAAACCGAACTTGAACATCAAGTCCGGCCTCTTTTCAGCTTCGTTTTCTACTTCTTATCTGGTCGGGATCTTTATCTCACGTCCGGCACCAAGAACAGAGTTAACAAGCAAACCATTGAACTTGGCCACCTCTGTCGGATCCGCACCGTGCCGCGATGCCACTTTTGCTACTGTATCACCCGCCTGAGCCTTTACCACCTTAACATTAGACTGTACGGGTGCTGAGTTTCCAACAGGACGCGAATATGAAGTTGCAGTTACCCGATTACCAGGAACCTGATTCACAGGAACAAAAACCTTTCCGGTAGGTTGTTTCATACCGGGGTTTGCAGCCATCAGCTCTGCCACGCTTACACCCGTTCGATTCGAAAGCGTTTGCCAAGTTTCCCCCTGCACTGAGTTAGCTAAGTTGGTATTTCCTACCTTCGTTGCCGGGATCCTACGGAAGACCGCAACAACGTCATCTGATTTACCTGCCGGCACATTGATTATGTACGGCTCGGGAGGGGTCGTGTTTGTGCGCAGATGGGGATTCAGATAACGAATATATTGAACTGTGGTGTCCGCAGCTTGAGCTATCAAGTTCAGATTCGTAGATGCAGGAACACGTATCCTGTCATACCGCAAGGGAGGTGCCGGGCGAACATGTCCAAAACCATATTGCGCCGGGTTGTTAGCGATCAGTATAGTTGCCAATATATTCGGAACATAATTTCGCGTTTCTCTTGGAAGGTACGGATAAGCCGCCCAGAAATTCGCAACACCTGCACGCCGTATGGCTCTGTCAACATTCCCTTCACCGCAATTGTAACCGGCCATCGCCAGTTCCCAATTATTGTACCGGTTGAACAGAAACTTCAGATAACGTGCCGAGGCTCGGGTTGCTTCTTCAAAACTATTTCTCTCATCAACGAACGCCGTCCTCCTGAGTCCGTAACGGGCCCCCGTTCCGGGAATGAATTGCCAAAGGCCGGACGCGGAGGCCCAAGACATTGCAGTTGGCTTCCACGCGCTTTCCACCTGCCCAAGCCAAGCAACATTCTCTGGGACACCCTCCTCACGAAATATCCGCCGAGCCATTGACATGAACATACCCGACCGATATAGACCTACCTCCATAGTTTTCCGCCCGCGCCCACGATAGTAATTGATGAACTGCTGGATCATCGGATGAACTTGGAACGTAAATCCGAGCGAACGATTAGCAACAGCATATTGGATGTATTGGTACTGCTGCTGTGCCACCGGATCATTCTCGATGTCCATTTCTTCACTGGTCAGTTCCAAACGCGAAAGCTCATCAAGGGGCGATGGTTCATAAACCTGTGAATCAAAACCCGCAATGATGTCAGCCGGCGGCTCACCGGGCTGCCCGCTTGATGAAGGCGAGCTTGGGGTCCTGTCTGCAGTCTTAAGTGCAGGCTTAGCTAAAGCAAGGACCTTATCTGCGAGGACAAAATCAACATCTGTGAAATTCCACCGGCAGGCAGCTGACAGTCCACGTATCTGAGGCGTTTGCAGATCAGACGGGAATTCGATCCGATAAACCGTCTCTATTAGTTGCGTATAACAGGTATGGAGTGCTTCATTACTTTGTATGTTAATTCCGGAGGAAAGAAAAACCTCTACAGCCTGATCGAATTTATTACCTGAATCGGCTCGCCGGTCCTGGGTCAGAGCCATCATCCCATCGCGAAAATGCTTTGATGCCTCTTCAAGAATTCTATTCTCCTGTACACGAGCTTGCAGAACTTCCGGGGTCTGGGCGATTGCTACGTGAACACCAAAACTCACGGCGAGCAAAAAAACCGCTGCCCATCTCTCAAAAAAACTATTCATCAAATTTGTAATTCGTAAGTTCAGTTAACCGTATCCGAGAAAGTCAACAACATACTGAATACTGAACGTTAAAAATCCCTTGGAGGTTGCAAAATCTCCTCCAGCTTAACAAAAACCCAAGTCCAAAATTAACATACGCCCAGTTTTGGGTCAACGAGTAAGAATTTTACTGCTTGCTCATTGTTTCACGTTGACCTTAGGCGGAAACAGATCATTAGTTGCAGAAATTCAATCGGCGTATGCATAATATCTTTATATCTTTGAGCGGTATGTAATTTATGGTATGTTGATTGCCCTGAGCTTACACTTGACAGAACCTCTTTCGCTTCTTGTCAACTAAATAGAGTATTTTTCAATGAGTTACAGAGCTAGAGGCTGATCTCTTATCTGTCCGTGTGTCAAATGCCGTTATTTGCAATGTGACAGTTTTTGTCACACCTAATCCTCTCTAAACAAAATAATGAGCAAAAAATCCCGCCCTTCCAAGAATTCCAACACTCCTAATAAAGCAATCACGAGCCATCGCGATAATAATCTTGCCGATCGCTTCGGAAAGATGCCGGAAGGATTAAAAGAGCGCCATTTTAGGAGCATGATAGAAAATCTCCCGGTGCTTTTCTATGTGCTTCAGCCAAGGCCGCCCTTCACCCCGCTTTATGTAAGTCCAGCGTTCAAGCGATTCGGTTTCCCAATGGAAGACTGGCTTAATGATCCGGAGATATGGCTTCGTGTAATACACCCGGACGACAAGAAGTGGGTTTTCGAGCAGACAGATGCATCTACCAATTCGGGCGAAGAGGTCGATTATGAATGGCGATTGATCGATGCGCACGGCAAGGTTCATTGGGTCCGAGACAGGGGCTGTCTCATTCGCGACGAGATGGGTGAGGTACTTTATCGCGAAGGGATAATGCTCGACATCACTGAACGCAAGAATGCAGTCGAGGCCGTCAAACAAAGCGAGGAAAGATTTAGAAACCTTTTCGAGAATGCGAGTGATGTGATCTATGTTCACGATTTCACCGGCAAATACATTTCTTTGAACAAGGCCGCCGAAACAGTTTTTGGCTATTCGCGTGAGGAAGCTCTAAACCTTGACATATCTAAGGTCGTGGTTCCTGAACACCTTGAATTGGCTAGGGAGAAGATGACGGCAAAACTTAAAGGAGAGGCTGCCCAAACCGCGTACGAGTTAGATTGCATTAAAAAGGACGGAAGCCGGATCACACTTGAGATCAACAGCACCGTGATTTACAAGGACGGTCAGCCAGTCGCGGTGCAAGGGATCGCTCGTGATATTACTGAAAGGAAACATGCCGAGGAGATCATCCGCGAAAGCGAGAATCGCTACCGTGATCTGTTTGAAAATGCCAATGATCTTATCTACACCCACGATCTGAAAGGCAACTTCACTTCACTCAATCGAGCCGGCGAGAGGATAACCGGCTACACCCGCGAAGAAGCCCTGAGAATGAATATTTTTCAGGTCGTTGCACCGGATTCAATAAACGCTGCCCGGCAAATGACCCTCCAAAAGCTGCGTGATAATAACCCGACAACGTATGAAATTTCGATAATCGCTCGTGACGGCCGCGAAGTACTTCTTGAGTTAAGTACTCGGCTTATCTTTGAAAAGGGTGTTCCGGTAGGTGTTCAAGGTATTGGCCGAGACATTACCGAGAGAAGACGTGCCAGCGAGGCTTTGAAGGATAGTGAACAACGCTATCGTCAGCTCGGTGAAGGTATCTCTCATCAGGTATGGACGGCTGATCGATCAGGAAATCTGGACTATGTGAATGCAAAAATGCTTGAGTATTTCAAGAAGCCAAGCGATCAGCTGGTCGGGACCGGGTGGCAGCGATTCATCCATCCTGACGATCTTGAGGAATGCATTCGACGTTGGCAGAATTCGATCGCATCTGGTGATTTTTTTGAGTCAGAGTTTCGACTAAGAAGACACGATGGGGTATATCGATGGTTTCAGGCCCGAGCCAATGCCGGGCGTGATGATCTTGGCAAGATATCCAAATGGTATGGCACCAATACCGATATAGACGAGCAGCGTAAGAGCGAGGCAATGTTGAACTACTACGCTAAGCACGACACTCTTACAGAACTGCCTAACCGGGTCGAGTTCATGGAACATCTCCAGGCAGCGATCGACCGGGCGACAGATTTCCCCGAAGCAAGATTCGCAGTGCTTTTCTTAGACTTGGACCGCTTTAAAGTAGTAAATGACAGTTTGGGACACGTAGTTGGTGACAAACTCTTGAAGGAGATCGCGGAACGACTGATAACCCACGTTCGCCCCGGGGATGTCGTCGCCAGACTCGGTGGAGATGAGTTCACGATACTTCTAAACCGAACTGGCGGGATCGAAGAGGTCAAGCAAGTTGCTGAACGACTTCAGCAACATCTTTCAAGGCCGTTCAATATCGACGGATTTGAGGTCTTTACCACTGCGAGTATTGGGATCATCCTTTCGGACGAAATAATGCGCGAGCCAGAAGATTTTCTTCGCGATGCGGATGCTGCAATGTATCGTGCAAAGGAGTCGGGTAAAGCAAGGTACGAGATATTTGACCGCGAAATGCACGTCCGCAATATGAATCTGCTTCAATTAGAAACTGATCTCAGACATGCGGTAGAAGACAAGCAGTTTGAACTTTGGTACCAGCCTATTGTCGACTTGGAGACTGGAGAAATAAATGAATTCGAAGCTCTTGTAAGGTGGCGACATCCGAGGCTTGGCCTCATCTGTCCATCCGAATTCATCAACATCGCAGAGGAAACCGGCTTAATAGTACAGATGGGTAATTGGGTTCTAGAGGAGGCGTGCAGGCAGATAAAAAGCTGGCCACATCGAAACTCGACACAAATTTCAGTTAGCGTAAATCTGTCTGCAAAACAGCTTTTGCATCCAACTTTGATCTCATGGATCAGATCAACTCTAACAAAAACTAAACTTGACGCTGGGCAGCTTAAGATCGAAGTGACCGAGAGTACCGTTATGGAACACCATGAACGTTCGCTGATAGTCATGAACGAGCTGCGTTCATTGGGGATCTCTCTTTCGTCAGATGACTTTGGAACAGGATATTCAAGCCTCGGCTACTTACAGACTTTTCCATTTGATCGGCTAAAGATCGATCAGTCGTTCATAGGTAAAATGATCGAAAACGAGCGAAGCGAAGCGATCGTAAAAACTATAATGCTATTCGGTGAGAATCTGGGCATAGAGGTCGTAGCAGAAGGCATTGAGAATACCAAGCAACTAACTATGCTCCGCAAGCTCGGCTGCAAACTCGGACAAGGCCACCTTTTCTCGAAACCCGTTCCGGGTTCCCAGGCAAAGCGATTTGCTAACTCCATTCACAAGAAACTCAACTTTGGACAGCAGCCACCTTTCTCGGCATCTTCACACATTTTTGAGTTAACAGAGGTCCAATAAAAAAGGCCGCGTGATGATCCACCGTGCGGCCAATAGGTAATAAATTGACAGGGTTAGTTGCCTGATACACGTGTTTCACCACGTGGACGCACATTTTTTACATGACGATCGAACCATTCGATCATCTCATAAAGAGTGTGTTCAATAGATTCCTTAGCCGCGTAACCGTGTGATTCGAGCGGAAGCATAACAAGGCGTGCGATTCCGCCGTTTCCGGATATTGCCGCATAAAGCCGCTCAGACTGCATCGGGAATGTGCCCTGATTGTTATCAACCTCACCATGGATCAGTAATATCGGTTCGTTGATCTTGTTGGCGAAGAAGAACGGGGAGACCTTTGCATAAAGATCAGGGGCCTCCCAAAAGGTTCTTCGCTCGGATTGAAATCCAAAAGGAGTGAGCGTTCGATTGTAAGCCCCACTTCTGGCTATACCGGCGCGAAACAAATCTGAATGGGCTAAGAGATTAGCAGTCATAAAGGCCCCATAACTGTGCCCGCCAACTCCGACCCGTTCGGGATCGACCACACCCATTTCAACGCCTTTATCGATCGCTGCTTTTGCTGAATCAACTATCTGTTTCACAAATGTGTCGTTAACCGTTTCGGGATCGCCGACGATCGGCATGGTCGCGTCATCAAGCACAGCATAGCCCTGAAGCAGGAAAAACAGATGTGAACTTCCACCCATTTGAGTGAAGCGGTTCTCAGAACCAGATACCTGACCGGCAACTGCGGCATCCGTAAATTCAAGCGGATATGCCCAAACAACCGTTGGCAAGCGTGTTCCTTCTTTGTAACCCGGAGGCAAGTAAAGCGTGAAGGAAAGGTCCACACCATCTGACCGCTTATAACGAACTATCTGACGTTTGATCTCGCGGAGCTGCGGTGTAGGATCTTTGAATTCGGTTATGGCTCGATAGGCCAACGCAGTACACACCCTCCCTGGCGGACAAACCTGCCTCAGATAAAGATTCGGCGGTTCTGTAGGTGATTCTTTCCTGGTAATGAACGACATCCCGTCGTTGTCGAGCATCGCAACAAATGTTTCAAATTCCTCAGTCCCGGCGCGAAATATCTCACGCGTTTCTAGCGTTTTTAGATTCATTGCTCTGAAGAACGGCCGGTCCCCTTGCGGAGAAGCCCCCATGCCGGAGAGAAATATCTCGTCGCCATGCTGGCGGATAACGCTCCCACCTGATGGCAAGGTACGCATCACCGGGTTGCCGATATCGTTATATCTATCACTTACATTTCGATCATCGATCAATTTCACATTCTTGGGATCTCGGTAGTCCGTCATAAAAACCCGACGCTTGCGCGTATCTCGATCAAAATCGAAAAACCACATCATCCCGTCGCGCTCACCGAACGAACGTCCCTGGTACCGATGTTCCGTTTTTACAACCTCTACTGCATCGCCGCCAAACGGAGCCGAAAGTTTCATTACCTTGTCCCGCGGACTCACTTTCTTCCTCGGATCTCCGCCGTCAAGAGCTTCTGTCCACATCAACATCGCTGGCTCCGTCGGGACCCATGAAACACCGCGAGGCCCCACCGGCACGCCTTGTACAGGAAGATTGTCCTGCAAGGGCATTTCGACTATTGTTTTTATACTTCGACCCGAAACATCCCAGACCTCGACCTTTCTGGGAAACCGAGATGCAGGAAACTGATATGAATACGGTCGGTTGATCCGCGAAACCAGAACATATCGTCCGTCAGGCGAAAGATCGGCATTATCATATATCGCCGGCTGTCCGATACGATCAACATTGCCATTCACATTGATCGTAACGAGTTGAGAGGTTGCGAAATATTCAAAAAGCCGTTCGTCGTTTGGGCTGCGAAGCAGATCCTGGAATGTCGCGACAGCGCCGGTACGTCCGGCCGTCTCCTGAATGTTCGGCTCCGTCGGCACCACATCCCTATATTCGGGTGCTGGACCGCGTCCCGCAGGAACGATAAGAGCGGAGATCAATGTATTGCTTTCCCAATCGAATCCACCAAAAGCCGTGTTGATCTTTACTCCATTAACCTTACGGGCAGTCGCTAATACGGTGTCGATAAGCCACAGTTCTACGCCGTCATCGGTCAGATTCCCAACGGCGATAAATTTTCCATCAGGCGACCATTGAGGTGACACAAGTTTTGCGCCTGCTGGAAGAGGGACTCTTTTCTCTGTGCCGTCAGCAATAGATCTTAGGGTCAACGAAAGCGAATACGGCTGACGATGCTGGGAGTTTCTGGTCGGATCGATGCGTGACCCGGCAAGGCGCAACATCGGTCTTGCGAGTTCAGAGATAGGCGGATATCGTAAAGGCTCGAAAAGCGCGATCTTGTCTCTTGCGGGCGAGACAGACGTAGTGGGATTAGCCGGAGCATTAAGCACATCCATCACCGCCTTAGGCGGCTGTTTATATCCACCTTGCGAAAGAGCTGCTATAGGTAGTAATAGGACAATTACAAAAAAGACCAGACTTCTTATTCTCATTTATTTTTCTCTCCCAACTTTTGAATTATCAAACCTGCAATGTCAGGTATCAGCTGTTTCTCATTCGCATGATTCTCAGTGAAAACAGCTATAGCGAATCGGTTGCCGTCCGGCATTTCGATGTATGCCGCATCGTGTCGAGCCCGGCTGGTCCAGCCGGCTTTCGAATATAGCTTTACCCCACGTGCTTGCAGATCTATCAGGGCCTTTCCAATGAAATCCGTGGCCTGTGAATTAGCGTTTTTTCCGGTCGCAAAAGGGTCGCGTCTGAGAAGATCCATCATCTTGCGATTAGTTTCAGGATCACCGATGCGTCCAATGCCGATCTCTGCGACCAGCCGAGCAGCTGCATTTGTCGTAAGCATATTGCGATTCTCGCCACGATAATTTCGGAATTGCTGCTCGACCCCATATGCATCTTCACAGTGTGTTTTTTGATTGATATTTATGCCGTTATAACCTAATGATGAAAAATATCGGTTCATTCGATTTCGACGATAAGACCAAGTCTCGAATTCTTTCTGTGGCAACTCACCCCCGCTGGAAGTGTTTGTCAGAACATCCACGATGTACTGCGTTGCCTCATTTGATGAATCAACGACCATATCCCGCAGTCCTCTTTCCAATTCCGGTGTCGGCACGATCTTTCCGTCTGCTATCTGCTGATAAAGAGCGACCATATAGAACATTTTAGGGACGCTCGCTGGATAAACGGCTGAATCACCCCTACTTTCTGCCCATTTCCATTCCGTAGTATCACGAAGATCGATCAGCGTTACAGCTATCTCTTCACGTTTTAGCCCTTTCGCCGAATAGACAGATATGGTTTTGTCCACAGCCGCAGCTACAATAATGTCGAGTTCTGAAGAACGAACCATGACCGGAGGCTGATAACCTTTTGGTTTGACGATCTCGGTTTCTTGCAAGTTTTGTGGGCGAACGATGATCGAAGCAACGAGCAGAAGGCACACCCACAGCAGAAAGCTTATCCGCCTAGAATTCATATTTTTCACTTTGATTCTTTACCGGAGTTTATTTTTTCAGTATAAACAAAAAGCGACTCTCCATAAAGCTGTCTAGATCTAGCACACCATGGCTGATGAAAAACTTGTTCGCGGGATCGGACGTTGGGATCTGACCGCGATACTTATTAACACAATAATTGGTGCCGGCATCTTTGGACTTCCGGCAAAGGTACACGCCCTTATAGGAACTTACAGTCTGATCGCGTTCTTTGCCTGCGCGGTCATAATCGGCTTCATAGTCTTATGTTATGCGGAAGTCTCGAGCCGTTTTACATCTACCGGAGGTCCTTACCTATATGCCCGCGAAGCATTTGGATCGGTTGTGGGTTTCGAGGTCGGATGGCTCTATTGGATCGTAAGGGTAACGACGTTTGCGGCAAACTGCAATCTATTCGTTACATACCTGGGCTTCTTTGTCCCCGGGGCTTCATCGGGCATCTTTCGGATCGTAGCGATATCAATGATCGTTTTCTTGATATTCGCCATAAATCTGATCGGCGTTAAGCAATCCGCGTTGGCAACGAACCTATTCACAGCGGGAAAACTAATACCGCTGTTCATTTTCGTTGCCGTAGGGATCTTCTTCATTCAGCCGGAGAATTTTGCATTTGGAGAGCTGCCTGAATATGGTGCATTCGCCAGCGCGGTACTTTTGCTTATATACGCCTTTGTGGGTTTTGAGGTAGGCGTAGTGATGGGCGGGGAGACTAAGGATCCGCAGCGAAATACACCGTTCGCACTGCTCGTTGCGCTTGGGATAGTTGCAACGCTTTATATTCTGATCCAGGTCGTAAGCATAGGAACGCTCCCCGGACTGGCTAGCTCAGAACGTCCTCTCGCCGATGCGAGTATCGTTTTCTTGGGTGTATTCGGCGCCTCTTTCATTACGATCGGCGCTCTGATATCGATCCTCGGCAACTTGAACGTCGGTTTTTTGGGCAGCACCCGTCTGCTTTACGCCATGTCTGAAAATCGAGAGCTTCCTAATGCTCTCGCCAAAACCCATAGCAGATTCAAAACACCTTGGGTCGCGATCCTATTGACGTCGCTGGTCATCTTCGTGCTGACGGTTTATTCAACGTTTCTTACGGCAGTTGCGATCGCCACCATCACTCGCTTGTTGGTCTATGCCACGACCTGCCTTGCTCTGCCTATTTTTCGACGCCGTGACGACGCTCCGCAAGCAAAGTTTTCCACGCCGCTTGGTGTACTAGCTGCTATATTGTCACTTATATTGATCGGCTGGCTGCTCACGCGAGTAGATCTAACGAAGGAGGGCCTGCCAATACTCATTGCAGCATTGGTTGGGTTGGTTATATTCGCCGCCAATCGTTTTCTCGGCAACCGCAGTCTAGATAATGCATCGTAAACACTGGAAAGATATGCGATCGACCATCATTGTGATTCTGCTTACGGCCCTGTTCGCGTTCTCTGCTTTTGCACAAAAGATCGAAGATGCCAGCCGTAAGACCATTGGTTACATCTCCTCAAGCGGTACCGTTGAAGATGCAAGTCGGCGTACACTTGGCTATATCAGTTCCGACGGGAAAATAGAGAATGCGAGCCGTTCGACGCTAGGGTATTTGAACAGTGACGGTAAAGTAGAGAACGCAAGCCGCACGACCCTCGGCTACATAACATCGAGTGGCACTGTCGAGAATGCAAGCCGTTCTACACTCGGATATGTTAGTTCTGACGGAAAGGTCGAAGATCGCTCACGAAAAACACTAGGCCATGCTAGCGGTGTCGATCGCCGATACCTAGCTCTTTTCTTTTTCTTCTTTTTTAAACCTGATAAGAATTAGACGTTCAAACGAAGTTAATTGAACACGCCGCCGCCAAGAATGTTTTCGCGGATATATCTGAGGGTATCATTCAAGGTTTCCTGTGGGTCGCGCGATGTGAAACCTAATTCTTCCTCCGCCTTTGCGGATGTGAAATACCAAAAATGCTCTGCCTGTTCGACCTCTTGTGAAGCCACGGGAGAAGATTTCCCCCAGTTAGTGAAGAAAGATTCAATGACCGCCGAGCCTGCAACGGCAAATCGCTTTGGCATTTTCAACATTGGTGCTGAAACGCCTGAAAGCCGCTCAAGACGTCCAAAAAACTCACTGAACGTCATATTTGCCGAGCCGAGAAGGTATTTTTCCTGGTGCTGGCCTTTATCCGGTGCATTCATGAATGTTGCGGCAACGTCGCGCGTATCAACAAAGCTCAGACCGCCGGTCGGACAATAAGGGATCTTTCGCCCGAGAAAATCCAGAACAACCTTTGTTGAACTCATCCGGTCATCACCCGGGCCGAGAAGAAGCGTTGGATTCATTATCACAAGCTTCCTTCCGTCACCATCAAACTCCGCAAGCGCCGTGCGCTCTTGATAATATTTCGAGGCATAGTATGCCCAGCGAGAAATGATCTCAACGGGCTGTGGAAAGGTTTCATCGAATACCTGTTCATCTTCGCTGACGGCAATTGTTCCGCTTGAGGAGGCAAGCACCATCGTTTGAACGCCCGATTCTTTAGCTGCTTCGCATAGTAGCCGGGTTCCCTCTATATGAACTTTGTTCATCGCGGTCGCATCGTTATTGTTACGAGAAACCTTGCCGGCCAAGTGATAAATGAGAGCTACGTCCTTAACAGCGGCCGAGATCGTCTCACGATGGGATAGCGAACCAATAACGGGCTCTACCCCTTGATCCGTCATCCACTGTGGAACGCTTGAAGCCAAGACACGAAGATCCTTCTCACCGGCACCGAGTAATTGTCGTACAAGTTCGGCCCCAAGAAATCCGGTCCCACCAGTTATTAGGGTCTTTTTTACTTTAGTTTCGGATCGTTTTTGTTTAGCCATTGCAGATATTCGATCAATTCAATCTTATTGGCTCACCAAAACCAAGCTCTTTCATCCGCGGAAGCTGTGTTTTAGCATCGCCGACAATTACCCAGTACATTCTGTTCACATTAAAGTATTTGCCCGAAAGCTCACGTATTCGCTCTACTGTCATCGACCGTACGATCGCTTCCCTTTCCTTGATATAATTTGGCCTCCACCCATATTTACTGACGTTGTCGAGCAGGCCGAGTTTTGCTCCGGCTGTCTCGAAAGCTCGGGCATTACTTTTGATCAAAAAACTCTTGGTAGTTTCAAGATCTGCTTCAGAAAAATTCTTTGCATAATTTTGAAGTATTTCTTTGATCAACTGAGTAGATTCAAGTGTAACGTTGCTTCGAACGCCGCTCGAAATAGTGAATGGTCCCGGCGTTCTGGTTCCGGAAAAACTTGAGCCGATTCCATAGGTGTAACCTTTCCCCTCACGTAACTCCTGTGTCAGCTGTGAGGCAAAACCGCCGCCGCCAAGTATATAATTCGCAACAACCGCCGGATAATGATCCTTGTCCGTAACAGCCAATGCCGGATAGCCTATCCGCAATACCGATTGCGAGGCGTTGGGCACGTCATAGAAATAGACCCGGGCCTGTTCTGGCGGCTGTGGCGTCCTGTAAACTGGCACTTCAACACGCTTTGCCTTCCATTGCTGACTCAAGTTGCGAAGCGGGGCCATCACCGATTGACGGCCAAGAGCACCAACGACATGCATCCTGGCTACTGACGGCGAAAAGCTTTTTGCATAAAATGTTTTAAGATCATCCAAAGTGATCGAATTGACCGATTCGACAGTTCCAAGCGGATTGCGAGAATAGATATTGTCCGCCCCGAAGATGAGCTTGTTGTACTGGTTCTGTGCTATTGCGTTCGGGTTAGCCTCCTGCTGGCGTATCTGCGATATGGTGCTCTGTTTGATAAGATCGAATTCCTTCGTATCCCACCGCGGGTGAAGTATCATTTCTTCAACGAGAGCCATCGTCGCAACATAGTTTCTTGCCAGCGTATTTCCGCTAATTGATATACTCTCTTTTCCTGCACCAATACTGATATTTGCTCCGAGTTGTTTTATTGCGTCCTCTAATTCTTCCGGTGTCCTCTTCGCAGTCCCCTGATTCATTAGACGTGCCGTCATATTAGCAACGCCTGTCTTATTCAGATCTTCAAGCAGTTGTCCCCCATCTATCTGAATATCAAAATTTATAAGCGGAACCTCATTATTCTCGATCCCATAGATCCGCATTCCGTTAGAAAGTCTCTGCTGCCATATCGTGGGGATCTTTATTTGCGGCTCGGGACCATAAGGCGGCTCTTTGGATCTATCGAACGAAGAAGGTGTCCGTTCATATTCCGCTTCCGCTGAAGCATCTACTTCTTCTTCCGCTCCCTGAACTATAGGCTCTTCAACCACTGAGGCCCTCTGCGATCCCGTGAGCGCGAGATCTACTTTTCCTTTAGGAACAAAACTGGTCGCAACGAAATTTTTGCTTTTGATGTACTTCTCATAAACGCGCTTCACGTCGTCTGTGGTCACGGCAAGAATGCTGCTTATATTCTTTGATATACACCCGGGGTCGTTAGCGAAAATGCTGCACTGTGTCAATTGAACGCCTTTGCCAAGAACACTCGAAAGCGAATTGTAAAATGCCGTTTCCTGGCCAGCCTTGATCCTATCAAGGTCGCGTTGTGAAATACCATTCTTTTCAAACCGGGCGAATGCTTCGTTTATTCCGACCATCACGTCATCAAGATCCTTGTCGGCAAATGCTCTAACCTCTAGCTGCATTTGACCGGCTAGCTCTGAAGTGTATGGATACATTCCTATATCTCCGGTCAGCTTTTTTTCTTCAACAAGGACTTGATAAAGCGGGGCTCTCTTTCCATCAGAAAGGTATTGTGAAAGAACAGCTAAAGCGTAAGAATCAGGATGATACTGCTCGACGGTCGGCCAAGCGATCGTTAATTCCGGAAGGCGAGCAAAATTATCTTCGTGATAAAACTTTACTGTTTCCTTTACGACGCCGGGCCGCTTTTGAAGAGGTGATACGTCTTCCCCTCGGGGTATCTCGGCAAAATACTTTTCTACCCACTTCTTCGCCTGAACAGGATCGAAATCGCCAACGACCGTAAGTGTAACATTATTCGGGACATACCATCGCCGGAAGAACTCTTTTACGTCCTCAAGAGTGGCTGCCTGTAGATCCTCGAGCGACCCGATCACCTGCCAATTATATGGATGATCCGACGGATAAAGAGCCTTATCTATTACGTATTGAGTGTGTCCGTATGGCTGATTATCGACACCTTGCCGTTTTTCGTTCTTTACAACCTGCTTTTCTTTCTCAAGCACCGCCTCAGTAACCGTATTGATGAACCACCCCAGCTTATCGGCCTCGGCCCATAGCATCTTCTCTAGGGCGTCATTCGGAACGGTCTGAAGATAGTTCGTGCGGTCTCGATTCGTCGAACCGTTGGCACCGGATCCGCCAATCCGGGCACTCAGCTTGTCTAGCCCGCCCTTTCCTAGATTCTCTGACTCGAGGAAAAGCAGATGTTCGAACATATGAGCAAAACCTGTGCGTCCCAGTTTTTCGCGCGCCGAACCTACATGAGCCGTGAGCGAGACCGCAACCACCGGATCGGATCGATCAATATGAAAGATCACATCAAGTCCATTCGGAAGCGTGAATTTCTCATAATCAACCCTGAAGGTAGTTCCCTGCTGGGAACTCACCATCGTGCAGAGACAAGTCGAAATAATAACTAACGAAATTAATTTTCTAATCATATGTTCAAAGGCACCAAATCCTAGCAACAAAGAGATTCTACGCACGATCACCGGATAAAGTTTTTCAAGAAAGCGATTCACGCCGAATTCTAATGATAGTTTTTCCACAACCGATCCGCATTCTCTTTCGGATGGCAATTATGACATCCGAGATCATTAACTTAAGGAGAATTAATAATGAAGAATACTACTAGGCGAATCAAAGGCATCATGGCTTCACGCTCATCGAGATTCTCGTTGTTTCAGCGTCAGCGTCGGATTTGATCGGACTTCTTATTCCTGCAATCCAGAACGTTTGCTAGGTCATAACGTGGGAGAGGTCTTCTGACCTCCCATTTTAATCGTCAATAACCGGCTCCTGTTTTCTCGCTTTTCTACGTTCAGCCTTCCATCCCTTTCGTATCGTAGCAACGTCGAATTTATTCCGCTTGCCATCGCGCAGGTTCTCTACCTCGTGCTGTACACGGGCTGCGATCAGGCGATATGCTTCAGTATTCGGAACGCCGGTGGTCATATCCCGTAGTTCCTCATACGAGAGAAAACGCCCGATCTTTGCCCCGACCTTTGCACCGATACTTTTGCGTTTCGGAATGGTCATTCCCTTCGGATACGCGTCGAAGGTTCCCCACAAGTAGATAGGCAAGATCCCTATCTTTTGGTTAAGTGCAAGATAGCCGATCACGGGCTTAAATTCAGCGATCTCACCAGTCAGACTACGAGTGCCCTCCGGAAAGATAAGGGCATTGTAGCCTTCATTTAAGATGCGGGTTACGTGCCTAAGCGATTGCCGCAAACTACCCGTCCGCTCAATTGGGACCAGCGTCGTAAAATTGTTCATATACGCCCGCTTGTATTTCGTGTCGAACCAGTAGTCCGCAGCTGCAACTGCAACAGTCTGCTCGGCCACATCTTTGCCGAGAGCGCGCTTTACTAGTCCGGTATCAATATGTGAAGCATGATTCGGCGCGACGATAAAGTTAACGTGAGCCGGGACATTGCCTTGGCCTTCGATCGTGGTATCAAGAACCTTCGAATACAGGGTCTCCTGCGCCAGCTCAACGGCCGCATTCCCGATCCGCCGAACAAGTGATGGGATGTAGATGTCCTCGTCGTTCTTCTTTTCTTCGACCTTCGGCTCATCCGCCAGTTTCTTTGACCTGTCAACGCGCTGAACGGCAGTAAGCAATTCCCTGACGCTTTGCACTTCATTTAACGTGTCGGGTGATAGAACGCGTCCACCTGCATCCTCGATAGCTGCCTGCAACTCGACAAACATCAGTGAATCAAAGCCGAGATCGGCCAGTTTGTCATCAGCCGCGACCTCAGAAAGTGGACGGCTTGAAACCGTGGCAACGATCTTCCGGATCCAGAGCATATTGTCGTCACCTTTTGATTCTGCCACTGCCTTCGTCTTCTTACGGTCTCGCTCTTCGAGTGCCAGCAGCATCCCAACAACCTCCGGACGCTTTACCTTCCGCGTTGCTGTGCGTGGCAGTTCAAAGGGCGTTATGTGCATGACCTTGATACGTTTGAAAAAGGGAAGCCCCGCTGCGACCTCACGAAAATGCTCTTCGATCTTTTTGTTCACATCGGCTCGCGAAAGAGCTATGTCGTGCTCATAATCCGGCACTACAAGCGCCGAGATCTTTTCGCCCCCATCTTCATCGGGGAGGCCCACGACGCTGAGTTCTTTGATGAATCCTGATTTGCCGTACAGTTCCTCGATCTCGTCCGGGTATATGTTCTTCCCATTCGAATCAATGATCACGTCTTTTGATCGTCCAACTATGTAAAGATTTCCGTCTTCATCTATCCGGCCAAGATCCCCGGTCCTCAGCCAACGGTCATGGAGCACTGCCTCGGTCGCCTCTTCATTATTGTAATAGCCGAGCATTACATTCTGCCCGCGGGCGAGGACCTCTCCGACGCCATTGTCATCGGGATCGTCGATCTTTACTTCGACACCAGGTAGCGGTTTACCGACGCTTCCCTTCAGCAGTTTATTACCTGGGCGCGCAACGGTAAGCACCGGGGACGATTCGGTAAGTCCGTATCCCTCAAGCACGGTAAAGCCGAGGCCATGAAGATCTTTCTGAATCTTTTCGCTGAGCGCTGAACCGCCCGAGATGAGGTAACGCATCTTACCTCCCATCCCCTTATGAATAGGGAAAAATACTATCGGGCCAAAATTGAATGGTGTGTTATCACGAAGCCATGCATTGAACTCGATCATCGAATCGGCTGCGTCTGCGATCCAATCGCCCCGTTCTCGAAGGCGTGTCTTTATGCGGCGATGAAGCATCTCCCACAATGCCGGCACACCGACCATTCCAGTGACATGACCTTTTTCGATCGCCCGCGAAAGCTCTTCCGCGGTCAGGTCATCAAGATAGGTGATCTGAGTTCCGTTAGAAAACGGCGTTAGAAAACCAGCCGAGAACTCGAACGTGTGATGCATCGGCAGAACAGAAAGAACACCGTCAGTGATGTCCATATCAAGAACCGAAGAGAGCATCGAGACCATGTTCGTAAAATTCTTATGCGATAGCATCACCGCCTTTGGCTTGCCCGTCGTTCCGGAAGTGAAAATGAGAGACGCAACGGCATTGCCCAGCACCTTCGGCGGAAGCAGTGAGAGCCGTTTCGCCTCTTCGAGTTCATCCGGCATGTCGAAAACCTCCCCGAATTCCCAGACCTTGATATCAAGCCCGGCCGCCGACAACCTGTCGGCAAGATCCTGATTCTCATTCGCGAGGCGCGGACTCAACACTATCGCCGTGACCTCGGCCGCATTCGCAAAATTAACGATCTCATCGATCGAACTTGCCGGATCGATCGGCACCACCGTCGCTCCCGCCTTCAGAACCCCAAAATAGGTAATTCCCCATTCGGGCATATTGTGTGAGAAAAGTATGACACGATCTCCGGGCTTGATGCCCCTATCGGCAAAGAATCCGCCGGCCCGAAGAGTCAGCTCACGTATGTCTTCGAATGTATATTGCTCCTTTCTCCCGTTACGTTCTATACGCATCGCAACACGGGTTGCAAACCTTTTTGTCGCGGTATCGAAAAGATCGAGCAGATCCCTGTAAGTATGTGAGCGGCGCTCCTGCATCTTCAGCTCTTCTTCAAGCGTCGGCAGCACCCATTTCTTCATTCCCGGAAAATGGACCTTCAGCCAGTAGTCATACCAATCGAGCTTTTCCGGATACCAGGGCAACAGGTGTTTCTCTTTCTCCTTGACCATCGACATCAAGGCCCGGACGTTGTCCGACCGATAGAGGTATTCATTGTCAACCATGAACGGTTTGAACATCGCGAACGCGTGCATCGTCTCGCTGGTCGTCCGCTTGAATTCTTCTGTCGATTTCTTCAGATCTGAAATGATGTTGCCGATCCGGCCTCCGCCCCAGCGAGGCGTTGCACGGTCCATCAGATCGTCGGCTCGTTTCGCCAGTTTGTTCAACATCGGAGCAGAGGTAAGCTCGTAAGCACGTTGCTTTACCGGCGTCGCCTCGACCATGCCGGCGAGTTTGTTAACAAGCTTGTTTCCGGTTTCTTTTTCTTCAAAATGCTGTCGTTTATACAATCCGACCAGACCGACGATCCGCTTCATATCGTTCGGATTCGAATCACCTGAAGATGCCTGAAACACTAGCGGAGGGTTATCGTCAACCAGTACGTTCATCGCGGCCGCAAGTATCACGCCCGCGACCATATCGACGGGAATGATATCAAGGATCAGCTTCTCATTGACAGGAATTACGGGTTGCCCCTTCAAGGCGATAAGTATAAGTGGAGCAGTGGTGGTAAATCCTTCATTCCATCCTGGAAACGGATAGGAGACCGACGATTCGACTATCGACGGCCGAACCAGCGTTTTAACTATGTCGTCCTGCGAGGCGATTATCTGTTCGGCCAACGATTTCGAATAGGTGTAGATGTTCGTCCAGCCCCAATACTCGGCTCGCTCGGCGCCGAGTTCCGTCGTCCGCTCGCGGATCCACATCTTGCGTTCGCGGAAGATGGCAGACTTTAGTTCAGCTTCATCGTCCGGGTCGCGGCCCTCTTCGATAAAACGCTTGCGTGCTTGCTCGCGAAACTTCGCAGCCTGCACGGCATCGTCGGCTTCCTGTCGTGCCTGCTCGCTAAGACGGGCGCAGTCCTCGACCTCACGATTCACGTCGAACGTCGTCCCGACAAGCTCATTCTTGCGTGGGAAATAGCCGACGACCGGCTCATTCTCCCAGATCGCTCCGCTCCGTTTGCCCGCCACGAAGCAGGTCGAAACGTGAACGACACGCGGTTTTTTCATCATCCGCGCCAGTTTGATGATGTTGTTCGAGCCGACGACGTTCGTTCGAAGTGCGGATTCAAGCGGCGGGTTGAATGTTACGTTTCCGGCACCGTTGATGATGATATCGGTGTCCTTCATTATCTTGGCCGCCTGCTCTTCGAGCATACCAAGAAACTCATTCCCGACGTCGCCATTGACCGGCACGACCTTTTCACGGATGAAATCCTCGAACTTATCCCCGTATTTCTCTCGCAGCGGGTCGAAGGTAGGCGATGTGACGATGCTCGTCCAAAAACGCGTCGTAGATTCGTTCTCATCGCGGGCTCGAACAGTTGCATAACCCTTCCCGACATCGGGGAAATTATGCAGCAGCATCGACAACGTCACCTTCCCGACAAACCCCGTCCCGCCGATAAACAAAATCGTCTTGCCCTTAAAAATTTCAGTTGGTGATAGCTTCATCGCTGATTAATCCGTTACGTTACAAAGCCCGATCATCGGCTGGTGGAGCATCGTTATCTCGGCGTTGCGGCCCATGTAAGAGCGGCCCATTGCGATCGCTTCGGTCAGGTTGTCGGCGCGTTCCCAACCGAGCATTTCGGGCACGTGTGCATTCTCCGCCCCTGCGACGATCACCTTGCCGACGTGCTGGCGGCCGTTCTCGCCCCAGTACCACATAAAGAACGGATGTGCTCCGTGGTACGCGTTGCCTCGGCGATACATTTCGACGTATGCCGGGTTCGACGCAAACTCCCGTTCATACTTTTCACGCAGATAAAAAGCGTCCCGAGATTCCGGCAAGAGCCGGTGGAAAAATTCTATGTACGACGGGTGGAAGTTGTGGTCAAACTCGTCGAAGCACGGATGGGTAATGACCATAACTCCGCCTTTTCTCAATAGCGGCTTGTTCCGGTACATATTGAAGTGATAGCCGAGAGCCATTACCTGGACCAGCAGCGGATTCAAAGCCGAATACACGTTATACGGCGAGATGTCCGGGATTCCCGTAATCATGATGTCGCACTGCCCCTTAACCGGGATCTCATACTGCCGGTAATTCAGCTCAAGTATCTTATCGTGGACCGGCTCGGTCTTGCCGGCGTAGCACCCAATGAGATCATACGCCGCCGGAATAGCGTGCAGCATCTTTCGCCGGGCCGATCGCGGCAGCGGAGAGAATGTTCTCGCCATTGCCTCCCACTTCATCCTGTCCATGAACGAAAATTCGTCCTCGTTCCGCGTCAGGATGTCATAACCCTCCGGGAACATCCGGTTGTTGAGCGCCGTCTCAATGTGAAAAACCTTACATTGCTCATCAACAAGCTTCCCAAGTCTTACGACCTTATGGTTCAGCTCAGATGCCGGCGGGTCCATGTAGGAATGCGAGTCGCGAATGGTCTGCGGCTCGTGGTGCGCTCGCAGGCTTTCATAATCGCAAAGGCCTACTGCAACCGACTTGTGCCCGCCGTCCATCGGGACGAGGTTGATGTTGAGATAGATGAGCAGGTCGCTCTCGATCGCACGCTTATTTACCCGCAGTGGCTCATTGTGCCGCGTATGTCCGATAGTGACGAGGTTGTCATCGTCCTCGGCGTCGTGGTTATAGTAGCGGTCGGGATAGAATTCGTTGAAGATCTTCGATCCGACCATACGCTTCATTTCCCACGCCGTCATCTTACGGTGCAGGCTATTGGCGATGATCAGATGGATATCGTCCACGCCATTCGCCGCACACATATCGAGCACGACCTCGAGCATCGTCTGCCTTAGGTCCGGCAAGGCCATCGGTGGCAGCGGGAGCGAGATATCGTCCATCGCGATCGTAACCCGCATTCCCGGCTCAAGCAGCGCATAAAGCGGCTCCATCTCAAGCGGATGATTCACCGCATATCGGATCGCCGCCTCGCGGTTCGGCAAGCCCTTGATCGGCGGGTTCGGATAGATCACCCGCGTCCCGATCGGGATATCCTCAAGGATAAAATCCTCGCCCATCGGCATGATCCGTGGGGCTGAGTCCTTGTCAATGTACACTATCGATTCGTGCGTTTTTCTGCGTAATTGCAAAGCCATGTTTATTTGTTAACCCTATGCGTGTCCAAACCCCGTATAGTGGAAATGATCGTCTCCACCGCCTTCACATAAAACTCCGGTTGAATATTCTCAAACGTATCCGTCGGACGATGATAGTCTTTATGGTCTTCGACGCCGAAGTAGATGAACGGAATCTTTGCGGCGTGGAATGCGGCATGGTCGGATTGATTCGTCCAATCGTCGCGGCCAAGTTTCGGGTCGTCATGGCCGAGAAGCAGCTTTACTTTTGCGTTTCTTTGCACCTTTTCCAATGCCGGTTTGAACTGCGGATAGTGATACGTCCCGGCGGCGTAAAGCTCGCCCTTTTCATTCCGCGAGAGCATATCCATATTTACATTCAAAAGAATGCTTTCTTTCGGGAACGGTAAATTCGATACAAAGTACCTCGCACCCTGCAAGCCCTTTTCTTCCGCGTCTAAGGCAACAAATATTAACGAATGCTGCGGCTGGTTTTTCTTGAAATACGCTGCGATCGCAAATAAGGCGGCGGTTCCGGAGGCATTGTCGTCGGCACCGTTATATATCTCGCCGTCAGACACACCGACATGATCATAATGCGCCGTTATTACAATATATTTGCCTCTCTTTTTCCTGTCCTTGCCCTCGATCTTACCAACGAAATTGATTCCTTTCAGCGGAGCGGCATTTCGCCTGTTTATCTGAAATTCCTGCTTGTAGCTTCCGCCGATCGGCTGAACGCCTGATTCTTTGAATCTTCTTTCAACAAGATCACGGGCTTTTTGCATTGATGGTCGATCTGCTGAACGACCTTCCATATCGTCTGAAGATAGCTGCCTTACGTCGTCTAACAGTTTGACCGCGTCGAAATACTTCGATGCCGGCTTCCAAACTGTTTCGACACGTTTACCTGTAACTAACTGAGCCGGCACTACTGCAACCACAGCCAGCAAAATCAATCCCAACGATCCCTTTGTTCGTAAATATCTAACCACGATTCAACCTTTAAATGCCTTAGAAAACTACCTCAGATCCAAAACTGCCCAGTCGTGCTGCCTTGCCGTTTGCCTCAGCCTGAAATCTGGGCAAACCGCGACTGGATGTCCGACTATGGAAAGCATCGGCAGATCAGAGATGCTGTCAGAATATGCGTAGCTTTCTGACAGATTTATGTTCTCCCGCTCGGCATACTCGCGTATCCATTTCGCCTTCGTCGCAGACGCCATTACCGGCGGCAAAACGCGGCCGGTCGCATAGCCATTAACAAACTCCAAACGATTCGCGACATAGTCGTCAATACCCAGATAGTCCATCAACCGATCGATAGTAAAATCAAGAGCACCGGTCAATACTACCTGCCGCTGTCCGATCTTCTTTCCTTGCTCTATAAGTTCCATTGTGCCCGGAAAAATTGCCGGCTTGAGCACTTCTTCGAAAAGCTCTTCGGAAAAATAGCGAAGCCTGTCTTGCGAAAATCCTTGATAACTTCGGAAGAAAACTTCATTGAAAACGTTTCGTGAATACAAATCAGTAATGCCGAAAAAGGGCAATTTTACAAGCGTTCCCGCGCTCTTCTTTGCGGTCTGCCACAAGCCCTGTTGACGTGTTGCATAAAAAGCAAGCGTATGTACCAGATTTGTGCTGACCAGCGTACCTTCAAGATCGTAGAATGCTGCTGCACTGCCATTGTTTTTCATAGCGGATTTATGCTACTTTCTTGGCGTCAAAGCCAGGATATAACCCGATAGCGAAATGAATATTAGCATTCTAAAGAGAAATCGTCGCGTATGCACCTATAGAAATTACTTTTTGATTACATTTGTAATTACTTTGTGGACACATTCGGCGTGCTCACTCCGGGCAGAAGCCGATATACCTGTAAGTTCGATCGACAAAACCACCATCGGACCAGCTCTACAAGAGGCTGAAAGACTTTTTGCTAATCGGGAAGACCTCGCCAATCTCAAGGCTGCCGTCAAAACCTTGGCCAGCATTCGCGATCCGGCGGAACGCAGTTTTGAGGTTGAATGGAAATTTGCCAAGTTCAGTTATTTTTTAGGGAAAAGACTCGATGCGTCTTCTGAAGCAGAAGAAATACTCGAGTCCGGAAAGAAGGCGGCCCTGATCGCATCTAAGATCTCACCCGGCCGCCCGGAGGGGCATTTCTGGTATGCTGCTAATCTCGGAGAACTCTCCAGAATGAATCCGATAACAGTCGGAATCAAGTCAGTTGATGATATCCGGGAAGCTCTAAATAGGGTCATCCAAATAGATCCGACGTATCAATCCGCAAGTGCATACGACGCACTCGGACAGTTGGAAATGGAAACCCGCAGTCTTAAAGGGGGAAAAGCTGAAAAAGCGGTCGAATACTTTGAGAAAGGACTCGAATTAAGCAAGGATAATGCAAACATCCGAGCAAATCTCGCCGAAGTATATTTTGCAGTAAAGCGAGACTCCGATGCCCGCACCCAGATCGCTGAGCTCCTTAAAATGACGCCAAACCCGGAATACAAATTCGAACACGACGCTGCGGTTGAAAGAGCAAAACGCCTACTGAAGAATCAGCCATAACTATCGTTCTTCCTGCTTAATATTCTCAGAAACTAGTATTCATCCCGCTCTGAATGTCTTTAGGCACAGAGAATAGAACTAAAGGGACACCTTTGTTGGATAAACACCAGGTTTGGCTCCCTAATCAACCTTCCACACGATCTGGACCGGGCAAATATTCAGAGATCCGTTTTGAGTAATTCTTGTATCAGACTAGAATCACGTAAGTTATGCGACGAGCTATCTTTCCGGGTTCATTTGACCCGCTTACGAACGGACACCTTGATGTGCTGCGACGCAGTTCCCCGCTTTTTGATGAGATCATCGTTGCAGTACTTAACAATCCGGACAAAGCCCCGATGTTCTCTGTTGATGAACGTATCGAAATGATCGGCGAGATAATTCCAACTCTTGATGGAAAAGGCTGCCGCTTCATCGTCGATAGCTTTTCCGGATTGACTGCTGAATTTGCGAAACGAATGAACGCAACAGCCATCGTCCGCGGCATCCGCGCGGTCAGCGATTACGAGTACGAACTCAGGATGGCGTTGATGAACAGAAAATTGGAGCCTTCGATCGAAACGGTCTTTTTTATGGCGGATGAGGCTTACTCCTATGTATCCTCGACCTTGATGAAACAGGTCTTTTTGCTTGGTGGGCGGGTCGATGGGCTTATTCCCAAAAGTGTTGAGGAACGAATGCGTTCCCGACTGCCCGAAAAATAGAAAGCGGTCGAACGCCAACCGTTCGACCGCAACTTTAGATACCTGTCGTGCGAGTCTATCGTTCCGATATCGGCTTATATTTCAGGCCTCTTTCGCCGATGTATTCGGCGCGCGGACGAATAAGTTTATTGTTTTCGTATTGTTCAAGCACGTGTCCCGTCCAACCCGATATACGGCTTACCGCAAAGATCGGGGTGTAAAGATCCAGCGGGATATCCATCAAATAGTAAGTTGAGGCGGAATAGAAATCCACATTCGGATACATTCCTTTCTTCTCATACATCAGTTGTTCGATACGCTGAGACATTTCGAACCATTTCGATTCGCCTTTTCTTTCAGCCATTGTCTTTGAGAACTTACGCAGCCAGGTCGCTCGGGGGTCTTCCGTCCGATAGACTGCGTGACCGATGCCCATTATCTTCTGCTTGTTTGCAAGGGCGTTATCGACAAAAGCATCAACGGCGCTAAGGTCGCCGATCTCAAGAAGCGTCTTCATCACGGCAGTGTTTGCTCCACCATGAAGCGGACCCGCTAGTGCAGCAATGCCGGCAGTGATCGCTCCGTAAACACCTGCAAGCGTTCCAGCAACTACTCGGGTAGTAAACGTTGATGCGTTTAACTCATGATCGGCATGAAGGATCAGTGCAATATCGAACATTCTTGCTTCTTCAGCATCCGGCCGCTCACCGCGGAGCATATAAAGAAAGTTTTCCGCAATGCTGAGGGAACTGTCCGGTTTGACGACATCCTTGCCATTACGTATGCGATCCCAGGCAGCGGCGATGGTTCCGATCTGGCCGGTTATACGCGTAGCTGTGCGTGTTGAGCTTTCGCGGTCGGTCTTATGTCCATCCTTATCAAAGAAATCCAGTGTGGAGACCGCAGTCCTCAGCACATCCATCGGATCAGCATCCTTGGGAAACTGCTTCATCAGTTCAATCACCTGCGCGGGGATACCGTAATTCGAGCGCAGTTGCTCTGTGTGGGCATCTAGCTCCGACTGTGTCGGCAGCCGTCCATTCCAAAGAAGATAAACCACCTCTTCAAAAGTTGAGTGTTCGGCGAGGTCGTGAATATCATAGCCCTGATAAATCAAAACTCCCTTTTCACCATCAACATCTCCGATCTTGCTTTGTGCGGCGACAACGCCTCTCAAACCTGCCGCGGCTGTCGATTCAGTTCCTGTGCTCATATATGATCCTTGTTAAATTATCTCTATGTGGTCTAACGTTTTAGATTACCAAAGGGCCGGAAAAGTTACAAACAATCGTTCGTTTGCAAACTTAGGTGCGATCTTGTTCGTACGATCAAGACTGGCCGCCGACCATATTATCTGCGTATTCGCTATGTGCTCGGCGGGTAGTTTCACAAAAATTAAGGAGACACTCTCGAATATGTTCATTAAAGCAGGTCCGTATACTATTAATACGGATAACGTCTCTCAGGTAACTAAGCACGGCGAAGACGAGGATGTTTTAGTCACATGCGTCGGAAGCGAAACGCTCAGCTTGCGAGGTGAGGCCGCGGAGTACTTCATCAGAGCGTTGACGCGAACGGCAGGGCTCTGATCCTCAGCTCTCAAAAAATTGCATTTATCTAATATACCGGCGGTCGACGCGTAAGCACCGGAAACGTCCGAAGGATTATCTTTAGATCCATTAGTAGAGAAACATTCTCTGCGTAATGGGTATCGTATTCGGCTTTCTCCGTTTCAGGCATATGGTCATAGCCGTTTATCTGCGCGAGACCTGTAATGCCGGGCAGGCACCGATCTGCCCCGCTTTTCTTCCTCATCAGACACAGTTCAGTTTGCGATGGTATCGGAGGCCGCGGCCCAACGATGCTCATATCCCCTTTCAAAACATTGAATAGTTGGGGCAATTCATCGATGTTGGTTCGGCGTATGAAACGGCCAACCTGTGTGATCTTGACATCGGATGCAAATGCTGATGGCAGATTTGGCGTGTCCATCGGCATACTCCTGAACTTGTAAACTGTGAACTCACTGCTGTTCTTCCCGATCCGCGTCTGCCGAAACAAAATGTTGCCCCCGTCCTCGATCTTTATCAGAATGGCAACGACGATCATCAACGGCCCGAGAATGATCAAGCCCACGAGCGACGCAACTATGTCGAAAATTCGCTTTACCACGGAAGCATACATACACAAGAGATCAGATGAAACCTTAATGTCTTTGTTCCTCCAATTTTACCCACTCAATATGCGCCAATCAAAATTCAATATCTGCGAGACAAAAGATCCACGGCGGTTCGGATCGCAAAGGAGACGAATGCGTCCGATGGCCGCCGTGGACCGATGGTGAGAACGGTGCGATAGGCCACAACCGCTCAAAAATCATTTCGCGAATTAACGGATCTTGGTTTCGTACGTTGCTCGGATCTTTAATTGTTGGTTTCGATTCAGCCGAATGTGCTTACCTCTTTCAACCATCGAGGCACCCACTCCATAAGCCGCCCCAACCCCGGCACCTATAGCCGCGCCAACCGGGCCGCCCGCGATTGCTCCTATCCCTAGCCCGACACCTGTCGCGGCTCCTATACGAACGCTATCGTCCTTAACGGAGCTTTTCCCTATCGCTGTGCCCTCATTATCAACGCTACGGACATTGTCTCCACGGACCGGCAACACTTCGGTAAGGATCCCGCCAAAATTGCTCCAACGGTCTCGGTTTAGGACAATACGGTCAAAAGCCAAGTCTATCTGTGAACGCCTCTTCAGCCTGCCGGGCTTCTGGATCCGCTCGATGCGGCCCTCGATCGTCGCACCTGCTATCTCGATCGGAGAAACGACCTTGGCTGTGAAACGATCACCATCCCGACTCGATTCGGTGCTCATATCCTCTTCCAGTTCAATAATTAACTCTGTGTCACGGGGAATGATTATTATCGGATCATCGCTTGGAATATAGCTGGCCTTCATCAAGATCGGCGCAGGTTTCGCATTGTTTACGGCCGGGGCAGGTTCATCGGTAGCCTCTACGTCCGCTATGACCGGCTCGGGCTTAGTTTCCGCTGTATCTGATTTTACAAATGTCTCGGCAACTTTGACGACCTCTGCGTTATTCGGTGCTTCAGTTGATGCCATGGCCGCAATCACCGTCTCAGCGTCTTTACTAGCTTCGGTGGCCGCAAGCCCTTTTTTTGCAAGATTTTGTGGAACTGTCGAATCGAAGGCAAGCTTCTCAAAACCGGTAGAGTATCCGACGCTGAATCCCTGTCTGTAGCCGTCGCGATAGTCTTCCATTGAGCCAAATTCACGGCTATAAGCTCGGTCCGCATCCGTGAACTCTTTGTGACGGGAGGCATTCTTTGCGAGATTGTCTATAGAATCTCTGTAACCTGCCATATATCCATCGGAATACCCCGTCCGATATCCTCGCTGGAGTGCGATCCGCGAATCTTGGCCCGCCGCATCGGTAACAGCAAGCGAAATAAACGACATAAAAGTAAGAGAAAAACTGAGCGCGGCAGCTAATGATATTCGGGTTAGCCTCATAAAGCCTCCTTAAATTCTAGGTGGATTTCTTTGAAACGTAGCGTCCTCTATGGTTTATACAGGATTACTTAATAAATTACAAGAAGTTTTTTCCACCAGAATGTCATATGTTATAAAGATCTCTCTAGTGCTACCTTAGGCAGAAGTCTATTTTCATTGGCTCCGCATAGACTGAGCTAAAAAAACCTAGAAAGGCAAGACGAGAACTGAGCCTATTTATTTATCTATTTTCAAGAAGAGATTTTTAGTATCAGGCAATTTTGCGTGCAAAATTTTTATGTGAACATTTGATTTTCAACTTCTCATTTGTGTCCAACATCTGATCAATATCGCACTTTACCTGATATATACTGCTCATGGTTTTTGGTAGTGGCTCTTGAATACATTACACACTGATTGTTTTTCCGTTAGTCATATTTATTCGATCTGTTTGTTTTCCGGATAATCCATTTGCAGATCATAATGTTTCAGCCCGGCTCTGCAGTTTTTATATGAATATACAACTTGTTTTCTTCGACACGATCGATTCGACCAATACTGAGGCTCTTCGGCAGGCTCGCAGTGGTGTAGGGGAAGGTCTGTGCATAGTTGCCCGGCAACAGACGGCGGGACGTGGCCGCCATGGGCGCGTATGGATATCAGAAAATGGAGCCGGGCTTTATTTCAGCATTGTGCTGCGTCCCCGGATCGCACCAAGACTGCTTCCTCTTATCACGTTGATGTCAGGTGTTGCAGTGTACGATACACTAAAAGACTTCCGTCTTTCTCCGGATATAAAATGGGTCAACGACATCCTTATAAATGAAAGGAAAATAAGTGGCATCCTGGCAGAGACAACGGAAACTGACAAAGGGCTTGCGGTTATTGTCGGTATCGGAATAAACATTCGCAAGTCAAACTTTCCGCCCGAGATAGCAGCTATCGCAACCTCGATCGAGGACGAAACGTCGCAATCGGGCAACAATGCGTCTTCGGTACCTACGCCAGAACAGCTTGCGCAGGTCTTATCGAATTACCTCGTGCATTATTACGAATTGCTTGAAGGAGGCAACTCTGCGAAATTGATCTCTGAATGGTGCCGGCGTTCAACTTACGCCTCAGGTAAGAATGTCCGTATCATTTCGGGAAATGAAGTTATTGAGGGAATAACTGATGGCTTAGAAGATATCGGTGCACTGAGATTAAAGAAAGCTGATGGCAAGATCGCGATAATTCACGCTGGCGATGTTGAGCAGCTCAGATCAAATGAGTATGGGAAAATTGGTCGAGCCTCTTAGTCGATCAATGCCCCTACACCCGCCGATTGAACTTTGCTAAAATACCGTGTAGCGTAATGATTTAGCTATATGAACGAACCATTTGATAATGATCCGGACCTCGATCTCGACGAAGACAAATGGGCAGATGAATTTGCCGCCTTTGAAGACTTCGACACTGAAAACGATAATGTGCGGCTTCGCACGGCAATTCTGCAGAAGGAGAATATGGTGGCGCTGCTATGTATAAAGAGCGCACCGGTCGGAGCTGCGATCTGTCGGGTAGATCCGCGTGAGCCGCTCCCTGCTGTTCAGCTTTATGATGATCCGCATGCGGCCTTGCACTGGTTCACACGTAGTCTGAGAACAAGTAAAGTAAACGGTTGGAATGTGGTTTACGACGGCCTCCCGCTTGAGGGCTAATGCTTCTTGCCATAGACATCGGCAATTCGCTAATAAAATTCGGCATCTACGAAGGTTCGTCCCTAGTCAATCGTTTCACCATTACGACCAACCTGAACTATACTGCCGACGAACTGGCATTTGACCGGTTCCACGTACTCGACGACGAATTCATCCTTTTGAAATTCGATTCAGCATATGTCGCCTCTGTTGTGCCGCCGCTCAACTGGGTAATAGCGGAACTTTGCCTGCGGCTTTTTCGTTTAAGCCCGGTATTTGTTCATGGCGGTTTCGATCTTGGGATGAAGGTCGCCTATAAGGATCCGACATCGCTCGGTGCGGACCGATTCGTAAGCGCCTTCGCTGCGCGGCAACGATACGGAAAACCTGTCGTGATCTGTAGCCTCGGAACCGCTACAACGATTGACGTTGTCGATGAAAAGGGCACATTTCGAGGTGGAATGATCCTGCCGGGGATGGGCACTATGTCTGATTCGCTGAACAGAAAAACCGCAAAACTACCTGCTGTACGGATCGAAAAGCCCGCTCTCCTGATCGGCAGTTCAACAGAAACTGCTATCGCCTCAGGTATTTTCTATGGAAATATCGCAATGCTTGAAGGACTGGTGCGCCGTATCAAGGACGAGACCGGTTTACACCACGCCCCGGTTGTGGCAACTGGTGGCTTTGCTCCTCTGATCGCAGAGAATACAGATATATTTACGGATTTTTACGAAAACCTTGTGCTTGATGGACTACAAATGATCGCGGAACACGACCAAAGCCGCAGATAGACAGAATAGCGAACTGCTGCTCATTCGTATGTCGGCAACATTTTTGGACGCCGCCGCACTTTAGTTTGTTGTTCAAATGAATACGCGATCTCGATAAGCTTCGCCTCACTCCAAGCCTTTCCGAAAAATGATATGCCTATAGGCAGTTCGCGTGCGAAACCTGCCGGAACAGTGATATTAGGGTAACCCGCAACGGCAGCAAGCGAAGAACTGGAAACATAACCGCTTCCGCAATCCCCATTTACCGTGTCGATCATCCAGGTCGGTGCATTGGAAGGAGCAACCAGGGCATCAAGCCGCTCTTTATTCATCACGCCGTCTATCCCTTCAGACCGAGTTAGCCGTATGCAAAGTTCACGGGCATCTTTGTATTCCTTTGATGTCAGCGGTCCTTTTTTGGCAGCGGCCTCAAAAATACCTTGCCCAAAATACGGCATCTGCCGGTTTGCATTGTCTTCGTTGAATCGGATCAGATCCTCGAGCGTGCGATGGTCGCCCCCTCGCTCAGCAAGATAGGTCTCAAGGTCCGTTTTGAACTCATAAAGCAAGACCTCAAATTCCGCAGCGCCGAACTTACCAATTGAATCTATCCGGACGTCAATTATCTCGGCACCCGCCTTTCGCAGGACATCAAGAGATGCCTCCATCACGCGATCCACCTCCTTTCGGCGTCCCCAATAGTTGCGAACGGCCCCTAATCTGACTCCCTTTAACCCGTCCGCAAGAAGATGCTTTGTATAGTCGATAGGCTCACGCCGTTTTTCACTTGTGACTTTATCATCTGGGTCAGCGGCATTGAGCACTGTTAACAGAACAGCTGCATCCGCTACGGATCGTGTCATTGGCCCGGCAGTATCCTGGGAATGGGCGATAGGTATGATACCGAATCGCGATACCATGCCGATCGTAGGCTTCAGGCCGACAATGCCGCAGACCGATGACGGACAAACTATCGAACCATCGGTTTCTGTTCCAATGCCGACCGCCGCAAAGTCTGCTGCTATCGCTGCCGCCGTTCCCGAAGAAGATCCGCAGGGATTGCGGTCAAGTATGTACGGATTTCGAGTCTGCCCGCCGCGAGCTGACCAGCCGCTTATTGAATCGTTATCACGGAAATTCGCCCATTCGCTCAAATTTGTTTTCGCTAGGATGACGCCGCCAGCTTCGCGAATGCGCCTGACGATAAATGCATCTTTTTTTGGTGTTGGTGCATTAAGCAAAGCAAGACTTCCGGCAGTCGTCTTCATTTTGTCGGCAGTGTCAACGTTATCCTTTATAACCACTGGTATCCCGTGTAGAGGACCGCGAACCTTTCCTTCCCTTCTTTCACGGTCCATCTGCTCAGCAATACTGAGAGCGTCCGGATTCAATTCAATGATCGAATTGATCTGTTTGTCTAAAGACTCGATGCGCCGAAGATAAGCTTCCACGATACCCTTTGCCGAGGCTTCGCCGCTGGTCATCATCGATTGAAGTTCCACTATGCTCTTTTCTTCAATATCTATGGGAGACATAGTCGCGGCTGAATAACCTCTACCGGCTGCGACAAATCCTAGCCCAACCGCACTAATACCATACAGAAACTCACGACGATCGATCTCTTTCATTTTCCACCTCTCAACTTCCTAATATTCTCTTTTGCCTCAGCATTTGTAGGATCAACCTTCATTGCTGTCTCAAATCTTTCAAGTGCTAGAGTTTTCTCGCCAAGACCTTCAAGGATCTTTCCGGCCAGTATCTTTATATTTGGATCATCTGGCTTGATCTTTTCAGCGATGCTTACATCTTCTCTTGCGGACGTCAGATCGCCTGAAACATACAGCACTTTAGCAAGTTTGTATCTTGCATCAGCATTCTCGGGATCCAAATACAGAAGCCGCCTAAGGGCGTCTGCAGCTTTACCGTGATCCGACATTAAAGTGAATTGATTAGCAAGCTGAGTCAACGCAGCAGCAAAAGCATTGGCCGACAGATCACCCCGATTCAACGCTGCTGCCCTAGCAAGTGAGTTTTCAGCTGCTATCGGGTCCTGTTTCATAAGCTGGGCCGTTGCCAGATTAAAATGACCGAAGGCATCGTAAGGAACCCACCGAAGGTATTTTTCAAAATTGGATTTCGCCTCATCGATATCACCGGCTTTTAGCGAGACGATTCCCATGGTGTTATAAAGCAAAGGGAACATTTCAGCATACTGCATAGAATCACTGCATACTCCTTTGGCCTCATCGATACGATCCTGGTCGACAAGAAGAAAGCACAGATTGTTGGCTGCAAGCACGTGTTTTTTACTTATCGAAAGGGAGTGTCGGTAAATCGTTTCGCTGTTCTTCCAATGGCCCACTTGACGATAGCTGATGAATGCGAATATGGGCGCGGCAGTCAAAACCAACATTGCAAAAGCAGTTACTCCGAATTTGACTCTTGCGAGTATGGATCGAAGTGTCCAAACAAGCATCAAAAACAACCCGAGATATGGAATGTACGTATATCGGTCTGCCATCGACTGATAACCAACCTGGACCAAACCGATAACTGGCACCAGGGTGCCCAGAAAGAACAGCCAGCCAATGATCAGATATGTATGCCGCTTAGCCAACAATATCGACAAGACCGTAATGATCAACAATACCGCTGCCGATCCGATAACTTCCGCGATACCTATCTCCGCAGTATATGGATAACCGAGTTGAAGATTTACCGGATAAAACATCTTGCCGATATAAGCAACATAAGAAACGACCGCGTTCTCTATCCGGATCGAAAGCGGCAACCCGTCGAGCGATTGAACGGCACCGCCGGATCTTTGCGCAACAAATGTTACCCACGACGATGCCGCGGACAACACGAACATCGGGATCTTCTCGTATATGAGCGGTAGAAGGTCCTGCTTGCCTCTAAACCTTCCCAACGGCCATACATCCAAGAGCAACAGCACAAATGGGAACGTTACGAGCATTGGCTTCGCCATAAGCCCTAAAGCAAAAAGGAATACCACCAGCCAATACCTTCGATCCGAATAAAAAGGCGTCTGCTTTTCTCCTTTACCACCCAAGCAGACGAATCTTTGATATGCGAGCAGAGCAAGGAGAAAAAACATCGTGCTGAGAAGGTCTTTTCGTTCAGAGATCCAAGCAACCGATTCAACGTGCATCGGGTGTACGGCAAAAAGCATTGAGGCCGCAGCGGCCGGCAAGCTTTCGCCGGTAAGTATTTTGAATACTGTATAGACCAGAACGGAATTGAGCAGATGGAAAAGTACATTAACGGCATGATGCGCCCCTGGAGCGGTTCCGAAAAGCTCTATATCGATCATGTGTGAGATCCACGTCAACGGATGCCAGTTCGCAGAGTGAAATGCGGTGAATGCCCATTTGATGTTCTCGATTGACAGTCCGCTCAATACCGCCTGATTCTCATATACATAAAGGTCGTCATCAAGGCTAATGAAATCGAAACGAGTTGTTTGAAAATATATGCCTAGGACGGCAATGCATAAAAGAGCTAATATGGTGATCTCCGCCCATTGGTGTTCAAACCTACTATTTGTTTCTGCTTTCGATGTGTCTCGATTCATTCAACGGTCTCTGCGTATTTTGATCTGGTGTTCTGTGATTTATCCGACATATCAAGAGGGTGATAATAAGGTGGCAATTCCGAGAATGTTACATTTTGGAATAACTTAGAACGTTTGATCCGCATCCGGCCCAGCCTGTATGACAAGGACGTTGCCAACACCCCTAGGCCATATTGTATGGACCTCGGGAAGTTAATTGACGATGCCTCTTCGAAATAGCGTGTTGGGGTTGAGATCTCTCCTATCCGGAAGCCAAAATATACCGTCTGAGCAAGTATCTGATTATCAAAAACAAAATCGTCGGAATTAGAATCGATCGGGAGAGCCCTCAAAACGTCCGAGGCAAAAGCTCTAAAACCTGTGTGATACTCAGAGAGTTTCTGCCCCATCAAGATATTCTGGAAAAGTGTTAGGCAGCGATTAGCAACATATTTGTAAAGCGGCATTCCCCCCTTCAAAGCCCCGTTACCGAGTATGCGCGATCCGATCACCACATCATATTCGCCATATGCGATCATCCCTGCCATAGGCACTATCAACTTCGGTGAATATTGATAGTCGGGATGAACCATTACCACAATGTCTGCTCCAAGTCTAAGAGCCTCCCGATAACAGGTCTTTTGATTCCGGCCATAACCGAAATTTCCGTCATGAAGGAATACTTTGAGTCCGAGCCGACGGGCCACATCTACCGTTGCGTCTGAACTGGCGTCATCGACCAGAATTATCTCATCAACAATGTCGCGCGGGATCTCAACAACTGTCCGCTCAAGAGTTGCGGCAGCATTGAACGACGGCATTACGACCACGATCTTTTTACCGCTCAACATAAATAAATCTGTCTGAACTCTCGTAAATGTTAGCGCGCCGATCTGCTCGGTCAAATGCTGATCGAATGCAGGTCCGTAATAGCATGAGAAGCGCCTAAAACGTTGAATATCATTTCGCCGGAAAATGCAAGACCCGAGTTATTTGATCGGTGCCCTTAAGATCATCTCAGAACATTCGCTTGCAAGCTTCGCAGCGGTTGCATTTGAGTTCTTTAGTTGTGCTACCTGTCTTAATGCCTCTCCAGTGCGAGAAAGTAACCGCACCAGATCGCCCTCTTCCGCCTGTGTCTTATTGACCAGCGAGGACCACGTATTTCCGCGAGCCCAAAACTCCGCGGCAGCGGCCGCTGAAAGATTCAATTCATCGGCTGGTTCCACACCAAAACGCATCTCGATGCGTGAAACCTCGAAAATCGTTTCTTCGAGTTCCGCG